>CAVZCQ010000003.1:0-522401 GCA_963773835.1 uncultured Acidobacteriaceae bacterium
AGATTGATCGGCGTTCTGGAGATAATTTCAGCGACGGAGCAATTGCTCCTTCATTGCCAGTCGAGGGAGCAAGGCGTAGAAACACAGGTGGAGCGCGGGTCCGCGAACTTCAGTTGTCTAATGAGGAGCCGGCCGCAATGGTTTGAAACTCTCCGAAGATTCGGCGTGATGTTGCGTGAGGTAGCGCGTAACTCGGGCGTTGGTGAAAACCTTTTCGAGATAGCCGCACGCGAGAACCAAGTTGAGAACGCTGTCGCCATGAGATTCTTCGACGACCTTCAGATCGCGCTGCAAGGCGTCCATCTCTTGTTCCATCTTCGTGACCTGTTCCGGCGTGAGACCCTGAACAACTTTGTGCTTGTCGGGGTCCAGCAACATGTCCAGGTGCGTGGCCGCGAGCAGCGCCTTTACGTAGGGCTTAGAGAAGTTTCCCGACGCCACCAGCAGCTCGGCTACCTCGATCTGCCGCATCGGTTTCATCTTTTTCAAGAGGGAGAAGGCCGCCGGCGCCATATGCTTGTTCTTGAGAACCTCTGCGGCTTCTTTGCAGATGCCGTTCAGAAGGTCACGCTTTTGTCGAATGCTTGCGACATCCACGTTCAAGACTTTTGCGATGCGCTCCTCTGACACGCCGCTTCGAATGGCCTTCAGGATCATGACGTGTTCTTGAATCGTGGCCATGCGGTTCACACGCTTGTTATAGGTAAATGCCTCGTCGTCAGCCGACACTAGGCAACGGGCGTGTGTTTCGCCGATCTGCTTCAGGACCTCAAGCCGTATGTGTCCGTCCAGCAAGAGATACGTGCTCGTTTCTGATGTGTCTTTCTGGGGAAACACAATCAGCGGTTCAATGATCCCGATTTCGCGTACAGAAGCCAATACCTGTTGGTATTTCTCACTGCATTTTAGAGACGGCTTGACTTGCTTCAGAGGAAGAATGGCTGCTACCGGCAAGGTCAAACCTTGCAGATCGAATCCCAATGCGACGCGTTTACTCATTTTCGGGCCTCTCGTAAGTCTGAATTCTTTCAGCCAAGTATGCGGGGAGTGTGCCCAGACCTTCAGCGCGCAGCAAGGTCAGGAAGTTTTCGTCAGCCAGTAGCTTCTTCAAGGCTGAGACAACAAACAACAAGCGAGTCTGTGTTATCTGGTGCCTCCTGACCAGTAGCTTCTGCCGGTCTGCCTCTTGCCGATAGGCGCGGACCAGGCCGTCGGCAGTAGCCAGACGGTCTGGGCGACGGTGCGCCCCCTGGTTGGTGCCCTTGCCGTTGGTCTTGCGCATCTCGATGATCCGGCGAACCGCGAGCAACTTACGCCCACGGAGGGTCTTATCTTCATACGCCTGGCAAAGCGCCTTCTGGAGACCCTCCTCATCGGCGTCAGCGATCTGCATCGCCACAGAAAGTGGAATTCGGCCTTTTTCGACCGCATAGAGCAAACGCTCTTCGCCCTTCTTGAGCAAATGAACGACACCGGAGACGTAGCTCTTGGCGACATCGATCTTCTTGGCGATGTCGGCGGTGCTGTAGCCACGCGATTTCAGGTTGCTTATTTCCCGGAGCAGTTCCAGCGGGCGCTGCTGACGCCGGGCAATATTCTCAACGAGACTCATTAGGAAGCATTCTTCCCTCGACGCTTCCCTAACGATCGCGGGTATTTCTGTCTGGCCGAGGGCGGCGAAGGCTTCCAGGCGGCCCTGGCCGCAGACCAAGTCGTAGAGCTTCCCCTCGGCCGGTTCTGGTCGAGCGGTGACAGTAATCGGCCTCTTCAAGCCGATATTGGAAATATTTGAGACGATACTCTGGAAGACAATTCTGTTGCGGCTGCGTGGGTTCAGCACATTGATTTGCTCGATGGGAATCATCTGAACGCTTGGGGCTGCTTCATTCATGCTGCCTCCGGGATCGGTGAGCGTCGGGCCATGCCGAAGAAGAACTCGAGGGTGTCAAACCGGTACGTGTCCAAACTGATCGGGTTATCTTCCGCCAGGAGAAGTTTTTCAAATGTCAGGTCAAGGCGGGGCAAGAGATAGTAGTCCAAGGCTTTCGCATTTTCGGCGTCCATCCGCATCGCGACCGTGATGTCCGGAGCTAAGCCAGTGTCAAAACGGATTAGCCAACGAAAGGCACCTGAAGGTGTTTGCCGGCAACGCGCGATGACGAGGGATGCGGTGAATTCATCGTTGACCGTCAAGAGATCGGTAGCAGGGTTGCATTCCACGCAGCCGCCGAGTTGCCGAATGCGTTCGATACAATTCGCAACCGCTCGCGGATACATGAGTCGCAACTGCCGGTTCGTCTCGATGAATTGGTAATCGCGGTCAGGCGTGTAGCCAATGAGTTGGTACGCGCGGATCAGGCTCCCAAAGCGGGTGCGATAAATTGAGCTAGAGGCGAGGCCTTCCTCTTCGTCTATGAGGAGACCAGAAAGCCGGCCTTCGCGCTCAAACAGACTGTGGAGATGGGCGAGCAATTCCTCGTTTGTGAATCTTCGGCTGCGCTCCGAAATGATGGTTTGCGCTCTCACAAAAAGGTCAGCCGGCACAATCGATTCGAAAGCGGCATTCTTGCGAATCCACATGTCAGGTGGGTTCTCAACGCGCTTCTTCTTTAGCTTAAATGAGATTCTGTTATAGACATTGTTCCCGATGTATTTCTCATTGGTCAGGACCTCATGTACAGTGCCTCGGGTCCAAGGCCGTCCCTGGTCGCTCTTGACGCCACGTTGATTCAACATGACCGCAAGCTTCGATTCGACCGTCCTGTCCTCGACAAATGTGCGGTATATCCAGCGAACGATCTCGATCTCCTCAGGTGGTCCTGGCACAAGAACGACACGGTCCGTTTGAATGCTCTTTTGCTCTCGCCGATTGAGCAGTCCCTTAGGTTGACCGTTGGCGTCACGCAGCATCCTGCGAAGCCCGAAGCCAGAGATACCGCCCTGTCGAAATCCCAGTTCGATAAGACGACACTGCCCAATGAATACCTTCGCGGAGAGTTCGCGGCTATATTCTCCGGCCATCGCCCGCTTCACGCCCTTCACGATGGTCGAGATGGGGCTGCCATCATTCTCGAACTGTTCAGCGCAGTAATGAACTTCGATCCTCGCTCGCCGGCAGATGTACTCGTAGTAGGCGCTTTCGTCGGCGTCCTGGAAACGCCCCCAACGGCTTACGTCATAGACGAGAATGACGCTGAAATCTGCCTGCTGGCTCTCCACATCGTGGATTAACTGTTGAAGAGCATCGCGCCCGTCAATCCGGAGGCCACTCTTCCCGGCGTCTGTGTAAGTCCGCACGATCACCATTCCTCGGCTCTCCGCATACTGGCGAAGCACATCCTGCTGGTTTCCCGTCGAATATTGTTGGTGTTCGGTTGACATACGGACATACTCGGCAGCGCGAATTTTCTCAGGGCCAGATGAAGATGATGGCGCGGCTGATCCTCTTATTCCTTCCATCGCGGCTACTCGTCTGAAAGTGATGACTTGTTCGGGGTGCGGGGCACCATGTCTTGCACACTTTCAGGCGTTTCGTTGCTCTGGTTATCAGCAGAGCTCCGAACTGACAGAGACGGCCCCGCATCCCGGGACTCCGCTCAAACAAGGGTGTCTCTTGTATGATGAATTGGAAGGGACTTTCAAAGAGATGTTCTTTTCAAACTCCCCGTCACGAAGAAGCCTTTCCTCAACAATCAGTTACGGGGAGACTAAGTTGTTCCTTTCACCGGGCCTGCGGCGGGTCAGCTTCCCGCAAGACTTGCCAAGCGAGAAAAGATCGCACGTTCAGATCGATGCAGGATGGCCGCAATCAGGCGCAAGTCCTTACATCCTGCGAGACTAAATAGCATCCGGTCATCGTCTCCCGACCAGCGGCTCGAAGCGCGCTCTTGGCCCTTTCTGGCTTCTCGGAACGAACGTCCGTGTCGCGGCCCGGGCCAGCAAACGAGAGAAAACTGGCAGCAGGAATGTGTGTTCCAAGGTCCAGGAGGGCCGTCGAATTGCCAGACCAGGAGGTCCTTTGTCCTGAAACATCGGACCTGCGGAACTGCGATGCTCTTTACAAGGACTGCCAGCCGACGCAGTTGATCCGAGAGGCGCACTCTTCCAGTATCGCGGCAGGCTTCAAAGCGTTGACGCTCGCGATAGCGTTTCAAGTAGTTCGGGTTTTTGTCCCACCATTTTTTCTGACTGTATCGACATTGCTCGCGATACCCGGAGTCGGTTGCGAGCTTCCTGCGATGGTAGTCAGCGCGCCTCCGTCGTTGGCACTTGACGGCACTGCACGCACGTTGTTTCGGGTGGTAGAAGTTAGGGCAGAATTTCTGCTTGCAGTAGACGCAGGTCTTCTCTCGCATGGCGTATGCTGAGGCGCACAGGCTAGAAGGCGTGACAATAGTGAGAGTTGGATTGGCAGCCGTCTATGTCTTTTTGGGCTCCCCGGACGGCGTCCTAGGTTCCTCAGTGCGCCGGGTAGCGGGGCCACGTGTGATTTCCAGCTGATCGTCAAGGAATACCCGAATCTGTTTCGCGAGGTCGATTGGGGCAGGCACTTTATAATCCTCGTTGCCTGGGCTCATTAACAAACCATCGACGAATACTGAGTGCGGGTCCGCATCCTCGGGCTCTATCAATGCGAAAAAGAGAATGGCTTCGTCCTTCCGGCAGACGTAGGGCTGCCGTTCCTGCCGATCTAAGAGCAAACAATGGGCAGGTTCCAGGCGCTCGCCCTGTCGGGCAGTGCTCCCTCCCAACCGCTTTTGTGGGGCTGATCGTCCTCCCGCAGCGACCACACCATAAAGCGTGGGGTACCGACCTTCAGGCAGATGAGGGGCAATGATGGGATGGCGCAGGAACTGAAGCCACAAGTCTTGATCCGAGGGGATGTCGTCCCCGCCGTCGCAGAAGCCAAAACTTCGGGTCCTCGGAGAGAAACCAAACCCCACAAAACGTAGCGTTCCCCGGTAGCCCAAGGCTTCCTCCAATCTAGGGGGCACTGGAAACCCAAGCCGTTGGCCGCCGACTATCGTGGGAGACAAACCACTAGGATCAGGAATCTGGCGGCCCGTCTTTCGGGCAGCGATCTTCATGCCGGCGACAAAGCGCCTGTGCGCCTTGGATGTGGCCAACCGCGGAGAATGAAGAGCTTTCATATAGGATTCCCCTCGGTACTCGATATTGGCGCGACTGTGATCGTGCGTGGAGACTTCTTTTGCTGCAAATTGGACACCAATCGTGCGCCTATCTGTTCAGAGTGCCGGTTTTGTCAAAACGTCAATCGACGGCTGCCCCCGGCACTATGTCGGCAAAGAGGTGTCGTAGGCCTTCCGGTTCACCGGCCCTCAAGTATGCTTTGTATGCGTCATCGATAACCGAGTGTGCTTCTTCCTCCCTTCCTGCAGCCCCAAGAGCGAATGAGTAGAACAACCAGAGACTCGGGTCAGACCTGTCCGCTTCTAGCGCTTTCAAACAACACCTGACCTCTTCTTCGTACAAACCCATCTGATGGTACGTCAATGCCTGGCCGATCCATGCTCTGATGTTCTTGCCAGTATTCTCGGGTTCCAATTGCAGCGAGCGTTCAAAAGTCTCTAGGGCGCGCTGCAAAAGTCGCTGGTTCTCATGCTCAGCATCATGAACTTGGTAGAGGGCCATTCGGCGCAGAGCAAGCCCCAAGTTGAGCCATGCTCCAGCGTTTCCGGGACTCCTCTGATGGTGGAGCAAAGTCAGCGCAAGGAGCTCTGGCGGAGAAACAGCGAGTGCCGGAATGATCGCGTGATCTTCATTCATCGCGCCTAAGAATTTGCTCGCGAACTCCGTCAGCTTGGGTGCAGGATTCCCTTGCACCGCTCTTGCGGCATACCACTCAAGGATCTCCCGGATTTCGGGAGGGACATTGGCAAGGAATTTGCTCTCGCCGTCGCTGGGTGCGTTAGTCATTAGGCCCCGAAACAGCAGTTGGTGCCGGTAGAGCTCCTGATTCAATCTGAACCAACTGGGCTCCCGCGCTAGGCATCGGTTGCCCAACTTCCACTCTCTTGCCCTTGGCGTAGATCTCGTGACGGCCATGGCTTTTCTGTTCCATTCCGCGAGAGTCGCGGTTCGGATTTACATGCTCGATGACTTTTCGCCAGCCACCGCCATAGTAGGCGCAAAAACTGATTTCACCCTGTTGCGATGCGACCACCGTGGTCGAATTCTTGAGTGTCGAACAGTCGTAATTGAAAGCGTCCTGGAACCACATGCCGTTAATAGTCATGAGTCTCCAGCGTCCATTGTTGGAATACGCGTCCGCAGACCAATGGCCGCTGCTGCCGGCAACCCGGTAGATACACTCGTCAAGCAGGCCTCGGAGCTGGCCGGCCTCAAGCCCCGAGGGAGCGTTCGTGCAATCGAAATTGCGGAGAACGGATAACCAGATAAAGGCCTTTGTGAGCGCCGGTCCTCTCGCGGAGTCCGTTATATCCATGACATCGCGCAAAAACCGCTCCAAGTTGAAAAACGCTGTCAGCGGCACAGCTTGCTTCGTGGCCGTGTCTAGGACCAACACACTGAAAACCCCGCGATCAGGGTGTGTATCACTGAAGAGGCTTCCGAGCTTCGCGTCCGGGTTTAGAACGTCGCACAAATGCGCGAATATCCCATAGGCCGAGACCGGGAACCAGTCACGCATTGGCTGCCAGTCGATAACAGTCTGCTCCTGCAGGTCGTAGGCGAGTTGCGAGAGCGGATAGCGTCGAGCGTATCGCTCATCGGCGGATACGCCCTCGTCCCTTCCGGCAAACATGAGGGGCTGGAAAACTACCCCGTGGATTTTGTCCATGTTCTGGATCGCGAAACGAACAAGGTCGCCAAGCCCATCGTTGTTGAGACCGTTGACCACCGTTACTTGCAGAGTAGCCCGCATTCCTGCTGCTGCGATGTTCTCCAGCGCCCGGAGCTTCACTTCCATGTAATTTCCGATCCCGCGATGCTTGTTCTTGTCCTCGGAGACGCCATCACATTGCAGGTACACGCCGTGCAATCCGGCGGCCCTCGCCTCGAAAGCAAAGTCAGCGTTCTCTGCAAATCGTATGCCATTCGTCGCAACATGGAGTCTTTGGAAGCCCATGCTTTTCGCGTGCCGGACAGCCTCCAGGAAAACTGGTGAGATTGTGGGCTCTCCGCCGGAGAAAAGAACGTTGATTTCCCGCTGGGGCTTGAAGGAAACAGCATTCGCGAACAGGGTCTGGATGTCGGCCATATCCAATTCGTGGACGTAGCCGACAGCGTTGGCGTCCATAAAGCATGGCGAACAGACCATGTTGCAGCGGTTGGTGAGATCTACGATCAGAAAGCTTCCCCGGCCTGCCCCAATGCTGTTGGAACCGTGATTGTGCACGTCGTGGTCGTCAGTGCACTCGAAATCTGCACCGAAAGCAAGACGTTCCATTCTCCGAAAGAAGTCTGGATGATTGGATAGCACGTCTTCAAACGGACCATGCTTGTCGCAAGCCTTGCGCATGAGGATGCGCCCGCACTCCTCCACTATGTCTGCGCCAATCGTGCCGGGATGCTCCCTGAAATAGTCGATGTCACGTTCACCACGGAGGACACCCGCGACAGCTTCACGATTGCAATCGGGGCACAAGGACAGCGTTCTCCGGGGAACCCCAGCGGGCATTGGCCCACGTTCCCGCCGCTTCAGGAGTCGGCCCGGAGCCCACGTTGGGGCGGGCAAGGTGCCTTCGGGGATTGCACGGTTGACGGCTTGCGTTGCAATCCAAGCTGCGTTCGATGCGGAGCGGTAGAGATGTGCCTTTCGCGCGGACATGGATTAGCCTCCTGTGAGAGATTCATTCGCAATGGCGGGACGAAAATACGGGGGCAAGGTAATACTCCCTTTCGGGCCGGGGTATTATATCCCATTTGTCGGCTGCGCTGGCCGCTGTCGTAGTGGGCCACATGTCCTGTTGCCGAGGGGAAGCATGCGGCGCTACGCCGTGCGAAGCTCGATAAGCGCGAACGGGTGAAGAGGCGTTACGGGCGTGACCTGCCGTATTATTGGGGCGCGCTTGTTCTTTTCGGCCGTTAGAGGCGCCCGGGCCGCAGTTCCTTCTAAAGATTTGGCAGATCCTCGGACGATTCTTTGGAGCGCTCTTTGGACGGGCCCCCGTCTCGGCCCCAAACGATCCGGAGTCTTGGCCGGCGCTGGGAGAGTCGGAAACAGACCTGGGAGAGTGCCCGGCTGCGATTTCACACTTAAAGAAGGCGCTTAAAGGGCTGTCATTTCAGTGTTCGCGGAAAAAAGATTCTCCAGTCCGGGTCGAATGCAGGATTTTTGAGGCCGTGACAGAGATAAAAGTCAAACTTCACACCATCGCTTTTGGCAAGGAGTTGGTCTGCTTTGGTATAGCCAGCACGCGCAAGGTAGAAACCGATTGATTGGTGATAGGGGTACGTGTAGTCGAGCTTCTTCAATATCGCAAGCAACGTGGTGACGGATATTCGGTTTCTGGCCAATCGAAACGCTGTGAGGACAGCCGGAACACCACCGGAGTATCCCGGTCGAACTGTAATATCAACGAGGGTTCTCTCGATCGAAGTGACCTCCAGGGCGTGACCCGACGGAGCTTTGCGTTGTTCTACCTCTAGCCGCCCCGTGTGTTTTCCGCTTAGCAGGGTAATTCTGGCGTCTTGGTATTTATAGACGAGCTTTGAATATCTTTGTTGATTCCGAAAAGCACGGTCAATGCCCTCTTGCGTGAGCTGGGATGAGTTGCGACGTTTTTCGGATTGTTCCTTATTCAGAAAAATATTCTTGTAATCGGCGCGAAGCCCGTGAATCCACATCGCAGAGCCGTGTGAGAAGAATGCGTCGTCTTTTTTGATTGAGATGGCGACTGAGATGGGAGACGCTTTGCCTTCCCAACTGTACCGGCGGAGGGAGGAGTAGTGATGTGATCGAACCCGGAGCTCGGTAACCTTTGTGCGGGTGAGTAGCATTTGAACGAAGGTATACGACGTCATGCTAGGGGGCAGATTCCACTCGTGGTTCTTTTCCGCAAAGAGATGTTCCAAGTCTGATGGCGCAAAAACCCGGTCTGCATTGGTTTCAAAATATTGGATCATCAGATCAGTGCGGATTTTGGATTTTGGCATAGTGAGTTCGGCAATCCGAACCACCAGACCCCTGGTATATATACCAGGGGTCTGGTGGTTCTCACTCTTCAACGCCCCCTGGGTATATATACCCAGGGGGGATTGGTTAGCTCGAAGACTTCAAGATGTTCCCCAAAAAGGACACATCAGTCCGTGTACAGGAATATGGCTTACCACCGAAAAGCAAGACCCTGTACACATGTGTCTCCTACGAGGAATATGATATCATAGCTGCGTGGTCTAAATCATGGATATTGTAGGGCAGATCGCGAAATACGAGGCCAGAGGCTTCACACGAGAACGGGCTGAGATAAACGTCCTAATGGAAGCTGCGGCCCTTGCCATTTTCAGAGATTTCCCGGACGCATTCGTCCTCTTTGGAGGAGCCACGCTCGTCTTCTATCACGACAGCGTGAGACATTCAGCAGACCTCGACTTACTGTCCCGCGGGTCTCAACCGCCGTCGCGAGAGGAGATAGTTGCTTCTCTGGAGCGAGACCTCACGCCTCTAACCCAGATTATGGAGATGGGTCCCCTTCGTTTTGAAATCGAGAACTCAGACAGTCGTGAAGGAAGAATTGTTGTAACTGCCAACGCTGGCAGACGGCTATTTCGTGTCGATTTAACCCGCTTGGGTGCCGCGATCGAAAGCGAAATTGAAGCTCATCCAATCGACGGAGAAGCAGGCGTTTCGGCGGTCATAAAGTCGGCCACCAAAGAGCTCCTCCTTCTCCAAAAGGCAGAGGCATTCTTGCTGCGCAGGACTCTCAAGGCTAGGGATGCCTACGATACTCACCTACTAAAGAGCCTCGGCGCAATGCTCAGTGCAAACCTGCGCGCACATTTGCAGGACACTGTGCTCGCAAATGAAATTGATTCCGACACGATCTCGAATCGCATAGAACGAATTGACGCGAACCTTTGCCGCTTGGAACTCAAACCTATATTGCCGCCTGATATTTACTCTGCGCTTGAAGATGCGGGATTCGAACCACTCAGAGATACGCTTAAGGAGTTGTATGAAGAATGGCTATAAAGAATACAAAAACGAGGCCACTGGATTGGGCAAAAGTTCTCACATGTGAAGCCCGTCTGACCGACGTCGTCCTCGTGGATGAAATGGCCGCCAAATACAAGCTGCCTGTTGCTTCTGTGTGGAAAGCATTATCGCGATTGGCGGATCGCGGTTTGCTCGGCCGAGTCGCCAAAGGAGTTTATGTAAACAGGCTGGTCCGTGATAGTGCAGCGTCGGACTTCATAAAGATCCTCAGACCAAATTCTTACGTTTCTCTAGAATCTGCACTGAACCACTGGGGTTTGAGTACACAGAGTCCCGTGGTGCTCACATGCGTGACCACCGGTAAACCTAAAGAATACCGAACATCGGAGTTCGCAATCACGTTTCGAACGATTTCAAAGCGCCTTTTCTGGGGTTTCATCGAAAAACAGACGCGTTATGCGAAATACGCGATCGCCGAACCAGAAAAGGCGTTGCTGGATTGGATTTATCTCTCCTTGCAAACGGGAGTCAAGCCCAGCCTGGATGAGATTGAATTCAAGCCCGTAGACAAACAAAAACTTGTCAAATATGCGAGCAAATATCCTGGTACTGTTCGAAACGTGCTCACGCACTCGCTTGCGTTTGAACACTTTGCAGCGTGAACCTCCGAGGACGATTTCCGTACAAGATTTACGTAAAGGTTGAGACAACCTTAATAATAATTTTCGAGTTTTGGCAGAGCGGGAAGAGCTTCCCCGCCAACTGAATCGCCGCGACGTAGGGATTGGGCAATAGCACAGGCGGGCGTAGTATTCATTTCATGCGGTCTCGATGAGACCTCACGGGAGGCGCTGCCATGCCGGTCACGGTGAAAAGCATTTCGCTTTGGCGGAAAGAGATTGAGAACCAGGTTGGGACGCTCGCGCATACGCTCGAGCCGGTTTCCAAAGCCGGTGCAAGTTTGCAGGTCCTGATGGGATATCGCCACGAGGGCGGCGGAGCAAAGGCCGCAGTTGAGCTCTATCCCATCGCAGGCAAGAAGGTGACGGCCGCGGCTGCGGAAGCGGGGCTGTCAGCATCTTCGATTCCGGCCCTGCTTGTGGAAGGGGACGACAAGCCCGGTCTCGGGTTGGCCATCGCAGGGGCGGGGATCAACATGACTTTCTTTTTGGCTCAGGCGATCGGGCGAAGGTTTTCGGCCGTACTCGGGTTCGAGACGGAAGCCGACGCGAAGACAGCCGCGCCGGTTATCAAGAGGGCGACGGCGCGCCAAAAGAAATGAATAGAGTTGAAGTGGTGATCGATTCCCCAGCCCTTGCCAGTAGCCGAAACGGGAGGCTCCATTGCCACCACGGGGAACGTGAAGAGATTTTGCCTTGGCATTTGAGGTGGTCGCATTTGCGACCTCAAAGAAAGGACCAGAAGCGAACTTGAAGTCACATGTTGTGACCTCATCTTGAGGCTCCAGCTTGACACCTCAAGAAACGCAACTCTTCTCTAACTCGCGGTAGCTGATGCACTCCGCATTCGAACGGTATGTCGGAATCGACTACTCAGGCGCTCAGACGCCCTCGTCGAGCCTCAAGGGTCTGCGCGTCTACGAGGCCGACGGCTCGACCGTCCCACTAGAAGCCGCGCCGCCGCCCAGCCCGCGCAAATACTGGACACGCAGAGGCATCGCCGAGTGGCTGGTCGAGAGGCTTTCGAAGGGGCCGGCGATGCTCGTTGGCATCGACCACGGTTTTTCGTTCCCGGCGCGGTATTTCGAGAAGTATGGTTTGCCTCTCGATTGGCCGTCTTTCCTTGACGATTTCCAGCTGCACTGGCCGACGGACGAGGACATCTACGTCGATTTTGCTCGCGAAGGCATCACCGGAAATGCAGCAGATCGGTCAGGCAGTCCCAGATGGCGACGGGTGACGGAGCTGCGGGCGCGCACCGCCAAGTCCGTGTTCCAGTTCGACGTGCAGGGGTCGGTGGCAAAGTCCACCCACGCGGGCATCCCGTGGCTGCGCCACATCCGGCAGCACGCCAGAGGCCGTATCCATTTCTGGCCGTTCGACGGCTGGGACGTTCCGCCCAGCTGCTCGGTGATCGCGGAAGTCTATCCTGCACTCTGGAACAGGACATTTCCGGCCGAGCGACGAACGGCCGACCAACAGGACGCGTTCGCCGTCGCCAAGTGGCTGCAGGGGGCGGATTGCGACGGCAGCCTTGAAGGGTACTTCCACCCCCAAATCGAACCGAAGGAGCGCGAAAAGGCTGAGATTGAGGGTTGGATTCTGGGAGTCTTGTAGGATCTCAGCCATTTTTTTGTTCCTGGCCTCCCGGCGCACCTGGCACACTTCTCTGCTGTGAATGCCGAGCAGATGAGATCACTCGTCCAGGGAATGTTGGTCGACTTGTTGACGCTCTGCTTCCCTGGGCTGTGAGGGTCCTGCCGAAGATGGCTCTTCGCTGAGCGAACCGTGGTCGTCCCTCAGATCACTGCTTTGCTCCGCGTCTAGCGCGGATTCCTTTGACACCTCTTTGCTCAATTCACGGCCCAGAGCCTCGGCATCGTCGGTGTAAATTTGCGCGTCATAGCGCGCGCGAGAGACGGACACATATCCCAGCCGGGTATTGATGAGGTCTTGGTGCGCCTGTTCCGTGTCTACATGGACCAAGACACGGTCGGCAGTGAGTCCCTGGCTGCTGTGGCTAGTGACGGCGTAGCCGTAGTCGAGATGCGGGTGCTCACGAATGTTGAACTGCACTTCTCGGTCCGAATCCAGGCGGATTGTGAGATTCCCTTCCGAATCCACACTCTCCAGAGTTCCAAGCTGCCGGTTGGCAATCCGCTCCGCGCTGTATGGCGCGGTGAATTGGACGCGATCTCCCTGCGAGAAATTCCTTTCCTCTTCCCTGTAAGCGGTGACTCCTTGTAATCGCCGCGGGTCATATGTCAGCTGTTCGGCTCCAGCCCGCTCGACGGTAAGTAGATTCCGTTCTCGATCAATGTCGGCGACACGGGCATATTCTCCAGCCTCTACACCGAGCACTCGGCTTCCTCGGCTGAAGCGCAGAGTGTCGCCGACCTCGTATTGCGCGGCCCATTGGCGATCCGCTCCGGTCAACTGCTGGCGAGGAACAAGCACTCTCAGTGAGTATTCTCGCTCTCCGACTGCGCCCTTGGCTTGCAACTCGGCGTGAATCGTTTCGTTGATGTCGAGCCGGGACTTGTTGTCGGGTGAGACGACCAAGGTGTGCTCGGGGTGCTCGGCATAAGCCTTCGCTATTGCCCCCAGTCGCTCCTGCCGGTCCGCGATTTCATGCACTCGACCTTGCTGATGCAGATTCTCAACGGCTTCCCGTACCTGGCCCCTCGCGAACTGTTCGACAGCTTGCTTCAGCGCCGGGTCCTTCTGACGGATGATGTCGTCCAGGTGGGCGGTGCTCATGCCCGCCTCTTGAAGCTGTTCGAACGGTTTGCCGGCTTCTACACCCTGGTGCTGGCGGAGGTCGCCGACAAAGATCACGCGGTCGTGCTCATGAAGCCGATGCAAGAAATCGTTGACCTGTCTGGTGCTGGCCAGGCTCGACTCATCGACTATGTAGAGATGTTTTTGGCTGCTCTCCTCCGTCCGGGGGCGTGCCAGATGGTACTGCAGGGTCTTCGAGTGGATGCCTGCTTCTTCAAGCTGTTGAGCGGCGCGAGATGTCGGGGCAAACCCCTCGACTTGAAATCCCTCGCGTTCCGCAGCCTCTCTAATTGCGGCCAAAGCCGTCGTCTTGCCTGTTCCAGCGCCTCCCTGCAGGCCCACAACTTGATCTCGACTTTTCAGAATGTCTTCAACGGCTTCCCGCTGCCTGCTGGATAAGCGCGAGAACGACTCCGACTCAAAGTGCGCCTGGGATGCAATGGGCTCGCTCCGGTCTTGGCCCGCGCGCATCTGCGCAATGTTCTCGCGCTCCAACTGCAGCATCTGGCGTGTGGTAAGGATGCGCTGCGTTGCTCCGCTCCGGCCCGTCGATACGTCAACGAATTCGCCTGATTGCAGGCGGTTCTCAAAATCCGCCTGAACTGTATGGAAGCTGGTGTTGCCCATCCCTCGCCTAAGCGCGTCACGCATGAGTTCGCGCTCGCCAACTGTGGCCTCCCGCTCGATATGGCGGTCACGGGAATAACTGACTGCTTCCCGCGCGCTGCGGTTCTCGACGTCGGGTTTGTGGTTTTCCTCGAGTGTTCTCTCCCGTGCGCGTTGCACTACTTGCTCGGGCTGATTGCCGAAAGCTGCTGCCAGCTCGCGCTGTCTTTCGAGCATTTCTTCGGCGCTCAGGGGACTCTTCGCATCTCGCGTGCGATGAGCGGCTATCTGAGCTGCGCCGGCTCCTTCCAAGCCCTCCTTTTCGAGATGAGCCCTTATCTGCTGGCTGCGGAGACTGTTCGCTTCCAAGTACTCTCGGGTATAGCCCTTAATCTCGGGAGCGCCATTCTTGCCCGGCTCGATCTCATAGCCAAGCTGCTTCAGGCGGTATCCGAGTTCGGCTTGGTAAACCGCTGTGCCGTACTTCTGACTCTTGTAGATTTCCTGCGGCTGGATTGCGTGGGCCTGGCCGTCCTGCGTCACCGTGACGTTGAAAAACACGGCATGAGTGTGAAGTTGCGGAGCGGCGTAGCCGTCAACAGGGCGCGCGCTATCGTGCTCGAATTTGACAGCAACCCACTTGCCGGTTGTCTCGGCCGGGTGGTTCCCTCCGATGCGCGCCTGCACAAATCGTTCCATCTCGTCTAGTGCGACGCGGACGCTTTCGCCGTGCGCTGCTCGCACCCGTTCGTCTTCCCCCACCAAGGCCGTCAGGGAAACGCTTTTCGGCGCGCTGAAAGTCGCATCCCACCCAGCGCGGTGCCCCATGCTCTTGACCATTTCGCCGTTTTCATCTCTGTACGTGAATGACGCCCGGTGCCTCACAAGCTGCTCCCCGGTCACCGGGTGCTGCCCATTGGCTAGCCGTTGGAATTCTTCTTCCGAGGCTTTTCCGGCTGAGCCCCATTCCTCGGCGAGCCGACCCTGCCACTCGCCCAGGACCTGTCCCTTGTGGCTGTAATACGCCTGCTCAGCGCTCGTGAATTCCTTTGAATGGTAGGCCTGAGCCTGGCTTGCGCTGAGCGGCTTGGAGATGGTTACCATCGCAGCTGATTTCCTCTCACTCGAATATCTCCAGCTCAGCATCCGACGCCTGGTCGTGGCTCTTTCTCCGTCTTCAGCGGCTGTGGTTGATCTGGCAGTTTCTCCGTAGTGTGACTTTCTTCGACTGCCGCCGGGCCGGCTGCGGCATTGGCCAGCGATAACGCCTCAAGTTCTGGCAACGGCCGGGGGAGAAGGGCCGGTTGCCTTTGCACAGGCGGCCTATAGGGAAAGCTAAGGGGCACCACGAGGTCCCGAGATTTCAGATAGCCGGTTTGATTGTGCAGCGCTGCAATTGTGGATGCCATTACGAGCGGTTCTGTTCGCCGCTGCCAATGGGAGGTTTTGCTTCGCTGCCACTTCAGAAAGGAGGGAACGTTTTCGGTATGGCTCACTTCCAAGCGCGCAATTTCAACCTCGCCGATCGACCGGCTTATCCATTGAGCCGCATCCGGCTCGCTCGTTCGCAGGAAGATCTTGGTCATCGGTTGGGAGAGCATCACTTCCGCCTGATGACCATAGAGAGAGTGCAATTGGCTGCGTCCCTGAAAACCGAGCACAAGGCAAACGTTCGCTTTGCGACCTTCAGTAATGAGCGTCGCCAACTGCGGCAGCCGCTGGAGGCTCGCCAATTCGTCCAGGATGATCCAGACGGGCGCTCCCTTTTGGCCGAACTCCATCAGCCGGAGAAACAGGGAATCGAGCCACATGCTGATAAGTGGTCGCAGGCTATCCCGGTGGGTCGGCACGCTCGGAAGAAATAGGCATCCGCTGGGCTGTCGCGCCCAACTGACCGCGCTCCATCTGCCTCGGGTCTCGCGTTCGCTTGGGAGAAGCTGAAACCCGGCGGCTGCTTGGTTTAAGGTGGCCAGCACGGCAGCTCTCTGGCCGGGAGCGTTCCTGGGGATCATCGCTTCAAGCTCTGTCCCGGCAATGCGCCGGTCAATCTCGTCCGGATTCTTCATCCACAGCGTTAACTCCTGCGGGGTGGGCCGATAGCGCAGCAAGTGAGCGAAGATCTTTCGCGATGCCTCCGTGAAGAACGGATTCTCCCGTGGCTTGTCTGGAAAAAGTGACCCTGCCAGAGCTAACGCTTCCGCCGGATATTGGATTTCGTCGCTGGGAGACCAAAACGGCATGCGCTGGTCTATCGGGTTCAGGATCACGTCCGAGTCGGGATCGTAAAATTGTGGTGTGAATTCGAGCGCGGGGTCGTAGACAACCGCACATGCCCCACGTGCGCGGACTTGAACGAATATTTGACGAATGCCCAGTGTCTTGCCTGCTCCTGTGTCTCCCACGAATAGAAATTGGCTGTTCTCCTCATGCCGACTGATGCGAACTTTGCAGCGTGTAGGCTCGCGCCGAAATATGCACCGCCATCCTCTGAGTGCTTCGAACGTCTCAAACCCAATGCCATCCGAATGCCTTAGGCGATTGAATTCGGACGGAGTAACCATTTGCGGTCCTTGCAAAATGTAGCCGTGCTTGTTTTTCCTGTTGGTTCTGAGGTTGTTGATGATCGTCCAAGGAAGTATTGCGGCGGCAAGCACAAGGCCGGGGAGACTTGGCCAGCGAATCAATTCCCAGGGCGTCTTGGCGTGATAGATCCGCTGGCTCAACCACTGATAAGCAGTAGCAGAATCCAAGTGTTCATACGCGCGCCAATGGAGCGCCGTCGCGCCTTGGGATCGCGCGTAGCGGCGATAGTACGTAGCCGAGCCCCGGGGTTGGCGTGGCAGTCGTCGTGGCAATGCGGATGACGTCCTCGTTCCCAGCCAGACGCCAACCAGCGGGATAAAGAACGAAGAGAAAACTGTATGTACCTTTTCCCCGGTACGCGACGGCCGAAAGATAGCTATCGAAATACCGGCACTCCAGCGGGGTCCAATGGAGGGCCATGTTGAACTCGGTGCAGATCCAAGACAAAACCCCGCATAGGTAGATTCGCAAGAATGTCCGGCGGACGTTCAAAAGGTTTCCCCCGCGCCTTGAGACTGGTGGGTGGTGCTGGGCTTAGATTCGGGAAGAAGCTGGGAGAGGATCTCATTCGCGCGTTTCAGCTTGGTTTGGTCTGCGCGCTCAACATACGCGCCCATCTGTTCCCGGCTCACCTTACCTTCGCTCGTAAAGGCGTAAATGAGGTTCGCTACGATGGTCCGGAGGGCAATGACCTCCGCCAGAATTGCCTGCTCTGCTGGGGAGCGGTCGGCGCAGGCGGCTAAGAGGGCTCCGCGGCACCATTCGCTAAGTGAGAGGCGCCTGATGCCAGCGCATCCCTGAAAGTGGTCGAACTCCTCCTGGGTAACCTTGGTTCCGACAGATCTCGGCCGCGGAGGTGTCTTCTTCTTCATCGGAGAAGCTCCTCGCTCCCAGTGCGAAAAATCAGAAGAGATTGCCGAAGTGCAAGAGAATCAGGAAGTTCGCACGCGGTAACCAAAGGCCGTTGGAACAGGACGAATCCTCGCCTAAGCCCCGCGAAAACAAGCAGTTCGCAGGTGGGAACCGGCGGTTCCCACACAGCAACCTGCAAGGGGTGACGTGTCAAAAAATCAAGCCGGTGCCGAAGGCACCGCACGGCAGAACGCATGATTAACCCCCGGAGGCAACCGTTTCGGGCCGAATCGAGGAATGGTCGAGTCGTGCAAACTGTTCGATTGCGTCTCGGTGAATCAGGACGCGCCGGCCGATCCGGCGGGCTGGTAGTTGCCGGCTGAAAATCAAATAGTCCAGGCTGCGAACCGAGATCGACAGCATTTGCGCGGCCTCGCGCTTCGTGTACAGCACCTTTTCGTTAGCGGACATGCAGAAAACGCTCCTTTCAACTCTCTGTTTTCTAAGGTCCTCCTTTCGTTGCGGACGATCGCACTACGGCGCTTGCATCTCAACGCGAGAAGGATTATAATGCTCCTCATAAGGGATGAGAGGAAAACCGGTGACGACGAATTTGTACGAATACATTGGGAAGCGAATCCGTGAGCTCCGCACCACTTACGGCGGCGAGGGCGGGATTTCGCAGAATGCGCTAGCCAAAGCATTGAACGTCTCCAGTAATACTGTCTCCCGCTGGGAGAATTCTTTTTACCACCCGACGGTCGAGGACTTACAGAAGCTGGCGGGCTTTTTTGGTGCCACAATTCTCGATTTCGTCCCGCACGATGACACGGCTAGGGACCGAAGCGAGAATATTGAGGCGCTACTGCGAGCGGCTAAGCTCTTAAACGACAATGAATTGGAAGAGCTTCGCCATTATGCCGAGTGGCGCCGCTCGCGGCGCGTCTACAGAAGGGTGCCTCCTGGGCGGAGGCCGGAGGGATTGAACGCCCGATCCGCTAAACGGATCAAGGAGGGTCAAAGGAAGGGCAAAGAACAGCCTTTCAAATTGAAGGGCGCGTATGGCGAGACTGGCGCGCAAAAGCGGGTGAGCAGAAATTTCCTCGTAGGAGAAAGCTATGAGTCTTTTCAAACGGAACAAGACCTGGTGGACGGATTTTTCAGTCAATGGTGTGCGTTTCCGCATGTCGCTCCAGACCACAGACTGGCGTGAAGCGGAAACGCGCCAGAAGGAAAAGATCACGCAGGCGACTCTGGGCAAGATCGTGCCGTCTAGCCAGCAATTCGCCAGGCTAGCGTTCACCCAAGCTGCCGAACGATATCTCGACGGGCGGAAGTTAGAGCTATCAGACCGGAGCATTAAGAAGGAGCGGCAGCTGTTGCTGCAGCCGTGCAAGTTCTTCGCGGTGACTCCACTGGTGAAGATCACAGCCGAAAGCCTCCTGGCCTACCGGGAATGCAGAGCCAAGGACGGACTTTCCCCCGCCTACATCAACATGGAGATGGGCACGTTGCGGCGAATATTAAAGCGCGCAAGGCGTTGGCACATCGTGGCCGACGAGATAAAACCACTCAAGGAACGCAGACAAGTGGGGCGTGCCTTGGCTCCTGAGATAAAGGCAAAGCTGCTGGCGATGGCGGGCAGTCGTCCTGAGTGGCAGGTGGTGCGGTGCGCCATAATCCTCGCGCTCAATACGACCATGCGCGGGTGTGAGTTGAAGGGGTTGCGCTGGCGCGACGTGAACCTCCTCGACCGCGTGCTAACAATCCGGCGCAGCAAGACTGAGGCCGGGGAGAGAGTGATCCCCCTGAATCGGGAAGCCCTGGGGGCCATCATGGAGCTGTACAGACGCTCCCAGGCGAAGAAGATCAATGAGCCGGATCACTATGTATTCGCGGCCTGCGAGAACCTCAGGATTGACGCCACGCGGCCGCAGGCAAGTTGGCGCACGGCTTGGCGTCACCTGACGCGGGCAATCCGTTGCCCGGCCTGCGCCCTCTTGCAAGACCCAGCCAACAACTGCCGTAACGAGCAGTGCAAGGCCGATATTCACAAGGTCAAGAGCCCATTCGCCGGGCTCCGTTTCCACGACTTGCGCCACCACGCGATAACGGAGCTTGCAGAGTCACAGGCCAGCGAGCAAACCATCATGGCGATTGCGGGCCACGTCTCGCCCAAGATGCTTGCCCATTACTCTCACGTGCGCCTGGAAGCCAAACGGCGCGCCCTAGATGCGCTTAGCGGCGCGGCGACGGAGGGCGGTCATGGCACAATCCACGACACAAATGACTCGCCCGCCGAAACTGTTCACCCGCAAGTGATTGAAAGGAGTGGTAGGCCCGTGGGGACTCGAACCCCAGACCTCTACCGTGTCAAGGTAGCGCTCTAACCAACTGAGCTACGGGCCTGACCTGCCCCTTTATGCTAGCACAGGCGGAGGCGGGGGGCTCCGAGCCACTTCCTGGCTCAGCGCGGCAATGATGTCCGCGCTAACCGGGCTTGGGCCAAAAAGAGGCGTTTACGGCTATATGCGGAGATTGCAGCGTTGGCGTCTCGTTCGACGGCGGCAGCGAATCGGCCAGCGCGTGGCATTTGCTATCACAGACCGGGGCCGTGCACGCCTGGCTTGGTTGCGTGAGCGGCGGGAAAGCTAGCTGGGTATTCGCCGCTGCTCCGGTACTAAACTCGAATCATCCTGTTTCCTCGGTGGCCTATCTTAATAACCACATTCTCGAATCCCTGTTTTCGACAAAACTCGGTCAGCTGCTTCCGGTACCTCCCGTAGTGGTCCAAAACAATGTCATCAAACCGTACGACAATGAAAACAATACCATTCTCCCCAGAAGAATGGATTTGCTCCCATGCGCGCGCTATGTCTGTTGCCAATTTGTTCAGAAATCCTTTGCTCAAATTGAAGTAGGCTCCGCCGTCATAAACCTTGTAGCTTAACCGTCGATTTATCTCATCGTCAGAAATACCCACCGTCTTGATCTCGCAGTAGCTTTTCGCTCGCTGGTCAATAAAGCTAATGTCCGGTGTTTTTTTCTTTCCCTCTTTGATGAATCGAATCGTTCCGAATCCCTTGTTCAATAGATACCGATACGCAAATACTTCATTCAATAGATTAAAGAACGTTTGCTTTCGCTGGCCCTGTCGCTCGTTCCCGAATTGTCCGACTGCTTTTTCCTTGAGAATACTCCACGACTCTTGATCCAGCAGCATTAGGGCTTCGTTGTAGGACCGATAGTGCTTACCTTTGGTTGGCTCAGCCCGACATGAGTTCTCAAAATTCGCAAAGAAGTCATCAGAAGGATATCTTTCCCGGACTTCAGCTACCAACTCACGAAACCTTTTCATAAGCGCCTAGCAAATATTACAGCCAGTCTTTAATCGGCGAGCTTGAATGTCGTTTTGTCCAGATTGGTCTTAACGATCTCGATTGCGACGATTATGTAGTCCTCGACCGCAGACATCAGCTCTTCCACGTGAGTGGAAACAGCTTGAACCTTGAATCGCTCGGCAGGGAGCACAGTTGAAGTTGCAATCATCGTGGCACGGCCATCCCGTGTCAGGGCCGTTGCTGTGACCCGATTTAGTCTCTTGTCGTGAGCGATCTGGTAGTCCCTAAAGTCCGAGATGTTCTGCTTGAGCTGCGCCGCCTTCTCCATGAAACCTGTCGGGACAGCCAGTTTCCTTTGCCCAGCGTATTCTCCGAAATTGTCGACAAGATCGTGATGAGAATCGAGCGAGCACGCTCTTCCTTGGCCGAAATATTTCTCGATTGCACGAGCGACGGTGTCCAAGAGAATCTTGGCGAAGAGATAAAAGCTTTCAATCTCGATATGCAGAAGATCAGTGGCCCTGCTGGATTCATCCAATCGGTGGCGTTGTTCGGCCGTCAAATAGGGGCCGGGAGACGGCGGAGTTTCCATCAATGCCTTGAGTCTCTCGGAATAGGTCTGGGTGGCCTTGGTCTCACGCTCTAGGATGATCGTCAAAAATGTGTGATAGTGATCTACCGCCTGCCACGAAGTGGCGAATGCTGTGAACTGAACGCTGTCAACGAAGCGATGATGCTCGGATTCGATTAGGTCCTCGATGATCTTCATCGCGTCAATTCCAAAATCAGCGCCAGCACCTAAGACTCATTTGAATAACACCAAAGCTACAGCCTTGAACTGCAGTTCGGGGTATTCTAGTCGAGCCTATGACCGTTTGCATCGACCACGGATCACAAGGGCTGGTCTTCGCGCCCAATCCAACGAAGGGCGGACTCTACCCATGCTTTTCGATGGTGGCGCGCGGGATCAAGTTCACCCTCGTAATCGGCGACAGTCTGCCAGACGAAATTCGTGAAGCGTGCTGCGTGGGCTCGACACGCGAGGTAATTTATGTGACAAATTGCGAGTCGGAATCGCTAGACGCTTTTGGTCGTATTTACAAGACAGCTGAGATGGATGTGCGCCTGCCATAAGTCAAGGGCGTGTCCGACCAAATCACAGGCTGCGTGACATGTTGGCTGACTGGAACCGCGAGCGATACATCCGAGGCGTTCCAAGGAAGCTGTCGCGCCAGCGCGTGGCACTTGTGCTCCAGCCTGGGAATGTGTGGGTAATCGAAAAGGCTGTCACAGACGATGGGGACCTAGACGAGGCTCTGCGAACCTGTCACATGCGCGGATGGGTTGAGGCCCTTGCCAACTCAGTCCCACATGGCGCACTCAACCCGGACGGGAAGTTGCCACAGGGCGATTGGGTCTCAGGTCACGGACCGATCTATCGCCTGACCGAGGCCGGTTGGAGCGTCATCCATCGAACGCACGAATGGATTGTAGTGACCTGTGTCGTCTCGATTCTCGCTTGTTTTGCTGCGATCATCGGTCTTGTGATTGCCTTTATCCGGCTATGACCGCGCTCGTAACCAGCTACACGCCGGAAGGATTTGTGGTCGGGGCCGATGGGATGCGGCGCAATCAAGATTCTGGCCAGGTGGAAACCTTGAAGGCGCAAAAGATATTTCCGATTCAGCAAGAATTCTTTGTGGGCGCGTACGGTTGGGCGGGAATGACGAGAATATTCTACAGCAATAAAGAACCTTTCGATTTCGCAGCCAAAACCAACCAAGTGATTCGAGACTATCCTTGCGAGCGCGGCGAAGGATTTTCTGAATACACCGAAAGAATTACCGACGAAGTGTTTGAACTTTTGTTTGTTCACAACAACAACTGCGCTATTCCTGCAGATCAAATTCGCCCGGACGAGATAAATCGCGTTTTGTTCGTTGGCTACGTTAGCCGCGAAGCTTGGCTGGCGCAGATAGTCTTTCCGCGATTCAACGGGCATCCGTGGAGGCCGCACACTGACCGATTGGATAAGGAGCCACAAACTTTTGCAATCGTTAGCGGGTCCGAAGTCATTTGGAATAAATATCCGTGTAAGGAGCCTCCTGATTCGCTCACCGCAGGCGCGACATTAGTTCGAGGATATATTCAGTCTTGTGCCGACCATCAGGGTGAATACGTCGAGTGCAAAAACATAGGAGGACGCATTCATATTGCAAGCGTGACCGAACAGGGATTCAAATGGATAGAGCCTCCTCTCATCCAATAAGTGGGAATATATACATAAATAAAAATGCCAACAAAAAGTCGCGAAGAGAATTCCCCTTGCGCCTCTCAGGTGTGATGAGGCTCTGGGCCGCATCGTTCATGCGAAGATGGAGAAGGGGAAGAAAGTTTGGAAGCAACTTTTGAGGAAGGGTTAGTCTCCTTTGCAGAGTTTAACGCGACCGTCCAAGTCAAGCAGACGAATATAGGGCCGTTGTTGACAGACATCGGCTCTTAGGTTTTGGAAGGCAGGGGCCACAATAGTTTTAGATTCGGCGGATTCCATGGCTTCGATTTGAAGTTCGTTGAGCCGCACCACGGATTTTGTCAGCCTGAGCGTTTCCTCTGCCGGTACGCGCTTGGTCATGTCGAGTACAAACAGGCTGTTGAGTTGAATCAGGACATCGCTGGCGGATACGGCGCGTGGTTCGTTGACCTGTTGCCCGCGTACAGGTCCGGTCGCAACGAGAAATACCGCTGTCAGTCCGGCCAGCAGCATCTTTTTAATGGTCATTCTTCGCATGCAATGCCCCTAAGCCTCTGTACCCAGCCAATAGGGTACCAGTTTGTTTGTTATGCTCTAAACGACCTCAAAGGCTGGTAGTGGTGCAGTTTGAAGTGGGGAGGGCTTGTCCACCAAACCATGTCCTATTATGGCTCAGTTGCCGCGAGAGCTTTCACGGAAACGAAAAACGTCTGGAACCTGCATAGGTTCTTGGGGGTCCTGGGCGCTCCTTCCAGCGGCATACTCCTGCACCTTATCACCAAAGGAAAAACCGCGGTGATCGGTTGGCAAGACATTATTCTTCCTGCGCTATTCGCATATGCCGTGTGTTTCGTGCTGAGCTATTTGATAATTTTCGTTCGCGCCCCTGCGATTATGGATCGGGAACGCAGAATAACGATAGCCGCCCTCACCGAAGAGAATTCCTCCTTGCGGTCAAATGGCGTCTTGACTCGCCAGCAAGAGCGCCAGATTGATAGTGTGCGCGAGCGTCTCACAAACTTTTCGGACGAAGAGAAGGCCGTGTTGAGATTTATCCTAGACAACGGAGCTGTGGACTACGCTCAGATAATGGCAGCGGGCTTCCAGAGCGCCTTAGTATTTGAAGCCCGGAAAAAGGGAAAGGCTTACGCGTTGATAACGGAGACACACACGCAAATTCACGGTCCAATGGAGAGATACTTCGGGCCACGTAGTTTGTCAGCGTATCAAATTAATCCGGCTATTGAGTCACCTCTGAGGAAGATTCTTGACGAACCATCGGATGGCCCGGTGCGACTGCCTGGCCAAAACGCGAAGCCGAAAGAGGGCGCGTCGGGCGACAAAAAATTGTGACGTAAATTGTGACGTAAGCCCCTCACCCAAGCTCCTGCAAGTTCTTAAGACACAGTAAAACGCGTTACCAGAGTTGGCGGAGCACTTCCACCCAAGGACCATTCATTTTCTGCAAGTTAATCCTATTTCTTCTCATCTTCTGTCGAATCGGAATTCGTTTTGACACGGTAGAGGTCTGGGTTCGAGCCCCCACGGGCCTGCCATGATTCCTACGACGCTGGCGCGATCTGCTGACTGAAGAGCCCGGATTTCAACATCACCATCATCATGGAAAAGTCGCCAATGAGTTCGCAGCCGGCGATCAGCACGATGTGCACGGGAGAATGTGCAGTGGAGTGCAAAGGCGAAAGAAGCAAGGTAGCCACCAGCCCGACCAGCAGGACGAGCCCAAAAAAAGCCCGGGCATAGGTTCCGCGGAGCCATTCGCGCAGGGACTCGCGGGCGGCAGGAAGCGACCGGCCCATTCGATACAGGTAAACCGCCAAAAGGAAGAAGTTGGCGACGAGCAGCCCTTGCTCGAGAGATTCGAGACCAGCAGGAAGAAACTCACCGCGAAGCTCGCGAATCGTCAATGAAAGCGTGACGCCTCCGAGAGACGCATACATGAACAACAAGAGCGGCAGCAGATAAGTCCGCCAGAAGGCCACGCCTGCGGAAGACCTCATGAGGAAACCGTCATAACAGGCGATGAACAACGCAGAAGCAGCGGCGAGCACGAAAGTGAAATTGGCGGCCGACGCGGAAAAATGAATCCACTGCGAGTGAGCTTGAAGCAAGATGCTTGCAAAGCCGGAGACCATGAAGACGCCCATGGCCCATATCCCGCGGGCGATCCAGGAGCGGTCCGGCCGCCGGGCAGCGGCCAGGAAGCGCTCCGGCCGGCCAAGAAAAAGAAGATGCGCGGTGTTTTTGCCCACGACGACGATCAGGAAACCAGCGATCATTCCCGCAACATCCCTGGTGATCAGCGAGACGAGGAATAATCCGCCACCGACACCGCCAAAGAAGAAGGCGGTTCCGATCAGCCAGTTCCAGAACGTCTGGCGGTGATATCCGGGTGCGAACCGGTGGGGGGCAATCAACAACTCTCGTGTGGCCATATATCTTCTCCGTTCGACTGCCGGAAAATTCGCGGGCTAGGCATCGAGATAAAAGACATTCGGTTTTGTGCCGTACTCCGGGAGCAAGGCCCAGCCGTTTCTTTCCTTCACCAGACGCTGCAATTTGCCGTGTTCCTCTTCCCAGTCGCCGAAAATGCGGGCGTCGGTGGGACAGGTGACCACGCACGCGGGCTCGAGGCCCTGGTCCACGCGGTGGGCGCAGAGCGTGCACTTGATGTTGGTGCCTTCGTCGAAGTCCACGAACTTGACGGCTTCCATGGGGCTGATTCCGTCGCTGCTGTATCCATGCTGGAGCAGTCCGTGCTCGATGAAGTGGCGGTTCATATAAGGACAGGCGACGTTGCAGGCGCGGCAGCCGATGCATAGTTTGTGGTCCACCATCACAATGCCGTCAGGCCGGATGTAGGTGGCTCCGGTGGGGCAAGCCCGGGCGCAGGGCGCATCCGAGCAATGATTGCAGAGCGTGGGGAGGAAGGTGCGCCTGGTCTGGGGATAGGTCCCGACCTCATGAGTCACGACGCGGGCGAAGTGAATGCCTTCGGGCGTTCCGTTTTCCTGCTTGCAGGCCAGCGTGCAGGCATTGCAGCCGATGCAGCGCTTGAGGTCAACCACCATTCCCAGTCGAGCCATCACAGCACCTCACGAAGCAAAGTTGAAGAACCGCCGGCCAGGTGAAGAAAGATCGGCATGGCCGCTCACCCTTTCAGGCGTTCGACGCGCACGCGCGCGGTGGACTCGAGTCCGCCGGTCGCGCTATCGGTATATTTCATGGAGCCGGTCAGCAGCCGGTTGAAGTGCGTTCCCCGCTCCCTCACCCGCTTGTTTGTCACGACTTTACGGGTGATGGCGTTGCTCACCCCGAAGACCTGAGGATGGATGCCCTCCACAACCTGCACCCCACCTTCGATGCTTCCCGCCGGTGAAGTCAACCGGATGCGGTCCCCGGTCTTGAATCCCAGTTTGCGGGCGGTGGCGGAATTGACCAGGATTCCTCCGTGAATGGGATCTTTCTCGCTCACCTCGGAAAGCCAGGGCATGACCATGGTATCGGCGAAGGTGTGCAGGCTCTCTTTGAAGGTGATGGCGAAATACTCGTATCCCGCCTTCGCGTCTTCAATCACCTGCGAGTTCTTCCAGAACGGAAGGGGCTGGTAATTATCGAGCGGCCAGTCTTTGATCCCGACTTCGGAGAATTTGTTCCGCATGTCGTCGCCGGTGCGCTTGATGAACTCGAAATAGAAGGGGATTCGCAAGCCGTCGTAGGGCAGGTAGGTTTCCGCCGGGGTGCGGTAGCGCACGGCGTGCCCGTGCTCCTTGAACCACTCGAGTCCCCGGTCTTGCCCGTAAACGCTGCGGGCGTAGCGGTCCCAAAACTCCTCGACGGTGTGGCACTTGCCGGGATCCAGCAGACATGATGGCTTGGCCGTAAAGCCGCAAACCATATTCAAGAACTCATTCCAGTTGTCGCGAAAGCCGAGACGTTCGGACAATTCGGTGAGAATCTCGTAGGCGTCCCGGGTGTCGCCCAGCGGTTTGACCACCGGCTGGCGCAAGGCGTGGCCGGTGACGGCGGGCGGCTCCAGGCAATTGAGCAGGGTGGATTCAAGAAAGGTCAGATCCGGCAGGAAGACATCGGCCCACTGGGTGGATTCGGTTTCCTGAATTTCAATGGCTACGACGAATTTCATCCGCCCGAGGATTTCCTCGATCTTATCGGTCTCCGGCAAGTTCCACCACGGGTTGGAGTGGTAGATGAGCATGGCCTCGGGGCGGTAATTCAGGCCGAAGCGCTCCGGATTCAGCAGCGTCTCGGCATTGAGCTGTCCGGCGTCGAAACCGATGGGGAACCATTCATTCAAATGGGTGGAATCCGGCGGGTACTTGAAGACCGGTCCGGGATGAAGCTGGTGCGGCTCGGGCTTCAACATGCCATCTTCGCCGGGACTCACGAAGAAGCCGCGGTGATCGAGAGGAACGCCGAGATGCCCGCCGGGGACGTCGATGTTTCCCACCAGCATGTTGAAGAGTTTGAAGGTCATATTGTCAAACAGGCCGTTGCCATGGGATTGCGAGCCCCGGTAGTAATTGAGGGCCGCGGGACGATAGGGATAGGACCTGCCCTCGATCTCGATGGTGGCGCCGAGCTGAGCGGCATCCACAAACTCCCTGGCAATCTTCCGGATGGTGGAGGCGGGCACGGTGGTGACTTCGGCCATCTTTTCAGGCGAATGATCGTGCAGGATGTCTTTCCACACCTGGAAACCGGTGCGGACTCGCTTTCCTCCGTGGAGAAAGCTTCCTTCCAGAGCCATGGAGCCGGAGGGAACCTCATCCCAGGCATGAGGGGCGTTTGCGCGCAAATCCCAAACCTGGGCTTTGCCGGAAGCATCACGCAGGAAATCTCCATTTTCGTTCACGAGATACGGGGCGTTGGTGCGGTCGCGGAGGAAATCGCGGTCATAGCGGCGAAGTTCGTAGACGAGCACATGGGCCATACCCAGGACGAAGGCACGATCCGTGCCCGGGAGAATCGGGATCCATTCATCCGCTTTTGCCGAAGCAATGGAGCAGCGCGGGTCGAGCGACACCACTTTCATGCCCCGCATGCGCGCATCGGCCATGCGCTTGGCGCTTCCGGAAAGATGGAGGTGGGAGGAAAAGCCGTCGCCCGAGCCGATCTGAATCCAGTAGTTGCAGTAGTCGTAGTCGTTGATGGAGGCAAAGGAGCCGTCCACGCTTCCGTTGACCGGATGATAGGAACCGCCACAATAATTTCCGAGCGAAGTGAAAAAATTCGGGGAGCCGAAAACGGCGGGCCAGCCCCAGAAGAGGATTCGCTGGAAGTCACCGAGAGCACAGAGCAGCTTGCGGGGATCGTCGCGGCGCACCCGGCCCAACTCGCGCGCGACAATTTCGTAAGCTTCGTCCCAACTGATGCGCACCCATCCCGGATCCTCATGGAGACCCTTCTTGGGATTGGTGCGCTTCATGGGGTGGAGCACACGGGAGGAATCGTAAAGGCGGGCCAGGCCGGCGTTGCCTTTCGGGCAGAGCTTGCCCAGGTTGTCGGGGTTGGTGGGGTCGCCTTCGATCTTGAGCGCCACGCCGTTTTCGACATACACCTTGATTCCGCAGCCGTGCAGGCACATGCCACAGGTGCTGGGAATCCAACGCCCCGGGCCCGAAGTCAGTGCGGATGTGGTCGCCATCGTCGCTCTCCTTACTTCGTGGACGGAATCCCTTCCGGCGTATCGTCTGCGTTCGGAATCAGGACGTGGGTGGACTTACGCATCCGCGCCAGATCCGCCAGGGTGGTGCGGTCAAGATAATCCACAAACTGTTCCCGGACAGCAGCCCAGATTGGGTGCAGCAGGCACTGGCGGGGATTCCCGCAGGCATGATCTTCCAGAACGCAGTCGTCCAATTGCGAACCATCGATGGCCTGCACAATCGCCAGCAGCCGGATCTGGTCCGGCGGCACAGCCAACTCGTAGCCCCCGCCGATCCCCCGGAGGGAGCGCAGCATTCGGCATCGGCAGAGCGGCAGAAGCACCTTTCCGAGAAACGAGGGCGGGATACCTTCCTGATCGCAAATCTCGCGGCTGCTGGAGAAGCGCTCTGGCGGTTGTTCCGCGAGATGGACCATGGCCCGGATGGCGTAAGAGCAGGGCCGGGATAAAATGCAGTTTGACATGACTAAACGAGTTCCATATCTTGATGTCGAGATTGTCCTCGCCCCGGTTTTTTTGCCAATCGTCACTTTGACCTAGCCTCTGGGGCGATTGTCACGGGCATACAATGTTGGAACGAGAGCTCTTCACGCTGCTGGAAAGCACGGCCGACGCCGCATTCAGCGTGGACGAGCAGGGCCTGATCCGTTCATGGAACCGCGCGGCAGAAAAGCTCTTTGGCTACCCCGCCGGCAAAGCGATCGACCAGCCATGTGCCGCGCTGTTTCAAGGCCGAGGCCCGCTTGGCAATACCGTCTGCTGTGAAGACTGTTCCGTGCTCGAGTGCGCGCACGCGAAGCGCGAGGTATCCGATTACGACCTGGAGGTGAAGGCCAGCAGCAGGCAAAGACTGTGGGTGAATGTCTCCATCCTGGTTTTCCTCGACGGCCGGACGAACCGGCGGCTGGTGGTGCACCTGGCCCGAGACATCACGAGCCGGAGGAAGAAAGAAGAGCTGGCGGAAAAGGTCCTCGGAGCTGCCCGGCAACTTGCCGTACTCTCGGATGAGCGCGCGCCCTCTCCACCGGTATCACCCTTGACCGAGCAGGAGCGGCGCGTGCTCTCGCTGCTGGCGGAAGGAAAAAGCCCTGCCGATGCGGCGAAAGCGCTGCATATCACCGCACGCACTTTGCGAAATCACATCCACAACTGCGGCCGGAAGCTGGGCACTCGGAGCCGCCTGGAAACCGTGATCCACGCCAGCCGGCAGAAGCTGATCTGAAATCCCCTTCCGCGTGACCGCTCGCAAATTGCTGGGGATGGCCGCCCGCCTCGGGAATCGATTACTCGACGCGCTGCAAGTCGAGCGAGATGCGCACGCCGTTCACCAGCACCACGCTTTGATTGATGAGGTCCTGGTTGGTGATGCGCGCATCGGCAAATTCCCGCAGGGCTTTCAGAGGGCAGACGTATTCAATGGCTTCGGGCGAGCCGGAGGACGGTGACTGGAACTCAGTGAGGACGGTAATGTCGAGCGCGGGAAATTCCACTTCGGTGGAGATGCGGCTGAGCACGTCTTTCAATTGCGGGGCGAGGAACAGGTCGAAACTCTGCGCGGCGCGCTTATAAATGGAGGTGTGCTCGCGATCGAAGCGCGCGGGATTGCGCAAAGTGAGTTGCAGCGCCACGTGGTCCTGAAAGAGGACGAACGAAGGCGGCGCGTAATCCACAAAGTGAAATTTCAGAAGGCCCTCTTTGGCCAGCGCGTCGAGTTCCGTCTGGTAACGCGTCTGGAGCCGCGCGACGTCCTGCTGGGTGGCCGCAGGCGCGTCTTCAAGCGGGGAAGAGGCGCGCGCGGGCGGCGCGGGCGAATCCAGACGGGAAACGGGCGTGCCGGGGTAGTTGGCGGGCGCAGCGGCCGGCGCCGGCAGAGCGGGCAGAAAACGGGGACTCGGCAGAGGCGTACCAGTCGCCGCGGGAGCCGCGGCTTCCGGCGGAGGCGGGTGGGAAGCCGGTGCAGCGGGCGAGCCACGGTCGAGCGTTTCCAGATCCATGGGCTCGCGCTCCACGAGAGACAGCCCGAACTCCTCCCCGTCCAGGAAGATCTGGGAACGATTCACAATCTCCTGGCGCGCGGAATCGGTAGAAGCCGCGGCGAGCGCAAAGGCATCCTCGCGGGGAAATACGGCAACCAGGATCTCTTTGCCCTCGTACTCATAGGTCTTCGATTTGCCGAGCACGTGGTATGAGATTTCCAGGCCGATGGCGTCGCAGGCCACGTCTGCCGGAATGTCATCTCTCACCAATCCCATGATGGGCAGAAAGACGGCGGTGAACACGCGCGCGGCACGCTCGTTGCGGGAGAGCCGCGCAGAGCTGAGCGCGGCGTTGTACCGGCCGGTGATTTTCAGCACGACGCGCCCGCGGAAGCGCACGAATTCGATGCCTCTCGGGTCCTGGCCCGCGATGGAGGAGGGATTCGCGCCTACGTATCGCGCCTGTGTGAACGGAAACGGAAACTTCGTCGCCGCAATGGCGCGGTTCAATGCCTTCAACTGTTGCAGGTACTTCGTCTGCAGTTCCCGCAACTCCGGACTGCGAATCTCCTGTGGGCTGACCTGTGCCCGGCCGGCGGGCGCGGCAGAAAGCCAGACGAGGACGGCAATCGCCAGGGCGCGCCGAGCTGCTCGGTGGCCGGCAGTGGCGCGCCGGCTGCGGGACGCGTTGCGCATGGGGGCTATTTCCCCGCGGCGCCGGCGGAAGGCTGCGCAGGCGGCTGGTAGGTCGGCTGGGCGATGGCCCGGATGTAGGCAATGAGGTCTGTGATTTCCTCGTCGGTGAGCGTGCGGCCGTAGGGCGGCATCATGGCGGATTTTCCCAGGGCGCTGCCTCCCAGCGCGATGGCATTTCTCAGCGTGGCGTCAGTTTCTTTGTTCAGCGTGGCGCCGTCGTTCATCAATGGCGGCGTGGGCGTGACGTTGGAGCGGTTGGAAGGCCCGGCCGGAGTCGCATCGGCATGGCACCAGACGCACTGCGTGTAGAAGATGCGTTTGCCCTGGGCCGCCTGGTAGCCGAGTGGAATCACGCGCTGCGGATCGTTCCAGTCCGCTTCCACATCATACGCCCGCTCAGCCGGGGATGGCGGAGCAGAGGGCTGCTTGCGGCATCCGCCCGCCGCGGCCAGCAGGCAGAGGAGAAAAGCGGCGGTGTACCGGCGCCTCATTCCCCGGCTCCGTGACTCCCCGCTCCTGCGGAGGACTTTGCGCTCTGGCGCAGCGACTGGAGATAGGCAGTCAGCGCGTGGATTTCCTCTTCCGTGAAGGCGCGACGCGGTTCAATGGCGCCGGGAACGAGCGTCTGGGGATTGCGCAGCCAGGCCTCGGTCCATGCCGGAGTCAGCCAGTTCCCCGCGTTGCTCAGGTTCGGCCCCACATAGCCTCCGGAGGAGCCGATCGTGTGGCAGGCCTGGCACTGATACTTCACTTCGTACAGCTCTTTGCCCAGCGCGGCCATTTGCGGCGTGAATTTCTCGGCCTCCGCGGCTTCGAGGTCCACGGCGGGGTGCTGCATGGCCATGGTGAGGTAATCGGCCAGGATGTTCGCTTCCTGGGTGGTCATGTTGAACTGCGGCATGCGAAACACGAGAGTGGGCCGGAGAGTTTGCGGGCTCTTCAGGAAATCCACCAGCCAGGCGCGGCGGGCGCGGCTGCCCTCGTAGGAGAGGTCCGGCGCGAGGTCGCCTCCGTAGCCGTTGAATTTATGGCAGACGTAACATTTATAGCGCTCGTAGACCTTGCCGAATGCGCCCGCGACGCGAAACGTGGATTCCTGGCGCTGCACCGCCAGGCGGCGGAGCCCCGGCGAAGCGGGAGGGCCGGTCATGGCCAGCAGGGCGGTGGTGACCGCATCCAGGTCGTCCGCCGGGAGGTGATACTGCGGCATGCGCGCCGCGGGATTCACCGAAGAAGGATCCGTGATTTTTGCCTGGATGTAGGCCAGCAACGTCCGCGGGATTTTGGACTGGCTGAATTCGAGCTGAGAAACATTCTTCGCGCCCAGTGCGGAGAGGTCGGGGCCAAAATCCTTCTGCAGGGGCATACCGTCGATGTGGTGGCAGCTCGCGCAGCCCTTTTCGAGGAAGAGCTCCCGACCCTTTTGGACTTCCACCGGGGTCGCAGCGGGCAGCTCAGGCACTCCTTTCAGGAGGTCGGAGTCGGTCAACTGCTCGGTGATGTAGCGCGTGACGCGATAGAGGTCTTCATCCGACCACTCATAGCGGGGCATCTTGCTGTGCGGGAGATACGCCTGGGGATCGCGCAGCCAGGCCACCAGCCAGTCGCGATTCACCTTGCTGCCAATTTTCGTGAGCTCCGGCCCGATGTCGCCGCCGATCAGTTTGGTCTCGCCGGCGCGCGTCACGGCCAGGGAATGGCAGGTGGAACAAAACATCTGCCGGAAGCGGACTTCTCCCTGCGTTACCGTGTCGGGATTCTTCTCCAGCGCCGCCACGACGCGGGGATTGATGTGATACGGCTCGACGGTCTCGCCTCGGAGCGAGCTCAAATAGGCGGAAAGGGCGCGCAATTCCTCTTCCTTCAGCTTGAACTGGGGCATGCGCGGCGCCGCTTCCGTCTCGTACCCGTCCACGGTCACGTTGCCGTTGGCATCCGTAATCGTGCGGGGCTCTTTGAGCCATTTGTAGATCCAGGCGCGGCTCGTCTTGCTGCCGATGCGCGTCAGGTCCGGACCCAGCATCACGGGGCGGTCGATACCTTCCAGTTGGTGGCAGCCGCTGCAATTGAATTCGGCCAGGAGCTGGCGGCCGCGATCGAGTTTGGGGGTCTCCGGCAGATCGCCCCGGTGGCAGGAGCCGCAGGAACCCTGGATGAAGTTCACTTCGAGGAGCGGCTGCTCCCAGGCCAGGGTGGTCTCGTGGGCTTCCGCCACTTCCGTAGCGGGCCCCTGCCCGCGGTGGCAGACGACACAACCCCATTGGGTGACCGAGTGCGGAACGGGAGGATGCGCGCGATAGGGCTGCGGCACGGAAGCTCCCGCCAGGCTGGGTTGCGTGATGCCCTGGTGGCAGGTGGTGCAGCGGTCCACCACGTTCATGTCCGGGAGCCAGATCTGGTCGATGCCGGGACGCACGTCCGCCAGCAGGCGCTTGGTATCCTGGCGCCATTCGGCGAAACGCGCGTAGCCTCGCTTGTAGTGTTTCCATTCGCGCTGAAGATCCTTCACCGGCGAAATCGCGAGCGCGGCCAGGAACACGACGCTGGTGACGGCGAGTACGTAACGCAGACGGCGCGGCACGTGCCCCATATCCTCAGCCGGCATGTGTCCCCCACGGCCAGACCCACGACCAGCCGGGCCCGCGGAAGAAAGTCCCCACGAGCGTCAGCACCAGCGCGACGCAGATGAACCACGTCATGAGCCACCAGGAAACGGGCCGCCCACGAAGATAGCCTTTCCATCCCGCAGCCTCCGCTGGAATGAAATACGAGAACAGGAGCAGGCCGCCGGCGGCGGCGCTGGGGAGGAGCAGGGTCCAGGCGACAGAATCCGCAAACAACTTCAGGGCGTGAGGGTCGCGGGCAGCGAGGCCCCGGAGGAGATCGGTCCAGGCCTCATACCCGATGAGCACCGGGAACAGGATTACCAGCACGGCCACAAAGATCTTCAGGCGACGTTCAGAGTCCCGCGCCCAGATCGGCTCGCCCTCGATGTTGACGTTGAAGTACGGAATGATGACAAGAGCGATCACCACCAGCGTGGGGATTAAAATCCCGGCGACAAACGGCGGGAAATAGTGCAGCAGTTCCTGGAGGCCCAGAAAATACCACGGAGCCTTGGCCGGATTGGGAGTGACCAGGGGATTGGCCAACTGCTCGAGCGGCGCGTCCCACACCAGAGCCGCCAGCACGAGAGCGATCACCAGCACCTCGAAGGCGATGGCCTCGCGCACCAGCAGGTGCGGATAGGCCATCACCTGCGGGCCGGGCTCCCCGGTTACCTTCGCGGAGGTTTTCCGCGTTAGGAAAACGATACGTTGCGGGTTCTTGGCGGCGTCGGAGCCGAAACCCGCCTCGAATTTATCTTTTTCGCTCACCGTCGTCCTTTGTGGTCAGCCCACCGTCCTTCTGCACGCGCCAGAAATGCACGCCCACCAGCAGAATCGCCACCAGAGGCAGCACAACGCAGTGGAGCACGTAAAAACGCAGCAGGGCGTTTTCCCCCACCACGTTGCCGCCCAGAACCAGGAACTTGATGCGGTTGCCGATAAACGGCATCGCGGAAATGATGTTGGTGCCCACGGTGATGGCCCAGAAGGCGAGCTGGTCCCAGGGCAACAGATAGCCCGTGTAGCTGAGAAACAGCGTGACCAGCAGCAGGATCACTCCCACCACCCAATTGAACTCGTGCGGCGGCTTGTACCCGCCGCGATAGAAGACGTGGAACATGTGAGCGAAGACGGCCAACACCATCAGGTGGGCCGCCAGCCGGTGCAGATTCCGCAGGAACACCCCATTGGAGACGACAAACCGCAGGTCCTTCATGTCGCGATAGGCCTGCGGAACCGCGGGGTGGTAATAAAACATGAGCAGCACTCCGGTGATCACCAGCAGGAGAAACAGCAGAAAGGAAAACGAGCCGAGGTAATACGTGGCCCGCGCGCGAAGGGATTTTTCCCGCACCTTGACGGGAAGGAAGTGAAGAAAGAGGTTGCCGAACACGGCCAGGCTGCGGGTGCGGTTGGTGAGCGCAGGGCCGCGGCGGAAGATGGAGCGCCAGACCCGCGTCTGCCGCAGGCGTTCCAGGAACATGTCCGCGCTGGCCATCGCCTCTCCTAGACCCTCAATGCCTGATCGGCCTTCACGATTTCCAGTTTGTCCACCACGAGTTCACCGTCGGCGGTGAGCGTGATGGAGAAATGGGGCAGCGGCGCAGGCGCCGGCCCTTCGATCTTCTTTCCGTCCCTCTTGAACTTGCTCCCGTGGCACGGGCAGGCGATCTGGTCGTCCTCCGGCTTCCACTGCGTGATGCAGCCCAGATGGGTGCACACGGCCGAAACCGCATAAAAGCCCGCATCGGTGTGCACGATATAGACCTGCTCGGCCTGCCGAAAGGTGACGGTACCGACCGGATAGAGATCCGGACTGCCAGCCCGGAAGCGTGTAGCGGGCTCGAAGAGCACGTTAGGAGAAAAGTACTGGTAGGTGACCGCGCCCGAACCCAGCCCGGCCACGGCCAGAGCAGCGAAGGTGACTTCGTTCAGGAAGTCGCGGCGCGCGAGGCCCTCTTTCTCACTTGCTTCGGGCGATTGGCCGCCGGCTCCGGGTTTTTCGGTTTCGCTCATCGGTGCATCAGCCTCTCCACAGGAATCAAAGTCGGATCGGTGGGGTACACCTCGAAGGCTTCCATGGTGATGGTGTGCGCCGGACAGCGTTCCGCGCACAGGCCGCAGCGGATGCAGATGGTTTCGTCCTTCACCATCACGGAACCTTCGGCGGCGGGCAGGTCGTCTGCCGCGAGGTGCAGTAGGTCGCGCTGGTGGATAACGCTCTCCGCGCGCAGGCGGCCCATCACATCGTCGGAAAAACCGAGATCGCGCAGCGGGACCAGGCGCAAACAATTCTCCGGGCACACGTCCACGCACCCGCCGCACAGGATGCACTCGGTGCCTTCCTGCTCGTTGCCGTCGAAAATCGTATTGATCCAGCATTGCAGGCAACGGGACGCCTCGCGCCGCGCCTGCTCCTCCGTGTAACCCGTTTCCACCTCGGCCACGCCCGTACGACGGTCTATGGGGATCACGGGAACCGCGAGCCGGGAGTATTCGTCGTAGCGCTCCGCCATCTGGTGGTGATCCAGCACGGTGATCTGGACGTATCGCGGGGCGGGCTGCCACTCGGCGCCGCTCAGGTAGCGATCGATCTGCTCCGCCGCTTTTTTGCCGTCGGCCACCGCGCTGATGATCAGGCGCGGCCCGAAGGCGATGTCGCCCGCGGCAAAAATGCCGGGGACGGTGGTCATCAGGGTTTGCGGGTCGATTTTGATGGTGCCCTGCCGCGTGGTTTCCAGGCCCGGCTCGGGGGTCACGGCGGAAAGGTCGGAGGTCTGCCCGATCGCCAGGATGGCGGTGTCGCAGGGAATCAATTGCTCGGTCCCGGGTTCAAACACGGGGCTGAAGCGGCGCTGCGCATCGAATACGGAAACGCAATGAGTGGTTTCGAGGGCTTCGAGTTTTCCGTTTTTGCCCACGAAGCGCTGCGGGCCGCGTGAGGGATGGATTTCTAATCCCTCCTCGAGCCCTTCTTCGATTTCCTCGCCGAACGCGGGCATCTCCTCGCGGGACTCCAGGCAAACCAGGTGGACACGCCGCGCGCCCATGCGCAGTGCCGCGCGGGAGACGTCCATCAGCTCCTTCATGGCCACATCCATTTCGCTTTCCGGCAGGCTGTCGGGAAGCAGGACGCTGGCCAGAGCTTCGCGCGTGGTCCGCTGCTGCTCGCGAAGAGCGGAGCGAGCCACGTCAATGGCCACGTTGCCTCCGCCGATCACCACCACCTGCCTGCCGATGGAAAAACGGTAGCCCAGATTCACGTTCAGGAGAAAATCCACGCCCTTCACCACGCCGTCGAGTTCGTGGCCGGGGATGTTCAGGTCGCGGCTGCGATGCAGGCCGAAGGCCAGTAGAAAAGCCTTGAAGCCCTGCTGGCGCAACTCCGCGATGGTGAAATCCTTTCCCAGACGCGAGTTCAGCCGCAGCTCCGGGCCCAGGTCCAGGATTTCGCGCACCTGCGCCTGAAGCACGTCTCGAGGCATGCGGTATTCGGGGATCCCCAGGTGGAGCATGCCGCCAGGTACAGGGGCGGCGTCGAATACCGTCACCGGGTAGCCGAGAAGGGCCAGGTCGTGCGCGGCAGCAAGTCCCGCCGGCCCTGCGCCGATGATGGCTATTTTTTCTTCGTGAGTGATGCGCGGCTTTTCCGGATACATCTCCAGCGGGTTGCGCGACTCCGGGCCGTGGCGTTCGGTGAGGAATCGCTTTAGCGCGCGGATGGAGATGGGCGCATCGAGCTGGCCGCGGCGGCAGGCGGTCTCGCACGGGTGGCCGCAGACGCGGCCGCAGACGGAGGCAAACGGATTGGGGGCCCGGGCGTAACGGTAGGCGTCCTCGTAGCGGCCCTGGGCGATGAGCGCCACGTACCGGCCCGCCTGCGTGTGCACAGGACAGGCCGTCATGCACGGAAAATTAGACTCCAGCCACTCCAGGTCAACCAGCTTGGAACGCACGGATGCCCCCTCGTCCCTGCTTCCAGTTCTCCCTACTTGCTAACCGTCAGAGTGACGCTGGTTGCCGCGCCGGATACGTCCACTGCCTGGGTAGCCGGCTTCCCTTCCTCGCTCCATGTCTTCAGCGTGTATTTGCCGGCCGGCACGTCCTTGATGACGAAATTTCCTTCCTTGTCCGTGACCGCGAAATAGGGAGTGGCCACGACCACGACGTAGCCGGACATCTCCGGGTGCACGTTGCAGAGCAGCGAAGCCACGCCGAGATCATTGAACTGGAATGGCTTGCTGTCGTTCTTCGGCCAGGTGCCCAGATTGTGGGCGAGCTTCTTGTTGCCGCTGATGGAGGGCCAATAGACGTTGTGCCCGACCGGATCGCTGTTGAGGAACTCGACGGTGGTGCCCTTCTGCACGACGAGGACGTGGGGAAGGAACTTCATCTGCTTCTGGTCCTCGACCACGTGCTTGGAGGGTGCGGGGAAGTCTTTCCCCGGAATGGCGTCCACGTAAACGGCGATGTTCTCCGCGGAGCGGAGTCCCTGTACGTTCACCTTTCCTTTGATCTCGCCTGCTTGCGCCGTTCCCGCCAACAGCAAGGCGTATACGGCCACTAGGATTGCAAATCGATACGTCGTGTTCTTCATGTTTTTCCTCGTTTTTCCGGGGTGGGCGCGGCTCGCCGGGAGCGAAACGGTCCCTCCCCGCTGGCACTCAAAAGGCAAAATCTACGCCGGTTAGGAATCCATTGCCACGGAAGAATTGAGCCGGCGCAGTTCCCGGCACCGGAGTCTCCCAGCGGTATTGATACTCGAAGGCCACTTTGATGTTGGCGCGGGCGAGAAACTGGATGCCCGGGCTGACGCGGTTTCGCGTGTCGTGGCGGGAGAATCCACCCTGGGAGTCGGTGGGCGAGTTGACGACGTCATAGCGCAGCAGGGGCATCAGCCAGGGATAAATCCAGTAGTTGGCCTGGACGAATCCTCCGGAAAAGGTGACCGGGGTAGTGGCCACAAACGCCGTGCCCGCCGCGTCCGGAATCAGGTTTACGTCATGGCCATACATCCCCAGCCCGTAGATCTCGAAGTTGTCGCGGAACTTGAACCGGACGTCTCCCCCGGCCCGGTAGAACGGCTCGCGGGCCGTCCCCAGCGCGGCCGCTGCCGGGAAAACCGACTGGTTGATGTTCAGGGCGTTGCGGCCGTAGTAGTAAAACCCGCCCAGACGGATGGAGGTGTGGTCATGCGGTCCCGTGGGTCCAGCAGCCCGGATTTCCTTGCGCACGGCGGGGTCGCGTTCCAGGTTCCAGAGCTGCGAGACGCGGATATAAATGTCCTTCGAGTTCCGCACCGCAGGGTTGTTGTTGTTCCCGTCCACAATGGCCAGCGACCAGGAGAAGTTTCCATCGTTCGGGTAACCCCCGATCTCGATCCCGCGCTGCGGGATGCCGAACACGAACGGATTGTTGGTGGTGCAGGCGGGCGTCGCGGGAGCGGCCAAAGCGCAGGCGTTGAGGTTCACCAGAGCCACGCTCGCCTGGCTGTAAATGTCGTATCCAGTGAGGTCGAGGGTGCGTGCCTGCGTGAACGGCAAGTCCAATTCGAACTGCCCCATGCGGAGGTTGATGGTGTCTTTCGGAAGGCCGATCCAGTGGCCCAGATCATTGACCTTCAGATAGCCGTCACCCAGAAAGGCAGAGCCATCCGCGCCCCCGGATGAAATGTCGTTATCAATCCAGAAGGAGAGCGAGGGGCCAAAACTTCCCGCGGCGATGATGGTGAACGTGTTCGGAGCGAACAGATCTGTGCGCGGCACGTAGCCCTGCGTGCTGGCAAACGGGATCTTGCTGTTGTAGTTGGCGAAACCGGAATAACGGAAAGCGATCGGCAGGTTCCCGGGAATCTCTCCGGGATAGATGGCGTTCGGGAAAGCCTCTTTCTGGGCCTTGGCGCCCAGCAGCACGGGAGGTTCTTTGACAAAGATTTCGTCGTCCTTCGGGAACTTGAAGCCGTTCTTCTTGAAGGCCAGTCCGAAGTCATTTAACTCCGGGAAATTGTTGTGACACGTGCTGCAGGAGGTCTGATACTTCCGCGAGAAAGCGGGAATGGCTTCTGCGCGAGGCACCGACAGGTAGCAGAACCATCCCAGCCATGCCGCCACCACCCCGATAGTCAAAATCCCCAGCCCCTTCGGATTCGTGTTCATGAGCCGTCCCCCTATGACAACTTCCGACGTCTCTGGCGTGTGCTCGCCGTCGTCCATTGGCCGACGTGGGTCACAATTTATGGCTTCCGGCCGGTAGGGACGCCGTGATGCGCGTCACACCGCCGTGTGACAGAATCCGCCGGGGTCGGCCGGTCTGGTCCTGAACCTTCGGGACCAGCCCCAACGGACCTGCCACATCCAGACTCTTGCACGATTTGATTTCCACTACAACGGGGCGGCACATCGTTGACAGGGGTGGGGCAAACGGGCAAGATGATGGCCGGGGGTGGAGTATAGGTGTCGGTCGTAGCATATTCACTCGAGGCATTGGCTCAGCACGCACACACTCTCGAAGAGGTGCGGAAGGCCGATCTGCGCTGCGGCGACCGCGTGGTGGTGACGACGCGAAACTCGCGGTACACCATCTGGGCGCTGGGCGACGGGCAGTATTGGGTGTGGGGCGGATGGTTCGACCGGCGCGGCGTGTCCCCCTGCCGCGTGACCATCAACGGGTGCACTTGGGGCGGCAGCGCCATCAAACATGACATCCTGGTAGCGCGGGGATTGTTTCTGGAGTTTGGAAACCGCGTGCTCACCACGCGGGTTCAGAATGTCCGCGTGATTCCCGCCGAAATGGGAAGCGCCTGCAACTAGAAGCCGCCCGGCAATCGCCGACCAAAGGCAAGAAGATTTAGCTTCATGGGCTAAAGCCCCGCCGCTCCGCAATTAGGTCTGTCCGATGAACTCTACACCGACCGATTGTTTGTTGACAGCTGGAACGACTGGCGCGGGAAAGACGCGAACAATTTAGAGAAGCTCAGCCGCGGCCGGAGTGATGTCCGCCGGAGGAGTGGGAACCGCCGCCGCGATTTCCACCACCTCCGCGATAGGCCCCGCCGCCACCAAAATTCCCGCGTGGAGCGGACGGCTCGGAAAATCGCGGAGCTGAGGAGTATCCGCGCGGAGCTTCCGGGGCACGATAGCTGGGCTGCTGGCGCGGCGCGGAGTAATAGGAGCGCGGAGCCGAAGAGGAGGGAGCGCGCGAGCCGTATGAAGGAGAACGCTCCTGGACGATGGGGTTGCGCAGATCGAGCGGCGGCCGGCTGTTGTACCGGGGAGATTCGCGGAACGACTGCGGGTTGGAGGTAGATCCCCGGCCGCCCGCAAATCCGGATCGGCCCTGCGGCTGGGAGAAACGCTGCCAGCCTCCACGATTGTCAAACGCGTTGGCGCGGGGCTCGGGAGTGCCCGCGGGGCGAGACGGGTTGGAGGAGCGCTCGCCGCCTTTCGAGGCAAACTCATTGGACGCGCTGCCGTTCGTGGCGCGATTGCCTTCGAACGATCGGAAACCATTGGTCTGGCGCGCCGGATTTGCCTGCGTTCGGCCGCCGAGTCCCGAATCCTGGCGGAACGAGGAGGAACGCGGCGTCTGGCCGGTGCGCGCTGCTCCTCCGGGAGATTCACGGCCCTGGGGACGACCCTCGCTATTGCCGGAACGCTGGCGTCCTACCTGTTCGCGGATGCGGGCCGACTCGCCGGCGAAGGACCGCTGCGCAGGGGCAGGGTGGTTGTGCATCATGAAATGCTGCGCGTCGAGGTTGCGGGAAGGCACGGTGCCGGGCCTGGCCGCGCGGTCGGTAGCGCTCAGGCTTCCTCGTCCGGGCACGACGGGCAGTCCGCCGCGGGCGAATTGCGCGTCGCGGATATCCGCAGCGGTGAAGTTGCGCCTCTCCGGCACGACCCTGCCATTTCCAAACCTCGATGCGGAGACGCTGGTGATGCCTGCGCGCAAGCGCGCGTTGGAGTCCAAACCGCGCAGGTTCGAAAACTCGGCGCGCCCATGCAGCGGTCCTCCAAGCGGTGAGATGAATCCCCTGCCGCGGAACCCTCCGCGGAAGCCGTCATGGTCTCCGAACCGAAAGAAATTGAACGACAGACCGAAGCCTCCCCACCAGGGGTAGCACGGGTCCGCGGGTCCAAGCGGAAGCCAGCCGAACGAACCGAAGCCGAATCCCACGCCACGCTCGAATCCGAAGAAGGAGACATAGGCAGGCGCCCACAGGGGCCGATAGTAAGGATAGCCGGGACCCGGCCACCAGGCCCACGAGCCGTTCCACTGCAACCAGCGGCCATAGTGATACGGCGCCCAGCCCCAGGGTTCGTAGGAAACCCACGTCCATCCCCAATAGGGCTCCCAGACCCAGGAGCCATCGCGATAGGGCGCCCAATCGGGCGACACGTTAGTGGGCGACCAGACGTCGCCATAGCCGGGCACGTTTTGCCAGGTGCCGTTGGATTGCAGGTCGGCTCCGCCCGTGTAGTAGGGGTTCAGGGGTTCCGAATTCTGCGCGCTTTGGAGCAGGCGGTCGCGGTCTGAGTTCCACTGGTCGAAGGCGTCGCGAGGGGGCGCGGCGGAAGTTCTGTATTGCGCGTCAGTGGCGTCGCCGCGCACGGTGATGAGTTCGCCGGCGTGAATTGTGGTGCTGCCCTCCGAGGTTCCCACTTCCGCCTGGCCGCGGCGCACGGATACCAGGGTCTGGCCGCCGGAATCCACCTGGATGCGATAGACGCCATCGCGCTGAGGGTGGATGGCCAGGTTAGGCGCATCGATTTCCACGTCCGCGCCGGAACTGGGGAGCGAGATGTAGCTGACGAGTCCCTGCGCCACTTCGATCTGAATGTGCTGTTGATCGACCTGCGTGACGCGGATAACGCTGTTCCCATCGAGCCGGAGGATGTTGCCGTAGTCGAGCTGAACCTCCGCGCGGGAACGATCGCCGGTGGAAACACGATCGCCGGGGACGATGGGCGTATTCACGATCGCGGCGTTCCAATCGCCCGTATCGCCCCGCTGCGTGGAAACGGAGCCCTGAATCAAACTGATGCGACCGACGCCGGTGGCCTGGGCCTGGGGCTGAGGCTCGGCCTGGGACTCGTCTGGAGGCCCGGCCTGATCCTGGTTCTGCGCGCGGGATGGCGGCGCGGCCAGAAGCAGGGCTGCCAGCAGCGAGGCGAAAATGGCTGGGATTCGATGCCGCATGGCTTTGCTCCCGTTCTCGGGGAGGGTGGCCTTTCCAGTTTTCCGGACATAAATGGAGCACGCTCCTGGCCAAAGATTGCAACTCGGGAGTGCACTGTAACCCTTTGCGATGCAGGCAATTACAACGTCCGCTGCCGCGTCATTTCTGCCGCTTCAGGCGGCGTTAGCGGTGGATTTCAACCGCGTGTGGCTGAAATCCACCGGCGCCGCAGCCTCCTCGACGGTCAGCTCGACGGACAGCTGGGGCGGCATGCTGCGCGAACGCCCGAAAAGAAGAGGGAAACGACGGGATTGAAACTCCGGTGAGTAATACGCCGACTGGGGCTGGCCCTAGCGCTCACGACTCGGGATCTTCCGCAAAGCCGAGTTTGGAGAGGCGGTAGCGGAGGGCGTTGCGGGAGAGACCGAGCAGGCGCGCGGCCTGGCTTTTGTTGCCGCCGGCGCGGCGCATGGCTTCGCGGATCATTTCGTCTTCCCATTGTTCCAGGGTCATGCTATCCGGAAGAAAAGCCGCACCCGCGGAACCGGCGGCGGATTTGTGCGCGGGCTCGTCGATCAGGATGTCGGCCGGCCCGAGCGTGGATCCCTGCGCGAGGACCACGGCGCGCTCGATTACATTCTCCAGTTCGCGCACGTTGCCGGGCCAATGAAATTGGGTTAGGCGCTCCATGGCCGCGGGGCTGATGACATCGATCTTCTTGCCGGAGGACTCGGAGTATTTGCGCAGGAAGATCTCGGCGAGCGCGGGGATATCCTCTTTGTGCTCGCGGAGCGGGGGAAGATTGATGGGCACTACGTTCAGGCGGTAGTAGAGGTCTTCGCGGAAAGTGCCGTCTTCGAGCGCGGCGCGCAGGTCGCGGTTGGTGGCGGCGACGAGGCGGACGTCCACTTTCACCGTGCGCGTGCCGCCCAAGCGCTCGAACTCGCGTTCCTGGAGCACGCGCAGCAGTTTGACCTGCACCGGGGGCGGAACGTCGCCGATCTCGTCGAGGAACAGAGTGCCGCCGTCGGCCAGCTCGAATTTTCCGGGCTTGCTCGTGGCCGCGCCGGTGAAAGCGCCCTTCTCGTAGCCGAATAGTTCGCTTTCGAGCAGGTTTTCGGGGATGGCGGTCGAGTTGATTTTGAGGAAAGGTCCGCGAGAGCGGCGGGAGCGTTGGTGGATGGCGCGGGCGATGAGGTCTTTGCCCACGCCGCTTTCGCCGCAGATGAGCACGGTGGAATTGGTCTGCGCGACGCGCTCGACCATGCCGAGGGCTTCCTGCATCTTTGGGCTCTGGGCGACGATTCCGGGCAGGTCGTAGCGTTTGCCGAGGGCTTCGCGGAGGTCGCGGTTCTCTTCGCGGAGCCGGCGGACGTCCAGCGCGCGCCGGACCACGAGTTTGATCTCGTCGAGGGAGAAGGGCTTCAGAACGTAATCGTTGGCGCCGGCTTTCATGGCCTCGACGGCGCTTTCTACGGTGCCGTAGGCGGTCATAACGATGAAGGGCAGTTCGGCGCGGATGCGTCGCGCGGCCTCGAGCAACTCAAGGCCGCTCATGGCCGGAAGTTTCAGATCGGTGAGCACCAGATCCACCGGAGCGGTTTGGATGAGCTTCAGGCCGGCTTCCGCGGTTTCCGCGGACTGGGTGTTGTAGCCCTCTTCGCCCAGGCTGAGCTCGAGCAGGCGGCGCATGCGCGCCTCGTCTTCCACGATGAGGAGAGTGGGCTTCATCCCGCTGTCCTGGCGGCTTCGTCCGCGGCCTGCTCGTCGCGGCGAGCGGGCTCGCCTGGGCGAGCAGGTTCGGCGGTTTCCGTCTCGCGCGCGCTGCGGTCCTCGGCGGGAAAGGACAGCCGGAAACAGGCGCCGCCCTCGGCCGGCGTCTCCAGGCGGATGGTGCCGCCGTGTTCATCCACGATTTTCGAGACGATGGAGAGGCCCAGGCCCACGCCAGTCCTTTTGGTGGTCACAAAGGGATTGAAAATCTGTTCGCGCATGGTTTCCGATACTCCCGGCCCGGAGTCGCGAAATTCGATCTCCGCGGCTGCGTGGCCGTCGGACTCGACGGAACGGATGGCGACACGGAGCATGCCTCCGGATTCTCCCATGGCTTCGATGGCGTTGACGGCGAGATTGAGAAAGACCTGCTCGGCCAGGGCTTCGTCGAGCGGCAGGCGCACGGGGCCGGGCGGGAAATCGCGTTCGATGCGCACGGGCGCGGCGGGATACTGCTCGTGGGCGGATTTCAAGGCGTGTTCGATGATGAGCGCGACGTCCACCGGACGGCGTTCGAGGCGAAGAGGCCGGGCGAAATCGAGGAAGCGGGCGACCAGACCGTTCAGGCGGTTCACCTCGCCGGAGATGTATCCGGCCAGCTCGCTGGTGAGCGGATCGGTGGAGGCGAGTTTGCGGGTGAGCATCTCCGCGGAGCCTTTGATGATGCCGAGGGGATTGCGGATCTCATGAGCCAGCCCTGCGGACAGCTGGCCGAGCGCCGCGAGACGCTCCGAGCGGCGCGCATCAGCCTGGGCCTGCTCGAGCTGGAGGTTCGTTTCAGCGAGTTCAGTGGCTAGCCGGCGGTACAGCTCGGTTTGCCGGCGGCGTTCGACGGCGAAGCGATTGACCACGAGGCCGGCGATATAGAAAAAGAGGATACGGAGCGCGAGTTCGGTGAGCCCGTTGCGCGTGAGCTCGTATTCCTGGAGCGCGGGAAAGAGGTAGGAGCAGTAGGCGGCAGCGGCGAGCGTGGTCCACAGCAGCGTGCCGAGCGGGCCGAAATAAACCGCGGCGGTCACCACGGGCAGGTAGTAGATGGGGTAGTAGCTGCTGTTGATGCCGAGCGCGCCCGTGTGACCGATGAGCAGCGTGGAGAGCAGGATTTTGATGAGCACGCTGTACGCTGCGCCGCGCACCGGCTTCCAGGCTACCAGCCGCCCTTCCATCCACTGGGAAATCGCGATGGCCAGCAGGATGAGTTGTTTGTGCGGCTCGTCGACTGGGTCGGCAATGGCCAACCCTGCGAGGAAGAGGAGGAGAAGCAGGTCGAGCCAGCGGAAGGGCCGCTTCTTTTCGGCAAAAATGGATGCCGGGGTCATGCCGAGGCTCTACACAATGTAACACGCGCCGAACGGGTGGGTTTCCATGTGGCGCACGGGAAGGACGGCAGTTCCGAAATCACAGGACGGGGCGAGCACGAAAGGCGCGGCCCCCGGCCTCTGAGGAAAAGCAGATCCCTCACCCGCAAGAGCGGGTTCGGGATGACAGCGAGCGGGGTTGCCGGGCGGACGAATGATTAAATGTGGCAGCTCGCGATGCCGCGCTTCTCGAAATATTGCTGGTGGTATTCCTCGGCGCGCCAGAATTCAGGCGCGGGCGTGATCTCAGTGGCAATGGGACGGCGGAACCGCCCGCTGGCCTCCAGTCGCTGCTTGGAGGCGCGCGCCGCGGTCTCCTGCTGCGGAGTGAAGAAGAAAATGGCGGAGCGATATTGTGCCCCGATGTCGGGCCCCTGGCGGTTCACCTGGGTCGGATCGTGGGACTCCCAGAACGTTTTCAGCAGGTCGTCGTAAGCGATCTTCGCTGGATCGAATTCCACCAGCACCACCTCTGCGTGGCCGGTGCGGTGGGAGCAGACGTCCTGATAGGTGGGGTTCGGGAAATTGCCGCCCGAGTAGCCGACTGTGGTTTGAGTGACGCCTGGCAGCGCGCGGAATGCCGATTCGACGCCCCAAAAGCATCCTGCGCCGAACATGGCTTTCTGCGTGGCCGTATCCGCCGGCCGCTTCTCTGCGTTTTCCGTGGGTTTTTCCATGGGCTTCCTTCCTGGGCTCTCAATGGTTAGACGCCTCAGGCCGGGGAGCGTTGCCTGCCTGCGGTAGGCCGGCCTGCCTGCGACAGGCAGGCCCGCCCGATTTTAAGTGGCATGGCGTAAGTAATCGTCCTGCTTCGAGAGCCAGTCGGCGCGCGGCGGAGTGAAGACGTCCAAGTCCACCGTATCTTCCACGGCCCAGGCCTCGTGGGGCATGTTCGAGGGGATGCAGAGCACCTCGCCCGTGCGGACGACGATCTCCTTTCCATCGATCGCAAATTTGAGCGCGCCATCGAGGATGTAGGTGACCTGTTCGTTGTGGTGGCTGTGCAGAGGCACGTGGGCGCCTTTGGCCAGGAGCACGCGCGCGACCATAATCTGGTCGCCCACCACCATCTGGCGCTCGATCAGCGGATTCAGCCGTTCACGCTCCACGTCCTTCCAGCGGATGTATTTCATCATGTGCGTCCCTCATGCCCCGGGCGGACCGGGGCGGAATCTTCGCTGCGCGCCGCGCGCTTGCGGCCAACGGAGTATATGCAGGCGGTGGGTCGCAGACCAGAGCCTTGTCCCCGTCATGGAGCACTTGTTAGGGGCACGGCATTCCGTGACCCTACGAAGATCGCGACCTGCCCCCGCTGGCCGTGGCAGTCACAGAGCCAGCAGCGTTCTGACCTCAGGGTTTGCAGCCATCTCCCTCGTGGTTCCTTCCAGCCGCAACTCTCCGCCCTCCAGCACGTACACGCGGTCGGCGAGGCGGTTGATGAAGGCGAGATTTTGTTCGGCGAGAAGCACAGCGATTTCTGCGCGCTTCAGCTCCGCCAGCAAATCTCCGATGAGCCGCACAAACTGCGGCGCGAGGCCCTCGGTCGGTTCGTCGAGCAGCAATAGCTGCGGATTGCCCATCAGCGTGCGGGCGATCGCCAGCATCTGCTGCTCGCCGCCGGAGAGAAAGCCGCCGCGCCGCTTTTCTATCTCCTGCAGCCAGGGCATGAGCCCGAAGATGCGCTCGAATGTCCAGGGCCCTTTCGCGCCGGGACGCCGACCGGTCTCCAGGTTCTCGCGCACGGTGAGCTCCGGGAAAATCCGCCGGTCTTCCGGCACATATCCCAGGCCTATGCGCGCGCGCCGGAAGGGGGGCCAGGAAGTGATATCAGCACCGCGATAGCGGACGCTGCCCGAGAAGACCCGCGCAATTCCCATAGCAGCCTTCAACGCAGTTGTCTTGCCTGCGCCGTTGCGACCGACAAGCGCCACCACCTGGCCGAGATCCGCGGCGAGCGAAAGTCCATGAACCGCGTGGATGGGGCCGTAGCCCGCCACTACCTCGTCCAGCGCGAGCAGGCTCATGGCTCGCGCCCCAGGAAAGCTTCGGCCACCGCGGAGTGATTGCGGATGTAGTCCGGAGTCCCTTCCGCGAGCACCTGTCCGCGGTGCAGCACGGTGATGACGTCTGCCAGGCGCATCACCGCCTCGGTGTCGTGCTCGGTAAACAGCAGCGTGACGCCCAGACTGCGCAGCAGCCCGGGGAGAAGCCCAACGAGTTGTGCGCGTTCGGCGCGCGAGAGAGCGGCCAGCGGCTCGTCCAACAGCAGCAGCCGAGGTTTTCCGGCCAGAGCCATGGCGATATCCACGCGCTTCAATTCTCCCTGCGGCAACTCGAAGGCGGGCTGGTGGCGGCGCGGCTCGAGTCCCACCCAGGCCAGGATTTCCTCCGCCTTGCGTATCGCATCCCGCTGAGTACGCAGGCGGCGCCAGGGATCGCGGATCCGGCCGTCGAGCGCCAGCACGGCGAGGGTCACATTTTCGAGCACGGTCATGCTCGGAAAAGGAATGGCGCGCTGGAAGGAAACTCCGATTCCCAGGTGGATGATGCGGTGGGTCGGCAGGCGGGTGATATCCCGTCCGGCAAAGGTCACGCGGCCGCTGTTTGCGGAATGGCGACCGCTGATCAGATTAAACAACGTGGATTTGCCGGCCCCGTTTGGCCCTACCAGGGCGTGGAAAGCGCCCTCGTCTACCGACAAACTCACACCAGTGAGGGCCTGAAAGCCATCGAACGCTTTCGAGACGGATGCGAGTTCAAGCAGCGGCATGGTCCATCTCGTCTTCCTGCTCGCGCCGGCGTTCCGCGCGCGAGAAAAGTCCCGCCACGCCAGCGGGGAAGAACAACACCAGCGCCAGCAGCACCAGTCCCAGCGCCAGCGGCCAGTATTGCGTGTGCGATTGGACCACGGATTGTGCGGAGACCAGAACAGCCGCGCCGGCGATCGGGCCGTAGTCCCATTTTGCAGAACTGCTGCCGCCCAGAATGACGGCGATGATGACCTGCGCAGACGTGGTCCAGTAGAGCAAATCGGGAAAAGCGGAGCGCTGCCAGGCGAGCTGCAGGAATCCGAAAAGCCCCGAAAGCGTCCCGGAGAGAACGAAGGCGGCCAATACATACTCAAATGTGCTGACGCCGATGGCCGCAACCCGCACGGGATTGTCGCGCATGGCTCGCAGCGTAAAGCCGGCGGGAGAGCGCGCGACGATGCGCAGGAGCAGGGTTACAAGAACCAGGCATGCCAGGCTCAGATAGTAGAGGCCGAGCGCCGTGCCGAGGAGTCCCGCGGGACGTACGTTGGTGATGCCGTTGTCGCCGCCGGTGAAGTTGTACCACCGATGCACGACGGCCCACAGCATCTGGGCAAACGCCAGCGTGAGCATAGTGAAATAGATTTTCGTGAGGCGAACGCTCAAAAAGCCGATCACCAGCGCCACGAGAGCGGTCACGGCGAGAGCCACGGGCAGCGTGGCCAGATAGGTCCAGCCCCATTTGCTCATGAGCAGCGCCGCGGTGTAGGCCCCAGCGCCGAAGAATGCGGCGTGGCCGAAGCTGAGAAGCCCGGCATTCCGGAACAGGAAGTTAAAACTGACGGCGAACCCGGCCAGTACCAGGGCCTGAATGGCCACCTGGACTCCATAGGCCGGCAACAACAACGGGAGGACCAGCAGCGACAGGAGAACGGCAATCGCGGCGGCTTTCATGTGCGTACCGCTGGCGCGCGGCCCAGCAGACCCCAGGGACGAAACAGCAGCACGAGCGCCATCAGCAGATAGACAAAGACAATCGAGAATTCGGGCAGCAGCAGAGCCCCGAAGGCCTGCACTTCGCCGATGAGGAACGCGCCGGCGAGAGCTCCCCAGATACTTCCCAGGCCTCCCACCACGACCACGATGAACGCGCTGATTACGGCATCCACGGCCACGTCGGTGGACATGGACTGGAGAGGCAGACTCACGGCCCCGCCGAAGCCGGCCAGGCCGATCCCCACGGCGAAGACCACGGTAAACAGTGCGGGCACGTTGACGCCCAGCGCCTCCAGCATTTCGCGGTCCTGAGTCACCGCGCGCACCAGCAGGCCGTAGCGCGTGCGGTGCAGGAACAACCAGAGAAGCAGGGCGGCGACGGCGGCCATCCCCACCAGGCCGGCGTAATAGGCTGGAAACGCCGTACCCAGCACGAACACCGGGCCACCGAAACCCGGAGGCATGCTGATGGATTTGTAGTCGCTACCGAAAGCCAGCCGGCAGACATCCGCGATGACCAGCAGAAGCGCGTAGGTGAGCAGGATTTGAAAGTGTTCCGGGCGGCGCAGGACCGGGCGCAAGAATAGGCGTTCGACCGCCGCTCCAATCACCACGCTTGCGGCCACGGCCAGCAGCAGATAATGCCAGAAGCTGCCCGCATCCCCACGCGTCATCCAGAAGAGCAGATAGCCGCCCAGCATGTAGAACGAGCCGTGGGCAAAGTTCACGATTCCCAGGGCGCCGAAGATGAGCGAAAGGCCCGCAGCGAGCAGAAACAGCGAACACGCCGAGGCCAGGCCGGTCATGAACTCCAGCAGGAACAGAGATGGGTTCACCGGGACTCCGCTCGGTCCGGAGCGCTCGAGCGGCTCCGGGCTCGCACATCACTTGGTGCACTTCGTGGGATAGACCGTGTCTTTTGCCGGGATCACTTGGATGTCCTTCAGGATGACGAAGGGATACTGGTCGGAGCTGGCCGTATAGCCCCACACCAGGTTTTCGAATACCTGGTGGTCCGCCGGCCGCATCCATTTTTTTCCTTCCGGGGCCTCGTAGGTCATGCCGCCGTCGGCTTCGAAGGCCTTGCGGATGGCCTCAGCGTCGAGCGACTTCGCCTTGCGGATGGCTTGGGCCAGCATCTGCATTCCGGCGTAATGTTCCTCAGCGTTGTAACTGGGATATTCGCCCCAGCGTTTGCGATAGGCCTCCACAAAAGCCTTGTTGGTTTTGCTGTCGGGATACAGGAACCAGTAGCGCGTAGAGAAAAGCTCGCCGAGCGGCGCCTCCTTACCGAGAGGCCCGAGGGTTTCCAGGGCGGCGCCCACGGGGTCTTCAAAGAGTTTGATCTGCTTGAAAAAGCCGAAAGCGTTGGCCTGGCGCACGAAGGTCACCAGATCGCCGGCCCAGAGCGCGGAGAAGACCGCCTCCGGCTGCCCCTGCATCAGCGCCGTAATGTACGGGGTGTAATTGCTCTCTCCCCCTTTCGGCCATTGTTCGCCCGTCACGATCACGTCGGGGCGCTTCTCCTTCAGCCGGGCGATGAAATCGTTCCAGGAGGCGTGTCCGAACTCATAGTCCGGCCCGATGTTGGCCCAGCGCTTGTAAGGCAGCTTGGCTGCCAGGTCCGCCGCAGCAAAGGCATCCATTCGCGCATTGTTGGAGGTGCGGAAGACATAGGGATTGCACTACTCGGTAAGAGCAGGTGTCGCCGCGTGCGTCACCACCAGCGGGATTTTGTATTCGTTGGTGAGCGGAGCCAGCGCCAGGGCGACGGAACTCGAATCCACGCCGAGCAGGAAGTTGACCTTTTCATTGAGAATCAGGCGCTTGGCTTCCTGCACGCCGATGTCGGGCTTGGCCTGGTCGTCCACCTGGATAATCTCGACTTGGCGTCCGAGCAGGCCGCCGGCTTGATTGATTTCCTCTGCGGCGAGTTGCGCCCCCTGTTTGCCGGTTTTTCCGTAGGCTGCAAAACTCCCGCTGAGCACGTTGATGACTCCTATCTTGATGGGCGGCTGCTGCGCCAGCGAAGCGCCGACAGCCATGGCCATTAGCCCGAGAGACGCTGCGATGGCTTGCGCGATCCTGTTCATCTGCCTGCCCTCCTTCTGCGGACACCCGGAGCGCCTGATGTGAGGCGGGATTGAGCTGGCCGGATGCTGGCGGAATCCTACTGCCTTACTACGCACCATTTCAACCTCGGAGGCCGTCCGGCCACGGCAACACAGGGGTACGGTCCCGCGATGCGAAATTCCGCGACCGCAGGTTCGCAGCGTGCAGCGGGTCAGGTCGCGCCTCGCGGAGCGTTCAGCGCGGGGCAACGGGGAGTTCGAGATGCGAAGGATATCGCCGGTTGCGATAGACGCGCTGGGTGGCCTGCTGGTAATCCTCGGCGCGCGCCAGAAAAATGTTGGGAACATACTTCTGGGGGTTGCGGTCAATCAGCGGAAACCAGGTGCTCTGCACCTGGACCATCAGGCGATGCCCGCGGAGAAATACGTGATTGTTGGTGTGCAGATCGATCCGATAGGCAGCGATTTCGCCGGGCGCGACGGGCTCCGGCTTCTCGAAGCTCGCGCGAAACCTTCCGCGGAAGACCTCGTCGGCAACGATCAGGTCGTAGCCGTTCATCTCATGATTGGCGGGATTGTCGTCCGGATAGGCGTCAATCAGTTTCACGACCCAGTCGCTGTCGGTTCCCGAGGTGGAGGCGAAGAGGCGGGCCACAATGTCGCCGGATACGGTCAAATCCTCCGCGAGCGGCTGCGATTTCCAGGTGAGCACGTCGGCACGATGCTCGACGAAGCTCTGATCCTCGAGCAGCCAGGTGGTCCATCCCGGCCCTTGATAGGTGGGGTAGATGGGACGGTGGCGGTAGGGCACGGGATTGGCGGGATCGGAGACGTAAGAGTCGGAGGCGTCGTCGCCGGTGGCTGAGGGAGGGTCGAAAGCGAGAGCGCCGTTCTCGCGGAAATAGAGATTGCGCGCGACCGAGTTGGGCGGCGGCCATTCATCGTAGGAAATCCAGCGGTTCGAGCCGCTCTGAAACGTCCGGACTTTCGCGAACGGCAGCGTTCCTTTACCCTTCAGCCAGTAGGCGAACCAGGGAGCCTGAATCTGTTTGCGGAAGTAGCGTGAAGTATCGCTGCCGAACTCGACGGGGCCGAGCTTGCGGCCGTCTCCGCGCGACCAGCCGCCGTGATTCCACGGGCCGGCGATCAGGAAATTCCAGTGATTGGGGTCGTGCTTTTCCTGGAGCTGGTAGATTTCCATGGGGCCGTAAAAATCCTCCTGGTCCCACCAGCCGGCCACGTTCAGGTTGGGAACTTTCGGCGCGCCCACGTAGCTGAGCAGCGACTGCTTTTTCCAGAATTCGTCGTAATTGGGATGGGCGATGAAATTGTTCCAGGTGGGCAGCCTCCCGTGGAAATAGAGCGCATTGGCGTTGGAAAGCGGGCCGAGGGCCAGGTACCAGGAGTACGTGTCGTCTTCGTCGAATGGGAAATCGTAGTTGCGCTTCGAGGTCTCCAGCATGGCGCCGTATTCGAACCCGTAGCTGAGGCGGAAGGCGCCGTTGTGATGTAAGTCGTCGCCCAGAAACATGTCCGCGATGGAGGCCTGCTCGGAGACGGCGCGGACGGCAGGATGTGGGTCGAGCGCGGCCATTTCCGCCAGCCAGCCCGGATAAGAGATGCCGGTGATGCCGACCCGGGCGCTGTTGCCCGGCACGTTTTTCAGCAGCCAGGCCACCGTGTCCCAGGCGTCCGTGCTCTCGTCAATGGCCTTCGGGTCAGCGGTCCCGAAGTTTCGGGACCGCGGCGGGCGCAGCATTACGAATTCGCCTTCGGAGGAGAACCGTCCGCGGATGTCCTGGATTACGAAGATGTAGCCGTCGGCGAGCATGTCCGCATAGGTGGCGAGCTGGCGGGAATTGCCGAAGGCGTCGTCCCCGGTGCCGTAGGGAGTGCGCACAAACAGGATGGGGAGCGGCTCGCGGGCCCCACGAGGGGAATAGATTTCAGTGTGCAGGCGCATGCCATCGCGCATGGGGATCATCACGTCGCGTTTCTGGAAATGTCCGAGGGGATCGGCTGCGCCCGGCGGGGGACGAAAGAACAGAAGCAGGAACGGCACAGCCGGAATCGTCAGACTGGCCAGGATTGCGCGGCGACCCATTCCCTCTCTCCGCCTCGCATCGCGGGAGGCGCCCGGGGAGCATAGCACGGCGGCCGGTCAGCGGAGGTTCAGGCGAGCGAGAAAATGCTGGAAGCGGGGATCGCGGCGGAGCGGGTCCATCATCGGATCCACGCGCAGGCGCGCCATTTCCGGGTCGTGTTCCTCCATGGCCTTTTCCATCCACTGGAAAGCCGGGTCCTTTTCCCCCAGAGCCGCGTAGCAGGTGGCAATACGCCAGGCGGAGGTGTAGGTGGTCTCCCGGCGCTTCAACTGCCGCTGGAGAATCCAGCTATAGATGGATTGGGTGTCGCCTCCTGCCGCGGCCTGGCGGAAGGAGTCGGCCACATCAGGCGTGGAGTGACTGAGCTCGAGCAGGCGGGAAAATTCCGCGGCTGCTTCCTTCCCCTGATGAAGTTGAATATAGGTCCAGACGAGGAAAATATGCGCGCCATAAAAGTCCGGATCCAGCTCGAGCGCGCGGCGAAAGGCGGTGTCGGCGCGCGGATAGTCGCGCGCCAGATAGAAAGTGTAGCCCTGATCCGTGGTGATGAACCGCGAGAGGGGATCGAGCTGGCGTGCTGTTTCCATCTCGCGCTCGGCCTCGGGAAAGCGTCCCAGCGCAGCCAGATATTCCCCCCGCCATTGATGGGCAGTGGCGTCGGAAGGCGAAAGCTGGAGGGCCTGGACGAATTCGGCATCGGCCGCGGACCAGTCGTGGTCGAATTGCCAGGCCACCAGGCCGAGGACGGCGTGGGCCTCGGAAAGCGCGGAGTCATGCTCCAGGGCGGTGCGCGCCGCTTCGCGCGCGGCCGGAAGGGTCTCCGCCGGAGGACTCAGGGTCCAATCGGCCAGCACTGCGTAGGTTTCCGCCACGCCGACGTAGGCCTCGGCATAGGAGGGATCCTTCCGGATGGAGGACTGGTAGAGGGTGAGCGCCTTCTGGAGATCGTGCGCGGCGAGGCGATTCCAGAAGTACCGGCCCTTCAGGTAATCTTCCCGAGCTTCGGGATTGGCCGGCGCGGGCTGCGCAGCGGCCGCGGAGGACGCTGCGAAGAATTTCGCGCCGAGGACGGCGGCGACGTGCGAAGAGATTTCGTCCTCAGCGGAAAGGGCGTCCTGGGAACCGCGGTCGTAGGTTTCGGCCCAGACGGGCACCTGGTCGCGCGTGCGCACCAGCCAGAGGAAAACGCGGGCGCGCTTCGCGTCGCGCCGCACCGTTCCCTCGAGCAGATAATCGACGGTCAGCTCGCGGCCAATCTGCTCCGCGGTTTTGTGGGCGTTGCGGTACTGCGTGGCGGTCGTGCGCGCAATCAGACTCAACTCGCGAGGATTGATTGCGGACATGCGCGTGATGAGGGCGTCGGAAAGGCCGCCGGCAAAATCCGAGTCGCTGGAATCTCCGCCCGGGCTGTCGAAGGGGAGCACCAGCAACACGGCCGGGCCGCCGGCGGGACGCGAAGCCGACGACGTGTGCGGCCAGCCGAACCGCAGAGCCAGCGCGAGGAAAACGAGCAGCAGGACTCCGAAAGCTGCCACGGTCCACGGAATGGCGCGGCCGCGCGGTGCCGCGGGAATCTCCGCGGATGCCGGGCGCTGCAGCGGGCCGGGAGCGGCCGTGGCAGGGGGTTGCAGCGCTTCCTCCGGGCCGGCCTCCTCGGTCAGCCGCGTGGTGGGCGCGATGAAGAGATAGCCGGTGCGCGGGACCGTGCGGATAAACTCCGGCTGGTCGCGGAGATCGCCGAGGGCGCGGCGCAATTTGTTGAGCGCCGTATTCAAATTGGCGTCGAAATCCAGGTAGTCGTCATCGGGCCACACGCGCGCACGAATCTCCTCGCGAGTCACGATCGCGCCGGCATTTTCGAGCAGCGCGGCCAGCACTTGAAACGGTTTCTCCTGCAGGCGGACGGGTTCGCCGCCGCGAAAGAGCCTTCGGGTGCGGAGATTTGCTTCAAACGATCCAAAACGCACGCGTGCGCAAGAGCGCGTCTCCGCCGCTCCCCCAGCGCCGGCCCCGGAACCCGCAGGTCTGGCGGATGCTCCCGCGTCAGCAGAGTCGCTGCCGGCCGTTGTTTCCATTGGAACTACCCCTCTTCGGGTACATCCCGAGCATCCTGGGGAAGGATTCGGAGATGCCCGACCAAAGCCGCTGAACAATTAGACGCGCGATTGGCGCGGCGCGTTCACTCGGATCGAATTATTTTTTGCGGGAGACGTATGCGAACTCAACGCGGGATAGATTAGCGGTGACCTCTTGTTTTCAGTAGAAAACTACGGAAATTCATTCGGCAAAGGGAAAATTTCGTGCCGGATTGGCGGGAAATTCTCCCGCATGTCGGGCCCATTTTGCATCGCATGCCGTTCGTCGTGACGCGAGCGGGTAACGCCCAGCGGAGCGCCGCAATTTAGATGAATTTTAGACGCATTTACGGCATGGCATCCGGCTCGGTGTTGATTTTCACCTCACGCGGATTGTCCGGATACCCAGGGCCAGGAGACGCCAAACCATCCGGGAAAATGGGCTGGTCAGTTTGCGCCCCTCTGAAGTCGTTTCAGAAGCTGAATCTGGCCGGCGTGATAAATGTCGTGGAAGGCCACTCCCAGGATGGAGTCGAACGCCGACCATTTGGAGCCATGCACTGGGCGGTTGCACCGAGCTGCCGGAAGCTCTGCAACCGTCTGCCGCAGCGACTCGTGGAATTCGTGGAGCCGCGACAAAGCCTGCTTCCATTCCGCGGCGGAGCCGGCTGACGGCGAGGAGAACCAATTGCTGCCTTTCAGAGGAAAAGCTCCCCGCTTCCCGGCGATGAGGCGCTGGCGTACGGCATATTTCCAGTAGGCGGCGTGCAGCACTTCCTCCCAGATGTTGTGCCGTCCGGGTGCGGGTCGCCAGACGGCCTGCGAGGGAGTGAGGCCGCGCAGGCTGCCGCGGAGGTTGGTGCCGTGCCAGGCGCGGTGGTCGTAGGCCTGGTCGAGCGCGGCCAGCAGCGAGCGGATCATCTCGGATTGCCTTTTCGTGCGGCGAGCGGGCATAACGCCTCCTTGGTACCGCCGCGAACTCCTCGTTCGGTGTCCGGCGGGAAAGCGGAATCATAGCAGGGCGGCCGAATCTCGCAGCGGCGGTGCGATTCCGTTATACTCCGGCGCGCCCCGTTTCTCCGCGATACCATTTGTCCGGCGGCGGGCGGCGCGGCAAAAGGAGACGCTCGTGGATTCCAAAACGGCATGTGCGCGCCTGGCGGCGCTACTGCACCTCGAGAGCCGTCCTGTCGCCGTCGCGTTCTCCGATGCGCCGCCCGCGGGGCTCTCGCGCATCGACACGCCGGCCGTATCCGGCTGCACGTATTGGAAGCTGGCAGCGGAAGGCCGTTCGTTCTACACGGAAGCGGAAGACCATTTCGGTTGTCCGGTAGGGGCGCACACGCACAACGTTTCCATACCGCCGGAAAAACAAACAGAGCTGCAAGGCTTGGTGGGCACGATGGTCCAGCTCGAGTACATCCGCATGGAGGAAATCCCGCAGATACCGCGGCGCCGCCGGCCGATGGCCATCGCGTCATATGCGCCTCTGGACGCGGCAACCTTCGAGCCGGACGCGGTGCTGGTGCGGGCCAATCCGCGCGCGATCATGCTCCTGGCGGAGGCTGCCGCGGCGGCGGGCGGGCCTGTGCACGGCGGCCTGATGGGCCGGCCGACGTGCGCGTTCATCCCCGTGACGGCGGACGAGGGGCGGGCCGCGGCCAGTGCCGGATGCATCGGGAACCGCGTGTACACGGGACTGGGCGACGATGAAATGTACTTCTCGATTCCCGGCGGGCAGCTCGAAGCCATCGTATCGAATCTTCAGGCGATCGTGCACGCGAACAGCGAACTGGAAACATTCCATCGCAGCCGCCACGCCGCGGCGTCCTGACAAATTCCCGGCCAACTGACTCAGCAACACAGTTCTGCTATGCTCCGCGACGAAGGGACGTCCTGCGTGTGCCCGTGCGTTCTTTCGAGCGGAGGCACCATGCTGAATCGTCGCGAAATGCTGGGGATGCTGGGAGCTACGGCCGTTGTGCCGCCGCTGGCCTGGGCCGAGCGCTCCACCGCACGCTCGCGCGCTTTGCCGGCTGATCCCGAGGCGCCTGCGGGGCTGATTGAACAGATCCTGTGCCGACCGCAGCCTGCGCTGCCCTCCGACGCACTGTTCGCGCGCGAGCCGGAAGCCTATTGGGCCGAACTGCGCAAACAGTGGATTTTCCGCCCCGGGTTTCTGTACCTGAATAATGGTACCAATGGCTCCTGCCCGCAGCCCATCTTGCGCGCCTACATCGAAAGCATCCTGCACGAGGAGCAGATGGAATCGTCGGACGACCCGGAAGCCTATCCGCTGTGGGGCTACGGCCCCTGGGACGAGTACCGCCAGCCGGTGGCGAGTTTCGTGGGCGCGGACATGGATGAGATCGCGCTCGTCCGCAACGCCACCGAGGGCCTGAACTACATCGCGAACGGCCTGGACCTGAAACCCGGCGACGAGGTGATTTATACCGACGAAGAGCATAGCAGCGGGAAAAGCCCCTGGCTGCTGAAGCAGAAGCGCTACGGCATCGTGGTGCGCGAAGTAACGCTGCCCAAACCGCCGGCCACGAAGCAGCAGGTCCTGGACCTGTTCGAGGCGGCGCGCACGCCGCGGACGCGCGTGGTGATGGCCAGCCACATCACCACGATGACCGGGTGCGTGCTGCCGGTTCGCGAAATCTGCGCCTGGGCGCGGCAGAATTATCTGCTGTCGCTCATCGACGGGGCGCACGTCATCGGGCAGTTCCCCATCAACCTGCACGAGATGGGCTGCGATTTTTACATCACCACACCGCATAAATGGCTGCTCGCGCCGAAAGGCATTGGCGTGCTCTACATCCGCGAAGGGGCGAGCGACCAACTGTGGAACACCATCGCCACGGGCGGCTGGGACGACTACAAGAGCCACGCGGCGCGGCTGATGCAGTTCGGCTCGACGAGCGTGTGCATTCTTGCCGGGCTCGTGGCGTCGATCGACTTTTGGCGCGCGATCGGTCCTGAGCGGATCGAGCGCCGCATCCGGGATTTGCACGCCCATGTGAAAACCGCCATGGGCGCGCTGCCGGGCGCGGTGGTCGAATCGGCACCGGGCGAAGAATTCACCGCCGGCATTTGCACCGTAGATTATCCCGGATTCGACCGCATGAAGTTCGAGCAGTGGGTTTATAAGCAGCACCACATCCGCTGCCGCGGCACGTCGCCCTCACGGTTCCGCATCAGCACGCACATTTACAACAGCCGCGCGGACCTCGACCGATTCTCGGACATCCTGGCCGATTACCGGAAGAAAAACGCAACCTGATGGGGCCTAGGCAACCGCGCTAACCCGTGCGTTCCCTCTAGTTTTGCGCTGCGGGCGGGCGCGCGGGTGCGCTTTGGGTTGGGGCGCGGCTGGAAATGCGTCGAGCAGCGAGGCCGAGTAGGCCGGCGATGAGTCCCCCGGTGTAAATCATCGTCTGCCAGACCAGACCGACGGCCACGGTCAGCGCGGCGGGCGCGCCGAAGGGCACCAGCAGCGCCGCCAGCGCCGCTTCGCGGACTCCCAGTCCTCCCTGCGAGAGCGGTACGAGCGCAGCCAGCTTCGCGAGCGGCCAGGCCAGAAACCACACGCGCAGGCGCAAATGCAGGCCGCAGGCTCCACCCAGCACCGCCGTGAGCAGCACAAACGAGGATTGCACCGCAACACCGCCGGCGAGCGAAGCCGCGACTACGTGCGGGCGGCGGCGCATCGAACGCCCGGCCTGGCGAAGGCGCGCCAGCTTCCGGCGGATGCGGAAAGAAAAGCGGCGCGCGGGCAGCGCGGCGAGCGCCGCCGCAGCCACCGCGATTCCGAGCGTCACCGCGCCCACGGACAGGAAAAACACGCGACGGCTCCGTGGATCGAGTTCGCCGGGAAGCAGCAGGGCGCCCGCTGCCGTGATGAGCACCAGCGCCAGAACGTCCATCAGGCGGTCCATCAGGCTGCCGAGCAGGAATCCCGCGCGATGCCGCGCCATGCGCAGGCCCACGCCGACGCGCACCACATCTCCGCCGACGATGGAGGGAAGGAACAGCGTGCCGAACAGGCCGCCAAAATAGCACTGCGCCGCCTGCGGGTAACTGAACTCCGCCCCGCCCAGGTTCACCATCATGCGGTACTTCATCATTCCCAAAAAGTGTGCAGCCAGGTAACCCGCAAGGACCAGGAGCCACAGCGCCGGGGGGATGCTGCGGATGGCGGCCCAGATGCGCTCGCGGGGCAGGAGGACGAGGAGAAGCGCGAGGATGGCGATGCCGATGGCGAGGCGCGTGACGGCCGCGACGGACTTCCAGCCGCGGCTTTCGCTCGCGCCGTTCAATTCGTGTTCACTTCCGGTGGTCACTTCCCGTGAATCTGGTTCATGCGGCGGGCCAGCTCGAGATCGTTGTGGGTGATCCCGCCGGCGTCGTGTGTCATCAGGTCCACGGTCACGCGGTTCCACGCGTTGGCCCAGTCGGGGTGGTGGTTCATGGCCTCGGCCACCAGGGCGCAACTGGACATGAATCCCCAGGCCTGGACAAAATTCTCAAACGTGAATTCGCGGTGCAGCTTCCCGCCGCGGCAGCTCCATCCGGGCAGGCCGGCGAGCGCGGCGTTGATTTCCGCTTCCGGGAGCTTCTGGCGGCTCACGACTCCCTCCTTCGGCAGGTTGCGGCATGACTGCCTCGCGTCCCGCTGTGCGGGATGAGTATGGCGTGTCCGGCGGGGCGCGGCAAGTCGCGCAATTTCGGGGAATTTGGGTTGAAGCAGCGGGGGGTATCCGCTATCTTAGGGGACTCATTTCTAGGGCGCGGCCGCGGAGGAGAGCCCGGTGCGAGCCCCGCAATCCAGAGGAGAGCATGGCGAAGCGGAAAATCCGTGTGGTGCAGTATGGTGTCGGTCCGATCGGCGCCGCCGTGGTGCGGCTGATGCGCACCAAATACGCGCTGGAACTCGCCGGGGCGATCGATAAGGACCCGGCGAAGGTGGGAAAAGATCTGGGCGAGCTGGTGGGTGCGGAGGATGCTCCCTGGGGAATCGGCGTATATGCGGACGCGGCCGAGGTGCTGAACCAGGGTGTGGACCTGGTGATGCACTGCACCTCTTCCTATTTGAAAGAGGTCGCCGGCCAGCTCTTCGAGTGTATCCAGGCAGGTTGCTGCGTGGTCTCCACGTGCGAGGAACTCGCCTATCCGTTCCGGAAGTATCCGGAAATCAGCGCGAAGCTGGACGCGGAGGCGAAGGAATGGGGCGTGGCGCTGGTGGGCACCGGTGTGAATCCAGGCTTCATCATGGACAAACTCGTGCTGACCGCCGCGGCAGCCGCACAGCGCGTGGATTCGGCGCGCGTGCTGCGCGTGGTGGACGCTTCGCAGCGGCGGCTGCCGCTCCAGAAGAAAATCGGCGCGGGCACCGACCCGGACGAATTCCGCAATCAAGTGGCCGCGGGAGCGATCAAACATCACGGCCTGCCGGAGTCCGTGGCCATGGTGGCCGACGGGCTCGGCTTCGAACTGGATGACATCATCGAAAAAATCGAGCCAGTGATAGCCACCGAGCGCATGGCCACGGAATTTCTGACCGTCGAGGCCGGCCAGGTGGCCGGGGTGCAGCAGGTTGCACTCGGCATGCTAGCGGGGCAGGAAAAAATCCACATGGAATTGAAGATCGCCGTGGGCGCAGGCGAATCCATCGACACCATCGAGCTGAAGGGAGTGCCGGACCTGGCGCTGACTGTGCCCGGAGGCGCTCACGGGGACCTGGCCACCGCCGCCGTCGCCGTCAACGCCATCCCGGTGTTGCTGGAGGCCAATGCAGGCCTGCGCACCTCGCGCGACCTGCCCATGTGCTACTTCCCGCCGACGGCCCAGCCGTAATCCGGCAAAAGCTAGCGAGCCTGCCAGAAGCGGGCAATCCCGGCGTAATCCAGGTCTTCCTTCACGGACCCGAGCACGTAGTTGTACACCTCACGAGCGGCGGCGGCGGCAGGCAGCGCCACGCCGGTCTGATTTCCCAGTTCGAGCGCGAGACCCATATCTTTGTGCATCAGGCGCAAGGGAAAGCTGGGCGCGTACTTGCGCTCCAGGATCAGCGGCGCCTTCACGTCGAGCACGGGCGCGCGCGCCATGCTGGCCTGCATCACCTCGATGAGTTTCTGTCCGGCGACTCCGGAGCCGGCCACCAGGGCGAGCGCCTCGCACAGCGCCTGCACCTCAAGCGCGAGGATCAGGTTCATGGCCAGCTTCACCGTTTGGCCGGCGCCGTTTTCGCCGAGGTGGAAGAAGCGTTTGCCCATGGCTTCGAACACGGGCCGGACGCGCTCCAGGGTTTCGCTTTTCCCCCCGATCATGAAGACGAGTTCACCCTTCTCCGCGCCCCAGGTGCCGCCAGTGACGGGGGCGTCGAGGAACTCGATGCCGCGCTGCGCGCAGTCCGCAGCCACGCGGCGGGCCAGGGCGGGCGAGACGGTGCTCGAGTCGATGAGCACACCACCGCGCTTCAAGCTGCCGAGCGCGCCGTCGGCGCCCCACAGGACGGCTTCGAGTGCAGGCGGGTCGCTCACGATGGTGATGACGACGTCGGAGCGTTCGGCCACCTCGCGGGGCGATGCTCCCACGGCTGCGCCGGCGGCCGCGAGCGGTTCGGTGCGCCCGCGCGTCCGGTTCCAGACCGTCAGCGGGAATCCCGCCTTCAAGAGGTTCAGCCCCATGGGCCGGCCCATCAGCCCCAGGCCGATGAAGCCCACACGTGTCGCCATTTTTCCCCTCCAGGCCGCGCACTCGGACGAGCGGCGCCGGCCGTCACTATACCCGTTGCAGATTCGGCGGGCAAAGCCGGCGAAACGGTAACGGAAGTCCGTATGGAACTCACTCGAGGAGGCAGAAGAGTGGAAAAACAGGGCCGGTTGCGCGTTGGGGAGTCGCGAAGGAAGAAAAAGCGAGAAGTGCCGGTCAGGATTCTTCGATCGGATGGTGCAGAGGCATCAGCCGCAAATCCGTCGAGGCTTCCGTGGGCATGGGAAGCTCGGGACTGTATTCCTGGGTCGTTTTGCTGGGCTTCCGGCTCTCTTCAATGCGCAGGATACAACCGTAGGGAATCTCCCAACGGAATGTCTGCGTGCGGCCTCGGAGCACGTAATGCTCTTCGAGGAAGATGGACCGGCCGGAATCGGCCACGAGCAGAGCGGTGGCGGGCAGGGTCACCTCGCCGGCCCGGTAATGGACTTCCACCCGCCGGCCCAGCAGATTGGCATAGCGAGCCATACGCAACCAGTCTGGTGGCGAGGCTGCGGCTCCACAATAGTACTTTGGGGATGGTACCTTTAGGCCGTTCCAATTACAGGAGTTGCGGGAAATCTGCAGGTTTGGAGAGCGCAGATGACGGCCGGTATTCGGCCTCTCGCAATCCACCGCAATCTCACCGCGTCCTAAATGATGGCCGCCGTGGACGGCAGGCGCCTCGGGGGCGGCCGGCTGGGAAGGGGCGGGGATCAGACGCAGGTCGGCTGTGGTCATCAGAATGAGCGCCGAGACGCATCCATAGGCCAGCAGTGCGTAGAGAACCGGGGCCGCCCAGCCGAGCGTGGAGTATACGGGCGGCGCGGCGCGCAGCGCAAAATAGCCGGCAACGATCCCTGCGCCCGAAGCCAGCACCCGGCTGGGCTCCGCTACTTCGAGGTGCTGCCCGCATCCGGCGCAAACAAAATCGTACGACCGAGTCACGGCGACCCCCATGGGCGCGGTGGTGAGGCAAGCGGGACATTTGCGGATGGCCATTTGAACTTTCTCCCGGACGCGGCCTCGAGCCGCGCGCACGAGGGACGATAGCGCAGTCGGCAGGAAGTTCCAAGCCGGTGCGGAGGGCCGGCGCTAGGCGCGCTCGACCAGGGCGAATTCAACGCGGCGGAAGAACGGGTCGATGCGGTCGGCGCGGACGCGAACGTGGTCGCCCAGCCGTAAAATAGCGTGCCCGCCCTGCGTGACGATCCTGCGGTCGCGCTCGCGGAAAAAGCATCGCTCGCCGGCAAACTCCTCGATGGCGCCAATGGGTATTAGCCCTTCGACGAACACTTCGAGCAGCTCCACATAGACTCCCCACTTCTGCGCGCCGATCACCAGCGCCGCATATTCCTCGCCGAGGTGCTGCTCCATATACTGCGCGGTCTTCCAGTCCACCAATTCGCGCTCGGCGGCATCGGCGCGCCGCTCGGATTCGGATGTTTCCAGCGCGATTTCGTCGAGCCCGGCCTGGGGATACGGCCCGGGACGCCCGGCGTGTGACGCACTGGCCGGCGACTGCCGCGCGTCGCGATGCTCCAGCGCCCATTTGAGCACGCGATGCACGATCAGGTCCGGATACCGCCGAATGGGCGAAGTGAAATGCGTGTAGTCGCGCGTGGCCAGCGCGAAGTGCCCGGCGGTGGCAGGATCGGCGCCATAGCGCGCCTGCTTCAGCGAGCGCAGCATCAGGTAGGAAAGGATCCGCTCCTCGGGCGTTCCCGCGATTTTCCGCGTCAGGTTCTGGTAGTGCTGCGGGCGGATGGCGAATTCGGCGGAGCCGGGCAATGTGACGGTCATGGGCCGCTCGCGCCCAAATCCGCCGCGCCGCGTCCCGAAGCTTCGGGACGGGCCCGGCTGCACCCGCCCGTGGCGCACCGGCAGCCGCCGGAGGGACAAATCCTCGACGCCGAGAGAATGGCCGAACGCCTGGGCCAGCTCCTCGAACTCGAGCACCTTTCTCGGGTCCGGCTTTTCGTGCACGCGGAACAGCAGCCCCAGCCCGCGGCTCTCGAGATACTCCGCCACAGCTTCGTTCGCCGCGAGCATGAACTCCTCGATGATGCGGTGGGCGATGTTCCGCTCGCTGCGCAGGATGCCCGTCATTCGTCCCATCTCGTCGATCTCGATCAGCGGCTCGGGCAGGTCGAAATCAATGGCGCCGCGTCGCGTGCGGCGGGCGTTGAGCAGCAGGGCCAGCTCGCGCATATTGCGGAAATGCGGAGCGAGCGCGGCGTAGCGCTCGAGCGCCTCGGCGTCGCCTTCCAGCACGCGAAACACATTGGTGTACGTCATGCGCTCGGCGGAGCGAATCACGCCGGGCACGAATTCCGCACGCAACGTGGCGCCGTGCGCGTCCAGCTCCAGGAGCGCGCTCATCACCAGGCGGTCCACGTGCGGGTTCAGCGAACAGATCTGGTTGGAGAGCTCGACAGGCAGCATCGGGATGGCGCGGTCGGGAAAATAGACGGAGGTGCCGCGGAGGCGCGCCTCGCGGTCCAGCGCGCTGCCTGGGCGGACGTAATGCGCCACGTCGGCAATATGAACCTGGAGCTGCCAGCGGCCCCCGGGCAGCCGGGCCACGTAAACCGCGTCGTCAAAATCCTTTGCCGTCTCGCCGTCGATGGTGACGATGGGCAGCTCACGGAAATCGCCGCGCCCTTCGCGCTCCTGCGCGCTCACCTGCTGGGAAACGTGCGCGGCCTCTTCCTGCGCCTCGGCCGGAAAACGATGGGGCAGATGGTGTTTGCGGATGATGATTTCCACGTCCACGCCCAGCTCGCCCGTGCGGCCGACAATTTCGACCACGCGTCCCGCGGCCTGCACGCCGCCGCGAGGGAACCGCGTCAGCTCCACCTCAACCACCGCGCCGTCGAGTTCTTTCAGCCGCAGTCGGCGGCGCGCGGTCGCGCTGGCCAGCGCTTCCGGCCGCAGACCCGCGCGCAGTTCGGGGGTCAGCTCGTCCCCCGGCGGGATGATGATTTCCTGGTGGAGGCGCTCGTCAAACGGCCGCACGAAATTGGCTGCCGCGCCGTATTGGAAAATGCCCACCACCGTGGGCTGCGCGCGTTCCACGATGCTCACCACGGCAGCCTCGGCGCGCCCGCCGGGTTTGCGCCGCTCGATCCGCGCCACCACCCGGTCTCCGTGCATGGCATCCCCGGTGTTGTCGCGGCCCACATATAGGTCGCCTTCGACCCCGGGCACAGGACGGTCGGGCACCAGGAATCCGTAGCCATCCCGGTGCATCACCATCCGCCCGGCCACCCGGTTCGGGTCCAAGGCAATGCGCGACGCCGCCCAAGCCGCCGCGGTTGGAGGCTTCTCGCGGCGAACACTTTCGCCGCTGACGGCCGGAGTCGCAGCCGGCCGCTCCGTTCGTTCTTTGGAGAAGGTTTTCTGTCGCGAGAATTCCTCCGCCGCTTGCTCCGGACCTCCTCGAGTGCGCGGAATGCGGTAGCGGCCGGAGCTGGATTCTTCAATGGCGCCGGTGTGCTCCAGGTGATCCATAATCTTTTTCAGGTCGCGGCGGCCCGCATGCGCAAGGTCGAGGGCTTCTGCAATCTGGCGCAAAGAAACGGGATGGCGCTGGGAGGAAAGATATTCGAGCACCTCTCGCTCCGTGAGGCGGCCGGAATCTGGCGGATGGGGCATGGTCGTAGGTCACGTCCTTGCTACAAGATACAGCCTCTGGGCCTCCGGGCAGTGCAACTTATCTGTGGAAAATTCCCCAGGTTTGATTTTAAGGCAACTTTCTTCCCCATTCGGGGTTCAAATGGTGTAGGTTGAATTATCAACCGCCCGCTGGGATTCCAGCGGGTATCTCCACTCCTAGGGCGCAACGAGGAGGCGACTTACGACCTGGGTCGCCTCCTTACTTATTTCTGGGAGTCCTCGTGTACCGCCGCAATGGAACCTTTTGGCGCCTGTTGGGAATTCGACGAAATCCAGTTCAGCTCGGCCTGAGATGTGCAGTGTTCGGAACGGAAGCTCGCTCCGCAGGCGTGGTTGAAATCCACCAGGAGTGGTGGATTCCAGCCGCGAACCCCGGGGTATCCTGCGGCTGCAAGCTCCAAGTCCTTTGATTCCTGCGGTTTCTACTGGTGCCACATTGGAGGCCCGTTTGCATGATGTATCTGGGGGCATAAGGAGCAAGACATGAGCGGCATATCGTTTGCAGCCTTGCGCAATACCGGTTTTGGGATCCTGATCGCCATAGTTGCTGCAGGCGCTCCGGCACTCGCCCAGAACGCCCCAGCGAGCACTTCCTCCAACTCGGCTACGGCGCAGCAACAGAGCTCCCCGTCTCAGGACGGTTGGAAACATTTCACCGGCGGTTGGTCCAACCAGTCAGCCGCGGCTCCCCGTGCCACGGCAACTGCGGCGCCCAGTCCGACCACGGCGAAGCAGGTGGATCAGAATGCGGACCCGGATGCGGATGCGACGCCTCAGAACGATTCGCAGAACCCGCCCTCGAATGTCCCTGCGATTGTCCCGACAAATCCGCCGGACAATACGCCCGCGAATGGAGAAGCCAACGCCGCACCTGCTCCCCAGTCGGCCTGGCAACTGACCATTCCCCAGGACGCCTATCTGACTGTCCGCCTCAATGAGCCGCTATCGTCCGATCGCAACCAAGAGGGCGATTCATTTTCCGCCACACTGGCGCAGCCCCTGATTGTGAACGGGGTGGTGGTTACCCAGCGCGGGCAGACCGTCGGTGGCCGCGTTGCGGAAGCGAAGAAGGCCGGGCGCGTGTCCGGCGTCTCCCACCTCGGTCTTGAGCTGACGGGCCTGACGCTGGTGGACGGGCAGACCCTTCCGATCCAGTCGAAACTCATCAGCTTGAACGGCGGCACTTCACACGGACGTGATGCTGCCGCGATCGTCGGCACGACCGGTCTGGGCGCCGCGATCGGCGCCGCAGCGGATTGGGGCACTGGAGCGGCAATCGGCGCCGGCGCCGGACTGGTGGCCGGCACGATCGGCGTTCTGGTGACGCGAGGTCGCCCGACCATTCTCTATCCCGAAACGCAGTTGACGTTCCAGGTCACGGCGCCTGTCACCGTGGACACCGAACGCGATCCGCAGGCATTCCACGCAGCGACTGCGGCCGATTACCCGCCGTCGCAGCAGGCCACGGTCAACTATCAGGCGCCGGGCGCAGCGTGCGGGCCCTACGGCTGCCCCCCGGCATATCCGTATGCATATCCGTATCCCTACTACGCCTACTATGGCCCTTACTACCCGTATCCGTACTACTGGGGACCGTCGTTCGGTTTCTACTATGGCCGTGGGTTCTACGGCGGCTACCGTGGCGGGTACCGAGGTGGCTACCGCGGCGGTGGTTACCGCGGCGGATTCCATCGCTAGGCGTTTGCATTCTAATTCCACGATCCAGAGTCCGTGCAACAGGCCCCGCGCTTCGGGGCCTGTTGCATTTTTGTCAGCTTCGGCTCACGCGTGAATACGGGTGAAAGCCCGGGAAGAGTGGGCCGCCCCCCGGCAGCCGCGCAACTCTATGCCTCGTCGCGCACCGGATTGCTGAGCGTGCCGATGCCTTCCAGGATCACGCTCACTTCATCGCCGGCCTTCAACCACACCGGCGGCGTGCGGCCCATGCCCACGCCGGAGGGGGTGCCGGTCATGATCACTGTCCCGGGCAGCAGCGTCGTGCTCTCGCTGAGAAAGGAGAGCAGCGTGGGCACGTCGAAAATCATGTCGCGGGTATTGCCGTCCTGCATTTGTTTTCCGTTCAGAACGGTTTGAATCCGCAGCGCGCCGGGATCGGCCAGCGATTCGCGCGTCACCAGGCATGGCCCCAGCGGCGCAAACGTGTCGAAACTCTTGCCGCGGCACCACTGGCCGCCCCCGAGTTTGAGCTGCCAGTCACGCGCGCCCACGTCGTTGCCGCAGGTATAGCCGGCCACATAGGAGAGCGCGTCCTGGCGGTTCACGTTCCTGCATTTTTTCCCAATGATGACAACGAGCTCGGCTTCGTAGTCGATTTTCACGTCGCGCGCGCGCGTGGGAAGCAGGATGGGATCCCCCGGATGCTGAAGGCAGTTTGGTCCCTTCGCGAACACCACGGGATACTCTGGCTCAGCCATCTTCACTTCGCTCATGTGCTGGCGGTAGTTCAGTCCGATACACCAGATCATGGGCGGCTCGACCGGCGCGAGCAGTTTTGCGACTCGCGCGGGCTCGCTGCTTACTTCGAACTCGCCGAAAATGTCTCCGCGAATCTTCGCGTAATTCCCGCCAGCGATTTCCGTCGCGTAATGAATCTCGCCGGAGGTTTCACGATATCGGATGATCTTCATGGCCCCAGTCTCCCCGGCGCGGAATCTTCCCGCACGCTGCATCCGCTGGCGCCCAGTTTCGTCATTTGCGCCGCCAGATTCAGAATTCTAGACGCGGCGGCCGGCGCGGTCAGTCCCCGCGCGTGAATATTCGACACCAGATTCCGGTCGGCGTCCGTGTGGCGCCGGCGCGGCCGATAGGCCATGTACGCGGAGAGGCTTTCCGCCGTGGCCAGTCCCGGACGCTCGCCGATGAGCAGCACTGCGATGTTTGGCGCCAGCAGTTCCCCAATCTCATTCAGCACGCCCACGCGGCAATGACGGATTACGAACGCCTGGCCCACCGTCCACCCGCGTTCCCGGGCGCCTTCCGCGAGCAGCGGCAGGAGCGCCGGAACCTGCGCCGCCACCGCCGTCACCGAAAGCCCGTCTCCAATGGCAATCTGCACATCCTTACCGGAAGGACAGCGCTTCAACACTTCCCGCCGCGCGGCCTCGCTGAACCGCCGCCCGCGCTCCGGCTCCAGCAGGAATTCCTGCTTCGAGCGCGCCTCTGTGGCCACTTCAAACAGCCCCCATTGCGCCACAAATTCCGCGCCCAGTGCCGCTTCCAGATCCAGCTCTGCCTCGACGGCATCGCGCGCCGCGGCGTGGGCCTCGCGCAGCTCCAGTTGCGTTTGGGTGCGGTAGGCCGCGCCCGCCCTCCCGGCCAGAATCCGCGCCGGCGTGCGCGCCCGAATCCTCCGCACCAACTCCGGGAGGTCCGCCGCGGTGAGCGATGATGCTTTCTCTTCCGCCACTTAGACCCGCTCCTCCAGCGAGGATTCCAAACCGCGCATCAATTGCCGGCGCGCTCCCGCATCCAGCCGGGCTGGCTCCGCGTCGCGGTAAATCCCCGTAGCTTCGAGCCAGGCGAGAAATTCGGGAGCCGGCCGCAAATGGAAGAGCCGGCGTGCTGCGAGCCCGTCGTGGTAGCTAGTGGACTGGTAATTCAACATCACGTCGTCCGAGCAGGGCACGCCCATAAAGTAGTTGCAGCCGGCCGCCGCCAGCAACAGCAGCAGATTGTCCGCCGAGTTCTGGTCCGCCGCCGCGTGGTTCGTGTAGCACACGTCGCAACCCATCGGCAGGCCCAACAGTTTGCCCATGAAATGGTCTTCCAGCCCCGCGCGCGTAATCTGCCGCTCATCGTACAGGTATTCGGGACCGATGAAACCCACCACGCTGTTCACCAGGAACGGCTCGAACACGCGCGCCACCCCGTAGGCCCGCGCCTCGAGCGTCAGTTGATCCACGCCCTGGTGCGCTTCTGCGGAAAGTGCGCTTCCCTGCCCGGTCTCGAAATACATTGCGTTCGCGCCCTTCCACTCCACGTCGCGCTGCCGGTGATGCTCCAGCACCCGCTCGCGGCCTTCGCGCAGCATCTCCAGGCTGATCCCGAAGCTGCGGTTGGCCGCTTCCGTGCCCGCCACGGATTGGAACAGCAGGTCCACCGGCGCACCGCGCTCGATGGCCGCAAGCTGCGTCGTGATGTGCGCCAGGCAGCACGATTGCGTCGGCGCTTCGCACGCGCGGATCAGCCGCTCCAGCCCGCAGAGGATCGCATGCACCGTCTCCACCGCGTCCGACGCCGGGTTCACTCCGATCACGGCATCGCCGCATCCGTACAGCAGCCCTTCAAACGCCGCGAGCAGGATCCCGCTGACGTCGTCCACCGGATGGTTCGGCTGCACGCGGATGCCCAGCACTCCGCGCTCGCCCATGGTGTTGCGGCACCGCGTCACGTTGCGGATTTTCGCCCCGGCCAGCACCAGGTCCTTATTGCTCATGATTTTCGCCGCGGCTGCGGCGATTTCCGGCGTGATGGCCCATGCCAGCGCCTTCAGTTGTTCTCCCGAGGTCTCATCGTCCAGCACGAACTCGCGAAATTCGCCCATCGTCATGCTGCGGATGGATTGGAACCGCTCGCGGTCCTGCGTCTCCAGAATCAGCCGGCTCACTTCATCTTCGGAAGGATCGACGACGGGCTGCTCGACGATCGCAGAGAGCGGCAGATCGGCCAGTTGGCGCTTTGCCGCGACGCGTTCCCGCTCCGTCCGCGCCGCAAGGCCGGCCAGTTGGTCTCCGGATTTTTCTTCGTTGGCTTTGGCCAGCAGCTCGCGCAGGTCACGAAACTGGAATCGCTCGGGCATCGGACGGCTGGCATCAGGGGCGCGCGGGCCACTGCCCCTTTCTCGTATTTGGTGCCCAAGAGAGGACTCGAACCTCCACGCCGTTGCCGGCACTAGACCCTGAATCTAGCGCGTCTGCCAATTCCGCCACTTGGGCACGCGTCCTGAACGACGCATTGCGGATGGTAGCTACATTTTCTCCGCGGCCTCACGGGTTGTCAATCCGTGCCACCAAATGCCGGCACTCAATGATTCCCGCATCGCTCACCTGCCCTCCTGTCCTTCCGGCCAGGCCCAGGAGTCGGGCATAGTACGGCGGGACAGGTTGCGGATTGCGAACCGCAAAGGATAGAAGCAAATTGACCCCGCACAAGGGGCAGCGTACGCTTGCCCTTAGCTCATTCATGTCCCGAAATGGGAAGGATCCCCTGCCGATGGATTTAAGCACTGAGGCCAGACCCCGGGAGCGCAGGCGTGGAGAACGCGTCCTGATCCGCGTGGCCATCCAGGTCAACGGCACAGGGAAGGATGGAAAGCCGGTGCACTCCCCGGCGGAGGCCGTAGTGGTGAATCGCAACGGCGCCCTGCTGCGCGTTCCGCATCCCCTGAAGCCCGGTAGCACACTGGAGGTTTACCAGGGACAGGAGAAGCAAGCCAAAGTGTTTCGCATCATCTGGTGCAGCGATCGCCCGCGAGAAGGGCGCCACGATGTAGGCGTGGAGCTGGTCGAGCCCAGCGAAGAACTCTGGGGCATTCGATTCCCTCCCGCACAGGCCGGGGCCTCCACCTGAGGCCGCGCTCCCGCCGCCACCCTTCCGCCACCCTCACTGGATTTCCCCCTCGAACGGAGCTATAGTCGCGCCGAAAGCAAGCCGAATGCGGGGCGAGGTGTGCAGCGTGTTTCCCCGCCCCCGGAGGGTTGTGTGTCATGAGTGGGACCCCGAGTGTACTAATCTTCCTGATCGCTCTCTGGGGAGCGCTGGCGCTCTGCCTGATTGGCCTGCTCGTGTATCGAGGCGTGATCGGCCGCAATGAAGAGCTCGAACTCTTGGTGGATCAGGCCGAACACCGGTTTGCCGACGAGCAACAGGCCATCTCGTCGCGCATCGAACGGCTCAGCGTTCCGATCCGCTATCTCAGCATATCCGTGGGAGTGCTGCTGCTGGTGATTGTCGCGGTTTGGATCTACCACGGACTGCAGAACTCCTGAGGAGCCCGCCGGTCGTCGGAGCGCCCACCGGGTCGTGCCGCGCGGTTTCCGTGCGATCCCGGCGCGGGAGTCCCCTTCCAACCTCGAAATTCCATTCCCCGCTACGGTTTTGCAGGCGCCGGCGGGTTCGGCTGCGCAGTTGGCGAGGGCGGCCCCGGGATGGCCAGCGAAGTGTGATTGGTTATGATCAGCCACCGGCCGTTTCGCTTCTCGAACACCAAAGTTGTGTGGCCCCGATAACCCGTGGACTGGCCGTCCACCACTCCCGTAAACGTCCATTGATACACGGCCCAGGCGATGGTCCCCTCTACGCGGATGAACGTGTTGGACCGGTTGATCTGCGGCCCCTGCATGCGTTGCCGCTGGCGCTCGTAGGCCTGGATATACCGGTCCAGGCCGATGAGCGGGGGCTCCCACAGGCCGCTGACCACGAGCACGTTGTCCGCATAGTATTTCCGTAGCATTTCCACGTCGCCGATTTGCCAGGCGCCCAGCATTTCCGTGATGTCGGTGTCCACGGCCTGTTCGTCGGTCTGTTGGACGAGCGGGGTGTCGTCCTTCTTCGCGGATTCCTTTTGGTTCTGCGGCTTCTGCTTCTGCCCGGCGACCGCAGGCCAGGCGGCCAGAAGCGTGAGTACGAGGCTAACCAGGAACAGTCGGCGAATCATGATTCCTCCCCGATGCCGTCGCCGTGCGGGGCGCAGACGCACACCGGGCAGAATACCACGAACACCGGAAAGGGTCGGCGCTCGCACCGCCGGGCGTGCGGAACGGCCAACGGCGCCTGCGCCGGGAATTTGCACCACGGAAAACGCTACCCCGGGTGAATTCCAGCGTTCACGGCGATCTCGGCGCTCGCGATTGGCTCAGCAGATTGACGAACAGCCGCAGCGGGCCCTGGATGCCTTCCGGCAACTGGCGGAAGAAGGAGAGGCCCGTGTAGATGTAGGTTCCTTTCCCGACGTGCGCCACCACCAGCCCCCCCGTCAGATCCTGCTCCCCCGGGTCGCGCATCGCCAGAATGGCGCTGTAGCGCGAGTCGTAGTCGCCGAGAAAATAGAGGCCGCGCTCCTGAACCCAGCCTTCGAAATCGCCCATCCCGATTTTGTTCGGAAAATTGATCAGGGGACTCTGCGGCGCCAGGATGCGCACGGGTGAATTCCGGTCGGTAATGCGCAGCGTGGGAACGCCAACTTTCGCCGGGTACGGTGCCGGCAACAGCCGGTTCCAATCCACCGCGCGCTGGTACTGGACCACGAGCGTGCCGCCTGCGGCCGCGTAGTCCAGCAGGCGCTGGTTCGAGGCCGCCAGGTCGCTCCGCAATTCGTAGGCGCGGATTCCCACCGCAATGGCGTCGTACTGGCTCAGGTCGTTGAATGCCAGGACCACAGGGTCCAGCAGATCCACGGCGATGCCGGCCTCGCGCAGCACTTCCGGGATGGGATCATTTTCCGCGGCCACGTAACCCACACGCAGGTGATCCGGCACAATCAAATCCGGCATGCAGATGGTCACGCTGGCGGGCTCGGTCCACAGCCAGGAGGGCAGCGTTGGCAGCGGCTCCACAGAGTCGCCGAATTGCTGGCCGCCGAGTTGTGCGTAGGCCTGAAAGGAAAGCGTCGCGGCGCCCGCATTCCGCGGAACCGGTATTTTCAGCCGCGCGAGCTGGTCGCCCGGCCCGTCAAATTTCAGGGGCACAGCCGGAACGCGCGGCCAGGAGGGGGGCACCGTCATCTCCACTTCCATTTGCGCCGGCGCCGATCCGTAATAATGGACGCGCACCACCTCCTCCAGCTCTCTGCCCCGTCGCGAAGGCGGCACCAGGATCTCGCGCGGCTCGAGCGTGAGCGTCACACGGGGCACGATTTGCAGCGGCAGCATTTCCACCTGCGTCGAACTGGCGCGCACTTCCGTTGTCGCGGCTGTGACAGAGAATTCGTATCCGGCGACAGTGGCCTGAACACGCGCCCGCACGAGCGGGGGCGGAAATGGAAACATCCAATCGTCCGCACCGTGCTGTGGCGGGGCCGAAGCAGGGATGCTGACGACGAACTGCGCTTCGGCGCCTGAACCTTTCTCGACGGGTTTCTCTTCGGCCGTCCATTCGGCAGGCAGGTCGAGTTTGGGCCAGTTGACGAAATCGAGCGTGCCTTCACGGTGGCGCTCGGCGACGCTGATAACAACCGTTTCTCCGGGGACTGCCTCGCGGCGGCTGGCCCGCGCGTCCAGGCGCATAGCGGAAGCCAATTGCAGCGCGTGGTCGATGCGGCCGCGCACCCGGTCGAGCTCGCGCCGGCCCTGCCAGTTTGCGCTCGCATCGGCCGCCCCTCTCCGGGATGCGGCATCAGCCGCCTCCATAATATCCATCCCCGCCGCGGCCAGTTGTTTCACAGCCGCGGGCCAGTCCAGGGCGAGCACCAAACGGCGCGCTTCTGCGAGCGCGTGTTCCGCACGCTCCAGTTCCGGCCGCCCGCTGGCGAGGACCGGGTAACGTGACGCGAGCGCGGCGAGCGGCTCGGCAAATCGCGCGGGATCGGGCGCTACGCCGTGCTCGTCTACCAGATCCACGCGGAAACGCAAGAACGGCCCGGTGAGGAACCCGGCGATGCCCTGCGTGCGGTGCTGGTAATCACCCTCGCGGCCGATTTCCGCATAGGTGCGTCCCCACAGCGGCGAGATTTGGTCCGTGGGCGGCGCCCAGCCCTTTTCTCCTTCGCCGCGGTAGCGTTCCAGAACCTGGTCCACGTGCCAGAGAGACAAATCGCCGGGAAACTGTTTGGGATCCGCCGCAGCGGCCACCGCCTGCGGCGTCAAAATGCCGGAAGCCTGGTGATGACCGTGCCCGGTGTGCACGCCGCCCCAACTGTTGATTACGATGTTCGGCTGGTAGTAGCGGATCACCTGCACCATGTCCGCCAGTGCCGTCCCACCCCAGACCTGCTCCGCAGCTTCCACCGTTTTGACGAACCCTGTGTCCCGAGCCCGAGTGAAAAACAGGCGGATGCCGTAAATCCGCGTGGCGGCGACCAGTTCGTGGCTGCGCAGCACGGCGAGTTGCGGGCCTTCCTCGGGGCCCAGCGCATTCTGCCCTCCCTCGCCGCGAGTGATGGACAGCAGCGCCACGTCCGCTCCGAGACCGCGAGAGAGATACGTCAGCAGCGCCGCCGGCTCGTCGTCCGGATGCGCCGTGATGCACAGGATGCGCGTGGTGACGCGGGCGTGATCGATAGCCTCCACCGCATCCGGCAGGTCCGCGCCGCCGTTCAGGCCCTGCCCGCACACGGCGAGGCCGGGAATCGCCAGCGCGGCGAGCAGGCGGATGGCGAGAAGCCCGCGACGCTTCATCGCGTCGCTCCCGCGAACGGCCATTGCTGCAATGACGCCGCTCGCGCCAGAAACACCAGCGCCCCCGCGGCCATCACGCCCAGCCCGGCCAGCGCCGTCCGCCCGGTGGAGAAAAACACGCCGAGCCACAGCAGGATGGCCGCCACCGCCGGCACGGGATACAGCCACATGCGGAAGGGCAGGCGCTCGCGCCCCCATTTTTTTCTCAGCACCATCACTCCCACCGCTCCTCCCACGAATTGCACCAGAATGCGCATGGCCAGAATCGCGGCAATCACTTCGCGCAGCCGGAACAGCAGGCTGAACACCAGCGCCACGGCTCCCAGCGCCACCAGCGATACGTGCGGAAAATGCCGCGTGGGATGCACGCGCGCGAAGGCGCGGAAAAACGTGCCGTCCACGGCCGCCGCATAGGGCACGCGCGAATAGCCCAGCGTCAGCGCAAACAGCGAACCGAACGCCACCCACAGCACCATCCCGGTGGCGATGCGCGCGGCCCCCGCGCCGTAAATGCGCTCCACCAGCGCGCTGGCGATGAACGGAGTGGCCCGCGCCTGCTGCCAGGGGATTACGCCGAGAATCGACGTCTGCAACACCAGATAGAGCGCCGCGATCCCCAGAACCGAAATAAAAATGCTTCGCGGGATGTTCCGCTCCGGGGAGCGAATCTCGCCGCCCAGATGGCACACGTTATAGTAGCCGAGGTAGGTGTAAATGGTCTGGACCGTCGCCGCTCCCAGCCCCGCGAAAAACGGCCAGGAGAGATTCCAGGCCCCCGGCGGAAACGTAAACGCCAGCCGCGAGTCAAAATGCGTCAGACCGCCCCAGATCAGCCAGCCCAGCGTGGCAATCACTCCGGCCCACAGCAGCATCGTAATCTTTCCGATCTGCTCGATCCGCCGATAGAGCAACAGAACCACGGCAATCACCACCGCCCCGGAGAGCGCTTTCTGCCCCCACCAGCCCAGCGGCACCAGATACGACGCATACTGCGAAAACCCAATTGCCGCCGATGCCATTACCAGCGGCGCTTGGAACATCGTCTGCCAGATGAACAGAAACGCCATCAGGCCTCCCCAGCGCCCGGGGCCGAATGCTTCGCGGAGAAACACGTAGCTTCCTCCCGCTTCCGGCATGGCCGCTCCCAGTTCCGCCCATACGCAACCGTCCATCAGCGCCACCAGCGCCCCGGCGGCCCAGGCCAGAAGGCACTGTGGGCCGGGCATGGCTTCAATCACCAGGGGAACGACCACAAACGGGCCGATGCCCACCATGTCGATCATATTGAGCGCGGTGGCCTCCGCCAGTCCCAGCCCGCGTTCGAGTTGTGGTCCGGCCATCGGCGCGCCTGCCTCGCAGAACGGGCTGGCAGGATATCAGAGTTGCCCATTCGTCCGGCCCGCATTCGTGCGCTACACTTCCGCAGGGATGCTGCTCCTCGGAATTTCGCTCACTGCCGCTGCCGCCACCCTGCTCGCGCTCGAATTTCTCCACTGCCGTTCCCGGCCGCTGCCCGCGCGAGGGTGGTTGGGACTCTGCGCCCTCCTGCTGGCGGAATTTTTGATGTTTCGCGGCGTCGAGCCGGTTGCGACCTATTTCACTCCCATCGCCTGGACCGCCTACCTCCTCCTGGCGGACGCCATGGTCTGGTCCATCCGCGGGCACTCGCGCATGGCGGACGAGCCGCGTGAGTTCGCCATCCTCGCTGCTCTCTCTCTCCCGCTGTGGCTCATCTTTGAAGGCTACAACCTGCGCCTCGCCAACTGGACCTACGTCGGCCTCCCCGCCCGCTGGCTCCCCCGCGATTTCGGCTACGCCTGGTCGTTCATGACCATCATCCCCGCCATCCTGCTGACGGCGGACCTGGTGGAATCGTTCGGATGGTTTGCTGGCGAATCGCGGAAATGGAAATTTCCTCATGCCTCGCTGGCCGGCATGACGGCAACCGGCGCCCTGTGCCTCACGGTGCCCCTGCTGCTGCCACAGGATGCGGGCGCGTATCTATTCGCGTTCGTCTGGGTGGGTTTCATCCTGCTGCTGGAGCCTGCGAACTACCGCCTGCGCCTGCCCTCGCTGCTGCGCGACCTGGAGGAGGGGCGCCGCAGCCGCCTCTACGCGCTGCTGGTCTCCGGATGGGTCTGCGGCTGGCTGTGGGAATTCTGGAATTACTGGGCCGCCGCGCGATGGCAGTACATTTTTCCAATCTTCCAGCACTGGAAGATTTTCGCCATGCCTGCCCCCGGTTACCTCGGCTTCCTGCCCTTCGCGCTAGAATGCTCGGCCATGGCCGTGTTCGCCCGCTGGCTGGTTGAGAAACTGCGAACGCGCCTCGCGCCCCCGCCCCGCGAAGCTGAATCACCGCGATGAAATCTCTCCGACCGCCGTTGGCACTCGCTCTTCTGGCCGCGACGCTTCCCGTTCGGGTAGCCACGGTCCCGCAGGGCGGGACCGTGGGCCTTTCCTCTTCTCCGCCGCCACCCACCGCCCCTGCCGAAAGCCATCTCGCCCTTCCTCCCGACGTCTTGCAGGCGGCGCACCAGGCCCTCGACCGGATATTTCATGCTCACCCGGACGAGGGAGCGGCCATCGCCCGCAGCATCGAGCAACGCATGCCCAGCCATCCCATCGGCTACCTGCTCGAAACGGAAGCGGACTGGTGGCGGCTCTATTGCCAGTCCAGCAGCATGCGCTACGGCCTGATTGACGCCTGGTCGCGCCCGAAGTCGAAACAGGACGACGCCTATTTCGCGCTCGCCAATCGTGCCATCGAACTCGCCGAGGCTCAGCTCGCGCAGCAGGAGTCGGCGCCCATGCATCTCTTTGCCGGCATGGGCTACGGTCTCGAGGCCCGCCTTCACGGTTTGCGCGGTGATCATCTGGCCGTGGCCCGCACCGGCGTCAAAGGACGCGAGCACTTTCTGCGCGCGCTCGCGCTCGATCCCCAGATGGGCGACGCCCTCACCGGTCTCGGCCTCTACAACTATCTGGCCGATGTCCTCTCCAGCTTCGCAAAAATGCTCCGCTTCTTCATGGGCATCCCCGGCGGGAATAAACAGAAGGGCATCGAGCAGCTCGAAACTGCCATGAACACGGGGGAGCTGACCGCCGTCGAAGCTCGCTTCTATCTCGCGCGCAACCTGCGCAACTTCGACGAACAATACGAACGCGCCGCCGGACTGATGCAGCCCCTGGTGGCGCAGTACCCGGACAATCCCGTCTTCCATCTGCTGCTGGGAAATACGTTTGCGAAATTGAACTGGAAGGATTCGGCGGCGCTCCACTTCCGCGCCGCCCAGCAAATCCACGTGAACGACTCGGAGTCCTTCGCGCGCGTGCAGGACCTGGCGTCCATATCATTGGCCGACATCGGCCGTTAGCGCGCCGCACTCGCCTGGCTATTCGCTCATTACGAAGACTCGCTCCGAATCCAACCGCACGTTCCACGGCGCCGGGCGTCCCTTCAATTCCTCCCAGCGGTCTTTGAGCACCTCCGCCTGGAGCTGCGATCCGTCCCCCGGCGCGCCGTCCAGCCGCAGATACACGGTGCGGCGGAAGGGTGTCTCCGTGCTTTCCACCAGCGAGCACGGAAACACGTTTTCCCCTCCCGGCTGGTCGGCGAATGCAATGTGATTGGCGCGAATGGCCACATGACGCGCCTCCACGAACGGATTCGCCACGCGCAACCGCAGGCCCCAATCGAGCGCCTCCACCATCCCGCCTCCCAGCGCACGCGCGTTTGAAAAATTCTTGCAGCCCGTCAGCCGCGCCACCTCCCGGCTGGGTGGGTGCAGGAAGATCTCCTCTCTCGGGCCGGTGGCCAGCACGTGGCCGCGCGAGAGCACCACGATTTCATCGCACAGCCGGTACACCTCCTCGAGGCTGTGGCTCACGTAGAGCGTCACCCCGCCAAATCCGGCCAGCGAATCAAGCAGCTCTTTCTCCACCAGGCTCCGCAGGTGGAAATCGAGCGCGGAGAGCGGCTCGTCGAGCAGCAGGATTTCCGGCTCCGTCACCAGCGCTCGCGCCAGCGCCACGCGTTGCTGCTGTCCGCCCGAGAGCTGCCGCGGCAATCGCGGCAGGAAATCCTCCAGATGCATCCTGCGGGCGACGCCGCGCACACGCGCCTCGCGCTCCGCCAGCGCCAGGTGGCGCAGGCCGAATGCGAGGTTTTCCCCCACCGTGCGATGCGGGAAAAGCGCGTATTGCTGGAACACCATGGCCACGCGACGCTCCCGGGCGGGGAGCGATACGCCCCGTTCGGAATCCAGCAACACGCGGCCGTTCACCTCCAGCCGGCCCCAGGCCGTGCGTTCCAGTCCGGCAATGGCGCGCAGGGCCATCGTTTTCCCCGCGCCCGATTCACCCAGGATTCCCACGCGCTGCTGCTGCGTCGCCAGCCGCAGTTGCAGCGAAAAGGGCCCGCGCTGCGCTGCGATTTCGGCTCGAATCTCCACCGTCCTACTCCTGCTCCACCACGCGCATGGACAGGCCACGGCGGTGCCGCGTCCACAGGTTCAACGCGCCCAGCGCCGCAAGCGAAATCGCTACCGTCACCACCGACAAGCGCACCGCCTCCGCCGTGTCTCCCGATTCCACCGCAAAGAAAATCGCCAGCGGAAGCGTCTGTGTCCTCCCCGGAATATTCCCGGCGAGAATCAGCGTGGCGCCGAAATCGCCGAGAGCCCGCGCGAACGTCAGCACCATCCCCGCGGCCAGCCCCGGCCAGGCCAACGGGAGCAGCACCTCGCGGAAGATGCGTGCCTCGCTCGCGCCCAACGTCCGCGCCGCCTCCACCAGCGGCGCGTCCACCTGCTCCAGCGCCGCTCGCGCCGTCATGTACATCAGCGGAAAGGTGGTCACCGCGGCCGCGACGACTGTTGCCGGCCACGAAAACACCAGCCGCAGCCCCAGCGTGTACAGCAATCCGCCCAGCGCGCTCGCGCGTCCGAACACGAGCAGCAGAAGGAAACCGACGACGGTGGGGGGCAGCACCAGCGGCAACAGAAAGATTCCGTCCAACAGTTCGAGCGCCACGCCGCGGCGGCGCACTCGCCATCCGGCCACCACCGTCCCCAGCAGCGCTACGGCAGCCGTGGCCGCCAGCGACGTCTCGAGCGACAAGCGAATCGGAGAGAGGTCCATTGGGCGCGCTACTTCGCCGGCGGCGTGAAGCCATACTTTGCAAGGATGGCCTGCGCGTCCGGAGAAACCAAAAACTCGAGGAAGGCCCGCGCGCCCGCCCGATTCTGCGAACCGCGGATGACCGCAGCGGGATAGACGATGGGCGTGTGCGACGACGCGGGCAATGCCGTCGCAATCGCGACTCGGTCCGAAATCTTTGCGTCGGTTTCGTACACGAAGCCAGCGTCGGCGTCCCGGTCTGCGACGTACGCGAGCACCGCACGAACGTTCTGCGCGAACACGAACTTCGATTGCAGAACCTCGAAGAGTTTCAGGTTGCGCAGCGCCTCGGCGGCATACTGGCCCGCGGGCACCGAGCGCGTCTCGCCGATAGCGATGGTGCGCACCTCGGGCTTTTTCAGGTCGTCCACCGTTTTCACTACCGTGGATCCGGCCGGCACCACCAGGACCAGGCGATTCCCGGTCACGTCGCGCCGCGTCCCGGCCAGCAGCAAACCTTTCGCTTCCAGCGCATTCATCTCCGCGGGCGCGGCGGAAATGAACACGTCCACCGGCGCACCTTCTTCGATTTGCTTCTCCAGAATTCCCGAGCCGCCGAGTGTACATGCGACCTTCGGCGCGCCCGGCCGGGCGCTAAATCGCTTCTCGAGCGCCTCCATCGCGTCCTTCATGCTGATGGCCGCCGCCACCGTGATCTCCAATTGCGTCCCCTGGACAGTCGTACGCGGGCTCGCGAAACCGCACAGCGTTACGAGTGCCGCGACGAGGGGTACGAAGATACCGGCCCGGTGAATTCGCATCGATGAGTTCTCCCGCTCCCAATCCGCCGGCAAGACACTTCAAACGCGCAGGATCATGACCTCGGTCGATTTAATCAGCGCCGCGGCCCGCTCGCCCGGATGCAGGTTCAATTCGCGCGCGGCATCCGCGGTGATGATCGACGTGATTTCCTGTCCGCCGATCGAGAGTTTCACCTGCGCCATCAGCCCTTCGATGCGCACCTGCACCACTCGCCCCACCAGTTGGTTGCGCCCGCTCACCCGCCGGAAATTCCGCCGCCGCTCCGGCCCCGGTTTTTCGCCCGCCCGGTGCAGATATTTGTCCAGCTCCGCGCGCGGCACCCGGTGATGTCCGCCCGGCGTGCGCACCGTGCGCAGCTTCCCGTGGTAAATCCACTGTTTGAGCGTGGGATAGCTGATGCCGAGCAGGCGCGCGGCATCGCTCGGTTTGATCAGTTCGGGTTCCGGCATGCCGCAAGGATACCCGGGCAGAATCGAATTATCAATACGATTTTATGCGATTCAGGCGACCGGCAGTCTAGGCCCGCGCCGCCTCTTCCTGCTCGAACGCGTGGTAAGAGGACCGCACCAGCGGCCCCGATTCCACGTGCCGGAATCCCATTTCCAGCCCCGCCCGCCGGTATTCCGCGAACTCGTCGGGAGGCACGTAGCGTTCCACCGGCAAATGTTCCGCGGTGGGTTGCAGGTACTGCCCCAGCGTCAGGATGGCCGCGCCCTGCGCCGCGATGTCCCGCATGGCTGCGAGCACTTCATCGCGCGTTTCGCCCAGCCCGAGCATCATTCCCGTCTTTGTCGGCATCTCCGGCGCGCTCTCCCGCGCCCGGCGCAACAATTCCAGCGAGCGTTCGTACACCGCGCCCCTCCGCACGCGGCGATAGAGCCTCGGCACGGTTTCCATGTTGTGGTTGAGCACGTCGGGCCGCGCCGCCACGACGGTCGCGAGCGCCTGCCAATCCCCGCGGAAATCCGGAATCAGCACTTCCACCTTGCAGTCCGGCATACGCCCGCGGATTTCTTCAATCGTGCGCGCAAAGATGTGCGCACCTCCGTCCGGCTCGTCGTCGCGGTTCACAGACGTCACCACGGTGTAGCGCAGCCCCATGCGCTCCACCGCCTCCGCTACGCGCCGCGGCTCGTCCTCATCCGGCGGCCCCAGCGGCCTTCCGGACGGCACCGAGCAAAATCCACAGGCACGCGTGCACACGTTCCCCAGAATCATAAAAGTTGCCGTGCGATGCTCCCAGCATTCCCCCATGTTCGGACAACGCGCGCTTTCGCACACGGTATGAAGTCCGAGCGTGCGCATGATGCGCATCAGCTCTTGGTGGTTCGGCCCGCCGGGAAAACGCACGCGCAGCCACGGCGGACGCGGATGCTGGCCCGGCACGTACGCGGGCGCGCCGCACCCGCCGGCGACGGCATGACCGCCGTTCAGGATCGGAAAGGGCGATGCCAGTATCGTTCTCCCAGTTTTTCAGTTTATGCTGCCCGGGCGGCACCGGCAAGCACCCTACCGCCGCGCGCTGCCGGAAGCGGATTGTCGTCCGGCGGGCGCCTCTGCTCCCGCTGCGGGTATTGACGGCCGCGGCTCCAGCACCACATTGGCCTCGGTGCAATCGTAGAGTTTTGCCACTCGGTAGTTGCGGTCCATCAATCGCACCAGCCGGGGCCACCAGCGCGTGCTGCCTTCCATTTCCATCGTCTCCGGATCGTTGCTCAGCACGACCATTCCGAATTTTCGCTGTGCCAACATCTCCTCCAGGGGCTCGCCGGACATTTCCCGATGCCGGACCAGTTGATCGAGGACGAATGGGTTGGACACCTCCGGCACACGTCCGGCCAGAACGACCGCCCCCACATTTTCCGAGAGCACCATCCGCGCCGGCGACTCGCGCACCAGGCGATACACGTCCTCGCAGCCGGAAATGTGCAGTGGAACCACTCGCGCGTCCTGCGTGAACGCTCCGGCCATGTACAGCGCCACACAGCCGACGAGGCAGGGCAGCAGCGGCAGCAACCGCGGCGCGCGCGGCGACTCCGCCCACGCCTGATATCCCAGCGCCCCGGCCAGCGAGCATGCTGCAATCGGCTCCAGAAAATGATTGATGAATGAGCCGGCTTTTCCCCCAGTCACGAGGACCACGCCCACGGCACAGAGCAGGTAGAGCAGCGCGCCAAGCGACTGCCGCGCCTTCGTCAGGAAAAATGCGAGCAGAAGCGGAACGAGCGCCACCACGCTCGGCTCCACCAGGATGAAAATTCCCGCCAGCCGGCGGAACGTGTACGGGTCCGGATGCGTGCGGAACATGTGGAAGAAAAACTGGCCGCCGGTGACGGCCTGCATCCACAGACATCCCGCCAGGCACAGAGCACCCAGCGTTCCTCCGAGCAGCAGCGCGCGCCGCAACTCCCGCCGCACGAGGAGATACAGAACGCACGCCGCCGGCGCCGCGAGCGCCGTGTATTTCACAAACAGCGCCAGCGCAAACAGCAGGGCGGAAGGCAGCCACCAGCGCCCGGCGCCGCGCCCATCCGCCGCTGCGGGCATGCATAACCAGAATCCCGCCAGGCTGAGCGCGATGGCCAGCAAATCCACTCGAAGGAGCGGCAGCCACGCCCGTGCGACTCCGTTCGCCACGAAATAGAGCCCAAACGCCGCAGCCAACACTCCCGATCCGGTCCACTCCCTCGTCAGCAGCACGAGCAAGATTGCAATCGCCACGCCACAGACCAGCATCACCAGCCGCGCCGGCGTAAGATTCACCCCGCCCAGTCGAACGCTTTCCGCGGCCACCCAGTAGCCCACCGGCCCGTAGGGGTCGAGAATGTTGGGATAGACGTGGGGATCGGGATAGGCGGTCTGCCCGGCGTCGAGCCGGACCGCCGCGTTCAGGATGTTCCCCTCTTCATAGTCCAACTGAAACGGCAGGCGCGCCTCGCCCGCCGCGTTCCAAATCGTGATCACCGCGGCGGCAATCATACATCCCGCCATCACCCATTCCGACAGGCGCAGCAGTTGCGTATTCGCCTGATTGGCCATGAGCGGATCTTCGTCCCTCAGGAGCCCCGGCGGCGCGGCCGCTTCGGTCCGCGCGCTGTCGCGCCGGATCGCCTTTGGACCAGGTAATGGAGCCGCACCACTCCATCCGGGAAACTGCGGGCGGAGAGCAGCGCCAGCGGGACCGCGCGATGCCGCGGATGCAGGAGCGGAATCCCCTCGCCGATGAGGATGGGAATCACGTGGATGATGAATTCATCCACCTGCCCGGCGTCGAGAAGCGAGCCGATCAGCTCGGCCCCTCCCACCAACCAGATGTCCTTTCCCGGGGTAACGCGCAGGCCCTTTGCAAATTCTCCGGCCTCCTCCGCGACGAATTCCACTTCCTGCATGCCGCTGGGCCGCGGCTTTCGGGAGAAAATGAAGTTCTTTTTTCCGGGGTAGGAGGTCTGCCCCATTTTCAGCGCGAGGTCGTAGGTCTTCCGGCCCATCAGCACGGTGTCGATGGATCGGTAGAAATCGTTCATCCCGTAACTGCCCGCTACGCGGGGCCGGTCGAGCCAGCCCACGTCGCCGTCAGGCCGCGCGATGAATCCGTCGGCGCTCGTCGCGATGTACACGATGATTTTCCGCATCAGCGGCTCCCGGAAAGCCCCGCCGGGCGGTGTACCGCGGCGCCCAGCGCAATCCACAGGCCCAGCGCCACGAATTCCCAGCGCGTGAAGTGGCCGGGAACCGCGGGCACCAGTTTCATCACCAGCAGACTCGCCCCCACCAGCGCGCCGGCAACGGCCAGCGCGCGGTCGATCGGCGCGGGCCGCATGGCGAAATACGCGGCGCAGGCCATCATCCAGCCGAACCCGGCGGCAAAGGAACCCACTTCCGAAATCGGCACGAGCAATTGCGACCCCAGCAGGCTGGCCAGAGCCGTCCCCGTTCCCACGGCCATCACCGCGGCGGACGGCGTCTGAAACTGCGGGTGCACCGCCGCAAAGGCCGGGGAAACCAGCCCGCGTCGCGCCATGGCGAACAGCAGGCGCGTCGCAGCCACAAAATTTCCGTTGAACACTTTTCCGAGCGAAAGCAGCGCCGCCGCCAGGATCACATTGACCACCCAGCGGCTGCCCACAGCGCGCTCGATGGCCACCGCGGTGGGAAAGTTCGTTCCCGCCACGCTCCGCCACGGCTGTGCCCAGGCCACCACGGCAATTACACCGCAGTAGAACACAATGGCAGCCGCAATGGCCATCAACGGCGCGTAGAGGTGATGCCGCTGAGGAAATTCCGGATGCGCTTCCTCGGACGCCTTTGCGGTGGATTCGAAACCGGTCATGAAGTAGGGCACGATTTGCAGCGTCAGGAGCACGGAGAGCGCCGGCCCGTGGCTCCAGGGCGGCGCGAAATTGCGCGCCGATCCCCGCGCCACTCCCGCCGTGCCGAACACCACGAACAGCACGAGCAGCCCGAACGTCGTCAGATTCTGAAAAGTCGCGCTCTGCCGGATCCCGCGAAAGTTCAACACGGCCAGCGTGCCGGTCAGCGCCAGGCCCAGCGCCACGTGCGGCAGATGCACCGGCGAGCCGGCCACTCGGTACAGTTCCACCGAATCGAGCGCGGGAAATATGAACGCGGCCACGCGTCCGATCGCCACCGCTTCCCACGGACAGACGATGGCATAGGCGAGCAGCATCATCCATCCGGTCCAGTAGCTCGCCGGGCGGGGAAATACGGCCGCCGTGTAGGCAACCTCTCCGGCCGCGTCGGGCCGCAGGCTGATCAGCCGGCCGTACACGTAGCCCACCGGAAGCAGCGCCGCGCCCCCCAGTGCGAAAGCCAGGATGGCGCCCGCTGGCCCGCCGCGCCCCAGCCAGTCGTCCATCAGCACCAGCCAGCCGACGCCGACCATCGAGCCGAACCCCAGCGTGAAGTAATCCACCAGCCGGAGTTTGTGCGCCAGCTCGGTCATGCCGCACGGGACGGAAATTCAAACAGCAGGTTGGCGGCGAGCAGAATCCGGCTCGCGAGCGAGCGCTCCCCCGGCGCGGCATCCCTGCGCCGCTTTCGTGCGGCGCCTCTGCGCGAGGGAACGGGTTTGCGCGCCATGACTCTGGCCGGCGAGTGTAGGTGGCGCGTGATGCCGAGTCAACGATGGCGAAATTCAGGCCCAGCGAACTGAGGGGACACCCCGAAAGCGGGGACATGAGCCGCAAAAAAAACGGGCCGATGGAGAGTCATCGGCCCGCGGAGAAGAGAAGGGTGAATTCTGGTTTACAGCGAAAGCCGCCGTCGAAAAGCCATCAGCCCCAACAGCCCGCTTCCGATCAGCATCAGGCTCCCCGGCTCCGGCGCGGGGACGGGGTCAAAGTATTCCTGTGGCGGCCCGTCCGTGCTCGGTACCTGCGAACCCGGCACAGGCGTGTAAATCGTCAACCCGGAAAGTCCTCCGACCTGATTGTTCGTGGCCGCATCGAGCGCCATCTGAAGCCAGTTGCTGATCTGCGACTGGTCGTAGCTGCTGATGGTCCCATACGGATCGTGGCCGGAAATGCCGGGGTCGAACACGTCCCAGATGGCCCACTGGAGCTGGCCGACGATCTCGGCGTTGCCAATATGGGCGGACATTTGCTGCACCAGCCAGGCGATCTCCAGATAGCCCTGGCTGCTGCCACTGAATTGCACGTTGCTCAGGGAAGGAAATGTGGACGTGACCGCAGACCACTGCTCCCCAGCAAACACATTATCCTGAAAGTCATCACAGACGAGTTGAAGCGTGACAGGAGCCCCATTGCCGGTCTCCGTGAAATTGTAGGGGCCGACGTACACCCCGCCCATGACATTGCTGCCGCCATTGTTCAGCGTCAGCGTGACCGGATCGGCAGCCGCGGTAGCAGCTGCGGCCAGCAGGGCTAAGATTAGGGTTATGGCGCGTAGAGAAAGCTTCATCTGTCCTCGCAATACACCATTCCCTCAGACAAATGACTCTAGCAAGCCAATGTCCAAAGTTTGGCCTTATGGACGATACCTAACGCATTGAAAATAAATGTGTTATTTTCGGCGGCTCCTCTGACATCCCGTCTGATGAGAACTTCACGGGAGTGAGGAGGAAACTGTTTTCACATCCCGCCGCTGCCGTCGCTGGATTTTTCGAGCCGCCTTGCCGCGCCCAACCGCTGTACTGCCGACCCGATGCGGTTTCCGGATCTCGTGGAACCACCCGGCCATTGCTCCCTACTGGCTTCCGGACTAGTAGGTTTTTCCCGCGCTCTCCCGGCGGAACTCTTCAAACAGGGCGCGGCATTCCTCCGCCAACAGCCCCCCTTCCACAATCAGGCTGCTGCCTCCCATCCGGGCCAGTTCGCCAGCGGCCACGCGCAGTTCGGAGAATCCCGCGGCAGCCGCATCGGCGATCGCCGCGCCATACACGATGCGGCGAATTTTCGCCCAGTGGATGGCGGCGAGACACATGGGGCAGGGCTCGCATGTGGAGTAAAGAGTGCACGAGGAGAGATCAATGGTCGCGAGCGCACGCGCCGCGGCGCGGATGCTGCTCACCTCGGCGTGGGCCGTCGGGTCCGTGTCGCGCCATACCGTATTGTGCATCGCGGCGACGATCTCCGTACCGCGCGCGATCACCGAGCCAAACGGCGATTGGCCGGCAGCTATCCCTTCACGCGCTGCCGCGATTGCCCGGCGCATGAAATCGGCTTCCGTCACGCGTGATTCTCCTGCGGATGCCGTCACGGCGAATCCACTCCGGCATTTCCCTGCGCGAGCGCCGCTGCGGGATTGCCGGCAGGTTGCCAGCGGTGAATCTCACTGCGGTCCGCAGTCGCCGCCAGCAGTTCGCCAATCGTGCGCCGCAGGATGGGATGCCGCAGGCCCGGGGCAATCTCGCGCAGAGGCACGAGCACAAAGCGGCGCTCGGCGATTCGGGGATGCGGAATTTCCAGATCCGCCATACGGACCGCATTCGCAGCGTAGAGCAGAATGTCGATGTCCACAGTTCGCGGGCCGCCGCGGACCAGCCTCCGCCGGCCCATGTCGCGTTCCACCTGCTGAGTCGAGTGGAGCAATTGCCGAGGCATGAGCTCGGTAGCCGCTTCCACGACGCAGTTCAGGAACCAGTTCTGCGTGCCAAACCCCAAAGGTTCGGTGGCGTACAGTGAGGACCGCTTCAGGATCTCAATTCCCGCGCCGGCAAGCCCGGCCATGGCCTGCTCGAGATTCGCGGCGCGATCCCCGAGATTCGATCCCAGGCCCAGATAAATAGTCCTTCTCATCGCGCCATCCGCCTTTCCAGCGTTCAAAACAGGTTCGGCTGCCGGCCGCCGGCCTCGAGGCCGAAATGTTTGTAGGCCAGCGCGGTGGCCACTCGCCCACGCGGAGTGCGGTCGAGCATGCCGAGCTGCATCAGGTAGGGCTCGCAGATTTCTTCAATGGCGTCTTCCTCTTCGCTCAGCGTGGCGGCGAGAGTTCCCAGCCCCACCGGGCCTCCCGAGTATTTATCGATGAGCGCGCGGAGCAGGCTGCGGTCCACTTCATCCAGGCCCTGCTCGTCCACGCCGAGCAGGCCCAGCGATTCCCGCGCGACTTTCAACGAAATGTGGCCCTCGGCGCGCACCTGCGCGAAATCGCGAACTCGCCGCAACAGCCGGTTGGCCACGCGTGGCGTGCCACGGCCGCGCCGCGCGATCTCCTGCGCCCCGGCTTCGTCGATCCCAATCTCCAAAATCTTTGCCGAACGCAGGACGATTTGGAGCAGCTCTTCCGGCGAATAGAAATCCAGGCGGTGGACAATTCCGAACCTCGAACGCAGCGGCGCAGTGAGCAGCCCCGCGCGCGTCGTGGCGCCGATCAACGTGAAACGGTTCAGCCGGTAGGGGTGAATCCGCGCGCCCGGCCCCTGCCCGATCACCAGATCAATCTGAAAATCCTCCATGGCGGGATACAGGATTTCCTCGATTTCCGGGAACAGGCGGTGGATCTCGTCCAGGAACAGCATTTCGCCGGACTCGAGGGCGGTAAGCACTGCGGTCAAATCGCCTTTACGCTCCAGCAGGGGCCCCGAACTCGTTTTGATGGGCACGCCCATCTCGTGCGCCAGGATCTGCGCCAGCGTCGTTTTGCCGAGCCCCGGCGGACCGTAGAGCAGTACGTGGTCGAGCGCCTCGCCCCGGTTCTTCGCCGCCTCGATGGTGATGGCCAGCAGCTCTTTCACCCGCGACTGCCCCACAAATTCCGCCAGCCGCTTCGGCCGGACGCTGGCCTCCAGGCGCACTTCCTCCGCGGAGGGCGCGCCGGATACGATTCGCTGGTTCGGTTTGGCCATGCGGAGGTTTCGCGCTACCGATTCTACTTCATCTCAAAGACTCCGAGGCGGCGCTCGGAAACGGTGAGAGCTTCGAAGCGAGTGTCGAGGTCGTCGTATTCCACGCGGTTCGCCAGCCGGAACTCCTCGTAAGCTTCCAGCGAATCCCAGCGGTCCCAGGTGAGATAGCGGCTCTGCTCACCGGCGAGCAGCGTGGTGCCGTGGTAGGAGGGACTCCGCCTGAAAAACTCCGCCCAGGTTCCCGAGGCGCAGTAATGCTTTTCAAATTCCTGCGTGCACTCTTCGCGTACCACGAATTCCCAGAGAATTTCGATCATGCGCGCACGCCCCAATGCGAACTGGCACGGGAGGCAATCACTGGCCTGATCCGCGGCGGGCGCCTTCCGGCGGCCTGAGCTGCTTCAACGCGGCACGCAGGGCAGCGTCGAAACTCGCCGGCATACCGTCCTTCCGCACGATCTCCACAGCGCGCTGCGCATCGCGTTTCTCGTAGTCCAGATTTACCAACGCGGAAACGAGATCTTCCTCGAGTTGCGAGCGAGCCACCCGCGGCTCCGCGGCGGCGGTCTCCGCAGCGGCGAGTTTATCTTTGAGTTCGACGATCACGCGCTCCGCGGTTTTGCGCCCCACCCCGTTGATTCGCGTCAGCGCGGCCGCATCCCCGCGGCGCACGGCGGGAATTATCTCGTCCACGCTCATCCCCGAAAGAATTCGGAGCGCGAGCGAAGGGCCCACGCCGCTCACTGACAGCAGCATCTCGAACAGATGTTTTTCCCGCGCGGTGAGAAATCCGTAAAGCGAAATCTGGTCCTCGCGAACGTGGGTGTAAACCAGCAGGGTCACCTCGGCGCGAAGCGCGCCCAGCGCAGCAAACGTGGAGAGGGGAATGTGCACGTCGTAACCCACTCCTCCCGCGTCCACGATCACCTGGCCGGGCCGTTTCTCGAGCAATGCGCCGCGCAGCAGTCCGATCATTCCAGGTGATTATTGGGGAGGAGTGAAAGGGTGTCAACGCGCCTGCCGCAAAGCCGCCAGGCGTGCGGCGCAGTCTTTGCCGTGCATCCTCAGCACCCACCACCTCGTCGCAGAGACGCGTGGCGGGAGATTCTCACTCCGCCGAGCTGGAAAAGGAACACGCGTCCCCAGTCCGTTCCACGTCCCAATTTCGGGCGGTCGTCCCCGCTGTTTTTGGCGTCCCGGAATCGAACAGGTGACACTTTGGCCCCAACATTTACGATGTTTTTATGATTGTCCCCGAAACAAAATCGCTACCCCTATCGTCACAGTAATTGCAGCTTCTCTGCGGCGCGCGGTAGCGAGCTTCTCCCCGGTAGCCGCCAACAGCGTCCTCGGAGGCTGAATCCTTTAAGGAAAGAGGGAGGAAGCCATGGGTGTCTCTCAACGCAGCAAGATTGCAGTGGTCGTGGCATTGCTGGCGGCGCTGGCGATGGCGTTCCCGGCATTCGCTCGGCCGGACCGGGCCGATATCGTTCTCACTCGAACCGGCCAGGTTGGAGGCTCGTCCGTCCAGCCCGGCTCGTATCAACTGGTGTTCGACGGCAACAAAGTATCGTTTCTTCACAGCCATAAGGTTGTCGCAGAAGCCAATGGAGAATGGAAGAAGGCGGACGCAAAAGCCGAGTACACATCCGTCCGCTATGACGAGAATGGCCGCATTAGCGAGATTCGTCTCCACGGCCGCGACTCGTATTTCGTGATCCGGTAGCTCGGCCGGAACGATCCGCGGGGGCACGAACCGCCTGGGCGTTCGGGAGGGTGAGTGCCCCTGCGGCCGATCACGGCGCGCCGACCGGCTCGTACCGTCCGGTCAAATAACTCCGGGCCACGTGCGACACGAAGCAGTACACCATTTCCTCGCGCTCCGAAAGCGGGCCCTGGCGGTATCCGGCCGAGCCCGCGCCGCGCTGCACCGATTCGCAGGCGCGCCAGTCCTGGCGGTTGGTCACGTCCCAGAATTCCACGGCATAGTTCGGTGAAAATGTTTCCCGCGCGAGCTCCTGCGGCGGGAACAGCCAATTGCACTCCACGCGCGTGCGGTCCGGCGCCAGCGGCTCGAGCCGGTGCGTCAGCACGTAATCCGGATGCGGGCTGATCAGCAGGTTCGGAAACAGCCCGTAGTAATACACCAGCCGGTGCTGCTCCGCGCTGAGCCCGGGCAGATAGTCCGCGTGGCGCGCCCCGTCGAGCGACATCGTCTGCGCGCCCTCCGCCAGCTCCATCGACCCGCCGATCCAGGCGCCATTGTGCGGCGGATTCAGTCCGCTGTCGGGCGGGCTCACGCGGCACAGTTGCGGGTGAATCTGCGGGCAGTGATAGCACTCGTGGTAATTTTCCGTCAGGATTTTCCAGTTGGCCGCGACCTCGTAAATAGAGCGCGCGCCGATGCGCAATTCCCCGGGTGCGTGCCCCGCCAGCAGGCCCGTCAGCTCACCCATCCACTCCGCGAGCGGCGGCGCCTGGCCATCCGCATTGACGAAGATCCAGCCGTGCCACGTTTCCGCCCGCACGGGCACCAGGCCGGTCCCGGCCGGGTCGAAGCAGGCCACGTCGCCGAACCGCGCAGCCGTCTTCAACCGCCCGTCGAGCTCGTACACCCATCCGTGGTAGGGACAGCGGATGGCGCGCGCGTTGGCGCACGCGCCGGGCTCGAGCAGTTCGTGGCCGCGATGCCGGCATACGTTGAAGAATGCGTGCAGGCGCCCCTCCGCATCGCGCGAGAGCAGAATCCCCTCGCGGCCCAGCCGCACCGCGCGATAATCGCCGGCCCGCGCCGCCTCCTCCTCGCGGCCCAGGCACACCCAACCGCCCTCGAAGAAATGCTCCATCTCCCAGGCGAACACGTCCGCGGAACGATAGGCTTCGGCGGGCAGCGTGAAGCTGTGGCCGAACTCGGCGGCGGAGCGTGCGACATCTTCGGCGGCGATCGGCGCGGGATTGGAGAGAAGCGAAGCCATAATCTTGAAATTCTATCGCGAGGCCGGCTCGGCGACAAAACCCCAGGCGCCGCGACTGCTGTGCGATCAGCCGCCGCGCTGGGCGAGCAGCCCCGCGACGTCATTCTGGTTTTTGGATTTCGCCAGCGCCGCGGGCGTTTGTCCGGTGTCGTTCTTCGCGCTCGCCGTAGCGCCCGCATCCAGCAGCAGCCGCACCAGCGGCAGATTTCCATGCAGCGCCGCGGCGTGCAGTGGCGTCCATCCTCCGTGCTGCGTCGCGTTCACCTCCGCACCCGCGGCAATCAATGCGCGGGCGATCTCCAGCGCCACCTGCGGCTGCCGGTGCGCCACGGCCGAATGCAGCGGGCGCAGCTCGGAGGGGTTTCGCGAAACTTCATTCACCGGCGCGCCTGCCGAGAGCAGCAGCTCCACCACCGGAATGCGCCCGAAAAATGCGGCGAGATGCAGCGGGGTGAATCCATCGTGGGAAAACGCGCGCACCCGTTCAGCGTCTTCCCTCAGGCGCGCTGCGACGGTCTCGCGCACGCCCGCCGCCGCGGCTTCGAAAACGTCGAGCGGCGCGCCGCGCTCGAGCAGCAGCTCCCTCACATCGTCCTTCCCGTAATAAACGGAGAGCAGCACCGCGGATTCGCCCGATTCCGCGCACGCGCCGGCCAGCGCCGGGCTGGATTCCAGCATCTGCCTAACCCGCGCCGTATGGCCCTGCTTCACCGCCTCGAGGAATTCCGTCTCGCTCCCCACCGCTCCTCCTTCGCCGGGAATCCCCGGCGTTCGCTCTCACAGTCCTCCGCCACCACCCACGGAACGGCGTCGGCCGGCAGCGGCGGCAATCCGTATCGTGCACGCGACGCCACCAGAGCGCGCACCTGCTCCCGCGTCAACAATTTCGCTCCTCCGGCCAGTTCCGCCACCAGCAGCACACGCGCGCTGTGCTCCACAATCTCCATCCTCTGGACCGCAGTGCGCAGGTCCTCCCCAACCGTCACCACGCCGTGGTTCGCCAGCAGCACGGCGTTGGCCCGCGCGACAAAAGGCGCAATCGACTCCGCCAATTCCGGCGTGCCCGGCGCGCCATACGGCGCCAGCGGCACCGCACCCAGTAGAATGGCCGCTTCGCCCAGCGTCGCGCTGTCCAGCGCACGGCCCGCCACTGCGAATCCCGTGGCCACGGGCGGATGGGCGTGGCACACCGCGCGCACGTCCGGGCGGAGCTCGTAAATCCGCAGGTGCATCGCGATCTCGGACGAGACGTGCCGCGCCGCACCGTTTGGCCTCGCACCGGGTTTGCCTCGCGCCGGATTTTCGTCGGCTCGCAGCCGAATCAGGTCGCCCGGCGCCAGCTCGCCCTTCTCCGCGCCCGAAGGAGTGGTGAGAATCCTGCCATCGGAAAGCCGCACGGAGAGATTGCCCGCCGCGGCGGGCAGAAATCCCAGCTCGCGCAGCTCTCGCCCCGCGGCGCATATCTCTCGCCGCAAGCGTGCCTCGTTCGCACTTCCGCGTTTTACCGCCTCACTCACCCTTCCGCGCCCCTCCAGAAACACGCCGGAGAGAAAAGACAGAAGGGCACGGCATGCCGTGCCCCTACGAGGACCTCAAATCTTTCCTACGCGTAAATCCCGCGCAGTTTCAGCGCGCGCGCCACGCGGTCGATTGCCAGCATATACGCCGCGATGCGGTTGTTCACTTTGTGCGCATCGGCGTAGCGGACCACGTCCTCGAAGCTGCGGTCCATCACGTCCTGCAGCCGCTCGTTCACTTCGCTCTCGCGCCAGAAGAAGCCCTGGCGGTCCTGCACCCACTCGAAATAGCTCACGGTGACGCCGCCCGCGTTGCCCAGGATGTCGGGGATGACAAACACGCCTTTGCCGTCCAGGATTTCGTCCGCCGGAGCGGTGGTGGGCCCGTTGGCGCCTTCGATCAGGATGCTGGCCTGCACGTCCTGGGCGTTTTCGCTGGTGATCTGGTTCTCCGTAGCCGCGGGCACCAGGATGTCGCAGGGCTGGAAAATCACCGCGTGCGCGGACATGCGCGCGCCCCCGCCCGGAAACTCCGCCAGCGGTTTTTTCTCGCCGTGCACCCAGCGGATGATCCCCGGCACGTCGATTCCCTTCTCGTTGTAGAGCGCTCCGGAAATGTCCGCCAGGCCGATGATTTTGTAGCCCGATTCGAACATCAATTTGGCGGCGTAGGTGCCCACGTTGCCGAAACCCTGGATGATGACGCGCGAATCCTGCGGGCGCCGGCCCAGTCTGGCCAGGGCGCGATTCGTCACCATCAGCAGGCCCCGGCCGGTGGCTTCGCGCCGGCCCAGCGAGCCGCCCAGCTCCAGCGGCTTTCCGGTGACCACCGCGGTGGTGGCCTGGCGGACGTGCATCGAGTAGGTGTCCATCACCCAGGCCATGGTCTGCTCGTTCGTTCCCATGTCCGGAGCGGGAATGTCGCGCTCCGGCCCCAGCCATTCGGACAGTTCCGCCGTGTAGCGCCGCGTGATCCGCTCGATCACCGCAAGGGAATGCGCCGCGGGATCGCAAATCACGCCGCCTTTCGCTCCGCCGAACGGAATGTTGACCACGGCGCACTTCCAGGTCATCCAGGCGGCGAGCGCGCGCACTTCTTCCAGCGTCACATCCAGCGAAAAGCGGATGCCGCCCTTGCCCGGCCCGCGAATGTTCGAGTGCAGCACGCGGTAGCCTTTGAAGACTTCCAGTTTGCCGTTGTCGAGCGCCGCGGGAATGTAGATCGTGATTTCCTTGCTGGGATACTTCAGGTATTTGTAGAGGCCCTCCTCCAGTCCGAGCTTCCGCGCGGCGAGCTCGAAGCGCGCTTCCGCGGACTCGTAAATGTTCAGCTCGTTCTGGACGGTTATCGCGTTCATGGAGGACTCCACGCGGTCCGTGGCACGGGCTTCGGCCGGTGCCCGTGTGGCGGCCGCTTTCTTCACGCGGCGGGGGCCAAATATACGCCCGCGCCGCCGCGCCGCGCAAGGATGCTTCATGTTTTCGAAAATCGAAATTCGAAAATCGGCGAGAAGCAACCACCAGTCGTCAGCGGCCAGCAAGAGTGCCTCAAGGCGTATGCCTTGCTGACTCCCGCGGGCAAGTTCCTTCGTCGCATTTCGTGTGGCGACCATTGGAACACATGGGCTCACTGCGTTTCCCAAGCAATTGACGTCAACGGCGAGCGCGAACTTCCGTGCTAAACTGCCTTGCCAGCTTCGGAGGCTTAATGCAGCGCGAAGACTATAAGACCGTGCTGTACCGTCAGGAAGACGGTTCCTGGGTTGCAGAGATTCCAGCAATCCCCGGCTGTTATGCCCTGATGCAGAATCGGGAAGCGGCACTCGCCGAGCTCGACAACGTCTTCCGCATGATCGCCCAGGAATACTCCGAAAAGGGAACGCCCCTCCCCGCTGACACCACCGAAATTCTCCATGCCTAGCGCTACGGCCCGCCAGTTGCAGAATGCGGCGCGCCGTCTGGGGTTCTCGAAAACAAGACAAACTGGAAGTCATGAGCGGTGGAATCATCCGGACGGGCGCGCCGTCACTATTCCCCTCCACGGCGGACGCGAAATCGGGCCGCCGTTGTTTTTCAAAATCCTCCGGCAACTTGGCGTGACTCTGGAAGTCTTCCAGAAGCTGATCTAAGTCCCTCAGGGCACCGCGCGTTCGTGGCTCGAAGTTAGGCACTTCCGCACCTCTGCTCTCTTCTCAACTCCTATCTCAAACCTCCGCTTTCAGACGTTTCAGGAGCTTGCGGCTGCGGGCGCGCATGGCCGCGGTGCCGCTGCGCAAAGCGGCGCGCAAGAGATCGACGACCTCAAGGCGAAAAGAATCTGCCTCCTGTGTTGCTACCTCCGCGAGGCCTTGGAGGGCGCACGTCTTTACGATCGAGCTGCGGTCTTCGAGATATCGCCGCAAATGGGCTGCGGCTCGCAGACGTTCGGCTGAGGTGAGTGGCAGCCGAGAGACCATCAGCGCCAGATGCCAGCGCAGTTCCTGTTGGGTGGCTTCCGCCAGCAGGCCCAGGAGTTCGGATTTGTAACGCGCCAGCAGTTTGGGGTTCTGGAGTGAGGCTTTCTCCAGGGCGTCGGCAGCGCGCATGCGCACCACCCCATCCGCATCCCACAAGGCGCGCACGAGCTGCCCGGCGGATTGGGGATGCTGGAGGACGAGCGCGGCGACGGCATTGGCCTGACCGATGGACCTCCGGTCCGCCCGGCCCTTCGGCCCCTTCAGGTATCGCAGGAGGTCTAGCTTTCGCGACATCAGGTCATCTCGTAGATGGTCCTTGTAGCACAGCCACTCTTGCCCGCCCTGACGAAGGAAGGGGCTGTGCACTCCCGCTGCCTCCCTTGACACGGGTAGCACTCCGATCAACGATCCGATCCGTTTTCGCGCCAGCGCCGAGGCCACGTGCCCAAACGACCCCAATCGACCGGCGATTCTGTTCCCGATTCTCCTGATCTCGCCACCAGCCACTCGCCACTAGCCACTGCTTTAGCCTTCCATGACAAAAAGCACGGAATCAAAATCTACCAGGGCGACTGCCTCGATATCCTCGCCGCCATCCCGGAAGCGCAGATCGACCTGATCTTTGCCGACCCGCCGTATTTCCTTTCCAACAACGGAATTACGTGCCATGCCGGACGCATGGTGAGCGTCAACAAGGGCGAATGGGACCGTTCGCGCGGCCCGGATGCGAATCACTAGTTCAAGTGAGATCGCAGGCGGTCCACCACATCTTTTAGCACCAAGACCTGGATCGATCTTCCTCCCCGGGTAACAAGGCAGCGGTCAACCCCGGTCATGTATCTATCCCGGTCCGGGGTTTGATCAATGTCGACAACTTGGTAGTCAGGATGAGTCGGCTCATCATCCTCCCACACAATTAACAGGGCGATGTCTTCGGGTCTCTTCCTCCCAGTTTCAAAATCGTCCAGGAGATATGAGATCATGAGCTTGAACTCAAAATTCTGGAGCTGCGAGTCCGAGCTTGGCCTTGGGATTTCGGGCATGTCTTGCAACTTCATCATTCCCTGCCCGTCGTACGTTTTGACATGGTAGAGCGCGTAGGTGCTATAGCCGGAGAGGTAGCCCCTTCCGATGAGCTCATAGAAGAGCGCAATCACTTCGGTTTCTGCGCAGGGTGCCTTCACAAGGCTAATCGACGGTAGGCCCAGATCAGGCCTTTCGACAATTGCCGTCGTGGGCCTCGCCGCTTCCTCAATGGCGTCTGCAGAAGTGGTCAATTGTTGCTCGCCCACAAAAGCCTTCGCGACGTGGCGGAGGGTGGCCTTAAATGCGTCCCTGAAGAATTCATTGCACTTCCCCACCAGCCAGGGGTTGCTGACAGTCTGCTTGCCGAGGTTCAACTTCTGCTTGACGTTTATGATCAGGTGAATGTTCGCTACGTATCCTAGCTCTCCGATGCCAACGGGCGAGTCAATCAGATGGGAGGATGGGATGCCGGATGCCGCGATAGCCTGTTTCTGTCTTTCAATCAGGTACTTCTCGACCAAATCGACGGATCCAACTATGAGATAGATTCCTTCTACTTGATCGAGGAAACGCTCATAGGCGGGTATGTCGATTGGCTGCCTTAGATATGGATTCCTCAGAAGCGTCCTCATTTCGTCCTGTGTCGTGAACTTTTTGATCAAAATGTGGTTGGAAGCATACCTCTGGAGGCGTCCGCCCTCTGGTATCGCAGGGTCCATCACCAAGAACGGCCTGCGAAGTCTCCGTGGTAGGCCGTTAATGACCTCGGCGATGTCCCAATGCTTGTTTGGGAAGTCGGTCGAAATTTCCGGACGCGCCAGGAAGAGATTTCGCAGCTCATTGGACAGCATTGCTCTCGCTTCGTTAGAGTGGCAGAAGAGGGTGACCGTGATAACGACCGGTTTCACGGCGCCCGTGCCGAGCAATGCGCTGACGCTACCTGCGTACGAATTGGCGCGGAAGTGATACCTCAATGCGAAAATGAATTTATCCATGGATGAATGTGCAAGGTCGTCATCTATTCTGCCGAAGTACGTGTCGTAAACACGTTGAACGAAGTCGGTGACCTCTCGACCTGGAAACGTGTAAGTGACCTTGGTGCCGTTTTCAGCGTCCAAGTCGGCCTCGGGTTCTGGACGGAGGATAACATCTGCTCCTTCTCGGAAGCGGTGCCCGTCCATGGCGCTGACCGTCCATTGTTTTCGATCCACGACGCTCTCTATACTGAAGGTCTGGCTCGAGAAAATAACCACCTTTAACCCGACTCCGAGGTTGCCTCCCAGTTTGCTTGCGTCGGGGTCATCGTCTTTGTCACTGCCGCCCATTCCCAGCAAGGAAATTCGGTGTGGAAAGCCTTTGCCGTTGTCGTGAATTTCGACAAGCTGGCGATCCAGATCCATCAGGATTGAGATTTCGCCCGAAGGGCGCGCCCCCTTTTGTATCGCGTCGAGAGCATTCTGAAGTGTTTCGTGTATAACGATCCAATCCTGCGGGTAGGTCTCCACCGCTCGCGCTGCAAGTTTGCGCGCATTTGTGCTCTCGGAAGCCAGACTGAAAATGCTGTATGCCCCTGATCCAGATTGAGCCATTGAAGCACCACCGTCCAATTTCAGCGGCGAGGGAAGGCGCCCTGGCCGCAAGAGTTGTATCACGATTTATGCCCGTCTGAGCTGCATTGCCGGGGTGGGATGGGCGGTAGGGGAGGCGCCGCGGAGCTTCGGGCCAAATAGCCTCAGGCGAGAAAGTTTAGCTCCGCGCTTATTCCTGCCGGACAATGCAGAATATCTCCATCACCATCCCAAGCGATTAAAAGTTGCCTGTCTCTAACGATGTAGTCCACCAACCACCACTTTTCTCTTGGCGGTTTATTCTCAATCACCACGACCAGTTTTGCGGAGCTAAGTTGCTGTAGGTATCGGTATTCGTAGAGTTGGGAAATTGCTTTGCGAACCTGGCCGTGGAGGTTGCCTGCGGTTGTTGACTTCATTTCGAAAAGGAAGATGTCGCCCCTCAGGGCAGCAGAAAGATCCACATACCTGTTGCTCTTGGGAATCGCGCCCGCGGCCCTTATTTTTTCAGCAACCAACGCAGTTAGCTTCTGGTGGACGGCTTCGGCTCGTTCCTTGGCGGCGTCGTCAATCAAGACGGTAAGCGTACCTCTCGCACCTCGCACGCTTCCGGCAATGCCCTCGTATTCGTCAAGGTCGTACTTCGTGGGAAAGAGTGGCTCGTCCGAGGCTTCGTACTCAAGAATCTTTAGGCCGGCAGGGAGCTGTTGCCGAAGAAAGTACCGGCCGCTCTTTTCTTCAACCATCCCAATCTCAGTAAGCCAACTGACGATTGTACTGACCCGCCGGGGTATCATGCTGCTCCCGACAGGTTCCGTGACTTCTTTAATGAACTTGCTGAGATCCTGGCGGCGTACTCCCTGTTCTCTCCGAGCCTCAAAAAATGGCAGCACACGTTGCATTAGGCGCGACCTCAGCACAGCTTCCGCCAGCAGCCGAGTTCGACGCGCCGGATGATTGGCAAAGTCTGTTCCGGTTGGGGTCAAAGTCGAGCGATTGTGGCGGTTACTGATGAAGCCCAAAATCTCGGCAGCGCGCCTGTAGTATCGGCCTTGGCGCTGAACTTTTCCGAGCGCGTCGGCGATGTCGCCAAAGGTCCGTGCCCCAGCAGAGACAGCTTCGACCGTATGGACGACCTCGGCGAGTACATCGGCCTGGGGAATGTCTCTGCTATGGATAAACATAAAGTGTCTGCTATCCGGCGATAAACAAATACTCGTGAACCGAATTATTGTTGTCGCCCACCTTGTGGTTATGGTTCCCGAAGCAGTATCTGTGTGGTGTTTCGTAGACCGCCACCGTTCTCTTAACCTCCTTAAGAAGTCGCGTAAGCTGATCCTTCCAAGGTATCCCATTCGAAGAATATGAGACGACCAAGGTCGATCGCCGAAAATGGTGGAATAGTCTTCGAAATGACTCTTGGGCTTCGGCCCTCTTGGCAAACGCTGTTGGAATTGATCGAATCTTCTTTGTTCGGGTGTGGGGCTGAAGCTCCACGTCTTTCCAATAAGAGCAAAAACCTTCCAGGAAATGATAGCGCCTCGTGTAGTCGCAGTCAGAATAGGGGCTAATGTAGGGCGGATCCACATAAACGAGATCGTATTCGCTCGGATCTACACTGAACACATCTTCGCAGAAGGCGCGGTTCCTCTCACCGTTCCGGAAGACGGCCCGGTTGAGCGTTTCCGCTGCAATTAGGAATTGCTCTTGCATCGTCATTCTAAGATCTCTTCGGCCGTCCCAACCCTTCTTTCCCACGAAGGTGAAAATACCACGTGGGCGTTTCTTCATGGCTGCTCTACATGCTGCGGCCAGCGCCATCGAGCGTCTTAAGGGATTATCCGTCTCTTGGATGTTCGCCCACAGATTGTCGAGGAATTCGTTGTCGCGGCGCGAGAAGTACAGGTTGGCAAAGGTGTCTTGGATAAAGCCTTCCGCCTTCCGATTCGGTTTGACGAGCCAACGAAGGTCTGCGTCCTCAAGCTGCACACTGCTGTTTTCGATTGTCGCTCGCGCCGTGTGGTACGCAAAGCTCAGCATATCGTTCGCGTGAACTCTGGCCCCCAACTGCTTGAACGCGTAAGCGACACACGCCGAGCCTGAGAATGCGTCCAGAACAGTTCTGAACTTCAATTGCTTGCACCGGTCCATTATGAAGGGGAGAATTCTTCGCTTGCTCCCCATAAACTTGGTAAGCGGGAAGGTCATTGGCCTACGGGGATTGGATAATTCGCGATCAGAAGCTCGTTTATCTTTCCTCTGCCCTCACCCTTGCAATTCACGAATCGGGGGGCCTGCACAGTTGTCTGGAAGAATTCCTCGTACATCTCAGCGACTTTTGGATGGAATGAGTTGCTGAGAAGAAAGTATCCGCCGCGGTTGTGCAGCGCTTTCAGTGCTTCTGCGAGGGCAAGGTGGTCCGCTTCGTAGAAAAAATCGCACGTGTATCGCTTGAAGTCGGAGTATTTGCCAATGGGCAGGTATGGTGGATCGACATACACGAAGTCTGACTTTCGGGCTTTTTCGAGGAGGGTCCTGTAGTCAGAACAAATCAGCTCTGCACCTTGCAGCGCCCTGCTGGCTGCGCGGATATTCTTGGCATGGAAAATAGGAATGCCGTCCTGACGGCCATAGGGGGTGTTGAACAACCCTCTCTTATTTACGCGGTACAGACCGTTGTAGCAGGCCTTGTTCAGATAAATGAATCGGCCAGCGCGAGCGAGGTCGTCAAGTGTCTCGGGTTGGATCGCACGGAGTCGGTAGAATTCCTGTTCAGTGACAATCAGCGTTTTGAGATGCTGGATCAACTGGTCAGCGCGATCGGCGACCGCCTTGAAACAGTGGATGAGTTCCGGGTTCGCATCGCTGAGCAAGGCCGACTGTGGCGCTAGATCAAAAAACATGGCTCCGCCACCGAGGAAGGGCTCGAAATATCGACTGAAGTTCCTAGGCGTGCAACGCCGGAGCTCTGGCAGTAGGCGGGATTTTCCGCCCGCCCACTTTAGGAAGGGCCGGGCTCTAGTCTCGTTTCGCTCCTCGTGGAAGAGCGAGACCTGGCAGGGCGGGCAGGGGCCTACTGCAGTCATGGTCATCCCCAGACGGCTCCCCCGGCAGCCGGATCGACCCCGTAGACCTTCGCCTTAGGATCGCCTCCTAAGCTAGCACCGACTGCGGGCGAAGTAAATCATTACCTGTGGGGCCGGTTCCTGGCGATGGCCCCAGCTAGGCTGGAGTCCACCATTCACGCTGGCGTGACGCTTGCCGGCACAGGGGTGCTGACGGTACTCACTTAGGCCGGGGCGCCGCAACTAGGCTTTGCAGCCGTCGTAGCGTCGCAGGCGACGGAAATCCATTTGCATATCCCTCCAAGCCAAGTGATCCGCCCGGAGGTCTGATTTCCCCTCATCGACATAGAAACAGAAGGCAAACACCCAACACTTATCCTCGAAAGGCGTAAGCGTGGCCAAACGTCTTACCCGGCTTCGTTGTCTTCGCATGGTTCCTCTTATCCTCCTAGTTGCGCGGCTGCCGCCCGGGTTGCAGTACCGGATCCGGCCCTACATTCCCGAAACGATTTGGATCAGGACTTGGAAGCCTATCCGAATCAAGCACGGCGACTAAGAGCCATCGATATCCCTGCAATTTCGTTGCCTCGCTCGCACCGGGTTGGCTGTCCGTGACGCCTATCGCCGCCTCCGTCCGCTGGAAAAACTTCGGGCAGAAAGGCGCGGATGGACTTTAGATGTATTGCAAGTGGTCGAATCCCTGAACAAAAGAGAATTCCTGCTCTCGGATGTGTATGAACATGCGGGGGAGCTTTCCAGGCTGCATCCGCAAAACGCGCATGTGAACGACAAAATCCGGCAGCAGCTTCAGGTACTGCGCGACCTGGGGCGGGTCGAGTTTCTAGGCGGCGGCCGTTACCGGCTGCGAGGAACATAACAAGCGGGCGAAACGCCGGCGTAGCCGCCTCCAGTCGCTTGACAATCCAGGCTCCTGGGCTAGGATAAAAAACATCCCGCAGTCTGCCGGAGGATCGCGACATGGACATCAAAATCCACGATGCTGGACTGGAGGCCAGACTCCAGAAACAGATTCTGGCCACCGGTTCCTCCAGCGTCGAAGAGGTCTTGGCCCACTTGCTGGAAACTCAGGAAGAGCAGGATCGCTGGCTCGTAGAACAACGCGACGCGATCAACGCCAACATCCGGCGCGGCCTTGAGCAACTCGACCGGGGCGAGGGAATTCCCGAGGATCAGTTGGATGCTCACCTGGCAAAGCTGAAAGCCAAGACGGAATGAAGGCGCGCTACGTTCTTGCGCCGCAGGCGGCGCTCGACCTGGCCGGGATATGGCGTTACATCGAGCAGCAGAGCAGCAAGACAGCAGCGAACCAGGTTGAGACGGCCATCCTCGACAAAATTCTCTTCTTGGTTGCGAACCCGGGCGCAGGACATCGCCGCCAGGATCTGACGCCCGAGGATGTGAAGTTCTTGGCCGTATACTCCTTTCTGATCGTCTATCGGCCTGAAACCAAGCCCCTTCAAGTAGTTTCCATAATTCACGGCCGCCGCGACGTACAGCAGGTACTCAAAAACCGTTTGTAGGCATACGGCTCGGCGAGAGGACAGCCAGCCAGCGGCCTTCTGACGCTTCCGGAACGCCGATCGAGGACTCCGTCCGCTGGAAGAACTCCGGGCAGAAAGGCGCGGGTGGACTTTGGATGTCTTGCAGGTCGTGGAATCGTTGAAGAAAGAGGAATTCCTGCTTTCGGATGTCTATGAGCATGCTGGGGAGCTTTCGCGGCTGCATCCGCAAAACGCGCACGTGAACGACAAGATTCGGCAGCAGTTGCAGGTGCTGCGGGACAGGGGCCTGCTCCATTTCCTGGGCGGGGGGCGGTATCGGTTGGTCTAACTGCCGGGCGTAGCCCGCTTCGGCATAGCCTGGATCCCTCAGGCGTGGACGGGCTGGCGGCGTTTGAGCGCGGGAAGTGCCCGGATGGCTTTCCCGGATTTGCGCTCGGCTCGGCGCAGCTCATAAAGGGTCTGCAGGTTGAGCCAGAATTGCGCGCTGGTGCCGAAAAAATGGGCCAGGCGCAGAGCGGTGTCGCCGGTGATACCGCGCTGGCCGTTGAGGATGGCGGTCACGCGGTTCGGGGGGACGCCCAGCTTGCGCGCCAACTCGGAGGCGCTCATTCCCAAGGCTCCGAGTTCTTCGGCGAGCTGTTCTCCCGGATGGATGGCTGCGAGCGGCATGGGAATCCTCCTAGTGATAATCCACAATCTCGACATTCGATGGCCCGGGCGAGCCATCGGACCACTCGAAACAAATGCGCCACTGCCCGTTGATGCGAATGCTGTACTGGCCTTTGCGGTCGCCTCGCAGGGCTTCAAACCGGTTCCCCGGCAACGCAGCCAGGTCGCCGAGCGTGGTGGCGGCCTCCAGACGATCGAGCTTCAAGCGCGCCGCGCGTTCAAATCCGGAGAATGCCTTGACGTGTTCGCCCTGGGCGAAGGCTCGGGTGCGCTTGTCCCGATAGCTGGCGATCATCGTTTACAGCATAGCGCGTCATACGTGTTACGTCAAACATAACGCCACGCCGGCTTCCGCCAGCGGCTTCAAGTGCTGCGGGTCCCGGCCAGGGCGGGGCGCCTTGAGTTTCCCGGCCTGCCTGCGGCAAGCGGGCGGCCGCACTCCAACGGGTTTGGCAGCGCAGGAGCGCATTCGGGTCGGCAGGCGGAGTGTGCGAAAGGGGACAGTAATGCCGGCTGCCGGGTGCCACGCTAGGCCTGTGAAGAATACGAAGTCGAAGGAACAAGCAGACAGAGCCACGCTCGGCCGCGTCATCATAGAAATGGCCGAGCCACGGTTCGCCGAGTCCACCCGCGGGGAAGAGGTACACTCCCGGGCGTCCGGGAGCGCAGCTCGCGCAAACACCAGGAACACTCACGCACGTAAAGAAAAGAGGCCGTACATGTCCACGAAGGCGCTGAACTTGACGGGAACGGAAGGGAAAATATTCGGAACTCTCACGCCCGATGAAAACGGGCACTCCTGGAACATGGCGCTTAAAGCTGAGCCGGGTTTCCAGCGCTCGTTTGCGTCCCAGCAGGACGGGTTTTATTTCTGGTATACGCGGTTCGATCCGGCAAGCGGCCACCTGCGGAATTAATCGTCTTTAGGCAAGCAGTGGCGCTACTAGCCGAGAGACCGCTCCGTAGAGTGGTGCAGGGCCCCCTCGACTGCGCTCGGGACGCAAAGGGCGCGCCGGCTGCCCTTCGACTGCGCACCCGCCTACGCCACGGCTTCGGCGGCCAGGCAGGATCAGGCCCGAGGTGGGAATCGGGAGGCAAAAGGCGCGCATTCTCGTCGGATGCTGACGGGTGACGGCTGGCCCTTTCGGGCGCGGACTGAGGGCCGGCTGCTCGCGGAGACCGTTTGTTTTGTGGGCACCCAGTTGATTTGCCTTTGTCCTCAGCTCTTTTCCAGGCTAAGCGTGGGGTCGAAGCAGCGCCGGCACCGCGCCTCATAGATTCCGCCCGCGCCGACAACGATCAGTTCCTCCGAAGTTACCAGGCGCTGTGTGTGTACTGCGGGATTGCCGCAGCGGACGCAGATGGCGAGCAGCTTGGTGATCTCTTCGGCGACCGCAAGCAGGCGCGGTATCGGTTCGAAGGGCCTGCCCATGAAATCGGTGTCCAGCCCGGCGACAATCACGCGCATGCCCAGATCCGCGAGCTGGGTGCAGACGTCCACGAGGCCTTCGCCCAGGAACTGCGCTTCGTCAATGCCGACGACTTGGGTGTGGCGCTCAACTTTACGCAGGACTTCTTCCGCGTCGTTCACCAGGTCAGATTTCATCTCCAGACCGGAGTGGGAAACGATTCCGTTCGCCGCATAGCGCTGGTCAATCGCCGGCTTGAAAATCCGTACCTGCTGCCGCGCGATCTCCGCGCGTCGCAAACGGCGGATCAGTTCCTCGCTCTTCCCTGAAAACATGGGGCCTACCACGACCTCGATCCAGCCCATGTTGCCTTTGAGGATATCCACGGTGTCTGCCTGTTTAATTCAGGCTAGCATAAGCCGCTGTGGAATTTCTCGGCCTGCCTGCGGCAGGCAAGCGGCGGGCGGTACGGGTGGCTCAGGGAACGCCGCCCACTTCGACTACCTGGCCGGGTTGGATAGAGGCCAACGCCAGCAGGGCAGCGGGGACATGTGGTCGAATGTCGTCCAGATCGTTTGAGGCCGGACGGATGATGAGTATGGCGATTTTGCGGCGCGCGAGGTTCTGTTGGTGGCGGATATTCTTGTCGATAGTAATCAAAGCGTCGAAGGTCTTGTCCGCGAGGTCAAGCAGTTCGCCATTTGCCTTGCCGCCGAATCCCGCCTCCTGCGCCGTTCGACATGCGTGGCCTCCCTGAATGAAAAGGAATTTCAGCTTCCAGGGCAGGCACTCGTCAAGCAGAAGATTCATTTCAAGGTGGCGGCCAGGCTGATTCGCGCTTCCTCGAGGGCGGCAATGGCGTCGGCGCGTGTCACGGTGGGGAAGTCCTCGAGAAACTCTCCGAGGTCACGCCCGTGCTCCAGGTAGTCAGTGAGATTCTTGAAGGGGACGCGCGTCCCGCGGAAGACGGGTTCGCCGCTCAGAATCCCGGGGTTGCTGACGATGACGGTCGAGGACATCACTCTCTCCCAAGACTAGAGTTTAGCCCATTTCCCCGGGGTTTCTGCTTGAACAAAGAGGAATTCGTGCTTGGGGATGTTTACGCTCGGGCTGGCGGTCTATCAAGGCTGCATCGGCAAAGCGCGTGAAACGACAGGGGCGAAAATAGCGCCGGCTCTAGTGCTCGAGCGAGAAAATCACCTCGATACGGGTTTCCACGCGAATCGGGCTCTGGCCACAGGCGGCCGGTTTGTAGCGCCACTGACGAACCGCTTTTGCTGCCACAGCCTCCAAGTCCGGTGCAGCCGGCTCCAGGAGCGCCATGTGGGAGAGTGAGCCATCCGTCTCGACCACGGCGTAAAGGACAACCCGCCCTTGTATGTGATTTGTCTTAGCACTGTCCGGATATTTCGGCATCACCTGGTTAATCAGTTCCGCTTCCCGCATGTCATCACAATCGGACCACAATTCCGCGTTTGCCGGAACGCTGAAGGGCGGCGGATTTTCAACAGTGTTTCGCGAAATATCGAGAACCTTCACGGCCGCTATGACTTTGCGGTCCCGCAGGGCCCGGATTTCGTAGGGAACAAGCTTTCCGGCCAAGGAGTGAAAGTCGCTGTACTCGACACGCGAAAAATAGGGCGGGTTCGGCAAGCCACCTTCCGGGTATTCGATGCTTGCGAGAGCGCCGTCCGCCTGATCGAAGCACAGAGTGCGGACGGTGCCCAGTTGCCACTTTACTTCGGAACAGAACTGCCGGACGCCATCCTTTTCACGTCTTTTTACTTTTGCGAGGGTTTGCTTCGATTCAAGCTTGAGGGCGTCCTTCAGGTGCAGCATCGTATCCAATCGAAAAATGATTTCCGGCCGGTAGCTCAGCGTGCTTGACTGCCAATAGCCTTGGATAGCGCCGACCCGGACCCGCTCATAATTCCGGATTCGAATAACTTCTTTCCACTGAGAAGGGGAGACCCAATCGAAGCTGTAATCACCGTGCACGGACGCACCCTTTGTATCGGAAAACTGGAGGTCCGCCCGCATGGACATGGGGGGCGTCCCTGCGGTCCATATGTCCTGCTGTAGTCGCGCCCGGGAAATCAGGGATTCGGGGCTCGGGGTGGCTTCGTCCGCGGCGCCCCAGGTGATCTCTGCGAGGAGCAGGCAAGTGAAAAGCAGAACGGTGGAGACCGTGCGAATCATAGCGCTTGAAATTATATGCCCATTTATATGAGCCCGGGTAATTACTGAATCTGCAAAACGCGCACGTGAATGACAAAATCCGGCAGCAACCCAGCCTGCCCTGCCTACCGCTAGCAGGCCGCCGCACTCCAAAAGGTTACGCGGGGCGGCGCTGGACAAATTCTTCGAGCAGGAGGCGAGTGAGGCGCCCCGGGTCGTGGCGCACCACGCCGCCTTCCTCCACCAGGTTATCGAAGATGCACCGCACTCCCAGCTTCTGGAGCTCGCTGACGCTGGCGCGCACCGGCTCGGCGCCTTCGGCGCGGTAGCGCTTCAGGAGCTTCGGCGAAATCTCCTGATTATTGATGACCACCCAGTCGAAAATGCGCCCGCCGGCGTGCTCGTAAATCGCGCGGATGTGGTCGGTGACGCTGTACCTGTCCGTTTCGCCCGGCTGGGTCATGATGTTGGCGATATAGACGCGGGTGGCGCGCGAGTGGCGAATGGCATCGGCCACTCCGGCCACGAGCAGATTGGGAATGACGCTGGTGTAGAGCGAGCCGGGGCCGAGCACGATTAAATCCGCCTGCCGGATGGCTTCGAGCGCTCCGGCCAGCGGCGGCACGCGGCGCGGCTCCAGGCGCACGCGGCGAATGCGCTGGTGCGAATGGCTGATGCGCGTCTCTCCGGTCACCTCTTTGCCGTTGGCCAACTCCGCGCGCAGCGAAACGAGCTGCGAGGTGGCCGGAAAAATCCGCCCGCGGATGGCCAGCACTTCGCTGCACAGCCGCACCGCCTCCGGGAAGTCGCCGGTCACTTTGGTCAGCGCGGCCAGGAAGAGGTTGCCGAAACTGTGGCCTTTGAGGCTGCCGCGACTCTGGAAGCGGTACTGGAACAGGCGGCTGAGCAGCGCCTCGTCCTGCGAGAGCGCCACCATGCAGTTGCGCAGATCGCCCGGAGGCAGGATGCGGTATTCGCGGCGGAGGCGGCCGGAGCTGCCTCCGTCGTCGGTGACGGTGACGATGGCGGCGAGGTCGGAGATGGGCCCGTGGCCGTTGGTGGCGCGGCGGGGTGAGGCGACGTACCCCTTCAGGCCGCGCAGCAGCGTGGAGAGGCCCGTGCCCCCTCCCAATGCAACGATGCGGACGGTCCCGAGGCTTCGGGATGACGGCGCGTGTTTGCGAGAGGTGGAACGCACGACAGCCTAGCTGAGCGGCCCGTCACGCTCCGGATAGAGCAGCTCGGTGAAGCGGGGATCTTCAAGCAGATAGGCGAAGTCCTGGTCGTTGCGGGCGTGGTAGCGGTTCTCGGGCCGCAGCTCGATGGCCAGCTTCAGGTGCGTCATGGCGGACTCGACCTCGCCGGTAAGGGAATCGAGCGCGGCGAGCGCGTAGATGATGTAGTCCGCCTTGGGAGCGATTTTGCGCGCTCGCTCCAGCGCCTGCCGGCTGTCTTCCCAGCGGCCCAGATTCATCATGGCCACGCCGTGATGGTAATGCTCCTCGGCGGTGCGCGGGGCGGTGTCGGGCGGCTTGGAGATGCGGCGTTCGCAGATGCGCAGGTGAACCTGGGCGCGGTCCACAAGTTCGCGGCCGGGCCCTTCCAGCACTTTTTCCAGGGCCTGCTTGGCCTTATGGAATTTTTGCTCCTGGAAGTGGCGCATAGCCTCTTCGTAGAATTTTTGCTGTTCGCGCACGCGGGGGTCTGTCATTTCTTTCTCGCGCCGAGAGGACCCAGAACCTGCTGCAACCCCTTTTCTTTTCAATGTGTTAAGAGGAAGGGACGCCGGGCCTCGTACGACGGCGGCGCGGCGTTTGCCGGCTTTTGTCATCTGGTTCGGCCGGATAGTAGCAAAGGCGGTAAGGCGAGTCAACGCGGGGTGGCTGCGGGCAAGTCTTGCAGGTACGCGGGCGGAAACATTTTCGGGGCCGGGCGCATCTTTGTTCCCACTGGGTTCCCACTGGCGGCGCGTGCGGTTGGACAGGTTGCCCGTGCACGGGATGTATCCGGGATGGAACCTGGCGCTCGCGCCGTGCGCCCGGCTATGTTATAAGTAGCCGCTCAGTTCGGCTGAGGGATCGTGTCGTTCATCAATTTTCCCGCTCGCGAAATCAACTGCAAGCTCGTCTACTATGGCCCCGGCCTCGGGGGCAAGACGGCGAATTTGCAGTGGATCTACGACAAGACCGGGAGCCAGCAGAGGGGCAAAATGATCTCGCTGGCCACGGAGACGGACCGCACTCTGTTCTTCGATTTTCTCCCCCTCGATCTCGGCACGGTGCGCGGGTTCAAGACGCGCTTCCATCTCTACACCGTTCCCGGCCAGGTGTTCTATGAAGCCAGCCGGAAACTGATCTTGAAGGGCGCGGACGGCGTGGTGTTCGTGGCGGATTCGCAGGAGGAGCGGCTCGACGCGAACTTCGAGACGCTGGAAAACCTGCGCGAGCACCTGAAGGAGCACGGGCTGGCTTTCGACACCATTCCGTACGTCCTGCAACTGAACAAACGCGACCTGCCCAATGCCATGCCCGTCGAGGAGCTGAAGAAACAGCTTCAGGCCAAGGGCGAGCCCGTGATTGAAGGCATCGCCGTCCAGGGCGTAGGGATTTTCGAAACCCTCAAGGAAGTCGCCAAGCAGGTCCTCGCCGAACTGAAGAAGGGCGCGTAGGCGCGCGCCACAGCATCAGCCAGAACGTCGATTCCACCGGGAAGCTGAGCCGTTCTTCCGCGCCACGCGCGGCGTCATCCGAAACTGGCGAGCGCCGAAGCCTCGTCGACATAGCAGGTGATGGCGCGGGAGAGCTGGGTGACGTCGAACACTTCGCGGACGCGGCCCGGCGGCACCACCAGACGCATCATGCCCCCGCTGCAGCCCATGCTCACAAAGCTGCGCACCAGCGTGGCCAGGCCGGAGCTGTCCACTTGCACCAGTCCCGTGAGATTTGCCAGCAATTTTCGCGTGCCGGAGCTGAGTTCGCGGCGCAGGGCTTCATTCAGCCGTTCGGTTTCGCTCCCGATGGTGGCGCGCCCTTTCAGGTCCAGGACGACGACATCGCCCGCCATACGTCGTTCGATGGTCAGCGTCATTCGCCTCTCCACCCTGCGCAGGCGCTCCAGGCCGCCGGCGAGGTTTCCGGCAGAGGATGGCGAATTATAGCCCCGGAATCCATCTGTACAGGGAAAAAACAATGGCTGCGGGGCCGAGCCCACCCGCCGCGAGCCGGAGAAGCGGTGAGGGGATTCACCCCAGCGCGTGGTGGCACCTCCGGCTTGACACCCTCGGCTTCGCCCACTAGCGTGGCCCGCGTGCGAGACCCGCGCGAAGCGCTCCGAATGCATCGCTGGGACGTGACTCCCGCCGAGGCGCGTGCCCTGCAGCTCGAATTTCGCTCCCGTGTCGAGTTGCGCGACCGGTTGGGGCGCATTCGCCGGGTGGCGGGAGCGGACGTGGCCTTCGATTCCGCGTGGCCCGGCGCCCGCCTGCCGCCTGCCCGCGCAGGCAGGGACGGGCAGGCGCAGGCCATCGCCGCCGTGGTTGTGTTTTCCTATCCGCACTGGAAAGAGTTGGAGTGCGCCGTGGCCTGGCGCCCGCTCACGTTTCCTTACGTTCCCGGCCTGCTCAGTTTTCGCGAGATTCCGGCGATCCTCGCGGCGCTCGAGGGGTTGCGCGATGCGCCCGACCTGATTTTCTGCGATGGCCAGGGGTACGCGCACCCCCGGCGGTTCGGGCTGGCCTCGCATCTGGGCGTGCTGCTCGATCTGCCGGCGATCGGGTGCGCGAAGTCGCGGCCGATCGGGGAGCACCGCACGCCGGCGGCGCGAGCCGGTTCGTGGACGCCGCTGGTGGATGGCGAAGAACGGATCGGCGCGGCGGTGCGCACGCGCGCGGGCTCGCGGCCGTTGTACATCTCCTGCGGCCATCGCGTGTCGCTGGAGCGAGCCGTGGCCCTGGCGCTGGAGGCCTGCGACGGGCCTCGCGTGCCGCTTCCGACTCGCCGCGCGGACCGCTGCGTTGCGCAGGCCAAACGCGAGCACGCAACACGCCCCGCCGGGTAAAGAAATCCTCCACCGCAGCCGAAATAAACAATTGGGCGGGAAAAGTGATCCGGCCCGCGGGGGAGACGTGCAGGTAGAGAGTCCGATCGAATCCGGCCTCGAGGAAATGCAGCGGATCCGCGAGTCGCTGGCGCGGCTCGAGCGGCGCGATTGGTGGCTGTGGTCGGCGGCCGTGGTGGTGATGCTGCTGCTGACCGTCGCCGTGGTCAGCATGTCGCTGCCCGCGCTGATGGCCGATCCCCACTCCTTTTTCCAGTTCCATCTGGAGCAGGCGGTGCGCGGGCTGGTGGGGCTGGTGCTGCTGTTCAATCTCTATACGATCTACCAGCAGGTGCTCATCAAAGGGCTGCGATCGCAGCTCGCCGGGCAAATCGAGATGCTGGCGAGCCTGCGACTTCGCGCGAACGAATACCACAAGATGGCCATGGTAGATCCTCTGACGGGGCTCTACAACCGGCGATTTGCCGAGCAGCGGCTGGCCGCCGAGGTGGACCGCTCGAAACGCTACGGGCATCCGCTCACCGTTATGGTGATGGACCTGAACGACTTCAAGCAGATCAACGACAAGCTCGGCCACCTGGCCGGCGATATAGTGCTCAAGGAATTCGGCAACCGGCTGAGCCGCTCAATCCGCGTCTCCGACCTGGCCGTGCGCATGGGCGGAGACGAGTTCCTGGTCATCCTGCCCGAATGTCCGTCCGAGCAGATTCCCGGGTTGCTTACGCGGCTGGGCAAGCTGGAAGTCAATTTCCGGGGCGCGATGATTCCGGTACGGTTTTCCGCGGGGGTGGCCGGCTTCGACCCGCACGAATCCGCGGAGCAAATGCTGGAGCGGGCGGACCAGGCGCTCTACCTTCAAAAAAACGAGAAGAAACAGGCCAGCGGGGCCGCCGCGCCCGCGCGTTAACGCGGAAACGTCCGCGCCTCGACGCCCACCACCGGCGCGATTCGCTCGCCAGCCTGCCTCGGACGACAGTGCTTTTCTCGCCGGGCGTTCCCGGTTACTCTCATGCTCTCCGTGCAAGCCCGCCGGAACCCGGCGGCCGGCACGGGCCCTCTGGGCAGGAGCACAGATCGTGAAGGCGCGTTTCGAAAGCATTCTGCTGACCGGCGGCGCCGGCTTCATCGGCTCCCATGTGGCCGAGGCGCTGCTGCGCCGCGGAGCGACGCTCACGCTGGTCGACAACCTCGATCCCTTCTACCCAGCGGAGGCCAAACGCGCCAACCTGGCAGAGGTAGGGCAGGTGGGCGAGTATCAATTCCACGAAGCCGACATCCGCGACGAAGCCGCCATGCGCCGCGTGTTCGCCACGGCCCGGCCGGATGCCGTCATTCACCTCGCCGCGCGCCCCGGCGTGCGCCCTTCGCTGGTCCAGCCGGAGCTGTACGAGCAGGTAAACGTGGGCGCCACCGTGTGCCTGCTCGAACGTGCGCGCGAATCGGGCGTGCGCCAGTTTTTGTTCAGCTCCTCGAGCTCCGTCTATGGCGCCTGCTGCAAAGTGCCGTTCTGCGAGCAGCAATCCGACCTGCGGCCCATCTCCCCCTACGCCGCCACCAAGCTGGCCGCCGAACTTCAGTGCCGCGGGTTCGCTGGGCGCCATGGCCTGCCGGTCGTCTGCCTGCGGCTCTTCACCGTGTACGGCGCGCGCCAGCGGCCGGACCTTGCCATTCACAAATTTACCGCACTGCTCGAAGCGGGAATGCCCCTGCCCGTCTATGGCGACGGCGCATCGGGGCGCGACTATACCTACGTGGACGACATCGTGGCCGGAGTGCTGGCGGCGCTCGACTACGAAGTGAAGCCCGCCGCCGGAGAGGCTCCGTTCGAAGTCTTCAACCTGGGCAACTCGCGCCCGGTGAAACTGGACGAGTTGATTGCGCTGCTCGAACGGATCACAGGCAGGCGAGCGCGGCGGGATCTCCAGCCCGCCCAGCCGGGCGACGTCCCGCTCACCTGGGCGGACGTCTCCAAGGCCGCCCGTCTGCTCGGCTACTGTCCCGCGACGCGCCTCGAGGAGGGCCTGGAGAAATTCGTGGCCTGGTACCGGGGAGCCGCGTTCGCGCACCACGCCTGATCACTCCCGCGCCGGCCCTTTCCTCGTTTTTCGAGTTTCGATTTTCGAATTTCGAGTTTCGATTTTCGGGCTCTAGCCGGGCGGGGAAATCAGCAGGCGGATCACTTGGAGCAGGCGCTCCGGCTTGAACGGCTTCACCATGTAAATCACGGCTCCGGCGTCGTGCCCAGTCTTGAAGTCCTGCGGCGAGCTTTGCGCGGTCAGCAGGATGACCGGAATCTTATCGAAGCGTTCGTCGCGTTTGATGATCTGGCAGACGTCGAATCCGGACATCCCGGGCATGTTCACATCCAGGACCATCGCGGCGGGCACGGTTTCGCGGAGCAGCGTGAGCGCGTTTTCGCCGGAATTGGCCGTGCGCACGCTGTACCCGTTGCGGTCCAGCAGCAACTCGATGATCCGCAACGTGGCCGGATCGTCGTCCACCACGACGATCAGCGGCCCTTTTTCGACGTTCGCCCTTTTGGATTCAGCCACAGCTTCCCCGGAGTCGGTGCAATCCGTGAGGCTACCCTGCTACGGCGGCAAAATCAATCTCGGCCCGCCTGGGTGTGCGGAATCGCTGGGGCGCGGAGCCCGGCGAGGCCAGGAGCAGGCTGGTAGCAGGCGGGTGCGCGCCGGGATATAATCCGCGCGTCCGAGCGGGGGATTTCGAGAGGAATTCCGCGGGCGGCGAGGCGCACGCTCGAGCTCCCGCCGGATGCCACGCCCGTAAGAGCGCCGGCGTTTCTCATTCTTCAGATTTCAGGGGCACATTCATGAAACTCACGGTTCTCTCTCGCATTTTTGCGCTGCTCGCGCTTCTGCCTTTCGTGGCGATGGCAGCAGGGCCGGTGGCGGCGCAGACGCCGCCACCCGCTCCGCAATATCCCAGCCTGCCCAGCGAAACACCGGCAACAGTCAAGCCGGCGACGACCGGCTTCGACTACACCCGCCGCGAAGTGATGATCCCGATGCGCGACGGCGTGCGCCTCCATACCGTGATCCTGGTTCCCCGCGGCGCCAGCAATGCCCCCATCCTGCTCACCCGCACGCCCTATGACGCCAACGATCTCACCACGCATGAAGCGAGTTCGCATCTGGGGCCGTCGCTCTATGGCTACGACAACGCCACGGACGTGATCGTCGAAGACGGATACATCCGCGTGGTCCAGGACGTGCGCGGCAAATACGGTTCCGAAGGCGACTACGTGATGAACCGCCCGCTGCACGGGCCGCTCAACCCCACTCCGGTGGACCACGCGACCGACACCTACGACACCATCGACTGGCTGGTGAAAAACATCCCGGAGAGCAACGGCAAGGTCGGCATCCTGGGCATTTCCTACGACGGCTTTCTGCCCCTGATGGCCCTGGTGAATCCCCACCCGGCGCTCAAAGTGTCCGTGCCCATGAATCCCATGGTGGACGGCTGGATGGGCGACGATTGGTTCCACAACGGCGCCTTCCGCCAGCAGGGCATGGCCTACATCTACGAGCAGGAAGCCACGCGCGACAATAAGGCCAAATGGTGGACGAGCAACTTTGACGATTACGACCTGTTCATGAACGCCGTCTCCGCGGGCGAGCTCGGACGCGAGCACGGCATGGAACAGGTCGGCTTCTGGCGGAAATTGCTGGACCATCCCAGCTACGACTCGTTCTGGCGCGATCAGGCCATGGATAAGGTGCTCGCGGGCCAGCCCCTGAAAGTCCCGGTGATGCTCGTACACAGTTTGTGGGACCAGGAAGATATTTACGGGGCCATTGCGGTTTACAAGGCCATCAAGCCGAAAGATACCGGCAACAACATGGTGTACCTGGTGATGGGCCCCTGGCATCACGGCCAGGAAATCGGAGACGGGAGCACGCTCGGCGCTTTGCGGTTCAATAGCGACACGGGACTCTACTTCCGGCAGGAAATCCTGCGGCCGTTCCTGGCTCAGTATCTCAAGGACGGCTCGCCGAAGGCGGACGTGCCGCCTGTCTCCGCGTTTGAAACTGGCACGAATACCTGGCGGCGGCTGCCGGCGTGGCCGGCGGGGTGCACAAGCGGCTGCACGCTGAAGCCGACGCCGCTCTATCTCGCGGCAGGCCTGAAGGCAGGTTTTGCCGCGCCGAAGCCGGGCGACACGTCGTTCGATGAATACGTGTCCGACCCGGCGAAGCCCGTGCCCTTCCGCGCGCGCCCGAGTCAGCCGATTGGCTACGTCCCTCCGCTGACGTGGCCCCTGTGGCTGGTGGACGATCAGCGGGAAGAATCCGGCCGCCCGGACGTTCTCGCCTTCGTCTCCGATCCGCTGACCGCTCCGGTGAAGATCAGCGGGCAGCCCGTGGCGCATCTGATTGCCTCGACTAGCGGCACCGACTCCGACTGGGTGGTGAAACTCATCGACGTCTATCCCGACGAAGTCGCCGGCCAGCCGGGCATGGGCGGCTATCAGTTGATGGTGTCCGCCGACATCTTCCGCGGGCGCTATCGCGAAAGCCTGGAATTTCCCAAGCCGATCGCGCCCGGCGAGCCCCTGCTGTACCGCTTTAATCTGCCCACCGCAAACCACATGTTCCTGCCCGGCCACCGCATCATGGTGCAGGTGCAGTCGAGCTGGTTCCCGCTCTACGACCGCAATCCGCAAACGTTTGTCCCCAATATCTTCTGGGCCAAGCCGGGGGATTTCCGCAAAGCCGTCCAGCGCGTGTACCACGCACCCGACCACGCCAGCTTCATCGAGCTGCCCCTGGTCACGGCGCCCTGAGCGGCATCGTGTAGGGGCACGACACGTCGTGCCCCTGCGGGATTTCCGGGGGCGGGGAACTCCGAGTGCAACCGATGTGGCTTTTCCGGTATCATAGTGGTTTCGTCGCTGGCCTAGCGACGCGGCTGTAGGCCCTCCTCGGGGCCAGCCGCGCAGACCGGCCGGTGCGAGGGAGCCACTCGAATGAAACCCGGTATTCATCCCGACTACCACGAAGTCACTGTGGCGTGCGCCTGCGGAAGCACTTTCAAGACCCGCTCGACCCACAAAGGCAACATCCTGAAGCTCGAGATCTGCTCGCAGTGCCACCCGTTTTTCACCGGCAAGCAGAAGCTCATTGACACCGCCGGCCGCGTCGAGCGCTTCCAGAGGAAATACGCCGCAGCCGCCGCCAGGCCGAAGGGCAAGTAGAACAGACAATCCTGTCTGTTCGGTTTTGTGCTCCGACGCTCAGGCGGCAGCAGTTCCAGCAGCAACGCGCCAATAGGGCAGACATTCCTGTCTGTCCTCTTTCTTCGCCACCTCCAGCGGCCCACCAATCAATCTGGGGTTCGACACAAATGCGCCTCCGGCGGGCCGGCGAGACGCCGGCGCTACCACAAAAAGTGTAGAATCCTTTTCGGACATGGCTGCGGGCCGCGCACTCCCTCCCACTTCAAAACCTGACTCCCAACAGGAGGACAGACAAGAATGTCTGTCCCACATGGAAACGGCGGCGCCACGGGTGACGCTGCGAAGCTGGTTCGCACAGCCCTACGATTCCGCGATCGCCGCCGCGCGCACCTGCTACGCGCCACGGCTGATCTCCCCCTCCGATGTGACGGACAAACAGCGGCTGACCATCGGCGCGGCGACGTTCTACGCCGGGCACCACACCGTTTTCCAGCACGCCCATTTCGAGTTCGGGCTGGAGAACATCAGCCGGCAATTCGTGTGGTCGTTTCTGCACGCGCATCCGTTCTACAACTCGGAGCAGCAGTCGCAGCGCTACGTGCGCATGGACCGCGCGCGTGCTTTTGTCCCGGCCGAGTCGCCTCATTTCGGCCCCGCCGAGCGCGCCATCTACGAAGCCGCCATCGCGCGTGCTTGGGACTCCTACCGCGAGATCACCCAATTGCTCGTCCCCGATGCGCAAGCCATTCTCTCCGACATCTGGCACATCGGCCCGATGTCGCACGCCAAGCGGCGCGACAAGGTGGCCAAGCAGGCGGAGAAGCGTGCCTTTGAAGTGGCGCGCTACGTCCTGCCCGTCGCCGCGTTCACCACCATGGTGCATACGCTATCGGGAATCGTGCTGCACCGGTTGTGGCACATGCAGAACGCCTGCGACTCGCCCGCCGAGGCGCGCGCCGTTGTCGGCGCCATGGTCGAACGCGTCCGCGAGGTGGACGCGCAGTTTTTCGACCGCTTCGACAACCAGCCGCTCGAAGATTTGCCTGAATGGAACCTGCCGCGGACGGATGGTGACGCGTTTGCGCGGGAGTTCGACGTGCGCCTCGAAGGCCGCACCTCAAAGCTCGTGGATTATTCGCCGCGCGCCCCGGAAGTGATAGCGGACGCCTACCGCGCGGTGGTGGGCCTGACACGCGAATCGTGTCCCGACGCCGAAGCCATCGACCGGGTGATGAATCCCGCGCGCAATCCCTATCGCCTCCAGACGCTGGACATCGGGGTGCACGCGCCGATGATGCGCGCTCTCGAAAACGCCTCATACACATTCGCCAAAAAAATCTCGCACACGGCCGACAGCCAGGACCAGCGGCACCGCATGGTGCCCGGCGCGCGGCCGCTGCTGACGCTGGCGGACACGCGCGAGCCGGACGCGGTCATGCCCATGCTCATCCGCGGCAACCCACGCGCCCGCGAGGCGTACGAGCGCGCGATGGAGAGGGCGTGGCGGGCGAAGAACGAGCTGCTCGACCGCGGCGTTTCCCGCGAGGACGCGCTCTACCTGCTCCCGAACGCGAAAGCCATCCGCCTGGTCGAGAGCGGTTCGCTGCTCCACCTGCTGCACAAATGGACCATGCGCACCTGCTTCAACGCCCAGGAAGAGATTTACCAGACATCGATGGAGGAGCTCGAACAGGTTCGCGAGGTGCATCCCGCGCTCGCGCGCTACATCGGGCCGCCGTGCCATCTGCGCGCGTCGATCACGACGCCGATCTGCACGGAAGGCTCCCACTTCTGCGGCGTCAAGGTGTGGCAGGATTTTCCAAGCACTGCCCGGCGGATTTAGAGCTTCGCTTTCGCGCCGCCGTGCTCCCTTCACAGGTTTAAACATCTGTTTTATAGTCCACCTCCAAAGAGCGAGATGCCGGGCTACACAGGGGGTTGATGCGCGCGTGTCCCAAATGTAAGCGGACGTATCCGGAGGACACGGAGTTCTGCCCGCGCGACGGCACTGCTCTGCCTCGCGCCGGGGAGGTTTCGGCGGCGGAGCTTGAGGCTGGACTCGCGCGCCGTTTTCACATTGTGCGGCGGCTGGGCGCGGGCGGAATGGGCACCGTTTATCTGGCTGAGCAACTCACCGTGGGCAATCGCCCGGTAGCCCTCAAAGTTCTTCTACGAAAACTATTGGACGACCCGGCGTTTCTCCTGCGCTTCCAGAACGAGGCTGCTTCCACCGGCCGCATCCGCCATCCAAACGTGGTCACGATTTACGAGTCGGGCCAGTCCGACGACGGCTCGCCGTACATCGCCATGGAATATCTGGAGGGCGAGACGCTGCGGCAAGTGCTGGAGCGCCGAGGAGCGCTGCCGCTGGCCGGGTGCGCCGAAATCCTCCAGCAGGCCGCGCGCGGGCTGAACTCCGCGCACAAGCTGGGAATCCTCCACCGCGACTTGAAGCCGGACAACATGTTCCTCACGCGCTCGGAAGACGGAGATCAGGTGGTCAAAGTGGTGGACTTCGGCCTGGCCAAGATGCGCGAATCCGCCGCGCACACGCAGACAGGCACGGTGCTCGGCACACCGGTCTACATGTCTCCCGAGCAGTGTTTGGGAATGAAGAGCGAGCAGCTCGACGCGCGCTCCGATGTCTATTCCCTGGCCGTAATCGTTTACGAATTGCTGACCGGCCGCGTGCCCTTCCGCAGTGAAACGCCCATTGGCTATCTGCACAAGCACGTCTCGGAAGCCCCGCCGCCGCTTCGCACCGCGGCCCCGGGCCTCGCCGTGCCGCCCCAAGTGGAGGCGGTATTGATGAAGGCGCTGGCCAAGGCGCGGGACGAGCGGCACGGTTCCGCTTTGGATTTTTCCCGCGAGTTCAGCGCTGCGGCATCGAGCGCTGTGGGTGCGCCTACGCCCGCACCCGCCCCCACAACCTCCAGCCTAACGCGCGTACTCGACAATCTTGAGCCACCACCAGAAGCGGGCACGGTGAAAGTGAACCCGAAGGACGGCCTGAAGTATGTGTGGATTCCGCCCGGCACCTTTGTCATGGGCTGCTCTCCGGGCGACGGCGAAGGCTACGTCCAGGAAAGTCCCCCTCACCAAGTGGCGATCACGAAGGGCTTCTGGATGGGTCAAACCCAGGTGACCGTGGCGGCGTACCGGCGCTTTGCCGCAGCCACAGGGCGGCAGATGCCAGTGACTCCAGTGTTCAACACCGGCTGGGCAAATCGAGAGATGCCTATCGTCAACGTGACCTGGGAAGAAGCCCAGGCGTACTGCGAGTGGGCGGGGGGCCGTCTGCCCACCGAAGCGGAGTGGGAATATGCGGCGCGGGCAGGCAGTACGGAAGCCCGTTACGCGCCACTCGACGAAATTGCGTGGTGCGCGGACAACAGCGGCCGGGAACGCGTGGACAGCGCCAAGCTCTGGTCCGAAGACCAAGCGAACTTCTTCAAGCGGTTGGTCGCGAACGGCAACGCCACGAAGGAGGGCGGCCAGAAACGGGCCAATGGATTTGGTCTCTACGACACTCTCGGCAACGTCTATGAATGGGTGAGCGACTGGTACGACGAAAATTATTACCTGGATAGCCCGTCGCAGGATCCCCAAGGGCCGGCCACCGGCCAGAATCGCGTCCAGCGGGGCGGAGCCTGGTTCGAGACTAGCCGGGGCACGCGCGTCTCGTATCGCTTTGGACAAAACCCTGAGATTCGCGTCCCCGCCTACGGCCTGCGTTGCGTCCTGGAAGTGGCGCCACCCGACCTCGACATGTCGCGGCAAACTCCCGTGCCCGCACCGGCCATCGTGGAGGAGAACCCAAAGGACAGGCTCAAGTATGTGTGGATTCCGCCCGGCACCTTCGTCATGGGCTGCTTGCCTGGAGACCTCGTATCCCTGGACGAAGCAAAACCTCCGCACTATGTAACGCACACGAAGGGTTTCTGGATGGGTCAAACCCAGGTGACCGTGGTGGCCTACCGGCGCTTTGCCGCTGCCACGGGGCGGCCAATGCCGTCTGCTCCCAGTTTCAACCCGGGCTGGGCGAATCAAAACATGCCTATGGTCCAAGTGACTTGGGAAGAAGCCCGGGCGTACTGCGAGTGGGCCGGGGGCCGTCTGCCCACCGAAGCGGAGTGGGAATACGCGGCGCGTGCCGGCAGTACGGAAGCCCATTACGGGCCACTCGACGAAATTGCCTGGTACGCGGACAACAGTGGCCGGGAACACTTGGACAGTGCAAAGCTCTTTGACGAAGACGCAGCGAAGTTCCCGCAGCGGATTGTCGAAAACGGCGGCGGCGCACACGAAGTTGGCCGGATGCGCTCCAACCCTTTCGGCCTCCACGACATGCTGGGCAACGTGTGGGAATGGCTGAGCGACTGGTACGACCAGAATTACTACCGGAACAGCCCGTCTCAGGATCCCCCGGGGCCGGCCAGCGGGGAGCGTCGCGTCCTGCGTGGTGGATCCTGGTGCAATCCTCCGCTACATCTTCAGACTCCTGTTCGGTATCCGAGTGACCCCGCCCAGAGGGCTATCATACACGGCCTTCGTTGCGTCTGGGAAAAGGCCGCGCCCGCGCAACCGCCCGAGCCTCGCTTCGAGCCGTTGCTCCACGCGTCGGCGCTCGCGCCCGGCACGGTGAGGGAGCACCCCCAGGATGGACTGAAGTACGTCTGGATTCCGCCCGGCACGTTCATGATGGGCTGCTCTCCGAATGACACCGCAGGGAGCGACGCGGAGAAGCCCTCGCATCAGTTGACGATCACGAAGGGATTCTGGATGAGCCGGACGCAAGTCACCGTGGCCGCCTATGAGCGCTTTGCCTTGGTCACGGGGCGTACTCTGCCTGTAGCCCCCGCTTACAACCCCGGCTGGGCGAACAAGTACTTGCCCATCACAGGTGTGCCTTGGGAGTTCGCCTTGGCGTATTGCCAGTGGGCCTGGGGCCGTCTGCCCACCGAAGCGGAATGGGAATATGCCGCGCGGGCCGGCACCACCGAAGTCTTGTACGGGCCGCTCGACGAAATTGCATGGCATGTGGAGAACAGCGGCCGCGCACGCCTGGACAGCGCTAAGATCTGGAATGAGGACCGAGGGAACTACAACACCCGGGTGAGCGAAAACGGCAACACCCCGCACGAAGTCGGCCAGAAGCTCCCGAATGCTTTGGGCCTTTACGACATGATCGGGAACGTACAGGAATGGGTGAACGACTGGTACGACGAGAAGTATTACCAGAATAGCCCGCCTCAAGATCCCCCTGGGCCGGCGAGCGGAGATAAGCGCGTTCTGCGCGGTGGCGCCTGGGACCTTATTCAGTGGCTCGATCGCGTCTCGGCGCGCTTCGCACTCGTCCCCGAGAGCAGCTATAACGACGTCGGGATTCGGTGCGTCTGGGAACCAGATTGGCTTTGACCCCTTTCCTTTGCGACTCCTCGGGACGATTCCGCCACGGCGGAGGAAGCCCGCCCCATCCTGAGGTCGAGGTTCCCCGTCGCCTGAGGGTCACTGTCGGACTCCGACACGTGCTGGCAGCTCGATTCCCCGGACAATATTGAACTGATCTCGCTGGTACTTTCGTTCCATGAGCGTATTCGCCACATTCCAACCGTCGTACCTTTGCACTCGCGCCTCGCGGAGTTAGGATTGGCATCATCAGGGATGCTATGAAGCAGTGTCCTGTCTGCAATACGGATTTTGCCGACGAGCACCATACCTGTCCGACGGATGGCGCCGTTCTACTCTCCATGGAGGGAGCAGAGTGGGAGCCCGGCGTCCTCATCCGTGGGAAATACCGCATCCAGGCCCGCCTCGGCAAAGGCGGGATGGGCATCGTCTATAAGGCGCAGCACATTTTCCTGGAGGAATTCCGCGCGCTCAAGGTGATGTTCCCGCACCTCGCCCAGGACCCCAAATTCCGGCACCGGTTTCTGCGCGAAGGCAAGGAAGGCCGCAAGCTGCGCAACAATCCGCACATCGTGGCCATCGAGGACCAGGAACAGGCCGAAGACGGCAGCCTGTATCTGGCCATGGAATACGTGGACGGGGTGACGCTGCGCGAGCTGCTGCGCAGCGCGCACGGGCCGCTGCCGCTGCCGCGCGCGCTGAACATCGCGCGGGGAATCGCGGAAGGCCTGCAAGCCGCGCACGCACTGGGAATCGTGCACCGCGACATCAAGCCGGACAACGTGCTGATGGCTCGCGACGCGGCGGGCAACGACCTTCCGAAAGTGGCCGATTTCGGCATCATGTCGCTCTGCGAAGGCTCGACGGTGATGGGCACGCGCCCGCTGCTCACGGCCCCGTACGCCTCGCCCGAACAGTGGCAGGCGCAACCCGGCTCGAAGCCCGACCCGCGAACCGATCTCTACGCGCTGGGCATCACCATGTACGAAATGCTCACCGGCCGGCTGCCCTTCCGCGCCGACAATCCGGTGCAATGGATGCACGCGCACCTGACGCTGCAGCCTGCGCCGCCCAGCGAACTGAACACGGAGCTGGCCGGCAATCCCGCCATTGATGCGCTGGTGCTGAAGCTGCTGGCCAAAGACGTGAACGACCGGCATCCCGATGCGCAGGCTTTTCTGCGCGAGCTGAGCCTGGCGCAATCCGGAATGCAGTGGACGCCGCGCATGCCCCAACAGTCCATGGACACGGCCACGCCGACCACCGTCCAGCGCCGCACGCCCGTATCGGGCCTCGGTGGTTCTTCCACGCCCGCCTCCGTGACGCCGGCGAGCGGCGAGGCCCGCACTCCCGCGTCCGGCGAGAAGCCGGAAGGGGCGCGTCCGAAATACGCCGATGAAATGCTGCGCTGGGCGGAGAGAAACATTGACCGGAAGTCGGGTCAGGTGAAAGCGGTGACCAGCGAACCCGCCCGGCCAGCCGAGCCCGTAAAGCCTGCCGCGCCGCCGGTCGCACGACCCGCACCGTCGGCGCCGCTGCCTCCGCTTCCCGTGCCGCATTCCGCGCCTCCACCTCCGCCGGTCGAGCCGGACCGGCCGCTGGTGGAACGCGCGTCACCGCGCATCGAAACTCCGCCGGAGCGCACGGCACCGCCGGCTCCTCCGCCGCCACCTCCTGCTCCGGTGGTACAGCCGAAACCCGCTGCGCCTCCGCCGGCCGCGCCACCTGTACGTCCTGCCGCGGCGCCGCGTCCGGCGCCGGCGCCGTTCGCCGCTGTGCTGCCGGAACAGAAAAAATCGCGCGGCATCTGGCTCTGGGTGGCTCTCGTCGTGCTGGCCATTGCGGGGGCTGCTGCCTACTTCCTGCTCCCGCGGCTCAGCGTGCAGCGGCAGACGGCTGCTCCTGGGGCTGCTCCTGCCGACACCGCGGCGCCCGCGGAGCGTCAACTGCAGATCGACGAACACATGCACAAAGCGGAAGCCGCTTTCGCCCAGGGAAATTACGATTTGGCCATCGAGGAGTACCAGGCCGTCCTGCAGTTCAATCCCGCGAGCGTGCGCGCGAAAGAGGGAATCGAACGAGCGAAAAAGGCCAAAGCCGCAGAGAGCGTGATTCTGCCCGGCGGTAAGAATACGCCGTAGCCGTCGAGGGGGATGCATTTGAGAATCGTGAGGAGAAGCTGGCGCGCGTGGCTGGCCCTGGCAGCGATGTCGCTCGTGGCGACGCAGGCTCGTGCGCAGGCGCCCGTCAAATGCGCGGGGCCGCTTTCCGAAGCCGCAGTGATCAAGCTGGCGGCTGCTGGCGTGCCGGACGCGCGGCTGGTTCAGATCGTGGACGCCTGCGGAGCCAGCTTCACCGTCACGCGCGATAGCGAAGAGCGGCTGCGCGCCGCGGGAACCAGCGCTGCGGTGATTGCGGCGCTGCGCGAAAAGGCGCCCAAATCGAAACCCCGGCCGTCCGCGCCCGCCAAATCAGAATCGCCGAGCGCCCAGCCGGCAAAGACTCCGGAAGCGCCCGCTGCGGAGCCCACCGACCCGAAGACGCAATTCACGCGCGGCCAGGCACGCGAGCAGGGCACCGACGGCGCCGTGGATTTCAAGGACGCCGCGCGCTGGTACCGCATGGCGGCGGATCAGGGTTACGCGCCCGCGCAGGCACGCCTCGGCTACCTCTATGAATACGGGAACGGCGTAGGTCTCGACTACGCGCAAGCCATGCAGCTCTTCCGCAAGGCGGCCGAGCAGGGCGACGCTGCTGGTCAGGCCGGAGTGGGACATCTCTACACGCTCGGGCTGGGCGTGCCGAGAGACGACGAAGAGGCCGTGCGCTGGTCGCGGCGCGGCGCCGCGGGCGGCGATTCCCGCGCGCTCGACGACGTCGGCCTCGCTTACGAGTCCGGCCGCGGCGTGGCGCGGGATAACGCCGAAGCTCTGCAGTGGTTCCGCAAGGCCGCCGACGCCGGCGACGGGTTCGCCTGCATTCACATGGGAGAAGTGCTCGCCTCCGGCGCGGGCGCCGCCGCGGATAAAGAGGAAGCCGCAAAGTGGTACGGGAAAGCGTTCGAGCTGCTGCGGCCGGGCGCCGAGCGGGGCGGCGGACGCGAACTGTTCGCCCTGGGAACGCTCTACGAAACCGGACGGGGAGTGACGCAGGACTTCTCCCAGGCTGCCGGCTACTACCGCAAGGCCGCCGACCGCGGCATCGCCCCCGCGGAGGTGAGCCTGGGAATGTTGGCGCTGAACGGCCAGGGCCTGCCGCGCAGCGAAGCCGATGCCATGCAGTGGTTCCGCAAAGCGGCGGAACAGGGATACGCGCCCGCCCAGCGCCGCCTGGGCTACCTCTACGCGCAGGGCTCGGGTGTTTCTCGCGATGACGTGGAAGCGGTGCGCTGGTATCGCAAGGCCGCCGACCAGGGCGACGCGGCTGCCCAGGTCTATCTCGGCTTCATGGTGGCCAACGGCCGCGGCGCCTCACGCGACGAAGCCGAAGCCGTCAAATGGTTCCGCAAGGCCTCCGAGCAGGGGGAATCTTCGGGCGCGTACTATCTCGGCGTCACCTACGACACCGGCCGCGGCGTTCCCCAGGACTACGCGCAGGCCGTGGTGTGGTATCGCAAAGCAGCGGACGCGGGCAATGCGGACGCTCAGTCCAATCTCGGCCGCATGTTCGCGGAAGGACGCGGCGTAACGAAAGACGACGCCGAAGCGCTCAAATGGTTCCACAGCGCCGCGGACAAAGGCAACGCGCGCGCCGAAGCCAATCTCGGCTGGATGTACTACAACGGCCGCGGCGTCCCGAAGGATTACGACTCCGCCGTCCAGTGGTATCGTAAGTCCGCGGAGCAGGGCAACGCCGTGGGCCAGTTCGACCTCGCCGTGGTGTACGCGAGCGGCCATGGCGCCCCGCAGGACCCGGTGGAGGCCTACATGTGGTACAGCCTGGCCGCGGCGCAAGGCAATGCAGAGGCGGGCAACCGCATGAACGCGCTGGCGAAACAAATGACTCCGGCGCAAGTGGGTGAAGCACAGCGCCGGGCCAGCGACTGGGCGGCGCAGCATCCGCGGCGTTAGCGGGGCATGCTTCTTCGTTTGACAAAATTCGTCCTGGCTGTCGCGGGCGTGCTGGCAGCGTGCGCCGCGTTCTCTCCCGCGCCTCTGCTCGCCCAGGCCCCGGTGCCCTGCAATGGGCCGCTGACCGAGACGGCGGTCATCCGATTGGCGGCCAGCGGCGTGCCGGAGCCGCGGCTGGTCCGGATCGTGAAGTCCTGCGGCTCTGCGTTCGCCCTCACGAAGGAATCCGAAAGCCGGCTGCGCGCCGCGGGAGCCACCGACGCCGTCATCGCTGCGCTGCGCGAAGCGGCCCCCAAATCCAGACCGCATCCGGGCCCGCCACAAAAAGCGGAACCGCCGAAGGAAGCCGCGCCTCCCGAAAAGCCGCCCTCGGCGCCGGAACCGGCGGCCCATCCGGCGAATCCGCCGGAAGCAAACAAGGTTCCGGAGCCGGCCGAGAAATCTGCGCCGCCTCCGAAGCCCGCCGCACCCAGCCTCGATCCCACCGATCCGCGCGTCCAATACGAGCGCGGCCAGGCGTTCGAGAAAGGGACCGGCGTCCCGCCCGATCCTGTCGAAGCCGCGCGCTGGTACCGCCGCGCCGCGGACCAGGGGTACGCGGCCGCGGAAGCGCGGCTCGGTTACTTCTATGAATACGGGATCAGCGTCACCTGCGATTTTGCCGAGGCGGCGCGCCTCTACCGTCATGCGGCGGACCGTGGCGATCCGGCCGCCCAGGCGGGTCTCGGCCATCTCTATGGCGTCGGCTGGGGCGTTCCCGCCGATTCGCGGGAAGCTCTGCGCTGGACGCGGCTCTCTGCGCAAGCCGGCAATCCGCGGGGCGAAACCAACCTCGGCATCGCCTACGAATTTGGAAATGCGGTTCCGCAGGACCTCGCCGAAGCGCTGAAATGGATTCGCAAGGCCGCCGAGCAGGATTATCCCTTCGCGATTTACGCGCTCGCGGACCTCTACTGGGACGGCAAGGGCGTGCCCGCCGACCAGCAACACGCGGCGGACCTCTACCGCCAGGCCGTGGAAAAGTTCCGCCCCGGCGCCGACGAAGGCGACGCCTCGGATCTTATCTCGCTGGCGCGCCTCTACGATGCCGGCCGCGGCGTGCCGCAGAATCCCGCGCAGGCGCTCAGTTACTACCGCAAAGCCGCCGAACGCGGACTTCCCGCCGCTGAAAATCTGGTCGGGATCCGTTACGCCAATGGAATGGGAACGGAGAAAGATCCGCTGGAAGCCGTGGTGTGGTATCGCCGCGCCGCCGACCACGGCAATTCCGACGCCCAGGCAAATCTGAGCTACATGTACGACACCGGCACGGGCGTGGCGCGCGATTACGACAAGGCCGTCCAATGGGCTCGCCTCTCCGCCGAGCAGGGCAATCCCGGCGGCCAATTCAATCTCGCAGCCTCCTACGGCGGAGGACGCGGCGTGCCCCAGGACATGGTCGAATCCTACAAGTGGTATCTGCTCTCGGAAGCCGCAGGCAACCAGCAGGCCACCCAACGTATGAAGGATATGGCCAGCCACATGACCGGCGAGCAGGTGGCGGAAGCGCAGCGCCGGGCGAGCAACTGGTCCGCGCAGCATTCGCCGCGTTAGCCCGCTATGTCGTCGCGTACCACCCAATTCGCTCTCGCGCTCGCGGGCGTGCTGGCAGCGTGCGCCGCCTTCTCTCCCGCGCCTCTGTTCGCGCAGGCCCCGGTGCGCTGCAATGGGCAGCTCACGGAAACCGCGGTCATCCGATTGGCGGCCAGCGGCGTTCCCGAGGCGCGTCTGCTGCAGATCGTCAACACCTGCGGCGTAAGTTTTCAGTTGAATCGCGACAGCGAGGAGCGCCTGCGCGCCGCCGGCGCCACGAGTGCGGTTCTGGCCGCCATTCGCGCGAAGGGCGCGAAGCCGGCGAGCAAACCCGTCGCTCCAGGAGCCGAGCAGCCGGCCGCTGCTCCCTCTGCTGCTCCGCCTCGTCCCGCGACGCCGTCTTCCGCTCCACCGGCGAAAGCGGATTCTTCCCCGAAGCCCCGCGTGATCCAACTCCCCGTTGACGGCGCCGCACCGACCGCCAGCGCATCCGCCGCCGATTCCGCGCGCATCGCGCCGCCCGATGCGCCCCGTTCGCACTTCGAGCGCGGCCAGGCCTACGAAGAAGGCCGCGGCGTGTCCCAGGATTACGCCGAAGCCGCCAAGTGGTATCGCCAGTCGGCCAACGAAGGAAACGCGGACGCGCAGAACGCTCTCGGCTGGCTCTACCGCTCCGGCCACGGCGTTCCGCAGGACTGGGCCGAAGCGGAGCACTGGTTCCGCAAAGCTGCCGAGCAGGGCAATCCCGAAGCGCAGGCCAATCTCGGCTGGATGTACATGAACGGCCAGGGCGTGCCGCTGGATTACGCGGAAGCCGCGAAGTGGCAGCGCAAAGCCGCCGAACAGGGCAACGCCATCGCGGAATTCAATTTCGCCTGGATGTGCGAGCACGGCAACGGCGTGCCACAGGACTACGCCGCGGCCGTCACCTGGTACCGCAAATCCGCCGTGCAGGGCAACGCTGCCGCGCAGACCAATCTCGCCTACCTGGTGGCCCACGGACTGGGCACGCCGCGCGACTCCGCCGAGGCGGTCAAGTGGTACACCAAGGCCGTGGACCAGGGAAACGTCCAGGCCGCCACCAACCTCGGCTACATGTATGAAAACGGCATGGGCGTGAAGCGCGATTACGAAGCCGCTCTCAAATGGTATCGCATGGCCGCCGATCAGGGCGTCGCCGCCGCTCAGGACAACCTGGGCCTGATGTACGAAAGCGGCCGCGGCGTTGCTGCTGACCCCACCGAGGCGGCGCACTGGTATCGCAAGGCCGCGGACCAGGGCTTCGCCCCCGGCGAGTTGCATCTCGGCATCCTGATTTCGCAGGGCAAGGGCGTGCCTCGCGACGACGAGGACGCCGCCGGATGGCTCCGTCGCGCTGCCGAGCAGGGCAACGCCGATGCGGAGGCCCGCCTCGGCGCCATCTACGAGGCTGGCCGCGGCGTCACCAACGACGACGAACTGGCCGTAAGCTGGTATCGCAAATCCGCCGAGCAGGGCAATCCCCTCGGCCAGTACCATCTGGGCGAAGCCTATCTGCTCGGCCACGGAGTCAATCAGTCCTACGTGGACGCGTATATGTGGTACTCGCTTTCGGCCCAATCCGGATTCCAGGACGCCGCCGACCGTCTCGACGCTCTCGCCAAGCTCATGCGCCCCGAGCAGATCGACGAAGCCCGCTCCCGCACCGCCCAGTGGTCCGCCCAGCATTCAAGCCGCTGAAAGTTCGCGCACGCCGCGATTGACACCGTGCTCCCGACGCCGCTATCCTGCATCCAAGAGAGCCATGAGCCGCAGCCGCTTCTATTAGGTAGCACCCGCCCGCTCCGCAATGCCGGAGTTGCCCTGAAGTTCGCCCAAATTTTCGAGCAGAAAAAGCCACACGTTCGGCTCTTAAGGAATGAATTAATGTCCACGCTCTACGACAAGTTGGAACAGATTGAGTCGCGCTACGACGAGCTGACCCGCGAGCTTTCTTCTCCCGAGGTGTCGGCGGATTCGGCGCGGTTGCAGAAGCTCGCCCGCGCGCACTCCGAGCTGGGCGAAATGGTGGAGAAATACCGCGAGTGGAAGAAACTCGAGCAGGGGCTGACGGACGCCAAACAGCTCCAAGTCGAATCGAACGACGCGGAAATGAAGCAGCTCGCCCACGACGAAGAGCGCCTGCTCACCACGCAGCGCGACCGCGTGGAGGCGGAGCTGAAGCGCCTGCTCGTCCCCCGCGACCCCAACGACGAGAAGAACATCATCCTCGAAATCCGCGCCGGCACCGGAGGCGACGAGGCCGCGCTGTTTGCATCGGAGCTGTTCCGCATGTATTCGCGCTTCGCGGAGTCGCAGGGCTGGCGCGCCGATGTGCTGGCCAGCTCGCCCTCCTCGCTCGGCGGGCTGAAGGAAATCACCGCGTCCATCTCAGGCAAGAAGGTGTATTCGAAACTGAAATATGAAAGCGGCGTGCATCGCGTGCAGCGCGTGCCGGAAACCGAACAGCAAGGCCGCGTGCACACCTCCGCGGCCACCGTCGCCGTGCTGCCCGAAGCGGACGAAATCGAAGTGAAGATCGAGCCGAAGGACATCCGCATCGACACGTTCTGTTCCTCCGGCCCCGGCGGCCAGTCCGTGAACACCACGTATTCCGCCGTGCGCATCACGCACCTGCCCAGCGGCATGATCGTTTCCTGCCAGGACGAGAAATCGCAGATCAAGAACCGCGAGAAGGCCATGAAGGTGCTCCGCGCGCGCCTGTTTGAAATGGAACGGGAGAAGCAGCACGAGGCCATCGGGGCGGAACGCCGCGGGCAGATCAAAACCGGCGACCGCTCGGAAAAAATCCGCACCTACAATTTCCCCCAGAACCGCGTCACCGACCATCGCATCGGCCTGACGCTCCACCAGCTCACCGACGTGATGGACGGCAAACTCGCGCCCATTGTGGACGCGCTCAGCACCCATTATGAAGCCGAGCGCCTGAACCAGGAGCTGGACGAAGTCTGAGCGATTTTGCCCAGCCGCATATGTTCCGCAAAGCGCAGCCAGCCCGCCAACAAATGAAACAGTGCGCACAGCAGCGGCGCACGAAGCTCCGCACCTTCCTCGAAGCTGGCCTCGAAGCCCATTTCCATGCAGGCAACACAGGCGGACCGGCGGTTCGCACGCCATGCGGATGTGGTATAAATCGTGACTGCCGTTTCCGAGGCAGGAATGCCGTTTCCTTCCTGCTGACCGCCCCCAGCGCGGAATCACCAGCGAGTCCTGGCCGATCCTCGGCTTTGTTCGGAGGAAGCTTCCGTCGATGACGAAAGCGGAATTTTCGGAGCGAGGTTTCCACGCCGGCCTTCGTCCGGCGGCGCTGGCCATCTGCCTGGCGCTCGCTGCAGGCATCGCTGCGGGGCAACAGGCGAACACTTCCGGGAGCATCCCGCGAAACATGAGTCCGGGCCTGCGCCACCTGCTCCAGCACGTGCGGGCCGGCGAAACCATCAACCTGGCGCGCGAAGGCTACACGCTGGACATGAGAACCGGCGAGGTGAGCCATCTGGTGCAGGCGGCGCCCATGCCGATCTACGACCAGAGCAATCGCGTGCTGGTGGACGTCCACCTGAACGGCCGGACGGCCATCGAACCGCTCCGGCAACAGCTCGAGCAGATGGGTTCGCGCGTCATTGCGCAGAACCCGAATTTCCATAAGGGCGTGATCGAGAGTTACATCCCGCTCGAGTCCGTGGCGCAGGCGGCGCAGCTCCCCGGCACCAGCCACATCCAGCTCGTTTACCGTCCGCTGACCAACGTGGGCGCGACCACTTCGCAGGGCGCCACGGTGATGCGCTCGGATGCGGCCAACACGCTGGGATACGACGGCACGGGGATCACCGTCGGCATCCTCTCCGATTCCTACAACACGAGCCAGTACTACATTCCGGCGCTCACCACCACGACGGCGATGCAAGACGTGGATTCCGGCGATCTGCCCAACACCACCGCCATCTCCGGATGCGAGGGGCTGAAGTATTGCATCGAACTCCCGCTCGGTAAGACGCCTCCGCCGCCCGGATTTCACGTGGGGGCCACCGACGAGGGCCGCGCGATGGCCCAGATTGTCCACGACGTGGCTCCGGGCGCCGATTTGTGCTTCGGCACAGCGGCTGCCGGCGAGGTGCAGTTCGCCATCAACATCCTGACGCTGGCGCTCGACTGGCAGTGCGGCGCGGATGTGCTGGTGGACGACGCTCTCTATCTCGATGAGCCGATGTTCTCGGACGGCCTACTGGCCCAGGCCGTGGACATCGTGAACGCCAACGGAGTGTCCTATTTCTCGTCAGCGGGCAACCAGGCCTTCAGCGGCTACGATTCGCCTCTGCGCATCGTTCCCAATTCTCTGGCGCGGTCTTTGCACAATCAGGCCGTGGACCTCAGCACCATTCCCGCCGTGGATCCCATTGACGGGCTGCCCATCGACACCGCCGGGGGCTTCCACAATTTCAATCCCGGATTCGGCCCGCCTGTGCTCTCCCAGCTCATCACCGTGAGCAACCCGGTCATCTCGTTCCAGTGGGACGACCCGTTCGACTTCGTGGACGCGAGCGGCAATCCGCTGGTGACCACGGACCTGGATCTACTCTTCTTCGATCCCGGCTCCGGCCAGTTCCTGTTCTCCGTCAACACGGACAACTTCGCGCTCGACGAACCCATTGAGCTGTTCGGATTGAGCGGCACCGGCTCGCTCCGCCTGGTGATTTCCCGCAAGGGCACGAACACGGTCACCGGGCAGCCCGCGGCGAATCTCGCCACGCACGTCAAATACGTGATTTTCGGCAGCGCTACCGGGGATTACTTCACTCCGCTCACTCCCCTCACGTTCGGCCACAATTCCGCCGCGGGCGCCAATGGCGTTGCCGCCTACCGTTACAACGCATATCCCGGCTTCCACTGGACTGTGCCCGGCACGCGCGCGGGCTTCACGCGGCCGGAGTTGGAATATTTCAGCGCTCCCGGGCCTGCCGTCATCTTCATCGACGACAACGGCAACCGCCTGCCCCATCCGGAATTCCGCCGCCAACCGGACATGGCCGCGCCCGATGGCGTGAACACCACCTTTTTCCCGCAACCCGAGCTCGGAGGCTCCGATTTTGAAGCGCTGTTCGGGATTCCCGACGGTTTCCCCAACTTTTTCGGCACCAGCGCCGCGGCGCCTCACGCCGCGGCCGTCGCCGCGCTGCTGCTCCAGAAGGCCGGAGGCCCGGGCAGCCTGACGCCCGCCGCGGTCACTCAGATCCTGACCGACTCGGCGCCACCGCGCGAAGCGAACGCGTTCACGAGCGAGGCTGAAGCCGGGGATTCCGATGACGCGGTTTCCATCGAAGGGCGCGACCCTGAATTCCTGAACCTGTTCACCGGGCAAAACGGCGGGCAGGACGCCAACTATTTCATGGTCTCGTTCTGGTCCGCGGGCCGGAAGGCCACGCTCGAAAGCATCACGCTGGACCTGACCGCATCCGGACAGGCCTTCCGTCAGTCCACCTTCCCCGTCACGCAGGGCTCCAGCAGCCCGGGAGTTTCCATTGCCTCGTCGTCGCCCACCACGCTCTCACAGACATTGACCGTAAATTTCAGCGGCTTTTCCTCCGGCAGGCTGCTGCACTTTGGGGTCTATCGCGTCTTCGTGCGCAACGGCGTGGCCGTGGGCACGGGAGGAAAGGCGGGCGACATCACGGGAGGCGACACGTTCACCGCGAAACTTTCCAACGGAAAGACGCTGCGCGGCACTTTCCAGAACCGGTTCGGCTCCGAGTACCGCACGTACGACGGATACGGCCTGATTGACGCCCTGAACGCCCTGAACCAGGTGGGCGGCCACCGCCAATAGAAATCGGGCGCGTTTCAGACCTCCGCCACGGCACGGCCAATCTCCCGGTTCCGGCCTGCGCCGCGCATAGTGTATTTTGATTCCATGAACGTCCGGACAGCGCTGCAACAGGCCCTGGCTGAGTTCGAACGCGCGCGCGTGCCCTCGCACGGGCTGGCGGCTGAACTGCTCCTGCAGCACGCATTGCAACGCGACCGCGCCTGGCTTTACGCGCATCCGGAAGAGGATGTCGATCCGGGCGACGCCGAGAATTTCTTCCGTCTGGTGGCTCGCCGTGCGGCCGGAACGCCCACGCAATACCTTACGGGAAAGCAGGAATTCTGGGGGATCGAGTTCAGTGTCGGGCCGGGCGTGTTGATTCCCCGTCCCGAAACCGAGCACGTAGTGGAAGTCGCTCTGGAACGGCTGAAGCCGAAACGCCAGCCGCAGAAGTCGGACCTGACGCTACGCCGCGAGCGCGTCGGCCGGCCTCTCCGCATCGTGGACGTGGGAACCGGCTCCGGCTGCCTGGCAGTGGCGCTGGCCCGCGAGGTGCCTCAGGCGCGCATCTGGGCTACGGACATCTCCCGCGCAGCGCTGGCCATCGCCTGGCACAACGCGGTGCGCTACGATCTGGAGGCGCGCATCGAATTTCTGGAAGCGAGCCTGCTCACGCCGTTCCTGCTGGGCGGCGAAGCGGAAAATGCCGTGCCGTTCGACCTGATCGTCTCCAATCCTCCGTATGTGGCGCGCTCCGAATTCGAGGGACTGGCGCGCGAACTGCGCGAACACGAGCCGAAGGAGGCTCTGCTGGCCGGCGAGACTGGGCTGGAAGTTTTCCGCCCGCTCATCCGCCAGGCGGAGAAAGTGCTCGCGCTCAGCGGCGCGCTCGTTCTTGAAGTGGGCGCGGGCCAGGCCGGAGAAGTACGAGCGCTGCTCGGCGAGAACTGGAAGGACATTTCCGTCACCAACGACCTGGCAGGGATTCCGCGGGTTGTTTCCGCGCTGCGCGGGTAGCGATGCCGAAACTCTCGAGCTTCCGTGCGAAACGAGAGGCTGCTGGGGCCGCTGAAGCAGGGCAACGCGCCGCCGATGGCGCCACCACAATCCTCCACGTGGATATGGACGCGTTCTTCGTGTCGGTGGAACTGCTCGAGCGGCCGGAGCTGCGTGGAAAGCCTGTGGTCGTGGGCGGGCAGCCCGACCAGCGCGGCGTGGTCTCTGCCGCCAGCTACGAGGCGCGGCGCTACGGGATTCAATCCGCAATGCCGCTGCGCACCGCAGGACGGCTCTGCCCCCACGCCGTATTTCTCGAGCCGCGGCACGAACGCTACTCCGAATGGAGCGACCGCATCGCGGCGATTCTCGCGCAGTACGCACCGCGCGTGGAAATGGCTTCGGTGGACGAGGCCTACCTGGATCTGGCCGGAACGGAGCGGCTGCTGGGCCATCCGCTCGCCGCGGCCCACCGGCTGCGGCAGGAAATCGCGCAGAAGACCGGCCTGCCATCTTCGATTGGCGTGGCGCGCACGCGGCTGGTGGCAAAAGTTGCTTCCGACCAGGCGAAGCCCGCGGGCCTGCTGTGGATTCCCGCCGGCAGCGAGGCTGCGTTCCTCGCGCTGCTCGCGGTGCGCAAAATTCCCGGCATCGGCCCGGTGACCGAAAGCGCCCTGCGCGGGCTGGGCATCGAGACGGTCGCGCAGCTCGCTGCCTTTCCCCGCGAGCGCCTGGAGGAAATTTTCGGCCAGTGGGGCAGCGCGCTCTACCGCAAAGCCCGCGGCGAAGACACCTACCAATTCCTCGAAGACGCCGAAGCAAAATCCATTTCGCACCACCACACGTTCGCCGAAGACGTGGACGACCCGGCCGTGATCGAATCCATGCTGAGCCACCTGTGCCAGAAGGCCGCGAAACGCTTGCGGGATGCCGGCCAGTTCGCGAGCAAGATCACGCTGGTGCTGCGCTACGCCGGATTCGAAACTATCACGCGCGCCCGCACTCTGCCCGCGCCCACCAACCTGGATCAGGACGTCCTCCGTGTGGCCCGCGAACTTCTCGCCCGGCATCGCGATACGCGCCGGCGTGTGCGGCTGGTGGGCGTTTCGCTCACCTCGCTTTCGCACGACGAGGCGCAGCTCGAGCTGCTCGATCCCGCCCGCCGCGAGAAGCTCGAAACGCTGGCACGCGCTTCCGACCGCCTGCGCGAACGCTTCGGTTTCGACAAAGTGCAGCTCGGTGGCTCGGTCCGCAAAACTCCGCGCCACTAACACTGTGTTGCTACACCACGCGTGTTCCCTTCACGCGCGCCGAGCGCCCCAATCTCGCGTGATACACTCGCCGTGGATGACCGCAGATTCATCCGCGACAGGCGGCGCGCGCTCCTCCGCGCCCCACACCGCGGGACGCGCTGTGGGCCGCGTGCGCACGTTCTGGCGGCGCGTCACGGAGGGCATTCAGATTTCCGATCTGTGGGCCCAGTTCCAGTCCGAAGCGCGCACCAGCTACGGCCTCTACTCCCGCGAAGTGGATTGGGATGCGGTGGGGCGCAGCACACGCTGGCAGCGCCCGTTCCGCGCCGCGGGTGCCCTGTTCTGGGCCATGCTGATGAAGCTCAGCCCGGCGCGGCGCCTGCTGCTTCTGGCGGCGGTGGCCGCGCTGCTGTTTGTGTCCTTCCAGATTGAGACCCAGCACGGAAGCGTACTTGTCATCTCGATGGGAATCCTCAGCCCCGGCGTGATTCTCCTTTTCATCCTGCTGGCGCTGGAGCTGGCGGATCGCGTGACCATGAAGCGCGACCTGGAAATCGCGCGTGAAATCCAGCGCTGGCTCGTCCCGGAAAAGCCTCCCGATCTGCCCGGCTACGACATTGCATTCTTCACTCGCCCGGCGAACACAGTGGCGGGAGATTACTACGATACGATCCCGCGCGATGCGACCGGCGGCTCGGGCGCAAAAGACGGGAACCTGCTCCTGGTGGTCGCGGACGTGGCAGGAAAAAGCGTGCCAGCCGCCATCCTTATGGCCACGTTCCAGGCCAGCCTGCGCGCCATCGAGGCCACGGGCATCTCTCTGGCCGAGATCGTGCGCAGCCTCAATCATTACGTCTGCGAGAACAGCCAGAACGGTTCGCGGTTCATCACTGCGTTTTTCGCGGAACTCGAGCCTGCCAGCGGCGAGCTGCTGTACACCAGTGCCGGCCATCATCCCGCCCTGCTTCGCTCCACGACGGGAGAAATGCGCGAGCTGAGCGAGGGAGGACTGCCGCTCGGCATCGAGCTCGACGAATCGTTTCCCGCCGGCGGCGGCCACCTCGCTCCGGGAGAACTGCTTCTTATTTACACCGACGGCTTCGTGGAAGCCGTCAATGCGGAAGGAGAGGAGTTCGGCAAGGGGCGGTTGAGGAATGTGTTCGGTCCCTGCGAGGCCACAAACTCCGCGGCCGAAATCCTGGCGCGTATCACCCACGTACTCGACGGATTCGTAGCCATGGCTCCACAGCACGACGACCTCACCTGCATGGTCGTCCGCCGCAACCGGGCGAATTAGCGCCCGGCTGGAACGGTCCCTGCGCCCCGCCTTGTAGCTCTTCGGCGGCTGGCCGATAATCACTCTATGGACGGGCGCCAACTCGCAGACCGCATCTGCGGCGTTCTCCACGCTGCGGGGTACCAGGCCTACCTGGTCGGTGGATGTGTGCGCGATATCCTGCTGGGCCGCCCCGCGCAGGATTTCGATGTCACTACGGACGCCACGCCCGACCGCGTCCAGGCGTTGTTTCCCGGCAGCGTCGGGGTGGGCGCCGCGTTCGGAGTCATCCTGGTGTTCGATCCCGGTTCAGAAATAAAAGTGGAAGTCGCCACGTTCCGCACCGACCTCGATTACTCCGACGGCCGGCGTCCCGATGCCGTCGTGTTCGGCGGCTCGCCCGAGCAGGACGTGCGGCGCCGCGATTTCACGATCAATGGCCTGCTGCTCGATCCCCGGGACAACCGCATCCTGGATTTCGTGGGCGGACAGGCCGACCTCCGCGCCGGGCTGGTGCGCGCGATCGGCGATCCCGAAGAGCGCTTCCGCGAAGACAAACTGCGCCTGCTCCGCGCCGTCCGCTTCGCCGCGCGGTTCGGCTACCGGATCGAAGAGGCCACGTTTGCGGCGATCTGCCGGCACGCCGCGGAAATCGGTGTTGTCTCCGCCGAGCGCGTTCGCGAGGAGCTGACCCGAATCCTCACGGAAGGCGGTGCGCGGCGCGGCTTCGAGCTACTGGACGGGACGCGGCTGCTCGAACACGTGCTGCCGGAAGTCACGCACATGCACGGAGTCCAGCAGCCTCCCGAATTCCATCCCGAAGGCGACGTCTGGACGCACACGCTCCTGCTGCTCGAGCAGTTGCCCGCGGGAGCTTCTCCCACGCTCGCCTGGGGAGCGCTGCTGCACGACGTGGGGAAGCCGCCCACCTTCGCTGCTCCGCGCGGGCCCGGCGACCGCATCCGGTTCGACGGCCACGTGGAAGTGGGAACGCGCATGGCGGAAGAAATCATGCGCCGGCTGCGCTTCTCGGGTGACGACACGGAACGGGTGGCCGCGCTGGTGGCGCAGCACCTGCGTTTCAAAGACGTGTTCGAGATGCGGACCGCCACACTGAAGCGCTTTGTGCGACAGCCGCATTTCGACGAGCATCTCGAATTGCACCGCATGGACTGCCTCGCCTCGCACCGGAAACTGGACAGCTACGAGTTTGTCCAGCGATTCCTGGCGGAAACCCCCGCAGAGGCCGTGCGTCCCGCCCGGCTGGTCAGCGGCGAGGATCTCAAGCTGTTGGGATTGGCTCCGGGACCCGAGTATCGACGGATCCTGGAAGCAGTGGAGGAAGCCCAGTTGGAGGGCCGGGTGACCTCGCGGGACCAGGCCCTTCAATTTGTCCGTCAGTATTCCAGCGAGCGGCAGGGGCTGGCCGTTCGCAAATCCGGGTGAGGGGCGGCGGGAATGTGCGATGGCTACAGTGTTGTGAGAAAAGCAGTTAGCGGCACACTTGCAATATTTAGTCTGAGACGCTAATATATGCTGATTTCAGAACAGTCATTGCACGCAACCGGCCGTCGCCCTCGGCCATCCAATGTCTAGTCGTTCCTCTCGGCCGTCGAGGTGCCGGGAGACGAAGTGAGGAACCCTTTATGCCTGACAAAATGACTCGCATCCCTCCCGAGCTTCCGATCCTGCCCGTGCGGGAGACCGTGCTGTTCCCTGGCGCGGTCATGCCGCTGACTGTGGGCCGAGAGAGTTCGCTGGCTCTGCTGGAATCCCTGCACGGCGACGAAAAGGTGATTGGCGTGGTGGCGCAGCTCGACCCGCGGATTGAAGAGCCCACCGGCACGGACCTGCACGCGGTGGGCACAGCGGCAAAGATTCACAAGATGGTGCGCATGCCCAACAACACCGTGGTGGTGTTTCTGGAAGGGCTGAGCCGCATCCGGGTGGCGGAAATCGTATCGTTCCGGCCCTTTCTCCGCGCGCGGGTGAACATTGAAGCAGACGTTCTCGGCCCCGTGGATTCGGAGCTCACAGCTCTAGTGCGCCAGGCCCAGGAACTGTTCCGCGACGTGGTGGCGCGCTCACCGCAGCTTTCCGACGATCTCCAGAACCAAGTGATGGGCCACGAGGACCCCGGGCGCCTGGCCGATTTCATCGCCCACACGCTCCCGTCGCTTTCCACGCTGTTGCGCCAGGAACTGCTGGAAACGGCCAGCGTGCGCAAACGGCTGGAGAGCCTGGTCCGCGAGCTGTCGAAAGAGCTCGAAGTGCTCGAGCTGCGTTCCAAGATTCAGGAGCAGGTGCAGGAACAGGTGAACCAGAACCAGCGGGAATACCTGCTGCGCGAGCAGATGAAGGCGATCCAAAAAGAACTGGGCGAATCGGACGACGTGCAGAGCGAAATCGAGGAGCTGCGCAAGAAGATCGAAGGCTGCGGAATGTCGCCCGAAGCCCGCAAGGAGTGCGACCGCGAGCTGAAGCGGCTGAGCAAAATGCAAACTGCGTCGGCGGAGTACATGGTTTCGCGCACCTATCTCGACTGGATGACCACGCTGCCGTGGCAGAAGTCGTCCGGCGCCGAGGAAATTGAAATGGCCAAGGCGCAGACGATTCTGGACGAAGACCACTACGACCTGAAGAAGGTGAAAGAGCGGATCCTCGAGTACCTGGCGGTCAAAAAGCTCCAGCCGGCCATGAAGGGGCCGATCCTGTGTTTCGTCGGGCCTCCCGGAGTGGGCAAGACCTCGCTGGGCAAATCCATCGCGCGGGCCATGGGCCGCAAGTTCGTGCGTATTTCGCTGGGCGGCATGCACGACGAGGCGGAGATCCGCGGTCACCGGCGCACTTACATCGGCGCGCTGCCCGGGCAGATCATCCAGGGAATCCGCCGTGCGGAGACGAACGACCCGGTGTTCATGCTCGACGAAGTGGACAAGCTGGGCCGCGATTTCCGCGGCGACCCCTCCTCGGCGCTGATGGAAGTGCTGGACCCGGAGCAGAACGCGACGTTTCGCGACCACTACCTGGACGTGCCCTTCGACCTTTCGAGAGTTATTTTCATCGCCACGGCCAACTGGATGGATCCCATCCCGGAGCCGCTGCGCGACCGCATGGAGATCATCGAACTCCCCGGCTACACCGAGGAGGAGAAGATCCACATCGCGCGGAAATACCTGATCCCCAAGCAGGCCAGAGAGCACGGGCTGAAAGAAGGCGAAAACATCGAATTCACCGAAGGCGGGCTGCGCGAAATCATCCACAGCTACACGCGGGAAGCCGGCGTGCGCAACCTGGAACGCGAGATCGCCACTCTCTCCCGGCGGCAGGCGCGGCGCATCGCCGAAGGGCAGACGGAGAAGCTGGAAGTGACCGAGGAAGTGGTCCGCCAGGCGCTGGGCGTGCCGAAGTACCGCACGGAAAAGGAGGTGGACGAGCGGGTGAACCGCCCCGGCGTTTCCGTCGGGCTGGTGTGGACGCCCGCGGGCGGCGACATCGTGTTCATCGAGGCGTCGCGCATGCCGGGTGGCAAGCAATTCACCATGACCGGAAGCCTGGGCGACGTGATGAAGGAATCGATGAATGCCGCGCTCACCTGGGTGCGCGCGAACGCGGACCTTTACGGCATCGATCCCGAATTCTTCAAGAACAGCGACATTCACGTCCACGTTCCGGCGGGCGCGGTGCCGAAAGACGGTCCGTCGGCGGGCGCCGCGATGGTCACCGCGCTGGTGAGCCTGATGTCCGGCCGGCAGGTGCGCCCGCGCGTAGCCATGACGGGAGAAACTTCGCTGTCCGGTGTCATCCTGCCTGTGGGCGGCATCAAGGAAAAGGTGCTGGGAGCGAAGCGTGCCGGAATCCAGCACGTGATCCTGCCGGCGGACAACGAACCGAACGTGAAGGAAGACCTGCAGCCGGAAATGTTGCAGGGGATCGAGCTGCACTACGTGCGCACGCTGGACCAGGCCATTGAAGTGGCCATCGGGAAATTCGAGCCGAACGTGCGCGAGCCGGGGCCGTCCTCACCGCCGCCAGAGCGCAGGACTCCGAGCCCGTTTTACGGTGAGGTGCCAGCTCCGGCGCCGCCCTCACCTGCGCCAGCGGTGCGGCCCGACGATAAGCCAGCGCCGAAGGGCCCCACGCCACCCTCTTCCACGTTCCACTGAAGTCTATTGCATGGGCAGCGCGGGTCCGCGGCAAGGGACCCGCGCTGCCGTCTTTCCCGCTGCCGGCGCGCGCATCGCGACCGCCTCGCCGCGGCGAGGAAACTTCCCAGCCGGCGGTTCTGTTTTTTTCCCCGGATTGATATGACACTGGGCGCGAGCCGCGGGCGCCGTTCGAGCGCGCGCTGCGGGCCTCGCTCATGCCGGGCAGCAGCGGATACGAACACCTGAAGGAGGGAGCGCGCAGCGTTGCGCTGCATCTGAGCGCCGCGCTGGGGGGCGGAGGGCTGGCCGCTCGTTTCATCCTCCAGTACGCCGGGCGCCATCGCCGGGCAGTGCTGACCGCGCATCTGCCGCGCTACCGCGAACTGGTGGCGATGATCGACCGGGAGTGTCTGCTGGCCATGGTGGCCCGTGTGGAAACCGAACTCCCGCGCTGGCTGCATGCGGGAGGAACTCCGGCGCGCGCTCTCGCTTCCGGAGAAGACGCGCTGCTCCGGCGGTTCCGCGTGGAGTTCTACGAGAGCCTGGCGGAAACGCGGGACTGGCCGCGGGAGGAGCTGGACCGCTTCTGGCACGACCTGGATTTATACATGCAGTGCCTGCGCGCGCGGAACGCGCGGCCGGGGCGGAAGAAGGCGGACCTGGGCCCGTTTGCGGACCGCTGCGGGTTCATGCTCGATCCCGCCATGCTCGAGCGCGCGCGCCGCGCCGCCGCGCGATGGCACCTGGAGCTGGACGCAAAGACGCGCGCGATCCTGAGGACGGCATTTCGGAGGGGAGGGTAGTAAGATGCATTCGCGCCGAGGGGTCGGCTGCCATGAGCTTTTCCCGACGGGCCTTCGCAGTTCTCATCCTGGTGGCGATCGCAGCGCTGCCGGATGCGCTCGCACAGAAATCGCAACCCGGAAACTCCGCGCCGGAGTCTCACTCTGCTGAGGCTGCCAGGCCGAAGCCCGCTTCGCCCTTCGATTCCGCGCTCGACGCGCTCTATGCCGCACACACGTTCGCGCAGACCGCGATTTCACCCGACGGAAACCACGTCGCGTGGGTCGAGAGGGTTCGCGGCGAGGATGGCGTGCCGAGCGGAAATACGCAAATTGTCATCACCACCATCGCCAATGGAACGGCGATCCAAGCAGGGGCCGTGCTGTACGCCCATCGCCAGCCAACTGGACATTCCGCCTCTCCCCGCGGCAAGGCCCCTGCGCATGCGGAAGGCTCCGTGGCCTGGTCGCCGGACAGCCGGCACATTGCCTTTCTCTCCGACGCGGAAAAGCCGGGCCAGCTCCAGTTGTACGCTTCGGAGCTGGGCGGCCCGGCGAGAAGACTGACAAACGTCAAAGGCCTGCTCGCGGCGCCGGAGTGGTCTCCTGATGGCAAATCGATCGCCGTCCTGTTCACCGAACACGCCACGCGCGCGGCAGGCCCGCTGGTGGCCGAAGCGCATGAGACGGGCGAGATCAAAGACGCCTATTTCGAGCAGCGTCTGGCGGTGGTTGACGCGGCCACGGGTGAATTCCACACGCTTACGCCCGCGGACGTGTACGTGTACGAATACGACTGGTCGCCGGACGGCAAACGGTTCGCCCTGATCGCCGCGCACGGCAACGGCGACGACAACTGGTACCTGGCGCAGCTCTACACGCTCGATGCCGGGCCGCACGGCTCGATGCAATCGATTTACAAGCCGCCGCTGCAAATCGCCAACCCCGCATGGTCGCCGGATGGAAAGAAAATCGCCTTCATCGCCGGGCTGATGAGCGACGAAGGTTCCGTCGGCGGCGACATCTACGCGATACCCGCGAGCGGCGGAGAGGCCGTGAACCTCACGCCGGGCATGAAAGCGTCCGCGAGCTGGCTGGCCTGGACCCGGCAGGGACAGATCCTGTTCTGTGAAATCGTCGGCGGCGACTCCGGCATTTCCACGGTGGACCCGGCGAGCGGCCGCATCAATCTAGTCTTTCGGGACGAGGGCCAGCTCAAAGCCGACGAGTGGGGAACGACTCTCTCCGTCGCTGGCGACGGGACAACCTCCGCCGCCGTTCGCACCAGCTTCGGCGCTCCGCCGGAGGTCTGGGCCGGACGGATCGGCCAGTGGAAGCGGATCACCCATCTCAATGACGGCGTCAAACCAGCCTGGGGGGAGGCCAGGAGCATTCACTGGAAATCCGACGGGTACGATGTGCAGGGGTGGCTCATTTATCCCAGCGGCTTCGATGTTTCCCGAAAATATCCGATGGTGGTTGTAGTCCACGGGGGGCCCGGGTCGGCCGCGGAATCGGCGTGGCCCTCATCCGGAAACTTCGCCGTGCCTCTGGCCGCCTCGGGATACTTTCTGCTGCTGCCCAATCCGCGGGGCAGCTTCGGGCAGGGCGAAGAGTTTACGCGCGCAAACGTGAAAGATTTCGGTTACGGCGATTTCCGCGACATCCTGGCGGGCGTGGACGAGGCCGCGCGCGTGGCGCCCATCGACCCGAATCGTCTCGGCCTGACCGGCTGGAGCTACGGCGGATTCATGACCATGTGGGGCGTCACGCAGTCCAATCGTTTCCATGCGGCCGTGGCCGGCGCGGGCGTGGCCGACTGGCTCAGCTACTACGGCGAGAATCAGATCGACCAATGGATGATTCCGTATTTCGGCAAATCCGTGTACGACGATCCCGGAATGTACTCGAGAAGCTCGCCGATCACTTTCATCAAGAACGTCAGAACTCCCACTCTGGTGCTCGTGGGCGACAGCGACGGAGAATGCCCCGCGCCGCAGTCGTACGAATTCTGGCACGCGCTGAAAACGCTCGGCGTCGAAACGCAACTCGTGGTGTACGCGCACGAGGGCCATATGTTCACCAATCCCGCGGATGAGCGCGACCGCGCACAGCGCGTGCTCGCCTGGTTCGACTCCCACCTGCGCTAGGATTCGAGGTGCCTAGAAGCTGATACACTCGCAACCATGTTTGAGGTCGAGGTTGAACGGGAATCCGACTGGCGGTGGATCGCGGAGGTGCCGGACCTTCCCGGCGTCATGACGTACGGTTCCTCGCGCGCAGAGGCGGTGGATCGCGCCCGGGTCTTAGCCCTTCGTGTATTGGCCGAGCGGATCAAATACGGAGAAAAGATTCCTAGACAGCGCTGCCGCCCTCATCTTCCGGAGAGAAACGGGTAGTGCGCCGAAGCGGCCATGAAGAAGAGCAGCGGGAAGGACAGCCAGAAGCCCAATCGCGAAGCCAGATAGGCGCGCCGAGCCAGAACGGCGGCTTCCGGCGGAAGCGCGGTGCCTTCACGCACCGCTGCGGTGTGCCACCCGATGAGCCGCTTCTGGCAGCGCCACACGATGCCCCACACCAGCAGCAGCATGATCGTCCCCATGCCGCCGCCGATGGAGATGCAAAGTGTGCGGTTGCCCGTGGCCGGGCCGGCGATCAGGCGGACGACGAGCCAGCTCGCAGCCGCCACCACCACCGTGCAGGCCGCGGCGAACACCCAGCCATTTTTCATCGGCCCTTCGCTCATCATCACGAAGCCGTGGAGGAGCACGTAGGCCACCAGCCACACGCCGAACCAGATTCCCAGCCATTGACCCATCAACGCGGGATGGCCCGCGTTCGCGGCATCGTCCCCGGCCAGGATCATGAAATAGCGAAAACCGGCCAGCCAGGCCCACACCGCCGACCAGCGGAACCACGCCATGGCGCGCGGCATGAACGATGAAAAGGCGCGGGAACGCGCCGCAGGGTCGAGTTCCTTCAGGGTAGGAGTCCACACCACATTGAAAAAGTAGAGCAGGCCCAGCCAGAGGATGGCCGCGAAAAAATGGAGCCAGCGCAGGACAATCTGTTCCGTGATGGAGTGCCCCTCGGGAAACGATACCTGCACGGAAGCCAGCGCAGCGAACGGCGTGAACCAGGCGTGGAGCATGGCGTCTCCCGGGCCGCACGACGGCAGCCGGCCCCTTTGAGAGGCCTAGTGTACCGCGAAGAATGTCCCGTGCCGTGCTTCGGTCTTGGAAGAGAAGGAAAGTTCGAAGGAACGGAAAGACCGAACACGGAGTTCGCGGAGAAACGGAGAGCACGGAGGGGAGAGCGAGAAGAATAAAGGGCCTGACCCGGTGGAACCAGGGCAGGCCCGAGAAGATGAGATTTGCGAATCCGGGAGGCTACTTCTTTGCCGCCGCGTAGTTGGCGTTGATCTCGTCCCAGTTCAGGGTGTTCCACCAGGCGTCGAGGTATTCGTTGCGGCGGTTCTGGTATTTCAAGTAGTAGGCGTGTTCCCACACGTCAACGCCCAGCACCGGCTTTCCGCCGGCCATGACTGGGCAGTCCTGATTCGGCGTCGAATCGATCACGGCTTTGCCGTCCTTAATGAACAGCCAGGACCAGCCGGAGCCGAACCGCTTCATGCCGGTTTCATTGATTTTGGCCTTGAAGGCGGCGAAATCGCCGAAGCTCGCCTTGATGGCGTCCGCCACCGGGCCGCGGGGCTCGCCGCCGCCGCCCTTTTTCATGATTTTCCAGAACATGGAGTGGTTCCAGTGGCCGCCGCCGTTGTTGCGCACGGCGCCGCGAATGGATTCCGGCACGGCATCCAGGTTGCCGATGAGCGCCTCGAGCGATTTCGAGGCCAGCTCCGGCTGTCCTTCGAGCGCTTTATTCAGATTGTTCACATAGGCGCCGTGATGTTTGTCGTGATGAATCTCCATCGTTTTCGCGTCGATGTAAGGCTCGAGCGCGTCAAACGGGTACGGCAGCTGCGGAAGTGTGTATGCCACGGGTGTCGCCTCCACGGAAAAAAGATCCGGAGCCGCGATGGCGGCCACTCCGGTCGTAACAAGAAAGGATCGTCTGTCCACGAGCGCCTCCTGCACTGCTATGGATGCGCAGGTCTCTGAAGCGTTGCAAGTATACTCCCACAGCCGAGGGGTGCAAATGCGCTTCGGCCGTTGGGCGCATCGCGCGTTTACAGAGCCTCCCGGCGAGACATGTTCGAAACTTTCACCGGAACACGCGCGTAATCTCTGAGGAGAAAAAACATGCGCCTTCGCGGACAGTCGCTCCTGCTCGCAGCACTGTTGGTCGCTTTGCCCGCTTTTCCTGGCGCTGCCGCACGCTCCTGCCCTGGGCAAATGGGCGCCGCGACGGAGAGGCCGCTCGATCAGTTGGGGTGGCTCGCCGGAGGTGTGTGGACGACCGAGGAACAGTCAGACCAGGGACCGCCGCTCGTCGTCCACCTCGCCTGCCACTGGTCCGGAACGCGGAACGCCCTGATGTATCAAGTGAGTTTTCTCTCCCAGGGCCGCGAGACTCCGCAGTACGACGGCATGTATGTGTGGCACCCCGGCAAGGGCAAACTCGTGCTCTGGCAAGTAAACCGGAAAGGCGAAGTGGCCGAGGGCGAGCTGACCGTGGACGGGAAGGAGATGGACCAGATGGTGCGCGTGGCGCATCTCGATGGCTCGGCCCATTTCCTCAAAGCCCATTACACGCGCATCGACGACAATGCTTTCCGTTTCAAGGCCCAGTTCCGGCTGTCGGAAAGCGCCCCGTGGCAGGAAGCGATCGACCTGGTGTACAAACGGCGACCGAGTCCGTGATTGCGTGCGTACCGAACGCGCGGAGGATCCGTGAGCCGGCGCATGCGAAGTGACTGGTGACTCGTGACTGGTGACTGGTGTTTGGTTCCCGTCGGTCACCGAGCCGTCGGGGCAGGCTCAGAATTTGGCGGCGCCACATGCGCACGGGCGCTCGGCTAGCGCGGTTTCTGAGGTGCAGGCACTGGGTGATACCACTCCTCCGGCGCAAACTCCACCTGCGGGCATCCGCCCGCATGCACGACGATGTGGCCCGGATCGTCGTAGGTGAGGTCGTAGGGAACGTAGATGTGACCGGGACCTTTCGCCCGAACGCGGTAGCGGCCCTCAGGAACCTTGATGTGAAACCAACTGCGGCTATCGGTCACTCCCTCGAAACTTCCCCGTTCACCCTCAACAATAATACGGACACCCGCGAATTCGCTCGAGTCGTCCCTTCCGATGCGGCCGGCAACTTCTCCTCCCGACTTTGTGTTCAGGATCTGTTCTATCTGCTTGATTGCGCTAGTCGAGTTTTCCAGAAAGCCGGAATTCCCGCAGCAAGTGAGGGTCAAAACGCCTTCGTATCGTTGTGCGAACAGCAGATATCGGTGCCCCTTCTCCAGCGGAAATCGCGCACTCGAATTCTCCGTGTACACCTCAATGAAAGGGCCGGAAGGCCCCCGAAATGACCTCTCCACCCAAATCCGATAAAACCATCCGCCCGGTGCTCCTCCCTCTGAAAAGATCTGGTCCCGCACGGAAACAACCTTGCCGGTGAAAACGGCAGTGCTGTCGTAGAACTCGGTGCAGACGCGTGGAGCGGGTTGGAAACACACGGACCATACCGACGTGGCCAGGAAAGCGGCAAGCACGAGTGAGGCGCAAGTGAGCAGTTGGGTCCGACGGAACACGCGTTTGTGACGCATAGGCTAGGCCTGACGGTATCGGCTGAACGAGTATATATCCGAACATATCTCCTCGCCTGTACCACGGCAGAGCACGGCCGTTCAGGACAAGAGGGAGCCTCGGCCCCCGAGCCGGGGGCGCTAGCGGTGCGCGGCTTCGACGGTGATTTCTTGAATCACCCACTCGATGGCCTGCACGACCAGTTCCGGCTGGTCGAGCAGCAGCCAGTGACCGCCGTCGCGCGCGATGATGTGGCGGCCGCGGCTGGATTGGCAGGCCATAGCGTCCTGTTGCGCCGCGCGGTGGGGCGACGGATCTGCCGCGGTCATTACCACGAACGGCACATCCCCCAGCGGGGCGCATGCGCCCACCTCCCGCGCGCTCTCCGGAAGATTTTCGAGATGGTCGGCGAGCGTGAAAAACGGAGCGGAGCGGCTCCAGTGTGCCTGGGCCACTCGGCGCAGCTCCGGCGGATACTTCATCACCTGACTGACCATGCGCCGCACCAGATCCAGCGCGGCGGGGCCGAACGCGCGCGTCACGGCTGTCGGCACGCCCTTCGACCCGCGGCCCAGGCGATTCAGGCAGTAGCGCACGACTCCCAGCGCGGCCAGGGATCCACCGATGCGCGAGAACAGCGCGCCGCCCAGATGCCGCCGCCGCTGCTCGCGGGTGGGATGCGCCCACTCGGAGGTGCTGGGCGAATCCACCATCACCAACCCGGCAACCTCCACCGGCCAGCGCTCCGCATACACCCGCGCGATGTAGCCGCCGAACGAATGTCCCACCAGGATGTAGGGCCCTGGAACGTCGGCAGCCCGAAGCAGCGCGCGAAGTTCGGCGGCCAATCGCGAGGCGATTCGCGGGCCATCTTCTTCCCGCGGAGGATCGCTCCAGCCATATCCCGCGCGGTCATACGCGTACACGCGCGCAAAGCGCGCCGCCTGCGCCTGCACCACGCTCCAGGAGAGAGCAGATGCGCCGATGCCCGCGTCGAGAATCACCGTGGGGCCGGCATCGCCCATGGCCAACAGGTGCAAACGTGCGCCATCTTCGCCGGAAGGGCGCACCAGACGGCCGGGAGCGGGAAACCGCCGCGCGTCCCGGGCCGAACCGGCGGACTGATAAATCATTCCCGTCGCCAGCACGGCAGCGGCGAGGGCGGCGATGCAAAGGAGGAAGACGGCCATAGCAAATGCGCCGGGAAGATTTTAACTCTGATTTTGCGGTGGAAGGGCCGTGTGGAGGCGGAGGTACAAACTGGCTTCCGGGGCTTCCCGACAAAAAGCGTCGGGACGCAAACCCCGCGGAAGCCCGCGACAGTGCGCGGGGCTTACGGCGGGGCTGAAGCCCCGCCCTTCCGCGCGGCGGTGCCGCGGGTGGGGCTGGGCTGTCGGGCCAGCTCGATGAAGGCGGAGGCCGCGCGCGGCAGCGTGCGGTCGCGGCGGTAAATCAGCCCCAGCTCGCGCCACGCGTCAATGCCCTCGATCTCGATCAGCTTCACCTCGCCGGCGCGCTCCTCTTCACGGGCGAAACTGGCGGAAATCAGGGACACGCCCAGCCCCGCGGCGACGAACCGTTTGATCATTCCCACGCTGGCCAGCTCCATGCTGACGGTGAGGCGGCTGCGGTAGGGACGGAACATTTTGTCGAGCAGTTTGCGCGTGTGGCCAGTGCGGGGGAAAATCAGCGGCTGGCCGGCGATGTCGCGCACGCGCACCGATTTATGCCCGGCGAGCGGGTTGTGCGGGCTGACCATCAGCACGATCTGGTCGCGGAAAATCACGTGCACGCGCAGCCGCGGCGCTTTCGCCGGCAGCGTCACGATGCCCACGTCCACGCGCCCTTCTTCCACGTGCTCCAGGATCTTCCGGCTGAAGTTGCGGTACACGCTGATCTGCACGGCGGGATACATGCGGTGATATTGCGCGAAAATGTCGGGGAGGACGTAGAGGCAGGTGGCCTCGTTGGCGCCGATGAGGAGCACGCCGCGCGGGTTCGCTCCCCGGTCGGCCACCGCGCGCAGCGATTCCTGGCGCAGCGCGATCATGCGCCCCGCGTACTCGTGGAATACCTCACCGGCGGGAGTCAGCCGCACCGTCTTCGCCGAACGGTCCAGCAGCTTCTCGCCGTATTCCAGCTCGAGCTGGCGGATTTGGGCGCTGACGGCCGATTGCGAGCGGAACACTTTCTGCCCCGCGCGCGAAAAGCTGCGCTGCTTCACCACCTCCAGAAACGTCGTGAGTTGATCGAAATCCATGGGTATGGTCCCTGATTATAGCCGTGAACCGGCGCGAATCGTTCCTGAGTGTGCAGGATTCACCTGGCGGAACGCGGAGCAGCCAGTAGCGGGCGCCTCCCGCTCTAGGGGATCAGCAAACCGCTTCCAAAGGCGCCTGCGGCTGCGCCTTTCGCCGGAGAACGGCCGCAGCGATGGCGGGCTCGGGATGAAGGTAGGACGCCGCAGCCATCGTCCAGGTCTGCGCGATGGGACACGGCAGGCGGACCGGCTCGACGCGAACCAGCGGCAGCGGGCCGCGCAGACGCACGAGCGCCCGGGCGCGCGGACTCCCCGTCGTCCGCAAATGCTCCCGGAGCACGCGCCGCAGCCACATCTGCTCCTCGCCATCCACCGCGGCGGGCCGCACGAATTCCTGTTGCAAATCGCACTCGCGCAGGAATTCGCGCGCCACGTAAGCCAGCCCGCCGGTCATTCCAGAGCCGAAATTTCGGCCCACCGGCCCCAGGATCACCACGACACCCGCGGTCATGTACTCGCACCCGTGGTCGCCCAAACCTTCCGCCACCGCCAGCGCGCCGCTATTGCGAACGGCAAACCGCTCTCCGGCCCGCCCGGCGAGAAAGAGCGCTCCGGCAGTGGCGCCATAGAGCACGGTGTTGCCGGCCAGCACGTCATCGCGCAGGGAGGCCTCCGCACCCGCAGAAATGGAAATCGTCCCTCCGCTCAACCCTTTTCCCACATAGTCGTTGGCGTCGCCATTCAGGCGGAAATGCAGGCCCGGAACCAAAAAGGCGCCGAAACTCTGGCCCGCCGACCCATGAAATTCGCATTCGATCGCGTGCGGCGCCGGCTCTCCGGCTGCGCGGCGGCGCTGGATTTCTCCGCTCAGATGCGCCCCGGTCGCCCGGTCGGAATTCATAATCGCAAAGGCACGGGGCGGATCGGCCGGTTCGGCGAGCAAGCGGCGCAACTGAATGTGAACTCCCGACTCCTTCTGCGCCACGCGAGCCCCGACAAATCGGGACGGCGGGAACTCTTCCGATGGCGCGAGCAGCGAGGCAGCCGCGCGCGGAAATGCCCCCGCCCGGGGATGTGCGCGCAACAACTGTGTCGCTCCGCAAATCTCCGCCAGCGATCGCGCGCCGAGCCTGGCCAGCAGTTCCCTCACCTCGCCGGCCACCCCACGGAAATATTGCATCACCATTTCCGGATTGCCCGCGAAGCGCAACCGCATCGCTTCGTCCTGCGTGGCGATTCCCGCCGGACACGTATTCAGGTGGCATTGGCGGGCCATAACGCAGCCGATAGCCACGAGCGCCGTGGTGCCGAATCCGAACTCATCGGCGCCGAATGCCGCGGCCAGCAGCACGTCGCGCCCGCTTTTCAACCCGCCATCCACGCGCAGCCGCACGCGCCCGCGGAGTCCTGCGCGCTCGAGCGTGCGATGCGCGTCGGCCAACCCGGCCTCCCACGGCAGCCCCGTGTTTTTGATGGAAGTGAGCGGCGAGGCCCCGGTCCCGCCGTCGAATCCGGCGATGGTAATCACCTCCGCTCCCGCTTTCGCGACTCCGGCGGCAATCAGTCCCACGCCGCTTCCGGCCACGAGTTTGACGCCGATGCGTGCGCGCGGATTGACAGCCCGCAGGTCGTAAATCAACTGCGCCAGATCCTCGATGCTGTAGATGTCGTGGTGCGGCGGAGGCGAAATCAGAGCCATGCCGGGGACGGCGTGCCGCAGCCGCGCGATGTAGGGCGTCACTTTTGAAGCCGGGAGTTGTCCGCCCTCGCCGGGCTTCGACCCCTGCGCCATTTTGATTTCCAGCTCATCGGCGTTTACCAGATACTCGGTGGTTACGCCGAACCGGGCCGAGGCCACCTGCTTCACCCGGTTGTTGGCCTCCGGCTCGCGGGAGTACACGTCCGGGTCCTCGCCGCCCTCGCCGGTATTGCTGCGCGCGCCCAGCCGGTTCATGGCGATGGCGATGGTGCGGTGCGCCTCCGGGCCCAAAGCGCCGAGCGACATGGCCTGCGTCGAGAACCGCGCCAGGATGGCCTGCTCGCTTTCCACCTCCGCGAGCGGCACGGGCTCTCCATTTCGAAAATCCAGCAGGTCGCGCACGGCTACGGGTTCCCGCTCCGCGGACAGTTCGGAAAACGCGCGGTAGTTCTCCCCGGTCGGCGCGGCGATGTACCGGTGCAGCCGCCGGACCAGCTCGGGCGACGACGCATGCTGTTCCCCGCCGTTACGGAAACGATACAGACCAGCGTCGCGCAGCGGCGCCTCGCCGCCGGAAAACGCCTCGGCGTGGCGCGCCAGGACATCGCCCAGCAGCTCTTCGAGCGGTTTCACGCCCAGCACACACGAGGCATCGGGGAAAAACTCCGCGGCCGCGCTCTCGTCGAGCCCCACGATTTCAAAGAGCTGGCTATTGCGGTAGCTGGCCAGGCAGGAGATGCCCATGCGGGCGAGCACTTTCCTCAGTCCGGTCTCGACGGCCTTACGAAAGCGCTGGGCACCGCCGGGGGCGGCCTGTTCCGCCAGTTCCAAAGCCAGAAATGGATGGACCGCGCTGGCGCCCGCGGCTATGAGCAGGGCCACGTGGTGCGTTTCGATTACCTGCCCCGATTCGATCACCAGCGGCGTTCGCCACGTTCCCCTGCCCGCCATAGCCTTCCACGCCGCAGCCGTCGCGAGCAGAGCGGGCAGCGCCGCGCGGTGCGGCCCCAGTCGCCGGTCGGACAGCAAAACCGCGTCGCCTCGCGATGCCGCACGCGCGGCCTGGCGAGGGATGCGCGCGAGCGCCCGCTGCGCCGCTTCCACACCGCCCCGGGCGTCAAACGTGATGTCCACCTGGTGAACCGGCCGGAAAAATTCCCCGCGCAAACGCGCCATCTGTCCTTCGTCCGCCACCGGCGAGGGCAGAACGGCTCGCCCGTTCAGCCGCACCTCGAGCGACATCACGTGCGCCTCGCGCAGCGGATCAATCGGAGGATTCGTCACCTGCGCGAACCGCTGTTTGCAGTAATCCCACAACGGCCGGCGGGCGCGGGAGAGAAATGCGGGCGGAGCATCATCGCCCATGCTCCACACCGCCTCGCGGCCCTCGGAGCCCAGCGGGAGAAAGAGCAGGCGGTGCTGGTCTTCGGTCCATCCGTACGCGGCGGCGAGACGTTTTGCGTCGTGAACCGCCAGGCCGTGATGCGCGGCCTGCGGGTTCCCGTGTTGCGGCGCCACCACTACGGCGCGGCGGCCCGGCGCACGCGACCGCTTTGGGCCGCGCAACAACGCGGAAATTCCATTCCCGGGCGCATCGCGATAAATCTTTCCGGCCGCCGGATCCACCACCAGCATTTCTCCCGGTCCCAGCCGCCCGCGCTCCGCGATTTGTTTTTCTTCCAGGCAGGCCAGGCCGGTCTCCGAACCGGCAATCACCAGCCCATCGGTTGTCAGCGTATAGCGCATCGGACGGAGCCCATTGCGGTCGAGCTTCGCGCCCACCAGGCGCCCATCGGTACACACCAGCGCCGCCGGGCCGTCCCAGGGCTCCTGCTCTGCCGCGGAGGATTCCAGGAAGCGGCGCAACCGGGCATCCGGCTCCGCGCCATTCCTCTGTGGCGGACGCGCCGGAGGCACCAGCCGCAGCAGCGCCGCGGGCAGGCTGTAACCCTGCCGCAGCGCGATTTCCACCGCGTTATCCAGGCTGGCGGAATCGCTCACGCCTTCTTCCAGCGCCCGGAACCGTTCGGAGGCCCCGAATTCTCTGCCCAGTTCCGGCGCACGCGCGCGCATCCACCGGCGGTTGGAGACAATGGTGTTGATTTCGCCGTTGTGGGCCACTGCGCGGAATGGCTGCGCGAGCGACCAGGAGGGCCGCGTGTTCGTGGCATAGCGCTGGTGGAAGATGGCGAACGGGGCTGCGAACTCGGGGTCGGCCAGGTCGCGATAAAACTCGGCGAGCTGCCACGGCACCAGCAGCCCTTTGTACACCACCGTCCGGGAAGACAGGGAACAGAAATAGGTGCCCGCCGGCGCCTCCGATTCGATGCGCTTTCGCAGCAGGAAGAGGGAACGTTCAAAATCCGCGGCGCCACGCCCGGGGGAGACGAAGCATTGCGCGATCGCGGGCAGCGTCGCCGCCGCGCGCGGGCCGAGCACGGAGCCGTCGGTGGGCACAGCGCGCCATCCCAGGAACCGCAGACCGGCCTGCCGCACGGCTGCCTGGATGGCCGCGCGCGCCGCATCGGCATCCGCCGGGGGCAGGAAGACCATCCCCAGTCCGAACCGCTGCGGCAGGCGAATCCCGGCAGTCGCCGCGCACCGCTGGAAAAAACCGCGGGGGATGGGTGTCAGCAGCCCGGCGCCGTCGCCGCTCAGTCCGTCCGCGTCCACGCCGCCGCGGTGCGAGAGGCGTAGCAGGGCCGTCAGCGCCCGCTCCACGACTTCACGGCTCGCGCCGTTCCCGATCCGGGCCACGAACCCCGTGCCGCAGGCGTCCACATCCACCGGCAGGGATGGCGGGTGATTCTCCATGCTCTCATTGCTAACCGCTGAGGCCGCGGCATGTACAATGCATAGTTTCGATTTGCATTATGATTTTTTTGGGGCCCTGAATTGAACGCATGCGGCCGGCCCGCAGAGCATAATTTTGCGCGACCTTTGTTTTCTGTGGACGCGCCGCGGGAATCTCCTATAATGCGCTGTTGTTCTCCCGAAAAATCCGGCCGGCGCAGTTGAGAGCCTCAGGAGTTGTGTATGCGAAGAAGGCGGACCGCAGCAGTGTTCGTGGTGTTGCTGGTGGTGTGCGCCGTGCCGCTGTGGGCGCAGACGCCCGCCGCCCCGGGCGCGCAGGACACAGCGCCCCTCGCCGCGAAGCTGGCCGATCTCCAGCAGCAGGTTGCGGACGCCCACAGCGCCGGCGACAACGCCTGGATGCTGGTCTCCGCGGCGCTGGTGCTGATGATGACCGGCCCGGGCCTGGCGCTCTTCTATGGGGGCCTGGTGCGCAAAAAGAACGTGCTCGCCACCATGATGCAGAGTTTCGCGCTCATGGCCGTCATCACCGTCCTCTGGGCTCTGGTCGGTTATAGCCTGTGCTTCCACACCGGCAATCCGTTCATCGGAGGCTTCGGCTACTCGTTTCTGCACGGGGTCGGCCCGGCACCCAATCCCGACTACGCCGCCACGATCCCGCAGCAGACCTTCATGGTCTATCAGTTGATGTTCGCCATCATCACGCCCGCGCTCATCACCGGCTCGATTGCGGAGCGCGCGCGTTTCAGCGCGCTCATGGTCTTCATGGTGCTGTGGTCGGTCCTGGTGTACTCCCCCATGGCCCACATGGTGTGGGGCGCGGGCGGTTTGCTGAACAGTGCAGGCGGCCATTTCCCCACTCTCGATTTTGCCGGCGGCACGGTGGTACACATCACCTCCGGGGTCTCCGCGCTGGTGGCTGCGCTCTATTTCGGCAAACGTGTGGGCTATCCAAAACAGCCCATGCCGCCGCACAGCGTGGTGCTCAGTTTCATCGGGGCCTGCCTGCTGTGGGTCGGCTGGTTCGGCTTCAACGCCGGCAGCGCGCTCGCCGCGAGCAGCCTGGCCACCTCTGCGTTTGTCGCCACCCATTTCGCCGCGGCCACCGCAGCCATCGGCTGGGCCGTCGCGGAATGGATTCGCAACGGAAAGCCCAGCGTGCTCGGCGCGATTTCCGGCGCGGTGGCCGGCCTGGTGGCCATCACGCCCGCTTCCGGATTTGTCGGTCCCATGTCTGCGCTGGTGATCGGCCTGGTTGCCGGAGTGGGCTGCTACCTGATGGTGGCCACCGTAAAGGCGAAATTCGGCTACGATGATTCCCTGGACGCGTTCGGCGTGCACGGCGCCGGAGGTACGATCGGCGCCCTGCTCGCCGGTGTGTTCGCCACGCGCGCCGTCAATCCGGTGTTCCACGACGCGGCGAACCACGCGTTGCCCGTGGGCCTGATTGACGGAAACGCCGGCCAGGTGCTGAACCAGCTCATCGCCGTGGCCATCGCCTGGGTCCTGGCCATCGTCGGCAGTCTGGTGATTCTGAAGATTGCCGACGTGTTGATCGGCGTGCGCGTATCCGAGGAAGAGGAAGTGGAAGGCCTCGACGTGGCACAACACGGCGAGGAGGGCTACAACCTGGAGGCCTAGTGGCACAGCCACTCCTGGCTGTGCTCTCTGCAGCGCGCAGTTGCAGGCAGCGTCGCAGAGGGCACGTTTTGCGCAGCCTGTGCCACCACGGAGCGACCGATGACCAAAATCGAAGCCATCATCCAGACCTCGCGCTTTGAATCCGTGAAGGACGCGCTGAAAGAGGCGGGCATCGAAGGCATGACCGTCACCGACGTCCGCGGCCACGGCCGCCAAAAGGGCCACACCGAGGTCTATCGCGGCCGCGAATATTCCATGGACCTGCTGCCCAAAACCAAAGTCGAGCTCGTGGTCGCCGACCGTCTGGTGGACACCGTCGTGGAGGCCATCCTCAAATCCGCCCGCACCGGAAAAATCGGCGACGGCAAAATCTTCCTCACCAAAATCGACGAGGCCATCCGCATCCGCAACGAGGAACGCGGAGAGGGCGCACTGTGAGCTCCGCCTCGCGCGGCTGTTGCTCTCCACCGTGACCCACGCGCCTCCGCTCGATGCGCTCCGTGCCGCCTGCGACGCCGGGCGCGAGGCCCTCCGCGGGGAATTTCAGGCCCGCGGCGACGCTCTCGCCGCTCTCGCTGCCCGCACCGCGCTCGCCGACCGCACTCTCGCCTCGCTCGCCGACGCCCTGTTTCCCTCCACTTTCGCTCCGGCCGCGGGATATTGCCTGGTGGCCATCGGAGGGTACGGCCGCAGCGCCCTGTTCCCCTGCTCGGACCTGGACGTACTGCTGCTCTGCGCCGACGCGCGCGCCGCGCAGGCGGTCAGCGCCCCGGGCGCCGCGCTGGTTCGCGCGTTGTGGGACCTCGGCTGGCGCGCTGCGGTCACTTCCCGCCTGCTGGAAGAATGCGACCGGTTCGAGCAGGACAATCCGGAGTTCACCATCTCCCTGCTCGATTCCCGCTTTGTGGCCGGTGATTCCGCCCTGGCCGCCGCCCTGCGGCAAAAAATTCTACCCGCTCTGGCTTCCCGCGAGCAGGCCGCCCTGGTGCGTTCGCTCGGCGAGATGACTCGCGAACGTCACGAGAAGCATGGCAACACGCTCTTCCACCTCGAGCCCAACCTGAAGGACGCACCTGGCGGCCTGCGCGATTTCGATGTCGCCTGCTGGGCCACCGCCATCCGCGAACTCTCGCGCCATCGCGCCTGGACCGCGCCCGAATCCGGCTGGGGCGGCATGCTCGGCGATTCCGCCGTCGCCGCGTACCGCTTTGTCGCCGCGGCGCGCATCTTCCTCCACTTCCACAACGGCCGGGACGACAACCGTCTCACCTACGACCTGCAGGAAGAAGCCGCGGCGCGCGGCATCGGCGCGCCCGGCGGCTCGCCACAGCCCGTGGACGAATGGATGCGCTCCTACTTCCGCCACGCGCGTACCATCTCCCGCCTGGCAAAACGAAGCCTGGACGAGGCCGTCACCCGCCCATCGCTCTACAACGCGTTTGAAGATTGGCGCGCCCGGCTTTCCAACGCCGATTTCAGCGTCCACCGCAACCGCGCCTTCTGCCGCCGTCCCGCTGCGCTCGCCGATCCTGTTTTTCTTCTTTCGCTTTACGAATTTGTCGCGCGGCACGGGATCGAACCGTCGCTGGACACGGAATCGTTGGTGGAACGCGCGCTGGCGGGGCCGCGTTATGCCGCCGCGTGGCCGGGCGACCCCGCCGCCGCGGGCGACTCCCTGCGCCGAATCCTCACGTTACCCGGCGCCGGCGTGGCCCTTCGCGCGATGCACCGCGTGGGCCTGCTCGACGCCGTGCTGCCGGAATTCCGCGCCGTCGATTCGCTCGTGATCCGCGACCTCTATCACCGCTACACCGTGGACGAGCACACCCTGCTCGCCATCGAGGGACTGCACGCCCTGCCTCACGCCGATCCCGAGCCCCATCGCCGGTTTGCCGAAATCCTCGCCGAGGTCGAACAGCCCGACCTGCTCTATCTCTCCCTCCTCCTCCACGACGTGGGCAAAGGCATGCCCGGCGGCGACCACGTTTCTTCCAGCGTGGAGGCCGCGGCCCGCGCGTGCCTCCGTCTCGGGCTCACTCCCTACGAGCGCGATCTCGTCGCCTTCCTCGTCCGCAATCACCTGGAAATGTCGCTCACCGTCCAGCGGCGCGACATTTTCGATCCCGAGGCCATCCGCGTCTTTTCCGAGCTGGTGGCCACGCCGGAACGCCTGAAAATGCTCTGCCTGCTCACTTACGCGGACATCCGTTCGGTTAATCCGGAGGCGCTCACGCCCTGGAAGGCGGAAATGCTGTGGCAGCTCTACGCCGCGGCGGCCAATTATCTGTCGCGCAGCGTGGATGGCACCCGCATCGCCGGCAGCGCGGCCAGCGATCGCGAGCTGATTGAAGTCGTCCGCGGCTCCTCCGCGCTCTCCGCCCTCGCCAAACCACTCGCTGCGTTCCTCGACGGTTTTCCCCGGCGCTATTTGAAGCTGCACGCCGCTGACGAAATCGCGTCCCATTTCGAGATGGCCCACCGGCTCGAGGAGCGGCTCATCGCGGGCGAAACTCAGGCCGCCGAGGCCCAGCTCCGCGAGCGCCGCGGCCAATACGAATTCACCGTCGTCACCCGCGACCGTCCGCGCCTGTTTACCGGGCTCACCGGAGCGCTTACCTCCTGGGGCATGAACATCCTGAAAGCCGACGCGTTCTCCAACCGGTCCGGCCTCGTGCTCGACACTTTCGTGTTCGCCGACCTCTACAACACGCTCACGTTGAATCCCGAGGAGCGCGGCCGCCTGCTCGGCGACATGGAGGACATTGCCGCGGGCCGCCATGGGCCCGACGCTCTAGCGCACCGCCAGCGCGCTCCGCGCGGACCCGCGGCGCGTTCCCGCTCCACATTGGCCACGCAGATTCACGTGGACAACTCCTGCTCGGCCTCGAGCACCGTCGTGGAGCTCGTGGTCCGCGACCGCCCCGGCCTGCTCCACCGCATCAGCGAGTTGCTCGCCGACTCGGAATGCAATATCGAAGCGGCGCTCATTGACACCCAGGGCGAGAAGGCCATCGACGTCTTTTATTTGACCCGGCGCGGGAAGAAACTGGACGATGCGGAAGCTGGATCCCTTCGCGAAACCCTGCTGCACGGCCTGGAGCAACTCTGACGCGCCGCACTCCATCGCGGGGACCTTCGCCGTCCCCTCGCCCGAGCGCACGAAATAACCGGCGCAGACCACCGCATTGGTGACCTGCCGGGTGTTTGCGGCGGTTCCACCTATTTCGCCCTAGCGCTCACCACCACGCTTTCAGCGTCGCCCGCGTGCACCTGCTGGAAGAATTCCCGCAGCTTCACATACTGCGCCACGGACACATCGGTCATGTTGACCAGCAGCCGGCGCGCCACCGTGATAGAGCGTACTCCCTCCTTCCGCGAATTCTGGTAAGCCGCGACGGTGACCTCTCCCGGCTGGCGCCGCCTTAGCCCGGTGGATTCTCCGTTCTCCGGCGCGGAGATGATCTCGCCCGGCAGCTCCATCCGGGCGTCCCGCGGCGGCGGCAACGGCCCCGTCTCCATGCCTTCCGGCAGTGCGATCGTGATTTCATCCAACTCCTGGTAGGGGTAGGGAAAGCAGACAGCGTAAACCCGCTCGGGATTCTCGAAAGGGTTCACCTGGCCCGCCACAGTCGCCGTCAGCGCCGCCGTCAGGCTGCCTCCGGCGCCAGGCTGAGGCAGAACCGAAACCCGGAGTTGTGCCCGCAGCGGGCCCTGTTCCGTGTCCCAGCCCGTGGCGCTTACTGATTCGATTCTCGATCCCGAGGGCAACCACTGCCGGAAGCGTTCGGTGACCGTTTTCGCGCGTTCTTCCTCTTTCATGCCCACGCCTTCGATCCGCAGTTCCAGCGCTTCCTGACCGTAAAATTCCGCCTGTACCGTCCCGCGCAGCCATCCGTCGGGCGCGAGCGTCAGGTCCGCTTTCCGCTCGATTCCCGATGCACTCATCGCCGGGCCGGGAGTGGTGTAGCCGGAAAAGATGTGCTTTTTGACCAGGAAACCGCGGGCGCCGGCTTTCGGCCACGGAAGCATTCCGATGGGGCAGAAGGGCGTGCCCGGGTCGACCACCACTTCCCGGTCACCCAGCCGCACCCAAACCGCGGTGGAGGTGAGCTGGCCTGCATCGAGACGCTGGGCATCAAATCGCTCCCGGTCTCGCGGCGCCAGCCAGATCATCTCCGCCTCGAATCCCGCCGCGCGCGCCAGGGCCAGGAAGGCCAGGTTGATGTCGCGGGCACTTCCCTGGCCGCGTTTGAGCACGTCTTCGGCAGACTCGTTTGCCGGAGCCGGCTCGTTCTTTCCTTCGCGCTCCTCCGGCGGGTACTCGTAGGTCCGGTTCCGGATTTGCTGCGCCCTGGCATACAGTTTGCCGAGGGCCGCCTCGGGCGTATCCCCCTTTGCGGCCGTTTGCTCCGCAATCCGGCGGGCCAGCTTCAGCGATTCGAGTTCCCACTCCTCGGTGGATTGCACGGAGCCGGCGTAGCTTGCCCAAAACTCGAGCTGCGTCTCTTTCTTGCGTTCGCTCAAAGAAAATTCGAAGTGCGCTTCGCTTTCGGATTCCGGCGGCGGGTACACCTCCTCCGGCGCCGGCGCCACGTTTCTTGCTTCACACTCCAGCGTTCCCGATTTTGTGGTCGTCAGCGTAGTGTCCGGCGGCAGATTGTCCGACCGGTAATCGTTGTCGCCTGGGGGCCGGATCTCGAGGGACCTGCCAAATCTTCCGGTATGCGGCACCCAGGGACGCAAGACGTAGCGCGCGTCGCGAACGAAGAGTTCCCCCCGCACAGGCCAATGGAAACGCCACGATGTGAGGAACAAGAGGGGAGGGAAACTCGCGTTCCCCGACCACACGATCATTCGCGAAGGGAGAGGCTCAGCTCGCAATTGCACTTTGTACTTGTATTCGATGATGCTGCCGGGAGTCGCTTCCGGGCAGGTGAACGCCTCCACCATATTGCTTCCGCTGATGCTCCGCCGGAGCCGGACAGCCGGCTCCCCTGAGAACATGGCGATGCTGCCGTCAGGATGAATCGTGCGGGCGCTCAGATCCTCCACACTGTACGGGCCGCGGGGATAGGTAGTTTCTACCTGAGCGTATTTCAGTCCGGCCTGGTCGAAGATTTTGATTCGCACATAATACGACGTGGCCCTCTTGGTCATGTCCTCCGTCATCTCCGAATAGAGGACCATGGCGTGCGAGCCGGGCAGCGCGGGGTTTGACTGCATCGCCAGGTCTTGCGGCGCGATGGGCAGCCACCGCTCGGCAGCCGCGTTCCGGCCCGGAGCGGCTCGTCCGGCCAGGCTGACGGCTAATAGCCCCATCAGAATGCACGCCGCCGCACGTGCCGCGCGTCGCGTTCCCGCCCTCGACGGCGGGCTCAGGCCCCGAGCGGTCTGTGGAGAGAAATTCAAGGAGCTTGCAGTCCCAGCCGGAAAATGTTCCCGGCGCGGGCCGCCAGCCGCGATTTGGAACGCGCTGGCGCCTTACTTCGGCCGGATCAGCCTTTGCCCTTCTTCACTTTGATCTTGGTGTCCACGCCGGCCCCCAGCGATTCCAGCGCCTGGAGCGCAGCCTTCGCCTCGATAGCAAACCGTCCGTTGGGCGCCAGTTGCAGGTATTTCTGGTAGGCCTCGGCCGTTCCCGGCGTCACCACATAGGTCAGCTTTTCCCCCTCCTGCTTCGTTTGCATCGTCGCCAGCAGCGAGGCGCCCAGCAGATACCAGGTATCGGCGTCATTCGGGTTCAGCGTCGTTGCCTTCTTCAGCGGCGCGACCGCTTCGGTCAAATGATTCCCGTTGTAAAGGACCACTCCCAGGTTCTTCCAGCCTACCGCGCCTTTCTGCGGGTCCAGTGCGGCCGCTTTGTCCAACGCCTGCATGGCCTCCGGCACCTTCCCGGCTCGAGCCAGAGCCAGGGACAGATTGGTGTAGTACTCGGGCACGGTGGGTTTGAGTTCGACGGCCTTCTGATAGTCGGCGATGGCCTCATCGTAATGGCCCAGCATCTCGTTTGCATAACCGAGCTTTTCGTAAACCAGAGGCAGATTGGGATCCTTCTCGGGCGCGGTCTGCTGCGCCTGCTGGAAGCTGCGCAGTGCGCCTTCGTACAGTCCGTTCACCTTCGGCTGCATCGCCGAGCGCTGGTCGGCCGGAGCTTTCATCATGTCCGCGCGGGCCTTGTCGGCCTCCTCTATTCTGGTCTGCCCATCCGTAAAGGCCGCCTTCATGTTCTCGAATTTCTTCTGTTCTTCTTCCTGCTTCTTCCGCGCCGCTTCCTGCTCGGGGCTCTCCGTCGCGATCAGCTTCTTCAAATCCACGTCGCAATGGTTGTCGGGGTCCAGCAGAACCTGGCAGGGGACATTGTCGACGATCACCTGGCTCTTGTCCTTCGATCTGAGCGTGATCACGAAGTTTCCCGGGCGCATGCCGATTTGCCTGAACATGCCGCCCTTGTCCGTTTTCAACGTAAATGTGGTGCCCAGATCGACACTCTTGAGGATCACCACGAAGTCCGCCATCGGATTTCCCTTCTGGTCCGTCACCACGCCGGAAACGCCCGCAAGGTTCTGCGCTCCGGCCGGGGGAGCGCCCGCGGCCAGGCTGGCGAGCAGCAGGGTCCCGGCCAGAACTCCCAGTTTGCGCTGCATGGATTTCCTACCTCCTTGAATTTCCCTTACTTCGCCACCCCTGCCCGATACGGTATCGGGTCGGTCACTCCCGTCTCCGCAAACGCCCGCAGCCGCAGCAAACAGCTATCGCACGCGCCGCAGGCCTCCTGCTCTCCCTGGTAGCACGACCAGGTGAGGTGCAAGGGAGCCCCCAGTTCGATTCCCCGGCGGATGATATCGCTTTTCCGCATCTGAATCACGGGCGTCACGATTTCGATCCGCGTCTCCGGGCGCGTCCCCGCGCGCACCAGCTCCTGGAAGGCGCGGTAGTACTCCGGCCGGCAGTCCGGATACCCGGAACTGTCTTCCGCAACGGCTCCGATCCACACGGAGTGCGCGCCGATCGCTTCCGCCCAGCTCACCGCCACGGAAAGAAAATGCGCGTTACGGAAGGGCACGTAGGTCACCGGGATACCTTCCTCGGCGCGGGCCCCGCCGGAAGGCGGATGGTCCAACAATGACTCGCGTTCGGGCACCGCCAGCCCGGGATCCGTCAGCGCCGACCCGCCAATCTCGCGGAAATGGTCCAGCCGCGCCACCAGCCGTTGCCCCACGGAGTAAAAATTGGCGATGGCGTCGAACGCCTCCCGTTCCCGCCGCTCCGTCCGCTGCCCGTAGCTGGCGTGCACCAGCGCCAGCGCGTTGTCCTTCGCCGCCAGCGCCGCTGTCACGCACGAATCCATCCCGCCCGAGAGCAGCACCACGGCTTTGGGTTTCGCGGTCATAGTGGCACAGACTTTAGTCTGTGCTCTCTCCGTCCTCGACGTTCGTTCGCTGTCATCCTGAGGAGTCCGCTTTGTCCGTCATCGACGTCTCTTCGCTGTCATCCCGCCTGCCCTGAGCGCAGCCGAAGGGAGGAGTCCGCGACGAGGGACCTGCTTTTTCTTCCTCGCTTTTACTGCCTAAACTCCTCTCATATCCGCCGGCCAGATGAATTTGTGCAGTTGCAGCCCCAGCCGCACCGGCAGGCCTTCTTCCAGGATCCATTCGGCCAGCTCGCGCGGCTCCAGCCCCTGCCACTTTCCCGCCGGGTCCGCGTGCACGGGAGAAAAAATCACCTGCCGGACGCGCTCGGCCAGCCGGTGCTCGCGCGTAAAATCGCGGGCGAATTCAAAATCACGCCGGCTGGCCACCACAAATTTGATTTCATCTTTGGCGTCCACAGCGCCCAGATTCCGCTGTTCGAACTTTCCATACTCCCCCGAATCGGGACACTTCACGTCCACGATTTTGATCACCTCGCGCGGCAGCCCGCCGACGAACCGTTCCCCGCTCGTCTCCATCATCACCGTGTAGCCTTCCGCCAGCAATTGTACGGCGAGCGGCACCACCTCCGGCTGCAACAGAGGCTCGCCGCCGGTGATCTCCACCAGGTCAATGGCGCGGCCGGCAGAGTGGCCATTCGTGTGGGGCGCTGCGGCGAGCGAGTCCACTTCGTGCATCACGTCCTCGAGCGTTTTCTTTTCCCCGCCGTGGAAGGCATAGGCCGTGTCGCACCACACGCACCGCAGGTTGCAGCCGGTCAACCGCACAAACACGCAGGGCAAACCTGCGCGCGTGCCTTCCCCCTGAATCGACCGGAAAATTTCGGTTACCACCATGGCTGTTGCCTCAGGGCTTACCCGCGGGCGGAGCCGGCGCGGCCGCGGGCGGGGCGGGCGCGGCGTTCTGCGCGGCAGTCTTTCCGCGCTTCCTCCACATCCAAATCCCATACGCGGCGCCGCCCGCCAGCACTACGGCGATCCCGACCAGCACGCGCAGCGGCGGATAAATTCCCAGGAGCAGGTACATTGCCGCCACAAACACTGCCGGAATGAATATGATGAGGAACGACCGGTTCATGTCAGTTTCCGTTCTCTGCTCTCTCTTCCTCTCCGTGTTCTCCGCCCCGAACCTCCGGGACTCCGCGAACTCCGTGTTAAATCCTGTCTTTTCCGTCCCGCCCTTTCTGTTCTCTCTCCCTCTCCGTGCTCTCCGTCCCGAACCTTCGGGACTCCGTGCCCTCCGTGTTAAATCCTGTCTCTTCTCTCCCGCCTTTTCTGTCCTGCATTCATGCTTTCGCGTTCGGCCAGTAGCTCGCCCGCGTCGTATCCGTTTCCCAAATGTCGACCCGTGTGATCGAAGCGCCGTTCGCGCTCGCGCTCGTCTGCCGCGCGATTTCCTCGTAGAAATATTTCGCAATGTTTTCCGCGGAAGGATTCAGCACGTCAAACGGCGCCTGGTCGTTCAGAAATTTGTGGTCCACGCCTTCCATCACCGTGTGGATCACCTGTTTCAGGTGCACGAAGTCGTAGAGCAGCCCGGTCTGGTCCAGTTCTGGCCCGCGGAGGGTGATGCGCACCCGGTAATTGTGCCCGTGTGGGTTCTCGCACTTCCCCTTGTAGCCCCGCAGGGCGTGCCCGGCCGCAAAGGTTTCTTCGACAAAGATTTCGAACATCGATATGGCTCTTTGAAAGCGAATTCCCTGGTTGAAGCCTCAGTCTAGCATAGAGGGCTGAGAGCAGAGGTCGTGAGCCGATTCATCTCTCATACGTTTCGCTTTAGGTCCGGAATATCGCCCTCCTTTCGCAGAAAGCCCCGGCGGGGGGGGCCCCCCTCCCCCCGGAGTGCCCAAGTTCCTGAAAACAAAGTGGTTGGAAAATCAGGAACGCACGGGAGTGCCCAAACGCTTGATTCCAAATGGGTTTGATCGCTGTGAGGAACGACGGCTGGACCCGCGAACAATTCCGGCGAGCAGGCCCCCACCCCTCTTTTCTGGTATGTGCGGATTCTAAAGCTACTTTAAGTCCTTTCATCTGCATGTGCGGATGATACGGGGGTTGCGAGCTGGGTTTTTGTATGTGCAGATTCCAAACGGGTTGGACGGGAATCTCCCGGATTGGCCTCGCGCAGATCACAAACAATTACCTCAGTGTAATCTTATTGTACACTACCAGAACATGTCAAGGAAAAAGTGCTGGGAGCCACTCAGTGTCGTCCTGTAGCTGCAGAGGCCGCGCATCTGCGGGGAGTCTGCCAAGTCTCGGGCTGAGGTCTATTCTCAGTCGACGACTCTCGGATTCGGCATAGGTCTCGCACCGTGACAGCATCCATGCAGCTCTGGACCGCGGTAGTCGTCGGGGTTTGGGGGGCTGCATGCTTAAACTGGGGATCGGCATGTGCTTTAGAAGAGCGTTCGCTGGCGCGAGTCGAGTAGGGCGGTTGGGGTTGGTCGTGCCAAAACAGCCTCGACACACTTTTCAAGGACAAAAATGGAGAGCACGCCTTCTCTGCTACCGTTTTGGAGGGGCATGGACTCGCCGTAGTGGCAGTCGGGGCCGCCCCCGAGGTCGATCCAGTTGCGGCCTTTGATCGGTCTTCTTTCTGTGAGCGCACGCATCGGCTGAGAGTCGGATGCTGTGACCTCGGGAGCTGGCGCGAAGCTGCCGGGTCGCCTGCGCATCACTCGGCGAGGAGACAATCGGACTGAGCCGACCTGTTTAGTTTTCCAAAGGACTACCACGCAGTTGTAATAGGATGTCTCTACGAACCGGCCTGCGGCGCATACCACGGGGACGTCAAACAGGCGAGCGATCTCCAAGATGGATTTGAGGGTCGGCGCGGCTCTGCCTGCCAGGGGCTGGATCAGGCCCGGCGGTACCAATAGCCTGGAGCCTATATAATCGAACCAGTGCTCTGCCAAGTTGCGCCCATCGGAGCCTAATTTGAATGGAGGCACTCCTCGCGAGGCGAGATGGTGCGCCGCGTGCGCGATCTCGTGTGCCCAGGTAAGCCTTTTCTGACCGTGTGGCAGCGATCTGTCGATCTCAATGCGGAATGAGTCGGAATCCGGCTTTCTATGCAGGCACCCGTCGGAACCCAATTCTCGTTGCGTAATTACTTCTTGAATGTTGCAAACGCTGTGGTAAACCGAAAGGTCGATTGGCACGCGGCTGGGGTCGGCGGAATGGAGTAGTTGTTCTGTAAGTCGATCACAGATCTCCTTGGTCGTGGGATTTGACATTCGCGTTCTCTCAACCCTTCCACGCGCGATACTCACAAAGAATGCCGGTCTTTGACCGCAGGACTCTATGCAGGAACGCAATAGATGAGATATGTTCGAGAAATGCCTGTGCATCCTCGGCGGGGATAAAGAGATCGGTCGGGGTGTGCGGTCGAAACAATGATTCGAGATTCCTTTTGGCTGTCTCTCTGGCCTCTTTACGTTTCAGTGTTGTGACAACTTTTTCGATGGCCACTGTCCTTGCCTCTTGAGAAGCGAACAGAGCGGGCGGCACGCGGGAATGTTCCGTCCTGCGTAAAACAGACTGATTGCCCTCGTGGTCGTCATGCGGTGTGCGTGTCGCCCTCTCATTCTGTGAGGGCGTGAAAAGTGGAGCCGAGGGAAGTCTTTGCTGCCAGAACCGAAGGCGATTTCTTTTTGTCTCAACGGCAAGGGTATCCTTCTTCATGCTCACGTCGGTTCGCACATCGGAAAAGAGCTGAAGTTTCTGGTCGTATGTTAGCTCTTCGCCCGTCTCGCCAAGATGGAGCTCCTCGGCTGCCACAAAGTCGCAGTAGAGTCTCCGGACTAATTTTGAGCGGGTAACGTAGTCCTCCTGCAGGTCTAGATTAATGCAGAAGCGCTCAAAATCCGAGCAACGTGGGAAGAGCGGGTGCCACTCCCGGCCCTTGTATCTACCGCTGCGCCAGAAGAGCACTGGCACTGATGTCGCGATCTGGAACGGGAACAGGAACAGTAGTGCTCGGCCACCGTAGCCAAGGGCATATTCTTCCCGCTTCGATTCATTCCAGCCGGGTCCCACTTTGTCCCGCAGAAGCTCCTTGCCGTATTTTCTGAGGACCTGCCTCGCTGCTTCGCGCTCCGCGTGGTCAGGGAAGGCATGGCCGATGTCGACCGCCTCGCTACGGTAAGCTGGATCGAGAATCTCTACGTTCAGACGGAGTCCAGCGGCAGCGGAACGCAACCGGTTAGCACCGTCGTCAGTACCGACCACAGTCGCGAATATGAGCGTTGACCTTTGGAGTTCCTCCTGGAGCACGAGCGGTAAGGGCTGGACGTGGGTCTCTTCTTCCGGGGTGGTCTGTCCCATCCACTGCTTGAACATCGCGCCGGCTTGAACGCCACGGACCAGGTTGTCATCGAGGAAGCAGATCGCTGTCTTTCGGCCGACCGATCGTCCTCCAGGGGACTGCAACTCCGTCAAGAAATCGAGCAAAGAACCGGAACGAGGTTCGATCTCTTTGAGGACAGTACTTGCTATCAGGGACGAGCTGTCTTGAGGATTTCCGAAGACCGCAAAGAAGACCTCATCTTTTCCGAGGCGATTCGCGGCTTTGATAACTTCGGGGCGTATTTTCTTGGTGAACAGCTCTGCAAAACCGTGAACATTCCAGTAGGACATGGAATCCAGACATCGAGCGATCCAGTAGATGTCCCATGACCGCTCGAAGTTGTGGAGGAATCGAAGCACGTTCGCTTCCCCGAAGCTCTCAAGCTTCATGGAACCGAAAAACTGTTGGAACCGGCGGGCCTGGGCTTCGACCCAACCGGATTCATGAAGCTTGGAGATAAACTCCCCTACACTCAACTGTCCGTTCGGATTATCAGGGCGCGGAATGGCGACATAGTGTCGGGTGCTCGGCGTATCGGGTGAACCGTCACGCGGATTGAAGCCCGCAGACTGCTGGCCTTCGGACATTACGGGGGGAGCCCTCAAATTCGATGCGGCTTTGTCGAACGGCAGCGGCAGTTGCCAGCGGTTATAGAGCTTGCGATTTCGGAGGAAGGCTACTCTGGAGGAGGGCTTCGAAGGGAACGCCATAGCTTTTCTATATCAAGCCGAGGGCAGAAATCAAGCGAAATCTTTGCAGGCGAGCGTAAGGCGGCCAGCGGGGCCGGCGCGCGCGCGATGCTCCTCCAGGTAGCGCCCCCGCCGCGTCGATGCTGGTTTCGCGCCGGACGGTCGGTCCGAACTCGTTCTGTAGCACGCCGGTTACGACCCGGCGGCGGTTTGGGGTGGTTGTGGCGGAGTACTCCAGGAGCGCGTGGGCTGGCTTGGCGTACGCGCAGGTCTCAGGTCCAGAAGCGTAACTGCTAGTCGTGCATCGGGTGCCTAAAGGGAGGGCAGCGGTCGCCCGCCTCGCCTTTCTCGGGGGCGCACCTCTCCGCAAATACCCCCTGACGATTAAGCAAAGGTTGGTTCCGAACTTCAGTGCACTGATGCGGCCTGCGGTACACTTCGGAAATGCCGCGGCCGACAGGTGTACTTGGGGAGCCTTACCACCGACTTCAGGCTCTTGCCGCAGAAGAACTTAGGTCTGGGGCCGTGTCGGACCAGATTCTCAGACTCACGGTCGTCGCGCTCGATTTTCTGGACGCTGAGTGTGTCCGCGTGGACTTGGTCTCGCGGGTAAAGAGCAAAGAATATTGGGCTTACCACAGGAAGGGGACCCCGAAGCTCCTCTCGCGCCCGGTCAATGCCCAGCTTTGGGAGCCGGCTCCGAAAAAGATTTCCGCTTGGTGGAATAGGTGGCGGAACAAGGAAGCGATTTCAGTGAGGGATCTTGCACAGCTCACATACACCGTTGCGGCCGCCTATTGTGTTGCTGTCGACCTGTTTGACCGTGGTAATAAGAAGGGGCCCGCTAGCTATTTTGAATATTACGTCGGTCATCTCTACGCCGCCGAGATCGGTATCAATCCGACTACTGCGGTAACTATTCCGATCGGCGCGAAGCAGGTCCGCCTAACCATGGATTTGCTATTTTTCCCACCGAGCGGGGCGAAACTGCATGTACCTGTGAAGATTTCAACTCGGGAACGGGTCGTCCAAGCTTGGGCTCATCATCGAATACTGGAGGCTGCTTACGGAAAGGCGGTGTTCAAGGGTCTCCTGACGGTATTTGCCGAGACGAAGCTCGACCTCCAGACCAAGGAGGTCACTGAGATTTGCGTGCCGGACCAATGGCTTGCTTATCAAACTCATCTGGCCGTCCTCGACAGGATCTATTACTTCGACCCTCCACAGCGTTACCTCGAGCTGGCGCAGGAGTTTCCAGTTATCAAGCTCAAGCAGTTTGGTCAATTCTTCGTTGAAAGAGAGGAAGTTCTTCGGGCGCCTGCTCGTGCATAGGCAGCGCGGGTTCTCGTGTCCTCAGACCCTTCCACCGTGTCCTGCCGTTCGATTTTCGAAACACAATGAAATAGGAGTGGTTCTTTTTCGCATGGGCCTGACGGATGACGCGGCTGACTCCCGGAAGATTCTCGCGTAGCAGAACAAATAGGTCCTCGGCTACGAAACCCATTTTCCCCAACTCATTGATGATCTCGACATGGGTGAGGCGTTGCTGGTTCGCGCAGACTTCGTCCCCGCACTTGACAATGTAGATGCCCTCTGTACGCAGCACTCGGTGCGCGTCCTTGGCCGCCTTGAAATAAAGGTCGAGGACGGCCTCATGATATTTTTTGGGGGCGGATTCGTCGTCGCTGGCCTGAAGACTATTGTTTCGATAGTACTCCTCGTAGTTCTGATGATTCTTGTGTGCGGAGCCGCCAGGCGTGTGCATATAGGGTGGGTCGAAAACTACTGCATCGATGCTTCCATTCTCATAGGGCAACTTAGTAGCGTCGACACCGTGCTTCAGGTCGGTTGCCTTGAGTTTATACAGACCCCTAGGGACCTTGCGCCAGAACACTCCCTTTCCGTAAGTAGTGTCTGCAACGGCGCTGCCAGGGGCTACGTAGAGCGACAGGACGTAGGGAAAAAGGTCGTCATTGCAACCTTGGTAGGCGGAAAAGACCAGTTTGTTGGTTGCGATGCCGTTTGGCGACTTGCGTTTAGCCTTCCTTGCGGAGCAGTTGGCCCCCGCCATGGGATCCTCCCAAAGGAGATGAACTCTACCCCCGTTCATTGAAAGATTAGCACCCTTCCGACCGGGCGATCCTGTTGATTGATCCGGACCAGCGAGGCCGTTTCGTTTCTCCCCGACTGACATTATCTAAGGCGCAGCAGCTTAGCATGAACGCTTTGCGTGCAGGCTTCTTACTGCAACTGGATTGCCATATTGCACGGGTTCAGTCCGGCTGGGTGTGGGCGACGGGGCTAGCCCCGTAAGCTTCCGGCTGTCGCCAATTTGCGGGTCAGGTGCGTTGACGGCTGGGAAAGAGGACCGGGGGAATAAGAGATCGAGGAGCAGTTAGGTGTCCAGAGCGGGAATGGCATGGGCCAAACTGGGGTCCGTTAAAGTGGTGCGCCAGCGGCCTCCCCCGCGCGCCCGCTGCTGTACACGCCGGACGCTCACCGCCTTCCGGCAGGTCGGTCCCCACTCATCCCACCCCGAAAAATCGTTCCACGTCCGCCAGATCGCGGGTCCGCGTGTAGGGCGGGAGGGATTCGAAGAAGACGGAGCCATAGCGCATCCGCGAGATGCGGTCGTCCAGCAGCACCAGCACTCCGCGGTCTTTCCGCGAGCGCACCAGGCGGCCGAATCCCTGTTTCAGCGCGAGCACCGCTTCCGGCACCTGATATTCGAGGAACGCGTTGCGGCCATCCTCGTTCACTGCGCGGACGCGCGCGCTCACCACCGGGTCGCTGGGCACCGCAAACGGCAGCCGGTCGATAATCACGCAGGAGAGCTGCTCGCCGGGAACGTCCACGCCCTGCCAGAAACTGGCCGTAGCGAACAGCACGGCGTTCGGCGTCTTCCGGAACCTCTCCAGCAGCGCGGGCCGCGGAGCCGTGCCCTGGAGCAGCGCGGGGTAAGGAATACGCGGGCGCACACGCTCGTAGATTTCCCGCATCTGGTTGTAGCTGGTAAACAGGCAGAAGGCCCGCCCTCGAGTGATTTCCAGGATACGCATGATTTCGAGGGCAGCTTTGCTAGTGAATCCCTCCTCCCGCACATCCGGAATGGACTGCGGGATGTAGAAAATGGCCTGGCTCTCGAAATCGAATTCGGAATCGAGCACCCGCTCGAGCGATTTCTCCACTCCCAGCCGCTGCCGCAAGAAATCGAATTTGCGTCCCACCGCCAGAGTGGCCGACGTCAGCACCACGGTATCGAACTGCTCGAACAGGCGCTCGCGCAGGATGCCGCTCACGTCGATCGGCGTCGCCGTCAGGAACACGGCCTTCCCGCGCCGCTCGTACCAGTAGACGAAGCCCTTTTCTTCGCTTTCGATCAGGAATGCGAGTTCCTCCCGCAATTCCCCTGCGCGCCGCACAATCGCCGTCACGTCGTCGGGCCGCGAAGGGATGGCGGCGAGTTCGTTCTCCAATCCTTTCAGCGCCTGGACCAGCCCGTCGTACGCCTCGGCGTTGCGTTCGCGGAAGGCTTCACGCTCCGAAGGCGGAAAATCATACCGGCCCTCCTTTTCCGGAAAGGCCTCGAAAAACGTTCTCGACTTCTCCCGCAGCCGCGCGACCCGCCGGAGCAGGGCCGGCGAGCCGATTTGCGCGGCGCGCAGCGCCTGCTCCGCGTCGCGTGCCAGCTCGTCAAACCGGTGGCCGGAAGTCTTCCGCCCGAAATAATCGCTGGCCACGTTCTCGATTTCGTGCGCCTCGTCGAAAATCACGGCGGAATATTCCGGGATGATGCTGCCGAAATCGTCCTGCTTCAGCGCCAAGTCGGCGAAAAACAGCGCATGGTTCACGATGATCAGGTCCGCCTCCGCCGCACGCTGCTGCATGCGCGTGATGAAGCAGCGCTCGAAGTCGGAACACTTTTTGCCGGTGCAGGTGTCGCGGCGCGCGTCGAGGCGGTGCCACAGGTCGGAATCGTCGGGCAGAAATCCCAATTCCACGCGGTCGCCCGTTTCGCTCGAGCGCGCCCAGTCGCGGATCTGGCTGAACCAGTCGATTTCCTCCAGATTGGCGAGCACCGGCTGGCCCTCTAGCTGCGCCGCCTTCGCCAGGCACAGGAAATTTCCCCGGCCTTTCATCAGCGCCACTTTCAGATTGGGCGCAAAGTGCTTCTGCACGAACGGCACGTCTTTCTGGAACAGTTGTTCCTGCAGAGCTTTCGTGGCCGTGGAAATCACCACGCGGCGCCCGCTGCGCAGCGCCGGAATCAGGTAGGCCAGCGTCTTCCCGGTTCCCGTTCCCGCCTCCACGATAGCGTGCCGCTTTTTCGCAAACGCCTCCTCCACCGCGCGCCCCATTTCCAGTTGTGAGGCGCGGAATTCGTAGCCCGGATGGCATTTTTCCAGCAGGCCGCCCTCGCCGAAAATGTCTTCGAGCGAAACTTCGGCCGCAGGCTTCGTGGATGATTTTCTCGTCATGGAAATGGCAACGAGAGGAAGAAGATACCATACTGGAGATAACGCATCGGGGCATCAGGCCCAACCCGCGCTGCGATAACATTCAAGCCATCTGCTGGGCCGCGGCTGAGCGAATCAGATGACGTACAGGATTTTGGAACACACGGCCGATGTCCGCATGCGAGTCGAGGCGCGGACTCTCGCGGAGTTGTTTGCGGAGGCGCTCGGAGGAATGATGGAGGTGCTGAAACCGGAGCGGAGGAAGGACGCGGCGGAAACCACCCGCAGGATCCAACTCGACGCCCCTTCGGCCACTCCGCTGCTCGTGGATTTTCTGAGTGAAGCGCTGTGGCTGGCGCATACGCACCGGGAGGCGTTCGTGGGAGTTGCGTTTGAGGCGATTTCGGAAACGCGGGTGGAGGCCGTGCTGCGCGGCGTTCCCGCTGAATCCTTCGGCGAAGACATAAAAGCGGTGACGTATCATGAGGCGGAAATCCGGCAGAACGCGGCGGGAAATCTGGAGACGGTGCTGGTGTTCGACATTTAGAAGGGCGCGGAATGTTTTCCAAATCCAAGATGACGAAAATCGAGGACTGGCTCTGGGAGATTCCCCGGACCTATCGCGACGACATGCGCGTGCCCGCGCGCGTCTATGCCTCGTCCCGCATGCTGGACCAGATCGCCACGGACCGTTCGCTCGAACAGCTCGTCAATGTGGCCACGCTGCCGGGCATCTCCGGCTACGCGCTCTCCATGCCGGACATCCATGAAGGCTACGGCTTTCCGGTGGGCGGCGTCGCGGCGTTCGACGCGGAAGATGGAGTGATTTCGCCCGGCGGCATCGGCTACGACATCAACTGCGGCGTGCGGCTGCTCGCCGCGGACGTGCCGCTCTGCGCCATCCAGTCGCATCTCGCGGAACTGGGCCGCGCCCTCTACCGCGAGGTGCCCTCCGGCGTGGGCCGCGGCGGCCGGCTGACCATGAAGGATGAGGACCTGGACGCGGTTCTCGAAGGCGGCGCGCGCCGCCTCGTGGAGATGGGCTATGGCGAGGATGGCGATCTCCAGCGCATCGAGTCGCAGGGAACGCTTCCGCAGGCTGCTGCGGATCTGGTCTCGCCGCACGCCAAGGCTCGCGGCCGCGACCAGCTCGGCACCATGGGCGCGGGAAACCATTTCGTCGAAGTGGGCGTGGTGGAGACGATTTATGACCCGGCGGAAGCGGAACGCCTCGGGCTGCGGCTGGATCAGGTGACCGTCCTGATTCATACCGGCTCGCGCGGCCTGGGCCATCAGGTGGCCACCGACTACATCCGCGAAATGGGCCGCGCCATGCCGCGTTACGGCATCAAGCTTCCGGACCCGCAACTGGCCTGCACCCCGCTCAGTTCGCCCGAAGGACAGAAATATTTTCAGGCCATGTCCGCGGGCGCGAATTTTGCGTGGGCCAATCGCCAGCTCATCACCTGGGAAGTGCGCCAGGCGTGGCAGCAGGTTCTCGGCGCGGCGGGGGGAACGCTGCGGCTGGTCTATGACGTGGCGCACAACATCGCGAAAATCGAAGAGTACCGTGTTGGCCCGGCGTCGAAGCGCATGGTGATTCACCGCAAAGGCGCCACGCGGTCGTTTCCCGACCAGCCCGTGCTCGTTCCGGGCAGTATGGGCACGCGGTCGTATCTGCTGGTCGGGCAGGAAAAGGCGATGCTCGAAACTTTCGGCTCCAGTTGCCACGGCGCAGGACGCCGCATGTCGCGCACGCGTGCGAAAAAGGAAGTGCAGGGCGCGGAGCTGAAGCAGAGGCTCGAGGCCCAGGGCATCAACGTCAATGTGGGCAAACTCTCCGCGCTGGCGGAAGAAGCGCCGGAAGCCTACAAGGACGTGGATGAAGTGGTGGACGTAATCCACCGCGCCGGCATCGCGAAAAAAGTGGCGCACTTCCGGCCCGTGGCCGTGATTAAGGGATAGAACACCCCGCGTTGACGAGCTAGGCTGTACGAGGGGAAAACTGTTACCCCCCCATAGCGGGTACTCCCGCGCTGCCCGGGAAGGCGGGCCCGACCGCAAGTGGGCCTGGCTGGCAAATTCGTTGTGTCGAGGTCTGGAGATGTTCACAGCGCGCAAGTTACAGATGTAAATCGGAAATTCCAGATGAAAACCCCCCAATCGGGTGCCGTCTGCGTGCTATCGGGAGTGCTGCTCCTCTGGGGCACCGGTGGAGATCGTGCACCCGAGCGACAAACGGAAGTTGCTGTGGCCAAGACGACTGGGTGGCTCAGTTGCTGGGATTTCCAATCTAACGATTACAGATCACGGGCGGTCCGAAGCCCCGAGCTCGTTTCTCCAGACGGCTTACATCGAGCATACGTTACAGTCGAGGCGCGTGCATTGGGTAAGGACCAGCACGGGTTCGAATCCTGCGAGAACTACTCCACGTTGTTCGTTTCCAAAGATCCGGCAAAGCGGTTTGAAAACGTTTTCGTCGCGCGACCGGTGAAGGGCGGACCTCAAGGCAACGGTCTTCAGCTAATCGACTGGTCTCCGAATTCGGGTTATCTTCTGGCAGACTTGCTCACCTGGTGGTACGCCTCAGAGGGGTGGGTGCACAACGTCGCCGTGTACTCTGTTCAGGGAGGCTCGGTCGCGAAGCTCGACCTGAATTCGGCGTTTTCTCGACACGTCAAAAAGCAATGTTCGATGGATGGGAAGCTGCTGGGCTTTCTGCAGGATGGACGGGTGGTTTTTCAGGCGTGGGGCGTGCCGGATGAGGAGGGTGAATCTTGTGTGAGCCGCAAGAGCCTGTGGGCCGTCGATTGGAAGACCGCAACCCTCAGGGAGCTCCCGGAGGGCTTCCGAATCAGAAAGTACGGCCGCTTTGACTAACCGTACCCTCAGAGAACCTAAGGGAAGCTAAGAAATGCAGCTTCTGGATATGGGGGCAGCCTCACTGCACGTAGCGGGGCTCGAATGATCGGACAAACCATCGGCAACTACCGCATCGTCGCCCGGCTGGGTGGTGGCGGCATGGGCGTGGTGTATTCCGCGGAAGACACGCGGCTGGGCCGCCGCGTGGCGGTGAAATTCCTGTCGGAGGAAATGGCGCGGCACCCGCAGGCGCTGGAACGCTTCGAGCGCGAAGCTCGCGCCGCCTCGGCGCTCAATCACCCCAACATCGCCACCGTTTATGACGTGGGCACGCACGAAGGCCGGCCCTACCTGGTGATGGAACTGGTCGAAGGGCACTCGCTCGACCAGAAGATTCGCGAACGGCCGCTCGACATCGCCACACTCGTCGATTGGGCCATCCAGATTGCGGATGCGCTCGATGCCGCGCACGCGAAGGGCATCGTCCATCGCGACGTGAAACCCGCCAATCTGCTGGTGAATGCGCGCGGGCAGGTGAAAGTGCTCGACTTCGGCCTCGCGAAAGTGGCGGAGCGGCCCACAGACGCGGCGCCGGACGCCGGCCTGATGTCCGCGGGGCCGACCGTGGACGATCTGCTGACCAGCCCCGGTGTTGCCGTCGGCACCGTCTCCTATATGTCGCCGGAGCAGGCTCGCGGCGAGGAGTTGGATGCGCGCTCCGATCTCTTCAGCCTCGGCTGCGTCCTCTACGAAATGGCTACGGGCAGCCGCGCGTTCACCGGGAAGACGCCTGCCGTCGTCTTCCACGCCATTCTGGAACGCACGCCCGCGCCGGCCCGCGAAGCGAATCCCGCCCTGCCAGCGAAGCTCGACGAGATCATCTCGAAGGCGCTCGAAAAAGACCGAGACATGCGCTACCAGACGGCAGCAGAGCTGCGCGCGGATCTGAAGCGCCTGAAGCGCGATTTGGGCACCCCGGGCGGCATTGCGGGGCGCGATTTGGAATCAGGCCGCAGCACAGCGACAGGAGTCTCCGCAACCACGGCGGCTGCCGAGGTTCCCCCGGTATCGAGCTCTTCTGGGCCCGTGCTGCTTCCGCCGGAACCCGCGCCTAACATGTGGAAGCGAATGCTGACGCCCGGAGGAATCGGGCGCGTTGTAGCGCTGGCGCTCGCCGCGGTTCTGGGCTACCGCGTGCTCATCAGCAGTCACGCGCCCACTTCGAAACCCGCTCCCAGCGCCGAGCCCGCCTCAGCCGCGCCGTTTTCTTCGCTGCAGGCGACACGGCTTACTGCCACTGCTGATGTTTATTGGGCGGCCATCTCCCGCGACGGAAAGTACCTGGCTTACGCCACTGGCGGTGGAGGTGGGCAGTTAGGCCTTTCCGTCAGGCAAATCTCGACAAGAAGCACCGTCGAGCTTCTCACTCATCAGAATGCGTCCTTGGGCTCCCTGGCGTTCTCCCCGGACGGATCCTTCGTCTATTACTCTGCGCAGGTCTCGCCGAAGGGCGGAAGCTACTACCAGATTCCTTCCCTGGGCGGATCACCGCGGCTGATTGTTTCCGGCGTTCAGTCGAACGTGGCGCTTTCCTTCGACGGGAACAAAATCGCCTACATCGGCATCCTGCCGGCAGAAGAAAAGCCTGCGCTGGTTGTGGCCGGTGTCGGGGAGAAGCCGGAACCTCCGCACGCGCTGCTGCGAAACGTGGACGCGCGCACGATCGACGATCTGGCCTGGTCTCCCGATGGGCAGACGCTCGCCCTGCTGGAATCCCATCCCGACCCTTCCGGTTTGAATTCGAGCCTCTTCACCGTCAGCGCTGCAGGCGGCGAACTCCAGCCTCTTTCTGCCAAGCGCTGGAGACACACTGTGGGAGGTCTGGCCTGGCTTCCGGACGGCAGCGGATTGCTATTCAATGCCCAGGAGCGCACGGGGGCATTCGCACAGGTTTGGTATATGTCTTTCCCGGCGGGTACCGCTCGTCAACTGACCAGTGACGTGATCCGGCACATCGATAGCCTTAGTGTCACGGGAGACGGAAAAACCTTTGTCGGGATTGAGTCCGAATATCTCTCCAATATCTGGCTGGCCCCGAAAGGAGAGGCAAAGTCCGCCCGACAGATCACCCGCGGGCGCGAGGACGGATGGGCTATCACCTGGACGGTGGATGGAAAACTCGTCTATCTCTCGATTCTGACAGGCTACTTTCAGCTCTGGCTCACTGACGCGCAAGGCACTGCGCCACGCCAGTTGACCATGGAGCCGGCATTTCACGCGTGGCCGACGGTCTGCCGCGGAACGGATCGCGTATTCTACAGCTCGGATTCCTCCGGCCCCATGCAACTCTGGAGCGTCGGCCTCGAGGATGGGCAGGTCCGCCAGGAAGCCAACGGAGATCAACAATTCTTCGCCGCCGAGTGTGCTCCCGACGGCTCCTGGTTTGCCGGCCTGACTGCGCCGAAGGAGACGACCGTATTCCTCGGCGCTTCCGGGAAACTGACTCGCTTGGATCGCCAGAGCGGGCGGATGCGCGCCCTGTTTGAAGAGGACGCGGAAGCGCCAGCGATTTCACCCGATGGGAAGCACGTCGCGTTCCTGTACAGCCCCGCAACCGCGCCGGGGGCGAAACGTATCGGCATTGTTCCCGCCACGGGCGGCCCACTGGAGAGATCGTTCGAACTGCCGCTCTCTACAGAGTCCGACATCCACTGGACGCCCGATGGCCATTCGGTAGTGTATGCAGTTTGGCGCTCGAACGCTTCAAACCTCTGGGTCCAGCCCCTCAATGGCGGAAAACCGAAGCAGCTCACGCATTTTGGCGAAGGACGCATTTTCAACTTCGAGTGGTCGCGCGACGGAAAAGTGCTGGCGCTCGCGCGAGGCTCCCTTTCCGTTGACGCCGTCCTCTTCACCGCGTCGCATTAGAATGTCGCGCTGTTCCTCGCTCCACGAGTCGCTGGTCAGCAGTCTCCCTATCGCGGTATAAGAACGCACGGGAGGACACAGACGCTATGCTCGACCGCCGCTCGTTTCTCGCCGCCTGCTCCGGAGCCGGGCTCACCACGACGCTGTTTCCCGGCGTTCTGTGGGGCATGGCCGCGGACACTCCGCAGATTACCGCAGACATGATCGACGCCGCCGCGCATGTCGCCGATGTGCCTATCGCCGAGGAGCAGAAGAAAATGCTGCTCAGCGCGCTGAACGATCAGGCCGGACGCTACGAAGCCATCCACAAACTGCACATCGCCAACTCCGTGGCGCCCGCCCTGGTGTTCGATCCCGTGCTTCCCGGCAGGAAGCTGCCCTCCGCCCGCCTGCCCATGCGCATCTCCGCGGCCCCGGCGATTCACGCCGCGGGCGTACCGAAAAATCTGGAGGAGCTGGCATTCGCCACGGCGCGCGAGCTGGCGGAATGGGTGCGCTCGCGCCGCGTTTCTTCCGCCGCGCTCACCGAGATGTATCTCGAACGCCTCCACCGGTACGACCCCCAGCTCCATTTCGTCATCACCTACACCGAGGAGCGCGCCCGCGCACAGGCCCGCGAGGCCGACCGCGATATCGCAGCGGGCAAATACCGCGGGCCGCTGCACGGCCTGCCCTGGGGCGCAAAGGACCTGCTCGCCGTCAAAGGTTATCCCACTACCTGGGGCGCGGGCGGTTTCGAGCAGCAGACCTTCGATGAGGATGCGGAGGTGGTGAAACGCCTGGACCGCGCCGGCGCCGTGCTCGTGGTCAAAACGACTCTCGGCGCTCTGGCCCAGGGCGACAAATGGTTCGGCGGCCGCACGCGCAATCCCTGGAACACGGAGCAGGGCTCGAGCGGCTCGTCGGCGGGCTCGTCCTCCGCCACCGCCGCGGGATGCCTGGCGTTCAGCATCGGTTCGGAGACGCTGGGCTCCATTTCCTCCCCCTGCACCCGCTGCGGCTCGACCGGTCTGCGGCCCACCTTCGGCCGAGTGCCTCGCACCGGCGCCATGGCGCTTTCCTGGAGCATGGACAAACTCGGCCCCATCTGCCGCTCGGTGGAAGACTGCGCGCTGGTGCTCGACGCCATCTACGGCCCCGACGGGCACGACCGCGCCGTTCGCGACGCCGCCTTCCACTGGGACGCGCATCTCGACTGGCGCTCCCTGCGCGCCGGTTATCTGAAGTCGGAATTCGAAAACGCGCCGCAGGCCCCGATCGCCGCACCCGCGCCCCCGGAACCGAAAACCCCGGAAGAACAGAAAAAGCGCGACGAAGAACGTGCGCGCCGCGCCGCCAGCGAGGCCCGCAGGGAATACGACCGCAAGTACGATCAGGCGGCACTGGAAAAGCTGGCGGCGATGGGCGTACACATGGAGCCGGTCACCCTGCCCGATTTTCCATACCGCGCCATGGTGCCCCTGCTGGTCGCCGAGGCCGCCGCCGCGTTCGACGACCTCACGCGCTCCGGGCGCGACAAACTCCTCACCGAGCAGGGGCCGGACGATTGGCCCAACGCGTTCCGCGCCGCGCACTTCTATCCCGCCGTGGAGTACATCCAGGCCAACCGCGCGCGCATGATGGCCATGGAAGCGTTCGACAAATTGTTTCATGGGCTGGACGTAATCGTCGCGCCCACCAGCAGCAGCCAGCTCGTGGCCACCAATATGACCGGCCATCCGGCTGTCATCTTGCCGAACGGGCTGCGCGGCGACGACGCTCCAAAACCTCAGAGCGAAGATCCCGGCCGCAGCTTCGGCGGGCCTGGAACTCCCGTGAGCCTCACGTTTCTGGGCGATCTCTACGGCGAATCGAAGCTGCTCGCCTTTGCGCGCGCCTATCAGGAGGCCACCGGGTTCCATCGAATTCATCCGAAACTCAGCTAGAGCGTCGCCACGCGGAGGGGTCACAAAGGCCGGGCCGGATCTGCGGAATTATTCTTGAGGCGCTGCGGGAGGCTCAGAGCGGCCGGTCGGTCAGCTTCTTCTTCTTTTTCTGCTCATCCTGCTCTTTCTCGTACTCCGCCAGCTCTTCTTCTGTGTAGTAGTACTCGTCGCGCGAGGCGAACATCGAATTGGCCGCCGCCGCCTTTTTACCCTTCTTGCTGCTGTCCGCTTGCGACCGCTTCTCGAAGGCGAAGCCGCGTTCGCGCGCCGTATTGGTCAGGAATTGCGCCTGGATGAGCAGTTCGTTCACCTTCTCGATGAATTCGTTGAACTGATAGGGCTTCATCGCATACGGCAGCCGCGCCCGTTCCAGCACCGGAATAGCCTGCGTCGCGTCCCCCATGGTCACGACAAACAGCACCCGCACCCGCGATTTGCCCTCTTCCACCGGAGGCGCTTGCGCCAGCTCCTTCAGGATCTGGTAGAGCGGGCTCGCGAAATCAGCCAGCGACAGGTTCGCCACCACCAGCGCCCACGACCCCTGCGCCAGCTCCCGCATGGCCTCGTCTGTGTCGCCCAGGATCTTTACCTTCCAGCCCTCCCCGTCCATCATCATCCGGATCGCGCTTTGCGATTCCGGATCGTCTTCCAGCACGAGGATGCTGATCTCTTTGGCCACGGCCGAGCCCTGCGGGCCCAGACAGTATACGCCACAGCGGTGCGCGGAAGGCGCACAGTTTGGCGCCCGGCCCGCGTTGCGACCGCTGAGGGAAACAAAAAGCGAAAGATTTCTGTTGACATGGCGAACGCAAAGCGAATACTATGCCCCCATCGCGAGGCGGGCTTTGGCCACTTCACCCACTCTTCGTTCCGGGCCCACGGCGTTCGCTCCCGTTACAAGCGGGAGACTTCGCCGCCGGACGAAGCTGGTAACCTCCTCACTTTTCCCTGACCCCAGGGACGGCCAGCCCGCAACCGCAGGCGTCCCCTCGCCCCCTCGGGGCCTGTGCCCGAGCGGGGACGCCACGACCACGGTCGGCGGGATCGCTCGCCTCGCAGCCTCCTCTCCCCTGGTGGACGAAAAGCGCCAGACGGAGTATTACCTGTTGCCCGTGAAATCGCTGCTCAACCGCTGCACTTCCGAGCGCGTCCCTTTTCCCTGGACCGTCAACCCCTACCGCGGCTGCGAATTCGGCTGCCGCTACTGCTACGCGCGCTACACCCACGAATTCATGGAGTTGGAGCCGGAAGAATTCGAACGGAAGATTTACGCGAAGGAAAATGCAGGCCTGCTCGCCGCGCGCGAGCTGGCATCTGCCTCGATGCGCGGCCAGCACATTGCCATCGGCACGGCCACCGACCCCTACCAGCCCGCCGAGGAACAATTCGGCTCGACCCGCGCCGTGCTGGAGGCCATGGCCCGCGAGGAGGGCCTGAGCGTTTCTATCACCACAAAATCAAACCGCGTGGTCCGTGATATCGAACTCATCCGTCGCGTGGGGGAAAAATCCTCCATCTCCGTGAATCTTTCCATCACCACGCTGAGCCAGCGGCTGGCCCGCCGCCTGGAGCCCCGCGCGCCGCGGCCCGACCTGCGCCTCGCCGCGGTGACGAAACTCCGCGAAGCCGGCATCGCCGCCGGCGTGTTCGCCATGCCCGTCCTGCCGGGCATCACCGACCGCGAGCACGACCTAGACGCGCTTGCCCGCGCCGCGCGCGATGCAGGAGCGCTGTGGCTCGCTGCCAATGTCCTGTTCCTGATGCCCTCGTCGCTGAAGGTCTTTCTGCCGTTCCTGGAACAGGAATTTCCGCGGCTCGCCCGGCGCTACCGCGAATGGTACACGCGCAATGCCTACGCGCCTGAACCCTACCGCAAAGAAATCTCCGCGCGATTCGCCGCCCTCCGCGCCAAATACGGCCTCGGCTCCCGCCCCGAAACGCTCAACGGTGGTCCCTCGCCATCCCCTCAGCTCGATCTGAATTGGGCCGCCGCGTAGGTGGCGCAGCCACACCTGGCTGCGCCTCGGGTTGGTGGCTGCCAGAACGAAGCGGCGACTCGGGGGGCGCCGAGCGGATGGCACGCCGAATGTGCGTTGGTTGGCAGGAACGCAGCGAGGAGTGGCTGCGCCACGCGTGATTACGGAACGATGATACGCGGCGCTTCCCGCTCCGCGGCTGGGACCTTCGGAAACTGGGCCCTCAGAAAATCCAGGAACGCCCGGCACCGCGGCCTGCCGTTCGACCGCGCCCGCAGCACGCGCGCGAGGAACACGGTGATGTACAGCACGTCGCTCTCTTTGGCCACCGGAAGCGCCGCGCGCGCGAGCTGCTCCTTGCGCAGCTCCTGCACCGCCTCGCGCAGCTTCGCGTAGAGCTCGCGGGCCGGGCCCCCTTCCGGCGGCTTTTCGTAATAGAGGCCGGAAGTGAGTGTCCGGTACGTTTCCGCCATGGCTTGGAGCGCCGTGGCCACATCCGCATCGTTCAGCCGCGGCGCCTGCTCTGCGAAATCGAGCGCCGTGGTGGCAATAGCCGCCAGCAGAGGACGGTTCAAATCCAGCACCCCGGCCGGCAGCTCGAGGCCCGCGAAGGGCACCTCGCCCGGAGGCACCGGCCGCCGGTGTTCTTCCTCCTGCTCGCGCGCGCGGATCAGGTAAATGCAGTCGTGCGGGCAGTCCAGCGTCACTTCCCGCTCCGTCCCGCAGCAAATGGTGCAGATGGTGTCGCCGCGCGCGGGACAGTAGCGCGCCGGCTTCCGCCGCTCGCAGATGGGACAGCTCATTTTCCCTCGGGAGTTTCTGTGTGCCGCGCCTGTCCGCCTGCCGGCAGCCGCAGCCGGCGGTTCCGCGCCGCTCAGGATGAATGCTTCGGCGTTGCCTTCGTGAGCAGCGAGAGCAGCAACTGCGCGCCCGACGTCGGCTGTGCTTTCCCGCGAATCACAACGTCCATCGCCGTGTACTCGTGGCCATAGATCGCTTTGTTCGCGTCCGTGTCCTCTTCCAGGTTGGCGCCTTCCAGCGACACCCCGGCAAACACGCCTCGCGCCCGCGAATAGGCCAATACCTCAGCCTGCATCATTCCGTTCGTTTGTGCGTCGGCGGTACGTCCCACCGGCCCCAGCGCCACGGAAGCGTCGGCCCCCAGCTTCACCTTGCCCTTCAGAATGGCCTTCACGCCGCCGTCGTTCATCACCAGCAGCACAAAATCCGTAGCCTGGCCGCCGATTTGAAAGCCGACGTTGCCGCCAGCCAGCCGGAACATGGACGGGGCCGACCACGGGCCGTTGTAATCGGCGCCGCCGCGGCAGGTGATGGCCCCGCGGCCGTAACTCACGCCAAAAATAAAGGCGCCTTTCTTCACCCCCGGGATCACCATCACGCACACCGCTTTGTTCAGCATGTCCGTCGGGATCGAGTCCGGCATGGCCAGGATTTCCTTCATCACTGTGCCGCAATCCTCCAGCCGCTCCTCGATCTTGGACCTTTCGCCGGCGGCAGCCGGCAGCGCTACCAGCCAAAACGATAGTAGAGATGCCACGAGTTTTTTCAAAGGGTCCTCCCCCGGATGATTCCGGATTTGCGCAGGCTTTGGGCTGGGATTTATCTTCTCATAGTCGGCCCGGAAACGCAGGCGGCGCGGCCTCCCGCATCCGGCTGTACCCGCCGCTCGCGCCCGGCACGGAAAATTCGCGGTGCGGCGCCGCCGGCCTCCCTCGAATCGCGTACCATATTCCCGCCCATGCCTGCTCACCACGCGCGCGTCATAACCGTCTTCGGCAGCTCGCGCCCCGCTGAAGGGGATGCCGCCTACGTGGAGGCTCGCGCACTGGGCTCCGCTCTCGCCGCTGCCGGCTTCACGGTCTGCTCCGGCGGCTACGGCGGCGTGATGGAAGCAGTGAGCCGTGGCGCAAAGGACGCCGGAGGCCGCACGCTCGGCGTCACCGCTTCTTTCTTCCGCTCCCGGGCCAACCGCTGGGTGGATGAAGAGGTCCGCGTCGCCACCTGGGAGGAGCGCCTGTTCGAGTTGGTTCGCCGCGGTGAAGGTTACGTCGCCTGCCGTGGCGGCACCGGCACTTTGGTCGAGCTCGCCGTCGTCTGGGAAATGCTGAACAAACGAGTGATGGCACGCAAACCCTTCGCTGTCCTGGGCGATTTCTGGCTCCCCGTCGTCGAACGAGTTCGCGAAGTCGAAGGCGGCGCGGATTCGCACTGGAGCGAGGCTGATGGCGGCCTCATCCGCGGCTGCTCCGCACCTCACGACGCCGCCAGCTTCCTGGCGGAAGCGCTTCGCCAGCCCTGAGCGTTGTCGCTCCTCCGTTCGCTCTCCCATTGGTTGCGCTTCCGCCTCCCGGCATGACATCTTCAATCCTGGGAAAACCAGGTGTCGCGCCCGGCCCAGGAAACTCTGGAATTCGCCAGCCTGCGGGAAATCCTGCTGGGATGCACCACGTGTGCCCCGGGACGCCGCGCCGTTGAAGCGCTGGCATTGTGCACCGACCGCGTCGCCTTGGAAGGCGCTTTCGCCTCCATCGCCGAGGCCGTCGCCTGGCTCCGAGCCGGCCGCGAGCTGGGATTCGGCTCGCTCGCAGATCCCGAGGCGTGGCTGGCCCGCCTCGCCGTATCCGTCAACGTGCTCTCCCCAACCGAGCTGCTCGATTCCGCATCCCTCGCCGACGCCACGGCCGACCTCAAATCCACGCTGCGCCACGAGAGCGAAAAATTCCCGCGTCTCGCCGGACGCGCCACCACGCTCCCCGATCTCGGCTGGCTCGCTTCCGCCGTCCGCCGCGCCATCCTGCCCAACGGCGAACTGAGCGACGACGCGTCCCCCGAACTCGGCCGTATCCGCTCCGCCATCGTCAAAGCGCGCGAAAAAATTCAGGAGCAGCTTCGCCGCATCCTCCGCGCCCGCGGCGAGCCTCCCGGCGAGGACTACATCACGCTGCGCAACGACCGCTACGTCATCCCGGTCCGCGCCACCGACCGCCGCAGCGTTCCCGGCGTCATGCACGGCGCCAGCGGAACCGGCCAGACCGCCTTCATCGAGCCGCTCGAAACCCTGGAGGCCAATAACCAGCTCGTCCAGCTCGCCGAAGACGAAGCCGCCGAAATCGCCCGCATTCTCGCCGAGCTGACCGAGCGCCTCCGCCAGGCGCTGCCGCAACTCGATGCTGCGGCCGCCACAGTCGCGCAATTCGATTCCGTCTTCGCCCGCGCCCGCTTCTCCAGAGAGTTCACCTGCACCGTCCCGGTTTTTTCAAACGAAGCGCGGCTCGTGCTCGAAGCCGCCCGCCATCCCGTGCTCGAAGCGCGCCTGCGCCGCGCCGGGGAAGGCCGCGCCATCGTTCCCATGTCGCTCGAGCTGGGCGGCGCCGCCACCGTGCTGGTCATCAGCGGGCCGAATACGGGCGGCAAGACCGTGGCGCTCAAAACCGTCGGCCTCGCCGTTCTCTCCGCCCAGTGCGGCATTCCCGTCGCCGCCGAACGCGCGGAGCTGCCCATCGTGGACCGCGTGCTGGCCGACATCGGCGACGAGCAGTCCATCGCCGCGGACCTTTCCACATTTTCCGCGCACATGCTGAATCTCCGCGCGATGCTGGAGGCCGCGACGCCTCAATCGCTGGTGCTCGCGGATGAAATGGGCACGGGTACCGCGCCCGAAGAAGGCTCCGCGCTGGCTATCGCACTGCTCGAGGAGTTCCGCGCGCGCGGCTGCCTCACCCTCGCCACCACGCATCACGACCGGCTGAAGGCCTACGCTTCCACCACCCCCGGCGTGGCCAACGCCGCCGTCGAATTCGACGGAAAAAATCTCCGCCCCACCTACCGCCTGCTGCTCGGTGTTCCCGGCGTTTCGAGCGGCATCGCCATCGCCCGGCGGCTGGGTCTGCCCGCATCCGCGCTGGAACGCGCGGAGCGGGAAATGACTCCGGAGGCTCGCGAGGCCGGAGCTCTTATCGCCTACCTGCATCGCAGCCGCGACGAATTGGACGAAATCCGCCGCTCCGCCGCTGCCGAACTCGAACGCCTGGAAGCCGAACGCAAAGCCCTGCGCACGGAATGGGCCGAACGCCAGCGCCGCCGCATCGCGGAACTCGAATCCCACCTCGCCGAAATCGTCAAACGCTACGAGGCGCAGATGGCCCGCGTCCTCGATGCCATTCACGACCGCGAACTCCGCGCCCAGGCGGAAAAAGCCGCTCGCCGCCAGAGTCGCAAAGCCGGCGCCGAAGCCCGCGAGGAAGCCGACAGCACGGTTGTGGCCCATCTCGCCGATTCGCAGCAGGATCTGGGCGCTGTCGCCATCCGCGAGCAGCCAGTGGCCGTTGAGCTGCTCGTGCCGGGAGCGCGCGTGCGCGTTCGCGGACTCCCTCAGCCCGTCATCCTTCGCCAGCTCGACGACCGTGCCGCACACGTGGAAGCCGGGCCGTTGCGGATGAAAGTGAAGCGCGACGACATTCTCGCCGTCGTGAACGACACTTCCGCCGCCGGCCGGGCAGGCAAAAGCGCCGCTGCGGCTCGTCCGGCGATCCGCGTTCACACCCAATCCGCCCCGGCCGACGCCGCGGAAGAAATCAACGTCATCGGCTGCACCGTGGAAGAAGCCAGCGCTCGCGTGGATAAATTTCTGGACGAAGCCGCCCTGGCCGGAAAGCCCCGCGTCCGCATCATCCACGGTCACGGCACCGGAGCCCTCCGCCGCGGCCTCGCTGACTTTCTAACGGCACACCCGCATGTCGAACGCTTCCATGCGGAAGAACCTGAGCACGGCGGGGAAGCAATCATGGTGGTCGAACTGAGAGCTTGACTCCAACCGCATTCCTATTAGAATCTAGTAGATGCTACTAGTGTTCAGTAGGAGGTCATCATGCCGAAGATGTCCACAATCAAGAAGATAGCCGTGGGTGAGGTGAAGCTGGACACGGATGAAGGGGACGTTGGACGGATCGAACGCAACCTTTTCGCACTAGATGGAGGCACCTTCGAGGCGTTGCGCTTTTGCAAGAACCGCAACGGACGCCACAATCGCGTGCATCTAGTTATCCGTGAAGACACTTTCGCCGAGCTTTTTGAAGACGCCGTCGGGAAGGGCGTGTTTGCCGAGAAAACGCTGAACCGCCTGCAACAGATTCTGGAGCGCAGGCAGCTGCTGCAACCGGAACGGGCGGAGGATTCCGAAGAGAATCCCTTTCTCAAAGTCATCGGCATCTTCGAGGATGGCCATTTGGCTGAGAAGATCGACGAGGATCTCTACGGGGACGAGCCGTCGTGAAGCTCTTCCTGGATTCCTGGGGCTGGCTTGCGCTCGGCGACGAAAAAGATCCCCTTCACTCTGCAGCCCTGCGCTGCTACGGCGAGAGGCGGAGAGTTCGCGGCTGGATCATAACCTCGGACTACGTATTGGATGAAACCATCACGCGCACCTTCCGGCGCCAGCCTTTCCAGAAGGCGTGGGCCTTTATGGAGGCGCTCCAGGAGTCTGTGGCCGCTGGATTTCTGATCATCGAACGCGTCACCGAGGTCCGCTTCCAACAGGCAGTCGAATTGCGGCGGCGCTTCTGGGACAAACCAGCTATATCATTCACCGATCTGACCAGCATGGCCATCATGCACGAGCTGCGCGTCTCCGATGTGCTGACTGCCGATCGCCACTTCGAACAGGTCGGCTTCGGCTTCCGTCTGTATCCAAAACCCTGAACGGGATCTCCCAAAATGACCGAATCTGGCACCTTCGCGGATCGCGTCAAGCAGCAGGCGGACATCGTCCGCGTCATCGGCGAATACGTCCGCCTCAAAAAAGCCGGCCAGAACTTCGTAGGCCTCTGTCCTTTCCACAACGAGAAGACTCCTTCGTTCAACGTCCATCCCGTCCGCCAGATTTATCACTGCTTCGGCTGCGGGGTGGGCGGTGACGTCTTCAAATTCGTGATGGAAATGGAGAAGGTCGAGTTTCTGGACGCGGTTCGCCTGGTCGCCGAAAAATGCGGCATCCAGGTGCCCCAGCGGCGTCCCCGCACCCCCGCCGAGCGCCGCGAGGTCAGCCAGCGCAAAGTTCTGCTCGAGCTGCACCGCGACGCTGCCGAGTTTTTCCAGCGCCAACTCAAATCCAGCCCCGAAGGCAGCGTGGCCCTCGGCTACCTGGAAGACCGCGGCCTGGACCGCGCGACGATCGAGCGGTTCGGGATCGGCTATGCGCCCCCCGGCGGCGACGCGCTCCTCCGCCATGTGCGCGGCAAGTATGCGGAGAAACTGGTGGAGGCATCCGGGCTCGTCTCCCGCGACGCTTCCGGCCGCCTCTACGACCGCTTCCGCCGCCGCATCATTTTCCCCATCGCCAACGATGCCGGCCGCGTGGTCGCTTTCGGCGCGCGCGCGCTGGGAGATGAACCGCCGAAGTATCTGAACTCGCCGGAGACGCCCATTTATTCGAAGAGCGGCGTGCTCTATCACTTCGACCGCGCCAAGGAAACCATCCGCCAGCGCGAATTCGCGGTGATGGTGGAAGGTTACATGGACGCAATCGCCGTCGCCTGCGCCGGAGTCTCGAACGTGGTCGCCAGTTGCGGCACCAGCCTCACCGAGCTCCAGCTTCGCCTGCTCGGCCGCTTCACCCGCCGCGTGGTGATGAATTACGACCCGGACACCGCTGGCCAAGCCGCTACGGAGCGTTCCCTGGCTCTGCTGCTCGAGCAGGGCTTCGACGCACGGGTGCTGCGGCTGCCCGGCGGCGCGGATCCCGACAAATTCATCCGCGAGCACGGCGGCGAGGCCTACCAGAGACTCCTGGCCGAGGCGCCCACCTTCCTCGATCACCTGATCGAGCGCGCCTTGAACAGCGCGGGCGCCGGCGAGCTGAACTCCGCGGAAGGAAAATTGCGCGCCGTCAATTTCCTGCTGCCCTACCTGCAAAAGCTGCCCGACCGCCTGCTGCGCTCGGAATGGGCTTCGCGCGTGGCTGCGCGGCTGAAGATCGACGAGCCCATCCTCCGCGACACGCTGCGCCGCGCGGCAGCGGAGCGGCGCAGTGAGGCGAAAATACGGCCGGACCTGGCCCCGCCGGCCACCAAACCCGCCGAGCGCCGCCTGATCCAGTTGCTCGCCGAAGGCGAAGGCTTCCGCCAGCGCCTCGCCGCCGAGCTGCGCGAGGCCGCGGTCCATCGAGGCCTGGCAACGGAAAAACTCTTCGAAGCCATGATCGAAGCCTGCGCCGCGGGCGAACGCCCCGACCCGGTAGCCCTCGGCGAAACTCTGGAAGCGCCCGACCGCCGCCTGCTCTACGACGTGCTGTTCGAATCCGCCGCCGAACCCACCTGGGACGAAGCGTCGAGCTGCCTCACCGCACTTCGCCGGCTGCGCCTCGAAAGCGAACTCGCCGATTTGCAGCGCCGCATCGAAGCCGGCCCCGCCGCGGGAGAATTGCGCGAACTGATGGCCCGAAAAATGGAACTTCGCCGTGCGCTCGCGGCCGACGGCGCAGGTTGAAAATCCACAGATCGCAAGATTCCCACAGCCCGCTGGCGAAATTGAGGGGTTGACGCGGGCGCTATCCTCGTTATATTTTTGTACAGCTTGACGGTGCAACGGCAGGGGTGTGCCGTACATCTAAGAAAAGGAACCAGATGGACGGCATCAGCGGCGGACGGCTCGTTCCGGGATTGGGGCGACAGTCCCGGCGATTCAAAATCACAGACGCGGGGCGCGGCGCGGAATCTCGCATTCAACCGGGATCCTACTTAACCAGCCGTAGTTTCACGGCCGGCGAAATCCTCGTCATTTTTCGCGGCTTTCCGCATCTGATGATTCCCGCGCGCCGCGCGTCTAAACAAGTGTGGGCTGAGAGTTCCGGAGTGTTCTGCGCGTATGGCCATTGAAGACAAATACGACCAGGTACGGCAGCTCATTGCCATGGGCAAGGAGCGCGGTTACCTGCTCTACGATGAAGTGAACGACATTCTTCCCGCCGAGGTCCACTCGTCGGAGGAAATCGACGAACTGCTCTCCACCTTCGAGCGGTACGGCATCGATGTGTACGAAGACCTGGCCACCGCCAAGACCGCCCGCGCCGGCATGGAAGGCGCGGAGCCGATCGAGACGGAGGGGGAGCCCGCCAAAGAGTTCGCTGGCGAAGAGCCGGAAATCGATCTGACGCCCGGGGCGCTCGAAAAGACGAACGACCCCGTGCGCATGTACCTGCGCGAGATGGGCACCGTTCCGCTGCTCACCCGCGAGGGCGAAGTAGCCATCGCGCAGCGCATCGAGCGCGGCCAGATGACCGTGCTGAAGACCATCTCCCGCTCCCCCATCGTGCTGAAGGAAGTTCTGGCCATTGCCGAGGATCTGCGCCAGGGCGCCCGCTCCATCAAGGAAATCGTCCAGTTCGACGACGAAGAGCTGACCGAAGACAAGATTGAAGCCAAGACCAAGCAGACGCTCAAAATCATCGACAAGATCGCCAAGCTGTACGACCTGGCCCTGAAGCAGGCCGTGCGGCTCGAAAAGCTGCCCCGGTCGAAGAAGCGCTCCTACCTCCGTGCCAAGTGGACGCTTGCGCGCACCCGGGTCGAAATGTCGCGCCTGGTCCGCTCGATCGACTACAACCCTTTCGAAAAGAAGCGCCTGATCGACCGCCTGCGCCTCACCGTCGAGCGCCTGCAACTACTCGAACGCGAGGCCCAGAAGCTCGAGCGCCGCGCCGAAGTCTCCAAGGGCGACACTGCCGCGGACGCCCGCAAGGAGCTGCGCACCCGCCGCTCCGAACTGCGCGACATCGCCAGCGACAGCGAAGTGGGCCTCACCGAGCTGAAGCGAACGCTGCAAATCATCCATCGCGGGGAGGCTGAAGCCGAACAGGCGAAGAAAGAGCTGATCGAGGCCAACCTCCGCCTGGTCGTCTCCATCGCCAAGAAGTACACGAACCGCGGCCTCCAGTTCCTGGACCTCATCCAGGAGGGCAACATCGGCCTGATGAAGGCCGTGGACAAGTTCGAATGGCGCCGCGGCTACAAGTTCTCCACCTACGCGACGTGGTGGATCCGCCAGGCCATCACGCGCGCCATCGCCGACCAGGCCCGCACCATCCGCATCCCGGTGCACATGATCGAAACGATCAACAAGCTCATCCGCACCAGCCGACAGCTCGTGCAGGAGCTGGGCCGCGAGCCCGCTTCGGAAGAAATCGCCAAGCGCATGGACATCCCCGTCGCCAAGGTGCGCAAGATTCTGAAGATCGCGCAGGAGCCCATCTCCCTCGAAACGCCCATCGGCGAAGAAGAAGATTCGCATCTGGGCGATTTCATCGAGGACAAGGCCGTGATTTCGCCTTCGGAAGCCGTCATCAGCCTGAATCTGAAGGAGCAGACGGGGTCGGTGCTGAAGACGCTCACGCCTCGCGAGGAAAAAGTCATCAAGATGCGTTTCGGGCTGGACGACGGGAGCGAGCACACCCTCGAAGAGGTCGGCCAGTCGTTTGCCGTCACCCGCGAGCGCATCCGCCAGATCGAAGCCAAGGCGCTCCGCAAGCTCCGCCATCCCTCCCGCTCGCGAAAGCTCCGCGCCTTCCTCGAAGGCCCCGCCCGCGAGTGGTTCTGATCGGCCGGGCGGTCAGGACGCGCGGAGAAGTGCTTTTTTAAGTGGCTTGGTCAACTGGAGCGGCAGGAAGTATTTCTCCGGGTACAGATAGTCCTCGCCGGATTCATCCACGATACGCAAAAAATGCAGGCCGGCCGCTCGCGAGTCGGGAATCGCCCGGTAGAGTTTGTGCAATTCGAGCGAAGCCTTGTAGCCCGTGTTGCGGATGCACACGAAGAACCGACCCCCTCGCGCAAAGAGACGTCTGGAGCTAGTCGAGGAACCGTTTGATTTTGAGTTCTTTCCTCCCGATGCCGTGCGCTTCATACCAGTGAATCTCCGCTCTAACTATCCTACCATCCTCCAGGCGTACTCTAGCTTCGCCCTTTAGTTTTCTCCACCGTCCTCTGCCGTAATTACGTTCCAGGCGTCGGTATGCGCGGATTGTTCCAGTGACAGCGATGAGTTCGATGTGGGCGATGGTTCCGATGACTTCGAAGTCCACAGGAGACATCCAGTGGGCGGCATGATACACGCATTGGAACGGTATGGATTCCCGATACCGTCGCGTGAACGTGCTGCGGCTGCTTCCGACTATTCGAAGCGGCGGGCGACGCGCAGCAAGCGGAACGAGACGGAAACGCCCCACACTTCCGTCGCCGCGAGAAAGATCGCCGTCGCCAGGAACACCATTCCCCAGCCATAAAGATTCACGCTGGAGATATTGTCCGGGCCGACCAGCAGAAAATGGAAATACACCCCGAACAGCAGCGAACCGGCCATCGAAACGAGCAGCAACCACGCGCCTGCGCGCAGCCACCGCGCCACCAGCAGCCCTCCTGCCACGAGCGGCGCGGCAATAATCACTACCCAGATGTACGCCTGCTGCCAGGTTTCCAGCGGGATTTCGTAATGATGATGCGCCGCGCCGTGCAACACGTTCACCAGAAAGTGAAACACAATGATCGCGAGCGCCAGGCTCGCCTCATGGGGCAGCGATTCAGCGTGCTTTGCAGTGGCCATGGCGGTGGAGACGAACTCGCGGGGGCATCAGCTCCGGCTCGAGGGCGCCATCATTCCCAGCTCTCCGCGTTTCGCCAGACGCACGATGCGGTCGGCCGCGCGGAAGGCCAGCGCCTGGATGGTCATCGTCGGTTGCCCGCGCCCGGAAGTGACAAAGCTGCTCCCGTCGCACAGAAACAGGTTCGGCACGTCGTGCGCCCGGTGGTCGGAGTTGATCACGGAAGTTTTCGGGTCGTTCCCCATGCGGCAGGTCCCCAGCAGATGGACGCCGAATTGCTGCTCGGCGACCGGCGCGCTCCATTTTCGCAGCGCGGGCGTGGCGTCCAGCAGCACCATGGCGCGGTCCAGCAAGAACTGGCTGATCTTCAGGTCGTCGGCGTGGTCCTTATACGTGACGCGCGTGGCCGGCAACCCCCACGCATCCTTCACATCGGGATCCAGGCTGATGCTGTTGGCCGGCACCGGCATCGACGTGGCGTGGCAGAACACCGTGGCCGTTCGCGTGAAATTTTTCTGGACCTGCGCTTTGTACTCCGCGCCCCACCGCGGGGCATCGGGGGGCAGCCCGCCCAGCGCGAATCCGATGGGCAATTGATCGAAGCGCATGTCCATGCCGCCGCCGCCGCAGAACCCCACTTTCGGGTCCAACTCGTAGAAGTCGTGCACCACGCGCGTCACTACCTGGCTCTTGTATTCGTTCAGCGGATGCTCGTAGATCGCGTTCGCAAAGGCTCCGGAGTTGAACATCAGGTGGCGCCCCACCAGCCCGCTCGAATTCGCCAGCCCCTGGGGAAACCGCGCCGATTTCGAGAGCAGCAGAAGCCGCGGCGTTTCCGCCCCATTGGCGCACACGATCACCGCTTTGGCCTTCTGGAAACTCTCGCGCTTCTGTTTGTCGAAATACGCCGCTCCGGTGACGCGCCCCGCTCCGTCCGTGCGGATTTCGTGGACGTAGCTTTCCGGGCGGATCTCGCATCGCCCGGTGCGCTCCGCTTCCGGAATCATGGTGGCTAGCGTGCTCGACTTCGCTCCCATCTCGCATCCGAAATACTCGCAGTAGCCGCAGTGCACGCACCCCGCGCGGTTCCGGTAATTCCGCGAAAGGATGGCAACCGGCGCGGGAAACGGATGCCACCCGAGTTTCAGCGCCGCCTTCTCGAAGATCGCACCCGTCGATTTAATCGGCAGCGGCGGCACGGGATACGGCTTCGAGCGCGGCGGATCGAACGGGCTGGCCCCTGCCTGCCCCGACACGCCCACTTCCCACTCGACTTTCGTGTAATAAGGCTCCAGGTCCGCGTAGGTGATCGGCCAATCCGCCAGATCCGCTCCCGCCACCGCCCCGCGCTTCGACCGTTCGATGAAATCGATCTCGTGGAACCGCCAGTAGTTGGCCGTGAAGTGGACCGTCCCGCCGCCCACCACGCGTCCGTAGAGCAGCGCCGGCTGCACTTTGGCTTTCTCCTGCTCGGAGCTGCGAAACGTGGTCGGCTGATGCGTCCAGTTGTTGGTCAGCGCGCTCTGGAAGATGACTTTGAACTCGTTGTGCTGGAAATCCTCCTCCCGCAGATAGGGCCCCTGCTCCAGCACCACCACACGAAGTCCCGCCCTGGAAAGTTCCCGCGCCAGCACTCCGCCTGCCGCCCCGGAGCCGATGATGACGAAATCCACCTCATCGTTGGGGCTGAATTTCCGTCCGCCCTGGCTCGTTGCCTGCTTCACGGCTTCGCCTCTTTCCGCGCGGCGGCTTTTTCCGCCAGGTATTGGGCGTCGTAGTAGCCAAACGGCGGAGTGTGCGTCGGCGCATGGTCGAAGCCGATCTGCTTCCACCCCACCATCCCGCGATTGCCCCCCTCCTCCGGATTGCAGAGGAATCCGCACACGGCAGCGAACCGGAACATTCCGAACGCGGGCGCTTGTTCGATGGCTTTCAGGATTTCCGTCTGTTGCGCCGTCGTGAGGGAGACGAAATCAGCCGAACCGGGGAACAGCTCTTTCCGTTTCGCGTCCACCGCGGCGAGCGCATCGGAGAAGGGTTTCTGCTGGTCCGCAGCAAACGTGTGCAGCGAGCGGTCGATGAAATAGACGACGCCGGCCTCGCGCGCTCCGGGCGTGTCCGTGGTGGGGATAATCAAAGCGGTGATGGCCTCCACCTCGGCAGCCTGTTCGGCGGTGAGGTATTCGAGTTTGGCCGGCGCCCCAGCAGCCACGGCGCGGATCGTGTGCTGCGCATGCTGCTGCGCCGCCAGCACCTCCGGCCACGCCGCCGCCAGCCACGCAGTGCCCGCTCCCAGCAGCGACTGCTCCAGAAAACTCCGCCGCGAAAATCCACCGCTGCCCATGATCGCCCTCGCATGAAAGACGCGCCCAAAACGCGTTTCGGTTCGCCGCCAAGTTCACTTCTGTTTCTGCGCCGCCGGCCAGTCCACCCCGGTCCCATAGTGATAGACGAGCATCGCCCCGCGATCCGCGCCCACGGCCATCAATCCCACCAGCACCACCAGCCCGGCCAGAAACGCGGCCCGCAGCATGGCCGTAGGCTTCCGCGGAAGCAGGAACAATCCCACCGCAGCGAGAACGCCGGAAAGGATGCTCGCCGTCACCATCAGGGTTTCATGCAGCTCTTTCAGGTCGTGGGCCGGGCCTTTGTCCGGCACCGCCGCCTCCGCTGACCATCCGCTCATCACCGTGGGGATGGCCGCCAGCGCGCCCAGCGCCAGCACCGCGCAGGCGATGTGGTGCAGTGTCTCCCGGTGCGCCCATTCCCGCGGAACCGCGTGCGCCGCAATCTCGAACAGCAGCGCCGCGGTCCACAGCGCGATCGGGAAATGCACGAACAGCGGATGATAGTTCAGCAGCGATTTCAATCCGGGAAATAGCGCGTCCATCTGTTGCTCCTTCGCGCGACCTGCCGATTATGGCGGAATCTGCCGCGTCCGTAAAACGGAATGGGATCCTACTCCGCCGGCGCAGCAGCCACGGCTCACGCAGCGACAGCCGGCGCACTGTCCGGTGCACGAGGCAATTCCAGTTCCCGTGCCCGGATCGCCGCCAGCACCGCGCAGCCGTAAAGCAAACCGAGCACGAAGAACGCCAGCGGCAGGCTCAGATGCTGCGCGAAATAGCCGAGCGTCAGGCTCATCAGCACCTGAAGCACCGTGGAAAGAATGGAAAACGTGGATTGCGTGCGTCCCATCAGCCGCCGAGGCACCTCCAGCATGATCCCGGTCTGCGCCACTACGCCCGCGAAGGCGCGGCAGAGCCCGAACAGGGCATTCATCGCCACGGCCAGAACGAGCGACCCGACATAGGGGAAAAGGGGATGGCCGGCAGCCAGCACCGCCAGAGCGCCTATCAACAGCAGCGGAGCGGAAAACCAGCCGGTGAACACTCCCGCCAATAATCCCCCGGTGACCGCGCCGAAGGCCCACCCCGCTTCCATAAACCCGAAGCCGCGCGCATCGGAATGCAGGACGCTCTGCGTCAGCGTGACCAGCAGCACATTGGAGCTCACCACGCCGCCCATCATGCAGGCGTAAGTAATTCCCAGCGCCAGGACGCGCGGCCGGCTGCGCAGGTAACGCGCCCCCTCGCGCAAATCACGCAGGAACCGATTGCCGAGTCCCGGTTCGGCGAGCGACTGGCCCAGCGGATCCTCGCGTGCCGCCGTCGCTGCCGCATCGCCGGAGGTGGCGAGACCCGGCTCGGGCTCGTCGTCGCGATGCGCATGCGGAGTTACATAACCCCGGCGGAGCAGAAAGAGCGACGCTGCCGCCACCAGGTAGGTGAGGCCGTCCACGCCCAGGATTCCCGCCAGTCCCGCGGTTTTGTAGACGAAGCCGACCAGGCTTCCTCCGGTCATCATCCCGCCCTGGATGGCAATGAGCACACCGGAATTGGCCGTTGCGTACTGGCCCCGCGGGATCACCTCCTGTGCGAGCGCGTTCACGGTGGACCAGTAGATGGCGAACCCCACGCCCAGCAAAAAGACCATCGCGTAAATATGCCAGAGGCGGGCGAGTCCCGCGCGCACCAGCGCCGCTGTGCCCAGCACGATGGCCCCGCGGATGAGGTCCAGACCCAACCCCAGGTAGCGCCGGTCGAGACGGTCGATGAGCACGCCACCCACTAGAGGTACAACCAGCCCGGGCATCGTCACCAGCACCGTCACCAGGCTCACTTTCACGGGGGAATGCGTCTGCTCCAGCACGTACCAGGTGACCCCGGCAAAATTCATCCCCGTTCCCACGAGCGAGACGAACATGGCGATGAACAAAAACACGAATCCACGGCTCCTGAGGAGCAGGCGCCAGTCCGCGCGATGGCCGAGGGGAGGCTGCATGGTGAGCCAAGATGATACCGCCGGTGCGGCGCGGGATAGCGACCGGGGGCGCGGGAGGCATCCGGCAGCGCGGACGGTCCGCGCGGGCGGGGACATACTGCCGAGGACAAAATAATTTCATTTGACGAGGCAAAGGAGTGTCGCTCACGCTGGGGGAACACGTCGAGGTGAGGGATTGATGGGCCAGCAAATCGAAACGCGCTCCCGGCTGGACGGCAAAGTGATCCGAGGAACCGCAATGCTGGAGACGGACTACGTGCTCTTCCGCGGAGCGGGAACAAAAGGCGCGCCCGTGCGCGTGAAAATCGCGTTCCGCGACGTCCATGCGCTCGACCCCCGCGGCGGATGGCTGGCCATCCAGCACCCGGGCGGCACGATCGAAATCGAACTGGGAGCCCGGGCCGGGAAATGGGCGGAGAAGATCCGTTCCCCGCGCGGCCTGCTCGACAAGCTGGGCGTCACTCCCGGCGCGACCCTGGCGCTGATTGGCACTGCGGGCGCAGAATTCCGCCGGCAGCTCTCCGAGCGCGACTGCAAACTCGCGGAGGGAACGCCCCCGCGCGGCTCCGCCCTGATTTTCTTCGGCGCGGAGAGCCGGCAACATTTGCCACGCGCGAAGACGCTGGCCGGCCGCCTGGCGCCCGCGGGAGCGCTGTGGATCGTCTATCCGAAGGGGCAGAAGCACATCACCGAGAATGACGTGATCGGCGCGGGCCGGGCGGCGGGATTGAAGGATGTTAAGGTAGTGGGCTTTTCCGCTACGCACACAGCGCTGAAATTCGTGATCCCCCTCGCCAAGCGCTAATCCCAGTGGCATGGTCTCGATCCCGAATGTTCGGGATTCGGGATCAGCCTGTGCTCCCCTCCAACTCCGCCGCGCAGGAGGACGGAAGTCTCCGCCTCGGCTGTATACTGGCCGCAGGGCGCTGCGCCAAAAAAGACCGTCGATGGGCGAACAGAACAGGAACGAGCAGCTCGACCGCATTCGCGACCGCTTCACGCGCACCGCGGAGGCGTTCTCGACGTTCGTCCTGCAGAAGCGCGGCGCCGACGCGGACCGGCTGGCGGAGATGTCCGGACCGCGCACTGGAGACCGCGTGCTGGACGCCGCCTGCGGGCCCGGCACCTACGCGCTCCGTTTTGCCACGCGCGTCCGCGCCGTTGTCGGCCTGGACTACACGCCTGCCATGCTGGCGAAGGCGCGCGCCTCAGCCGCCGCCGCGGGGCTTGCCAACGTGTCCTTTTCCCGCGGCGACGTCGCCGCTATTCCGTTCCGCAATGCGTCGTTCGATATCGTGACCTGCGGGTTCAGCATCCACCATCTGCTGCACCCCGCGGCAGCCGTCAACGAGTTCGCTCGCGTGCTCTCGGGCGGCGGACGCCTGGCCCTGATGGACATGATCGTGGCCGAGCCCGGCAGCGCGGAGGTGAACAACCGCATCGAGCAGGCCCGCGACCCCTCCCACGTCCACACCCACACCCAGCCCGAATTGCTCGAACTGCTCGAGTCCGCGCGCCTGCGCCTGCGCACTGCCGAACGCGTGGAATCCCCGCGCGGGTTCGACCACTGGATGCACGTGGCCGGCTGCGAGCGTGGCGAGCCCGCCTACGAAGAGACCCGCCGTTTGATGGAAGCCACCTTCGACGACGATTCCGCCGGCTTCCATCCCCAGCAGCCTCCGGCTCCCGGCGAAGACTTCCAGTACATGCAGACCATCCTCTATCTCATCGCCGAGAAAACGTAGCGCCGGCTTCCAGCCGGCCGAGTAAAGTGGCTTTGCATCCCGATTCCATCGGGGCGAGTCCGCTCATCCGAGCTTCGCGGTCCTCTCCACTCCTCAGCCACGCCCGGAGGTCATCCCCGCGAACATGGCAGTGATGTCCCGAAAGCTGACTGCCTGCTCCGCGAACTCAAATGTGCCGCGCTCGCGCATCTCCCGCGCCGCCCGAAGAAAAGCGCCGTAGGCGGCGCGCGCCAGTGCGCTGCCGATGCTGATCCGTTTGACTCCGATGGCCGACAACTCGGCAAGCGAGAGTTGCACGCCTTGGAGCCCCATGATTACGTTCACGGGCTGGTCCACGGAGCGCACCACGGTGGCAATATCCTCTTTGGTGGTCAGGCCCGGCGCATAGAGCACGTCGGCGCCTGCTGCCTGGTAGGCCTGGAGGCGGGCGATGGTGTCCTTCAGGTCCGGCCTGCCCACCAGATAATTTTCTGCTCGCGCGGTCAACGTGAACCGAAACGGCAGGCCGCGCACCACTTCCGCAGCCGCGCGGATTCGGTCCGCCGCATGCCCGAGCTCATACGGCGCGCTGTTCCCGCGCCCCGGTACGTCTTCAATCGAACCGCCCGCCAGCCCTGCCTCCGCGGCGAGTCTGATGGTTTCCGCGGCGCTCTCGGGAGAATCTCCAAAGCCGTGCTCGAGATCCGCGCTCACGGGCAGATCGGTCGCGGAAACAATGGCGGCCGCGTGTGCCAGCGTTTCCTCGCGTCCTATCGTGTTGTCCCGCTGCCCCACGGAAAAGGCATAGCCGGCGCTGGTGGTGGCCAGCGCCTCGAACCCCAGGTGGGCCAGCAGCCGCGCGCTGCCGATGTCCCACGGATTCGGAATGATGAACGCGCCCTCGCGCGTGTGCAGCGCATGGAATGCCGCGCCCTTCTGAGCCTGTGTCAGCATGTTTGCCCTCATGGCGCCGCCGGCGGCGCAGCGGGAACGCCGAATGTTCCTTCCACCACCTCGACGAAGTTCCGTTCTTCGCGCAGAATCAGCCGCCGGGTTTGCGCCATCTCGAAGTTTTCACGCCCTTCCGCGTCTGCCCTCAGGCGCGTCCGGTATGCCTCATAGGATGCCAGGCTGTCGAAAGCGATCAACCCCCAGGCCACGTCGTTCGTCCCTTCCTGCGGAAGAAAATACCCGATCAGGTGTCCGCCGCATCGCGGGATGATGCGGCCCCAATTCTCGGCGTACTTCTTGAACCCTTCGCGCTGGAAGGGATCGATCTGGTAGCGGATGACACAAACGATCGTCATGGGTTATCCCCTTTCTGGTAGGTCCGGTGTTTCGACCGCGGCCCGGCGCCTCCCCCGGGAAGCCCTGGCCGGCGGTTCAGGCGACAGTATGTCCCCTTGCCACGCAGGAACGCTTCGTCTATCATCAAACTGTGATTGCAGAAGACCACACGGACGCTGCCCTCGCCGGGATTGCTGCGGCCATCGGCGAGCCGGCACGCGCCCGCATGCTCTGCGTACTGCTGGACGGCCGCGCGCGAACCAGCACCGAACTGGCCATGGTCGCCGGCGTCACCCCTTCGACCGCCAGCGTGCACCTGCACAGGCTGAACGCCCGGCGATTGGTGAAGGTCTTCGCCCAGGGCAGGCACCGCTATTACAGTCTCGAGGGAGCGCGTGTAGCCGCCGCGCTGGAATCCCTCAGCGTGCTCGCCGGGGCATCCCGCCACGACTTCGTGCCGGGCACACCGGACCCGCTGCGCGCCGCGCGCACGTGCTACGACCACATCGCAGGCACGTTGGGCGTCGCGCTTCACGATCGCTTCAGGGCCCTCGGATGGCTGTCGGGCCGCTCCGTAGCGAATCAGGCTTACGGCCTCACACCCGCTGGAGCGATGGCGTTTGAAGCTCTGGGAATCGACATTGAGGCGACTCGAAAGCTGCGCCGCCGGTTCGCCTACGCGTGTCTCGACTGGAGCGAGCGGCGGCCGCATGTGGGCGGCGCGCTGGGCGCGGCCCTGCTGAATGCCGCTCTGAAAAGAAAATGGGTGCTCCGGGATCCCGATGGCCGCGCTTTAGCCATCACCCGCGCCGGCAGGCGCGAGATGCTCGCTCGCTTCGGCCTTCACGAATCAGACGTTGAGCCGGCGCCTTTTCGCCATCCCCCCAGCCCGCTCCAACAGCAGCGCGAAGCCCTTTGACTGCGACAGGCGCAGTTTGCCTGTCGCCTTTCCTCGCCCCGGCTCTTGCTCCGCCCCAATCCCCCGCGACCCTGCAGCAACTCGGTCACCCGGCTCAAGCCGCTCTCTGCAGGCGTTATTATCCGGCTTCATGGCGCTGGGCCCTGGTATCCGGCTGGGCCCATACGAAATTGAATCCGCGAACGGCGCGGGCGGCCTGGAGGGGGTCTACCGCGCGCGTGAAACGAGCCGGCTGATTCCAGCAACATGGGAAGACGAGTCAGCCGGAGTTCATTCCGAGCGGTTTCGCTCTTCCGGTAACGATTTCGAGTAAGCTTATGCAATCCTTTACCTTATCTCGGAGAGGATCTGACGAGCGATGAGCTGGCGATGCCTTCGAACCCCACATGGATCTTGTCTCTCCTGATCCTGGCAATTCCAGCCTGGACTTGCGCCGCACTGGCGCAGGACGCGTGCCCGCCTCCGGCCGCGCTGGCAGCCGGATCAGCAGGAAACATATTTACTCCACAACAGGAAATCGAGCTGGGAGAGGAAATCGCGGCCAGAACATTGCCCGGGCTCCGAACAACGGATGACCCTGTGCTGACAGACTACCTGAATCGTTTGGGTGCCTTGCTCATCGCCCGGTTGCCGCCTACGAACCTAAAGATTCGAGTCACAGTTGTCGATCAAGCCCTGCCGGATGCCTTCGCTCTACCGGGCGGTCGAATTTACGTTTCACGTAAGATGCTGCTCTTCGTCCGCGACGAACAGGAACTTGCCGGCTTTCTGGCCCACGAGATCGGACACGTCATCACACACCAAGCCGCCACGAACCTGACTTTCCTCCTGCGAAACGTCCTCAATGTAACCCAAGTGTCGGATCGCGCTGACTTGATCGACAAGATCGACCAACTGGAACGCAATTGGCGGCGGAATCGACAGGCCTTCCAGACGGTAGCCAGGAGAGGCCCCGAGGCGCAGGTTGTCGCAGACCAGGTGGCGGTGTACCTGCTGGCAAGAGCAGGCTACTCGACGCGCGCGTTCGTGGAGTTTCTCGACCGCGCGGCGGAAGCCAGCGACCACCCCGGGAGCTGGATCTCGGAGCTCTTCCATATCCCGAAGCCTAATGAAATCCGCCTCCGCGAATTGCGGAAGGCCGTGAATGAAATGCCCGAGGCCTGCTATGCCCGCCGGACCGTTTCTGCGGCTGAGGGGTTTCGGCAGTGGCAGGAGGCGGCAATCGAGTTCTCCAACTGGGGACGCCCAAGAGAGAAAACTCCGCACGGCGTTCTGGCAGAAATTCCATTGCAATCGCCGCTGGGCATGAGCGCAGATGTGCGCAGTATCCGATTCAGTCCCGACGGCCACTATCTCCTGGCCGTCGGCCACGGCCGGATCCATATATTGACACGCGAGCCGTTAGCTTACCGGTTTTCGATTGAGGCCCCGTCGGTGGTTTCCGCTCAATTCACCCCGGATTCACAGTCCATCGCCTTCAGCACCTTCGAGCTCCGCATTGAGGTGTGGGACATTAGCAGCCAGAAGCGCACCAGCGCTTTCGAACCCGCGCTGCTACAAGCTTGCAGCACGAGTTCGATGGCACCGGACGGGAAGACTCTGGCGTGCGCCACAGATAGCGGAACACTCATTCTCCTGGATGCGGCCACCGGAGAAAAGATTATGGAGAAAAAGGGCCGCGACCGATCGAGCCAGCTTGCCTTCTCGCCCGACGGCCGCTATTTTCTGGCCGCCGGTCCTGAGCACACCACGGCCTTCGACATGTCCTCGAAATCAAACGTGGCTGTCGGCCGCGATCTGTCTGAGAACGTTTCCGGCGGATTCACGTTCTTGGGAAGCGACCGCGTGGTGGGGAGGGATATCCACACCTGGCAGGTGTCTCTGCTGAGCTTTCCCAATGGAAAATTTCTGGCGCGTCTCCCTGTCGGGTGGGAGAACTTTCGCGCTCCAGCACACGGTAACTATCTGTTGGTTTCCGGCCAATTTCCCGGGGGGCGCAAGCTTGGAGTGTTGGATCTGAGGAGGCAGAAATACGTCCTGTCGAGCAAGGAGAGCGTGTGCGATCTATATGATCAGACATTTGCCGTGCGCACCCCCGATGGGATGATTAGCCTGTTCGACGTAACTTCCCTGGCGCAGAGGGACACGGTCAGTATCCCCGGTGGAACGCTTCTTCCCACTACCGTCGAGGTATCACCCAACTTGAAGTGGCTAGCAGTGTCGAAAAAGGACAAGGGGGGAATCTGGGATCTCTCCACGGGGAAACGGGCCTACGAACTGAAGGGGTTCCGTGGAGGATGGTTCAGCGACGACGGCTGGTTCGACACCGACTTTCCAGCATTGGAAGACACCCCTCATGAGTTTGTGCGCCTTTCGCTGGGTGGTGAACAGACCGCACAATCCTTGAAAGTTCAGGAGCGTTACGCCAAGCAGGTGGGCCCTTTTATCCTCGTCCAAAAGCCCCAGACAAAGGCGGGACTCCTTTACGCCGATCGGGGAGATCTCCTGAGCCTATTTGGAGCGCTCGCCCGACCGTTTCAGCCTTGCCGCGCGCGGTTCGCGGATTTTAGTCCCTTCGATTGCGATGTGATAGCCGAGGTGCTCGACGCAAGCAGCGGGCGAGCGCTCTGGTCGCGGCGGTTCCCGAAGGATGCGCCTACATTCCTCCTGCTACCCGAACGGGGCCAAGTGCTCCTCACTTGGCCGGCCGCCTCAGGCGCGGCGCAGGAGGAACTCAAAAAGAGCCCAGAATTGCTTGAGGAATTCAAGACCTTGAAGGAACCGCGCGATCTCCAATTGCTGGAGATTCTCGATGCCACGAGCGGGGGCGTTCTGCGGACGGCCCTATTGAGAAGGATGAACACGCTTTGGACCCTCGCGGAGACGAGAGGACAAGAAAGTCTGGCCATTTTCTCCGGCCCCAATGACACCACTGTCGAGTCCCTGTCGGGACGAACCAAACCTCGCCACTTCCCCGGGCGGCCGCTGGCGGTCTCCGAGGACGGCTCGCTCCTGGCGGTGAGCAGGGAACACGCCGAAATATCCGTCTACAACACCCACTCGGGGGAGGAGCTCGACGAACAGGGATTCGCAGCCGGAGTTCTAAAAGTTCAGTTCAGCCGCGACGGGAAGAGGATGCTTGTCCTAACGGACGCGCAGGATGTGTACCTGCTCCAACTCCCCGCGGCCTCTCGCAACTAGCCACGTCTGGTTGCCGGTCATTGGCGCGCCCGCTGCTTGCGGCGCACTGACGCGCCGCGATACCGTAACGGAATTCCATGGCATTCCGCTTCGAAGTCGTGAAAACCGATCCCTCCGGCGCGCGCCTCGGACGCCTGGAGACTCCGCACGGCGTCATCGACACGCCGGCATTCCTCCCCGTCGGCACGGCAGGCACGGTGAAAGGGCTCACCCAGGCCCAACTCGAAGAGTTGGGCGCGCAAATCGTCCTGGCCAACACTTATCATCTCTATTTGCGCCCGGGCCACGAGCGCATCCGCTCGCTCGGCGGCCTGCACACTTTTATGTCCTGGCCGCGGCCCATCCTCACCGATTCCGGGGGCTACCAGGTGTTCAGCCTCGCCGAGCTTCGCAAAGTCACCGACGACGGTGTCACCTTTCGTTCTCATCTGGACGGCTCCGAGCATTTTTTCTCGCCGGAGCGCGCGCTCGAGGTGGAAATGGCTCTCGGCGCGGACCTCATCATGGTTCTCGATGAATGCATCGCCTTGCCGGCCGAAGAAGCCGCCACGCGCGCCGCCGCGCAGCGGACGCTCGAATGGGCCCGGCGCTCCCGCGAATATTTCGCGGCGCGCGGCGACGCACAGCGCCAGATGCTGTTCGCCATCGTCCAGGGTGGAGCGTCTGCCGCCCTCCGCCGCGAAAACGCCGAAGCGCTTGTGGCGCTCGATCTTCCCGGCTACGCCATCGGCGGCCTCGCCGTCGGCGAGCCCCACGAAACCACCTGCGCCATGACCGAGGTGGTCACGCGAATCCTCCCGCCCGGCCGCCCGCACTATCTGATGGGCGTGGGAAAGCCGGAAGACATCGCCGACTACGTGATGCGCGGCGTGGATTTGATGGACTGCGTGCTCCCCACGCGCAACGCCCGCAACGGCTGGCTCTACACCAGCCGCGGCCGCCTCGTCATTCGCAGCGCCCGCTATGGGGACGACCCGCGCCCGCCCGACGAGGCCTGCTCCTGCCCCGCCTGCCGCCGCTATTCCCGCGCCTACTTGCGGCACCTGTTCGTTTCCGGCGAAATGCTCGGCCCCATCCTCAACACCATCCACAACGTGCATTTCTATCTCGAGCGCATGCGCGCGCTCCGCGCCGCCATCGCGGAGGGCGCGGTCGCCGCGCGCGCCGCCGAGTGGAAGCAGGAAGCTGCCGCCGCAGACGAGGCAGCCGAACCCGTCGAGGAGTAACTCGCATGGAGACTCAAATCACGGCAGCTCAGCCCGCGGAATGGAACGAAACGCGCATGTCCGCTGCGCTCGCCGCGCAGCGCGCCGCCTTCCTGCGCGACGGCCCTCCCTCGCTGGCGCAGCGAAAAGCCGATCTCGCGAAATTAAAAGCAGCGCTTTTGGCGCGCCGCCAGGAATTGGCCAGCGCCGTCAACGCCGATTTCGGTCATCGCTCACCCTATGAGACCTCGATTCTGGACCTCGCTCCCACGGTCCAGGGCATGAATTATCTGGGCCGCAACCTCAGAAAGTGGATGCGCCCGCACCGCCGCCGCGTCGCGCTGCACCTCCTGCCCGGCCGGGCGCGCGTCGTCTATCAGCCGCTCGGCGTTGTCGGCATCCTTTCGCCCTGGAATTATCCGGTCTCCCTATCGCTCATGCCTCTGGCCACGGCGATCGCCGCCGGCAATCGCGCCATGCTCAAACCTTCCGAATCCACACCGGCGACTACCGCCGTGCTGGCAGCCATGCTGAGTGAGATTTTTCCCGAAGAGCAGGTGGCCGTCGTCACCGGCGGCCCCGACGTCGGCGCGCTCTTCTCCGCCCTCCCCTTCGATCATTTGATCTTCACCGGCAGCACGAACGTCGCCCGCTCCGTCATGCGCGCCGCCAGCGAGCATCTCGTTCCGGTCACGCTCGAGCTCGGCGGCAAATCGCCGGCCATCGTCGAGCCCGGGTTTCCAGTCTCGCGCGCCGCTCGATCCATCGCCTTCGGAAAACTCGCCAATGCGGGACAGACCTGCGTGGCCCCGGATTATGCCCTGGTGCACCAGGACGACCTCGAGCCCTTCCTCGCCGCCTACACGGACGCGGTCCGCAAATATTATCCCGGCGGCGCTTCGGACCCCGCCTATGCCTCCATCATCAGCGCGCAGCATGCCGCCCGGTTGGCCGGACTGATCGAAGACGCCAGGAAGAAAGGCGCGCGCGTCGTGGAGATTGGCGCGCCCGGCGCCGGTCGCGAGCGGACGCTGCCTCCTGCGCTCATCCTGGATGCCACTCCGGATATGGCCGTCCTGCAAGAGGAAATCTTCGGGCCCCTGCTGCCCGTCATTCCTTACCGCGACATGGAGGAAGCCATTGCCTGGGTGAACGCGCGGCCGCGTCCTTTGGCCCTGTACTTCTTCGGCGGAAACACCCGCGCCCGCGACCAGATTCTCGAGCGCACCACGAGCGGCAACGTCACCATCAACGACACACTCCTCCACTTTGCCGTGGAAGACCTTCCCTTCGGCGGCGTGGGCCCGAGCGGCATGGGCGCCTATCACGGCGAGGAAGGATTCAAGGCTCTGAGCCATGCCAAGGGCATCTTCGAGCAGTCCCGTTGGAACTTCACCGGTTTGCTGCGCGCGCCGTTCGGCCGCGTCGCCGACGCCATCCTGGCGTATCTGCTTCGCTGACGGGTGGGCGCGACGGAACGTCCCGCTGCGGATGGCTCGCCCAGAGTCTCCGGCCCTGATTGCCGGGCGGCCCCGCATGCGCATCCCGATTTCCGTTAGTCTCGCCTTGACATCATGGCGAAAATTCGTCAGGCTATCGGTTTTGGGATATTGCCGGGATTCCGCGCAGGGTAGCGCGCTCGCTTCGATTCGGGCCTGGATGGCGGTTCCCCGGGGGCGGGGATTGCTGGGGCCGGCCGGAGCGTCAGTCGGTAAGGGGAGACATTCGCGAAAGGTTCTTTCCGCAGAGGGAGTCCTTTCCGTTCTTCCAAACCGGTAGTGAGGCAGGCGATGGCCACCTTCTACATTCCTGTGGAGACTCTCGCGCTGGCTCAGGGCCAGCAGCCGGGCGGAGGTGCGTTCACGGCCCTCGCGCCCCTGTTCATCATCGTCATCATCTTTTATTTGCTCCTGTTCGTCCCCCAGCAGCGGCGGCAGAAGAAAGTGCAGCAGATGCAGAACGCTCTGAAGGCTGGTGATAAAGTGATTATGACGTGCGGGATCTACGGCACCGTCGTGGGTGTGGAAGACGACACCATCCAGCTCCGCGTGGCCGAGCAGATGAAGATTCGCGTCTCCCGCCAGTCCATCGCCGTGCTCCAAGCTGAGCCGAAAGAGAGTTAGCGCCCGACGATGCACGTAAACATCCGAGTCCGCGGCATCCTGATCGCCCTGGTCATTCTTCTGTGCATCTACGGCCTGTTCGGCCTGCCCGCTTTTCCCACTTCCCTCGCCAGGGCCCGCACCAATTTTTCCGACCGCATCCGGCTGGGGCTGGACCTGAAGGGCGGCACCCACCTGATCCTCCAGGTGCAGACCGAGGAAGCCGTCAAACAGTACACCGACCAGACCCTGGACCGCCTGCGCAAAGAGCTCAACGACGACGGCATCCACGTCGAGGATATTCGCGAGCCGGATGACCAGCACATCAACGTCGTGAACCTGCCGGTGGACCAGGCCGCGCGCTTCCAGGACATCGCCCGCACCAACTATCAGGACTGGGAAATCGCGCCCACGCCGGGCCAGGCTTCCGGCTACACGATCAGCCTGAAGGCCGCTTCCATCTCCGCCATCCGCACCGACACGATGCGGCAGAGCGTCGAGACCATTCGCCGCCGTATTGACCAGCTCGGCCTCACCGAACCCGTGGTCAGCGAGTACACCCGCGGCCAGGACGAAATCCTGGTCCAACTCCCCGGCGAGGGCGACCCCACTCGCGCGAAGAGCATCATTCAGGCCGGCGGCCAACTCGAGCTCCGGCTGGTGGTGGGAGGCCGAACCTATTCTTCGCCCGCGGAAGCATATGCCGCCCAGCCCGGCGGCGTCCTTCCTCCCAATACCGAACTGCTTCCCGGACGCGAGGAGCGCGCCCCCGGCCAGCCCGGCGGAACTTCCGACGTCTACTATCTCGTGGACCGTTACGCGCCCGTCACCGGCCGCGACCTGCGCAGCGCCAAGTCCGTCCCCAGCTCCGATTATCCCGGCTATTACGAGGTCAGCTTCAATCTCTCGAATGCCGCCGCAAAGCGCTTCGGCGAATTCACCGAGGCCAACCTCCAGCGGCAAATGGCCATCGTACTCGACCACAGGGTCTACACGGCGCCCGTGATCCAGTCGCGAATCGAGGATTCCGGCAGAATTACCGGCCGGTTCGGCCTCCAGGAAGCCAACGATTTGGCTCTCGTGCTTCGCTCCGGCTCGCTGCCCGCTTCCATCAAGTATCTCGAGGAGCGCACCATCGGCCCTTCGCTCGGCGCCGATTCGATCCGCGAGGGCGTGCAGGCTTCCGTGGTGAGCCTGGCCGTCGTGATGCTCTTCATGCTCGTGTACTACCGGCTGGCCGGTTTGAACGCGGTGCTGGCGCTGCTGCTGAACCTGGTGATTTTGCTCGCGGCACTGGCCTATTTTCAGGCCGTGCTCACTCTGCCCGGCATCGCGGGAGTGATTCTGACCATCGGCATGGGCGTAGACTCGAACGTACTGATCTTCGAACGCATTCGTGAGGAGCTGCGGAACGGAAAGCCGAATCCCTCGGCCGTGGAAGTGGGTTTCAATCGCGCCTTTCTCACCATTATCGACACGCACGTCACCACCGTCGTGTCGGCCGCTTTCCTGTTCGCTTTCGGCACTGGGCCGGTCCGCGGATTCGCCGTCACCCTCGTCATCGGTCTGATTGCCAACATTTTCACGGCTGTCTACGTTTCGAGAACGATTTTCGCGTGGCATCTGGGTCGCATGAGCCGCGAGGCGCAGCTCAGCATCTAGGCCCGGGCAACGGTAATAGGCGGGCCTGCCCGACGCAGCCCGCCGGCTTTCAGCGGGCCAAGGCGGGAACTTTTGATCCCCGCTGGTGTCTAATTTTTCACGGAGAAGTGACCTCGTGCTTGAATTTTTCGGGCCGGTAAGCATCGACTGGATGGGGAAGGCGAAGTTTTTCGTCTCCCTGTCGCTCCTCCTCCTCGCCGTAGGAGGCGTCTCGCTGTTCCTGCACGGCGGGCCGCTCTACGGCATCGATTTCCGGGGGGGCACGCTCGTCTATGTCCGCTTTGTGCAGCCGCCATCCATCAGCGTCATCCGCTCGAGCCTGGGCAAGGGCGGATTTCCGCAGGCCAACATCCAGACCATCGGCAACGTGAACCGCCCCGATATCCACGAGGTCGTCATCGGGCTGGACGAGCGCGAGCTGAACGAGCAGCATCTCGATGCCGGGCGCATTGCGATTGAGGATGCTCTGCACCGCTCGTTTCCCGTCCCCGACCCTGCAAAGCCCGACCTGAACGCCGCCGGCGCCGCCGAGCTGGCCGACACTCTCGTTCGCCGCGACCCTCTCGGCTTCGGCCCGGCCGCCGCGGATCGCTATAAAGCCATCGCCGCGGTGATCACCGGATTCCGCGACAGCCAGCGTGGCGGGCTTCTGTCCGGCGTGGACGAACTGCGCCAGCCGCTCTCCGCCTCCCCCGACGCCCAGCAGGGGCGCGGTGGAGTCAACGCCGTGCTCGGCGCTCTGCGTGATTCCTACACGGTGGGCAGCTTCGCCATTCGCAACGTGGAGATTGTCGGCCCCAAGGTGGGCGCCGAACTCCGCCAGCAGGCCCTGCTGGCCACCCTCTATGCTTTGGCGGGCATGCTGGTATATATTGCGTTCCGCTTCGAGTGGATTTACGGAGCTGCGGCCGTCCTGGCGTGCTTTCACGACGTTCTGATTACACTGGGATTGTTCTCTATTTTTCGATTCGAAATATCGCTGACGGTCATCGCCGCGCTCCTCACGCTCGTCGGATACTCGATGAACGACACCATTGTCATCTTTGACCGCATCAGGGAAAACCTGCGAATCATGCGGCGGGAGCGGCTGCCCGACATCGTGAATAAGGCCATCAACCAGACCCTTTCGCGGACGATTCTCACCAGCGGGCTCACCTTCCTCACCGTGCTCGTCCTCTTCCTGCTCGGCGGGTCGTCCCTCCGCGCTTTCTCCTTTGCGATGGTGGTGGGAATTGTGGTAGGTACCTACTCCAGTTTCGGCATTGCCGCCCCCATGGTCGTGGCTTGGTACCGGTGGAGGGACCCGAAAGGGGCGGTGGGGGCAGGTTCTTTGGCGGGCAACCGCGGGCGCTGACCGCGTCCTCGGCCCCTGCCGGCCGCCCCTCCGGGTGGCTTTGGGAGGCAGGCCATGTTTGACGAATTGGTGATCTCGGGAGGCGGGCAGAAGAGGGGACGCAGCCGTCTGTCCCTGGCTATTTCCGCCCTCTTGCAGGTGGCTATTCTCGGCATCCTGGTTTTGTTCCCGCTGATTTATACCGAAGCGCTGCCCAGGAGCCTGCTGATTACCACTCTGGTGGCTCCCGCGCCGCCTCCGCCCCCTGCGCCGCCTCCGCCGCCCGCGCCGAAGGTGCAGCCCAAGGTGGTCCCGCGAATCATCCAGCAGGGCAAGATGATGGCGCCCACGGTCATTCCGAAAGAAATAAAGATGATCAAGGAGGAGGCGCTGCCTCCCGATGTTCCCGTCTATTCCACCAGCGGCGGCGTTCCCGGCGGCATCCCCGGCGGCATCCCCGGCGGTGTGATGGGCGGAATCCTGGGCGGAGTGGGCAATGGTCCGCCGCCGCCCAAGCCGGAAGGACCCAAGCGCATCCGCGTGAGCACGGGCGTTCAGGAAGCCAAGGTCATCAACAAAGTGATGCCCGTCTATCCCCCGCTGGCTAAGCAGGCCCGCATTCAGGGTGTCGTGAAGCTTCACGCCATCATCGCCAAAGACGGAACCATCCAGCAGCTCGAAGTCGTCTCCGGCCCTCCGCTGCTGATCCAGGCAGCGCTCGACGCGGTGAGGCAGTGGCGCTACCGCCCCACTCTGCTCAGCGACGAGCCCGTCGAAGTCGAAACGTATATTGACGTCATCTTTACTTTGGGTGGGTGAACCAATCGATTTTCCTAAGGAGGAATAAACTCAATGCTAGTCCATCTCGCGCTTTCCGGTCTTCTGCTCTTGCAAGAGGAGGGCCAGGCCTACATCGGCTGGGATCCGCGGCTCATCGTCAAACAGATGAGCGCCGTGGCTCTGGTCGTCGTCGGCATCCTGCTGTTGATGTCCATTTGGTCGATCGGCATCATGATTGACCGGGCCATCACGTACAGCGCGGCCCGCAAGCAGTCGCGCATTTTTGTCCAGCAGGTGGCCGGCGCTCTCCGCGACGGAAAGCTGGACGAGGCCATCTCCATTGCCGAACGGAACAAGAAGAGCCATATCGCCAAGGTGGTGGCCACGGGCCTCTCCGAGTTCCAGGCCGCCTCCAGCCAGGTGACCGACGCGGAACTGATCGAGGCGTCCAAGCGCGGCCTCGATCGTGCCGTGGCCATCGTCCACGCCGAGATGAAGCGCATGCTCAACGGTCTCGCCACCATCGGCTCGACCGCTCCCTTCGTCGGCCTGTTCGGAACCGTCGTCGGCATCATCAACGCCTTCAAGGGCATCGCCACCGCCAAGGCAACCGGGCTCTCCGCGGTCGCCGGCGGTATCGCCGAAGCGCTCATCACCACCGCGCTCGGCCTCTTCGTGGCCATTCCCGCGGTTTGGGCCTTCAACTACTTCACGAACAAGGTCGAAGCCTTCGACGTCGAGATGGACAACTCGTCGATGGAGCTGGTGAACTATTTCGTCACGCGGCGCGCGGCGGCTGCCAAGAAGTAGGCGGCCATGGCATACAAACCCAAAGCTCCGGACGTGATGGCCGCCCCGAACATCATTCCCATGGCGGACATCATGCTCGTGCTGCTGATCATCTTCATGGTGGTCACCCCCATGATCCAGAAGGGCGCCTCCGTGGACCGCGCCACCGTGGACAATCCGCGCGACATGGACGCCGCCGACAAGGAAGATGCCATTGTCGTGGCCATCACGCGCGACGGCTCCATCTTCCTGGGCTCGCAGAAGGTTGACCTCGCGCAGCTCACCGGCGTCCTAAAAGAAAAGCTGGCCGCCAAGCAGGGCGACAAGACCGTGTTCCTGAACAGCGACCGCGGCGCGCTCTATGGCAAGGTGGTCGCCGTCGTCGACGAAATCCGCTCGGCCGGCGTGGACCAGCTCGGTCTGCTCACCGATAAGACTGAGAAGAAGGGCCCGCACCCCCCGGCCTCGGCGGGCGGGCAATAAAGGGCTCTTCCGGGCTCGATTTGGGGACGGGTTGGGAAGGAAAGGAAGACTACGATGGGAATGACAGTCGGCAAGAGCAAAGGGGCGCTGGCGGAGATGAACGTGGTTCCGCTCATCGATATCCTGCTCGTCCTCCTCATCATTTTTATGGTCATCAACCCGAACCATCCCCGAGGCCTGGACGCGCTCGTGCCGCAGCCTGCCCCGCCCGACCAGAAACAGAATGAGCTCGTCAACGAAAAGCTCGTTGTCGTCCAGGTGCTCAACGACGGATCTCTCAAGATTAATCAGGAAAAATCGTCCTGGGACACGCTGGAAGCGCGGCTCACCGATATTTTCAAGACGCGTGCCGAGCGCGTGGCCTTCATCAAGGGCGACGACAACGTTAAATTCGAGCTGATCGCGCGGGCCATTGATATCATGCACAGCGCCAACATCGACCACGTGGGGCTGATGACCTCCAAGGTCGAAGCAGGGCAGTAACTGCTGCCGGCGCCCGCCGGGGAACCGGCGCGCTGCGCGGCGCATCAGGGTAAGATTCATTTGGGGGCAAACGGAACCATGCAGAACCGCACCATCGCGCCGCGTTCGCACCGGATGGGGACGCTGCTGGCGCTGGCCGTCGCCTTGTCGTGCGCCGCGACCGGCTGCAACAAACTCAAGGCGCGCGACATGCTCAACAAGGGCGTGCAGGATTACAAGGCCAACCAGTTCGACAAGGCCGTCGAGAAATTCAAGGAGGCCAAGCGGCTCGATCCCGACCTGAAGACCGCGCGTCTCTATCTCGCCACCGCCTACGCCAACCAATACGTCCCCGGCTCGCCCGACCAGGCCAACGTCGACCACGCCAACCAGGCGGTGAAGGAATTCAAGGAGGTCCTGGAGCGCGACCCGAACAATCTCCCGGCCATCGACGGCATCGGCTCGCTCCTGTTCAACATGGCTGCCGGGCCGCCCCCCAACCTCGACACGATGCGCGAGTCGCGCAAATACCACCAGATGCACATCAAGACTAAGCCGGACGATCCCGATCCCTATTACTGGGTCGGGGTGATCGACTGGACCCTGGCCTTCAAGGCCAACGCCCAGGATCGGCTGGACTTTAACAAGGAGCAAACCGCCAAGAAGCAGATCAAGGACACCGATCCGCTCCCGGACAAAATCCGCGAGCAGTTTGCCGCCACCTATGGCGCAGACGTGGACGAAGGAATCGCCGCCCTCAAGAAGGCCATCGAGCTGCGCCCCGACTACGACAACGCCATGGCCTACCTCAACCTCCTCGACCGCCAGAAAGCGGACATGGTCGAGTCGCCCGACGAGCGCAAGAAACTCCAGGACGACGCCGATGCGCTCATCGAAAAAGTGAAGGAAATCAAGCAGAAGCGCGAGACGCTGCCCGTCACACCCACGTCCTGACGCGCGGCGCCCGCGGCTCGCCCCCGCTTCGATTTTTGCGGCACATTCCGCGACGGCCGGGTGTTTTTCCCTCTTCTGGCGCGGTAAAATGGGCGAATCCCCATGGCCTCTCAGGGCAAACCGTATCTCGTAAGCCGCTCCGACGAGCAGAAGCTCCAGGCGCGCTTCGAAGAACTCGTCGCGCGCGTCCTGCAGCAGCGCCCCGGAAGCGATCCCGAGTTGCTCCGCCGCGCCTTCGAATTCGCCGCCGAGCAGCATCGCGGCCAGCTCCGCCAGTCCGGCGAGCCCTACCTCACCCATCCGCTCGAAGTCGCGCATCTGCTCGCGGACATGCGGCTCGACGTCACCGCGCTCTGCGCCGCATTGCTCCACGACGTGGTGGAAGACACAAAAATCCCCATCGAGCAGATCCGCGAGCGCTTCGGCGAAGAAGTCGCCCGGCTCGTCGCCGGCGTCACCAAGATCAGCCGGCTCGACCTCCGCGCTCCCGAAACCCGCCAGGCGGAAAACGTCCGCAAGGTTCTGCTGGCCATGGTGGACGACGTGCGCGTCGTGCTGGTCAAGCTGGCCGACCGCCTCCACAACATGCGCACCCTCGAATTTCTCCCCGAGGAAAAGCAGCAGCGCATCTCCCGCGAGACCCTGGAAATCTACGCCCCCATCGCCCATCGCCTCGGCATGGGCCTCATCCGCCACGAGCTGGAAGACCGCGCCTTCCGCTTCCTCGAGCCCGAAGCCGCGCTCGACCTCGAAAAGCGCGTCGCCCTGAAAACCAAAACCCACGAGAAATTCCTCGCCGAAGTCCAGCAGATGATCCGCGACACCATGCTGGAAAACGGCATCCCCGCCGAAGTCCAGGGCCGCATCAAAGGCCTGTACTCGCTCCACCAGAAAATCGAAGGCCAGCAGCGCCCGCTGGACCAGATCTACGACCTGCTCGCCGTCCGCGTCGTCACGGACACGGTGCGCAACTGCTACGCCGCTCTCGGCGTCATCCACCAGATCTGGCGCCCCGTCCCCGGCCGCTTCAAGGACTACATCGCCATGCCCCGGCCCAACCTCTACCAGTCGCTGCACACCACCGTCATCCACTCCGGCCAGTCGTTTGAAGTCCAGATCCGCACGCAGGAAATGCATCGCATCGCCGAGCAGGGCGTGGCCGCGCACTGGAAGTACAAGGACGGCAAATCCGCGGCCGGCAGCGACGACCAGCGCATCGTATGGATGCGACAGCTCATCGAGTGGGTCCAGGAAATGCAGGAGCCCGCCGAGTTCCTCTCCACCCTCCGCGTGGACCTCTATCCCGAAGAGGTGTACGCCTTCACGCCGAAAGGAAAAGTCATTCCGCTCCCCCGCGGCGCCACTCCCGTGGATTTTGCCTATGCCGTGCACACCGAAGTGGGCAATACGTGCGTGGGCGCGCGCGTCAACGGCCAGATGGTTTCCCTCCGGCACGCGCTCTCGAATGGCGATGTGGTCGAGATCATCACCCAGAAGGGCCACACGCCCAGCCGCGACTGGCTCAGCTTCGTCCGCAGCTCGCGCGCCCGCAGCAAAATCCGCCACTGGATCAACCTGCACGAACGCGACCAAGCCGTGGAACTCGGCCGGCGCCTGCTCGAAAAGGAAGCGCGCAGCTTTGGCGTCAGCCTCAAGCGCCTCAGCGAGGAGGCCGTCACGCGCGTCGCGCCCGACTATGGCTGCTCGCACGCCGACGACCTCTACGCCGCGCTCGGTTACGGAAAATTTTCCGCGCGCCAGGCGCTCCAGAAAATTCTGGGAGAGGACCTGGTTCCCGAACCGAAAGAACAGGCCCCGGCTCTGGTCACCGCGGTCAAGAAAGCGCTCGGCCTGGGCGAGCCCACGATCCAGGTGCGCGGCCAGGACGATTTGCTCGTCTATCGCGCCAAGTGCTGCAACCCCATTCCCGGCGACGAAATCGTCGGCTATATCACCCGCGGCCGCGGCGTCGCCGTGCATAACCGGAACTGTCCCAACGTGCAGAACCTGCTCTACGAGTCCGAGCGCCGCATTGACGTGGAATGGACCGGCGCCGTGGAAGGCCAGTTCGTCGCGCGTCTGCTGGTGATGGCCGAAGACCGTCCCGGAATGCTCGCGGAAATCACCGGCGCCATCGGCGAGGCGGGGTCGAATATCCGTTCGCTCGAAACGCGCCAGGAGGATCTGCACGCCCGCATCGAAATCGCGCTGGAGATTAAGGACCGCCGCCAGCTCGACCGTATCCTCGCCGCCATCAAACGCAAGCCCGGCGTGTTTAACGTGGAGCGCGTCTACAAGGTGCAGTAGCACAGGCAATCTTGCCTGTGCATGTTGGCCATCAATCGGAGCTACAAGGCCAGCAAAGAGCACTCCCGAGTCAATGCTCATCCCCTCTGCGGGATCGCTTGGCGTGGAGATCATGTTCGTGGCTCGAAAAGGCGCACAGGCAGGATTGCCTGTGCTACCGGAAACGCAAGCCCGGCGTCTTCAACGTCGAGCGCGTGTACGAGGCGCGATAAAGCAGCGGCCAGTGACGAGTGGCTAGTGGCGAGCGGGATGGGATTCTTCGCGCGAGACGCACTTTCTTCCGGCGTTGGGCTAGAATAATTAGAAGGAGCTTTCGCCATGGCCGCGCTTGACTGGTCACAATGTCCGGCAGTGGAAAGCGTGCCCGGAAAGGTGAGCGGAGCCTGGGTGTTTCGCGGCACACGCTTCCCGGTGGCCACCGTGTTCGTTAACCTCGAAGACGGCATGACCATCGATGAGATCATTGAGCAGTTCGACGTGACCCGGGAACAAATCGCCGCCGTTCTTGAATTCGCGGCGCGCAGCCTGGAAGTTTCCACACCGCGCTGATGCGTATTCTCTTCGACCATGGCACACCAAGGGGTATCGGTCGTTCTCTCGAGGGACACACGGTTAAGGAAGCCAAGGCTCAGGGGTGGGAGACACTGACCAATGGCGAATTGTTGAGAGTTGCCGAGGATGCGGGTTTTGACGTCTTCGTTACCACCGACCAGAGCCTGCCATATCAGCAGAACCTGACCGGCCGGAAGATCGCGGTGGTCGTGCTGAGCAAAGCGAACTGGCGATTGATCAAGCCAGCAGTACCTCAGATCGTTGCGGCTGTGCTGGCGGCGCAACCCGGGAGCTTCACCGTCGTTGCAATCCCAGGCCGGTAGTGCGCTGTGGTCAGCGGTGTAAGGTAGCATAGGCACTCTTGCCTGTGCGTTTTCGCGACCTCAGACCGCAAATCTCATCTCAACTACGTTCGCGCTCAAGATCCGCAACAGCGCCGGTAGATCCTCTGCTCACTTCCTAGCCGTAATCACAGAGCACGGCGCACAGGCAGGATTGCCTGTGCTACTGGGACCCACTGCGGTCCCGATCTCGACGCACTCTTTGCCGATTAGCCCAGGTAGACTTTCCGATTGTGCCAGCTCAGGAATTTCGCGGCGGGTTGCAAACCGGCCTGCGCGGGCAACGCAATCAATTTCCCGTGGGAAGAATAGTATTCCTTGCCGTTCTCAAATTCGTCTTTGATCCGGCGGCTGATTCTCCCGGCCGCAGCGTTAGCCGTGGCCAGCGATGCTCTGACCATGGGCACCTGAGGCCCGTGACCGCGGACGGCGCGCGAACCAGCCCTCATTGCGCAAGACAGACCCGGGATGCTAAGTTTTCCGCCGGGCCTCAGGTTGAGCCTGAGGGATCTAACATTGCGCAGAGAGGAATCAACCCTCGTCCGGAGCCCTTGGGTCACCCAGTTCGACGAACTCCTATCTCTCGCGCACGAGGATCTTTTCCTCGCCTCTCCGTACATCACCCGTTCCACAACAAGTTGGATCTCTGACCGCCTAAGTCGGCTGGCCACGATTCAAACCCTGCGCATCACGTGTTTGACCAATATCCGGGCCGATAGCGTGCTCTCCGGCTCTCTTGAGCTGGGTGGGCTGGCAGAATTCGGACGACGAGCCGTTCACTTCCGTCTGCTGCACATGCCTTCATTACATGCAAAGGTCTATGTCGCCGACCGCCGCTGCGCCATCGTCACATCTGGAAATCTGACTGACGGAGGTCTCAAGGACAATTGCGAATATGGCGTCGCGCTGCGTAATCCAACAACAATTGCCAAACTTCGTGCAGATCTTGAGGGTTACGCGCGGCTAGCAGCGGACGTGTCAATCGATGAGGCAACGCGCCTTGCGAACGACCTGTCAGAGCTTCGTCGTCTCTACCGGTCCAGCGAGCGCAGGGTCTTGAAGCAGGCGGGAGCCGTGTTTCGCAAACGGCTTCAACAGGCCCAAGAAAGGGTTTGGCAGCTGCGTGCAAGGGGGAAATCAAATCAGGCAATTTTCAGCGCCACAATCGAATACCTGCTATCGAAAGGGCCACTCAGCACCCTTGAGTTGCACCCGCTCATCCAGCAGCTTCATCCGGACATCTGCGACGACAGCATCGATAGAGTCATCGAAGGCGTTAACTTCGGCAAACGATGGAAGCACCACGTCCGATCGGCACAGCAGTACTTGAAGCGCAACCGTCGAATCACATTTGACGGCACGAGGTGGCGTCTCACATCTGAGAAAGCCAGAGGGCTCCCCGATGAAAATCAAGGAATTGATAGACCAACTTAAGAAGCTGGATGGATCGCTCGATGTATACGTCTCCGGCGATTCAGAGGGCAACCAATTTTCACCGCTTCACCAACTGAGTACAGAGTGCATGACGCGCAAAGGCCGCAGTTTCGAGGCTGGCGAGGGCGCGACAAACGCCATCGTGATTTGGCCCAGCCACTAGTGGCCACCGTCGCAATGTGCAGCGCATCTGACATTGCAAACAACCTGGTCAGCGCTACGCCCCACAGCTGTTCTCATCTCAAGCTAAGCAATGCTCAGACCCGAACAATTTCAATCGCCCAATGGGCTTTGGCAACTTTCGTCCGCGCCCGGGTAGCCATTCCGTCCGTTCCGACAAAGTAGTATCTGCGACCCTCCATTCGGCTGAGCTTCTCCAGGGTTTCCCTCATTCTCTGGTCTACCGTTCCTTTGGGGCTCTCGGACGCAGACGCCTCAGCGGACAGCACTATCCTGCCATCCAGGCTCCCTCTCAGGTCCGGCTCATTCGCACCCCCGGTCTGACGAGGATTCCACTCCCAGTCGACCTCGGAGCCGAGGCCATTCTCATGTAGCCACTTAAGCGCTCGCAGTATCAAATATTCATGTTGAATTTGGTTTAGGTCCTCATAGACCGAAAACCGGATTTCTCTTAGTCGCTCGCTCCCCTCGTCCACGCCCGTCACATCCCCTGCGGATAGATGCCTAATCCTCGACAGCGTATCCTGCATGTCTTTGAGCACCTTTGCCTCAGCCCTCGCGCCACTAGCTATCTTCTCCATAGCATTTCATTGACTCCCCGTCGCCCTCTTTAGAAATGAAAAGTCACCAGTCACCCAGACCCCGAGGAGCGGGGTGCCCGCCCCGCGGGTGAGGAGCTGAACCTTGTCCCGTTCAGCCTGGACCCCGAAGAGACTTACAAACCGCTCGTAATCCGGCCACCCAGTACCCCGTACACTGAAGGAATGGACAAGAACGACGGCCGCGGCCGCGCGATATTGCTCGCCGGTGATGACCGCCGAAGCAGCGCGATGGAGGAGCTGGTAGCGAGTCCCGCCGCTGGGGAGCGCGGCAATCTGCAACGTGTGCAACAGGAATCCAAGGCGCTCCTCTTTACCCGGCGAGGCATCGGTACGCCACTCATCGAGTGTCGGACCAAAGGATTCATCCACTTTGCCCTCGACCATCATGCTGACAGTCCCGGCGGATGAACGGGCAAGAACAAAAATGTCATTCTGTGAAGCTCGCCCACCTCCTGGCAGAGGCACCTTGAACTCTGGCACTGCCAACACCGGAGTCAGATTCGCAAGCAAGTGCTCAGTCGTTCGCCCGAACACCGCTGAAACTTCTCTTGGAAATCCTTCTGAAGCTTCCCAGCATTCCGCCAAGGTGCGGGCCGAATATCCTGAGCGCCACTGTTTCTCAGGGTCGGCCAGGAGTTTCTTCCAGTCGTCAGGTCCGGATGTCAAAAGGATGCGCGGCATAATGTTCCTCCAGCACTCCCCCTACCGCATGCACTCCCGCCTTCGACTCCGCGCTAAGCCAACAAATAATACGTCACCGAGACGGAGGGATGGCAAACCGACGGCGATAGGCAGCGATTTTCCCTATTGCATCTGCTCGCTAACTATGCTATACGTCCACGAGTGGTTACTGCTCATGAGACGCGCCGCAGCGATCCGCGCCGGGGAGGGGCCTGCTCCGACGTAACACTGTAACACCCGCTGAGTCAGCCGCTAGGAAGCTCACTTCGCCTCACCCGCAAGTCGCTTCTTTTCAAGGGCCCGCAGAGAGTTCGCACCATGATCACGACCCAGTCCCATCAACCAATTTTCAGTGAGGCCTTCGCACCCCGAATCAGCTCCAACTCTTGTGGAATCAGGAGACTGCACACTCCGCCACAAATCCCCAAAACCTCCCGCCTTAGTTCTCAAGGGTTTGTGAACTCAATTTCTTCCATCTCCCGTTTTATCAGGCGTTTGCGCATTCCCAGGGGTAGGGGGTGGTATGCCGCAGTTGAACCGAAAACCCCTGTTTCTATCTCATTTATTATCAAGAGTTTGTGCAAGTGCTATGCCAATAACCAGCCTGTTTTCAGTGGTTTGAGCAAATTTGAGGGGGAGGGGGAGATTCCCCGTGGTAAAAGCGAAACGAATGGACTTTGCCTTTCCCTCTTTCCCCCTCCGACCGAGTTTCGTCCCGAACCTTCGGGATCGAGTTTCGCCTTCCATCCCCCACTTCCATATTGGAGTTTGAGGCTTCCGCCGGCCGCAGCTACACTGCCCGCGAGGTAACACCATGAATATCGAAACCATTGCCGTCCACGCGGGAGCCGAGCCGGACCCGGCAACCGGAGCGATTGCTCCGCCGATCCACCTTTCCACCACGTTTGAACACGGCCCGGCCACGGAAATCCTGCACGGATACACCTACGTGCGGGACGAGAACCCCACGCAGGACCGTCTGGAAGCTGCGCTGGCACAACTGGAATGCGCGCGGTTCGGCAAACCCGGGCAGGAATTGGAACAGATAAAGGACATTGGCCCTTCGACTCGCTCAGGGCAGGCAGGATCAGCATCCTGCTCGGATGCTGACAAGGCGAGAGAAGCTACGACCGGCGCGCTTGCCTTTGCCTCCGGGATGGGCGCGGCTGCGGCGCTCGTCCAGTCGCTCGAGCCGGGCTCGCACGTCATCTTTCCGGAAGACGTGTACGTGCACGTGCGCCTGGCGCAGCAAGACTATCTGCCGAAGTGGGCGATAGCAGCAACGGTTGTAAACATGGAGAATCCGGAGGCGGTTGCGCGCGCCATCCGTCCCGAGACAAAACTGGTGTGGCTGGAAACACCGTCGAACCCGCGGATGAATATTGCGGATATAAAAGCCATTGTGGAGGCGGTCAGAGCAAGCAAGGCTTCTGCGGCTTTGATATCGGTGGACAATACGTTTGCCACGCCTGTCTTCCAGCGGCCGCTGGAGTTGGGAGCGGACATCGTGCTGCATTCGACGACGAAATACTGCAGCGGGCACAGCGACGCGCAGGGAGGAATTCTCGTCTTAAAGAGCAAAGGGCCGCTGTATGAAAAGCTGTACCACACGCGATTGGTCCTCGGCGCGGTATGCTCTCCGTTCAACTCCTGGCTGATCCTGCGCGGACTGCGCACGCTCGCGGTGCGGATGGAACGGCACGCGGCGAATGCGATGGCGGTGGCCCGGGCGCTTGAAGGGCAGAAACGAATCGAACGGGTGTTCTATCCGGGGCTGCCGTCCCATGCAGGACATGAGGTTGCCGCACGGCAGATGAAAGGGTTTGGCGGGATGATGTCGATCCTGGTGAAGGGAGGATGGGAAGAGGCAGTGGGCGTTGCAGCCAAAGTGCGGCTCTGGCGCAATGCCACGAGCCTGGGCGGGGTGGAGAGCCTGATCGAGCATCGCGCTTCGGCGGAAGGGCCGGGGTCCACCTCGCCGAAGAATTTGCTGCGGCTGAGCGTGGGGTTGGAGAATGCGGAAGACCTAATTGAGGATTTGATGCAGGCGCTAGGATGAGAAAACGATTGAAAGCAAAAAGCGCCAGGAAAAGCAGGAAAAAGCAGATCCCTCGTCCGCCGCGGCGGACTCGGGATGACAGACCGGGCGCATCCCGCGGCGGCGGGAGTGCGCCCCCGCGACGGTCCATCAGGCGCGGGCGGATGCCTGATATTGCTGTGATCGGAGCGGGGGCGTTTGGCGGGTGGACGGCGTGGCATCTGGCGCGGCGCGGGGCGCGCGTGGCGCTGGTGGACGCGTGGGGCGCGGGGAATCCGCGGGGGACTTCGAGCGGGGAGACACGGATCCTGCGCCTCGCCTACGGGGAGAAATCGCTCTACAGCAAATGGACGCATCGCGCGCGGGGGATCTGGCGCGCGTGCGAGGCGGAGTGGGGCGTGCCGCTGTTTGTGCCCTGCGGCATGCTGTGGATGTTCCGGGAAGACAATGCGTATTACCGGGAGAGCGTCGCGACTCTGGGCCGGCTCCGGGAGCCGTGGGAACGGCTGCCGGCGCCGGAACTCGCGCGGCGGTTTCCGCAGATTGCCATCGATGCAGACGAATTTGCGCTGTTCGAGCCCGGGAGCGGAATCGTGCGGGCGCAGCGCGCCATGCAGACGGTGGCGGCACAGGTGGCGCGGCTGGGCGGTGAGGTGCGCATCGGCTGGGTGGAAGAGGAGGGCGCGCGGTTGGCTGCCCCTCGACGGCTCGAATCCGTCCGCGTCGCATGCGGCGGCACACGGAACGATTTACACGCCGGAGCATTCGTCTTCGCGTGCGGGCCGTGGCTGCCGCGGATGTTTCCGCGGCACCTGGGCCGCCGCATTGCGGTGACGCAGCAGGATGTATTCTACTTCGGCGCGCCGGCCGGCGACACGCGGTTCGACGCGCCGCAGATGCCGGCCTGGGCGGAATACGAAACGGAATTCTACGGCACGCCGGGATGCGACGTGTGCGGGCTGAAAGTGGCGGACAACCAGGGCGAAAGCGGATTTGACCCCACCGACGGCGAGCGCGTGGTGCGCGCGGAAACGCTGGCGGCGGCGCGCGGCTATCTCGCCCGGCGGTTCCCGGCGATGGCAGGAGCGCCGCTGGTGCGTACGCGCGTTTGCCAGTACGAGCGGACGCCGGATTCGAACGTGGTGGTGGACCGTCATCCGGAATGGGAAAACGTGTGGCTGGCGGGAGGCGGCTCGGGACACGGATTCAAATTCGGGCCGGCACTGGGAGAATGGCTGGCCGGACTGGTGCTGGACGGCGGGGCGGAGAAGATTCCGGCGGAGTTGCGGATAGGCGCCAGCGCGCATCCGGAAACTGGAGAGTTGCGTGCCAAGGGCGCATACTAAAAATCGCCCAGCATGGAGAGATGATGGGTCTTCCCCTCATCGGGTGTCGCGCTGCGTGGTGCGCGCTCCTGCTGGCGACGATGCTCGCGGCGGCGGGGTGCAACCGCCTGGAATACGTGAGCATGCGACCGCTGGACGATGCGGGCTTCCGCTACACCTCCATCAAACAAATCCAGGATCTGGACCCGACGAAGGCCGAACTCGAGGAGCTGGTGAAAGCTTCGAAGGGCGGGGTGTCCGAAGCGACGTGCGTGGACCTGGTGCGCATCGCGCGAGGACAGAAGCGGCACTTTGCGGAGGGCGATGCGGCTGTGGCGCTGCACGCGGCGGGAATTTCCGACGCGACGATCCTGGATCTGGCGCGGCTGAGGCAGATCGAATCGTGGTCCGGCGAGGCGGTGGCCATCCGGCTGACGGGCACGTCGGAGCGCGTGATTGTGGCCGTGGCCGGGCGGCGGGCGGCGGGCCAGCCGGTTCCGTCGGGCGCGTCGCTGGCGCGAATGAAGGACGCGGGAGTGAGCGAGGCGATGATCCTCGAGCTGGTGAACCACGGGATCACGGATACCGACGCGGAGAGCATCGTGTTTCGGAAAAAACGCGGCTGGAAAGACGAGCAAATGCTGCGGGATTTTCCCCAGAAACCCTGAACAACCGAATCGTGCGATGGAAAGCGCGCGCGGCTGCGGCTGTCGCGATGGCCGCTGCGGCGCTGGCTGCGGCGGGATGCAGTGTGCCGCTCGGGCCGGGATACACGATCGAGCGGCAACGGCTGGAAGCGGCTTTCGTTCGCTCGCCCGAGCCGCGCGTGGACGTGCGCGCGATCTGGCGCGTGAAGAATACAGGCGATCGGCCGCTCACCTCGCTGGACGTGGAGATTCCTGACGCGCAGACGCACGGCCTGAGCCGGCTGCGGCTGGAAAGCGACGGTACGGAAGCGGCGCCGGCGCGGAGCGCCCGCGGCAGTGCGGTGCGCATCCCGTTCGAGCAGCCGCTGGAGATCAAAGCACGGCGGGAAATTGCGGTGAGCTATTCTCTGGCCGGAGGCTCGCGCGTTGTGGCGGAGGATGCGGGGTTCGTGCTGCCGCCGGGGGATTGGGCGCCGGCGCTCCTGCCGCCGCAGGGCCAGGGCTCGTTTGCGCGAGGCAGCGACCCGCCAAAGAAATGGGAGATCACCATTCGAGTTCCGGCAAATTTCCGGGTATTCGCGAGCGGGCGCGCGCGCGGCGACAGGAAGTATGCAGCCGGCGTGGAATTCCAGTTCGAAGAGAGGCGGGGAGGTGGGCTGCCGTTTGCCATCGGAGGCGAGTATCAGGAGGAACGAGTCTCTGCGGGGGGCCACGAGGTGATTTTCTGGACGCGGCAGGCCATGCCGCAGGGACTGGCGGAGCATGTGGCGGCGACTGCCGAGCGGAGCGCTGAGTTCTACGACAGTGAATTTGGCGCGCGCGAGGCGGACGCCAGGACCCTGCGGGTGATCGAATGCGTGTCGCCAGTAGCCTGCCGGGCCGTGCCGGGAGCGGCGCTGCCCCGGCGCGAGCTGTTCACTCCGGAGTCCTGGTCGTCCGGCGTGAGGGAGATGAACCGGCAACTGGCGCGCACGTGGCTGGACTTCCGCGTGCATCCGGACTGGGGCGAGGAGCCGTATCCGATGAGCGCGCTGGCGGATTATGCGGCGGATTCGGCGGCAGCGGCGGGGCAGGGAAAAGATGCGCGCTGGCTCGTGGTTCAGGATCTGCTGGCGGAATTCGACCATCGAGAGAAGCCAGAGGCGCAGAAGGCCATCCTCAACATCCGGCTATCGGATCCCGAGGCGGTGCGGCGAGCGGCGGAATTAAAGAGCGAGATGTTCTTTTTTGCGCTGGAGGATGCGGCGGGAAGTGAGAATCTGCGCCGCGGTCTGGCGCACCTCCAGCAGGCATATGCGGGCGGGGAATGGCGCGCGGCCGATCTGCGCTCCGCCGTGGAGCAGGAAAGCGGTAAGGATCTGGCCGCGTTGTTCCGTGGCTGGCTGACGGAAACGGCCATTCCCGCGGATTTCCGCGAGCGATACGGAAGTGCACCGGAACCCGCGCACAGCGCATCAGAGGAGCGGTGATTCGGAACTGGGGGATGAGACGATGAGAGACTTCCAGAGCCTCACGGAAAAAGAAATCCTGGCGCTGGCGATTGGGCTCGAGGAGGAAGACGAACGGGTGTACTCCGACTACGTGGAGGGACTGCGCCAGGACTTTCCCTCCACGGCTGCCGTGTTCGAGGAGATGCGGAAGCAGGAAACGGGGCACCGTCAGCGGCTGATCGAGCTGTACCGGTCGCGGTTCGGGGAGCATATTCCGCTGATCCGGCGGCAGGACGTGAAAGGCTTCGTGGTCCGCCAGCCGCTGTGGCTCTCCCAGCCGCTGAACCTCGAGAAAATCCGCGGGCAGGCGAGCGCGATGGAGGTGGAGACGCGCCGGTTCTACGAACGCGCAGCGGCGCGCGCTTCGGATGCGGGCATCCGGCAGTTGCTCGACGATCTGGCGCAGGAAGAACGCACACACGCCGAGCGGGCCGAGGAGCTCGGGCGGGAAAAGCTGGGGCAGACGGAACGGGAGAAAGAAGGGGACGCGAACCGCCGGCTCTTTGTGCTTCAGATTATTCAACCGGGGCTGGCCGGATTGATGGACGGCTCCGTTTCGACGCTCGCCCCGGTATTCGCCGCGGCGTTTGCCACGCGCAACAGTTGGGACGCGTTCCTGGTTGGACTGGCGGCGTCGCTTGGCGCGGGAATCAGCATGGGATTCGCCGAGGCTCTCTCTGACGACGGGAGCCTGACCGGACGCGGGCGGCCGCTGCTGCGGGGCGTGGTGGAAGGGCTGATGACCACGCTGGGCGGCATCGGGCACACGCTTCCGTACCTGATCCACGATTTTCGAGTGGCGACCGGGATCGCCGTGATGGTGGTCATCGCGGAGCTGGCCATCATCTCGTGGATCCGCCACCGTTACATGGATACGCCGCCGTTGACCGCAGCGGTGCAGGTGGGGGTGGGCGGCGCGCTCGTCTTCCTAACCGGGATTCTGATTGGGAGTTCGTGATGCGGCGTTTTCGCGCGTGCCGGGGTTGTGCGGGAAGCGACATTGGCGGGGAGAGGAGCGCAGGCTGAAAGCCTGCGCCACGAGTGTGCTATCGTTTGTAAAATTCGGTGGATTCGCGGAAGGGGGAACGGAATCGTGAGACAGGTGATTGCAACCGACACGGCGCCGAAGGCTATCGGGCCGTACTCGCAGGCCATCCGGTCGGCCGGGCTGCTGTTTTTGGCCGGGCAGATCCCGCTGGACCCGGCCACGATGCAAATCGTCGAAGGCGACATTGCGAAGCAGACCGAACGGGTGCTGGAAAACATCAAAGCCATCCTGGCAGCCGCGGGCAGCTCGCTCGACCGCGTGGTGAAGACCACCGTGTTCCTGAAGGACATGAACGAATTTGCAGCGATGAATGAGGTGTACGGCAAGTATTTTCCGCAGAATCCGCCGGCGCGGTCCACGGTGGAAGCCGCGCGGCTGCCGCGCGACGCGCGCGTGGAGATTGAGGTCATCGCGCTGGCCTGATTGGCGGAATGTAACGAACCACCCTCTCTGCCACATTCCATGGACATCGTGAGGTAACCCATTGTCGGCGGCGGCACGAGCGCTTTTTTTTGCGGGGCTGATCCTTTCGGCGAGCGGATGGGTGTCTCCGCCGGTAGCGCTGACGGCGGGGATCCTGTTCGGGCTGATGCTGGCGCATCCGTACGAGAAGGAGAGCCGCAAGTATTCGAAATTCCTGCTGCAGGCGTCGGTGGTGGCGCTGGGATTCGGAATGAATCTGCCGGATGTGCTGAAAGCGGGGCGCAGCGGATTCGTGTACACGGCGGTGGGAATCAGCTTCGCGCTCGCGGCGGGGCTGGCGCTGGGGAGGATGGTGCGCGTGCCTGGGACGCCTGCGTTCCTCATCGCATCCGGCACGGCAATTTGCGGGGGGAGTGCGATCGCGGCGGTGGCTCCGATCCTCGAGGCCAGCGCGGAAGAAATGTCGGTGGCGCTGGGGACGGTGTTCATCCTGAATTCCGTGGCGCTGCTGATCTTTCCGGCGATCGGCTGGGCGCTGCACCTGACGGAGGCGCAGTTCGGACTGTGGGCCGCGCTGGCCATCCACGACACGAGTTCGGTGGTGGGTGCAGCTACGCGTTACGGCGCGATAGCGCTGGTGATCGCCACGACGGTAAAGCTGGCGCGGGCGCTGTGGATTGTGCCGCTCTCGCTGGGCACGGCGGCGATGCGGGGCACGCGCTCAAAGGTGCAGATCCCCTGGTTTATTTTCTATTTTTGCCTGGCGGCGGTGGTGAATTCCTACGTGCCGGGGATCGGGCGGGCAACGCATCTGCTCAGCGAGAGCGGCAAACTGGGCCTGACAGCCACGCTGTTCCTGATCGGGACGGGGATTTCGCGCGCGGCGCTGCGGGAGGTGGGCTGGCGGCCGTTCGTGCAGGGCATGCTGCTCTGGGTGCTGGTCGGAGTGGGATCGCTGCTGCTGATTCGGGCGGGAATGATCGGGTTTGGGCCGTGAGGGATGGGGGCCAGAGAAAAGTCTGGTGGGCCTGGGATGACTCGAACATCCGACCTCGCCCTTATCAGGGGCGCGCTCTAACCACCTGAGCTACAGGCCCACAAAGGAATTCGTTCGACCGCAGGTGTCTCTAAGAATATCGGGTGCCGCGTGCGGGGTCAAGGAAACCGGCACAAAAAGGCGCTCCGATCCCACCAACTACTGCACGGTCAGAGCGAGGGTGACGCTGTGGGTAACGGCTGAGGCGCCGAAACCACCTGTGGCTGTGATTGTGACGGCGACGGTTGGCGGGGGCGGCGGAGCCGTCACTGTGGTCGTAGAGGATCCGCCGCCGCAGGCATTGGTGGCCGCGAGCGAGGCGAGGAGCAGAAGAAGCGCGATCCGGCGGGTGTGGCGACGGCTGCGCGGCCACACGACGAGCAGCATGCAGCCGAGGCTCAACCCGGCGAACGCGCGCGTCAAGGCGAGCGTGGCGGGGTGTGCGACGGCCGCGGAAGAGATTTTGGTGAAGGTAACCTTGTCCGTCGTGGCCATCGAACCGTTGAGCATGAGAACCGCAGGCACGAAACTGCAGGTCACAGATGCGGGAAGACCCGAGCAGGTGAAGGTCACATTCCCGAAGAAACCGAGTCCAGGCCCAGGGCTGAGAAGCAGTGTGGAAGAGCCGGGCGAGCCGGTGGAGACGGCGATGTTGCCGGGATTGGCGGCAATCTGGAAGTCAGGATTGCCGACGAAAACCGTGGCAGCGGAGGAGGTGGACGCGAGGAAATTCATGTCGCCGGAATATCTGGCGGTGATGCTGTTGGCCCCGGGCGAGAGTTGGCTCGTGGTAAAGATGGCGAGCAGATTCTTTACGGGCACCGGATTGCCGAGAGCCGTGGCCCCCGAGAAAAACTGCACCGTACCGGTAGGATCGGCGGAGCCGTTCTGAGGGAAAACGACGGCTTCAAGAGTCACCGAACTGTTGGGAAGCGCGCCTGTGGGCACAAACAGGATGGTGATGGTCGGCCCCTGTGCGACGTTGACGGTGACCGGTCCGGCTGCGCTGGAGAGAAAACTCGCGTCGCCGGAATAACTAGCGGTCAGAGTATGGCTCCCCACAGGAAGAGAACTGTTGCGAACGAAGGCGACGCCCTGAACGTTCAGCGGCACGGAAGCGAGAGGGAAGGCGGTTCCATTGAAGGTGTCGGAGAAAGTGAGAGTGCCGGTGGCGTTTCCCAGGCCGGACGCACCCACGACGGTGGCCTGCAGATCGAGAATGGCGCTGTAGGTGGTGGAGACGGCGGGGGGATTGCCGCTCTGCGTTCCGCCGATAACGGAAAACCCTGTGGTACTCGGCTCGGGACTGACGGAGACCATGACGGCGTTCGAACTGCTTCCGCTAAACGTTCCGTCGCCGCTGTAGCCGGCGGTGACGGAGTACGATCCACCTGGAAGTGTGACCATGGAGGAGGAAACTGAGCCGTTGACGAGCGGCCCGAGATTCAGCGCGGCAGCAGTGCCCGGGAGAAGCGCGACCTCGCCGGTGGGAGTACCTGGGCCGGACATCGGGGCAACCGTGACAGAAGCGGTGACTGGCTGGCCGTGCATGACGCTGGCCGGGGAAATCTGCAGATTCGTAGAGCTGGCGCGAAACATCATGTTCGTCCAGTTGCCGGCTAGGTTTGCGGCATTCACTGAACCCCACCCGCTCGCCAAGTCGTACCCAGGTGCCGCGGCGCTGCCGGTCTGGCCGGGAACGTCGTTATTGCCCTGCGTGATGTCGTTGAAGATGCACTGGCTCTGCGGGCTGCCTGGGCCGCCGGTTGCATTGCAGGCCGCAGCGTTTTGACCCGCGGCGAGGGGATAGATCACAAAATTTGCCTGGCCCTGCCGCGAATTGGTTTGCTGGACGATCATGGCCATCATGGCCGCAAAAGAAGGCGCTGCTGCGGAGGTGCCGCCAACAATGTAGGCGTTGATGAGCTGGCCGGCGCCATCGGTCAAGCAGATGCCGTCCTGACAGATGAGGTAGCCGTCGTGGCCGGCAGCGGCGGCGAGAGAGACGTCAGGGAGATCGCGCTGTCCGTCCGCGGGGACACCGGGGCCTGCCTGCCAGGGAGGTTTCGCATAGAGAGTGCTGGGACCGCCGCTGGAGGCAAAGAGCGAAACGAAGCCACACTGGTTGGCGTCGGCGCAACTTTCGTTCCACACGACTTCCGGGATATAGCCGAGGACGGAAGACTGATCGGGTCCGTTGGTGGGCGACCAGTAGGTGCTGGCTGCGCCGTTTTCGTCGAACTCGGTCCCGCCCACGGCAATGTTGAATGGAGTGGAGGCGAGGCCATTGACGGCGGGGCCGTGAGAGGCAGGCTGTTCGGCGTTGGGGTTGTCGCAGCCGGCAGCGCCGCTGTCACCGCTGGAGACGACCACAGTAATGCCCTGCGCGGCGGCCTGCTGCCAGAGAGTATTGAGAAATGCATTTTCGGTCTGGCCGAGCGAGGCTTCGCATTCGCCGAAGCTGGCGCTCATTACCGGAGAAAGATTGTTGTCCACGATGTAGAGGGCGGAGAGATCGACGCCGTCGGTCGTGTTGGTGCTGGCGGAGATGACCAGGTTGATGGCGGCGCGGGGAGCGATGGCGCCGGACCATTCCACGTCGAGGTCCGCCTCCGTCTCCTCGGAACCGAAGAGGTTTCCGGGGTCGGGGCCGTCGAGGATGATGTGCGGGTCGTTTGACGGAAGGCCGAAGGCGATGCGGAAAATCTGCACGTCGGAAAGGTTGATGTTGGTGCGCGCGACGATGGCGATGCTCTGGCCGGTCCCGTCAATGCCGCCGGAATAGAGAGACGCGGTGTTGTAGATCTTGGAAAAATCACCGGGAGCGAGGTAGTGAGCGGGGCCGGAGGCGCCGTTGAAGGTGAAATCGGGCTGCCAGGTGCTGGAGTCGCCGATGCGGGAAGCGGAACCCAAAGCCAGAACGATGGGTGACTTCTCGAAATTGTGGAGCGTGGTGACGCCGGCGACCACGTGCGCGAGGGCCGCGGGGATTTGTGGGTCGAGGGCGTTGGCGAAATGCGTTTTTCCGTTCACCCGATAGACGTGGATGGGGGTGTGGAAGGCATCCTTCACCTGGCCGGCGGTGCCGCTGAATTCCATGAACATTCCGCTGTGGGCGATACGGCTGATGCGGAAGCCGTGGGAGGCGAGCCAGGACGCCACGGTCTGGAGATCGGATTGGGAGGGGCCGAACCGGTCGCCGAATTGAGCGGGGGTGAGCCAGGAGTGGAAGCGGGGCGAGGAGCGATCCTGCTGGTCCTGGAGGAACTGATCGAGAGCGGCTTCCGCGGCAGGGTCGCGCTTCAGGACCAGCAGCATGCGCTCCATGGGGAGATTGGGATCGGCTTCGCCGCGGTCGTTGGCGGCGGTGGCGAGCGGGTGGCGATTGCCGCGGAGCACGACGCGCGAAGATTCATCCACAGCGCCGATGCGGCTCGCGGCAGCGGTGGCGTCCTGCGCGCACAGAAGGCCGGGCCGGAGGAATGAAGTGCCCGCGAGAACGAGCACAGACAGGCGAACGAGCGGATGGCGAACCATGATGTCTCCTGCGTCGTCCCGGAGACCGAACGAGGTACCGTTTATAACCGAATTTCGGGGCGGGGAACAGTGGAAGAGGGCCGCGCTGCCTTAACTCTTGAAGCCGTTGGGGACCAGAGGGAGCCCGCGGAGGCGGACGCCAGTGGCGTCGAAGATGGCGTTGCCGATGGCGGGAGCGAGGCCGACGATGGGAGTTTCGCCGGCGCCTGCGGACGGCAGGTCTTTGCGGTCGAGGAGGACGACTTCGAGCTGCGGCACGTCCTGGAAACGGGGGACGCGATAGAGCGAGAAGAGAGGATTGGTGATGCGGCCGTTTTCGAACCGGATGGCCTCGAAAAGAGCGCCGCCGAGACTCATGATGGTGGCACCCATCACCTGATTGCGCAGCCCATCGGGATTGACGATGGCGCCGCACTCGAAGGCGGTGGTGACGCGCACAACGCGAACCGCACCCGATGCACGGTCCACGGCGACCTCCGCAAACGTGGCCAGATAGCCGCCTTTTTCCACGCCTCCGCCGAGGCCGAATCCCTGCCCTGGGCGTTCACGCTTCCCCGGCCAGCCGAAGGATTTCGCCGCGGCTTCAAACACGGCGCGGAGGCGCGTGTCCGAGAGATTTTTCAGGCGGAACTCGAGCGGGTCCATCGCCGCGGCGCGGGAGAGCGAATCCATGTGCGATTCGCGGGCGAAATGATTGGCCGTGGCTGCCAGGCCGCGATAGGAGCCCTGGCGGAGAGGCGAGCGAACGGAATGATATTCGATGCGCTGGTTTTCCACCGCGTAGGGCGTGGCGATGGCCGAGGCGCCGGAGTTGTAATTGTGGAATTCCCAGGCGGCGAGCCGGCCGTCGCTGGCGACACCGCTTTTGATTTCCATCACGCCGGCGGGACGGAAATAGGCCCAGGTGAATTCTTCTTCACGCGTCCACATCAGACTGACGGGACGATTTGCCGCGCGGGCCAGGCGGGCGGCTTCCACGGCGACCTCGCCCGTGTGCTTTCCGCCGTAGGCGGAGCCGGTGTCGGGGACGATGACGCGCACGCGGTCGGGAGAGAGATGAAAGGCGGCGACGAGCTCGTCGCGAACAGCGAAGGGACGCTGCGAGCCGGTCCAGACGGTGAGGCTGCCATCTTTCCACTCGGCGAGAGCGGCACGGGGCTCGAGCGGAGCGTGGGCGATGTAGGAAACGGTGTAGGTTTCTTCGAGGCGATGCGCGGCCTGGGCCAGGGCGGAATCCACGGAACCCGATTCGTGGCGGAAGCGATGCTCGCCGGAGTCTTCCACGTTGCGCTTCAGATAGTCGAAGAGATCGCTGCTGGAGGGCTGCGGAACGGTTTTCCACTCCGCATGGAGCGCGGCGAGGGCGCGGTCGGCATCGCGGAGGCGAGGCGCGGTGACGCCCACAAAATCGCCGTCGTGAACGACCACGACGCCGGGGATGGCCTGGGCTTCGCGGGCATCGAGCGAGACGAGAGAGGCGCCGAATGCGGGCGGGCGAAGCACGCGGCCGCAGAGCACGCCTTCCGGGCGGATGTCGGGCGTGTAGAGGTGGCGTCCGGTGACGAAATCGCGGCCATCCACCTTCGAGAGCGAACGGCCGGCGACGGTCCACTGGGCGGCGGGGGTGATGGGATCCTCGGCGGGAATGGTCTGGGCGAGCGATTGGCCGCGGGCGAGTTCCCCATACGTGGCGGAGCGGCCGGAGGCGGAATCGGTGATTTTTCCATCCGCGGCGGAGAGGGCGGCGGGCGCGGCGTTCCACTGCTTCGCGGCCAAGGCGACGAGCAGATCGCGAAGGGCTGCAGCAGCGCGGCGGAGCTGTGGCGCCATAGTGGGAGTGGTGCGGCTGCCGAATGTGCCCATATCGAACGGAGTGCGCGCGGTGTCGCCCATGACCAGTCGAACGTGGTCGAAGGGAACGCGCAGCTCGTCCGCAACACTTTGCGAAAGCGAGGTGCGGATATTCTGGCCGACTTCTACTTTGCCGGTAAAAACGGTGACGCCGCCGTCTTCGCCGACGTGCAGCCAGGCGCTGATTTCCTGCGGGAGCTGCGGGCCGCCAAATTCGCGACCGCGGCCGGACTCCTGGGCAGAGGCAGGGGACTGGGCGGCGAGAAAAACGGCGACGCCGGAGCCGGTGAGCTTGAAGAAATCGCGGCGGCTCCAATCGAAGCGATGGAAGGAGCCCTCGGTGAATTCGAGGCGTTCGGGCTCGGGAGTGAAAGCGGAGGTGGAGCGGGGTTCGCTCATCCGCGGCCTCCCTTCATGGCACCTGCGGCGCGGGCGACCGCTTCCATGATGCGCGGATAGCTGCCACAGCGGCAGATATTGCCCTGGAGGAACTCGGCGATCTGCTGCGGCCCGGGGCTGGGATTGCGGCGCAGCAGCGCCACACTGGTCATAATCATTCCGGAGGTGCAATAGGCGCACTGAAAGGCGCCCGCATCCAGAAAGGCCTGCTGCACCGGATGGAGCTTGCCGTTTTGCTCGAGTCCTTCGATGGTGGTGATGGATTTGCCCGCGGCAGCGCGGAGCGGCACCTGGCAGGAGCGGCGGGGATTGTCACCAACCAGCACGGTGCAAGAGCCGCATTCGCCTTCGCCGCAGCCGTATTTTGTGCCGGTGAGGCCCAGCTCTTCGCGGAGAACCCAGAGGAGCGGGGTTTCGGGGTCGGCGGTGACGGAGCGGCGCTGACCGTTGACTTCGAATTGGATCGGCTCGCCCATGCGGGTCTCCGGTGATTGTCTGAGGCGGCGTGCTCCGGCCTCAGAACCACATTCTACTACCAGGCTGCACGGGAAGTTTGTCGCGGAGCGAGCGGAATGGCGCGGGGCGCTGGCGGGACTGGGGCTACGGCAGCAACTCCTCGGCGATGGCCACCGAGGAATACATGGGAAAAATGCTCTGGAGGCGGGCGATTTCCAGGACCATGCGGACCCGTTCGGGGACGGAGGCGAGGACGAGCTGGCGGTTGCCCTTCGCCAGGCTGACGTGAATCTGGAGCAGCGCGCCGACCCCGGAAGAATCCATGTATTCGAGGTCGCCCATGTCCAGGATCAGGGTGGCGGCGGATTCGGCGCGCGCGGCGGCGAGAAACGCGGGAACGGTTTCGATGCCGAGGCGCCCGGCCAGGCGGATCACACGGCGGCCGGGGCGCGAGCCGTTGGCCGGGACGATTTCCAGTACAGGCCGCGTCATAGGGGGGGCATTGTAGCGGAAAAAGGCGGCAACAGGCGAGATGAATCTCCCCGGATTTGGCTGCCGGAAGCTGAACCGCTAGACTATCCTGCGTATCTCTTAGAGTGTCGCATTTCCCTGCAGGGAAGCGCACCGTTCGCGCGGAGCGCGCAGTGGTGAAAGGCATTCAGGGTAATTCCCCGTGATGTGGCTGGTCCAACTCGCACTGCGGCGTCCGCTGACGGTGGCGGTGATGGCGCTGCTGATGCTCGTGCTGGGAGGCCTTTCCTATTCGCTGATGAACGTGGACATTTTCCCGGCGATCAAATTGCCGGTGGTGCTGGTGGTGTGGAACTATCCGGGGCTTCCCGCGGTGCAGGTGGAACGCCGGATGGTGTGGATCAGCGAGCGGGCGTATTCGACGACGGTGAATGATATCGAGCACATCGAATCGCAGTCCATCAACGGTCTGGGGCTGCTGAAAGTCTATTTCCAGCCGGGGTCGGACCTGGGGACGGACATCTCGCAGATCAACGCGGTGTCGGAAACGCTGCTGACCATCCTGCCGCGGGGGACGCAGCCGCCGCAGATTATTTCCTACGACGCTTCGAACCTGCCGGTGGCGGAACTCACGATGTTCAGCGAGACGATGTCGGAGCAGCAATTGTTCGACTACGGGCTGAATTTCGTGCGGATTCAACTGTTCACCATCCCGGGATTTTCGACGCCGGCGCCGCTGGGAGGAGTGCAGCGCGCGGTGATGGTGAACCTGGACCCGCTGAAGCTGTACGCGCTGGGGCTTTCGCCGCTGGACGTGGGGCAGGCGCTGGCATCGACGAACGTGGTGATCCCCTCGGGCACGGCAAAGATGGGGAACTACCAGTACAACGTGGACATCAACATGAGCCCGGAGACGGTGGCGGATTTCAACCGCCTGCCGATCAAAGTGTCGGGGGAGACGCCGGTGTTCCTGAAGGACGTAGCGCCGGTGAGCGACACGCACCAGCCGCAGACCAACGTGGTGCGGGTGGACGGGCGGCGGGGCACGTACCTGATGGTGATCAAACACGCGGACGCCTCGACGCTGCGGGTAGTGTCCGCGGTGCGGGAGCGCATCCCGCAAATCCTGGCTGCGGTGCCGAGAGCGCTGTCGGGACTGAAGATCGCGCTGACGTTCGACCAGTCCGCATTCGTGCGCGATGCGCTGTGGGAAGTGGTGCGGGAATCGGGGATCGCGGCGCTGCTCGTGTCGCTGATGGTGCTGGTGTTCCTGGGGTCGGGGCGGAGCATGCTGATCGTGATCGCCTCGATCCCGCTATCGATCCTGACGGCGATTGTGGGACTGAAGCTTTCGGGACAGACGATCAACACGATGACGCTGGGGGGAATCGCGCTGGCGGTGGGGATGCTGGTGGACGACGCGACAGTGGAAGTGGAGAACATTCACCGGAACCACGCGATGGGAAAACCGCTGCTGCGGGCCATCCTGGACGGGGCGTCGCAGATCGCCACGCCGACGCTGGTGGGGACGCTGTCGATTTGCATCGTGTTTTTCCCGGTGGTGCTGCTTTCGGGCGTGTCTAAATTCCTGTTCACGCCACTGGCGCTGGCGGTGGTGTACGCGATGCTGACTTCGTACCTGCTGTCGCGGACGCTGGTGCCGGCGATGGCCGCAAACCTGATCGGGGAAGCGCACCACGAGCACACGCGGGGATTTTTTGCCTGGTTCGAGCGCGGGTTTGAGAGGGTGCGCGAGCTGTACCGGCGGAGCCTGATGCAGTTCATCGCCGGGCGAGTGACCGGGCTGGTGGTGGTGGCGCTGATCTTGGCGGCGTCGCTGGGGCTGGTGAAATTCGTGGGCGCCGATTTCTTCCCCGCAGTGGACGCGGGAATGACGCGGCTGCACGTGCGGGCGCCGACCGGGACGCGAATCGAACGGACCGAACAGATCGTGGATCAGATCGAGCAGGCGGTCCGGCGGGTGATCCCGCCCTCAGACCTGGAAGGCATCAGCGACAACATCGGGTTGCCGATCTCGTACAACCTGGCGTTCTACCAGACGGACACGATCGGGCCGATGGACGCGGACGTGCTGATCCAGTTAAAGGCGAAGCACGCGCCGACGGCGGGATACGAGGCGAAACTGCGGAAACTGCTGCGGGAGGAATTTCCGACCGTGCTCACCTATTTCCAGCCGGCGGACCTGATCGGACAGGTGCTGAATTTCGGCCTGTCGTCGGCGATCGACGTGCAGGTGTCGGGCGCGAACTTGGAAACGGATTCCATGATCGCGGCGCGAATGCAGTCGGCGATGGAAAAAATCCCGGGGCTGACGGACATCCGGATCGCCGAGCCGCTGGACTATCCGGCGGTGCATGTGGATGTGGACCGGACGAAGGCGCTGGAGCTGGGAATCACCGAGGAGCAGGTGGCCTCGAGCCTGCTGACGTCGCTGAGCGGGAACAGCCTGCTGACCCCCAACTTCTGGCTGGACCCGAAGAGCGGCGTGAACTACACCGTAATTTCGCAGACGCCGCAGGAGGTGATTCACTCGCCGCAGGCGCTGGCGGCCACTCCGGTGACCTCCGGCCAGGGGCAGGCGAATGGGCCGCCACAACTGCTGTCGAACGTGGCGCGGATCACGCACGCGCTGGACCCCGCAGTGGTGGCGCATTACACCGTGCAGCGCGTGGTGGACGTGAACGCGAGCGTGGCGGGGCGGGACCTGGGAAGCGCCACGGCGGCGGTGGAACAGGCCATCCGCCAGCTCGGCCCGATGCCTCGGGCCACCGATATCGCCATCCGCGGGCAGAGCCAGGCGATGCGGCAGTCGTTCGCGACGCTGGAGGGCGGGATCGTGCTGGCCATCGTGCTGGTGTATCTGCTGATGGTGGCGAATTTCCAATCGTGGCTCGAACCGTTCATCATCCTGCTGGCTGTGCCGGGAGCGCTGGCCGGAGCGCTGTGGATGATGGCGGGGACGGGAACGACGATTAACGTGGAATCGCTGATGGGGATGATCATGGCGGTGGGGGTGGGAGTGGCGAACGGGAACCTGCTGATCATTTTCGCAAACGACCTGCGCGAGGAGGGCTACACGGCGGTGGAGGCAGCGATCGAGGCGGGACGCATCCGGTTCCGTCCGATCCTGATGACGGCGCTGGCGATGATTCTGGGAATGCTGCCGATGGCGTTCGGCCTCGGCTCGGGGTCGGAGTTGAACGCGCCACTGGGGCGCGCAGTGATCGGCGGGCTGATCGCAGCCACGGCGATGACGCTGTTCGTGGTTCCCGCCGTGTATTCGATCTTCAGCGGGCACCTGATCACGAAGGCGGAGCGAGACGCGCGGATTGATGCGGCGCTGCCGAAAGGGCGAGGGGCAATCGAAAGCGAATCGTGAGCGACGAACACAAAGTGAATCCACCGAGGCGCGCCAGCGTCCTGTTCTATATCGCGGCGCTGGTGTCGGCTGCGGTGATTCTGGGGCTGGTGGCGGGCCTGATCCGCGTCCGCGGGGCGCGGTTGGAACAGCAGGCGGGCGCGCTGGGCCACGAACTGGCGGAAGGGCGGCGCGTGGTAGTGACCCCCGTGTTGCAGGCGGAAACCGCGCGCTCGGTGGAAATCCCGGCCACCATGCGGGGATACATCGAAACGCCGGTGTACGCGAAGATTTCGGGATACCTGAAGACGATCACGGTGGACAAAGGGGACCGGGTGAAGAAAGACCAGGTGATGGCCACGCTGGAATCGCCGGAGCTGGATCAGCAGGTGGCCAACGCACGGGCAACTTATCACCTGGCGGAGATCACCGACCGGCGGAACCAGCCGCTGGCGCGTGACGGGGCCATCCCGCAACAGACCGCGGACGAATCGCACGACGATCTGGTGGCCGCAAAGGCCACGCTCGACCAATTGGAAGCGCTGGGAGCCTATAAAACGATCGCCGCGCCGTTTGACGCAGTGGTGATTGCGCGAAACGTGGACCCGGGGGCATTGATCCCGCAGGCCACGGCGCCGGCCACCTCTATGCCCATCCTGATCCTGGCCACGCTGTCGCCGATCCGGGTGTATGCGGACGCGCCGCAGAGCGTGGCGCCGTTCATCCGCGACCGGGACCCCGCCATCGTGACAGTAAACGAATATCCGGGACGGGAATTTCGCGGCTCGGTGACGCGTCACCCGGAGGCGCTGAACCCGGCGACGCGAACCATGCTCGTGGAAGTGGACCTGCCGAACCGGGACCGGGCGCTCTATCCGGGGATGTACGGTCAGCTCAAATTGAGCATTGCTGCGCATGGGACGGGCCTGCTGGTGCCTGACGACGCCCTGATTTTCCGCGACGGGAGTCCCTACGTGCCGGTGGTGAGGGAAAACAAACTGCGGCTGATTCCGGTGACGCTGGGCCAGGACGACGGCGTGCACGTGCAGGTGAACGGGAACATCACGGCGCAGGACGTGGTAGCGCTGAGTGTCGGCCAGGCGGCGCAGGACGGAGAGAACGTCCGCCCGGTGACCGCGCAGCAACTGCCCCACTGAGCGCCACTGGCGCGCTCCTCTTTCTGCAATCGAAACCGGAGTGACTCGAACCTAACCGCCTCTCGCCAGGTCCGGCTCCTGGGTACGCCGCTATGCTAGACTCGCATGCTTCCGCGCATCGCAGCGGAAATCGCCGATGTCGAAAGAGCTTTTCGGGACCGATGGAATTCGCGGAGTGCCGGGCGAATTCCCGCTGGACAACGCAACGCTGGAGGCGGTGGGCGGAGCGCTGGGCGCGCATCTGAGGGCTGCGAGCGGGTCGGCGCGCCCGCGCGTGCTGCTGGGGATGGACACGCGCGAGTCGAGCGGGCACCTGGCGGCGCGGCTGGCGCGAGGCGCGATGGACGCCGGCGCGGAAGTGGTTTCCGCGGGAGTCATATCGACGCCGGGGGTGGCCTGCCTGGTGCGCGAGAACCGATTTTCCGCCGGGGTGGTGGTCTCCGCATCGCACAATCCCTACACGGACAACGGAATAAAGCTGATCTCCCTGCAGGGGACGAAATTCTCCGACGCGGTGGAAGCGGCGCTGGAGAAAGACATCCTGCGGCGGAGGGAATCGGCGAGAGCGGACGCAGACGCGAAGCTGCTGGCGGACACGGTGCTCGACGCGCAGTACCTGGATTACCTGCGGCGGTTCGTGCTGCCCGGGGCGCGGCTGGAGGGGATGCCGCTGGTGCTGGACTGCGCGAACGGAGCGGTGAGCGAGCTGGGCCCGGCGCTGTTCCGGTCGCTGGGAGCGCAGGTAACTCCGATCCACAACCGGCCGAACGGGAAAAACATCAACGACCGGTGCGGTTCGCTGCATCCGGAGAGCCTGCGGGGTGCGGTGCTGGAAAAGGGAGCAGAGCTGGGAGCGGCCTTCGACGGCGACGCGGACCGGGCCATTTTCGTTTCCCGCTCCGGAAGGATCGTGGACGGCGATGGCGTGCTATTTATCGCCGCGCGGCACATGAACGCGACGGGCACACTGAGAGGCGGCGTGGTGGTGGGCACGACGATGACTAACCTGGGGTTGGAGCGAGCGCTGGGAGCAGAGGGCATCGCACTGGCGCGGGCGCCGGTGGGGGACCGCTACGTGTTCGAAGAGATGCAGCGGCGGGGGGCGAATCTGGGAGGGGAGCAATCGGGACACGTGATTTTTCTGGACGATTCGATTACCGGCGACGGGCTGCTCACCGCGCTGATCGTGGCCAGCCTGGTGTCGCTCTACGGCCCGCTGGACGCGCTGGCCGCGAATTTGAAGGTGTACCCGCAGCGAATCGTGAACGTGCGCGTGCGGTCGAAGCCGCCGCTGGAAACGCTGGACGAAGTGGCGAGGACGCTGGCCGCGGCGGACACGACGCTCGGCGCCGCGGGGCGGGTGGTGCTGCGATACTCGGGAACGGAGCCTGTGGCGCGGGTGATGGTGGAGGCGGAGCGGGAAGAAGACGTGGAACGGTGGACACGGGAGTTGGCGGCGGCGGTGCGCGGGGCGATTGGGGCGTAGCGGAAGCGGCAAAAACCGGGGAGCGCGGCCAGGAGTGGCCGCGCCACGGGGCGTAGAGGGAGGGGCTATGTACAACGAATTGCGAGCGCGGCTGGACCGCGGAGAAACATTATTGCTGGACGGCGCCATGGGTTCGGAGCTGGTGCGGCGGGGCGTGCGCTGGCGGAAACACGGCCTGGAAACGGACGCGCCGGCAGTGGAGGCGTTGCATGGGGAATATTTGAGCGCGGGCGCCGACATCCTGCGGACCAACACGTTCCAATTGAACCCGCGGCTCTACCTGCACGTGTTCCGCGACCTGGAACACATGCGGCAAATCGGCGCGCCGGGGCTGGAGCACCTGGTGCCGAAACTGCAGAAAACCGCGGTGGCCCTGGCGAAAAACGCGCGCCAGAAAGCGGGCGCGGACGGGAAGGTGGCCATCGCCGGAGTCATTTCGCCGATCGAGCACTGTTACCGTCCCGACCTCTCGCCGCCGTACGAGACGGCACTGCGGGAACACCAGCCGATGGCGGAGGTGTTCGCAGCGGAGAAGGTGGATTTTCTGATGGCCGAGAGCATGAACACGATCCACGAGGCGAATGCGGCGCTGGCCGCCGGACGTGCGGCGAAGCTTCCCGTGTGGGTGAGCTTCGTGCTGGGGCCGGAGGGCGAGCTCCTGAGCCGCGAGCCGCTGGCAGACGCTGTGGCGGCGATGGAAAAGGGCGGGGCGGAAGCCGTGCTGGTGAGCAACGCGCCGGCGGCGGACATCACGCGCGCCGCGGGGCGCATGAAGGGGTTCACCAAACTTCCGTTTGGGGCGTTCGCGCACATCGGCCGGTTCTCGCCGCCGAGTTGGAAGTTCGATTTCCATCCGCAGTTCATCGAAACGGAGGCGACGTCGCCGGCGCAGTACCAGGCGGAGGCGCGGCGGTGGCGGGAGGCGGGCGCGCGAATCGTGGGCGGCTGCTGCGGAACGTCTCCGGCGCACACCAAAGCGCTGCGCGAATTGCTCGGCGCGGGGAGGGGAAACTGACATGAACTACGAGCCTCTGCGCGACACGCTGAAACGCGGCGGGACGGTGATCCTGGACGGCGCCATCGGGACGGAAATCCTGCGCCGGAACGTGAGCTGGGCCGACCACCAGCTCGCCAGCAAGCCCGAGTTCGTGCGCGGCATCCACGAGGATTACATCCGCGCGGGGGCGGACGTAATCAGCACGAACAGCTTTCAACTTTCGCGCCGCGCTCTCTACAACCATTTTCGCGACGACGCGCACCGGCGCCACATTGGGGCGAAGGATTTGGACGAGCGGGCCAACCTGCTGCTGGCCGCGTCGGTGCGGCTGGCGGTGGAAGCGCGCGAGCACGTTGCGGCAAAACGTCCCGTGGCGGTGGCCGCGGCCATCACCACGCTGGAATGGTGCTTCCGGCCGGACCTGGTGCCGGCGGACGAGCAGGCCCGGCGGGAATATCGCGAAATCTTCGGCGTGGTGAAACAGAACGGGGCGGACCTGGTGCTGTTCGAGACGGTGAACAGCATCGGCGAAGCGAAAGTGGCCGCGGAGGTGGCTCACGAGCTGGGACTGCCGTGCTGGGTGGCGTTTGTGCCGGCGAAAACGGGAAAGCTTTTTACCGGGGAGACGCTGGGCGACGCGGTGGAGGCCATGCAGAAGAAGAACGTGGATGCGGTGCTGCTGAACTGCGCGCCTCCGGACGACATCACGACGGGAATGAAAGAGCTCATGCCGCGCGCAAAGGTGGCCACCGGGGCGTATGCGCATATCGGCCGCTTCAACCCTCCGGAATGGATGTTCACCGACGAATATCCGCCGGCGCGGTATCAGAAGGAATGCGCCGGATGGAAACAGGCGGGCGCGCGCATTCTGGGCGGGTGCTGCGGGACGACGCCGGAGCACATCGCGGCGTTGCAGGGCCTGCGATAAGGCAGGCTTTCCCTTCGATCATAAAAGCGCACAGGCAGTCCAGAACCTTCGGGATGCCTGTGCTACCTGGCCGGGAACTTTTTGGGCTCCCGCGGCATTACAGTTGGTGAAAGGACCTCGAGCCGGCGGCACAGGCGCGAGGGGGCACAGACAGTCCCGAAGCTTCGGGATGTCTGTGCTACCGAGATCATGTCCAGCGATGAAGAGCTGATGCTCGAGTTCCAGAAGGGCTCCACGGAGGCGTTCACGGAGCTGTTCCAGCGTTACGCCCAGCGCCTCTATGGCTTTTTCCGCCGTCGGCTGTCGCATCCCCCGCGGGCGGAAGAATTGACACAGGACGTGTTCGTGGCCGTGCTGAAAGGCGCGACGCGCTACGAGCCGCGGGCCCTATTTCGCACGTATCTCTACAGCATCGCGGTGCGCATGCTCCACGCGGAACGGAGAAAGGCGGGCCGGGAAGTTGCGGACGCGGCCCACGTAGCCGAGCCCGCGCAGGCGGCGCAATCGGAAACGACAGCGTGGGTGCGGGACGCGGTGGAGCGGCTGGAATCGACCGAGCGGGAAATCCTGCTGCTGCGGGAATACGAGGAATTGAGCTACGAGGAGATTGCGCAGGTGCTGGCGATTCCGGTGAACACGGTGAGGTCGCGGCTCTTCCGCGCACGGATGGCGCTGCGCGAGCTGCTGGAGGCGCGGCAGCCGCGCGCGGGCGCGGCCTGAGGAACGAAATCATGGACCCGACGACACATGCATTCAATCGCGAAGAGGTGATGGCGTATCTGGACGGCGAGCTCACGGCCGAACGCGCGGCGGCGACGGCGGCGCATCTGGAGCAGTGCGCGGAATGCCGCGAACTGGCGGCCAGCCTGCGTTCGCTCTCACGGCAGATGACGGAATGGGAGGTCGGGACGATCCCTGCCACCGTGGAGCAGAACCTGCTGCGGGCCGCCGCGACGCAAAAAGATGCGGAGGCCGCCGCGCCACGGGAAAAGGTTCCAGTGCCGAGCCGCCGTGCAGTGCGCTGGTTGGTCTGGGGCTCAGCGTTGAGCGCCGCAGCGCTGCTTTTGCTCGCTATCAGCATCCCCAACCTGATGCGGTCGCGATCAAACGTAGGCATGCAGCAGACGGCGTGGCCGTCGGCCCCCGGTTCAGCGCCTTCGACGCCTCCTGCTGTGGCCCGCAGCCAGAGCCTCGACGAGATAGCCAGGACGAGGGACCTCCAGGCACAGTCGGCCAACGCTATGCGGTCGAAGAAGGATCAGGGTGCGGCAGAGTCGCGCGAACAGCCCGGACCAATGATTGTGCGGCGGGCATCGCTGGCGGTGCTGACGAAAGAGTTCGACGCGGCGCGGGCGGCGCTGGAAAACCTGGTGAAAGCGCACCAGGGATATTTCGGCGAGCTCAACGTGGCCTCGCCCGCTGGTGCCGGGCGGTCGCTGACGGCGACGGTTCGCGTGCCCGCCGGCCAGCTCGACGGGGTGCTGGTAGAATTGCGGAAACTGGGGCGTGTGGAGCAGGAAAACCAGTCCGCGGACGATGTAACGCGGGAGTACGTGGACCTGACGGCGCGGCTGGCGAATGCGCGAGAGACCGAAAAGCGGCTGGTGGAAATTCTGCGCGAACGCACCGGAAAAGTGAGCGACGTCCTCCAGGTCGAACAACAAATCGCGCGCACGCGGCAGCAGATCGAACAGATGGACGCGGAGCGGAAGACGCTGGACAACCAGGTGCAATACGCGTCGGTGGATCTGCGCATCACCGAGGAGTACAAGAAATCACTGGAGACTCCGGCGCCTTCTCTGGGCACGCGAATCAACAACGCGGCGGTGGAAGGTTTCCGCGAGGCGGCAGAGCTGGTGCTCGGGCTGATGCTATGGCTGCTGGGCACGGTCCCCTCGCTCCTGGTGCTGAGCTCGTTGCTGGCGTGGCCCGGGTGGTGGCTGGTTCGGTGGGTGCGCCGGCGATTCTTCGCTCTGGCCATACCGGCTTCCCGATGACGCGGAACGGAGAATCACGCCGAGAGCTGCCGAGGGTTTCCGCCACAGAGGCATGATCCTCCGCAGCACTCCCCAATGGGGTCCCAGCATCGCCGGCGGGAAGGACGGCTGGTACTAATCCTTCAAAACTCCGTAGGGTTGGGGGAGCAAATACTACAAAGTGTAGAAGGCGGGATCGCCGAATCCAAACGCGTCACTGTAAGTGCCTGCAAACTCATCGGTTAGTATGAACCGGCTGGAGAATTGTCGTGGCAGAGAGCGTGCTCACTCCTGGGCAAAGATTTTGTTTCCCGGGGTGATGTAAAGGCAGGCATTCAGGAAATCAGGTTAGGACGAGGGGCCCATCCAAGGGCCCCTTTTTATTTGAACCGGGATGCAGCGAACGCACGCTGGCGGGGCCGCCCAGGATGGTGCGGCGCTTGCTTGGCCCCGCTTCCCGGCCGTGCGATGAATCTCCTGTTGGGGTTTCTCAGCCTGTGGTGCGGGGGTCAGCCCTGCGCTGGATGGTGCGGGGGCGCAGCAAGCAGCGCCCCTACATGCGTGAGCTACCGAATGTCGCCGGGATCGATTCCGTTGCGGCGGGCCTGGGATTCGAGGTCGTCAATCTTCTCCTGCACTTCGTCGCGCTGCTTCTGGTAGACCTCCAGTTGGTCCTGCGGCCTGACGATCTGGTTGCCATAGAGGCTGTTATCGGCCCGAGGAGGGCCACCCTGCTCGGTGCCTGGAGGCATGTTGGGGGCCTGCTGGGTGGTATTGATCTTGTTGGTGCCCTGGGAGGGGTTGTTCAGCGCGTCCTGGATTTCCTTGATCTTGGCATCCAGTTGGTCGCGTTGCTGGCGCAGGGGCCCGAGCTGTTTCCGGTAATACTCCGGGTCCTTTTCATCCGGCAGAGCTTTCTCCTTGCCTGGGGCCGCCGCAGCAGCGGCGGTGGCTTCTCCAGCCGCGGAGCCCTCCGCGGAAGGCGTAGCTGCAGCCGTGGTGATCCGGACGGAGGAGCGCAAATCGGTCAGATCGTCGTTGGTCCACACCTTCTTGGGTTTTTCCGCCGCTTTCTGCGCGGGCTTTTCAGAGGTCTGCGGAGATGGCAGGGCCTGGGCTTGCAGCGCGGGGGTAAAGGCAGCGCCAAAGGCCAACGCGAGAAATCCGGCGGCGAAATAACTCTGCATAGACAGCCTCCTGCCAGCTATCCAGTATACCCCCGCGACGGGCTAGGGTGCGGGAACCTGGAGATTGGGGTTGCTCAATTCGCGACGCACTTCGGGGAGGAGCTGGGAGGGCGGGCCCACGTGGAGATGATCGCGGGCCTCAACCGTGCGCACGGACTCCTCGTGCGAGAGGAGCTTGCGGCCCTGCACCTGGTGGGAGATGAGGGCGGGAAGCCAGATCCCAGGTGCGACTTCCTTCTGTTCGATGTGCACGCGTCCGCCCTTGTCGATCTTCCCGAGGATGCCGCCGCCGAACCGGAGATCGCGAACCAGCTCGGCGTCCAGTTGGACTACGGCTCCGCTCTGCGGATCCACCCAGAGGGTGATGCGGCTGGCGGCAAGCAGCTCGGTGGCGATGGAACCGGAGGCGGTGGCGGGCTTGGGATCGAGCAGGAGTTTCTCCAGAGGGCGGTGCGCGGAGGAATTCGGCAATCGTTCGGAGCCGAGCCAGGAGATTTCGTAGCCGTCGCGGAAAGCTTCCACGGCGCGGTAACGCTCTGCCGTGCGCTTCTTCCACTTCACAACGCGGGCCTGCTGGCGGGGTTCATCGGGGTCCAGCGCCCACACCAGGTCCTGCTCGACCTCGCGGAGCTCCTCGCGAAACTTTTCGGGGGTCACCTGGGCTCCGGAATCCGCCATGACAATTTTTACCGTGCCGGTTCCGGTGGGATAGACGCGATAGACGCGATCGAGGACGGGGCCGGCATCGCCGGCGTGGCGGCGCTCGATCCAGTGTTCGGTGCGGGCGAATTCCGCCTCGGCGGCATCGCTGCGGTGAGTGGTGGCGATCACACGCTCGAGGAGCGCGCGCAGCTCCTGGCGCGAGGGAGGCGGCTGCGAGGGGACCGAGGATGGCGGGGCGGCAGTGGAAGCAGGAGCAGGAGGAAGTTTGGCTGCCTGCCGGGCTGCGAGCGGGCCTGCGCCGAGCAGCAGCAGGCAAATCCAGGAGCGAAGGCGAGCGACGATGCCGGTCAGACAGCGAACGCCGCGCGGCGACCGGCGGCAGTCCTGCTGCGCAGAGGAAAGGCGCATGAGATTGGGATTCGGGCCGCGCCGGGCAGGGTTGCCGGGAGCGGCGCGCTAATTCTTTGCCGGGCGCGCTGGCGCCGCGTGCTCCTCGCTCCAGGGGGGCACGATGCCATTGACGCGGGCGTAGGCGATGAGCTGGCCCAGGTGCTCGTGGCAATGAGTGGCGGCGACGAGCATGGCCTCGCGCACGGTGGCATCGCGGCCGAACAGTTTGATCGGTTTATCGATGTCCGGGGCGTTTTGGATGGCCGCCTTGATGTGGGCGAAGGAGGCCTTCAGCGTTTCGATCACCTTCGGTTTATCGGTGATCTTCGCGAGCGCGGCGCCGGTGGTGCCTTCCAGCCGCGGAGTACCTAGGAAGGTGGCAAACGTGTAGTTCCCTGAGGCGACGTGCATGAAGACCTCGCTGGTGGAGCGGGCGCCCTCGGGATGCCAGGAGTACTTTTCCTGCGGAAATCTCTCGGCGAGCGCGACGAGCTTCTTTTCCGCGTCTTCCATGGAACGGATAATTTCCGCCTTGAAGCTGGCGGGAGCCGGCGGGGCCTGCGCGCGGATGGGCGCAGGGGGAGCGGCGAGGGCGAACGCGACTGCGAGTGCCGCGAGGGCTGTGGATGTCCTGTGCATGGTTTCCTCCTGCGAGCGGGCGGCGCCGCGAACCATTATGTGGGGTGCGAGCGCTGCAACGAACCATCTTTTACTCTAAAGGCGGGGCCGTGTACAGAGGCAGGGCGGAAACTTCAAACGGCCAAAAAACGTATAGACTAAAGATGAGCGGAAGACCCCAGATGAAGGAAGCCAGCCGGGCCAATGCGGTGGCGTTCGGCGAGACGCTGCGTCTCGCGGTGGATACGCTGCGGGTGAACCGGCTGCGGACGTTCCTGACGCTGCTGGGCGTGATCCTTTCGGTGTTCACCCTGGTGCTGGTGATGTCGGTGGTGGAGGGGTTGAACCATTACGTGTCGGACAAGGTGGCCAACCTGGGGGCCAACACGGTGATCTTCGACAAATACGGGATCATCACGAATTTCGAGGCCTTCGTGAAGGCGGCGCGGCGGCCGCCGCTGCGGGTGGACGACTACGAATACGTGAGGGACCACGCGGACCGGCCGGAGCAGGTGGGAGCGAGCGCGAACCGGCAACTCGACGTGCGCTATGGGAACGAGACGGTGCAGGGCGCGGACGTGTTCGGCGGAACGCCCAATATGATGGACCTGCGCGGGTTCACCATGGACCAGGGGCGGGCGCTGAACGACACGGACGAACTGCACCGTTCGCCCGTGTGCATCCTGGGGAACGATCTGGTGCAGCGGTTCTTTGAGAACGTGGACCCGGTCGGCAAAACAGTGCGAGTGGGGCCGCAGACGTACCTGGTGGTGGGAACGGCAAAGCCGCTGGGCTCTGTGTTCGGGCAGTCGCGGGACAACTTCGTATGGATGCCGTTCGCGACCTACATGAAGAGCTGGCACTTGCCGGATGATTCGGTGGCCATCTGGGTGGCGTCGCGGTCGCCGGAACTGACGGAGCCCACGGTGGACGAGGTGCGCGTGATCCTGCGCGCGAAGCGCAAGGTGCCGTACGACACCGCGGACAATTTCGGGGTAGTGACGAACAACTCGATCACGGCGACCTGGACGCAGATCACCGGAAACCTGTTCGGGCTGGCCATCATGCTCACTTCGGTTTTCCTGGTGGTGGGCGGGATCGTGATCATGAACATCATGCTGGCCAGCGTGACGGAGCGGACGCGGGAGATCGGGATCCGCAAATCGCTGGGAGCGCGGAAACAGCATATCGTGATGCAGTTCCTGGTGGAGTCGGCGATCATGGCGGCCGCCGGCGGAATTGCAGGAGTGCTGGGGGGGATGGCGGTGGCGGCGCTGGTGCGCAACCTCACGTTCATGCCGGCGACCACGCCGGTGAGCGCCATCATCGTATCGATGCTGCTGGCCACGTCGGTGGGACTGTTCTTTGGGATCTATCCGGCGATGCGGGCGGCGCGGCTGGACCCGGTCGAAGCGCTGCGGTACGAGATGTGAGGCGGAGCGAGCGATGCGCCATGATTACCGCGAAAACCTGAGGCTGGCGCTGGATACGCTGCGGGCACACAAACTGCGGAGCTTCCTGACCATCGTGGGCGTGGTGATCGGGGTGATGATCATCATTGTTGTGGCCGGACTGCTCCAGGGTTTCAACTCGACGGTGACCGAGGTGATCACCGGGTACGGCGCGAACACGGCGTTCATCTCCAAATTCGAACAGGGCTTCCGCACCGGACGGCTGACCGAAGAGGAACGGAAGCGCAAGGACCTGACGCTGGAAGAAGGCCAGGCGCTCGTGGGAGAGGCGCCGGACATCCGAGCGGTGGCCATCTCGATTTTCCCCGACAACGAGACGAGCAGCGTCCGGTACAAGGACCAGGAGGTGACCGCCCTGGATTTTCGCGGCACCTTCCCGGCGTTCGCGGAAGTGTATGCAAATGCGAATCTCAAAGAGGGCCGGTTCTTCTCCGACGGCGACAACGAGCACAAGCGGGAGGTGACGGTGATTGGGGAGAGCGTGGCGAAGGCGCTGTTCCCCAACGTGGATCCCATCGGGAAATTGGTGATCGCGAACGGCCACCAGTTTGAAGTGATCGGTGTCTTCGAGCTGCCCAAAGGCGGCTTCGGGATGAACAATGAAGATCGCCGGGTGGTCATCCCGTACTACACATTCCGGAAGCTGTACCCCAACACAAAGTTCCACGGGTACCGCATCGAGGCGTATCCGAACCGGCTGGACGCCGCGGTGGACGAAGCGCGGGTGATCCTGCGCCGCGCGCGCAGAGTGGCATACGATAAGCCAGACGATTTTTCCATCCAGACCTCGCAGCAGGCCATCGAGAGTTTCTACGCGATTTTGGCAGGGGTGGCGCTGGCCATGCTGGTGCTGAGCTCGATCGGGCTGATGATCGGCGGCGTGGGCGTGATGAACATCATGCTGGTGAGCGTGACGGAACGCACGCGGGAAATTGGCGTGCGAAAAGCGATCGGAGCGCGGCGGGGCGACATCAAATGGCAGTTCCTGTTCGAAGCCATGACGCTGACGGGCATCGGGGGAGTGATGGGCATCGTGCTGGGATGGCTGGTGACGGTGGGATTGGGGGCGGCGCTGGATTGGCGCGCGGTGGTGCCGATCTGGGCGGTGATTGTCGGATTCTGCGTGTCGGTGGGCATCGGGCTGGTGTTCGGCGTGTGGCCGGCGCTGAAGGCGGCGCGGCTGGATCCGGTGGTGGCGCTGCGATACGAATAGGGCGGGATGAGAAAAAGATCCGCGGTCAGAGAAGCACTGACCGCGGCTACCTGGGAGCGGTGCTGACGGAGGGGGCGAGGCCGCGGTCGGTGGCCAGACGCTGCGGGAAATTTTCCACGTAGGTTTCAAGCTGCGGGAAGAAGAAGTGGTGGTAGTGGTAGGCCCTCATTTCGGCCACGGCGCTCGCCGGGCACCAGTGATCCACTGCAATGCGATAGAGAGCCACCATCGCGCCGGTGCGGTCGCGTCCCTGCTGGCAGTGGACGTAGACCTTGCGCTGGGGACTTGCGGCGAGCAGGGTGAAAAACCGGCCGACCTCGTCGTCCGTGGGATTGTCCCAGGCGCGCCAGGGAAGATTGACGAAGCGCATGCCCAGGGCTTCCACGGCGCGGCGCTCGAGAGTGTTCTCGCCCTTCTCGTGGCGAAAGCTGATGACCGTGTCAACGCCCATCTGCTTCAGCTCGCGATAGCCTTCGGAAGTGGGCTGGCCGCCACGGAACAGCAGCGGTGTGACCTGGCCAAAGTTGGCGAGGCCTCGAAGCGCGGGCTGCGACGCCGCTGCGGGGACAGCGATAGTTGAGCAGCCGGCGGGGGCGATGGCAGCCTGCGCGCCCGAACTGGGCCGCGCACTCCACAGGATTGCGGAGAGAGCGAGTGCCAGTGCGAAGCTGACGCGCAGTTGCGTGGACATGAACTGAGCCCGTGCTCGAATGCTGAAGGGAATTGTACGGCGAAACCTGAGCGTGGAGCGAGAACTATGGGCCGAATTGGGACATCAGCCACAACATCTGGACACTTCGGACACATGACCACACTATTTTGTATCTGACCTCTTGACACCACCTTTCGCTCGGAGCATACTCCCGCCCCAGCACGGGGGAGCGAAACCGGACCGGGCAGGGCCAGCCGACCGACCGGCTTCGAAAGCTTCCCGCCGGAGGCCAGTCCTAATAGCCGAAGCGACCGTGGGAGAGTGTCGCCTCATTTTTCGAGCGCGATTCTCCGCAGGGTTTGCTTTCCCTTTTCAGGCAGACCTCAGCGGTAGAATCCCCGGTGAATGGCGGCAGACTCCGGCTGATTCGACGGAAAACTCTCGCGGGTGGGCGAGGGTTACTTTCAACGGAACAGGCGGGAACTGGCGAGTTTGACAAGCGGTATACTGGAGAGGTTTCCCCCTTCCACGGAACCTCCCCGGGCCGGTGCGCGGACCGGCGAGATCAGACCAGGAGAGGGGAGACGGACATGGCGGGAAAAGCAGTATTGAACGGACACACCGGCGTGGGCACACAACTACAGCGCAAAACGGGAATGGAATTCCGGCGGCACTTCACCGACGGCAAGACGTCGCCGTTCGACCTGATGGAATGGGAGCGGCGCACGGCCCAGATCGGCAACGAAAAGGGCCAGGTCATTTTCCGTCAGGACAACGTGGAAGTTCCGAAGTCCTGGTCGCAGACGGCCACGAACATCGTGGCGTCGAAATATTTTCACGGCAAGCCGGGCAGCAGCGAGCGGGAATCTTCGGTGCGGCACCTGATCAGCCGGGTGGCGGACACGATTGTGAGGTGGGGAGAGCAGGGAGGTTACTTCGCAAGCACGGAGTCGCGCGACGCCTTTCATGATGAACTGCGGCACCTGCTGGTGGAGCAGAAGATGAGCTTCAACTCGCCGGTGTGGTTCAACGTGGGAGTGCAGGCGAAGCCGCAGTGCTCCGCGTGCTTCATCAACTCGGTGAACGACTCGATGGATTCCATCATGTCGCTGGCGAAGACGGAAGGGATGCTGTTCAAGTGGGGCTCGGGAACGGGTACAAATTTCTCGACGCTGCGCTCGGCCCACGAGTCGCTCTCGGGTGGCGGGATCGCCTCGGGGCCGGTGAGCTTCATGCGCGGGTTCGACGCGTTCGCGGGCGTCATCAAGAGCGGAGGGAAGACGCGGCGCGCGGCGAAGATGGTGATCCTGAACGCGGACCATCCGGACATCATGGAATTCATCAACTGCAAAATGAAAGAGGAACAGAAGGCGCATACGCTGATCGAGCAGGGATACGATTCGGGGATCGACGGCGAGGCCTACAGCTCCGTCTTCTACCAGAACGCGAACCACTCCGTGCGCGTGACCGACGACTTCATGCGCGCGGTGGAGGACGACCGCGACTGGTGGACGCACAACGTGACCGACGGGCAGCCGGCCGTGAAATATTCGGCGCGCGACCTGCTGCGGCAGATTTCCGATTCCACGTGGCACTGCGGGGACCCGGGGATGCAGTTCGACAGCACGGTGAACCGCTGGCACACCTGCAAGAACACGGCGCGCATCAACGCGTCGAACCCGTGCAGCGAGTACATGTTCCTGGACGACACGGCGTGCAACCTGGCGTCGCTGAACCTGATGAAGTTCCTGGGACGCAACGGGCAGTTCGACGTGGAGGCGTTCCGGCAGGCGGTGGACGTCACCATCACGGCGCAGGAAATCCTGGTGGACAACGCAAGCTATCCGACGCCGAAAATCACGCAGAATTCGCACGACTTCCGGCCGCTGGGACTGGGCTACGCCAATCTGGGCGCGCTGCTGATGTCCATGGCGCTTCCGTACGATTCCGACGGCGGGCGCGACGTGTGCGGCGCGATCACCGGGCTGATGACCGGCGAGGCGTACCTGCAATCGGCGCGCATCTCGGAGCGGCTGGGGCCGTTTGCCGGCTACGAGGCGAACCGCGAGCCCATGCTGGAAGTGATCCGCATGCACCGCGATTCGGTGCGGCCGATCAAGGCGGAGAACGTGCAGGCGTCGCTGCTGCGCGCGGCGCAGGACGCGTGGGAGAAGGCGCTGGCGGAAGGCACGAAATCCGGCTACCGGAATTCGCAGGTGTCCGTGCTCGCGCCTACGGGCACCATCGGCTTCATGATGGACTGCGACACCACGGGAATCGAGCCGGACCTGGCGCTGGTGAAATACAAGAAGCTGGTGGGCGGCGGGATGATCAAGATCGTGAACAACACGGTGCCGCTGGCTCTCAGCCGTCTGGGATACCAGCCCGAGGAAGTGCACGCCATTGTGGACTACATCGACCGCACAGGGACGATTGAAGGGGCGCCGGCGTTGAAGACGGACCACCTGCCCGTGTTCGATTGTTCGCTTTCGCCGGCCGCGGGCTCGCGATCGATTTCCTGGACGGGGCATGTGCGCATGATGGCCGCGGCGCAGCCGTTCCTTTCCGGCGCGATCAGCAAAACGATCAACATGCCGGAAAGCTCGACGGTGGAAGAGATCATGCAGGCCTACATGGAGTCCTGGAAGCTGGGACTGAAGGCCGTGGCCGTCTATCGCGACAACTCCAAGCGCAGCCAGCCGCTTTCCGCGAGCCAGGGGAAGAAGGAACCGGCTGCTGCACCAGCGCCGGCGGCAACACCCGCGGGCGTGGTGCCCGCTGATGCGGCCGCTGCCGCAGGGCAACAGGAAATGTTCCCCGGGACACGCCGCCACAAGCTGCCCGAAACGCGCAACTCGGTGACGCATAAATTCTCCATCGCCAGCCACGAAGGCTACATCACCGTGGGCATGTACGACGACGGCTCGCCGGGCGAGATCTTCATCAAGATGTCCAAGGAAGGCTCGACGCTTTCGGGCTTCATGGACGGGTTCGCGATGGCGGTTTCGATCGGGCTGCAGTACGGCGTGCCGCTCAAGTCGCTGGTGGACAAATTCATCAATACGCGGTTCGATCCCTCGGGCTATACGCCGAATCCGGATATCCGCTACGCGAAGTCGGTGCTGGACTATATCGGGCGGTGGCTGGGCGGAAAATTCATTTCGCGGGATTATCTGACCTCCGCAGCGCCCGCCGAGGAAAACGGCGTGGCCGCGGCTCCCCATAGCACGCTGACGGAAAGCCTCTCTGCGCCGGGCGCATTACCGACCGCGGAGGATGCGCCGACCTGCTCCAATTGCGGCAGCCTGATGACCCGCAACGGCAGTTGCTACAAGTGCGGCAACTGCGGCGAAACCTCCGGCTGCAGCTAGGATTTCTCGCCGGGCCACCATTTGGTGGTATCCGGCTGACGAACTTCTAGGCCGGGGGCAGCACCATCCATCCAATAAATTTGGATTTGACCTTCGGCCTGGGGAAAGGATGAGCCCGGGAACGAAGAAGTGTTAGATCTCGTGGGATAGTCTCTGCCACGAGGCGTTGGCATTCGCAACCGCAAGACTGCACCAGCTCCGCACGATCTGATCGCAGCCTACGATTCGAAGCGTCGTCGCAAGCCTGACACAGATTCACATCAGCCAAATGCAATCGAGTAGGGCCGGAATTTTGGCCCAGAACGCACTTTTCTCAAATCGGTCGGGTTCGAACAAGGAGGCAGAATGCTTATTACCGAATCTCGAGAATTACAGCTGGAGGACCTGCTGGACCGGATCGGTGCGCAATTGCAGATCACGCCCTCGCAGCATCAGCAGGCGGAGGAAAGGTATCAAGCCGTGGCGAATTGGTTGGAGGCGGAAGGCAGCCCGATTGCCGGAATTCGCCAAGCGATTTATCCCCAGGGGTCACTGGCGATTGGGACCACTGTCAAGCCCCTAGCTCAGGAGGAGTATGACCTCGACTTGGTTCTTGAAGTTAGCCTGGACTGGCGTCGCATCACTGACCCCACCCGGCTTCTCAGGGCCGTTGAGTCGCGGCTGAGGCAGCATCGAGACTATAGCCAAATGCTCGAGCTGAAGAACCGCTGTGTTCGTCTAAATTACGCAAACGAATTTCACCTCGACATCTTGCCCGCCTGTCCGGACCCCACAGCGGGACCCACGTGCGTTGTGGTTCCTGACCAGGCAGCGAGGGAGTGGAAGCCAAGCAATCCTAAGGGCTTCGCAGGCTGGTTCGACCGTCGAGCAAGGCTCTCGCTGAAGACCGTCCTCGCCGAAGCGGAGCGCTTGCCTGGGAGGGAGCCTCTTGAGCAGAAGCCACCTTTGAAGCGTGCAGTTCAGCTGCTAAAGAGATGGCGCGACTCTTATTACTCCGCAGATGCGAATGATGCGCCAGTCTCGATCGTGTTGACTACGTTGGCCGGCATGTACTTCGCCGGAGAAAACTCAGTCCACGCCGGGCTTGAAACAATCCTCGAAGGGATCATCGGCGGGCTACCGGCGGCCCCCGGAAGACTCGTGGTGGTGAATCCGATGAATCCTCAGGAGGACCTAAGCGAAAAGTGGGCGAGCCGGAGCGCCTACAACGCGTTCGGGCAGGGGATTCGGGAGCTAAATGAAGACTGGAAGGAAATCTCACGCCTGCGTGGAATAGACGAGATGGGCGCACGCCTGAGCAGGCTCTTCGGAGAACGTCCCGTGCGATTGGCACTGGCCGAGCAGGCAGGAGAAATACAGGAACTTCGGAAGGCCCATCACCTGGGAACCCGGAGGGGCGCCGCAGTCATCGCCAGCGTTGTCACGCCAGGAGTTTCAAAGATCCCAGGGAACACATTCTACGGTGAGTAGGTTTTTCAAAACGGAGCGGCTCACGCTGGCCAAGCAGCTATATTCGATGAAGGAGAAGTATCCCCAGTTTGCTCCGAGCCGAAAGCGCGCCCAGGTGTGCTGGGTTGGCCCGCTCCGGCCGTCCGCCCTTAGCCGCGACTACACGGTGGAGATTGTGCTGAAGGAGGGCATCTCGCCGAGGGTGCGGGTGTTGGAGCCTCTGCTCAAGCAGCGCTCGGACGGCGAGCCGATCCCCCATGTTTACCCCGGGAACCATCTCTGCCTTCACCTGCCGGGTGAGTGGCAGCCGAGGATGTTCATTTCAGACTCGATTGTACCCTGGACGCTTCTTTGGCTCCTTTTCTACGAGTACTGGCGGGCCACAGGAGAATGGATTGGAGGCGGAGTACATCCGCCTAGGGCGAAATCCCATGGGAGGCGGGCGGCATGATAAACCGTCGCATCCTGGCTCTTGACGGTGGCGGCATCAAGGGTACTTTTTCGGCCTCCTTCTTGACCCATCTGGAAACCGGGCTGGACAGGCCGATCGGGGAGTACTTTGACCTGATAGTTGGAACTTCGACAGGCGGAATCATTGCATTGGGCTTGGGGCTCGGACTGAAAGCATCGGAGCTGCTTAATTTTTACGTGACTGCGGGCACTGAGATTTTCTGCCCGCGCAGCTGGGTGCCACTGTGGGGAAGACTAGGAACCGGGAAATACGATCCCGTCCGATTAAAGTTTCATTTGGCACAGACGTTTGGGGATCGCAAACTCGGAGACTCCCAGTGTCGGCTCGTGATTCCGTCCGTAGACCTTGACACTGGCGAAGTGCACTTCTTCAAGACCGCCCACGTGCCTCGGCTCTGGGTCGATTATGGTAGAAGGGCCGTGGACGTGGCATTGGCAACCGCTGCCGCGCCGACCTACTTTCCACCGCACCGTCTTCGTTCGGGCGTACCCCTGGTCGACGGCGGCATCTGCGCAAGCAACCCCACGGGGTTAGCAGTCTCGGAAGCAATTGGTGTGCTCGGCTGGGACCGGGAGAGTCTGCGGATATTGAGCGTTGGAACCACAAGGTCGCCACTCAACGTAGGTAGAGGTGGGTGGCTGGGGTGGCGTCGAAAGGTCTGGACCTACAAGCTATTCGAGTTGATGAGCGTCGCGCAGTCTTCGTACTCTCTGGGTACCGCAATGGTTCTCGTGGGAGAGGCCAACCTCTTCAGGGTAGACCCGGTAGCTCCTGCAGGGCGGTTCAAACTCGATTCGAGCAAGGATCTAGACTCGCTCGTCGGCCTTGGAGACTCTTTCGCAAGGCAGGAGATGCCCCGGCTCAGGAGCATTTTCTTCGAAAAGCCTGCTGAGCCTTTCGAACACACGTACCGGCCTCCGACTTCATCGACGGGGGCTAGCACCGCTTAGCGGGCCGCGCTGGACGACACTTGCTGGGCCTGGGCGGCGCGCATCTGGGCCATCCGCTCGTTGAACTGGCGCGTGAGGTGGGGAACGATGCCGAGTTGGCGTTCGATGAGCATCAACTGGGCGCGGTGGTGCATCTCGTGCTCCTTGGCCCCCAGAATTCTTTCGAAGCGTGTTTTTGAGGTCTTGCCGTCGGGTTCGGTGACCGTTTCGGCGAGGAATTCGGGAGTCAGCGTCTCCTGCCAGGCCGCGAACTTCTCTCCCTCGGTGCGCAGCAGCTCGATGAGCTCCGCTTTCGTCCTGGGCTTGGCTTCCTCGGCCTTGAAGATGTCGCTGATTTTGGAGAAATCGAAGCCGGCCAGCGTGGTGATTTCCTTCTTATTCAAATCGATCCACAGGCGTGTGGCGATGGCGATGTGCGTGAGCATTTGGGCCACGGAACGCGCCTCGGGCGCGGCCACGTGGCTGTACTTGGACTCTGGAATATCTTCCGCAACCTGAATCGTGTTCTTGCGCACCGTACGGAACGCGTTGGCCAGCTCTTTTCCGCCGTAAGACATGGGTCACCTCGATCTGGAAGTTGCCATCCTGCCGGAGCAGGAGGCCAGAATTCGATGCGCGGCGCTGGCTGAATGTGACCACATACTTGAAGACCCGAGGGGGCGCGTATACTCGCGAGAGTCGAGAGGGAGGGACAGGGGCATGAAAGTTGGAATCATAGGCGCGGGGGGCGTGGGAACGGCGTGCCTGGTGGCGCTGGTGGCGCGGGGGACCACGGCGTGCCGGGTGATTGTGGTGGACAAGAACCAGGCGCTGGCAAAGGGCGTGGTCGCGGACTTGCAGTATGGCGCGACGCTTTCTCCCACGGTGGAGATTCGTGCGGGCGACTATTCCGACCTGGCCGATGCGGCGCTGGTGATCATCACCGCGGGGATCAACGAAAAAGCGGGCGGGGCAACGGACCGCAGCGATCCGGCGGGACGGCTGAGATTACTGGACACCAACGCGGGCGTGTACCGGCAGATCGTGCCGCAGGTGGCGGCGGTGGCCCCGCAGGCGCTGCTCCTGGTGGTGACGGACCCGCCGGACCCGCTGGCGGATGTGGCCCGCCAGCTCGCCGGCCATGGCCGTGTGCTGAGCAGCGGGACGTATCTCGACTCGCTGCGCTTCCGGCTGCATCTCGCGCGGCGGCTGAAGGTGAATCCGTCGAATGTGGAGGCGCAGGTGGTGGGAGAACACGGCACCTCTCAGGTGTTTCTGTGGTCCTCGGCGCGCGTGGCCGGAACGCCGATCACCGCGCTGCTGGAGCAAAGCGGCCAGTCGCTCGATACCTTCCGGCGGGAGGTGGAGCAGGACGTGCGCTACGCCAATATCACCATCATCGAAGGTACGGGCGCGAGCCGGCTGGGAATCGGTATGGTGACGGCGCGCATTGCGGAGGCGATCCTGCGCGACGAGCAGGCAGTGATCCCCATCGGCTCCTACCATCCAAAATACGGGGCGACCTTCTCTCTTCCCAGCGTGCTGGGACGCCAGGGCGTGAGCCAGGTGTTCGAGCCGGAGATGTCGGCGCAGGAGCGGCAGGCGCTGGAGCGGAGCGCGGGGGTGCTGCGGACGGTGGTGGAGAGGATGCAAGGATCGGCCGCGCGGATGGGGTAGAAGATCGGCCGAGCCGTGGAGCGCGGGCAGGTAAGGCGAGAGGCCGCTGAACTTCGCGGCCTCTCGCTGTCAATGGCCTTCGGGCTGCCGTTGGCGGGCAATCCGGAAATGTGAGCGCGCGGACCGCGTCAGCTGGCGGCGGTAGCGGCGACTTCCTTTTCGATGGGCGCGCCGACGATGTTGCCCCATTCGGTCCAGGAGCCGTCGTAGTTGCGCACCCGGCTGTAGCCGAGCAGGTAGCGCAGCACGAACCAGGTGTGCGCGCTGCGCTCGCCGATGCGGCAGTAAGCAATCACTTCCTTGTCGCCGGTGATGCCCTTGCCGGCGTAGAGCTGGCGGAGGGCGTCGGCGGGCTTGAAGGTGCCGTCTTCCAGCACGGCCTGGGCCCAGGGAATGCTCGCGGCGCCGGGGATGTGGCCGCCGCGCTGGGCCGTTTCCGTCATGCCCGGCGGTGCGATGATGCGCCCGGTGAACTCGTCGGGGGAGCGGACGTCCACGAGCTGGGCGCCGAGCCGGCCATCGAGCACGGAGAAGATGTGGTCGCGGCGCGCGCGAAGATCGAGATTCGGCGTGGGCACCGGGTAGTTCGACGAGGTGGTAACGGCTTCCGCTTTCGCCGAGAGAGGCCGCTTCTCCTCGACCCATTTCTTGCGGCCGCCGTTCATCAGGCGCAGCTTCGAGTGGCCGTAATAGCCGAGCAGCCAGAGCGCCCAGCACGCGAACCAATTGTTGTTGTCGCCGTAGAGCACGACGGTGGTGTCGGCCGTGATGCCGGAACGGCGCATCAGCGAAGCAAATCCTTTGGGATCGAGAATGTCGCGGCGGATGGGGTCCTGCAGCTCCGTCTGCCAGTTCCAGCCGATGGCGCCGTCTACGTGCCCCTGCGCGTACGCGGAAGTGTCCACATCCACCTCGACCACGCGAATGCCGGGATCGCGGCTGTGTTCAGCCACCCAGGCTGTGGAGACGAGTACATCGGAATTGGCGTAATCGGCCATTTGCGGACTCCTTTGCGGCTCTGCGTCCCGTCCCGAAGCTAGGAGACACGGATCGCATGCCTCAAGTGCTGGTTTCCATGAGATGCGCGGAGGGCGGAAGAGGTTCCACGCAAGGGTGGCGCTCCGACTCGTCGGAGCGCCACCTATGCGGCAGGTTCCAAGGGTCCCTCGCGCGCTTCCAGTTCGACGCGCAGCAGCCAGTCGCGGTGCATTTTTTCGGCGTCGAGCCAGCGCTCCAGTGGCTCGCGCTCCGGAGCTTCCCATTCCACCAGCATTTTTCCGTCCTGCAGGTTCACCAGCACGCGGGCCACGCCGAGCCCCGGGGCCTGGCGGATACGATCAAGGAGCTGTGCGGCTCCCTGGCGCGTCAAACAGGCTAGGGTGTGAAACGTGAGATAGCGCGGCATCCAGACCTCCGACGACAAGCCGTTCATCAGAGCACAGACAGGATTGTCTGTGCTACCGGGGCGGCAGAATCGTTCGCCTCGGTGTCTAAATGGTATTGTAACTGCGCCCGAAGGAGGCGTCCCATGCTGCGAAAATTCCTCGCTGCAACCCTGTTTGTGTTACTGGCCTGGCCGGCGGCGGCACAGGAGAAATCAACTGCAAAACCCGGTGCGAAGGCGCCTGCCGTTGCGGGCGCCACCGCCCGCGAAGCGCAACCAGGCGGCGGTGCGGAGACCCCGGCAGCGAAACTGCCGGTGCGCCGCGTGGTGCTGTACAAAAACGGCGTGGGCTATTTCGAGCATCTGGGGCGCGTGCGCGGCAACCAGACGCTGACCATCGATTTCACCAGCGGACAGTTGAACGACGTGCTCAGCTCGCTCACGGTGCTGGACCTGGGCGGCGGAAAAATCACCGCGGTCAACTACAACTCGGAAGCGCCGCTGGCGAAGCGGCTGGGGGCGCTGAGGCTGCCGCTGGGCGAGCAGACGACGGTCAGCCAGTTCCTGAACGCGCTGCGCGGGGCGCGCCTCGAGGTGCGCACGGGTGGCGGAACGATTACCGGACGGCTGCTTTCGGTGGAACGCAAGACGCGGACGACGAAGGAAGGACAGATGGTGCCGTACGACGAAGTCGCGCTGATCACCGACGCGGGCGAGGTGCGCACCGCGGAACTGGGAACGGCGACGAGCGTGCGGCTGGCCGAACGCGATCTGAACCAGGAAGTGGGCCGCTACCTGAACCTGATCGCGTCCACGCGCCTCCAGGACCTGCGGCGGATGACCATCTCGTCGGCGGGCGCGGGCGAGCGGCAGGTGTACGTGAGCTACATCAGCGAGGTGCCGCTGTGGAAGACGACGTACCGGATCGTGATGCCGTCGAAAGCGAATGCGAAGCCGCTGCTGCAGGGCTGGGCGATTGTGGACAACACGGTGGGCGAGGACTGGGAGAACGTGGAGCTGTCGCTGGTGGCCGGAGCGCCGCAATCGTTCATCCAGCAGCTCTCGCAGCCGTACTACTCGCGGCGGGCGGTGGTGCCGCTGCCGGAAAGCGTGCAACTGGAGCCGCAGACGCATGCGGCGACGCTGATTCCGGGCAACGGAACGCTGACCGGCAATGTGACGGATCCGAGCGGCGCCGTCGTCGCCAATGCGACCGTGCGGGTGGTTGACGCGAGCAATAATCTGGTAGCAACGGCCACGACGGATGAATCCGGCGACTATCAGGTGAACGGGCTGCCGGAGGGAAATTATCGAGTAGAGGTCACCCAGGCGGGATTCAGGTCGTATGTCGAGAACAATGTCGCCGTGACGGGCGGAGAAGAAGTGTCGAAAGACATGGAGCTGCAGGTGGGCGCATCATCCGAATCGGTAATGGTGATGGCGGCGCCGGCGCCTGCGGCCCCGGTGGGCGGGATTGCTGGGGGCCGGTTCCGGGCTGAACGCAAAGCGGCCCTGGGGGCACCGAGCAACCGCGCGTACGATGCCAACACTCTCGCCTCCACGCGGGCGTCGCAGCAGGCTGCGGCACAGGCGCGCGAGCTGGGCGACCTGTTCGAATACAAACTGAAGCAGCCGGTGACGATCCGGAAAAATCAGTCGGCGCTGGTGCCCATCCTGCAGTCGGACGTAACGGCGGAGAAGGTGTCGTTGTGGAGCGAATCCGCGGGCCGGCCGCAGCCGCTGCTGGCCATCTGGCTGACGAACACGAGCGGGCTGACGCTGGACGGCGGCAGCTTTACGGTGCTGGAGGAAGAGACGTTTGCAGGCGAAGGGCTGCTCGACCCGATCAAACCCGGGGAGAAGCGGCTGCTCTCGTACGCGGCGGACCTGGGCGTTCGCGTGGACGCGAAGTCGGAGAGCCGGTCGGAGCCGGTCACACGCGTGCGCATCAACCGCGGGGTGATGACGATGACGAGCGAGATCCGCGAGCAGAAGACGTACACCATCCGGAATGAAGACACGCACCCGCGCACCGTGGTGATCGAACACCCGCGCCGGCCGGAGTACAAACTCGCGCCGGAGCTGGAGCCCGCGGAGACGACTGCGGGGATGTACCGCTTCCGCGTGGAGGTTCCAGCGAAAAAGACGGAAATGCTGACGGTGAAGGAAGCGAAGCCGCTCGAGACGCGCTACGCCATCAGCAACCTGTCGGGCGATCAGATCACGCTGTTCGTGCGGCAGAAGACGATCAATCCGGAAATCGAGGCGGCGCTGCGGAAGATCGTGGCGCAGAAGGGAGTGATCGCCGGATTCGACCGGGAAATTCAGTCCCGCCGCGACGAAACCAACCGCATCTTCAACGACCAGCAGCGGCTGCGGGAAAACATGAAGGCGCTGAAGGGCAGCGCCGAGGAAAAAGCGCTGGTGGAACGCTATACCAAAGAGCTGAACGAGCAGGAAGACCGGCTGGCGGCCATCCGCAAAGAGACCGCGGACCTGGAGGCGAAGCGCGCGGAGGCCCAGGCGGAATTGAACCGGATGATAGAAGCGCTGCAGTTTGACGCAACAATCTAGCGGCCTGGGACTGAGCTGCCCGCGAGTTGACAGAGGGGCAGGGGCCGGGCAGACTCGCGGCGAAATGAGGAGGAATCGCCGATCGCTGTTGTGTGCCGGGCTGGCCGCGCTGCTTCTGATTGCCTGCCCCGGCGCCAACGCGGCGGAGCTGAAGCCGGAGACGCTCGAGGCATTTAACCGTTACTCGGACGCGCGCGATGCGGAATTCGACCGGGAAGTGGAGCACGACCCGTTCCTGTGGGTGGACGCGCAGCCGCAGGCGAAACGAGAGGAATACTACCGGGAACTGCGCGGCCAGGGAATGGTGATCGAGCGCCTGGACCAGCGGGTGCAGGGCAAAAAATACGAGGTCCCGGACGCGATGGTGCACCACTGGGTGGGACTCGTTTTTGTGCCCGGCGTGCACGTGGGCACCGTGGTGCGGCTCGTGGAAGACTACGACCACCACTCGAAGTACTACGGGCCGGAAGTGGCGCGGTCGAAACTGATCTCGCGCGACGACGGCCACTTCCTGGTCTACCTGCGGTTCCACAAAAAGCATATCCTCTCGGTAACCGTGGACACCTGGCACGAGGCCTGGTACCGGACGATCAGCCCGGCGCGGATGGTGAGCCGGTCGCACATCACCCGGTCGCAGGAAGTGGAAAACGAGGGCCAGCCGGACGAAAAGCTCCTGCCGGAGGGGCAAGACCGCGGGTTCCTGTGGCGGATGAACACGTACTGGAAATTCGAGGAGAAAGACGGCGGAACGTACGTCCAGTGCGAGTCCATCACGCTGACGCGGGACATCCCGTTGCTGCTGAAACCGATCATCGAGCCGTTCGTCACCAGCGTGCCGCGGGAATCGCTGGTGGCGCTGTTGAACCATACGCGGAAGTTCGCGCTGGAGGCTGCTGCCGGCGCGGGCACGCCGCCGGCGAAACCATGAGCGCGCCCGCAACCCCGCAGAACGGCGTCGCTGCGCCGGCCACGCCCGGCGAGCAGGCCCGGCAGGCGCAGCCGTCCCCCGGCGTATCCCGGTTCCAGAACTTCTGCGAGGCGTTTGCTGCGGCCGCGGAGCGCCACGCGGCGCGCACCGCGGTGGAAGTCCAGCGGCGCGACACGGTGGAATCCATCACCTACAGCGAACTGGCGCACATGGCGGCGCAGGAGCGCGCGCGATTTGCCGCGAGAGGGCTGGGGCCGGGCGACCGCTGCGTGATCCTGGCGGAAAACGATGCGCGGTGGTGCGCCGCCCTGCTGGGGATTCTCCAGATTGGCGCGGTGGCTGTGCCGCTGGACACGAACTACGCGGCGAAGCAGATTGCGCGGCTGCTGGAGGATTCCGGGGCGCGGCTGCTGGTGGCGTCGGCGCGGATGGAGTCGGTAGCGCGGCAGGCGGCGTCACAGGCGGGCGGAGGCTGCGCGGTGCTGCCGCTCGGCGGGGGAGAGCAGGAGAGCGCGGCCGATGCGCAGGCGTGTCCGGCGCGCCGGGAAGACGCTGCGGTGATCCTGTACACGTCCGGGACCACGAGCGACCCGAAAGGCGTCGTGCTGACGCACGGCAACCTGCTGGCGGAGCTGGAAGGCATTGTGCGCACCATCTGGCTGGACGAACGGGACGTGCTGCTGGGCGTGCTGCCGCTCTACCATGCGCTGGCGCTGGTGGCCAATCTGGTGCTGCCGCTCTCGATCGGCGGGCGCGTGGTGTATCTGGAAACGCTGAACAGCACGGAGTTACTGCGTGCGCTCGAGGAACGTGGCATCACGGCGCTGTGCTGCGTCCCGCAGTTCTTCTACCTGATCCACGAACGGGTGCGGCAGCAGGTAGCGGCGGCCGATGGCGCGAAGCGGGCTGCGTTCCGTCTGATGCTGGGGCTGAATGCCATGCTACGCCGGACAGGAATGAACGTGGGGCCGCGGCTGTTCGCGCGGGTGCATCGCGTGCTGGGGCCCCGGATGCGGCTGCTGGTGACGGGAGGGTCGCGGTTCGATCCCGCCATCGGGCGCGAACTCTATGCCATGGGGTTCAACATCCTGCAGGCCTATGGGCTGACGGAATCGACCGGCGGGGCCACGGTTCTGCGCCCGGGAGATCCCGCGGTGGATACGGTGGGCCAGCCGATCTGGAGCGTGGAAGTGAAAATCGGCCCGCGGGGAGACGGCGCGGGCGTGGGCGGGGTCGAGGGCGGCGCGGAAAGCCGTGGGGAAGTCATCGCGGAAAGCAATGGAGAAGGCGTCGCGGCAAGCGACGGAGAAATCATGATTCGAGGGCCGGTGGTCATGCAGGGTTACTACAACCGGCCGGACGCTACCGCGGAGGCGCTGCGCGATGGCTGGCTGATGACCGGTGATCTGGGGGTGATCGACGCGCGCGGCCGCGTGCGCATCACGGGACGGAAGAAGGAAATCATCGTGCTCAGCTCCGGGAAGAATATCTATCCGGAGGAAATCGAGGCCCACTACCTGCACTCGCCGTACATAAAAGAGCTGTGCGTAATGGGCCGGGAACGTCCGGGCGAGCCCTCCGCGGAACGGCTCCATGCCGTCGTAGTGCCGAATCAGGACGTGATGCGCGAACGAAAAGTGTTGAACATGCGCGAGGTGCTGCGGTTCGAAATCGAAAGCATGGGCGTGGCCCTGCCGAGCCACAAACGAGTGCTGAGCTTCGAGGTGTGGACGGAAGATCTGCCGCGGACGACCACGCGGAAACTGAAACGCTTTGAAATCGCGGCGCGCGCGCGGGAACGTGCCGCGGCGGAGTTGGCGGCGGGGCCGGGGACCGCTGCGGCGGAGGGTGGCCGTGCGCTGTCCGAATCGGACGCGGCGTGGTGCGCACTGCCGGAGGTGGCCCGGGCCCTGGATGTAATCGCGCAGGCGGGGAGAGAGAAAGGTCCGGTGCACCCGGACGCGAATATCGAGCTGCAGATGGGACTGGATTCCATGGAGCGCGTCGAGCTGCTAACCCAACTCGAGGAGATGTTCGGCACCACCGTGTCCGATGAGGTGCGGCAGAAGATTTATACGGTGCGCGAACTGGTGGAAGCCGTGCTGCCAAAAGAAGGCGGGGCGGCTGCGGGAGGGGCGCGCGGCGGCGACGCCTGGGGACGTCTGCTCGGGGCGGGGCCGGGCGGCGTGCCAGAGGACGATCCGCTGTTCCAGGGATTGCTCGAGGAGCATGGCGTGACGCAGGCGACTCTGTTTCTCGGGGCCAGGCTGCTGCGGGCGCTGGGAACGGTGGTGCTCGGGCTGCGCATCACGGGCGTAGAGAATTTCCCGCGGGAGGGCGCGTTTCTGCTCTCGCCGAACCACCAGGGCTTTCTCGATATGTTTCTGCTGGCGGGAGCGCTGCCCTGGCACGTTTTCCGGCGGATGTTTTTCGTCGGGGCGAGCGAATACTACGCCACGCCAACGCGGCAGCGAGTGGCCCGGGCGGTGCACGTGATTCCGGTGGACCCGGACGCGAATCTGGTGCGCGCGATGCAGGCCGGGGCGTTCGGTCTGCGGCACGGAAAGGTGCTGGTGCTTTTTCCGGAAGGCGAGCGCTCGGTGGACGGGGAGATCAAAACGTTCAAGAAGGGCGCGGCGATTCTGTCGCTCCACCTGCGCGCGCCGATAGTGCCGGTAGCCATCCGCGGGTCGTTCGAGTTCTGGCCGCGGGCGCGCGGATTCCAGTGGCGGCGATGCCTGCCGGGCAGGGGACGCATTCGCATCGCCATCGGGTCGGCGATTCCGCCGCCGGAGCCGCTGGCCGCGGCCGGCGACCGACACGCTGCGGAGAGAAGGTATGCGACGGCGACCGACACGCTGCGCGCGGCGGTAGACGCGATGTGGCAGCGTTTGTAGGGGCACGGCATGCCGTGCCCCTACCGGATGCCGGGCAATCCGAGCTGAAAGGAATTCAGGCCATGTTCGAAAAAAACCTGCTAGCGGGACGCGCAATCCTGATCACCGGGGGCGGCACTGGGCTGGGCCGCTCGATGGCGTTGCGGTTTGCCGAACTGGGCGCGAAGTTGCATCTGGCCGGGCGGCGCGAGCAGCCGCTACGTGAAACCTGCGAGGCGATTCGCGCAGCTGGCGGCGCCGGGACGTACTCCTGCTGCGACGTGCGCGAGTTTGCCGCCGTGGAGCGCATGGTGGCGGAGGCGGACGAGGCCACGGGCGGCGTGGACACGCTGGTGAACAACGCGGCGGGCAACTTCATCGCGCGCACGGAGAAAATTTCGCCGAACGCATTCAACGCGGTGGTGGGAATCGTGCTCAACGGGACGTTCCACGCGACGCTGGCGCTGGGACGGAAATGGATCGCGGCCGGGCGCGGCGGAAATGTGCTGAGCATTGTCACGACGTACGCCGGTGTGGGATCCGGTTCGGGCTACGTGGTGCCGTCGGCATGCGCGAAGGCGGGAGTGCTGGCGCTGACGCGGTCGCTGGCTGTGGAGTGGGCGAAATATCATATTCGGCTGAACGCCATCGCGCCCGGGCCGTTCCCTACCGAGGGCGCATGGTCGCGGCTGATGCCGTCTCAGGAGTACGAGGAGCGTGCGAAGAACCACCACCCCATGAAGCGATTTGGCAGGCATGAAGAACTGACCAACCTCGCCGCGTACCTGCTCGCGCCTCTGTCGGAATACGTGAATGGCGAATGCGTAGTGATTGACGGCGGCCAGTGGCTGCGCGGGGCGGGCGAGTTCAACAATTTGAGCGAACTGCCGGATGCGCTGTGGAAGCAGATGGAAGAGGCACGAAAAAAATAGGAGACCACATGGCAAACAGTTTTGGCACCGACATCCTAATCCAGGCGAAAGACCCGAAGCGCGCGGCGGCTTTCTACGTCAGCCAGCTCGGATTCGAAGTCACGGGCGAAATGCCCGATATGATCAGCCTTCATGGCGAGCACATCAACCTGTTCATCGAACGTGGCCCGAAGTTGGGGCCGGTGCTCGAAGTTACGGTAAATGACGTGAAGGAAGCCAAACGACGACTGGTGAAAAAGGGCTGCAAAATCGTCAAAGACGAGCCGGAATTCCCCAGATGTTACGTCAAAGACCAATTCGGGCTGATTTATAACCTCACCCGCTAGCAGGGATGGCTGTCCCTCTCCCACGAGGTTGACATACAATATTACCATCGATAGTATGGAGGTATGACGAGGTCTAGATGGACACTGTAACCGTATCCCCGAAATTCCAGGTAGTCATTCCCAAGCGCCTGCGAGAGGCATTGCATCTGCGTCCCGGCCAGAAACTGCTGATCTTTGCCGCTGACGGGGGCATTCGCCTGGAAGCTCCGCGGCCCATCACCGAGCTGCGCGGAATCTTGAAGGGCAAGCCGTGGCGGGAGGACTACCGTGACCGCAGAGACCGTTACTGAACCACTGGTGGTAGATTCCTCGGGGTGGCTCGAGTATCTCACTCAAGACGTCAATGCTCATGCGTTCGCACCTTATCTCGAGGGACCTCGTCCTCTCCTCGTCCCCACGATTGTGCTTTATGAGGTGAAGAAGAAGATCCTGCAAATCGGAAGCAAGACGGAAGCTGACCAATTCGTCTCTCAAGCGTGTCGGCGGCAAGTGATCCCGCTCGATGAATTGTTGGCGCTCGCTGCCGCCGACGCGAGCATCGTGCACCGGCTCGCGATGGCCGATGCCATTATTTACGCGACCGCATGCGCCTTTGAAGCTGAGCTCGTAACTTCCGACAAGGCTTTCGGGGGTCTCCCCGGCGTCACCCTGTTGTAGAGGTCGATTGCCACGGCTGCCGCCACTCAGTCTTCTGCGCGCCTTGACCCCTTCGCAAACTGTCTGATAGCTTTGAAGATTCCCAGTCCAATCGGGAAACGTGCATGGAAACAATTGCCGTCACATTGCCGGACGGGGCGAAGCGCGAAGTGCCGAAGGGCACCACGCCGGCGGAAATCGCTCGGCAGATTTCGGGCTCGCTGGCGAAAAGCGCGCTGGTGGCGCGCGTGGATGGCGAGCTGGTGGACCTGTCGCGCCCGCTGCTGGACAACGCGAAGCTGGAAATCCTGACGGTGAAAGACCCGGATGCGCTGTTCGTTTTCCGGCATTCGGCGGCGCATTTGCTGGCCGCGGCCGTGCTCGAACTCTTTCCGGACGTGAAGCTGGGCATCGGGCCGCCCATCGATACCGGCTTCTTCTACGAATTCCTGCGCAACGAGCCGTTCACGCAGGACGACCTGGCGCGCATCGAGAAAAAGATGCACGAGCTGGCCGCGCAGGACATCCCCAACGAGCGGAAGATGTTGCCGAAGCCGGAAGCGCTGGAGCTGTACAAAAAGTGGGACCAGGGTTTCAAGTGCGAACTCGTCGAAGAAAAAGCTGTCGAGCCCATGGTCTCTTTCTACACCACGGGAAAATTCATCGATTTCTGCCGCGGGCCCCACATTCCATCCACCGGGCGCATTCACGCCTTCAAATTGATGAACGTGGCGGGCGCGTACTGGAAGGGCCTGGAAACCAACCCGCAGATGCAGCGCATCTACGGGGCCTGCTTCTTCACCGACCAGGAGCTGGCCGATTATCTGCACCGTCTGGAAGAGGCGAAGCGGCGCGACCACCGGCGGCTGGGGCCGGAGCTGGGACTGTTCACCATCGAGGAAGAAGCCGGCCCAGGGCTCATCTTCTGGCATCCCAAGGGCGGGCTGGTGCGGAAGATCATGGAGGACTGGTCGCGCGAGGAGCACCTGCGCCGCGGCTACAACCTGGTGTTCACGCCGCATGTGATGTTGCGCCACCTGTGGGAGACGAGCGGGCACACGGATTTTTACAAAGAGAACATGTTCGGCCCCATGGAAGTGGAAAAGGCCGAATACCAGTTGAAACCCATGAACTGCCCGGGGCACATCCTGATTTACAAATCGCGGCTGCGGAGCTACCGGGAGCTGCCGCTGCGGCTGGCGGAGCTGGGCACGGTGTACCGCTACGAGCGCTCCGGCGTTCTCCACGGGCTGCTGCGCGTGCGCGGGTTCACGCAGGACGACGCGCACATTTTCTGCACCCGCGAGCAACTGGAAAAAGAAATTGAAGGCTGCGTGGACTTTGCGCTGGCCGTGCTGCGCACGTTCGGTTTCGACCGCTTCGAGGTGGAGCTTTCGGCGCGCGACCCGGCGCATCCGGAGCATTACGCCGGGACAGTCGAGGAATGGGAGCACGCCGAGGGCGCGCTGAAGAATTCGCTCGAGCGGATGAAGATTTCCTACAAATATATGCCCGGCGAGGCCGTGTTCTACGGCCCCAAAATCGACGTCAAATTGCTGGACGCCATCGGGCGCCCGTGGCAGCTCTCGACCGTCCAGTTCGACTTCAACCTGCCGCGGCGCTTCGAGCTCGAATACGTGGGCGATGACGGGGCGCGGCACCAGCCGGTGATGGTGCATCGTGCGCTGTGGGGCTCCGAGGAACGCTTTTTCGGCGTGCTGATCGAGCACTACGCCGGAGCATTTCCAGCCTGGCTCGCGCCCGTGCAAGCCACAGTGCTGCCGGTGAGCGCGAAATTCGAGGAGTACGCGCGCGGCGTGGAGGAAAAGCTGCGCAGCGCCGGTTTCCGCGTGCACCTGGACGACCGCAACGAGAAACTGCAAGCCAAAATCCGCGACGCGCAGCTCGAAAAAATCCCTTACATGCTGGTGGTGGGCGGGAAGGAAGCCGAGGCCGGAAGCGTCTCCGTGCGCCACCGCTCCAAAGGCGATCTGGGCGCCCGCCCCCTGGCCGAATTCATCGCCGCCCTGCGCGAAGAAGTCGATAATCGGGTTGCCCTGTGACCGCATCCCAGTGGGGCAGCCTTTTCATGCTATACTTCGCGATTGCGCGTCGGTATCCCGCCGGTCCGGAACCGCCCAGGGGTGGGTCTTCCAGGAGTTCGGTCGTGGATGGGTAGCTGTCTCCCAGGGGAACTGAGGCAAAGGAGGCATCCGTATCAGTATCGATCGTAAGTACCGCGTGAATGAACGCATCCGCGAACGTGAGATCCGCGTAATTGACGCAGACGGCGGGCAGCTTGGAGTGATGCAGCCGTTTGAAGCCATGAGGAAGGCCCGGGAAGCGGGTCTCGACCTGGTGGAAATCTCACCGACTGCCGTGCCTCCCGTCTGCAAGATCATGGATTTCGGGAAATTCCGGTACGAGGAGAACAAGCGGGACCACGAGCAGCGCAAGCACCACCGCGGCGGCCACATCAAGGAAGTGAAGTTCCGGCCCTCGACCGCCGAGCACGACTACCAGGTGCGCAAGAACCGCATCATCGATTTCCTGACCGACGGGTACAAGGTGAAGGCCATGATCTTCCACCGCGGGCGCGAAATGGCCCACCCCGAAGTCGGACGGCAGAAAATGACGCGCCTGCTGGCGGAAAAGGACATCCAGGCGCTGGGACAGGTGGAAAGCCCGCCGCGCATGGAAGCGAATATCCTGCTGGCCGTGCTCGCGCCGAAGAAGGGCGCCGCGCCGCCCGCGCCGCCGCCACCGCAAGCCAAGCGCGGCCCGGAACCCGGCGGAGCAACCGCCTAGGAATTTGGAGAAGGGAATGGCCAGAAAAGCGAAATTGAAGACGCATCGCGGCGCCGCCAAGCGCTTCCGCGTCACGGCGACCGGCAAAATTATGCGCATGCACTCCGGCAAGCGCCACCTGCTGGGCACCAAGGCCGCCAAGCGCATGCGCCGTCTGAAGAAGCTGACGCAAGTGCATCCGGCGGACGCGCCGAAAGTGCGGCGCATGCTGCCCTACGCCTAGAGTTTGCGTCCCGCATCCCCCGGACTGGGGGACGCAGGACGAATCGCCGAGCCAGGCAGCGCAATTCCCGCCACGGCGGGCCTGCCGGCCGGCAGCGAGGTAGGACAGACTTCAGTCTGTCCTTGCATGCCTCGCGCAAAAGCGCACAGTCCCGCTCTGCGGGACCGTACCGCCAAAACACGCCGTGGAGATGCCGCCCAGCCGGTGCGGGCGCGCGTCTCCGCGCCAAGGAGCAAACGCAACATGGCACGAGTAAAACGAGGCACCAAGCGCCGCGCGCGCCGTAAGAAGTATTTGCGCCGCACCAAGGGTTTTTTCCTCACCAAGAGCAAGCTGTACCAATCGGCGCAGGAAGCCGCCAACCGCGCCGACCGCTACGCCTTCCGCGACCGCCGCAACCGCAAGCGCGATTTTCGCCGGCTGTGGATCCAGCGCATCGGCGCCGCGGCGCGCAACAACGGCATGACCTACAGCACGTTCATCAGCGGGCTGAAGAAGGCGGGCGTGGCCATCGACCGCAAACTGCTGGCGGATATGGCCGTGACAGACGCGGCAGGATTTACGCTGCTGGCCGAGCAGGCCAAGGCGGCTGCGGCGTAATTTAGTACCGCCGGCTTCTAGCCGGCGACTGTCGGCGATACGCGGACGCGCCTTCACTCCCTTCCGGCTATCGGAGGCGGTGGCAGATGGCCTGCATCAGCAGCGCGAGTTCCAGATCACGTGTTTCTTTGCTCTTTCTATTGCCTCGCTCTGTGCCCGCGCATCCTACAAGCAGGGGGATTCCGCCATCATGAGCACAACACAATCGATGGAACCACCGGCCACGGCCGGCGCGGCCCAGCCGTCTGCACGCCCACCCATTTCGCAGGGGCGCGGTTCCGATGCGCTGGTGTTTTTCGGCGCGACCGGCGACCTGGCCTACAAGAAAATCTTCCCCACGCTCCAGAAAATGATCCTGCGGGGCAACCTGACCGTGCGCGTGATCGGTGTGGCCAAACAGGGCTGGACGGTCGAGCAGCTCCGCGAGCGGGCGCGCGACAGCCTGGTGAAACACGGCGGCACCGACGAAGCCGCGTTCTCGCGCCTGGTCAGCCTGATGCAATACATCGACGGCGACTACAACGACCCCGCCACGTTTGCCGCGCTGCGCAAAGCGCTGGGCAACGCCGCGCGGCCCGCGCACTACCTGGCAATTCCGCCGGCGCTTTTCGGCACGGTCGTGGAAGGGCTGGGGAAGTCAGGGTGCGCGCGCAACGCCCGCGTGATTGTGGAGAAGCCGTTCGGGCGCGACCTCTCGTCCGCGCAGCAACTCAACGAAGTGCTCCACTCCGTGTTCCCCGAATCGCAGGTGTTCCGCATCGACCACTTTCTCGGTAAAGGGCCGGTGGAAAGCCTGTTTTTCTTCCGCTTCGCCAACACCTTTCTGGAACCCATCTGGAACCGCAATTACGTCGAGAGCGTGCAGATCACCATGGCGGAATCGTTCGGCATCGCCGGCCGCGGCCACGTGTACGACGAGGTGGGCGCCATCCGCGACGTGATTCAGAACCACCTGCTCCAGGTGATCGCGCTGCTGGCCATGGAGCCTCCCACCGCGGTCGAGGCCGATGCCCTGCACGACGAGCAAGTCAAAATCTTCCGCATGATTCCCCCCATCGAGCCCGCCAACACCGTGCGCGGCCAGTTCACCGGCTACCGCAAAGAGCCCGGCGTGGCCCCCGATTCGCAGATGGAGACGTTTGCCGCCGTGCGGCTGCACATTGACTCCTGGCGCTGGGCGGACGTGCCATTCCTGATCCGCACCGGCAAATGCCTGCCGGTGAGCGCGACCGAGGTTCTGGTGAAACTGAAGAAGCCGCCGCTGGGCTCCGGAATCCCGGGCAGCAATTACTTCCGCTTCCGGCTGGGGCCGGATTTTTCGCTGTCGCTGGGCGCGCGCGTCAAACGACCCGGCCCCGATCTGGTGTCCATGCCCGTGGAACTCTCCGCCATTCGCAACGACATGAGCGGCGAGCTGGACGCGTATGAGCGGCTCCTGACCGACGCGATGCACGGCGACGCCATGCTGTTCGTCCGCGAAGACGCGGTCGAAGCCGCCTGGCGCGTCGTTTCGCGCATCATCAATCAAGAAGTGCCTCTGCACGAATACGCGCCCGGCGCCTGGGGCCCCGGAGAAGCGCAGCGCCTAGCCGCCGACCTTGGCGGCTGGCACGACCCGGTCGCCTCCTCGTAGCCGGTGGCGGGCCGATCCCGCTACAGTATGAGTATCTCCGTGCCGCGGAAACTCGATCCCTGCCGGGTCGCTCGTGCGCTCGCCGCTCTTGCGTGTGGTTTTTGGGCGTTATGCCCGGTGCCCGCCGCTCCCGCAGACGGCGCGCTCCCGGCGGATGCTGTCTGTTCGATCGTCTATCCCCTGGATCAGTCTCCTTCCGATCGCGGCTATCGCTATCTTTTCTACGGCGACGGCTTCTTCATCAACGAGCAGGGCTATTTCGTCACCGCAGCGCACGTCCTCAGCCAGATTCGCAGCGGCCAGCCTTACATTCTGCTGCCCTCAGCTTCCGGGCCGCCTCGCTTTGTGCGCGCCTCCGTGGCGGCCGTAGACCCGGATCACGATGTGGCCGTCCTTCGCGCCACGCCCAACCCGTTCGATGGCGGCTATTCCGTGGGATTTCTGCCGCTGGCCCCGGCCTGGCTCGCGCCGGGCCGCGCCGTGCTCGCCGCCTCTCGCCGTCCCTCCGATCCGCTCCATGCTTACACTTCGGATTCTTTCGTGGACGACCGCTCGCCCGGCCAGGTCTTCGATTTCCAGTTTTCTCAGCTCTACAGGGGACGCAGCCCTGCCGAACTGTATCTCTTCACTCCGCAGGTGCGGCGCGGCCAGAGCGGCGCTCCCCTGCTCTCCCCCGAATCCCAGGCAGTCGTCGGCTTCGTCGAAGGACAATGGCTGCGCTCGTCCGTCATCCAGCTCGCCAGCGACGACAGCGATTCGCCCGGCGTGGGCGCTGCCGTCCCCATCCATTACGTGATCGCCCTGCTCCTCGAGAAGGGCATCCTCTGGCACACCGCTCCAGCCGCTGCAAAGCCTGTCGATGGCTCGCCGCCAGCGAACGCGGCATATTCCCCGCCCGCTCCGCTTTCGCTTGTGGCCTCTCCCTTTCCGTCTCAGTCCCTGTTCGGCGGCGAGGTCGTGCTCGATGCCCTCATCGACTCTCGTGGACGTGTGTCGGACACACGAACCGTTCGCGGCGACTCGCCGTTCCTCGAAAACGTTCTCGCCGCGGTCCGTACCTGGAGTTTTCTTCCCGCGCGTCTGGAGGGCCAACCTGTTGCCGCGAAGGTCGGCATCACCTTCGAATTTGTCCAATCCCACGAGCCTCTGCGCGCCCCGCCCGTCCATCCGGCAGAATACGGCGAGCCTTTCCCGTCTTCGCCCGACCACGGGGCCCTGCCCGTCGCCACCGTCGAACTTCGTTTCCCGCCCACCGTCGACCGCGACGGCAACGCCATCCTCTCCGGCGTGGTGGAATCTCAGGGCCGGCTAGGCTCTCTCGAAATCCTGCAGGATTCGGAATCGCTCGCTCCCGCAGCCAGCACCGCCATCGAGCAGTGGCGCTTCGTTCCCGGCAGGCGCGCCGGCGCCGATTCCGCTTCCCAGGCCATAGTCGTGGTCGTATTCCGTTACTCCGGAAACACCCGCCCCGCTGCGGCTACTCCACAGTAATCGGCTGATGTCCGAAAGGGCTGGCCGGGCCCCGCGGCGACGGCCTTTGTTTCCCGCGCACCAAAAATCCTGCTATTTCGTGTAATCTGTCGGGTTTCACGGCGGGCGGGCGAGGTCCATTGAGCGGCGGAAAACCGATTCACGAGCAAACGTTGACGCAACTGGGGGCCGCGACACCAGAGTCCGTCGCCGCGCGATTCGCCGAGGTGCGCACGCGATTCGATCTGGAGACGGGCAGCCTGCCCGGTGGCGACCTGACTGCCTGGACTGCGCTGCGTAATGCGTGGCTGGGGCGCGCTTCCGGGGTAATCGCGGCTATCGGCGACAACTGGCTGAAGCCTGCCACCCCGGAGCAGAAACGCGTGGTGGGCAAAGCACTGAACGAGCTGAAAGCCCACGTGGAGCGCACCCTCGAAGAGTTGCGCGCGCGGGCCGAGGCGGCTGGCGAAGCCGGTGGGGCCGCGGTCGGCGGCGTGGACTTCTCGCTTCCCGGCGTGCGGCGCGAGTTGGGCACGCGACACCCCATTCGCCAAACGCTCGAGGAGCTGGAACGAATCTTTATGTCCATCGGATTTTCGGTGGTGGAAGGCCCGGAAATCGAGACGCCATACTACAACTTCGAGGCGCTGAATATTCCCGAGCATCATCCCGCGCGCGACACGATGGACACGTTCTATCTGACTCTGCCGAAAGGTTCGCCCGAGCTGCTGCTGCGTACGCACACCTCGCCGATGCAGATTCACACCATGGAGCAGCAGAAACCTCCGGTGCGCATCATCGTTCCGGGGCGCGTCTATCGCCGCGACAACCCGGATTCGACCCACTCGTTCGCCTTCCACCAGATTGAAGGCCTGGCCGTAGATACGGACATCACCTTCTGCGAGTTCAAAGGCACGGTGGAATATTTCGTCCGCGAGTTCCTGGGGCCGAAGACGCGCACGCGCCTGCGTCCCAGCTATTTCCCGTTCACCGAGCCGTCGGCGGAAGTGGACGCGAGCTGCTTTGCCTGCGACGGCCGCGGCTGCCGCATCTGCAAGCACGCGGGATGGATCGAGCTGTTCGGAGCGGGCATGGTGGACCCGGCCGTGTACGGCTTTGTGAATTACGACGCGAAGCGCCTGTCGGGATTTGCGTTCGGCATCGGCGTCGAGCGCATGGCCATGATGCGCTACGGGATCAGCGATATTCAGCTTTTCTATCAGAACGACGTGAGGTTTCTGCGGCAGTTTGAGTAGCACAGACATCCCGAAGCTTCGGGACTGTCTGTGCGCTTTTGGGGGCACGGAATGAAAAGCGCAGCCATGAGTGGCTGCGCCACATCGAACATGAAGATCCTCTACCACTGGCTGAAAGAATTCGTGGCCATCCCGCTCGAGCCGCAGGAGCTGGCCTCGCGGCTCTCGATGGCGGGCGTGGCGGTTGACTCGATCGCGGAGTCGGCGGCCGGCCCCGTGCTCGACGCGGAAATCACCACGAACCGTCCCGACCTTCTGGGCCACCTGGGCGTGGCGCGCGAGGCGGCCGCGATCCTGCGCGCGGCGTTCCGCATGCCGGAGCCGCAGCCAAAAGAGTCTTCGGAGCGGGCCGGCGCCGCGGTGCGCGTGGAAATCACATGCCCCGACCTGTGCGGGCGGTTCACTGCGCGCGTGCTGCGCGGCGTGCATGTGAGGCCGTCGCCGGATTGGCTGCGGCAGCGCCTGGAGGCGCTGGGCCAGACGCCCATCAACAACGTGGTGGACGCGACCAACTACGTGATGTTCGAGCTGGGCCACGCGCTCCACGGCTTTGATCTGGAAACGCTCGCTGAGCGGCGCATCGTGGTGCGGCGGGCGCAGCCGGGCGAGAAGATGCGCACGCTGGACGGCGTGGAGCGCGCCCTCACGCGCGACATGTGCATGGTGGCCGACGGGCGGCATGCCGTGGGCATTGGCGGCATCATGGGAGGCGTCGAGACGGAAATCAGCTCGGCAACACGCAACGTGCTGGTGGAATGCGCGTGGTTCGATCCCATTGCCATCCGCCGCACCTCGAAGGCGCTGGGACTGCGCACGGAGGCCTCCATCCGCTTCGAGCGGCGCGCCGACCCGGAAATGGCGGAGCGGGCCTCGCGGCGGTGCGCGCAGCTCATCCAGGAGATTGCGGGCGGCGAAGCGCTGGCCGGCGTGGTGGACGTGTATCCCAGCCGGCAGCCCGCCGCCGGGCTGGAACTCTCGCGGCGCGAGCTGCTGCGCGTGATGGGCGCGGACGTGCCCGATGCCGACGTGGAAGCCATCCTGCGCGCGCTCGGGTTCGAGCCGCAGCGCGCGGACTCGAACCGCGCGACGCGCGATTCGCTCGTGGCCGCGTGGCGCTGCACGCAGCCGAGCTGGCGCCACGACGTGGCGCGCGAGGTGGACCTGGTGGAAGAAGTGGCGCGGCACCACGGGTTCGACAAATTCCCGCCGCGTCTGCCCGCAGCGCGCCAGCCGGCCCGGAGGCTGCCGCACGCGGAAGCCACGGACCGGCTTCGCGAGCGCCTGCTGGGGCTGGGCTACCAGGAAGCGGTGCCCATCCCCTTCGTGGACGAAGAGCACGACGCGCTGTTCCGCGACGGGGCTGCCGGAGTTGCCCGCATCGCCAATCCGCTGGCCGAGGACGCCGCAGTGCTGCGCAGCACGGGTGCGGTCACCATGGTGCGCACACTGGAATGGAACCTGAACCGCGGCCAGCGCAATCTGCGGCTGTTCGAAATCGGACGCGTGTATGGAATGGAAGGCGGCAAAACCGTGGAGACGCCGGTGTTGACGCTCGGCGCGGCGGGGCTGGCGCGGGAAAAAAGCGTCCACGACGCGACGCGCACCTTTGCCCTGGAGGATTTGAAGGGCGACCTGGAAGCCCTGCTGGAGATCTGCGGAGGGGTGCGGGCCGCAGCGGGCGGGCCAGCGTGGTTGCAGGCGGGGCGAGCGATGAAGCTGTCGCTGGCGGGAGAGAAGAGCGGGCTCCAGGCCGGCGCGGCCGGGCAGGTTGCGCGGCGCGTGGCGGAACGCTTCAAATTGAAGCATGACGTGTGGGTGGCCGAGCTCCCGCTGGAGCCATTGGTCCGCGCGTTTGCGGAATATCGAGCGGCGCGGCGATTCGTTTCCCTGCCCCGATTTCCCGCGGTGGAGCGCGATTTTTCGGTGGTGGTGGATGACGGCGTGACGTTCGATCGCGTCGCGCGCGCCATCCGCGCCCTGGGCGTGCCGGAAATCGAGCGGATTGAGGCGGTGGACCTGTTCCGCGGCGGAGCCATCCCCGCAGGGAAGCATTCACTGCTCGTGCGCGTGACGCTGCAGAGCCACGAAACCACACTGACCGATGCGCAGGTAAGCGAGGTGAGCGGGCGCATCGTCGCCACGCTCGAACGCGAGCTGGGCGCCACGCTGCGGACGGGCTGAAGGACTGCCGGCCGCATTCCGGGGTTGCGCCTCGCCGCCCGCGCACTCACAATGTCGTACGGATGCGGCACGCCGCAACGCGGGCTCCCGCCACCGCTGGCGGACTCACGCAACAGGGGGATATCGTGCAAGATTCAGTGCGGGTGGAAATCTACGACCAGGTGTATCACCTGCGCGGGGAGACCGACGAGGCCCACGCGCAGGAGCTGGCGCGCGACGTGGACGAACGGATGCGCGCAGTGGCGGAGGTGACCGGGGCGGTGGATTCGCTCCGCATCGCCGTGCTCGCGGCGCTGCACCTGGCCGACGAGGTCGCCCATCTGCGCGCGCGGCAGAAAGAACTGGAGGGCGAGATTCGCCAGCGCGCAGAACACTGCCTGGAGATCGTGGACCGCACGCTCGGTCAATCCGCCTGAGGCTGTCCTGATTTCCGCCCGCAGACCGCGGGTGCAGTCCATTTTTCAATCCATGATTCCGATTCGGAAAGAAAGGGAGCCGATTCCATGCGCTCACGTAATTTGATTCTGGCAGTCGGTTTGGCAGCAGGGCTGGCCGCGGCGGGAGTGTGTGCGCAGACGCAGCCGGGCACGCCGCGGGCGCCGGTGCGCATCTCGCTGGATGAAGCGGTGCGGCTGGCACTGGCGCACAATCACGGTCTGGCCGCGGCGCGCACGGTCATCCAGCAGAGCCAGGCGCAGGAAACCACGGCAAACCTGCGGCCGAACCCGGTGCTGCTGGCGGACGCGCAGTTTCTGCCCGTCTTCAACCCCAACCGCTTCACGGCCGACTACACGGACCAGAACGCGCAATTCGATATGGGCGTGAGCTACCTCTTCGAGCGCGGGCAGAAGCGGCAGCACCGTCTGCAGTCGGCGAAGGACATAACGGCCATGACCATCTCGCAGGTGGCGGACAACGAGCGGACGCTGACTTTCACTGTGGCGTCAACATTCGTGGCCGTGCTTCTGGCGGAGGCCAATCTGGAGCTGGCGCGCCAGGACCTGGAGAGCTTTCAACACACAGTGGAGATCAGCGAGACGCGGTTCAAAGACGGGGATCTGAGCGAGGGCGATTACCTGAAAATCAGGCTCCAGTTGCTGCAATTCCAGACGGACGTATCGCAGGCGGAGCTGGCGCGGTTGCAGTCACTGGTGGCGCTTCGCGAGCTGCTCGGATATGAGTCCGTGCCGGCAGACTACGACGTGGCAGGGACGCTCGAGTACGCTCCCGTGAAAACGACGCGCGAGGACGCGCTCGCCATGTCGGCGGACCACCGTCCGGACCTGAGGGCGGCCATCCAGGGCGTCGCCGCGGCGCACAGCCAGTACGAGTTGGCGGTGGCGAACGGGAAGCGCGACCCGACTCTGACGCTGCTCTACACGCACACCGGAGGAATGGGCAGCGCCTCGACGTTCTTCAATATGGAGGTGCCCATCTTCAACCGCAACCAGGGCGAAATCGCGCGAACGCGCTATGCGGTGACCCAGGCGGAAGAGCTGCGCCGGGTGGCGGAAGAAACCGTGGAGGGCGACGTGGCCGGCGCGTACGACGGGGTGAGCACGAATGACCGCGTCGTGCAGCTCTATCGCTCCGGGTATCTGAACGAATCGCAGCTCTCGCGCGACATCAGCGAGTACGGGTACAAACGGGGGGCGGCGAGCCTGCTGGACTTCCTGGACGCGGAGCGCAGCTACCGGGCGACGCAACTCGGCTACCGCCAGGCGCTGGCTTCCTACATGCTCGCGGTGGAGCAGTTGCGCGAGGCCACAGGCAACCGGAGCCTGCCGTGAGCGCCGTGGAGCGCCGGTGGGGCGGCAGGTTACCGCGCGCGCTCGCCGCGTTGGCGGCGCTGGGGATGCTGTCCCTGGCGGCCTGCAACGCGCGCGAATCCGCCGAGCAGATGACCTCCTACTCCGGGAAAGCGACCAAGGAAGAAACGGCGCAACTCTTCAGCGTTCCCCAGGAGCAAATGGCGCATTTGCGCCTGGTCACGGTGGCGCCGGTGACTCTCGAGCGGACGCTGCGGCTCTCCGGCGCGGTGGCCTACAACGCATTCCGCACCACGCCGGTGATCAGTCCGGTGGGCGGACCGGTGAGCCAGATCCTGGCGGCGCCGGGAGACCACGTGAAACTGCGCCAGCCGCTGCTGGAAGTGAGCAGCCCGGACTATGCGCAGTTGCGCGCCTCCTATCTGAAGGCCCGCGACTCCTACCGCGTGGCGGACAAAAACTATGCCCGCGCGCAGGACCTCTTTGCGCACGGCGCCATCGCCGAACGCGACCTGCTCCAGGCCGAATCCGACCGTAACCAGGCGAAAGCAGACCTGGATTCGACCGAGCAGTCGCTGCGCATTCTGGGAATCCCCCGGCCGGAAGCGCTCGAGAAGGCGCCGGTGTCGCCGGGGATCCCGCTGCTCTCCCCCATCGAAGGGGAAGTCGTGGAGCGGCTGGTGTCCCCCGGGCAACTGCTGCAGGCCGGAGCGACGCAGGCATTCACGATCTCAGACATGAGCACGGTGTGGGTGCTGGCCAATGTGTACCAGAGCGATCTGGCGTACGTAAAAGCAGGCGAAGAGGTGGAGGTGTTTTCGGACGCATATCCGGAGACGTTTGGCGGAAAGATTTCCTACCTTTCGCCCGCGGTGGACGCAAACACGCGGACCCTGCAGGCCCGCATCGTGGTGGAAAATCGCGGCCGGAAACTGAAGAAGGACATGTACGTGACCGTGACGGTGAAAGCCGGGCGGATCGAGAACGCCATCGCGGTGCCGGATTCCGCCGTGCTGCGCAGCGACGAGAACCAGCCGTTCGTCTTCGTCGAGGCGGCCGAGAACCGCTTCGGGCGGCGCCCAGTAGAAATCGGACAGGGCCAGCAAGGACAGACGCAGATCCTCCACGGACTGGCCGCGGGAGAAAAGATCGTGGCGGACGGGAGCCTTTTCCTGCAATTTCAGAGCGCGCTGCAACACTAAAGAGACCGACCGGGCGGCGCACCAGGAAAGAAAAACAAACGGGAAGATCACAGAGACGCTGAGGACAGGGAGGAGAAAGGGAGCGGAGTGAGTTTCGGAAGCCGATGATTCATCGCATCGTCCAATTCGCGCTCCGGCAGAAATTCCTGGTGCTCATGCTCACGGCGTTCATCGCCGTGGGGGGCGCGGTGGCGTTCCAACGCATGCCGGTGGACGCCTATCCCGATCTGTCGCCGCCGATGGTGGAAATCATTACGCAGTGGCCAGGGCACGCCTCGGAGGAGGTGGAGCGGCTGGTGACGCTGCCCATCGAGGTGGAGATGAACGGGGTGCCCCGCATGGAGGTGATGCGCTCCATCACACTGTACGGCCTCTCGGACATCCGACTGACTTTTGAGGAGTCCACGGATCCGTATTTTGCGCGGCAGGTGGTGTTCGAACGGCTGTCGCAGCCGGCTCTGCCCGCGGGTGTGACGCCGTCGCTGGCGCCCCTGTTCAGCCCCAGCGGGCTGGTGTACCGCTACGTCCTGGAGAGCCCGGACCGCAGCCCCCAGGAGCTGAAAACATTCGAGGACTGGGTGATCGCGCGGGCCTACCGCCAGGTGCCCGGGGTGGCGGACGATTCGGGATTCGGCGGCACGGTGATGCAGTACCAGGTGCTGCTGGACCCGGTGCGGCTGTACGGCTACCACATCACCGTGCCGCAGGTGATCCAGCAACTGGCGGCCAACAACGCGAACACGGGGGGCGGATTCTACTCGCAGGGCGGCCAGTTCTATTACGTGCGCGGGCTGGGCCTGGTGCGGGACACGCGCGACATCGGAAACATCATCGTTGCCACCGTAAACGGCGCGCCGGTGCGCGTGCGCGACGTGGGCCAGGTGACCATCGGGCACGCGCCTCGGCTCGGGGAATTCGGCTTCCAGACCAACGACGACGCGGTGGAAGGCGTGATCCTGATGCGCCGCGGCGAGCAGACGCAAACCGTGCTCGCAGGGGTGAAAGCGAAGACAAAGGAGCTGAACGAGCGCATCCTCCCGCCGGATGTGAGGGTGAGGCCGTTCTACGACCGCAGCAACCTCGTGCGCCTGACCACGGATACTGTGGAGGCGAACCTGCTCCGGGGCATGATCCTGGTCCTGATCGTGCTGATCTTTTTCCTGGTGAGCGTCCGCGCGGCGGTAATTGTGGCGCTGACCATTCCGCTCGCGCTGCTCTTTTCGTTCATTTTCCTGCACGCCCACGACGTGGCGGCGAACCTGCTCTCCATCGGCGCCATCGATTTCGGGATCATCATCGACGGTACGCTGGTGATGGTGGAGAACATCTACCGCGAGCTGGGGCTGCGGCAGGGAACCGAATACAGCCTGCACGAGGTGATCCGGTCGGCCGCGCGCGACGTGGACCGGCCGATTTTCTATTCGGTGGCCGTGATCATCGCCGGCTACATCCCCATCTACGCCCTCGGCGGTCCCTCCGGAAAGCTGTTTCATCCCATGGCGGACACCATGTCGGTCGCCCTGGTAGGGGCTCTGATCCTGACCCTGACGTTTGTCCCGGTCATGTGCTCCTACTTGTTTCGCGGGGGCGTCCGGGAACGGGTGAACCGGCCGTTCGAAGCCATGCGGCGGACGTACGCCACACAACTCGACTGGTGCCTGGACCATACCGCAGCGACACTGGTGGTCGCCACCGCCATTTTCGGCGCGACGCTGGCGCTGGTTCCCTACATCGGCGGGGAATTCCTTCCGCACCTGGACGAGGGCGCTCTGTGGGTGCGAGCGACGCTGCCCTACACGATTTCGTTCGAGGAAGCCGCAAAATTCGCGCCTCAGGTCCGCACACTTCTGATGTCCTATCCCCAGGTGACCGAGGTGGGCTCCGAACTGGGGCGGCCCGATGACGGCACCGACCCTACCGGGTTTTTCAACTGCGAGTTCTACGTGGGACTGAAGCCGTACGACGATCCGGCGTGGAAGAAGAGCTCGGCGCACACGAAGGAGGAATTCGTCGCCGAGCTGCACAAAAAGCTGGCCTCGTTTCCCGGCGTGATTTTCAACTACACGCAGCCCGCGGAAGATGCGGTGGACGAAGCGTTGACGGGCCTGAAGAGCGCGCTGGCGGTGAAAGTGTACGGAGCGGACCTGCATGTGCTCCAGGAGAAGGCGCTGGCCATCAAACGCACGCTCGAGGATCTTCCCGGCCACCACTTCACGGAACTGACCGTGGTCCGGGAGCTGGGCCAGCCCAGCCTGATCGTGGACGTGGACCGTGAAAAGATCGCGCGTTTCGGCATCAACGTGGCGGACGTGGAAGCCGTTGTGCAGGCGGCCGTGGGCGGGCAGGCGGCCACTCAGGTGATCCAGGGAGAAAAGCTGTTCGACCTGGTCGTGCGCATGGAGCCGCGCTACCGCGAGAGCGCGCAGCAGATTCGCAACCTCCTGGTCGGCACCCCCGCGGGACAGCAGATCCCGCTGGCGCAACTCGCGGACATCCGGGAGGGCAACGGGGCCTCGTTCATCTACCGGGAAAACAACTCGCGGTATATCGGCGTGCAATACAGCATCGAGGGACAGGATCTGGCCGGCGCGGTGGACCAGGCGCAGAAGGCCGTGAAGAAAGCAGTACCTCTCCCGGCCGGCTACCGGCTGGAATGGGGAGGCGAGTACAGCGAATTCCTGGAGGCCCGGCATCAGCTCAATATCATCGGCCCGCTCGCGGTGCTGCTGATTTTCCTGATCCTGTTCGCGCTGTACGGCAATTTCAAATTCCCGCTCAGCATCGCCCTGGGTGTGATCATGACGGAGCCGGTGGGCGCGCTCATCGCGCTGAAACTGACGGGGACGCCATTCAGCGTCTCCTCGGTGCTGGGGCTGCTGGCGCTGGTGGGCGTGTCCGTGGAGACCGCGGTGATCCTGGTGTCCTATATCAACAAACTCCGGCTGGAGGGCCTCGACATTCGCGCGGCAACACATGAGGCTTCGCTGCTGCGGCTGAGGCCGATCGTGATGACCGCGCTGGTGGCCTGCCTGGGGCTGCTGCCCGCGGCGCTTTCGCACGGAATCGGGTCGGACACGCAGCGGCCGTTTGCCATCGTGGTGGTGGCCGGGCTGCTGTCGCGGCTTTTACTGGGATTCTTCGTCAATCCCGTGCTCTATCAGGTGGTGGCGCGGGAAGGCGACGTGCTTCAGGTGTAGCCGCGGGAGAGATGCCCGGGCGAGGAATACGGATCGGGCACGCGGATTGTCTGGCCGCTTTGCGCGGCGGGTGGCAGGTGCTAGTTTGAGAGGACAGCGCGGGTGAATTCTGCCGCCCGCCTCGATACCGGGTAACCCCCGCGGGCCGGAGAGCGTCAAAGCTGCATTGGGGCGATTGAGAGTGCGTCAACCGAACAACGAAAGACGTGCCTACGGGAGCGCGAGACGCGTTCTGGTGCTCGCCGTGTGCCTCCTCACCGTCTTTTTCATCGCTGTCTCCTCCAGTCACTTCCACGCCGACGGCCAAAGCGACACGGCCTGCCCCATCTGCCAGGTCGCGCATATCGGAATCTCGGCGGCACCGGCGGCCCAGCATCTTCCGGCCCCACTGGTGGAGCGCGCCGAGGTGCAAAGTTTTGTACCGTTCTTTCATTCCGAGCTATTTCTCCCCAGCGCTCCCTCCCGGGCTCCCCCCTCCGCGTAGCTTCTTCCCGCTGATCTGACCGGAAATTCGCGCACCGACGATTCGGCCTGTTGGTGCCGCCGCCTTTTTCAGGGCGATTTCCAGACCACAGATGCAGCCGGCTACCCCGTGAGGGGTTGGAGGGGACATGAAGAGGGGATTAGGAGTCATTTCGATTTTCGCTTTAATTCTCGCGGCATTTTGCATGGCTGCGCCCGCGCGGGCGCAGATGGGCAACGCCGGATCGATCGAGGGGACGGTCACGGATCCCACGGGGGCGGTGATTCCAGGCGCGACGGTGGAAATCCACAATCCCGTTAGCCGCTACGCGCAGTCGGCAGTCACGGATTCGGCCGGAGCATTCAGCTTCAAGAACATTCCATTCAATCCGTATCACCTGGTGGCGAAAGCGACCAACTTCGCGTCATATACCCAGGACGTGGATGTTCGTTCCGGGGTTCCCGTTACGGTAGCGATTACGCTCAGGCTCGGCGCGGCGACGACAACGGTCACCGTGGAGGAAAACGGCGGAGACCTGGTCGAGAACGAGTCCACCGCCCACACGGACGTGGACCGCCAGTTGTTCAACCGGCTGCCCCTGGAGAGTGCCTCGTCTTCGGTGAGTTCGCTCATCACGCTCTCCACCCCGGGTGTGGCCGCGGATGCGAACGGCCTGGTGCACGGGCTGGGGGACCACGCGGAGAATTCCTTCAACGTGGACAACCAGCCCATCACCGATCAGCAGAGCAAAGTGTTTTCCAACCAGATTTCGCTCGATTCGATTCAGTCACTCGAGGTGATTGAAGGCGCGCCCACGGCGGAATACGGCGACAAGACCAGCCTGGTGATCAAAGTAACCACGCGCTCAGGGCTGGGCGTCACTACACCGCATGGCAGCGTGTACACATCCTATTCAAGTTTCGGCACGGAAAACGCTGGCTTCAACCTGGCGTACGGAGGGGCGAAGTGGGGGAACTTTGTGGCCATCAGCGGCCTCCAGTCCGGACGCTTTCTCGATGCGCCGGAGTTCAGCGTGATGCACGATAAAGGCAACCAGGAAAACTTTTTCGACCGCGTGGACTTCCAGGTCTCCAAAGCGGACACGATCCACATCAACGTGGGCTACGTGCGTTCCTGGTTTCAAAATCCAAATTCGTTCGACCAGCAATTCCACACCGGTTTGCTGAACGGTGTCACCGGCGGACCTGTGAGCCTTTCGGATCAGCGCTCCCGGATCGCGACCTACAACTTTGCGCCTACCTGGACGCACCTGATTGGCACTTCGGCGATCTTTACGTTGGGCGTCTTCGCGCGCCGGGACAACTATCATTTCTACCCGAGTGGCAACCCTCTTGCCGACTGGTCTCCCGACCTGCAGTCCGAGTCCATCTTCCAGGGCCGCACGCTCACCAATGTGGGAGTGCGATCTGACGTGTCCTACGTGAAAGGGATCCACAACCTGAAGGCCGGAATCACGTATCAACAGACCTTCCTCACGGAGAATGACCGTCTCGGGATCGTGGATCCCACGGTGAATGCCCCGTGCCTCGATGCCAACCTGGCCCCGGTGCCCTGGTTCGTGGATCCCGGACTCAACAATACGGCCAATTGCGCGACTGCGACGTCGTCGAATCCCGTGGTCAGTCCCACCCCGTTTACGGCGAATGCCGCATTTAGCCCGCTCCTGGCCTGCAACGACCTGACCCGGCCGGCGCCGTCACCGGTAAACAATTGCCCGAGTGCCACGAGCGTGCCATTTCTTTTCCACGGCCACACGGACGTAAAGGAACTCGCACTGTACGTCCAGGATACGATTACCGCGGGACGCTGGTCGTTCAACCTGGGTCTTCGCGGTGACGTGTACAACGGCATCACCAGCGCAACGCAGGCGGAGCCCAGGCTGGGTATCGCCTATAACATCAAGCCCAGCAATACGGTTCTCCGCGTGTCGTATGCGCGGACGCTGGAGACACCCTTCAACGAGAGCCTGGTGATTGCCAGCGTGGGATGTGGAATCCCCTTCATTGCCACCATCGTTCCGCCCCCCGGCACGACCTGCAACCTGGGACCGATCCATTCGGGCTTCAGGAATGAATTCCACGCCGGCCTGGAGCAAGCTTTCGGGAAGTATCTGGTCATCGACGGCGAATACATCTGGAAGTACACGCACAACGGCTACGACTTCGGGGTTCTGGCGAGCACTCCCATCGCCTTCCCGATCGAGTGGCACAGCTCCAAGATCCCCGGGTATGTAGTCCGGGCGAGCGTGCCGAACTACCACGGCTTCTCGGCGCTGTTTGTCATGTCCGGCGTTGCCGCGCGCTACTTCCTGCCTCAGGTGGCCGGGATTCCCATCATTCCGCCGGTCAGCGGCGTCTTCCGCATCGACCATGACGAGCGCTTTAACCAGACGACGCATCTGCAATACGAGCCTTGGAAGCGCGGACCCTGGTTCGGGTTCAATTGGAGATATGACAGCGGGCTGGTGAGCGGCGCGATCCCGTGTTTTGCGATGACCCTAACGTGCTCTGCTTCGACACCCGTGGCCAACGGGGGGGCGGCCAACATTCCAGCAGGGAGCGTAGCCTTGGTAAACGCCATCACGGGATTCCCGCTGACGGCCGACCAGGAGTTTCAGGCCGGGCTCACTTGCAATGGAAAGCTGGCGGCTCCCAGCCCGTTCGGACCCGCGCTGGCCACCTGCCTTCCAACCGGACCCGGGACCGTCGCGCAGGTGGGATCCATTTACGCGCGGGTACCGGCGCCAAACAAGGAAAACGACGACCACAACCCGCAGCGCATTGCCCCGCGACATTTGTTCGACGCCGCGTTGGGACATGACAACCTGTTCCACGGTGACCGCTACAAGTGGAGCCTGCGCTTCACGGTCATCAACCTGACGAACAAGATGGCGCTGTACAACTTTCTCTCCACGTTCAGCGGCACACACTACGTCACGCCGCGATCGTATTCGGCGGAGGTGGGCTTCCACTTCTAGAGAGGTGTAGCTCAGGTCCCGGCATTGGCCGGCTCAGTTTGCCGGCCAATGCCTGACCTGAAGCCTTTCCCGGATACGGCGGCTCCTGCGCCTTGCCCTCAGCATTCTGCTACACTGTGGCTGGGAGCGGTCTACGAGGTGCGTGTTGGCGCTCAGATCCTTGAACCAACACCGAACCTCTGGCGTCCGCGTCAATCCTGCCCTTGTGCGTGCTCTCCGACCTCCGCCGCGGCGGGGGACACGAGAGTGGCCTGAAAGCGGGTGCAGGGCGCCACAATTTGCTTGAGGTTCAGGATTGCGCTCCACACGGCTGAGCGGACCGCTCCTCTGCCTTTCTATTTTTCCGCCAAAGGTCAAATGACCGGATGAGGATTCTCTTCATCGGCGATATTGTGGGCGCGCCCGGCCGCGAAATCGTGCGCGCGGAGCTGGAAGCGGCGCGGGCGGAACACCGCGTGGACCTGGTGATCGCCAACTGCGAGAACGCCGCCTCCGGATTCGGGATCACGCCCAAACTCGTGGACGAGCTGCTCGCCGCGGGCGTGGAAGTGCTCTCCGGGGGAAACCACATCTACGACCGGAAGGAAATTCTGGATTATTTCCCGTCGCAGCCGCGCCTGCTCCGGCCGGCCAATTTTGCTCCGGGCTCGCCCGGAGCCGGTCTGTACGTGGGCCGGGCGAAGAATGGAACTCCGTTCGCTCTGCTGAACCTGCAGGGACGCGTGTTCATGACGCCGAACGACTGCCCTTTCCGCACCGCGGACCGGGAGCTGGAGCGGCTGGCGAAGCTCGGTCCCATCAACGGGGCCGGGCCGGTAAAAATCGTGATCGTGGACCTCCACGCCGAGGCCACCAGCGAGAAACAGGCCATGGGCTGGTACCTGGACGGCCGGGTGACCGCGGTCATTGGAACCCACACGCACGTGATCACCGCCGACGAGCGCGTGCTGCCGAAAGGCACGGCCTACATCACCGACGTGGGCATGACCGGCCCGCATGCCACCGTTATCGGAATGGATAAACAGGCCATGGTGAAGCGGTTTCTGGACGCGTTGCCCGCCCGCTTCGAGGTGGGCGAGGGCGACGTGCGCATGAATGCCGTGGTCGTGGATGCGGACGAGGACACGGGACTGGCGCGATCCATTGCCCGGCTCTGCCTCCGGCTCGACTGATCCGGCCCACATGCCGGGCAACCCCGGAGCGGCCCCGGCGTCTCCTAGAATTCTGCCCATGACAATTCACCTTTCCGCGCGCGCGATACGGCATGGGACCGTGGCTGTGGCCGCGGTGCTGGCGGCCGGGCTCGCGGCTGCGGACACGATAGACTCGGAACTGATCGCGCGCGCGCGTTTGTTCCCGTCCATCACTTCGGGAGTGACGGCTGTCCGCCGCGACGCTGCGGGACGCTACCTGGTCCTGACGGAACGCGCCGGCGTGCAGATTTTCGACGCCAAAGGCCGGCCTGCCGGCCACGCTCCCGCGGACGCTTCGCCCGCCGCTGCCATCCTCTTCGGCGCCGATCTCGACCTCGACGAGCAGGGACGAATCTACGTGGCCGACCGCGCCAAGAACGCCGTGGAGGTTTTCACTGCCGATGGGCGGCTGGAGCGCGAGATCCGCATTTTGGGCCCCACGTCTGTGGCCGCTCTGGGCGCCGGAGAAGTAGCCGTGGCCAGCCTGCGCTCCCCGAAGCTGGTCACCGTGTTCGGCGCGGACGGCCAGGTGGTGCGGGAATTCGGCGAGCCCGAGCAGATTTCCGGACGTCAGGAACTGAACCGCTACGCCAACATCGGCCGGCTCTGCCGTGATTCCGCCGGGCGCCTCTATTATTCGTTCACCTTCCTGCCGGAGCCCACGGTTCGCCGCTACGACCGCTTCGGCTATTCCGATTTCCAACTGGTGGTGAGCAACGGGGACTACGTAGGCGCCTCGATGTCCGCGCGGAAGACGATCGTGCGGGAGGAGGGAAAAAGCAAAGGGACGCCTGTCCTGCACGTGATGCTGGGACCGGTGGCGGTGGATCCCGCCAATGGCGACATCTGGATGGCCATCGCAGGGCGCCTGCTCCGCTATGGCGCGGACGGCTCTCCGAAGGGCTCATTCCTGATTTACACCCCGGAGGAAGATCGGATCGAAGCCAGCGCGCTGCTCGTCGAACCGGGACGAATTGTGGTCGCTTCGGAGGAACAGGGAGTCTTTGAGCTGCTGCGGCCCGGGGCCACGAATCCGTGATCTGAGCGGCGTGAGCGGGCGCACAGCCCACTTTCCACGCACAGTTTTCCACAGCACTGTGATGCAGCAGTTTCTCCGCGGGGCGATACGCGCGAGGCAATCGCACCAGAAGCGGGATTTTAACGGAGATTTGGAGTGTGCGGCGTGTCTCGGCGCGCTGTGGAAAAACTGTGAACGCGCTGTGCGAAATGCCTCCGCCCTTCGCGCAATTTTCTCTTGCCCGTTTGGCCGGAGTTGTGCAGAATCACCCCTCGCGATGGTCCCGTGCGCGGGACCGAGAGAGCCCGGAAGGGGTGGGAAGTTCGTACCGTACGGGATCCCGTGGAACAGGGGACGTTCCACACAAAGGTTTCAACCGAAAGCCCAGACCAGAAGCCCCTGCGCGGAGGGGCGTGATTTCCACACTATTTCCACATCTGTGGAAATTGGCGGCTGGTTGTTTTCCTGACCGCCCCGCGCGAGTGGAGAGGCCTTCGAGAGCGTCATGGTTTCCTGGGAAACAATCCTGCAGCACGTCGAGAAGCGGGTCAATCCGCACGCTTTCAGCTCCTGGTTCCGGCCCACGGAACAGGAGGAGACGCCGGGCGGCGAGGCCAAAATCCGCGTCCGGGTACCTTCGGCCATCCACCGCAAACGCCTGACGGAGACGTATAAGGGCGTTCTGGAGGCCGCGCTCCACGAATTGAACGCTACGGACGTGCAAATCGAGTTCGTATCCCCGGAACTGCCCCCGCGGCCGGGGATCGCCGCGCCCAGTTCGCAGGCCAAGCTGGATTTCGATTCGACGGACCACCAACTCAGCGCGCGCTACACGTTCGACACCTTTGTGGTGGGCGCCTGCAACCAATTCGCGCACGCGGCGGCCCAGGCCGTGGCGGAGCAGCCCTCCAAGGCCTACAACCCCCTGTTCCTCTACGGCGGCGTGGGCATGGGCAAAACCCACCTGATGCAGGCCATCGGCCACCTGATGAAGAGGCGCGCCCCGGCCATGCGCCTGTGCTACTCGAGCGCGGAAAAATTCACCAATGACGTGATCAATTCCCTGCGCTTCGACCGCATGATCAGCTTTCGCGACCGGTTCCGCACCGTGGACACGCTGCTGGTGGACGACATCCAGTTCATCGCCGGCAAGGAACGCACTCAGGAGGAGTTCTTCCACACCTTCAACGCGCTCTACGACCAGGGGAAGCAGATCGTGATTTCCTCGGATTGCCCGCCGAAAGAAATCAATTCGATCGAGGAGCGGCTGCGCTCCCGCTTCGAGTGGGGGCTCATCGCAGACATCCAGCCGCCCGATCTCGAGACCAAGATGGCTATCCTGCACAAGAAAGCGGATCACGACCGGGTGGCCATTCCGGACGAGGTGGCCGAGTTCATCGCGCGCTCGATCAAATCGAACATCCGGGAGCTGGAAGGCGCGCTCACCCGCCTGATCGCCTACACCCAGCTCACTGGCGGCACGATTTCGCTGCCCACCGCCCAGCAGGTGCTCAAGAACCTGATCGACGCGGCGGAAAAGAAAGTGACCATCGAGCAGATCCAGCGGCGGGTCAGCGAGCACTTCGGCCTGCGCATCCAGGACCTCAAGATGCGCAGCAACGCGAAAGCCATCTCCTACCCCAGGCAGATCGCCATGTACGTGGTGAAGCAGCTCACCTCCGCCTCACTGCCGGAAATCGGCCGGCAATTCGGCGGGAAGCACCACACCACCGTGCTGCACTCCATCCACAAGATTGAATCGCTCCGCCGGCAGGACAAAGACCTGCACCGCATGATCGCAAAAATGATCGACTCATTTGGATGAGCTCCACAGCAGGCACGGGCAGGCGCGCTCGCGCCCCGCTTCCCACGCGCAATAGCTCCGCAGTGACCAGTGACTTCCGACCCGTTGCCAGCCATGTAGTTGCCTGTTTTCCCAGCGCTGCGGCGGGCCTGCTTTCGTAGCGTCGGCCCGCCCTGACGCAGGAAGGGCGTCCCGTGCCAGCCCGCATTGCGTGCCGTGCGGAAAGCCGCTGTAGGAGTGGCAAGAAATCCGGGCTCGGCGCCTGTGCAAGACCCTGTTCGGTAGCTGTGAACACACTGTGCAGGGCATGTGCATGCTGTGGACATCTTCGGGGAGTTGCCTGCTGCTGACGGTGGCAGGTTATGGTGGCAAAGCAAAGAGCCACCGATATCCGCAGTTCGCGCGTCGAATCCACAACCGCATGCACATGCATCAACACAGGCCAACCGGCTGCGGTCCTTATGTTTCCCGCGCTTCCCGCCAGGATTCACAGCCCCTACTACTACTGCGGTCTTTATATGCTCCTGGAAAAAGGTTACAGTACCGCGTTGTGAGAGGACGGTAGCGACTTGGTTTTGCGGGGGATTTGAGAGATGGAATTTACGGTAACGAAGGCGGACCTGCTGAGGGAGTTGAGCCTGACGCAGGGGGTCGTCGAGCGCAAGACGACGATCCCGATTCTGGCGAACATCCTGTGCGAGGCCAAAGGCAGCCGGCTGGCAATTACGGCGACGGATCTTGAGCTGACCATCTGCACGTCGTGTGAAGCCAAGACGAAAAAAGACGGAAGTGGGACGATCGCCGCCAAAAAACTGCTGGAAATCATCCGCCTGCTCCCGGAAGGCGACATCCGCTTCAAGTTGCTCGAAAACCACTGGGTGCAACTGACCAGCGACAAGCGCAACTACAAGATGGTGGGAATGGCCAAGGAAAATTTCCCTGCCCTGCCGGTGATGCCGCATGTGTTCGTCCGCCTCCCGGCGGCGCTCATCGCGGATATGATCGGGAAGACCTACTTCGCCATTTCGATGGAGGAGTCGCGGTACACGCTGAACGGGGCGAAGTTGATTCTGAAGCCGGATTCCATCGCGCTGGTAGCCACAGATGGGCACCGCTTGGCGCTGGTCGAGGCCACGCACAAACTGGACGGGTTAAACGCCGAAGCCGGCGTGCTCATCCCCAAGAAGGCTATGAACGAGTTGAAGACGCTGGCCGCTGAAGCAGGCGACGAGGCCCAGATTGAATTCGCGCAGGACGAGAGCAACCTGTTCTTCCGCATCGGCGAACGTCAACTCATCTCCAGGAAGCTGACCGGGCAGTTCCCCAACTACGAGGCCGTGCTGCCACGCGATAACACCAAAACGGTGGGGATCGACCGCGACGAGTTAGCTGATGCGCTGCGGCGCGTCTCGCAACTCGCCGACCAGCGCTCGCAGGCGGTGAAAGTGTCGCTCACTAAGGAAGGCGTGGAAATCTCCGCCTCCAGCCCGGAATACGGCGAGGCGCGCGAGGTGATCGAGCGCGAGTACAAAGGCACGGAACTCTCCATCGGGTTCAACGCCAAGTACCTGCTCGATTTTCTGGCTGCGGCGCCCCAAGGGCCGATCAGCCTGGAGCTGAAGGACGAGCAGTCGGCGGGACAATTGCGCCCGGTGACCGACGAGGGAACGCGCTACCGTTACGTAATCATGCCCATGCGGATTTGATAATCTGGGAGCGCATATCTGCGCCGCTCCTGGCCGTTTTCCCTCCTGATTTTCGCCGTCGAGTAAGTGGCCGAAAATCATCTAAGCGCGGGCGCCAAGTCCCTCCTAAATCATTTCAGGACAACAAGATAGCGGCATTCGCGTCCTGGAAACCAAACTTGTTTCCAGGGTCGTTATCGCGTAAAATCATTCTGCTGCATGGCCTCGAAGTGCTGGCTTTGCAGCAAGCCTGCCTCAGGCAGGCAAGCGCCAGAACCCCGGTTTTGACGGCCCCTGCGTGCCGCTGCTCGGCACGGGGTGGCGCCACCGGGTGAGCAGCCAGGAAGGCTTCGCCGCGTCCGCCAGTGGCGGACGGGATGGAGCGCGCGCTCTCCGAATCCCGCGACCCTTCACCCGCAACGCGGGAAGGGCTTCGAGCGGGACCACAGAGCGCGATGGCCCGAGTCCTCCCCCGAGGCATCGGGGGCCCGGCCTTCCCCGCTACGACAGCTAGGACAGAAACGCCAGCCAGCAGGAGCGCGACGATGGGGGATCGTGAATCGGCAGCCACGCCCGCTTCCGGGCATAAGTACGACGCAAAGTCCATCAAGGTCCTCGGCGGCCTGGAGGCCGTGCGCAAGCGTCCGGCCATGTACATCGGCTCGACGGGCGAGACCGGGCTGCACCACCTGGTCTGGGAAGTGGTGGACAACTCGGTGGACGAGGCGCTGGCCGGCTTCTGCGACGAAATCAACGTAACCGTCCACGACGACGATTCCGTCACCGTGGTGGACAACGGCCGCGGAATTCCCGTGGACATGCACGAGACAGAGAAGCGCCCGGCGGCCGAAGTCGTGATGACCGTGCTCCACGCCGGCGGCAAGTTCGACAGCGAATCGTACAAAGTGTCGGGCGGGCTGCACGGCGTGGGCGTTTCCGTGGTGAACGCGCTTTCGGATCTGCTGGACCTGGAAATCTGCCGCGACGGCCACGTCTACGAGCAGTCCTACAAGCGCGGCAACCCCACCGGGAAGCTGAAGGAAACCGGCAAGACGCGCCGCACGGGCACGAAAGTCACTTTCCACCCCGACGAAGAGATTTTCGACACCACGAATTTCAGCTACGACGTGCTGGCGCAGCGCCTGCGCGAGCTGGCCTTCCTGAACAAAGGCCTGAAGATCACCCTGGAAGACGAGCGCACCGACAAAAAGGCCGAGTTCCGTTTCACCGGCGGGATCAGCGAATTCGTGAAGCACCTGAACCGCGGCAAGAGCACGCTGCACGACTCCCCGATTTACATGGAGGGAAAGCGCGACAACGTGGAGATGGAAATCGCGGTGCAGTACAACGACGGCTACACGGAAAACGTGTTCTCGTTTGCGAACACCATCAACACCGTGGACGGCGGAACGCATCTTGCCGGTTTCCGCACCGGTCTATCGCGCACCATCATTTCCTACGCGAACTCCTTCGGAATGCTCAAGGGCGACAAGGAAGACATCGGCATCACCGGCGACGACGTGCGCGAGGGGCTGGTGGGCGTCGTCTCCGTCAAGCTGCCCCAGCCGCAGTTCGAGGGGCAGACCAAGGGCAAGCTGAATAGCGACATCAAGGGCCGTGTCGAGCAGCTCGTCAACGAGAAGCTGGGCGAATACTTCGACAAGCATTCGACCGTCGGCCGCCGCATCATCTCCAAGTGCATCGACGCCGCGCGCGCCCGCGAGGCCGCGCGCAAGGCCCGCGAGCTCACCCGCCGCAAATCCGCCATGGATTCGAGCGGGCTGCCGGGCAAACTGGCCGACTGCCAGGAGCGCGACCCGGCCCGTTGCGAGCTGTTCATCGTCGAGGGCGAATCGGCCGGCGGCTCGGCCAAGGGCGGTCGCGACCGCCGCTATCAGGCCATCCTGCCGCTCAAAGGCAAAATCCTGAACGTGGAGAAGGCGCGGTACGACAAGATGCTGGGCCACGAGGAAATCCGCGCCATCATCACCGCGCTCGGCACCGGCATCGGCAAGGACGATTTCGACGCCGCCAAACTGCGCTACCACAAAGTGATCCTGATGACGGACGCCGACGTGGATGGAAGCCACATCCGCACGCTCCTGCTCACCTTCTTCTTCCGGCACATGAAGGAGCTGATCGAGCGGGAGCACATCTACATCGCGCAGCCGCCGCTCTACCGCGTCAAGCGGGGAAAGACGGACCGCTACATCCGCGACGAAAAGACCTTCAACCGCGAGCTGATGAACCGCGCCGCGGAAGACCATACGGTAAGGATCACGGGCGGCTCGCTTTCCGGCGCGTCGCTCGCTCAGTTCCTGCTAAACGTCCAGGAATACGACCAGCTGGCCGCGAAACTCGCGCGCAAACTCGGCGACCCGCGCGTGGTCGAGCCGGCAGTGGACTCCGACCTGGAAAAGAAAGCCGACTTCGAAACCAAGAAGGCGCTCGAGAAACTCGAGGCCGCCATCGAGAAGGCCAAACTGAAGACGGAAACGAAGATTGCCTGGGACGAGGAGCACAGCCTCTACGAGCTCCTGATCGGCAGCGGAACGGGTATCCGCAAGATGAGCTGGGCGCTGGCTTCCACTCCGGAGTACAAGCGACTGCACGCGCTCCACGCGATCATGAAGGAATATGACCGGCCGCCGTTCACCATCTCGACCAACGGCACCAAGGTGGCCAAAGAGACCGCCACGGAAGTCCTCCAACACGTGCTCGAAGAGGCCAAGAAGGATTTTGCCGTTACGCGCTTCAAGGGCCTGGGCGAAATGAATCCCGACCAGTTGTGGGAAACGACGATGAACGCCGAAACGCGCACGCTGCTCAAAGTGCGGCTGGAAGACGCCGTAGCCGCCGATGAGATTTTCACCACCCTGATGGGCGAAAACGTCGAGGAACGCCGGAAGTTCATCGAGGAAAATGCGCTGGACGTTCGCAACCTGGACATTTAACCGCAAATGGCGGAAACCGAATCGACGGGTGGGGCCTATCGCACGGCAATCCGCTGGGGACTGCTGCTCGCGGGTCTGGTGACGGCGGCCATGCGCCTGCCGGAGATCCACCGCTTCTGGGTGCAGTGGCATGCGCTGGAAGGAGCCGATGCGCTCGCGGCAGCGGCCTACCAGAAGTATTTCCTGGTCGAAGGCGCGATTCTGCTTTTCATCCTGGCTATGGCGGCAGGATTGTTTTACCTGCTCAGTCCCCGGGGGAAGAAGGCGGAGTGATTTACCAACTGAGCTGGGCCACTCTGCCGGGGTTGCGAGGGATAGGATGCAGCGGGTTCCGGGCCACGCCCACATCCGCTCCGGATAACGAGCGCGGGGTGGCAGTGGAGTTCGCGAGCGAGGCGGAGCGCGACGTATTCTTGCGGCGGCTCGAAGATCAATTCGCAGCCCAGCGGTTTTCAAATGCGGCCGCGGCGTTCGAAGCGGTGAAGACCTTTGTCCTACTGCAAGCGGGGATCAAATGATTCGTCGGGAGGCCAGGATTCGAGATAGAGCTCGACAGCTTCCTGAAGGTTTGCCCTGGCGGATTTCAAAGTTTTGCCCTGTGAGGTCACCTTCAGTTCCGGGCAGTGCGCGACGTACCAGCCTTCGCTCTTTGTGATTACGGCGGTGAGGCGGCGGCTCATGGAATCATACTAACCGGGGCGGATAGGCCCGGCAAGACGGCAGACAGACTCGGATTTAACGCAGAGAGCACAGAGTCGCAGAGGACACGAAGAAGAGGGGACGGAGAGAGCGATGGCGGATGAGAAGAACACTTCGGTGATGGTGCCGGTAGACATCGAAGTCGAGATGCGCAAGTCGTATCTCGACTATGCGATGAGCGTGATCATCGGCCGGGCGCTGCCCGACGTGCGCGACGGGCTGAAGCCTGTCCACCGGCGGATTCTTTACGGCATGTACGAGCTGGGGCTGACTGCAGGCAAGCCCTACCGCAAGTGCGCCAAGATCGTCGGCGAAGTGCTCGGCAAATACCATCCCCACGGCGATACGCCGGTGTACGACGCGCTGGTGCGCATGGCGCAGCCCTTCAACTTGCGCTACCCGCTCGTGGACGGCCAGGGGAATTACGGCTCCGTCGACGGCGATCCGCCCGCGGCCATGCGGTACACGGAAGCGCGCCTGGCACGCATCGCGGAGGAAATGCTCTCCGACATCGAGAAGGACACCGTAGATTTCATTCCCAACTTCGACGAGAGCACCGCGGAGCCCACGGTCCTGCCCACGCGCATCCCCAACCTGCTGGTGAACGGCGCGACCGGAATCGCCGTGGGCATGGCCACGAACATCCCGCCGCACAACCTGCGCGAGGTGATCGACGCGTCGCTGCTGATGCTCGAAAAGCCGGACGCCACGCTCAAGGAACTCATGAAGATCGTGCCGGGACCGGATTTTCCCACCGGCGGCTACATCAGCGGGCGCGAAGGCATCCTGCAAGCCTACAAGACGGGACGCGGCACGTTCCTGATGCGCGCCAAGGCCGCTATCGAGCAGAAGTCCAAGGACCGCGAAGATATCGTGATCACCGAGATTCCCTATCAGGTGAACAAAAAGAACCTCATCCAGCACATCGCCGAGCTCGCCAACAACAAGAAAATCGAAGGCATCGCCGAGGTGCGCGACGAATCCGACCGCGAAGGCATGCGCATCGTGGTGGAGGTGAAGCGCGGCGAAGAGCCCAAAATCGTTCTGAACCAACTGTTCAAGCTGACCCAGATGCAGGACTCCTACGGAATGATCCTGCTGGCCATCGTCAACGGCCAGCCGCGCGAGATGGGGCTGGTGGACCTGCTCCGGCACTTCCTGGAGCACCGGCGCGAAGTCGTGCTGCGCCGCACGCGTTTCGAGCTGCGCAAGGCCCGCGAGCGCGAGCACATCCTGGTGGGTTACCAGATCGCCCTCGACCACCTGGACAACGTGATCCGCATCATCCGCGGATCGGCCAGCCGCGCCGAGGCCAAAGAAAATCTCTTGAATTTCTTCTCCGACAAGGAAGTGACGATTTCGGAGAACGGCCGCCAGCGCAAGCTCGAGGGCGTGAAGCTGGACGGGCGAAAGTACAAGCTGGGCGCGCTGGAGGGAGCGGCAGCGGGGCCGTCGGCCACGGGCCTGACTCCGGCGCAGGTGGACGCCATCCTGGAACTGCAACTCCACCGCCTCACCCAGCTCTCCGTGGACGAAATCCTCAAGGAATTGAAGACCATTCGCGAGCGCATCGCGGAGCTGGAAGAAATCCTGGCCAGCGAGAAAAAGCTGAAGCAGGTTCTCGCCGCGGAGCTGCGCGAGGTGCAGAAGGATTACGGCGACGACCGCCGCACACAGATCGTGGACGCGGTGGAAGAAATCAAGCTGGAGGATCTGATCGCCGACGAAGACATGGTGATTACCGTGAGCCACGCCGGCTACGTCAAGCGCACCTCCACGGGCACCTACCGCCACCAGGGCCGCGGGGGCAAGGGGCGCATCGGGGCCAGGACGCGCGAAGAGGACTTCGTAGAGCATCTCTTCATCGCTTCCGCGCACAGCTACATTCTGCTGTTCACCTCCAAAGGGCGCATCTACTGGCTGAAGGTGTACGAAATCCCGGAAGCCGCGGCGGCCACGCGTGGAAAGGCCATCAACAACCTGGTGAAATTCCAGGAAGACGAAAAGCTGACCGCGCTCGTGGCCGCGCGAAACCTGGAAGAAGAAGGCCGCTACGTCTTTTTCGCCACCAAGCAAGGCACGGTGAAGAAGACTGCGATCGCCGAATTCTCCAACGTGCGTTCCGCCGGCATCATCGCCATCAGCCTGGAGCCGAAAGACGAGCTGATCGGCGCGAAACTGACCGACGGCAAGCAGATGATCTTCCTCGCCAGCCGCGACGGGCAGGCCATCCACTTCCGCGAGACGGAAGTGCGCCCCATGGGGCGCAACGCCGGCGGCGTGATCGGCATGGACCTCGCCAAGGACGACTACGTCGTCGGCATGGAGACGGTGCAGCCTGATTTCGAGGTCATCGCCAGGGATCACAAGAAAACCACCCAGAACCTCGACGAGCTGGAGCACGACGAAATCAAGGATTCCATCAGCTCGCTCATGCTCACCGTGGCGGAAAAGGGCTACGGGAAGCGCACACCGCTGGCGGAATACCGCATCACCTCGCGCGGCGGCAAGGGCGTGGTGAACATGAAGACCACGGAGCGTAACGGGCAGGTGGTAGCGGCGCTCCAGGTGACGGAAGAGTCCGACGTCATGATCATCACCGAGCACGGCAAAGTGATCCGCGTCCATGCCAACGAAATCCGCGAGGCGGGACGCTCCACGCAGGGCGTGCGCTTGCTGCGCCTCGATGGAGACGACCGCATCGCTGCCGCCGCCGCCATTCTGGAAGAGGAAGAAGAAGCCGGCGGCGAGACTCCGAAGAAGTAGGTTTAGCCGATCCGGCCAAGCCAGTCGCGGGTTTTATTTTGTGCCGCCGGTCCCGAAGCTTCGGGATTGCCGGCGTCCTTTCTTCTCCACATCTGTGCCGCGTTCTGTGGATTGCGATAGAATTCCCGCCGGAATGGCGAAATCCACGAAAAAGAAGACCGGAACCCGCTCATCGCGAGGAGCCGCGGCCGCACCTCGCCCTCCCAAAGGCATCACGCTGATTGTCGCGCTGCGGGCGCGGCCGGGGCGCGAGGCGGAACTGGAGAAGGAGTTGCGCGCGCTGGTGGGGCCGACGCGCGGCGAGCGCGGGTGCATCGCCTACGACCTGCACGTCTCTTCGGACCAACCGGGATTGTTTCTGGTGCGGGAAATCTGGGCCAGCCTGAAGCATCTTCAGAAACACTGGGAAACGGAACACATGAAGCGCTGGGGCCAGCGCAAAGGCGCGCTCGCAGCCAGCCGCGAGTCTTCGTTCTGGAGGCAAATCGCATGAAACGGCGGAAAGCTGCAAAACCAAAAAAGCCGGCGCGGCGTGCCCGCGCAACCAAGCCCGGAGCGAAAAAGCCCGGCCCGGACGCTACCGCAACCCTGCTGCGGCACACGGTGGCCACACTGGCGTACCGGGCGGGGAAGGCGGTTCGCGGTGCGCCGCCCGAATATGCCGCTTTCCTTGCGGCGCCCGGAGTGCGCACCCCGGCCGAAATCCTGGCGCACATGGGAGATGTGTTCGATTGGGCCCTGTCGATCTCGCGTGGCGCGGAGGCGTGGCACAACTCGGCGCCGCTGGCATGGGACGCGGAGGTGCAGCGGTTTTTCGCGGCGGTGAAAACGTTTGATGACTACCTGGCCTCGGGGGAAAAGCTGCACGCGTCCGTGGAACGCCTGTTCCAGGGGCCGGTGGCCGACGCGTTGCATCACACCGGACAGCTCACGATTCTGCGCCGAGCGGCGGGGACGCCCATTCGCCCGGAGAATTATTCTCGGGCAGACATCGTGGCGGGGCGCGTGGGCATGGAGCAGACGGCGCCGAAAAGGGAATTTGATTGAGGCGCGTCTGGATGCGCAGTCCCTTCCTTCGTCCGTGCAGGCAGGCTGCGCCACAGGAGCGAGATTATTCGAGGAAGTAGCCCGGCCGGGCCCGAACTTTCATTCCCGAGCGGTCCACCGTCACGCTGATATTGTGGAAGCCGGGCTGGTTCCCCTCGGCCGGATGGTATGCCAGTGTGTATTGCGCGTGCAGCTCGCCGGCAATCTGGCTGACGGCTTTCTCGATCGTGCGGTCCTTATACGCTGAGATGTTTTCTCCTCCGGTGGCCGCGGCGGCCACCTGCAGGGCGTTTTCCTTCACCGTGGCTTTCACGTGCTGAACGATCCAGATGGCCACTGCTCCGAGGTCGGCGGAAGTGTTTTCAATCTGCTCGGTGGAGGGCGTCTGCGGGATGCCGGGAGGGCCCGGCATGGGGCTGATTCCCGGAGGGTAGGGCCCCGGTCTGTAGCGGGGCTCGGAGCGCAACTGTGCCGCAGTGGTGGAAAGACCCACGCTGTAGATCGTGACGTTCTGGAGCTGCGCCGCGCGCAGCACCTCCCCGAGTTTGGTTTCGCTCCCCGTATCCACAGGCTCCGCCATCACCAGGATGATGCGGCGGCGTTCTCTCGGCTGCCGCGAGAGCAGATCCACGCCTTTCGAAAGAGCGTCGAACAGGTTCGCCCCGGAGAGCCCGGTGGGCAGATTGTGCATGGCGTGCTCGATCACGTCCCCGTTGGAAGTGAAGGGCAGGCGGATGGTGGCGGTGTCGTCGTAGCTGATCAGCGCGGCGTTCACGTCTCCCGGCATCACCTCCTGCGACAGCAGGATGCCCGTGTTGCGCACGGCGGGCAGGAGCGGTTCGACCCGGTTGCTGTTTTCCACCACGATCACGACGGAGAGCGGGTCTCCGCCGAGATCGAAGTGCTCGATTTTCTGCTCCACGCCGTCCTGGACGACGTGAAAGTCCTTTTCGCCCAGGTCCAGCACCATCTCGCCCTTGGAATTGCGGACGGTCACCGGCGTGGAGACCCAGTCCACATTGACGCGCACGGATGGTTTCGGGGGTTGCTGGATGTGCGCGGGGGGAGGCATGGGGCCGGGAGGAGCTTGCGCGCGGAGAGAAGGCGCCGCGGCCGACAGCGCCAGCACAACGGAAAAGACCGCCGCGTATCCCGGGCGAAACATACTGGTTCCCTCTGGAAATTGGACGCAGACCGTGCGCCGTGGGTTATCTCCGCAGCCGGGCGTGGAAGCGCGCCCACGGAGAGCGAGCCGCGCCTGCCTGCCGGACTGGCAGGCGGCGGGCCGTCCCCGCCATCCTACCACGCAGCGCGCCGGGGATTGCTGCGCGGGAGGAAACCGGGCGGCAGCGCCTCCGTGCCCGCGGCCGGAGATGCGCCTAGAATGAACGGTTGCGCGCGTGTCACTTCTGCCCGGGAGAAATGCGATGAAACGCAAAATTCCGCGTCACGAGACGCGGCCGGCCTACCGCGAGTCTGAATTCATGGAAAGCGCGGGGGCCCGGCCGCTGCGCATCCTGGCGGAATATCTGGACCCGCTCACGCGCCTGCGCCATGCGGGAGTGGCGGACACCATCGTCATGTTCGGATCGGCGCGGATGTCTCCGCTGGAGGAGTCGGAGGCGCACCTGAAGCGCATGGAACGCGCGCCGCGGCCGCGCGCGGCTGATGCGAAGCGCGAGCACGAACGGAAACTGCGGCAGGCTCATGCTGCGGTGCACATGTCGCGTTACTACGAAGAAGCGCGCGAGCTGGCGCGGCGCATCACCCAGTGGTCCGCCAAATTCGGGGAAAAGCCGCGGCGCTTCGTCATCTGCTCCGGCGGCGGTCCGGGCATCATGGAAGCGGCCAACCGCGGCGCCGCGGAGGCGGGAGGAAAATCCATCGGGCTGAACATCCAGCTCCCGCACGAGCAGTATCCGAATCCCTATATCAGCGAGGAACTGAACTTCGATTTCCACTACTTTTTCATGCGCAAATTGTGGTTCGCCCAACTGGCCAAAGCGCTGATCGTGTTTCCCGGCGGTTTCGGCACCATGGACGAGCTGTGGGAGATGCTCACGCTTCTCCAGAGCGGCAAACTGCCGCACCGCAACCTGATCCTCATCTACGGCCGGAAATACTGGGACGAAGTGCTGGACTGGCGCGCCATGGTGCGCTGGGGAACGGTCAGCGAAACAGACTATGGCCTGCTCCAGTTTGCCGATACGGTGGACGAGGCCTTCGAGCGCGTGCGCGCGGAGCTGGAGGCGAATCACCTGAAGGTAGATCTGGACTGGATGGGCTAGGTGGCACAGGCTTTAGCCTGTGCGCCTTCCTGGACGCGCAGGATGCGAAGGGACACCGGGGGCGCAGGCTGCCGGCGCCAAACAAGACGCCGGCCCCGATTCTTCGGGGCCGGCGTTTCCATCACCATCATGGGGCGCAGCCACTCCTGGCTGCGTTCCCTGGATTTGGCCGAGACGCTTCAGTTCTTGCTGACCAGCGCCTCGGGGAGGAACACCGCTTCAAACCGCTTCCGCTCGTCCTGGTCGTGCAGCAGCACGATGGGAGCCAGGTGGAGCGGACGGTGGCAACCCTTGCAGGCCGTCATTTCGCCCTGCAGATCCTGGAGAAAGCCGTCGGCAAACCGGTACTCGGCGCGAGCCCGGCGGGCCTGCTTCTGCCCCTGTGTGCCGCAGTGGGGGCAGGTGTACACAACCGGATCCTCCTGGGGATCGCGATGCAGCGCGGCCCAGCCGGTGTAGCGGACCCCGATAGTTTCAGCCGAACGCACAGACATGGAAAAGAAACCTCCTGCCTATAAAGGGCCTATATCCACTTCGATAGATGCGTGGGTGCCTGCTATTGTTGCATATTGGCAACACAATTGCTCCTCAAATTTCAATCCCTCCTGATAATCCTATGTTGTTGACTCTAAATCTGTTATGGCCGCGCCCCCTTCCGAGGGCCTCCTCCAGGCCCCCTTCCGCCGTTTTTGGTCGCCCGATGAGCTGAATCTGACCTCCTGGAACCCGGCGGGACTGCCCGGTGTCCATTGACCAAAGGCTGCGCAACCTTGCCCAAAAAGAGCCCGAACCAGACTCGGGCCTGTAGGGGCGCTCCCGAAGCTTCGGGATGCTGCGCCCCTGCAGACGGGAGCACGAATCTGCCGGGGCCGCTGGCGAAGCCTGCCCCTGCCTCGCTCGTCCCGAAGCATCGGGACCGGCAGTGTGTGCCGAATCCTCCGAGGAGGCGCGGCAATGGAAAATGGAAATCGTTTCTCACGTTGCCTGTTGGACCAGAAGAACGAAGAAAGCCGGCAGGCGAAGCGGCTGCGGCGGCGGACGGTGCTGCTGGCGATCCTGATTCAGTTGCTGGTGCTGGGACTGCTCCTGTTGCGGCCGTTATTTGGAGCACCCGCAGCCGAGTTGACTCTAGCGCGCTTCATCCCTCTACCGCCGTGGAAAGGTCCGGGCGGAGCGCGTCCGCCGCAACGCCACCACACCGCGTCCTTTCCGCGCCGCTTCCATGATGTTTTGCCTCGCCCCGTGTTCTATCTCCACCCGCTGGCGCACACTGCTGTGAATGTGGAGCACGGCGATGCGCCGGATATCAGCCCAGCCATCACCGGGCCGCCGGGAGGCGGATTCGGCGACCCGAATGGGTTGATTCCCCTCGAAGGCCTGCTCAGCCCGGTGAGGCAGAATCCTCCTGCACCGCCGCCGGAGGCAAATGCCCCGCCCCCAAAACCTCGCCTGGTGCCGTCTGAAATCCAGCAGGCGCGGCTGGTAACCCGCATCGAGCCGCAGTACCCCGCGCTGGCAAAACAGATCCGGCTGGAAGGGACCGTGGTGATTCGCGCCGTCATCGCCAATGATGGCACCGTGGAGTCATTGGAAACTCTGAGCGGCCATCCCCTGCTGGCACGGGCGGCAATGGACGCCATCGTTCGCTGGCGCTACCGGCCCACTCTGCTCAACGGCCAGCCGGTCGAGGTCGAAATCCTCATCACAGTGACTTATCGTTTGAGGTAATCCAAAGATGCGTGGAATTAGCCGGACTTCAGGTGAGCCATCGACCCGAACTCTTGGAGGATCTCAACCAATTCCCGCCAATCCTTCACCGACTGCGGCGCCGCGTATTTCTCACAGACTCGACGTAGAAAAGCAAACATGTGTTCGGAGACTTTGCGCTCTCGCAGGAAAAGCCTCAGCGACTGCCTGCTGAGTGCGAGGGGAAGAGCGACGTCTGCGTCCTCCTTGCCCATAATGAAGTCGATCGAAACATCGAATGCGAAGGCGACTTTTTCGATGGTGTCGGCCCGCGGAGTTCTCCTCCCGCCTTCCACTAGGCTTATTTCTGACTGATCAACGCCGGCAAGCAGAGCTAACTCTTTGCCCGTCAGCCTCTTATGCTTACGGACAGCTTTGACACGGTCTTTGATTATGACGATCATCCACTAGAGATATTACAATCCTTAGCTTGTCCTTGACGAACGTCATAAAATAAATGACACTTGTCATGCAATGGCCACGGGGAAAACGACGCCTCAGAACAGGCCGGAGGATTGGCCTATCCAAGCAGGACGTGGTACAGTCAAGACCTTCTTTCTCAAGCTAGGAATGGACTATCTCAGAAAACTCAAGGACTGCCTTCGCGAGCGATCGCTTGTGCGAGGCGACGTAACTCTAGCATCCGGCAAACGCAGCGACTACTACCTCGATTGCAAGCTCACAACTCTACACCCTGAGGGGGCAGTCTTAACCGGTCATTCGATTCTCGCACTCCTCCACCGCGAGGGAATCCGAGCAGAGGCTATCGGTGGAATGACAATGGGCGCGGATCCCATCGTGTCCGCGGTAGTCACCGTCAGCCAGATCGAGGGATCGCCAATTCTTGGCTTCCTCATACGAAAGGAGCGCAAGGGGCACGGGCGCCTTAAGCAGGTTGAGGGCATCGAACCCACATCAGGACGACGAGTGGTGATCGTCGACGAGGTCTGCACCACAGGAAAATCGACCATCGAGGCGATAGATGCAGCGGAAGCCGCAGGAATGCAGGTTATCGCTGTGATTAGCTTGGTTGACAGAGAGGAAGGTGGCTCCGAGATACTTAGGAAGAGGTACGCATACTACCCAATTTGTACCGCACGCGAGCTGCTCGCCGCAGAGAATCAAACCTCCCGTGACTCAACTGAGGCCCACGCAAGTCGATAGGAAAGCGCCATCCGTTCAGACAGGCTTTGCAGGGCTACTATCCTGAGTGATCCTACGTAGCACTGCCTCAACCTTTCCTGAGTCTGCCAACTGCGAGGGTGAGGCCGTCACAATGCGCCCGGCTTGCGCTGACTTCGTGACTAACTGGGAGAATCCAGTGTCGCACGTTAGAATGCATAACGACGGGTCCGAAAGATAGATCAGCTGTTCGGCATCGAATAGGTCGTTCATGTGTTTCTCGGGGTTATAGTCTTTGCTCCGAAGCGCAACTTGAAGCTTGCTCTGCTCAAATTCGTGATAAGCGCTGAGCTTGGAAGCGATTTCAGCCAAGGGTTTCGAATTTGGATCAGCCTTCACACGGTTAGCTATTCCGCGGAACCAAGCATCTGAAAACCATTTCCCCTCCGGCGACTCTTTCCTTGCTGCCTCTAAGAGCCGTCCAAAATCCTGCGCAGTCTTTGCTTTCATTCTGTCCATTACATCCTTTAGCTGGCCAGCCTCTGTCCGAAGCGACTCAACCGAATCGGCTGTAAGACAGACATTGAACGCCCGTTGCATCCTTTCTGTGAAACCGTCATCGGGGGCAGTCTTCTCAAACCAGATGGCAAAAAGAGCGTCGTCAGGCCACGGCAACATTCCAGTGCGCTCGGCATTCGACCAGTTGAGAACCGAATGGATATCTCGTAGAACTTCTTCGCCTCTCGCAATCGTTAGCTGCGACAGCACTTCGAAGACCGCAAGAGGAGAAATAAGAATCCTTCCTTTGAGGTCCGCCGCCAGAGATTCATCCTTTAGGGCCCTACCGATCTCGCGAAAGGCGGAGGTATCGAAGTAGATTCGTTCCGGCATGCTTAGCGGCTCAGCATTTGGGTCAAAGCAGGAATGAAAGGCAGAATAATCGTCATGTGACTGGCGAGGACGTTTATAAACGCTTGATAGTTAGAAAGGAATTCCGACGAATTGTTTGACGTCTCTAGCACGTCCAGTCTCCTCAGTATCTCTGCTTTCTGCCCACCATCCGATACACCTCGCGCGATCGCCTCGCGGATGCATTTGAATAGTTGTTGCTCTGTTTCAGAGGAGACGTTCGTCGAGTGATCTTCCGATTGGACGTTCACGCGCGATTGGGGGCCGTGCAGGTTGTAGATATTCACTGTGCGAGCCGCTCCGCGCTGCGTGGGTTCGCCAGGCGAGAGATCAGCTTCCTGATCCATGGCCTCTAAACGGCCAATCATCTGCAGGAGAAGGGAGAGTGCTGCTTCTGTGGATGGCCCCTTGCGCTGGGCCACATCATTGCTGATGGCGGAGTTGTAGACATCCCATGCCGCTCCCCCAAGATAAGACATCTTGGTGGACAGCGTGAATCTTCCGATGTAGGAGCGCAACATTCCAAGCTGCCCCGCCAAGCTGTCCATTTGCTCCTGCAACACCGGGAGGTTTCGCACTGGAAAGTCTGGAATGGGTTGCTGAAGTGACCTCTGCCACAGGTCGAAGTGATCGTGTAATTCGTGATGGAACTTTCTAACTCTTGCAACCAGCTCGTGAACCTTCATCCTTGCTCTCTCATAAACGAAAGCGATATTTCATTCACACCAGCGGTTCGCCGCAGTGTTCCGCGATGGCCGCGCGCGCCGCGTCGCGCAGCCGGAGGATTTCATGCCAGTCGCGCTCTGCTGGATTTGGATAGATGGGCGGGCACACGGTCAGCGTGACGCGCCCCGGTTTCGCTAGGACGGTCGTGTCCGGCAGCACCTCGCGCGTGCCCCGCAGCGCGATCGGCAGCACCGGGCATCCGCTGGCCACCGCCGATTTGAACGCGCCGAGCTGGAACGGCCGCAGCCCCGGCGCGGGCGTGAACGTTCCCTCGGCAAATATCAGGATGGACTCGCCGCGCACCAGCGCCTCTTCCAGCTCGTCCGCCTGCTTCAGCCGCGCCTCACGGTCTTCGCGCACGAACGAAAAATAGCCCAGTTTCTTCAGGATTCCTCCGATGAACGGGTACGACATCACTTCCTGTTTAGCCACAAAGCGGTAGCGGTAGGCGCCCAGCAGAGCGAGTAAAACGACAGCGTCCGTGAAGCTCGCGTGGTTCGACACGATCAGCAGCCCGCCGCGCGAAGCCTGGCCCCACCGCGTGGCCAGCTCTTCCAAATGCTCCTCGCCGACGATTTCGATGGGAGTCCCGATCAGCCGGAAAAAGGCTCGATTCAATGCCCGGCTGATGCGCGCGCCCAGCGGCCGGCTCGGAATGATGTGCAGTTCGGCCCACACCGTCATCGCCAGCAGCGCCACCATCACCAGGAAATAGACGCCGTAGAGCGCTTCGACCGCGCGGCGGACGAGGCCGGCAACCTGCTTCGGCGCCGACCGCGCCGCGAGCCGCGACACCTGCAACCAAGCGGGCGGCCGTCCCTGATGCAGCCGGCCTTCACGGAAGAGACTCCTGGTGGCCTCGCGGCGGAGTTTGCCGCTGGAAGTTTTGGGCACGGCGCCGGCCGGGACCATTTCCACGTCGTCGGGGGGCATGCCCACGCCCTCTGCGACGCGCTCGCGAATTCCCGCGGCTATTTCCTCGCGGCGCGCCGGGTCGCGCTCCGCGGTTTCCGCCACCACCACCAGGCGTTCCGTCCCGCTCGTTTCGTCCACCATCCCGAACGCCACCACGCACCCTTTGCGCACGCCCGGAGCCGCGGCGGCGAGTTCCTCGATCTCATGCGGATACAGATTGCGGCCCGCTTTGATGATGATGTCCTTCGCGCGCCCGGTGATGAAGATTTCGCCGTCGGCAAAATAGGCCCGGTCGCCGGAATCGAGCCACCCTCCCTCGCGGAGAAGTTCGGCGGTGGCTGTGGCATTGCGGTAGTAGCCGGAAGTGGCGGAGGGGCTGCGGAACCACAGGCGCCCTTCTACGCGCTCCGGCACATCGCAGCCAGTGTCGTCCACGATGCGCACTTCGTTGTCCGCGATCGGGAAGCCCGCGGAGACGAACCCGGCGACGGCAGGGTCGACCGCCTCCAGCTCGCGCCTGCCGGACCCGCCGTTCGACGACGGCGGCGGCGCGGGAGCCCCGACCGGAACGGCGCGGCCGTCGTTTTCCAGCGCGGCGCGGTCCAGCCAATCCACGCGCCAGCCGCGCATCGGCGGCGTGAAGCTGACGGCTACGGAATTTTCGGCCAGCCCGTACACCGGCATCAGCGCGCGCCGGTCGAACCCGTACCGGCCAAACCGGGCTGCAAACCGCTCGAGCGTCGAGGGATTCACGGGCTCGGCCCCGTTCAGCATGTAACGCATGGAGGAAAGATCCAGCCCCTCGATGCGCTCGTCGGGCACTTTCCGCACGCACAACTCGTACGCGAAATTGGGCGCCGCGGTCACCGTGCCGCGATGCTCGTGGATGGCCCACAGCCAGCGTTCCGGCCGGGTGAGAAACGCGAGCGGGGACATCAGCGAGAGCGGAGCGCCGGCATACATCGGGCCCAACCAGGCGCCGATGAGGCCCATGTCGTGGTAGAGCGGGAGCCAGCTTACGGCGCGGTCCGCCGGATTCATTTTCACCACGGAGAGGATGGCGCGGAGGTTTGCCAGCAGGTTTGCATGGGTCAGCGTGACCCCCTTTGGGTCGCCGGTGCTGCCGGAGGTGTACTGGAGGAAGGCAATGTCGGAGCTGGAGACGTGGCGCGCGCCCGAGAGCTGTCCCGGTCGCGTTCCCAGGACGGCAATCTGCGCGGCGGTGACGACCCGGCGAAGCGAAGGGACCCGGGGTTCGAGCAGGCGTGCCACCTTTTCGGCGCGGCCGAACGTAATGATGGTGGTCACTTCCGCGCTCCGCAGGATGGCGGCCTGCCGCGCCGCGTACTCCTCGATGCGGTTTGCGCGCACGGGAGGATAAATGGGCACCGGAATGGCCGCGGCCATCTGTGCGCCCAGGAAAACGTGGAAGAAGTCCACCGAGGTGGGCAGCAGGATGGCCACACGGTCGCCGGGGGCCACCCCTACGTTCTCCATCCCGCGGGCGAACATGGTGACGCGCTCGAACAGGGCGCCATAAGTGATGTCCGTGATCCGGCCGCTGTCTTCCCGCAGGTGGAGGTGAAGCCGCGAGGGTTCGGCGCGCGCACGGCGGCGGAGGACGTCCAGAAGGGTCTCTGCCGAATCGAGAGCTAATTCTTCGGCCGTTGCGGCATTTTCACGGTCCGCAAAACGGGTGTGCTGGTCGGTGACGCTTCCGTTGCGGCTCTGGCCGAGTTGGAGTTCGAGGGCGGCGATCACGTCGCCCACGGTATTGGCCTCGGCGAACAGTTCGTCGGGGGGTCGGATATGGAACGCATCGCCGGCCCGCACGATCAGTTCGACGCGTTCCAGGCTCCCCAGGCCCAGGTCCCGCTCCAGGTGCAGAGCCTGGACGCTCTCCGCGTGGGCCGCGCTGCGGATCTCGTCGAGTCCCCGGTGGCTGCCCAGCTCGTCCAACAGCTCCTGGGCGATGTCCAGCACTCGATCCTGAAGGGTTAGACGGTCAACGCGTGTGGCGGCTGCGCTCATCGGTTAGGACTGGGTACACAGACTCGAGGCCGGGATTGCCCTGTCCCGGGGCCGCGGGATTGGCCCAGCGTACCACGCCGGTAGCAGGCCAGCAATACGGCTTTGTGGAGGGGCCCCGGACCTGGACCCGCAGTGCAAACGGCAAATGACTGATTTCCAAGCGCGGTGTCGGGCCGCCCTCCAGTCCGTGGCGGCCGGTACCCTAGTACCGGCCAGAATGTGACTCCCGGGCTATCGACTCCGCAGGCTCCCTTTGCGATTCTCCTAGGTGACGGCGGGCGGTACAGCGAAAGTAGCCAACGCCCTGGTCGGGAGCGGCAGATGGTGCTAGCGGTTGGATTGAGCCTCTGCGCGGCGCTGCTGGTGATGGGCAAGTTGGCCCAGCCGGCAGCAGCAGTCGAGCGCCCCGGCGGAAGAAGGAGTAAGTAGGTCCGCACCAGCGGACACCTGAATTCGATCTTCAACGAGTCCCTCCCCCATGTCCACCCCCGGCGGCCGGCTCCCCCCCGGCCGCCTTTTTTTTGAGCTGTCGATTCCATTAGATTTCCAAGCCCGAGCACTACAGGCAGCGCCAGTCCGCATTTCTCACCGCCTTTCGGCAATTTTCGAAACACAGTCATGCCCGACGCTGCGGCGGAACTGGTTGCATAGCGCCGGCGTCCCGCGCTGGCCCGAATTGTCTGCAGCGCGGAAAGCCGCTCTAGGAGTGGTAAGAAGTCGAGGCTAGCGCATCAGGCGGCGCGGCCGGTAGGCGCTCAGGGGCCGTGGCCGCATGCGCAGAGGTGCGAGCGGCGGCGGCACGTTTTGCAGCGGCGCCCCGCAGCAGGGGCACTGGGGCGCGTGGATTTCGGTCACGCGGATCCAGTGGCCGCGGGCCTCGCACACAGGATTAATGCATTGCACGGTCCAGCCAGGCAGATACTGCATTATCTCCCCCTCTCCGCCAAGGCGGCAGAGTCCCCTGAAAAAGAGACGTGGCCCAGTCACAAACTGGGCGGATTCTCCACGCGAAATGCAGTAGTGTCAAGGAAAACATAACAATATGTAGTGGTCGGGTTACGGCGCCTCCGGGCTTTCCGTGCCCTGAAGGAGATTCCGAGACCAAACTCCGCGTTCCGTCAGCCCCTGCTGCCGCGAGACGGCCGGCCCATGTTTGCTGATAGGCCGCAACGCGCGGCGACTCACGCAGCTTCCCTGCTAAAATAGGTGCACCCCAGCTTCTCGGTCGCGCATGGGCAATTCTGAAACCTCTGCTCGAGGCGCGAACTGCCCGGACCGGGAGCGACGCCCACGCCCCCGTCGGTCCCGAAGGAGAAAGAAATGGATCGCCGCTGGTTCGGTGTCGCTGGATGCCTGCTGCTGGCTGGAATCACAATGCCGGGTTGCAGCGGGAGCAGCGCCATAGGGGTGGGAGTGAACCAGTCCCCGCCTACCATCACCTCGCAGCCCATGAACCAATTCGTGAATTTGGGCCAGCCCGCGACTTTTTCTGTGGCCGCCACGGGCACTCCTCCGCTCACCTACCAGTGGCGGGAGAACGGGGCGCCCATCAACGGGGCCACCTCCGCCAGTTACACCACCCAGCCCACCGTAGCCGGGGACAATGGCGACACCTTCAGCGTGACCGTGAGCAATCCGGCCGGGAGCCAGACCAGCAACACGGCAACGCTGACCCTGAACGGGATGGTCGCGGTGAACACGGATGTCACCACTTACAAGAACGATCTCGCCCGGACCGGGCAAAATCTCACCGAAAGCGTGCTGACCACCGCAAACGTCAACTCCACAAACTTTGGCCTGCGGCACAACCTACTCGTGACCGGCAAGGTAGACGCCCAGCCCCTCTATCTCTCGCAGCTCAGCATTGGCGGGACTCCGCACAACGTGGTATTTGTGGCCACCGAGCACGACCTCGTGTACGCCTTCGATTCCGATAGCGCCGCGATGCTCTGGAGCGTTTCCGTAGCTGCCGGAGAATCTCCCAGCGACAACCGCGGATGCGACCAGGTCTCACCGGAAATCGGCGTCACCGCAACGCCGGTAATCGATCGCAATGCCGGGTCGCACGGCATCATCTACGTCGTGGCCATGACCAAAGACAACGCCAGCAACTACCACCAGCGCCTGCACGCGCTCGATGTCACCACCGGCGGCGAGCTCTTCGGCGGCCCGGTGGAAATCCAGGCTACGTACCCGAACGCGACCGGGCACACCACCTTCGACCCTGCGCAGTACAAGGAGCGGCCGGGCCTGCTTCTGCTGAACGGAATCGTCTTCACCATGTGGTCGTCCCATTGTGACGCCTCTCCTTACACCGCATGGATCCTGGGCTACAACCAGACGACGCTCGCGCAGGTGCGCCTGTTCAACCTGGCTCCCAACTCCAACGGCGGCGGACCTTCCATCTGGATGAGCGGCGGGGCGCCCGCGGTGGATTCCGCGGGCAACATCTACGTGCTGGCCGCAAACGGAGTCTTTGATTCCTCCCTGACGAACGGCTTTCCGACCGCAGCAGACTACGGCAACGCATTTGTGAAAATGTCCACGACAAACAACACGCTGGCCGTGGCGGATTATTTCGAAGAGGACACCGAAGTTTCGGAGAATGCCGCCGACACGGATCTCGGGTCCGGCGGTGCCATGGTGCTTCCGGACCTGAAGGACAGCAACGGCGTGACCCGCCATCTGGCCGTGGGCGCCGGAAAGGACAGCAACATTTACGTGGTCGACCGGGACAGCATGGGGAAATTCAACGCCAATACGAACAACATCTGGCAGGAACTGGACGGCGTTCTTCCTGGCGGGATCTGGTCCACTCCCGCGTATTTCAACAATACCGTGTACTACGGCGACGTGGGAAACACGCTGAAAGCCTTCACGATTACCAACGCCAGACTTTCCTCCTCGCCCGCGGCGCAGACGTCCACCCAATTCCCCTATCCGGGAACTGCGCCCGCAGTTTCCGCCGATGGAAGCGCCAACGCCATCGTGTGGGCCGCGGAAAATTCGTCACCCGCCGTGCTCCACGCCTACAACGCTGCCAGCCTCGTCGAGCTGTACAACAGCGCGCAGGCCGCCGGAGGGCGCGACCAGTGCGGCAGCGGCAACAAGTTCATCACGCCCACGATTGCCGACGGCAAGGTGTTTCTCGGCACACAGAATTCCGTCTGCGTCTTCGGTTTGCTGCCCTAGATCGGAACTTCGCCGCATGCAAGCCCGGGCACGCCCGCGCGCGCCCAACCCGGAGTATCCTAGTAGGAGTCGTGAAACGCATTCTGGAGTTCGGTGCGCGGGGCGTGCTCGCCATCGGCTGGGCGGCGCTCGCTGCCGTGTGCGTTTGGGCGCAGGATTTTGAGGGCGTCCACCCGCCAGCGAAGCCTGCCGACCGCGGGCCCGTGCTGGTCGAATTGTTCACCTCGGAAGGGTGCCCGCACTGTCCGGAAGCCGACGCTCTGCTCGAAAAGTTATACACGGAACAGTCCGTCGAGGGTGCGCAAATCATCGCGCTCGAAGAGCACGTGGACTACTGGAACCGGCCGGCCTGGGTGGACCATTTTTCCTCCCCCTCCTTTACCCACCGCCAGCAGAGTTACGCGGACGCGATGGACCTCGATTCGCTCTATACCCCGCAGATGGTCGTGGACGGGCTGGTGGAAATGGTGGGCAACAACGCGAGCCGCGCACGCTCCACCATTTCCGCACTGGGGCGCGCGCCTCTTCCCGCCGTGCGCATCCTGGCAGCCCCCGTCGGCACGGGCGAAAAGAATGCGCCTGCGGGTCCGCGCGTCCGGCTGGAAGCCCGCGGCCTCGCGCCTGAATCGCCTGCCGACGTCTTTCTAGTAGTGGGGGAAGACAAACTGTTTTCGCGCGTAAACGGAGGCCGGAATTCCGGAGAGAGCTGGCCGCACTCCTGCATCGCCCGCACCTTCCATCTCGCGGGGAAACTGCCCGCCGGAAGCAGGGATGTATCCCTCCTCGTGAGCTTTGATTCCCCGCAGCCGGGCTGGCGGGTGCAAAATCTCCGCCTGATCGCGTTCGTACAGGAGGAAGAGAGCCGCCGCATCCTCGCTCTGGGCACGGTGCCGCTCGCCGGCTTCCTCCCGGCCGCAGGTGGCGCGGGGCAGCCGGCCGCGGGACTCGTCGCGCCGGATTCCTCTGGCCCAGTATCGAAAACCGCGGCGGGTTCATCCAATGCTTTGTGGACGCCCCATTCATCCAGCGCGAGGCAGGATCGCAACCGATCTGCGGAAGCGAGGGGCAAGCGGTGAAGATCGAGAAGCCGGATTGGCTGGAGCAGATGGAGGGCATCCTCGAGACTCTCAACGAGGGTGTGCTCATCGCCGACGACTGCCAGCGCGTCCTTTTCATCAATGAAAGCATGGAGATTCTGTTGGGCTCCCCGCGATCTGCGGTCATCGGGAAGACCGCGGACGCCCTCTACAAGGGCAACGACTACGAGTACTTGCAGCAGCAGAGGGCTCTCGGCAAGCAGCAAGGCTTTAACCGCTTCGAATTTTTTGCTCCCCGCTCGGATGGAACTCGCGTGCCCGTGATCGTCAGCGCGCGCGAAGTGGAAGATCCCGACGGCCGCATGTTCGTCGTGGTCACCTTCACTGACATCACCGAGCAGAAAAAGGCCGAGCAGAGCCTCCGCGACGCCAACCTCCAGCTCCAGAAGCGCGCCGAAGAAATCCAGCGCGACCTGGTGCTCGCCGCACGCGTGCAGCAGAGCCTGGCGCCTCGCACCCTCGAGTGGGGCCGCGCCATCGTGGAGACCTATTACAAGCCGGTGCTCTCCATCGGCGGCGATTTCGGTCTGGTTTCCCCGCACGAGAAGCATCTGGACCTGCTGATTTGCGACGTCTCCGGCCACGGCATCAGCTCCGCCCTTCTGGCCAACCGGATTTACACGGAAACGGTCTCACTGCTGCGCGGCGGCACGCACACCGGCAAACTGCTTCACCGGCTCAACGATTTTGTCGTGCAACAAATCGGCATCAGCGGCTTCATGTTCACCATGGCCGCGGCTCGCGTGGACGAAAGCGGGCGGCGGCTCACCTATGCGGCTGGCGGCCACCCGCCCGCGTTCCTGATTTCCTCTTCTGGCGAACTCCGGCAGCTCGAGCCGCGGTCCACCATCCTCGGCGCCATCGAGGACGCCGTTCCCGAAGAGGCCACCGACACCTACGAGCTTTCCCCCGGCGACCGTCTGATGATTTATTCCGACGGGCTCACGGAAGTGTGGGACGCGCAGGAAGAAATGCTGGGCATCGAAGGACTGGCGGAGTTGGCAAAGCGCACCGCGCAGCTCCCCCTGCCCGCCATGCGCGAGGCCATCATCCGCGGCGTCGTCGGCTTCAGCGCCACCCCGGTCCACGACGATATGTCCCTCGTCCTCCTCCAGGTCTAGTCATCTATTTCGTACCCCCGGCACCGGCCCGCTGTACCGCCGGCGTTGCGTCCTCCGGGTCCCGGCTCACGTCAGGGCACGGTTTTAACCGTGCCTCAAAGCTCCGCGGATCACAGGGGTTTTAACCCCTGAGGGCCAACGCACCGGATACATGGACGAGACAGGTTGCAAACCCCCAACCGTTTTCGTTTCCCTCCTCCTCCTGCTACATTTCTCTTCCCATGGCCCATCTGTACTTTCACGTGGACATCGCCGCGCCCCGCGACCGCGTCTTCGTCTTTTTCGTTCCGCAACGCATGCCCCTCTGGTACGCGCCCGAGATGGAGACGTGTTTCGAAATCGCCGGCGGCGAATCCGACTTCCATGTCGGCCAAAAAATAAAAATCACCGGCCACCTGGGAAAACGTGAAGTATCGTTGGTCGCCGTGGTGCAGCGCTTTGAATGGATGCGCGCGCTCGAATGGGAATTCCACGACGCCTACGGCGTCCGCGGTCGCCAGATGTGGGAAGTCGACGACGCCCCCGGATTTGGTGGGGCCGGTAAGGCCCCCGTGCCAGTCCTACCTACCACGCGCGTCGTCATGCACGAGTGGTACACGTTTCCCGGCCGTCTCGGACGCTGGCTCGATCCCATCCTCATGCGCCCCAGCATCCGCTCCCGCGACCGCCGCATGCTAATGAAGTTGAAGCAATTGGCGGAGGGAGTGACGCGGCAGGAACGCACCCCGTAGGGGCACGGGACCCCCGTGCCCTCCCCTCTCCTCTGCTCAGGTCCCGATCCCAAGGCTCCACACTTGGGATCTGACCTGAGGCCTGTTCCGTGCCCTGCTCACATCCTGTCATCCCGCCTGCCCTGAGAGAATTGGTGAAGGGGCGGAGTCGAGGAGCCACTGCCCACTGCTCAGCATCCGGCCAGGATGTGCGCCTTTTGCATCCCGACACTTCGGGGCTGACCCTGAGCGAGTCCGCGAGTCGAAGGGCCCCTTTCCTTTCTTCGCCTTACCGGCTGCGATTTTCGACGCTTCAATTCGATTTTCGTATCGTCTTCACCTTATGTTAACTGGATTCGCCCCTCTCACTTCCGCAAAAAACGCCACTTTTTGGAAAACGCGGCATTTCGCTTTTTCTCTGACTTCCGGCCCGCTCCTCGCAGAACAACCGAACCGAGAACCCGAAATCAATCGCTCACGTTCATCCCATAACGTGAGCGATAGAAGCTGCCTCTATCCCTCATGATGTTGGTACAGCCTGGGACAGCCCACATTGACGGCGCTGGCTGCCACAATCTTGGCGCGGCGCCTGGTGGGATGCGAATAAGATTGGGATGTCGCCTCCTCCGATTGAAACCGCGCGAGACTGGCTGATGATCTATCACGGCGTGCGCAGGACGCCTTCCAGCTCGATCTACCGGCCGGGTTTGGCTCTGTTCGATCTTCAACAGCCGGACAAATGTCTGCTCCGCGGCGATTCCTGGATGTTTGCGCCCGAGGCGGGGTACGAACGTCACGGAGACGTCTAAGACGTGGTATTTCCCTGCGGCTACACCGTGGCAGAGGATGGGGACACGATTCATCTCTATTACGGCGCTGCCGGTTCCAGTATCGCCTTGGCGCACGGCAGCATTCGCTCTCTGCTGAGATGGCTGGACGCCAACGGCCATTCGGAACAAAGCGGCGACCGGCGTCACAAATGATCCGCTGGCAGGACAACCGCAAACGATACCTCAAACGCAGTCGAGATTAGCATTCGCTCAGAGCAAATCGTTAGGGCCCGATGATCTGAACTGGCTGTCTTGCCTAGTTGTGTGCGGATTTGAACAGACCGGCGAACCCCAACCTTTGTAAGCTGATTTTAGCAACAGCAATCTAGTCCTTCTCAGCGCAAACTCCGGCCCTCATCTTCCGGGATAGCGAAGGAGACTCGGAGGAGGACTAAGGCTGTTCCTTCGCTCCAGTGGCGAAGAGCAAGAATTACGGAGATAAGGAATCTGGTTTGCACAAAGGGATTATTGCGCTGCTCGCGGTATTTCTGGGTAGCCAGATGGCGGCGGTCGCGCAAACACCCGGTTCACAGATCGTCCTGGCGCAAGCACGCCCTGCGCCAAGCATGACGATGTTCCGGACGATATCGACTCCACTCCCAGCCGCTTCCTTCCTGCTGTCCTCGGACCCCGGAGAATCGCCTGCCCATTTCAATAGCCCGTTCGCAGGAGCTTCTAATCGTATCGATAGCCTGGAGCCCCTTCCCCCGATGGAAGAGGTCAAGACTCTGTTCTTCACGCAGTCGAGTCTGCCACTCGTCCAAATTTGGGGCGGACGGCTGCGACTGTCCGCCTTTCAGAACACGCTTCACCTTCAAAACGTGGTGATTGGTCCTTTCAGCTATCTCGGTACCCAGAGCTTTCATTCCCCAGGACGAACCCATCCAGGCGATCCGAGTTCGGCGGGCCTCAGCCTGAATTTTCACTTTGGCCGGGGCGCGCGGACAGGAGGCCCGACCCGGGTATGGCGGCGTATGACGCGGTTTGCTGGCGTGGTTCTGGAATGAACTCGATAGAGCTTCGGTCTTGAATTTCGACATGTGCGTATGGAGCCGAATACACTCAGCCTGCTTCAGCATTTAGCCGCCCACGGTTTTCGTTTGAGAGTTCAGAGATGCCTGTGATTTGCCTCTAGGTCAAATTCAGCGGTTCGGTACGCAGCAATTCTTTGGCTGCTCGAAGCGGCAGCCCTGCGGGACCACGCTTAGAGGGGGCTTGTTGACTTGCAGCCCTCGCAGCCTTTCGACGCACTCGGCGAAGCCCAGCTTGCTGAATTTGTTTATGAAACATTGATCCGAGGACCCGTGGTCCTGCATGATTGGCAGCCGATCCTTCCCGCGGCGCTTCCTCTCTGCTCTTCAATTCCGTGACAACAGCTTATTCGAGAATTCTGTGTGCGCGGACGATGAATCTCTGCGGGGCCGGGCCGATGAAGTGGAACGGATAGCACGTCACCAGGGTCAGGATGGAGTCACCTGTATTTTTCAGTACGCCTACATCCTGGGGTTCGACGATGCTGATCAGGTCCACCTGATAGACGACGGTTCCCTCAAGCGTGGTCAAGTCGATTTCATCGCCGTCTTGGATCTCGCGCAGCGGCCTGAAGAATGTATCCCGGTGCCCCGCTAGGGCAACGTTTCCCCGCTGGCCCGGCAGCGGCGTGCCCGGAATATGTCCCACGGCATGGCGAAGAGTCCCGGCATCCACGCCTTCCATAATCATCGCCGCAAGCCCGATTCTGGCGATCTTAATCCGCCCGACGGGAAAGTCGCGGCGTGCGGCGACTGCGATCTTGCCGAGAGGCGCAGAGGGCGCGTCGCGTGCTGGCGCGGCGTCCGGCGCGGGGGCGGGGGATTCCGTGTTCCCTGCGGCCGGCCTGGTGGTGTTCACGGCCTCTTGGAACTGCCGCGACTCGTAGGCTTGATACAGCCTCGCTCCCACCAGCACGTAAGCGCAATAGCCCAGCGTCAAAATGCCCAGGGCCAAAAACAGGTACCCGCCCCAGCGCAAGATCGGCAGGGCGCGCCACGATGAGGACACCCGCCCTCTAATGCGGGGCTTCATGAGAGGCCGCACTGGCTGCCGACGCGGATGGGGTGTCCAAGGGCGCATAGTAGCCCGTGCGTGTGCGCACGGACAAGCGTCCGCGGCCAGACGCCTGGGCCGTCACATGGATCACTCTGTATTTCGAATCGCGCGTGCGGTTGGTCGGAGTGTACGTGAGGGTGTACTGGTTCCGAATGTCACGAGCGATCCGCTCACAAATCGGAACGACCTTGCTCAGTGCATCGGGCAGGAACGCTTCGCCGCCGGTGGCCCTGGCGAGCTGCTTCAGTACTCCCGGATTCTTGTCGCGATCGGTGTCGTCGAACAAACCCAGCGTGTAGATCACCGCGTCGGATTGCCCGGCCATGACCATGATCTGATCCAGCTTCCGCGTGCTGGCGTTGTCGCCCCCATCGCTCACCACGATCAGCACCTTCTTATCCCGATTTCCTTTCTTGAGGTGTTCCAGCGCGGCCGCCACGGCATCGTAAAGCGCCGTCATCCCGTCCGCCCGGATCGTGGAGAGAGCCACCTGCAGTTCGGGCACGCTGTCCGTGAATGGCTTGTCCCTCGGAAGAGCGAACGACACATGTTCGTTGAAGTTGACGACGAACATTTGGTCCGCGGGGTTGCTGGAACGCGCGAACGCCAGCGCCGCGGCAATCACATCCTTCCGCTTGGGGCCCATGCTGCCGCTGTTGTCCACCACCAGCCCGGCCGTCACCGGGATGTCTTCGTGGGTAAAATCATTGATGCGTTGCGGCACTCCGTCTTCGAAGACCTGGAAGTCTTCCTTGCTGAGCCCGGAAACGGGAATGCCCTTGCCATCCCGCACCGTCGCGTTCAAAACTACCAGGTCGGAATTCAATTTGAGCCTGTAGGGGGGAACGTTTCCGGGCTGCGAAGCTTTGTCCTGCCGGCCCGGCGCGACATAGGGCATAACCAGCAGCACCAGAAGCGCGAGCAGATAGCGGGGTGTATTCGGTCGAGTCATCAAACGTTGCCTTTAAAACGATGGAAGGAAAAAGCTGAGCGGTAGGCCATGCGGCCCCAAGCGGGTCGTGAGCTTTACCGCCCCCCGGGGGGCAGATCCTGATTCACCTGCCCCTCCTCCTCCGGGCAGCCATTCCGTTCGCCCGGTCCTTGCGATTCCACTTTCTCCTGGCTCAGGCCGAGCGCTTGGAAAGAGCCAGCAGAGCAATGCCCAATCCCAGCGACACGAGGCCAATCAACGCGAAAAGCGGCAATCGGCTGGCGGTCTGGGGCAGAGTCTCGGGCAGAACCTCTGCAGCAGGCGCTGGTGCTGGTTTCTCAGGCTGAGTCACTGCCGCAACCGGAAGTTCTTCTCCGGCGGGACTGATGGCTTCGACCGGCGCTGTTTTGAGGGTCGCCACGGGCGCTGTGATCAGTTCGTCGGAAACGGCGAGAACCGGCTGGTTGTTGAGCTTCGCCAGCACAATCGCCCGCTGCTTAGGATACACAAATTCCTGGCCCCATTCGTCCCCGGGATAAAACCACGCACGGATCGCCGGCGGTGTACCGGCGGGCCGCTCCGCAAACGTGATCACGGTTTTGTCAGTCGTATGCATGCGGTAATTCGCGATCGCGAGGATAGTTGTATAGACGTGCGTACCCTCCGGATTGAGGATCTGGACGATGTTCCGGTCGGAATCCGAATCCAGAAGCTTGAACATGTAGGTGCCGGCCGGCAGGATCTGGGCATCCACGCCCGGAACTTCGACTGGTTCATTGAAAGTGACCATCGTTTGCTTGTTATACTCGTTCGCTGTCGCCCGGGATGGCATCAGGGAGGCCACCAGGCCGAAACAAAAGAACATCGCTACCACTCTAAATCGATTCATTTTTGACTCCCTTTTCTTCATTTGTCGAATTACTTGTCTCAAAGACAAGCGCCCTGCGATCGATGGAATCGAGGAATCCTTCCTATTTAACTTCCGTTCCCGTGACTGAACCCAGGCTTCCCAGTCGCATCAACCGCTTGCTGCCCGATTCTGGCTGGCGGTCCTACAGGCACAGCCTTGATACGCTTTCCGCGCAATCTCTTCTGTTCACTTCTGCACATCTCGGGCAATCATTTGGACTGCGCGGCCGGGAGGGGGCGCTTGCGGCGGGTGTTCTGGATTGCACAGACACTTCTGCCTGATTTGAACAATCCTTCACGCTTGTTGGACCGCTCGTACTGGAGAAACGGGGCTGAGCAACGGCGGTCCTGCTGCAGGCCAGGCCGGATAACACTGGAGAACGCGTTCATGAATTCCATCGAAGACCAAGCCCGGAAGGTCCTTCCCTCATCGGCCTCCGTCATTCTCTCGATCACCGATTTCCGCACGCGCTTCCACATTTTCGTGTTCGCGGTCAGCGCCGGGCCTGCTTTCTGGGGCTCAAGGTGAAACGAATCGCCATGTTTGGCGGAGCTTCGTTGATCTCCGGATTGATGTTCAAGATTTCCTTTGTCGCACGCGAGTTCATCCTGGTGCTCGCCGGTTTAGGCCTCGTCTATTCCGCGTTCCTGCTGCTGCTGGCACTCTGTTATCTCGCCTTCCGTGGCGCAGCATACACTTGTTCCTGGGTACGGCTGCAATCACAGCACAGAAATCGAGTGACAGGCGACTGGGTGTATGTACTCGGCCAGCCGCGACCTGCAATCGCAGAGCGATCTTCGAGAATTTCTTAAGACAGATTCACTGGACAGGCGACTCTCAGCTCGGGGCAGGAGCCGGACTTCAAGGATGGCGGCAGAAAGCCGCTGCGTCTGGCGCGTATATGGACACAACAGAGCCGCGAATCAAAAGAAAATGGGTACTCTACGCCGGCGCCATAATCGTCATTGTGCTCCTGCTGCTCCTTGCCACTCCCTATCTCCTGGACGTGAATCATTACCGCGCGGCGATCGAATCCGCGGCCAGCTCCGCGCTCGGCCGCCAGGTGCAAATCGGCCACCTCCATTTCTCCCTGCTCACCCGCACGCTCACCGCCAACGACCTTTCCATCGCCGACGACGAAGCCTTCAGCCACACGGCATTCCTGCATGCCAAATCTTTGGCCGTCGGCCTCGAAGTGCTGCCACTGCTCTTTTCTCACACGCTTCGCGTCAACTCGCTCACGCTTGACGAACCGCAAGTGAACCTCTTGCATTCGGCCTCGGGCAAATGGAACTACGCGAGCCTCGGCACGCGCGAGAAGTCCCGGACAACCCCTCCGCCGGCTCCGGATTCATCCAGCGGGCACCCCAGCCACTCCGTCCGAGAACTGAAAACGAACAACGGAGAGGTTTCCATCGGCAGCCTGCCCGCCGGCACCCCAGAACAATCATTTGCACACGTCTCCCTTGAGGCCAGAGACATTTCGTCCGACTCTGCGTTTCCCGTGACGATCGTCCTGACCGCGCCCAAAGGCGGCAAGATCACTCTGGAAGGCACAGCCGGGCCTATTGAGCCGAATGGAAAACTGGAACAGGTCGTCATCCACATGAAGTTCCACTGCCAGCGCGTGGGAGTCGCAGGCATGGAAAGCCTGCTTCAGAATCTGGGCATCCCGCTCCCTCCCGGCGCTTCGCTGCGCGGCGGCAGCCTGAGCGCGGATCTATCGGCGGACGGCCCCCTTGGGCGGCTGGTGATCGCGGGGACGGCGGCCTTAGCTGACGTGGAACTCTCGGGATTCAATTTCGCCACCTGGGTCGGAAGCGTGGCTTCCTTTGGCGGGATCAAGAACAGCTCCGAGACCCTGATCCAGAGCATCAACTGCAAGATTCGCGCTGCCCCGGAGGGAATCCGGCTGGACGATCTGAACGTCGTGATGGCAGAGGCCGGGCCGATCACTGGCGCAGGAACGATCAGCGCCAGCAATGATCTGGACCTTCACATGCAAGCCCAGCTGCACGCAGGCAACGGCCCGCTTGGCGAGGTGCGTGCCATCGCCAGCCTGGGACAGGGAAGCAGCGGAATTCCCTTCGAAGTTCGAGGGACCACTTCTCATCCTATCTTCGTGTCACATGCCGCCGGTACTCTGGGCAACACCCTGACCCTCCCGGCCCGGGGCGTAGGCCGGTTGTTTGGCAAGCTCAAAGACGGGAAAAACCCCTAGGGGGTTACTCACCCCCCCTTCCAGATAGTCATTTGAGAGGACTTTCGTGCGCACAGTGAGCTGAGCCCGTCGTCCAGCCGTTGGTATCACCATTTCGGGAGAACGCCATGCCCCTTCGGCAAACGGCTGCGGGCCATCAATCGTGCAGTACGACGCTGAGCAGGGAATCGTGGACTTTAATCCCGCCATTGTAATGAATAAAGCCCAGCTTCCTGAATTTGTTCATGAAGAAGTTTACCCGTGAGCGCGTGGTGCCGATCATTTCCGCCAGCATCTCCTGCGACACCCTGGGAAGCACCGTTTGGGGACTTTCTTTTTTGCCATAGCGCGCCAGCAACAGCAATGCGCGAGCCAGCCGCTTTTCGCTCGAGTTGAAGAGCTGGTCCACCAGGTCCTCCTCGATGCGAATATTCCGGGTAAGCATGAAAGAAATAAAGCGGTCGGAGAGTTCGTGCTCCAGGTGGAGGACGCGGATCATTTCGCTCTTTTCAATGAGCAGCGCAGTAGTGGCCGCGAGCGCTGTGGCCGTCACGATCCGCACCGGCTGGCCGGTGAGGCAGCCCTCGCCAACAAAATCCCCCGGCCCCAACACGGCCACCACGGCTTCTTTTCCCATTTCATTGACGACGGAAAGCTTGACCCTGCCCTTCTGGATGTAGATGACGATCTTGCCGGGATCCCCCTGCGAGAAGAGCCTTTCGTTTTTCTTGAACTCCGCGATTGTTCTCGCCACTCCGGCTGAATCCAGAAAATCCTGGGCGTTGAATGTCTTCTTCGCCATGCTCTTGCTTGCGATGCGATTTGAAGTGGCCACGGACATGGCAGCAGCTTGATTCCTTTTTGGCATCGTATCACGCGGACACGCAGGCGCAAAGAATCTCCGAAGGTGTGCACAAGTGAACAGACACTGGCGCTCGCCTACCCTAACATGCCGCTCGGTGGGTGAAGTGGGAAGAGCAAGACGAGGTCAACTGTAGAAGCCTTCGCCGGAACAACTCCTTACGTCGCAGGTTCCTTCCCACTCCAGGCTGCCGGAACCGTTCCGGGGTCAAGGCACACATTGGGGAAGCGCCTGGGGTCGGGCCGATGTGCCTGCCTGCGAAAGGAATGGGAGGAACAGATCATGCCGTTACTTCAATTAGTGGGGTTTCTCATCGTGGTGGGTGTTCTGCTGTGGCTGGTGAATACCTTCATTCCGATGGCTCGCTCCATCAAGTCGATTCTGAACGCGGTCGTGGTGATTGCCACCGTCCTATGGATCTTGAATGCCACCGGACTTCTCCACTCTCTGACCAACGTTCGTATCGGGCATATCGGTACGTAGGCGGCCCGGAGAAACCGCAGGGCAGAGAGCTGCGGGAAACTGGCCGGAACAAAGGTTCGTGAGGAGTTTGGGCGCCAGCCGCGAAGGGCGATTCGCGCAGGAACTTATGGCAATGGAGGCAACACACATGAAATCAATGACCGCTCTCGGCACCACAGCTTTGCTTCTTCTTTTCGGATTGACTGTTCCCGCTGGCGCACGCCAGGAGTCACAGCCGAAGCAGGAGAAACAGCAACAGGAAGCCAAGCCACAGAAAGAGCAGCAGGCCAAGCCCGAAAAACAGCAACAGCAGGCGAAACCGGAAAGACAGCAACAGCAACCGCAACAGCAGAGGCAACAGCAACAGCAGGCCAGGGGGCAGCAGCAAGATCAGCAGAAGCAACAGCAGCAACAGGCCAAGGACCAGCAGCAGCAGCGGCAGCAGCAGGCCAGGGGCCAGCAAGATCAGCAGAAGCAACAGCAGCAACAGGCCAAGGACCAGCAGCAGCGGCAGCAGCAGGCCAAGGGGCAGCAGCAAGCGCAGCAGAAGCAACAGCAGCAACAGGCCAAGGACCAGCAGCAGCAGCGGCAGCAGCAGGCCAGGGGCCAGCAAGATCAGCAGAAGCAACAGCAGCAACAGGCCAAGGACCAGCAGCAGCGGCAGCAGCAGGCCAAGGGGCAGCAGCAAGCGCAGCAGAAGCAACAGCAGCAACAGGCCAAGGACCAGCAGCAGCAGCGGCAGCAGCAGGCCAAGGGGCAGCAGCAAGCGCAGCAGAAGCAACAGCAGCAACAAGCCAAGGACCAGCAGCAGCAGCGGCAGGCCAGGGGCCAGCAAGATCAGCAGAAGCAGCAGCAACAGGCCAGGACACAGCAAGGACAACAGCATCAGCAGGAGGCTAGGAGGCGATCACCGCAGGAGCAGCATCAACAGGCACAGCAACAGCAGGCTTCCTGGCAGCAGAATCGCGCGCACAACTGGCAATCCGAGCACCGCGACTGGCATCAACGCGGCGGTTACAACGGCGAGCGCATTCCTGACGATCGGTACCGCGGCTACTTCGGCGAATCTCACCAGTTTCGCATCTACAGCGAAGGCGTGGAGTTCTCTGGCGGGCATCCGCGATTCCAGTACGGAGGCTTCTGGTTCGGTTTCGTTGACCCGTGGCCGGAATACTGGGCGAACGACTGGTACGAGAACGATGATGTCTATGTGGTGTATACCGACGACGGATACTATCTGTATAACCGCCGGTATCCCCGCGATCGAATTGCGATCAGCGTCTCCTTTTGACGCACCGTGGGGCGGAGCTTCGGGAGAGGCTCCGCCGCACCCCTCGGGCCGCACCCATAAGTACGAACGCGGTAAAGAAGCAGGAACGGAACGACCCTCTCGGAACGCATAAAAAAGGAGCACACCATGCTGGGGACAATTCTCTTAGTGGTTCTGGTCTTGGCCCTCGTGGGCGCACTGCCGCGCTGGAACCACAGCCGGAGTTGGGGTTATGCCCCGAGCGGAGGACTGGGACTCGTTCTTATCATTATTCTCATTCTCCTGCTCCTCGGTCGCATTTGATACAGGCGGGTCTCGGGGGCCTCGGCGCCCGCGAGGCCTGGCCCGTCGCAGTGTTCGTGCACGAATGCGGGCCAATCGTCCTGAAGGGCAGTTGGGCCCGCCCGCCTCGCCTGGCGAGACCCGAAGTGTCACCGCGGAGGTGAACGATGGATGCATCGAAGCAACGAGCGGTTGAATTTCTCGAGAAGGAAATCAAGACCTACATCGCTCTGGCCTTGTACCTGTCCAAGGAAGGCATCAAGGAGCGAGTTTCGGTGGGGAATAACGAGGTCCTCATCAGCCCTTCGTATTACAAGGAAAGAATGAGAGAAGCCAGGAAGCTCGTAACGGAACTCAGGAAAGTGCACTAGCGTGGTGCGAGCCATGAGCGCGTTTCGAGGCAGCATGCGCATTCCCTGCATCCGCACGTTGGCTCTGCTGCTGGCACTGCTGATCGCCGGCGGCAACGCCTTCGCATATTCCGTTCTCACCCACGAGGAAATCGTGGACCTTGTGTGGACCGATCAACTCCGGCCGCTCCTGCTCGCACGCTTCCCAGGATTGACCGAGGACCAGCTTACCGAAGCCCATGCCTACGCCTATGGAGGCACGGTCATCCAGGACCTCGGCTACTACCCGTTCAGCAGCGCGGAATTCAGCAATTTGGTGCATTACGTTCGCAGCGGAGACTTCGTCCGCGAATTGATCCTGGAGAGCCAGGATGCCAACGAGTATGCCTTCGCCCTGGGCGCACTCGGACATTATGCCTCCGACATTGCCGGCCACCCCGCCGTGAACCAGGCCGTCGCAATCGAATATCCGAAGCTGCGCGCGAAGTATGGAAACTCGGTGCGATATGCAGAGGACCATAACGCGCATTTAAGAACGGAGTTCGGGTTCGATATGGTGCAGGTGGCGAAGAATCGCTACGCATCGCAGAAGTACCACGATTTTATCGGATTCAAAGTGTCCAAGCCCCTGCTCGAGAGGGTCTTCCCGGTCGTCTACGGTGTGGAATTAAAAGATGTGCTGGAACACGAGGATCTGGCCATCGGTTCCTACCGATACTCGGTGAGCCAGATGATCCCGCAAATGACCAAGATCGCTCTGCGCACCCACGAGAAAGACATGATGCGCGAGCAGCCCACTTTTGCAAAGAAGAAGTTCCTCTACCGCCTTTCGCGCTCCGACTACGAGAAGGAATGGGGAAAGGACTATCCCAAGCCAGGCTTCCGCACTCGCGTGCTGGCAATCTTCTTGCGATTCATGCCGAAAATCGGCCCCTTCAAGGCCATGGCATTTAAGAATCCCACAGCGGAAACCGAAGAACTGTATTTCAAGAGCATCAACACGACCGTAGACCAGTACCGCGCCTATCTCAAGGAAGTTGGCGCCGGCACTCTCCACCTTGAAAATCGTGACTTTGACACCGGCAAGGAAACCAGAGCGGCGGAATACTCGCTCACGGACGACACCTATGCACAGTTGCTGTCGCAATTGGCTGCGCGGAAGTTCGACCGGACGACTCCAGACCTTCGTGACAATGTCCTGCAGTTTTATTCCGATCTTTCCGTCCCCATCAAGATGAAAAAGGACACAGTGCGTTGGCAAGCGGTGCTGGCTTCGCTCGATCAATTGAAGTTGTTGACTCCGGCGCCAACTGTCGCGGCCAACCCGGCAGAATGACCGCAGAATTGAATTTCGAATGTGTGCGTTAGTGAACAGCGAACCGTCCCGAATCCACCTAGTATGCAATACGGGGAAGATGCAGGAGCCGATTCGCAGGTCAGTTGTCCTTCTCGTTCTTGGGCCGATCGGCTGAGAGCCTGCACGAAAGAGAAGGAGTTAGGAGTCCACATGCTCTGGACAATTTTCACAATTCTGGTCGTTCTGTGGCTACTGGGAATGGTCACCTCGTACACCATGGGTGGGTTCATTCACCTCCTCCTGGTTTTGGCTGTCGTAACCATCCTCATCCGGCTCATTCAAGGCCGGCGAATCGCCTAGCGGCTGTCGCTGAGAAGACATGAAACCAATCTTACTGGCCGGAATCGTGTTGGTGGTTTTGGGGGCTCTGGCCCTCGCCTATCAAGGTATCAATTACACGCGTGAGAAAAATGTTGTCGATATGGGATCGATGCATATCACTACGGAAACCCAGGATCGAATTCCTCTCCCTCCCGTCGTCGGAGGTCTGGCACTGGTTGGAGGGATTGCCTTGCTTGTGGTAGGCGCGAGGCAAAAAAAGTAGCGGAAGTTTCCATCAGAGAGGGTTCGGGAGCGGGTCCAAACACTTGAACTTTCCCTGATCCACGGCGTGGCTGAAAACGCCTTCACAAAGGTTCCGGAGAGAGCAAACTTCCGCAACCGCAATTCGGAATAGGGAGGAAAGAAATGTTTCGAAAATCAATTCTCGTTTTTGGTCTGGCAGCGATAGCACTCACTGCGTACGCAGCGAATAAGGAACAAAAACGCCTGGAAACTTGCGGTCAGGTCATGCATGAAGTCTTGAACGTTCCCGAGAACATTCCTCAAAGCGTGATGGACAAGGCGGAATGCGTCGTCGTGTTCCCATCAGTTCTCAAAGCCGCTTTCGGTATCGGCGGCAACTATGGCCGCGGGGCCATGGTGTGCCGCAGCGGCGACCATTTCCGGGGCCCCTGGGGCGCTCCCGCGATGATGGCACTGGAAGGCGGTAGCATCGGATTCCAGATCGGCGGAGAAGCAACCGATCTCGTTCTCCTGGTGATGAATGAGAAAGGCGCGAATGCGATTCTCAGCAGCAAGGTCAAGCTGGGCGGAGATGCTTCGGTCGCGGCAGGTCCAGTGGGCCGCGACGCTTCGGCAACCACGGATGCCACCATGCGTGCGGAAATTCTCAGCTACTCCCGCTCGCGTGGCCTTTTTGCCGGCATCTCGCTGGAAGGCACAACGCTTCGTCCCGATGACGACGCCACCGCAGATGTTTACGGTCGCAAACTCACGGCACGGGAAATCGTAATCGACGGGCACACCGGCATTCCAGCCTCCGGCCGTCACCTGGTCGGCGTCCTCGAGAAACATTCACCTCGGATGGAAGCGAGAGAAGTTGAACACAACAGATAGCCGCTAAGGTAGGGCATTCCGCTCCTCCCGGGGCCGTAGCCAGGCCCCGGGAAGAGCGGACCTCTGCGCACGGGGCGAGTGGCCCATCTTTCCGTCCTATATTTTCCGACCTCGAAGTTCGATCCGCACGGGACCTGCGTCGATTCCAACCCCTGCTCGCATTTTGAATCCTGAACGCTGTGGCGAAGGGTCCGTCGTTCGGACCTTGAGTGCTTCGGCGGCGGGCGCGGCGGGCGGCGCTTCCCGCCTGCCCGGATAGCCTTGGTAAAGGGACGTGCTTTGTCGGGAAACCCCTAGCCTCTACCCACGAGGGCCCGATTTGCGTCGAAATTAGGCCCTGTGCGCCGGGCGCACAACCCCATTTAGCGGGTCTCATTGACCGCACCCTCCCCCGCAAGCGAGTCCCGAGCGGAGTCGAGGGGCCTGCCCGCCGGAGCCCGCAGAGCTTTGGCGGGCGCAGGAGGGCCTCCCTACCCACGAGGGCCGAAATTGCGCCGCTTAAAACCCTGTTGCCCCGGGGGCACAGGCCAATCTAGCGAATGTCGAAACTTCCCCCCTCCCCCGGAAGGGCGGGGTTTCAACCCCGCTGTAACCAATGCGGCGGCAATAGGGGTTTTAACCCCTGAAGCGAATGCCCGATCTCATGACCGCCCTGCTGGATGCCGCCGCCATCGGTCTGCGTAGGGGAGGGGGACCATAGAAAACCGCGGACCACTAACGGATTCGGATGATGATTGGGGACTTCTTGCCTACTCGCAGAATGTGGTTCCCCTTCTTCGTCATGTCCACTGCCTGACCAGGGTCGGTAATCAACTGGTCGTCCCAGTGCACCGATTTCTGCTTAATCAGCCTTTCCGCCTCTGCGCGAGACGGCGCCAGCTTTGCATAGGCGATGATGTACGTCAGTTTCGGATTGCCGATCTCATCGAAAGAGTATTCTTGCATCTTCGAGGGGAGCTGCCGCTCTCTCCGAGTATGAGTAAATTCACTGTCTGCTTTTACAGCCGCATCCTCCCCGTGAAAATCCGCCACGATGCGCCGCGCCAGCTCCATCTTCACGTCCATGGGATGCTTCGCGCCCGATTCCACCGCCGAACGCAGAGCACGCAACTCCGCGCTCGGCACGTCGGTCAGCAGGTCGTAATACAGCCACATCAGTTCGTCCGATATCGACATGAGTTTGCCGAACATCGCGTCCGGTGGCTCGGTGATCCCGATGTAATTTCCCAGGCTCTTCGACATTTTGCGCTGGCCGTCGAGCCCCACCAGGATCGGCATGGTCAGCGCCACTTCCCCCGGTAAACCGTACTCGCGCTGGATTTCGCGGTGCACCAGCAGGTTGAATTTCTGCTCCGTGGCGCCAAGTTCCACGTCGGACTTGAGCGCCACAGCGTCGTACGCCGTCAGCAGCGGGTAGAGGAGTTCGTGCACGGAAATAGGCTGCTCTTTTTGGAGGCGCGAGCGGAAATCCTCGCGTTCCAGCATCCGCGCGAGGCGATAATGGCCGCAGAGGCGCACGATTTCGTAACTCGTGAGCTTGTCGAGCCATTCGCTGTTGTAGCGCACTTCGGTTTTCTGCCGGTCCAGGATTTTGTACACCTGCTCGAGATACGTCTTCGCGTTCGCGTCCACCTCTTCGCGCGACAGCGGAGGGCGCGTTTCGGATTGGCCCGTGGGGTCGCCGATCATCGCGGAAAAATCGCCGATCAGGAAAACCGCAGTGTGGCCCAGATCCTGGAAATGCTTCAGCTTCCGCAGAACCACCGTGTGGCCCAGGTGGAGATCGGGCGCCGTGGGGTCCACGCCCAGATACACTCGCAACGGCTTCCCGGATTTGTGCGAGGCTTCGAGCTTCGCGCGCAACTCCGCCTCCGGAATGATTTCCGCCGCCCCTTTGCGGATGCATTCGAGCTGCGCGTCAACGGGTTGGAATGGCGTAGTCATCGCGATTCAGCGCACCGGCTCGGCCCGCAGCACGCGGCGTCCCTCGATGCGGTAGCGGCCCTCCAGCACGATGCGCACCGCCTCGGAGTAAGTGCGGTGCTCCTCCGCCAGGATACGTGCGGAGAGCGATTCGACCGTATCGTCGTCGCGCACGCCTACAGCAGTTTGCAGAATGATGGGCCCGGCGTCCAAATTCTCGTCCACAAAATGCACGGTGCAACCCGTCCACTTTACGCCGTGTTCGAGCGCCTGGCGCTGCGCTTCCAGGCCCGGAAACGCGGGGAGCAGCGAGGGATGAATATTCAGGATGCGGCCCGGAAAATGCGCGACGAAAAATGGGGACAGCAGCCGCATGTACCCCGCCAGGCACACCAGCTCCACGCGCGCCTCGTCCAGCGCCGCGGCTACCTGGCGGTCATACGCTTCCCGCTCCAAACCTTTCGAGGGGATGACGCGCGCGGGAATTCCGCGGGCGCGCGCCCGGTCGACGCCGGGAGCGCCCTCGCGATTGCTCACCACCAGCGCGATTTCCGCGTCCGGGATGCGCCCGGCCGCGCAGCTCTCCGCGAGCGCCTCGAAATTCGAGCCGCGGCCGGACAGCAGCACGCCGATGCGACGGGTCATGAACGCAGCAAGTTAGCACAACGCTGCAGGCGCGCAAAAGTGGCACAGCCTGACTGCGGTAGGCAGGCCACTCCCGCTGGCCCTGAGGAACGAAGGGGCTGTGCGTCCCTCGAGTGGTGCACAGGCTGAAAGCCTGTGCCACTTAGTGCTGCGGCGCGGCGGCGAACTGAGCGAACGTCAGGTAATGCCCGCCGGGGTCCTTGATTCCGATCTCGCGCGCGCCGTAGAAAGTGGTGCGCTCCGGCATCACGACCTCGGCGCCCTGGATGGCCGGTTTGACGGCGTCCAGGTCCTCGACCTCTATGTAGAGGAAGGTGGGGCCCTTTCGCGCGATCTGCGCCATGGCGGGCGCCTCCTTCTCCGCGCTCGCATACGACTGGTACATCAGCTCCACGTTGCCTTTTACCAGGATCACGAAGCCGAGCTTGTTTCCTTCCGGGACTTCCACGGTTTTCTGGAAGCCGAGCTGCTCGGTCCAGAACTTGACGCACGGCTCGATCTCAGCGACGAACAGAACGGGCGTGAGTTTCTTGACCATCGGTTTCTTCTCCTGTTCGGGACGTGATCCCGCGGGGGATCCGGCCGCAGCCAGGGCAGCCACGGCGAGCACAGCAGTGAACCAGTGAACCATGCGATTTTCTCCTTGACCGGCTCTGTAGTCTAAACTAGACTAGTCAACCTAGCAGAACCGTTCGCCCCTGGCAAGGAGAAAAAGAAGATGCGCACGCAGCGGCAGTTGAACGACCTCGTCTCCATCGGCCCCGCCATGCTCCGCGATTTCGAGCGGCTGGGAATCCGCACGGTTGCGGCGCTGGCGCGCCGCACTCCCGAATCGCTTTATGAAGCGCTGTGCCGCTCGACCGGCCGGGTGCAGGACCTCTGCGTGCTCGACACTTTTTCAGCGGCCGTGGCACAGGCGCGCAACCCGCGACTGCCTGCAGCGCAGCGCCAGTGGTGGTACTGGAGCCGCCGGCGGAAGGCGGCGGAAGCTCGCGGAAATTCGGCTGCGGACAAACGGGCCCGGCGCACGGCGCGATCATGACCGCGACGAACCCGCGCGCTCGGGCCGCCAGCCTGCGGAGAGACTCAGCACCCGCCCGTGGCGGCCTGCGCCGCAGCCGGCCGCGCGCATTGACTACTCCGGATCTCGTCCTGCTCAGCCTGCTCGCGGAAAAGCCCATGCACGGCTATCAGGCGAACCTGGAGCTGGAGCGGCGCGAGGTGCGCGACTGGGCAGGGATTTCGCGCCCGCAGGTGTATTACTCGCTCGAGAAGCTGGCGCGGTGGGGCTTGCTGCGCACGGTGGAGTCCGGCGAACCCGCCGCAGGCCCGGACCGGCGCGTGTTCCGCACAACGGAGAGCGGCCGGCGGGCACTGGCCAATATGCTGGGAGGCGAAGCGTGGACCACGGGGCGCGAGCGTCCCGCGTTTCTCACCTGGCTCGCGCTTTCCTGGCAGGCCAGCCCGGCGGTGGTGCGCCGCCAAGTGCGCCGGCGGCAGCGTTTCCTGACTGCAGAACTCGCGCGCGAACAGGACACCCTGCAAAGCATCTATGCAGAGGTTGGCCATGGTTATCACGAAGCCGTGTGGGCGGTGAGCGTGGCGATCGCGCAATTCCAAACCGAACTTCGCTGGCTGCGGAAATTAACCTGCGAGCTGCCGAAACGCGCGCCCGCGCGCCGTCCTGCCTATACCGAGTCCGCGCTGTGAGCTGCTCTTCCCTCAGATGGGTTAACCGATCCACATCCGCGCACGGCCGCGGATACGGATATTCCTGCGGGCACGCTATACTGACTTTCTGCGCCCTGGAGGAGATTGGGACAGAACGAAATGCGGTTGCTCGACTTCCTTCATTCGCCCGCGGATTTGATGCTGGCACTTCTGTTCGCCAGCTCGCTGGCGCTGGGCGCCTGCCTGTGGCTGGTGTGGCACGAAATGCGGCGTCTGGCGCGGCGCGAAGAGCGCATGCTGCGGGACACGGAAAGCTATCTTCACCAGCAGCTTGCTTCGCTAAACGAAAAGATGAGCGGCGAGATGGCCCGCCAGCGGCGCGACGCCGAGCAGGTGGAGCGCAACCTGGAAACTGCGGTGCGGCGCAGGCTGGATGAGCTGCAGGCGCTGATTGAAAGCTTGCGGTTGCTTGAAGCCAAATTGCAATCGCGAGCGGCTTCTCCGCCGGCGGCCGTGCCTCCCGAAGCCTCTCCCGGCACGGTGGCGAAAGAAGTGCGCGGAGGGCTGAGCGTGATCGGACGCCCGCAGAAGCCGGGCAGCTGAAGACGAAAAACGAAAATCGAGAAGTAGACAGCAGGTTCCTCGTCCTGAAACTCCGGGACTCGGAATGACAATGCGGGCTGTGGCACGGAATGCCGGGAAAAGCCGTCAGAGGGGCAACTGCCCCGCATACACGACTCCGGGTTTCCCCTGCTCAATCCTGCCGATGGCGAAAAACTTCTCGCGGCGGCGCTTGAGCGAGGCTTCCACGGCACGCAGATTTTTTGGCGGAACGATCAGGATCATTCCCACACCGAGGTTGAACGTGCGCAACATCTCCGCAGCGTCGATGCTGCCGAGCTGCGCCAGCCAGCGGAAGACGGGAAGCACGGGCCAGGAGCCCAACTCGACGCGCGCCTTCGCGTTGCGCGGCAGCACGCGCGGCAGGTTGCCGGTGATTCCGCCACCGGTGATGTGAGCGAGCGCGGAAATCCATCCGCGGCGGAGGAGATCGCGGACCGGCGTCAGGTAGGAACGGTGAGGCCGGAGGAGCTCGGCTCCCACCTTGTTGTTCAATTCGGCCACGTAGGTGTCCGGCTTCAGGCCGGCGATGTCGAACACGAGTTTGCGCACCAGGGAGTAGCCGTTGGTGTGCAGCCCGGTGGAGGGCAGGGCCAGGAGCACGTCGCCTGCTCGGACCGCGGAACCGTTCAGGATCCGTCCGCGCTCCACGGCGCCGAGGATAAAGCCCGCCAGGTCGTATTCCCCCGGGGAATAGAAGTCCGGCATCTCCGCGGTTTCTCCCCCGATGAGGGCGCAGCCGGCATGTTTGCACGCGCCGGCCATGCCTTCGATGATTTGCTCGACGACGGCGGGCTCGAGTTTTCCCATAGCCAGATAGTCGAGGAAGAACAGGGGCTCGGCGCCCTGCGTCAGGATGTCGTTGACGCAGTGGTTCACGAGGTCCACGCCAACGGTGGAGTGGACGCCCATGGCGAAAGCGACTTTCAGTTTGGTTCCCGCGCCGTCTGCGCTGGCCACCAGCACGGGATCCTTCCAGCGCTTGCGGTCGAGTTGGAAGAGGGCGCCGAATGCGCCGATGTCGTTCAGCACGCCGGGTGTGAAGGTGCGGCCGGCGAGATGGCGGATGCGCTGCTTGGCGCGGTCCGCGCGAGCGATGTCGACACCTGCGTCTGCGTATCGCATAGGATGGGCGAGGGGAACAGCCGGGCCCCGCGTCCCGAATCCCGAACCTTCGGGATCGGGATCAGAACGGCACGAAGAGCCGGCGCCACCGGACGTGGTCCGGGTGCAGCAGCGCCATCCCATAGGCGCTCAGCCGCTCCCGGATGTGGCCGGGCTGCCAGGCCTCACTGGGCGCGTCGAGCGAAAGATAAATGAACAGCGGCGTGCCCACAATTGTGGAGCGAGGCACGAAACCCCAGTAGCGGGAATCGTAGGAATTGTTCCGGTTGTCTCCCATGACGAAAAAGGAGTCCGGAGGCACTTTAACGGGCTTGCGATTCTCCCAGGGGTCGGGAGTGTCAGCCAGGTAGGGCTCGGTGAGCGGCTTCCCGTTGATCCACACGGCGCCCGCGCGGATTTCCAGCGTGTCGCCGGGCATTCCGATGATGCGTTTGACGAAATCGGGGTGGCCGGGGAGCGGGGCGTGGAAGACGATCATCTGCTGGCGGTGCGGCTCGCGCCAGAGGGTGAGGTGGAGCGAGGTGAACGGCACTTCGGCGTCGTAGCCGAACCGGCTGACGAGCACGTGGTCGCCGATCAGCAGGGTCTTTACCATCGATTCCGAGGGGATCACGCGGGCCTGAACGAGTGTGCCCTGAATGAACAGGAACGCGAGGATCACCCACAGCCAGCCGCGCGCCTCGCGCAGCATGCGCGCGCGGGCATCGAGGACTTCCGGTGACGGCGGATTGTTACTAGCAGCCACGGCCTGTCGCCACTTCCAGTTGAACGAGTTCGGTCGGATACACGCCCGTATAGCAGGATGTGCAGAACCTGCTTTCCGTGTCATCCACAGCGTCACGCAGGTGCTCGAGCGACAAATAGCCGAGTGAGTCCGCGCCGATGTACTGGCGGATCTCTTCGACGGAGTGCTGCGAGGCGATGAGCTCCTCGCGGGTGGGGGTATCCACGCCGTAGTAGCAGGGAGAAACGGTGGGCGGGCAACTGATGCGCACGTGGACTTCGACGGCGCCCGCTTCGCGCACAATGCGCACGATTTTCTTGCTCGTCGTTCCCCGCACGATGGAATCGTCCACGAGCACCACGCGTTGGCCTTCCAGCAGGCGGCGCACCGGATTCAGCTTCAACTTCACGCCGAAGTCCCGGATGGATTGCCGCGGCTCGATGAAGGTGCGTCCCACGTAATGATTTCGGATGAGCGCCATCTGGAAAGGGATGCCCGACTCGAGAGCGTAGCCGATGGCCGCGGGAACGCCGGAGTCGGGGACGGGAACCACCATGTCCGCGTCCGCGGGATGCTCGCGGGCGAGCCAGCGGCCGAGTTTTTCGCGGCTCTGCTGCACGGAACGGCCGAAGACCAGGCTGTCCGGGCGGGAGAAATAGACGTGCTCGAAAATGCAGTGCTGGTGCGGCTTTTCCGCGGAGAAATGGATGGACTCATGGCCGGTACGGGAGATGCGCAGCATCTCGCCCGGTTCGATCTCGCGGATGTATTCGGCGCCGATCAGATCGAACGCGCACGTCTCCGAGGCCACCACCCACGCGCCATCCAGGCGGCCGAGAGCGAGAGGGCGGAAACCGCGGGGGTCGCGGATGGCGTAGAGCTCGTCGCGGGTCAGGAGCACCAGCGAATACGCGCCCTCCACCTGGTGCAGCGAGTCCGCCAGCGCCCCGGGCAGAGTGCGCGCGGTGCTGCGCGCTGCCAAATGCACGATCACTTCCGTGTCGCTGGTGGTCTGGAAGATGGCGCCTTTGTGTTCCATTTTGCGGCGCAACTCGTTCGCGTTGGTCAGGTTGCCGTTGTGGGCCAGGGCCAGTTTCCCGCGGTTGCAGTCGGTGACGATGGGTTGCGCGTTGTTCAGCGATGTGTCCCCGGCAGTCGAGTAACGGGTGTGGCCGATGGCGGAGTCGCCCGCCAGCCTCGCCAGTACGTCTCCGGTGAAAATCTCTGAAACCACGCCCATCCGCCGGTGGCTGTACAGATCCTGGCCGTCGCTGGACGCGATGCCCGCGGATTCCTGGCCGCGGTGCTGGAGCGAGTAGAGGCTCAAATAGGCGAGTTTGCTGGCTTCCGCGTGGCCATACACGCCGACGACCCCGCAGTGGTCATGCAGGCGGTCGTCGCGCGGATGTACCGAAGAATACAAACTGTGGCTCAGCGGGCCGCGAGCGCGCGTTCCAGCGACTCCGCCCAGGAGGAGCGCAGTGCAGCGGCTGGAGAAGAGACAACCTCCCTGCCGTTGTACCGGATGCGGAAAGTCCCCTGAGTGACGGTGCCGAGCGTGCGCAGGCCCAACTGATATTGTGCCGCAATTCGCTCGATGGCGGCAAGCGCGCTCTGTTGCGCTGTGACAATGGCGCGCGCGCCCCGTTCGCCGAACAGCGCCCATTCGGCGGGCTCGCTGCCCTCGAGCGCGACGTCCGCGCCGAGCGATTCGGTGGCGAAGAAGGACGCGAAGCCACATTCGGCCAGCGCGACGGCCAGCCCTCCGTCGCTCAGATCGTGGGCGGAACGGAGCAGGCCATCCGCAGCGAGCGCGGCCAGCAGCTCGATGAGCCGTTTTTCCGCAGCGAGATCGATTGCCGGCGGCGTTCCGGCGACGATGGAGTGAATCGTGCGCGCGTATTCGCTCGAAGAGAACTCGCACCGCGATTCCGCGAGTGAAACCGTCGTGGCGGGCCGGCCATCGAGCAGCAGGATGACGTCGCCCGCCGCGCGGAAACCCATGCTCAGTGCGCGGCCGTCATCTTCCAGCAGGCCGAGCACGCCGACCGTCGGCGTGGGATAAATGCCGCGGCCCAGCGTTTCGTTGTAAAAGCTGACGTTGCCGCCGGTGATGGGCACGCCGAGGGCGCCACAGGCTTCGCTGAGGCCGTCAATGACCTGGCTGAACTGCCACATGATCTCCGGTTTTTCGGGATTGCCGAAATTGAGGCAGTTGGTGGCAGCCAGCGGGCGCGCGCCCACGCAGGCCACGTTGCGCGCGGCCTCTGCCACGGCATGCATGGCGCCCAGGCGGGGATCCAGATGGCACCAGCGGCCGTTGCCGTCCACCGCGAGCGCGAGCCCCCGGCCGGTTTCCTTTACGCGCACCAGCGCGGCATCGCCCGCGCCCGGCGGCACGACCGTGTTCGTGCGCACCATGTGGTCGTACTGCTGGACGATCCAGCGTTTGGAGGCGATGGCCGGCGCGGCGAGCAGCTTCGTGAAATTCGCGGTGAGGTCCGTGCCCTCGGGCGCGAACGCCGCCAGCGTTTCTTCGCCTGCGGGCCTCGCGGGTGGTGCGAGCGGACGGGAATAAACCGGCCCCTCCTCCGCCAGTGGATGCGCGGGAATTTCCGCTGCGACGCGGCCGTGATCGAGCACGCGCAGCAGGCCGCCGGAGGTGACGCGGCCGATCACCACGGCATCCAGTTCCCACTTCCGGAAGACGCGCAAGACTTCCTCTTCACGCCCGGCCTCGGCCACCAGCAGCATCCGCTCCTGCGATTCGCTGAGCATGATTTCGTAGGGTGTCATTCCGGTTTCGCGCTGGGGGACGCGCGCGAGGTCGATTTCGATACCGGTGGCGCCGCGCGATGCCATCTCGCAGGTGGAGCAGGTGAGCCCGGCGGCGCCCATGTCCTGGATGGCGACGACGGCGCCGGTGTGCATGGCTTCGAGACAGGCTTCCAGCAGCAATTTTTCCAGGAAGGGGTCGCCGACCTGGACGTTGGGCCGCTTCTGCTGCGATTCCTCAGTGAATTCCGCGGAGGCGAGGAGAGAAGCGCCGTGGATGCCGTCGCGTCCCGTCTTCGCGCCGACGTAAATGACGGGATTTCCTTCGCCGCGCGCGCGAGCGAAGAACAGCTCGTCGCGGCGGGCCACGCCGAGGGCGAGCGCGTTGACCAGCGGGTTGGCCGAATAGCAGGGCTCGAAGGCCACCTCGCCGCCTACGGTGGGGACGCCGAAGCAGTTGCCGTAGAAGCCGATGCCGCGAACGACGCCGTCCACGATGCGGCGATTGCGCGCGACTTCTTCCGTGGTCGCGCCCTGGCCTTCCGTGATGGGACCGAAGCGGAGGGAATCGAGCACGGCGATGGGGCGCGCGCCCATGGTGAAAATGTCGCGCAGGATTCCGCCGACGCCTGTGGCCGCGCCCTGGAAGGGCTCGACGAAACTGGGATGGTTGTGCGACTCGATTTTGAAGGCGGCGACCCAGCCGCCGCCGATGTCCACCACGCCCGCGTTTTCGCCCGGGCCCTGGACCACTTGCGGGCCTTTGGTGGGCAGGCGCTTCAGATGCAGCTTGCTGGATTTATAGGAGCAGTGCTCGCTCCACATGACGGAGAAAATGCCCAGTTCGGTGATGTTGGGCACGCGGCCGAGGATTCTCTGCACGCGAGCGTATTCGTCGGCGGAGAGCCCGTGCTCCGCGACGACTTGCGGGGTCACCTTGATTTCAGTTTCGATCATGCGCGGCGTCTCGAATATAGCTCGCAGAAAGAGGGCGCAGCAAGCAGCGCCCCTACGATCACATTGCCTGCGCGAGGCTATCGCGCAAATTCGTAGTACGAAACGCTAGGCGGAGACACGCTCGGCAACCGGGGCGGATTGCTCGCGGCGCGCGAGCGCTTCGACCAGCGAGCGGAGGATTACCAGCCCGTCGTCGGAGCCGAGGAGCGATTCGGCGGCGCGCTCGGGGTGCGGCATCAGGCCGGCGACGTTGCCTTCGCGATTGATCACGCCGGCGATATTGGAGAGCGCGCCGTTCGGGTTCCACTCCGGGGCTTCGCGGCCGTCGGGGGAGACGTATCGGAACAGGATCCGGCCATTCCGCTCGAGCTCGGCGAGAGTGGCCTGGTCGCAGAAATAATTGCCGTCGGAATGCGCGATCGGGATTTTCAGCACCTGGCCGGGGCGCGCGGCGCAGGTAAACGGAGTGTCCGTCCGCTCGACGCGGATGTACACGTGTTCGCACACGAATCGCAGTCCGGCATTGCGCAAAACGGCGCCGGGGAGCAGGCCGCTTTCCAGCAGCACTTGAAATCCGTTGCAGATGCCCAGCACCAGCCCGCCGGACTTTGCGAATTTGGTGACCGCGTGCATCACCGGAGAAAAGCGCGCGATGGCGCCGGTGCGCAGGTAGTCGCCGTAGGCAAATCCGCCGGGGAGGACGATGGCGTCACATGCTCCGAGGTCTTCGGACTGGTGCCAGATGAAATCGACCGGCTGGCGGAGCACCGAGCCGAGGGCGTGGTGGGTATCGTGGTCGCAGTTCGAGCCCGGAAACACGACGACGCCGAATTTCATTTGGGATCTCCCAAAAAAGATTCTAGCACGCCGGGACGCTTTGGAGCGCAGCAGCCGCGCTCGTTCATCTTTTGCGGTCCTTCGCGCGGTTTGCGGCTTTGCGAGAGACTTTTTTTCGTTTCGGTACAGCCTGCGCGGCCAATTCGCGGCGGCGGGCGGCGGCCCAGCCGGGTTTGTTGGCCTGCTTGCCGCGGGCGATGCCGAGCGCGTCGGCAGGCACGCTTTCCGTGATCGTGGAGCCGGCGGCGACGTAGGCGCGGTCGCCCACGCGCACGGGAGCGACGAGCGCGGTATTGCTGCCGATGAAGACCTGATTGCCGATCGACGTGCGGTTCTTGCTGATGCCGTCGTAATTGCAGGTGATGGTGCCGGCGCCGATATTGGAGCCGCGGCCGACGGTGGTGTCGCCGAGGTAGGTGAGGTGGTTCGCTTTCACTCCCTCGCCCAGCCGCGACTTCTTTACCTCCACGAAATTTCCCACGTGCGCCTTCGGGCCGATATCCGCTCCGGGGCGGAGGCGGGAGAAGGGTCCTACGATGGCTCCGGCGCGAATGCGGCTTTCGCTCATCACGCAATGTTCGAGAACCGTGGCGCCGTCATCGAGCACCATATCGCGCAGGACGCTTCCGGTGCGAATGGTGCAATCCGCGCCGATGCGCGTGGCGCCGAGCAGGTGCACGCCGGGTTCAATCACGGTGTCGGGTCCGATGCGGACATCGGGATCGACCAGCACCGTTTCAGGGAGATAGATGGTGACGCCCGCGTCCATCAATGCGTGGCGCTTACGGTCGCGGAAGATGCGGTCCACCTCGGCCAGCTCGGCGCGCGTGTTGCAGCCCAGGACTTCTTGCGCATCGCCGGCCACCTCGGCCAACACGCGGTGGCCGCGCCCGCTGAGCACCGCGATGGCGTCGGTGAGGTAGAGCTCCCGGTGGACGTTATCCGGGCGCAGCGCGTCCAAACATGGCCAAAGCGCCTCGAGGGTGAAGGCGTAGAAACTGGAGTTGACCTCCTGGATGGCGCGCTCGTCCGGGGTCGCTGCTTTTTCTTCCACAATGCGCGCCACGCTATTGTCCGATTTTCTGACAATGCGGCCATAGCCGGTGGGATCCACGAGCATGGCCGTGAGGACGGTGGCTGCGGCGCCGCCGGCCAGGTGCGCGCGCGCCAACCGTTCGAGCGTTTCCGTGCGGATGAGCGGGGCGTCGCCGGGCATCACCAGGGCGTACTTGGCGCGCCGGTGGAGTTTGTGCCGGGCGACCCGCAGCGCGTGGCCCGTCCCATTCTGCGGCTGCTGGAGAACGGTACGCGGGCCGAGCGGGGTGACGCAGGCGCCAACCATTTCCGCCTGATGGCCCACGATGACCACAATCTCGCGCGCGCGGAGCGGGAGGCAGGCGCGCACCACGTGTTCCACCAGAGTCCGCCCGCCGGCGCGGTGAAGCACTTTCGCGAGGCTGGAGCGCAGGCGCGTGCCTTTCCCCGCGGCCAGAACGACGGCGGAAAATTCGGCCAGGGCTGGTGTTCGGCTCGGCATTGAGCTTCTATTCTCGCCTTGCCCACATGATTTGGAAAGGTGTGTATCTCTTGCGCGTGTGAAAACACCGATCCATGCAGGGAATTATGAGGAGCGCCTAATCCGCTGGGGCGGGGGCGGCGACGGCCGCGGCGTGGCGCGAGGGTGTGCGGGCTTCTGCCGAGGATTCCGTCCAGAGGGTGGGGTTGGCGAGGAGGCGGGTGACGAGTTGGGTGTGGAGGGCGTGACCCGCGCGCCGCGCAACCACCAGCGCGCGCAATGGATGCCCGACCAGCGCCAGGTCGCCAATCAAATCCAGCGTTTTGTGCCGCCCAAATTCATCCGCGAAGCGCAGCGGGCCGTTCACCACCGCCTGGTCGGAAAGGACCAGGGCATTTTCGTAAGAGCCGCCGCGGATCAGGCCCATCTCGCGCATGCCGGGGAAATCCCGCTCGAAGCCGAAGGTGCGCGCCGGAGCCAGCAGGTGGCTGAACGTTTCGCGGTTCACCTGCAGGTCCACGTGCTGCCGGCCGATAGCGGGATGCGGAAAGTCAATCGAGCACTGCACCCGGAATTCGCCCGCCGGATAGATGCCGATGCTGCGCCCCGCGTCCGTAAACTCGAGCGGTTTCACCACCCGGAGGTAACGGCGGCGGCGACGCAAGGTGCGAATTCCCGCGCGGTTGAGCATATCGATGAAGGGCTGGGCCGAGCCGTCCAGGATGGGCACTTCGATGGCGTCCAGGTCCACGAAGCAGTTGTCCACGCCGCAGGAATAGAGGGCGGCGAGAAGATGCTCGGTGGTGGAGATGAGCACGCCCTTCTTCATCAGGCTGGTGGCGTAACTTACCCGGGCCACGTTGCCCACGTGGGCCTCGATGGGGAAATTGTCGAGGTCGGTCCGCCGGAAGACGATTCCGGTGTCGGCCGGGGCCGGGACGAGTTTCAGGTGTCCCGGCACAGCCGTGTGCAGCCCCGCGCCTGCAACTTCAGCCGCGCGCTGGATAGTAGTTTGAAAGGGCACGAGTCCACGTTCGGGGAGCAACTGGTCTACCAATCTCCATCCAGCAACAGTTTGAAAATAGGCTAGTTACATGAGCTCTTCGGACACAACCAATCCAACTGTGGCTATCTTACAACACTTTCAGGCCTCGCGCCGTGGCATATTTTCGAGTGGGGCTTGTACGCAGTCCTGGCCGCCGCGACAGGAGAGCTCCGGTTGGCTCCCGCAAAGCCGGAGGGTAGAGAGGCGGTGCTATACTCCGGGCTTCTCGATTTCCATCCGCTGATGCCCTCCACGTCTCCCAAACGGCTCTTTCTGATCGATGCGATGGGCTTTGTGTTCCGTGCCTTCTACGCGCCGATGGAACGGCTGCGGGGACCGAGCGGCCTGCCGACCAAAGTGCCGTACGTATTCGCGAACATGCTGAGGAAACTGGCAAAAGACTGGTCGCCGGATTATCTGGCGGTAGTGTTCGATCTGCCCGGACCGACGTTTCGCGACGAGCTGTACGACAAATACAAGGCGCAGCGTCCGCCCATGCCGGAAGACCTCTCGGTGCAACTCCCGATGGTGCGGCGGCTATGCGAAGCGATGCGGCTGCCCGTGGTGACGCAGGAGGGCTACGAAGCCGACGATGTAATCGGAACGCTGAGCCGGCAGGCGGGAGAGCGCGGCCTGGAGGTGTTTATCGTCACTGCGGACAAAGACATGCTTCAGCTCGTGCGCGACCATCTGCCCGGCGGCGGGAGCATCCGCGTGTTCAATCCGGGCAAAGGCGACATGCTCGCGGATGAAAAGAAAGTGGAGGAACTGGTGGGCGTGCCGCCCGAGCGGGTGACAGACGTGATGGCGCTGATGGGCGATTCCATCGACAACATTCCGGGAGCGAAGGGCATCGGGGAGAAGGGGGCGCGAGAACTGATCCAGAAATACGGCTCAGCGGAAGCAGCGCTCGAACATGCCGCGGAAGTGAGCAGCAAACGCTGGCGGGAGGGGCTGGAAAACTCCCGGGACATGGTGGTGCTCTCCAAGAAACTCGCGGCCATCGACACGCACGCCCCGCTGGAATTGAATCTCGACTCGCTCGAGCCCGAAGCGCCTGACGTGGAAGCGCTGCGGGGGCTCTACGCCGAGTTCGGGTTCAGTTCGATGTTGCGGGAGCTTTCGCCGCCGGCCGCGCCTGCCACCACGGGCGAGCCGGCGCGAACGCTGACCACTCCGCGCGCGTTCGAGGAATTCGTGGGGAAGGCGTCTGCCGGGAAGGAAACCGCCCTGTGGGTCGAACCGCTGCCGAGCGAAGGCGGGGAAGAAGACGACGACCCGGGCTTCGGGAGCCGGCCCGGCGCCGTGGCGGTCGCCACGGGAGCGGACACATCTGCAATCCTCGGCATCGAGGGAAAGGCGGCGGTGCGAAGGGCGCTGGACGAGTGGCTGAGCGATGCGGGGCGCGCGAAGACGGTGCACGACCCGAAACTGGTGGAACTGCTGCTTGCGCCGGAAGGCGGAGTAGCGGGCGTGCACCACGCCGTGCGGCTCTATTCCTATCTGCTGCGGCCTACGACCACGAAGCACGATCTGGAAGAGGTGGGCGTGCGGCATCTGAATGCCGCGCCTACGGCGTCGGCGGCCGAGAAGGCGGGGTGGCTGGCGCGGCTGGGCCCGCAACTGCGCGCGGAAGTGGAACAGCAGGGCCTGGCGGAGGCCTACGAACGCATTGACCTGCCGCTCGCTCCCGTGCTCGCACGAATGGAGCGCACCGGAGTGCGCATCGACCCGCAGGCCCTCGCCGCCATCTCGCATTCGCTCGAATCGGAAATCGCAGCGCGGGAAAAAGAGATTTATGAGATGGCGGGCGCGCCGTTCAACATCAATTCGCCCGCGCAGCTCGCCGAGGTGCTGTTCGACAAGCTGGGGCTGCCCGCGCCGAGAAAATCCGCGAAGACGGGAGCGCGTTCGACTGCCGCAGACGTGCTGGAAACGCTGGCCAGCAAGCACCCGCTGCCGAAAAAAGTGGTGGAGTACCGCGAGGCGGCGAAACTGAAGTCCACGTACGTGGATGCGCTGCCGCGGCTGGTGAGCCCGGTGGACGGGCGGCTGCACACGCGGCTGAGCCAGACGGGGACGGCGACGGGGCGGCTGAGCTCGTCGAGCCCGAACCTGCAGAATATTCCAGTGCGGAGCGAGGCGGGCCGGCAAATCCGCGCCGCCTTCGTTGCGGATCCGGGTATGGTGCTGCTCTCCGCCGATTACTCGCAGATCGAGCTGCGGCTGCTGGCGCATTTTTCGGAAGACCCGGTGCTGGTGGAGGCATTCCAGCGCGGCGAAGACATCCACGCGCGCACGGCGCAGGAAGTGTTCGGGGTGGGGCCGCTGGCGCAGACGGCGGAGCACCGGCGCGCGGCCAAAGCGGTGAATTTTGGGATCATCTACGGCCTGTCCGCGTTCGGGCTGGCGCAGCAACTCGGGATCGAGCGCGGCGATGCCTCGAAATTCATCGCCGCCTACTTTGAGCGGTACCGCGGGGTGAAGGCATATCTGGACCGGCACCTGGAAGAGGTGCGGAAGACGGGGATGACGCGCACGCTGTTCGGCCGCGTCCGGCAGATTCCGGAAATCCAGTCGCCGCAGGGAGCGATGCGGGCGCTGGGCGAGCGGATCGCGCTGAACACGCCGCTGCAAGGCACTGCCGCCGACCTCATCAAACTCGCCATGATCGAGATCGACCGGAAACTCGCCGGATCGAGACTGGGCGCGCGCATGACGCTGCAGGTGCACGACGAGCTGCTGTTCGAAGTGCCGCGCGCGGGGCTGGCGGAGCTGCGCATGATGGTGAAGGAGGCCATGGAGGGCGTTCATCCGCTGCGCGTCCCGCTGGTGGTGGACCTGAAGGCCGGACCCAACTGGCGGGATATGGAGTAGAATCCGCGCCAGGCCGCCGCCCGGTTCGCGGCCTCGAGTCGAAAGATGAGGAGGCCGGAAAGATGAAACCGTTCCTGTTCAGCGCAGCTGCGATGTTCGTTGCGATTGCTGTCGCCGCCAGCCAGCAGAAGGCGGCACCGGAAAAGACGAAGGACTCGCATCTCCCGGCGGGATACACGATTCCGGCGCAGGAGGTGCAGCGTCCCAACCCGGTGAAAGCAACCGAAGCCTCCATCGCGGCCGGGGCAAAGTATTATTCGTCGCAGTGCGCCATGTGCCATGGGACGGACGGCGACGGCAAAGGCGATCTGGCGGTGCAGATGGAGCTGAAGATCCCCGATTACCGCAAGCCGGAATCGCTGGCGCCGTTCACCGATGGAGAGCTGTTTTATATTCTGACGAAAGGGATGGGAAAAATGGTCGGGGAGGGCGATCGCACGCCGGAAGAGAAGAAGTGGAACGTCATCAATTATCTGCGCTCGCTTTCCAAAGGCAACGAGAAGGAAAAACCAACGGCGAAGCCCTGAACCGCTGGGAAGCCCCAGGGAGGCCGGCCGGCGGCAGCGTGATATCCTGACGCCCTTGCCGTTTCAACCGAGGAGACTGCGATGCAGCATACCAGCCGTTTTCTGAAGCTCGTGAATGAAGCGAAGTCGCGCATCCGCGAGACAAACGTGCAGGAAGTGAAGAAGCGGATGGACAAAGGGGAGAAGCTGATCGTGGTGGACGTGCGCGAGGACAGTGAAGTGACGCGCGGACGCATTCCCGGGGCGCTGCACCTGGGCAAAGGAGTGATCGAGCGCGACATCGAGAAAGCGATCCCGGACACGAACGCGGAAGTGATCCTGTACTGCGGCGGAGGGTTCCGCTCGGCGCTCGCGGCCGATGCGCTGAGGCAGATGGGCTACACGAACGCCGTTTCCATGGACGGCGGGTGGAAAGCCTGGAACGAGAACGGATATCCGACGGCGAAGGAATAGCTGTCGAACTCAGGCTTTTAGAAAATCTTCAACGGAGATTCCCGCTTCACGGAGGATTGCCCGGAGGGTACCTTCCGGCATGTCGCCGTGATGCCGGGGGAGAGTCACTTTGCGGCCAGTCAAGGTGTGCCGCCAGACTTCGTGACTTCCGGCCCCTTGACGATCAAATCAGTAGCCGAAGATGCTGAACCTGCGCGCAACCTCGCGATAACGGAAACCGGAGAGGCGTCCCATCGCCGGGAGAATGGGTGTTGGGCGGTAATACTGTCAAGCGAGAAAGAGCAGGGGAAACCGCACTGACGTGGTGTCAGGGGAGGCTAACGGGGACAAGCAGTTCCTTGGGTGCCTGGCGGGACTTGGAGAAAACGGGGGGAAGGGGATCGCCGTGCTCGATGCAAGACTCGACGATCTGGCGAGCGAGTCGCTGAGAGATTTCGACTGCTTCCGCAATGCGGCGGCCTTCGGCGACAAGTCCAGGAACGTCGGGGCTGGTGGCTAGATAAACTCCGCCCTTGAGCCGTTTGATGCGCACGCGGATGGCGACTTCGTCGACCGATGTCATGCGTTCGTGCCGTTTTGCCCTCACGTGTGGCTCCCTTAACTACTGTAGTATAGCCGAATCGACGCAGGGCAGAGCGCGAAGGTGCTTACACTTCATCTCACCGCAAGCGGAACGGCGGCAATTTTGCGTTCTGTGCTGAGGTCTTGCGGCAATAGGCCATGCCTGGGGGCTGGCTGCTTCACGGCTCACGGGGCGGTGAGGAGGATGGGCGCGTCGCGGGTGATGACCAGAGTGTGCTCGAAATGAGCGGCGAGGCTGTGATCGGCGGTTATCATGGTCCAACCGTCGGAGGCGAGAACGGCGTCGCCGCGGCCGGCGGCGAGAATGGGCTCGACGGTAATCACCAGGCCTTCCGTCAGCCGGCGGGATTGCCGGGGGTCCCAGTAGTTGGGCACCTGGGGCTCTTCGTGGATGGTGCGGCCGATGCCGTGGCCGCACAATTCGCGCACGACGGAAAATCCGCTGCGGCGCACTTCTCGCTCGACGGCAGCGCCGATGTCCGAGATGCGCCGGCGGGCAAGCGCCTCGCGCGTGGCGCGGGCGAAGGCGCTCTCCGCGCAGGTGGCCAGCTGCAGCGCAGCGTCCGAGGCTGGCGGCACGGCAACGGTGAGGGCAGCGTCGGCCATGTAGCCGTCTTTTTCCGCTGTCAGGTCGAGTTTCACGAGATCGCCCGGAGCCACGCGGCGAGCGCCGGGAATGCCGTGGACGATTTCGTCGTTTACGCTGATGCAGACCGCGCCGGGGAAGCCGTAGACGATCGGCGGTGCGGACTGCGCGCCCTGGGCAGCGAGCAGCTTTGCGCCGATGGCATCGAGCTCCGCGGTGGTGATGCCCGGCCGCACCTGCCCGGCCATTTCTCGTAGTGTACGGCCCACGATGCGGCCGATGGCCTGCAATGCCTGGAGCTCCTCATCGGTTTCGATGGACATGTTCCCGCCTCGCGAACTGGACCCGCAGCAACGTGTCGGTGGCCGTGCGGGCGCCACCCGGTGCATCATACTAGGAGTGCTGCTGGGGCGTGGTCCAATTGGTAGGACACTGCACTGTTAATGCAGACGGTGGAGGTTCGAATCCTCCCGCCCCAGCCAACTATACGCCGCTGCGTGACCGCGGTTTTCGATGCCGCATTGCCTGATGCGAATGCCCGGATTCTGATCTTGGCGGATGGAGTCGAGGAGTCACGGAGAACCTCCGCGGCTGAAGCCGCGCTGATTCTGCCCGCTTGATGGCACGGCTGAAGCCGTGCCCTGACGTGCAGCGCCGTGTCTCGCGCCCGGGCATCATGACAGAACTTCTGATTCAGGGCGCGAGGCGTTCACCGGCAGCGTCGAGCGCAGACAGCCGCTCAGAAGGTGAACGATTTCATGACGACCGTCATGTCTGCCAATTGGCGGGTGGTGACGCTGGGCGGCCGGGGCGAAAAGACACTGCCCGGGATGGCGGGCAGCCCGTCGGAGATGCCGGCCACGGTGAGTTGCAGCGACGAGCCTGAGGGGACGGCGACTTCGATCTCCAGCCCCTCCGGCGGCGGTGCGGCGTAGAGAAGACTCCAGATTTCGCTCAGTTCCCGCGGGAGAAATGGCGCTCCGTGCGTGACGATGGCGCCGGCAGACGGCCCCATCGCTCGGCGCTGGCCCACCTCTTTCCCGTTCAGGCGCAGGGCGAGGATTCTGTGCGCCTGAGCCTGGAGAGTGAGGCGCTCCGTGCCGGGCGGCGAGTGCAGAAGGATGCGCAGCTCGCGCGACGAATCCTTTCGCGTTTCACTGAGCAATTCCGCTGCGGGCAGCGCCAGATCCAGTTGGGGGGCCGAGTGCGACCAGCACAACATGTCCGCGCGACCTGGCAGCGGGATAGGCGCGTACGTCGTAATGGGAGTCGCGGTGAGGTACTGGATGCGCCAGGGGTCCACGCGGGGGAGTCCGGTGGACAGCGCGTTGGTGTCCGCTTCGCTCATCCACTGCGAAGTGGAGTCGTCTGCATTCTGCACATAGGCCATCCATTCGGGGCGAGGATGGCGGTCGTTGTAGCGGACAGTGGCGAGGCCGAGAGCCAGGACTGCCGCGCCTGCAACCAGGAAAATCAGCGACAGGCGCGCCAACTGGCCCGATGGTTCGGGAGCGCGGGGCGCCAGCACCGGAGCCAGCAGCCACAGGGAAAGCGCCACCAACAGAGCCTGTCCTGGCGCGCCGAGCACGCTCATTCCCAGCGCGAGATGCGCGGAGGGCACGAGCGGCGCAAGCAGCAGGACGGCTGGCACGGCGGCGAGGCAGGCGAGCAGCGTCAGCGCCGCACTGCGCCCGCCTGGGTGGCGGGAATGCGTTGCGAAGGCAACTCCCAGCACCACCAGCAGCGGAACGACGGGCCAGACTGCCAGATAACTGGCCTCGGGAAAACGGAGGGCGAGAGCCATCGCCGCGGCACTCCACACGCCCGCTCCCGCTAGTGCGAGCTCCTCCCAGCGAAGGTCTCCTATCTCCCAGAAGGCGAACGTAAGTGCGGCCACCAGGCAATCGAGTGCAAATGCGTAAACCGGACTGTAGAGAAAAGGTCCTGCATTGGCCGGATAGGCATGGAAGCGAGGCAGATAGACAGCCATCCAGTCGGCTGCGCGCCACGCCGCCAGCAGGCTCAGCACACAGAGCACGACTGCCAGAAACACTGCTCCCAGGCGGACCACACGCCGCACGAAGCCCGCCGCAGCGACCGCCAAAAAAAGGGAGAGCACTGCGATGGCGAGCCGGCGGGCCCAGGCCATCGGATAGACCACGAGCCAATTGCCGAAAGCATTGAAGTAGACGGCATCGGGGCCGTCCGCGCGGGCCAGACGCGAAAGATCCGAATCGGCCAGACGGCGCACGAGCGGCAGCGCGTCGCTGCCTGCCTGCTGGAGGGTGCGGAGATCGACGTTTTCCGGCGTGTCCTGCGGGGTGTGGTAATTCTGCGGCGCGCCGATGAAGGCAAAATTCAGGCCGGCCAGGCCGGCTCTGCGGAGCACGTAGAAATCGGTGGAGTTGGGCATGAGGCGGGCGACGGCGGCGGAAAGCGAGGAGGCGCGCGGGGAGGGGACTGCGGAGGCCAGAGCGCGCACCAGGCCGAGATTGCCCGCACTCGTCTCGTACATCAGCACGGCGCCCTGCGTGCCGCGGTTGTCGAAATTCAGGACCGCGCCAACATCTTTCTTCCAGGGATGCTCGGCGGCAAATGCCGACGCTCCGAGCAGGCCCAGCTCCTCGCCGTCGGAGAAAAGAAAAATCACGTCATGGCGCAATACCGGCCCGGTGCTGAGGGCACGGGCGGTTTCGAGCAGAGTGGCGACGCCGGCGCCATCGTCGCCCGCGCCCGGCCCGGCCGGAACGGAATCGTAGTGCGCGGCGAGCAGAACCGCGGGGCCGGTGGAGGCGCCGCGTTTGCGGGCCAGCACGTTCTCCACCGTGGCGGCGACGCCGTAGTCGGCGAGCATTCCCACCGTTTTCTCGACCGTGGGTTCGAGACCGAGAGCGCTGAGCTCGCGGACCAGATAGTCGCGGACGCGGGCGTGCTCGGCGGAGCCCACCGGGTGCGGGGCGCGCGCGATCTCCCGGATGTGGCGCATGGCGCGATCCGCGGAAAATTCGCCGGGCGGGGCAGAATCCGACAGGACGCCGTGGGGCGCGGAGAGCGACACTGCGAGCCAGGCGACAGCGAGAATCCACAGAACTCCGGCGGCACGGGGGAGGAGATCGGATGGTTCGCGCGGCATGGGTGGAATTCTGGTGGAGCGGGCGGGAATTGTGAAGCGGGCATTTTCGGCGGGCGACCCCGCTCGGGCGGCTCAGAGTCCGGCGAAATCGGGCGCGAAGCGTTCGCGCACGCGTCCGGCATCGAGCGGACCGCCGTGACCGAGGTAAATCGTCTTCGCGCCGCTGTCCAGCAGCTTGCGGATGCTGCGGCGGAGTTCGTCGAGATCCTCAGCGAAATAGTGGTAGCCGGGGACGGAGGGATGCACGGCGCCGCCGAGCGATCCGCCCATCATCAGATCGCCGGCAATGGCGCGGCCGTCTTCAAACAGGATGCTGATGGAGCCGGGCGTGTGCCCCGGGGTGTGCAGCACGGTGGCGGGAAGCCCGAATTCCGCCAGGGAGTAGCCCTCTTCGACCAGCACGTCCGGCTCGACCGGCGGAAAGTGCGGGTCGAGAAAGAGTGAGAGCACACGGCTGGAAAAACGGAGCGGCACGAGCGGGCGCGAATCGCCGGCGCGCATTTTGGGCGCGTCGGCCGAGTGCACGGCGGCCGGCACGCGCAGGCGCGACTGCAACGCGCGGGTGCTGCCCGCGTGGTCCACGTGTCCATGGGTATGCAGCAGGAGGGCGATGCGGCCCGGGTCGAGGTTGAAGCGCCGCATGCCGCGCAGGATGCGCTCGTCTTCGCCGGCACAGCCCGTGTCTACCAGGACGGTACGCTCGCCGACCAGCACGTAGGCCATGGACATCCGCAATCGGATGGGAAAGATGGACGGATTCAACTCGACACCCCGCGCGCCGAAGATAGCACGGCCGGGCGGTCTTGCCGCGCCATGCGCCCGGGTGGCGGGCAGGCAGGGCGGAGCCAACATGGGCGCAGCCCTTCCTGCGTCCGGTCAAAAAAGCATCGCCACAACCCGCGGCGCGGAACGCGTTCGGCCGGAAGATGACCTATGGTTAGACTGTTCGGAAAGGGATGTGGGTCTCAGGAAAGAAAAAGAAGGAGGAGACGTTGAACGGGCCCAGCCCAAAATCCCCTCTTAAAAGGGATCCTCCGCCCAACATCTCCTCTGAATAAGCAGATTGCATCTGGGCTGCCGCTCGTAACTCTTTTGTTGTCAGTGATATTTTGAAATCCACAGGGCAATAATTTCACGCGGAAGGTAAAAAGTCCGCTATGAGTACTAGTACTTGACGTCTTCTAGGCTTTCGTTTTGCGCCGTTGTCTTGACCCCTAGGGAAGGCGCTGTTATCGTGAGAGGTTCGCCCCGCCGCGGCAGGGCTCGCAGGGTAACCGGGTGGGGGTTCGGAACTGTGCAAGGACGATGGGCCTCCAAAAGATAGTCATCCAAGGGGCGCGCCAGCACAACCTCAAAAACATCAGCCTGGAAATCCCCCGTGACTCCCTGACTGTGGTGACCGGGCCTTCCGGGTCGGGCAAATCCTCGCTCGCTTTCGACACCATCTATGCGGAAGGGCAGCGGCGGTACGTGGAGACGCTCTCGGCGTACGCGCGTCAGTTCCTGGACCAGATGGAGAGGCCGGAGGTGGATGCGATTGAAGGGCTATCACCGGCGATCTCGATGGAGCAGAAGACGACCACGCGATCGCCGCGGTCGACCGTGGGGACCATCACCGAAATCTACGACTATCTTCGGGTGCTCTACAGTTCGGTGGGTGTGCCGCACTGCCCGAAATGCGGGAAGCCGATCGCGCGGCAATCCACGGAGCAAATCGTGCAGGCCATCCAGGCGCTGAAGCCGGAGGATCGGATCATGATCCTGGCGCCGGTGGTGCGCGGGAGAAAGGGCGAGTACAAAAAGGAATTGGAGGGTTACGCGCGGCAGGGCTACGTGCGCGCGCGGATCGACGGAGAATTGTGCAGCCTGGACGAAGAAATCCGGCTCGACAAACGGAAGAACCACACGATTGAAGTGCTGCTCGACCGGCTGCTGGTGAAACCCGGGATCGCCAAACGGCTGGAACAGTCCGTGGAAGCGGCGCTGAAGCTGGCCGGCGGGCTGGTGACCGTGGCCATCGTAGGGGGAGCCGAGCAGGTGTACTCGGAGAAGCTGGCGTGCGCGGATTGCGGGACATCGGTGCCACAGCTCGAGCCGCGTTCGTTCAGCTTCAATTCGCCTTATGGGGCATGTCCGGAGTGCACTGGACTGGGCTCGAAATACGATTTCGATCCTTCGAAGGTGATCGTGGATTGGTCGAAGCCGATACTGGAAGGCGGGCTGGGACCCGGCGGAGGTTCGGTGTATTTGCAACGGACGCTGAAGCTGGCGGCCGTGGCGCACCAGTTTTCGCTGGAGACGCCGTTCGAGAAGCTGCCGCGGCCGGTGCAATACCTCATCCTGTACGGGAATCCGCCGAAAGGCGTGCCACCCGGGGCGCCCGCGGTGCGTCCCCGGCCGGGACTTCACTTTCCCGGCGTGCTCGCAATTCTGCGACGGAGCTACGAGGAGTCGTCGTCGGAGAATTATCAGGAATGGCTGCTGGAGTACATGTCGCCCACGCCGTGCGGCGCGTGCGCGCAGAAACGGCTGCGGCCGGAGAGCCTGGCGGTGCGCGTGGGGGGGCTGAGCATCGCGGAATTCACGGCCAAACCGCTGGGGGGGGCGCGAGAGGCGGTGGACCGCATCCAGGGGCGACTCAGCCCGCGGCAGCGCGAGATAGCCGGGCGCCTGCTGGAAGAAATCGGGGAGCGGCTGGATTTTCTGCTGGCGGTGGGGCTGGGCTACCTGAGCCTGGACCGCTCCGCGGCAACCCTTTCGGGAGGAGAGTCGCAGCGGATCCGGCTGGCGACGCAGATCGGGTCGAAGCTGAGGGGAGTGCTGTACGTGCTGGATGAGCCATCGATCGGGCTGCACGCGCGGGACAATGCCCGGCTGCTGTCGACGCTGGAACACCTGCGGAACCTGGGCAATACCGTGCTCGTGGTGGAGCACGACGAAGAGACGATCCGGCGCGCCGACTACGTGGTGGACCTGGGCCCCGGCGCGGGCAGCCACGGGGGAGAAGTGGTGGCGATCGGCCCTCCGGAGCTGATCGCGGCATCGGAAACGTCGCTCACCGGGCGGTATCTGGCCGGGGCGCTGAAAATCCCGGTTCCGGAGCGGCGGCGGCCATCGAACGGGAAAGTGATCAGCGTGCTGGGGGCGCACGCGAATAACCTGAAGAACATCGATGTGAGTTTTCCGCTGGGCTTGCTGGTGCTGGTGACGGGGGTATCGGGTTCGGGAAAATCGACGCTGGTGAACGACATCCTGTACACCACGCTGGCCGCGAAACTCTACCGCTCGACGCAGCAGCCGGGGGCGCACCGCGCCGTTCTGGGCGTGGAGCACATCGACAAAATCGTGCGCATCGACCAGACACCCATCGGGCGGACGCCGCGATCCAACCCCGCGACATACACCGGGGTGTTCACGCCGCTGCGGGAAATCTTCGCGATGCTGCCGGAATCGCGCGAGCGGGGCTACCGCCCGGGGCGGTTCAGCTTCAATGTGAAGGGCGGGCGGTGCGAGGCCTGCCAGGGCGACGGGCTGAGGCGGATCGAAATGAATTTTCTGCCCGACGTGTTCGTGACCTGCGAAATCTGCCGGGGACGCCGGTACAATTCCGAGACGATGGCGGTGCGCTACAAGGGCCATTCGATCGCCGACCTGCTGGAAATGTCCGTCGAGGAAGCCAACCGCGTGCTGGAAAACATCCCGCAGGTGCGGCAGAAGCTGGAGACGATGGTGGACGTGGGACTCGGTTACCTGAAGCTGGGGCAGCCGGCCACCACGCTTTCCGGGGGGGAGGCCCAGCGCATCAAACTCGCGCGAGAACTCTCCCGCCGGCAGACCGGGCGCACACTGTACCTGCTGGACGAGCCGACCACCGGCCTGCACTTCGACGACGTGAAGAAGCTGATGCACGTGCTGAACCGGCTGGTGGATCTGGGAAATTCGGTGATCGTCATCGAGCACCACCTCGACGTGATCAAACAGGCGGATTGGATCGTGGACCTGGGGCCTGAGGGCGGAGAAGAAGGCGGACGTATCGTTGCACAGGGAACTCCGGAGCAGGTCGCTCGTTCGAAGAAATCCTATACTGGGGCGGTCCTGGCCCGCGTTCTCGCAAACGGGCGGAGCGGAGCGGCGGCGGGCCCGCCTGTCGAGCGGGCAGGCAACGGCCGGGAGAGGAGCCACGGCAACGGAATCGCAAAATAATTCAGCAGCGGCCAGGCAGCCGCCGGCTGCGTGCCCGCGCTGCGGCCGCACATTGCCTCCGGGAGTTGCGGAATGCCCGGATTGCTCGAGCGGCTGGCACTTCAACGCCTCTCGCCAATCCGTGGTGCTACTGAGTTTGGTTTGCCTGGCAGCGCTGTTCGTTTTCGCAGGATTTGTGACGCGGAAATTCCGGGAGCACGAGGAGCGGATGGCGCGCCAGTGGTATGAGCGCGGAGAGGCGGAGTTGACGGCCGGGCACGCGGAGGCTGCGCTGGATCCCCTGCGCACCGCGCTGGTGTATTCCCGGGAAAAGCCTGAGTACGAATTGACGCTGGCGCAGGCGCTGGTGGCCGGCGGACACTACCCGGAGGCGCAGACCTATCTTCTGACTCTGTGGGCGCACCAGCCCGGCAGCTCCACGGTGAACCTGGAACTGGCGCGACTGGCTGCCCACAACGGCAACGTTGCCGATGCCATTCGGTACTACGAGGCCAGCATCTACGGCGCCTGGGAATCCAGTGGGGAGCAGCGCCGGCGCGCGGCGCGTGTGGAGCTGATCGGCTATCTGGCCGCACACGGGCGCGGCGTGGAGGCGCTGGCGGAGACCATCGCATTCGCCGCCAACCTGCCTCCCGATCCGATACTTTACAACCAGGCTGGGGATCTCTTCCTCGGCGAAAAAAGCTACGACCGCGCCCTGGAACAATTTCGCGCCTCGCTGCGGTTGGAACCTCGCAATGCCGACGCACTGGCCGGGGCCGGGCGCGCGGCATACGAGAACGGCGACTATCCGGCGGCCGAACGATACCTGGAGCGTGCCAACCGGGCCGTCCCGGGCAATGCCTCGACGTCGGAGCTGCTGGCGCTGGTGCGAGCCGTTCTCGCGCTCGATCCCGACGCACCGGGTCTATCGGCCCAGCTTCGCGCAGCGCGCGCGCAGCGCGGCTTTACTCTCGCGCAGGCGCGGGTGGAGAAATGCCTGTTGCCGGAAAACCGCGGACCGGACGCAGGGCTCAACCTTCTCGCCGCGCATGCGGATGTGCTCGAACCAAAACTACGGAAAAACCGGCTGGCTCGGGACATGGGTCTATACACCGAGACCGTGGAATTTGTGTTTCAGGCGGAGCAGGAGATGCGCGGGACGTGCGGGCCGGGCTCGGTGGAGGATCGCGCCCTCGTATTGCTGGCCAAACGCCGCGAAGGGAAAGCGCGATGAGCGAGGGCGCTTCGACGGCGACGGTTAGCGGCCAGCCGGGACATAACCGGGGATGGCTGGGGCGCCTCGCTTCGGGATCGCTGCTCTCGGAAAACCAGTTCTTTTTCTTCCTGGCCATAGTGATCGGATTGTTCGGCGGGCTGAGCGTGGTGTGTTTCCAACTGGCGATTGATTCCACGCGGTTCTGGCTGCTGGGGACTTCGCTGCGCCCACCGGCGCTGCGCGTGCTGCTGTGGCCGACGGTTGCGGGTCTAGTGGTTGCCGTACTGGTGCAGAGATTCTTTCCGCGGGTGCGCGGGAGCGGCGTGAACCAGACGAAAGCCGCTGTTTATATCTTTGACGGGCGGATTCCGTTCAACACTGTGATCGGGAAGTTCTTCACGTGCGCGCTGGCGATCGGGGCCGGGCATTCCCTGGGCCCGGAAGACCCTTCGCTGCAGATCGGCGCGGGGATCGCTTCGGCGCTGGGCCGGCGCATGCAACTGTCGCGGGAAAAATTGCGGCTGATCGCGCCGGTGGGAGCCGCGGCGGGACTCGCTGCCGCCTTCAATGCCCCGATCTCCGCAGTCCTGTTCGTGATCGAAGAGGTGATCGGGAATTGGAGCGCCGGGGTTCTTGGCGCGGTGGTAATTTCCGCCGTGGCCAGCGTGACGGTGGAGCGGTGGTTTATGGGCGACGAGCCGCTCTTCCGGATTCCCGAGTATCATTTTCGCAATCCTTCCGAGCTGCTCTCCTACATCGTGCTCGGGATCGTAGGCGGATATTTTTCCGTGTTTTTCCTGAAGCTGGTCCTGCTGCTCCGTCCGCGGTTGAAGCGCCTGCCGTCATGGACGCAGTACGCGCAGCCGGCCGCGGCCGGATTCCTGATCGGATTGATCGGTCTGGGCTTTCCCCAGGTGATGGGCGCGGGTTACGGCTACATGGACCAGGCCATGCATGACCAGTTCGCCTGGCATCTGCTGCTGCTTCTCGCGGTGCTGAAGCTGGTGGCGACCTCGCTGAGTTTCGTCAGCGGAACGCCGGGAGGCCTGTTCGCTCCGGTGCTGTTCATGGGCGCCATGCTTGGAGGGGGCGTGGGGGGCCTGGTGGACAACCTGGAGCGACACTTCTTCCATTTGCAGGCCCACTCCATCGGGCCCTACACCCTGGTCGGGATGGGCGTGTTGTTCGCCGGAATTCTCCGCGCTCCGATGACCTCCATCTTCATGATCGTGGAGCTCACCGGGGACTATTCGGTCATCGTGCCGGTAATGATTTCAAACGCCCTGGCCTATCTGATTTCGCGGCGGAATCAAAAAGTGTCGCTCTTCGATGAACTGTCCCGTCAGGACGGCATGAATCTTCCCTCGATGGAGGAACGCCGGGAGGAAATGCCGCTTCGCGCGGAAAATGCCATGCGCCAGTTTGGGGCTCCGGTCCTTTCCGCGGCTGACACGGTGGCGGCGGCGCGGGAGCTCGTGCGTGGAACTTCGGAATCCACGCTTCTGGTCCGGGGGGATTTTGGCTGGGGAACCTTAGCTGCGGCCGCGCTCGATTCTGCGGGAAGCAAACCGGGAGATGATGTGCCGGTCGGAACGCTCTGCACGGCGCGGGGGCTGCCCACTTTGCATCCGGATGAACCGCTGGAGACAGCGCTGAGCCTGCTGGAAGACCGCCCCATTCTGCCCGTGGTCCGTCGCACGGACCACAGCATGCTGCAAGGCGTTCTGGGCCTGCAGGAAATCCTGCAAGCTTACCGCCGCAGGGAAGAAGAAGGGTCCGGGTGATGGCTCGAGAGTGGCCCGTGATTGCCTGCCAGGGGCCCGTGGGGCTAGAGTGCTTGCGGCCGAAATGAGCATCTACGACCTCGCTCCGCTATCGCTTGCAGGGATCCGCAGCTACCCACTGGCCCGCCGGCCGGGCAAAGTTTCTGTGCGCCAATTCGCCCGACCGCACCGGCGCGGAGCCGGAATGCGCGAGTGGCTCGATTCGCTGCCGCACATCCTGGCCGCAGAGAATTTCCGCGCGGTGGTACGCGCCGTCGCAGCCGCCCGGCGACGCGGGCGGCCGGTGCTGTGGGGCATTGGCGGGCACGTGATCAAAGTCGGGTTGGCGCCGGTGCTGATCGACCTGGCGCGGCTCGGCTACGTTGCCGGCGTGGCCATGAACGGCGCGGCATTGGTGCACGACTTCGAAATCGCGCTGGTGGGCCGCACCTCAGAGGATGTCCCCGAAGTTCTGGGCAGCGGCCGGTTCGGCATGGCCCGCGAAACCGGGCTCTATTTGAACGAAGCCGCGGTGGGTGCCGCGCGCAGCGGGATGGGGCTGGGCGAGGCGGCGGGAAAACTGCTGTCGAACCGGCGGCTGCGGGCGAAATATGCGGAGCACAGCCTGCTAGTGGCCGCGTACCGGGCGCGCATTCCCGTCAGCGTGCATCTCGCCATCGGGACAGACACGCCGCACATGCATCCCTCCGCCGACGGCGCGTCGCTCGGCCAGGCCACGCACCACGACTTCCGGCTGTTCTGTGCGATGGTCAAACGGATGCATCCCGGCGGCGTTTACCTGAATTGGGGCTCCGCGGTTATCCTGCCGGAAATTTTTTTGAAAGCCGTATCCGTGGTGCGCAATCTGGGCACGCCGCTGGCCCCCATCACCACGGCGAATTTTGATTTTCTGCAGCATTACCGCCCGCTCGAAAATGTGGTGCGGCGGCCCACCGCAGCGCCGGGCTCGCGGGGATATTCCATCACCGGGCATCACGAACTGCTGTTGCCGCTGCTCGCGGCAGGGCTCATCGATTCGGCCGGCCGCGCGCGGCGCAACCGATGATCGACGACGCTCCGACCCCTCCGGGGCCCGGGGAGAGCTCCGCGCCCGATTCCGCTGCGGATTCCGCCCCTTCCGCTCCCGCGCCGCAACTCCCGCTGCGCTCTCCGGTCCCGCCGGACCTGGACACGCCGTGGGACACGCTGGACCTGATCGTGCTGTTCGCTTTCTCCCTGGGGATGCTGTACCTGCTGACCAATCTCATGGCCGCCATCGCGGTGAGTTTGTTTGGCGTGCCCGCGCACCAAATCGGGCATTTCAGCGCCACGGATGCAGGCTTCGTCGTGTTCCGCCAGGTGATTTGGTTCGGCTGTATCCTGCTGTTTCTGTACGCGGTGATCCGGCGCAGAACCAGAGCGCCTTTCTGGCAGACCATGGGATGGCGCGCGATACGCGTTGGGGAGGCGCGCGGGGGAATGCTCATCCCGCTGATGGTGTTTTGTGGCGTGCTGCTGGCCATCGGAGCGGACATCGCCGCGCAGTTCTACAACACCGAGAAGATCCTCCCCATTCAGGCACTGTTCGCCACGCGGCGCGGCGTGGAGTATGTGATGGTGTTCGGACTGCTGGTGGCGCCGCTGGCGGAGGAAACCGTGTTCCGCGGCTATGTCTATCCCGTGATGGCCAGAAAGTTCGGCATTTTCCTGGGCATCGTGCTCACCGGCGTGCTGTTCGGGCTGGTCCATGTGCCCCAGCTGTGGGGCGGCTGGGGACAGATCGCCACGCTCGTGACCGTAGGGATGGCGCTGACGGCCGCGCGAGCCGCGATGCATTCCGTTTTCGCCAGCTACCTGGTGCACCTGGGTTACAACAGTTTTCTCTTCGCGGGGTTCTTCGTCCCACCGGACGCGCTGCACCACCTTCATCGGTAGGATCCGGCCTGGTTAACCGACGACAGCCGAGCCAGAGTAAACATTCGGAGAGCTGCGGAGCGAGCCAGCCAATGGGGCACGATGTGTCGTGCCCCTACAACGTGCGGCTACGAGCCATCTCATAAACCCTGAACGGCGAGAGAACCGATTGGCTTCAGGGGCTAAAGCCCCGTATTTCCAGCGGAAGCGGCGGCGGGGTTGAAACCCCGCCCTTCCACTGGCATTTATGAGCCGGCGGGTATCGGCGCCGGCGGCGAAGCACGGCAACTCTCCGCATCTGAATGCTACTGGCTGGCGAGGTTTGCGAGCGATTCTTGGAAGGGGGCGCGAGCGATGCCGCGCTCGGTGATGATGGCGGTGATGAACCGCGAGGGCGTGACGTCGAACGCGGGGTGCGCCACCGGCACATCGGGCGCAATGCGCACGCCGCGAATGTGGGTGACCTCTTCTGGCGAGCGCTCCTCGATGGGGATGGAGTCACCGGACGGAAGCGAAAGGTCCAGCGTGGAAATCGGCGCGGCCACGTAGAACGCCACATCGTGCTCGCGCGCGAGCACGGCCATCTGGTAGGTGCCGATTTTGTTGGCCGTGTCGCCGTTGGCCGCGATGCGGTCCGCCCCCACCACGATCGCGCTGATTTCCTGCGTCTTCAGGCAGTGGCCCACCATGTTGTCGGTGATGAGTTTCAGGGGAATGCCGGCCTGCTGGAGTTCCCAGGCGGTGAGGCGAGCGCCCTGGAGGTAGGGCCGGGTCTCCGGGACGAACACTTCCAGCTCGTGTCCCTGATACACTGCCATGCGGATGACGCCCAGCGCCGTGCCGATTCCGGCGGTGGCGAGGGCGCCAGCGTTGCACTGCGTCATCACCCGGCCACTCTGCGGCAGCAGCGGGGCCCCGTGGCGGCCGATGGCCTCGTCGTTCTCGCGCTTTTCACGGTGAACGAGCTGGGCTTCGAGCACCATGGCGTGCCGCACGTCCTCGAGGCTCTCCGGCTGGCTCCCGTTCCGGGCAGCCGCATCGCAGGCCTCGGAGAATGTCCGGCGCATGCGGGAAATGGCCCAGAAGAGGTCCACAGCCGTGGGCCGCGTTTTGGAGAGCGAGTCGCAGATGGCGTCGAAATCCGCGCGCAACTCGTCGAGGGTGGCAGCGGAGGAATGCAGGACACCGATGGCCGCGCCCATGGCCGCGGCGACGCCGATGGCCGGGGCACCGCGAATCTCCATGTCGCGGATGGCGCGGGCTACGTGCTGGTAATCGGTGTAGGTGTTGCGCACCTCATGATCGGGCAGCAGGCGTTGGTCGAGCACGACCACGCCGCTCCGCGTCCACTCAATGGGTTGCGCGGCCTGAATCGCGCGCTTGGATGCCTGATCCATACTCCGTCCATTGTAAACCACGCAGGGGTTAGGAGCAGCGAATGCGGCGCGTGCGATCGGCAGGAGGGCCGCGGGCACGGCCCTATCGAGAAACGCCGGGGGTGATGGCCAGGTAGGCGCGGGGGCGGGGGCGGAAGCGCGCGAGGAATGTGAGCAGGCGCTTCTGGAAGCCGTATTTGGCGTTGAGCAACTGGTCGGCAAGGCGCGCTTCGCCGCCCTCCAGGATGCGCGCGGTGGCCTCCACCCAATCACCCTTCAACCGGCCGCGCATGTCGCAGGGGGCGACGCGCACGCGGGGATTGTTGCGGATGCGCTTGACCTTCCCCGACGCCGCCTCTGAATACACGTAGAGGGTTCCGTGTTCTTCGGCAAACCACACGGGCACGGCAACGCCCTGGCCGTTTTTCTTGAAGGACTCCAGGCTGATGTACGTCTGCCCGGCAAAGGGAGTGACCGCGTACGGTATCGCGGGCATGTGAGCAAAAAAAGGGAGCGGCCCCCGGGGGGTGACGCTCCCAGGATGCTAGAAGCTATCGGTTACGACCTGAGCGACCTTCTTGGCGAGGTCGTAGGTAGCGCGAAGGTTTTCACCGAAGAAGCGCACCTTGCCTTCGATATCCCTTTCGAGAAGCACCTTGCCGCTCTTGTCGGTGAAAGTGACCTTAATCTTGATGGAGGTGGCTCCGGCGACAGTGGTGACCTCGCGCTTCTTCTGGCTGCCTTCCTTGAAGGCCTGGGGAACCAAGTGCAGGATGACGAGATCGGGCACATCGGCGGCGGCGCGGTCGCCGCTGCGATAGACGTGCTTGAACTTCTTGGTCTTTTCCACCTGGAGGATCACGTTTTCGTAGGTGGCGATGCGGAAGTCCTCCGGGATGAACAGGTCCTCGGGCGGATTGGTGCGCTCAATTTGAATCGCGGAGGCAGAAAGCTTCTGTGCCGCGGCCTGCTGCGGGCCGGGCTGGGCGACTAGAGAGCCAGCCATCAGCAGGGCGGCGCCGCTGGCGACGATGGCGAAAATCGAGGGGAATGCAGATCGGGTAACTGGATTCATGACGGTCACTCCTTCGCTTCCGGTGGTTCCACATGAGCGCTGACCTTCGCGCCCTGCGCGACGAGTTGGTTCTTGAAGGAAGTGGCTAGCCCCGCGGGAAGCACAAAAACAGCCCCGTGAAAGCCGCCATTCGAGTCCACGTATTCCACGGTGAGGACCTCGACCTTGTGGGAGAAGAGGCTGACGAGGCGGCCGCCTCCGTATGGGATGCCCATGGTTACAACCTTGCCGGCGCCGGTAACGTCCTGCCTACTCTGGTTGCCGGTAAAAATGTCCGTGATGGAGGCTGTTGCGATGCCGGCTTTGTTTTTGCCGGCGGAAAACTCCAGACCGGAGGGGACCACGCTGAGGGTGCCCTTGGCGTTGGTCTTGATGTTCTCGAGGCCGATGACGCACTTGGCGTCCGGGATCGAACTCGTTTGAGAAGCCTGCGGCGCCGCCTGCTGGCCGTACACGCGCCTCGCCGCGGGAATGAACAGAAGCGCGGCGGCGGCCAGAACCACGCCGGCCAGGCGATGAGGCCGCCGCGCGGCCCTGGATTCGCCGTTGGGATGGGGAGAATTCAATTCAGCGAGCAAAGTCTTCATCTCTCGTTTCCTTTTCCAGCTCCGTGCCGTCAATCGGCCTGGGAAGCTACTCGACGCGGCCTTAGGGAGCCTGCCTACGGCAAGCCGGCCGCTGCGGAGACACGCACCATATCAGAGGAAGGCCGCTTGTGGAAGGAGAAAAGGCACTCGAACACCCGGCGGGAGCCAGCAGACAAAGAAGAAGGGCCGCGAGGAAAAGCGAGGATCCTCGCGGCCCGGAGTTGGTCTGAGTTTCCGGAGAGTTAGAAAGAGACTTTCACGCCCCATTCGATTTGCCTGGGGGCGCCCAAAGCAAATACGCCGGAGCCGAGACCGACGAGGTTGGTGCGGTTTGCCTTTGTGGTTGTGTTGACCGCGCCCACGCAGGTCGACTGCGTGGGGTCAAAAGCGCCGCCCGCATTCTGGCAGGCAGACAGCGGGGTCAGGATGCCGTTAGGCGGCAGGCTGGGAGAGTCGTAATTCTGATGGTTGAAAATGTTGTAGAACGTTATCTGGGGGTGCACGACCACTCGTTCAGGAGCGGACTTCCAGAAACGGGCCACATGGATGTTCCAGCCTACGCTGGTATCGAAGGTGAAGAGGGCGCTGGTGTTGACGGCGCCGGGGACGATGGGAGCGATGGCGGGAGCCGTGGCCCCTAGAGAAGTGAGCTGAGCGGGCGTAAAGAGTCCGGCGTTTACGAGGGCTTCACCCGCAGGCGTCGGCTTGCCAGCGAAATTGGCATTGTACGAGGTAATCTTCGAGTTCAATCCGCCCAAGCTGAGGCCACGGTTGAGCGACCCGACATTTGATCCCGGGAGGATATCACCCTGACCCGGGCTGGCAGCCTGGGAGCCAGCAAAGCTGCCGTCTCCGGTCAGGTCGGTGGTGAAGATGTTTCCGCCGCCGGGGAGGAAAAGCGTGACCGGAAGTGCGGTGTAGTAGTGGGTGACAATTCCGAGCTCGGTCCACCAGGGAAGCTCGAAGACGCCGCCGGCGGAAAACTGGTTGGTGCGGTCCAGTCCTGTGGGGCCGATGGTGCCGTTCGGATTGCGAAAGTCACGCACGACGCTGATGAAATCCGTGTCGTTTACCTGGCCGATATACCGGGAATAGGAATAGGAGACGATGAAGTTCGCGTTGCGGATTCCCGGCATGAGGTTTTTCTTCTGGGATTTCAGGGACATCTGCAAGCCGTTGTAAACGGCCCGGCCGGTGGGGAAAGCGATTTGCATCTGGCCGAAGCTTGGGTTTTTGCCGGCAAATGCACAAGCCGGGGTTCCTGCCGGGATCCCAGCCGCGACTGGCAGGAAACCGCAGGAAGCGCCACCCGTTCTTTGATTTGGCGAGTCCAGGCCATTCGCTCGGTAGCTGTTAATGGTGGCCCCGCCGGCAATGGCGCAATTGGTGGCCGCCGCGGTGGCGTTGGCGGCGCACCCCGCAAAGGACCCGTTGGTGACGGAGACGGCGTTTGTGGCCGATGCCAGGTTCAAGGTAGAAGCGTCGCCCACATGGTTGGCATCCTCCACAATGATGTAGTGCAGGGCCACGTTGCGGACATAGTCCATCTGGAAGACCGTGCCGGGGACGATCTCGCGCTGAAAGCCGATGTTCATCTGCACGGAATAGGGGCTCACATAGTCTGGGGAGAGCGGGGTGTTGCCCGTGAAGTTGAGGCCTTCTGCGAGCGTATTGCCGAGATAAGAGCCGTTGCTCGCGGCCCCCGCCGCCTTTGTGGCCGTCTGGAACTGAGTTTCCAAAGCGGCCACGGCACCTGCAACACCGGTGGCGCCGATGGGATTGCCGCAAACCTGCGTTGCGATGTTCAAGCCGTTGGCCATAGTGACCGTCGTACCGTTGGGAAGCAAAAGACCGCCCGGGCACACTGAGCCAGTACCGAAGAATAGACCGGTGGGGAGGCGGGTGGGGCGGTCGAACAGGGTGTTATTGAAAATGGCGTTCTCGTAGTAAATGCCGATGCCGCCACGGATGACGGTTTTGCCGCTCTTCGTGGGGTCCCAGGCGAAGCCGACGTTGCCGCCGAAGTTGCTGTTGGGCTGGTTGACCTGTCGGCCCAGACCCGGCACCAGGTTGTCCAGGAGGTTGCCGGTGCAGGGGGTCACAGGAAACTGAGCCGGGTTAGCCGCCGAGCAGGGAACGGGGGGAAGGTCGGCATCCGTGCGGCCTGTATCGCGAACGTATCTCACGCCATAGGTAAGGCTCAAATTCGGCCGGAGCTTCCAGGTGTCGCCCAGATACCACTGGATGCGGTGGTCCTCCTGACCTCCCGCTGGGAGGCCAAAGGCGGATTTTTCCGTGAAGAAGCCCTGGCCGTTACCGAGCGAGATTAGATTAACGTTGTAGTTCAGAGGATTGCCAGCTCCGCCGGGCAAGGACGTAAAAGTGCCGCACGTCCCGGTAAAGCAGCCGGCGCCGGACGAGTTATTGGCGATGCCCTGGAGGGCGATAAAGGCGGCGAAGCCGCCACCCTGGATGCGATCAAAGCCGAACCCGTAGCGCACGATGTGATTGCGAATGGTGCGGCTGCCGTCGTACTTGATCTGGGTGTTCTGCTGGAAGGTGCCCTGGGGCGCGAGGAAGTTGGCGCCCGAGCAGAAGGGGTCGAGACCCGCGGTGAGGCAGAAGGGGTCGCCGCCGATGGCAATAGCGATGCCGGGCGCAGGGTTAAACGCGCCGGAAGTGGCCACGGCATCGGTGATGAAATTGTGGAATTTGGAGAAGCCGAAGCGGATGGAGTGGCTGTACGGTCCGGTGTTGAAATCCGTGCCCACGACGTAGGAGTGCTGATAGTCCACGTTGAGGAAGGGGTCAAACGTGTTGGGGATGAAGGGGACGACGTCGCGGTTCTGCTCATCATTGAAGCGGGCGAACATGCTCCAGTTGGGTTTGATCTGCCAGTCGATTTTGCCGAGGAATTCGAGGTCGCGAAACAACGCGCTGTAGCTGCCTGACGTGACGGTAAAGGGAGCGGCGGGGACCACTGCGGTCTGCTGGTCCTGGCGCGTGCGCTCGAAGTCGCCGAAGAAGAAGAGCTTGTTCTTGATGATGGGACCGCCGAGGTCCGCGCCGTACTGGTGGCGGAAGAAGTTCACATCAGTACCGGGAGACTGCTCGGCGGCCAGGGCATGGTTGCGCCCGTAATAATACCCGTCGCCATGCCAGTCGTTGTTGCCGGAGCGCGTGGTGACGTTCACCGCTCCGGAAGAGGTGAGCTCGGTAGAGAGGTCGAGGGAGGACGAGCTCAACTGGAATTCCTGGATGGCGCTGGCGGGAATGTTCGCGGTGGTGGTGCCCACGGTTTCGTCGCTGATGTCAATTCCGTCCACCTCGATGCGGGCAGTGCGGCCGAAGCGGCCGCCGAAGGAGATGGAGGAGTAGCCGTTCTTGGTGGGGTCGAAGTTGGCGCCGTCCTGGATCTGGACGCCGGGCTCGAGCTGGGCGAGGTCGAGGAAGTTGCGGCCGTTTACCGGCAGGGTGTCAATTTGCTCGCGGCTGAGGACGCCCTGTACCGTGTCCTGCTCCGTATTGACGGCCACGGCGCTCTCCGACACGGTAACCACCGTGCTGGCCGAGCCTACCTCGAGCTTAAAGTTCGCCGGGGTGGTCACGCCGACCTGAACGGTGATGTCAGCCTGTGTGGTCTTGAAGCCGCCGGACTCCACCTTCACGGCATAGACGGCGGGGATCAAGCCGCCGGAGTTGTAGGTACCGGTTGCGGTGCTGGAGAGCTTGATGGATTGCCCCGTGTCTTTTCTGGTGATGGTGATCGTAGCTCCCGGAATGGCCGCGCCGCTGGGGTCCGAGATGGTGCCCTGGATGCTGCCGGTCGAGATGGTTGACTGCGCCTGCGCCGGCGCCGGCCAGAACAGGGTGGCGGCAAACAAGCCTGCCAGGGCGCTCCACAGAACCCGCTCCCAGATATGCTTCGCCTTGCTGATCATTTCACACCCCTCCGTATAGACGTATGGAATGAACTTCCGGAATGCCGAGGATTTCCTCGGGCTTCCGCAGAACAACTGATTGTCTGGACACCCCTAAATCTCTCGCCTTCCCCCTGGGGCACAAGGCAGGTGGAAATATCTAATTCCGGAGACTTGGAGAAGTCAAGAAGAATTGGCGATTGTGCCCGCCAGCAGGCACGGGCGGCAGCGGAGAATTGAGGATGCGGGCATGGTGGAGGCGGCAGAGACGGAGAGCGGGTGCGCGGGCTAGCGACTGGGAACGATGACGGGAGCGGGTCAGTTTGCCCTGATGGACTCGAGGAAGGGTTGTGGTTGTTTGTTGTTGGCGTATTTTGAGGCAATTGAGCGTTCGCACAGACAGGATTGTCTGTGCTACTGGGCAAACTGACCCACTACCGCGGCGAGGGGAGCGGGTGAGGGCTGTGGAACAGGCTGTGGAAAGCGCGAGGAGGGGAGCAAATGCGGGGGAATGCTGCTTGACTCCGAGGCCGCGATTTCGTAGAATTGTAAATTGCCTCAAGGCCTTCCTGCCTGCCAGGGAGTCTGTTCTTTGACAATCGAGTGAAACGAGCCAGAACCCGTTTGGTTGAATGAGTCAGCCGAACGACATAAGTTCGTTCTGCCTTCCGTTCCGTAGAATCCCGAATCTTTCAGCAAGGGGACCGGGAATGGGGCGTGAAGAAACAGAACACCAGTTTCAAACGAGAGTTTGATCCTGGCTCAGAGCGAACGCTGGCGGCGTGCTTAACACATGCAAGTCGAGTGCGCGGGACGTAGCAATACGGACTGGCGCACGGCGCACGGGTGCGTAACACGTGGGCAATCTGCCCTCGAGTGGGGAATAACCCGCCGAAAGGCGGGCTAATACCGCATGACATTCCCCGGTCTTCGGACTGGGGAATCAAAGCCCGCAAGGGCGCTTGAGGAGGAGCCCGCGGCCGATTAGCTAGTTGGCGGGGTAACGGCCCACCAAGGCGATGATCGGTAGCTGGTCTGAGAGGACGGCCGGCCACACTGGAACTGAGACACGGTCCAGACTCCTACGGGAGGCAGCAGTGGGGAATCTTGCGCAATGGGCGAAAGCCTGACGCAGCGACGCCGCGTGGGGGACGAAGCCCTTCGGGGTGTAAACCCCTTTCGACCCGGACGAAGTCCCGCAAGGGATCGACGGTACGGGATGAAGAAGCCCCGGCTAACTACGTGCCAGCAGCCGCGGTAAGACGTAGGGGGCAAGCGTTGCTCGGAATTACTGGGCGTAAAGAGTCTGTAGGCGGTGTGGCAAGTCGGGAGTGAAAACTCGGGGCTTAACTCCGAGACTGCTTCCGAAACTGCCATGCTCGAGTGCGGGAGAGGTGAGTGGAATTGCAGGTGTAGCGGTGAAATGCGTAGATATCTGCAGGAACACCAGAGGCGAAGGCGGCTCACTGGACCGCAACTGACGCTGAGAGACGAAAGCTAGGGGAGCAAACAGGATTAGATACCCTGGTAGTCCTAGCCCTAAACCATCAGGACTTGGCGTGGGTCCCGTTCGGGGCCCGTGTCGGAGCTAACGTGTGAAGTCCTGCGCCTGGGGAGTACGGTCGCAAGGCTGAAACTCAAAGGAATTGACGGGGGCCCGCACAAGCGGTGGAACATGTGGTTCAATTCGACGCAACGCGAAGAACCTTACCTGGGCTCGAAGCGTGCCTGACCAGCCTGAGAAATCAGGCCTTCCCGCAAGGGACAGGTACGGAGGTGCTGCATGGCTGTCGTCAGCTCGTGCCGTGAGGTGTTGGGTTAAGTCCCGCAACGAGCGCAACCCTTATCCTTAGTTGCCACCCGCAAGGGGGAACTCTAAGGGGACTGCTCCGGATAACGGAGAGGAAGGTGGGGATGACGTCAAGTCAGCATGGCCTTTATGTCCAGGGCTACACACGTGTTACAATGCGCGCTACAAAGCGCTGCGAACCCGCGAGGGGGAGCTAATCGCAAAAAAGCGCGCTCAGTTCGGATTGCAGTCTGCAACTCGGCTGCATGAAGCTGGAATCGCTAGTAATGGCGCATCAGCACGGCGCCGTGAATACGTTCCCGGGCCTTGTACACACCGCCCGTCACATCACGAAAGTGGGCTGTACTAGAAGTCGCCTCGCCAACCGCAAGGGGGCAAGCGCCAAAGGTATGACCCATGATTGGGGTGAAGTCGTAACAAGGTAGCCGTAGGAGAACCTGCGGCTGGATCACCTCCTTTCTAAAAACAACGGCGGATCTACCTGCACTCGTTGCAGGGACGAGCTGCCCAACCGGTTCTCACGGACCGGAGTTCGGCTGACCGAAAGCCTTACGGGTTCTGGCCCGTCTCACTCGATGGTTCGAAGAACAATTTGAGGCAAACGCAAACGCCCCGGCGATACCAGTCGCCGGGGCGTTTTTGTTTTTGGGCGTGGCGCGTGTGGACGAGTTAAAACCTGGGGTGATAGTTGGGATAGGGCGGCTGCTTGTAGGTGGGGAGCGGGTGGTCCTTGAGAGACTGCATGACGATGGCGACGGCCTTTTCGAGCGGGGGGTCGTGGCCTTCGCGAACGAGTTTGGGGTCGAGCTCGACTTCGACGTCAGGCGCGATGCCGTGGTTTTCGACTTCCCACTTGCCTTCGGTGCCGTAGATGGCCCAGCGCGGGGCGGTGACGGTGCCGCCGTCGATCAGCACCGGATAATGTCCGATGCCTACGAGTCCACCCCAGGTGCGCGTGCCGACGAGAGGCCCGATGCCGGCCTTGCGGAAATACCAGGGCATGGCGTCGCCGCCGGAGCCGGCAAACTCATCGATGATCATCGCCTTGGGCCCCTGGATGGCTTCCTGCGGCTCGGCGTAGGGTTCGCCCTCGCGGGTCAATACCATGCTGAGCACGGGGCGGCGGAGATAGTCGATGATGTAGTCGGCGAGCTGGCCGCCGCCATTGAAGCGCTCGTCCAGGATGGCGCCTTGCTTGCCCACCTGAGCGAAATAGTAGCGGTTGAAGTTGGTGTAGCCGGCGCCCGCGGTGTTCGGGAGATAGACATAGGCGATCTTGCCGCCGGACATCTGGTCCACCTTGCGGCGATTGCCTTCAATCCAGTCGAGATTGCGGAGCGCCGTTTCGCTTTCGATGGGCACGACGGTGACGTCGCGGGCGCCGGCGCCGTCCGGGCTGGGGCCGACGCGGAGGACGGTCTGCTTGCCGGCGGTTTCCTGGAAGAACGAGTAAATATTCTCAGGAGCGCGCAGGTCGCGGCCGTTGACGGCGAGGAGGTATTCGCCTTCCTTGACGTTTACGCCGGGCTGGGTGAGCGGGGCGTGGAGCTGCGGGTTCCAGTTTTCGCCGCTGAAGATGCGTGAGAAGCGATAGCGGCCGTTTTTGATGAGGTAGTCGGCGCCGAGAAGTCCGACCTTCACGGCCTTCAGTTCCGGCATGGTTCCGCCACCCACGTACATGTGCAGGACGTTGAAGTTGGCGAGCATGTCGCCAAACAGGTAGTCGAGGTCGGCGCGGCTGGTGACGCCGGCGAGGAACGGTTGGTAGGCTTTTTCGGCGGCGGCGAGATTGAGGCCGTGGAAGTGGGGATCGTAGAAGAAGTCGCGTTCGATGCGCCAGACTTCGTGGAACATCTGGCTCCACTCCGCGGGGGGATCCACGAACACCTGCATGTCGTCGGTTTTGAGCAGGCCGTCACCGGGCTTGACGGGCTTCTCCGCGCCGGTGATGAACCATTTGTCGCCCTGGCGATAGAGCATTTTTTCGCCGTTTTCGGAGAGGACGAATTCGCGGAGGCCATCGGCGATCTTTTCCGTCTTCCGCGTTTTCATCTCGTAGCGCTGGAGGGAAAAGGCCGGCGGGCCGAAGCCCGCGACCTGGGGTCCTTCGGCGAGGAAGAGCACGCCCTCTTTCTTCGAGGAGAGGCCCAGGTAGTTCCGGGTGGGAATGGGGAGCGCGAGAATGCGCTGGCTGAGGTTGTCGAAATCGATGGACACCTTTACCGGCTCCTTCTTTTCTTTCTCCTGGCTGGGAGCGGAGGCGGGTTTTTCCTCTTTTTTCTCGGCTGCCTTTTCGTCGTCGCTTTCGGGGGCGATGGGCGAGGGCAGGTCCTTGCGGAGGACGGCGACGTAAACGGCGCGGGTGACGGGATGGGCTTCGCTGGTCATGTCCAGCCAGCCAGTGGAGAGACCCATGTCCGTGCTGGCGGTGAAATAGAGGTACTTGCCCGTCTTGTCGAAATTGGGATCGAGGGCGTCGCTCATGCCGTCAGTGAACTGGGTGGCTTTGCGGTCTTCGAGCGAATAGACGAAGACGGCGCGCATGTGGTTCTCGAGCTGGTTGGTGTAGGCCAGCCAGCGGCTGTCGGGGGACCAGACGACATCGAATTCCTGGAGCGGGGAATCGAAGCGGTCGGTGTCCACTTTGACGGGGTCGGGATGGTCGAGGTCCACGTACCAGAGGTTGAGGCGCTTGTCGCTGTAGGCGATTTTCTTGCTGTCGGGGGACCAGACGGGAGAATAGAAGAAGGAAGGCGGGCGGCCGAGGCTGATCTTGCGCGGGGGAGCGAGGCCTTCCTGGCTGGTGATGTAGAGCGCGTATTCTCCGGACTCATCGGAAAAATAGGCGATGGAATTTCCGTCGGGAGACCAGGCGGGGTCGCGTTCGGCGGCGCCAGGTGTGCGGGTGAGATCGCGGATGTCGCCCTTTTCGGCGGGGACGGTGAAAATTTCACCGTGGGCCTCAAAGACGGCGCGCTGGCCGGTGGGAGAAATGTTGGCGTTGAGGAGGTGCTCGCCGACCTTCTCGAAATGCGGGCGGACCTGAGGCATATCTGCGGCCACGCGCACATCGAGCTGTTTTTCCTTGCCGGTGGCGGGGTCGTAGAGGTGCAGGGAGCCGAGCTGCTCGTAGACGATGACGCCCGGACCGGCAGAAGCGGATTTGAAGTCGAAGCCCGAGTTATCGAGGAGTTTTTTTACTTCCTGCGTTTTGGTGTCGTAGACGAAGAGGGTGACAGGGCCGGCGCGGTCGGAGAGGAAATAAATCTTGTCGCCGAGCCACATGGGGGAGTAGTCGTTGGAGTCCACGTGGGGCACTTTGACGATGCTGGAGTCGGCGAGATCAGCGATCCAGATGGAAGCGGTGTGGCCGCCGCGGTAGTGCTGGATGGCGACGTAGCTGGTGGCCGCGCCCAGGCGGCGGTTCCAGGAGGGCACGTAGGCGATGTGCGAGGCGTCGGCGGAATAAGAACCCTGAACGCCCATGGGGAGCGGGAGTGCGGCGGGGAATCCGCCTTCGACGGGAACAGTGTAGAGGCGCTCGAACCGGGAGTAACTGCTGCGCAGGGAGCGGAAGATGACGTGCTTGCCGTCCGGGGTCCATCCCAGCGCCACGTCGGTGGAGGGGTGCCAGGTAAGGCGGCGCGGCTCTCCGCCCGCGGCAGGCACAACGTAGACGTCCTGATTGTGGTCGTAGTCGCCGGTATAGGCGACCAGCGAGCCATCCGGGGAGAACACCGGGCCGCTGAGCATGCCCGAGCCGGTGACCAGGCGGCGGGCGTCACCGCCATTGCGATCCACAATCCAGATGTCGCCGCCGTAGGCGAAGGCAATCTGCGACCGGCTCACGGTGGGACTCTGGAGCAGGAGCGGCTTCGACGATTGGGCAGCACAGATGGGGGCGAGCAATAACGCAAACGCGAGCAGAGCGAATGATTTCATGAGGTCTCCCGGGTCGAGTAGCTTGGATTTAACGAAGCCGAGAATTTGCGGAGGCATGTTATCACGCAAAAAGCCGGGCGGCGCAGCGCCTGCTGGATAGAGGGCAGGTCGTAGAGACGCTGGACGGGGGGGAACGGAGGGGTCGATGACCTGAAGATTGGGAATCAGAGGGGCGGAGATGGGGGTCTGTCGAGGTGGTTACCACAATGGGAATTGGCGTGACCAGAGCCGTACATTCCGTGAATGGGCGTGGTGGATGCTCCCATTTACCCTGAATCTCAAATTGATACTCTTCCCTTTACTTCCTCCCACCATCCCGTTAGTCTTTTTTCCCGGATTGTCTGGGATGTCCTCAGGGGTGAGTTCACACTGGAAATGGAGTATGTAAGGAGCGAGACGGTGGTGAGCCGCGAGGTTGGCGGGGACACCCTCCACCTTCCTCCCGCTGGGCTGCCGATTGAGATTTCCATGGGGCACGCTCCCCTGTCTGTCTTGCTTTCGCTGGGCGCGGGGTTTCGTGAGCGTGCTGCAAGGCAATACCGTGGGTTTTCCGCCGGTTCTTCACGTAGTTTGCCCATCTTTTTGCAGTCAAAGTGGAAGGTGAGAGCGGGCCCGGGTGCGTTCAGCTATGAACTGGACGACGCGCCTGTGATGTTGCGCGGGGGGGCCGCCGAAGCCGTTCGGGATGGAAAAAATTCGAGGAATGGCGAAAGGGAATTCGGGGTTAAACAAGCCGGACAGCCCAGGGAGTGAGACACGGAGGTGCAATGACGCTGATTGGTTTCGGAACTCCGCGGAGGCCAAATGTGGCTTTTTTTGCCCGGGTAGCCGCGCTGCTGCCGGCGGCGTTCTGGCTGGCGGTGTGCTTCACGGCATCGGCGTTCGGGCAAGGCTTGGCGAGGCCGGATGGTTCGGTGCCCGTGGCGGTGGATTGGAGCTCCAAGCATGTTCTGTTTACCGCGGGCTTCACGCCGGAGAATGCGGCGAAGATGAGGAAGGAACCGCGGGCCTACGCAGAATGGCTCAAGTACGGTAATGCGCCGCCAGGATTAGGGCTGCGCAGGCCGCCACCGCGGCCAAGGCGGCCCAGGCGGCCAGGCGACGAGATAGGAAAGGACTGGGCCGTATCGCTGGGCGCGGGGGGCGTCGCTGCAGGAATGTCGCCCGCCAAGTACACCTTCAATGTGAATGCGACGCCGAGCTGCGTCTCGGATTTCGTAGCATTCCCGGTCAACGCGGCGACCGGGAACACGCGGGCGCATGCTGTCGGCACCTTCACCGGCCAACCGGCGGCTGGCAACACTACGTCCATCACCATCACTCCGACCGGAGGAGCCGGGGTCACTCTGACTTTGACCGCATCGGCGGCCGTGAACACGGGGCTCGACTTCCAGACGTCCGCCACCCTTGCCACCAATGCGACCAATCTCGCTGCCGCGATCAATCGCAATCTCAGTAGTACGGCTCTCGACCGAGTGGTGGCGGTAGCGTCGGGAGCCACGGTTACCGTATACGCGCTGACGCCAGGGAACCGCGTGACGCTGACGGATGCAAATGCACTGAACAATTTTGCCTGGGGCGCTGTTACTGCGGGTACGAACGGGGCCCAGGCCAACATCGTGGCCTTGAACCACCTTTACAGCGGGACTGGAGCACCGCTATGTGGTGTCACGAATCCGGAATTCATCTTCTCTTACGCCTCGGGCGTGGGACCGGTGGCCACCTCGCCCAGCCTAGCATTCAGCGGCACAAAGATTTCTTACGTGGAGAACGACCCGAACATCGGCGCAATCCTGCACGTGCTGACGTTCGGAAGCGGGAGCACGGAGTACGGAGCTGCCTGCGCCGCCAGCAACAACGGGGCGTCCATGCCGACGTGCGCAACCAACCCGGTGATTCCCGGAAGCACGGCGAACAGCACGGCGACAGACTTCATGCTTCCGCTGGGATTGGTTGCCGCGAACGCCGCCACCGGGGTGGCAGGAACGGCGGACAGCTTCTCGGCGCCCTTCACCGACTATGCCAACGACACTACTTTCGTCGGGGACAACAACGGCTACCTGTATGCGATCACGCCGACATTCATCGGGACGCCAGCCTATGCGGGAGGGAACTTCCCGGTGCAGGTGAGCGCCTCCCCCGCGACACTCACCCCGACTGCTGTGACGGCAACTGTAGCCGTCGTGACTGTCACCGTGGCCAACACGCTCAGTATCGGGGAGTTGGTTGTCATCGCGGGCGTAGCTGCCAACGTCGGCAACAACTGCACCGCGGCTGACGTGGCTAAAATCAATGGAGTCCAAACCGTTGCTACGGCAGCGGCAGGGAATTTCACGTTCAACGCTGCGATACCCACCGCGACTACCGGCACCGGCTGCAACGTCGCCGGCGCAACTGTCATCCCCGGATCCAATTATCTCTCGGCCCCGGTGGTGGATGTAAGCGGCACGGGCAACATTTTTGTCGGGGATAGCAGCGCCAATTTATACGAGTTGACGCAGGCCGGAGTGATGGCAGCAGCATCGCTACCGCTCGGCCTGACCCTGAACGGCGGGATTCGCGACGCCCCCATTATTGACTCGACGAATAAGGTTGGTTATGCCGTCACGGCCTGCAGCAACGGCACAACCGGTGGCGAGACAGACACGATGAATTCCGCTCTTATCCAATTCAAGTTCACAAGCAACACCTTGACGTCAGTTGCGGCCGCGGGACTCGATTCCGGCGCAAATCAGGCCTGTACGACCGGCGGCTTCCCGATCTACGACGCCACGCCGGACTACCGCTACTTCGCCTTGGGAATCAGCAGCGTCACCGCGGCGAACAACGGCGAAATCATCGCTGCCAGCTCCGGCACCGGTGGCCAGCAGATAAAAACCTTCCAGTTCGCGAGTTCCGTCTTGCAGACAGCGCCGGAGGGCGGTGACAAGCCTCAACTTGGGACCGGCGCTTCGGTCATCGCGCCGCTCACCGAGTTCTTCAACAGCGAGGCATTCGCGGTGACGGGAGTTACGGCAACCACAACCGTAGTGACTGTTACAGCGGCCAACACACTGGCCGCCGGGGACACGACCACCCTCTCGGGCGTGACAGCCAATATCGGCAATGGCTGCACGGCCGGAGACGTCGCTGCCATCAATGGAATACAAACCGTTGCTGCGGCCACCGCAGCGAATTTCACCTTCAACGCTACGATACCCAGCGCGACGAGTGGCGCCGGCTGCGCGGTGATCGGCGCAACTGCTGGAGCGGACTACATGTTCATGGGAGTAAATCAAAACCCAACGGAATTGTATTCCTTTCTGCTGCTTGCCGGGATCCTGATCCCGGGATTGGATAACCCTCCCACCCCTGCGGCGACAAACACCGTCGATATAGCCGGCGGAACAAGCGCGATGATCGTGGACAACGATTCCACGGGCGGGCAGGCGTCGAGCCTGTACTTCGGCACGCTGGCGACGTCAACCACGATTTGCGGAGCCACTGCAGCATACTGCGCGGTGAAACTAACGCAGGCGGCGTTGCAGTAGAGTGAGCGTGACAGCAGATGGGTGAGGCTAAGCGACATGAGACAACCACAAAGCCGCACCGCGGCAACTGAAAAAACGCCGGAAGGATCCGGCAAGGCAAAAAAGCGTTACGAGAAACCATCGTTCCGCCACGAGCGCGTGTTCGAGACGACGGCACTGATCTGCGGCAAAATGGCGACGACACAGGGCCAGTGCCGGTTCAACGCGCAGAACTCCTAGTGGGAGCGCCGGCCATGGATCGAGCATCCCAACACGGTGGCCAGGTTCACGAGGCGCGTGAAGGGGTCGTCCTGAGCCTCGCGTCGGAGGTGCTGCGGACTTCCGGGGGGCTTCGGTTCGCCGCGCTTGGCGCGAGCATGGTTCCCGCGATATTCCCCGGAGACATCCTGATTGTTCGCCGCGAGACGGCCCGGAGGGTCCGCTGCGGGGACGTTGTGCTGTGCTTCCGGGCGGGGCGCTTCTGCGCGCATCGGCTGATCGCGAAACTGGAGGAGGGCGGACGCCTTTCTCTCGTCACCCGCGGAGACGCGCTCAGGGAAAACGATCCTGCGCTGGCTGAAAGCGAATTGCTGGGGCGGGTTACGGCGGTGGTTCGCGGTCGGAAGCGGATCGAACTGGGCGGGCGTGCCACAGCCCGAGAAGATCTGCTGGGATGGGCCGCGCGCCGATCGAATGGCGTGGTGAAATGGCTGGTGCGATGGAATACCTTGCGCGCGCGGCTGGCGCGAAATCCAGGTGGAGCGCTCGCGGAGGCTCAACCGGATCGCTTGGAGTGTGCCTGATGGCCGCCAGGACTTTCCCCCTACCATCCCCGGCGTCACCGGCAGCCGGAGCGGAAAGCGGGGTGACGGTTGAAATCGGGGGCATTCCGATTTTTCTCGAGAGCCAGGATGCGGAGTTCCGCGCGCTGCTCGAGCAGCGCTACGCCGGCTTTGTGAATCCCTCGGCCACGCCCACCTATCAATTCGAAATCCGGCTCGAGGCTCCCACACAGCCATCGGGCGAAGACGCCCGAGCCTTCAAGAGCGGCCCGGTGTGGCGCTGCGAGCGCGGGGACTTCCGCGCCGAGTGGGACGCGGGTTCGCGCCGCGGGTGGGTGCGCCAGTCGCCCAACCCCTACTCGATTGATTCTGTGCTACGGATCGTTCACTCGCTCGTGTTGGCCGAAGAAGGCGGGTTTCTGGTGCATGGGGCGAGCGGGGTACGGAACGGGCGCGCGTTCGTGTTTGCAGGAATTTCGGGGGCGGGCAAGACGACGATGGCGCGGCTGGCTCCGCCGGACGCCGCGGTGCTCAGCGACGAAATTTCCTATATTCGGAGGGGCAAGAGCGGCTATCGCGCCTATGGCACTCCTTTCGCCGGGGAACTGGCGCGCGCGGGCGCGAACCTGAGCGCGCCGCTTGCGGGGCTCTATTTTCTCGAGAAGGGGCCGGGCGGGCGCATCGAGCCGATGGGGCAGCTTACGGCGGCTCGCGAGCTGCTGCGCAACATTCTTTTCTTCGCGCACGACGCGGAGCTGGTGAAGCGCGTGTTCGAATCGGCGGTCGAGTTTGTATCGCGCGTGCCGGTGGCGCGGTTCACGTTTGCGCCGGATGAACGAGCGTGGGAGCTCGTACGATGAGCGAGAAATACATTGCGCGGTCGAGCGCGGTAGCCGCGCGGGAACTGGGCGGGGAGATGATCATCATGTCCGCCGGCGATTCGACCCTGTTCAGCCTGAGCGAAGTAGCCACTGTGATCTGGCAGGCGGCCGACGGGTGCACGCCCCTTTCCGAAATCGTGGAGCGGCGGGTCTGCGCGGAGTTCGACGTGCCCCTGGATACCGCCTATCGGGACGCGGAGGCATTCGTGGAAGAGCTCTCGAGCCACGGGCTGCTGCGGGTATCGGACCAGCCAGTTGCGGATCCGGCTTCGGACCAGAGTGTCGCGGGCGCCGGGCCTGAGCGGCGGGAGGCTCCATGAGCCTGATGGAGGAGCTGAACGGAAGGGCCCTGCGCCTGGGCGTGCCACTGAGCGTGCACTTTGATTTGACGTACCGGTGCAACGAACGCTGCGAGCACTGCTACCTGGACCACGACGACCACGGAGAAATGACCACGGCGGAGATCCGCGACGTTCTCCGCCAGCTTGCGGATGCGGGCGTTTTCTTTCTCGCGCTGAGCGGCGGCGAGGTCCTGGTGCGCCGCGACTGCTTCGAGATCATCGAATACGCGCGCTCGCTCTCGTTCAACGTGAAGCTGAAAACCAACGCGGTGCTCATCCGGGAAGACGAAGCGAGGCGGCTGCAGGAGCTGGGCGTGGAGCAGGTGCAGATCAGCGTCTACTCGCACCGGCCGGAAGTGCACGATGCCATCACCAAGGTGCCGGGTTCGCTGAAGCGCACGCTGGCCGGGATCCGGCTGCTGAGATCGCAGGGCATGAAAGTGACGATGGCGAACGTGCTGATGCGGAGGAATCGCGGCGACAGCGAGGGGGTGCGCGAACTGGCGGTGGAAGTGGGCGCGGTTTACAAACTGGATCCCACGATCACGCCGATGATGGACGGCAACACGTCCGTGCTGAGCCATCGCGTGGAGGCGAGCGACCTATCCAGCTTTTTCCACAATCCCAATCTGGTGGGCGACGTGGAAACTTTCTGCGCCCCGCCCGCTCCCGTGGACGACAGCATTCGCGAGGGTCTGCCTTGCAGCGCGGGCCATACGTCCTGCTACATCTCGCCGTACGGCGACCTGTATCCGTGCGTGCAGTTTCCCCTGCCGTGCGGCAACGTGCGGAGGCAGGAATTTCTCGACATCTGGCGGAACTCGCCGCAACTCGCGGAGGTCCGCTCCATTCGCGGCAAGCACCTGCCGACGTGCTCTTCCTGCTCGCACCTGGGGAGCTGCACGCGATGCCCCGGGCTGGCCTATATGGAAGGGAATATGCGCGGGCCTTCCACGGTGGATTGCGAAAAGTCCTATGTGCGCACGGGAATTGTAACCGCCGGGATGCTCGCCCGGCAGGCTGCCGGGGCGCATGTACCGGACCTGGTGCAGATAATCGCTGCGCCGTCGCTCGGCGCTTGAGCACACCGGGGGCGTGATTCGGAGTCGCTCCTTTCAGGCGAGACAGGCAGGAATGCCTGTCCCACGCGGGCGCGGGCTTGTGATATCGTAGCGTTCACCGCGGCGCGCTCACGCGCCGCTAAAATTCCGAATTATGGCGCTCAGTCCTTCCATACTGACCGGGCGGGAACCCTCCGGCGCTCCCCGGAGCAACGCCAGCCAGCGGATTATCGCCGCGGGAATCGTGCTGGTGTTTCTGTATTACGCGGCGAGCGTGGTGATGACGATCCTGCTGGCCGTGCTGCTCGCCTACTTTCTCGACCCGGTTGTGGAGTGGCTGGAGAACCACGGATTTCCGCGGGGGCTGGGTTCGCTGCTGATGGTGCTGCTGATGTGCGCGGTGATGGTGGGCGCGATCTCCGCTCTGTGGTTCCGCGCCGAGGATTTTGCCAGCAACTGGCCGAAGTACGGCGCCAAATTGCGGGCCGCGCGGCGCGCGGTGGAGTCGCGGCTGCAATCCATCGAGTCGCGCGTCTCCGAAATTACGCCGCAGGAGGAGCGGCCGCGCGGGACCCTGCGGGTGGAGCAGACCGAGTCCACCGCCAGCTACCTGCTCCAGAAGCTCGGCTCTGCCACGAATATCATCGTGGCCGCCGCCTTCGTTCCCTTTCTTGTCTTTTTCATGCTGGCTGCGAAACGCGACGTGTGGCACGCCACGCTACAACTGTTTCCGCCGGCGGAAAGAACACAGGTGAAACTGGCCCTCGAGGAGGTGGGTCGCGTCTTGCGGGGCTACGTGATGGGCAACCTGTTGGTGATGGTGATTCTGGTGATCGCCAGCGCGATCCTCTTTTGGGCCATGGGCCTGGATTATCCGCTGCTGGCCGGGTTCATGTCGGGCGTGCTCAATCTTGTGCCCTATTTCGGAACGATCTTGTCTGCGATTCCTCCGGTGATTCTGGGGCTGACGAAGTGGGATTCGATCGGCAACTATGCGCTGGTGATTCTGATGATGTTCGGCTTTCACTTTCTTACGCTGAACATCCTGTTTCCGGCCATTGTGGGGCGCAGGGTACAGCTCAATGCGCTGGCGGTGACGCTCGCGTTGCTGTTCTGGGGCTGGCTGTGGGGTGCGATGGGATTGCTGGTGGGGATTCCCGTGACGGCGAGTATCAAAGTGATCTGCGACCACATTCCCGGATGGGAGCCCGCGGGCCGCTGGCTGGGCGCGTGAATTGACGTCGTATGATCCCGTGCGCGGAATGTGGGGAGCACGTCAAACCAAGTTTACTCGGCGCAAGTAGCCGACGCCGTCATCTAATCAGCCCGGGTAATCCCCGGGTCAGCGCTTGAGGATGTTTGCGTTTCTCAACCACTGAAACCAAGGTACGTCCGTATCAGCAACCTTCGCGAACCAATCCTCCTCACCGTCCTCCAGGCGGCGAACCCATAGGAGCTGCTCGTCCTGCCCGGAGGCGTATCCCACGTAGGCCACGAGCCGAGAATCTGGAGACCAAACCAAGGCCTCTCCCGCAACCTCAGTCCGGAAAAGCACCCTTCTGTCGGTACCCGATGGGCGGATTGCATAATAAGTGCAGTCGTAGCCAGAATCGGCGCAGTCCAAATAGGCGATCCATTGGCCGTCAGGAGACCATGTCGGCAATCTACCCTTAGCAAGGTCTGTCGATTTCTTCTGGACCGTATCCCACAGGCGCACGATGCCGCCACCCCCCAGAAGATTGACCCAATACACGGTCCGTTTTCCATCCGGCGACCAGCACTGTGAGGTAGAGTGGGCGTCCCAATAGTCCGTGACGTCCTGGACGTCTCCTGAGCCCACTTCCAAGATTCGCAAGGCCGGACCGACAGAAACGCCTTCCTTTCTGACGTCCACGGTCAACTCCAGCATCGAGTTATCGTAGGACCAGCACTCACCGGCGGGGAAAGTCAAGCGTGAATACTGTCGAAAGCCCGTACCGTCTGCTCGAACCATCGCCAGCCGCAGGAGCCCTGCGGGACAATCGGTGCGATAAGGGGTGGGGTGGGTGATCCCCGGCTCCGGACACCAATCGAACGCGATTTTACTCCCATCCTGGGAGATTGCCCCGGTGCCCGCAGTCCCTCTGGTTAGAAACGCCCTCGCTCCGCTTGCCGTGCGATCTGCGAACGAAATTGTGTACAGCTTATTGTCCTGTATCGAGGCCAGGGTCACTCCGGTCTCTTCCTGGAGGCGGGTCAGTTCCCCACGAAGCGTTTCCCATGGCTTTGTTGGCCCGCCCACGGCACCCGAGGGATCAGGCCTTGAGGGATGGCTCCTCTGGTGCCTCGTTTCCGACCTGAGCGGTCCGAAACCCAAGAACGAGCCGAGCAATAAGGCAAATAGAGCCGACCTCCAAGCTGCGGTCTCTGTGCGGTCCATCCTGCCAGCCCCTTCGTTGCGTCTTAGCATCCGACCACGCCACTTGCCGCTACGGCAGCGGAGTGCTCCAACCCTTTGCGTTGGGCGGCGGGGTCACCGCGACAAATCCCGCCTCGTCCCCGAGCCGATGCGCCGCTGAATTGGCGGGTGGCCCACAGGAATTTCTCGCCTCCACGACCGGCCTCCGTTCACGCCGAGAGGATACCACTTGTTTGAGTTCACCGCAGAGTATAGAAACGGGGGTGCCCTACCCTTCGATTTTGGTGTAGGAAGGGTGGGGTCTTTGACGTTCCCGTTGCTTTCCTCCCATGCCCAGGAATTTGAATCGGTACTATGGAAGCGGGACGGGGGAATCGCGGTCGCGGGAGGGATGAACCGGGAAAGACACCGCACAGAGGAATTCAAAAACCCCACCCTTCAGACGGCCAAGAGTGGGGCACCCACGATCAAATGCGGAACAGCGGGGAGAAAACAAAAGCTGTGCCACCCGCCTCTGCGACTAGCGATTACCGAAGCGGTCGTACTGCCAGGCGCAGCCCTGTCCTGTGCCGCTGGAGATGCCGGTGGCAATGCGATTGAAATCGTCGTAGATGTAGCATCAACGATCAGGGGCAGCAGGTTTTACACCGTCCGGTTGAAGGACGAAACAAGGCATCGTACTGTGAAGCGGTGGAGCATCGCTCGGGTCGGCACCTGCAACGAGAACGTACACTCCGGGCTTGGGTAGTTCGTTCGACGGCCTCCTGGACACGAACAGGCCTTCTGACACAACCTGGTCACAACTACGGTTTCTCCTGAGCGAGAATCGCCAGGCTTGTTTGCCTTCCAAAAGATCAACTGGTAGCGGATGCTGATCGGCGTAATCTTCGTATCTTACCTTTGCAAAGTGTGATGATGATTTCGCGCCCCCGATTGGCTCGTTTGTTCGCAAGACAAGGATTTCAACATTTGGAGTGGAACTTGTCCGCGGAAGGCTTAAATAGATGTCTCGGGCGATGACGCGACCAGTCGTTTGATGACGGCCACCACCATCCGTATCCGCTGCTCCTAGGAGAACAACCAGGCAGAGGGCAGATAAACGACTGTAAGGCGGGTGGCGCACTGGATTCTCCTCGATGATTCGTTTGAGAGGCTCGCACCTGAGGACAATACCACTTCTGCAATTCTTCGCGAAGTGATAGAAGGAAGATGGGGTGGGTGCCGCACCCCTTTGTGCCGTCTCAAACAAAGGGTGCGGGGTTTCCGAATGTGCGGGAGGGTCAAACGCGGTATAGCCCGATAGGCCACGGCACAAGGAGCAGCGAAGGAAAAAGCCGCACCCTTTCCGAGGACGGAAAGAGTGCGGCACCCCGAACTCAGGCTTCGCGCGAAGGGTCAGCCACCCGCCGAGCGTGGGCTGAGAAAGAGGGGAAAAAGAGCGGCGGCTTGCTCGTGCGCGGCTATACCTGCTTCAACGCGCGCATTACCGCTGCCAGATCGGCCGCCTGCTGAAACATGCGGATGGCTGCAATTCCTGTGGCCCCGGCGGCGACGCACGAGGCCGCGTTTTCCAGCGTAATCCCGCCGATGGCCAGCACGGGGATGCGCACGTGGCGGCAAACACCGGCCAGCGCTTCTGTGCCCTGCGGCGCGCCGTACTGTGCCTTGGAGGGAGTGGCAAAGACCGGGCCGAAAAAAACGTAATCGGCGCCGTCGCGCTCTGCGGCGAGCGCGGCTTCGAGAGAATGGCAGGAACGGCCGATCAGGAATTCCGCGGGCGTGCGGGCACTTTTACGAAAGGCCACCACATCCGCTACACCGATGGACTCCTCCCCCAGATGCACACCCGCGGCGCCTGCGGCCAGCGCGACGTCCAGCCGGTCGTTGACCAGGATTTTCGCCTGTTGGGCGCGAGCCACCGCGCCTCTTGCCAGTTCGAGAAGGGCGCGGCCGCCGAGGTCTTTCTCGCGCAGTTGGATGGCGTCCACGCCCGCGGCGGCAGCGCGTGCGATGGTTTCGAGCAGGAGATCGGAGGCGTGGCGTTCGTCAGGGCTGAAACCTCGCCGGTCCGTCACATAGCAGACGAGGGGCCCGGCCGCGGGGAAGTGATCGGGTTGATTGTGTTTGCGCATGGCGATCAATATAAGGGGCGTTCAGGGCGAGACACAGCCAAGAGTGGCTGTGCCACCTAGGCCACGGCATTGGGGTTTCGCCGGCCGATGAAGATCATTCCGGCCAGGAACACATCGAGCAAGCCGAGTCCCGTGACCGCGCCGCGGAGAAACGGGCTGAGAAGCACGGGAATCAGCTCAGGGAATTGCTGGAGGAAGAAGTTGCGGTCCCAATAGGGCGACCAGGGAAGGAAGACGAGCATGACGCCCGCCTCCAGACAAATCAGGCCCATCAGGATGCGTACGACACGGTTCATCGGGGGGTCTCGCGCCGGAGGATCAGCGCCGTCCCGCTTTGCGGGAGAGGTCGGCGATGCGGCTGGTGACGTCGCGATAGTCGATGTTCATCGCATAGACCTGCTTGAAACTGTCGAGCGCCGCGGCGGAATCCCCGGCAGTCTCCTGCGCGACACCCAGATCGTAAAGCAGCGCGAGGACGGATTCGTGATCCAGGTTGGGCATCCCCAGCGCCTTCTTGTACCACATCGCGGAAATTTTCGGCTCGCTGCGGCCCATGAAGCAGAGGCCCAGCAGTGTGTAGCATTGCATGGTGTAGCGGAACGTCTTGCCATTCTGAACCATCTTGGCGACTTTCTGGAACTCGCTGATGGCCTCTTCGACCAGGTCCATTTCGCGGTAGGCGATGCCGAGGTTGTAGTGTGTTTCTACGTCCTCGTCCTCCTCGAGCTCGCCGAGTTCGGCGCGGAATTCGTCGAACACCTCTTTCAGCTCGTTGTGGCTCTTACCTTTCGCGGCGATCATGTCCTCTTCCGAAACGGGCACCTGGAGTTCGACAGGGCCTGCCACATGTTCGGAAGGGGCGCCGATGGGCTCGAGGCCGAAATCCACTTCTTCCAGTTCCAGGTCGTGCGCCAGATCGGCCAGAGAGCCGGCCTTTGCGCCCGCTCCGGCAGGAGCAGCGGCTGCGGGCGCCTGCGGAGGCGCAGCGGGCTCCAACTCCAATTCCATCTCGGCCGCTTTTGGCTCGACGGGCGCGGGTGATTCCTGGCGAGCGGGCTCGGGCTCGAGTTCGAGCTCGAGGACGGGCGGTTCTACTGCGGCAGGCGGAGGCTGCGCCGCAGCGGGCTGCTCAGTAATCTCCATCTCGAGTTCGAGAGGAGCAGCGGGCGCCGGTCCGGGTTCTGCGGCTGGCGGGGGCGCGGCTGCGGGCAGAGGCTCGGGTTCCGGCTCGATCTCAATCTCGAGTTCAGGAGGCGCGAAAGGAGCCGGCTCAGCTTCGGCGGGCTTCTCTTCGCTCACCAGTTCAGGCGGAGGAGCTTCCGCGACGGGCGATGCAGTGGCTTCGTTGGCCATCGCGGCCCAGTCATCCGAGAGGTCCACCTCCTGCACCCTGGCGGTCTCCGGAGGCGCCGCGCCGGGCAGCTCCACTTCCACAACGGGGATCTGGAATTCCGGCGGGGCCTTGGGCCCGGCGGCTGCCTGCGCCTCTCCCGCCTTCCCAGCGGCGCGTGAATAGCGGCGCTGGAGATCGGCGAACCGTTCCGCGCGCTGCGATTCGCCCTTTTCGCGATAGATGGCTTCGAGCTGGGCGGCCAGTTCGGCGGTCCGGCGCTCGTTTCCCGCGCCGAGGCACATGTCCAGGAGCTTTTCGAGTGCCTGTGGATGGCCGGGGGCGCGCTTCAAAACTGTATCGAGCAGGTCCATGGCCTTCTGGGTGAGGTTGTAGCTGGAGAACAGGTCCACATCGGTGAGGGCTTGCTGCACGTAGCGCTGCAGCTCGTCCTGAGGTGCCGCTTCCACGTGCGCCGTTTCGGCCGCCTTCTTCGGCGTCATCATCACGTCTTGGTCGGTAGCGGCTACCTGCTGGACCACCGCTTCGCTCGGCTTCGGGCGGACCGACATGGGCTCCGCTTCCAGTGCGGACAGGCCGAGCTTCTCGCGCACCTGGCTGAGGCGGCGCCGGTTGAACTCATTCTGGGGCTCGCGCTCGAGCAGCTCCTCGTAGGCGACGCGGGCCTTCTCCAGTTCTCCCGCGGTCACTGCGGCGTCGCCCAACTGGTCCAGCGCTTCGGTGAGCCGGAAGGAGTCGCCCGTCTTGCGGAACAGCTCGATCATCCATTCGCGGGGTTCGAGTTCTTTGGGGTTGCCCTCGACGACTTTGGTGAGAACGCCGCCCAGCCGCTCGTAATCCTGCGCCGCCAACATCGGCGGCCGCAGTTCGCGGGCCAGGGAAAGCAACATCTCGTGGTTCGTCTCCGCGAGCGAATCCACGAGGGGCAGCACGGGGTCGTATTTGTCGGGCGCGGCGGCCAGCACCTTGTGCGCCAACTCCACGGCCTGCTGCGGCCGCCCTGCTTTCATGTAGGCCTCAAACAGCAGCAGGGTGCTCTGCCCGCCTTCGTTGACGTCCGGCAGGGCTTCCAGGATTTTGGCGGCGTCTCCGGGACGTCCTTTTGCGGCCAGGATGCGGGCCTTCACCAGGATGCCGCGCTGGTTGCCCTGGTCCACTTCCAGGCCTTTTTCGACCAGTGTGAGCGCGGAATCCATCTCGCCGCGCTCGAAGGAGCGAAACGCGGCCATGAGGTAGGCGCGAGCCGCCTCGCCCTTCTGCCCGATGGCCATGTAGAGATCGGCCAGGCGCGTCTGCACGCGGGTGTTGTCCGGCTCGATGTCCAGCAGCCGCCGCAGAGTGTCGGCAGCGCGCTCCGGTTGTTTGTTCTTCAGGTGCGCTTCGGCCATCTGGATGTAGATGGGCCGCGCCTCGCTCATCACGCCCTGCTGCACGTAGAGGTCGGCCAGACGCTCCAGCGGTTCGATCTGGTCCGGCCCCAGCTTCGCGATTTTCTTGTAGATCGCGATGGCCTTGCTGGTGAACCCTTCCTCGAGGAAGGCCCCCGCCAGCCGTTCAAAATACTCGGTGGCCTGCACGAGGTCGCCCGCGCGGACGAACAGGTCCCCCACCGTCATCAGCGTAACCTGGTCGGCCGGCTCGACCGCAAGGATGGCTTTGTATTCCGCGATGGCCTGCGGAATTTTTCCTTGTCCCAGGTACTTCTGCGCAGCCTCGAGGTGCTTGGATTTATTGAAGGCCATCAGAGATTCTCAGACTCTCACTCTGCCCGCCCGGCATACGGCTCCTACACGGCACGGCCGGGCGCCGCCCGCCGCGGCAGGCCTGGGCGGGAGACCACCGGACACACTCCCCTGCGTGGGACGGCGGCAAGACTGCCCTAAGCTAACACTGGTGAAAAGATGCGTCAATCGCCGCCCGGCCCTGGTAATCCTTCGACTGCCGGGGCATGGAGCGGCAGATCCTGCTGGCTGGCTTTCCACGTCCAGGCGCTCGCCTCCCTGACGGGCGCAAACGAAAAGCGGTGCAGCGGGGTGGGGCCGTGCAGTCGCAGCGCCTCCAGGTGGTCGGGCGTGCCGTAACCCTTATTGCTGCGCAGGTTGTACAGGGGATAGCAGGCGTCCCATTGCTCCATTAATTCATCGCGGGCCACCTTGGCGAGGATGGAAGCGGCGGCGATGGAGACGGAACGGGCGTCGCCGTGGACCAGGGACCGTTGTGGGAGCGGGAGGTCCAGGGTGACGGCGTCGAGCAGGAGATAATCGGGCGCGACGGCGAGTTGGGCGATGGCCAATGTCATGGCCTGGCGGCTGGCTTGAAGAATGTTCCAGGCATCGATGCGCCCGGGCTCGACCTGAGCGACAGCGCAGGCTACTGCGCGTTCGCGGATCAACGGGGCGAGCTCGGCGCGGCGCTCGGGGGAAAGTTTTTTCGAGTCGTCGAGACCGCGGATGATGCGTTTGGGGTCCAGGATGGCAGCGGCGGCGACAACGGGGCCGAACAGAGAACCGCGGCCGGCTTCGTCGAGGCCGGCGATGCGCGTCCAGCCTGCCTGGCGTGCCAGGCGCTCGTATCGCGAACAACAGAGCCGACTCATCACCGCGGAGTCTAACACCCACCCGCTGCGACCAGCCGCGCCGTGCGAGCCTGCCTGTGCAAGACTGATCAGCGAAGAAAACACGAAGTATTTCGCGCAGTACAGGGCACCACTACCGCGGCCCCTTCCACACTCCGGCCAGCCGGATTTGGATGGGAAATTTGAGAACGAAGGGTGTTACGGAGGGGCCGGGCGCTACTCTGCGGCAGGCGCCGCCGCCGTTTCGGCCGGCTGGAGCGTGCGTTCTTTGCCGCGAATGCGCGCGGCCTTGCCCTTCAGCCCGCGCAGATAATAGAGCTTGGAGCGGCGAACGCGGCCGCGGCGAACGACTTCAATCTGCGCAATCATCGGGGAGTGCACGGGGAAGATGCGTTCGACCCCGATGCCAAAGCTTACCCGGCGAACCGTAAACGTAGCGGATGCCAGGCGGCCGCGGCGGGAAATCACGACGCCTTCGAAGGCCTGGATGCGCTCTTTTTCTTTTTCCTTCTCTTTTTCGACTTCCACTTCGCGCAGACGGACGTGGACGCGGACCGTGTCGCCCGGGCGGAATTCGGGCACGTCACCGCGCAACTGGGACTGCTGCACTTTATCGACGAGCTGGTTCATGTTCGTATTTCCCTGGCAGACCCACTCAGGCGGGGCCGGCACCGCAGAGACAAACACAAAGTATAGCAGAACCCGGCACAGGCCCCAACACGGTTTGAGCTCTCCGACTGGTTCAGGATGCCAGGGCGGTGGCTGGGTGGACCTGACGCTCAATCTCGGCGACTTTGCCGGAGCGGCGCGAGACCTCCAGATCGTAAAAGGTCTGCAGATTGAGCCAGAACTCGGCATTGGTGTGGAAATATCTGGCCAGACGGAGAGCGGTCTCGGCGGTAACGCGGCGGCGCCCGTGGGCAATCTCGCCGATGCGGGTGGCCGGAACGTGCAGGTCGAGGGCCAGTCTGTTCACACTGAGGCCCAGGGGCTTCATGAAGTCTTCGCGCAACACCTCACCCGGATGCACCGGAGGTATCAACGGCTGGCGCTTGGTCATCTCTCGTGTCTCCTTGTCAGTGATAATCCACGATTTCGACGCCGTAGCAATCGCCACCGCGCCATTCAAAACAGATTCGCCACTGGTCGTTGATGCGGATCGAGTGCTGTCCCTTCCGGTCCCCTCGCAGGGCTTCTAATTGATTGCCGGGCGGCGAAGCCAAAATGCGCAGCTCTGTGGCCGCGTGAAGTTGAAGCAATTTCCGCAAAGCGACCCGTTCGATGGCCCGGAAGCGCTTGCTATGGCAGTAATGAAACAGTTCCTCGGTCTCCTTCGAGCCAAAACTCCGGATCACATGCAGAGAATACTACGCTATGCGTTATACGTCAAACGGACGATCCGATGGACTGCCATTCAAATCCCCGGCTCTAGGCTCCCCGTAACTCGTCGAGGATCTCCAAGTCTTCCTCAGTGAGCACGGAGGCCCCCAATAATTCCGGTCGGTTCTTGAGTGTCTTCGCCAGGGCCATGCGGCGGCGCCAGCGGCGGACTTCTTCGTGGTTGCCGCCTACGAGTACGTCGGGAACGGGCCAGCCGCGATAGGTTTGCGGGCGCGTGTAGTGCGGGCAGTCCAGAACGCCTGCCGCCGCGCCGCTCTGCGTGCCCGGCGCACTGAACGATTCGTTTACGGAAGACGCTTCGTTGCCGAGCGCGCCAGGGACCAGGCGCGTCACCGCATCGATCACCAGCGCTGCCGGCAGTTCGCCGCCGGAAACCACAAAATCGCCGATGGACAATTCATCGGTGGCCAGATGCTCCGCGACACGTTCATCCACGCCTTCGTAGCGGCCGCAGAGGAGCACAATGCGCTCCATCCCCGCGAGGCGCTCGGCCGTTTCCTGCCGGAAGAGTTTACCCGCGGCGGAGAGCAGCACGATGGCTGTGCGCGGCGGCAACTGTTCCCGCGGCGCGCCGAGAATTCGCTCGACCGTATCGAACAGCGGCTCCGGCTTGAGCAGCATGCCTTCGCCACCCCCGAACGGGCGGTCGTCCACGGTGCGATGGCGGTCGTGAGTGGCCTCGCGGAGGTCGTGGACATGGACTTCGACGACGCCCGCCTCGCGCGCGCGGCGAACGATGCCGTGTTCGAGCGGCCCGGCAAAAAACCCCGGAAAAATCGTGATGATATCGAAGCGCAAAGCCACTGTGACGTGAACCCTCGCGGAAAAGTCTAACCTGAAAGAAGAGGCGGTGTCTCGGAACGCTGCATTTCCTAGCGGTTCAGCTCGCGCAGGCCCTCCGGCAGCACCACTTCAATGCGCCGTCGTGCGGGATCGATGAGCACGCAGATTTCTTCCGCGAGCGGGATGAGCAATTCGCCCGCGGGGGTGTCCACAGCCAGGAGCGGAGTGCCTCCGCCGGGAAACTGCACTTCGCGCACCGCGCCCAATCGCTCGGACGCCTCGCCGCTTGCCCTGCGTTCCCACACTTCGCATCCCACCAGATCGTTCACGTAATGCTGTCGGGTGGGAAGCGGGGTGCGCTCCGAGAGGGGAACCTGAATTTCCAGGCCGACGAGCGTTTCCGCATCGGAGATCGAGTCGAAGCCTTCGAAGTGGAAAATGGCTTGTCCGCCGCGGCTGGGGGAGAGCCAGCAGGCGCGAACGCGCGCGCGGCGTTCCGCCCCGTCCGGGCCGGCCAGCCATACCTCGTGCAACTGCTTCAGTCGTTGGGGAAAATCCGTCAGGATTTGTGCGGCGACTTCGCCCTTGCGGCCGCGTGGGCGCACGATGCGAGCCAGCGTGAGGCGCTCCCCGGGCGGGTTGGCCACTACTCGAGAATCTCCAGCGTGTAGCGCTTCTGCATCTTCATTCCGGCGGCGCCGAGCAGCGTGCGGATGGCCTTCGCCGTCCTCCCCTGCCTTCCGATCACTTTGCCGAGATCGTCGGGATGCACGCGCAATTCGAGCACGGTCACCTGTTCTCCGTCCACCGCACGCACTTGGACTTCGTCGGGGTGGTCCACCAGGGCCCTCGCGATGGCTTCCACCAGCTCCTTCATCCCGCCTCCTCGAACAGACTGCTCGCTTACGGTCTGTGGAAGCGCGTTCAGGGACATGAGATGAGGCACTCCCCATTGGCGATGCCCCGCCGAATCCGGCCGGCATCGCGAGGGGATGTGGCTCAGGCGATCTTCTGTTTGCGGATGAACGTGCGGACCGTGTCGCTCGGCTGTGCGCCGTGGCCGAGCCAATGCTTGACGCGCTCAGTGTCCAGCTTCACCTCCGGAGGGTTCTTCAATGGATTATAGGTTCCGACGATCTCCACGAATCGCCCGTCCCGGGGGCGGCGCTTATCGATGACCACCACACGGTAAAAGGGCTGTTTTTTCTTGCCGATTCTGGATAAACGAATGGAAAGCACTCACTTCCTCCTTATTACGTCCACTTATAGTACCGGAAAAGCTGGCCCACGGATAGCCAATTGGACGGATCACGAAGGGCGGCCCAGTTTTCCCAGCCCGCGCCCCTTCATCCGACCGAGCGCCCCGTACTGCTTGATCATCCGCCGCATTTCCATGTACTGGCGGAGCACGTCGTTGACATCCTGGACGGTGGTGCCGCTGCCGCGGGCGATGCGTTTGCGGCGCTTGCCGTCGATCACGTTGTGGTCGGCGCGTTCCGCCGCGGTCATCGAGTTGATGATGGCTTCGACGCGCTTCAGCCGCTTCTCATCGACGTCCAGGTCCTTCGGAAGGTTCTGCAGCGGGCCAATCTTGGGGAGCATGCCCACCAACTGCTCGAGCGAGCCCATCTTCTTCAACTGCTGCAACTGGTCTCGGAAATCTTCCAGCGAAAATTCCTCGCGGCGGAGCTTGCGCACCAGGTCTTCCGCCTTTTTGCGGTCCACGGTTTGCTCGGCGCGTTCGATCAGGCTGATCATGTCGCCCATTCCCAGGATGCGGGAGACGATGCGGTCGGGATAGAAGGGCTCGAGCGCGTCATACTTTTCGCCCAACCCCACGAACTTTACCGGCGCTCCGGTGACCTTGCGGATGGAGAGCGCCGCGCCGCCGCGTGCATCGCCGTCCAGCTTGGTGAGCACGATCCCGGTGAGACCGAGCCTGCGGTGAAAATCGCCCGCGGAGCGCACGGCGTCCTGGCCGATCATGGCGTCGGCGATGAACAGGAGTTCGGCGGGCTGCAGCTCCTTTTTGAGCTCCGCCAATTCCGACATCAACCCGTCGTCGATATGCAGCCGCCCCGCAGTGTCGACCAGCACCACATCGCTCGCGGAGAGTTTGGCTTCGCGCAGCGCGGCGCGGGCGATCTCCAGCGGCTTGGAGAGGTTCGCGGCCGGGAAACACGCGACGCCGGCCCCGCGCGCCACCTGTGCGAGCTGCTCGCGGGCCGCGGGACGATAGACGTCCGTCGAGACCACGAGCGGACGGTGCCCGTTGTGCTGGAGCCAGCGGCCGATTTTGCCTGTCGTTGTGGTCTTCCCTGAGCCCTGCAGGCCAACGATGAGCCAAACCGAAGGCGGTTTCGACGCGTAGCGCGGCTTCGAATGCTCGCCCAGCAGCGTGCCGAGTTCGTCGCGCACGATCTTGACTACCTGCTGGTCCGGCGAAAGTTGCAGCATTACCTCCGAACCCAGCGCCCTCGCGCGAATGCCGGCGAGCAAATCGTCGGCAACTTGCAGGTTGACGTCGCCTTCGAGCAGGGCGTCGCGGATTTCGCCCAGCGCCGCGTCCAGGTGCTCCTCGGAGAGCTTGCCCTGGCCGCGCAGGTTCTTGAAGGCGCGCTGGAATTTTTCCGTCAGCGTCTCAAACATGGTGGTGTGGCACAGCGCGCCTCGAAGCACGCTGCGCAATCCTCCATTCTAAAGGCGCGTCCGGGGAACCGCAATCGGACGTAGGAGCGCGCTTGCAGCGAGCTTGCGCTTGCTGTTATTCTGAACGAACGATGTCACCGTCGAAGAGAGACAAAGCAATCGAGGCTGTCGCGGCTGAGATTGCGGGGATCATCGAAAAAGGTCTCCAGAGGATGCCGCCCAAACTTGGTGCGCGAAGGCGGCAAGAGATCTATTCTATTCTCGGTGTGTCTGGCCGAGAATCTTCTCGAAAGCCTTCACGGCTCGGGCGAACTCGGGCGAATCGTCCTTCCAGCCGGCCCTCCGCAGCGCGTCGAGCAAAGGCCTCGCGTCGCGCTGCCTGATCGCCTCCGCAACCCCCATCTGAATTAACCGATCCGCTTTCAGCTGCTTCGCGCGGCGGGGACGCTTGGTCCCGCGGCTGCGGTCTTCCGCCATCAGATCGCGAAGCTCATCCTCTTCTCCCTCATTCATGCAGTGGCACCTCAACCGGCCGTCGCTATGCCTTTTAAGGTTATCGAGGGTCTGCCACGGCTTCAAGTACACGGGTGCCTCAGGCTGAGTTGAAGAGTCAAATACAGGCCCTGGACTCAGAGAACTGTCCGCATATCTTCCAGTTTGACCCTGCCGCAAGGCCCGTTTACACTAGCTGTTTCACTTACGTCTTACGGCGCAGCCTGTAGAGTCGCGGCGCCAAATCCCTTCGAGGAGAAGGTTCATTGCCCAAGCGAACGTTTCAGCCCAAAGTGCGCCGCCGCCACATGACCCACGGCTTTCGGGCGCGCATGAAAACCAAAGGCGGGAGGAAGGTCCTTGCGGCGCGCCGCAGGAAGGGGCGCCACGAACTCACGCGCGTCTAGCGGGCGGGCGCCCGGCGCATCCGGCAGACGCTCTGCGCCGCCCGATGCGCGGCACCGGGGACGCCTGAGGTGCCGCGCCGAGTTCGACGCCGTGTACCGCAACGGGCGCAGGCGATCCAGCCGGCAGTTCACCGTGTTTTTCGCCGCCAACGGATTGGGTGAGAGCCGCTTGGGGATGAGCGTGGGCCGGGCGCTGGGTGGGGCCGTGGTTCGCAACCAAATTCGGAGGCGAGTGCGCGAAATTCTGCGCCTGGATCGGGTGGAGATTCCATCGGGATGGGACATCATCGTGCATCCGCGGGCGACAGCGGCGGGAGCAGAGTTCGCCCAGCTTCGCGAGGAACTGATCAGCCTGCTGCGGAACTCCATTCCCGTTTCCCCCGTTCCACCGAGTGGGGAGCAGAGCCCTTCCGGCTCGGCGGGAACGGCGTCATGAAAACGATCTGCCTCTTTCTGGTGCGAGCCTACCAGACGTTACTCGGCCCCTTCCTGGGCGGCAATTGCCGCTTCTATCCGTCGTGCTCGCAGTACGCCTCTGAAGCCATCGAGCGCTTTGGGGCGGGGCACGGATCATGGCTCGCCCTGCGCCGGCTGCTTCGCTGCCATCCGTTCTCGCCGGGGGGCGTGGACCTGGTGCCGGAAGATCCTGGAGCCGAGCCCGACCCCGCCACACTGTGCGGCCACAGGGATCCTCACCGCGCGCACGAAGAGGAATTTGCCCGGTGAAGGAACTCTCCCAGGAAGCCCGCACCGTTCTGGCCATCGTCCTCTCGATGCTGGTCATCGTGGTGTGGGGATATTTCTTCCGGCCGAAGCCGTCCGAGCACCCGGCGGAGGCACCCGGGGCGCAGAAAACCGCTGCACCTTCGTCCACGGCTTCGCCGGGAACGACAGCTCCGGGCGGGAGCGCTTCCGGCGCGGGCGCTACAGCCGCCTCCTCTGTTCCGGCCACTCCGGCGCCGCGTCCGCGGGCGGCCTCGGGCGCCGAGTCGCTGGTGGTGGAGAGCAAACTCTACCGCGTGGAGCTTTCCAATCAGGGCGCGAGCGCGCGGAGCTGGCAGCTCGTCCAATACAAGGACGACCTCGGCAAAGCGCTGGACCTGATCCACGCAGCCGTCTCGCAGCAATCCGGGCGGTGGCCCCTGATGCTCGCGCTGGCCGATTCGCAGGAGGAAACCGCAGCGAACGGCGCCCTCTACGAGATGACGCCGGGTTCGGGGACGATCCAGGCCCCGGCAGAAGTGGAATTTGCGTGGAGCGACGGGCATCTGGCCGTGAACAAACGTCTGAAGTTCGCGGAAGATTACATCGTTTCCATCCAGACGAGCGTGACGCTGGACGGGAAACCGGTTCCGCACTCGGTGGCCTGGCAGGGGGGATTCGGCGACATCACCGCCTTCGCTGCGGCCGACCAGGTGCGCGTGGTGTACAGCCGGGGCGGCTCGCTGACAGACCTGGCGGCAAAAAAAACGGGGCAATCCGAGGATGCGACCAAACCCGCCACCGTCTCCGGCCTTTCCGATTTTGCCGGCATCATGGACCACTATTTCGCGGCTGCGTTCCTGCCCGAAGGAACCTCCGGTGTATCGCTGGAGGATTGGCGGTATGACCGCGAAATCACCACGGAAGGAAAGAAAGAGACGGAGCCGGTGCCCGAACTCGCCGTGGGGGTGCCCGGTGAAAATCCGCTGAAGTTGAGGCTGTTTGTGGGCCCGAAGGCCATCGCGGTGCTCGAACACGTCCACCCGCCGCTGACGGACCTGGTGACGTTCGGGACGTTCGGAATCATCGCGCGACCCCTGTTCGATTTTCTCCTGTGGATCCACCGCTACGCTGCGAATTTCGGCTGGGCGATCGTGCTGATGACCGTGGCCATCAACATGGTGCTGTTCCCCCTGAAATGGCGCAGCTTCCACCAGCAGATCAAAATGCAGAAGGTGATGCCGGAGATCAAACAGATCCAGGACCGCTACAAGAAGTATTCCATGCGCGACCCGCGCAAGCAGGATATGAACAAGGAAGTGATGGCGGTATACAGCCGCGAGGGGGTGAACCCCGTGGGCAGTTGCCTGCCCATGATCATCCAGATGCCCATCTGGTTCGCACTCTACCGGATGCTGGACGTGGCCATCGAGCTGCGGCAGGCGTCCTGGATCCTGTGGATACACGACCTCTCCACCCGCGATCCGTATTATGTGATCCCCATACTCATGTGCCTCACCATGTATTCCATGCAGAAGCTCACGCCGATGACGACGGCGGATCCGGCCCAGCAGCGCATGATGAATTTCATGCCCCTTTTCATGGGATTGCTGTTCTTCAAGCTGGCCAGCGGGCTGAATCTCTATATTCTGACGAGCAACCTCGTGGCCACGGTGCAGCAGTGGTTCCTGTATCGCGTGATGCCGGAGGCGAAGACCGACACCGGAAAGAAGAAGGGCGCATCGGAAAAGAAGGGGAAGTAAGCGCGGCGACCCAGCTCCGGCCCCAACCATGGCCTATCGTTACTTTACGGGCGACACGTTTGACCGGGAGGCATTCGCGGCCGATCTCGCGCCGTTGCTGCGCTCGATTCTCGAGAAAGCGCGGCTGAATTTGCGTTGCGAAATCCAGACGGGTGGCGCGGAAGGGCGAGAAAGCGGCGCCGAGCCGGCCGTGGTATCCGTCCTTTTCGAAGGGCCGGACACCGAATTGCTACTGGAACACAATGCGGAGCTGCTGCTGGCGCTGGAGCACCTGATGACGCGGAGCCTGCGGCTGGACCCGCGGGCCCACGAACTGGTGCGGTTCGACGCCGGCGACTTCCGCGCCACGCGGCTGGCGGAGCTGCGACTATCGGCTCAGGTGGCTGCGCAGCGCGTGCGCGAACTCCACCAGCCGTTCCGGATGAGTCCAATGTCGGCGCGCGAACGCCGCGTGGTCCACCTGACGCTGGCGAATGAGAAGGACGTGCGCACGGCGAGCGAGGGAGAAGGGGAACACCGCCGCTTAGTGATTTATCCCACCGGAAAGAAGTGACGCGATTGCTCGGGGCGCGCGCCTCGCCGACCGGCTCTAGGCTCCCAGATAGGCCTGGCGGACGTGATCGTCGGCGCGCAGCTTCTCGCTCGGCCCTTCCAGCGCGATGCGCCCGGATTCCATCACGTAGCCGTAACGCGAGACGCCGAGCGCGTAATTGGCATTCTGCGCCGCGAGCAAAATCGTGACGCCCTGCTCCGCAATCGTGCGGATGCGCTCGAAAACTTCGTCCACGAGCCGCGGAGCCAAGCCCAGCGAAGGCTCATCGAGCATGAGCAGGACCGGGTCCGCCATCAGCCCGCGACCCACGGCGCACATCTGCTGCTCGCCGCCGGAGAGGGTGCCCGCGGCCTGGCGGCGCCGCTCCTTCAGCCGGGGAAACAAGCCGTAGACGCGCTCGAGCGAAGCTTTGGACTTGCGGCGCAAGTTGCCAGGAAAAGCGCCCAGGAGCAGGTTTTCCTCCACGGTCATGCGCTGCCAGAGCTGGCGGCCCTCGGGGATGAGCGCGAGCTGGCGGCGGACGCGGAGGTGAGGGCGTTCCCGGGTCACGTCGCGGCCCTGGAGCAGGATGCGCCCGCGTTTGACGGACAGCACGCCGACCACGGCGTTGAGCGTGGTGGTCTTTCCCGCGCCGTTGGGGCCGATCAGGCAGGCCACGCTTCCCGCCTCCACCGCCAGCGAGATGCCCCACACCACCTGGATCGGGCCGTAGGCGACTTCCAGGTTTTCGAGTTTCAGCAGTTCGCTCATGGATTCCGCGACCTACTCCTCGGCTCGCCGGGCCGGCCTCACGCCGGGGCCTTCTTCCCGATGTAGGCTTCGATCACCGCGGGATCGTTCTGCATCTTTTCCGGCGGGCCTTCCGCGAGCTTTTTCCCGAAATTCAGGACGATAACGTGGTGGCAGGTGGAAAGGATGGCGCGCAGGTTGTGCTCGACGTAGATGATGGTGGTGCCCAGCGATTGAATGCGCCGCAGCAGGCCGAGGATGGATTGCATCTCGCTCTCGGTGAGCCCAGCGCACACCTCGTCGCAGAGCAGAAGGCGGGGACGCGCGGCGAGGGTGCGCGCCAGCTCCAGGCGCTTGAGGTCGCCCACGGAAAGGGTCACCGCGGGCATTTCGGCGAGCGAAGGGATGCCGACCAGCTCCAGAATTTCCATGGCCTCCTTCGCGGAATTGACGGCGCTGCGCCCGCGCCCGAAGCGCAGCCCCACTTCCACGTTTTCGCGGACGGTCAGCGAATAAAACGGCTTGGCGATCTGATGCGTTCGCGCGATGCCGGCGTGCACGGCCCGGAACGACTTCACGCGGGTGAAATTGCGGCCTTCGAACGTGATTTTCCCGGAAGTGGGGAGCTGGGAGCCGGCGATGATGCTGAAGAGCGTGGTTTTTCCGGCGCCGTTGGGCCCGATGAGGCCCACGATTTCGCCTTCGCGGATTTCGAAGCTTACGCCGTCGAGCGCGGCGAGCCCGAAAAAGTATTTCGTCAGATTTTCGACGGTCAGGAGGGCTGCCATGAGGCCACCCTCTTCCGGAGCAGGAAGCGGCGGGCGCGGTCCAGCAGGCCCATCACGCCGCCCGGCTCGAACAGGATAATCAAAATCACAAGCAGGCCATAGAGGAGCAGGTGGAATTGCGGAAACTGCGCGACCAACTCCTCCTCGATTACGCCGTACACACCGCCGCCGATCACCGGCCCCCAGATGGTGTTCACCCCTCCGATCACCGGCATCAACAGGATTCCCACGCTGCGGTTAAACCCGAACACGCCCTCCGGGTCGATGAAGGCGGCGTAACGCGCGAACACTCCGCCGGCCGCTCCGGTGAGCGCGGCGGCGATGGCGTGAGCGGCGAGCTTCGACGCATAAGGATTCACGCCGCTGTCGGCGGCGGCGTCCTGATCGTCGCGAATGGCGCGCAGGCCGAGTCCGAAGCGGGAGCGGCGGACGAGCATCGAAATCGCGACGGCCACGGCGGCGAGCGCGAGCGCGGTGTAATAATGCTCGGCCTGGCGGAACGGCCCGTGCTCGGTGATCCGGTAGCCGCTGGCGCCGCCCGTAAAGTCGATGTTGGACATCACCACGCGCACCGCTTCGCTCACGCCGATGGTGGCAATGGCGAAATAGGGCCCGCGCAAACGGAACGTGGGCAGGCCAACCAACAGCGACGCGAACGCGGCCACCGCCGCAGCCGCCGCATAGGTGACGTAAGGGCTCAGCCCCTGGTTCATCCCCACCGCGGTCGTGTACGCCCCCAGCCCGTAGAACACGGCGAAACCGAACGAAACCTGCCCGGCAAATCCGCCCAGGATGTTCCAGCCGACGCTGGCGGTGATCCATACAAAAGTGAGAAACAGCAGCTTGATGGAGTTGGCGCCGAGATGGAGCAGCGGAAGCGCGGCAAACACGCCGAGCAGGAGCAGCGGAGGCAGCACGCGAAGAGCGCGGACCTCCATCCCGATGGATGGCGCGTCCCCTTTCATGCGGCCCTGCGGGAACGCATGCGCGCCACGAGACCCGCCACTCCGCCCGGAAGCACGATCAGAGCGACCACCAGCAGGCTAAAGGAAATCGCGGGCTGATAACTAGAAGGGACTATGAGAATGCTGAAGTTCTCCACCAGCGCCAGGATCAGCGCGCCCACGAACACTCCTGAAAACGATTCCAGGCCGCCCAGCACGATGATGACGAACGAGCGCAGCAGGAATGGCCGGCCAAAATCGGGGCTGAATGGGTACAGCAACGCCAGAAGGCCGCCCGCGGCCCCGGCAAAGGCGATGCCCAGCCCGAACGTCAGCCGCGCTGTCTGCTCCACCGGAATGCCCACGATGCGGCAGGCGTAGCGGTTCTGGATGAGAGCGCGAATGGAGCGGCCGAACCAGGTTTTATGCAGGATGAACTCGAGCGCGGCGAGAGAAACCACCGCGCTGGCGAACACCACCAGCCCGATTTTTGGAATTGTAATTTCGCCGAAGCGGATGGTGGCAAACGTCATGGGCGTGAGGATGGACCGGTCGCCGGGTCCCCACACCAGGTAGCCTATGTTCTGCAGCACCAGCCATAGCCCGAACATCAGCAGCAGCGAAGCCAGCGTGGGCTGGTCGGATACAGGGACGCCACGTCCCAGCACCCAGTGCACCAGCACTCCCGCGGCGAAAAACGCGGGGAACGCGAGCACCACTCCCACGAGCGGATGGATACCGGCGCGCTCGTGGAGCTCGTACACAAAGTACGCGCCCAGCATCAGGAACCCAGCGTGGGCCAGGTTCACGATTTTCATGACGCCGTAGATCACCGTCATCCCCACGGCCATGGCCGCATAGGTGCCGGCCAGCAGCAGGGAAGAGATGATCAGGTTCAGGAAGTCAGTGGCAGTCATCCTGCCTCTCGCACAGGCTTCCGCCTCTGCTCCTCCGCGACCGTCTTATTGCCTGAGCTCTGCCGGATGTCCGCGGGCGCGACGCCGTCGCCGGGTTCCCGCAGCGCAGCCCTATGGACGTGGTATCGGCGCAACGGCCGGTCCTGTGGCCGAATCCGGCGGGAAGACGATATCCACTTTGCCGTCCGGTTTGTTCTGCACGATGATGAACGGGTAGGACGCCTGGCCATTTTTCCCGAACTTCAGCGTCTGGCCGGGGAGGATCGACTCTTTCAGCTCCGCGGCGCGCAATTGGTCGCGGATGGCGGTTTTGTCCAGGCTACCGGCCCTCTCGATTGACTGCCCCAGCATGCGCATGGCGTCATAGGCCGGGGCTGCGTACCAGGAATCGGGGGCACGCCCGGTGAAGGCGGTATAGTCGGCGTTGAACTTCTTCACCTGGGGATAACCCAGGTCTCTGGACCACCAGATACCCGCGAAAATGTAGTCCACTCCCGCGCCCAGGGCCTTCCGCGCGTCCACCTCGGGACCGCGCGCGCCGTAGCTGACCATCTGGTGATACATGCCAGACTGGAGATACTGGCGCTGCATCGTGATGTAGTCCTGCGGATGGGCGTCGGATAGGAAAATGTCGGCGTGGGAGGCCTTTGCTTTCTGGAGCAGACCGGAAAAATCCGTCCCGCCCAGGGCAAATTTCTCGTCGAAGACCACTTTGAAGTAGCCAGGGTGCTCCCCAATCCACTTCTGGATGCCGTTGACGTAATCCACGCCGTGGTCCGTGTTCTCCACCACGATGGCGAGGCTCAGTCCCTTCTTCAGTTTTCCCTGGTCCACCAGCGAGCCGAGAAACCGTCCCGTAGTGTAGCCGAGATTCTCGACCGGACTGAGCGTGCCAAACGCGTATTCATAGCCGCGGCTGAATATGCTCGTCGCCGCCGCCCCCGGTGTGATCCAGGGGGTCTTGTAGCGGTCCGCCATCACCGATTCGGGCTCGCCGAGCGCCGTGGAAACCCCGCCGATCACGGCCACCACGTTGTCCGAGCTCATGGCCCGCTCCACCAGGGACGCGGAGCGCGCCGAATCCGACCCGTCGTCGTAAAATACTTCGCGGATGGGCAGCTTCTTTTTCAGGCTTTTTATGTAAATGCCGCCGCTATCGTTAATCTGTTTGATGGCCAGCTCCACGCCTTCGCGCTGGTACTGGCCCGACCTAGCTTCGCGGGCCGTGATGGGCATAACGACGCCAATCCCGATGTCGGTCTGCGCCTGTGCCGGCGCCGGCAAAAGAAAGGGCACGGCAGCGAGCCCCACAATCAGCCTGGCTCGCGTCAGTCCCTGCAGAAAATTCGGGCGGAAGAATGACATGGAAGCCTGCCTCCTCGTTGAAGGTTTCAGTCCGGGAGCCCTGGCGCCCCTGAATTTCGGGCGCATTATAGGCCTCTAAATTTCAAATGTCTCTTATTTGTATTTTTGCGGGCCTGCCGGCGGCCCGATGGAGTGACGGGACCTGCGGCGGTGCCTGGCCGTCTATTCGCTGACCCAACCTTCGGAGAGCACATGCCCCGCGGCGGAAATCGTTACGCGCCAGGTGAACGGAATCGGCCGTACGCGCTCCTCGTCCCGCAGCGCCGGCCTTTCAAAGCGCAGGTCGGTGAACTCCGCAGTGTCTCCGCCCGGTGACTTCCCGCACACCACCACGGGAATGCGCGCAAATCGCATCCACGCGCGCACCTGAGGAATGGTCCAGAGCACGGGAGGGCAGGGCTCGCCGCTCAGTGTCGGTGCAACGGAAGCGGTACGCGGGACGCCCGGCGGGTGTGCGAGCGAAATGGTCCATTGGTGAACGCTCCCGGGCGTGAGCGCGAATCCCTGCCAGTGGAACAGATTCGGCGGCATGGGTATTGCTGCGGCGTCCGTCACCTCCAGATGCTCCGCTGCGGGGTACTCGCGAACCCGTTCAAGCGCGTGCGCGTGGGCCCACGCGTCCATGCCCAGATAGGACGCGGTGGCCAGCAAGCCGATGCAGCACCAACTTCGCGCCGTCAGAGGCAGGCGGCCGCCCGCGAGCGTCACCACCAGCGGGAGGGCAGCGAGCCCGACGAGCACCGCCAGCAGCCACGCCGGAAGCGATTCCTGAAGCGCGAAGCTCCCCAGCGCGTAAATCCCGAGCAGTGCGCTCACGAGGCCCAGCATCCACACCGCTCGTCTCGTTCGCCGCTCCCCGCCGGCAGCCACCCAGGAGAGAAGCAGGAAAATCAGCAGTACCCCCGTGAGCGTCAGGTCGATGATGAACGTCCAGTCCCACTCCACACGCGTCCACGAAATCGGGCTCCAGACCATGGTGCCAAACGACGTGATGCAGTCGAACAGGATGTGCAGCGCGATCCCCAGGCCGAACAGCACGCCGAGCATCCAGCTCCGCGGCGTGGAGATTCCCCGGCGGCGGCAAAACCAGGCCGCGAGCACCGCAAACAGGAAGGCCCACAGCGGCAGACACACCAGAGAATGCGTGACGCTGCGGTGAATTCGGATGGTGGCGAAATGGTCCGGATCGAACGGATTGGCCACGATGTCGATGTCCGGAAAGACGGCGCCGAGGATGAGCGTCCAGCGCGCGGTGCGACCCGCCTGCTCATTCTCGTAATGGGGAAGAACGGCGCGAGCCAGCACGGCGCCGGAAAGAGCGTGCGTGACAGGGTCCATGAGGCGGCCGGCAGCCTAAATTACCCGGAGAAGCGGCGAGCTTTTTTCCAGCACGCGGCCGATGGCACGTCCCTCGACACCGCGCCGTGAGAGGGCTGCGAGCGTCGTATCCGCCGCATCGGCCGCAATGCTCGCCAGCAGCCCGCCCGACGTTTGCGGGTCGAACAGCAGGTTGCGGAATTCCTCGGGCACCGAGTCCGCGAACCCCACACAGGGGCCCACAAATTCGCGGTTGTTCTTCAGCCCGCCAGCCAGAAAGCCGCCGCGCGCCGCCTCCACCGCTCCGGCCAGGAGGCCGATTTCTGCTAAATCGAACTCGAAAGACACGCCACTGGCCGCAGCCATCTCTCGTGCGTGGCCCAGCAGGCCGAAGCCGGTAATGTCCGTCACCGCATGGACGGGGCCCGTTGCGTCGCTGTGCCCGGCGGCAGCCGCAGCTTCTTCGAGCGCCGCAGCAGCGTCGCGATTCAGGCGCGCCATCGAAGCGATGGCGGCAGCCATGTGCTCCTCCGCCGCGCGACCCTGTTTCAGCGCCGTGGCCAGCACGCCGGTTCCCAGCGGTTTTGTGAGCACGAGCACGTCGCCCGGCCGCGCCCCGGAGTTGCGCCACACATGTGCGGGATGCACGAGCCCGGTCACGGCGTAGCCGAACTTCAAATCGTCGTCGCGCACGGAATGTCCGCCGATTACGGTGCAGCCCGCTTCCGTCATTTTCTCCAGCCCGCCGCGCAGGATGGCTTCCAGCACATCCGGCGATTCTTTTTCCGGGAAGCATACGATGGAAAGCGCGGAAATCGGCCGCCCGCCCATGGCGTACACGTCGCTCAGCGAATTCGCCGCGGCGATCTGGCCGAACTGGCGCGGGTCGTCGGCGATAGGCGTAAGGATATCCACTGTCTGCACCAGCGCTTGCTCCCCCGTGCCGCCCAGCAGATACACCCCGGCGTCGTCGTAGGTGTCGAACCCTACGAGCACGTTCGGGTCAGATTGCCGCGGCAGCCGGCGCAGGACGGAGTCCAGAGTCCCTGGACTCAGTTTGGCCGCTCAACCCGCGGCTTTGGCCTTTGCCGTCAGCTTCACGGTCTCCGCCAAAGCAGTGCCCTCCAGTTTGCTGCATCGTTCGAGTGTCAGTATATCGCGGCCGCGAGAACTTCAAGACCGAGCGGCGGGAAATCGCCGCGAGCCGACCGCCCGCGGTTGGCGCGACGTTGAGAGCGGACGCGGCTCGAGAACCGACACCCTGTTACTGCTACGAGCGGCCGAAGAGCCTGGAAAACAACGATGGCTTCCATTCCGGGCAATCCGGCTTGTATTCACACCAATCGCAAAGCCTGCCCTTGCTCGGTGTGAATTCCCTCTGCGCTTCGATTCGATCGATCAATGCGGCGGTCGTTTCACAGAGTTGGGATAGCTGCTGGGGAGTGCGCGTGGAACGAAGAGTCACGCCATGGCGCAGGTAGTGCCAATTCAATTCAACTTTCGCTGCGTCTTGCCAATGTTTCTGAACGCCCAGTTGGTAGAGGCCGAGTTGGCGGCTCGCATCCGCATCGGACTGGGGAGGCAGCGATTTGCTTGTCTTGTAGTCGTGAATCTCGTAGGTTCCGTCATCTCTGCGGTCAATCCGGTCCACGTATCCGGTCATCGGATAGGCGCCGCCGGCATCCAGCGAGAAGTCAACCTTTTGCTCGGTTGCCACGGTTTTGCAGCGGTCGAAGGGCTTCTGTTTCTCGAAGTAATTCCGAATGCATGCCGCGCCATACTCCAGGTAGTCCTTCTGTGTTCGATGGGCAGCGACAATGGTGATTCCCGGCCCCCACTCCTTTTTCCATTGCTTCCGGTAGAAGCGCAGCAGTTCTTCCAGCGTGTTCCGCTTGGCCCCGAGCAGATCCTCGTACAGCTTCTTAAGAACTTCGTGGACGCGATTTCCGACAAATGCTTCCACACTCTGAATCCCGGGTTTCTCGAGCCTGTCGATGTAGCGGAATTTATATTTCAACTGGCAGGTTTCGAACGATTCCAGGCGGGAATGTGAAAAGACGGTCATGACGGGCGCGGCGAGACTACCGCCCGCGGGCGTCCTCGCCGGCGAGAGTCATGCAGGTGGAGCTAGCGCGGGCCACCAGGGTGCCCTTTTCGTCGGTGACGTCGCATTCCACCAGGCCGATTTTTTTGCCTTTTTTCACGATGCGGGCAGTGGCCCGGAGTTTTGCCTTCCACACGGGACGCAGAAAGTTGATTTTGATTTCCAGCGTGGTGAACGACTCTCCCTCTTCGAGCATCGAGGCGTACGCAAACCCCATAGCGATATCCGCGATGTCGCAGAGCACCCCGCCGTGCAGCGTCCCCATGGGATTCCAGTGGCGTTCGTCCGCCTCCATTTCGAACACGGACGTTCCGTCTCCCGCGGAAATGAGCTGAAACCCGATGAGGCGTGCAATGGGAGGAGGATGCGCTTCTCCGGACAGGATTTTGGCCGAAAGTCCGCGCCCGATGCTCACCGCAATTTCTCCATTGGCCGGTTCCTCCCTAATCCAAAGGCCTGGACTCAGCTTGGATGAATGCCGCGGCGCTGCGTTACGCGCTGCCGGTGCGTTTTCTCATCGTGGCGGCCCAACCGTGGGTGCGGCTTAGAGTCCAGCGCTCTCGGCGGAGATTTTTGCGATGACGGACCAATCCGAGTCTCCATAGCCGCGAGCCAATGCCGCGATCATGCGGTCGCGAACCAGGCTGGCGAGCGGAAGCGGGACGTTGACCGATTCGCCTGCGGCGAGCGCCAGGCGCACGTCTTTGAGACCGAGTGGAAGCTGAAAACCCGCGGGCTGGTATTTCTCTGCCGCGATGATCGCGCCGTACGCCTTGTAGAAAGGCGCAGTGAAGACGCTGCTGGTGATCAGGTCCAGAAACTGCGCCGGCGCGATGCCGTGTTTGCGCACCAGCGCGAAGGCTTCGCCCAGGCTTTCCACCGCGGCGGCGAGCATGAAATTTCCAGCCAATTTGACGGCGTTGGCGGTCGCGGCTTTCTCCCCCATCCGGTAGGTGCGCTGGCCGATGGCGTCGAACAGGGGCTGGCAGCGCGCCAGCGCCGACGCCGGCCCCGCAGCCACGACGAACAACTTCGCCGCCGCTGCCGCTTCCGGCCGGCCGAAAACCGGCGCAGCAACGTAAACGCTTCCGGCGCGCGCATGGAGTTCGGCCAGGCGTTCCGAGAGCGCCACGCTGATGGTGCTGAGTGAGATGTGGATCGCGCCTGCGGGCAGCGAAGCCATCACGCCGCCCTCGCCCAGCGTCACCGCCTCGACCGCCGCGTCGTCCGCCAACATCGTGAACACCACGTCGCCGCGGCTCGATTCCCCGGGTGTGTCCGCAACGCGCGCGCCGCGCGCGGCCATCGCCTCCGCACGCGAGCGCGTGCGGTTGTACACCACCAGCGAGTGGCCCGCCTTCAGAAGGTTTTCCGCGATTCCGCGGCCCATGCTTCCCAGCCCGATGAATCCCACGTTCATGGTTTCCCCCTGCGATTCCCGCGTTCCAACTCAGGCGTGATCGTCGTTCGGATCGAACGCGGCGGTCGCGGTCGCACCCTCCAGGCGACGCTGCCACGCCGTCGTTCGCCAGTTGTAATGCGCTTCGCCCTTTGAAATCCAAGGCGGCAGCGGCATGAGCAAACGCAGCGCCAGGCCGTTTAGGTACGGCTCGTACATGGCGCGAAATTCGCTCAGTCGTTTTTCCGCTTCCTCGGCCGGTTGCGCGCCGCAACAAAATCCAATGCCTGACGGCGCCAGCGCCGCGCACAGCCGTTTGAATTCCGCCGCCGGCAGGCGGTCCGGCTTGATGGGCCGCGGCGCGGCATTCAGCACCTGCGCGATGTCCGTCACCGCGTGGCGTGCCATTGCAAACGCCAACCGTGCCTGCAACGTCTTCTGTTTATCGAAGGCCACGATGCAGAGCGCACACGTATCCAGAATCGCCGTCATCGCGCCCAGCCAGGATTGGTTGTCGTGCTGCGAGCGGTAGTACACCAGCAGCGGATAGGAGAGATGCGACTCCAGCACGTCTGCCGACCATCGCTCCCACTCCCGAAAGAGTTCCCCCACAGCGGCTCGGTTTTCTTCCCGCCCGTAGCGCTTGAGCAGCTCCGCGGCCGTGGGAGGAGAGCCCCCGCGAGCATCGAGGAGCGAAATCGTAAGTTCGCGGCGTGAGAAAGCCTGGTAGAGGATCGGGAGGTAGCCAATGATCAGAGCCAGAAAGCCGAACCCCATGCCCGATTCGATAACGGCCACCACGCGGTCCAGAGTCGTGCGCGGCAACACATCTCCCAGCCCCAGAGTGAAGAACGTCGTGCCGCTCAGGTACAGGTCCAGCAGAAACGTCATCGGCTCGCCCGATGCCATCACCGAGCCGCCTATCGCCGCATGCACCAACGCGAACCCGAAGATCAGCCCAAGCGCCCAGGTGATGAGCAGCACCAGGATCGATAGCGGGCCAAAAACGCTCAGGTACATCTCGCGGAATTTCCCTGCCCGCATCTTTCGGCCGATGGCCGACCACATGCCCCACACGAAGATGTAGAACATGCGTGCCAGGCGGAATTTCCGCGTGACCCGCCGCGGCAGGACCACAGTCTCGAAGGCGTCCCACAGCACCACCAATACGATTACGATTCCCAGCGCGGCTTCAAAGGCTTTCATCGCAGGTATGAATTGCGGATTCCGGCACAGGGCCGTGAAGTCAGAATGCCACCACAACTTTCCCGAAATGCGCGCCGCTCTCCAGATGCCGGAGTGCCGCCGGCGCCTCCGCGAACGGAAACGTCCGGTCCAGCACCGGGTGCAGTCCGTGCGCGGAGATGGCGCGATTCATTTCTTCAAACATCGTTCGCGAACCGACGAAAATCCCCTGCACGCGCACAGTGCGGAACAGGATCAGCGTTGTCTTGACTTCGGCGCTGGCCCCGGCCAGCACCCCGATCATCGTAACCGAGCCGCCCATGCGCACGGAGTTCAGCGAACGGTTGAAAGTGCCCGCGCCGCCCACCTCCACCACGTGGTCAGCGCCGCGGCCTTCGGTGAGCTTCCGCACTTCTTTGTCCCAATCGGGCGTGGTCTTGTAGTTGATTCCGGCGGTCGCGCCCAGATCTTTGGCGCGCGTGAGCTTCTGATCGCTGCTCGAGGTGATGATCACGCGCGCCCCAGCCATGCGCGCGAACTGGAGCGCGAAGAGTGAAACTCCGCCCGTGCCCTGCACCACGACGGTCGCACCCGGCTGAATGTGATCGGCCACAAACAGCGCGTTCCACGCCGTAAGCGCGGCGCACGGCAGCGCAGCCGCTTCCTCGAAGGAGAGGTGCGCGGGGACCGGCAGCAGAGATTCCGCGTTGAACAAAACATGCCCGGCGAGGACGCCATCCACGTAGCAGCCCAGCGATGAATCCAACTTCTCTTGAGTGAGCGGGCCTTCGATCCATGAGGGAGCGAAGCATCCCACCACGCGGTCTCCGGCCTTCACGCGACTCACTCCCGCCCCCACCGCTGCCACTTCTCCCGCACCGTCCGACAGAGGAATGAGCGGCAGCTTCTGCCTTGGGCCGTAGCCGCCTTTGATCACCACCAAGTCGCGGTAATTGAGCGTAGCCGCGCGCATGCGCACCAGCACCTGTCCCGGCCCCGGTTGCGGCTCGGGCAGCTCCACCTGCTTCACATTGTCCAGCCCAAAACTTCCCACGATTTGAAACGCTTTCATCCCTCTCCTCCGCGTTTGATAGCGCTGGCCACTCGCCGGCCTTGTCCGGTCTTCCCTCTGCGCGTCTCCGAGGGACGCGGCCCTTCCTGCGTCAGGGTGAACAAGCCGCGCCCCTACGGTATCAGCACAATTTTGCCGTGCGCACCTGGCTCCAACACCGCTTTGTGCGCCCGCGCCGACTCCGCCAACGGAATCTCCTGTCCCACGACCGGCCGCAGTGTCCCGTTTTCCAGCCCGGCGTAGATGGCCGCATGCACGCTCGCCAAATCCTCTGCCGGCGCCACCAACAACGACATACCGCGGATGCTGGCGTCGCGCCCCATCAGGTCGCGGGAATTGATTTCGACGGGCCCGCGGCTGCCGATCACCACCACGCGGCCACGCGCCGCCAAGAGAGGCAGGTCTTTGCCCAGATTTGCGTTCGCCAGCATCTCCAGGATGATGTCCGCCCCGCGGCCTCCGGTGAGCGAACGAAGCTGATCCAGACAGTCCGGCGCGCGATGGTCGAGCGCATGATGCGCCCCTTCGCGCAGCACCAGTTCGCGGCCCTTGGGAGTGCCCGCTGTGCCAATCACCGTCATGCCCGCCGCGCGCGCCAGTTGCACGGCCGCAACTCCCACGCCGCCACTGGCGCCGTGGACGAAGACGGTTTCTCCAGCGCGTCCCTGCCCAATCTGGAAAATCGCACGGTATGCCGTGGCATACGGAACATTCACCGCCGCACCCTGGGGAAAGCTGATTTTCGCCGGCAGCCGGTGCACCTGGGTTTCCGCGCACACCGTCTTTTGCGCATACGCGCCGGTCAGTGTGCCGGCTACATACACGCGGTCGCCTTCTTTCACGCGCGTCACGCCCTGGCCCACTGCTTCCACTACTCCCGCGGCGTCCATCCCCGGCGTGTACGGCAGCGACGGTTTGAATGTGTACGTTCCCGCGCGAATGTACGTGTCCACGGGATTCACTCCCGCGGCTTTCACGTCGATCACAATCTGGCCGGGTGCTGCCGAGGGGTTCCCCGCCTCTTCCAGCTTCAGCACCTCCGGCCCGCCGAATTCATGCACGCGAATCGCTTTCATAAGCCTCTCCTCCGCGCCGTAACCCTATCAGATTCCCCCGCCCCCGCGCGCGTTATATGGTAGCGGCGCCATTGATGGCAGCTTCCCGATTTCGGACGCCGCCCACCCCTTGGGCATTTTCCATCTCCCGGGTATTCATCCACATTTCTCCAATTCGGGCTTGACAGCCGGGCCGGCACTGTTTATAACCATACGGTTCCACAACTACTAGGTTATGCAATGACTGCGACCCAGCGCCTCGACGCCACCTTCGCCGCCCTGGCCGATCCCACGCGCCGCGCCATCCTTGCGCGGCTGGCCTCCGGCGAAGCTTCCGTCCTGGAGCTGGCCCGGCCGTTTGCCATGAGCCAGCCCGCCGTCTCGAAACACCTGAAAGTGCTCGAACGCGCCGGGCTGATTTCCCGCGGACGCGACCGCCAGCGGCGTCCCAGCCGGATTCAGGGCCAAGCCCTTTCCGAGGCGAATCAATGGCTCGAGCGCTACCGGCGGATCTGGGAAGCGAATTTCCAGCGACTCGATGCTCTGCTCGAAGAAATGAAGGCACAGAAAAAACGGAAACCCGGAACAAAAGGAGGCCACCGATGGATCCGTCCTACGCATTGAAGATCACCACGCCGAGCGACCGCGAAATCGTCCTGACGCGAGTGTTCGCCGCCCCGCGCCGGATGGTCTTCGAGGCTCTTACGAAGCCGGAACTGCTGAAGCGATGGCTGCTGGGGCCCCCGGGATGGGAAATGGTGGTCTGCGAAGTGGCCACGAAGGTGGGCGATCGTTACCGCTACGAATGGCGCAACGAAAAGGGAAGGCAATTTGGGATGGGTGGGGTGTGCCGCGAATTCGTGCCACCCGAGCGCATCGTCTGCACGGAATTGATGGACGGCTACCAGAGTGAAACTTTGAATACTACCGTGCTGACCGAGCGGGACGGCAAAACCACGCTCACCCTGACCGCTCTTCATGAGTCGCGCGAAGTGCGCGACATGGTCCTGCAGTCCGGCATGGAGCGGGGCATTACCGCCAGCTACGACCGGCTCGAAGCGCTGCTGGCCGCAGGCGCCGCGACGTAGGAGCCTGCGCCAGGAGGGGCGCAGCAAGCAGCGCCCCTACATCTTTCGCGGATGGACCTTTGCTTATCCTGTTCATACACTAGAATCGCTGCTCACCGAATCAGCGGACTCAGCTCGAATGAAGTCCAACCTCGCCTATGCCGGCCGCGGCGCGCTGAACCTCATCGCCGTTCTCTTCGCCGTACTCGGTTTGCAAGCCCTCATTCGCGGACGCGTTCCCCACTGGCTGGGGCTGATTCTCATCTCCGGTTTGCTTCTTGCGGCCTATCTCGCTGGCGCGCGATGGATCGAACGCCGACAGCCGGGGGAACTGCTTGACCGTCGTGGCTTTCCGGAGTTTGCCGCAGGCCTCACCCTCGGACTCGCGCTGTTCGCCGGCGTTATGGCAGCGCTGTGGATCCTCGGCGTCTATCATCCCGCCAGATGGGGCACCGCTGCGCCGATTGCTGCCGGATTCCTGCTGGCCTTGCCGGCCGCGATTTTCGAGGAAGTTGTCTTTCGGGGCTTCCTTTTTCGCCTGACCGCGAAGTTGCTCGGCACCTGGGGCGCGCTGGCGGTCACATCCGCGCTGTTTGGCGCCGCGCACGCCCTCAATCCTGGAGCGACCGTAGGGAGCTCAGCTGCAATCGCTCTCGAGGCCGGAGTCCTGTTGGGCGCAGCCTATGCCCTGATGCAGCGACTGTGGCTCCCCATCGGACTGCATTTGGGCTGGAACTTTGCCGAAGGCTCGATCTTCGGCATGTCGGTTTCCGGCGGAGCAACCAATAGTTCGTTGGTTGTCGGCAGTCTGCAAGGAAACGCTTTGTTTACGGGCGGCGCGTTCGGCCCCGAGGCCTCCATTGTGGCTATAGTGATTTGCCTGGCAGCAGCCGCGCTTCTGCTCTGGCAAACCGTCCGGCTAGGCAGACTCGACCCCCCACCTTGGGGCCAGACCACGACCGGGCAGAATCCGCAACGCTAAGGCAAAGTGAAGCCGCGCGCTTAGCGAGAACCCGCGGGCAGGAATGAGTGGCGGAGGATTACGATGTCGTGGTTGCCGACGCCGCGCGGATGGGGATGGTCAACGGCTGCTTTCCCTCTTCCACGTTGGTCATGTGGCAGCGGCCGTCGAGGATGCCGCCGGCTTCGATTACCAGGCACGGTGCGCGCACTTCTCCGCGGATGACGCCCTTGGACAGGATTTCCACGCGCCCTTTCGCCGCGAGAACGCCCTCGAATCGCCCTCCTACCACCACGTGGTTGCCGTTAATCTCGCCTTCGACGCGCGCGTTTTCTCCAATCACCACGGTGGAATTGGAGACGATGGTGCCCTTCATCTGGCAGTCGATGCGGAATGTTCCGGCCAGCTCAATTTTCCCTTCGAGCGTTACGCCTTTGTCGAGAAACCCGATCCATTCGCCCGAAGGCACGGATCTTTTGCGGTCCAATAGCTTCATTCGGCCCCCTCAGTGGCTGGATAAACGTTTCTACCGGGTGGACGGAGCGGTGTCAAGGCGGAACACGCCTAAGTACTACGTCAGTAGTCGATACTCCGCCGCAGCCGTTCGTACAGGGCATACAGCTGGCGATCCTCGTGATACTCGATGACGAGTTGGCCGGGGCGCTTTCCAGCGGGTGGCCGGAGGGTCACGCGTGTGCCCAACTCCCGCTGCAAGTCTTCGAGTGCTGCGCGCGTGTTTGGATCGGCGATCTGCGGCTCGTCGATTCCACGCGTGCGCTTCGCTCGGCGAGCAGCCAGGCGCTCGAGGGCGCGCACGGTGAGTCTCCCATCCGCGGCGCGTTTGGCCGCCGCGAGGCGCGATGTCGGGCTCTCAAACGACAGCAGAGCGCGCCCATGGCCCGCGGAGAGACGTCCGTCCTCGAGCAGCGTCAGGATCGGCTCTTCGAGTTTGAGAATCCGAACTGCGTTGGCAATCGTCGCGCGATCCTTACCGGTGCGCGTTGCGGCTTCTTCCTGCGTCAGTCCAAAGGTGGAGATGAGCGTGTCGAAGGCGCGGGCCTGCTCGACCGGATTTAAATCCTCGCGTTGCAAATTCTCGACAACAGTCATTTCCAGCGCCTGATGGTCCGGTACCTCGCGCACGATCGCCGGGATGCGATGCAAGCCGGCGCGCTGCGCTGCTCTCCACCGGCGCTCGCCGGCAATCAATTGAAATCGCGCGGCCACAGGGCGCACGACGATGGGTTGAATTACACCCGTCGAGCGAATCGACTGTGCCAATTCTTCGAGACCTTCTTCACGGAAGCGTGTCCGCGGCTGAAAAGGATTGGGATCGATGAGGTCGATATCGACTTCGCGGCCGCCCACGGTTGCTGCGGTTTCACGAGGCTCGGGACCGCGCTTCGGTTCCGGCTCCCGAATCAAAGCGCTCAATCCCCTGCCCAGCGCGTTTCTCGCCATTGGCAATCACCTCCTGAGCGAGCTGGGTGTAGCTCGCTGCCCCCGTACTATGTATGTCATAGAAAATAATAGGCTTGCCGTGACTCGGCGCCTCGGCAAGGCGGACGTTGCGAGGGATCACGGTCCTGAAGACCTGCTGGCCGAAAAAGCTGCGAAGATCCGAGCTGACCTGTTTAGAGAGCGTCGTTCGCTCGTCGTACATGGTGAGCAGGATCCCCTCGATTCCGAGATCACGATTCAGCGTTCGGCGAATGCGCATCAGCGTGTCGAGTAGCTCGGAGACGCCCTCGAGCGCCAGGTACTCGCATTGAATGGGAACCAGGACCGTGTCGCAGGCGGCGAGAGCGTTCAGCGTCAGGAGGTCGAGCGAAGGCGGACAATCGAGGAGCGTGAACTCGTAGTCGGCGCGAATTGGCGCGAGGAATTTGCGAAGGCGAAATTCCCTTTCTTCCATGGGAACGAGCTCGATGGCTGCGCCGGCGAGGTTTTTGTCCGATGGGAGGAGATCCAGTCCATCGACCTGGGTTTTCTGAATCAGGCGCGCGGGTGATTCGTCGAGGATGAGCCCGTGATAGAGAGACCTGCGAGCCGGATTGCGCGGGAACCCGAGCCCGCCGGTGGTGTTGGCTTGAGGATCGCAGTCGACGACGAGCGTGCGGCGTTCCGCAGCCGCCAGCGAAGCCCCGAGATTGACCACGGTGGTGGTCTTCCCAACGCCCCCCTTTTGATTGGCAACGGCGATAACCCTGCTCAATGCGCCCTCAGGTCCACCTGCACGGACGAAGGGAATCTAGCAGAGGCGCAAGGGGACAGCAAGTGTTCCACGTGGAACAATCGCCTTAGTCCCTCGGGACCGATCTCATCCTGGCAGATCACCTACCATAAGCACCCTCTCGCGCGACCCATGGACGGCTTCCTGCTCCCACCTCCATCCCTCCACACGGCACATTTCAGCCGCGACATGCGCACCCAGCCAGAGAATGAGCCGGCCACCGGGCAGCAATTTCTGGTGCGCCCAACTCGCCAATTCCGCATAACCTCCCAGAGCGCGCGAAGTTACAGCGTCGAGAGAGTGGGCTGGAACCAGCGACTGCTCCCAGGGGCATCGCTCCACCTCCACGCGCCGGAGGCCCAAAACGCGTGCGGCCTCGGCCAGGAAGGCGCATTTCTTCGCGTTTGGCTCGATCAGGACTACGTCCCAGTCGGGCAGCAGGAGCTTCAATGCCAGTCCGGGGAAGCCAGCGCCGCTACCGACATCGCACAACCGGCCTGTTGCGCCCCTCAGCCAGCGGGCCGCCAGGAAACTCTCGGCAAAATTGCGGACGAGCATTTCTCGCGGGTCGGTGATGGCGGTGAGGTTGATTTTGCGGTTCCAGCGCAGGAGCAACTCGATATAGGTAGCGATGGCATCGAGCAGGGCTGGGGCGGGGTCGATACCCGCGGACTCGAGGGCCACACGGCCGGAGTCCACGGCCTCCCGAATGTATTTCCTACTCAGTAATACTTGGCCGGACGACCGACGGGCCGATTTCCGCGGGCTCACACCGCCCTCCACGCTGGCCCCCGAACCGTAGCAAATCGCTGCCCTGGCGTTGCGCCATTCACGCCCAGCACTTCAACATGGCCGGTGGCTGCGATGCAAGCACGTGGCGGCTCAGCGGGGAGAGGCCAGCGAGGCGAGGGCCGCGTCCCCGGGAAACAGGCGCAGGGCCTTCTGAAGCGTGCGCCGGGCGTCGTGCTCGCGCCCCAGGTGATGGTACACGTCCACCAAGGCGGCGTAGACGTCGGAGGAGGAATCCGGGTCGAAGCGAGCGGCGAACTCGTAGTTTTCGCGCGCCTTTTCCCATTGTCCGCCTGCGCGGTACACATCCCCCAGTCCAACATGGCCTGAGTAGGAATAGGGGTCGCGGCGCACCGCCTCCTGGTATTCGCTCTCCGCTTCTTTCGCGTGGCCTGTATGGACGAAGAAGTCGCCCAGGAGAGCAAATTCGGAGGAATCCGGATCGGTGTCGATTTCGAGTTTTTTCGAAAGCAGCACGGCAGCCTGGCCCCACTCTTGTTTCCGGTCCAGCACCTTCACCAGGCCAGCCATAGCGGGCAGGTTCTGTGGCTCGTGGCTCAAAATCTGGCGGTATAACAGGTAGGCAGCATCCAGATCGTTGTTGTGACGCGCCACTTCCGCCAAACCCTGTGCGGCGGCCATAAGGCTATGGTCGAGACGCAGCGCTGTGGAGTAGTGTTCCGATGCTTCCGCATAGTTTTCCAGGCCGAATTCGAGCCGCCCCCGGAGCAGCTCGAAATACGCGCCAGTCGCGGGATCCGTAATCCCTTCGAGGAAGGTGGCGGCGCGCTTCCAGTCGTCGTTCCAAAGGGCTGTGTCCGCAGCGGCGAGCAGGGCCGCGCGGGAATCGTCCACGCGCACGTCACGGGGCAGCCGCGAGGTGCGCGCCTTCCATACCATTTCCACGTTGTCCTCATAGAGCCCGTGGCGCAGCAGGGCGCGCGGGGCGTGGAATTCGAGCAGGGTGTTGTCGTCCGTGTTGTGCCGCTCACCGGCGACCAGCCGGCGCAGGCCGGCATCGTCCAGGCGATGAAAGGCCAGCACGCCGTCCGGGGCGAAAATGTTCAATTCGCCGAAATCATCCTTGAAGCCGGGCTCGGGGAGAAGCCGGCGCAGGCGGTCGAGCACCAAGGGGGAACGGTCCATGCGAGCCAGGAGCAGGAAGTCGGGCTCTTCGCCGCGCCACACAGTGAGGCTCTCAAAGTGGGCCGCGACCGTGGCGAGCACCATGCGGAGGTCTTCGGGAAAGATGGAATAGCCCTGAATCCACTGGACCAGCATGCCGCCGGGACGCAGGCGGGCACGTACAGCCTGATAATACTCATCAGTAAATAGAGCAGCAATGCCCGCAATCCAGGGGTTGGATGGCTCGGAGACGATCAGGTCGTAGCTCTCCCGGGTGGTCAGCAGGAAATTGCGCGCGTCGTCCAGCACCACATGGACCCGCGGGTCTCGCAGAACGCCGCGGTTCAGGCGCTCGAGCAGCGGGGCGGCCTCGATGATTCCCGGCTCGATTTCCACGCAATCGATGCGCTCGATTTCCGGATAGCGCGCGAGCGCCGCGACGGTCATCCCGCTGCCGAAGCCGACCACCAGAACGCGCCGGGGCGCAGGGTGGAAGATGGCACCCAAATGGCCGCTGAAAAGCTGCGTTTCGAGGTCGCGGTTGGAGGCGTCCACTTTCCCGTTCGTTCGCAGGGAGATATAGTCCTCGCCCGCGGCCACGGATACCGTGGCGTTCAAACCGTCTTTTGCGAACAGGATGTCGAAACTCTGGGCCCATTCGGTGATGGTCATGCGCGTCTTACTAGGGTTGTAGTAGAGAAACGGGGAGAACGTGGCGATGGCAGGGTTGTCCAGTCGGCCGGAGACCATGGAGGCGATTATCGCCGCGCCGAGTGCGAGCGCAGCGGTAGCGGGCAGAAGTTTACGTCCCGCAGAGCGAGCGACCAGGGCGAGAGCAACACACACATTGGCGAGCGCGACGAGACCAACCAGCCTGTAGGCTCCTAGCCGTGGAATCAACACAAACCCACTGAGCAGCGCTCCGACGATGGCTCCAAGGGTGTTCGCGGCATAGGCCTTTCCGACCGACGCGCCCGTGGAGCGGTCTTCTTCCGGTTTGCGAGCGATCACGACCGCGGCTAGGGGAAAATTAAAGCCAAAGACGGTGGCAGCGGGCAGCATGGCGGCTGCGCTGGTGGCGAATTGCGCCAGCGCGAGAGCCACGAAGCTGTTCTGGTGCAGGCCCAGCGGGCCGGCGAGCCATGAGGGAAGCCGCTGATAGGGCCAATTGAGGACGGAAACGACGACTGCGGGGAGTTGCTGGTAAACGAGCAGGAAGATGAAAGCTGCCAGTGCGGTGAGAAGTTGAGTGAGCGCGAAACCGGCGATGGAGGGCGCGCCTCCTCGCGCGACCCACCATTCGAATAACAGGCTGCCGAGCACGATGCCGGCCAGAAAAGTGGCCAGCATCAGAGTGAAGGCGTAGGTGGAGCTGCCGAAAAACGTGACCAGCAGCCGCGTCCAGGCCACTTCATAGGCGATGGCTGTTGCTCCTACGATGCCGAATGCCGCCAGCAAAAATCCGGAAAGGGGCGGCGCCGCGCGTTTCGCAGCGAGGTGCGCAGGTTCGACGGGAGCCGCGGGCGCTCCGAACGCGGAAGCCAGGGCCAGAGAAGCGAGTCCCACAACCAGATTCACGGCCACGGCTGTTTCCACGGTGGTGCGCAGTCCGGCTACGGCGAGTAAATAAAAGCCGGCGGCGAGCGTTCCGGCAACAGCTCCCGCGGTGTTGATCCAGTAGAGGCGGCTGAGGCGCCGGCCGAGTTCCGCGGAGTGGTGCGTGAGCCCCTGGACCAGTACGGGCAGAGTTCCGCCCATCAAAAATGTAGGGAGAAAGAGGACGATGGCGGCGCCCAGGAACCGCAACAGCAGCAATGCTGGTGCGGATCCCCCCGTGAGCGGGTACGCAGCCACGTATAGTCTCCGCACCGCGGCCAGGCCGGCGAGCGAGACAGCGCCGGAGAGGCCCACGCCGAGCTCCATCCAGCCGTAGAGACGCACGGGATTGGACTGCTGTCCGCTCCGGCGGCCCCACCAGGCACTGCCGAGCGCGAGACCGCCCATGAAGACAGCCAGTACGGTGGAAATTGCGTACACCGTGTTTCCGAAGATCAGACCGAGGGCTTTGCCCCAGGCCACCTGATAGACGAGCCCCGCCGCTCCGGAAAAGAAAAAGCACACCAGCAGGAGCGCGAATCGGAAGCGGGAAATGGTTGCAGGCAGCACTGGCGCCGAATCCTATGGGCCGGTGTGAGCGAAGTCAAACTGGGTGGCGCAGCGTTCGGGCATGACGTCTGCGGCGACTTTCTGTAGACTCAGCCCATAAGCGAATCGTCCAAGGAATCTGCCCAGATGGATGAGCAAATTCGGGAGTTGCTGGAAAAGCAGGCTCGCTGGCAGAAAAGGCGCCAGAAGCTCTCCTGGGCTGAAAAGGTCCAGATGATTGAGAAGGTGAAAGAAGACTTCGCACAATGGCTCGTTGCGGTCCGGAAGCCGACCTCGGCGCGCCACGAAGTTCCGAAAGGCCGCACCTAGCGGCCAGATTCTGGCTGGCCGGCTGCACCTTCCGGGCGTTGACAGGGGCGCACGCGCGCCGCTATCGTCTTCTCGCACATGAAGATTCTAGTGATTGGAAGCGGCGGGCGGGAGCATGCGCTGGCATGGCGGCTGCGGCAGGGTGGCGGCATTGGGCGCCTCTGGTGCGCGCCCGGCAATGGAGGAATGGCGCGGTTGGAAGGCGCGGAGTGCGTGGCGGCCGACACCAAAGAAGTTGCCGCGCTCACGGCATTGGGCGAACGGTTGCGGCCCGACCTGACGCTGGTGGGTCCGGAGTTGCCGCTGGTCAACGGAATCGCGGACGAATTCGCACGGCTGGGCCTGCCGCTGGTGGGGCCATCGAAGGAGGCGGCGCAGCTGGAGGGCAGCAAAGCGTTTGCGAAGGAATTTTTGGTGCGCAACAACATTCCCACCGGGCCGCTGTACGGCATTTACGATTCCGCCGGCGACGCCTACTCCGCGCTGTGTTCGGTGGACTGGCCGTGCGTGATCAAAGCGGACGGGCTGGCGGCGGGCAAAGGAGTGCTCGTGGCGCCCACGCCCGATGACGCGACCGCTTTCATCGACCGGCTGATGGTGGACCGCGAATTCGGCGCTGCGGGTGATCGCGTGCTCCTTGAAGAGGCGCTGAGCGGTCCGGAACTCTCCTACATCGTGCTGACGGACGGCGAGACGGTGCTTCCGCTGGCGCCCACACGCGACCACAAACGCATCTTCGACGGCAACCGCGGGCCGAATACCGGCGGCATGGGCGCGTACTCCGCGGATGGGATGCTGGAGAGAGGGCTGGAAACGCGCATCCTGGAAAGCATCATCCGGCCGACGCTCGACGGGATGGCGCGTGAGGGACATCCCTATCGCGGTTTCCTCTACGCCGGGCTGATGCTGACTGCCGAGGGCCCGCAGGTGCTGGAATTCAACTGCCGGATGGGAGACCCGGAAACGCAGGCCATTGTGGTGCGCATGGATTTTCCGCTCGCGGAAGCGCTCCAGGCGGTGGCGGAGGCGAGGTTGCGCGAAATCGCCCCGCGATGGAAGCCGGGAGCGAGCGCCTGCGTGGTGATGGCCGCGGCCGGATATCCGGGCGAGCAGCGCACGGGGATGAAAATCGAAGGGCTGGCGGCGGCCGGGGAGGTTGCGGATACGGTCGTGTTCCACGCGGGCACGAAGCTCAGGGGTGATGAAATTGTGGTGAGCGGGGGGAGGGTGCTGGGAGTCACGGCGGCTGGCGGGGACCTGGCTGCAGCCGCGGCGCGGGCATACGAGGCGGTTGGGAAGATTTCTTTCGAGGGTGCGCAATATCGGCGCGACATTGGCGCCAGTGCGGATTCGGGAGCCGCGTCGAGTGGCCGGATTGCATCCCGCGGGGCTGGAAACCTGGTGTGAGCGATGGCTGAAGTTGCCCACATCTTCCGCTGCATTGCGCACCGGCTGCCTATGCGGGCGGTGGAGGAGATTGAAGCTGTGGTGAATCGAGGGTTTGCCGGGTGCGCGCATGCGCAGGCGGGGGGCATGCGGCAGATCCTGCTGATGGATTTGGAAACGCTCGAGGACATGCACCTCCGTCCGGGCAATATCAAAGAGAACATCACCACGCGTGGACTGGACGTTCGGGGACTGAGGCCGGGCCAGCGGCTGCGCATCGGCCAGGCGCTGGTGGAAATCACGGTGCCGTGCGAGCCGTGCAAACGGATGGAAGAAATCCGCGCGGGGCTCGAGAAGGAACTGCGCGGGCGGCGGGGGATGCTCTGCCGGGTGGTGGAAGGCGGGCGAATCCGCGCGGGCGATCCGATCGAGGCGCTGGAATTCGAGCGCATCGGCGCGTGATGGCCGCAGCCGCCTGGGTGCGCAGGCTCGTGCTGATTCTGGTTCTCGCTTACGCCGCGATTCTGATTCTTCTCCTTCTCTTCGAAAAACGTCTGGTGTTCTTCCCGCAGATTCCGGGGCGGCTCACCGGCGACTGGTCGCCTGCGGATTTGGCCCATGAGGAAGTGAGGCTGACGGCATCGGATGGCGTGCGGCTCGAGGCGTGGTGGATTCCTGCCAACGCGAGCAGAGCCGCCACGGAAAACAGTTTTTCGGCCGTGGCGGGAGAGGTGCCGACATTCCTCTCGTTCCACGGCAACGCGGCAAATGTCGCCTGGCGTGCGGATGTGTACCGTTTTCTGAACGACCTTCCGGCCAACCTGCTGGCACTCGAATATCGAGGCTATGGGCGCAGTGAGGGGAGTCCGAGCGAAGCCGGAATCTATCGCGATGCGGAGGCGGCCTACACGTATCTGATCCGCGAGCGGGGAATTCCTCCGCGGCGCATCATCGCGCTGGGACAATCGCTGGGGACGGCTGTGGCGGCGGAACTGGCCGCGCAATACGAGCTGGGCGGGATCGTGCTCGAAGCGCCGTTCCCTTCCGCGCGGGCGCTGGCCAACCGCATTTATTGGTTCGTGCCGGGCCTGGGCTGGTTGATTCGTTCGCGCTTCGAAACGTCGAAGAATCTAGCGCTGGCGAACAGCAAATTCGGAGCGCCGCTACTGGTGATTCACTGCACGCGCGACCCCGTGATCCCGTTTGCCTTCGGACGGCAGGTGTACGACTCCGCGCCGGAGCCCAAATCGTTTCTCGCCGTCTCCGGCGAATGCCACGAGGAGGCCACACTGGTGGATCCGGCGGGAGTGAGGCGCGAACTGCTGCGCTTTGTGGAACAGGTGCGGACCAAATGGACGGCGTCCCGGCAGTAGACGGCTGCGGCGGAACGCCGGCACTATCGTGGCCCTGGTTTTTTTCGCAGCGATGGGGCGCCGGACTCGCTCTCTTTCTGCTGCTGCGGGGTGAGCGGGGCTAACTCCGCACTGCCCAGGACCCATTTCAGGCCTTCTTGCTCGGTGATTACCACGATCATCTGTCGTGCGCCGGGGGGCGTTATGGCCTGAAACGCGGCGCGCAGCAACTCGAGCCCATCGTCGATTTTGATTTTCTGGCTTTCGCCGCGGAGCAGCAAATCAGCGGCGCGTCCCATTCCCGGATCCGCCTCACGGAGGGGGGCGAGCCGGCTGTCGTTCGCTTTCAACAGCTCCAGAATCGGCGGCTCTCCCGGATCGTGCGGCGGGTAGCTCGATTCCATCAGCGTTTTGGGCTGTCCCCTGTCCGGCGGGTAGAGCTGCACGTATTCGGGGCGATGGACGGCGGTGCGGTAGAAATCGCCGCGCAGCAGTTCCTGCTCCGCGCGGTACCGCAGGCTCCATACTTCCGGCCCGTAATTCGGCGCGTAATCCGCCAGCACCACCTCTGCGAACACCTCCTGCGGCTGCAGGTGCAGCGGCCCATGAAGCAGCGCTGCGGCATTGCGAAGGGGTTCCAGGAATCCCAGCCCGATGTTCTCGATGTCGGTGGCCGGCATGGCATAGTTCTGGGAGGAGATACCGCGGTTGGCATGCGCACTGCGGCGGAGTTCCACGTCGAGGCGGAGAGGTGGGCGGTCCGAATCCGGCCACACCCATTCCGCGGGGCCGAGGAGAACGGCAACGCGCAAACCGCCGAGCGGAACGATCAGGGGAGGGAGTGTTCCCGGCTCGAGCTGCGACTGCGCCGTGGCTATTGCGATCCCGTCTCTCGCCACCAGCACAGCCACGCGGCCTGCTGCCAGGTTGGCGACGACTTCGTCAGCCGTCTGTTGGGCAGGGCGCGCTGACGGATTGAGCGAAGCCGCGAAGGCTGCTAGGGCCAGCAGCGCGGCCAAAGCCGCACAGCCAGCCACACGCAGGACAGACATCATCCGGTGATGGGATTTCGCCGCCATATGTCCACGAGTAGAATGACACGGGTCGCCCCGGGCCCGCCACGGCTCGACGGGCGAGCAGTGGGAGGTGCGAATCAGCCAGCTCGGGAGGTTCAGCGTGCGGGGGGATCGAGAGGCTCGCTCGGATCCGTGCCGGCAGGACGGACCTCGGTCAACTGGGCGGCTGCAATCCACCACTGGCCGTCGCGCTCGCGCATCACGAGCATGGAGCGGACCCGGCGCGGGGCCTGGCCGGGGACGGCATCGGCGAAGGCCCAATCGATGGGCACCACCGCGACTTTCTCTTGCAGGAAGTGAGCTCCGGAAGGAGTGATCTCGAGGGTGTTCAAATCCATGCCGCCGTCGCGCACCCGGGAGCAGTATTCGGTGATCGCCGCGGTGCCGTGATGCTGCGCGCCCCGCTCGTCGATGAGCATGGCATCGTCTTCGAAGAATGAAGAAAAGGATTTGAACTCGCCCCTGACCCAGGACTGAAAGAAATCCTCGAGCGCGGCTTGCAGGGGCCGCTCTCGCTGAGCGCTGGCACCCCGTTCCAGTTCCTGGCGCAATTGTGCCGCTTTGACGCCGGAATCGCGCAGGATCCCGGCGGCAGCGGACTCCTGCTCGGAGAGCAGAGCGAGCAGCAGGTGAGCTGTGCCGATGTTCGGGTCGTGGAAGCGGTCGGCTTCCGCTACGGCATTCTTCAAAATCCGGTGGCACTCGGCGGAAAGGTGCAATTCGGTGGTGTCGGCACTCTTCTTGCGGCCGGGCGCGGAGATGCGCTCCTCGAGCTTGCGCCGGATTTCATCCACGCTGGCGCCGCGCCTTTGGAGGAAGGACGAAAGAGGTTTGTCCTCCCGCAGGATTCCCAGCAGCAGGTGTTCGGTCTCGATGAAGCTGTTCAAATAGTGCGTGGCTTCGTAGCGCGCAAAGAAAATCGAGCGGCGCGATTGTTCCGTGAGTCTCTCGAACACGTCCGGCCCACCCTATCCGACACGAGGTATCGAAAAAGGCAGAGTACGCCCGCGAGGCCTGGTTGTCCATCCGGCCGCGACGTCCCTTCCGGAGGAGCGCGCCCGCTCGACGCCGCCTTGCGGTAGAATGTTCGTTTGCGGGAGCGGAGTCTGCTTATCGAGGGAACCTGGTGATGTTTGGCGGCGGGCTGAGAAAACCGAAGAGCGTGCGGGTAGGCGGGAAGCGGCTGAGCGAGATCCTGGAAGCCCACGAGCGGTTTGCCCGCGCGGCGGAGGGCGGAGCGAGGGCGGAACTGGCCGGGGCGAACTTGGCCCGCGTGGACCTTTCCGGCGCGGTGCTGACACATGCGAATCTGGCGGGAGCACGGCTGGACGGTGCGTCGCTGCGCGAAGCAAAACTCGCCTCCGCCGATTTTTCCCGGGCGCGGTTGCAGAGAGCGGATCTGCGCACGTGCGATGCCACCGGGGCCAATTTTTCCGGGGCGGATTTGACGGGGGCAGACCTATCCGGGGCGGAGCTGTTTCGCGCGGATTTCAGCGGCGGTGTGATGCGGCAGGCCAGGGTGCGAGCAGCAAATTTCCGGCAGGCGATCCTGCGCAATGCGGACCTTAGCGGAGCAGATTTGAACATCGCCAGCCTGCGGCAGACGGATCTCGAGGGCGCGAAGCTGGACGGGGCCGATCTGCAGACTTCTATAATCCGCAAAGTGTGAGCGGCTGTCGCGCTGCTCCACGGCTCCCCGAGAAAAAACCTGACACGGATTTCGCGGAAACCCGGAGGCCGCGAAGAAGGTCACGGCCGAGTTGGCGAGCCTCGAAGAAAAGCCGCAGGGCTGGGCGCCCTCGTTACAGCTCGCGGGGTCAGTTGATGGGGAGTTTGGCGGAGTCTTCGCCGCCGGGAAGGCTGGGCGCAGCGCCACGCGCCGCGGGGCCTCGCCGGCGCACTTCGATTCCCAGGCGCTTGATCTTCTGGTTCAGCGTAGAGAGCGGCACCTGAAAGCGCTCGGCGGCCTCCGTCTGGTTCCAGTTGGTGAGTTCAAGCATGTCCATGATGATGCGCCGCTCGATGTCTTCCATGATGGTGAAGAGGGTTTTGCCCGGGGAGGCGCCGTCCTCGGCGGGCAAGAACTCGGAGAGCTGGAGGCGGACGCCCTTGACGATTTCGCGGGTGCGGATGGGCTCGGGGAGCAGGTCCACGTCCATCACTTCCTGGGTGGAGAGCACCACGGCGCGGTTCACCGCGTTTTCCAGCTCGCGCACGTTGCCCGGCCAGCCGTAATCGAGCAGCATCTTCATGGCGTTGGTGCTGAATCGCCGCGCGCCCTTGTTGTTCTCGGCGCAGTAGCGCGCCAGGAACGTCTCCACCAGGCCGTGGACGTCCTCGCGGCGGTCGCGCAGAGGCGGCAGGTGAATGTTGATGACATTGAGGCGATGGAACAGGTCCTCGCGGAAGCGTCCCTCGCGGACGAGCTGCATCAGGTCGAGGTTGGAAGCGGCGAGGATGCGCACGTCCACCTTGATCACTTCCGTGCCGCCCAGGCGCATGAACTCGCGCTCCTGAATCACGCGCAGCAGCTTGGCCTGAGTCTCCGGGCCCACGGTCGAGATTTCGTCCAGGAAGATGGTGCCCTGGTCGGCGATTTCAAAGAGGCCCTTTTTCGAGGCGACGGCGCTGGTGAACGCGCCCTTGACGTGGCCGAAGAGCTGCGATTCCAGCAGGTCCACGGGAATGGAGCCGGAATTGACGGGCACGAAGGGCTTATCGGCGCGCGGCGAAGCCAGATGGATGGCCTTGGCGATGAGTTCCTTGCCGGTGCCGCTTTCGCCGCTGATGAGGACGGTGGAGCGGGAGGGCGCCACCTGAGAGACGAGGTCGAGAACGGCGAGCATGCGTTCGCTGCGGCCCACGATATTGGGAAAGTTGTAGCGCTCCTTGAAGGCGCGCTTGAGCTGGACGTTTTCCTCGCGCAGGCGCCGGCCCTCGACCGCCTGGGCGACCTGGGCCAGCAGCTCGTCGTTCGACCACGGCTTGGTGATGTAATCGAGAGCGCCGTTCTTGAAAGCGGCGCGGGCCATGTCGATGGAGCCGTAGGCGGTGATCATGATGACCACGAGATGGGGATCGCGCTGGCGCAGCTCGCGGAGCAGCTCGATGCCGTTGCGGTCCGGGAGGCTCACGTCGAGCAGGAGCAGGTCGTAGGGCCGGGCCTCAAGGCGCTCGAATGCTTCGCGGGCCGTTCCGGCGGGGTCCACTTCGTAGCCCTCGGTGGAGAGAAGGAGCTCGAGACCTTCGCGAATTTCGGTCTCGTCGTCCACCACGAGGATGCTGGGTTTAGACATGGACGGACTTGGCGGCGGAAGGGAACTCCAGATGGAACGAGGTGCCCTTGCCGGGAGTGCTGCGGACGTCGATGCGACCCTTGTGCTCCTGCACGATGCCGTAGCTCACGGAGAGGCCCAGGCCGGTGCCGCGGCCGGTGGCCTTGGTGGTGAAGAAGGGGTCAAAGATACGGCGCAGATTCTCGCCGGGGATGCCCACGCCCGTGTCTGTGACTTCCACCTCGACGGAGCCGTTCTGGCTGGAGGTGCGGACCTCGAGCATGCCGCCGGAAGGCATGGCATCGCGGGCATTCAGGAAGAGATTGAGAAAGACCTGCTGGAGCCGGTTCCCCGAGCCGTTAACGGGAGGGAGGCGGTCTTCGAGTGCTTTGATGACGGTCACCTGGGCCGCGCGGAAGGGGTGGGACACGAGCGAGAGGGTTTCCTCGATCACCTCGTTGAGGTTGACGGCGCTGAATTCGGCAGCGCCCGTTCGGGAAAAGTTGAGCAGGTTGTTTACGATCTCGCTGGCGCGGAAGGTCTGCTTCACAATCTTTTCGATGATCTTTTGCCGGGAATCGTCGCCGGGAAGCTGGCGGGCCAGCATCTGGATGTAGTTGGAGATGACGGCGAGGGGCGTATTGACCTCGTGAGCGACGCCGGCGGCGAGCAGGCCGAGCGAGGTGAGTTTTTCGGTCTGCAGGAGCTGCTGCTCAAGCTGGATGCGCTCGGTGATGTCGTCCATGAGGACGAGACGGCCGAGTTGGGCGCCGTTCTTGTCTTCCAGCGGAGTAACCGAGACGTTGACGACCAGGCCGTGCCCGGCGCGGTTGATCAGGGGGAACTTGTAAATCTCGCCGCCATGACCATTGCCGGCACGAGCTTCGAGTTCTGCCACCAAATCCGAGGGCAGTAGCGTTTCCACGCTGCGGCCGAAGGCTTCCGCGCGGGGGATGCCGGTGAGCTTTTCCAGTTGCGGGTTCCAGGAATCGACGCGGCCGGCCAGGTCCAGCGCCATGACGCCGACGTTAAGCGAACCCACGATGTTTTCGCTGAAATCCTTGAGCCGCTCGACTTGTTCGGCCTTCAGCTCCAGCGACTGATAGAGCCGCGAATTCTGTACGGCGATGCCGACGTAGCCGGCGATGCTTTCGAGCAACTCGACGTCGTCGCTGGTGAGGAAGTCGCCGTCCACGGTCTTGCCGACGGCGAGGACGGCCACGACCTCGTCCCGCACGCGGCAGGGCAGGAAGTAGTTCAGGTCCAGGCGTTCGAGCGACGCGCGCACGCTTTCGTCCTCGATCTGCGCCGCGCGGCCGGTTTCGAAGAACACGTAGTTGCGTCCGGGGGCGAACGCGTCTCCCTCCAGGAAACTCAGGTCGGCCGCGGCCGCGGGATCGATGCCCATGGAGCGCACCAGCCGCAGCCGCCCGGCCGGGCCGGCATCGCGGAGGAACAGGGCCAGCCGGTCCACGAGGAAGGTCTGCGAGATGCGGTCCAGCACGGATTCCAACATGGGCTCGAGGCGCACTTCGCGCGTGAGCGTGCTGCCGAATTCGATCAGGGTGCGGCGGTAATCCAGCCGGTCGCGATAGAAGAAGCGGTCCAGGCGGGTCTGCACCATCTCGCGCATGGGCTGGAACAGAAAAGCGGCGAGCAGGACGGCGAGGATGTTGACCATGCTGCTGTTGGGCACGAAGAGGTGGGAGAGCTCGCCGACGAGCGCGATGACCACGAAGTACACCACCACAACGCCGACGGTCGCCACGGTGTAGGCCAGGCCGCGCTTGAATATGATGTCCACGTCCATCAGGCGGTAGCGAATGATGGCGTAGCCGAAGCAGAGCGGGAGCAGGCCCAGGGAGATTACGGAAAGTTTCATCCACGCGGAGGGCACGGCGCCGGCGAAGTACGGCAGGATGTAAATCAGGAGGAAGGGCAGCACGCCCGCGGCGGTTCCGCCGGCCACCCATTTGAGTTGCTGGCGGAGGACGCCGCTCGGAGCGCGCCAGAAGCTGACGAAGAACAGCCCCGCGGCGATCACGAAATAGGCGCCGAGCAGGAGCATGTCGAGCCTGTCGAGAGTGAGTTGGGCGTCGAGCGAGGGCACGAATCCGGCGGTATGCGTGGCCAAGGCCACGCGCACCAGAAGCGACACGGCCGGGATTCCGTAAACCGCGAGAAGCGCCGGCTTCACGTTCCGGTGACGCTCGGGAAACCACAGCGCAAAGTGAACCAACAGGGCGGGCTGCAGCAAGGTCGCCACTACGTTTGCCCAGTAGATTTCTTTGTCAAAAGGGTTCAGCTTTCCCGTGTAATGGAAGGAGTAAAGCATGAACGACACCAAGCAGAATAAGTAGAAGTGCACGGCGCGCGGCGCGGTGGACCTTCGTGCCAGGATGAAGAGTCCGATAAACAAATAGAGCAGGCCCACCACCCGCAGATAATTCTCCAGCGAGTTGGAGCGGTTGGCGGGCTCCAGCACAAAGGAAACCTCGAACTGGCGGCCGACGCGCACCAACTGGTACTTGGCCTCGTTCCACGTGCCGATCGCCCAGATTCGGCGCGTCACCTGAAGGGCGCTCGTGATCGGCGCTCCGCCAATTCCCGTCAGGATGTCGCCGGGAAGGATTCCGGCACGCGCGGCCGGCGAATTCTGGGTCACCCAGCGAGCCGTGACTCCAGAGGGCTCGTCGGCCCAGCTTACGCCATCGTCGGGGCTGACAAATGTAGTGCGCTGGCGGAAGTTAACCCAGGCAAAGCAGAGGGCAACCGCGGTGACCACGGCGAGAATTACAGCACCCGGTCGCATGCGAAGGCCAGACATCCGATTACCCTATCCGGTCAAACACACCCAAACGCAGAGAAATCCGAGCACGTAGATGACCAGGAGCTATGATTACTCATCACCGCTAACCTCTTGCATAGAAACACATTACAGTATCACAGAGAGGTAAACGAGGTATCAGTTTCCGTTTTTTGAAGCTCTCTGTGAATCTATGTAAGCTACTGGGATTCTAGAACTGGAAGCTAAGACCACCCCGCAATATTCGTGGCGCCGGCGTTAGGCCTAGCCGTCCCTCGGCGGCAGTTCGATATACCGTTCCCTCTCCCAATACGTTGAGGAGATCGGCGACGGCTTCGAGCTTTCCGCCGCAAATGACGACGGGAAGCGCCTGGCGGAAGCTGACATTCAGAAAGGGATCAGTGTCAAAAAGGAACTCGCCGTAAGGGTCCTGGCGGGAAGCCTCCATGCCATTCACCCATTTATAGCCAGCGGTAAATCGCGTCCCAGTCTTGCGGACGCGGCCGCCGAGGGTGAACGCCACGCTGTTGCGGTTGCGTTGCTTGAGCAGGGTTCGCACGGCGGCGCCATCGAGGAGATCGTCGGCGCTGAGGGCGCCGGACCAGGCATAAATCACGGCAGCCTCGAAAGCGTCGTTGAGCTTCTGGCGGTAGGCGGCGCGGGCGCCGTAAGTGGAAACCCCGCCGCCATCGATGGCGTGGGCAATCGGCAGCGCGTCCAGCGGCGCGACATCACCACCGGAAACGGATGTGGCGAAGACAGGCACATGAGAGGACTGGTCGCGGAATCCAGCGACGGAAAGCTCGCCGTTCTTCACAATGCGATGCTCGATCCGGAGTTCTTCGTGCCAGCCGTTCCCGATCATCGGGCTGCCGCCGCGGAACATCACGGCAGGAAACAGGCCCAGTTGGCTCGTCGCGGAGTCCGGATCACCGGCGGGGCCGAAGAACTGTCCGCGGGCCGGGAGCGAACCGGCAGAGACGGTGGCCGTCCATCCATGCGCCAATTGCAGGGTCATATCGGCGCGCGGATGAAGAGCGGAGGAGGAATCACGAAAGCTGATCCATACATATTCGGCGGCATAGTGAATCGTCACGCGGCCACCGAGGTGGAGACTGCCGGCCTGCTCGCTGCGCATGGTGCGGAGCATCTGACCCTGCTGGCCGAGGCGGAATTGCTGGACCGCGACGGTGGTGCGGGGAGCGTCTGCGGAGGAACCGAAGGGCGCCCAGGTGGTGGCGAGGCCGGCGGTGCCCGCGGCGTCGTAGCTGAACTGTCCGGCCAGCAGGAGATTTCCATACATGCCGATGGGCTGGTCGTAAGCGAAGGCACTCTGCGTAAGGGAGCTGACCACTCCGGGCTCGGTACCGCCGGAGGTCAATTCCACTCTGGCCCGCGGGGACTTCCGGTGCGAGCCGGCATCGGCCGTCGCGGCGTCATCGCCGCTGTCGCGCCAGCGCAGGACGGGGCGCGTGTCCACGGAACTGCGCAGCACCCAATCCCAGTCGTCCGGGGCGCTTCCGGCCTTGGAGGGCTTCCGCATCTGCGCAACGGAGGAAAAGACGGAATCGAGTTCCAGCTTCAACACGGTTGTGGCATTTGCGCTGACGACCACGTTGCGGGAGAGGGCGGGGAGGAAACCGGCAAGAGTGACGCGGATCGTGTAGGCGCCTACGGGCAGCTTGTCGAGCAGGAATCGCCCGGCCTGGTTGGTGCGCGCGCGAATCGCATTCGGCCCGCTGGGCCCTTCGGCCGCGACCCATACGGTCGCGCCCATCTGGGGCTGACCGTCGAAATCGAGCACCACGCCCGCCAGACGCCCGTTTTTCGTCTGGCCGGCCGCAGGCGCCACGGAGAGCAGTGCTGCCAGCACCACCCATCCCAGCGTTCTGGCTTGCCTGATCACGGCATCCTCCTCCCGCTCAGTTCTTGGCCGTCGCCGGCGGGGCCTTCACAGTGAATTCCGCAGAAGGAGCAATGGTCTGTTTGCTGACGTTGTCCGTCACCAGCACGGTGATCTTGTATTTGCCGGGATCAAACTCGGCGAGCGAAACGAGCTTCTCGAGGGTCACTTGCTGGCCCGTCTGGCCGAGCTCGGCGCCGGTTTCAGTCTTGCGCATGATTTCCTTGCTGCTTTTCCCGTCTTCCTGCGTGAGGATGTACTGGAAACCCACATCGGATTTGTGGGTTTTTTCGTCCACGCCAAGGTTGTAAATCTGCAGATAAACGCCAAGGTGCTCCTGCTGGTTAAAGATCTGGTCGAGTCTCGGCCGCACCTTGGTGTCGCCGATTACAAACTGGCCGAGGCCAAATTGTTTCGAAGCCACTCTTTCGATCTGGTCCGCGAGAATCATGGTGCTGGAGGTCAGCTTGTCCTCATCATAACGGGGAACGCGGATGGAGGTGTACGTGGTGCCCACGTTGCCGCTGTGCACGTCCTTGACCACCAGGTCCAGGCGGTAAAGACCGGGCCGCAGCGGCACCGCCTTCTGGTACACGGACTTTCCCTGAAGGGACTGGCGGAGCAGGGAATCGGGGAAGTCCCGGTTGATGGTTTCCTCAAACGTCTGCACGATTCGCCCGGTGATGGTGGAGACGCGCCCGAACACCTCCATCGTCGCCGAGTTCACCCCGTCTTTGGACTGGAAGGTGAGCTGCCGGTTGGGAATTTGCAGGGTGATGGGTACAAGCACGGTGTCGGAAGTGACCCGCAGATAATCCGTGCGGTAGGCAAAGTTGAGCTGATTGCGGAGCACGCGCGAGGTCACCAGCGGTTCCAGATCCTTGAACTTAAGCGGGGGCGGCGCCTGGATTTTGGCAAATTGAATAATACGGTCGAATTCATTCCAACTCGCCGGCCGGCCGGCCACTGCCGGGCCACACGTGGTGCCGTCGGCAGTCTGGAAGCGCGCCGCCTTCGACGACATACCCATGGCTTCGGACTCCGTGAGGCCAGCGCCGGGTACCTTTGCCAGCGCGTCTTTCTCGCAAGGGTCCGAAGTCAGGCGGAATTCGCCGCTCATGGTGGGGTCCACGAACTCGATGTTGACGTCGTTGCCCAGACCTTCCAAGTAGCGGTAACGCCAGTCCTCGAAGGGGTACGTCGAGGTTTGTCCCCCGCCCTCCGCGAACGATCGCTCGTAGGCGCCGCCCGACGGGTGGGATTCAATCTCGTCGGGAGGTCCCCAGATGATGTAGATTCTGCCGCGATCCGTCTTCCAGCCGGGGATCCCGGATGCAAAATGTTCGTTCGCGTAAGCAATGCGGCGGTAATGTTCCTCCTTGAAGGAGTTGTCCCCGGATTCAGGGTCGGGATTGCGCCGCTGCCAGAACTGCTCGATGAATTGCTCGCGCTCTTCGTTTGTGGAAAGCTGCAGGAAGGCTTTCCTCTCCTCGGGGGTAATAATGTAGACGACGTCTTCCTCGAGCCATTTGCGGTATGGGGTATCCAGCTCTTTCAACAGCCTGCGGTTGCTCTTTTGCTTCACCTGGGGCGCAGGGGCCGACGGCTGGGTTTGTTGCGAGAGGTCGGATTGCGCGCGGGCGGAGAAGCCGACGGGAAACCCCAGCGCAAGGGATAGTATCGAACCGATAGAAAAGGCTTGACGGGAAATCACGGGCCGGACACCCCTTCCCCTCTTCAGGCGCAAACATTCTATTTCTCTTGAGATGCCAAATCAATTCCCTGTGCTGTATGAGCCCTTCCCTTAAACCCAAGCGCCGCCGGGGGTCGAGCTTCGCGCCGATGCCCGCGGCACAGCCGTAGCTGGACGAGTGGGATCCGGAGTTCAGCGTTGCGAGGCGCACGGACATCCTACCGCAAGCCATAGAAAAGAATGAAGTTGTCAGCGTTTGGCGCGGGACAGGGCAGGCTCCGGGAGACTCAACAGCGCGTATGCAAGCCCGTTTATTGAATCATTCTGAGACACGGTAGCTGTTCGTTTCCACATGGGCGTCCGGCCAGCCCTTTGGAAACGGGTGACGAAATCCGGGCCTAGGCCCCTCAGAATGAGAATTTCACTCCCACCTGAATCACCCGGGGGTTGCTGGAGAACACCGCCGAGGGTCTGTTGAACACACTGGTGCCCGGCGTTACATACGCGGAGTAGAGGCTCGAGGTGTAACTGACTGCGTTCACCTGGTTGATGCTCCCTGCGATGTATTGGGGATGGTTTAACACGTTGAGGACCTGAACATTCAATTCAATGCGGAATCTCTCGCCGATGGAGATTTTCTTGCCGGCGCCCACGTCGAGGTTGTTAATCCCAGGCATCCGGAGAGTGTTGCGCCCGGACACGGAGACCGAGTTGTTCGCAATGAGGGCCCCCGGCGCGGCCACAATGTATTGCGCGGTCGAATTGGTCGCAGTATAGGCCACGGTATTGATCGGGGTGCAGCCGCTGCCGACGACCACGACGCCGCCGACAAGACATGTGGGTGTGACGGATCCGGAAGTGCCCGCGACGCCCGTGGAGCTCACCAGGACGCGGTCGCCGCTGGAATCACCGTTCAGGTTCGAATCCACGCCGCTCTGAAGGTCAGCCCAGCCCCCGGTCTGGTATGTGTAAACGGGCACGAAGAACCAGTTCGCGAGGAGGGTCCGGCGCCACAGCGCTCCCGACTTGAAGTAGGGCGGCTCGTAGTACGCCGCAAAAGTAAATCTGTGCCGGTGGTCGAAAGCGGAATAGCCCCGGTCCCCTGCGACGTTCTGGAAATCCTGTGGACGGGCCGGATTGATCACCGAACTGGGGAAGGCGGAAGAGCTGTCGTCGTGAGTGTAACTCAGCGTGTAGGCGGCGGTGAACTGCAAGCCGTGGCTGAAGTGCCGAGTCACTTGCGCGGCCATTCCTTTATACGTGGAGTCACCCTCGGGCTGGAACGAGGTGATGCTGGAGGTGAAGCAGGGAGCAGGGGCCAGTTGTCCCTTGGAATTGGGAAGCAGCCCGTCCGTGGGCAGCCCGGAAACCACGGCACAACCGGCCACGTACCCGGGGACGTAGCTGCCCAGGGGCGTGGCCTCGATTGATGCCAGCGTGGCGCTCAACGGGGTCACTTGCGCCAGCGTGGGTGTAGTCAAGAACGTCGGCAGGAAGTTCGTCGAGCTGATCTCGCTCTGGCGGTTCAGGAAAACCTGCACGGGCAGGTGGTAGCCGTGCGTACCCAGGAACCGCACTTCCACGGTGTAATCCTTGTGCAGAATATGCTGGATGCCAAATGTGTACGAGATGGCTAGCGGGTTGACCAGGTTGACGGGGATTTGCGCGCTGGTGGCCGCTTGCTGGTTGGCCAGCGCCGTGGCGCCGGTGTGGGCCGTCCCGCAACCGGCGGGGGGCGGGCAGGCGCCGAAAGTATTAAACGCACCGGTGCCTGGCAAGATTCCGCCGTTGGCCAGGAACCCGGTGAGAATACCGCCGGGCACTCCGAGCAATGTTTCCGTCGTCTGGCTGCGGTCGACGGTTGCTCCGAGTTGTGGCGCGGCCTCGACGAGGGTATTGATGCCCAGATTGTCGTAGAGCACGTCATAGCCCATAAAAACGCCGCCGCGAACCGACCAGGTGCGCTTCTGATCCGGTGACCAGGCAAAGCCAAACCTCGGCATGAACTCGTTTTTCGGCGCCCGCGGCTCCTGCCAGCGGAGCAGGCCCAGCACGCTGGCGGATTCGTTCAGGCTCTGGTCCCGCATTCCGAAGGGGACCGTGGCGTAGTCGTAGCGGATGCCGTAGGTGAAGGAAAGCGAGGGCCTGTAGCGCCAGGTGTCGCTCACATACCAGCCCGTGTCCACCAGGTCGCCGTAATAGGTAACGGAACCGTTGCTGCGCTGGGCCATGATGTCCGGATTGATGTCGTAGAGATAGGTACCCAGGGAAGAGTACTGATAGTTGCCGCGGGAATTTTGCGTCAGACTGGTGGGAGCGATGAAGCGCCGCACCTCGACTCCCACCCGGACGTTGTGCTTCTTGTGCCACCAGTTCAGGTTTTCGCTCAACTGGTAGTCGTTCTGAACCGCGGATGCCGGGGAATTCGGGTCCGGCCCTAGTTGGGCGTTCAAATCGAAGAAGACCAGGTTGGGGAACTGGTCCAGCCCGGTGAACGGAAAGCTGCCCGAGGGCGTGGTGTCGGAGAACCGGCTGTAGGCCAGTCGAAGCTCATTGGTCAGGTTCGGGCCGAAAGTGTGGTACTCGTCGATGGCCGCCAGGTGGTCGCGGACCTGCCGGTGCAGGTAGAACGCAGAAAGCTGGGCCTGGGTGTCGATGGAATTCGAGCGGTCGTAAATGTAGCGGAAGCGGAACTGATCCTTGCTGGACCGGTTGTAATCAACCCCGCTCACCAGGTAGTAGGTGTTGGTGTAATTCGGAGCCACCTGGCCCAACAGCCCGACATCCACTGCCACAGGAGTGGTGCCCGCTGGGCAGGGAAGCCCTCCGTGGTTCACCGCGCCGCCCGTGCATACGTACAGCGGGTTGGCGATTGGGCCGGTGGGCGGGTTGCCTTGTGTGGTCGGGCAATTGCCGCCAGTGGTTGCCGCAGGCAGAAAGGCCTGCAGAATTCTCAGGTTGTTCGCGTTCGGCGAAACCGTGGTCCCGTTTCCATTCGGGTTTGGACCGGGAGGCAGCGACGCGAGGGCGCTGTACCCGGCGTTCGTGGGCGCACAGAGGCCGCCGCCCGGGATGGTGGCCTGTCCCAGCGGGTCGTATTCACCGTTGGCAAAGAAGAAGAGTTTGTCTTTCAGGAAGAACGGGACGGGACCTCCCGCCTGGCCGCCCATCCGGCTGAAGTCAAAGCGGGGCCGCTGGGGACTCGCACCGCTCACCACCGCGGCCTGATCGGTGGCATTCAGGTAGCGGTTCTGGGTGTAATCGTACAGGGTGCCGTGATATTTCTTCGTGCCGCTCACAATTGTCTGGTTGTACTGGCCGCCGTTTGAGTTCCCGAACTCGGTATCGAAACCGTTTTGGAGTGCAGTGAATTGGCCCACGGCGTCATTGGGGACGCGAACCTCCGGCCCGGTTTCGGTCTTGTTATTGTTGTCTATGCCTTCGATCGTGTAGTTGTTGTTGGTGGGGCGCTGGCCGCCGACAGCGGGGCCGACTCCCGAGCCGACGCCTCCGCTGGAGGAAACTCCCGGCTCGAGCAGGGCCAGGTTCACCACTCCGAGGCCAACGGTGGCAGTGGGCAGGGTGGCAAGATCCCTCCGTTCAAATGTGGCCTCGATCTGCGCCGAGGTGGTGTTGAGCAGGGGTGGCGCCTCTTTGACCTCCGGGGTGGTCTTTTCTCCGGCGACCTTCAAGACGAAAGTGGCGGAGTTCGTGCGACTTAATTGCACGGGGAAGCCGGTCTGTGTGCTCTTGGTGAAGCCGGGGGCGATGACGGTAAGCTCGTAAGACCCCGGCGGGAGATCCCGCAGGAGACATTCGCCGTCGTCGTTTGCGGCGGCCGACCGTCTGACTCCCGTCGCCGTGTTCACCGCTGTGACCACCGCTTTGGCAATCGGGGCCCCCGAGTCGTCCTGGATGGTCGCGGCAATGTTGCCGCTGACCGTCTGCGCCCGGAGTGCCGGGCCGAACCAGACGAGCAGGAAAGCCAACCCGCTGAGCAGAGCCTTTTTCATGGTATCCGCATGCTCCTTAATCTATTTTTCCCCGCGTCGAGCTTGCCTCGCAGCCCGCCATATCCCTCGGAAAAAATCCCCGGCCCGACAGCCATACACGCCCCGTTGCTGAATGTGCAGCGGCAGCTGGAATCTCCGGGGGAGACGTTGCCCGGAGGCGGCTGAACATCGAACCCCGAACGCACAGGATGCCCGTGAGTTGTGTCCCTAAATTGGGAAGCGCCGCAGCGACGAGCTATGGACAAGCCGTTTCCCGGCTCCAAGGCCCGCTCACCCGTTGAGATGGCCTGCGCTGTCGGATTCACCCTGGCTCAGTTCCGGGCCGCCGCGACGGGCGAAACCCTTACGGTGAACTCGGCAGCGGTAAATCTCATGCGTTTGGCGAGGTTGTCGCCGGCGTGCACGACGATAGTGCGCCCACCGCTCTGGAAGACGTCTAGTGAAAAAAGCCGCGAAGCGGAGTCCGATTGCGGCCATGCGCCGGCGGAAACCGCGCCAGAAACCGACAGGAAAAGTGAGGAAGAAAAGGTATTACCAGAGTCCACAGCGAATAGGCCCCCCGGAGGACTTCGAGATTCTAGTTCTCTTCCCCCGGCACGTCAAATCCTTCCCCGGCCGGAGAATCCTTCAGGTCTACTGAGATTCCAGGCCTTATGGTTGGGTTGTCCGGATGCGGGACGGCTGGAGAAAAAGCAAAGGGGCCGGCCCGCTCGGCGGGCCGGCCCCTTTGGAAGGCTTGTCTCTGGCCGTTTAGAAGTAGAACTTCGCAGCCAACTGAATCAGCCGCGGGGAAAAGGCCGTGGTCTCCCGGCCAAACCTGCTGCTGTTGAAGTTGGTGCTGATTCCGTTGGGGTTGAACTGCGTATGGTTGAAAAGGTTATAGAACTCGATGCGCAGCTCAATCCGCGTGCCTTCCGTAATCTGGGTATCCTTGAAAAGTTGAAAGTCCCAGTTTTGGAAGCCCGGCCCGGTGAGCAGGTTTCTCCCCGCGTTGCCCAGGGTCGCCAGGAGACTCGCGGGAGTGCTCGCATTAACCGCGCTCGGGAGCGGCGCGGCCACAAAGGCGTTCTTGTTGAAGTACTGGTTTACACCTGGAGTGTTGCGGGGATCCATATAGTGGACCGGGCCGACGAAGTTCGGACCGTCGGGACACGCGAAATCCTGGATGGCCGACTGGCACGTGAGTGAAGTATTTTTGCTAGCGATCACGTCCAGGGGGAATCCACCCTGGAAAGTCGTAATCCCGGCAATCGTCCACCCGTGGGTAAGCCTGGAAACGAATGGGGAACTCCCGACGCCGGGGATCGTGTAAACGTAGCTCATCACCAGCCGCTGAGAGGCGTCGAAGATCGAGTTGCCGTAGGAGGCGCGACGGTTATAGGGATTGATCGCCCGAATGGCTGCGAAACCGCCGAAGCCGCCTCCGCCAAACGAAGTGTTCTCGAATCCAGAACCGTCATCCAACGCGTGAGAGTAAGTGTAGGACACCTGGAACTGCAAACCGTGGCTCAGGTGCTTGTTCACGCCCACCTGCAGGGAGTTGTAGTTGGAGCTGCCGATGGTGGAGATTTGATCGATGGTCCCATAGATGTTTGCAGGAAAGAGGAAATCGCCCGGATGCGTGAAGAGCTGGTTATCCACGCTGCAAGCGGGATCGGCCGCACAGGGCTGAACGTTCGTGGCGAGATTGACGGGAACACCGACGGTCAGGTGATGGGCCACCGCGCCGACGTAACTTACGGACAAAATCGTCTGCCCGGGAAGCTCCCGCTCAATCGTCAGATTGTAGTTCTCCGACATCGGATCCGTAGTATCCGGATCCGCACCCGCCAGTCCCTGGTACAGAGGCAGGAACGGAGTGAAGTCAACATTCGCTGCCGGCCCGGCGAAGGGGAACGGATTGGCAACCGCGCCGCCACCCGCAACAATGCTCGTGTACGGATCCGCAAAGCTCGGGCTTCCGTTCGGTGCTGCGAGCGATCCGGCACCAACGCTGCTGATGGTGAACGGGGGCCCGCCCAGGAACTGGAGGGTTTGCTCTTCCTCCGAGCGGTTGTAGTAGATGCCGAACCCGCCGCGTATGCTCATTTTTCCGGGGCCGCCGGAGAGCCAGCCCCAGTTGGGGCTGTAGGCAAATCCGAGCCGAGGCCCGAAGTTGCGGAACGTATGCGCCACTCCCGTGGCGTGTACGCCCGGATCTCCCTGGAACACGTATCCTCGAGGCGCATTGGGGAATACCACGGATTGCTGGCCCTGCCGGAAGGCAAACGCCGCATGGTTGTTATTTGCGATGTCGCTAATGGGAGTATCGATTTGCCATCCCACGCCGTAAGTGATGGTGAAATTGGGGCGGAACTTGTATTGATCCTGAGCGTAGCTGTAATACTCCTGCGCCCTGGCGTCAATGGTGCCCCCACTCCCTTGACCGAAGGAGTCCGGGATACCGAGCAGAAAGTCGGCCCCGCCATCACCGGTGCTGAATTGGCCTGTTCCGGCGAAGCTGAAACTCCCGTTATTCGAGAATGCGAAGGGGTTGAGGACCTCGAACCGGCGCATGTCGAAGCCGAATTTGAGCGTATGCTTGCCCTCAAGCCAGGAGAAGTTGTCCACGGTCTCGTAGGTCTGATCGATGCGCGGCTGTGGGCCGTTGTTGGAGAAACCGATAATGAACAGGCCGGATCCCGTCAGGTCGATAATCGGCAATTGGGCTCCTGAGGCGAGCTGTGGATGTATGGTCGCGAAGCCGAAGGTAGAAGGTTGAGTAGGGTTGACCGGCTCCACAGCCACAAAATTAAACCGCGTATATCCGCCGCGCAGCTCGTTCACCATGTGGCTGTTCAGGACGTGCGACCAGTCCAAGGTCAGGAATTTCAAGTGGCGATCGGCCACCTCAGGAAATCCCGGCAGATCCGAGCCGGTGAACGGCAGCGCATCCGTCGACGGGCTGTGCTGGATGAACCAGGTGCCCCAGATCGTGTCCTTGGAATTGAACGTGTGATCCACTCGAACGATGTACTGGTCCGCTTTGGCGTTCGTAATGGGACTGAACTGAAAATTGGTGCCTCCTGCGTTGGGCGCGGGAACAAACTTCGTGATCAGATTTTTGGAAATGGTGTTGAAATCGGATCCCGGGATGAATCCCACAACGCAGTTCGGGGTCATGCCCCCATTGCAGCCGAAAATCGTTTTGTACGGTGTCATGGCGGCGTAAGCGACTCCGTCGGAGCCCGTCAGCGGGATAGGCGATACATTGGCGCTGGTTGCGATGACCGGATCCGTGGCGCCCGCGCCCAGATTGGCGACGTTCAGCTCCGTGCTTGGATACACGGGAGCGTTGCCCCCAGCTTGCGGCTGGCGAGCCCGGATTCCTTGATAGGAGAAGAAGAAGAAGGTGTGCTTCTTGATCACCGGCCCGCCGACGGTGCCGCCAAATTGGTTCTGATGGAAAACCTGGGGCTTCTTTGCGAAGTAGTTGCGGGCATTCAAGAAGGTGTCGCGGTAAAAGTCGAAAATGTCGCCATGGAACGAGCTCGTTCCGGATTTCGTGGTGGCATTCACGACCGCACCGGAATTCCGGCCGTATTCCGGATTGATCGAACCGGTCACCAGACGGAACTCAGCAATGGCATCGGGGCTGGGGACAATCAGCCGAGTATTGAGGGGCAGGTCGTTCGTGTCCGTGCCGTCAATCAGAAAACTGTTCTGCTGCGATTGGCTGCCGTTGGTGGCAAATTCGCCTCTGCCGTCGGAGGCCGCCTGAACGCCGGGCACCAACTGTTGGAGGTTAACCCAGTTCCGGCCGATCAAGGGCAGGTTCACGACCAAGTTGGAGTCAATCACGGTGCCGAGCTGCGTAGTTGAGGTCTCTACCTGGGCCACGTTGGCCTCTACCCGCACTTCCTGGGTCACCGCGCCCAGTTGCATGGCGACGTTCAGGTTGAAGACCTCGTTCAAATCCAAGTGGATGCCGCCCGCCGTGTACGTGGAGAACCCTGCCTTCTCCACGACTACCTTGTAGTTGCCGATGGCGAGTTGCAAAAATACGAAGGTTCCGTCATCGCGAGAGGTCGTGCTGGTGACAGTTCCCGTGGACACGTGCGTGGCTTTCACCGTCGCACCCGGAATCGCTGCGCCGGATTGATCCGCCACCCGGCCTCGAATGCTGGCGTAGAGGTTATCCGCCTTTGCGTCTTGCACACCCAACGGGCTGACCAATACGGCCACGATCGCGACCAGGCTCAAAATCAAAGGCAGTATCGCCCCCCTGCGAAAAGCACTTCTCATGTCAACGCCTCCTGTACGAGCTTCCGGAATAGGAAACCACCCCAAATCCGACTGGCATGTCTGCATATTTATCACCGACTTCTCGCCCGGAAGAGAATAATATTAAGTTATTTGGAATCAGAAGTTTAGAAATACGTGGATGAGGAAAACTGAGGGCCGGTTTTATGTAAAATGGGAAGAATTCAGGCCAAAGATACTAATAACCATAGGTTGCCAATCTTATGGCGACAAGGGATTTAGGCCAAAGAAAGTCGTCTGGGAGCCGGATTTCCAGGCGGAGGGAACATTCCCGCGCGCCCGCAGACGTAGGCACACGGTGCCGACTGTGCTTCTGCGGAGGGTGCGCGGGGAAAGGATTGAGAGTACACGCACGAAAAACCGGGGAGTCCGCTACAGCGGACTCCCCGGGAAGCAGGTCCGAGTTGATCGCGCTTTAGAAAACGAGCTTGACAACGAGCTGAATCACCCGCGGGTTGCTCGAGAGCACTTGGTCATAACGTCCGAACAAAGGGTTCGTGGGCGTCAGACTAGCTTTGAGCGCCAAGCCCCCCGCACTGCCGTCGGCGTAGCTGACAATTTGTCCGGTCACCGTCGTGAGACCATTTCCGGTAATCGTATTTATGCTGCCCGGAATGTACTGTGGGTGGTTGAAGAAGTTCAGGAACTGACCCTGGAACTCAAAGCGCAATTTCTCCGTGATCGAGAACTTCTTCCCGATGGTGATGTCCATGTTATTGATCGGCCGCAGCAAGATCGTGTTGCGGCCGGCCACCGCGAGGCCGTTGTTGGGTTCGAGCGAGCCGGCGCCTGGCCGGATGTAGTAGGCCCCCGGATTGTTCACAAGGTAGGCAACGGTCAGCCCCGTGTTCGGGCCGGCCGTGGCCCGCAGGGGCGTCACCGTTGAGCTCATGCTCTTATTTCCCGCCGGGTTGAGCAGTACCCGATCACCGGCCGAGTCGCCGTTCAGGTTTACATCGCTGGCGGCCTGGAGGTCACCCCATTCACCCGACTGGAATGTGTAGATGGGGGCAACCAGCCAGTTTCCGAGCACGTTCCGCCGGAACCAGTTCCCCGTCTTGAAGTATGGCAAGTCGTAATACATCGCCAGCGTGATGCGATGCCGGTGGTCGAGCGCCGAGTTCCCCCGGTCTAACGCCAGGTTCAGAAAGTCCAGTGGACGCCGCGGGCTGACCGTTGTCGAGTTCAGGGTAGCCGTATTGTCGTCAATGTCGTGGCTGTACGTGTATGCCAGGTTGAATTGCAGCCCGTGCTCGAACCGCCGGATCAACTGCGTCTGAAGACCGTGATAGACGGAGCTGGCCTCCGGTTCGAACACCGTTATGTTCGCTCCCGCGAAGCAGGGGCTGATGTCCTCGCCGCCCGGTCCGGCGCCGCAGCCCGCCACGTACTGCGGCACAAAGCTCCCTCGGGCGGCGAGCGAGTTCGGATTGCTTGCCGGGCCGAGGTTCGTCGATAGCGAGTTCAGCACTGCCGCTCCCGGATTCATTAAATACGATGGGATGAACAATGTCGGCGTGACCTCCGCCTGGCGGTTGGCTCGCACTTGAGCCTGCAGGTGGTAGCCGTGCGTGTAAACGTAACGCACCTCTGCCGTGTAATTCTTCGCAAAGGTGTGCTGCACTCCGAGCGTGCCCGTAATGGCCACCGGGTTGAGTTGGTTCACAACGATGTTTCCGGCAGTGGCGAACTGCTGTTGGGCTTGAGGCGTTTGCCCGTGCCCAGTGGTGCCGCACGGCGCCGCGCACCCCGGAAACGTGTTGAATCCCCCCGTCCCCGGCGGAATGCCCCCGCTGCCCAGGAAATTCGTCAGGATGCCTGCGGTGGTCTGATCCTTGTCCTGCGTCCCGCCCAATTGTGGAGCGGCGCCTGTCGTGATCGAGTTCTGCCCCAGGTTGTCGTAGTTCACGTCGTAGCCCATGGACATCCCGCCTCGCACGGCCCATGTGCGGTTCTTGTCCGGCGACCAGGCAAACCCCACCCGCGGCATGAACTGGTTCTTCGGCGCACGCGGCTCGGAAAAGTCAATCAGGCCCGGGACGCTCGCGGCGCTGTTCAAGGATTGCAGCCGCGCGCCCTGCGAGATCGTGGCGTACTCGTAGCGCATCCCGTAATTGAAAGTGACCGACGGAAGGATGCGCCATTGATCGTTGATGTACCAGCCTGTATCGATGTCATCCCCATGGTAAATCAGGGAACCTGTGCTCCGCTCGGTCAGGCCATCGGGGTTGATGTCGTACAGGTACGTCCCCAGTGAGCTGTAGTTGTAGTCTCCCCGCGCCCGCTGCGTAAACGAGTCGGGCGAAATGTAGCGCCGGGTGTCCACGCCCACCCGCACGTTGTGTTTGTGGTGCGTCCAGCTCAGGTTCTCGCTCACTGAGTATTCGTTCTGGATGTTCGCTTGCGGTGCGTTGAAGTCCGGGCCCACCTGGATGCCCAGGTCCGCAAAGGTCAGGTTCGGGAACGCGTCAAGACCCGGGAACTTGAACCCGCCATCCGGAAAGGCTTGCGTGAATCGGTTGAATCCCAAACGGAACTCGTTGGTCAGGTCCGGCCGGAACGTGTGGTATTCGTTGATAGCCACCAGATGAAACTTCTGCGGCACGGTGGTATAGAACGCCGGGAGTTGCGCCCGGGTGTCCAGCCCCGAAAACTTGTTGTAAATATAACGGATCCGGAACTGGTCCTTGGCGGACATGTTGTAGTCCGCCGCAGTGGTCAAAAAGTAGGTGTTCGAGTAAGACGGAGCGGTGAACTGCAACGACCCCACATCTACGTTCACCAGCGTTCCGAGAGCGCAGGTCGGCGCCGCAGCCGTTCCGCCGGGGATCGTTCCACCGGTGCAAATCGGGATGGGCGACCCGTTTGACGTCGGCGCAACCGTCACGTACTTCTGCAACTGGGCCAGGTTATTGCCCGATGGCGCCACCGCGGGGCCCGTGCCGCCAGGGTTCGGGCCCGTCACATTCATGGTCACCAGATTGTTGAGCGTGGCATAGCCCGCCGCCGTGGGTGCCAGGGAAGGAACGGGCGTGCCGGCTAGTCCGAACGGGTCGTACTCGCCGTTCGCGAAAAAGAACAGCTTGTCCTTGATAATCGGTCCGCCGAGTTGGCCCCCTACCCGGTTGGAATCAAATCGCGGGTTCGATGGTGACGTGCCCGCGGGCGTGTTCAACGCCACCTGATTGTCAATCGCGTCGAGTTTCCGGTTCTCGAAGTATTCGTACAGTTTGCCGTGAAAATTGTTCGTCCCGCTCTGCACCACGATGTTGAACTGTCCCCCATTCGAGTGGCCGAATTCAGGGCTGAACTGATTCTGAAGGGTGGAGAATTCAGCCACGGCGTCGTTCGGGACCGAAACCAGTGGTCCAGTCACGCCCTTATTGTTGTTGTCTACTCCCTCGATCGTAAAGCTGTTGTTCGTGGTCCGTTGGCCGCCGACCGACGGCCCCGTGCCGTACCCGATGCCGCCGCCGGTCGCCACACCCGGCTGCAACAGCGAGAAGTTCAACACCCCGTTCACGATCGATGCGGTGGGCAAGTCTGCCGTCTCCCGCGCCTCGAACGTCCCCTCGATCTGCGGTGTGGAAGTATTGATGGGCGGGGCTGCGCCGCTCACCTCCACGGTCACGTTTTGGGTCAGTACCTCAAGCACAACAGACACCGAGTTGGTGCGGTTCAATTGCACCGGGAACCGGGTGATGTTGGCTTGGGCAAACCCCGCGGCCTTGACCGTGATGTTGTAAATTCCCGGTGGCAAGTCCACGAACAGGAATTCGCCGTGAGTATTGGCGGTGAGGCTCCTGGTGAACCCCGTGTCCACATTAACGACCGTAACGCTCGCGCCGGGCACCAACGCGCCCGACTTGTCCACCACGGTTCCCGCCATGTTGCCGCTGACGGCTTGGGCCACAACGATGGAGGCAAAAGCGAGCAGCGCGAATCCCAAAACTAAGGCAAACAGTTTTCTCATGATTTCTTCCGGCTCCTTGGTTCAGTGTGGGTTTGCTGTTCCGCGCTGCTGGCTGAATTCGGCGCTTCACATCTGGTAAGACCAGCCTCAGCACCACGGAACCGGAAACCTCCGCAGGGAGACGCGGCAATCGGGAAACCACTGCAGCCTTCCCGGAAGCAATTGAATAGAAAAAGGTTATGAAAATAATCCGCCTGAATTTCTAAGCTTTAGGTTCCATCTGCCGGATGAGATTTGAGTGCGCGGATGAGAACTTCGCAGTTCCAAGCGCCATGGCAAGGCCGGGTAGGTGATTTTTGCGCGCAATTCGTGGAGACGCGGCGCCGCTTTGGCTCGTCGAAATAAGAGGAAGGGCAGCCGATGCCGGGAGAGATGAGTCTTCGCGGTTGTCGGGGAGCAAGAACTAAGCCGGAAAGCCAGTGGAGTTTTTCCGTGGCTCCCCCTAAAATGATAGGGCGGGACGCAGTCCGGGCTTAGCGGTGGCCGTGCGTGGGAGGCGGTACCGGGAGTTCCGCGTCCGCGGGCGGTTGCGCCCTTCTCTCAGATTGCTGCTGGCGGTCGGACACCCCTTTCGCTGGGAAACTTTTGGAGGCTGGACAGCGTATTTAACAGTGCGCCCCGGAACCGACGGTCTGTTCGCGCTAGGGAGGGGTTTGCGCCGGTGGCGAGGCTGGATGGGATGCCATGAAGACCTGGAAAAAAGTATTGCTCGGGATCGGCGGGCTGTTTGTCCTGCTGATTGCGTTCAGCGTGTTTCGGTACGAAACCACCAAGGGCGTGGTGACGGTGCAATCCGGCAAGGTGACACGCGAGGATTTGACATCGATTGTCACCGCGTCGGGTGAAGTGAAGCCTCGTACGTACACCAACGTGCTGGGCGAAGGGTTCGGGAAGATCAAGGAAATCGTGGTGAAGGAAGGCGACCACGTGAAGCGCGGCGACGTGCTGCTGCGGCTGGAAGACGTGCAGCCGGGCGCGGACGTGGATGCGCAGCGCGCGGCCATTCAGTCCGCGTCGGACGCGGTGCAGTCTTCGGAAGCGAATTACCGTTCGGCCCAGGCTACGGTGGCGCAGCGCCAGGCTGATTTCGAGCACGCCGAACTGGATTTCGAGCGGGGCAGGCAACTGCTGAAGGACGGGCTGATCCCCAAGCAGGATTTCGACACCCGCAAGGCCACCTTCGACGGGGCTAAGGCCGGGCTGGCCGCCAGCCAGGCCCAGATGCAGCAGTCCAAGAGTGACTTGGACCGGCAGCGCTCCTTGCTGGCGCAGAACCGCGCCATGCTCACGCGGCTGGCCGACGTGCTGCGCAAGACGACGTACGTGGCGCCGATTGACGGCGTGGTGAGCTTCATCGCTGTGCGCGTGGGCGAAAACGTGGTGCCTGGAATCCAGAACGCCACGGGCAGCTATCTGATGACCATTTCGGACATGTCCGTGGTGACCGCGGAGGTGATGGCGGACGAAACCGACATGGTCAACGTGCACCCCGGACAGATCGCCGACGTGTCTATCGACGCCATTCCGGGCAAGACGTTCAGGGGCAAGGTCACGGAGATGGGCGATCAGGCCATGCTGCGCTCCTCGGGTCTGGCCACCACGCAGACCACCGCTAGCAATCAGGAAGCCAAAGATTTCAAGGTGGTGGTGACTCTGGACAATCCGCCCACCAGCCTCCGCCCCGGACTTTCGGCCACCGCCAAGATCCAGACGGCGCAGGAAAAAGGAGCGCTCGCGATTCCGCTGCAGGCGCTGGCCTTGCGCACGCGCAAGGACCTCGACGAGGCGCGCAAGGCCGCCGAGAAGAAGTCCCAATCCGGCAGCGTGGTGCTGGCCGCGGCCAAACCACTGCCTCCCGGCGCCGATCCCAAGAAAGAAGAGATTCAGGGCGTGTTTGTGGTCCGCAAGGGGCGAGTCCAATTCGTGCAGGTGGACACGGGCATCACCGGTGTGACCGATATCGAAGTAAAATCCGGGCTGAAGGATGGCGATGAGATCGTTACCGGCAGTTACAAGGCGCTGCGCTCGCTCAAGCCCGGCGACCGCGTGAAAGTGGACAACGAGGCTCCCAAACAGCCGGAAACTTCCTGAGCGACGTTCCGAGGAGGAACGCGAATCCCATGCCCGTCGAGGCCGTTCCCTCTGAGCAAGCCGGAGTCCGGCAGGACCTGCTGGACCGTGGCGCCGTTATCTTCACCGAAGGCCTGACCAAGACCTACCAGATGGGCTCCGAGCAGGTGCACGCGCTGCGTGGCGTGGACCTGGAAATCAAGCGCGGGGAATACGTGGCCATCATGGGGCCTTCCGGGTCGGGGAAATCCACGCTGATGAACCTGATCGGGTGCCTGGATACTCCCACCTCGGGGAGCTACTGGCTGGCGGGGCGGCTGGTCAGTTCGCTGGACGACGACCAGCTCGCCTACATCCGCAACAAAGAGATCGGGTTCGTCTTCCAGACCTTCAACCTGCTGGCCCGGGCCACCTCGCTGCACAACGTGGAGCTGCCTCTGATTTACAACGGCACGCCCGCCGAGCAGCGCCTGGAGCGCGCCAAGGAAACGCTGCGCATGGTGGACCTGGGCGACCGCATGATGCACAAGCCCAACGAGCTATCGGGCGGACAGAGGCAGAGAGTGGCCGTGGCGCGCGCGCTGGTGAATAAACCGTCCATTCTGCTGGCCGACGAGCCCACCGGAAACCTGGACTCGAAAACGGGCGCGGAGATTATGGCCCTGTTCGTCAAGCTGCACGAGCAGCAGAACACCATCATCCTGGTGACGCACGAGCAGGACATCGCCGCCTACGCCCACCGCATTATCCTCATCCGCGACGGCCGCATCCACTCCGACGAACGAACCAAGAAGTAGCAGGCATTCGCACCGCGCTGTTCGTCCCCTCTTGCTATACTCGTGAGCCGAGACGCGGCTGGGAGGCAATGCCGCGCCACAGATTGCCCGGAGGGCGATTCTTCGCTTCCATGGCGGACCAGAAGCTGCTGTTCCAGGATCGCGGCGACCTGGCGCCCAGCCAGCGGGCCAGCGGCGTCCTCCCATCGCAATCCATCCGCGAGATGATTGCCTCCGGCCGGATAGCCCAGCGCAGGGAACTCCGCGGCGAAATCTCCGAAGACCAGATACAGCCGGCCAGCATCGACCTGAGATTGGGTGGGACGGCCTACCGCGTACGCGCCAGTTTTCTGCCCGGGAAATCGTCCACGGTGGAAAAGAAGATTCAGGACCTGAAGATGTCCGAAGTGGACCTGACGCGCCCCGCCGTGTTCGAGAAAAACTGCGTGTATATCGTGCCGCTGGCCGAAGAGCTGAATCTGCCGGACGAGGTGTCCGCCAAATGCAATCCGAAAAGCACCACAGGCCGCCTGGACATTTTCACCCGGCTGATAACCGATTACGGGGAGGATTTCGAGTGGGTGCGCAGCGGCTACCGCGGCCGGCTGTACGCGGAGGTGGTGCCCCGAACGTTCAGCGTGGTGCTGTCGGCGGGGATGAAGCTCAGCCAGATGCGCTTCCTGCTCGGCGACCCGTCGTCGGACGATCGCAGCCTGCGCGCGCTGGACCGGCAGCACGGCCTGGTTTATCTGGCGGAAGACAATCGCGCCGAAGCTGAAATCGAAGAGGGCCTGTGGATTCGCGTCAGCACCCAGGCGGAGCCTCCCTCAGAAGTCGTCGCCTACAAAGCGCGGAGCAACGCGCCGGTCATCGACCTCAGCAAAGTGAACCACTACGAGCCGGACGATTTCTGGGAGTTGATTTATCCGCCGCGAAACGGCTCACTGGTCCTCGACCGCGGAGCGTTTTACATCATCGCGTCCAAAGAACGCGTGCGCGTGCCGCCGGAGTACGCGGCGGAGATGGTGGCGCTGGAGACTTCGGTGGGCGAGTTCCGCATCCATTACGCCGGATTTTTCGATCCCGGCTTCGGTTTCGGCCTGAACAACGACATCAAAGGCACTCGCGCCGTGCTCGAGGTGCGCGCGCACGAGGTGCCTTTCCAGATCGAGGATGGGCAGGCCGTTGGCCGTCTGTACTACATGCACCTGCTCTCGATTCCCGACAAGGTGTACGGCGCGAAAATCGGCTCGTCCTATCAGGGACAGGCGCTGGCGCTCAGCAAACAGTTCAAGAGCACAGCGCGGCCGGCGCGCTAGGGCGGTGAGGGCAAAAGGGGCGGCGATGCCTGACGAGAGCGATGCTTCCTGGCTGCTTCGTTCCGATGCGCCTGCGGCCGTGGTGCTCATCCGGCTGCTGGTGGGCGGCGTGTTCTTCGAGGAGGGAATTCAGAAATTTCTGTTTCCGGAGCTGATGGGCGTGGGACGCTTTGGGCGCATCGGCATTCCCTGGCCCAACGCGACGGGGCCGTTCGTCGGCGCGGTGGAGATATTCTGCGGCGCCCTGCTGCTCGTGGGATTCTTCACGCGGCTGGCGGCAATTCCGCTGCTGGCGGATATTTCCGTGGCCATTTATTCCACGAAGATTCCCATTCTGCTGGGCCGCGCCTACGGGCCGTTCCATCTGGCGCAACTGCACCGCTACGGCTTCTGGAGCATGGCTTCGGAATCGCGCACGGATTTTTCAATGCTGCTGGCGCTGCTCTTCCTGCTCTTTGTGGGCGCGGGCCCGTGGTCGCTCGACGCGTACGTGTTCCGCCGCTGACGCGGCGTGCTGCGAGTTCGTGCGGTAAACTCCTCCCCCATGCCGAACCCCAAAGTCCGCGCCATCGCCGCGTTCGTCCGCATCACGCACGCGGGCTGGGAGGGGCAGATTGCCGGAGCGCTCGAGAAACTGCGCGCGGCGCGCGCCATCGTCGAAGACCGCAGCTACTCCGTCGAATCCATCCGCATCACCACGCAGCCGTTTCCGCTCTGGCTGCGCCGCGTCCCGCGCCGGGAAGCGCTGGCCACGCTGCGACGCATGGACGACCTGGCTGTGGCCACTCCTTTCGAGCTGTCGATCGGCCCGGCGATGTGCCGCGACCGCGACGATCCTGCGTCCGCGCATCTGCTCGCCGAAGCGCTCGAAAGCGCCCGGCTGCTGCAAGCGAATCTGCTGATCGCCTGGGGCGCCGGGCCGCACCCGCGCGCCATGCGCGCCGCCGCGGAGACCGTCCTGCACGCTGCCGCGCACAGCCCTCGAAGCCAGGGGCCGTTCAATTTCACCGCGCTCGCCTGCGTGCCGCAAAATTCGCCGTTTTTCCCCGGCTCGTGGCACAACGGGCCGGGCAACCGCTTCGCCATGGGCCTGGAATCTGCCGGGGTTGTGCAGGAAGTGCTGGGGGAACACCACGGCGATGCGCCGCGCGCGCGTCGTGCGCTGCTGGCTGCGCTCACACAGCATGCCCGCGCGCTGGCCGCGGCCGCGCGCCGCATCGAACGCGCCACGCGCTGGCGCTATCTGGGCTTCGACCCCACGCCCGCGCCGCTCGACGACGTCTCGATCGGCGCGGCCATGGAAGCGTTCACAGGCCGGCCTTTTGGTTCGCCGGGAACGCTGGCGGCGGCAGCGCTGGTGACGAATGCGGTGCAGGCGGTTCCGGTGCGACAGGTGGGCTACTGCGGGCTGATGCTCCCGGTGCTGGAAGACGCGCGGCTGGCCCAGCGCTGGAGCGAGGGCCGCGTGTCGCTCGATGCGCTGCTCGGCTACTCCGCGGTGTGCGCCACCGGACTGGACACCATTCCGCTGCCCGGCGACGTTACGCGCGAGCAGCTCGAACGAATTTACGCCGACGTTGCGGCACTAGCCCTGCGCTGGAAGAAGCCGCTGGCCGCGCGGCTGATGCCCGTCACCGGCAAACGTGCGGGCGAGATGACGGATTTTTCCGATCCGTTCCTCACCAACGCGCGGTTGCAGCCGCTGCCCTAGCGGCATCCGCCGCGGCGGACCGTGCCCCGGCAGCGCGCTGTTCGCACCTCGCTACCCGACGATCCGCTGGTCGAGCGCCAACGGCTCTTCGAGCACGGCAGTTACGTTGGATCCGGCGCGCAGGTTCAGGTGCGACCCATTCATCGCCAGCACCGTGGCCACGCCGATACCGCCGCCTACGAGCGTTCCCACCATAGTTCCCTTTTGGCTTTTTCCGACCGCCTGGCCTATCTCCGCGCCCACCAGCGCGAAAGTGCTGATCATGGCGAGCTCCTCGGGCGACAAACCGGAGAGCGCGGCCACCGGATTCGAGCCCACCGCCGCGGCAGACGGCCCCCTCGGCCCGCCAATCGTCCCCAGCACTCTGCCGGAAACCGGCAAGCGGACATCATTGGGCAGCACAATGGTCTTCAGGCGAATCGACAGGGTGCTGTTCCCCGAGCTGGTTGCGGGATTGCTGGTCAACACGCCCACGACGAGCGTGCGCGCGGGAATCACGATTCCGCCATCGGCGTGCAGCGGCACGCGCGTCCGCAGGTACACCCGCATGCCCTCGCGCGCCTGCGATTCCTGCGGCGCGCGCACGATGGTCATAGGCACGTGCGTTCCCGCCGGGATGCTGATGACGTCGGGGATGTCGGCCGGCTCGTCCGCATCCTGCCTGTCTTGGGGTTCCTGCGCGGCGAGCTCGCGCGGCTCTTGCGGCTGCTGCGTCTGGCGGGGATAGGTTTGTCCCCAGCCAGAGGGCAAGCAGAGCAGAATGGCAATCAGTAGTGCCGGTGTTCTTTTCATCGCAGGCCTCCCGGACTCTCTCGACGAATTCACAGCGTCGCATCAGGCTAGGCGCGGCAGGGCACGAGAGACAAGCGCCAGGCCACGTCTGGCGCACATTGGCGCGCCCTGGCGGGGGTACCGCCGGGAAATTGAACCCGCGGATTGCGAAAGGTAAGATTCGCATGGCCGTACAATCTGTGCACGTCCCGGAATCACGCGCCATGGCCCCGCCACAGACCGCATCGCCGCTGAACGCTGCTGCCGAAGACCGGCTCGATTCCTGGAAGGAAATTGCCGCGTTCCTGAAGCGTGGCGTGCGCACCGTGCAGCGCTGGGAACGCACGGAGGCGCTGCCCGTGCATCGCCACCAGCACGCAAAGCTCGGGTCCGTGTACGCGCTGAAGTCCGAAGTCGCTGCATGGCGGGATTCGCGCGGCAGGCGGCTCGGCGCAGCGCCGTCAGCGGCAGGCGCCGTTCGGCCGAGCGCCGCTGCCGGCAGTCGGCCCGGCCTGCCGCAGCGGGCAGGCGCGGCGGTCGAGCGCAGGCGCCGCCTGCTCGTCCTCCCTTTCGCGAATCTGAGCGGCGACGCGCAGCAGGAATATCTGTCCGACGGCCTGACCGAGGAGATGATTACGCGGCTGGCGCGGCTCGAACCGGAGCGCCTGGGCGTGATCGCGCGCACCACGGCGCTGGCCTACAAATCCGGCGCGAAGCGCGCGGACCAGATTGCCGCGGAGCTGGACCTCGATTACCTGTTCGAAGGCAGCGTGAGGGCCGCGGGAGGGCGCATCCGCGTGGACGCGCAACTGGTGGATGCGCGCGAGCACACCCACCTGTGGGCGCAGAGCTATGACCGCGACCTCCGCGACGTGCTCGAGGTACAGGCCGACGTGGCCGCGGCCATCGCCCGCGAAGTGCGCCTGGCCATCGCGCCGCACGAGCGCGCCGCCGCTTCCACTCTCCGCCGTGTGGACGCGGAAGCCTATCAGGCCTTCCTGATGGGCAGATTCCTGATGAACCAGATGACCGCGCCGGCTCTGGCGCAGAGCCTGGAATGGTTCGCCCGCGCCGTGGCGCGCGATCCGGTGCACGCCCTCTCGCATGCCGGCATTGCGCAGGCCTACGGCCTGTTGGCCACGGTTCCGTTTGACGCGATGCCGCCGCACGAGGCCATGCCGAAGGCCGCCGCGGCGGCGCGCCGCGCGCTCGAACTGGACGCGGCTCTCCCGGAAGCCCACGCCGCACTGGGCCTGGTGCTGCACCACTACGAATGGAACTGGCCGGAAGCGGAGAAGGCTTACCAGCGCGCGCTGGAGCTGAACCCAGACTACACCGCCGCGCTGCTGCGTTACGCCTGGCTGCTGCTGGCGCTCGGTCGCGCCGACGAGGCGCTCGCGCGCATCGCGCGTGCGCAGGAGATTGCGGAGGAGATCGATCCGCACCTGATCGTGGTGGTGCGCGCCACGCGCGCCGCGGCTCTCTATTTCGCCCGGGATTTCGACGGCGCCATCGGCGAATGCCGCGCCGCGCTCCAACTCGATGCGCGCTTCTACCTGCTGCACTACCTGGTGAGCCGCGCGCTGGCGCGCAAAGGGCAGCGCGCCGCCGCCGTCGCCTCGCTCGCGCGCACGCGGAGCGTGTGGAACGACGTGCCGCTCGCGGCAGCCGGAGCGGGGCTCGCATACGCGATTGCCGGGCGCAGAACGGAAGCCACACGCATCCTGCGGCAACTCAAACAGCAGCGCCAGCGGAGCAATATTCCCGCCACCTATCTCGGAATGCTGTACGCCGGGCTGAAGGATTACGACGCGGCATTCGAGTGGCTCGAGACGGCCTACCAGGAGCGCGCCGACGGACTCACGCTGCTCAATGCCGAGCCTATGGCAGACAGCTTCCGTGCCGATCCGCGCTTCGCATCGCTGGTGCGCCGCATAGGATTCGCGCCCGCGTGAGGGGCACGGAGATCAGAGATCCTGCCTGGCGTGGGTCTAAGATGCGGCTTTCTGTGGAGGGAGCAGGTCCCAGACGCGCCAGAACTCCTGCATATCCGTGGGGGTGCCGAGCGAGACGCGGACGTAATCCGTCATCGGAGGGAACGGGCGGCCGATGAGCACGTTGTTCTGCCGGAAGTGCTCGATCACGTCCTGTGCCGGGCGGCCCGAGTGGACCATCACGAAGTTCGTCTGCGAATCAATCACCGCCAGCGAGCGCGATTTCGCCTGCCTGTAGAATTCCTGTCGGTCGGCGGCGTTTCGTGCCGCGCCTTTCGGGACTGTTTCCGCATCGTTCCACGCAGCGAGCGCTGTCCGCGCCGCGGGAACGCCCACGGCAAACAGCATGCGGCGCGCAGCCAACACGCGCGCCGTATCCGCGGCCGCGACCCCGTAGCCGATGCGCATGCCGGCCAGCCCGTAAATTTTGGAAAACGTGCGCGTGACGATCAGCCGCGGGTCGTCCACGGGACGGTCGAGAAACGACACATAATCCGGTGAGCCCACCACGAAGTGATGGTAGGCCTCGTCCATCAGCACCGTGTACGACGGCGGCAGTTTGCGCAAAAAAACTTCCAGATCCTGCCGCGGCGTCAGCGTGCCGGTGGGATTGTTTGGATTGCAGATATACACCAGCCCGGAGCCGCCCGCCGCGCGCTCCAGAATCCCGTCCAGGTCGTGCGCGTAGTTTTTTGTCAGCGGAACCGGCACCATCTGTGCTCCGGTGCTCGCCGCCTGGTGCACGATGAGCTCGAAGGTGGGATCCGCGTACAGCAGCGTCTTCCCCGGCTCCAGAAGCGCGGCCGCGGCCATGCGCAGATTCTCAGAAGACCCACAGCCGAGCAGCACCTGCTCCGCCTTCACTCCGTGCCGCGCGGCAATTGCGGACACCAAATCCTCGTACTCGTGCTTCGGATAGCGATTGGCCATTGCCGCGCTTCCCTCCAGCGCGGCATATGCCTGCGGAGATGGGCCGTAGGCATTTTCGTTCGAGTCGAGGCGAATCGGCCCATGGGGAGTGCCCGCCTGGAGCGTCCGCCAGTTCCCTGGCCATGCGGATCCAACCGCCTCGGCGGGCAGGCCCAGCGCGGGAAGCGCGGCCGCCGCGCCCACTCCGTTGAACATCTGGCGGAAGAATTGTCTGCGCGCGAGAGGCATGGTCTTTGTTGAATACCAACAATGCGCTGCGAGGTCAAACGGAAATACGCTCGCCCGCGAGAGCGACGACGGCCACGCCCCTTAGCGGCGGGACTGCGAGAGAGTTTTCTGGGCGGCCTCGCGGCGAAGACGTTCGCGGTTCACGTCGCCCGCCAGACGCACCGTGTTTTGCGGAAAGAGCGCGCCGGCCCATGCCGTGTTGAGCCATTCCGGATGCTGGCGGATCTCCGCGCCGAAATCGCGCAGCGCTTGCTCACGGTCGGGGAGCAGCCATTCTCCCAGCCCCAGGCCCATTAGCGGATCATCCGCGCGCTGTCGCCAGGCGTTGAACACGCTGCGCGACCTGCGGAAACTGGCCAGCGCGGGTTGAAACGCTCCGGCTTCGAGTTGTGCCCAGCCCAGTTCGAGAATTACCTCGTCCGTATTCGGCGTCACACCTACCAGCCGCGAGAGCAGCTCCACCGCTTCCGGCGCGCGCCCTGTCCGGTAATACCACCAGCCGATGCGGTCCAGCCCGATCACGGGCATGGCCGCCCAGTGGCCGGCGCGAATGTAATCGGCATAGCGGCTGGCGTCCTTGTCATCCCCGGAGAAGAGTTTCAGGCCTGCAATCTCCTCTGCGAGCACGGCATCACGCGCGGGGTCGCGGGGCTTCTCCCGCGAGCGCGCGGCTTCCAGCGCCGCAACGCCGCGCTTCGCGTCGCCGGAAGCGGCAAACGCGTCCGCGGCCGCGGAGAGCGCCGCGTTCCGGCTCATCCACGGGCCGGGGCGCGTGGGCTGCTCCGGCATAACCTCGAAGAGTTTCAGGAAGGCGTCTGCGGCATGCGCAAAGTCCGCGTTTGCGAAGGCGGCGCGCCCATACGCCGGCAGGTAATCGGGATCGTTGGGCAGGACGCGCAGGGAGTATTCCGCCAGCCGCTCCGCCTGCGCGTAGTCGTGCGTGTTCATCAACTGTTCGGCGCGCCCGCGGGCCACTTCCGGCAGCTCTCCGTGGCCGCCCGGCGCGATTTTCATGAGCTGCTGTGTGGTTTCCCACGCGGCGTCCACGTCGCCCGCCAGCAGCAGGGCGCGGATGCGTAGCAGGTACGCTTCCAGCGATACGGGCTCGAACTCCAGCGCGTGCTGGGCCAGCTCCGCGGCGGCTTTCATATCCTGCCGCTGGAGCGCCGCGGAGGCCAGATGCACGGCGAACTGGCGCACGTCGCTCGCGGCCACGGCGTCCAGCGGAACGAGCTTCTGATAATTCTCCAGCGCGCCGGCATAGTCCCGCAGTGCGAAGCGGGCCTCGGCCAGCGTTTTCAGTGCGGGCACGTCATCCGGCTTCGTGGTGAGCACGCGTGTGGCCAGCGTGGAAGCGGTCCCATACCGGCCCTCCGCCAGTGCCAGAACCGCCTGATCCCGAGCGAACACTTCCTGGAATTGGAGCGCCCGCGGCGGTGGAGCGGGCAGCGACGCTACCTCCTGGCGCACCGCGGCGATGCGCTCCTCCGGCAGCGGGTGCGAACGGAAATATCCTTCCAGGGTCTCGAGCGCCACGCGCGATATTTCCTCCCCCGGATTGCGCGCCCCCCCCTTCGTCTCCTTGTAAAGCTTGCCGAACTGTTCGAAAACCGCGATCACTTCCAGCGGGGAATAGCCCGCCGCCGCGGCCAGCTTCGCGCCTTCGCGGTCGGCTTCGAGTTCCTGGTCCTTCGTATACCCGGCCACAAACACCGCCGCGGGTAGCCGCACAATGCCGGACAGGGGCAGCCGCCGCATGGCCAGTTCGATTTGCAGCCGCTCGGCGCAGTGGTAATGGTCGATGTGCTCGATCTCGTGGCCCAATATTGCGGCTAAGGCGTCTTCCGTTGTCATCAGCTCCAGCAGGCCTTCGCCGATGAACACGTGTCCCCCGGGCAGCGCAAACGCGTTGATAAAATTCACGTCGGGAACGTAATGGAACCGGTAGGGCAACCGCCGGTGGGCGTGCTGCGCCACGGTTTCTCCCACCTTTTGTATGTAGGACTGGATGGCCTGGGCTTCCGGATTGTTCCCCGGCCGCGAAAGCATGGCCTCGTACTTTCGCGCCAGTTGGTTGCCGATTTCGATTTCCTTTTCGTCCGGAAGGCGGGTGACCACCATGGGCATGCGCGTCAACTCCCGCTGCGTATCGGCCAGAAAGAAGAGCAGGGGCGCGGGGCTCACCGGCACGTCCGGCTTGCGCACCTCGCTCAGCACCAGCCCGAGCGAGGCGAGCAGCACGGCAACCAGAAGATAGACGCGGTGTTTCACAAATATTGCCTGATCCTCTCGCGGAAGCGCGTGTACAGTGTGGCCACGCCCAGCAGCGAGGCGCCCAGCACCACGAAAGTCAGCGCGCGCTCCGTCAGCGTCATGTCCCAAATGTCCACCAGCGGGATTTTTGCCACGCACAGCAGGAGCAAGCCCAACCCAGCGAGACGGTAGCTGCGTTCCCCCACTTTCAGCGCGAACAAGAACACTGCGACTGCTTCGAGTCCCCACCCCATAGTCACCATGCCCTTACTCAGTTCCGCTGCGAGCAGCGACGTCACCAGCAGCATGGCCACGAAGAACAGGGTCTGCTCCGGCCGGTTCACGAAGTGGAACCACCCGCGCCGCACCCGCCCCGCCGCCGGGGCCTTCTCGCCTTTCACCCGCAGACGGAATGCCAGCGGCAGCCCCGCCAGCAGCAACGCCGCAGTCACGCTGAGCACGAAGAACCGCCCGAAAGCAAGCGGCGCAGGCAGCGGGAAATAACTCCGCTCGTAAAAATTGTGCAGCACACCGCGCACCGCCACCGCCAGCCCCAGAATCAGGCTCTGCGAGATGAACAGCCGCCGGCCGCTCATCGCCGCCACGGCCAGCAGCACCGCCGTCAGGCCCGCCCACGCGGCCACTACCCAGTCGATCGGCACTTCAAACCGCAGCAATGCCACCGCCGCCAGCAGCCCCATCCACGAGTGCGCCTCCGCCACGTGCCAGCGGCGGTCTCCGGCCAGGAATTCGTCCGCGCGGCCCTGCAATCGCTCGTAAACGAAATAGAACACCACGGCCATGGGAACGACGGTATAGAGCCGCGCGCTCAGTATTTCCGGGCCACTCTCCGCGTTCAGGTTGACGAAAAAGATGCGGAAAAAACCGGAGATAAACAGGGCGTAGGCCTGGAGGCGCAGCGCCAGCCACTGTTTCGCCATCCCCGTTTCGACAAGCGCGATGCCCAGAATCGCCCACGCAAGCGCCACGCTCGCCGGCTGCAGCTCGTACCAGGCCAGCAGCGCTAGCACGCCCGTTCCTGCCCAGGCGAGCGCAGCGGGCAGATGCTGTGTCCATGCGCGCTCTTCCGCTTCGCCCCAGCGCGCGCCGATGTAGCAGAGCGCGGCGATGGCCGCGAGCGTCATTAGGCGTAGCGAAATACCCGAACCGCCGTGCAGCGCGCCTCCGGTCAGGTGTAGGTTCACCGCCAGCACGCGCCCCAGCGCGAGCGCCACGGCGGCGCACGCCTCCGGCATCAAACGGTATTCCTTCCAGCGTTTCGCCGCGCCCAGCAGCAGGACGCCCAGCGCCACCCACGCCACCGCGATCCACGCGTACGGCAGTGCCACGTACGCTCCCGCCATGGCCACGCCGCCCGCCAGCCAGGAGAGAATCTCGCAGGCGAACTCGTCCCAGCGCTCCGGAAACAACGACGGCCAGCCCCGCGGCGCCACGTGCGCGGTGAACAGGAAGAGCACGGCTGCCACCGCGCAGGTCAATCCGAGCGGCCAGTGCAGCGCGTAGGTGGCATGGTCCATGCGTTCGCCGAACACTCCGGCCGCGTGCACGCCGATGAGCTGGATGGCCGCCACCGCGCTGGCGATATAGCCCAGCCGCCGGAACACGATTTCTGCCAAAAAGACTCCGGAGAAAAACAGCGCCTCCGCCAGCGCCAGCCAGAGCAACGAGGTGTTTTCCGGCGAGAAATGCAGCGGCAGCGCGGTGAATATCAGCGTGACGCCGATCGTGGTCAGCAGCACAAACGCTGCGCGCCGGCGCCGCGCGATGGGGAGCTGCCCCAGGACGAACTCCACTCCTCCCAGGGCCAGCAGGAATTTCCACGCCCATTCCGGATGAACGGACTGATATTTCGCCAGCGCGAGCAGCAGGAACGTATTCAGGATGCACGCCACGCTGGACGTGCCCTCGTCCTCCGGCGCCTTGCGTAGCACGTACGACGCTCGGAACACCGCCCAGTAGAGCAGCAGGAAGGTGATGCTCGCCGCGAACTGCGGGAACGGCCGCAGCGGCCGCGGCATCGGCTCGATGATCGGTACCAGCCACCAGAAGTGGTTCAGGTAGGTGGCCAGGATTCCGAACACTTCCAGTTCGTACCACTTCATCCGCACCGACAGCACCGCCACAGCCATGGCCAGAACCACCGCTGCCGAGAGGCTCCATACGCCGCCCTCGCGATTCACCGTGATGGTCAGAAACGCCAACAGCAGGGCGAGCCCGGTGATCATTTGCGATCGGTACCGCAGCGTGTGCGCCACCATCGCGCCGGCCACAATCAGCATCAGCAGCAGATCCGCCACCAGCGTCACACCCTCGAGCCGTGCCGCGGGCACGTGATACATCGCGTAGGTCACAAAAAACAGCAGCGGCCATCCGCCCGCGATTCCCACTCGAGCCAGCAGCCGGTAGCGCTCCACCCGTTCGAACCGGATTCCCGCCGCCAGCAACGCGATGCCGCTCAGATATCCCACCGCCACGCGCCGCGCCGGCGTCGTCGCTTCCAGCACCAGAAAGAACGCAATACCCAGCACCAGTCCGGTAATGCCGAGTTTGCTCAGCCAGTTCGTCCCGAGCATTTCCTCGATGTCCGGCAGTTGCATGCGAGCTCGTTGCCCCGGCTGCGCGGCGGTAGACGGCGCCGCGGCCGGCACGGGGCGGACCACCTCGCCGGGATGCGCGGGGACAACGCTCGGAGCAGCGGGCGAGGGTCCAGGTGTTTTCGGCGCGGCGGGGCCTGCGAGCGAGGGCGCAGGAGTTAGCGGTACGGGCACGGGAAGAGCGGGTGCAGAGGGCGGCTGTAAGGCCGGCGGCGCATGGGCCGGAGCAGGTTTCGACGGTTCCGCAACAGCGTGGGGCGTCGGCTCCGCCGCCGGGCCGCCGAATCCCCGGGACGCCACCGCAACCTGGAGCTGCGCCACGCTCTCTTCGAGTTTCCGCAGGCGCGTTCCCAGTTGGTGCTCGATCGCTCCGAGCCGCCCATCGATCTCCTGAAACCGCGAGTGCAGCCGCACGGCGCGTACGATTGTCCACACCACGAGCGCGCCCAGGACCAGGAATATGCCGCCGATGATTTGCGTATCGGTCCGCCGCGTACTTGAAAGAACGAGGAGCCCAAAGATGACGATGGCGATGATGACGAAGCCCGCGTAGCGGGGTTTGCGTGGCTCAGTCACTGTGACACTTCGTTGCGCAGAGTGTACCTAGCGCGGGCGCGGCTGGCAAAACGGAAAACGTGGCATGTGCCCACGGCTGCGCCCTTTGCGGGTAGCGCTACCTCCAGGGCAGCGGCAGGCGATCGAACCTATATCCCAGGATTCCTTTGATGATCAGATGATCCGTCCCTGCGGTCACGCCGACGCCGGCACCGAAATTCACCTCCCATTTGGGAGAAAGGTTCAGATCGATGGTGGGAAAAATCTGCTGCATCTGGGCGCCAATGGGATCGAAATTCCCGACCGGACCGAGCGCGCCGTAGTATTCGAAGCCCGCGCTCACCTTTTTGGTCACGTCGTAGCTCAGTTTGAGGTTGGGCGAAAATTCCCAGCCCTTTCGCCGGTTGAGCCCCGCGAACGAGCGATCGAACGTCGGATTGAACGACCAATACCATCTCCCGTCTTTCTGGTCGATGATCGGACGGATTTCGATCGTCCAGGTGTCCTCAGAAAACAGCCGCCGCTGGTATCCGAACTCGGTGGAGACGCTCACTCCCACAGGCCAGTGCCATTTGGGCGGCACGCGCACGCGCGGCCGCAGGTGTGTGCCTACGTACTGCCAGCCGTACTGCTGCCCGATGGAGGTGAAGGTGTACCACCCGGTCTCGAACCACGAAGTCCAGCCGCGCGTGATTTCCAGCGTCTCGTGGAATGCGTCCTCGGTCGGATACACCCCGTTCAGCATCGTCTTCGTGCCGTTCACCGTGTAGTTGCTGTGAAACTCGAACATGGTCTTCCCGGGATCCACCGTGTCCGCGTCGTACACCTGGATTTCGTAATTGTCCTGGGCGCAGGCCGTACCGGCGGCCAGAAGAACCGCTGCGAAGGAAAGAACGAAGCGCCGGGTAATCGTGCGGAGCATCTTCGGAGAGCTGCTCGAACCACGGCAGTATGCGCCGCCCCCGCAAGAGCGTCAAACGTCGCCCCCGCAGGTGCCTGGCGCTTTTTTTGATTTCACCGGGGCGGGCAGACTGGTATCATCCGTTTGCCTATGTTGGCCACTTGCGCCAGCCGCCTGCGGAGCACTTTCCCCTGCGCCTGTAGTGTGTGTCGCCGCGGGGATGGCGGGCGGCAGGAGGAACCCGGCGCGATGTAGCCGGACGACGAGCGAGAGCGAGGATTCCTCAACGGCCTGCGATCCCCGGGATCGCAGGCCGTTTGTTTTTGGGGAGACTCGCGGCAGAGGCGGAGATATTCCGGGACAGGACGCCGGTCCGGCCCCGCGCCGAGCGCAGCGGCGGCGGCGCAGCAGGGCGTTACCGGTTTCGCCGCCACATGAATCCAACAGTCAAGGAGACCAGAATGAGAATCGCGAAAGACGTGACCGAGCTGATTGGAAAGACACCGCTGGTTCAATTGAACCGCGTGACTGGCGGCGCCAAAGCCACGGTGCTGGCCAAACTGGAAGGCTTCAACCCTTGCGCCAGCGTCAAGGACCGCATCGGGGTGAGTATGATTGCCGAAGCCGAGAAGGCCGGGCGAATCCATCCCGGGAAAACCGTGCTGATCGAGCCCACCAGCGGGAATACCGGCATCGGCCTGGCGTTTGTGGCCGCGGTCAGAGGCTACAAACTCATTCTGACCATGCCGGACACCATGAGCCTGGAACGCCGCGTGCTCCTGATGGCCTTCGGCGCGGAGATCGTGCTGACGCCCGGGGCGAAAGGCATGAAGGCCGCTATCGCCAAGGCCGAACAAATCCTGGCGGCTACCCCGAACGGGTTCATGCCCCAGCAGTTCGACAATCCCGCCAATCCGAAGATCCACACTGAGACCACGGGGCCCGAAATCTGGGACGATACGGAAGGGACGGTGGACATCCTGGTTTCCGGCGTCGGGACCGGCGGGACGCTCACCGGCGTGGTGAGCTACATCAAGCCCAAGAAGCCGTCGTTCCGGGCTATCGCCGTCGAGCCGGTGGAAAGCCCGGTGCTCTCCGGCGGCCAGCCTTCGCCGCACAAGATTCAGGGCATCGGGGCGGGATTCGTGCCGAAAATTCTGCGCACCGACTACATTGACGAAATCCTGCAAGTCACCGGACCGGATTCGATCGAGATGGCGCGGCGTCTGGCTCGCGAGGAGGGATTGCTGGTGGGCATCTCGTCGGGCGCGGCGGTGGTTGCCGCGATCCGGGTAGCGCTGCGCCAGGAAAATGCGGGAAAGACGATCGTCGTGGTCCTGCCGGATTTCGGAGAACGCTATTTGAGCAGCGCGCTGTTTGAAAGTCTGACCAACCAGGCGCAGCAGATGACTGCTGCGCCGGAGTGAGGTGCGGCCATGTTTCGTTCCCTGCGGGAAGACGTAGCTTCGGTTTTCGAGCGCGACCCGGCGGCCAAATCCGTGCTGGAAGTGCTGCTGTGCTACTCCGGGCTCCACGTGTTGTGGTTCCACCGCGCGAACCACTGGCTATGGAACCACGGCCTGCGCCTGCCGGCGCGCTGGCTTTCTCAGGTCGCGCGCCTGCTCACAGGAATCGAGATCCATCCGGCGGCGCAGATCGGCCGGCGGTTCTTCATCGACCACGGGATGGGCGTGGTCATCGGCGAAACGGCCATCGTGGGCGACGACGTGACGCTCTATCAGGGCTGCACGCTGGGCGGGACGGGCAAGGAGAAAGGCAAACGGCATCCCACCATCGGCAATGGAGTGGTCATCGGGTCGGGCGCGAAAATCCTGGGCGATATCCGCGTCGGCGATAATTCCCGCGTGGGCGCAGGTTCCGTGGTCCTTCGCGATGTCCCGGAGAATTCCACCATCGTCGGCGTTCCCGGCCACATCGTCTTCCGCGACGGTAAGCGCGTGGTCATCGTGGACCCCAAGCAGATCAGCGACCCGCTCTCGGAAGCGCTGGCCGCCGTGGCCACGGAAGTGAAGGAGCTGAAGGCAAGGGTCCGCAGGCTTGAAGGAAACGGAAGCGCGGACGCCGGCGGCGACCGGCTCCAATCGGTCATCGAACTGGATTTCCAGATCTAGCGGACGGCACTCGTTCCGCTGGGGAGGGCGGCATGAAGACGGAACAACAGGCGTTGCGGAGGCAGGTGGCAAAGTCTCTGGGTTGGGGAGACGCGCACGTCGATTGGCCCGAAGCACTGGCGGGACTCCCGCCACAACTGCGCGGCGTGCGTCCGGAGGGCGCGCCGCATTCCGTCTGGGAGCTGCTCGAACACGTGCGCATTGCGCAGTGGGACATCCTGGAATTCAGCCGCAACGCGAAGCACGTTTCCCCGGAGTTTCCAGAGGGCTACTGGCCGAACAGTGCGGTGCCGCCGAGTCCCGCGGCGTGGACGAAGAGCGTGAAGGCGTTTTTCCGCGACCGGAAAACGTTCCAGCAACTGGTCAGCAATCCGAAGACGGACCTCCTTTTGCGCATCCCTCACGGCTCCGGCCAAACCATCCTGCGCGAGATCCTGCTCGCCGCTGACCACAACAGCTACCACCTCGGCCAATTCATCCTGCTGCGCCGGCTCCTCGGCGCATGGAAGTAGAGCCGGCCTACCAGGAGCGCCCGACGTAGACGCTGTAGGTTCGCAGGACTCCATTCAAGCTCGGGTTGAAATAGTCCCTATAGCTGCCGTAGTAGAAGATGAATCCCGCCTCGAACCTGTTCGGGAGGTGATAATAGGCTTTGGACTCTCCGATCCATTGGGGAACGATCACCTGCGAGACCTGGGTCGCGATAAGTTGCACGTTGCAAAGGGCAGTGGGAGCGCCAGGCGTACAGATCGGCTGGCCCGGAGTGCCAAAGAGAGCCTGATTGAAAGGGATTGGGCTTGCTGCGGATTGCAGGAACTGGTTGCCAAGTTGGGCCGCGTCCGCTGGATTCACGTCCGGCCGCATTCCACTGCGCGAGGAGTTATAGGTGAGCCGGAAATTGAGGCCCCAACGCTTCTCAAAGGTGTAGGTGGACTCGCCCCAGTAAGCCTGGATGATCTGCTTGTAGGGAACGGAAGGTTCGTCCAGGATGTACCCGGTTCCGCTATCGTTCTGAAATGCCATGTAGGTCGTCAGATTGTTCTGCTGGTAGGAGTATCCGAGTCCCAGGATCCAGCCCGGTACCGGCCGTAAAGTGGCGCTCGCGGTCTCTGTATAGAAACGATTGCGCCGCTGAAACGTGGGCGGCAGGCCCTGGATGTTCACGTTGAATCCCGGCGACGCCAGCGGACGGGGGGTGCCGTTGGGGGTATTCGGAAGCGGTACAGCGGGAAAGGCGTCCTGCACGATGATGTTGACGTCGTTCGAGAAGACCAGCCATTTGGCGGGCGTAAGCCAGACATTCGCGAAGGTGCGGTTGTTGCTCTGCGGAACCGTCAGGTAGCCGGGATCGTGGGTGCCCGTCCATTCATTTCCCGCGCGCGCGCTCCAGCGGCCGCCGTCGTGATAGCGCAGAGCCAGTCCGGCAGTGTTGCCGATCGAAGAAGGAACCACTGTCATCAAATCCGTGTTGTCGACCGAGTAGAACTGCGGCCAGAGGGAAGCATTGGACCGCGTGATTCCGCTGCGCTTGTAATAGCCCTCGACATCAAAGCCCTTTGGAAGCTCGTAATCCAGACGCAGGCCTTCCCAATGATCGTGGTACGACACATTTCCATAGAGACTGTAGTAAGGAATAAAATCGTTAATTACATTGTGCTGGTGGTAATCGGCGGTCGCCCGCAAACGGTCCAGCGGGCGCCAGATCAGCGTCTCGTCGGTGTCAAAGCTGTTCTGCGGATACCGGGTATACAGGTCGCGCAAGCGGGTGTAACTCACGCTGCCGTTGAAAGCGAGCCTCGGGGAAGCCGTCCAGTTCAGCCTCAGGCTGTCAGTCGATGCCTGGTTGGGCGCCGGGATCTGCAAGAAGAAGCTTCCAAAGTTTACATCCGGCGGCGTGGGCCCGGCTGGCGGGCCAAATCCTCCCCGGTCCGATACCCCGAAATTATCGGCTGACGGGGTAAACGGTCCTGTAAACGTTCCGGTGGGGAAGACGAGTCGGTCGTTGAAGCTGCTAAAAGCGTGTTCGAACGTCAGCCGGACCGCCCCCAGGTCAATGTCCGCCCCGCCGCTGATATTGCGCGTCGTATAGTTCGCCTGTTGAAACTGGGAAATGTAGTGGCATTGTTGGCCGCAAGTCGAGTTCAGCATGTTGGGAGGCGGCATGGGATTGGGAACATAAGCGGCAGCGGTCGTATTCTCATCCAGATAGGCAAGCTGGGTCGTTCCCGCCCTCGCCTGCCAGTCGCCCTTCACAAACAAATGGACCGGCAGCTTCGGTACCTTGATGCGTGCGTAGGCACTTCCCAGCCTTCTCGTCATTCCAAAAATGGACTGAGAAGGAATTGAATCGGTGGTGCAGTCGGCGGAGGACTGAGGTGGCTGGCAAGGGGGATTCGCGGTGCCCATGTCCAACAAGGGAAACGCATAAAAAGGATAATGGTCCTGCTGTTGTACAAAGCTGCGCGTGTCAAAGCCAACCTGCAGCCATTCCCCAGCCGTGAGTTGGGAAGCAGCGGAGTAGTCATCGCCGGACAGGACATTGGCTCGGGAAACCACGGTCAGGTGGTTCTGGGGTGAGACGTACGCAGTGACGACATCGGTGCCCGCCGATTGTTCCAGACTGTCATATTCACCGACTCGGCCCAGAAAGCCCGAGCCTTGCACAAAACGGTAAGCGCCCGGCGTGATTGAGAAGGCGGAAGAGGCGGCTCCCTCTTCGTTGTCAGCAGGACCGCTGTTCCCAGCCCCCATATGGCCAGCCGAGAGCCTAGGGAAGTATCCCGATGAGAACATCCCGAGCGCCGCGCTCGCCGCGCCTATCCCATACGAAGGCATCTGGGAGGGGACTGCGTGCCGCATCGAGGCGGACTGAGTCGAAAGAACGGGAGGACGCACAGGCCCCATCGGGGGCGGGGGACAGGCGTTCGAACGCAGGACCACCTCGGAGCACCCTTTCTCGAAGAATCGGCTGCCTCCGCTGGGGGTAGGGACATCAGAGCCGTGAATCGGAGCGTGACAATTGGTGCAGCGATCCGCGATTGGCAGACTGGCGCCATCGTGATGTCCCGCATGGCATTGCAGGCACAACGCAGGTTCGCTGACGTTCAATAGGTTCGTGTTGGGCGAGCCATGGGCGGTATGGCAAATCATGCAATCTTCGGTGACCGGAGGATGCTGGTAGGCAAACGGCCCGCGGTACTGCGCATGGCAGCCCAGACAGAGCTGGTTCTTGCTCCCCTTCCGCAGATTGTTGCCCACGGCTCCGCCGTGCGGGTCGTGGCAATCCACACAGCTCATCTTCCCTTCGCGCAACGGGTGGTGATAGGGCATGCTGAGCTGTGCGCCCTCGGTCCGGTGACACTTGAGGCAGGCATCATTCGTGGCTGACGGCGACCGCAGTTTCACGTTGGTCTCAGGCGACACCGAACTCGCAAGGAAGGCTCCCCGGGTTGCCGTGTCGAAGCTCAGCCGGCCCTCGTTGGCGACCTTGAGAGCGCGGACGTGAATCTGGTGACACTCCGTGCAGCGAACGTGGTTGGCCGCGTGCGACCCACTTGCCCAGTGCCGGACTCGTTCGTCTCGCGCGTGGCAGGCCAGACAGGCTTGATCGGCCTCACTGGGCGGCCGCTTGGCAAAGGCAATGATCTTGGAAACGTCTCCGCCACCCTCCACGTGCAGGCTGCCGGACCCGTGGCAGTCCTCACATTCCACGCCCTGCTGGGCATGGTAAGCGTGCCGGAAATTGGTAGCCACTACCGAGTGGCAGGTGGTGCAAACATCCGATCCCACCCGTGCAGCCCCCGGGATCTGAGGCGCATCGGCCGCACGGTAACTCCAGGCGTGCGACTTCTTTTGCGCGGAGGAAGGCAAGCAGAGTGACAGGAGAGACAGCACGACAACAGTGGCGCTCAATTTGGTTTTGTGCATGACCCACCCCGAGCACCGATCCTATGAACAGAATCGGCACAACATGGCAAAACAGTAGATTGGCGGAGCGCGTTCTACCGTGACTCCCGTCACCCTGCGGTGTGTTCACCGGTATTTCCCTTTTGACCTCCCAGCCGCCCGGAACGCCAAATGCCAACGCCCCCGGAGGCGGAGCGCCACCTGCGGTTTGCTTACAGAACGGCACGGGTACAAACTCGGCCCCGCCACCCCGTACCCCATTCTCCACCGGCTTGGGGAACAAGGGTTGCTGCGCTCCTTTGCGCGCACGGAGGCGGGGAAGATCTACCGCGTCTTTTGTGCCACATCAGCCGGTCGGGAGGCATTGCACAGCGCGTGGGGAAAAGTCCGCGGACTGTGTGGTGAGCCGTTGGAGCGGGAACCATCCGCTCGACGGAGGATGCGATGAAAAATGCCGCAAACTCGAGACGGGAATTTCTGAAGGCAACTGGTCTGGCGGCAGCGGGAGCTATTCTTTCCGAGACAGACGCCAGGGCGCGCACGATTCTTCCTTCGCCTCCTCCGCTGCCGGTCACCGAACCGGACGAGACGGTTCCTGCCGACTACACGCTGCACATCCAGGCCACCCCACTCGAGATCGCTCCCAACCACATCGTTTCGGTCAACACCTACAACGGGCAGTTCCCTGGCCCGATCCTCCGCATGAAAGAAGGCCGGCAGGTGATCGTGGACGCGTACAACGACACGGACACCCCGGAGCAGTTGCACTGGCACGGCCAATTTCTGCCCACCGACGTCGATGGAGCCGCGGAGGAAGGTACGCCGTACATCCCCGCGCAAGGCAAGCGCCGCATCGTCTTTACGCCGAAGCCCGCAGGCTTCCGCTTCTATCACACGCACAACCGTGCCGGCGCCGACCTCTCCGCCGGTCTCTATAGCGGCCAGGCCGGACCGGTCTATATCGAGCCGAGGCAGGAGCCGGGCCGGTACGATCGCGAAGCTTTTCTGGTATTGAAGGAATTCGAGCCCACCTTCAGCCGCGGCGGCGATATGGCGCAGGATTTTCTTTCTCCCTCTACGCGCGTAAAGGCGCTCGAAGCCGAGGGCGAGTCGGCCATGAAGGCCTCGCTGGCACGCGGCATGCCCCACGGCTACGAAGTCGGCTACCGCTCGTTCACCATCAACGGGCGCATGCTCGGACATGGCGAGCCGGTCCGCGTCAAACCGCGCGAGCGCGTCCTCTTTCATATACTGAACGCCAGCGCCACGGAAATTCGCAGTCTCGCGCTGCCGGGCCACAGTTTTCAGGTTGTGGCGCTCGATGGCAATCCGGTGCCGAATCCTGCCGAGGTTCCCACGCTCTGGATCGGCACGGCGGAACGCGTCTCCGCCATCGTGGAAATGAATCATTCCGGTGTGTGGATTCTCGGCGATCTGGACAACGACGATCGCCGCCACGGCATGGGCATCGTCGTCGAATACGCAGGGAGCACGGGGAAGCCGCAGTGGATCGCGCCCCCGGCGGCTCGCTGGAACTACGCTCGATTCGGCAAATCCGGCACCGCCGCACCCACCCCGGACGAGACCATCGAAATGAAGTTCGCCAAGGATAATGCCGCGGACCACGGCTTCAATCGCTGGACCATCAATGGCGTCGCCTATCCCATGACCAATGACATGGTCCCTGCGTCGTTTCATGTGAAGCAGGGCAGGCGGTACCGTCTGCACATGCGCAACGCCAGCGACGACATCCATCCCATCCACCTCCACCGGCACAGTTTCGAGCTGGTGAATCTCGCGGGAACGCCCACCTCTGGAATCTTGAAGGACGTGCTGATGCTGGGCGGATACCAGGAGGCCGCGGTGGATTTCGTCGCCGACGATCCAGGCCTCACGCTGTTCCATTGCCACCAGCAGCTCCACATGGACTTCGGGTTCATGACCCTGTTCGACTACGTATGACCGATTCGCGAGCGGGCCCGAACCGCAACCATCCCGATGCCGCATAATAGTTGTCTCTCGCCGTTCTCCGGCGAGCGGCCCTCATGACCTACGACGAAGCCGTCCACGACCTGCTTGCTCTGGGCAAAGAGCTCTCCGCGCCCCGCCAGGCGCGCGTGCAGAAGTTCGACCTGGAAAACATCACCCGGCTGGCCGAGCGCATGGGCGCGCCGCATCGTGCCATTCCCTGCGCCCACGTGGCGGGGACGAACGGCAAAGGCTCGACTGCAGCCATACTCGAATCCATCCTCTACGCCTCCGGCGCGCGCACCGGCCTCTACACTTCGCCGCACCTCGAGCGCATCAACGAGCGCATCCGCGTGAACGGCCTGGAAATCTACGACCACGATTTCGCCTCCGCGTTCACCCGCGTGCAGTCCCACATCGAGCAGATGCTCGCTTCCGGCGAGCTCGCCGCTCATCCCACCTTTTTCGAATGCATCGCCGCCATGGCCTTCGACCATTTTCTCCGCGCCCGCGTGGAGTTCTCCGTTTACGAGGTCGGCCTGGGCGGGCGCTTCGATGCCACGAATATCCTCCAGCCCGAGCTCGCCATCATTACCGCCATTGATTTCGACCACGAGGAATTTCTCGGCCATTCCATCCCGGAGATCGCGGCGGAAAAAGCGGGCATCCTCAAACCCGGCGTCACGGTCATCTCCGCCGCCGAACATCCCGAGGCCTCCGCCGTGGTGCTTCGCCGCGCCGCGGAACTGGGCATCGGCCCCGACAATTTTGTGGATGTGGCCGCCTCCTATCATCTGGAGGTTTTCGAAGCCGGCCCGCAGGGTTCGCGCGCGCGCGCCGAATGCCTCCGCGACGGCTGGCAACTCGATTTCGCGCTCCCGCTTCCCGGCCGTTTCCAGCTTCGCAACGCGCTCAACGCCATCGCCGCCGCGCGCGCCCTCCAGGCCCGCCGCTTCCCGCTGGTGGAAGACGCCATCTACGGTGGCCTCGCCGCCGTGCGCTGGCCCGGGCGGCTGGAGCGCATTGCCGAGCGGCCCGACGTCTACCTCGACGGAACCCACAACACCGCCGGCGCTCGCGAGCTCGCCGCGTTCTGGCAGGAGCATTTCGATGGGCGCAACATCCATCTCGTCTTCGGCGCCGTGCGCGACAAAGCCGTGGACGAAGTCGCCGGCCTGCTCTTTCCCCACGCGGCCTCCGTGATTCTGACCGCGGCGCGCACCTCCCGCGCCATTTCTCCGCCCGCGCTCGCCGATCTCGTCGCGCATCACGCCGCCAACGTGGAAGTGATTGCCGAGCCCGAGCTGGCCTTCGAGCGCGCCCTCCAGCGGGCGCATCCCTCCGACGCCGTCTTCGTTACCGGCTCGCTCTACCTCGTCGGCGATCTGCGCCGCTGGTGGCGCCAGCGCCATCCCGGCGACACCGGCCTCGACCGCGCGGCCGCCGGCCCGCCGCGCCAGAGGTAGCTCCGCTCGGTTCCGGAATTTCCTGCTCCGTGCTCTCCGCGTCTCCGTGTCCTCCGTGTTGATTCTTGTCTTTTCTCTCTCTGCCGCTGTCCCAGGCATTCGCCTCCCCAATGGCACTAATCGAGAATCACAGGTATCGTCTCCTCGCCCCCGGAGGGGAAGCCGTTGGACTCTGTTGCGAGCGGGAAATCTACGGGTCCGGCAGGCCGGCTCGGCGAACTGGTGAGCTACGTGCGCTCGCTGGTGGTCACCATTCCGCTCATCTACCTGCTCACCATTCTCTGGGGCACCCTTTCCGCCTTCGCCGCGATTGCCGACTCCTCCGGCCGCCTCCAGCATCGCTGCGCGCGCAGGTGGGCGCGCTGCCTGTTGGCCGTTTGCGGCGTGCGGGTGCTCGTTCGCGGCGCGGAGCACATCGCACCCGGCTCCATCTGCGTATGGACCGCGAACCATCAGAGTTATCTCGATATTCCCGTGGTGTTCGCCTGGCTTCCCGCCGACTTTCGCATCATGGCGAAGGCCTCGCTCTTCCATTTCCCTTTTCTCGGCTGGCATCTGCGCCGTTCGGGCCACATGCCCGTGGAGCGCGACAATCCCGCGCGCGCCGCGCGCAGCCTGCTCGCCGCTGCCGCGCACGTGCGCCGAGGGACAGCCGTGTTCATTTTTCCCGAGGGCGGACGTTCGCCGGATGGGCAACTCCAGGAATTCAAAACCGGCGCCTTTCTGCTGGCCATCAAAGCGGAAACTCCCGTCGTCCCCGTCACGATCCGCGGGACCATTGCGGTGCTTCCCATGCACTCCTGGAACGTACGCCCCAGCGCCGTCGAACTCGTGCTCCACGCGCCCATCCCCACGGCCGGAATGACCAGCCACTCCTCCGAAACGCTGGCGGCGCAGGTGCGCGAGGTCATCGCCCGCGACCTCAATTCCAATTCTTCGTAATTTTCGGTTCAGCATTTCTGGTCTTTGGCTCCTGAGATTTGCACTGCCGAGGGTAGTCAATGACTCAAAGTGTCAGGAATCCTCCCGGTCCAATCTGTCAGGGATGCGCCCGGTCCGTACCAATGGGGGGTACCCCCTCCCCCCGGAGTGTCCAAACCCATGAAAATGCGCGAGTTGGAAATTTGGGAATGAAGCGGAGTGCCGAAACGCAAGAAAATGCAGGGGATAGGGAAGGGGGATTTTGACGCAAGGACGCCGAGATCGCACAGAGGGGTGATGGGGCCGAGGGTCGAAACCGAGAGCGGAGAGCGGATAGGAGACTGCCATACTTTTGCTTTTGAACAGGAATATCGCCCCTCCCCCCGGTTTTTGCATGTGCAGAAATAAAAGGAGTTGGCCCGGGGATTATGTACTTGACACAGACAGACGTTTCTGTTAGCTTTGTGGCAGAGGATAAAGGCCATGAAGCTGATAGACGTTCACCGCCAGTTCAACACCCAAGACAAGTGCCTCGACTATCTGGTAGCGATGCGCTGGCCGAACGGTGTTTGCTGCATCGCATGTGGCTCGCTGAAAGTCTCCAAGATTACGCGCGAAAAGGCCGGGAAGAATAAGCAAACGCGCATTTATCAGTGCTTGGAGAAATCTTGCGGCCACCAGTTCAGCGCGACCGCTGGCACAATCTTCCATGACTCACATCTGCCCCTAGAGAAGTGGTTTCTCGCAATCGCGTTAATCTGCGAAGCGAAAAAGAGCCTGTCAGCGAATCAGATGAGCCGTCACTTGGGAGTGAATTACCGTACGGCTTGGCATCTGTGCCATAGAATCCGCGAAGCGATGATTGACCACTCCGAACAGTTAAAGGGCCGAGTCGAGATCGACGAAACTTATATCGGCGCAAAGGTGATTCGCCGCGCAGACCGTCACAAGCCCCGGAAAGAAAAGGATGTCGTGCTCGGCATGGTGGAACGCGGCGGGAAGCTGCGTCTAGTCCACATTCCCGATACGAAATCCGCGATAATCCGCCCCGTGGTCAACAAGCACGTCAGCCGGGATGCGGGCATGATTATTACTGATGAGCACGCGGCCTATCCGTTCGCGCTGGAAGGCCGATTCTACAAGCGGCACAAGACCGTGAATCACAGCAAGACCTACGGGATCGGGGAGATTCATACCAACACAATCGAAAACGTGTTCTCCAACTTCAAGCGCGGAATCAAGGGTAGCTTCCATCACGTTTCGATAAAACATCTTCAACGGTACTGCGAGGAGTTCTCCTACCGCTTCAATCGGCGCGAGCAACAATCACAGATGTTCGGAGACACACTGCGGAGACTGGCGAGCGGGAACGCGCTGCCCTACAAAAGCCTCACGGCTTCGACAGGAGAGGAGCTTTCGGGGCGCGTTTGCTAATGGCCTTTATTTCCTTTCGGGGGACAGGATTCTGCCGGAGTAGCTTCCGCAACGTCTCATCGAACTTCGCCTTTTGTACGCGCATTGAGCCCCCCCTTGTCAAGACCCAGTACCTAACATACTAAATCTTGTGCCCCTAAATAGTTACCCCCTCCATTTCGTAGCTCTTTCGCTTGACGACGTATCTGGAAAAGGGGTACAAAAAAGTTCGGGCCGGGATTCCAGTCCCGGCCCGGAAGCCACGCGCGGGTGGCGCATGTAGGATTGAAGCTCGCACTTCAATCCTACCCACGTCCCTCTCGCTGTGTCAAGGTTCAAAATTTGTTTATTTCGACCGAAGGCGGGAGTTCCGTAGGGAACGGATGCGCCCCTGCAAGGATGCACTATCCGGTTCGACTCCGGCTCCCGCCTCCAGCCCTTGTATGGAGAGGTGCGACAACGGTCACTCGGCGCGACTTATAATCGCAGGCCATGCTGCTTACACAGCATGTCTGGGTTCAAGTCCCAGCCTCTCCGCACAAAATTTTTCAAAGAACGAATTCGGCTGCAAAAACGCACACACCCACGCGGCGGTTTCCTGCATTCCGCTTTTCACTGCTCTGGGGATAAATCGGGTGGGAAAATTTCCGGTTCTTGCTCGTCCACTTGCTCCCTCCCGGTACCGCCGCAAATACCGAGAAATGCCCACAACGCATCACAATGCATTGCAATGCGTTGCATCCCCAATCATCACCGGCTAGCAAACGTGCGTCAAGATATTTTTGATACCAGAAGTACCAGACGCTAGCAATGCTACCAGCGGGTACAGACAACGCGCTCTGTGTCAAATGCATAATCCCCGTTGGCCCCATGACGAGCGTATCTGTTGAACCTGCGGAAGTTCAAGTGGGTGTGGAATGTGCAGATGCGAGGAGATTTTGTATCTGCAGAAGATGCGCGGCTTAGAAAAAGTGCGCGCGAGGGAGTCGCGCATGTGCACAATGTGCGGGAGTTACGGCGAAGTCTTTGCTGCGGCGCCAGGATTGGTCTCAGGTGTGACATAAATAGTCATCGCAGCGCCACTATACTGTAGAGTGACTAGGAAGTCAAGCGAAAAATGGGGAAAGGCTGAGGAAAGTTTGGTGCGGTCCCCAGAACTGGCTTTCGACGGTAACAACTGGAGGTCAGAAAGTGGAAGTCTCCCTGACCATAGTGTCGTTTCAACTTGTTGCGCATCTTCGGAGAACCCCGCACCCTTTGTTTGTGACGGCACAAAGGGATGCGGCACCCACCCCTCATCCTCGTGCTATCACTTCGCGAGGAATTGCGGAAGTGGTATTCTCCTTAGGTGCAAGCCTGTCAACAGGACAATCGGTGCGAATCCAGTGTGCCACCCGCCGCACACGGGCTTCCCGTTCCCGTTACGGACTACGGGACTACGACGGGAGCAGCGGGATCGCAAGTGCGAGGAGCGGGTCGATGAGACTGTTGCTCGTCAACCCGCCGCTGCGAAGCACCACAAACCGACATGGCGTCGGTTTTCAGTTGCCGCTGGGCCTGCTGATGATCGGCGGACCGCTCGTGGATGCCGGCCACGAGGTCGAGTTGTGTGACGCTGATGCCTTGGGACTGTCGCCCCGCGACGTCGCTGCACTGGCTGTCCGCCGCAACGCTTCCGTCGTGCTTTTGGGGCACTCAGGATCAACTGCTGCGAATCCCGCAAGCATTGAGGTCATCAAAGCCATCAAACAGACCCTCCGGTCAGCGATAATCATCTATGGAGGTGTCTATCCGACTCACGCAGCCGAGGAGCTACTGGCACAGTGTCCGGCAATCGACATGATCGTCAGGGGGGAAGGGGAAGCCACTGTCGAAGAGCTGATATCAGCGGTCGCCGCCGGCCGTCGCGAGTTTCGCGGAATCGACGGCGTAACGTGGCGTGATAGCGCCGGTAGAGTTCAGAAGAACCGCGATCGCGGACCAATCTCGAACTTGGACCAATACCGCGTTGCATGGGAGCTCGCTGACTGGAAACTCTACAAAGCGTTCGGAATCAAGGGCGCATCCGCCGGAATTCAGCTATCGCGCGGATGCCCGAGAACCTGCACCTATTGCGGGCAGTGGTCGTTTTGGAAAAGCTGGCGTCGACGCTCGATTGGCCAGTTCCTGGAGGATCTGCAGCTTCTCCACGACCGATACTCCGTTCGGGCGATCTGGATCTCAGATGAGAATTGGGGAGACGAGCCGGAGCTTCTCCACGAACTGCTCACCAGACTAGCGGAATGTCAATTGGATCTCGCGATTTATTGCTCGATGTGCGCCAGTGACGTTTGCCGTGACCTCGACCGACTCCATCTTTACCGCGAGGCGGGCATCCGGTTCATCCTTATGGGCGTCGAATCGCCTCTGGAGGATGTGCTTCGGCGAATTCGGAAGGACAATCCACACGAAATGGTCAAGCGCGTGGTGTCAGCGTTGCGAGAGCACGGGATCCTGTCGGTCGTTAACTATATCTACGGCATCCAAACCGAGAGCCACCGCACCATGTGGGAGTCCTTGAGGCGAGCTCTCGACATTGACGCGGACTTCATCAACGCCCTGTATTTCACGCCGCATGGGTGGACCACGGATGGTCGGAAAATGAACCCGGCGAGAATCGTACAGCTAGACCAGAGGAGATGGTGCTACCGGAACCAGGTCATTGACGCGGGCAACCTGAGTCCGGCCGCGTTGTTCGCGTGGATCAAGCTTATAGAAGCTGTGCAGCACCTCCGCCCTCGCTGGTTTCGGCGGATGCTCTGGCACAATTTTGTGGATCTTCGGCGCCTCCTCCGTTGGTGCTTCATACATACGAGTGCCGTGTGGGTGGCTGAAATCTGGGAACAGCTGACTTCCATTCGTTATCGCTCCCCCGGACCGCTCGACTCCGAGTCGGCTCGCGTGCTACTTCCCTCGGGACAGCGGCTATCACCGCAGGAAGTAGTTGGTCTTAGAGCAGTCAGTTAAGGTAAACCGGCCCGACCACATTCCGGGCAGATCGACGACAATCCGGAAGTAATCGTGGGGCGCCCGTCCCCCTGATGCGCCCCCGCGCTCCGAGCACGCGATCATACGAGGTCTCGGCCTTCGCTCACTCCTACTGAAGCGCTCATAACGCAGCATTCGGCTCCTCCCGTTTCTCTACCCAGAGGCTCTGGTCCCGCATCCGGGTGGTTCGGGAGCGGGATGAGCCGTGGCGGGCGCGGCGCCGACCGGCTGCGAGCGCCGTTGCGGCGTAGGCCGCTGTGACCGCCCTGGGCTTGAAGTACAATCTCATTCTGGGTGCGGGGGGCAGCGGCGGTGTAGTCCCTATGTGGCTCTGTTGACTTCCTCGGCGAAGGTTGATCCGGCAGCAAAAGCAGATCCCTCACCCCGCAAAAACCGCGGGGATTCGGGAAGACAGTCGCGCGGGGGCGTTCGGAGATAGCGGGAAGTCAACAGAGCCAAGCGATCTCATAAATAGCGACCAGCAGGAAGAGGATATGGCTTCAGGGGCTAAAGCCCGCATCCTTGTCTCATTTTTCGGCGGGGTTAAAACCCCGCCCTTCCAAAAGGCGATTTATAGGATGGGTTGTAGTAGCTCCCTAAACTGATTGCTTCCGGAAAGGAGCCCGCATGGCCGACCTGAGCTATCCAATCGGAAAGTTCGAATGGAGCGGCGCGTCTAGCGCCGCGGATCGCGAGAGGTACATCGCCGCCATCGCCGCGGCGCCGGCGAAATTCCGCGCCGCCGTCTCCGGCTTGACCCCCAAACAGCTCGACACGCCCTACCGTCCCGGCGGTTGGACTGTTCGTCAGGTGATCCATCACCTTCCCGACAGCCACATGAACGCCTTTATCCGCTGCAAACTCACTCTCACCGAAGACCAGCCGACCATCAAACCGTACGACCAGGAACGCTGGGCTGCGCTCGCCGATGCGGAAGACACGCCCGTGGAAACCTCGCTCGCGCTGCTCGACGCGCTCCACGAACGCTGGGTGGTGCTGCTCCGTTCCCTCGAACCCGAAGATTTTTCCCGCGTCCTGATTCACCCCGAGCACAGCGCCCCGATGTCGCTCGATATGGTCGTCGCTCACTACGCATGGCATGGCGCGCATCACACCGCGCACGTCACCGCGTTGCGCGAGCGCATGGGCTGGGGCGGAAAGCGCAGAAGTCGAAAGTCCCTTCGGGAAAGGGCCTCAGGGCGAGCGAAAGTTAAAGGTCGAAAGTCAAAGGCAAGAAAGCCAAACTGAGAGCATAAATCGTCGCGATGAGAATGTGACTCGCGCGGTCTTTTTGTCAGGAACCTTTGACAGCAAAATGGCGTATCTGAGAGCAATCCTGAAGGCGCTGCCCTGCCATGCCGGAACCGAATCACGACGCCGCGATTGACGCCGCCGGGCCGGCCGGCGCACCCACCATCATTCTGCTGCACGGCTCCTCGGAGACCTGCCGGATGTGGCAGCCGCAAGCGCAGGCGCTCTCCGATTCGTTCCGCGTGATTGCCGCCGACCTGCCAGGGCACGGCTCGCTCGCCGCTCTCCCATTTCGAATGGACGACGTCATCGAACGAATCGCCGATCTGGTGGATCGCGAAGCGCGCGGACCGGTGATCCTCGCCGGAATTTCCCTCGGTGGCTATGTGGCCATGGAGTTTGCCGCACGCCATCCCGAAAAAGCCGCCGGCCTCGTACTTTTGAGCTGTACCGGGGAGCCGACCGGCCCTGGCGCCGCGCTCTATTGGGCCGGAACGTGGGTGATGAGCGCGGCGCCAATCACGTGGCTCGCGGCCTTGAAGCGCTCCCTGGGCCGAATCCTCTATTCACCCGATCTCGCGCACTTGCTGACCGGGTATTACTTCCGCGGCGGCGCGCAGGGCATCCGTGAGGTGCTTTGGAAGAGCTATATCGAAAAAGTGCGGAGTTATCCGGGTCCCGTGCTGTTCATCAATGGCCAGCGCGATTATCCGTTCCGCTCGAGCGAACGCCGTTTCCTTGCAGCCGCGCGGCAGGGCCGGCTGGAGGTGATCCCGCGCGCCTACCACGTCTGCAATCTGGACGACCCGGCTCGCGTGACCGGGCTGATTCGAGAGTTCGCGCAGTCGGTGGTGGCTGCCCCGCGGTGATATCTGACTCAGCGGGTAGAGACTCATTTTGCCCTAAACGATTTGGGGCGACGGTTCGGATTGCTCAATTGGAATGCGTTCAGCCAGATGAGCATCTGCACAGACAAGATTGTCTGTGCTACAGGGCAAAATGAGTCACTCCCGCTCGGCGGTATCTTTTCTCTTTCCTGCCCGAGTTTTGTAAACTCCTGACATGGCGACAAAAGCGCAGGTCCTGGTCGGCATCCTCATGGGCTCCAAATCCGACTGGGAAACGATGGAGCACGCCTCCAAGACGCTCGAGGAACTCGGCATTCCGCACGAAGCCCGCATCCTTTCCGCGCACCGCACGCCCGACCAGACGCTCGAGTACGCCTCCACGGCGGCCCAACGCGGCCTCGAGGTGATCATCGCCGCAGCCGGCGGCGCCGCGCACCTGGCCGGCGTCGTCGCCGCCAAAACCAGCCTGCCCGTCCTCGGAGTGCCCATGGAATCGAACTCTCTCAAAGGTCTCGACTCGCTCCTCTCCATGGTGCAGATGCCCGCGGGCATTCCCGTAGCCACTCTGGCCATCGGCAAACCCGGCGCCATCAACGCCGCGCTGTTTGCCGCCGCAATCCTGGCCAATAAACATCCCGCCGTGCACAAAGCGCTCGTGAAATTCCGAGAAGCCCAGAGCCGCTCCGTCCTCGATCAGGGCGACCCGCGGCAATCTTCCAAAAAAGCGTAGCTGGCGGCCAGCCGGTGGTGCGTCAGTTTGCCCTGAGGGACTCTGGGAAGGACGCTACTCTTCCGCTGCTGGCATGTTTTGAGGTGGTTGAACGTGTGCACAGACAAGAGTGTCTGTGCCACTGGGCAAACTGGCGCACTACCGGCCAGCCCCGGCGGTTGCCCGGCAAAAATCCGCGGTGCTACCATGACAGATCTCATGAGCGGAGCAAACAAAGGCGGTCTGCGCATCGGCGTGCCCTTCCGCACCTTGGAGGAAGAAAGGGCCGGCGCGGAGAAAAGCCGCAAAATCGAGTTTTACTACCGCGCGCTGCGCGCTGCCGGCGCCGAACCGGTGCCGATTTCACTTGCGCTCGACGCAGCGACACGCGGCCGGCTGGCGGAATCTCTGGACGGCTTCGTTTTGACGGGCAGCCCGGCGGATGTGGACCCGGCGCGCTACAACGCCCCGCGCGACCCGGAAACGCATGCCGCGGATCCGGCGCGCGAGGCCACGGACAGCGCGCTCGTCGATCACGCGCTCGCCGCGGGGAAACCGGTGCTGGCCATTTGTTATGGCACGCAGCACCTGAACGTGTATTTCGGCGGAAGCCTGGTGCAGAACATCGCCACCGAGGCCGGCACGCACCTCCAGCATGAAGACAAAGACGGCGTGCATCCCGAACATCCCGTTTATCTCCAACCCGGCTCCCGTCTGGCGCCGCTTGCAGCCGTGGCTGAGCCGCGCGTCAACAGTTCGCATCACCAGGCTGTCCAGGAGCCCGGCAGCAATCTCCGCATCACCGCGCGCGCCCCCGACGGCATCATCGAAGCCGTGGAATGGACCGGCGATGGCAATTGGATCGTCGGGGTGCAGTGGCATCCCGAGCGCATGGAAGGCGACCCCTTCGCGGCTGCAATCTTTCGCCAGCTCGTGGCCGAGGCCCGCCAAACCGTGGCAAACCATTGACGGCGCTTCGGCCGTTTTTATATTTTCGTTTTTCGATATTCGTTTTCTGGGGGCTTCGATGATCTCTCTGGCCGGAAAGGCCGCGCTCATCACCGGCGGTTCGCGCGGCATCGGCGCCGCGTGCGTCAAACTGTTCGCGCAGGCGGGCGCCGATATCGTGTTCAGCTACAACCGCGACGCCGCATCCGCCGAGCGCGTGGCTCAGGAATCCCGCCGCCACAGCACGCGCGTGGAATTCTTCAAGGCCGATCTGGCCAAGATGGCTCCCGCCGAAAAGCTCGTCAAATTCACCCACGAGCGCCTGGGCCGCGTGGACATCCTGGTGGCTAACGCGGGCATCTGGAACGTTGAGGACCTTCCCATCGAAAAAATGACCGAGCGCGACTGGGACCAGATGATGGCCGTCAACCTGAAAAGCGTGTACAGCGTCATCCACTTCAGCGTTCCGCACATGATTCGCCAGCGTTCCGGCCGCATCGTGGCCATCAGCTCGACCGCGGGGCAGCGCGGCGAGGCATTTCATTCCCATTATGGCGCCACCAAAGGCGCCATCATCAGCCTGGTGAAGGGACTCTCCACCGAACTCGCCCCGCACAACATCCTAATTAATTCGGTGGCGCCCGGCTGGGTAGATACGGACATGTCCAAGCCCGTCTTCAAAAATAAAAAAGCCTTCAAGCAGATCTGCGAGAAGCAGCCGCTCGGCCGCGTGGCCACCGCAGAGGAGTGCGCCGGGCCTGTCCTTTTTCTCGCCTCCGACCTGGCCGGCTTCATCACCGGTGAGATCCTGAACGTCAACGGAGGCTCGGTTCTGTGCGGTTAGTCCCCCTGGCCGGCGCCTGCTTCGGGCTATTTTTCTCGTTCGCTGCATGGCCCGCTCCTGCCCGCCCGCAGGACACTACGGTTCTGGCGCCCGAGGCCAGCGCAGCCAAGGCCCGCGAGGTCATCCAGCGCTCCATCCAGGCGCTGGGCGGCCCGGCTTATCTGGGCGTCAAGGATATGACCCGCCTCGGCCGTTTCACCACGTTCGAACACAACGGGGAGTCCCGGGGAACGATCCGAATCACCGACCTGGTGAAGTGGCCGGACAAGGAACGCATCCAGTACATCACTAAGGAGTATTATGGATTTGATGTACCAACCCCGCTGATCGATATTCCCCTGCGGAAAACCGGCTCCAGCTTTGAAGTTCGTAACGGCGACGAGGGCTGGGTCCTGGGCTCCGGCGGGGTGATCGAGATGGCGGCGGACTCGCTGGCGCGCGTGCGCCTGCAGCGCCGGAAGGACATCAATCTGCTGTTCCGCGCGCGGCTCAACGAGCCTGGGCTGGTCCTGCGCTATACCGGCCAGGACGTGGTGGACCTGAAATTCGTGGACTGGGTGGAAGCTTCGGACCAGGACCGGTTTATCATCCGCATCGCCATCGAACATTCCACGCACCTTCCGCTGCGCGCCGTGTTCCTTTTCCGCGACCCGGAAACGGGCGACCCCGTCGAGGACTACGACTACTTTTCAAACTACCGCCCTATCCAGGGCGTGATGACCCCCATGCAGATCGCCCATGAACACAACGGCTACCGGGCGTCTCAGATGTTTTTCGAAGAAGTGAAATACAACACCGGCCTGGCCGATGACCTGTTCACGCGTGAGGCCCTCGAACACCTCTCTCACAGCAAAGGCAAATAATCGCCGTACCTGTCCTGGCGTCCCCCTCCTTCGCCTCTCCCGTCCTTGAAACCGCCAACGTCTAACCTCCGACTTCCAGCGCTACGGCGCCTTCGCCGCCGGCACGCCGATCACCGCGATGTTGTCCCCTTGCTTCATGGACGGCACCGCGCAAATATGCAGCACGATTCCCGCCACGGGCGCCCGCGCCGTGTAAATCGTATTTCCGAAGTAGTCGGTGACATATCCCAGCTTCATTCCCGGCATCACGTAGCCGCTGCGCAGCACCATCGGATAGAAAATCCCCGTCTTTTCGCTGGTCACCTCCACGGTTTTCTCCAGCCACACCGGGTTCTCGATCCACAGCGGCTCGCCGGCCAGCATTTTCAACGCGCGCATGGTGCTGATGGTGCCCGTCACCAGCAGGTTCACGTCGTCCGTCTCGACTGTTCCCGCGTGTCCTGCCTCCACCACGATCGACGGTTTTTCCCGCACCGACGCGGTGTTGTCCAGGTATTTCGTTGCCGCCGGGTCCGTGGGCCGGTCCCGCCAGATGATGATGTGGTTCAGCCCGAAGGCCAGCGCCATCTCTTTTGATTTTCGATCCTGCTCCTCGCGTCCCGTCGGACCCCAGTAGGTGTAGGGCCGCAGGCTCTCGTCCAGGTCGCCGCCGTGGTAGTCAATCAGGTAGTCGCAGCGGTCCACCACTTCTTTGGTGATCACATACGCGGCGCGTTCCGTCTGTGTCCCGTCGGGTTTGCCGGGATAGAACCGGTTCATGTTCTTCCCGTCCACGGGATTCAGGTGCGGCATCTTTTGCTCGAACGAAGCAGTATTCACCAGCGGGAGGATCACCACCGTTCCCGCCACCTGCGAGGGATCCAGGATCGCCGCCACGCGTTCCAGCGCGAGAATCGACGCGTATTCCGTTCCGTGCGCTCCGGCCACCAGCGCCAGCACGGGGCCCGGCCGCGCCCCATTCAGCACGATCACCGGGATGCCGGCGGCCGCGTCCACTCCTTTCGGCACATCCAGAGTGCCGACGGCTTTCTGCCCGTGAAGTGCCTCCGCAGTGCCCACCCGGTAGCTGATCTGAGCCGCCGCAACCGGACACCACGCGGCAACCGCCGCCACCAGCGCTAGCTCGATCCCTGCATCCCGCAATTTCATCGTGCGCCTCCCACCCTTCTTATTCCTTCAGTCCGCCCCTTCTAACTCAATCCACCGTTCGCTGCGATTGTAGTGAATAAGCGACCCTTTTCCCTGGAATCCATCTTCGATCCCGTCATGATGGAATGGCCCCAGTTGCTTGTTCTCCTTTCGCCTTCGGATCGAGTCCGGGGACGCCGTGGAGATAAACCGCGAATATCCCAGGTCTCCTTTCGAGTCGATTGCCTGGAGGTAATCGGTATCCTTTTGTCGACCGAGTTCTGCCGTCATTTTCCCGGACCCGTTCCAAAACACCAGGACCGAAGAAAATCCGCCGCGCGAGCACAACGCCGCCCAGTCCCTGTTTCCTCCAGTCCTGTACGCCCCCGAGATAACGTTTTCCGGCTGCTTCGCCCATTGCGTCTGCGGCACGAGGCAGCCCCGCTGTTCGAGTTCGGTGCGCACACCGCTCGGAAGCTGCGGGAACGCGGCGGGCGCTACCCGCGCGATACGGTAGGCATGGGTCTGCCCGTCTTGCCAACGGCTTTGCCCGTGCTCGACGTGCTCGTTGTGCTGTGGGCTGGCTGAGGCAACTCCAATGGCAAGGGTCAGAAGGGCAGCACGGATCGTCTGTGCTTTCAATTGATTTTTCCTTGCGGTGCGGCACCGAAGCCTATCACACGAGCCGTTCACGAGCAGTTCCCGGATCCGGGAGGCCGGCCCCTCCTTTGGCCCTCTCCTGCACTCGCGATATACTTTCCGAATGCCGCGAAGCCAAAAAACCGCTCCGATGCACGGCACCACGATTCTGTGCGTGCGCCGCGACGGCAAAGTGGTGATGGCGGGGGACGGCCAAGTGACCCTCGGCGAGAGCATCATCAAACAGACCGCCAAGAAAGTCCGCCGCCTGTTCGAAGACAAAGTGCTCGCAGGCTTTGCCGGGCACACCGCGGACGCGCTCTCGCTGTTCTCCCGTTTCGAAGGGAAGCTGCAGGAATATCACGGCAATCTGGCGCGGGCCGCGGTGGAGCTGGCCAAAGACTGGCGCACCGACCGCCTGCTCCGCCACCTGGACGCGCTGCTCGTCGTCGCCGACACTAAGAGCACCTTCGTGCTCTCCGGCAACGGCGACATCATCGAGCCCGACGACGGCATCTGCGCCATCGGTTCGGGCGGGCCTTTCGCCCTGGCCGCGGCACGCGCCCTCGCCGGCCATACCAAACTCACCGCGCGCGAGATTGCCGAGGAGGCCATGCGTATCTCCAGCGAGATTTGCATCTTCACCAACGACAATTTTTCCATCGAGGAACTGTGAGCGACAAGGACGACAAGCAGCGCGTGATTTACCTCCCCGGCGAGATGCCTCCGCAGGAGCCCGAGCAGCTTCCCGCCCTGGACGACATGACCCCGCGCGAAATCGTCGTGGAGCTGGACAAATACATCATCGGACAGACGCCGGCGAAGCGCGCCGTCGCCGTAGCCCTGCGCAACCGCGTCCGCCGGCAAAAGCTGCCTCCCGAGCTGGCGGAAGACATCCTGCCGAAAAACATCCTGATGATTGGCCCGACCGGCGTGGGCAAGACCGAAATCGCGCGCCGCCTGGCGCGGCTGGCGGGCTGCCCCTTCGTCAAAGTCGAAGCCTCGAAGTACACAGAAGTGGGCTACGTCGGCCGCGACGTCGAATCCATGGTCCGCGATTTGGTGGAAAACTCCATCGACATGATCCGCGAGGAAAAGCTCGACGAAGTGGCCGAACGCGCCGAGCAGACCGCCGAGGAGCGCTTGCTGGACCTGCTCCTCCCTCCGCCGGGCTATTCCACGCCCGGCCCCGCCACCGGCTCCTCAGGAGGCACCGGCGCGGGCCCGGCCCCGGTTTTCTCCGCTCAGGTCTCCAGCACCGGCTCGCCCTCTGACGAGGTCCACCGCATGGAGCAGTACGCGCGCACGCGCGAAAAGCTGCGCGCCCAGTTCCGCGACGCCAAGCTGGACACGCGCATGGTGGAAGTGGAAGTCCGCGAGCGCTCCATGCCCGCCTTCGAAATCGTTTCCAGCCAGGGCGTCGAGGAGATGGACATCAACGTTCGCGACATGCTGTCCAACTTCTTCGGCCAGGGCAAAAAGAAGCGCAAGATGAGCGTGGCCGACGCCTACGAGTACCTCATTCAGGAAGAAGAAAACAAACTGATCGACATGGACCAGGTCACGCGCATGGCTGTGGACCGCGCCGAGCAGATGGGCATCATTTTCATCGACGAAATCGACAAAATCGCCGGCCGCGAATCGGGCCACGGACCGGACGTCTCCCGCGAGGGCGTGCAGCGCGACATCCTGCCCATCGTCGAGGGCACCACCGTCAATTCGCGTTACGGACTCATCCGCACCGAGCACATCCTGTTCGTCGCCGCAGGCGCCTTCCACGTGAGTAAGCCCTCCGACCTCATCCCCGAGCTCCAGGGGCGTTTCCCCATTCGCGTCGAGCTTGCGCCGCTCACGGAGATGGATTTTGTCCGCATTCTCACCGAACCGAAAAACGCCCTGATCAAGCAGTACGCTGCGTTGCTCGAGACCGAAGGGCTGAAGCTCTCCTTCGCGGACGACGCCATCGCCGCCCTGGCCAAATTCGCCGCGCAGGTCAACTCCCAGACCGAAAACATCGGCGCGCGCCGCCTGCACACCATCCTGGAAAAGGTGCTGGATGAGCTTTCCTTCGAAGCCCCGGAGCTGAAGAAAAAAACCGTGAGGATCGACGCCGTCTACGTGCAGAAGCAGCTCGCCGATATCGTGAAGGACCAGGACCTGAGCCGCTACATTCTGTGAAGAACGAAAATCGAAGATCGAAATTCGAAAATCGAAAACCGCAGAGTCTCAGTCGGCTGGGTGCGGCCCCCAGTTCCGCGCGGTTTTCGTTTTCCCGTCTTCGATTTCCCTGGCATCGTGGCTGGCTGTGCGAGACTGTGCCCTCTGCCCGATTTTCGTTGTTCGAATTTCGATTTTCGATCTTTATTTTTGTCGCGGTTCTGCTCGAGGCCGCGTGTGGCGTACCCGCCGAGCCCCAGCCGCCTCATCCCGTCATTCCCGAAGCGGTCACCAACCTCTCCGCGCGCCAGCGCGGCGACGGCGGCCTGCTCGCCTTCACGCCTCCGGCAAAGGACACGGACGGCGAAAAGCTCGAGAATCTTCCGAGCATGGAAATCCTGCGCGGGTTTGCTCCCGCCACGGCGCAGTCGCCGCCGTCCGGCGCGCTGCACGTGGTGTACACGCTTCCGGGCCCCGTGCTGAACAACTATCTGACCGGCGACCGCGTCGAGTTTCAGGACCCCATCCCCCCGGAAGAGGTTGCCCGCCATGCCGGCCAGCGCCTCTTCTATGTGGTGCGAGGCCGCGCCTCCAAGCGCGTGGCTTCCGAAGATTCCAACTCGGCCTCCTTCGTTGTGCATCCCGCGCCCGCGCCCATAGAGGAGGTGCGTGCCACCGTGATCGAATCCGGAGTCGAATTGCGTTGGGAGCCGCCAGAAACCGCCAGCGGCGGCGCTCCGCTCACCACCCTCGGCGGATACAGGATCTATCGCTCGGAAGTGCCCGGCCCCGGCGCACAGGCTGCCGAGCGCCAACCCCTCGCGCTCGCGGGCGTTTCGCCCTCACCCAGCTATCTCGATAGCCAGATCGAGTGGGGAAAGACCTACGAGTACACCGTGCGGGGCGTGGCGCAGTACGGCGCGGAGGCGGTCGAGTCGGGCGCTTCGCGTCCCGTGGAGGTCACGCCGAAAGATATCTTCCCTCCTGCGGCACCCCTCGAGCTGGTGGGCGTGTTCGTGCCCGCTGCCGCTGCATCCCCTGCAGCCGTGGAACTCTCCTGGGCCATCAGCCCCGAGGCGGACACCGCCGGATATTACGTCTATCGGGCGGGCGAAGGAGAAGAGAAAGCCCAACGGGTTACCTCCACGCTGTTGCTCACGCCCGCGTTTCGTGATATTTCCCTCACGCCGGGGGCGACGTATCGGTACACTGTGACCGCGGTGGATCGTTCCGGAAACGAAAGCCAGCCCAGCAAACCAATTACTATGAAGATTCCCGTGGCTGGAGACTGAGAGCCGATGGCGATGGCGCCCACCCATCTCCCTGGCGCTGCGTGGTTGCGGTGGCTCAAGAACCTGCCGCTGCGCATCGGCGTGCTCACTGGGATTTACCTGACCGTGGTGATGACCGCGGCGCTGTTGTGCGCCAACCGCATCCCGGAGCTCGAGCCGTACGCAGACCTGAGGAATTGGATCTGCAGCAGCCTGTTTATTCTGATTGCGCTGATCCCGGTGGCCACCTTTCGGCGCTCTCCCTGGGCCCTGTTCACCTCTGCGGTGTCCGGATGGCTGATGTTCAGCCTGGCCTATGGCGTTGCCGGGATTTTCTTCGAGAATCTGCAATCGCGGCTGAACAAAACCACCTTTCACATGTTCATGCTTGGTGCCGGGAGCTACGCGGTGATCGCTGTGGCCATCTGGGTGGGCGACATGACCAGGGCCGTCCTCGCGCATGGATTCGCTCATCCCCATCACCGCACTCCCACCGCGCGTCCCAACGAATGAAGATTGCCCGCGTTCAGCCACTCTTCCTCGCCCCTCCTTCGCCGCACCAGGAAAGCCGGACCGCAGCTTCGCCTTGCTACGCGGCGATTGAAGGCGAGACCGCATGGGAAATCGACGGGCCGTTTGCCGGAGCACGGAAGCGCACCGGCCGCTCCTGGCCGCTCGCCGAAGTGCGGCTGGTCGCGCCCATCGTGCCCACCAAAGTAGTTTGCCAGGGACGTAACTACGTCGAGCACGCCGCCGAGCTGAATAATCCTGTTCCCAAAGAGCCGCTGATTTTCCTGAAGCCGCCTTCCTCCGTAATCGGGCCGGACGAGCCCATCCTGTTGCCGCTCATCTCCAAGCGCGTGGACTTCGAGGGAGAAATTGCTGCGGTCATCGGCCGCACCTGCAGCCAGCTGGCGGATGGCGACGCCGTCGCTCCTTTCCTGCTCGGCTACACCTGCCTGAACGACGTGACTGCGCGCGACCTCCAGAAAGCCGACGGCCGCTTCACCCGCGCTAAAGGGTTCGACACCTTCTGCCCGCTTGGCCCGGTGATCGAAACCGATTTCAACCTCGCCGCCGCCTCAGTGGAGACCCGCGTCAATGGCGAGCGCCGCCAGTTCGGCCGCACCTCCGAGATGATCTTTTCCGTTGATGCTATAATTCGCTGGGTTTCGCGCATCATGACGCTCGAGCCCGGCGACGTTGTCGCCACGGGAACTCCGGCTGGCGTAGGGCCGCTGGCGCCGGGCGACGTGGTGGAAGTCGCCGTGAGCGGTATCGGCACGCTGCGCAACCCGGTGGCCTCGCGCGAAGACTGAGCCGTGGCACCGCGGCCTGCGCGCCGTAACCCGCGCCCTGCGGCGCACCCAGCCGGCTCCGCGAGGCGGCTGAAGGCGGACGTTGACAACTTTGCTCGCTCATCCCTTCGTTCCCATTCTCGGCGCCGCGGCCGCGCTGCTCTTCGCCGCCGCCGCGCTGTGGTGGTGGCGCCGCCGTCCTCGCGACCCGGAAGAAATCGAACGCCGCCGCCGCGAGTATCTCAGCCGCGTTGGCCGCATCGTTGAAGGCGAAATTCTGGAAATCCGCGAATCGCCTGCCGCCCCGGCCCTCACGGGACGCAGCCGTGGCGCGCATGCGTCCAACGGCGATGGCAAACGTTCCTTCGTCTGCTACACTTACGCCATTTCCGGTGTCACCTACGAGACTGCTCAGGACGTCACGGGCTTCGAGGAGCGCGCCTGCCTCGACCGCTTGATCACCGGCCAGCCGGCCAGCGTCAAATACGATCCGCAGTCGCCCGGGAATTCCATGCTCATCGCCGAGGACTGGAACGGCCTCGACTGAAGCTTCACGTTCCACCGGGGCATGTTCGGGGCGATAATGGAACGGTGGGGATCCGCTTTGGATGCCCGGCCATCCTCTCCCCGCGGGGGCGTTTGAAATCGGCTCGAAGGAGCGCACATGGTACGGAGGTTGCTCGGGGTGGTCGCGTCGCTGCTCGGCGCCGCTCTCACTCTGGCCTCCGCCTTTTTGCTGCTGCACATGACGGTGCAATCGGAACTCTTGGAAAACGCGCTGGTCCGCAATCTCGCCATGCTGGGAACCCTGATTGCCGGAGTGCTCCTGCTGATGGGCAGCGTCTATATCGGCACGCGGATCTCGGTCCTGCTGTTTGCTAGAAATGAGCACGCCGAAGATCCGGGGAAGAGGTACGAACACCCGTGATATCCCGCCGTGCGCGTTTGTCGCCATGTTGGCCTGCGGGCGCACGGCTGGATGGTGCGCCCACGTCATCGAACAGCGCGCCGAGGACCACCTGATCCGCCCTCAGTCGGAGTACATTGGACCGAAGGACCTCAAACTGGCGCGCGAGAGATAGGACGCTTCGATGGACACAAAACAGCGGCTCGAAGAACTCAAAAAGCGCGACGCCCTCGCCGAAGCCGGCGGCGGCCCCGAACGCCGCGAGCGCCAGCACAAAGAAGGGAAACTCACCGCACGCGAGCGCATCGAGCTGCTCTGCGACGAAGGCACCTTCGAGGAGCTGGATAAATACGTCGCGCACCGCTGCGTTGATTTCGGCATGGCGGAACAGCGCATTGTGGGCGACGGGTTCGTCACCGGCTTCGGCCGGGTGGACGGCCGCCTCCTCTACGTCTTCGCCCAGGATTTCACCGTCTTCGGCGGCTCGCTCTCCGAATCGAACGCCATGAAGATCTGCAAAATCATGGATCACGCCATGCGCAACGGCGCGCCCGTCATCGGCCTGAACGACTCCGGCGGCGCCCGCATCCAGGAGGGCGTGATGTCGCTCGCCGGTTACGCCGAAATTTTTCTGCGCAACACGCTGTCGAGCGGCGTTGTCCCCCAGATCAGCGCCATCCTCGGCCCCTGTGCCGGGGGCGCCGTCTATTCCCCGGCCATCACCGATTTCGTGCTCATGACCCGCGACGCCTCTTGCATGTTCGTCACCGGGCCCGACGTCATCAAGACCGTCACGCACGAAGACGTCACCAAGGAAGAGCTCGGCGGCGCCATGACCCACAACACCACCAGCGGCGTCGCCCATTTCATTTCCCGTGACGATGCGGACTGCATGGCCATGATCCGCGAGCTGCTCAGTTTCCTGCCCTCCAACAACCTCGAAGATCCGCCCCGCCGCGCCTCCACCGACCCGGCCGATCGCGCCGAGCCGGGCCTCGACCGCATCATCCCCGCCGACCCCATGGTGCCCTACGACATCAAAGACGTGATTCATGCCGTGGTGGACGATGGCTACTTTTTCGAAGTTCACGAGCACTACGCCAAGAACATCGTCGTCGGTTTTGCCCGCCTCGATGGCCGTCCCGTCGGCATCGTCGCCAACCAGCCCGCGTTCCTGGCCGGCTGCCTGGACATCAATGCTTCCGTGAAGGGCGCGCGCTTCGTCCGTTTCTGCGACGCGTTCAACATCCCGCTGGTCACTTTCGAGGACGTGCCCGGCTTTTTGCCCGGCACGCAGCAGGAATTCGGCGGCATCATCCGCCACGGCGCCAAACTCCTGTTTGCGTTCGCGGAAGCCACTGTCCCCAAACTCACCGTCATCACCCGCAAGGCCTATGGCGGCGCCTATTGCGTTATGGCTTCTAAGCACATCCGCACGGATGTGAATTTCGCCTGGCCCACCGCCGAAATTGCTGTGATGGGGCCGGAAGGCGCCGTGAATATCGTCTATAAGCGCGAACTGGACCGCACCGCGCCGGAAGACCGCGAAGCCCTCCGCAAAGAAAAAATCGAGGAGTTCCGCGAGCGCTTCGCCAACCCGTTCGTAGCCGCCGAACGCGGCTACATCGACGCCGTCATCCCGCCTGCGCTTACCCGCCCCAGACTCATCACCGCGCTCCGCGCACTCGACACCAAGCGCGACACCAACCCGAAGAAAAAGCACGGCAACATTCCCCTCTGACCCGTAGCACAGCCTCCCGACGTTTCGGGACCTTGCTGCGCTCTGGATGCAGCGGGGCATGCTCGTTGGCTGCCGGTAACTGTCCTCACTGTCTTCCCGAGCGGAGCCAGGGACCTGCTTTTTCCCCGCTTTCTGTGCCAGACTAGCGATTCACAAAGGAGCCGCCCATGGACGCCGCTGAATCCGCAAAAATCGTCGCCGCACAAAAGAGCCTCGAATTAGTGAAAGACGGGATGGTGGTGGGCCTCGGCTCCGGTTCGACCGCCACTCACTTCATCAAACTGCTCGGTGAGAAGGTGAAGAGCGGCCTGAAAATCCGCGGAATCCCATCTTCAAAAGCGAGCGAGGATCTGGCCAAATCCCTCTCTATTCCCATCATCGATTTTCGCCAGTCCGCCGAAATCGACGTGGCCATCGACGGCGCCGATGAAATCGGCCCCCATCTGGCGCTCGTGAAAGGCGGCGGCGGGGCGTTGCTGCGCGAGAAGATCGTCGCCAGCGCCGCGAAGCGGTTCATCGTCGTCGCCGATTCCAGCAAAATCGTCCGCCGCCTCGGAAAATTTCCTCTGCCGGTGGAAGTGATCCCCATGGCCTCGCCCCTGGTGGAGAAGAAAATCCAGGCCCTGGGAATCCGCCCCAGAGTGCGGCAGGCGAAATCGGGGGGCGACTACATCACCGACGAAGGCAATCTCATCCTCGATTGCGAATGCGGCGAGATTCAGGACCCCGACGCGCTCGCGGCTTCGATCCGCGCCATGGTCGGCGTGGTCGAGCACGGCCTGTTCCTCAACATGGCGGAAATGGCGCTGGTCGCCGACGGTGCCGAAGTAAAAACTATTTACAAGTAGAAGGAGCTAAGCGGCATTCGGAATTCCCAGCCGCCCCGGCGGGACAAATGGTGGAAACCAGTCACCAGTGACTCTTCACCGATTGGGCCAGGCTCACTGTTTCGCCGCTGGCTGCGGCTGTGATGCTCTCATCTCGCGGTCGAACACGTACCGCACCACCACGGTGGCATTCAAATGGCTGTCCAGCAGCCGGAAGGTTTCGATGAGCACCGCGCCGCCATCCGAATAGGCCAGGATGCGCTCGATTTTTGCTTTGTGCGGGCCGTCCTCGGTCGCCACCAGACGTTCGCCATCCCATTTCGCCGCGGTTTCCTTGTACGTGTCGCTGTTCGATGACTGCAGCTTTCGCCCGTCCGTGAAGAGCGCGCGCTTCCGGTCCTGCTCGTCGTTCAATTCCACTTCGTTTTCTTTCTGGATGACCGTCAGGTTGAACGAAGGGTTCATCAGGTCGCTCATCTTCGCGAGGTCGGAATCGCTGTATGTGTCGCCTCCGGCGCGCCGGCCGCCCCCACCGCCTGGATACCCGCCCCCTCCCGGATAGCCGCCACCCCCAGGATAGCCTCCTCCGCCCGGATACCCTCCGCCGACGCGTCCGCCTCCGCCATATCCGCCCCGGCTGCGCTGCGACTGCTCCGCCTGCTGCACTTTCGCCCGTCCGTCGTCGCTCTCGTCCCGGTTCAATTTCCAGGTGCCGAGGATCGTGGGTTTGCCCTGATATTTCGGTGGCGGAGGCGGAGGCGGAGTGTCCACGGTCGGCTGCGCTGACTGCGGCATCACGATCGGTCCCGGCGGCGCCTGCGCGTACATCAGCCCCGGGCAGGCGATGCTCGCTCCGCCGAAAACCACGGACAGCAAAAGCGAGCGGTTTGGTCTGATTCTCATTCTTTCCCTCGGTGTCAAAGGATCCGTCCGTCAGGCGCGCCTCGAACGGAGAAGCACTCCCATACGGATGCGCGTGGAGCGGAAAAAGATGTCGATCTCCATTCACCAAAAAGGCCGCAGGCTGTGTTGGAGGCGCCTTGAATCGCCTCGTTTACTCCAGTAGGAATTTCTGCAAAAACACCACTGTCGCGTAAAACTGAAAATCCTGGTTCGGCTTCTTCCGGAAGCCGTGCCCCTCATCTTTCGCCATCAAATACCACACCGGCGTCCCCTGCTGTTTCAACGCCGCCACGATCTGCTCCGATTCGCTCACCGGCACGCGCGGGTCGTTCTTCCCCGCCACCACCAGCATCGGTTTGCGGATCAGGTCCACGTGGTTCATCGGCGCGATCCTCTCCAGGAACTCGCGCATCTTCGAGTCGCGTTCGTCGCCATACTCCACGCGCCTCAGGTCCCGCCGGTACGACTCCGTGTGCTCCAGGAAGGTCACCAGGTTCGACATGCCCACCACGTCCACCGAGCACCGGATCCGGTTGCTGTAAAACGTCGAGACGGCCAGTGTCATGTGACCGCCGTAGCTCCCGCCCGTCACCCCGATTCGCTCCGCGTCCAGCTCCGGCTGTGTGGCTATCCAGTCGAACAGCGCGTTGATGTCTTTGTAGGTGTCTTCGCGATGGAACCCGTTGTCCAGCAGGGAGAACGATTTCCCATAGCCGGTCGAGCCGCGGACGTTCGGGTAAATCAGCGCGATTCCCAGCTCGTTGAGGAAGTAGTTGTTGCGCCCCAGGAAATACGGCACTGACTGTCCCTCCGGGCCTCCGTGAATCACCACCATCACCGGCCGTTTGCCGGTAAACCGCGCCGGCGGCCGGTAGAGAAATCCGGAAATCAACCTCCCGTCGAAACTCTTCCACCGCACCAGCTCCGCTTCCTGGAATCCGGCCGTCTTCACCGCCGATTCGCTGTACGTCCAGCGCGTCAGCTCGCCGGTGGCCGTGTTCAGCGAGTAGCAATCGTCCGGCGCGCGCGCCGTGGTCATGCTGAATCCCAGCTCCGGCGCATTTCGCCGCCAGCGCAGGTTCCCGATCACTCCCACGGGGAGACCGGGGACCGGCGCCTCCTTTCCGGTGCGCGTATCGAGCACGTGCAGTTTGCTCACGCCGTCGTCATCGGTCACGAAGCCGATCTGCTTTCCGTCGTGCGAGAGGTCGAACGACTCGACGTCCCAGGGAATGTCACTGGTGAAATATCTCGGCGCTTTCGTAGCCAGGTCCAGGTACGCCAGCCGGTGGAATTCCGAATCCCGGTCCGTCACCGTGTAAATCCCTTTTCCGTCCTTGCTGAAGCGCGACTCGCCGTATGAAATCTTTTCCGACGTGTGCCGCGGGGTGAGCTCCGTACGCTCGCCCGTCGTCGAATTCACCAGCCACAGATACGACTCGTTGATCGACAGGTACTCGACGAGCAGGATGGTTTTGTCATCCGGCGACCAGTCCACCGGCTGCCACCCGCCTCCTTCGAGCTGCACCAGGAGATGGTCCGTCTTTGGGTCGGCCGGGTTCATCACCCACACGTCCGTGTCCTTCCCCGTCCGCCGCGTGGATGTGTACGCGATTCGGTCTCCGCTCGACGACCAGGCCCCGAACCCGTTTCGCGATTTTCCGTCGGTCAGCCGTGCCACCCGCCCACTCTCCACGTCGTAGCGGTAGAGCTGGTACCACTCGCCCCCGCCCACGTCCTTCGAGAAAACGATGTAGTCGCCCCCGTTCGGGTGGAAGTGCCCTGTGCCCACGGCGTCCCCGAAAAACGTGATTTGCTGCCGCGCCCCGCCCGGCCGCTCGACCAGATGCAGTTGGCTCGTATCGCCGAACCGCGTGCGGATCAGCATTTCGCGCCGCGCCGGGTGCCAGTCGTCCAGCGCCGCGGAGCGGTATTCCAGGTAGCTTCCCGCCGTGGACGCCAGCGCCGCCGGTATCGGTGGAATCCCTTCTTCCACCAGGTTTTCATTCGGCGTTACAAAAGATTGTTGCGCCGCAACGGCAGCCGCCAGCAGGAGCGCGCTGATCAAGACAATGCGGACTTTCATCTCGTTTCCTCCGATGTGCCGCACGAGTCTATGAAGCGCCCCGCAACGTGTCAATCATCACGGGAGCGCGCCGACACTTCTCTCTCCGCCCCTGTGTTACCATCTTCGCCTCTCACGCCAGGGTGCCTCATGTTCCGCAAAGTTCTCATCGCCAATCGCGGCGAAATCGCCATTCGCATCCTCCGCGCCTGCCGCGAGATGGGCATCGGCGCCACGGCCGTCTATAGCGACGCGGATCGCGCCTCCCTCCACGTCCGGCTGGCCGACGAAGCTTGGCACATCGGCCCCGCTCCCTCGCGGGAAAGCTATCTGCGCATCGACAAATTGATGGACGTCGCCCGCCGCGCCGGTTGCGACGCTCTGCACCCCGGTTATGGCTTTCTGGCGGAAAACGCCGCGTTGGCTCGCGCCTGCGCCGAAAACGGGGTCACTTTCATCGGCCCCTCTCCCGATGCCATGGAGAAACTCGGCTCCAAGACCGCGGCGCGGCACATTGCGAGTTCGGCCGGCGTCCCCATGGTCCCTGGGACTCTCGAACCTCTCGCCGATGCCGCGCAGGCCGCTGCCTTTGCCCGCGAGGCGGGGTTCCCCGTCCTGCTCAAAGCTGTGGCTGGCGGCGGCGGCAAAGGCATGCGCCGCGTCGAGAGCGAAGCCGAGCTCCCCGCGGCCTGGCGCGACGCCGGCTCGGAGGCCGTCAACGCGTTCGGCGATGGCCGCCTCTACATCGAAAAATATCTCGACCGCCCCCGCCACATCGAAATCCAGGTTCTCGGTGACCACCACGGCAACATGATTTATCTCGGCGAGCGCGAATGCTCCGTACAGCGCCGCCACCAGAAGGTGGTTGAGGAGGCGCCCTCCCCGGTCGTTGAACCGGCCCTGCGCCGCGCCATGGGCGAAGCCGCTGTCCGCCTGGCTCGCGCGGGCGGCTACACCAACGCCGGCACGCTCGAGTTTCTCGTCGATTCCAGGCGCAACTTCTTTTTCCTCGAAATGAACACCCGTCTCCAGGTCGAACATCCTGTCACGGAAATGGTTACCGGCCTGGACCTCGTCAAATTGCAATTGCGCGTTTCCGCCGGCGAGCCGCTGCCGCTGCGGCAGGAAGACGTCGCACTTCGTGGCCACGCCATCGAATGCCGCATCTACGCCGAGGATCCCGACAACAATTTTTTCCCTTCGCCGGGCAAAATCCTCTCGCGCCGCGTTCCCGCCGGGCCCGGGATTCGCCTCGATGACGGCGTCTATCCTGGCTGGATCGTGCCCACCGACTACGACCCACTGCTCGGCAAACTCATCGCCTGGGGCAGTGACCGCGCTGAGGCCATCGCCCGCCTTCGCCGCGCTCTCGAGGAGTACGCCATCAGCGGCATTCAAACAAACATCGGCCTGTTCCGTCGAATTCTGGCCGATCCGGAGTATGCACGCGGCGAAATCTACACCCGCTGGCTGGACGAGTGGCTCGCCCGCTCCCCGGCATCGGCCGCGCCTGCCGTTGCGCCGCTGCCCGAAGCGTGCGAAACCGCTGCGCTCCTGGCAGCGGCGCTCTTCCATCTCTCCGCAAACGGCACCGGCCCGGGCGCTGCCGCTGCTGCGTCCTCATTGGGCATCGTTGCGTCGCCCTGGAAACGGGAAGGCCGCCGCGCGGGCGTGGAACGGGATCCCCGGGAGAAGTGACGAGCATGAAATTGAAAATCGAGCTCGGCGACCGGATGCGCACCGTGGATCTGACGCGCCACGGCCACTGCCTCGCCGCCTCAGTCGATGGATGCGCCGTGGAAGCCGATGCGGTGGAAGTGGGCCCCGGTATTTACTCAATCTTGATTGCGGGCGCGGCGTTCGAGGCCCAGGTCGAACCCGCCGCCTCAGGCCTCACCGTCACCGTTGGCGGCCGCCGTATCCCCGCGCGCGTCGTGGACCCCCGCCAGTGGCAGGGCCGCCGCGGTGGCGCCGTCGAGGCCGAAGGCCGCCAACAGATCCTCGCGCCTATGCCCGGGAAAGTGGTGCGCCTTCTCGTCGCGCTTGGAGAAAAAGTGGACGCAGGGCGTGGATTGCTGGTCGTGGAAGCGATGAAGATGCAGAACGAAATCCGCTCACCGAAAACAGGCACCGTCGAAAAACTGCTCGTTACCGAAGGCCAGGCCGTCAATGCCGGCCAGGCGGTCGCCGTCGTGGTGTAGCGCCGGCCTTTAGGCCGGCGTCTTTACATCCCTTCGGAATTCCCAGGCCGTCTTCTCGAGTCGGATGGCTCGCGGCCCCTACTTCGTCGCTGGCGGTTTTACAGGCTCCGAAGGCACCCGCCCCGCCGCTTCCAGCACCTGCCGCGCATAGTAGTTCTCCACCCGCGCCTCTTCCCGCGCCACGGCCAGAAACGCCGCCTTCAGCAGTTGTTCCCGCCGGTTCCGCAGCGTGCCGCGGATGGCCTCCCTCACCTGCGGATCGGTCAGCGAACGCTGGCCGGCGCCCTCGCGAGCGATTAGTTTCAGGATGTGGTATCTCCCGTCCCGCGTTTTCACCACCCCGCTGACCCCGCCGGGGCGCAACGCCAGCACCGCCCGGCTCAACTCCGGCGTCTCCGTTTTGGGGTCGCGCAGTGACGACTCCGGCATCCAGCCCAGGTCACCGCCCGTGGGCGCGTTGGCCGGGTCTTCGGAATAATCCATGGCCACCTGCGCGAAGTCCGCCCCGCCGTCGATGGCTTTCAGCAGCGCCGCCGCTTTTTTCTGTGCCTGCGCGTCGGTGGTTGCGTCGTCGTTCTTGCGGTTCCGGATCTGCCGGTCCTTCACTGGCGTGATCAGGATCTGCGCCACGTGGTACTGCGGTTCCGCCACATTGAACTGCGCCAGGTTGGCGTTGTAAAAGTCGCCGATGTCCTGGTCCGTGATGGTGATTTTGCTTACCACCTCTCGGTTGATCAGTTTCTGGATGGAAATTTGCTGCCGCAGCACTCGCCGCTGCTCGTCCACGGTCAGCCCGCGGTCCCGCAACTGCTTTTGGAACTCCTCTTCCGTGTACGGGCTCTTCAGCTCCGTGAATTTGTCTTCCACCTCGCCGTCGCTCGCCTCCAGGCCCAGCGTCCTCGCGCGTTCCAGCAGGATTTCGTTGTTGATGAGCTCGTCGATGATGTTCAGCTTCAGCAGCGCCGCTTCTTCCGCCGATGGCTCCTGACCCTGCTGCGTCACCAGCCCCCGGAAATACTTCTCCACTTCCTCCCGCCGGATTTCGTGCCCGTTCACGCGCGCCCACACGTCGGCCGATGGCGTCTCTTCATGCCGGCAGCCGGACACGGCAGCCAGCAAGACGGCCAGCGCGAAACTCGCGACCAGGTGACGGCGCACGGATTCTCCGGCAATCGTTCAGGCGGCTTTACGGACGCGGCCGGATCGCAGGCAGGTGGTGCATACCTTCACGCGGCGGCGCACCCCGCCGACCACCGCGCGCACGCTGCGCAGGTTCACATTCCAGCGGCGACGGCGCGTGTTGTTGGCATGGCTCACCACGTTTCCGTAGCTGGGGCCCTTGCCGCAGACTTCACACCGATGGGCCATTACACACTCCTAATCCCTCGTTGCATTCGGGAACGCACCATCCTAGCAGATAAACGCGGGAGGCGGAAACCGCGGCGCGCTCTTCCTTACTTCTGCTTCCCTTTCTTCTCCTTCGGCGCCCGCCGGAACCCATCCATCGCCGTCCCGTCATCCGGCAGAAAGTACCCCACCGCAATTCCCATCGCGCCATCCGGCAGCGTCTGCCCCGTTGTATTCATGTATTCGGCCGAAACGTGCACTTTGTCGCCGGCAGCCAGGTGGTAGCCCCCGCGCGAGAGAAACGTCTCCACCGGCATCGATTCCAGCATCCCTTTCTGGTCCAGCACCGGCGTGAGCCTCGCAATCAGCCCCTTCCGCGTATCGTCCGTTACCACCAGCGCGTGCCCGTAATCGTGCAAATGTCCGCCCACCCCCAGCAGCAGCCCCGCTTGCGGCATCCGGAACTCCCCGCTCTTCACCGACTCCCCCGATTTCAGGTCGTACCCTGATTCCCCGCACTCCATCACGTCGAACCATGCCGGGTACACGCTCCGCAATTGCGGGATGCCGGACTCCGTCGCCGTCGCTGTCACGTAGCTCACCTGGATGGCCAGATAGGCCTTCGGATACGGTGTCCCCGTCGGGTTGTGGAACATCGTGCTGATTCGGATGCGGTCCCCGTGGTGCACCGCATAGCCGAACCCCGGCAGCGGCGGCCAACGCGTCAACTCTCCGCCCGCCCCGAAGATATGCTCCTCTTTGTTCGGGCACAGGAAGTCCGCGCGGCCGGTGTTCCAGAAGGCTACGTGATGCAGCAGCTTAGCCTCGATGTCGTTTCCCTCCCCGTCCAGCAGGCTGGGTGCGTACGCCACCAGCCAGCCGTCGAAGGGAATCTCCCAGTAAAAGTCCGGCGCCCGCGGCATCGCATCGTGCGGCGTGTGCGCCGGCAAATCAAACGGGCCGAGGCGAATTTCCAGCGTATCGCTGGCCACCTGGTGGATCGTCATCATCGCGTCTTTCTGTACTGCGCCCGTGCCGTGGTGATGGTGCCCATGCTGCGCCGCCGCCGTGCCCGGCAGCCCCAGCGCCGCGGCCAGCACCCACGCTCGAATCATCCCATTCGTCTTCAATTCCTGTCTCCTGCGGGCGTCCCGCGCCGTATTCTAGCCCAGTTCGATTCCAGCCGGTGTCCGGCGGTCGCGCGCCGATTGCCCCCGCTTTGGCTCACAATCGAGCGCCCGTTGCCGGCCGAATGGAGAACGTCATGTCAAAACGGCTTCGAATTGTATCAACGGCGCTTTTCGCCGCGTTCCTCGCCCTGGCCGTCGCTGCCCTTCCAGCAGGCAGGCGGGCGCATCGCCCATCCACCGCGCTGCGTAAGACCAGCGCCGTCGTCCTCATCGTTTCCGACGGTCTCCGCTGGCAGGAAATGTTCACCGGCGCCGACCCGCTCCTGCTCGACTCCAAGCACGGCGGCATCTGGGGCAAACCGGAAGACCTGAAGCGCAAATATTGGCGCGACGACGTCGCCCAGCGCCGCGCTGCACTTTTCCCGTTCCTCTGGGGCGTTGTCGCACAGCAGGGACAGATTTTCGGCAATCAGACCAAAGGCAGCATTGCCCGCGTCACAAATGGCCTCGCTTTTTCCTATCCCGGATACAACGAAATGCTCACCGGCTCGCCCGACCCCCGCGTCAACTCCAACGATTTCGGCCCCAATCCCAATGTCAGCGTCTTCGAGTGGCTCAATGGACTGCCGGAATTTCACGGCCGCGTCGCCGCCTTCGCCACCTGGGCCGTGTTCCACGACATCTTCAACCAGCCCCGCAGCCACCTCGACGTCCACGCCGGCTGGGATCCACCCTACGCGGGCAGTGCGCTCACTCCCCGCGAAGAACTGCTCGACGGTCTCTACCGCCACTCCACGCGCCTCGAAGACGACGACACCTACAATTCCTATCTCCAGCCGCCCCTGCTCGATTATCTGCAGGCTCAAAAGCCCCTCGTCCTTTTTGTTGGGTACGGCGAGACCGACAATTGGGCTCACTCCGGTCGCTACGACCTCGTCCTCCAAAGCGCCCACGAATTCGACCACTTCGTCGCCGAACTCTGGAACGCCATGCAGGAAATGCCCGAGTATCGCGGCCACACCACCTTTCTCATCACCACTGATCACGGCCGCGGCTCCGGCCCAGTCGAATGGAAGGACCATGGCAAGGATCAAAAAGGCTCGGAGAACATCTGGCTCGCCGTCATGGGGCCGGACACGCCTCCGCTCGGCGAACGAACCCGCGTCGCCCCAATCACGCAGTCCCAAATCGCAGCTACCCTCGCTGCCTTTCTCGGCCAGGACTACCGCCGCGCTTTTCCACGCGCCGCCGCGCCCCTTGCGGATGTCTTTCCAAGGGAGTGAGCGGAGTCTCCGCCGTCGCACCCCTCTAGCTTCGATCCTCGCGCCGCGTGGATGCCGGCTTCCGAGGTCTACTGCGAGGTCTTCTGCGGAGCCGGCACGGTCGCCGCCCCGCGTTCTTTCTCGTACTGCGCGATTCCGTTCAGGATGGTATCCACCACGGCATCTTCGCCGATCGTAGAGTTCACCATCAGGTGGAATTTCTGCCGGTCCGGCCATTCCACCCCGAAATAGGCTTTGATAAACTCCGCTCGGTCCCGGTCTACCGACTCCACCAGTTGCACCGATTCGCTCTCGCTTCTCCCCTCCGTCTCCAGCCGCCGCACCTTTTCCTCGAACGGCGCGTACACAAACACGTGGAACGCCTCCGGATCGCTCTGCAGGTAATAGGCCGACCCGCGGCCCACGATCACGCACTCGCCTTTCTGCGCCGCCGCCTTCACCACGCGCTCCGCCACTTCCCGGATGCACGCCGTATCCGCGATTCTCATGCGCGGCTCGTTCAGGCTTCCTTCGTAGCTACCCCGCGTGAACGCCCGAAGCAGCCGGTAGTACAGCGGGTCCCTTTTCTCCTCATGTTCTTCCACTACCCGGCAATCGCACTCCATCTGCCGCGCAATTTCGTTGGTCAGCAACTGGTCCCACAACTTCCACCCCAGCCGCTTCGCCACTTTGGCGGCGATCTCCGCGCCTCCGCTGCCGTATTCCCGCTCGACGGTGATCACTCGAACCATAATCCTTGCCCGCGGCCTGCCCCTGTTCCCCGCGGCTCCGCCGGCTATTCCATCACCACACGGCCGCCGCCCAGATCGTTCTTCTTCAGCAAAAACGATACCAGAAACATGAGGCCCGCTCCTACCGCCAGCACTTCAAACGTATCGATGTAAGCCAGCGTCGTCGCCTGCCGGATCACGCTCTGGTACAGCAGGCCGTACGCCTGCCGCGCCGCCAGTACCCCGTTGTCTCCCGCTGTCGCCAGGTGCGCCGACAGCCCGCCAAATCCCCGCGTCAATGGCGCGTGGCCGGGAGCCACACGCGCCGTCAGAAACACCTGATGCACCTGCGCCCGCCGCGCAATCAGTGTGGTCACCATCGACGTGCCCACGCTGCTCCCGATGTTCCGCATGAAATTCACCAGCCCGGCCACGCTATTGGTCTTCTCTGCCGGCATCCCGATGTACGACGTCAGGTTGATGGGCACGAACAGGAATCCCAGCCCGAACACCTGTGCCAGCCGCAACAAGCTGGCGCTGTAGAAACTGATGTCCAGATCCAGCAGCCGCGTCGACATGCGCATCCCGATGCACAGGGTCAGCCACCCAAACGCCACCAGGTACCGCGCCTGTACCTTCGTCGTCAGCACCCCGACCACCGGCATCAGAAACAGCAGCAGCACGCCCCCGCCCGACAGCACCAGCCCCGCCGATTCCGCCGTGTATCCCATCAGCGTCTGCAGGTACAGCGGCATCATCACCAGGCTCGAAAACAGCATCAAGCCCAGCACAAACATCATTCCGTTCGCTCCCAGGAAGTTCAAATTCCTGAACATTTGCACGTCCACGATCGGCTTCTTCACGTTCCACTCCCAGATCACCAGCGACACCAGCCCCACCACCGCCAGCACCATCAGCGTCACGATGAAGTTCGATCCGAACCAGTCGTCCTCCTGCCCCTTGTCCAGCATCACCTGCAGCGCGCCCACTCCAAGGACCAGCAGTGACACCCCCACGTAGTCGAAATTCGCGATCGCACCCTTCAGCCGCTTCGCCCATGGCGGGTCTTCGATCATCCGCAGCACCAGCATCACTGCCATGATTCCCACCGGAATGTTGATGAAGAAAATCCACCGCCAACTGTAGTTGTCCGTGATCCATCCGCCCAGCGTCGGCCCCACCGTCGGCGCCACGATCACCGTCACGCCGTACAGCGCAAAGGCTACACCGCGTTTTTCCGGCGGAAACGTGTCCGCCAGGATCGCCTGTGCCACCGGTTGCAGCCCGCCTCCGCCCGCCCCCTGCAGCACCCGGAACAGGATGATCGCTCCCAGGCTCGGCGCCAGTCCGCACAGCAGCGAGCTGATCGTAAACACGAACAGACAGATGAGGAAGTACCGCTTCCGCCCCAGCACGTTCACAAACCACCCGCTCAGCGGCAGCACGATCGCGTTCGACACCAGGTACGACGTCAGGATCCACGTGCTCTGGTCGGTGCTGGCTCCCAGATTGCCCGCGATGTACGGCAGCGCCACGTTCGCGATGCTCGTATCCAGCACCTCCATGAACGCCGCGATCGCCACCACCACCGCAATCAGCCAGGGATTGAATGAAGGACGCCACACTTCGGGCGGGGGTAGTGGCGGAACGTCTGCCCTTGGTTTGCCGGGAATTTCAGGACTGTCTGCCATAGCTTCGAAGCAGGGATTTAGATGCGCGCCGCAAAAAAAGATTGCAACAGGGCATTACTGCCGGACCCGGCTCCCACGCTCGCGCGCCGCACGCTCTCATTGACCCCGGAAGAAGCACCCTCAGAATCAGCTCTCGAGGGCTCACGGTGCGCCTGAGTGTTCGATTGTGTCGCCAGGTAATTCCCGAGCCGGTCCAGCGTTTGCCTCCAGCCGATCGGCGCCCCGCGCGCCGCGTTCGACTCGGACGAAAACCTCTGCTGCACCGTCACCGTCTGCAACCCCAAACGACTCTTCGGACTTTCCCGTCAGCCGTAAATGCTCTAAAATTACAGTCGGTTTCCCCTGTGGGCGTGTAGCTCAGCTGGGAGAGCATCTGCTTTGCAAGCACGAACCCGGACTCCAAAGGCTCCATTCCTTACTTGGACTTTTCAATGCTTTCAACAACTTGGGGAATCTGCTTCTCGCTCAAAGCTAAGCCCCGGCACGTGAAAACATTGCGTTCTGGTACAGTTTTGGTACAGCTGGATTTGAAAAGTGCTTGGGTGAACCCCTAAGTGAGACACAAAACTTGAGACACTGTCTCAATGGTTCGCGTGTCGAATTCCATGTTTCTCGCAATCCAACTGCAATCGCACCAACGACTTCCCGGAATCTAGTGATCGAACAGGGTCACTTTCGAGGCGGCAAGACCCGCCTCAGCGTTTCGCAGCCCTGATTTCTCTTCGAACTCTTCGGGGGGACGATAGCCCAACGCCGAGTGCAAACGGCATCGATTGTAGTAGTGTTCGATGAATGCCTCCACGCCCTGAACGAGATGTTCTAAGTCCCGGTAGTCGTTACCGTAGATTTCCTCTTGCTTAAGCGTTTTCATGAAGCTTTCGCAACTGGCGTTGTCATACGGATTCCCGGGCCGACTCATGCTCGGTATCATTCGGTGGTTTCGAAGCATCTGAACGTAGTCTCCGCACGCGTACTGAACGCCCCGGTCCGAATGATGAACGAGTCCCGGAGGTGGTTGTCGATTGGCAATCGCCTGTTCTAGGGCATTGAGCGGAAGCCTAGCTTGGAGCGATCGATCCAGCGACCATCCCACCACCTTGCGGGAGAATGCGTCCAGGACCACGGCCAAATAGACGAACTCAGCTTTCAGACGGATGTAGGTGATGTCTGCGATCCATAGTTGGTTCGGACCGCACACTTTCATACGACTGGCCAGGTTGAGATAAATTTCCAACTCACGGTCGGGATCCTTTACAGGCCCTCGTTCGCGATTTCGGATCGTCAACAGGTTGTCCGCCCGCATCATTCGCGACACGCGTTTGTGGTTCACCATCATCCCGCGTCGTCGCAGTTCCGCAGTGACCCGTCGATAGCCGTAACGTTGCCGATGTTCCAGAGCGATCTCCTGAATCGTCGATCGCATTGTCATGTCCTCTTCCGCTGGAGCCTGGCTCTGAAGAAAGCGGTAGAATCCCGCTCGGCTGACCTGGGCCAATTGGCACATTCGCTCGATACTCAAACTGCCTTGCAACGGCATCTCGAATTTCGTTGTAGACGCCTTCTCGCCAGAGATCTCGTTCCGCTGGCGTCGAGCCTCGACTTTTTGCAAGGCACCTCTGAAAAAATCCACCTCGACCGCTTTGTCCGCCAACAACCGCTTCAGTTTGCTGATTTCTCGTCGAAGTGTGGAGTCACGGAAATTCTTTGTCGACGACGCCCATTCCGACAAAGCATCTTCTGGCTCCAACTGATACCGCCACTTGTACAGCAGAGTGCGGCATACGCGGAGTTCTCGAGATAGCCTCACGATGTTTTCGCAGGAATTCATCCGCGCCACAGCTCGGCGACGGAATTTCTGGCTGTATCGCTCTTTCCATTTTCTCTCCACTTGCAGCTCCTTTCTTGCAAAGTCTGTCTCCTGAAAGCAAGCTCAAACCAGTGGAGGAACAAATCGCATGCCGCACTCCTGCATGCGGCTTGCTTCCGAGTGCTCCGTAATATGGGAGGAATCCACGATAACCAATTCCCGCTCGTCATATGGTCGCTTTCGTCATTCGGGAAGAGTCTCGCCAATCGGCGTCAGCAAGCTTCACGCGACGGGAGTCCGGGGGGAGCTGGCGGACCCCGTATAACTCTCTATTTCGTCGGGCCGGTGGAACATCGCCTCTCGACGGCTCAAGCGTATCCCAAGGCCTCATCACAAATTGGGCTTCTGCCGATCAGCTTAATGAAGAAAGTGGGGCAAAACGATCAATGCCGCTGTCGGGCTCGCCAAGACGCTAAGGAATTTCCAGTCAAGAAGTCCATTGTGATCTTGCCGGTTGCCAAGGCTTGCGTTGGCGAACAGCAACAGCAGCCAATTCAGGATCTCGTCATGCTTGTCAGCAAGCGAGTCGTCGCTCAACGGATGCCGCTTTGCCAGCCTGGTACGTATTGAACGACGCGGAGGCGGAACATGAACCAAAGCGCTAGCGCATGGGGACATCTGGAGAAACTGGTATGGCAAGATGTTTTGATCATCGTGGCCGTACTCTTTCTGGCGCGGTTGTTGGCACTTGCCATGCAACGGATACTCCGTCATCTGGCCGAAGGGGCGCCACCAGACCGCCGGCTCAATATTCTTCGCGCGGTGCCCATTGCTCGCCTCCTGATTAGAGGCGCAGCCATCGCCGTCATTGTGCCGCTGTTGGTGGAGCCAACATTCCGCAATGTTCTCGCCTTGAGCGCCGCTCTCGGCTTGGTACTGGCTTACACACTAAAAGACTACGGCAGCAGTTTTGTAGCCGGGATCGTAACGGCACTCGAAAATACTTATCAGCCAGGCGACTGGATAGAGCTGGATGGCGCTTATGGCGAGGTTAAGTCGATTGGCGGCCGCGCACTTCACCTGGTGACCGCGGATGACACCGAGGTGATTATTCCGCATTCCCGTCTCTGGTCAACGAGCATATTCAACGCCAGTAGTGGTAATCGCAGCCTGCTGTGCATCGCCAACTTCTACCTTCATCCCGACCATGACGCCTCGGCAGTACGAGGGAAACTGGAGGAGGTTGCGGTATCAAGCTCTTACCGTGCGCCGGATTCGTCGGTCACTGTGATTACAGTGGAAAAGCCTTGGGGCACCCACTATCGGGTCAAAGCCTACGTAAGAGAAAGCAGGGAGCAGTTCCTCTTCATTACAGACTTGACGATTCGGGGCAAAGAGATTCTGCGGCATATGAGCATTCGGTTCGCTCAAGCGCCCTATGCGGAAACCGGGGCCAGCTGAACGGCAATTTCCTCCGATCCCCGATAAGCCCGCGTGACACATGAGGTCCTACAAATAAAATGGCTGCTCCAGCGCAATGTGGAGGGTCGTTTTTTCATATTTCTCCTTGTTCCATCTTTCTCATCGTGGGCCTGCCCTCAGATGTAGCAACCCAGAAGGATCTCAGAGCGCACCTGAAGAAAGTCCGTTGGTCGCAAGCCGAAGAGTGGAGCGGGCATCAGAAAGAACAGGACGCACGTCAAAGGTACGGTGGTTGATTCGTGGATTGATAACTGGGGAGAAAGGCCGCCTCGACGAAATCCAACGGAATGCCAACACGGAAAGCATCAAGAAACAGGTGCTGGGAAGTTTTGGTCCGCAACGAATCCGTCGATACGGGACGAATGGTCGGCAACTCGGAAGTAGTCGTCGGCCCCGATTTACCCGCACCGCATTTGGCCGTACGATTGACCGCTCGACGTCTCGGTCTGACTGTCTCAAAATAGGTCACTCCTCAACACACGGGCTTTTCTATGCCACACAAGAGAACCGAAAATCTGCCAGCGCCATCTCTTCTTTACAATATGTCGGTAGTTGTATATAATGCCCGACATTTAGTAATGAGCTTTCGTGTCGAATCAACGCATGGCCGAGATTGTGAAGCTCGTGAGGAAGGCAGGAATACTACGCCCGAGAGACCTTCGGGCACTCGGCATCCCTCGACTCTATCTCCGCATGGCCGTTGACAAAGGCGCGATCATCCGCGTTGGTCGCGGACTCTATATCACTCGTGGTGCCAAGCCAACCGAACATCACAGCCTTGCACAAGCTTCGAAACGCGTGCCAAAGGGTGTCGTTTGCCTCCTATCGGCACTTCGTTTCCACGACCTGACAACTCAGTCGCCTTTCGAGGTATGGCTTGCAATCGGTGAAAAAGCACGCCTGCCTAAGCTCGACAATCCGCCTGTCCACATTGTTCGCTTCTCAAGAGAAACGCTTGCCTACGGAGTTCAAGAGCACATTATCGAAGCTGTCCCCGTTCGAATCTTTTCCCCCGCCAAGACCGTCGCAGACTGCTTCAGGTACAGGAACAAGATCGGACTCGACGTTGCGCTTGAAGCGCTCCGCGAATGCAAGCGAAAGCGTCGAGCGACCACGGATGACATCTGGAAGGCCGCTAAAGTGTGCCGAGTCGCGAATGTCATTCGCCCGTACCTGGAGGCCCTATCGTGAGCCGGGAAACGCCTCGGAATCTTGCCGCTTCTGTTCGTCAACGGCTATTCAATCGCGCGCAAGAAAGGCGTGAGGACTTTGGCCTGGTTCTGACCAAATACGGCTTGGAACGTTTTCTGTATCGTCTAGCGCAATCAAAATATCGGGACCAGTTCGTCCTGAAAGGCGCACTACTCTTTGAACTGTGGACGCATCACCCATATCGTCCGACTCGTGATTTGGATCTCGAAGGCCAAGGGGAGAACAACATCACCCGAATCAAACAACTCTTTGCCGAGATCATCAGCCAACCGGTTGAAAATGACGGTCTGGTTTTTGATGCCACCTCCCTCCGCGTTGCGCGAATCAAAGAAGAGCAAGAATATGAGGGACTCCGCGTCAACTTTGTCGCTCGCCTAGAACGCGCTCGAATTCACCTACAGGTGGACATAGGCTTCGGGGATGTGATCCTTCCCGCCCCTGAGGAGATCCGATACCCATCCATGCTGGATTTTCCCAGTGCTCGTCTCCGAGCCTACCCAAAGGAGGCCGTTGTCGCGGAAAAACTTGAGGCTCTCGTGAAGCTGGGAATCGCCAATACACGCATGAAGGATTTCTACGATTTGTGGAAGCTCTCGCACGAATTCGATTTTGATGGCGCCCTATTGAGCAATGCAATTAAAGCAACATTCAAACGAAGAGGAACTGAAGTGCCATCAGGCACTCCACTTGCGCTAACTGACGAATTCTCGCATGACTCTCAGAAAACCAAAGAGTGGCAAGCCTTCAAAAAGAAGAGCGATCTAGATAACGACCAACCCACTCTGCCCACGATAGCCACCGACCTCACCAGATTCCTCACGCCCCTTCTAAGAGCAATCTACACATCCCAACATTTTGCTCTGACCTGGCGCAAAGGCGGACCGTGGTCTCCGCCCCCCCACCCTAAAACTCCACCTCGCCAGATAACTCGCCAGTGACCTACAAAGTGCCAAACGAACGGCTGGGGTGAAACCCGTGGCCGTATCTATACGAAACGTCCAGCAAACCGTCATCTGAAAGTGTCTCAATTTAGGGGTTCAGTCCATCAGGGGCCTCTCGACCCGCGAGCATTCGGGGTGAACCCCTCTCTGAAACAATCCATTGGGTACACTGTACCTCTGCCCAATCCAAACACCGCCGTTTTGGCCACTTTTGGGGCTACTTAACGCAGAAGTTGCGTGGTCGGTACCCCGTTACTTCCGAGTGCGCCGTTAGCCGGGCACAATCCCGCGCAGGCCCCGCTGAGGGAGTGCCAAGGAGGGCGCTTCTACGTGCGGCCGACTACTTAGAAACTGCCAGGTCTGCAATCGTTCGACCAAGGCCTGTTTGACGTTGCGTGAAAAGGGGGGTGATTGTGGAGGAATGCGAGTATGGAGCCGATCTGAGTCTGTAGGGCCCAATGAGGAGATTCCAGTGGACGCAAATCACCGCTCGCTCGTCCTGCTAACGGGAGCCTCGGGCTATGTCGGAGGGCGTCTCCTTAAGGCGCTTGAGAAAGCCGGCTGGCCCGTTCGCTGCCTCGCTCGGCGCCCTGATTTTCTTAAGCCAAGAGTTGCTCCCTCCACGGAAGTAGTTCAAGCAGATTGCCTGGATCGTCGTTCGCTTGCGCCGGCGATGGCTGGAGTACACACCGCGTACTACCTAGTCCACTCCATGGGTTCCGCAGGTCGTTTCGAAGAGGAAGACCGGCAAGCTGCACGTAATTTCGCCGACGCTGCACGCGAGTCTGGAATACAGCGCATGATCTACCTGGGCGGCTTGGGAAACCAGGACCAGAAGTTATCCGCTCATTTGAAGAGTCGTCAAGAGGTTGCCGACGTCCTGCGGAGTTCCGGGATCCCCACCATCGAATTTCGCGCCTCGATTGTGATCGGCTCCGGAAGTCTCTCATTTGAAATGATTCGCGCCTTGGTGCAGCGCTTGCCGGTGATGATCTGCCCACGCTGGGTTGACGTCAAAGCCCAACCGATCGCGGTCGAAGATGTGATTGCTTACCTGATGGAAGCACTCGAGTTGCCGCTGGAACAGGGAGCCGTGTTCGAAATCGGCGGCGCCGACCAGGTGAGCTATGGCGAAATCATGCAAGAGTACGCGCGGCAATGCGGCCTCCGCCGGTGGATGATCCCGGTTCCGGTCTTAACGCCGCGCCTGTCGAGTTTGTGGTTGGGCCTAGTCACTCCTGTTTATGCCCGCGTAGGCCGCAAGCTTGTCGATAGCATGCGCAACCCGACTCTAGTGCGCGACCCATCTGCGTTGACAATTTTTGACATCAAGCCGAAAGGCTTGAGAGAAGCGATCGATAGGGCTCTTCACAATGAGGACCAGGAATTTGCCCTGACTCGCTGGTCCGACGCTCTCTCCTCGAGTGGGAGCCCGCTGTCGTGGGGTGGTGTGCAGCTGGGAACACGATTGGTCGATTCTCGGACAGTCCAGGTATCGGTTCGGCCGGCTTCCGCTTTTGCTCCGGTCCAGCGGATTGGAGGTTCGAATGGCTGGTATTTCGCCAATTTTCTGTGGTGGTTTCGAGGCTTTTTGGATCTCCTTGTAGGTGGTGTGGGACTCCGCCGGGGCCGTCGAGATCCTCACACGCTGGCCGCGGGCGATGTTCTGGATTTCTGGCGAGTGGAATCTTTTGAGCCGGATCATCGGCTCAGCCTGGTCGCGGAAATGAAGGTTCCCGGTCGTACCTGGCTTCAGTTCGAGGTTGAACCAAACAGCCGAGGCTCCGTCATTCGGCAAACCGCTATCTTCGACCCGCGCGGTTTGGCGGGGCTTCTTTATTGGTACACGCTTTATCCCGTACATCGCTGGATTTTCAGCGGTATGCTCGACGAGATTGCAACTGTCGCAGAGCGCGAGGCGAGTATCCCTTCATTCAGGCCATAGCGCCAATTTCTCTGAAGCCAACTGCGTCCACTGGCCCCTGACCGTATAAGGGTTACCCACAGAAGTGACTGCTCGGCGCTTCGTTTTGAGCCATTGTCGTCAACTCGGAAGTAATTGCCCGACCCGATTATGAAAGCTAGCGTTTTAGAAATTGTCTCAGTTTAAGGGTTCACTCCAGCGAAGGCGGCTTCTACGAGGGAAGGAGGGCATCTGCCATTGAGGCAGAAGTCCAGTGGGTAGGCCGGTCGTGAGGTACTAAGGTCCTGCAGGCCACTTCGCTTATTTCACTTTCTTACCTCGTTGCTGCTGATTACGGGTTTGGGCCTTGCCACTTTTCCTTTTGGCTGACAACAACGCGGTTACCGCGGCGGTGATCTTGGCTGCGTCTACTTTGTAGCGGGCAGCGGCCCGGATGAGGTTTGCTTCCTTCGACAGAGTCTCGGCGGAACTGTAGCCCGGGCAGTACAGATCTGGGACGAGGGAACACAGGACCAAGAAGCGGTTCAGGTCGGCCGCCGTCATCGCACGGATGTGGGCCTGCGCCAGTCTTTCATGGTCAACGCTATTCCCGCCCCATGACGTCTTCGTCTTCTTCTCTTCCCAACCGCAGACCTGGAACAGCCGATGGTGGTTGTCGTGGCCCAGGCGACGGAAGTAGTCGAGCGCGACCATCTCGAAGTCCGGACGGTCCAATGCCGGTGGGAGTTTCTTGCGGACAGCCTGTAGAATGCGGTGACGCGACTCCTTCTGGACGCGAGCCGCGAGGGCGGTCTTCCTGCGCTGCTCCTTCTCCTGCGGTGAAATCTCGTAGTGGGAGAACTGCCGGTGGGTCTTGCATTTTTCATCGGTGCAGACGTGCAGGACCGTCCCCGCCTTCCGACCATCTACGAGGACCGCAGGTTGGGTGTTAGGACATTCCCCCTCGCGCTCGGCTCGCCGGTACTGACCTTCATAGAGCATGTTGGGGGTCTTCGTACGGGCCTGCCAGGAAGGACTCTCCGAAATCTGAACGGGCTTTTGACCCTCCGTCACCAAGGGCCCAACGCGCAGTTGAACGAACGCCTGGACCTTTGCTTGGTAGCAGGCGGGATCTGTGCACAAAGATTTGTTCCTCAGCTCGGGAAAGAGCAGCGGGTTATTCCCTGTCCGTTTTGGGCACGCCGAACAGGCGCCCGCCGCGGGCAGCAAATTCGCGTCCTCCGTATCGAATGGTGCATGCTTCAAGTCGAGGCGAATTTCGCGCTCGATCCACTCACGAAGCTGCCTCACGCTTGTCGCCTCTGCCTTGCGGTCCTTCAGAATCGAGGCGGCACTGCGATAACCGGGAAAGCACTCAGCGAGCGCGCGCTCTTGGTCTTTCGGCTGGAGTCGCGCGATTTCGAGGGCGTGGGCAACGCTGAGTCGGTTTTCGTAGAACGCGGTTTGAACGGCAGGGATCAACTCGGCGAGCCTCAACCTGCCACAGACGTACGCGCTGCTCTTGGCAACCTTCGCCGCGATGGACTCAACTGTGTAGATGTTCGGATCGAGCTCCATCAGAGCCCGATACCCGAACGCCTCATCCAATTCGTGGATATCGGCCCGCTGGAGATTCTCAATGAGCTGAATCTCCCGACATTCTGCATCGGTGAGTTCGCGCACGGTCGCTGGAATTGATTCCTTGCCAGCCAGTTGTGAGGCACGGAGACGGCGCGCCCCCGCAACGAGTTCGTAGATCCCTTGTGAATCTCCGGGCCGAGGGCGAACAAGAACCGGCTGCAGGACGCCGTGGACCCTGATGTTCTCAGCGAGTTCCGCCAGCTTAGCCTCATCGAAAGTGCGACGCGGGTTCGTACTGGATTCGCGGATTCTTTTTAGCGGAATGTCGTGAACAGGCCAAACCGCGGGTTTTACTGCTGTGGTTCCTCCTGCTACTACGGTTGTACTCATTTCTCTTCTTCTCCTTTTCCTCGAAAGCATTCGGTCTAATAGTCTTCAGGCAACAAGAGGGTGGTCACGGAGCGGTCTGATTCGGTGATGATCCAGAGCTTGTCGCCTGCGTTTGTGCGATAGCTGCTCAAGAGCCGGAACCCGTGCTCCAGGCTGTAGTCGTTTTCCTTCTTGTCTTCGTCGGTCAAATCGCCCCACTCGCGGTTGACATGGCGCGTTAGGAATTCGCCCGGCTCCTGTCCCGCCTTTTGAAGCGCGGCCAAAGCGCCCGGTGTTGCGACGATCTGGCCGAGTTTGAAAGCAGGTTGTTTGCTGAGTTGTGGCATCGGAAAAACTCCTTTCGTTGGTTTTGCTTTTGCTTCAAAGAGGCACCACAGAGCGGCGCAAAAAAAAGCAAGTGCCCATCCTGGAGGGGCAACGGGCCGGCCATAGTGAAACTGTTGTGGAACTTATTCGAGAAGCGATAAGCTGTGAGCACCGTCCTCTACCCTCGAATCCCACTCGCAGGTGAGTTCTCAATGGGTCGCGTACAGCGCTGCACAGTTCATTTTTCGAATGGTCAGGGTGTCGAGCGTCTTACCGAGGTTGAGGCCTCATCCCTGTTTGAGGCTGCCTGTCGTGGATGGGCGAAATTCAAGGCATCGGATGAAACCTTCGATGAATCCTTTCGAACCGAGGAATTCATCATCGAACTGCATGAGGCTCCCAAAACCTACAAAGTAAACCTAGAGAATCTGCTTCGCTGGCTAGGTGGAAGAGGGCGCGGCCCTGCTGACGGCGCGCACCGAAAACGCCTGCGAAAACTTCTCGACGCCAGTCTTGGGAATGATTAGAACGGAACGGCCGCAAAGGCGCTGGGAACCCGAGCGGCTATGCCGCCGCGTCCTCTTCTTCCGCGTCGATTTCCCGGCGCACTTTCCCTTCACGCAACTCCCGGCCCTTCAGCAATACCAAGTCTAAGAACCACATCTGGTCCACCTTGCCGAGGTTGAGTTCCTGCGGATGGTTCCTGACGAAGTTCAAGATGTCCTCTTCGCGGATACGATGAATGTCCTTGCCGTTCCCATCATGGCGCCGCGTGCCCTGAAAGTTGTCACGCAGCCAGCCGGCCGCGATCCACCGCTGGATCTTGTGGTGGTCCTCGCCCAGGCAGATTTCCAGCTCTCGCATCGTGTAGCCGTTTCGAACGCGCCGAGACGTGCTCATACGCTTGAGCTTCGTCACGACGGAGTTTTCGGGCCGCCCCAGGCGCCTGGCGATTCTCGCGGTCGAAACGCTGCCGACCAGCCGCTCCAGGAGGTCTACCTCAGTCGCGGTCCACGGGTTCCGGTCAATGTGCATCGTCAGGCCGAGGCGCGCGGCCCGGCGCTTGATGTACCAGCGGGGCAATCCGGTCAGTCGAACCATGCGGTTGAGGACCCGGAATCGCCGATTTAGCCCACCGTAGTAGTGGGTCTTCAGGTGCTCGTCGTACTCAGGGCGCCAGACGTATTTCACTCTGGCGCGCCGGCGGCGCTCGGCCCGACATTTCAAGCAGTATTTCGCAAGCTGCGGGGGCTGCCCGTGCCGGCGCCCTTCTTCGATGGGTTGACCGCAGATAACACAAGTCATCACGATTCTCCTCGGCGGTCGCGTTCGTGCTGAGTCAGGTGGGACTAACTGTTTGCGGACAAGACAACCGGTCCTGTTCATCTTCGAGAAAGACGGTCCAGTCGGGCGTGCTGGCGAGCAGGTCCAAGACTCGTTCCGGGTCAGTCCCGTAAAGTTGGCGGCAAGTTTCAAGTTCGAATTCAATTTGTTCGGCGATCAGCTTGGCAGCGCGGCGATAGGCAAGATCACTGCCGGGCGGAATGTCAGATAGCTTCATGGGGAGTCCTTTGACTGAAGTGGGGGGAGGAAGAAGTCCGGGAGCCACTGAGAAATCGGGAAAAGCCTGAGGTGACTAGCGGGGACTAGGTGTGGCCAGCGGGAGAGGATCTAAGATGGGATGTGGTCCAGGTTGGTGTTCATCGCAGTCAGACAGTCCGGGTCATCGGGGAGGGAGCGGATACAGGCAATCTGTAGCCGTTCATCCCAGTCGGGATTGAAGACGAGGACGCGCACGACCAGGCTACCGTCCTGCTCCGCCTTGCCTTCAATTACCACGGAATCCCACATTCCCTGAGTGTCGTGATGGCGGATGCGCTGGCTGACGGTGACCAAGACTGAATTCGTGTCTGCACGGAACTGACCGGCCTCGCCGGCGTCACATCTCACACGGAATCCATTTTGGCTCACAACCGCATTCGTTCCTGTTCTGTCCATTCGATTTGCCCCCAGGGATGTCCCGCGACAACACGTGTAGAGGCGCCACCCATCACGGCGTAGAAGCGCGGGCTGCGTCGCTCGCTACACGACGTGGTAGCCCCTTAACAACGCCTTGAGGTATAAGAGCTGACCAAGGGAGGAATTCTATGCGCGCGATCTTTGCTGCGCTGCTCGTTGGCGCTTTCGCACCTGTGGTGTTCAGCCAGGGACAAGTCCAAATCCAGGATTGGAGCCAGCTCATTGGGAAACGGGTCGTTGTACAGCGGATGCCGCTCTGTCAAGCGGGAACGTACAAGTTGGCGCTCTCCTATGCCGGCAAGGAAGCTAAAGTAATTTCCATCACCCCCTCGCCAATGGCTCACGCGTTGAAGGGCGCCGCGTTAGACCGGCTGACGCCGGAGGCGCGCTCCAATGTCATTGACCAACAGAAAGCTGCCACCATACTGCTTGAGTTTGCCGACGGCGCTCGCATCGATAGCTGCGGGCCGATCACCCCAGGCAGGGCCTCAGAGTACGTCAAACTTTCAGAGGGAGAATCCTTATTGCCAGCACCGGCCACAGGGCCGGGCAATGAGGGAGGAAACACCAGCAGTGCCGGGGCAGTTCACGCGGCCGCGGGAGACATGCTTTCCGACGCGGAGATCACGGCTGCCATGAACGGCATCGGAAAGGACCACTGGGCCCTAATTTACGATCAGAGTTTCAGAGCAGGCCAAGGAGCCCTCGGAGGCTGGCCGTTTGTCGCCCTCTATCTACCAGAGGCGGTGATCGCGGCCAAGAATGAGCAGGCGAAAAAGCAATTCCTGTCGTACCAGCCGTCGGAGGAAGATCGGAAACGCTCACTCACTGTCGTTGCCCATGGGTACGTCGGGGAAACGTACCAGGAAGGCTGCGAGTCCATCACGCGTGTCGTAATGGTGTCCAGCGAATCTGGCGGGGTCGTTGAGGAAGCGTACCTCTCCGGGGCCGCAACGGAAGCATGGTCGAACGCCTATGGAGCTACGAACAATTGCCAGTTGTTAAAGGCAAAGTTCTCATTGGCTGCTGTCGAGAGGGTCCGCTCTGCAGCAAAGGACGGCGAATTCTTCATAGCGGTATTTGCCGGAAGCCAGAAGAGTAAGACCTATAAGATCAAACGCAAGCACCAAACCAAGTTAGGGTTGAGTAGCAAATAAGGGCGATAAGATAGTTGACGAATCAAAGGAGGTCCGTCACTCTGGCCCTTGTAAGAGAGTTGGAAGTTGCAAGCGAATTGATGCGTTCTCAGCCGTGGGAGATGGCACCCTATAGGCTATGGAGTTTGGCTGAAATGCTTGAGTTCCTAGCGTCAGATTGGAATCAGGTTGTCCGCTCATTGGACCGCCTTTCGAGCCTGCTAAACATCGATATGGCCGTCGCCGTCATGCATGGCGATAGAGAGGCGCTGATAGAACCGCTTCAGCAGGTGGCAGATCACTGCGCCGTTCTGGGGCTGGTCTTTTCCGCCTCCTATGCGACCGAAATCATCCAGACGATCAAAAACAAACCAGCGATGATGGAAGCCTTGAACCTCAAGCTGGACCGAAAGTCCGAAATTGAGAGCCTAGCACCTGCGGACATCGTGAAAGAGGTTTCCATTTTGAAGAAACGAATAGACGACGAGTTGCAGAACAGGAAGTTTTTGGCCGTCTCTCCGGCAAAGTCTGCCTTTTATCACAGCCAGTATCTTTTTGGAGAGCAGGTGTTCGAGAATTTTCCAGCCGCCCGATTTGACGTTGAGGAAGCGGGGACATGTTACGCCTGTAGTCGGTCAACGGCCTCCGTCTTCCATCTCATGCGGACAATGGAAGTAGGGCTAAGAACGCTCGGCGCGTCTTTGAATAATCCCGACTTGGACCCGAGACGGAATCCATCGTGGGAAAGAATCCTCAAACCATGTGATGAGGAACTGAGAAAGCCCATTGCACAGCGATCCACCGAATGGCGACAAGATGAACTGTTCTTCTCAAATGCGACCGCCAATCTACGTGCAGTGAAGGACGCATGGCGGAATCCGACCCTTCACGTTGAAATAAATTATGACGAGGAAAGGGCATTGGAGATTTTGAACGCAGTGAAATCCTTCATGCGTCATCTGGCCGAGAAGCTCCACGAATAGGGCAATGTGATGAAGAAGCAATCTGAGTTCGAGCGATTCTCGTTCCTAGCAGGCAAACTGCTATCTGTTCCGCACAGCGAAATCAAGGCCAAACTGGACGCGGAGAAGAGGGCCAAGAAGCGGAAGTCTAGGCCCCACAAGAGAGCATTGTAATCACATGGGGAGCAACATGAGAGGAATTACGCTCTTTTTCACTTTCCTGCTGCCCGTCCTAATATCGATCAAGATTGCCAAAGACAGGCGTAAAAGTTGCACGTGGACCCTGCAAGCGACCACATCCAGATGATTGTCGCGGGCCTGATGATTGTGCCAAGTGAGGTTGTGGAGTTTGTGCGAGCAGAGCCTGGCCCGCTTGTTGTGATTGGTTCGAAGCTGCTTGGCTGGTACGGAGTGTATCGACTGGCCAGAGCAATCTATAGAAGAAGTGATCTGAAAGCTGTCAAAGCTGCCGCGGACCCCACGGAGATGGAGAGGCTCACAGGCATCACCGAGGAGGCAATGGAGCGCAGGGACAGGTTGGCCCAGAAAGGGGTTTTCAGCCCGTCCTTGCGCGACACGCTTCGGCGCATCTTCCCAACCCTACTGGGTCGAGACAAATGAAAAAGGCAAAACGCTATGCTGCTGGACAACGTACTTGCGGCGAGTGGGAATCACAGCGGCGCGAAGTTCCCCGCCCCGCTCGATGATGCCGAGAACGGGAGTCTTATCCTTGCTGCCAGTCGCGGTGATGCGGCGATGGTGAATGTCCTTGTGCATGTTCCGCGCTGCCCCGCCGATGAAAGTTTCATCCACTTCGACTTCTTTTCCGCCCCCGCCGATTTTCAGGAGAGAACTGTTCTGCATCGCAAGCCGGATGCGATGAAGCATGAACCATGCCGACTTCTGAGTGATTCCGAGTGCGCGGCCCACTTCATAGGAACTGATTCCGTTTTTGCAGTTGGCAATCATCCACACGGCAACGAGCCACTTGTCGAGAGGCAGTGGGGAGTCCTCAAAGATTGTCCCGACCTTGGCCGAGAACTGCCGTTTCGCATGGACGCTCTTGCACTGCCACTTGCGCTGATTGGCGAGGAAGGCGGGGTCTTTCCGCCCGCAGGTAGGGCATTCAACACCGTTCGGCCAGCGCAGACTGACCATGAACTGGAGACAGTTGTCGGGGTTTGCGAAATGGACGATTGCTTGTTGGAGTGTTTTTGGCTTTTCCATGTCTCTCACCTGAGCCAATCCTACTCCAGCCGCTCTGATTGGTCAAGTATATTATCGCCCAAATGAGTTCCCCCTCCACCCTCACGCGCACCAAAGGGGCAAGTCCCTCGGAAAAGCCTGCCGCATCGTTCACGCTCGGACCACTATCATGGGTGGGCAACCGCCCAATGATCGTCCTCCCCGTCGAAAGGAGCGGACGGTAGGAGGCAGTCGATAAGGCTGCCTCCTCGTCCATCTCTCACCCAGTGCGGACATCGCACGAATGGAGCCGCAACGACGCAATTAGTTCAGAGCGTCGGTCGCAACTTCGAGACGAAGCGAGTTCGCGGTTGCCTTGAACTGCGGGATAGGATCGAGTTCCTTGAACGCGCTCGTGAACGCATTGGAGAGACTCCAAGTCGTCCGGGGAGCGAATTCCTCGATCTGGGGGTTGAAATACAGGTCGTGAACACGGCGCGCCAAGTGCTTGGGAACATCCAGCTCGCCCTCCACAAAGGCCCGGTAGATGACCAGCTTCGCGGACTCGTCCGGAATGCGGGTCCCCTTCCATGCCTCGACCTGCTTCCTCATCGGCTCGAAGTTCCGCTGCATGCGGTCCACCCCCACCGAGAGGATGTCCACCAGGCTCAGGTGCTTGGTGTGCTTGGCGAGCACGGGAGTGAAATCCCCGTGGAACGCCATGTTGTCGCACACGAACACCCTGTAACCTACGGTGAGGGCAAACCGCATGGACTTGTCGTTGGAGTTTCGGACGCCGACTGAGAATCGGCATCCGTCGAAGGTGGTTTCGAGGTCGAGGACTCCGAACAGCTTCATGCCGTCGCCTGAAACCGCGTATTCCTCCCGATTACCGAGATCTGCCGAAAGCTCAGGGTTTCGACCAGCGCCCCGACAATCTCCGAGTGGGGAATCGGTTGGTGGGTTGGGCTCCTGGGGGCGTCTGGATCACCGTCAGTTCTTCCCGGGTGATCTTCGAACTCCCGGAGTGAGCCATGAGTTGGGCTTGCTCCATCTGTGTTGTTCTCCTTTTGGTGTACTGGGTCAACTCGAAAGTCCGCGTCTGGGTGTGTTGACAGACGCAGACCTTCGGGTTCTTTCTGAAACGGGACTGGAGGATCCAAGCGCCGGTCAGAAAAGCTGTGGAGTTCTTGGTGATGACGAGACTGGGGAGCGGCGGAGGGGGCTCTCGCTCCTTTGTGCGAGAGGCCGTGCCTGGTGAGGAGTGATTGGCGATTAGAGGTGGACTGGCATTAACGCGTAGGCGAGACTCATTGCCGTCGCGTCGTCTTCGCAGTGGTTCCATCGGGCATTTCGAGAGATCGAAATGAATTGCAACGTTGCCCGAGCGGTCCGCCTGCTGGAGGCTGCCAATCTGCCTTTGCCCCAGCCGGTACGACAATTACCCCGTCTCTTTCGTAGTTGTATCGATGGCCGCAACGACGGGCGTCCGAACCGAGCTGTCACAGCCGACTGAAGCCGCGCGACAATTCGCGTTCCCGCGGGCAAATCTTGCGTGGGTGCGCTGTCTTCCGGTCTTTCCGATACAGACCGCGGAGACGGGGTGGCCGAATTCGCTTGGGCACTCCGAACGAATACCAGTGAGGGTTCCCGCAGACCATCGGACTCCGCCGAGGCACCAGATGCAGAACCGTGCGATGACTGCGGCGTCGGCACGGATCCTCCTGTCTGGCCCTTTTGCGAGTCGGAAAAGTCGACCTGGCCGATCGCATATTGCGCTGGCTTGCCCGGCAATTGCTTGCTTTCAATTGCTCCCCCAGTGCCTGGAGCCGTTTGAATCGGACGCGCCGTCCTGTTGACGTTACCGCTGTAACGCTTTGATTCCTGGACACGCCCTCCTGGCTTGTGTCCGCGCTCATCAGCGGTGTTACCGAACCCATTTGGTTTGTGGTCAGTTGGCCCGGGTTTCTCGCCGCCCCAAGTCCGGGTGCCGGGCGTCTCCCAGCTGCTGGATTCTTCGTCGCATTGGGAGACAAAACACGCCGAGAAAAAGCAGCAGCATGGCAATCGCTGCTCCTACAAGCAGGAACAAAGATTTGCTGCGGTCACGCCCTTTTTGCTGCTGTGTTACGGCAGGTTTTTGTCCCGTCGCGCCCGTTCCAGGGCCTGTCGAAACACCTCTCGCAATCGCGGAGGACGCTCGATCTCCGGCTCCTCGTTAGCCGCCTCCTCGACGGGAAGCTGTTCTGCGGTTGCGCTGGCGTGATTCTCAGGTTCCTGGGCGATGCTATTCCTCCGGTACGGTGCTGATTCCAAACCCGATGGGGATCAGGGCGGGACTATCGACTGCGCCCGACTCCGCGAGTTGCAGCAGAAGGGTTTCGTTTGACTGCTTGTAGGGCGGTCTCTCATCCTCGCATCCGTGCTGTCATATGTCGCATACCGCGGGAACGCTGTGTACGGCGCCCTTCTCCTGTT
>CAVZCQ010000004.1:0-1416666 GCA_963773835.1 uncultured Acidobacteriaceae bacterium
CTGCCTCGCAATCCTTCTCGCCTTCCAGCACTAGCACGGATTTCGCCGCCCTCAATTCGGGCAGACGATAGGCACCGCGGCGGACGCCGTTCAGATTCCACGTCCAGCCGCCGTTTCCGTCCGGCCTCCGTTGCCGGAAAGCCTTGGCACGTAGCGCACCACCTTAAAAAGGACCCGCCCATCCTCTCCCAGATAAGCGTACACGGCCTCGATTCGCGGCGCGGGCGCGGAGTCGTTGAAAAGCTCGCGCATCTCGATTCCCAAAGCCGCGCAGACCGCCTGCGGCGCGCAACCGGCGTGATCGTGGAGAAGGATTTTCCCGTCGCGCACGTCAATTGCGAGCGAGGGATTTTTGTCCCCGTGGGCCGGGCAGAGCGCAAGCCATCCCGCCCCGCTTCGGCGCACCCCGCAAAGCCGTTCGAGGAATTGCTCGGGGTTCACGGATGCCCCTCCAATCGAGCGCGGGCGATTCGCCGCAGAAGATACCGCTCGAATTGGCGGTAACGCGCCCGAAGATTGCGGAGCGCCCGAGGCCGGTCCCGCAGCGTCCACTCGGCTAGCGCGTAGAGTTCCACCACGTCCCACTTGTGGCCCGCGCGCCTCCGGTTCGCCGCGATCTCGCGTGGGTTATTCGCCACTGCGCGGCTCCGGGCGCGGCGAGGGCTGGTCTCTCCGCAGGAAGGCTTCGAGGTCGCGCACGAGCAGAACTGGGTCCGGCGTCCGATTTTCGGGCCGGAATCCTCCTCGCCGCGATGAAGTTTTGCAGCGAGCGAGTTGAAATTGACAGCATGGCCGGCAGCCTCGCGGATGGAAACGGCGAGCTGTTCTGGTTGCGATTTCACAGCAGCACACTCGCGCAGTGGCCGTCCCACTTGCAATCGCCGCGTGCAACCGATGGAGCGGTCCACGACAACCGCTGCGTTTTCAACACGCTAGTGCCGGAACCTGAATCCAGGCGAGCGGCTCGGTATCTCGAGAGCGGGGACGAAACGAGGAGATGCCGTGTGCAGAATCTCGATCAGTTTTTGCCCACAGGTTTGTGACTCACTGCGCTCTCAGAGACGCGCACGATCTTGCAGGCATACCGGCGCGCCACAAACCCCGGAGTGAAACCGTAGTTCCGAAGCCCCGCGCTGTGCTGGGTCTGCGCGAGGTCGAAAAACACATCGCGTGGAACGAACCCGAAAGCACTAAACCTGTTTACGTGTGCCAATAGCGAATTGCCCTGTGCGAGCTTCTCCAAGTCCCCGCCGCTCGCACCCATGGCTGCCAAATACTCTTTCTTGGTCTCTTTAGTGTTCGCGTCGCTCCATTTGAGTAATTCTTCGACTGCGGCGCGGCGCGCACTTTGATGCCGCAGATTCTCTTTCGTCTGGAGTTGCTCCTCGTTCTTCTTCCCGGCTAGAGACGCAAAGCGAACCGTTGGGAGTGGCTGCATCACGTATTCGCGCCAAATGGCCTTCCGCTTCTTGGAGCCATCGGAAGCGCGTGCTTTGCGGATGAAGGCCCGAGCCTCCTGACACGGGCCAAGAAGCTTTTCGTACCAGTAGCTATAGATTTCCTTCTTGGCGAGCGGAGAGCGGAATCTCCCGCGCCTCACCACGCTCTGTAGTTTTCTGACTGCGTTCCGCTGGCGGAGACCGAGTTCCATCACCAGATATCCAACGCATTCGTAAAAGGCACCTGTGTGGTCGCTTTCGCGGAAGTCCGCCTCTAAAAACTCAGCGAGTGCGTTCAGGTCGCCAGCACGGGCGCGGTCCAAATAGGGACGGAAGCGGGGGTGTATCCTGCATTCCGGTTCGCGGAAGAGCCACTTGTCGGGGTCAAAGGAATACATGACTCGCTCCCTTCAGCGAGGCGGCGGGGACGGCAAGGGAACCGCCCCCATCGGCCCCGATGGCCTATCGGGGCCTGGCCGCATCGTAGGCAGTCTACCATTCCGGCAGAGCGGGACACCCAGCCAAGCCCCGGAACGACAAGGCCGGGAGATTCAACAGGTTCGCATGTGGGAACCTCAGGTTCCCACGCAGCAACCTGCAAGGGGTGACGTGTCAGAGAGTCAAGCCGGGTGCCGCAGGCACCGCGCCTTCGATGGCCGCAAGGCGATTCCCTTCGGCATTCTGAGCCTGCACCAGCCCGCACCGCCTAGCACTCGGAAAAGACCTTGACATAGAAACCGAAGCAGTTTAGGATAATGGCATGAACCAGACTGAGCTAAAGAAGTTCACAGCGCTGGCTCGGGAAGCGCAGTTACGCGGCGCGCCTGGAGCGCATGGGAATCAGGCGCATCCGCGAGATTGCGCGAGAAAACGGGAAGTTCGGGGGCCGTCCTCCGAAGAAGGGGAAGCGCAATGGAAACGCAAACTGAAACTCTCGTTATGGCACCGGCGGAGCCCAAAAAGAAACCGCCCCCGAAGGCTCGTGGCGTCTTCAGAAAATGCCGGGCAGGTATTCTCCCTGGTGGATTCGCTACGTGGACGCCCAGGGGCGTTACCGCCGCGAGAAGGCGGGAACCAAGAGTGCCGCGATAGATCTCGTACCGCAGACGCAAGATGAGGCCCTTCAAGGGAAAAAAGCTCCCCGAAAAGCTCCGCCGGGCGACCGTGACTTTCGCGGACATTTCCCGCGACGCGCTCGCCTACTCGAAGGCGCACAAGCGCACCTACCAGGACGACGTACAGCGCATGGAGCGGATGCTCGGCTGGTTCCGCGACCGTTCGGCTGATTCGCGTCACTCCGCAGGAGATTGAGCGACACTTCGAGGCAGTGCATCGAAGAAGAGATTGGGCACCCTCGACGGTGAATCACTACCGCTCTCTGCTCTCGCTCACCTATCGGCTCGCCATTCGCAACGGCAAGGCGCCAGTAATCCGGCGCGGGCCACGCGGCACCGAAGGGAAGATAACAGCCGCGTGCGGTATCTGACGCCCGAAGAGGAAACCAAGCTCCGGGCCGTACTCGAAGCGGAATGGGCCGGGCCATATCCCGGAATTTGACTTTGCGTTTGCATACCGGCTTGCGGCTATCCGAAATGTACGGGCTGGACTGGCAGGACGTGGACCTGGCCCGCTGTCTGATTCTCATTCGGCGCGGGAAGAATGGCGAGAGCCGCTACGCCCGCCTAAACTCAGTCGCGCTCAAGGCGCTCACTGAGCTGCGGAAGCGCGGCGACGGCACGGGGCGCAGTGATCCGTAACCTCGAAGGCGAGCCGTTGGCCGGGCCGCGCTACTGGTTCGAGAAAGCTATCAAGAAGGCCGGAATCGGGAATTTCCATTGGCATGATCTGCGGCACACGTTTGCGTCCCGTCTGACGATGGCCGGAGTCGGCTTGCGGGCGACTCAGGACGCGCTCGGCCACAAGATCTATCGCCATGACGGTCAGGTACTCGCACCTCGCGCCGGATTTCCTCCTGAACGTGGTAGAGAAGTTGGTTCCACAGACCGCCAGCGGCCGCCTCTACGGAACCAACTGACACCACTACCGACACCGGAGCCTTTCAGCCCGCAGTTGCCTCAAGCGGCCCATGTCCAGTAAGTCTTTTTCATGTAAGATGTTGTGAACCATTTCAGGGGCGTAGCTCAGTGGTAGAGCAGCGGCCTTTTAAGCCGTTGGTCGTGGGTTCGATCCCCACCGCCCCTACCAACTATCTTCCTGTTTGGTCGGGACTTAGCAAAAACGCGCGGGGGCAAAAAGGGGCAGATAAGGGCATTGATCCGGTTCTGGTGCGGTAATCTTCAGCGGCACGAGTGACAACCGGATTCTGAAGCCCCCGGGTTGGCCTGGGAAGGCCAGCCGGAATCTGATGGTTTGGACTAAGCTGACCGCACGTAGCGGGGAGCAATGTAGCTAGCCGGGGCCCAATTGATTACGCTTTTCCGAATCTCAAGGGCACTCTTCACGTAGGCCTCGGGTCAACTTCGCATCGAGAGGCTTCGTAAACAAGTGAAACTTTTCTTCCGCGAAGACAATGTCCGGGATCCAATCGGGGTCCAGATTCGACAGCTCCACAAATTGGACTAGCTCGTTTAGCGCCCGCTTTTGAGCTTTCTCCCTTGTCAAGCCCCGTTTCTCAAGTTGGGAGCCCCGTTTAGCCACCAGCCGAAGGAGTTCGCGCTCGCACTTGGCGCCGTGACTAAAAGGTGCGTCGACCAATGTTCAGATGAGCCGTCGTAACCGCATTTTGGCGCCTGGCGATTTCCGGCCAGGTGGTTCAAGTCGAATCACTCGAGGGCAGCCAGCGCCGCAAGGATTCGCGCAACTGCGCGAAATCCACGGGCTTTGAGATGCATGCTTTGCAGCCTGATTCCAGGATCCGTTCTCGCTCCGTGATCATGACCTGGGCAGTGACGGCGATGACAGGGATGCGCTGAAGCTCCGGCTGCTCACCCATCCACCTGGCAAAAACCAGGCCATCATCCGCGCCCAGTTGAACGTCGAGGAGCACGAGATGCGGACGGTGGTCGCGAACGGCGGCAAACCCCGAGTCCAAATCAGCCGCAGAGACGACTTCGTACCCTTCGCCGTCCAGCCAGTCGCAAAGAAGCTCACGGTTGAGCGGGTTATCTTCCAGCAGCAGGATTCGGTGCTTCATGCTTTTTCCCGCTGGGCGGGGCCGAGGGCCTTCTTTAATTGGTTGAGCAAGTCTTCTTTCCATGGCCGGTGTTTTCGCAGAAGGGCTTCGGCGTGCGAGCGAAGATACTTTTCTTCCTCCGGGCTAAGGTCTTTACTGCTAAGGACGAAGACCGGCAGGTCGGCAGTCCGTGGATCGGCGCGCCATTCCACAAGGAGTTCCAGCCCGCTTGTCTTTGGCAGCAACAGGTCCAGAATCACCAGCTCGGGAAGGGAATCCTCGACTGCGCTTCGTGCCTCGGCTCCGTCACTCGCGGTCACTACGGAATAGCCCTGCCCTCTTAGTAACTCGCCGATAAGTTCGCGCGTGGCGGTGTCGTCTTCGACCACCAGAACCGAGCGCTTCAAGGGCACGCCGCCTTTTCCGCCAAGACACCGTCTCATCGCTGCCAGCAGGTCCTCCTTTTCCACCGGCTTGACCAGGTATTCATCCGCACCGAGGCTTGCGCCGACACCGGGCTGATCCATGACGCTCACGACCACTACAGGGATGAGAGCCGTGCGGGGATTGCTCTTCAACTGCCGGAGGATCTCCCAACCGTGGACGGGCTTCATCAGGAGATCCAGCGTAATGGCGTCGGGCTGCAGTTGCGCGGCCAGCTCTGTCGCGCGCTCGGGCTGTCCGCACAGATTCACTTCGTAGCCGGAGGCCGTTAGCTGAGAGCGGATCAGCTCTGCCGCGGCGGGCTCGTCGTCAATCACCAGGATGCGCAGTCGTTTTGTCGTCGCGGGGAGCGGACTGGCCTCTTTCGGTAGCGCCGTAGGGACACGGCCGCCTGCCGGCAGCTCGAAGTAGAAGCAACTGCCCTTGCCAGGCTCGCTTTCCAGTCCCAGGACCCCGTCCTGCAACTCGACCAGGTGCTGCGTGATGGCGAGTCCCAGTCCGGTGCCTTCCGGCGCCTGGCCTGACTGCCGAAGCCGGTAGAATGCCTCGAAGATCCTCTTTTGCTCCTCGGGCGGTATGCCGGGCCCAGAATCCTGAACTTCGACACGGACGCGCTCGCCAGTGAGTCGAGCAGAAATCTGAATGCGGCCCCCATTGGGCGTGAACTTGATGGCATTCGCAAGCAGGTTCATCAGGACTTGCTGGAAGCGGGTGGCGTCGGCCCAGACTGAAATACCCTTGCCAACATCCTGCACCAAGCGCTGCGACTTGCCGTCTGCTAATGGCTGCAGCGCGCTGAGCGCCTCGCTGACGGCCGTATCCACGGCGACGGATTCCCGGGCCAGTTCCATGTGGCCGGCCTCGATTCTGGACAGGTCCAAGAGGTCGTTGATCAGTTTGAGGAGGTGTTTTCCCCCGGTGCGGATATTGCTGACGTAGCGGTGCTGGCGGTCGTTCAGCGTGCCGTAGCGCTCGTCGTTCAAAAGCTCGGAAAATCCAAGAATGGCGTTGAGCGGCGTGCGCAGCTCATGGCTCATGGTGGAAAGAAAGTCCGATTTCGCGAAGTTTGCTTTTTCCGCCACAATCTTGGCTCTCTCCAGCTCGACGTTCTTATCCTCTAGCGCCTGGTCCAGACGTTTGCGCTCCGTGACGTCGCGCGCCGCGGCGAACACGCCCTGCAGAGTCCGATCACGGTCGTAAAAGGTGGTGGCATTGTAGGAGACTACGGTTTCCTGGCCGTCCCGTGCGCGTGCGGTGAGCTCGTAGTTGGTCAGGTGTTTCTCGCGCAACACCAGCTTGATGGCCGCCTCGGCCCGCGCCGGATCGGTGAAGTAATTCTTGAACGGCGCGCCGATCAATTCGTCGCGGGTGCAGCCGGTGAGCGCCTCCATCTGCTTGTTGACGTCGCTGATGATGCCGGACGGATCGGTGGTCATCAGGGCGTCGATGTTCGATTCGATGAGGGAGCGTGTGTAGAACTGCTGGTCGCGCAGGCGTTGATCGAGCTTCTTCTGCTCTGCTTCGACCTGCTTGCGCGCGGTATTATCGGTGCCGATCAGCAGATAACCGATGATTCCGCCCCGCACGTCGCGCAACGCCGTGACCGACACGATGGCGGGAAAGCGGCTGCCGTCCTTGCGGATGTAGGTCAGCTCGTAGATATCTTCGATCCCGCGAGAGGCTTTGAAGACCAGGGCCTCGAAGCCCGGAGTAATCGGGGTTGCGAGTTCGAGACTCAAGGCTTCGGCGCGGACGATCACCTCCTCCGGATCGGAGATGTCGGCGGGAGTGATCTTGTTCATCACCTCGGCGGCGGCGTAGCCGAGCATGCGCTCCGCGCCGACGTTGAAGATCTGGATGACGCCCTTCTCGTCGGTGGCGATGCTGGAGAAGTTGGCGCTATTGAAAATCGCGCTCTGCAACGCCCCCGCTTTGAGCAGAGCCTCTTCCGCCTGCTTGCGGGCGCTGTTGTCGGTTCCGATCAGCAGATAACCGATGATTCCGCCGCGCACGTCGCGCAGCGCCGTGACCGACACGACCGCCGGAAAGCGGCTGCCGTCCTTGCGGATGTACGTCAGCTCGTAGATATCCTCGATCCCCCGCGAGGCTTTGAAGACCAGGGCCTCGAAACCCGGAGTGATGGTGGTCGCCAGTTCGAGGCTCAATGCTTGGGCGCGGGCGATCACTTCCTGCGGGTCGGAGATGTCGGCGGGGGTGATCTTGTTCATCACGTCGGCGGCGGCGTAGCCGAGCATGCGCTCCGCGCCGACGTTGAAGATCTGGATGACGCCCTTCTCGTCGGTGGCGATGCTGGAGAAGTTGGCGCTATTAAAAATCGCGCTCTGCAACGCCCCCGCTTTGAGCAGAGCCTCTTCCGCCCGCTTGCGGGCGCTATTGTCGGTTCCGATCAGCAGATAGCCGATGATGTCGCCGCGCACGTCGCGCAGCGCCGTGACCGACACGACCGCCGGGAAGCGGCTGCCGTCCTTGCGGATGTACGTCAGCTCGTAGATATCCTCGATCCCCCGCGAGGCTTTGAAGACCAGGGCCTCAAAGCCCGGAGTGATCGGGGTTGCGAGTTCGAGGCTCAATGCTTGGGCGCGGGCGATCACCTCCTGCGGGTCGGAGATGTCGGCGGGGGTGATCTTGTTCATCACGTCGGCGGCGGCGTAGCCGAGCATGCGCTCCGCGCCGACGTTGAAGATCTGGATGACGCCCTTCTCGTCGGTGGCGATGCTGGAGAAGTTGGCGCTGTTGAAAATCGCGCTCTGCAACGCCCCCGTTTTTAGCAGGGCCTCTGCGCGCCGGATCTCGGTGCCCACGCTCAGCTTGCCGGCGGCGCCGGGATAGGCAGAATCACGGTTTTGCGCGGACATGTTCCAACCTCCGTCGAGCCTGTTAACTGGGGGTTCCCCCGTCGAATCCCATGTAATTCTTCTTCACATCCTCGTCCGTTCATCGGCAGGCAACAAGAAACAATCGACAGCTAGAATTCCCGCTGTTTTTGCTGGCCTATCCAAGCTTCCCGTGGAATCGTGCCCACTCGACCCCAGCCAATCCTCGGACTGCGCCGGATTTCACACAACGGCTTCATCAGACCGCGAGTCCGTTACGGCTCGGCCCGGCGGCCGTAAAAACCCTCTCCAGTTCATTTACCAAATCGGCATCCCACCAGCCGCGCTTCACTTCCTCGCGCATAATCGCGAACGCCTGCTCCTGCGGGAGAGCTTTACGGTAGGGGCGATCCGTGGTGAGCGCGTCATAGATATCCACGGCGGTGAGGATGCGGGCGGTGAAAGGAATCTGGTCGCCTTTCAGACCATCGGGGTATCCGCTGCCGTCCATTTTTTCGTGGTGATGCCGGATAATGGGCAGGACGTGGCGGAACGACTTCAGCGGTGCGCAGATGCGTTCACCCACGATGGGGTGATCCTCCATGACCTTGCGCTCCTCTGGCAAGAGCGGGCCGGGCTTTTGCAGGATGTGCTCGGGAACGGCCACCTTGCCCAGATCGTGGACGATCCCGCCCCGGCGGAGTGCGACTCGCAGCTCTTCCTTCAGGCCCAGGCGCTCTGCGAGCCTCACCGAGTACGCAGAGAGGCGGTTGCAGTGGCCCTCCGTGTATAGATCTTTCGCCTCGATGCTGATCGCGAGACTGAAGAGAACCGTCTCGGCGTTCTCTAGCTCGTCGGTAAACTGCTTCAAGCGCAGCAGTGAGCGGACGCGGGCCAGCAATTCTGCGCGGTCCACGGGCTTGTTCAGAAAATCGTCGGCGCCGCAATCGATTCCCTGAATGCGGTCATCCGTGCTGTCCAGTGCTGTGACCAGAACAACCGGGATGAGGCGGGTGGCGCCGTTAGACTTGAGTTCGCGGCAGACCTCGAACCCGGTGCGGCCCGGCATCATGACGTCGAGCAGGACGATGTCGATCTCCTGTGTCTTGAACGCTTCGAGCGCCTCCTCCCCATTCGTGGCGCAGACCACACGGTAGCCCTCCATCTCGAGCAGCTCCAAAAGAAGTTCGAGGTTTGCCTGCTGATCGTCCGCGACGAGAACCGTCGCCGACCGGGATGCCATTTCAGCCATGAGATAGACCCTCCGAAGGTTTCGGCCGCGCAGGCCGGAATCTACCGACTGATTCGCTCGCTCTCATATAATTCACACCGATCCATCAACGAGTTTGAATGCTCATGAGAGATGGTTGTTTTTATTGAGCATCTCGTCTACAGTCCCTTAGAGTCTCAAGAATATCCCGGGGAAGCCTCGGTGTCCGTTGCCGCAACTTTTCCGGGCATGGCCGCATCCCGAAACAATCGCCCGCTGCCCCGCGATTCGATTGAAGATTCGAATGTTCTCTTCGAAACGGACGGACGCTCGTCACTCTACAGAATCGTTCGTCAGCCGGCCAAGAGAGGCATTGTTGGGCCGAAATGCAATCACGGGTGCAAGCGCTGATCACGCGCCCGATCGGGATGGCGAGTCCGGGTCGGTCTGCGTCAGGATGAGCGGCAGCAGGAATTCCTCCAGCCGGATGCTGTCAGCAGCCCCCATGTTTTCAAATTGAACGCCCATGCGATCGTCTCCCACCAAACTCATGATACACGCCCACGCGCGGAGGGTCGGCGTTCCTGGCGCAAATTCCAGGCTGAATTGAATTCTGGACCCTACGGAGAATATCTCAGCAGCCTCCACCAGCATGCCGTTGAAGCTGATGTCGATTGTCATGCCCTGTACCCGCAGTTGGCTGGATTCCAGAATCACTTTGGAGTAGCGCCGAACCAGGGTGAATCGTCGCCTCTCGCGAACTATCGTTCCTTCTGTAGCGCGAACCAGTCGTAGCAGGCCTTGCCGTTGGACGGGCTTGAACAGGAAAAAAGTAGCGCCGGCTTGGAAGGCGCGCGTCAGAACGGTACGATCGGTTTCACCGGTGATGATCACGATTGGAGTCTTCTGGTTTAAGCCCGCGGCGCGCATCTGCTGCGCTAGTTCGATTCCGTCCGGCGGCGGCATGCGCACGTCGAGGAACACAGCTTCGAATTTCTCCTCCCGGAAGTGTGCTGCGACCTGGGTGGAATCAGTGACGGTACGCGACTCTATCCCGGCCGTTCCCAACACATCGTGAATCAGCTCGCACACGAGGGGGTCATCGTCCACCACGAGAACTCTACCGGGCATGTTCCTCTCTCCCTCGTGGCCTTCGCAGAATCTGGCCTGTCTCCGCTGGTTGTACCGGATTTGGCTTCTAAATGGGGCTACTAGCTCTTCCTCAACCCGCGCTCGTTTTGTTCGATTTCGGAAGCGAAATTGACGCTTAACCGGACATCGCGGTCCTCAGACGGGGTTTTAGAAACCTAAGGCATCCGGCTGCCACCACTCGGGGATACAACGCTGATATCGGAGACTGACCCGGAACCACAGCATCCACGGGTGCGGTCAGTCTGGTACCTTCAGGATGTAATTGCCAAACGCTTGGCGTCACTCCTCGAGCGAGGGATAAGGAATTTCAGGTTTGATCCCCACCGCCCCTACCAAATCCTTGTCCACCTGCAATTGACCGCAGGACGCTTACGCGCCCACCACGCCTCTCCTGGAAAACGCGGCCTCACGCCGGCTCCCGATGCCTCCCGATGGCCTCTGCTCACCCTAGAACGTAAACCGCACGCTGGCTTGCAGCCGGCGCGCTTCCGTGCCGTCAGGGTTCAGTGCGTCTCCGCTGCCCGTGCCGGCGCCGAAGAAGGTAACGGGTTTGAGACACGGCGTGTTGCCTGCACCGCATGTCCCAACCGAACTGCTTTCAGTAAAGGCTCCCGTATTCACGCTCGTCGGCGACCAGGTGTTGCTGACGTTGAATGCCTCCAGGTTGAGGTACAGCCGGTACCGTTCGCCTATGGGAATAATCTTGCTGATGCGTATGTCGGCGCGATACGTCGGCGGCGCCAACACGCTGTTCACGGGCAAAAACGGCACGCGCCCGCTCAAGCCGTAGCCATTGATGGAGAAGTTGCTGAACATGCCGGCAACCGGAGTGCCGGACGTCCGGATCGTGGGGCTTCCGTAGGGCCGGTTGCTGCTCGCCAGCATGATCGTGGAAAACTCCCAGTTGTTCAGCACGTACTTGGAGAAGGCATCGCTCCCATGAGTGAAGGTAGGAGCCCAAATCAGCGCTGCCACCAGCCGCTGGGGCTGATCTTCCTGGCCGTCTCCCATGTCCAGCCTGTAATTTCCGTTCACCAGCCAGGCGTTGGCACTGCTGAGGAAGATGTTCTGGTTTGCCTGCCCGAAGCCCTGCCCATCGTCGTATTCGTGCGACCACGTGTAGGATATATCCGCCTGGAAGCCGTACGAAAACCGCTTCTGGACCTGTAGCGTGAACCCCGTGTAGTAGCTGGATACGCCGTTCGTGTCTTCGTACATCCCCCCAAAGTTCGCATTGGGCCGCGCCCCGCTCACTCCGCCGACTCCCAGCAACACCGGCGTCGTATAGCTGCCCACGAGCGCTCCGGCCGCATTCTCTAGATGGTACGTAGCCGTGGTGGTGTTCGTGGCCGGAGGCAGGTTCGTATCGAAAACACTGTACAGATGGATTCCCCGGCTCCAGATGTAGGAGGCGGTTACCGAAAAGTTATGGGAGAACTCGTGCTCGATCGCAAACACGCCCTGCTCGGAGTACGGCGTCTTCAGGTTGGGCGCGGCGAACTGAATGGTATTGGAGGAAGTTGTCGCGGCACAGGCAGGAGGACTGGGGAAAATGGCGGGGAACACCGGTCCGCACATCTGCTGCGCCATATTGCTTCCCGACAAGCTGAGCGACGACGTGGTGACCCCGTTGCCCGTGAACAGATCCTGCAGCGTCGCGCCCATGATCCGGGCGAAGAACAGCCCGTAGCCGGCGCGCACAACGGTCTTCTCTCCCAGCCGGTAGGCCAGCCCGATCCGCGGCATCAGGTTTGTGGCCTGAGAGTTGACGTGGCACGTCAGGGGCGCCGCCGGATTGCACACCTTGGGTTGAGGAAGCTGGGAATACTCATATCGCGCGCCGAAATTTACGGTCAGCCTGTTCGTGGCTCGCCACTGGTCGGCCGCGTAGAAGCCGTAATAGTTGATCCGGGTATTGAGAGCCGGATTCCCGAAGGTCTGGGTGTACGAAGCCCAGTTCTTGGCATTGGTCGCGTTTCCCGAAAAGTCCTCGGCGAAAGTGGACAAGTTCTGGTACGTGTAGCTTCCATGGACGTTTTGTATGAAGAAGCTGTAATCGTTCGTGGTTGCAAAGTCCATGCCGAACTTGAAAATGTGTCTGCCCCGGGTCCAGGAAACATCGTCGGCGATTTCGTTGCGTGTCTCGCTGGGTTCCACGCGAGGAATGTAATTCGCCGCGCCCAGTGTCACCCCGGCCGCACTCACATCCAGGAATCCCAGTGCCCCGTTCAGGCCGGGATTGACGTTGTCGCCCTGGAGATCCGTGTTATACCCATAACGGAAGTTGTTCACCAGGTTGGAACTCAAGATCGACGTCCAGGTGGCCTTCCCGTTGCGCACACGGGCGTAATCGTCTCCATTGTTGTTGACCCCCCCTCCGCTCGTGGACGCGATCAGAGTCTGCTGCAAACCATTGGGCGATACGAAGCGCATGTAATTGAAGCTGAAGCTGAAGGTGTTCTTGTCCGAAAAGTGATAGTCGATGCGGCCAAAAGCCAGGTCCTGGTCTGCGCTGCGCGGAACCAGCCCGAAAAACCGGGGAAGCAGGGCGTTGATGGCGCTGCATTGCGCCGGCGTTACTGTGGTTGCCGGGTCGCCGCAACCCAGCGGGGTTGCGGGATTCGCCGCGCTGTAAGGAACGAACGTCTGGGTCGCGGAGTTGATGTTGGTGTTCAGGTAGCTGTCCACAATCGGCGAATTGATTCTCGTAAAGTCGCCGTTGGCAAAGAAAAACAGCTTGTCCTTGATGATCGGCCCGCCCACGCTGGCACCGGCTTGCAGCCGCCACGCGTCCGGGTTCACCGTGGCAAACGGGTCGCGCGCGACCATGTCCTGGTTCCGGTAGAAATAGTAAGCCGTTCCGTGATAATTGTTGGTTCCGCTCCGGGTGACGGTATTCACCACGCCGCCCATGGCGTTGCCGTATTCGGCTGAAAAATTCGCCGAAACCACCTGGAATTCCTGCACCGCATCCTGGGAGATCTGCGACGCGATCCGCGTGCGGCCGTTGTTCTCGCCGTAGAATTGCTCGGTCGCATCGTTGCCGTCGAGCAGGAAGCTGTTGCCGTTCGCTACACCTCGGAAAGTGAGCAGCCCGAAGTTCCCGTCGTTGGTCACGCCCGGCGTGAGCAATACAAACGTGTCCACCCGGCGGCCGTTGATGGGCAGGTCCATAATTTGCCGCGAGTCAATCACCTGCGACACGTCCGTTTTCGTCTCGTCCACCAGCGGCGCGCTTCCGATCACCTCCACCCGCGTGCTCGCGCTGGCCACCGTAAGCGTCACCACTAGGTTGAGATCCTGGCCGACGGCCAGTGCGATCTCTTTGACTTCATATTTGGCGAATCCCTGCTTCTCCACGGTCACTGCATAACCGGTCGCGGGCACCAGAGGCGGCGCGTTGAATACGCCTCCGCCCGTGGTATGCAGCGTAATGCTGATGCCCTTGGACTTGTTGGACACCACCACTTGTGCATCGGGAACGACTGCCCCCGTCGAGTCACGAACAATCCCCGAAATTGTCGCGAGCCCGGCAATCACCTGCGCGACGGCCGTGCGGCTCGCCACCGAAAGCAGGAAAAGCGTTCCAAGAACCAACACCACCACTGCCCTGAACATTCGGCGCATACATCCTCCCAAGGCGCTGCCTGCGGCAGATACTAGTCGTTCGGCCTGCTAGGTGCAATACCGTTGGAAGTTTTCAACAGGTTTGCGGGAAGATGAAGCTACGGTAACAAGAGCCCCACAAATCCTCTGCGATCTATGAACCTGCGCCTGTGACTTTGAATCCGTGATCGAGATGGTTCCCGGCTGGAAGTGGCAATTGGGCGCAGGTCCTCACATCGCCCCGCAAGTCGCTGGTCGGCACTAAGCCGCGGCTCCGGGTCTTCGTTTCTTGCGCGAGACTAACGCCATCCGTCAGGCGCCCCCCCAATCTCGAGGCTCCAATCGATGCTGGCTGTCGCGAAATGATTTGTGAGCCTTAGCGGCAGTCCTGGAACGGGAGAGAGGAACACCTGAGGCTGGACGGAGAACAAATGCCATGTTATACATGGTGTAATTCCACCCTTTGTGCCGCAGCGTGACGGACAGTAGGCGGCCCGGCACGCGGGGATGATTCATCCCCTGGGAGGTGGACTGTGTTCGGCCTTCACTCACCGGGCATCAAGTCCCGCGAGTCTCTCCTCGATTCTAGCGAATGGTCTGTGCTCGTCAGGTTGGCAAAGGGCTTGGTTGCCGCTCTGCTGCTCTACGCAATCATTCCAGCGAACGTGTTTGGGCAGAACTGGCAGGAACCGCCTCCGCCCCCCGCTCCGTTTCCCCAGAAGCAATTTCCGGCGGCGAAACAAAAGAGACCGCCTGCCGAGGCCGGGGATGAAGCTGCCACCGGCGTCAAGTCCGCCGCTGGCTCGCCTCTCACGAATGGAGAAAAGGACAGCCCCGAGGCGATTCGGAAGCGTCAGGAATGGTTTTACAAACAGCGCAGCTCGGTGAACGGGCACATCCCCGCCGGGGCACGTCTGAAAGCCCTGCAGCACATGCAGCGCATGATGGAGGCGGAAGGGAAGCCGGTGCGGCGCGCGGATGGAAGCTACACGGCGGCGGGACAGCAATCTGGTGGAACAGCCTGGACACCGGTCGGACCGACGCCGACAACGGGAGGAACGTTTAGCCCGGTCACGGGCCGCATCACTACGATTGCAGTCGATCCTTCCGACTCGACCGGAAATACCCTGCTGCTCGGAGGGGCGCAAGGCGGAATCTGGCGCTCAACGGATGCGGGCGCGAGCTGGACTGCCGTGGGGGATCAGAATCCTTCGCTGGCCATGGGCTCGATTGCTTTTGCCCCCTCGTCGCCCGGTACCGTGTATGCGGGAACTGGGGAACAGGCGGCTTTCGGGTTCGACATCTATTATGGTGCGGGCGTTTTGAAGTCCACCGACCACGGGCAGACCTGGACGCAGACTTGCACCACGCCCGGGCCCTCATGTCCTTTCATCGGCCCTTATCTGGACGTGAATGGGGGCTATTACACCTTTGGGGGTGCGCGGATCAGCTATGTGGCAGTCAATCCCACCAACCCGACATTGGTTTTGGTAGCCGCTCAGTTCCTATTGGAAGGCCCGCAGGAAGGTGTCTATTGCAGCCAGGACGGCGGGGCGACGTGGACAAACGTGCTGCCGGACGAAATGGCCACTTTCGTCGGTTTCGCTTCCCCCAGCGTGGCCTATGCTGCGCTGGGCAACGTGTTAGGAAGCTCGCCCGGTGCGCCTAACGGCAACGGGATTTACAAGGCAACAGGAATCGGCAGCACCTGCAGTTCAATCAAGTTCATGCTGGTAGGCGGATCGGGACTGCCCTCTCAGGCCAGCATGGGCCGCATCGATCTGGGAATTGCCCCGAGCGATTCAAACACGGTCTATGCCTCGATTTCCGACGCCTCCAACGTCTCCAGCAAGAACCTGGGCGTGTATGTGACCACCAACGGGGGCGCGAACTGGCTGCAAACCGGCGCTCCAGACGTTTGCCAGGACCAGTGCTGGTACGACAACGTAGTGAAAGTGGACCCCACCAACAAGCAAGACGCGTTCTTCGGCGGCGCCGCTGTGGTGACCACGAGCGGCAACTCGCCGAGCTGGGTGGTGCGAACGCAGAACGGAGGCACAAACTGGTCCTCGGTGATTCCCAATTCTTCGTCCGGGGATCCCGGCGTCCCCCATGTGGATAGCCACGCCATGGCGTTCGTGAAGCTTCCCGGAGGCAAGATGCGCCTCTATCTGGGCAACGACGGGGGAATCTGGCGCACGGACGACGCGGAGGCCGCCACGATCACCTGGACGAATTTGAATAATCCATCGCTGACGCTGACTCAGTTCTATCCCTCTATTTCGATTCATCCCTCGTCGTCGCAGGTGGCCTTTGGCGGCACGCAGGATAATGGCAGCCAGGATTACCAGAGCGGGACGTCCTGGGTGGACAACCGCCTGTGCGGTGACGGAACTGCGACTGCCATTGACACGCAGATTCCGAGCACGGTCTATGTGACCTGCCCGAACTTCGGAGGTGGCTTCCCGGTTTTTGCCTCCTATCAGGGCGGCGCGCTCGGCACCTTTTTCCTGGCGAACAATGGCATCAATCCGAACGACACATCGAACTTCGTGGCTCCCCTGGTCGTTGATCCCAACAACCCGGACACCGTCTACTTTGCTGGCACCTCCGTCTATCAATCTCTGGATGCCGGAAACACCTGGGCCGTCATTCGGGGGCCTCTGGTGATAGGCTCTGGCGAGTCCCTGACGGCGATGGCCGTGTCGCCCCGGAATCCCGCGTTCGCGTTCGTGGGTTCGTCCGCTGGGAATGTATTTTATTCAAATTCTCTACTGACTCCCGGGCAAGGCTTTGTGCCTGAATACTCGGTGTCAGCGGTGCTCAGGAGGGGGGTGACGGCCGTTGCGTTTGACCCTTCGGACAGCACCGCGAGTACGGTGTACGTTAGCCTGTCCGGTTTTTCTTTCGTAGGCTCCGACGCGCTGGGAAATTACATCGACGATCCGGGAGGCCACATCTTCAAGACAACGGTCGGAGGCACAACCGCGGTGGACGTGAGCTGCTCGGTCGCAAACTGTTCGGCGCCTGCGGCGACAGACCTTCCCAATATTCCCGTGAACGACCTGTTGCTCGACCCCGATGTGCCGGGAATTCTTTATGCAGCCACGGACTTGGGCGTATACGTGGGGAACTGTTCGGCCACTCCGTGCACCTGGAGCACGCTGGGCACCAGCCTTCCGAACGTGGCCGTGCTTTCGCTGCGGCTTCACGAGGCTTCACGCACGCTTCGCGCGGCCACTCACGGGCGCGGCGTGTGGGATCTGGCTCTGAACAACTTTGCGTTTACCGGGCCGCGAATCTTTTCTCTTTCGCCGGTCTCGACCAGCGCGGCGGGCGGCAGCGCGGTGACGCTCACCGTGAATGGCACGGGGCTCACCGGCGGCACGGTCCAGTGGAACGGAGGGACAACGGGAGTCACAACGCAAACGGGCGGCACCGATACCACGCTCACGGCGACGATTGACCCGTCCTTACTTGTCGCCGGCTCGGTGTCTGTGACTGTGAATACGGCCAGCGCTACCAGCAATGCTGTGCCGTTTGACGTGACAGCACTGACGCCCACGCTGAGCAGCCTCAGCCCTGCCGGGACCCCCGTGCAAACCGCCTTTCCGATGGCCAGCGTGCAGGTTCAACTCACTGGGACAAACTTTGCAAATGGTGCCCGAGTTCTTTTCAATGGCGCGCAGAACGGCATCAGCACGACATTCAATAGCGGCTCGAGCCTTACGGCGACACTTCCCGGAAGATTGCTCGGTCCCATTGGGAGCACGAACGACATCAGCGTCATCAACACCCCGCCCGGGGGAGGAAAATCGCAGCCGCAAACATTTCGCATAATTGCGCCGCCGCCGCCGAACGACAATATTGCAAATGCGACGGTCATTTCCGCTCCCTTCTACGGGAACATCGTGGACAGCTCTGGAGCGACAACGGAGTCCACGGACCCGGTGCCGCCCTGCGCGCAGCAAATCACCGCCGCACAAGGCAACACCGGCGGGCATGCCAACGGCCAGTACAATACGATCTGGTACGCGTTCACTCCGCAGTTTTCGGCGAACCTGGAAGTGGACACAATCGGGAGCAGCTACGATACGGTGCTTTCCATCTGGTCGGGCGCTCCGGGCAGTCTCACCAATGTCGCCTGCAACGACGACATCAATCCCGGTGTGGTTCTTCAATCGCAGATCAGCAGCGCGGCACTGACAGCCGGCACGACCTACTACATCATGGTCAGTTCGTTCGGGCCTCCCGATCCGAACCCCTTGGCGTTGGGAGGCGAAAGCATCCTAGACTTCAGATACAACGGTGGTTTAAATCCGACGCCGACGTTGACCTCGCTGCTGCCTACCTCGGTCGGTTCGGGCGGTCCGGGCTTCACACTGACGGTCAACGGGTCCCTGTTCCTAAACGGCGCTTCGGTTTACTTTGCGAATCAACAGGTGAACACGGCCTATGTCAGTTCCACCCAGCTCACCGCCATGATCCCAACCTCTGCCATCGTTCTCCCGGGCACCTATTCGGTGTTTGTTGCGAATCCGCCACCATCAGATACGAGCACGAACGTCAATTTTGATGTGACCGTTGGCACCTATCCCGTGCCCATATTGAGTAGCGTGGCCCCGACTAACATCGCAGTCGGCTCGTTGCCTTTCACTTTATACGCTACCGGCGCTGACTTTGCCTCTAACGCGACCTTGAACATGAACGGCGTCCCCCTTCAGACCACTGTGAATGATCCCGGGCATCTGAGCGCGATTGGGCAAGGGGCGTCCATCTCGACCGCCGGAACGGCACTGGTCACCGTGGTGAACCCGTCGCCGGGCGGCGGCCCTTCGGCCTCGCTGCCGGTGAACATAACCACGCCAACGCTCGTTCCGACGATTACCAGCGTGACGCCCAGCACCTTTCCCGGTGGCGTTGTGAATCTTCAAATGACCGTAAACGGAACAAACTTCCAGTCCGGCGCCTGTCTGTTCTTTAACGGATTCTGCTTATATGGCGCGAACGTCGTCAACTCAACACAAATGACCGCCTTTATTTCCGAGAGTTTGGCGGTGGGGACCTATCCGGTCTATGTGCAGGATCCGTACCCAGCAGGAACCTCGGGGCCATTCAACATCACGGTCACAGCGCCGCCGGACTTCACCCTGATGCCGACGGTCTCGAGCGTCACTGTGAACGCCGGCCAGCCGGCCATATTTCCCATCAGCATCGCGGCAACCGGCGGTTTCACAGGAAACGTCAGCCTGAGTTGCGGGGGCCCGGCGACTGGGACGACCTGCAGCGCCAGTCCCAATCCGGTGGCTGCCGGAACCACCTCGACTGTGACCGTTACCACCACGGCCCGGGGCCTGCTGCCGCCGGACGAGCGCCCACCATGGGTCCACTGGCCTGCTGCACTCCCAGTTGTCGTGCTCGTTTTGGTGTGCTCACTGCTGGCGTTGCGCGGAGTCACATCGGGGAGGCAGCGACGTTGGAGTTACTCGCTGCCGTTGATCTTCCTTGTCCTCTATTTCGTTTTTCAGTCAGCAGGCTGCGGCGGGAGCGGCGGCGGGAGCACCTTCGGGGGAGGCGGCGGGGGTGGCAACCCAAACGGCACGCCACCGGGCAACTACGCGGTCATCGTCACTGCCACCTCCGGTGCCTTGCAGCATCAGATCACGGTAACTGTGAAGGTCAACTGAGCCGTCCGGCACAGATCAGGTGTCGCCCAATCAGGATTTCTGCCAGAGCCGCAATCCGCCCTTGATGGCAAGAGAATTGTCGCCCAGGCGGCACTTCGGAGGCAGGCGCTTCAGTTTCTTTGAGTTGCCGCCGCCCAGCACCACGTGGTCGGCTTCTAGCGCCCAGATGAAATGCTTCACGATCCGGTCCACGTGCCTGCGCCACTTCTTTTTGCCCAGGTGCTCGAGCCCGCGGAGCCCCACGTAGTCCTCAAACGTCTTGCCGTGGCGGTAGGGCAGATGGGCCAGCTCCAGCGGCTCCAGGACTCCGTCCGCCACCATCGCGGAGCCGAGCCCAGTGCCCAGTCCGAGAAAAAGCATGCGCCCGCCCTCGTAACTGCCCAGGGCCTGCATCGCTGCGTCATTGATCAGCTTCACGGGGCGGCCAAAGGCTTTGTGGAAATCGAAGCCCACCCAGCCGGGGCCGAGGTTGCGGGGATCGTGTGCTGGCCGTCCGTGGGCCACCATGCCGGGATAGCCGATCGACACGGCTTGATAATCCCACCCGTGCACCGCCTTCTTCACTTCGCTGACCATCTTTGCCGGCGTCAGCTTGGGGCCGGAGGGGATTTTGATGGCTTCCGTCTTTCCACTGCCGGCGACTTTGACGTTTGTGCCGCCGATATCGAGAACCATGATGCGACTGGGCTTGCGTGCCGTCTTGTTTCGTTTCACGGTGTTTCATCTCCGCTTAGGATTGGGAAGGGTGGTCGAGTGCTCCTGATTCCCGCGAACGGCAACTGGGAAATGGGGGCGACTGCCGCGTCCTCCCGATTATGACCTGCCGCGCTTCGCAAGAGGATACCAAGAACAGCCCGGCGAGCACAGCCCCATGTGGAACGGGCTCTCGAGGGTGCGCGAATTGCCCCACGGGGAACTCGCCGGGATGCCAAGAGCCCACTGTCCACGCTGCCGCGATTCGCCTTAAGCCATCAGTAACTGTCCAACAAAGCGCGGCTCCAGTTTTCCAACCCCCGGCCGATAACACAGGGAGCCGAGGACCCAGCCTAACCGGCTTCGGCTGGCTGCCACGGACGAGGAGCTCATGTTCAAAGAGGTGACCGCTCTTGCTTCAAAACCTCCCCGCGCGCGCAAGAGGCGCGCAGCCTCCCGGCGAGAGGCGGCTTGGAGGATGAGCAAGACGCCGTTGCGGGGCGCAGGCCGCACCGCGGCTTGCGGCTTACTCCTGATTGCAGGCTGGACTCACCCTGCGGGCGCAAAGCCGGCGAATGACACGCCGGCGGGCCCCGGAAAACAAAACCAGCTCAAACAACTCAGCCTGGAAGATCTCGGCAAAGTGGAAGTGACGAGCGTGTCCAAGGAGCCCGAGCAGGTGTGGAAAACACCGGCGGCGATCTTCGTGCTCACCCAGGAAGACATTCGCCGTTCCGGAGCCACCAGCATCCCGGAGCTGTTGCGGCTGGTGCCGGGCGTGGAGGTAGCCCGGTCCAATTCGAATTCGTGGGCCGTGGGGATTCGCGGTTTCGGCAACGTGTTGTCGAGATCGGTGCTAGTCCTGATTGATGGGCGCAGCGTGTACACCCCGCTGTACGAGGGCGTTTACTGGGACGTCCAGAACGTGATGCTCGAAGACGTGGAGCGAATCGAGGTGATCCGGGGGCCGGGCGGCACAATCTGGGGCGCGAACGCGGTGAACGGGGTGATCAACATCATTACCAAGAGCGCGAGGAACACGCACGGCGCTCTGGTCTCCACAGGCGGTGGAAACCTGGATCAGGCCACAGGGGCGGCGCGATTCGGCGGCTCGGTCGGCAGCCGGTTTGACTATCGTGTGTACGGCATGGGTTTCCTCCGCGGCGGCGAATACCATTCCAACCACGACCCCTTCGACGAATGGCGGATCGGCCAAATGGGCTTCCGGACGGATTGGAAAGCCGGCCCCCGCGACGACCTGACCGTGCAGGGAGACATTTACAGCGGCGACAGCGGGGAAAGAAAGAACATCACGTTCTTCAATCCCCTTTCGCAAGCGAATCTCGACACACACGCCTTCGTTTCCGGCGGAAACCTGCTAGCCCGCTGGAGCCGGGACACGGGGGACGGGTCCGACATTCAGCTTCAGGTGTATTTCGACCGCACGATTCGGCAGGACATCCAGTTCGGGGAGACCCGCAACACCTTCGACGTAGATTTCATCCAGCACACACACTGGCTAAAAGGGCAGAGCCTGATTTGGGGACTGGGCGTGCGGGTGAGCCCCGAGAACTTCATTCAGTCGCAGCCGACCGTCGATTTCGAGCCGCACCACCAGACGGTGAAAATCTTCAGCGGCTTCATCCAGGACGAAATCCCGATCGTACGCAGCAAACTCTCACTGGTGGCGGGCACCAAGCTCGAAAACAACAGTTTCAGCGGTTTCGAATATCAGCCGAGCATTCGTCTGTTGTGGACGCCCACGCCTCACCAGTCGTTCTGGGCGGCCGCGTCCCGGGCCGTGCGCACACCCGGGCGCCTCGACCAGGACGTCGCGGCTACCGGCTTTGTAAGCGCCGGCCCCCCGCTTCCCACCCTGATCGAGCTGGTGGGGAACCCGGGATTTTCCGCTGAGCGACTGCTGGGATACGAGGCGGGGTACCGGACGCTGGTGGGGAAGCGGTTCTACGTGGATTTCGCGACGTTTTACAACATTTATCGCGATCTGGAGGATCTCGGCACGCCGTCCATCACGATGCCCGGGACGCCGGCTCCTCAGCACATCCTGATCACCATTCCCTTGGTCAACGGGATTCGAGGGCACACGGTGGGAGGGGAAATCGCGCCGGATTGGAAAGTCACGGAATGGTGGCACCTGAAGGGATCCTACTCGCTGCTGCACATGAGCCTGGATAGAGAGCCGGGCAGCGGGGCCGCGGGAACGGAGGTGGCGAGCGACTTGGGCTCGAGCCCACACCATGAAGTGGTTGTCCAGTCCCTGTTCAATCTTCCGAAGCGCTTCGAGTTCGACGCGTCCTACCGGTACCTGAGCGCTTTGCCGGCCCAGACAGTGCATGCGTATCACACCATGGACCTGCGAATCGGCTGGCACGTGGGGGAGAAGCTGGAGTTCTCCGTGGTGGGGCAAAACCTGCTGCAGCCCTTCCACGCGGAATTTAGCTCCGGTTCCGGGATGCTTGTGCCGATCCGAAGGAGCGCCTACGCGAAAGTGGTCTGGACGCGATAGCAGAAACGGTGAGAGATGAGGGCTATTCTCATCAGCGGGATGTTTCACGGTCGGCCAGGCAGCCGGCTTTCGAAGAGCTGCCGGATCCTTGCCGCACCCATAGCTGCGCTCCTCGCCGCGAGTGCTCTCTTCTCTCCCGCCGCGCGCGGCCAGCAATCGCGACCCAACGAGTACCAAGTAAAAGCAGTGTACCTCATCAACTTCAGCAGGTTCGTGGGCTGGCCGGCGTCGCCGGCGTCCTCGCAGACCAACACGTTTTCCATTTGCGTGCTTGGCAAGGACCCCTTCGGCCCGGTTCTCGATGCCGCGCTCGCGGGAGAGAGCATCGCGGGGAAGAGCGTGGCCGTTCAGCGAGTCGGGCAATTGCAGGAGGCGATGGGCTGCCGGGTTCTGTTCATATCCTCTTCGGAGGAAAGCCGCCTGAAAGACATCCTGGCGGCGCTGAACAAAACCAGCGTGCTGACGGTGAGCGATATCCCCCGGTTTACCCAGCGCGGCGGGATGATCCAGTTCGTTTTGCAGGAGGACCGGGTGCGATTCGAAGTGAACCTGGCGAGCACGGCGGAGGCCGGCCTCACGCTGAGTTCCGAGCTCTTGAAGGTGGCGGTGGCGGTGAGAAGAAGCGCACAACCGGGAGGCTGAGGAGCGATGCCGGTCGGGGGACAACTCTCGCTCTCCAGAAGACTGTTCAGGATGAGCATCCTGGTCAGCGCGACGGCGCTGCTGATCGCCTGCGCCGCGTTTGTGGCTTACGACCTGGCGACCTTCCGGCAGGCCATCGTGCGGAACCTGTCCGTGCAGGCGCAGTTACTGGGGTCGAACAGCGTCTCGGCGCTCGTGTTCAGCGATCCGGCCTCGGCGGAAAACACGCTGGCGGCGCTGCGCTTAGCACCGAGCGTAGTTTCCGCGTGCGTGTACTCGAAGGATGGCCGGCCGTTTGCGGACTACCGGCGCACGAAGGACGTCGCGCCCCCGGCGACGCCGGAGCTGGCAGCAGGCGAAGAGGAACGGTACTGGTTCGGCAGCAGACAAGTGATGCTGGTCCACCGCATTGTGTTCCAGGGAAAACCCACGGGCTTCATTTACATCGCGTCGGACCTGGAGACGCTGGTGGAGCGGCTGAAGCGCTACGTGATGATTTCCGTCTTCGTGCTCCTGGGGTCATTGATGGGCGCGGTGGCGGTGTCGACGGCGCTCCGAAAAACGATCGTCAAACCCATTGAGGACCTGGCAGAGGTGGCGCGGGGCATCTCACAGGAACGAAATTATTCCGTGCGCGCGGCGGCGGAGGGCGCGCCGACGGAGCTCCTTGTGCTGGTGGAAGCGTTCAACGAGATGCTGGCACAGATCGAGCAGCGCGACCAGGAGGTGCACGAAGCCCGCGAGAAGCTGGAGCGCCGCGTCGAGCTGCGAACCGCGGAGCTGGCGGCGGCGAACAAAGAGCTCGAGGCGTTTTCCTATTCCGTTTCGCACGACCTGCGCGTGCCGCTAAGGAGCATCGACGGCTTCAGCCTCGCATTGATGGAGGATTACGGGGACAAGCTGGGCGAGGAGGCGCGGGGCCATTTCGACAGGATCCGCGCGGCCACGCGACGGATGGGCCTGCTGATTGACGACATGCTGGAACTAGCGCGGGTGTCCCGCGTGGAGATGCACCGGCAGCGCGTGGACCTAACTGGGATGGTCCGGTCTTTGGAGACGGAGCTGCGCAAGGCGGACCCGGGGCGGCAGGTGGAATGCGTAATCGCGGAGGGCATCGAGGCGGAGGGCGATGCCAGGCTGCTGCGCGTGGTCATGGACAACCTGCTACGGAACGCCTGGAAATACACGTCGAAACACCCTTCGGCACGGATCGAGTTCGGCCAGATGAGTTCGAACGGGAGCCGCGCCTACTACGTGAAGGACGACGGGGCCGGGTTCGATCCCGCCTACGCCGGGAAGCTCTTCGGCGCATTCCAGCGGCTGCACGGCGCTTCGGAATTTCCGGGGACGGGGGTGGGCTTGGCTACGGTCCAGAGGATCATCCATCGGCACGGCGGAAGGATCTGGGCCGAAGCCGAGGTGGAAAAAGGGGCGACCTTCTATTTCACTTTTTGAAGAACGAAACGCCAGGAGGAACGCATGAAGGACGAAATCATACTGCTCGTAGAAGACAATCCCGACGACGAGGCGCTCACGCTACGCGCACTGAAGCAGAACCAGATCATGAACCAGGTGGTGGTGGCTCACGACGGCGTAGAGGCGCTTAACTACCTGTTCGCCGAGGGCGCCCACGTCGGCCGCGACACGCAGGAGATGCCGCACGTGGTACTGCTGGACCTGAAACTGCCGAAACTGGACGGATTCGAAGTCCTGCGCCGCATCCGCTCCGACCCCCGCACACGGCGCCTGCCCGTGGTGATTCTGACGACTTCTAAAGAAGACCAGGACCTGATCAAGGGCTATGACATTGGCGCCAACAGTTACGTGCGGAAGCCCGTTGAGTTCGGTGAATTTGTGACCGCGGTCAAGCAGTTGGGGCTGTACTGGCTGCTGTTGAACCAGAACGCCCCGCTGCCCCGGAGGCTTTGATGGGTACACCGCTGCGACTGTTGCTGATTGAGGATTCGGAGGACGACGCGCTGCTGCTGGTGCGCGAGCTGCGGCGCGGCGGATACGACGTTACGCACCAGCGGGTGGACACCGCCCGGGCGATGCATGCGGCGCTCGATTCGGGCCCGTGGGACCTGGTGATGTCGGACCACTCGATGCCGGGTTTCTCCGGCACACAGGCGCTGGAGCTGCTTCGCAGCCGCAACGTCGAAGTTCCGTTGATTTTTGTGTCCGGAACCATGGGAGAAGAGGCGGCCGTCAGCGCGCTCAAGTCCGGGGCGCAGGACTACCTGCTGAAAGGGAACCTGAAGCGGCTGCTGAGCGCGGTGGATCGCTCGCTCGCGGAAGCGGAAGGACGCCGGGAGCGGCGCCGGCTGGAGGCGCAGGTGAACCAGTTGCGGCGCTTTGAAGCCATCGGGCGGCTGGCGGGAGGAATCGCGCACGACTTCAACAACGTGCTCGGCTCCATCCTGGGCTGGGCCGAACTCGGAGAGATCGACCTGCCGGAAGGCCATCGTGCCCGGGAGCGCCTCGCCAAGATCCGGGCGCAGGCGCAGCGGGCCGCAGCGCTTACGCGCCAATTGCTGGCTTTCGCCCGCCGGCAGGTGCTTGAACCCCAAAATCTAGACGTCAACGCTGTCATCGCCGAGTCGATCAGCCTGATGGGGAAGGTCATTGGAGAGCACGTCGAGATCAATCTGCAACTGACCGAGCGGCTGGAGCCGGCCTGGGCGGACGCGACGCAGATCGAACAGATCATCATGAATCTGTGCATCAACGCGCGCGACGCTATGCCGGAGGGAGGCCGCCTGACGCTTGAGACGCAGTTGACGGAAGTGCAGCCCGGCGCGGAGGAGTATCGCTCCTACTTTCGGCCTGGGCGGTACGTCCAGATTACCGTGGCGGACACGGGCACGGGAATGGACGCGACGACGCTGGAACATATCTTCGAGCCGTTTTTCACGACAAAAGAGGTGGGGAAGGGAACGGGCCTGGGCCTGGCCACCGTCTATGGCATCGTCAAACAACACAACGGAATTATTGATGTGGAAAGCGAATTGGGCCGCGGGACTCGTTTTCACGTCTACCTGCCCGTGGGTACCGGGGTGGTCGCCGCGCGCGAGAAAAAACCCGTGAACGAAGCCAGCCGCGGGACCGAAACCATCCTGATCGCGGAGGACAATGACGATCTCCGCGAGGCTGCGCGGGAGATGATCGAAGCGCTGGGTTATCGCGTCCTGTTGGCCCACGACGGAGAAGAGGCCCTCCAGTTGTTCACCGAAAACAGCACCTCGGTGGGCCTGGTGCTGCTCGACGTGGTCATGCCAAAGATGCACGGGCCCGCGGCTCATGCCCGCATGCTCGACATCAAACCGGGCCTGCCTGCCATCTTCACCACAGGTTACGCGGCCGAGGCCGATTCGCTGGCTTCCACCAGCCAGGGCAGGGTCGGGGTGGTGCAGAAGCCCTACGGCACCATCATGCTGGGGCAGAAGATCCGCGCCCTCCTCGACGACGCGCGCTGAATGCCGCGTTGGCCACTCCGGCCCTTCCGCAGCCGCGAATCTTTGCTTTTCGCGCCCCGGCCGGAAGCTTAGAATCTGAACCGGCGCACGGGATCGCCGGGCAGCCCATTGCCATGCTTCACTTCTTTCAGAATCGGCGCGCTCGAAATCCGAAACAGGAGTGGGGTCTCGGCCGGCTCGAGTCCGAGGTGATGGAAATCGTCTGGGCCAGGGGCCCGGGCCGGGTTCAGGACGTTGTCGAGGCCCTCGACCGCACGCTGGCCTACACCACCGTTATGACCACGCTCGACCGGCTTTTTAAGAAGGGCCTGCTCACCCGCACTAAACAGGATCGCGCGTATGTGTATGCCGCGCGGCTCACCTGGGCGGACTGGGAACGCCGCCGGGCCAGCGACCTGGTGGCGGGATATCTGAGCGGGCCGGGGCCGTCCCGCGAGCTTCTGCTCTCCTGCTTTCTCGAGGCGGTGGGCGAGCACGATGCCCGGCTCCTGGACGAACTGGAGAAGGAAATTCGCAAACGCCGCCGCGACCTCTCCCGCCGGAGTGCCTCATGATTCCGGACTATTTCGGCCGGCTGGCGTGCCTGTGCCTCGCGTCGTTTTTCCTGGTGCATACGGCGGCGGCTGCCGTGGTGGCGCTTCTGGCTCGGGCTTCTTCACGTCGAGCCGAGGGAATGTGCGCGCGATCAGCCGCGCGGCTGCTGTTCCTTCTCAGGCTCGCGCCGTTTACCGCGGCCGTGATCGTGGTGGCCGCGCTGTGCGTGCCAAGTTATCTCTGGCTCGAGCCGCACGGCAAGACAGAGTCCGTCGGAATGCTTTGCGTCCTCGCTGCCGCGCTGGGGATGTTGCAGTGGGCCATGGCCGCGCGCCGCGTCATCGGGGCGGTTGCCGGGAATCTGGCGTTCGGTCGCCGGTGCCGCAACGCGGGCGTCGAACTCCGCGTTCCGGGCCAGCCCGCCCCTGTCGTCATTGTGGATGGCTCCGCCCCGCTTCTTGCGCTGTCTGGAGTGCTGCGCCCCAGGCTGTTCCTCTCGCGCGAAGTGTTTGACTCGCTCGCGCCGGAGGAATTGGAGGCGGCGCTTTGCCACGAGGATGCCCACAGGCACTCGCGGGACAACCTCAAGCGGCTGGCGCTCCTCCTAACGCCGGAAGTGGCCCCGTTTGCGCGCCCGTTTGCCGCGCTCGAGCGGCAGTGGGCAAAGTACTCCGAGTGGGCAGCGGACGACGAGGCATCGGGTGGCGATCCGGCGCGTGCGCTCTGGCTGGCTTCCGCGCTCGTTCGCGTGGCGCGGTTGGGTGCTCCGCCGCAGCTCGCCCTGGTTACTTCGCTGACGGCTTGCGGCTCCGGTCTGCAAGCGCGCGTTGGCCGCCTGCTGCGCGCCACACCGGCCGTCGAAAGCTCCAACCGGTCGGATCGTAGGCTGCGGCATGCGGAACTCCTGCTGGCGGGCGCTTTCACAGCCGCTCTCGTCGCGCTCCCCGGCGCGCTCGTCGGCGTGCATCAGCTCCTCGAAACACTGCTCCGCTGAATGGCCGCTCCTTCGCCGCCAGGCTGTACCTCTGTTTGTTCCACTGGCAGAGTTCCCGCGCTGGCCCATCCTATCTCCCCAACGGTAAGATGGACTGCATGAGACGCCTTCTTCGCCCGCTGGCCTGGTCGGCCGCAGCTCTGGTTGCGGCCGTCATTCTCGCCTACGTCTGCGAAGACGTGGTGCTGCGCTATCGCCTGGGGCACGGCGGGTCGGCCACCCTGTTTGATAAGGTCACTATCTACGAGGCAGGGGCGGTAAAAGGCGGCAAGCTGGAATACTACTTCGACCAGCCCCAGGTCCAGGAGTGCGTGCGCGCCATGTTTCCCCACTTTGGCGACGCGCCCTGCTGGTACGTCCGGCGCCATTCCCTGAAGATACTGTCTCGAAGTCACGCGGCCGCCCCCGGCGTCCGGGTTGCCGCGAACCCGCCGCGGCCTCAGGGCGCGCGCAGTTGGTAGCTGGACGTGATCTGGATGGCTGGCCGCAGCGTGCGGTATACGGGACATTTCGGCGCGAAGATGCCGTGCACGCGCTCGATGGTCTCGCGTTTCTCTTCCGGCGCTGCAATCACAAATGCCACGTGAATTCTGCGGATCACCAGCACGCCTTCTTCCGCTTCGATTTCTCCATTCACGGTACAGGACGCACGGCCCTCGTCGGGTGAGATTCCGCGCGCTGCCAGCGCGCCGGCAAAGGTGCCCAGCATTCAACCGCCCGTGGCTGCCACCACGTAGTCGAGCGTCGCCGCATGCGGTTCAGGAAGCTGGTCCTCGGGGATTCCGTAGTGCCGCGCGATGGCTCCGTGCACGCTGAAATAGACCGGCTGCGGCTCGCCGGGAAGTGTGGCCACCCGCAGCGGCCCTTTCCTGCGTTCGATCCGAACGGAAGAGCGATACACCACCGGGTCCTCGGTCATGGCTGTGTCCTTTCTCTCGCCGGCGCGCCGGAGAATCGAGCGCGGGGGTTCCACACCGCTCCGCGGAGCATTGTGGCACTTCTCTTAGATTGGAGATACGGGGAATGGTTGTGCGCCGAGGCCCCTCTGCGTCATCGCCGGAGGGCGGACCGTAGCGCGCCCCAGCCGGCCTCGCCAATGTTGACGTTAACGGGACCTGCACTCAAGCTGACATTCAATCTGCCGATATCCATCTGGAGAGCAGCCGCTGGCCGAAAACGCGAGGGTTGTGCCGTTCCGCTCTGGGCCCTCCCCCCGTTTGCAATCTGTATCCCGGCTCGTCCGGAGGGGACTCGCGGAGGTTTCCAGGCGCCACTCGGCGCTGGATTCAGGCCGCCAGCGGCAGAACGAGACCCCGGAGTGTTGCCATGACTCAGACGAACGTGCTGCCGGCGACTATATTGATCGCCGACGACGAGGAGGCCAACCGTGAAATTCTGGCGGAACTCCTGGAGTACGAGGGCTATCGCACAATTCCGGCGGTGGACGGCGTGGAGGCGCTCAAACTGTTGAGGTCCCATCGGGTGGACCTGGCGCTGCTGGACGTGATGATGCCGGGCTGCTCCGGTTTTTCTGTGTGCCAGCAGGCGAAATCGGACCCCGCCACCCGCCTGATCCCCGTCGTGCTGATCACGGGCCTGAACCGCAGCGAAGACCGCATCAAGGGGATCGAAGGCGGCGCAGACGACTTCCTCAGCAAACCCGTGGACCGCGCCGAGCTGCTGGCCCGCGTCCGCTCGCTCCTGCGCCTCAAGCAGTTTACCGACGAGCTGGAAAGCGCGGAAACCGTCCTGTGCAGCCTAGCCATCAGCATCGAGGCCAAAGATCCCTACACCGTGGGCCACTGCGACCGGCTCTCGATTTACGCCGAGGCCATGGGCAAGCGCATCGGACTCACCGCCGATTTCCAGATCGCGCTCCGCCGCGGCGGTATCGTCCACGACCTGGGAAAGGTGGCCGTGCCCGAAAACATTCTGCTAAAGCCCGGTAAACTCACGCCCGAGGAACGGAAGATCATGGAGGAACATCCCGTGATCGGGGAACGCATCTGCGCGCCCCTCAAATCGTTCCGCAACGTGCTGCCCATCATCCGCCACCATCACGAAAAGCTCGACGGGACCGGCTATCCCGACGGTTTGAAGGGCAGCGCCATCCCGCTCACCGCGCGCATCCTCAGCACCGTGGACATCTACGATGCGCTCACCACCGACCGCCCGTACCGGAACGCCTTCTCGCGCGAACAGGCCCTCGCCACGCTTTACGAAGAAGTCGGCCGCGGTTGGTGGGATCGGGACTTGGTCAAGGAGCTGGAACTCGTGCTCGACGGCAATGCGGCCGAGATGATCCGCACCCACGCCGTGCGCTGACGGCGCTCTTCTCCCGTCATTTTGCCCTGTAGCACAGGCAATCTTGCCTGTGCAAACGCTCCGCTACCTCAACTCCCGCCAAATGGTTTCAAAATGATGCCGTTACGCTGCGCGATGCGGGGCAAAATGACCAACTACGACCGATTGAGGCGAACCGGCGAATCGCTGCGGCTCCCGGCTATCTCCACGCGCACAGGCGCTTCAACGCTTATCCGTTCCGAAGAGAGCGACAGCTTGCGTATCTTGGGCGCCAGCAGCCAGATGGCCGCAGCGATCAGGCCCGCCAGCACCAGCAGTACAACCACCACGCGTCCCCAGTGCCGCTTCTGTTTGTACTGCACCACGCCGTGCGCCTTGGGAAGCTTCCCGGAATAATGGCTCTTGGCCTGCGCCGGATGGCCCTCTACCACCTCGGGAGCGGGCGGCGCGGGAGGAGGGAGAGGCGGCAGCTTGGAAATTTCGCGTTGGGCCGTCGCTTCGGGGTCGCTGGCCGCCGGCCTGGCCGCTGGAGCAGGCGGCGGTGGAGGCGGTGCCGCTGCAGCCGGACGCGCCGGAGCGGGAGCGGAAGGTGCAGCGGTAGCCGGCGCTGCTGCTGCCGGCGCTGCTGCCGCGGCGGCCGGTGCCGAAAGCTGCTCTTTCAGCCCGGCTTCGAGAGCTTGGTGCATCTCTCCAGCATCGGCGAACCGTTTCGCAGGCTCTTTTTCGAGCGCGCGCAGAATCGCCGCTGCAAGCGAGGGGCTCAGCTCCTTTCGGAACTGCCGCGGATCCGGCGGTGGAGTGGCCGCGTGGGCCATCAGCATCATCACCGGCTTCTTTTCCACAAACGGTGGCCGCCCGCACAGCAGCTCGAACAGGATCACCGAGGCGGCATACAGGTCCACGCGGCCATCGAGCTGATCGCTGGGCACGCCTTTCACCTGCTCCGGCGACATGTAGGCCGGCGTGCCGATCATTACGCCGGCCGCGGTTTTCTGGCTGGCGAACAGTTCGCCCTGTTCTTTCACCTTGGCGACGCCGAAGTCCAGCAGCTTGGCGATTTCCTTTCCGTTCGCGTCCTTCGCCACCATGATGTTGTCGGGCTTCACGTCGCGGTGGGTGATGGTCATCTTGTGCGCGGCGCCCAACCCGTCCACCAGTTGCATCACCAGGTTCACGGCCCGCGCGATGTCCATCTTCGTGCCCTTGGGGACCAGTTCGTCCAGGTGCGGGCCGTCCACGAACTCCATCACCGTGAAGGGAAGGCCCTCTTCGGTTTCCGCGTAGTCGATCACGCGCACGTCATTGGGGTGGTCGAGCGCCTGCATGATGAGCGCTTCGGACTTGAACCGTTGCCGGAACCCGGCTTCCTGGAGCAGCCGCTGCGCCACCACTTTGAGCGCCCAGATGTCTCCCTCCGGCGCCCGCTTGGCCTTGAACACCGCGCCCATGCCGCCTTCGCCGACCTTCGAAAGGATTTCGTATTTTCCGCCCAGCACCGTGCCGGGCTTCATGTCCGTGGCGCTGTGCAGGTCCGTCCCGTCCTTGGCACAGGTGGTTTGGTCGTCCGGATATTGGGCCTGACAGACTCTGCAGATTTTCATTTTGGCCCAACCACTATACGCAAATTTGAGGGAATTCGCACAGCAGAAATTGAGCTGACTCCCAGCCACCCTCCTCAATCGTCTGCTAAAAGATTCGCCTGCGGGAAACTACGCCCCGGATTCCGTAGGCAACCCAGCACTGAGCCAGCCGCTGATTCCTGCCGACATCACATAGACGTTGCGGTAGCCCAGGCTCTTCGCCCGCCGCGCTGCATTCGGCGCCTTTCTGCACAGGAAGTTGGAGCAATAGAAGACCAGAACGGAGTCTCTGTCCGCTGGAAGATCCCCCTCGTTGTACCCGGCAGGATCGAGAGTCCGCGCGCCGGGAACACGAGCCGCCTCCCAACTGTGCCGGGAATTCACGTCGATCACGGTCACCGGCCCATTCTGCATCAACTTCTGGAGCCCGCTGGGTGAGATGGACTTCAGTCCCATCAGTCGCTCGAACATGCTTTTTCTCCTGATTTGCGTGATTTCATGCTGCTCTTTGTCGCGTACGCCGCATCCGCACCACCTGCGCGGCGACGATCAGCATGCCGCCGGGCAGCAAAACATAGGACAGCCGCTCCGCCAGGCTGACCGGCAACAGCAGCCAGGAGAGAGCAAAGGCGAGGCCCGTGAGCACCCACGTCCAGCCTGCAAAACGCCGGAGCGCCTGCACCCGCGCTGCGTCCTGCTCGAGAGCCGGCAACGGCTTGAGCGTCTTGGGAATAAAGTTTCCGGTAAACACCAGGCAGGCGCCCCCGATCGCCATCATCATGCGCTCCTGGAGATCGGCGCCGTTGGCCGCCCCGAGCGTGCTGGCCAGCTTCGCGCCCAGCGAGACCGCCAGAATCAGTCCCGCCCACGCAACGCCGCTCCGCACGGATTCGTCGGAACTGCGCCCGGCGGGCTCGTTCTTGGAACGCCGCATCACGAGGAGAAACGCCACGGTCATGCATGCCAGAAGACCCAGCGCCGTGGCCCAGGCCGCGGCGCGTTCGGGTTTCAAATACCAATTCGCGGCGGCCAGCACCGTGCTGAGCGCCAATAGCGCCGGCGCAAAATAGTTGGACATCGACTTGGTGGCCATCTTCAGGCCTCCTTCTTGAGAGTTCGCATCTTCCGCGCGCCATCCCTCGCCTTCATCCCCCATCCCAGGGTATGAGCGAAGCCCAGCAGCGCATCTTCCAGCACCGACATTTTCAGCCGGTAGGTGATCGTCCTGCCGCTCTTTTCCGCCTCGATCAGGTCCGCGCCCGCCAGGACCGCAAAATGCGCGGACATGGTCGGCTTCGAGACTGGAAAGTGGTCGGCCAGCTCGCCCGCGGACATGGGCCGCTGGCGCAGCAGTTGCAGCACGCGGCGGCGGGTGGGGTCCGAGAGGGCTTTGAAGACGCTGTTCACGCATCTATATTTAGCTAATCATCGAACTATTGTCAAGCAGTTTCTTAGGCCTGCTCCGCGCGCTCGCCGGCGACACCCTCCGGATCGGCCCAGATGAATCTACAATCCATGGCGTGTCCGCCAGGCCAGCCACGCGCGTGAAATCCGGCTCCGGCAGCAGGGATTGGGGGACTCCGCCCTGGAAGATTGACTTCCGGCCCAGGAAGGGCCGCCTGCCGAGCGAAGTGGATTTTGCGATTGTGGGCGGAGGGTTCACCGGCCTGGCCACGGCGGCCTGGCTGCGAAGCCTGGCGCCGGAGAAAAGCGTGGCGGTCTTTGAAGGCCGTGCGCTGGGAGCCGGCTCGAGCGGCCACACGGGCGGGATTGCGCTGGGAGAAACCGCTGCGGGCGATCTGCCGGGGCTCGGAGACGTGCTCGGTGGCCTTTCCTCCATTCTGCGCACGCTGCGAGTGGAGTGCGAACTGGCGCTGGGTGGCGCGTACGAGTTGTCGCATCGCACGGGGCTTCAGGATTCGCCCATTCGATGGTCGGACTCGGGCGAGTTGCGCGTGACGAATCGGCTCCCCGGCGGCACTGTGAATCCCGGCAAACTAGTGAGCGGCCTGGCGCGCGCAGCTGAAAGGCAGGGCGCGATGATTTTTGAGAACGCCCCAGTGGAGCAGGTGACTCGCCAGAATGGGCCGCTTCGCCTGAACCTGCGCGGGGGAGAGGTTCGGGCACAGGGCGCGCTAGTGGCCACGAATGCGATGTCGCTGGAACTGAGCGGCCTCGCGGGCCGTGCCGATCCAAAATTCACCCTGGCCGTCGCAACCGAGCCCCTGTCGCACGAAAGACTTCGCGAGCTGGGGCTCGCCTCCCGCAGGCCGTTTTATACGGTGGATCTCCCGTACCTGTGGGGACGGCTGTTGCGGTCGAACGGCGTGATTTTTGGTAGCGGGCTGGTGCACCTGCACGATTGGAGGGAACTGCAAGAGCTTTCCATCAAGAAAGGTGTGCCTGCGGAGCTGTTGGCGCGGCTCGGCGAGAGGGTGCGGGCCCTGCATCCGGCACTGCGGGGAGTGAAGTTCACTCACCAATGGGGCGGACCCATGCTGATTGCAGAGGGCTGGACGCCGGTATTCGCCCGCCATGCGCGCTGGGAAAACTTGCTGGTGCTGGGCGCGTATTCCGGGCATGGAGTGGCGCTCTCCGTGTATCTGGGCTGCTGGGCAGCGGAGGCGCTTCTGGGCCGGCGAGAGATACCGAACTGGGAAGGTTAACGGTCCTTAGGGCGGGACCGAGGCCGCGTCGAGCAACCAGGGCCGGCGCCCGATGTCGGGAAACTCTAATCGCGTGACTTGCGATACCCGGGGAAAAGACGCCAGACCTCGCGGAGCAACTGCTCCGGCATCTGGCTCTTGTGCACGAAGGCGCTGGCCCCGTGCCCGATGCACTCCGCCCACAGCGTGGTTCCCGCGATCTCCGAAAACACGATGATGGGCAGCGCGGGATTGGCCCGGCGCAGCTCCCGAGTGACGTCGAGACCACTCATCCGGGGCATGTGGATGTCCAGCAGGACCAGGTCCGGATGGAGCGCTCCGGCTTGCTGGAGCACATTGACGCCGTCGCTGGCCGTGCCCACGATTTCGAAGCCGCCTTCCATCTCGAGGAACGCGCAAATCGAATTCAGCGCCGTGGGGGAATCGTCGGCCACCAACACGCGAATCCGGTTGGGACTGGAGACCATCATGCACCTCGGACGAGTTGTCATCGTGCCAATCCGGGGCTCAGTGTGGCCGCAATCGCGCCCAAAAGACATTCAGTGGAATGCCTACGGGTTTTCCGGTATGACGCAACAGAACGCGGCTAGCCCTCGATCATGCGGTTGCGCACCGCGTAGTGGACCAGCTCGACGACGGAGTGCAGATCGAGTTTCAGCATGATGTTCGAGCGATGAGTCTCCGCAGTGCGCACGCTGATGCCCAGCACTCCGGCGACCTCCTTGTTGCTTTTTCCCTCCGCCAGGAGCTGCACGATCTCGCGCTCCCGCGGGGTCAGCCGGCCGCGGGAACGCCGCGGCGAGACGGCCGGGTCCGCTCCCATGCGCCGGAACGCGGCAATTCCCGCGGCCACGCGCGATGAAAAATATGGCTTGTGGCGCCGCAGGGCCTCCAGCGCGGCCAGCAGGTTGCGGTCCGCGTCGTCCTTGAGGATGTAGCCGCGGCAGCCCGCCTCGATCAGCTGCTGCACCATCTGCTCGGCGTCGTGCATCGTGAGGATCAGGACTTCCGTCTCCGGCGAAACCCGGCGGATTTGCCGTGTGGCCTCCACCCCGTTGAGCACCGGCATGCTCACGTCGAGCACGGCAATGTCGGGCTTCAGTTTTCCAGCCTTCTCCACGGCCTCGCGCCCGTTTTCGGCTTCGGCGCACACCTGCCAGTTGTGCCGCGACTCGATGAGAGTTCGCAGCCCGGCGCGCACGATGGGGTGGTCATCCGCCACGAGGACGCGCAGCAGCATCGAGCACCTCCGCTTTTACTGGAAGCGTGGCCCGTACGGTCGTGCCGGACTTGCCGGACTCGATTTCCAGGGTGCCGCCCAATTGCGCCATGCGCTCGCGCATTCCCGCGATGCCGACGCCGAAGCGTGCGCCCGGTTGGTTCAGTTTTTTGCCTTTGGGCTCGGGGATGCCCTGCCCATGATCGCTCACTTCCAGCGTGATGCGGCCCGGGTTTCCGTCCAGCTGAATGCGCGCGTTGGGGCTGCCGGAATGCCGCTGGATATTCGCCAGGCTTTCCTGCACGATGCGGAACAGCGCCGTCTCCGTCTCCTGGGGCAACCGGCCAAATGACGGCGAAACGCCCACCTGCACCTGAATGCCGCTGCGCTCGCTGAATCCGTGCGCGTATTCCTTCACGGCGGAGGCCAGGCCCAATTCATCGAGCAGGGGAGGATGCAGGAGATAGGAGAGGGTGCGGATCTGGCGCGACATCTCCTGGAGCATCATGCGGGCTTCGCTCAGGGCCCGTTTGTTGCGTTCGTCCAACACCGCGGATGACTGCGTAATCTGGGCGAGGCTCAGGTTCACGGCCAGGACGTTCTGGGCCAGGCTGTCGTGCAGGTCGCGGCCCAGCCGGCGGCGTTCCTCGTCCTGGAGCCGGAGCAGCCGTCCGGAAAGCTGGCGGAGCGCTTCTCCCGCTTTCTTCTGCTCGGTGATGTCCGCGAACGAGGCGAGCGCGCCGGCAATCGTTCCGTCCTCGGCGAAGAGCGGAATCACGTTCCCGAAAATCCACAGAGTTTCCTCTGCCCCGGGCAGTAGCCACCCGAGCACGATATCGCGAACCGGCTGTCCTGTTTCCAGCACCAGGTTTATGGGCCGCATGGAGTCGGTCACTTCGGTGCCGTCTTCCCGGATCATCCTCAGGTTGAGTTCTGTGCTTTTCCTGTTCAAGACGTCGCCGGGCTGCATGTGCGTCATCTCCAGGGCGGCGCGGTTGGCGAATTGCATCCGCCCATCGGCCCCGTAAAGAACCACGCCCACTTCCACGTTTTCGACCAGGGTGCGAAAACGCTCTTCGCTGAAGCGCAGGGCCTCCTGGGCTTCTTTCCAGTCCGTGATGTCGTCGCTCACGGCCAGCATGCAGGCCGCCCCGTTGAGCTCGATTACGTCAGCGGAGATCAGAAACGTGCGCAGCCGGCCGGCCTTCGTCCGGAGCTGCAATTCCATCTGGTGCACGCCGCCGTGTTCGAGAAGGCGGCGCTTGAGCGCCTCGCGCCCCGCGGGATCGGGCCATACGCCGAGTTCCCGGGTGGTCTTTCCAATCACCTCCTCGCGGCGCCAGCCGAACAGCCTCGAATAGCCTTCGTTGACTTCGAGGTAGCGGCCTTCTTCGAGCGTGCTGATGGTCACCGCATCCGGCGAAGAATGGAACGCCTTGGTGAACATCTCCTGAGATACGCGCTTTTCTTCCTCGGCGCGCTTCCAGTCGGAGATGTTGGTGAGCGAGGAGATGACTCGCACCAACTGGCCATCCGGGGAAATCTCGGGCACAGCGTCCGACAGAGTCCACACCACGCGATCGGGATTTCGAAGGGGCCATCCCATCACCTGATTGCGGACCGGCAGGCGCGTGGCGATGGCGCGCTGCACCGGCCGCATTTCCTCCGGAAACGGCGTTCCGTCCTCGCGAATGGCCGGCAGGATTTCCTGGCCGGTCTTCCCCAGGATCTCGCTTTTCGGACTCCCAAACATTTCTAGAAGCTCCTCATTGACGAATTGCAGGCGTCCATCCGGCCCCCAACTGGAAACGCCCACGCGCAGGGTTTCGACCAGCGACCGGAAACGCTCCTCGCTGGCGCGAAGCGCGGCTTCGGCCTTTTTACTCTCGGTGACGTCGGTGACGACGATCAGGGAATAACGGCGGCCGTCGAGATCGATCAGGGAGCCGGAAAGGCGGCCATCGCGAATCCCACCGTCCTTCCGGCGAAAAGGCAACTCCTCGTCGCGGACTTCTCCCACTTCGCGGAAACGGGCCCTCAACGCGAGCATGCGCTCCTTGTCCACCCACAAGCCGAGTTCTTCAGGGACTTTTCCGACGACTTCTTCTCGAGACAAGCCGGTGAGCCGAACGAAACTCTCGTTGACTTCCTGGATGGTGCCCTCCGGGACCGTCGCGATGCTGATGGCATCGGGGCTCGAACGGAAAGCCGCGGAGAACATCTGCGCGGAAAGGCCCGCGGCGTGTTCGGCGTGGCGGAGGTCCTCGGCGATGCGCCGTTGCCGTTGCGTGGTGAGCAGAAGTCGCGCGGCAGAACACGCAAATGCGGCGGCGATGGCCAGCGCCGCGATGGTGATTTGCTCGCGGGCGATCCCGCTGCCCATAAAGATCACCAGGAGCGGAATTCCCACCGGAAACGCCTGGGAGACCACCCAGCCGGATTGGTCGGAAGTCTGCGGCTCGAGCTGGGATTCCGCCGGAGCGGACCAGAAGGCGGCCTGTATCGCAACCAGCAGGAACGGCAAAGCCCACGCGGCATCGGCCCAGTCGGCAGCGCGCGAGGTCTCTCCGAACTGGGAGATGACGATGGCCTCGACCATTCCGAGTGCCAGGAAGAAGCCGGCTACTCTGGCGAAAAGCGTGCGTGCCGCAGAACGCGGCAGCGTTACGCTTCGCAGGAGAAATGCCGCGGCCAGCAGGGCGTCGCGCACCACCACCGCAGTCATCAGCCGGCTGAACATTTCCGTCCCCTGCGCTGTCCACAGCGAGGGAACGTAGAAGAAATAAAGGTAGGCGGTAACGAACACGATTCCGATTTGCGCGAAGTCAAGAATGCGCTCCCAGCGGGCCAGGCCGCTTTTTTCCAGCCGCCAGGGAAGCAGCATCATGGCCGCCGGCGCCACCCACACGAACAGCAGCACGTCGGAAGGCCAGGGGGTGGAACGCGGCGCGCGCAGCACCACTCCGTAGTAGAAAACCAGCAGTTGCCCGCCGGTGGCCAGCGCGAGAGCCACGGCGAGGAGTGCCCATAACTGCCGAAAGTATGAGGAGCAACGCCGCGACACTTCAAGACAGCAGAAAGTTGCCCAAACGAGAATTGCCGCCTGCACCAGTTCCGACCAGAAATGGCTTTCAGCAGGCGAAGAAACGGTCATCACAACGAGGAACAACAGGGCCGCCAAAAGTGCGGCCACCGCTAGGGCGATTCGCGAGAACGTGCTGGAGGGGAGCACAGTTCCCCCTAGGTAATGCGGGTAGTCTAGGCCCGCAGGCCTCACAGGACAATAGCCGGGACCAGGGGGATTTGGCGGTGCGTGCCGCGGCTCGCGCTGTTGGGGGAGTGGGGTCATGGTTCGATTACCCTCAGGGAGTCTATAGGCGGCGTATCGCTTGTGGGTGGCCGGTATGCGTGGTTCTTCGTGTAGTCGGGTCTGGGCACGTTGGAAACGAACTGATACTCGATGCGCTCGGGCTCCGGAGGCCGCTCCTGACGCTCGATGTGCGGAAGCGTCTGGATGACAAGCTGGCAGAGATAGCCGGCCACGGCGGCGTGGCGAGCGGGAATGCGGCCCGTGAGGAAGCATAGGAGGAGCTTGCCCGCAGCGCGGTTGAGGGACCGGGCGTCGGCGAAATCGATCTCAGAGCCCAGCACTTCCAGAGCGAGCGCCTGGGGATCTTCCAGAACGCCCTCCGAGCTAAAGCGCGCGTGGTGCGGGCAGTAGGCTGGATGTCTGGGCTTACGCGGGAGTCGGCAACGACGGCCCGCAGGATCGCGATAGGTGCAGCGGTCAGATGGAGTGTTTGATGGCATGTCGGTTGACCTCGTAAGTAGTTGGAATCATGTGGCTTGGAAACTGGGGTACCCCTCCCCCGGGGAATGCGGAAACCCTTGAGGGGAAAGGGGTTGCGCGAAATTGAGTGTGTAAGTTGTTGAAAACACAGGTTGACAGTTCACAGTTTACAGTCAAGAGCAAGCGACGGAGTTTCTCGCAGAGGCGCAGAGTGGCAAAGGTTTGCAAAGAGGAGGGACAACAAGCGGACATGGACGGGGGCAGGGGCATAGCGGAATTCCTGATGAGGATTGATTCCGACCCGTAGGGAAGCTCCACGTGGCGACTGTTGTTGCGTCGTTGGCGGAGGGGGGATTAGTGGGGTGGGAAAAGCAACGAGACACCTAAGGGCCGGGATGTGGTTGCGATAGTCTGGCGCGAGCCTCCTATAGTAATGTTCGGCTTATATACCATAGTCGAAAGCGAACAGCAAGCGAAATATGGGGGAATTCGGTGGCTGCTACTTGGTGACCGGTGACAGGGCAGGGGGTCTGCGCTCGCGTCCTTCGCTCAGGGAGGCGTGAGGGGCTGTCTGGAGTGCCCCGTGCCGCCGTGCGTGCCGGGCTAGGGTAAAAGCGTCGCGTTGCTGGCATCAGGCCTGGCCAATTTGATGACCCTCGTGGTGGAATATGGGGGCGAGGTAGGAGACTTCAACATGGACAAGGATGAGGTCGTCGTGGAATTCAGGCGCGCGTTGTGCGACATGTATGGCTATGATCTGAACCTTAAGTTCGTCGGAACCGCTAAGTCTCGTCAGACGGCAGACGAGAGCAAGACGTATTTAGGGCCTCGCGATTTCCTGAATTATGCTATCCAGGATTCTCTGGCGCTTGAAGACGAGAGGAATCGAATTAACTGCCTGGGAAATTGCAAAAGAGCGATCGATTCCCAGGTGAATCGCATAATCGGATCAGTCGGGTTTTTCCCGCTTGCCAGGAAGCAGCGCTGGAGCATTCCAAGGAAGCTCGATTTTTTGGCCGAAAGTGGATTTGTTGCTCCGAGAATTCTCCGTCGTCTTAACCAGTTGAGGAACAACTTGGAGCACGAGTTTGATCCGCCCTCGAGGGAGCAGGTTGAGGATGCTTTGGACATCGCGACTCTCTTCATTTCCTACGCGGAGCTAATTCGGACGCCAGCGCTGAACTGGACCCTCTCTGGCAAGCTGAGCGTCCGCTATGACTATGACGATATGTCGTTCCGCTTCTTCGAAACGGATCCGTCAGATTTTCTGGAAGGTGAGATCGCGCCTCTGCTTTCGTTAGCGTATGGTGAGGATGGATTTCAAGAACTTTATGATTTTCTGGTGAGGGTCGTTCCATTAATGGAGGCAAGACATAGGTTGGGCGAGGACATATAACAAGCGGCTGCGGCAAACGCCCACTGGCGGGGGAGTCGAGCGCTAGGGACCGTCGGTCTCGCGTTCGTCTGAGGCAGACTGGTGTCACAATTCATTTCTATCCATCAAAACTACTGTTGGATCTCTCAAAACAAATGAGCGCGAACTACAGGCTAGTGGCAACCGAGGTCGGCGACTTGGTGAAGTGGGACAGCTCGGTCAACGAAATCGGTCGGGCGGCCACAGCGATTCTCCGTATTTCGAGGGACTCGTTTCCAAACCAGTCAATCACTTCGGCGCGCGCCCAACTTGTTTATGACTGGGTCCTCTCATTGGCACGAGCCGAGATGGTGGCCGAGGAACGTGACCGACGTCTTGTGCAGTTCTGCCGAGCGATAATAAGGAGCGATCAGGCCAACGCTCTGGAGGAAATACTCCGCGAGGCCGGTGTGGGGGCGGGCGCAGTTGACCGTGTCCGGCGTGCATCCTTTGAGGCTCGTCACTTCCACCCAGAGGTCGTGCGCCACTCCCAGCGCTTGTTCCTTCAGGGCAACTACTTTCATTCGGTCTTCGAATCAGCGAAGGCCTACAACAAGCTTGTCCGGGAAAAGGCACAGAGCGACAAGGACGGCGAAACCCTAATGTTAGAGGTTTGGGGCTACGAAAGGGGCGTTCTCAAGGTGACTCGTTGTGAGACCGAAACCGACCGAAATGTTCAAGATGGCATCAAGTTTCTTTCGGCCGGCCTTATGAGGGCCATCCGAAATCCGATCGCACACGAGCCAGCCCTTGATTGGCCAATTACTGAAGAAGATTGCTTGGATATCTTGAGCTTCTTGTCGTTTCTCTTCAGGAAATTTGACGACGCGACGTTTGTTCCAAAGAAGGGCACGGCCTAGCGTGTATTCAGCGGTTTGCGGGTGGTGGCTCACAGGCTCCCAGGGTAGCTATCCGACCGGGTTGGTTTGGAACCTCCTCGCCAGCTGGCGCAACTTGTGCAGCGCACGTTGTGCTTCGCCCTCCTTAACTTGACCGGGCGTGTGGGCAGCGGTGTTTCTTACCCGTCGAACGTCTTCCAGGTCGCTCGCAATTTCTGTCTTGATCAGACCTCGTTGTACGAGCGCCTTTATGGCCTCGCGAACCGAGACATTTTTCTCAGTGAGCTGGCGTGCGAGTGGCAATAGCTGTTCCTCCAGCTTCGCCCATTCCACCAGAAGATGTCCGAGATCACCGGCTGCTGCCTCTTTCATGCTGAGTTGGGCTTTGACTTCCTGGCATAACTCGTTCACACGGTCATTCGGGGGATAGAGTGCTGTTCTAGGCGTTCCTTCGAAGCCGGCGTTCCAAAAGTGTTCCGCACGCGGAATCGCAAACTTGGCTATCAAGCGATTTCGGAAGTCCAACTCCGTCTTCGTTTCAAAGTCGGAGGTGACGTCTGCTGTTCCGGCCATGTAGCCTTCCTGAAAGTACGGCCTGAGTGCGTCCGGAGGGCAGATGCTAAGAAGTCGGATATTGACCAGATCCTCTTCTGAGTTAATCGAGATTCGATTTGTCGGGTATGGGAAGCCCAACACGTACACGTAGCAGGTCGGATCCGTGCTCGCAAGTTGAGCAAACGAGCAGGCAACGCGTAGCGAATGTGTGATGTCAAGCAGGGGAGTGGGAACGACTTCGTAGTGCTGGAGGATACTCCATTGAACGTATTTTTTTCGCGAGACTTCGCGTGCGCCTTCAACCTTATTCACTACGAAGCGTTTCACCAGAGCGCGGCCCGCGGACTCGAGCTGCCGAAACCGAACTTCTAGCTCAGCGTGAACTAGGTTGTCGCCTCTGTAGATGGCCGGATAGAGGGTCGATCCACCGGCTTTGCTTTGATAGTCCTTGTTCTGTCCTCTGAAAAAGGCCAGGTGATTTCGATTCCCGTATGAGAGCTGGGCCACATGCTCAACCAGGGTTCGGTAATTCTGGACCTTGAATGCGGGCGCGCGCCAGGTATCACGGTCCCGCACATGCGCGATCAGTTCTTTCGTGAGTTGTGCATTTATGGCCTGCACTTGGTGGATTGTAGCGCATCCCGGCCCGCTCTGCTGTCGAGTTGGGTGCTGCGGCGCGGGAGGAGCGAAAAGAACCTCAGGCCTAGCAGTAGCTCGCCTGAAGGAAACTGCGACGTTGGGCTCGGAATCAGGGAACGCCGAAGCGCCTAGGACGCCAGGGTGCAGGAGTCCCGCCGGGGTGGGACCCGCGCCAGCGGCGGGTCTCGGACCGCATGCCCTGACGTGCTTTGTCGGGAAAGCCCTAGCCTCTGCCCCCAGGCCGGAACGCTCGTCGATTTAAGGCCTGTTGCCCCGGGGGGAGGGGAAGTGGCGAGTGACGAGTGGCTAGTGGCCCTTCGACTCGCTCTGCTCGCTCCCGCCTACGCCGATGCTCCGGCGGGCAGGCAGGATCAGCCCCGACAAGGGAATCGGGACGCAAAGGGCGCGCCTCTCGACTGCGCTCGGGACGCCTAATACGCGCATCCTGGTCGGATGCTGACGGGCGGGCGCAGCGAGCAGCGCCCCTACGGCGCAGGAGATGAGGGTAGGTCTTGCCGCAGGAAAGTTATTTCACTCTCTCAAAGACTAGCGTGCGCACGGTCATCTTCCCGCTGGCCGGGTCCCTTGAAGGTTCGGTGGTCAGTGTCAGGCGGTCGCCCTCCAGCGTGTACATTCGCACGTGGGATTCACCTGTGCGCGATTGGTCCCACGACACGTCTATGTGGTGCGTCACGGTCGTGGCTTTGCTGTCGAGCGTATAGGTTCCCGCATAGGCCAGCATGCTCCGGATCAGCGTTTCCGCTTCTTCCGGCGTGACCACAGAGCCGGCAGGTTTCTTCCGGTCGCTGCCGACGATGATTACCATCATGCGCCCGTCACGCCCGTAATTGATGTAACCGGAGGGATGAGCGCCCATCACGTCGGACTTCGCGCCGGATTGAACCTCCTCGCGGACATAAGAAAGCAATTTCCACGTGCCCAGAATTTGCTCTTGGACCGACTTCGCCTGCTCCGTCTGTGCCGGCGCGCCGCACGGAAGCATAAAGATCGCCAGCAGACTCAAAAGAATGGTTCGCCTCATCGCAGCATCTCCTCTCCAAAACGGGCCGCTCTCGTTTCAGCGTGCGCAGCCCACACGAAATCCGTCCCTCCCTCGCATTCCGTCCCGGCCGGGAGGATACCACCCCGCAGAGTTCCCCGCGGCGCGCCGCCGGAGCCCCATCTGGAGCGGAGGGGACGAGAAGAGAGACGCCGGCGGTACCGAGGAGGGCACGGCATTGGGCGGACTGGCCGCTGAGAGCATAGATGAAGATATTTGCGTCGATAAAGAGAAAGCTGCGGTTGGGGACACTGGAGAGCGGCTGGACCGCCATTCTCAGGCCTGATCCTCGACATCAGGATCTTCAGCCACCCACTTCCATTGCTCGGAGGTTAGCTTGATGGGCACGTCCTCGTCGAGCGCCCGAAGCGCACGCGTGACACGTTCAGCCTTTCCCTCCGGAGCGAAGCGCGCCCGTACCAAGTCCTCGAGGGAAGGCGCCAGCCTGCCTGTAGTGCTTTTTAGACTCATGGCAACTTCATTTTAGTCGAGTCTTGCCGTGGCCCCAAGAGGATTCGCAACTCATCACTCGTCGGAGTTCATCTGTCGGCGTGAAGACCGGCGCTGCGGAACGGCGAGCCAGGCTGCGGGCGGGCGCAGCAAGCAGCGCCCCTACGGCACTGGCAACATGTCCTTCGGCGTCGCTCCCTTCACGAGAGCTGTCAGGGCTGGCCCTTGCTTCGTCAGGACAGGCAGGACAGGCCGGCGCTATAGTGCCGCGGTTACGGTAGACTACCGGGCCATGAAAGCGCGAAGGGGCGACACATTGACCCTGCTGATTTCGCAGGCGCGGATCGCGCGGCGCGTGCGCGAGCTGGGACGGCAGATTACCCGCGATTTCCGCGGGGAGCCGCTGCTGCTGGTCGGAGTCCTGAAAGGGGCATGCATTTTCCTGGCGGACCTGAGCCGCGAGATTGGACTGGAAGCCACATTTGATTTTCTGGCTGCGGCGAGTTACGGGCATTCGGCGGAGACTTCCGGCCAGGTGCGGCTGCTGAAAGACCTGGATGCGAGCATCGAAGGGCGGAACGTGATCCTGGTGGAAGACATTCTAGACACGGGAGTGACGCTGAACTACCTGGTGCGGCTGCTGAGGGAACGGCGTCCGAAGGCGCTGCGCGTGGCTGCGTTGCTGGACAAAGCGGAACGGCGGGTGCAGCCGTTCAAAGCGGATTACGTGGGATTCCGGATTCCCAACCGGTTCGTGGTCGGATATGGGCTGGACTATGCGGAACGGTACCGGAATTTGAAAGACGTGTGCGTGCTCGATATAAAGAAGGATGGCAGGAAAGTCCGGCAAAGGAGTTTGAGAGGAGCCGGCGAGACGCCCCTCGACTTCGCTCGGGGCCGGCCGGAGACACAAAAGTGAATCCCATGTGGCGGAGAAGCGCAGTGCCTAAAAACGTTCGCGCGGTGGTGGAGGCTTTGGAAAAACTTCCCGGCAGCGCCGAGAAACTCGGCGGGGCGGATGGATTGTGCCGCGCCTTCGCCGGCCTTCTGGACCATACGCTGCTGAAGCCGGAGGCGCAGCCGGACGACGTTCGCCGCGCGTGCGAAGAGGCCGCGCAGTGCGCGTTCGCGGCCATGGTGGTGAATCCATGCTATGTAGCGCTGGCCGCAAAATGTCTGCGCGGCACGACGGTGCGCGTGGCGACCGTGGCGGGCTTTCCGCTGGGAGCTTCGCGGACGGCGGTGAAAAAGCTGGAGGCGGAACGCGGGCTGGATGACGGAGCGAGCGAGATCGACATGGTGATTCATGTGGGCGCGCTGAAGGCGGGCGAACACGCGGCGGTGGAAAGGGAAATCCACGAATTGGCGAAGCTGTGCCACGGCCGGCATGCGCTGCTGAAAGTGATCCTGGAGTGCGCGCTACTGACGGACAAAGAAAAACGGCGCGGGGCGCGGGTGGCGGTTCGCGCGGGTGCGGATTTTGTGAAAACGTCGACGGGGTTCGGTCCCGGCGGGGCCACGGCGGAAGACGTGGCGCTGCTGCGCGCGGCGGTGGGCCGCAACGCGGGAGTGAAAGCCGCGGGGGGCATCCGCACGCTGGCCACGGCAGCGAGCATGCTCGGGGCGGGAGCTTCGCGGCTGGGGACGAGCGCGAGCGTTTCGATTCTCGAGGAGCTTCGCGGCCGGGCGTCGAAGTAACCAAACACATATCCTTCCTGCGAATCCCTTTCCAAGACCCATGAATTGGGCCATTGCGGACTGCTGCGTGGCACTACGCGCTGAGTTTCCTTCCCCGCCGGGAAAACGTCCGTTGCTATACTGATGAGGAGAAAGCGAAGCGCGGAGATGGGATTCCGCCCGCGGCTTCGCGCCCCTGTGATGAGCGAAAGCGAAGCATCCACGGAAAACCGCCTGCCGGAGAGCGCAGTCGAACTGCCGCCGGAAGTGCTGGCCACGCTGGTGGAAATCGGCGAGGAGGTGAACTCGTCGCTGGACCTGGACCAGGTGCTGAAGAAAGCGGCGGAGCTGGTGCGGCGGCTGGTGCCCTACGAGATTTTTGCGGTGCTGGTGCTGGATGATGCGACGCAGGAACTCTATTTCCGTTTTGCCATCGGATATACGCGCGACGTGGTGGAGACGTGGAGAATCCCGGTGGGGAAGGGAATCACGGGCACCGCAGCGCAGACCGGGCAGCCCGTGCTGGTGGGCGACGTGCGCAGTGACCCGCGGTATCTGAGCGCGGTGGAGTCGGTGAGATCGGAAATTGCCGTGCCGTTGATTTTGAAAGGGCGGGTGATCGGCGTGCTGGATATTCAAAGCCGCGAGCCGGATGCGTTCACGCACGAGCAGCAGCAGGTGCTGGCGTTGGTGGCCAGCCGGCTGGCGGGCGCGATGGAAAACGCGCAGCTCTACGAGAGCGCGCGGCGGCAGGCGGAGACGCTGCGCGTGCTGAACGAAGCGGGACGCGAGGCCAGCTCGATCCTGGACGTGGACGAATTGCTGAAGCGCGCCGCGGACCTGATCAAACGCGTGATCGATTACCAGATGGCCAGCATCCTGGTGTATGACGCGGACAAAAAAGCGTTCACGCATGCCGTGGACGCGCGCTACGGGAGGAGCGAGCAGAGCAAACTGGAGGTCGGGCCGACCGGCGGGATCGTGGGAGCAGCGGTGAGTCTGGGCCGGCCGGTGCTGGTGCCGGACGTGAGCCTGGATCCGCGGTACATCTGTTGCAACCCGGAAGCGCGATCGGAGCTGGCCGTGCCCATGATTCACAAAGGCCGGGTGGTGGGCGTGATTGATCTGGAGAGTCCGGTGAAGAATTACTTCACCGAGGAGCACGTGCAGACGCTTTCGATCCTGGCGGGAAGCCTGGCGGTGGCGATTGAAAATGCGCGGCTGTACCAACAGGCGCTGCGCGAAGAGGCGGAGCAGGCGGAAGAACTGCAGGCCGCACGGCTGATGCAGGATGCGCTGCTGCCGCAGGCGCCAGCGGATGACTACGGCGTGGAGATCGCTGCGCGGTACGTGCCCGCGCGGGAACTCGGCGGTGATGTGTACGACTTCCTGCGCTACGGACCGCAGCAACTTTCCGTGGCCATCGGCGACGTGACGGGAAAGGGAAGCGCGGCGGCGCTGTTCGGCGCAACGGTGGTGGGAATGCTGCGGAGCCTGGCGCCGCAGAAACCCTCGCCGGCGGATATGCTGCGCCAGTTGAACGGAATCCTGAGCGAGCGGCGCGTGGAGGGGAGATTTGCGACGCTGTGCTTTATGACCTGGCAAAAGGGACGGCAGAGACTGCGAATTGCAAATGCAGGGCACTGGCAGCCGCTGCTGTGGAAGAACGGACGGTGCGAAAAAATCCCGGTGACGGGGCTGCCGTTGGGGATCGAGGAGCAGGCGGAGTACGACGAGCGAGCGTATTCGCTGGCGACGGGCGATGTGCTGGTGTGCTACTCGGATGGGATCACGGAGCGGACGAATCCCGCAGACGATTTTTACGGCGCGGAGCGGCTGCGGCTGCTCCTGGCTGCGAATCATGCGCGGAGCGCAGGAGAACTGGCGACGCTGATTTTCGAGGAAGTGGACCGATTTGCGGAGGGCATGCCGGCGGCCGACGATGGGACGCTGGTGGTGATGAAAGTACGGTAGGAACCGAAAACCGAAACTGTTTGCCGGCAGGCAGGCTCGAAATTCGGTGCGATTCGACGGCGTGCTGGGGCCTGCGAGTAGTGAGGCGCTAGGTCGGTTTGGCGGGCTTGGGAGCGTTGTCGGAGGGTACGTGGAGATGGGGCATCCCGGGGGTGGCTTCTGCGCCGGGGTTTGCAGAGCCGCCAACGGGTGGATGCGCGATTTGGCCGCCGGCGGGCTGGCTGCTGAGGACGGTCCATTCACCGTTCTGCCGCTCCAGCGAGTAGTTCATTTGCATGGTGGCGCCTTCCTGCTTGGCGCGGAAGAGCACCTGGGCCTGCGCGTGGTCGCCGTTCACGGTGATTTGCCCGAATTCCGTGTCCATCGCTGAGAGATTGAGATTGCCGGATTTTTGCAGGTGCTGGAGGATGGAGGCGCGGATAGCTTCCTCGTCCGAACTGGCTTTTCGGCAGGCAACGCCAAAAATCAGCAGGGCTGCGGCGATGGCCCAGACGCCGTGCCTGATCATGCGAATGACTTTTCCAGGTTGACCGACAATGATTTCTCCACGATCTCGACGCCCGTCCTCTTCAGGAATTCCTCGGGCGAATTCCCTCCGATAAGGATGAACACGTAGTCATTCTGAACCTCTTGAGGTTTTCCGGCAACCTCCAGGAGCACTTTAGTGTCCCGGATGGCAGCGACGTGGGAATTGCGGAGAACGTGGAGCTGGCCCGCGGCCTCGGCCTCCGCGAGCAACTTTTGATTTCGCGCGCGGGCGCGCTGGAAGGCGTCGCCGCGTCCATGGAAAAATGCTAACTCTGAAGAGAGGCGAGCCCAAGGTCGATTTGGTCCGGCGTGGCGAAATGGGTGAGAGAAATGACCGAAAAGGGAAGCAACGCGCACTCGCTCGCCAAATTAGGTTTCCTTACTGTTTGCCTGTTTCCTGAAACGTCTCTGGCGGATCCAGCGAACACCGGTGCCAGAACTCAGCTTCGGAAATGCGGCCATCCCGTAGCTGCCGCACATCGGCGAGCGTTGCCGAGATTTGTCCCCCATCCGCGGAATCGAAGACCACGACCAAGCCGACCGCGGAATTGTCGCCGGGCGTTGAATCCGGATGGGCTGCAGTGAACAGCGATTTTGCAAAGGCCAGTTTCTGCTTCGCGGAGGTCGCCAGGCCGGCGGTCGGCTCGACGTACAAAATCTTCACCATCTTCCCGCGCAGGGGCTGCCAGTCGCCGGCAAATCGCACCACGGACTCGCGCGTCATGCGGAAGGCCACGCTACCCGCCGCGGCGGAATCTCCGCTTCGGGCGGGCGCTGCGGTGAATCCCTCCGGAAGCTCGAGCTGAGCGCGCCGGATCCACCCGCGGGACACGCCCGAAATCTGCACGTGGACCCAGGCGGGCTGCACGTCCAGGATCTGGAACTCGTCTTGAGCCTCCGCCGAAAACAGCACCTGTGCCCCGGATTGTGGCTTGGCGTACAAGGAAGTGCCGGACTTGCGGACCGCGGCGAGATTGTCGGGGTGGGCCTGATTGCGCAGAATCTCTTCCAGATTTTGAGCCAGCGCGTGGAGTTCACTCGCGTGCTTCTCGGCACGGGCGCGTTCGGCTTCTGTCACGGCTGCATCGCCGATGGGTGCCGCGGCGCCCGGAGGTCCTTCGGCACGTCCGGCGCCACCGGCTGCGGGGGGAGGCGCCAGTATCCCGCTGTTCACCGCGCGATGGTCCGCGAGCGGGCTACGGAATGCCCCGGAAGGGACCGCATGCGGTGCGGAAGGAGTGACGTCTCCGCCTGCGGCACCGGTTGTGCCCCCCGATCCTCCGGGATCGAGAGCCTCGCCCAGCCGGTCCAGTAGGTCCGCCTCGAGTCTCCCATTCGACGATAACGTGCGATACCCGGAGCGCGCAGGATTCGAATCCGAGTACCAGGCGGTCACCTTGGCAGCCACGCGAACCAGCGTTCCGCCGGAACTTGCCGCACTCACCTTGATCGAGCAATCGTAGTAGCCGCTCGTGTAGCGCTCCAGTGGCTGCTCGGTGCTGCCTACAAAGCCCTCCAATTCCGGGAGCCGGCCCTTTGCCGTTGGGCGGATTTGCGCGAGCGCCTTCTCGACTTCGTCCTGCGAATGCGCATAGGTCCGTTCCGCTCCCGGGCCTTGGGCCGCCGCGGGAATCCCCCATGGCAGAGCAACAAGCAACGCGGCCGCGGCACCCGCGCGCGCGATGAGCGAGACTTTCCTCATGGTAGTGGTTTCACCTGGTCACGGCGTAGCCATCCCCGGTGCCCCGCAGAGGTCTCCACCCCGTACCAGTAGGGGGTCACAATCAGAATGATCACTTCCGCGTCGGGTTTCAGCGATTCCAGGCTGATGGCCCCATGAAAGGGAGCCGACTTCAGCTCTGCCCCCGGGTTTGCCACCAGGCGCACGAGCTCATGGCGCAGGTCGTTCACATGCTGCTCCAGGTTCTTTGCCGAAGACTCCGCGGCAAGCAGCCGTGAATGTTCCAGCTCGCGCTCGCGGGCCTGCGCGGCCTCCGCTGCTTCCAGTTGGGTGCGCTGCTGCTGAGCTTCCCGCGCGCGCTCCTGGGCCAGCCGGATCTCCTGCAGCCGGTCTTGGATTTCCTTCAACTCGCTGGATTCCACGCTCCCGTCGGACTCGTGAACCTTCCGCCGTCCGTCTTCGACGAACACGGCCTCAATCTGCACCCGCGTCCTCGAATCCTTCAGCCCCTGCACCAGATAGCGCACGCTGATGGTTCCGATGTCCGAGCTGTCCTTGAAATGCCGGGGCGCCACCGCCCCCGTGAATATCTTGTAGAGCGCCTTGCCGGGACCCTGCCAGCGCCCGAAGTACGAAGACGAGTCGGCGGCCACAGCCCCGGCCAGCGTCTTCTCCTTTTCGTAAACGTAGGTCCCGTGCACGATCTGGTCGTTGGCCACCTGCTCGACGGCGTGGTATACCTCTGCCTCCGGGGCCTCCAGAACCACTTCGAGTCCCCCGGTCCGCTGCTGGTCCTCGTGATGGTGGTGGAAAAGCTCGCTGGCCGGAAGATTCAGATAAGGCGCTCCTGTCGAGCAGAAGAGCAGCAAGCTCAACAGGCATGCCTCGCTCAACCTCGCAAAAGGCCACGGAATAGCCCGGCGTAGCAATCGCTCTTGGAACCTTTGGCGCGGCACCATTTGGCCTCGCATCTTCCCATGCGAGTGGGCAAGCAAAACCGGCAAAGTTCCTTCCTACGCCTGAGCGATTGGCGTTGTCAAATCCAAATCAGGACGCCCGGCCCCTCGCCCCCGGTGCTTCCCCGCCGTCTCCGCCCCGGCCGCCCCTTCTAGGGGTGAATAAGAATTTTCGACGGGAGATATTTTTTGCTTGAAATCACACACTTGTAGTTGTAGCTTCTGTTTCACCTAGGGGGAACGAGAAGCCGTTCGGCGGTTGAGTACTTAGACTCGCCTGGAGGGGAACCAGGTGGCAGCCTTTGGCTCTTTCGCTCGACCGTCTCGCAAGCGCCGATTTCGCGCCGCGGGAAGGATTATACGCAATCCGTCGGCGTGCGTTCAGCGTCTGCGGTGCTGCTGTGCCCCTGTTCCATTTCAACCCGTCTCGATTGCAATTTAGGAGGGTCTATGCTCGAACCTTGTTTGGACGCGCTTAGGATGGCCAAGCCAGGCTGGCTCGGAAGGTTCCTCTCTCGAATTGGGGTAGCAGCCTGTGCGCTTTTGGCGGCCGCGCCGGTGGTCCAGGCGCTTCCGAGCGGGAAGATACTGGCTATACCCGCCTTCGCGAGAAAGTATGGCCTGCCGTGCTCGGCGTGCCACACCGCCTGGCCCGAACTCACCAACTTCGGCCAAGCCTTCCGCGACAACGGCTACCAACTAATGAACGAGCGCGACTCTCCCATCTGGCAGAACCCCTCGTACTTTCCCATTACGTTCCGAATCACTCCGAACTGGCATTTCGAACACACGACGAACCAGCCGCTGGATTCCACACCGGGCGACCCAACCAGCACGACCATCAGCAAAACGGTGAGCGTGAACGGCTTCGACTTGTCGGGGATGGACATGTGGTCGGGAGGGACGCTGTATAAAAATATCTCCTTTATCCTCCTGCCCTCCTCGGACAGCACCGCCACGTTTCACTTTGAGAGTGCCTTCGTGCGCTTCGACAACCTGGCCCACACCTCCTGGCTGAATCTGAAGTTCGGAAAATTCGAGCTCGACAACTTGATCTCGGAGAAGAGATTCCTCTTCCTCTCCGCCAACGGCGGCTTGTATCAAAACTACCATTTCGTTCCGGCGGGAGATTCGAACGACTTCGGCCTCGGTGACAACCAGCTCGGCGTGGAATTGAGCGGGCATTCTGCGAACAGCTATACGCGGTACGGGGTCGCCGTTTTGTCCAACAATGAAGGGCAGCCAAACCTTGGGGCTGGCAACTCCGTGGTGAACGCCGGCCGCACTTACGACACCTACCTGACCTTCAGCCATGCCTTCGCTCTCGGCAGTCAGGGTTTTGAGAGAATCGGGGGCTTCGCCTATATTGGCGAGAGGCCTACGTTTGCCCTGACTACCATGGGCTCACCGATCCCAGGCGAAGGTCGCGGCAACAAGCCGTTTTACCGAGCCGGTTTCTCGGGCGACTTCTTCTTCTTGAACAGCAGATTGGAATTTCTGCCCCTCTACATGCACGGCTACGACAACGTGTATCTGGGGATCGGTGCTCCGTCAAATGTGCCGCTGGCCACGGCCTGCCCGGCAGCCACAATCTGCCGCGGGCCGAGTTGGAACGGCGGGTTCCTCGAGACCCATTTCTATTACAGCCCGCAGCTCGTGTTCACCGGACGCTACGAGTTGATTCGGATGTCCCAGCAGGCGCTCTCGACCAATCCCGGCAATCAGAGCAACATTGATGCCTACTCCATCGGTTACCGCTGGTATCCCATCATGTTCAGCCGGGCTGGGCTCGCCTTCCACAACGAGTACTCGATTACCAAGAGTATCGGCATCGTGCCGCTGAGCCACGACGGCGTGGGCCTTCCACCTCTGGCTGCCAATGGCAAGGTTTGGAGCGGCAGCCTCTTCATCGGGTTGGACTTCGACTTCTAGGAAGCGAGGAGCCTATGAAAACAAAACTGGCTTTGCTGGGACTCTTCCTGGGCGCTGCCGGCCTGCTGCTGACCGTCGGGGCCGGCCCCTGCTTCGCGCAAATGGACATCAACATTCACACCGTCACCGGACCGATGGAGAGCCACATCGGGGACATAACGGGCCATTCCGAGCGGGGCAGGGCATACTATCGCCGCTTCTGCATCGGATGCCATGGACCGAATGGCGATGGCGAGGGCGAAAACGCCACGTGGTTTGATACCACCATGGGTTTCGCAAAGCCCCGGGACTTCACCCGCGCGGTCTTTGAGTGTCGTTCCACCCCCACAGGCACCCTCCCCACCGACGACGATATATTCAATGCCATGACCCGCGGCTTTGTCACCACCAACATGCCCCAGTGGCGGCCGCTCACTCCGCAAAGGCGGGCCGATCTTGTGGCCTTCATCAAGACATTTTCAAAGAGATGGGAGACCCAGAAAGCCGGGACCCCCATCAACATTCCGGCGGAAACCCCCATCAACATTGAAAGCATTCTGCGCGGCAGGGAACTCTTCCAAAACTTGCAGTGCTGGAAGTGCCATGGACCGGAAGGCAAAGGTAACGGCCCTGCCGCCTCCACGCTCACCGACGACAAAGGCAACCCGATTCACCCCTACAACTTCTCGATCGGCAACCGCTTCAAGTGCGGTACTACGAACGAAGACCTGTACCGCATCTTCATGACCGGATTGGACAGTTCGCCCATGCCGTCCTTTGCCGACCTGATCAAGCCCAACCAGGCCTGGGACCTGGTTCACTTCCTGCGCACCCTTCAACCTTTGCCCACTCCCGAGGCGGCCGAATGGAAAACCTACCTGGCCGCCCACGGAAAGGAAATCAAGCCCATCGGCGAAGAGCCGCCTGGCGGCAACTGACCTCCGTGGCGGCACTGAAAGGAGGACTTTCGATGAAATTTCGGCTCGTAGTAACGCTCGCGGGAATCGCCATCTTTGCCGCAGCAGTGCTGGTGGTGGGTGCCCCGCCCGCCGCCGGCACCATCGAAGGCAAAGTGACTTACACGGGGACGCCTCCGAAGATGAAGGTGATAGACATGTCCAAGGAGCCCGGCTGCCAGAAGCAACAACTGGCTAGGACGGATCCCGTGCGCTACCAGACCGTGGTCACCGGCCCGGGTGACTCCCTGCAATGGGTCGTCGTGTACGTCTCCGCGGGAGCGCAGAACCCCTCGACCCCGTCCAAGGATGTGGTTTACGACCAAAAGGGCTGCGAGTACAGTCCGCACGTGGCCGTGATGCAGGTGAACCAGCCGCTGGAGATCGTGAACAGCGACCAGTGGGCGCACAACATCCACCCCATGCCCAAAATCAACTCGGAGTGGAACAAGTCCCAACCGCCCGGTACTCCGCCGATCACTGCCAAGTGGGAGAAGCCGGAATTCATCCCTGTAAAGTGCAACATTCATCCCTGGATGCACGGGTATTTCGTCGTGCTCTCCACTTCGCACTATTCCGTGACGGACCCGGGCGGGAGTTTTTCGCTCAAGGGGCTGGCTCCGGGCAAGTACACGATCACGGCCTGGCAGGAGGATTTCGGCACACAGAGCCAGGAAGTAACCGTGGCCGCCAACGAGACAAAGAAAGTCAACTTCGTGTACAAGGTCTTGCCTTACTAGCGGCAGGCGCGCGCGGGGCTGCTCAGGCCGGTTGAAAGTAGGGGGCCGGGGCGACCGGCGTTTTCGCGGCGGGAGGTGCGGGAGGGCGGAATGGGGAAGACATTCACTGTCGTTTTGGTGGTGATCACTCTGGTCTCCACCGCGTTTTTCATCTTCCACGGTCAGCTCCTCTGGCTGCCCGAGGATGCCTCGGCACATGGACCCGCCATCGACCAGCAGCTGATGGAAACGATGACCGGGACGGGAATCTTGTTCCTCCTCGGGCAACTGGTTCTCTGCGCGTTTGTCTGGCAGTCCGCGGGGCGGAAGGAAGGTTGGAAGCCCAAGACCTTTCCGGGTGGGCCGAAACCGATGGTGATTTCTGCCATCCTGGTCGTGGGGCTCGAGATCCTCGCTCTTTCCTTTGTGGGTTCGAAGGTCTGGGCGGGAATCTACATGGCAACCCCCAACCCGCAGGCCATGCGCATCGACGTGCAGGCTGGGCAGTTCGCATTCTATTTCCGATATGCCGGCCCCGACGGCAAGTTTGGCGAGCTGCACCCGGAAAAGATTAACCAGGCGGACGGAAACTTCTTTGGGCTGGATCCGCGGAACGACGTGGACGCGCGCGACGACGTCGTCACGGCCACCATGGCCATCCCGGTAGACCAGCCCATCCAGCTCACCCTTCATTCCCAGGACGTCATCCATTCCTTCTACGTGCGGGAACTCCGCATCCATCAGGACATCGTGCCCGGGCTTATGATCCCGATGCACTTTACAGCCACCAAGACCGGAAGATTCGAGATCGCGTGCACGCAACTCTGTGGCCTGGGCCACTATGAGATGCGCGCCTTTCTGGAGGTAATGCCGCAGGACAAGTTCGATCAGTGGCTCAAGCAGCAGGAAGCGCAGTAATCGGGCAGGGAAGGCGCCGCCGCCCGAGTCCAGGCAGCGCTTTCAGGGAAGAACGAGGAGAACATGAGCGAGGCGACGGTTCATCCGGCGGTCCATCAGCACACCGCTCCCACGAGCTTCATTCGCAAGTACGTCTTCAGCGTGGACCACAAAGTCATCGGCCTCCAGTATTACGGACTGGCATTGGTGGCGGTGTTCATCGGCATGGCGCTTTCCTGGCTGATGCGGCTGCACTTGGGCTGGGCCACGCTGGCCATCCCCGGCCTGGAAAAGCTTTCGGCCGCCGGAGCGCCGGGCAACGTGATGACCCCGGAATACTACCTGTCCCTGATGACCATGCACGGGACGATCATGGTCTTCTTCGTGCTCACCACCGCGCCCTTCGCCGGCTTCGGGAACTACTTCCTTCCCATTCAGGTGGGGGCCGCGGATATGGCTTTTCCGCGCATGAACATGATGTCGTTCTGGGTCACTTTCGTGGCGTTTCTGGCTCTGATGTCCGCCTTTTTTGTTCCCGGCGGCCCGCCTCTTTCCGGCTGGACGGCCTATGCGCCGCTCAGCGCCGTGGGGCAGACCTCAGGACCGGGCCAGGGCTGGGGACAGACGATGTGGGCGGTGTCCATCGCCATCTTCTGCGTGGGGCAGTTGCTGGGCTCGCTGAACTTCATTGCCACTACTTTGGATTTGCGCACCAAGGGAATGTCGCTGGCCCGGCTGCCGCTCTCCACCTGGGCCTGGTTCATCACTTCGGTGATTGGGCTCATGGCGTTCGCGGTGCTGCTGCCCGCCTGCATCCTGCTGATCCTCGACCGGACCGCGGGGACGAGTTTCTTCCTGCCCGCCGGGCTCGTGTTCGGGGACCAAGTGCTGCCGCACGCGGGGGGCTCGCCGCTGCTCTGGCAGCACCTGTTCTGGTTCTTCGGTCATCCGGAGGTGTACATCGCCATCCTTCCGGCGATTGGAATTGTGTCTCACATCCTGCCGGCTTTCTTGCGCAAGCCGCCTCTTGGACCGCGCGTTCTCGTCGGCTGCATGGTGGCCATCGGATTCCTCAGCTATATGGTGTGGGGCCATCACATGTTCGTGAGCGGGATGAACCCGTTTTCGGCCATCCTGTTTTCGCTGCCCACCCTGGTGATCACCATCCCGGCGACCATCGCCACCCTGCTGTGGGTCGGCTCGGTGTACGGCTCGCGGATGAAGTTCACCTCCGCCGCGCTGTTTTGCCTGGGGTTCATCTCCGTATTCACCACGGGTGGCCTGAGCGGTTTCTTCCTCGCTCAGCCCTCAATTGACACCTACCTGCACGCCACCTATTTCGTCGTGGCCCACTTCCACTTTGTCATGGCCGTGGCGGCGATTTTCGGCATGTTCGCGGGGACCTATTTCTGGATGCCGAAGATGGTGGGGCGGATGATGAACGAGAAGCTGGGGAAAATCCACTTCTGGCTGACGTTCGTCGGTGTGTACTGCATCTTCATGCCCATGCACTATATCGGCTTGGCCGGGAATGTGCGGCGCTACGCAGCCTTCACCGATAATTTCCTGGCGCCGCTGATTCCCGTGCACAAATTCATTACCATCGCGGCGCTGCTCACCGGGGCGGCCCAATTCATCTTCCTGTTCAACCTGATTTGGACCCGCTTCCGGGGGCCGAAGGCTTCCGATAACCCCTGGGGAGCTACTTCGCTGGAGTGGTCCACCACCTCTCCGCCGCCGTTCGACAACTTCGGCGGAAAGCAAATGGTGGTCCATCAGGAGCCCTACCTCTATGGCGTTGAGGGCGCGTCCGCGGACTTCATCATGCAGACCTCGCCCGAAGTCGTGAAAACTCCGTAAGGGGCGGGAAGGGGGGAGACTTGAGCGAACTGGAACTGAGCGCGGGATCCGGCCATGCCGGCCTGATGGAGGAGTCTCCGTACGGGATTCCCTCCGGCAAGCTGGCCATGTGGTGCTTTGTCCTCTCCGACGCGGTGACTTTCAGTGCGATTCTGTTCGCATACGGTTATCTCCGCGTCGGAAGCCCGGACTGGAGCACTCCATTCCTCTTCTTGCCGTCGGTTCTCAACGGGCTGGTGATGACCTTTGTGCTGCTCACCAGCGGGCTGACCATGATCGCGGCGGTGGAAGCGGCGAAGGCAGGGCGTACTGTGGCGGGAACCCGCTGGCTGTGGGCTACCTGCGCGCTGGGTGCGCTGTTTGCCGTCATGCACCTGATGGAATGGCGGCACATGATTGAGGAGGGCTGGAGGCTGTTCCAGAACCCCACGGGCGGGTCGGTGGAGTTCGGGGCGGCCTTCTTTAGCATTACCGGTCTTCATCTGCTGCACGTCATTGGCGGCGTGTGCGCGCTGGCCGTCATGGCGCTCGGCTTCCACCGGGGAAAATACAACCGCATCGACGTGGAAGTCACCGGAATTTACTGGCATTTCGTGGATCTGGTGTGGATGTTCGTGTTTCCGCTCATGTATCTGATGAACGCAAAGTAGAAGGCCGGAGAGGATCATGACCACCGAACAATCAGGGCAGGGCCCCGGAATGAAGTTCTTTGTGGCTGTGTGGATCGGGCTAATGTGCATCGTGGGCATCGAAGTGATCGTGACCTACCAGCATCCGGCGGCGCGGGATCTGCTGGTTTGGCTCCTCGTCCTGGCATTCGTCGAAGCGGGAATCGCGGTGTGGTACTTCATGCACCTCAAGTTCGAGCGCACGGCGCTGGCCTGGACCATGCTGCCTTTGCTCGCATTCGTGGTTTTTATGATGGACCAGATCTGGCCGGATGCCTTCCGCCTGCTCAGCATGCGGTTGCTTTCGAGCTGAGGCCGCAAAGGACCTGCATCAAGGGGCTCGAAAGTCGTCGCCGGGCTTGCAGAGGACGACCGGCGGAAGAGAGAAAGGCAGGCAATGAGTATGCGCGCAATGCGAGGGTGGGTCAGTCGAGGGGCAGCGTTGGGACTGGCCTTGCTGGCTGGCATCGCTGCTCCGGCCACGCTCTTCGCCCAGCAGTGCCCCCTTTGCTATACGAGCGCGGCCGCCAGTTCGGCCAAGTTTATCCAGGCGCTGAAAGGCGGCATCCTCGCTCTGCTCATTCCCTCGGTCTTTATCGGCGCCGTGTTCAGCGTTATCGCCTATCGGCGCCGCGATGAATGCGGCCAGACAGAGGCCCGGCAACCTCCCGCCGGTCAGCCCCCCGATTTTCTTGGATGATCGTTCTTCGCCCCTGACAGCCCCTTCCTTTCCCGCGCAGAAAAATGGCCGCCCGTGCCTCCGCAGTGGGAAGGAATTGCGTTCGACATTCAGTGTTCGCTGTGCGTGTCCCTCGTCTCCTCGTCCTCCTGCTTCAAACCGCGCAGGAAGGTGCGCGTGGCAAAAGGCGAAGCCGTGAACACCACCACAACCAGCGAAATCCCCAGCCACCGCGGAAAGTTCGGCAACTGCACCATCACCAGAAACGCAAACCCCACGCTGACTCCCAGCCCTAGCAATATCAGGAATTGGGCACGCAGGCTCATCCGCCGAACGCTGCGGGTCAAGAGCACCACGCCCGCGGCAAACGCAAGCGGTATCAAGATCAACGGCGCTGCTCCCGTCAGATCCATGCGTCCTTCCCGCAGCAGGTGCAGCTCTGCTCGCCAACCTACTGCAGAACGTTTCGAACCGCAAGGACCAAACAATAGCCCGGAATTCCTGAAGAAGACCTCTGGATACCCACCCTGCCGCTGCAAGGCAGCGGGGGGCAACTGCCTTTTCCGCCCCCGGGGAGACGGTAAAATGTTGCTCTATGAGTTCGTTGAATCCCACATCGGCGCCTTTCGGGCGCGAAAGGGACGCCACAGAATCACTCGACTCTGGGCAAGAATCTTCACCGCCTTGGACATTCCGGATTTCAAAGATTTCAGGCTGCCCCGTACTCGAGATTTGGGGAGGTTACGAGGATTCTGGGCAGGCTACAATCCGCGCGCTTGCCGTCTCCTCACTCGGCTGCCCCCACCGAAGCAAACAGGTGTGCTTTCGGCTTGGCAATATTGTCCCAGGCGTGTTTGCCCTCAGGAGTGGCATTTAGCGCATTCGGTCGGTGTGGGCTTATAGAACAGCACCTTGCGGCCATTCACGTCGCGAACCAGGGTGTGGCATTGGCGGCAGGGAACGCTTTCGTGGGCGCCTTTCAGGGAGAACGACGCACGGGTCTCATGGTCAAAGGTGGAGGGGCGCCACTTGAACAGGCTGTGACAGCTCTCGCAATGGGGAGGCTTGGAATCCGGGGAGAACTGCCCGGCGTGAGCATCCTCGTGGCATTCCTCGCAGACGGTGGGGGCCTTCCGGAAATCCACATTTTTCAGCGAGGTTTCGAGGTTGGCGGGCTGATGACATCCGGCACATTCAACGGCGCGATGGGCTCCGACCAGGGGATAGCGAGTGGTTGAATGGTCGAACCCGGTGAGCTCGTGCCAGGTGGTTTGAGTATGGCAGGCCTCGCAGCCGGCGGGTGAGCCGTCCTTGCGCCGCGCTTCCATGCGCTGGGCGAATTCGCCGCGGTGGGGATCGGTGTGGCAGCCGGTGCAGGAGCGGTCTTCGAAGCGGTACTTGACGGGCGCATTCGAAGCTCCCGTGAGTTCGGGTTTGTGGCAGGCGTCGCAGGACACAGCGAGGTGAGCCTGGATGAGGGGAAAACGCGTCTTCTGGTGCTGCGCCAGGGTGAAGCGCACTGACTGGAAGGCTTGAACGGTGTGGCAATCTTCGCAGCGGTTGCGGTGAGGCGGGCCCGCGAACTGGCCGCGGTGGATATCTTCGTGGCAGCTCGCACAGGCTGTCTCGTTGATCACGAACACCGTATCCGTGCCGCGGGGAATATGGCACCTGGCGCAGGCCACCTTTGCGTGCCGGCCTTCGAGGGGGTAGCGGGTGGCGGCATGCATCTCCGCAGTGAACAGGGAAGGCTTCCAGGCCTGTTCGTTATGGCATTCAGCGCAGGCCCCGGCGGATTTGCGGGCCTGGAACTGGCCGTGATGCGGATCGGGGGAATGGCAATCCGCGCAAAGCAGGTGAGGCGTGGAGAATTTGAAGTCCGCCTGGCGGTGACACTCCTCGCAATGCAGCGCCTGATGTTTTCCGATGAGCGGGAACTTCGTTTTGGAATGGTCGAAATCGGCGAGGCCGCGCACCTGGCGCCAGGATGAGGTGGTGTGGCATTGCTGGCAGGCGCCCTGGAATTTGCCGGCATGAGGGTCGCGGTGGCAGGCTAGGCAATCGGAGAAGGCGATGCCCGTGTACTTGACGAACTGCGGGGGCCCCTCGACGGTGCGGTGACACTTCAGGCAGGCCAGGCGTTCGTGTGCGCCGGTGAGCGGGTATTTCGTTTTCGTGTGGCTGAACTTTTCGGCGCCCTTCCAGCCGTTCATCACGTGGCAGCTCAAACAGTTCTTGTCGAGCTGGCCCTGATGCGTGTCCGCATGGCAGCTCAGGCAGTCGCGGGACAGCCCGAGATAGGTGTGATTGGGATCCTGGACGCCGAGGGAGCGCCGTTCGGCGGCAGGGATGTTCTGCGCTTTGTGGCATTGGCGGCACTCGAGCCTGGCGTGCTTTCCTTCGAGGATGTAGCCGGTCTTGGCGTGGTCGAACTTCTCGAGGCTGGGGACCCAATGGACCAGGTTGAAGTCGGCGCCGTTGTGCTCGGAATGGCAGGAGACGCAGGCTTTTCCATCGGCTCCCTTCTGGACGACGGTGGAGTGAAAGCCGCGGCCGGCAGCGAGGCGGTCGCGAATTTCCGTGTGGCATGCGGCGCACTTCAATTGCGCGCCACCTTTTCCGATTCCGTGGCACTCAGAGCACTGGGTGATGCCGTTGATGGAAGCGTGAGACTTGGAGAGCGGGCCGGGAGAAAGCTGCGCGCGGGCGGGGAGAGCGAAAAGGAGCAGCGCGAGAACCGCCGGCCATCCGCGCAGGCGGCGGGCGGCGGTGCGACCCTGCCGCGGGGCTCGCGGGCGCGTGGGCGCCGGATAAAGCGCGCCCTCTTGCTGGCTGAAGAGCTGTATTCGCATCGACCTGAACGACAGCCGTAGCTCGAGTGAATCTGGGGCGGGGTGACTCAGACTAGCACGCGCAGCCGGAAGTCAGTTCGAGAAATGCACGGCGGTAGTCGTAAGTTAGAACAGGGGAGTCGGACTTGAAATGAGGGAAGCGGAATTAAAGGCCGGCGAGACGCCGGCGCTACTGGGCCGCGGAGTAAACGACGTGGCCGGCGAGAATGGTGGCGACCACCTTGGCGTCCTTGATTTTGTCGGGAGGGATGTGGAAGAGGTCGGCGTCGAGGATGACGACGTCGGCGAGTTTGCCGGGGGTGAGCGAGCCTTTGCGGTGGTCGGTGAATTCGGCGTAGGCGGAGCCGAGCGTGTAGGCTTCGAGGGCTTCGGCGAGAGTGATTTTCTGCTCGGGGATCCAGCCATCGGGATGTTTTCCGTCGAGAGTGGCACGGGTGACGGCGGCGCAAAGGCCGAGCAGGGGATTGAGCGGGGCGACGGGCCAGTCGGTGCCGAAAGCGAGCTTTGCACCATGGTCGAGCAGGCTGCGCCAGGCGTGAGTGCTTTTAGCGCGTTCGTGGCCGATGCGCTTCTCGGCCCACTCGCCGTCGCCCGCTTCGTGGTAGGGCTGCATGGAAGCGATGACGCCGAGGCGCGCGAAGGAGTCGTAGTCGGAAGGAAGCAGGTGCTGCGCGTGTTCGATGCGCCAGCGGCGGCCGCGGGCAGGGCCGGGGCCGTTGCGGCGGGCGATTTCTTCGTACATTGCCAGGATTTCGTGGTTGGCGCGGTCGCCGATGGCGTGAATGGCGATCTGGAGGCCGGCGGCGTCAGCGGGCTGGGCCATGGCGAGCATGTGGCCGGGCGGGAGCATCATGGCGTTGTACAGGCCGTGAGTGTTCGGCGCGTCGTTGTAAGGCTCGAAGAAGAGCGCGGTGGTGGAGCCGAGCGAGCCGTCGGCGAAGCCTTTGACGGCGCCGGTGCGGATCCAATCGTTGCCGAAACCGGCGGCGATGCCGGCCTGCACCTGGGACTCGTAGAGCGGGATCGGCGTGATGGCGTAGATGCGTGCGGTCAGCTCGCCGGCGTGCAGGAGCTTCTGGTAGACGCGCAATTCGTCGGCGTGGCTGATGTCCTGGAATGAGGTGACGCCGCAGCGGCGCGCTTCCGCGAGGCCGGCACGGATGGCGCGGGTGAGCTGATCCTCGTTGGGCGGGGGAATCACGCGGTGGACGAGGCCTGCGGCCGCGTCTTTGAGCGCGCCGGTGGGATTGCCTTCGGCGTCGTGGACGATGGCGCCGCCGGGCGGGTCTGGGGTGTTGCGGTCGATGCCGGCGAGACGAAGGGCGGCGGAGTTGGCGAGGCCCATGTGGCCGTCGTAGCGGTCGAGCCAGACAGGATTGTCGGGAGTGGCGGCGTCAATCCATTCGCGGGTGGGCATGGTGGCGCCGGGGAATTGTTCGTGGTCCCAGCCGCCGCCGAGGACCCATTCGCCCTTTTTCAGAGTGTGGGAATAGGCCGCGACGCGGCGCGCGAATTCTTCGCGCGTGGTCACATCACCCAACCGCAACTGGCTGAGCCCGAGGCTGCCATGGAGAAAGTGGACGTGGGAGTCGTTGAAGCCGGGCAGAACGGAAGCGCCACGGGCGTCGAGGACTTTGGTCTGCGGGCCGATCCAGGCATCGATTTCCTGGTCGGAGCCGACGGCGGCGATGAGGTCGCCGACGATGGCGAGGGCTTCGGCGACCGGATGGGCGCGATCGACGGTGTGGACCTTGGCGTTGCGGATGACCAGGTCGGCGGGTGCGTGGGATGGGGACATCTGCGCGCCTCCGAGGAACGGCAGAAGAGATAGCGCCGCGAGGATGGTTAGACGACCAACGGCGCGCCCGGCAGAATTCATTTCAGGTCCCTCATTGAAGAAACCGGCGTGGGCAGCGACTTCCTTGCGGGGGCACGACATGTCGTGCCCCTACGAGGAGACGACGGAGAAGGGTTCGGTGTGCGCACGGCGGACGCTCGGCTCAGCGGGCTGCCCACTTCAGCTTTGCACGCAGAATCTCAAAGTAAACCTTGTCGGGCGGGCGAACGAGCCGCAATTTGTTGCGGGCCTTGGTGACCGCGACGCGATCGCCGTCGAGAAGTTGGACGCCGACCTGGCCGTCGATAGTGAGAAACGCGTCTTCCCGGGCCGCGGCCACCACCAGCTCGATCTTCATGTGGTCGGGAACCACCAACGGCCGGTTGGAGAGGGCGTGGGGGCAAATGGGCGTGACCAGAAAGGCGCCGACCTGGGGATGCACGATGGGGCCGCCGGCGGAAAGGGAATAGGCGGTCGAACCGGTGGGAGTGGCGAAGATGATGCCGTCGGCTTTGTAACTACAGGCATAGCCGCCGTCAAAGTAGAGATCGAGATCGAGGATGCGGGCTACCGCGGCTTTGTTCACCACGACATCGTTGAGAGCGCGATGACGGGCGACGATGGAGCCGGCGCGCTCGACCGTGGCGTCGAGCAGGACGCGTTCGCTGATGCGGTAGTTTCCCGCCAGGGCCAGCTCCAGGGCCGAGTACAGCTCCTCGCGGGGAAAACTGGTGAGGAAGCCGAGGCCGCCGAGGTTGATGGCGAGAATGGGGATGTCGTGGTCGCCGAGGGCGCGGGCGGCGGCGAGCAGCGTGCCGTCTCCGCCGAGAACGACGGCGAGGTCAGCGCGACGGGCCAGTTCGGCGCGGGAGACGGCCGGCGGGGGCGCACCGACGCAGCTCGCCGTTTCTTCGTCGTAGAGAACTTCGAGGCTGCGTTGTTTGAGCCAGTCGGTGAGCGCGGGAACGATGGCGCAGAGGTCTTCCTTGCGAGGTTTGGAGATGATGCCGACGGTGCGAATGGCGGACATTTTGTGGAGGGGATTCTACTTCACGGGGCAGCGAAATGTAATGCGGGAGGACGGGCGGAGAGGCGGGCGGGCAGCGAGCGGGAAGGCGGGCGGACAGCGAGCGGGAAGGCGGGCGGACACATGGGTCCGCCCCTACGTGAGGTGGGGACGGATGCGGATTAGAGGGGTTTGCGGGCGTGGAGAAAGAATTCGAGGTTGCCTTCGGCGCCGGGAAGGCGGCTGGGGCGATCGCCGAGGACGGTGAGCCCGGAGGATTCGGCGGCGGCGCGGACGCGGTCGATGGTGCGGCGGTGCAGAGCGGGGTCGCGGACGATGCCGCCGCGGGCGACGGCGGAGCGCTCTAGCTCGAACTGGGGTTTGACGAGAAGAAGAAAATACGCGCCTGGAGCGGCGAGAGGCACGAGCGCGGGGATTACCTTTGCGAGGCTGATGAAGGAGATATCGGCAGTGACGAGCTGAGCGGGTTCCGGCAAATCACCAGTGCGGAGATAGCGTGCATTTTGTTCGATGGGGATCACGCGAGGGTCCTGGCGGAGCTTCCAGGCGAGCTGGCTGGTGGTAACGTCCACGGCATAGACGCGGAGGGCTCCGCGCTGGAGCAGGCAGTCGGTGAAACCGCCTGTGGAGCAGCCGACATCGAGGCAGACGAGGCCCGCGGGATTGACGGCGAAATCGGCGAGAGCGCCCGCAAGCTTTTCGCCGGCGCGGCTGGCGTAGGCAGTTTCGTCGCCGGAGATTTCGAGGGGGGCATCGACGGGCACGAGGCTGCCGGATTTGGCTTGGGCCTTGCCTGCCACGCGGACGCGGCCGGCGAGAATCAGGGCCTGGGCGCGCTGGCGCGAGTCGGCCAGGCCGCGTTCGACGACGAGGAGGTCGAGGCGGCGTTTGGGAGATTTGGGTTGTTGGCGAGAGGACATGATTGGAAAACCGAAAAACGGAAATACAAAAGCAGGTCCCTCGCTCCGCTCGGGATGACAGCGAGAGTTTACTAGGTAAAAGCGGCACCTCAGCGGCTAAAGCCGCTCGTTTTCTGGACCAGCTACGGCACGGCTGAAGCCGTGCCCTGACGTTCAACCTAGGCGCGGCGGGCGACCAGGAAATCGGCCAGGGCGCGCAGGCGCTGGGCGCGGGCGGCGAGCGGCGCCAGCTCCGCGTGCGCGCGTTCGAGGAAGTTTCGCGCCTTCTCGTGCGATTTTTCGAGGCCGTAGAGCGCCGGGTAGGTGGCTTTTTTCTGGGATTCGTCCTTGCCGGCGGTTTTGCCGAGAGTGGCGGAGGATTCTTCAACGTCCAAAATGTCGTCCACCACCTGGAAGGCGAGGCCGATGTTTTCGCCGAAACGGCGGAGGCGTTCGACATCGGGGGTTTCGGCGCCGCCGGCGATGGCGCCGGAGACAACCGAGGCGCGAATCAGAGCGGCGGTTTTCGAGCGGTGAATGTATTCGAGCATGGCCGGATCGATGGGACGGCCCTCGGCTTCGAGGTCGGCCACCTGTCCGCCGACCATGCCGCCCACGGTGCCCGCAGCGGTGGAGATTTCGCGGACGAGCGCGGCACGGCGCTCGGCGGAGAGTTCGGCGCCCGAGAGGACCTCGAAGGCGCGGGTCAGCAGGGCATCGCCAGCGAGAATGGCCATGGCTTCGCCGAATTGTTTGTGGCAGGTGGGACGGCCGCGGCGGAGGTCGTCGTTGTCGAGCGCGGGGAGATCGTCGTGGATCAGCGAGTAGGTGTGGATGAATTCGAGGGCGCAGGCGACGGGGAGCACGCCGCGGGGCGGGTCGGAGAAAATGCGGGCGGATTCGAGGCACAGGATCGGGCGGAGGCGCTTTCCGCCCGCGAAGACGCTGTAGCGCATGGCGCGGTGGATGACGGTGGGCGCTTCCGTTTCGGGAGGCAGCAGTGTGTCGAGAGCGGCGTCGATTTCCAGGCGGTCGGCTTCGAAAAAATCGGGGACCGGCAGGGAGACGGCCGGTTGACGGGCCGTGGAAGGTTGGCTCACGGCGTTTCTTCTTCTTCCGCGCCCTTGGGGCGGAAGGGCTCGGCAGCGAGCTTTCCGTCGGCGGATTTCAGCAGGATTTCGACGCGGCCTTCCGCTTCCTGGAGCTGCTTCTGGCACTGCTGGGCGAGCTGGAGGCCTTCTTCAAAAAGCTTCATGGCATCGGTGAGGGGGAGATTGGGCTGTTCGAGACGTTTGACAACGTCTTCGAGGCGCGCGAGCGATTTCTCGAAGTCCATGCCGCTCGGCTGGACGGGCTTCTCGCCGGTCTCGGGCGCGTCGGGCGTGCGGGCCTTCTTTGCTGGAGGGACATTCACCGGATTCCACCTTGCGGCCTTTCGCCGCTGTCGCGCTACTTCTGACAACGGGGACAGAAAAAAGTCGAACGCCCGGCCTGGGTGATGCGCCGGATGCCGCGTGGCGACCTCGCACCGCACCGGCGGCATGGCCGGCCCTCGCGGCCGTATACCCGCAAAATCCGGTCCAGCCCCTGAAACCACCATTGCGGATCGCGGAAATCCGGCGGGGGCGCGAGACAGCATTCTAGCGCAGCCCGAAGAACGCCAACAATCGCTTTGTGGAGCGCACGGATTTCGGCCGGCTGGAGCCGATTGCTGGGGCGGCGCGGGGAGAGCCGGGCGCGCCACAGGGCTTCACTCGAATAGATGTTGCCGAGGCCGGCGCTGCGCGACTGGTTCATCAGCAGGGGCTTCAGAGGCTGGCGCGAGGAACGTAAGAGAGAGGAGAGCGCTGCGAGCGTGAATTCCGGTGAAAGGGGCTCGATTCCGAGCCGAGCGATGGAAGCGACGCGTGACAGGTCGTTCGTGTAGCGCATGCGGCCGAAATGGCGGGGATCCACGAATCCCAGTGTGGCTGGACGGCGTCCCTCCAGCGCCAGGAGGACGCAGCAATGAGAGTTGCCGGGCGCGTCATCGGGCGGCAGGAGAAGCAGTTGGCCGTCCAGCATGAAATGCACGACGAGCCAGGCGCGGTCCAGTTCGAGCAACAGATATTTTGCGCGGCGCTGGACGCTGCGGATGGTTTGTTGCGCGATGGCACGGACGAATGCGGCGGGACTGCTGGGGCGCACGGCGATGGAGTGGACGACGCGGCAGTGCGCGATGCGATTGCCGAGGACGAGCGGTTCGAGGGAGCGGCGGACGGCTTCGACTTCGGGGAGTTCGGGCATGGGGGCGGGGCGGCCTTAGCGCGCCGGGGCGGGGAGCAGCTCGAGGTGATGGACGAGGTGAGGACGTTCGGCAGTGTCGCTGTAATAGCTGGGAATGCCGCGGCCGTCGAACCAGGCGGAAAACTGGTCCTTGTAATTCGGGCTGAGGAATTGGCCGGACTGGCCCATGGTGATGTTCATCAGCGAATCGTCGAAATTGGAAAAATCGGCGACGAAGCGCATGGAGGGCCCGAAGGCGCGAGCGATTTGTTTCACAGAGTAGATGCTGCCGGAAATGGGCATTGGGCCGATGCTGAGGGCGCTGCGGAGCAGGCCACTGCGACCCAGCGGGTGATGCATGCGGAGAAGATTGAATTCGCCCCACTGCCAGCGCTGTGAGACCGAGGAGCCGGATGCCTCCGCGATGTGGCGGACGGCGAGGTCGGCGCTTGAAATCAGGAGCTCGTCGTAGTTGCGGAATGCCGGGGGCAGCCAGCGCGCGGGGCGGTCGCGCAGGACCATTTCGAGAAATACGCCGGAGCGCATCCATTCGTGATACCGATCCACGTTTCCGCCGAGATGCGGCCGGAGCAGATTGTAGAGCAGCGCGCGCCGGGTGAATTCCAAGAAGCTCATGGAGACGGAGTCGAGAGATGCGAGGCCGTTCCATTCGGCGATGGATTGGAGCAATTGCGCGGTGCGCGGGTCGGAAGGCTTCACGCTGTCGGCGGCCTTCGCCAGTTGTTGTGCCAGCAGGACGTGCGGGTAGCTGTAAATGTCCGTGGAGATGCGGATGAAATCTTGCGGCTGCAAATCTTTCCGGTCGCCGAGAAGTTCATAGATACGGGCCACGCGGTAGGGCGCCATCCAATTGTCGGTGAGATGCCATTTGTAGGACGGGCCGGTGACGCGCGCGTTGGCGGTGGCGATGATTCCGTCCGGCGGGTCGAAGAGCTGGGGGAGTTCGTCGCGGGGAATGTAGCCGGTCCAGTCGTAGTCGTCGGTGTCGCCGGGGACGGGCAAATCGCCCGCGGGTTGGCGCTGGATGGGCACGAGCGCAGAGACGATGTAGCCGATGTGGCCATCCACATCGGCGTATACGGCGTTTTGCGCGGGGCCGGGAGTGGCGTGGAGAACGGCGCGGAATTCGTCCCAGTTCTTCGCGGCGCCGAGAAGAAAGTAGTTGGCGTCGAGGCCGCCAGGTTCGGTGGCGGTCCAGCGGATGGCGTAGCCGGTCGCGCCGTCGCGCTGGATCACGGGCCCGTGGCGAGTGATCACCACATCGAAGGCGTGATCGGGCGCGCCACGCACGCGGATGAGTTCGTGCCGGACGGTGGCGCGCTGCCACTGGCCGTGGACGCGGAATTCGAGCGGGTCCTGGAGATTAAATGTTTCGGCATACACGGTCAGCACGTTGGCGAAATTGTTGGTAAAACCCCAGGCGATGCGGTCGTTGTGTCCGATGACAACGAGAGGGCCGCCAGGCAGGGCGAATCCTTTCACGTTCCAGCCGGGCGCAGTGAGATGGATGAGGTACCAGATGCCGGGAGCGGTCCAGCCGAGGTGCGTGTCATTTTCCAGCATGGGATGGCCGGAGCGCGTGCGGCGTCCATCGACCACCCAGTTGTTGCTGCCGCCGATGGTGCGAGAGCCTTCGTCGAAGGCGGGGAGAGATTCGAGAGCGGCATCCCAGGGGCTGGGCGGAGCCGTGGGCAGCGGCGAATCGGCAACGAAGGGCGGGTTCCCGCGGGTGGCTGCGGCGCGGCCGGGCGCGCCAGGGGCAGAGTGCGAGGGACTGGTGGGGGAGGGCCCGACGCCGACGAGAGGATGGTCCCAGCGGGAATCGGTGGTGGCGGCGTAGAGATCGCTGGCGAGTTCGGGGCCGACAGCCTGGGAGACCTCGGCGCGGAGGATTTGATCCTTCCAGAAGCCGGTGAGCTCTTTGTAGAGATTGGCGGCGATGAGCAACGTGTCGCGAGCGGCCCAGGGGCGAGGCTTGTAGCGCAGTACGATGAATTCGGCGGGCAGACGGTCCGCGCGCTGATCGATGTAGGCGTTCACACCGCGGGCGTAGGCTTCGAGCATCCCGCGGCGGTCGGGGGGCATGGCCGCAAGGGCGGCATCGGCGGCCTGGGTGAATCCGAGAGTGCGGCTTTCCACGTCGTGGTCCACAGCGACCGCGCCGAATATTTCGGAGAGTTCGCCTGCTGCCGCGCGGCGCAGGAGGTCCATTTGCCAGAGGCGATCCTGGGCTACGACGTAGCCCTGAGCGACGAGGAGGTCGTCGAGGGATTGCGCGCGGATGTGGGGGACACCCAGGGCGTCGCGGTCGACTTCGACGGGTGCATGGAGACCCGGCACGTAGATGGTTCCATCGAACTGGGGAAGGGAGCGGCGGAGGGTCCACCATCCGGCGAGGCCGGCGAGAGCCGCGACCAGGATGGCGGCCACGACAACGAAACGAAGGATGCGCAGGGATTTACTCACAAAATTGCCGGAGGGGGACTGTAGCCCAGCGTCGCAACTAGCGCAATGTGGGTGGTGAAACGTGAGCGCGGTGGTTCACTCTTCGCGCATAAGAATCGAGGGGTCTATCGACAGGGCGCGTTGCGCGGGAATCCATGTGGCGAGCAACCCCAGCAAGGCCATAGCCAGGATGACGCCGGCCAATACCAGCGGATCGCGGGGGCTGGCCTGATACACGATGGAAGCGATACCCTGCTGGCCAAAATTCCGAGGAGCAAACCTGCTGCCGAACCAAAAGCGAGCAGTTTGAAAGCCGGTCCCAACGCGGCCCCTAACACTTCCTTACGCTGCGCGCCGAGGGCCATACGAATCCCCAACTCGCGCTTGCGCTTGCTGACCGAATACGCCGCCATTCCAAAGATCCCGGTAACCGACAGCATGGCGCCCATCACGCCCAGCACACCCAGCGACACCGTGGCCATGCGGGCGGCAAACAGCTTTCCATCCAGTTCTTCGTACCGGGTTTGGATGTTAACGGGGAGCCCTGCATCCAAGCCGCGCACCGTAGTTCTGATCGCTGCCGCCAGTTGCTGCGGATCGCGGCTGGAGCGCACCACGAGCCATGTCGAGGCGGAGGGCGATTGCAGCATGGGAAAGAACATTGCGGGCTGCTGATGTTCGGTGAGGCTCCAGTATTTTCCGTCTTCGACAATGCCCACGACCTGGATGCGCGTTCCATCCGGCATCTTGTAATATCCGCCCAGTGCGGTCGTTGCGGAGCCATAGATTCTGCGGGCAAACTCCCGGTTGATCACTGCCACGCGCGGCGCATTTTTGTCGTCATGCCAGGTGAAGGTCCTTCCCGAGAGCAGGGCAGTGCCCGCCGCGCGGAAATATTCGGGGGAGATGTTGTACATATAGGCGTCCGCGGCGGCATTCGCGGGCCTCAGATCCGTGGTTTTGTCGGTGAAGACAAACGAACTGGTCCAGCTTTCAGCGAAGGGAATCGCATCGGCCAATCCCACAGACTGTAAGCCAGGAATGGCCGCCAGAGCATCGATCAAGCGCCTTTGCATTGTGGGCGCTGTGTCGCCGTTGTAGCCCGCCATACTCAGATTCGTGTCCACCAGCAATGTGTTCCGCGGTTCAAACCCGAAATCACTGTGCAGCGAGCGGGCCAGGCCGCGCAGGGCAACCATCGAAGAGGTGACCAGCACAGCGCAGATGGCGATTTGCACGACAAGCAACACGTCCCGCACAGTGATCCGCCGCCCGACTCTGGCGGTCGCGCCCGACTTGACGATCTCATACGGATCCGTCCGAAGGATCTGCCTGACGGGCACCGCGCCAAACAGGAATCCACTGGCGAGAGCCAGCAGCAGAGCCACCCCATACACATTTGCGTCCGGATTCACCGGCACATGGATGGGATATCTCGGCAGCGGCTGCCACGCGCTCAACCCGCGCAACAGCCCTGCGCTGCCCCACAGCCCGACGGCGCCTCCGAGGAGTGAAATCAGCATTGCTTCGGTAAATAGCTGCCGGAGAATTCGCAGGCGGCCCGCTCCCAGCGCGAGACACAACGCAACTTCCCGGGAACGGTCCGAGGCGCGCGCGGCGAACAGGCTGCCCAGGTTGGCGCATGCGGCGAGCAGAATCAGCCCCGCCAGCAACATCAATCCGGTCAGGAATCCCAGCATCGGACCGCGTAGATAGTCGCCATGAAGACCCGGACGAGCCAGTGTAAAGGTCATGTTAGCGTCATCTTTAGGATAGGTCTTTTCCAGATAGGAACCGACCGAATTGAGATCAGCAATCGCGAGTTCCGGAGTGACTCCAGCCCTGAGGTGTCCCTCCACCTCGAAGACCCAGCGGTTTCCGCGCGCGTCCAGGAGATTTGCGCCGTCGATCTGTTCCTGATTCACCAGGGGCACAAACACATCGGGATGGAAAAACAATACGGTGCCGTGGAACGCGGGCGGCGCGACGCCGACGATAGTGAAGGGATGCTTGTTCAGCCGAACCGTACGGCCTACCACGCCACGGTCATCCTGAAAATGGCTGTGCCAATAGGCGTAGCTGAGCACGATATACGGAGCGCTGTTGGGACCATTCTCATCGGAGGGATGGAAGAGACGGCCCTGAGCGGGCTGAATGCCTAATACGTCGAAGTAGTTGCCGCTGACTTCCTCGAGCCAGACGGCGGAAGGATTGTCGCCCGTGTCCAGCCCCGCCTGAGAAGCGTTAAAAGCCGCCAAGCCATCAAAGCTGCGGTTGCGATCGCGCAGATCGAGATAGTCGGGATACGATTGGCTCGCGTCTTGGTGCTTTGCGTCCTCGAGCACCCAGAGGCTCTCCGCCTGCGGCACATCCAGCGGGCGCAGGATCAGGCCATTCAATACGCTGAAAACCACGGCGTTTGCGCCGATCGCCAGCGCCAGCGTGACAACCGCCACAGCGGCAAAGCCGGGAGACTTGCGCAACAGGCGGACAGCCAAGCGCAGATCCTGGAAGAGGGATTCGACGAAGGTTCCGCCCGCTGCTTCCTTGCATTCCTCCTGGAACCGAGCGTGTCCGCCAAACTCGATGCGGGCACGACGCTCGGCATCGGCACGAGGAAGGCCCGAGCGCACGAGGTCGTCCGCACGATGCTGGATGTGGGAGCGCAGCTCCTCCTCCATCTCCGCGTTCACCTGCGAAGGATGGAAGAGAGCGGCGATGCGGAAGCGAAGCGAGTCGAGGAGTTTCATGCCTCCTCCGGTTGCGCAGCGAGCGCGGAACCGATGGCGGTGGCGAGACGATTCCAGTTGTCGGTCTCTTCGCGCAGGCGCTTGCGGCCCGGGGCGGTGAGTTCGTAGAACTTGGCGCGGCGATTGTTCTCCGACGTGCCCCAACTGGCCTTGAGCAGTCCCTGGCGCACCAGGCGAAACAGGCCGGGATAGAGCGCGCCCTGTTCGATGAGCAGGGCATTGCCGGAAATCTGGCCGATACGGAGAAGGATGCCGTACCCGTGCAGTGGGCCGAGCGAGACGGCGCGGAGGATGAGGAGATCGAGAGTGCCGGGAAGAATTTGGGCCTGGTCCGCCATGCCGCCTCCTAACGTGGTTAGGAGACTAGCGCGCACTCTCCTAAGCTGTCAAGGGGAAAGATTGCGGAGGGGCGCGGAGCGGGGGAGGAGAGCCGGGCGAGGGCGCCGTGGGGGCGGGCGGGACGCCATGCGGGAGGAGTGACTCGAGTTTGGCTGAAGGGTTTGCGGCGAGGGTTTGAGAAGCTCCCGCGGAATGAGTTCAGCCCATGGGGCGGCTGCACAGCCAGGTCCCGAACCGTCGGGAGGCTGTGCCACTGCGGCCATCCTGTTACACTCTGCGCCAGGATTAGCGGAGTTTCCGTTGAGCGCGCTGCGCCTTCTCACCGTCCTGTTGCTGGTCGGATTCAACGCATTTTTTGCCGCAGTGGAGTTCTCGCTCGTGGCGGTGCGGCCAACGCGTATCCGGCAATTGGTGGAGGAAGGCGATGCACGCGCGCGCGTGGTGCAAGCACTGCTGGGGGAAATTGGGCGCGTGGTTTCCGGGGTGCAGGTGGGGGTCACGCTGGCCAGCCTGTCGCTCGGCTTTCTGGGCGAGGTGACCATCGCGACCGTGCTGGAAGACATGCTGGGCGGACTGGTGAGCGCGGAGCGTTTCTTCCTGGTGCACGGATTCTCGATGGTGGTGGCGTTCGTCAGCCTGACGTTTCTGCACGTGGTGCTGGGAGAACTGGTCCCGAAAACGATCAGCCTGGAGCGCGCGGAGCGGGTGGCGCTGCTGGTGGCGCGTCCGTTCAGCTTGTTCCTGAACACTTTTCGGCCAGCCATTGGGCTGCTGGAGGGGTCGGCGAGGCGGATCAACCGCGCGCTGGGGGCTTCCGCGGTTGCGTCGCACGTGCCAGTGCACTCGGCCGAAGAGCTGCAAATCCTGGTGGAGCAGGCCCGGGAGCAGGGCCTGTTCGAACCGGGCGAGGAGAAATTCATCCAGAGCGCGATCGAGCTGAGCAGCGTACAGGTCCGGGAGATCATGGTGCCGCGGAGAGACGTGCATGCGCTGCCGGTGGATGCGCCGCTCGACGAGGTGCTGCGCATGCTGGCAGTGACGCAGCGGTCGCGGCTTCCCGTCTATCAGGGCAGCCTGGATCATCCCCTCGGGTTCATCCACGTGAAGGACATCCTGTGGGTGATGCTGGACCGGCAGAGAAGGGAAGAGGAGGGAGTGGCGATCCCGGAATTTCACCTTCGAGGAGAGGTACGGCCGATCGTGATCGTTCCGGAGACGAAGCCAGCAGGCGAATTGCTGAGTGAACTGCGGTCGAAGCACACGGGAATGGCGATGGTGGTGGATGAGTTCGGGACGATTCTGGGATTGGTGACCCTAGAAGACCTGCTGGAACAGATCGTGGGCAAAATTCATGACGAATTCGACGTGGTGGAAAAACCGCTGACGCTGCCGGATGGAGCCATGATCGTGGACGGCTCGCTGCGGATGAGGGAACTGGAGTCGCAGTACTCGATTGAGTTTCCGGAAGACCCGGCCTACGAAACGCTGGGGGGATTTGTGATGGCGCGGCTGGGATTCATCCCCCGGGGCGGGGAATCGTTTGAGGAAGCTGGATTCCGGTTCACGGTAATGGAGGTGGAGCGGCGGCGGGTGGCGCGGGTGAAGATCCAGAGGGTGCGGGCGGCGGGGGGGAGCGGGCAATGAGGGGCGGCGAAGAGCGGGAGGGATTTGTTGGAGAGAATGGGAACAGGGCGGGGAAAGAATCGCAGCCAACAAAAAGCAGGTCCCTCGCTGCGCTCGGGATGACAGTGCTCTGAGTTTTCAGCACCTTCCTGGAGACCGCAGGGCAACGGCGGCGGGAAAAATTAGAGGAGTTCGACGACGACTTCGACGCCGCGCTGGGCGCCCAGGGTGCGGGCGGCGCTGCCGCGGTTGACGCTGATTTCCAGAAGGCCGGCGGAGCCGAGGATGCCGAACGGCTCACCGGGGCCGCCATCGCCGTAGCTGAGCATGACTTTCGGCACCTCTTTTCCGCCCACAGTGATGCGGTACTTTCCATCGGGGATGAAGACCTGAGGAATCATTTCGGCCGAGATGTTGGAAATGAGGTTGCCGAAATTGTCCACCTTGAGGACCACGCCTTTTACCTTGCCGTCGCCGGCGCGCGCTTTGGGAAGGGTGAAGCGCACCGGGTCGTTGATTTCCTCGCCGAAAGCCATGGGCTGCTGATTTTTTGCCAGCCAGGCGGCCACGGGGGCGAACAGGTCGCGGCCATGAAAGGTGTTGCTCATGGGGCGCAGAAAATAGTGATCGGAGGTGATATGGCGGACGCTGAAGCTTTCCTGCGTGTCGAAGACCATGGAAAGCACGCCGTTGTCCGGGGCGATGAAATAATGCTGATCTCCTGTGACCAGGATGGGCCGCCGAGGCGAGCCGACTCCGGGGTCAACGACGACCACGTGGATGGTTTTGAGCGGGAAATACTTATAGGCCATGCCGATAGTGAGCGCACCGTCCAGAATGTCGCAGGCCAGGACGTGATGGCAGATATCAATGATATGGATTTCCGGGAGGATTTTGAGCATCACTCCCTTCATCGAGCCTACCAGATGGTCGTTGGTTCCGTAATCGGTTGTGAGGGTGATGATGGGTGGGTGCAAAGCTCCCTCGTTGCCGCGGAGAGCGCCTCCGCCTGTATCCTCGGCACGCTAGCCAACCGTGCGGGCTTTGTCAAGAAGTGGAAGGGACGATGATGCTGCGGATGTACGTGCGGGTTTGTGTTTGGTGGGTACGCGGAAGGAGGGCGCAGCAAGCAGCGCCCCTACGTGTGGACCTGCGGTTTCGCCCTTGATCCATCAAAGGGGTTGCTGCTGAGTGAGGCAGTGAAGGGTACCGAGGCCGAGAACCAGGTCCACAGCGTGGATGCCGACGACGGTCCGGCCGGGGAAGAGGTCGGAAAGGGTGCCCAGGGCGGCCCGGTCCTGCGGGTCGTTGAAGGTGGGCACGAGCACGGCCGAATTGCCGATGTAGAAATTGGCATAGCTGGCGGGCAGGCGGAGGCGGTCGAAATAGAGAGGAGCGGGCATGGGGAGGCGCACCACCTCAGGCTTGGAGCCGTCTTCCAGAAGCATTCCTTCCAGGCGTTCGCGGTTCTCCTCGAGCGCGCGATGGTTTGAGTCCCGGGGGTTAGGCTCGATGGCGAGCACCACGGTGCGGGGATTGACGAAGCGGCAGAAGTCGTCCACGTGGCCATGGGTGTCGTCGCCGGCGATTCCGCGGCCGAGCCACAGAATATTTGAGACGCCGAGGAAGCGCGGCAGCGCCGCTTCGATGTCCGAGCGCGAAAGGCTGGGATTCCGGACCTGCACGCGGCGGTCGAGCAGGCATTCCTCTGTGGTGAGCAGAGTGCCGCGGCCGTTGACGTCGATGCTGCCCCCTTCGAGGACAAAGCCGCGGCCGGCGAATTCGGCGGGCAACAAAGGCAGGCGGAGAGCGCGAGCGGCGCGGGCCGGAATTTGGGCGTCGCGGCGCCAATCCGTGTATTTGGCCCAGGCGTTGAAACGGAAGTTGACGATAGAGAGACGGCCACGCCCGGGGGGAGATTCGCGGCGGACAAAGATGGGGCCGGTGTCGCGCGTCCAGCCGCGATTGGTGGGGAACTGGAAGAATCGTACGCGGCTGGAGGAGACGCCGGCGGCGGCGAGCACGCGCCGCGCAGCAGCCTGATGGCGCAAGGATTCCACCAAAATGTGCAGCTTTTCGCCCGGAGCGAGTTTGCGGCAGATTTCACCGTACACCCACTGGATGACGGGGAGTTTTCCGGGCCAATCGGTGGGGTTGTGAGGCCAGGCCAGCCAGGTGGCGGCATGCGGCTCCCATTCGGCGGGCATGCGAAGGGGGGAGCGGCCAGATTCATGCGCAGGGACGGACCCACGGTCAGGAAGACGCTGACCGTGGCTACCCTTGCGGGGCGGAGTCACGACTTTGCGGGCCAGGCGGCCCGATCCAGATAGCGGTGGGTGATGCCGGAGTAGGCGTCCACGCGGCGGTCGCGGAGAAATGGCCAGTTGCGGCGGACATCCTCGAGGCGGGCGAGATCGACGCCGGCGATTAGAGTCTCTTCTTTGTCGCAGGAGGCGGTGGCGAGCTCGACGCCGAACGGGTCGGCGATGAACGAACTGCCCCAGAACTCGATTCCGGGGCCGCCGGCCGGGGTTTCGTGGCCGACGCGATTTACAGCGCCGACGTAAATGCCGTTGGCGATGGCGTGGGAGCGCTGGATGGTGCGCCAGGCCTCGCGCTGCTCGACGCCGGAAAGTTCCTTCTCGTGAGGATGCCAGCCGATGGCGGTCGGATAGAAAATAACGACGGCGCCCGACAGCGCGGCGAGACGCGCGCCCTCGGGATACCACTGGTCCCAGCAGATGAGCACGGCGATGCGGCCGAAGCGCGTGTCGAAAGCGCGGAATCCCAGATCGCCCGGGGTGAAATAGAATTTCTCGTAATAGAGCGGGTCGTCGGGGATGTGCATTTTGCGGTAGAGGCCGACGAGCTCGCCCGTGGCGTCGATGACGACGGCGCTGTTGTGGTAAATGCCGGGGGCGCGGCGCTCGAAGATGGGCGCCACCACAACCACCTGATGTCTGCGGGCAACGGAGCTGAGCGCCTCGGTGGAAGGGCCGGGAACGGTTTCGGCGAGATTGAACAGATCCGGGTCTTCCTTCTGGCAAAAGTACTGGGAGCGGAAGAGTTCGGGCAGACAAACGACCTGTGCGCCGCGGCCGGCGGCTTCTTCGATCCGGGCGACAGCTTTGGCCAGGTTGCGCTCGGGCTCCGGGGCGCAGGCCATTTGCACGAGACCGATGGAAAAGGTCTTCGGCCACTCCATGAACGCCACTGTACAGGAGACGCGAAACTCCCGCCAGTCTCCTTTCTATGAGCACTGCACGCGAAGAGTGGCGCGTGTGGCAGATTCAGGCGAGAATGCCGGGGCAGAATTCGCAGCGAGGAGCTGAGGCGATGAAGGGTCAATTGAAGGTGAAGACTCCCGCGGAATATCTCGCGAAGCTGAAAGAGCCGCGGAGGAGCGAGGTGGCGGCGCTCGACGCGTTGATCCGGAAGACGGCGCCGAAACTGAAGCCGTTTATCCAGATCGGAATCCTGGCGTACGGGGCGCGGCGCTTGAAATACGCGAGCGGGAAGGAAATGGACTGGTTTCGCATCGGCGTGGCGAGCAATGCGAATTACATCTCGCTGTACATCTGCGCGACGGATGAGAAAGGGAATCTGGCCGAGCGGTACAGGAAAGCGCTTCCGAAGGCGAAAATCGGAGGGTCGTGCGTGCGGTTTAAAAAGCTTGCGGACCTGGATGGGGAAGAGTTGAAGCGGATGATCCGGGAGGCGGCGAGAGCGAAAACGGACGCGTAATGCGGGGGATGGAAAAGAGGAAACAGCGCGGAGAGCGACCGGCTGCGCGGCCGGTCCCCGCTCGGGCAGACATACTGCGGCCGGGAGGACTCCGGGAAATTGCCGCGTTTCGATCCGCCACAGTTGTTCCACGCCACAGTGATGCGGTATCGTGCTTTCCGGCGAGCGCGGCGGCGCGCTCGTGGGGGCCCAGCCATGATCGTTACATCAGAGTATGCGGACGTTTCGAACGCAGGCGGCGTGATGAGGACATTTGTCGCCGCGCCTGCCGGGAAAGGGCAGTACCCGGGGATTTTGTGTTTTTCAGACATTTTCCAGCTCACGCCCCCGATGATCCGTTCGTGCGTGCGGCTGGCGGGGTACGGATTCGTGGCCGCAGCGCCGGAGATTTACTGCCGCATCGAGCCGCCCGGCACGGTGATCGCATTCGACGACGCGGGACGCACGCGCGGGTTGGAGGATGCAGCGAAAACCAGCGTGACGCAATTCGACGCCAACTGCCGGACGGGACTGGACTGGCTGGGAAATCACCCGCGGGTGGGGAAAGGAAAGATCGGCGCGATGGGATTCTGCATCGGCGGGCATCTGGCGTTTCGCGCGGCGTTCGAGCCGCAGGTGCGCGCCACGGTGTGCTACTACGGCACCGGCATCGATAATGGAAAGCTCGGGAAGGAGGCGGATTGCGAATCGCTGGCGCAGGCCGGGGTGATCCGCGGCGAACTGCTGATGGTGTTCGGCACCGAGGACCCGCATGTGCCGGAGGAAGGGCGGAAGAGGATTCACGAGGAACTGCGCCACGCAAAGGTCCGGAACCGGACGATGCTGTACAAAGCGCAGCACGCCTTTATGCGCGACGAGGGCCCGCGGTATGATCCCGAGGCGACGGACCACGCATTTGCGGAAATGGTGGCGCTGTTCCGCAAAGTGTTCAAATGAGCCGGGTGGGGAATAGCGGGTCATTTTCCTCAGATGGATTCGCGCAGGAGTTGCCATCATTGCTGCCAGGCGAGTTTTGAGGCATTGGTGGGATTACACAGACAGGATTGTCTGTGCTACCGGGCAAAGTGACCCACTCTAGGACGCGGCGTGAGACCTCCACTCGGCGGGATGCTGGCGACGGCATGGCGGTGCCGCTGTCCGCGGTGCCGCGAGGGAGCGCTGTTCGCGGGCTGGCCAAACCGGGTGTTGCCGCGATGCCTGGTGTGCGGGCTCCGGTATTTCCGCGAGCCGGGATACTACGTGGGCGGGATGGTGATCACATACATTTTGGCCATCGCGGTGATCGCGGTTGTGTCGTTGGTGGTATTTTTCCTGCTGCCGGACACCGGGGTGCTTACCGAAAACGGGAAGATGGTGGTGTGGTTCGTGTCCGCCATCGCACTGACGGTGGGGTTGCTGCGGCGCTCCTACAGCCTGTGGATTTCGCTGGACTACTGGATTGAGCCGTGGGAGCCGGAGGAGCGGTGAGGAAAGGTCCGGCGTTATCTCTTGCGTCCCGCCGGGTTGCCGGCGGGGGACGAGCGCGCTAGGCTGAACCATCGTGCCGAAGACCACAAAACGCAAACGCACAGCATCGAGAGCGAAAGGCGCGCGCAGGGCGCGCAGCGGGCCGGCGAAGCGAGCGGCCGCGGGCCCGAGGGCGGCTGCGCCGCGCCCCCTTTCGGTTTGCCTGCTCTCGCCTCATCCCTTCGTTCTCGAAAACCTGAGAAGCCTTCTGACGCGGCCGAAATTCCAGGTGCAGTCGGAGCGGGTGGAGTTTCTTCCGGGGCAGGGAAGCGCGCTGCCCGCGCTGCCTGAGGCGGAAGTCTTCGTCCTGGACGCCAACGGCCCGATGCGCGCGGTGGTGGCGTTGATTTCGCGCGTGAAGAGCGAGCAGCCGGGGTCGCACGTGGTGGTGGTGAGCGACGAGCTCTCGGAAGAGGCGGCGTTCCCCCTGATGCGGCTGGGGATCCGGGGCCTGCTGCGCTATGCCGACGCGGCCACGCAGCTCGCCGCAGCCGTTCTTTCGGTGAATGAGGGCGGCTATTGGGTCCCGCGATTGCTGCTCTCCCGATTCGTCTTCGGCATCCTGGACCAGCCACGGCTGCCCGTGCCGGGCGAGGCGCGGCGACTCAGCCCGCGCGAGCGGCAGGTGCATGAAGCGCTTCTCGAGAATCTCTCGAATAAGGAGATTGCATCGCGGCTGAATCTTTCCGAGCGCACGGTGAAATTTCACGTGTCCAACGTGCTGGCGAAGCACCGCGTGCGGCGACGCGCGGACCTGATCCTGCAGAATTACCACGCGCGGCCGTTCGAATCCGGGGGCGAAAAGCCACCGGGCGGGTGACCTGTCCTCTCTGCCAGTTTGTAGTCCAGCGTTGGGAGCTGTCCCTCGACCCGACTTCCCACCAGTAGTTTTTTTGACGCCGGAACGTGTACGGTCATCTTCCGGAGCGGGTTCGCCCGCAGCGCCCGCGCCGAGAGGATCGAAATGGCACGATTGTCGCTGGCAAACAACTTCAATGCAGGAGAGCAGTCGGAAGCGATCCAGGTGTTTCGGTTCGGTTTGGCGCACCTGAGAGATGGCCAAAGCTTTGAGGCGCTCTCGGCCTTCCGCCAGGCCGCTTCGATGGAGCCGCAGAATCCCTACTTTCTCTCCTATTACGGCCTGGCGCTGGGCCAGGCTTCACGCAACTGGGATGAGGCGGAGGCGCTGTGCATGGCAGCACTGCGCAAACGCCGCCAGATCCCGCAACTGTATCTGAATCTGGCGGAACTGTACCGCTGCCGAGGCCGGGTGGCGGACGCTGTGGAGACGCTGAACGACGGACTGCGCTATACCGGGCGCGATTCGCGGGTGGTGGAGGCGCTGGGCCTGTTCGGCTACCGCAAGCCACCGGTGCTGTCGTTTCTCGGCAGGAATCATCCGTTAAACCGGTACCTGGGCAGGTGGCGGCACCGGGCGATAGGGCTGATCCACAGGCGGCCGAGGTAGGCTCGAGGCAGAAGGGCTTGAGGGCTGGAAGCGGGTAGGTGGCCGGGGTGGGAGAGCGGAGACCCGAACAGGGTCTCCGCTTTTTTTATGGAAAACGTGTTGACAGGGAGGAGAGAGGTGGACTAAGCTGCGGTCCTGTTGCAAATGACTTGCAACTGTAACTGGTCGCAAGTTAGTGGCGGACTCGCCTTCTCCCGCGCCGGAAGATCTCCAGGGAATTGAGGTGGCTGGTTGCAGGGCGGGGGCGGGACTGGCTGGCCGACTCTTGCAAATGATTTGCAACTGTTTGAGAGCCTGGAGCGAGGCTCTTGCCGGAAAGCCCCGGCTGTTCGGCCAGGGGCGGGAGCGATTTCCCTCGGGGGATTGGTGAGGACTGGGGAAACACGGGACTGGCGATTGCGTTCCATTGTATCGCAACGGTTCGCAGGGCTGCTGCTGGGGGTGATCAGCCTGATGGCTGCGCCATACGCGCGGGCACAGGAGAGCCCCTACATCGTCAGCTACGACCACTACCTGGAGGAACCCGGCAGCCTGGAGGTGGAATACTTCTCCACCTTCGGGACGCAGCACGCGGGGAATGATTTTCACGGGTTCTGGGTGGAGCTTGAATACGGCGTGAAGGCATGGTGGACCACGGAATTCTACGCTGACGGCCAGACTACCTTCCGGGAGAGCACACTCTTCACCGGGTTCCGGTGGGAAAACCGGTTTCGGCCGCTCGAACGCGAGCATTTCATCAACCCGGTGCTCTACGTTGAATACGAGCAAATCACGGAGGCGGACAAAATCCTGAAGGAGGTGGAAGGGCACGACGTGGCATCCGACCACGCGACGCCCAACGCCGAAGCCAACCGCACATTGAACCACGAGCTGGAATTCAAACTGCTGCTGTCGCGGCAGGCGCGGGGATGGAACTTCGCGTTGAATCCGCTGGCGACCAAAAACCTGTCGCCGAGCAACCCCTGGGAGTTCGGGTATGCGCTGGGGGCCAGCCGGCCGCTGGCGCTGCGCGCGTCGCCGGCGCGGTGCAACTTCTGTCCGGAAAACTTCATTCTGGGAGTCGAGATGTATGGAGGCCTCGGCGACGCGCGGAGCTTCGGTTTGCACGAGACGTCGCATTACCTGGCGCCCGTGAGCGCGTGGAACCTGCCCTCGGGATGGACGCTGCGAGTCTCGCCCGGATTCGGGCTGAACACTACGAGCCACGGCTTCCTGCTGCGCTGGGGAGTATCGCGTGAGTTCACCGGATTCGGAGAAATGATGGGCCGCGTGTTTGGAGGCCACCGATGAGGACACTTCGGGTGCGCCTGATGGCGATAGCCGCGGCAGTGGCGCTGGCAGGATGGGTCGCGATCCATGCTTCGCTGGCGTTTGGGCAGCAGGCGGGAGGGGCGAACGAAGGAGGCTACCATCGGGCGTTCGAGGAGGCTCCGGCCAAAGCCCAGGCGCGGCCGAACCCGTTAGAGGGCGAGCCGGACTCCGTCGCGGCGGGAGGAAAGCTGTTCGAACAGCACTGCGCGGAATGCCACGGAAAGAAAGCGGAAGGGACGCGGCGGGCGCCGAGTCTGCTGAGCGAGCAGGTGCGGCAGGCGACGCCGGGCGCGATTTTCTGGGTGCTGACGAACGGAGTGGTGCGGCGGGGGATGCCGGTGTGGTCGAAGCTGCCGGAGCCGGAGCGATGGCAGATCGTGGCCTTCTTGAAATCCTACCAGGCGGAACACAGTTCGAGAGAAAGCGAAAGACATTAGCCCGGGGAAATCGGCGGCTCAGAACGTCGGCGGGGTGTTGACCCAGAGTATCCAGGCTTCCTGTTTTCCCCGATTCACCCACTGGTGGGGCGTGCTGCTTTCAAAATAGAAGCTGTCGCCTTCGTCCAGCGGAAACGGCGCGCCGCCATCCAGGGTAATCTCCAGACGGCCGCGCAAAATGTAGAGGAATTCCTCGCCCTCATGCATGTAGGCCTCGCCGCTGCCGGCGCCGGGCGCGATGCGAAACAGGTGTGGCTCCATCACCGCGTCGCCCCAGGCGAGCAGTTCCATGCGGACGCCGGGGCCGGCTTCGAGCACTTTCCGCTCGTGCGGCCGGACGCGTTGCGGACCGGAGCCGGAGGTTTCGTAGAGCGAGAGGATATTTTGTCCGTAGAAGCGCGCCAGCCGGCGGAGAGTCGCGACGGATGCGCTCATCTGCCCGCGTTCGATGGCACTCAGGAAAGCCACGGAAATGCGCGTCTTGCGCGCGACGGATGCCAGGGAGAGCTTACGGGCGAGCCGGAGGCGGCGCAGCCTGGGGCCGACCGGGGTGGCCGGTCGCGCTCCGGCATCGGCGAGCAGGCCCTGGCTTTTGAGCACGTGCGCCACGGCGCGAGGGTTCAATCCTCTCGCGCGGCGAAGAAAACGCGCTCGTTTCAGCACTCGAAGGTCGTCGGCCGAATAGAGGCGATAGCGGCCGCGGGTCCGCCGGGGGCAGACCATCCCCAGCCGCTCCCAGATGCGGAGGACGGAGGGAGAAACGCCGACGCGACGGGCAGCCGCTCCGATCCGGAAGAAGCCTTCGCCGGAGACGGGTGGCAGCGGGCGAAGGCGCGATTTGCTTACATCTTTGCGCTTGACAGAGATGAGGGCCTCCTCTAAGGTTGCCGGATTATAGTAAGGTTGCGGCAGCCGCGCAACCGATTCACCGAATCCAGATTTTGCGGCCGCCGCCCGGGGGAAAGCTATGAGACATCTGCTGCGGTTCTTCGGCGTGCTGGTGTGCCTGATGTTCCTGGCAACGGCCGCACGCGCGCAAACCGGCGCCATCCGCGGCTCGGTGAAAGATCCCGCGGGAGCGGTGATTGCGGGGGCGAAAATCGCCATCACCGCGCAGGGAACCGGCGCGCAGCGGTCGGTGACGAGCGGTGAGGACGGCTCATTCGAATTTGTCTCCGTCCCTGTAGCCGTGTACACCGTGGAGGTGGAAGCCGCGGGGTTCAAGAAGTTCGTGCAGAAGGATCTGGCTGTGGACATCGGGCATGTGGCCGTAGTGAACGCCACGCTGCAAGTGGGCCAGACTTCGACCACGGTAACGGTGGAATCTTCTCCGGTGCAGGTGGAGACCACGAGCACGCAGATTGGCGCCGTGGTGGACTCGCGCGCGGTCGTGCAGCTCCCCCTGAACCAGCGGGACACCTACCAGCTCCTCCAGATCCAGCCGGGAGTGCAGTCACAACTCGGGCTGGACTTATTCTACGGCAGCCGGGACGCCGGGGTGGTGACGGTGAACGGCGCGCGAGGGCGCTCGAACAACTACACCGTGAACGGCGGCGACGGCAACGACCTGTTTGCCAACCTGCCAGGGGTGCAGCCGTCACCGGACTCGGTGGAGGAGTTCCGGGTGCTGACGGACACGTTCGACGCGGAATTCGGGCGCAATTCGGGGGCGGTGGTGAACGTGGTGACCAAATCCGGCACGAACGACTGGCACGGCGACGTCTTCGAATTCTTCCGCAACGATGTGCTGAACGCAAAACAGTTTTACAACAGCACAACACCCGAATTCCGGCAGAACCAGTTCGGGGGCACTCTGGGCGGTCCCATTCGTAAAGACAAGCAGTTCTTCTTTGTCTCTTACGAGGGTCGGAGGATTGTGCAGGGAATGTCTACCTCGCCTGTGCCCATTCCTTCTCCAGACGAGCTGGCGGGGAATTTCGGCCTCCTGGGGGCAGCGAACGGCCAACCGGCGTGCGGAACAACCGCGGCGCCACAGTTTTGCGGGGCGCTGAACGATGCCACCGTGGCCAACATCCTGAACAACCGCTGCGGGCCTCAGATTACAACGGCGGGAGGCGGCCCGGCGCTGGCCAGCGCGCTGGGAGGAACGCCGGTGCCCTACAGCCAAGTTTTCCCGAATCTGCAGATCCCCACGCAGTGTTTTGATCCTGTGGCCACGAGCCTGCTGCGGTTTGTGCCCGGGGCGAACGTCGCCGGGACAAATAACCAGTTCGTGGGCGTGCCCAAGGGCACGAGTTTCGGCGACCAGGTGACCGGGCGGTACGACTGGAACCTGACGGCCACGCAGAAAGTGTCGGTGTACTACTACTACGATAAATCCAAGGTGCTGGACCCATTCGCTTTCTTCCAGGCCGCGGGCGCCAATATCGGGAACTTCCCGGGCTCGTTCGACACCCTCTCGCAGCAGGTAAACGTGTCGCATACGTGGACGTTGGGGAGCACGGCAGTGAACGAGTTTCATTTTACGTTCTACCGGGAGGGGCAGGGGGCCTTCGATAAGCCCACGAATACGAATCTGGTGACAAACTCGTGCACGGGCGCGGCCGCTACGTTCTGTTTCACAGGCACCGCAGACACGCCCCTGGTCTCTGACGCGGGGACACCCATAGCGGCTACACCGAAACTGGGCATCACGCCGGGCCTGGGCGCGCAGTTTGAAGGGGTGCCCTACATCAGCGTGAGCGGCGGATTCAGCATCGGCAACAACTTCGAGGGCCAGTTGCCGCAGACCGGCAACACGTATCAGTGGTCGGAGGGCTACAGCAAGGTGCTGGGAAAGCACACCCTCAAATTCGGGGGCGACTATCGTTACCAGCAATTCAACCAACTGCTCTACTTCAACGTAAATGGGGACTACACGTTCACTTCGACACCGACGTTGTGCACTGACCCTAATACTGGCATGCCCCTGCCCCAAACGGCGTGCTACCTCAGCGGCAATGACCTGGGCTTCGTGGATGGCTATGCGAATTATCTGCTGGGACTGCCCACGACCTACTCGCAGGGCTCGGCGCAGAGCGAACTGGTGCGCAGTCACTCGCTCTATCTGTACGCGCAGGATAGCTGGAAGATCAGGCCGAACGTGACGCTGAATTACGGCCTGCGCTGGGAATTGAACACGCCGCTGAACGATCTCGGGCACAAAGTGCAGACGTTCCGTCCCGGCGTGACCTCGACGGTCTATCCGTGCGGCAATCTGACCGCGGGAGAGCAGGCGGCGCTGGGCGCTGCGGGACCCAACGACTGCACGGGAGCCGGAGTTACGCCCGTGGGGCTGGTGGTTCCTGGGGACCCAGGAGTCCCCAACGGGCTTACCAAGACCTACTATAAATCCTTTGCGCCGCGCATCGGGCTGGCGTGGAGTCCCGGGTGGAGCGAGGGCTGGCTGAAGTCGCTATCAGGGGGACCCGGCAAGACGAGCGTCCGGATGGGGTACGGGATTTTCTACAACCCGGTGGAGCAGCTCGTACTGGAGCAATTCAGCGCCGAGCCGCCCTTCGGCGGGAGCAGCAGCATCAGCAACGTCCTGTTCAGCACGCCCTTTGTGACCCAGGGCGGGTCGGTGGTTCCCAACGCGTACAACGGAATCCTGAATCCTCCACGGGGCCAGGCGGTGGACTGGGCGAGGTTCCGACCGATACTACTGTTTGGTGAGTTTCCCCCCTTGGAGCGGTCGCAATACGGCGAGCAGTTCAACTTGACGCTGCAACGGGAACTGCCGGGAGACATGCTTTTACAGGTCGCGTACGTGGGCTCGCAGGGCCACCGCCTGCTGGCTTCGTACGACTTGAATCCCGGAAACCCCCTTACGTGTCTGGACCTGATTGCACTGGGACAACCCTGCGGGGCATTCAGCGCTGATTCTCCGTACTCCTTCACGGTTCCGGCCGGCAGCGTTTTCCACCTGCCCTATGCCCCCGGCGGGCCGAACGGCACGAACATTCCGTGTCCCCCGGTGGGTGCTCCGACCGGATGCCTGATCACGGGAGCAGCCGGGGGCACGCCCATCACCCTCGTGGGGACCCGTCCCCACTCCTCGCCGCTCTGCAATCCGCTGACGGGGGCGAGTTGCCCACTGGATGGCGTGCCGGTCTACTCAAATATTTTTACGCAGAACACGATCGGTTATTCCAACTACAACTCCCTCCAGGTTCTCGCGGAGAAGCGCTTTTCCCACGGTTTGCAGTTCCAGGTTGCGTACACGTACAGCAAGACGATCGACGACGCATCGAGCTTCGAAAACATCCTCAATCCTTACGACCTGAATGCCACCAAAGGGCTTTCGCTGTTCGACGCGCGGCACCGCTTTGTGGGCAGCGGCTATTGGGAGTTTCCCGTGCCGAAATACCAGGGCATGAAAGGAAAATTGCTGGACGGCTGGGCCATGTCGGGCATTTACACGCTGCAGTCCGGGTTCCCCATCCGCATTACCTCGGCGAGCGACGCCGAGCTGTTCAGCAGCTTTGACTTCGAGGCTGCGGGACAACCAGATCTGGTGGCGCCGTTTTCCACGCTGAATCCGCACAAAACGGGCGGGCAAGTGTTCAATCCAGCGCTTTTCGCGGATGCTGCGCCGGCAAACAACGGGGTTTTCCCGTACGTGGGAAATGCCCCGCGTTCGATTTGCTGCGGGCCGGGGATCAACAATTTCGACGTGAGCTTCCAGAAATTCACGCCCATTGGCGAGCGCGTGAGGGTGGAATTCCGCGCCGACATTTTCAATATCTGGAACCACGCCCAGTTTTACCAAGTGGACGGAAATATTTCCGACACGGGCACATTCGGGAGGGCTCTGAAGGTACACGACCCCCGCCAGGTGCAGTTTGCGTTGAAGGTGCATTTCTGACGGCCGGAGGGGGAATCGGCTGCGCCTGGGCCGTTCCGGCTCGCCGCAAACGTGGCGTGTAGCCGGATTACCTGCTGGGCTGTAATTGGGTTCCGCGGCAGCGTGTTCCGAAGCCGCCGCAGGCGATGCCGCCGCCGCGGCCGGCGGGCTACAATAGCGGGGAGGGGCGGCGAGTTGCCGGCGAGGAGAGGGTTATGCACGCGGGTCTAGCACAGGAGATTGCAACCTACGAAAAGCGCACGCCGCGGTCGAAGCAGGCGCACACGCGCGCGCTCGATCGAATTCCGCTGGGGGTGGCGAGCAATTACCGGGCCTACGATCCCTATCCGCTGTTTGTGCGGGAAGGGAAGGGCGGCCACCTGTGGGACGTGGATGGGAACGAGTACATCGACTTTAACCTGAGTTTTGGAGCGCTCCTGGCGGGGCATTCGCATCCCGCTGTGGTGCGGGCGGTGGAATCGCGCCTGCGCGGCGGCACCGCCTACGGCATGCCCCACAACATGGAATGGGAACTGGCCGATGAGATATGCCGGCGGTATCCGGTGGACATGGTGCGATTCGGCTCGACGGGCACCGAGGCGACCATGCATGCCGTGCGGCTGGCGCGAGCGGCCACGGGGCGCGACCGCATCGTAAAGTTCGAGGGCGCCTACCACGGATTGCATGACGCAGCGCTGGTGAGCGTAAAGCCTCACCTGGAGGAGGTGGGCTCGATCGAGGATCCCACGCCGATCTCGGGCGGCGCGGGAATTCCCGCGACGCACATCGCCAACACGCTGGTGGCCACGTTCAACAACCTGCGCAGCGTCGAACGGCGGTTCGAGAAGTATCCGGGGCAGATTGCGGCGGTGATTTGCGAGCCGGTAATGATGAACGTGGGCATATGCATGCCGGAGGAGGGGTTCCTGCCCGCGCTGCGCGAACTGACGCGGAAGCATGGCGCGCTGCTGATCTTCGACGAGGTGAAAACCGGGGCGAAGCTGGCCTGGGGCGGGGCCTGCGAATATTTCGGAGTGAAGCCGGACATCGTATGCCTGGCAAAATCGATTGGAGGAGGCCTGCCGCTTTCGGCGTTCGGCGCCACGCGAACGGTGATGGACCAGATCAGCCAGCACAAAGTGTTCCACGGGGGCACGTACAACACGAACCCGATATCGATGGCCGCGGGACTGGCCATGTTCCGCGAGGTGCTGACGCGCGAGGCCTACCAGTATGTGGAGCGGCTGAATAAAAAACTCCTGGGAGGCTACCAGCGCATCACAGAGGGGAGCGGGCTGACGGCCTATGTGGTTGGCGCGGGAGCGAACGGCGTGCTGATGTTTCGCGGCTCCGTGGTCCGCAATTACCGCGACTGGCTCGAGGTGGACACGGAACTGTGGCGGCACTACTGGTTCGCCATGGTCAATCGCGGCGTGTTGCCGCAGCCCTATTGGTGGGACGAGCAGTGGACCATCTCCGTGCAACACACCGAGGCGGACATCGACCGTCACATCGCCGCGTTCGGGGAGGTCGCTCCGGCCCTCGCCCAGGCGCAAAAAGAACGCCAGCAGGTGGCCGCCGCCCGGTAGGACAGGGACTTTCGCCCGCCACTGGATTTCCTTCCGGCCCGGAGGCGGCCGCCGTAATGGAGCACGCACCGCATGCCGAATGAATCCCCAGGAGCAGCGCGGCCTGCGGGCGCAACGCCGCCCGCGACGGGGGAAGCGCACCTGCGGCGGGTGCTGGGAACCTGGGATCTGGCACTGCTGTGCGTGGTGGCCGTTGCCAATCTGAACCTGGTTCCGGTGGTCGCTGCGGGCGGAGCGGCGATGGTCTGGTTCTGGCTGCTGGCACTGGCCTTCTTCTTCTGGCCGCAGGGGATTGCGGTGATCGAATTTTCGCGGCGATATCCCGGCGAGGGCGGGATTTATCTGTGGTGCAAAGAGCGGTTCGGACCGTTCCACGGATTTCTGGCCGGCTGGTGCTATTGGACCAACAATATCTTCTATATCCCCACCCTGCTGCTCTATCTGGTGGGCATTGCCGTGTACATCGGCGGGCCGCAATACGTGGCGCTGGGGGACAGCAAAGAATTTGTTTTCGTGATGGCCATTTTGTTGCTCACCGTTCTGGTGGCGCTGAATGTCCGCGGCCTGGGGCTGGGGAAATGGGTAAACAATGCGGGCGCGGTGGGAACGGCGGTGGCGGCAGCGGCGCTCGGCGGCCTGGCTTTCCTGGTCCTTTCGAGGCACGGAAGCAGCCTGACGGCTTCCGATTTTCGGTTCACGGGCGCGGATTGGTCGTTGATGAACACGTTTGGAGTGATCTGCTTCGGGCTGGTGGGATTGGAGCTGGGCTCGGTAATGGGCGATGAAATCCGCGATCCCCAGCGGACGGTGCCGCGCGGAGTGCTGTGGGGCGGAGTGGCATCGGGCGTCCTTTACGTCGGCGCCACGCTCGCGGTGCTGCTCGCACTGCCGCGAACGAAGATCGGAGCGGTGCAGGGAATCTTACAGGCGGTTACATCGATGGCGGAAAGCGCGGACATCGGGTGGCTGGTGGCTCCGGTGGCTTTCGTGCTGACGGTGTCGATTGCGGGGATTGCGTCGGCATGGCTTTCGGGCTCCGCGCGCATACCCTTTGTGGCCGGGCTGGACCGGTATCTGCCGGAATCGCTGGGACGCCTGCACCCGCAATACGGAACGCCGCATGTGGCGCTGATCACGCAGTCCGTACTGTCGGGGGTGTTCGTGGCCATGAGCTTTCTGGGCGCCACGGTGGAGCAGGGGTATAAGACGCTGCTGGATCTGGCCGTGGTGCTACAACTCGTGCCGTTCCTCTATCTCTATGCCGCATTGATCGGCCTGGCGCGGAGCCCGGAGGACGGCCGCGGCCGGTATTCGAAGGGGCTGCTGTGGTTTGCGGGCCTGTCGGGTCTGGTCACCACGGTCATCGGGATGGTGGTGGCCTTCATCCCGCAGCATGAGGGCGAAGGGCTGTGGCAATTCGAGACGAAAATGGCCGCCGGAACGCTGTTGTTTCTGGCGCTGGCCGCGTTTTTCTATTTTCCTTACTCCCGCCGCAAGGCTGCGCTGCTGGCGGCGGCCGCCTCAGCGGCGGAGTCGCCTGGTCCAGGAGGCCCACTGTGAAGCGCTCTCTGATGTATGTGAATGGGCAGTTTGTCGCGGCAAAGGGCGGGAAATGGTTCCCCGTCTATGACCCGGCGACGGAGGAGATCATCGCGGAAGTGCCCGATGCCGGCGCGGAGGACGTGGATGCGGCGGTGGCGGCTGCGCGGGAGGCTTTTGAGCATGGCCCCTGGTCGAAGACCACGGCGCAGGACCGGGGCCGCGTCCTCTTCCGCCTGGCGGAAAAACTGCGCGCGGAAACGGCGGGGCTCGCGGAACTGGAGACGCGGAACTGCGGGAAGCCGATCGTGGAATCCGAATATGACGTGGCGGATGCCGCCACCTGCTTCGAATATTACGGCGGATTAGCGACGAAGGTGATGGGGCAGGTGAATCCGGTGCCGGCCAATGCGCTGAGCCTTTCCCTGCGCGAGCCCGTGGGCGTGGCCGGCCAGATTATTCCCTGGAATTATCCGCTGCTGATGGCGGCCTGGAAACTGGCTCCGGCGCTGGCGGCGGGCTGCTGCTGCGTATTGAAGCCGGCGGAGCAAACTCCGCTGACGGCCCTGGAATTCGCGCGGTGGTTCGAGGAGGCGGGACTGCCTCCGGGCGCGGTGAACGTGGTGACCGGATTCGGCGAGACAGCGGGAGCGCCACTGTCCACCCACCCGCAGGTGAACAAAGTGGCCTTTACGGGCAGCGTGGAAGTGGGGAAGAAGATCGCGCGCGCAGCGTCCGATTCCCTGAAGCGTGTGACGCTGGAGCTGGGCGGCAAATCGCCCAACATTTTCTTTGCCGATGCGGATTTCGAAGCGGCGATTGACGGGGCGCTGTTCGGCGTGTTCATCAATCAGGGCGAGGTGTGCTCGGCGGGCAGCCGCATCCTGGTGGAGCGGAAGATCTACTCGAAGTTTGTGGAGGCCATGTCCGCGAAGGCAAAGACGATCCGGCTGGGCCCGCCGCTCGAACGCGAGACGAAGATGGGCCCGCTGGTGAGCCGGGAGCAATACGACCGGGTAACGTCGTACCTAGAAGTGGGAAAGCACGAAGCGAAACTGTGCGCCGGGGGCAGCCGGCCGGCTGGATTCGGAAAGGGCTTTTACGTCGAGCCTACCGTGTTCTGCGATGTGGACAACAGCGCGCGGATAGCTCGCGAGGAGATCTTCGGGCCTGTCGCCGCGATCATCCCGTTCGACAGTGAGCCGGAAGCGATCCGCATCGCCAACGACACGCATTACGGCCTGGCTGCCGCCGTGTGGTCGCGAGACATCTTCAAAGCTTTCCGGATGGTGAAAGCCATGCGCGCTGGAATCGTGTGGGTGAACACGATGCAGCCCACGTACGTCGAAGCGCCCTGGGGCGGATATAAGCAGTCCGGGTACGGCCGCGAACTGGGGCCGTGGGGGATTGAGGAGTATCTCGAGACGAAACAGGTCTTCGTCAACCTGGACGAAGCCCCGATCGGATGGTACTGATGGGCGCGATTCAAATCCGCACGGCAATTCCCGGTCCCGCCTCGCAGGCGCTATGGCGCCGGAGGCGCGACGCTGTGCCGGCGGGCATTTACTCTGCCGCACCCATTTTCATCGCGCATGCGGACGGCGCACTGATCGAGGATGTGGACGGAAACCGCATGATCGACTTCGCCGGCGGCATCGGCTGCCTGAACGCGGGCCACCGGGCGCCGCGGGTTCTCGCGGCGCTGCGGGCGCAGATCGACCGTTATCTCCACACCTGCTTCAGCGTGACGCCCTACGAGCCCTACATCGCGCTGGCGGAGAAGATGAACGCGGCCACGCCCGGGAAGTTTCCGAAGAAGACCATGTTCGTGAACAGCGGGGCCGAGGCCGTGGAGAATGCGGTGAAAATCGCGCGGTGCTACACGGGCCGGCCAGCCATTGTGTGTTTTGAGGACGCGTTCCACGGGCGCACGCTGCTGACCATGTCGCTGACCAGCAAAACGCACCCCTACAAGGCCGGATTCGGACCGTTCGCGGGGGAAATCTATCGCCTGCCCTACGCCTATTGCTACCGCTGCGCCTATTCCCTGAGGTATCCGGAATGCGCGGTGCATTGCGCGCACGAACTGAGAACGCTGTTCCAGCGCGGGGTGGCGGCAGAGTCGGTGGCGGCGGTGATCGCGGAGCCGGTGCTGGGCGAAGGCGGATTCGTTCCCGGGCCGCGCGAGTTCTTCCAGGTGGTGCAGCAGATTTGCCGGGAGCACGGCATCCTGTTCATCGCCGACGAGGTGCAGACAGGGTTCGGGCGCACCGGCGCCCTGTTTGCCTGCGAACGGCTGGGGATCGAGCCGGACCTGTTGGTGAGCGCAAAGTCGCTGGGCGGCGGGCTGCCGCTTGCCGCTGTGACCGGCAGGGCGGAGGTGATGGATGCGCCGGGAGTCGGCGGGATCGGCGGGACGTTTGGCGGCAATCCGCTGGCGCTGGCTGCCGCGAACGCGGTGTTCGAGACCCTGGAGGAAGAAAAGCTGGTGGTCCGGGCCGAGGAACTGGGGGAGCGCTTCCGCGCGCGCGCCAATTATTGGAAGTCGCGCTGGGCGGAGATCGGCGACGTGCGCGGCCTGGGCGCCATGCAGGCCATCGAACTGGTGCAGAACGAAGGGACGCGGCAGCCGGCCAAATCGCTGGCCGAGGCCGTGGTGCAGCGCTGCCACGAACGCGGCCTGATCATTTTGACGGCGGGCACCTTCGGGAACGTGATCCGGCTGCTCGTGCCGCTGAATATCCCGCGGCCGCAATTCGAGGAAGGGCTCGACGTGCTGGAAGGCGCGCTGGTGGCAGCCTGCGAAAAGCAGGCGGAAGCCGCGCCTACCGTCTGACGGGAGGGCGCGGCGCGGCGTCCGGGAACTGCGCGGCTGGACCGCGGGGGCGTTTCCTGCCGTCTGATTCGGCGAATCACCGCCGGTCATACAGGTGTAAACTGAAAGTGCGAGCGGCGCTCAAATGACTACAAAAACAGCACAGAGAACCGATCTGTACGATTGCCCGATCTGCATCGGTGGAGACTGGCGTCCTTCGGCGGGCCGCCGGGAAACGCTGCTGAATCCCGCCACGCGGGAACCGATCACCACCGTTCCCTATTGCACGCCGGAAGAAGTGCGCGCAGCGGTGGACTCCGCCCAGACTGCCTTCGAGTCCTGGCGGCAGGTTCCGGTGGTGGAGCGCACCCACGTGTTTTTCCGTTACCGGGAGTTGCTGCTGAAGCATGGAGAAGAGATTGCGGGGCTCACCACGCTGGAGCACGGGAAAACGCTGGACGAATCGCGCGGCTCGCTCGGCCGGGGGATCGAAGCAGTGGAATTCGCCACCAGCGTGCCCACGCTGATGATGGGCGATACGGTGGGCGACATCTCGCGCGGAGTGGACACGGTTACGGCGCGGCAGCCCATCGGCGTCTGCGTCGGGATTCCTCCCTTCAATTTCCCGTCGATGGTGCCTATGTGGATGTACCCGCTGGCGATCGCCTGCGGCAATTCGTTCGTGCTGAAACCCTCGGAACGCGTTCCGCGCACGGCGATTCGCCTGATCGAGCTGCTGTACGAAGCGGGGCTGCCGCCCGGCGTATGCAACATCGTGCACGGCACGAAGGACGTGGTGGATGCGTTGCTGGATGATCCGCGGGTGAGGGCGGTATCGTTTGTGGGCTCGAGTCCCGTGGCGCGCTACATCTACGAGACCGCGGGGCGCAGGGGGAAACGCGTCCAGGCCATGGGCGGGGCGAAGAACCACCTGGTGGTGATGCCGGGATGCGACCTGGGGGCTGCGGTGAAGGCGATTGTGGGGGCGGCGTATGGCTGCACGGGGCAGCGGTGCCTGGCCACCAGCGTAGTGGTGGCCGTCGGCAGCGTGGCGGACCCGCTGATCGAGGAATTGAAGAAGGCCGCGAACCAAATCTCCGTGGGTCCCGGTGACAGCTCGAAGACGGGCATCGGACCGGTGGTGAACGCGGCGGCGAAGGAACGCATCGAGCGGTATATCGAGCAGGGGGAGAAGGAAGGCGCGAAGCTGGTGACGGACGGGCGCCACGCGCGCTCCCACGACGGCACCCAGGGGTTCTACGTCGGCGCGACCATATTCGACCAGGTGCGGCCGGAAATGCGCATCGCGCGGGAGGAAATCTTCGGCCCCGTCCTCTCCGTGATTCGCGCAAAAGACCTGGATGAAGCCGTCGGAGTGGTGAATGGCTCGGAATTCGGCAATGCCACTTCCATCTTCACGGGATCCGGAGCGGAGGGCAGGGAATTCGCGGCGCGAGCGCAGTCGGGAATGGTGGGAATCAACGTCGGGGTCCCAGCGCCATCCGCGTTTTTCCCGTTTGCCGGCTGGAAAGGGTCGTTCTTCGGGGACCTCCACGCGTTGGGCCGCGACGCGGTGCAGTTCTACACGGAAACCAAGGTGGTCACTTCGCGCTGGCCCACACCCGCCCGCGAGCACAAAATCACATTCTGATGAGCCCTCTGCGTTGCCTGATTCGCGCAAAAATCCGGAGTCATGCGAAACGCAGCGCGCCCGGAGTCATCGAAATATTTCTCTCGCCGGCTGATGAGTGATCGACCAATCCTGTCCGAGCCCGTGGTAGTGGCGGAACCTACGCCGGGCGCTGCATCCGCTTCTGCGCCGCCGCTGCCTCCCCTGGGTGCATTCCGGGCGCTGCGCCACCGCAATTTCCGGCTGTTTTTCATCGGGCAACTGATTTCCCTGATCGGGACGTGGATGCAGTCGGTGGCCCAGGCCTGGCTCGTTTATCGTCTGACGGGCTCGGCTGTGCTCCTCGGCACGGTGGCTTTTGTGAGTCAGATTCCCGTGTTTTTTCTCGCTACAGTGGGCGGCATTGTGGCGGACCGGCATCCGAAACGCCGGATCGTAGTGGCCAGCCAGGCCGCCTCCATGATTCTGGCTTTTCTGCTGGCTGGACTGACGCTTGGCGGAATCGTGCAGGTGTGGGAAATTATCGTGCTCGCGGCTTTACTCGGTGTGGTGAACGCGTTCGACATCCCCGCGCGCCAGGCCTTCTTCGTGGAAATTGTGGGAAGGGAGGATCTCCAGAGCGCCATCGGGCTGAATTCTTCCATCTTCAACGGAGCCAGAATCATCGGCCCGACCATCGCCGGAATCCTGGTGGCTACGATTCACGAGGGCTGGTGTTTCTTCATCAACGGGCTGAGCTTCATCGCCGTCATCGTGGCCCTGCTCATGATGCAGGTTGAAGAACGAAGGAGCGATTCCGGCAGCCGCAAAGCGTGGCAGGAGGCGCTCGAAGGATTTCGCTACGCCCTGGGCTCGCCTACAATCTCCTCGCTGCTCCTGCTGGTGGGGCTGGTGAGCGTGGTCGGCATTCCGTACACAGTGCTGATGCCGATTTTTGCGGATCGCATCCTGCACGGCGGGGCGCAGGCGCTCGGCCTGCTGATGGGCGCGACCGGCGTGGGAGCAGTGATGGGCGCGCTGACGCTGGCGATGCGGCGCAGCGTGCTGGGCCTGGGACGCGTGGCGGCCGTGGCGGCAGGCGGGTTTGGCGTGAGCCTGGTGCTGTTTTCCTTTTCCCACTGGCTGGCGATTTCCATGATTCTGCTGGTCCCCGTCGGCTATTTCGTGATGTTGCAGATGGCGGCCACGAACACGATGCTCCAGTACATGGCGCCCGACCATCTGCGTGGCCGAGTGGTGGCGCTGTACTCGATGATGTTCATGGGGATGATGCCGCTGGGCTCGCTGGGCGCGGGCTTAGCGGCCGACCGGCTGGGCGCGCCCCTCACGCTGGCCGCAGGCGGCGCCGCCTGCGTTGCGGGGGCATTCGTGTTTGCGCGGCTGCTGCCGGCGATCCGCGCCGACGCGCTGGAGAAGCTGCGCCTCAGCGGCGTCATCGAGCCGGAGGAATTCTCTGCTGGTGAAGGGAAGGCTGAGGGCAGCTAGTGTGCCGTCCCCAAAACAAATGCCAAAGGCATTGTGGCTTTAGGGCCAAAAAGTCGCGGTGACGTTGCGGCTTTTATGCCGGAGCTAAAGCTATGACCCCCTAAAGACAATTGCGGGGTATTTGCAGGACACGATACTCGATCGTCCCGCGTTTGCCCGGATTTGAAATCCGAAGCGGCCGGCACCGCTCAGAAAGTGAAGCGCGCGCCCACCTGGGCAGCAAACGGGATTCCCACCGTCGTGCCGGGGCCGAAGAAGTCGCCCAGCGCCCCCGCGGGAACCCGCAACTGGTGGAGGCTGGTGATCGGCTTCGTGACGGTGCAGGCGGAATTGAGGCAGAACGCTGTGGCGTTGGCCAGGTTGTTGACAGGGACGGGCAGCGCCGCCAGAGTCGGTACAAAGTTGGCGCCCGGATTGTTCCGGTTGAACAGATTGAAAAATTCAATGAAGGGGATCAGCGTCATCCGCTCACGGAAATGGAACGGCCGCGACACGCGCAGGTCTACCTGGATGTACGGTGTCCCGCGGAAACCATCCAGACGGGTCTGCACGCCATTGACCTTCGCGCGGTCGTCTAGCGTGTCGCCGAATCCATTCACGTCCACCGGAGTCGTGATTGTGAAGGGACGCGCGCTTTCGAACTGGGAGAGGGTGCTCAGCTCAAAGCCACCCGGCACGCGGAAGACACCGGCCACCACGGCGCGATGTCGCACGTCCTCTCCCGACGGCCCGTAGTCTCCCGGGCCGAATGGATTGAGGGGATTGCAGACGCCATTGACGTAGTCGAACAGCTCGCCGAGCACGCAGCCCCACGTTTCCGCTTTCGAGAGGGTGTAATTGACAATCAGGCGCGCGCGGTTCGAGATATTGCCTTGCAGATGGATCATCAGCCCGTTGTAGCTGGACCGGTTATCGCTGCGGAACACGGACAGGGCCGGCACGTTCGCCATCTGGAGCGGGGAATCCTGAGGGTAGAGAGGCGAGGACAGAGTGACGGTACACGCCGGGCACGCCAACCCGGGAACGTATTCGTAGCGACGGTAGCCGTGGTTCCCTTGCTCGTGCACGTAGTCCGCGCTCAACACCCAGTCCGCATTGAAGGAATGGGACACACCGGCGCTCACGTGTAGTGCGGAGGGGGTCTTGTAGTGCGGGTCAATCAGCGCTCCCGCGCCACCGGAGTTGGTTCCGGGAACGCAGCAAGGGTCGCCTACTGCGACGCAAACTCCGGGCGCAGTGTTCACCGCCTGGAATGCAGTGACCCAGCCGTTCTGAGCCAGGTCGTTGTAGTAGAGGCCGATTCCGGCGCGCAATACGGTACTCGATTGTTTTCCGAGTCCGTAGGCGATGCCCAGCCGCGGGCCCACCGAGCCTCGGTAGTCGTGCGGCACGCCATTGATCAGCGGAATCTGAAGCGCCTTCAACGTAAGCAGCGCGGGATTTTCCGCCTGGCTTCGATTGGAAGCGTGGAACAGGCCGAACGTGGTGTCGTAGCGGATCCCGTAATTGATGGTCAGTCGAGGCGCCGCGCGCCACGTGTCCATGCCGTAGAAGCCCAGTCGCTGCACGTTCTGCGAGAAGCTTCCGTTGCCGGCGGGTGAGGAGGTGCATGTCGATTTGGGGACGAGGCCGCCCGCCGGCGTGCAGGTGAGGTCCACGGAAAACTGTGCAGGATCGGACAAGTAGTCGGTGGGATTCATCGAAAACACAGTCAGGTTTTCCGGCGTGGCCGGCAACGCACCGCTCATCACCGGCTCATGGATGAAATCAATCCCGAAACGCGGCGCGTGATGGCCGGTGGAGTGGCTCACGTCGTAGCGAACCTGGTATTTCTCCTGATTGCGCAGGATGGGAAACGCGGAGATGGGGGTGACGAATTGCTGGTCGCCGAACGTTTCGAACCCGGAAATTGTCTGGGAGGTTGAAGTGAAGGGAAAGGCCAGCGCGAAGCCCAGGTCGGAGTTGCGCGTCTGGGTGAGATGCAGATAGCTGGCGGCAAAAGTGAACGATCCAAGCCAGTCGGGAGTGAACGTGAACTGCTGCCCCAGGACCAAATTCCAGTAATCGGAGTAAGAAGTCGCCCCGGTTGAGGGCAGGGCAGCCTGCTGCACCAGGCTGTTCGTGGTGGTGTAGTTGTCGGCAGAAAAGCGAAGGAACCAGAGGGAACGGGAGGATTGGGCCCAGTCCAGGCGTCCGGTGCCCAGGTTATCCCGGAAATCCACCGGAACATTGTCGGGCACGTTGATGGAAGTGACCCCGGGAACCAGGCCCATGGAGGCCAACGACGCTAGCGCATTGAACTGCGCCAGGCTCACAGGGCTGTACGCGATGCTGGCATTCTCACGCACGAATTCGTAGGAGGTGAAAAACCACAGCTTGTCTTTGACAATCGGGCCGCCGAGCGTGCCGATGTAGTTTTGCCGCGAGAAAGGCTGTTTCGGCAGGGGAGTTGGATCTTCAATGGGGAAGCGCGCGTTGAGGTCCGCGCCACGCTCGTAGAAGGCCGCGTCGCCGTGCCACTCGCCGGTACCGCGCTTCGTGGTAATCACCACGGCGCCGCCCACCGTGCGGCCGACATCGGCATTTTCCTGCGAAGTCTGAAAGGCGAACTCCTGGACAGCATCGGGGGAGATATTCTGCAGAAACCCGCCGATGTAGTCGTCCGTGTTGTCGCCGCCGTCCACGGAAAGCACGTTGTTGAGCCCTGAGCTGCCTCCCACGGAAACGGCGGTAATGCGCGCTTTGGTGGGATCGGAGGATTCCACCGGCTCTGTTCCGGGAACCAGATAGGAAATATCGGCAAAGCTGCGCATGGGCAGCGGCAGCGTTTCCAGGTCGTAACGAGTGACCGCGCCCTCGTGCACCGCCGTCGTCCCGTCCACGGGTTGCGTGGAGATGGAAGTGGCCTGGCCCCGGACGGTCACGGACTGTTGAACGGCGGCGGGCTTCAGGATCACAGTGATGGCCCGCCCAGAGCTCACCACAATGGTGACCTCCGCCCTGGTGTCGGCAAATCCGGCGGCGCGGATGACCACGTGATACACGCCGGGCGAGAGATCTTCCATGTGGAACTCGCCCTGGCTATCGCTGGTTGTCTTGCGCTCGGCCGATGGCGATTCGACCGGGGATGCGACGATTTGAGCGGCAGCGACGCGTTTCCCAGCCGGGTCTTTGATGGTTCCGGAGATGCTTCCCCGGAAAATCTGGGCTCCGGCGGGAAGACAGCAGAAGAGAACAGGAAGCAGGACGGCGCGAAGAATGCGTGCGGTCAATCTGTCTCCTCCCAGGCCTGAATCCACATCCCCCTGATGCCCGCGGCGGAATGGCCAGCTTAGGAGGAGGGGAGAGTTACTACCAGATGTCGTAGTTCGCGGGCGCGTCACTATTGGAGTTCCGTGCGAACGTGGCGGCGCGCGCGGTAACTCCCTCGAGGGAAAGCGCTTGACACGCCTCCGAGGTGTGACGAAACTCTGAGCAGGATGTTTGCGTCTGACGTTCACCAGGGGAGGTCGATTCAGATGAGACACGCCGTGGCGGCTGGGGTTTTGATCGGACTGCTTCTTGTCTTTCTGGCTGGGCAACCCGCGCCTGCCCAGACGGTCACGGCGTCGCTCAGTGGCCGCGTCGTGGACAGCAATGGCGCCGCCATCCCTTCCGCGTCGGTCACCGCAACGAATACGGCCACCGGCTTTGCCCGTTCCACCACGGCTACGGGCGAGGGCGAGTACCTGCTGACCGCGCTGCCCGCCGGCAGCTACAGAGTGAGCGCCGTGGCCAAAGGGTTCAAGAAGGAAGTGGCCGCGATTACGCTGTTGGTGGGCCAGGCCGCCAGCCTCGATCTGACCCTCGCCGTCGGCGAAACCACAACCCAGGTGACTGTCCAGGCCACCACGGAGGTCACCGAGCCCACCCGCACGCAAATCAGCACCGTGATCCAGGAGCGGCAGATCGAGAGCCTTCCCGTGAATGGCCGCGAGTTCATAGACTTTGCCCTGCTCTCGCCCGCCGTACAGATCGGGGATACCACCTCCGGGAGCACCGACGTGATTGTAGAGCCGGTCACCAAACTCTCCTTTGCCGGCCAGAACATCCACTTCAACTTCATCGCTGTGGACGGCGCCGATGATATTTCCACGGTCTCGGGAATCCAGCGCGGCACGCCGCCGCAGGATTCGGTGCAGGAATTCCGGGTGATCAACACGAACTACACCGCCGATTTCGGGCGCGCCGTGGGCGGCATCGTGAACATCATCACCAAGAGCGGATCGAACGATTTCCACGGCACCGCCTACGAGTATTTCCGCAATAACAAGCTGGACGCGAGAAGCCTCCTAGCGGCGCCGGGACTGAACACGCTGCGGCAGAACCAGTTCGGTGTGGCGGCCGGCGGGCCGATCAAGAAGGACCGTACCTTCTGGTTTGCCAATTACGAGGGCCAGCGCCACGGCGAGTCGCCCTTCTACAATTCCGTCATTCTGAACAACATCGCCGCCATCAACACTGTAAAGACCACCGTGTTTGGCTTGCCGCCGGAGCCCGCTGGTCTGAACGTGCTGCGCACCGCGGACACAAACAACGGTTTCGCCCGGCTGGATCACAACTTCAACGACCGCGAGACCTTCATGGCTCGTTACTTCGTGAGTCAGGGGACCTTTCTCAATCAATCCCCGCTGAACGACGGATTCGATTTGCCCTCCGGCTTCAAGAACAATCGCATCAACGACCAGTCGCTGGTGGGCAGCCTCACGTCCGTCATCACGCCGAACGTGATCAACCAGTTGCGCGGCCAATTCGCACGGCGCTCCTTCGACTTCAAGACCGCCACCACGCAGCCGCACCTGGAAGTGGCCAACACCTTTGCGGTGGGCGTCAACCGCGGGAACCCCGATTATTACCTGGAGAAGCGCGGCGAAGTGGATGACGACCTGACCATCAATCTGGGCAGACATACGCTCAGCTTCGGTGGCGATTTCAACTACGTGAACTCCAAGGAATCCTTTCCGCTGTTTTATCCCTTTGAGGCCGACTTCGCGAATCTTTGCAGCTTCCTGGGTTCCGCCGTCGCGCCCGCCAACCTGAATTGTCCGGCGGGCACAGTGCCCAATCCCTTTGTGATTTTCTTCGAACGCTTTCAGGCTCCGACCTTCACCGAGCCGACGCTGGCTAATTTCGCCCAGATCTATGCCGGCGGAGCGATCCCCAACGCCATTCGCAACCAGGCGGAAGGCACCATAAATCACACCTACGAGGGCCTTTACGCGCAGGATAAATGGCGCGTCTCCAACCGCGTGACCATGAATTACGGGCTGCGCTGGGAATTCGAAACCTGGCCCTCCGCTTTACTGAGCAATCAGTACAACAATTTCGATCCCCGGCTGGGCATTGCCTATCGCATTGGCGGTGCCTGGAACTTTACCCTTCGTGCCGGCGCCGGGCTGTTCCACGGAATCATTCCCTCGCCGCTCTTGGGGTGCCAAATTCCATCCTGCGGCGGGCAGAACGGATACCCCGGGTTTCCGAATCTCGACAGCCAGAACAGCAGAACCGAGCTTTTTGCATTCGCCAGCAGCCCGGCCCTCACGAACTTTGCATTGACCCAGCTCTTGACCGCGGGGACGTATCCGGACTCCACCACTGTGTCGCCTTTCGGGATCCCCGGAGTTTGCGTTCCAGTTTCGACGTGCGGCTTCTTTGGGCCCTCGACGGTCGTGCGCTTCGATAAAAACCATCGGAACCCGTACGGGATTCAGTCGAGCCTGAGCCTGGACTTCGAGCCGGCCAAGGACACCGTGGTCAGCGTGAGCTTTCTGCGCGTCAAGGGCGTGCATCTGGGCAGCTTTTACAACATCAACCAACCGCTGCCGAGTGGCCAAGTGGAAGTCCACGACTCACAGGGAAACATTGGCTGCAAGAACATCTATGACATACCGGGCACCTTTACTTTGACTGGCTCCCCGCAATGCGGGGGCACCTACCCTCTGCTCCCCACGAGCCCCAACGGCGTAATCCCGGGTACGGCATGCCTCAATCAGGGGCTCCCCTGCCCGCAGAACTACGCGATCTATTTCGAGGCCACTTCGCGGTGGAATTCGGTGTTCAACGGTCTGCTGGTGAACGTGAATAAGCGCTTCAGCAATCACTTCAGCGCGGAAATCAGCTATACCTTCTCGCACACGATCGACGACGGCCCGAATCCGAGCTTCGTGCTGATCCCGCAGGACAGCGCCAATTTCAGCGCGGAGAAGGCCAACTCGGCCGATGACGTGCGTCATCGCTTTGTGGCCAATGGCGTGCTCGCTTCTCCGACCACGGGCAGCATGTGGTGGCGCGACTACCAGTTGAGCACGATTGTCACGCTTCAGTCGCCCGAGTTCTTCACGAAATTCGCGGGCTTCGACGCGAATGGCGACATCTTCGGCAACAACGACCGGACGGGACTGGAAGGCCGCAACACCTTCCGAGGGAAGAATATCTATACTTTTGATCTCCGCGGCACGCGTTCGTTCACCATCCACGAGAAGCAGACGCTCCAGATCTCCGCTGAGGCCTTCAACCTGTTCAACCATGTGAACATCAAGTATTTCAACACCGTTTACGGTTCGGCGGATTTTTGCAATGTCACGCCTCTTCCGCCGACTTGCGCTGGGCAGCAGTTGTTTTTTCAGGGTTCACCGAACCCCAGCTACGGCACGCCGCGCGCCGTTTTCAATCCGCGGCAGATCCAGCTTGTGCTGCGGTATAGCTGGTAGCTCGACCCGGAATTGTGCCTCCGGCTTGCGGGACGGCCGCGCGCGGCGTGACTGCGGTGCCGCGCATTCCCTGGGACCCGCTCCACAGGACGTCCCTTCGGGTCTATGATGTCTCTCCCTCGGATGACACGTCCGGCCAGCGCCGAGTATCGCCGCGCCCTGTCGCGATTCGCCACAGGGGTGACCGTGGTTACGGTGGCGCAGAAGAATGGCGGGACGAAGGGAATGACAGCAAACGCGTTCACCTCCGTCTCGCTAGATCCCGCTCTCGTTCTGGTATGCGTGGACCTGCGCGCGCGCACCCACGCTTTGCTGAAATCCGCGCGGCGCTTCGGCGTGAGCGTTCTGGACGAGACGCAGCAGGCCTTTGCAGAGTATTTCGCCCAGGCGCATGCGGACCCCGCCCGAATACCCGCGCTGGGCATCCGCTTCCGCCACGAAGCGAATGGTGTGCCCTACATCGAGGGCTGCCTGGCCCATCTGGTGTGCCGCCGCGTGGCCGCGCGCCGCGCGGGCGACCACACGATCTTCATCGGTGAAGTCGAGCATCTTTCCTGCCGCGAAGGACGCCCGCTTCTGTTTTATGGCGGGCGCTACCACTCGCTGCCGAGGGATGCGGGGTAGGAAGGAAGTCGGAGCAGGCCGAGGGTGGCGAGACGCGTACGGAGGGTGCCCTTCGGCTCGCCCGCCACGGCGGGCAAGCTCCGCTCGCTCCCGCCTTCGCCAAGCCTTCGGCGGGCAGGCAGGGTAAGCATCCTGGCCGGATGCTGAGAGGAGACGCGCATGCGCTTCGGCATCTACGCGGAAATGCAGACCGCACCGGGGAAAGATCACGCGGAAATGACCTGGGAGATCCTACGGCAGATCGAGCACGCCGACGCGGTGGGATTCGACTGCTACTCCGTGATTGATCATCACTTCTTCCCGAAGTTTTCCATCTCGGCGAACCCGCTGGCATTGTTCACTGCCGCAGCGCAGCGGACGTCGCGCATCCGGTTCCGCGTGGCCCTGTTCACGCTGCCGCTCGAGAACCCGATGCGCTTGGCCGGCTCGATTGCCGAGGCGGACATACTGACGAACGGGAGGCTCGAGTGCGGTCTGGGCCGCGGCCATGCCTGGTTGTATTGGCCTTCCTCGATGGCGCTCGAGGAAAGCCGGCCGCGCTATGAGGAGTCCATCGAGATTTTGCTGCGGGCGTGGACGCAGGAGCGTTTTTCGTTCGAGGGGAAATTCTACCGAGTGAAGGACGTGAGCGTCGTTCCGCGGCCGCTCCAGAAGCCGTATCCGCGGCTGTTCACGGGCGGCACCAGCGACGTCACCTACCAGATGGCGGGAGAGCGCGGCTGGGGAATCTTCGTGCCGCCATTGCTCCCCTATGGCGTGCTGGAAAAGCCGCTGAATATTTACAAAGACGCGTGCGCGAAGGCCGGGCACCAGCCCGACATCGTGTACATCCGCCCCGTGTATCTCGACGAGGACGAAAAGCAGGTCCGCAAAGAGGTCGAAGTGGCGCTGCACAACTTCCTGGCGTTCAATGCCTCGCCGGTGGATTCGCTGCAGGGCGAGGAGCGCAAAGCGGAACTGCGCGCGAAGGGCTATGGGTTCTACGCCAGCGGGGCGCTCGAATCGCTCACCCAGCTCACTTACGACCAGATTGTGGAGCAGGAGATCGGTTTTATTGGCACTCCGGAGAAGGTGATCCGCCAGATCGAAAACCTCTGCCGGCAGGAGCGGATCGGGGAGCTGGCTATCGTGTCCAATTTCGGCGGTTTGGATCACTGGAAGACGATCAAAACCCAGCACCTGTTTGCCACGAAGGTGATGCCGCATTTCCGCGGCAACAAAACGTAAATCGCGGATGGTACCGATGGCCACTGCCGATTCACTCGCAAACGAGGCGCCCGCTGCCATCACGGCATTCCCCCGAATGGGAGCGCGCCGGCTGCTGGTGATCGGCGGGCTGGCCCTCTTTCTCGGCGGAACAATTTTCGGCGACGTTTTCGCAGTATTCATCCTCCATCCCAATGCCGACCACATCGGCCAGGCGCTGGCGGGCGCAATCGCGGCTGTTCGCCAGCATCGCCCCGAGGCTGCCGGGCAGAGCTTTGCGGCCATCGGAGGGTTCCTGGAAAACCGCGGGACAAAAGTGGATGCGCACGCGCACATGATCGGGTTCGGATATCTCGCCATGCTGCTGGCGATCCTGTTTCCGTGGATTCGCCTCTCCGAAACGGCTAGCCGGCGTCTGGCGGCGCTGCTCATCACGGGTGGAGTGGTGCTTCCGGTGGGCGTTTTCGCCATTCATTACGTGGGGCTGGCGTACAGCCCGCTGGAGTCTATCGGATGGGCCAGCATTGTCGCGGACGCGGGGGGCCTGCTGGTTGTGATCGCCTGCGCGGGGTTTCTCGTGGGGTTGTGGCGCGAGTGGCGCAGCAACGAGCCCGCGCCCGAGGATGCGCTCCTCCATGATCGGAGTTGGGCCGGGCGCGTGCTGATGGCGGGCGGGACGCTGCTGATTCTCGCGGGCTTTGTGCACGGTGCGTGGTTTGCCGGAGCGGACCTGTACGCGCAGGAACGGCAGGACCACGACCTCCTCGGCACAATGGCGGAATCGGCTGCCATGGACCCAGGACCTGGGTTGATCCCCGAGCGCGCCGGGGCGGCGCTGAATGCATATGGAAATCTTCAGGCGGACCATGCGGTGAAAATTGCGGCGCACTCGCACGTCATTGAATTCGGGCTGATTGCGCTGATGGCCGGTTTCTTTCAGCCGTTCGTGTTTCTCAGCGAGAAGTGGAAGCGGCGCTGGGCGGTAACGTTGTTGGCGGGGTCTGTCACCTTGCCTGTCGCAGTGCTAGCGGAGTTGCGGTTCGGGCTGGTGGCGGGCGGCATCGCCGACTGCGGCGGTCTCCTGGTGATTGCCGCACTGGCGGGAATGTTGGCGGGGGTGCTGCGCTATACGGGGCGCCTGGACGCGTTCGCCGATGAAATGGGCGGAGCGGCGGCGATTGCGTCTGGAGGCGGCCGGTGAGGCGCTCGCAACAGGTGCTGGCCGTCGCCGGTCTGGCGCTCGCCGTTTGGGCCATGGGTTACGGGTTTTATTACGCCGTCTGGGTCGAGCATCAGACGCTGGACCATATTGGCGGCTCGCTGGCCGGAGCGTTTCAGAATGCCGCGGTGCGCGACACGGCGTCCTCGCGCGCGGCTCTGGACAACTATGCGCGGGCGAAATACGTGTATACGCGCGAGGTGGACGCGCATTCCCACTGGATCGGGCTGGCGATGGTTCTGCTGATCCTGGCCGCCCTGTGGAACCGGCTGTCTTTCGGAGAGAGCGCACGCGGGCTCCTGGCCATGGCGCTCATCGCGGGAGCGTACGGCTTTCCGCTGGGCGTGTTGCTCCAGAATCACCTGCCCTCGCCCATAGGGCAGGGAATTGCGGTCGTGACCTCCGGCCTGCTGATCGTCGCAATGCTTCTCGTCAGCTACGGCTTCGCGCGGCGAGCGTAGGGCACGACATGTCGTGCCCCTACAAGACGGCGGCACGCCGTACCGCGCCTCACCAGCAGTCAATTTGGCTCTGCGCGACTCTCTCCCTCTCCGGTATTCTCGTACCATGAGCCAACAAAGCGCGCCGTCATCCCGAACGCAGGTGGAACGCCTGCCGGAACGCGGTCACTACGACCGCGAAACCATTCACGCGATCCTCGATCAGGCATTCCTGTGCCACGTAGGATTTGTCGTGGATGGCCAGCCCTATGTGATTCCCACCAGCTATGGCCGTTCCGGAGACGTGCTGTTTGTCCATGGCTCGGCGGCCAGCCGGATGCTGCGGAATCTGGCAGCCGGTGTTCCTGTCTGCGTCACCGTGACGGTGCTGGATGGGTTGGTGGTGGCGCGCTCGCTGTTCCACTCTTCGATGAACTACCGCTCCGTGGTGATCCTGGGGACCGCGCGGATGGTGACGAATCCGCAGGAGAAATTGCGCGCGTTGCGGGCGGTGTCCGAGCAGATTTTTCCTGGACGATGGAACGATGCGCGACAGCCCAACGACCAGGAGCTGAAGGCTACCAGCGTGCTCGCTCTGCCGCTCTCAGAGGCATCCGGCAAAATCCGCACCGGGCCGCCGAAGGATGAGCAGGAAGATTACGCGCTGCCCATCTGGGCCGGTTTGGTGCCGCTCAGCATTGTCGCAGGTGCACCGGAGCCGGATCCCGCTCTGCCGCCCGCTGTGGCGCAGCGCGTGCCGGAGTATCTGCGCGCCTATCGCGCGCCGGGCTCCCGGTAGCACAGGCAATCTCGGTTTAGTTGTTGCGGCCCGTTCCGCGTCCCCAGATCCAATACGCAACGGTAACCGCGCCCAACCACGGCAATCCCGCCAACAGGGTCGGCCGCATCCCCGGGACCCACCAGGTGGTCACCAGGATGGCCACCAGCAGTCCCGCTCCCGCCAGCGAAGTGTATGGATACCCGATCATACGCACCGGGAGCCGAGCGCCCCCGCTGCGCTCCCACGCCGGGCGGAATCGCAGATGCGTCAGGAAAACCATCAACCAGACGAACAGCCCACCGAACAGCGCCACGCCGAACAGGAGCACGTAGGCATGGTCCGGGGAAACGAGATTCACAACCGTCGCAATGGCCAGGCCGGCCGCAGTCACGAGCAGCGCCGGAACCGGCGCGCCGCGGGAACTCACGCGTCCCAATGCTGCTGGCGCGTAGCCGCCACGCGCCAGCGAGAAGATCATGCGGGTGGCGAGGTAGAGATTCGTATTCATGCTCGAGAGCGCGGCGGTCACCACCACGAAATTCATGGCATGAGTCGCGGCGGGAAATCCGACCCACTGAAACACGGTGACAAACGGGCTGGCCGTGATGCTGCTGCCGCCGCCCGCTCCAATGCGGTTCCACGGCACCACGCCCACCAGCACGGTGATGGCACCGACATAGAACAGCGTGAGCCGGCCCAACATCGAGCGCATCGCAAGCGGCACGGCCGTGGCCGGATCGCGCGCTTCTCCCGCGGTCACGGCGACGATCTCGGAACCGATATAACTGAAAATCACAAAGCACAGCGCGCGCCACACGCCCGCCATGCCCAGCGGGAGGAATCCGCCGTCGGAGGTGAAATGGGAGCCGGGGCCAGGCTCGCCGCTGCGCATTCCCGAAAGAAGCCAGGCGCCGAAAGCGATAAACATCAAAATGGCGACGACTTTGATGAGCGCGAACCAGTACTCGAATTCGCCGAAGGCGCCGACGCTTCGCGCATTCACGTAGAGCAGGGCGGCGGAAAATCCCACGATCCACACCCACTGCGGCACCTGGGGCCACCACCAGCCGCAATAAATGCCCACGGCGGTGGCCTCGCCGCCGATGGCGATCGACTGCGCCGCCCAGTAGGTGTACCGCACGGCGAATCCCGCCCAGCGCGATAGGTACAGCTCCGCGTACACTCCGAACGAGCCCGCGGCAGGATGTGCCACGGCCATCTCCGCCAGCGCTCCAACGAGCAGCAGGGCGATGCAGGCGCCCAGCGCGTAGGTCAGGATGACGCCGGGGCCGGCCTCGCGCACGGCCAGCCCGCTGCCCAGAAACAGGCCAGTACCGATCGCCCCGCCGATGGCGATCATGGTCATCTGGCGCGTGCTGAGTTGGCGCGCGAGCCCGGCTTCCTGCGCGGCGAGGATGTCGCCAGACGAGCGTGCCGCTGGTGGCGACGGATTGGATGGAGATGGGACGGGCGGAGGAGTCATCGCGGTTGCGCGGCGCGTCCCATGGCCCCGCGGAGGAATTCACTGACGCCCTCGAGCAGCCGGGCAATGTCGCTTTCATTGTTGAAGAAGTGGCAGGACACGCGCACGCCGCCGATTCCCGCGGTGTAGCGCACGGAAACGAGCACGCGGCGCGCGAGCAGGTGATCCACGAGCGCAGCGTTGCGCGCAGGAGTCCCCAGGTTGAACGTCACAATTCCGGCCCGTTCCGCGCGGTCGCGCGGGGTGACGATGGGGACGCCCAGCCGGTCGAGACCTGCAATGAGCGTTTCGCCGAGAGTCCAGACGCGCTCGGCAATGCGCTCCTGTCCCAGCTCCAGAATCATTCCCAGCGACGCAGCCAATCCGATCGCGCCGGGATAATTGGCGGTCCCCCCTGCTTCGTAGCGTCGCGCAGCATTGACGTAGCGGTAGTCGCGGACCGATTGAATGGATGGCGTTTGAAAATAATTGCCCCACCCGCCTTCCGGCGTCTCTACGGCTAAATACCCCGCTATCGGAGGACGCAGCTTCGCCATTCTCTCTCTGCGGATGTACAGAAATCCGCAGCCAAATGGAGCGTTGAGCCATTTGTGGCCGCCGCAGGCCAGCAAATCCACCGGCGTCGCCCGCACATCGAACGGGACGGCGCCCAGTTGCTGGATGGCATCCACCACGAGCCAGAGGCCGCGATCGCGGCACAGCGCGCTGAGCGCCGCCATGTCCAGGCGAAAACCGTGCGACCACTGGACCGAACTGGCTACCACCAGCCGGGTGCGGCCGGTCATGCGCGCGGCGAAATCGTCCATTAGCAGGCGGCCCTCGTGGTGCGGCACCACGGCCAATTCGATACCGATGTGGTCGCGGAGCTGGCACCACGGCACGGCTACTTCCATGAACTCTGGAGCGCCGACGAGCACCTGATCCCCCGCAGCCAGCGGCACTGCCTGCGCGGCAATCGCCAGGCCCTGCGAGGTGCTTTCCACCAGAGCAATTTCGTCCTCGCGCGCATTCAGCAGGCGAGCCACCAGCGGCCGCGCGGCGGCGCGTTCATCGTCCATGGCGATGTGATTTAGCGTGGCCGATGCTTCCGGACAGGTGAGCGCGCGCCGGAGGAATTGTTCGATCGCTGTGGCAGCGCGGCGGGGAGCGATGCTGACGCACGCGGCGTCGAGAAACGTCTTATCGCCGAGCGCCGGAAACTCTTCGCGAATGGCTTCGAAGTTCACGCGCGGTAGTGGCCCGCCAGCAGCCGGACGCAGAGCCGATAGGTGGATGGGGAGTCGAAATCGCGGAAGATGGCGAGGTCGCGCACGGGAACGCGGAGGATTCGCTCCGGCCGGTCTTCCCCGTGGACCACGTCCCGCGCCGTCCTCGCACGGAGGAACTCGCGCCGCAGCTCGGGCGCGACCAGGATGGGGTGGCCGTCGCGGCCGCCCATCGACGGCACGACGATTCCTTCGCTGGGAACGCGATAGCTGTACGCCCACAACAGCCGCGCGAGCAGACCGGTAGAAATCAGCGGGTAGTCAACGGGATAGATGAGGAACGCAGCATTGCGCGGCACGCGACGGAGTCCGGCACGCAGTGAGGTGATCTGCCCCTGCTGCCAGCCCGGGTTCTGCACCACTTTAATCTCCTGCCGGGGTTTCCACCGCGCCAGGATGGCTTCCGCCTCGCTGCCCAGCACGACGACAGCGGGAGCGAACCCGTGGGCCTCCGAACAGGTTCGCACCGCGCGCTCGAGCGCGGTCCTGCTGCCGAACAGCGCCAGAGCTTTTGGAAACGGCAGGCTCCCCCGCGGGCCGGCCGCGAGGATAATGGGCGTGATTTGTTCTTCCTCTGCGACCCTTGGAGGCTTCGGAGCGCGGGGATTCATGGCCACTGAATCTACCTCAATTGTTGCGGTGGCGGCCACATCACCTCGTACCAGGTGGTCATGGCCGTTTCGTATTCGCGGCACAGCTTGCGCCCCCGACCGGTTCGCACTAGAATCCCGCTCCGCAGTGGCGCAGCCGCAATTCCGCGCTCCTGTGCCACTGGCTTCGGGCCACAGAAGGCCCGCTCCGGCGGGCAGGCAACAGAAAGGGACCCGGATTGATTCCGTACCCGTTCGACTATCACCGCGCTGAAAGTCTGGAAGAGGCCTCGCGACTGCTCGGGGAACTGGGCGAGGATGCGAAGGTCCTGGCCGGGGGACAGAGTCTGATTCCGCTGATGAAGCTGCGCCTGGCACGCCCCTCTGCACTCGTGGATCTGAGCCACGTGCCGCGCGCCGCTTACATCGAACGGCACAACGGCCACCTGCGCATCGGCGCGATGACGCGCCACGCCGCCATCGAGGAATCTGTCGACGCTGCCCGCATTCCCATCCTCCACGATTGCGCCACCGGCATTGCCGACAACCAGGTGCGCAATATGGGAACCATTGGCGGCTCCGTGGCTGAGGCGGATCCGCACGGCGATTGGGTGCCAGTGCTGATGGCGCTGGGCGCGGAGGTCGAGAGCATCGGCCCTGCCGGAGCGCGCACCGTCCCCATCTCACAATTCATCAAAGACGCGTTCACCACAGTTCTCGGCCCCACTGAACTCGTGCGCGAAATCCGCGTTCCCGCGCCGGCGGCGCGCAGCGCGGGCGCCTTCATCGCCTTCAAACGGTGCGCGCCGGTGTATCCCACGGCCAGCGCGGCAGTGCAGGTGACGATGCAGGACGAGGATTTCTGCACCGGCGCGCGCGTGGTGCTGGGCTGCGTGGGACTGACGCCGGTGGTGGCCACCGAGGCGGAAGCGGCGCTGCGGGGCCAGGCCATCACGCCGCACGCCATCGAACGTGCGGCCGATGCGGCCATGGCCGCCGCCGACCCCCAGCCCGATCTCCGCGGCTCTGTGGATTACAAACGCCTGCTGGTCCGCGTGCTCACGCGCCGCGCGTTACTAGCGGCGCTGTCGCGGGCTCGCGGGGAACAAGTTGAGGTGTCGCACGAATATGTCGGCCGCTAATGCACGAGTGCGCGTCCGGATCACAGTGAACGGTACGGCCCGCGAGGTTGAGATCGAGCCCCGCCGCCTGCTGGTGGAACTGCTGCGCGAGGATCTGGATCTGACCGGCACGCACATCGGCTGCGATACCACGTTTTGCGGCGCCTGCACCGTCCTGCTGAACGGAAAAAACATCAAATCCTGCACCGTGCTGGCGGTACAGGCCGATGGAGGCGAGGTAACCACCGTTGAGGGTCTCGAAAAGGATGGGAAGCTGGATCCTGTCCAGGAGGCCTTTGCCGAGTGCCACGGGCTGCAGTGCGGCTATTGCACGCCGGGATTCCTGATGTCCACGCGCGCGCTGCTCGCGCGAACCCCGCATCCCAGCGACGCGCAAATCCGCAACGGCATCGCCGGGAACACCTGCCGGTGCACTGGCTACCAGAATATTTTCAAAGCCATTCGCGCCGCGGCCGGCGCAACGGAGAAATAGGTGGCATTTACGTTCCAGGGCGAATTTGTAGTGCGGCGGAAGCCGGAGGAAGTGTTCGATTTTCTAGCTGACCCCAACCGGTTCTGCCCCCTGCTCCCGGATTTCGAAAAAATGACCACCACGGATGCGAGCCATTTTACCGTGAGCCTGAAGGTCGGGATCGCACATATCCGTGGCACCGCTAATGTCAAAATGACGCTCGAGGAAGGGCTACGCCCGACGAGCGCGCGGTATTCCGGAAAGGGAAGCGTGGCCGGAGGAACTGTCGAGTTCGGATCGGGATTCGATCTCGCGACCGTTCCGGAAGGCACTCGCGTGCGCTGGAAAGGTACAGGACAGGTTTTTGGACAGCTCGCCTCGCTGGCTGGCGGACTGCTCGAACCGCTGGCGCGGAAGAACGTCCAGCGGCTGATTGACAGCCTGCAAGCCGCGCTGGCGCAGGCAGGAGAAGCGAACGAGAAGCCGATCGCGAATCGAGGACAAAACGAGTGAGCACGCAGCCACCATCACCGGGGTCGCACGGAAAAGGCCGCTGGGTCGGCCAGCCGCTGAGGCGCCGCGAAGAAGCGCGCCTGGTGCGCGGCCAGGGCATTTTCGTGGACGACTACAAACTGGCCGGGATGGTCCACCTGCAATTCGTCCGGTCTCCGTATGCCCACGCGCGGATCACGCATATTGACGCGTCGCGCGCGGTGGAATCCCCGGGAGTCCTGTGCGTTTTGACCGGCGAGCAGGTCGCCGCCCGGGTGAACCCCTTCATCGAACTCGGCCCGGGCTGCGAAGGGAAAATCGTGGACCTGCCGATGGCGGTGGGCAAAGTCCGTTACCAGGGCGAGCCTGTTGTGGCCGTGGTGGCCGAAACCCGCGCCGCGGCGGCGGACGCCGCGGAACTGGTGGAAGTGGACTATGAGCCGCTCGAGCCGGTGATCGACACGGAGGCCGCGGCCACCTCGAAATCTGTGCTCCACGAGCCGCTGGGGACCAACGTCAATTGGCATAGCAAATTCGAATACGGCGATGTGGAGGCGGCATTCCGCGACGCGGCCTACGTGGTCCACATTCCGAAACTTCATTTCCACCGTTTTTCCAGCACCCCGCTCGAAACCAACGCCGTGGTGGGCACCTGGAACCTGAAGGAAGAGACCATCCATTTCATCACGACCAACTCGTTTCCCGCGTTCGCTGTGCAGTTCCTTTCGCCCGCGCTGGGCGTGCGCATCGACCAGATCCACATGGAGAGCTGGGACATCGGCGGCGGGTTCGGGATCAAAATCACCACGTACCCGCAGATGGCCGTGTGCGCGCTGGCGTCGAAACAATTGGGCGGGCGGCCGGTGAAATGGGTGGAATCGCGCACCGAGCACATGCTGGCGAGCGCCCACGGGAACGAACGCGTGTTTCTCGATACCCGCGTGGCCCTGGATAAAAACGGCGTCATTACCGCCATCGATTCCCGCCACATCGACGATTGCGGCGCCTACCCGCGCTACGAGCCGCTCGGCTGCATCATCTGGGCGCAGGTGTTGCCGGCCTGCTACCGATTCCGGAACTTCCGCGTGGATTTTTCGCAGGTGGTAACGAACAAATGCCCCGTGGGGCCGAACCGCGGTTACTCCCGCATGCAACATCTGTGGTTCGTAGAACGCTGCCTGGACGTCTGCGGCCACGAACTGGGAATTCCGCCGGACGAAATGCGCCTCCGCAACTACATCCGCCCGGAGGAGTTCCCATACACCACGCCAAACGGCTGCATCTACGACTCCGGGAACTACCCGAAGATGCTGGAGCTGGCGAAGAAGCTCGTCAATTGGGACGAATGGAAGAAGAACCAGCAAATCGCGCGCGCACAGGGACGCTGGCTGGGAATCGGCATCGGCACCACGCTCGACTCCGGCACCAACAATTTCGGACAGGCGCGCATCATCAACCCGCACGCGCCGTTTTCCGGGCAGTCGAAGGCCGCCATCGTGAAACTGGACATCTACGGCGAAGTCGTCGTGTACATGGGCTCCGTGCCGCAGGGGCAGGGACACGAGACGACGGCTGCGCAAGTAGTGGCCGAAGTGCTGAACATTCCGCCGGAGATGATCGCGGTCAAACCCGGGTTCGACAGCAACCAGAACGTGTACACGGGCCACACCGGCACCTACGCGAGCCAGTTTGCGGTCAGCGGTCTCTCCGCCATCCACGGCGCGGCGGAAAAACTCCATGCAGAACTGCGCCGGCTGGCTGCGTTTGCACTGAAAGCGGAAGAATCGCAAGTCGAATTCGGTGTGGGCAAAATGGGACCTGAGGTGCGCGTCCGGGGCACCGAGACATCCATCAATTACTGGGCGCTCGCCAATCTGGTGAACGTGAACAACGCCGAGCTGCCGCAAAGCATGGAGGACATCACGCTGAATTGCCGCTATCTCTACAAAGCTCCGTTCACCGTCCCCGACATCGAGAAGAAATACGGCAATCTGACGCTGACGTACGCCTCTCAGCTGCACATCGCGGTGATTGAAGTGGACCGTGAGACCTTCCAGCCGAAGATCCTGGCCTACGCTGCTGTGGACGACTGCGGAACGCAGATCAATCCCCGCATCGTCGCCGGACAGGTTCACGGCGCCACCGCCCACGGTATCGGCGCCGCGCTGATGGAATCCTGCGAATACTCGCGGGAAGGCAACATGCTCACCGCCACGTTCAGCGACTACACTCCCATCACGGCGGTGAATATGCCCGATCTGCTTTGCGGCGACATCGAATCTCCATCGCCGTTTTCATACAACGGCGCAAAGGGCATGGGCGAGGGAGGGGCAGCGCCGGTTCACACCGTGTGCGCGGCGCTCCAGGACGCGCTTTTCTCAACCGGCGTGCTTATTCGCGATTCTTTCCACACCGGCGACCGGATCTACGAAGCCGTGCGCCGGGCAAAATCCGGCGAAGGCCGCGGCGTCCGCGTCGAGCGCAGGGGTTGACGGGCCGGGCTGCGCGCGTCCATCCTCAGATGAGCGTGTCCAAACGCATTGCCATCATCGGCGGTGGCGCCATTGGCAGCCTCTATGCCGCGCATCTGGCGCGCGCCGGCGACGACGTGTGGGTGTTCACTCGCCGGCCGGAGCATGCGCGCGCGCTGAACGAGCGCGGGCTGCTCGTCTCCGGCACGCACGAATTCCACGTCCGGCTGCACGCCACCAGCGAGCCCGCCGAGCTGCCGGACTGCGAGTTTGGCATCGTGGCCACAAAAGCCCTGCAAACGGAGGAAGCCTTTGCGCCCGTTGCGCGGAAATTCGATCGCGGCACGGTTCTCTCCGCCCAAAACGGCCTCGGGAGCGAGGAAATTCTGGCGCGGCTGACCCGCGGCTACGTGATCCGCGGCACCACATTCATGAGCGGCACGCGGCACAGCGATACGGACGTGCAGTACGAGCTGGATACGCCCACCTGGATGGGTCCCTTCGAGCCCACTCACACGCCGTTCCAGATGGTCCAGGAACTGGCGACCCGGATTGTGGCGGGCGGGCTGAAGGCCATTGCCCTCGAAGATGCGCGGCCGGCGCAATGGTCGAAGCTGCTGTTCAATTCCGCCGTAAATGGTGTGAGCGCGCTCACCGGCCTGCCGCATTCGCCGCATTTCGCCGATCGCACCGAGCCTTCCAGCCTGGGCCATTTGCTGTTCAGACTGCTCGAGGAAGGGAAGCGCGTTGCCGCGGCGCTGGGCGTTGCGCTGCACGACGACCCCTGGGAAATGAATAAAATTGGCGCCCAAACCAACCATCCCACGTCCATGCTCCACGACGTGCAGCGCCGCCAGCCCACCGAGGTGGAATTTCTGGCTGGGGCCGTGGCGCGCGAGGCGGACCGGGCGGGCGTTGCGGCTCCGCTGCACACCGCGGTGTACCGGCTGATCAAAGGCAAAGAAGCATCGTGGTCCGCGGGCGGAGGACACTGATGGGCTATCCCGAAGACACGCTGAAGCTGGACCGGGTGCGCCGCGCGCTGGAAGAGAACCACCTGGATGCGGTGGTGGTGCGCGCGCCCGACAACGTCCTCTATCTGACCAACTACTGGCCCATGAAGGGCTACGACCTGGCAATTTTTCCGCGTGCGGGCGAACCGGTGCTGTTGGTGATCGAGCCACAGCTCGCCGAGGCACAGCGTACAGCCTGGACCCGCGACGTGCGCGCCTTCCGCTTCTACCATCCCTCCGATCCGCGGCCACCCACCGAGCGCGCGCTGGAGATCGGGCTCGATGTGCTCCGCGAGCGCGGCTGGACCGGCAGAGTTGGCGTGGAGCTGTCCCAGAACTCGCAAATCTGTGACCGCATGGTGGGCGAGCCGACTGTTTACACGCAGCGCTATTTCGATGCGTTTCGCGGGGTGGCGCGCGAAGTGGCGGATGCCACGCCGCTGCTGGCCGGCCTGCGCAGCATCAAAACGCCGCAGGAAATCGAACGCATGCGCCTGGCGAACGAACTCGCCGCCATCGGCATGGAATATGCCCGCGACCATATCCGGCCGGGGATGAAGGAGTCCGAAGTCGCCGCCATGATCGAGGGCCACATCCACTCTGTGGGCGTGGGCTATCGCGGGAAGGTGGACATGGCGCGCGCGTTCACGCTGGTCTGGTCCGGCCCGGGCATCGCTACGTTTACGTCCACGTCGAATCGCCCCGTTATCGAAAATGAGCCCACGCTGGTCGAGATCTGGGTGTGCGCCGACGGATACTGGACCGATCTGACGAAAAACATGGTGCCTGGCAGACTCACCGCGCGCTACAACACGCTGCTCGATCAATTGCTGGCCATTTTCCATCGCGCCATTGCCTCCTGCCGCGACGGCGCGCCGCTCGGCGATGTGGATCGCATCATCCGGCAGGGGATTGCGGATGCCGGCTATCCGGGCCAGCCGTCGCATCCCGTGGGCCACGGCGTGGGCGCGCGCGCCCACGAGCCGCCGTATTGCCATCAGGCTGCACCCGGCGCGATGCGTGCCGGAATGGTTCTGGCCATAGAACCCGGCCTGTATTGGGAGGGCGGAGGCGGCCTGCGTTTGGAGGATAATTTCCTGATTACGGCGGACGGTTGTGAGAAGCTGTGTTCGTATCCGGATGATTTCCGCCACGCCTGAACCGCTGGGAGAATGAATTGGCGGCACCCGCATTGACCGCAGACCGTGCTCGGGCCATCCTCGGCGCCGTGGACGAGCAGGCCATCGTGGCCATGGGCTGCGACGTCGTAAACCTCTGCACTCCTACCGGGGAAGAATTGGAGATGGCCCGCTACCTGCGCACCGCCTGGGAAGCTATGGGCCTGCGCATCGACTGGCAGGAAGTGGAGGACGACCGGCCGAACGTCATCGCCACATGGAATGGGACGGGCAGCGGCAAGCGCCTGATGTTCAACGGCCACATGGACACGTCAAACAGCGGCCGCGAACCGTTCCTCACCGGCATCGGGTATAAGCCGCACGCGGTAGTCAAAGACGGAATGATTTACGGCCTGGGCATTTACAACATGAAGGGCGCGCTGGTGTGCTACACGCAGGCCGTCAAAGCGCTGCAGCGGGCGGGCGTGCGGCTGGCGGGCGACGTCATCCTGGCCGGCGTGGTCGGCGAAATCGAAAAGACACAGGTGGGACGCGAATTTTCGGGCGCGGAATACCGCGGCTACGGCGCCGGGAGCCACTATCTGGTGACGCACGGCGTTGTGGCGGATGCCTGCATACTGGGCGAGCCTACCGACATGCAGATGGTTCTCGGCCATCACGGCTCGCTCTGGGCCCGCATCGTTACGCGCGGCATTTACGTGCACACCGCATTTGCCGCCGGCCGTCAGGATCAGACTTCCGTCCGCCGCATGCACGACGTGATGGCCGCGATCTACGAGTGGATTCCGGGATGGGAAAAGCGCGCCGCGTACGGCGGCCGTCCCGGCACGGTGAGCGTCGGCTGCATCCGTGGCGGGGTTCCCTGGCGCGCCAGCCGCACGCCCGCCGAAACGGAAGTTTGCCTGGACGTTCGCGTTCCCCCCACCATGCTGATGACAGACGCGCGGCGGGCCGTGGCGGAGATGGTCGCAGGGCTCCAGAAGCGCTATCCCGACTATGGCATCGAGTTCGAAACCTATGTTTCCTGTCCCGGTGCTGAAATCGCTGCCGAACACGAATTAGTACAGGCAGTGGAAGGCGCGCACCGGCAGGTGATGGGCCAGCCGCCGAAGCGCGACACGGTGCTGTGGAGTTCCGACGCGTCCGTGCTCTCGCGCTACGGCATTGCCACTCTGAATTACGGACCTTCGAGCGGCCCCCGCGATGCGGATGGGGAAAAAGTGGCCATCGAAACGCTGGTGAACATCACCAAGATTTACGCGCTCGCTGCCGCCTCGATTTGCGGAGTGGCTGCATGACGGTCGCGGAATCCAGAGCGGAATTACAGGTCCCCGCGGCCGAGATCGAGCGGCGATTCACCATGCTCCGCACCCGCATGGCGCAGGAACGCCTGGACGCCATTCTCGTCTGCGGAAATCAGTACGCCGGATTCGAAGGCGCGGTGCGCTACCTTTCGGGCTTCGAAATCGTCCATCGCTACGTTTACGCGTTGCTCCCGCTCGAAGGCGACCCGGTGCTGGTATTTCCCACCGAGGCGCGCTGGATCGGTGACAAAAAGAAGCCCTGGGTCCGCCAGCACGTGTGGGCCGATATTCCCGGCCAGTGGCTGCGCGATTACGGCGAGACGCGGCTCTGGAAGCGCGTGGGTGTCCACGGGATGAGCTACGTGATGCCCGTGCGCGATTACTGCATGCTCGAAGGCGCCTCCTTTGTGTTGGTGCCGTTCGACGCCCCTTTCGACCATGCGCGCGCGGTCAAAAGCGAATGGGAACTGGAGGCCATCCGCCGCGGGCTGGACATCATTTTCGAGGGCTTCTGGGCGCTCGTTCGCGCCTACGCGCCGGGAAAGACCGAAGCGGAAATCATGGCCCCGGCCGTCGAACGGTTTTTTGCCCGCGGCGCCGGCCCTCGAATGATGAACATCGTCCTTTCCGGCGAGCACGGCGAGGCCGAAGCCTTCTTCAAGGTTCCCGGCGACCGCCGGGTGGCCGCAGACGATTTGCTGCTCTATTCGCTCGAAATCGGCGGGCCGGATGGCTACTGGGTGGAGTTCTCCCGCCCGCTGATTCGCGGCTCGCTCAGCCCGCGCACGGCGGAGATGGCCGCTGTATATCCCGACGCGCTCGAAGCGGCCCGGCTGAAAATGAAGGACGGTGAACCGATCGCATCGGTCCATCGGGCCGCAGCCGAAGTTTTCTCCCGCCGCGGATTCGGCCTGGGACACCTCTCGGGACACTCCATCGGACTGACCATGATCGAGCGGCCGGCCATCGGCTCGCGAGACCGCTCGATTCTCCGGGAGAACATGGTGTTTTCTTTTCATCCCCAGGTCGTGGACCAGGAGGGGAAGGTCTGCCTCTACACTCAGGACATGTACCGCGTGGGAAGAACAGAAGGCGAGTGCATCACGCCCATTCCCTGGAAGCTCTATCGCGGCGACGAAAGCCCGGAGGACTGATCCCGCCCCATGTCCGGCCCCCGCATCTCCATTATCGGCTGTGGCGCCGTCGGCAGCATTTTCGCCGCGCATCTGGCCCGTCTGCCCGATGTGGAAGTGTGGGCCTACGACGTGAACGAGGACCACGTCCGCGCCATCAACGCTTCCGGCCTGCGGATTTCCGGCGTCGCGGAATTTACGGCGCGCCCGCGCGCCACCGCGTGCGCCGACGAAATACCCCGCTGTGAATTCGGCATTGTGGCCACGAAAAGCATCCACACCCGCTCCGCCATTGCCGCGGCTGCCCATGCGTTTGGCGACCGCAGTGCCGTCTGCTCCGTCCAGAACGGCGTGGGCAACGAGGAAATCATCGCGGAGCACGTGCGTCACGTCATCCGGGGAACGACGTTTCCCGCGGGGCGGCTCGCCGCCCCTGGCCATGTGTCCTACGACATTGCCGGGAAAACGTGGATCGGCCCGTTCGAGCCCTCCGGCACGCCAATGATTCTGGTATCCGCGCTGGCCGACCTGCTGAACCATGCGGGTCTCGCGACCATCGCGCTCGAAGACGCGCGCGGCGCACAGTGGAGTAAATTGATTTTCAACGCCTCCACCAACCCGGTCGGCGCCCTCACCGGCCTCGACCACGGTGCGGCCACGCGTTTCGAGCCCACTGGGGCGCTGTTCGACGCGCTCGTGGACGAGGGCCTGGCCGTCGCGAAAGCGCTGGGGATCACCCTGCACGACGACCCGAAGCAGATGATCCGCTACGCCGCCAATGCGCCGGGGAAACACAAAGCCAGCATGCTCCAGGATGCGGAAGCGCACCGCCAGACGGAAGTGGACTTTATGAATGGCGCCATCGTGCGCATGGGAGAGCAGGCCGGCGTGCCCACCCCGTTGAATCGCGCGCTCTGGGCATTGGTGAAAGGCATGGAACAGTCGTGGTCGAATCCGTAAGGCCGGCGTCTCGCCGGTTCTAGGCTTCCGCCCGCGTCGTAGGGGCACGGCATGCCGCGCCCGTACCCTTGTGGCGGCATCTCAGAAAGGAAGTGTCGCTCAACAATGACCGTACCCTTCCAGATCGGCGTTCTTCAATTGAGCATGGAGCCCCTGAACGAAACCGTGCGCATGGCTGAGGCCTGCGAGCGCGCCGGGTTCGATACCTTCTGGCTCGCCGAGGCCTATCCCTGGTGGCGCAAGCATGGAATGGAGGCGCGATCCTCCACGGCGATCACTGCCATTGTGGCCCGCGAGACGCAACGTATCCCCATCGGCTGGGGCATCATCTCCCCGTACACGCGCCACCCCATCCAGATCGCCATGGAAGCGCGCGTCCTGCAGGAGGCTGCCGGGCCCGGGCGTTTTCTGCTCGGTCTAGGTGCCTCCAAGATTTTTATGAAGGAAGCGGGCGAAGGCGAGAGCGGAGCAAAGACGGCCTCTCCCGCCGTGGTCATGCGCGAGGCGATTGAAATTGTTCGCGGCGCGCTCGGCGGGCAGGAATTTACCTACGAGGGCAAAGCCTTTTCGGCCCAATTGCCGCCCCTCAAACCGGACGCACATTCGCCGCGCGGCTCCGTTCCCATCTACGTGGGCGCCACCGGCCCGGTCCTGCAGCGGCTAGCCGGCTCGCATTCGGACGGGCTGCTCACCGCCAGCATCACCACTCCCGAGTTCTGCAAATATGCCCGCACGTTCATGGAAGAAGGCGCACGAAAAGCCGGAAAGGATCCGGCACGGCTCGATCTCGGCGGAGTGATTGTCGGCAGTATCGCGCGCAACAGCCGCAAGGGCAGGGAAGGCGCGCGCGAAATGGCCGCGATGTACCTGGCCAATAAGGTTCAAAACATCCGTGGCTCAGCGGATGCCCTGCTCGAAAAGGCGGGACTCTCGCGCGAGGAACTCCAGCCCATTGCGGACGCCATGGAGCGCGGCGGACGCAAAGCGGCCGGCCAGGCCGTCTCCGACGAAGTATTGAAAAAAGTCTGCCCCATTGCCGGTGCTCCAGACGATTGCGTGGAGCAGATCGAGAAGTACCGCGCCGCCGGCTGCACTCACATTCTGCTGGAGATATGGGGCGACGACCGTCCTGAGCAAGCCCGCCTGTTCGGAGAAGCGGTCCTACCGCGCTTCCGACGCTGACCGTCTACTTCTGGGAGTCCGCGGCCAGGCTCGAAATCAGTGGCCGCCGATGGAATCCCGCACCACGCCGTAGCTCGCGCCCCAGGTGTCCGTCATGTGGCTGCGGATTTCCCATAGCTCCGGGAAAAACCGCACGCGCTGCCCCTCGCGCAGCATCTCGACCGACCGCCCTTTTAGCGACTTTGCGCCCGTTCCGATGCTGCGCTCCACGAGCTGGTAATGGACGTAGCGGAAGCGTTGGAACAATTCGTCGAATTCACACAGCGCCTCCGCCACCACGTACGCGCCGCCGTGCGAGTACTCCGAATTGTAGATTTTTTCCACGGTCAGCGCGTGTTTCTCCAGGTAGTGCGTTTTGAACGTCTCCCACAGGCTGGGGTGCATCTTCAAAATCACGCGGAAGCCCGGCGATTCCTGCCCGCTCCCGTTTCCCAGCCGGAGCCGAATTTCCTGGTACTCTTTCGGCGACATGGTCTCGAGCAGCGCGAGCTGCTCGACCATCAGCCGCAGCGCCACGTGCACCCGGCGCATGAGCGTGACCACCCGGTTCGTGTTCTCCTGCGCCATGTACTCGTCCACGTCCAGCAACGTGTAGCCGATCAGCTTCATCCACAGCTCCTCGATCTGGTGGACGATTTGGAACTGCAGCTCGTCGCGGTTGCAGAATTCATGAAAATCCTTCTGGCAGGAGAGCAGGGCTTTCGTGTTGAGGTACAGCTCGTAATCGAGCGTGCCCTCGCCGTTCATGATCGAGTAGAAGTGTTCCCGGTCCATGGTCCGCTCCCGCCCCGGTGCGCACGGCCCGCGGTCGCGGGCTCGTTGCGCGTCAGGAACAGCAATGCGTCACAATCTCGCGGAACTCGCTGTCGGTGAGCAGCCCGCGCTTTTCAATCCCGCGTTTCTTCACTGCGGCGAGAACATCCGGCTTCTTCCCATCCGGGATTTCCAGGCCCAGTTCGCGGGCTTTGATGGCCACGCTGTCAACGCCGCTCTTTTTCCCCAGCACGATGGCGCGGCGCGCGTTCACCAGCTCCGCGGAAAACGGCTCGATGGCCTCCGGGATGTGGAATTGGCTGGCCACCGCTCCGCTCTCGCGCAAGAATAAATTCTCGCCCACCACGGGCTTCCACGGTTCCATCGCGTAGCCGCTGGCCGCGCGCACCCGCGCAGACACCTCGCGGATTTTGTCCAGCCGCAGCTCCACCGGCACGCCGTACAGGCAGGTCAGCGCCATCGCCACCTCGGCGATGTCCGCATTGCCGGCGCGTTCTCCCATGCCGTTGATGGTGGCCTGGATCCAGTTGGCCCCACTGCGGACCGCCGCGACGGCGCACGCCGTGGCCAGCCCGAAGTCGTCATGACCATGAAAGTGCAGCGGCACGCTCGGCCCGATCCATTCCCGCACTCGCCCCACCAGGTATTCGATCGCCTCCGGGCTGCACGCCCCGATGGTATCCACTACCACCACTTCTTCCGCGCCTGCCTCCAGCGCGGTCAGATACACGGCGCGCAGGTGTTCCAGGTCCGCTCGCGTGCCGTCTACCGGGAAAAACGCCACGCGGATGCCGCTCTTCCGCGCCAGCCGCACCGCATCGCCCGCCCTCAGCAGCGATTCGGATGCCGTGATTCCGTACGCCTTCAATTTGATCGGGCTGCAGGGGATTTCAATCACGGTGGCGGCCGCGCCCAGCCGCGCCAGTTCCTCGATGTCTCCCCGAACCGCGCGCGCAAACCCCCAGATTTCCGCCCGCAGTCCCACCCGCGCGATCAGTCGAAACGCCTCCGCGTCGTCCGGCGAGACGCGCGGGAATCCGGCCTCGATGCGGGAGATGCCCAGGTCGTCCAGGGCGCGCGCCAGTTCCAGTTTTTGCTGCGGCGTCAGCACCACTCCCACGGTTTGCTCGCCGTCGCGGAGCGTCGTGTCGTAAAAACGCACGGGAGCCGGCGCCGCCCCTCCCGGCCGGATAGCCGCCCGGTCATTCAGCCGGCTGACCCAGATTTTTCCGTCGGTGACCATCTTCTCCTCCGAACTCACGAGCCGCACTCAGCGCCCGCCGGGAGCCTTTTCCCCGTAGGCCTGTTCCCAGGAAATCACCGGATTCCGCAACACTCCGATGCCCTCGATCTCGCATTCCACGATGTCGCCGGGTTTCAGGTAGAGCGACTGGGGATCGGCGCTGAACGCGGCCACTCCGGAAACCGTCCCGGTGGACACCACGTCGCCCGCGCTGTAGCCCATCGGCGAATAGTGCGCGAGAATCTCGGGAATCGTCACCGCCATGCGGCTGGAATTGGAGCTCTGCCGTAATTGGCCGTTCACGCGCAGCCGCATAATCAGGTTCTGCGGGTTGGGCATTTCGTCCCGTGTGACGATCCAGGGGCCCAGCGGGCAGAACGTGTCGATTCCTTTACTCAGGCTGAAGACGCCGGATTTCATCTCCTCGCGCTGTATGTCGCGCGCGGTCACATCGTTGAAGATCACGAACCCGCCGATGTAATCCGCAGCCTCCGCGGCGGAGAAATGCTTCCCGGATTTTTTGATCACGATGGCGAGCTCCAGCTCGTAGTCCAGCTCGCGGGTCAGGTGCTCGGGATAGACGATCGGCTCGTCCGGCCCGATGATGGCGTCCACATTCTGGAAAAAAATAATCCAGGGCAGGACCGGATGCGAAAATCCCGCTTTCTGCGCTTCCTCGTGGTGTTCGCGGAAATTGCCTGCGGTGTGGAAGAATTTCTTCGGGATGATGGGCGCCCGCAGCCGCGCCTGCGCCGCGGGATACACCACCGTCTCGCCGCGAACGCCCTTCGAGCCGGCCGGCAGGCCGGCCACGTGCTGGAACGCAGCCTCCGCGGCTTTCAGACTGGCGTCGCCGCCTTCGAAGAGCTGGCGCATGTTGGGAGGCACCCGTGCCTCGGCGATGCGCTCGCAGGCCTGTTCGTGTTCCACATCGCGGGCGAACAGCGCATACGCGGCGTTCAGGTCCACCACATCGCCGCTCGGGCGAACCCCGCCGATGCGGCTCACCGCGGGCCCCGGTTCAAATGTGACGAGCTTCACCGGGTTCGCCCACGACCGGCGCAAGAGTGGATTCGCATGACAATCTCATCTTAACCCAGGTTTCTGTTTTGACGTTCTCCCCCAATCTCCGGCCTTTGCACTCGCCGGACGGCGAAAGCAGTCGCCCCGTCTGGTCTCTGCGAGCAGGGAGGGCTGCGAGCGGGGCTGAATGTTGCATTCGGTGGAAGTCCAGAGGTAGATTAGCGGGGACGGTACGCCCCCATAGTTAAGAATCGGGTGGAATAACAGGCAGTTTTCTCTCATCGACAGCGGGATGCGCGTTAATTCCTGGGGACGTTTTCTCCGGCCTGGAGCGGCCGAGATTGCCGGGCGTCAGACAAAGGAGGCCAATTGCCATGACTAGGCGACCCAGTCGCGAATGCGCCGCCACGCTTCTCGTTGCCGCTCTTGTTCTGCTCAGCTCTGCGCTGGTGAGTTGCTCCCGCGTGAGCATCACCGGCACTTCCGGCCAGTCCGGCCAGTCCAGCCAGGCCTACGCTTACACTGCCAACAGCGAGTCCAACAATGTTTCCGTTTTTGCCATCGCCCGCACTACCGGAGCGCTCTCCCCCATTCTCTCCTCGCCGTTTTTGGCCGGAACCGGCCCCGATGCCATCGTCCTCGATTCCACCGGTCACTTCGCCTATGTCGCCGATTTCGGCCTGAACGATATCACCGAGTTCATCGTCGATTCCTCAACCGGCGCCCTTATCCAGATTGCCGGCTCGCCCATTACGCCTCCCGGGTCGCCCAGTTCGCTGGCTGTGGATTCCTCGAACAAATATCTGTATGCCACGATGTTCAACTCGAGCGTCGCGGCCTACCAGATCAACGCCAGCACCGGCGCCCTCAGTGCAGTCAGCGGCTCGCCTTTTGCCGCGGGACAGAACATAAATTTCAGCTCCGTCGCCGCCGATCCCGTTGCCGGATTTCTCTTCACTGCCAATCAGAACTCCAACTCTGTGTCGATTTTTAGCATCACGGCAGCGACCGGCGCCCTGCTCCTCATCAACACCTACCCCGTGGACAACTCTCCCTTCGACGTTACCGTGGACCCCGCGGGCAAGTATGTGTATGTGGCCAACGGCGGTTCCGGCACCGTCTCCGCCTTCATGATTGACGCCGTCAACAGCCAACTCCTTCCCGTGGCCGGTTCCCCGTTCGCGGCCGGCCAGCAGCCCGACCGGGTAAGAGTGCATCCCATGGGTACCTATGCTTACGTGACTAACGGACTCGGCGCCAACATCTCCGCGTACTCCATCGACTCCGGCACCGGCGCGCTCTCCCCCATCGCCGGCTCGCCCTTCGCTGTCGGTGTGCCCGTGATTGGCCTGGCGATCGATCCCACGGGCGCTTATCTCTACGCCACCAGTGTCGAGCCGAACAACGAAGTCTTCGTTTTTTCCATCAATGCGGCCACCGGCGCTCTCACGCAAATTACCGGTTCCCCCTTCGCCGCGGGGGGTGCTCCGGAGAATATCGTGATCCGAAAGGCTGGCTGATCGCCGCAATCCGTCGAGAGAATTGCCGGGGTCTGCCGCCCCTCACCGCGCTTGCCACGTTGGCTGCATTGTCCACGCGCTCCAGGCCACGCGGGCATTCTTGTCCGCGCCTGGGGTCCAAGGCCTCGGCCGTATCGGATGCGAAATCACTGAGAAAGCCCTGCGGCTCACCCTGCACAGCTGCCGCCACTCATCTGGAATCGCCCAGCAAATGCGGCAATTCAGAAAGGCTCGCCATCGTGGCGTCGGGCGAATAGCCCAGCGCGTCGGGCGCCGCGCCGCTGCGGTTCACCCAAAACGTCCGGAAGCCGAATGCGCCGGCTCCGCAGATGTCCCAGAAGTTCGAGGAAACGAATCCGATGGCGCCGCGCTCGAGTTTCGTCCGCGTGGCGGCCAGTTGGTACACGGCGGGGCTCGGCTTGTAGATTTTCACTGCATCCACGCTCAGCACGTGCGCAAACGCTTCCTTTAGCCCCGCGTGTTCCACCACTGCGTTCAGCATGTGCGGCGATCCATTGGACAGGATGAGCAGCTTCCGGCCGGCCAGACCCGCAAGGGCCTCCCGGACATCGGCGAACGGCTCGAGGTGGAAATATTCGTCCATCAGCCGGCTTTTTACTGCCGTGTCCAGAGCCAGGCCGCGGGTCCGGCAGGCATAGTCCAGGGCCGCGGCCGTGACCCTTGAAAAATCCTCGTACTGCACCATGAGCGAGCGCAGCCACGTGTATTCGAGCTGTTTGGCGCGCCATTCCCGGCTGAGCGCGGTCCCGTGCCCCGGGAATTCGCGCTCGCAGGCCTGAATCACGGAATGGACGTCGAACAGCGTTCCATAGGCGTCGAAGACCACAGCTTTCATGTATTTCCTCCCGTGTGAAGGCGGGGCAGGCAACGGCGGCGCGCGCAACATGATCCCAAACCGGGAACTGTGCCGCCGATTGCATCACGCGACCGATGAGAAACACATAGGAAGCGATGCATCACCGGCCATATACCAAAACGCGAAACGTTGCCGGAATGGCCGCCCGCCGCGGATGGGGCCGGTCTGCTGTGGGAGCTGCAGGGGGAGCAAAATCCGCCGTGTCCAGAAAGAGGTTGTGAGTCTTCGTGTCGAGTCCCATGGTTTTGGCTCCATACTCGGTCTTGACGCTCTCGACCTCGCTGAACTTGCCGGGCGATTCTTCCTTGAAGATATGGATCATACCCTCCCGCGTCGAGACGAAGATCAGTCCTGTTTCCGGATCATAGGCGGCGGCATCGGCACCCGCCGAAATCGGGAACGACTGAATCACCTTTCCGCTGTCGGCATCCATCACCACGAGATTCTGGGGATTGCGGCCGGCAGAGAACAGCCGCCGGTGCATTATGTCCATCGCAAGGGCCGTGGGCCCTCCGGCCGGGGCAACCGGCCAGCGCGACTTGATGGCCAGCGTGCGGGAATCAATGGCTGCTATTTCGTTCTTGTCTTCCAGATTCACGTAGACAGTTCCGCTGCCGTCGGCGACTGCAAATTCAGGCCCTCCACCCAGCGCGATGGTCCCCACCGCCGTCCCGCTCTTGGCATCGATCACTGTGGAAGTATTCGGGTCTCCGTTCATGGCAAAGACGCGCTTTGAGGCCGGATCGTAAAGAACGCAGTCGGCGTCATTGTCAGCTTTCACCTCTCCGATCACCTTCAGTGTCCCCAGGTCGAAAATGATCACTTTTCCCTGCGCCCCGTCGCTGATAAACCCCCGGCCGAACTCGTGGGCCAGGGCCACACCGTGGTCTCTTTTGAGGCCGGTGATGTGCCCGATGACGGCGCCGCTATCGGCGTCGAGCACTTGAACCTCCGTGCCCCGCGAAAGATAGACGCGCCGCGCAGCGGAGTCCACGGTAACGTAGTCGAAGTACTCCTGCGTACTGCCTTCGGCCGCGCCAAAGGCGTATTTCTTCAGCAGGTGGTAACCGCTCGGGGCTGCCACGGCGCATACGGAAACGCCGAGGAGGAGAATAATTACGCCACTTACCAAACCTCCGAGAACGCGTGATGCCTTCATGCAAATTCTCCTTAAATTGACTCTCGCGGCCGATCTTGCTTTGTTGCTCACAACTTCGGTCCGTATTATAACTCCCCGCTCGGCGGCATCGGTGATGCCGGCATGCCGGGCTATCCGGATTGCAGAGTGCGAAACGGGCCCGAGGACCCCTTCTCGCAAGGGGACGCCAGCAGGGGACTGGCAATGCCTGCAACTTTCCCGGCACCCGCACGGTTGACTCGCCTTCCATCCGGAGTAACATCTTCCAACATTTGCGGGCGCTTCCGGCGTGCGTCGAGCCGGCCGGGGCAGCGCTGAATCGAGGACTGGCGTGAAGCTACTGCTGAAATTCAATCTGATTCTGGTCCTGCTGTTTGGCTCGGGTTTGCTCCTGGTTTCCCGGCTGGCTTACGACTTTCTGACGCAGGACGCGCGCTCCCACGTCCTCCAGCAGGCCCAGTTGATGGCCCAGAGCGCCCAGGCTATGCGGGATTACACCGCCAGCGAGCTAGAGCCGCTGCTGGAGGACAGCTCCGATGCCTCTGAAAAATTTCTGCCACAAACGATCCCGTTCTACGCCGCGACCACCATTTTCAAGGGGCTGCGCAAGCAGTTTCCGGACTACACGTACAAAGAGGCGGCCCTCAACCCCATCAATCTGGAGTCTCGCGCGGTGGACTGGGAGGCGGACCTCATCAACCACTTCCGGAATCATCCCGGCGAAAAGGAACTGATCGGCGAGCGCGATACCCCCACGGGCCGGTCGCTCTACCTCGCGCATCCGATTGCCGCGGAAGACGAATGTCTGGGCTGCCACGGCCCTGCGGATCAGGCCATGCCCATGGTGGTGAAAACCTACGGGTCGGTGAACGGCTTCGGCTGGAAGCTCAATGAAATCATCGGGGCGCAGATTGTGTCCGTGCCGATGACGGTGCCGATCCACATCGCGGACGAGGCCTTCCGCCGCCTTATGATCAACCTGGCGGGGATCTTTGTAATCACGCTCGCCGCTATCGACCTGTCTCTCTATTTCATCGTCGTGCGGCCCGTTCGTCGCCTTGCTGTTACGGCGGATCGCATCAGCCGCGGCGAACTCGACCTCACCGAGTTGCCTGTAAAGGGGAGAGATGAAATCGCCGGGCTGACCCAGTCGTTCAACCGCATGTTCGTGAGCCTGGTCAAAGCGTTGAAACTGCTGAAAGGCTGACGCCGGCCGCCGCTCACGTTCGCTTTTTCGTACGGGAGGCGAGGAATGTCGCCCGATCCTGCGGCGATTCGATCTCCAGCGCCAGCGCCGCATACAGCTCATCCACGTCCCGGCAACGCGCCGCCGTGCGCTCGACAATGATGTGCGCGATGGGGCCGATGTACTCGGCCAGCACATGGGTAATCTCCTCGACCACCGGCGGCGTAATCCAGTCCACGGTCTTTCCGCTTCGCCCCGCTTCCACTCGTGGCGTGTGGATTGCCGCCGCAGGGATCGGCGTTGTCGCTGCGCCCGAATCCACCCCCGCGGCAATTCCGCCGCTCCCCGTCGCGCATGCCTCCACGGCGCGCAGGAATTCCCCGGCGCTCTGGTAGCGCGCACCGGGATCTTTCACCAGCGCCTTCAGGATTGTTCCCGCGAGCTGCGGCGACACATGGGGATTCAGCTCCATCACGGCAGGTGGCTGCTGGCGAAGGTGGCCGTCCAGGATTTCATACTGGCTCGTTCCCTCGAACGGCCTCCGGCCCGTCACCATCTCGTACAGCGTCACCCCGAGCGAATAGAGGTCCGAGCGCGCGTCCACGCGCTCTCCGCGCACCTGCTCCGGAGACATGTAATAGAGCGAGCCCAGAATCGTTCCCGACGCAGTGAACGAAGGGTCGCGGCCGCTCACCGCCAGGCCGAAGTCGAGCAGCTTCGCTGTCGGCGTGGCTCCGGCGACGATCACGATGTTCGATGGTTTGATGTCCCGGTGGATCACCCCGCGCTCGTGCGCATACACCAGCGCGCGCAGCACCTGGGAGGCGTATTCCACTGCCTGCCCGATCGTCACTCCCCCGGCGGCGCACTGGCTGCTCAGCGTCGCGCCCTCCACGTATTCCATCACCATCACCAGCCGGTCCTCGTGCCGGAAGGCCGTATGAAGCGCCGCGATGTTCGGATGGTTCAGGCTCGCCAGCACCCGGATTTCGCGCACGAAGCGTTCCACCATCTCCGGGGTGCCCACCTGGTCCTGCTGCAGAACTTTGAGCGCCTCCACTCGCTGCGAGATGCTGTGCCGCGCTTTGTACACTTTTCCGATTCCGCCGGCCCCCAAATCCCCCAGGATTTCGTATTCTCCGATGGCCGTGCCGGAATAGAGTTCCGGAATCATGCGAGTCGCCGGTGACGTCTTTGTGACCTCCGGGGACGGCGCCGGCGCTGCGGCTGCGGAACCCGCCACCGTCCTTTCGGCCACTCCGGAGGCGCTCCTGCGGCCCGATGAAACGCCGAGGGGAACGTCCGCGTTGCCGGCTTCTTCGCTCTTGAAATTGTAGAGGCGCACCGGGGAGCCTGCTTTCAGCTCGACCGTTCCCAGATCCGTAAGCAGAGGCTTCCAGCGCGTATGCTCGGCCAGCACCTCGGCAATGGCCGCCGAAAGCAGGATGTGCCCGGCGTCCCCGCACTCCATCACGCGCTGGGCCGTAGTCATTCCTCCCCCGGCCACGTTCTCCTTTCCCTGCATGTCGCACATGCGAAAAATCGGGCCGCTGTGGATTCCCATGCGCAGCCGCAGATGTGGCCTTTGCTTTGCCGCGACGGCGACGGCAATGGCCGAACGCAGCGGAGCTTCCGGGCTGCCGAAAAACGCCAGCGACATGCCGTCGCCCGCTGCCATGCCGATCAATTGCTGGTGCCGCTGGGCTGTTTGAATCGCGAAAGTGCCGTTCACAATCGCGGCCAGATTCTGGAGCGAGGCGGTCTGTTCATTGATGGGCAGGGAGGGAAACTCCATTATCTGCACGCAAAGGATGTGCGCGATTTCCATCTCCTGCTCCGCCTCAACCATGCGCACCTCCTTTCCCCGGCCCACGCCCGCATGGGTTGCCAGAATGAACGGCGGCCTGCCTTGTGCAGGCCGCGGAATCCGTCACGGAATCATACGCCAGCAGTGAGGGGTTGCACACAAACGCGGTCTCGGTAGGTGGCGAGGCAGCAAACCAGCGCTGCTGCGATGATTGCAGCCGCTCTCGGACTGGGACCTTCAAACAACAATGCGCTGGCGCGAGTGTGGGCCCGTCACGCCGACACCCCCAATAAAAGGGAAGGGCCCATCCCGTCTTCACAGGAATGGGCCCACTGGTTGCGGGGGCTGGATTTGAACCAGCGACCTCCGGGTTATGAGCCCGACGAGCTACCAGGCTGCTCCACCCCGCGACAAACCCATTCTAACGGACGACTGGCGAAGCGTCAAACCGCGGGTCGCTGTCACCTGGCGTTGCCGGCTGGTCTACTTGTGCTGGCTCACGGATAGAATGTTTCCGTCCGGGTCCTTGAACCACGCCACTTGGTCCCCCGAGGGCGCCGTCCAGATTCCCAACTCGCGGTCCTGGACGAAGGGATATTTTTCCAGTTCCACGCCCCTGGTTCGCAGCCACCCTGCAGTCGCCACAATATCGTTCACTTCCCACCCCAGGATGGTCGCTTGAAGCGGCGTAAAGTTTGGGAGTTTTGTGATTCGGATCATGTGCCCGCCAATGCGCATCACCAGCGCGAATTGATCCAGGCTCACGAAATCACAGCCCAGCTTCCCCTCATAGAAGGCCCGCGCTTTTTCGTAGTCCTTCGTGGGTACGAATCCGACCATTTTCCCCGCAGCCAGCATCTTCGCCTCCTCGTGGCTTTCGGCGTTCAGGGATACCACTTGTGTCCCGCGTTTTCTCCCGCTATTGTGACAACAAATGTCGCACAGGTGCCAGAGCATCCTTGCCGGCCGTAATGGCCGCCGCCGCGCTGAGATTGCCAGCGTATCCGCCGAATTGAAGGACGGCCACAGGATTCCGGAACATTCTCATCCTGAAGACCAAATCCTGTTTGCTTCCAAAGGCGTGATGACCGTCAGCACGAGTCACGGAGTCTGGGTCGTACCCCCCTTGCGTGCCGTCTGGATTCCCGCGGGCGTTCCCCACTCCGTGGGCATGTCCGGCCGTGTCTCCATGCGGACTCTTTACATTCTGCCCCGTTTATGCCGCTCGCTTCCCCGAAGCTGCTTCGTGATGAACGTGTCGTCGCTTCTGAAGGAGCTGATTCTTCACGCCTGCCGCTTCGAGAGATTGCACATGCGTTCTCCGCAGGAACGCCGGCTCGCCGGGATCCTCCTGGATCAGGTGAGGGTCGTCGATTCCATCCCTCTCCAGTTGCCTCAGCCCTCGGACGCGCGTGCAAAACGAGTGGTGGAACCGTTGCTCTGCGATCCGGGAGATCATCGTACGCTGGCACAGTTGTGCGACGCTTGCGGGGCAAGCAAACGGACGATTCAGCGGCTCTTCGTTGAAGAAACGAAAATGACGTTCCGGAGGTGGCGGCAGCAGCTTCGCCTGCTCCATGCCATGCAGCGGCTGGCGGCGGGCGACAAAGTCACCTCGGCCGCGCTGGAGGCGGGTTACGACAGCGCGAGTGCGTTCATTTGCATGTTCCGCAATCAACTGGGCACAACCCCGGCGCGCTATCTACGAGCGGAATCAGACGGAGCCAGGCGAATTTCAACGGACCCTGCGTTGCGCCGGCCGGAAACTCTTCGCCGCTACCAGGAGCTGTAGGGCGTGCCTTCGAACGGCGAAACCTGGTTCGAGGCGGAATGGACGTTGCTAATTCCCGTTCCCGTCTGGTCCGGGCTGAGCACCACGTCTTCGTACTGTGGCACCCAGTCCCTTTGATTGGTCATCGGGTCCACAGGCAGCGACCTCATATAGTCTGCGCTCACCAGCTCTTCGAGCGAACTGGGCGCGCGCTGTTTGTCCAGGGTGAATTGGTCGATCGCCTGCCGCAGGGTGAACAGGTCCTGCTTTAGCACCGCCTCTTTCGACCGAGTGATTGACCGGCTGTAAATTCCCGCCGCAATTCCCATCAGGATGGACATGATGGCAATCACCACCATCAATTCGAGCAGGGTGAATCCCCGCGTGGAGCGCCCTGCCCCCGGATTCTGTTGCTGGCGTGCCATGGGAATCACCAGTCGGAATAGCGCGTTCCATCACTGGCTGTATCGTTCGACCGCGAGTACACGTCGAACACGTTTTGCCCGCCCCAGGAGGTGGAGTCCAGATCGTCTTGCGCCGAGCGCAGGCCCCAGTCGGGCTTCCCGGTCATCGGATCCACCGGAATCCGCCGCAGGAATCGGATGCGCTTCTGCGTCTGGCTTCCCCCCGGCGTGGCCAGTGTGACGCCTTTCACCAGCGTCTCCAGATCGGGAGGATATCCATCGGAATCCGCTGAGACCCGGATTTGATTCTTATCCGCTGCGTCTTTGTACCGGTCGATCGAGTCACGCATCTCGCGAAGATCCCGCCGCAGTTCCGCCTCCTTCGCAGAGCGCACCGTGGCGCGCGCGTAGGGAAGCGCGGCGCTCGCCAGGATGATCAGGATCCCTGTGGCCACGATCAGCTCGATCAGGGTCATCCCGGCCTCGGCGGGCCGTACACGGCCGGCCCCAGTGCGTGCGCCCAGCCATCGCCGGGCATGGGCATGGGATGCCTGTCGCTTTGTTTTCATGGCCGTGGCCGGTCGCTACTGCACCTGGACGCTCGCCTCGGTGGAAACCATGGGAATCGGCTTCTGCTGCGAGTCTCGTGCCATCACCTGGATGATGCTCAGCGTAGAGCTTCCCTTTGCTACTCCGCGCACGATGATTCCCAGAACCGTCCCCGTCCCGCTCACGCCTCCCGTGTTGGGCGGCCGCGCCGCGCTGATGATGGCCTGGCCCCGCTCTTTGTCCACGCGCTGCACCAAAGCGACTGGCTGCGAACCGCCGGACAGGAATCCTCCCTGTCGCACGTCCTCCACCATCACCACGCCCGGATTGAATGCGATCAGCACCGGAAGCGAGTAAATGTCCTTTGCGTCTTCCACCACCAAGCTGATCGTAGACGTCTCCCCCACTTTCAGTGATACGTTTGCGGGCTCAAATCGCAGCTTCGCAGGATGGTCGGCGAATCCCGGCGAGGGCGCGGCCGGCGCAGCCGCGGCCGGCGGCACCGGTTGTGCCGTGGGAGCGGCAGGAGCAGGGGGCGGGGCGGGTGCTGGGGCCTTTCCTGCCGTCGCGCCCACACCGGTTGGCGCTGGAGCTGCGGCCCCGGCCTCCGGGCTCTTTTCGCGTCGTACCTGGATGTTCGTTTCCGTGCCTGTGCTCAGGCTGCGCAGGTTCTCCGGGGTCAGTTCAGGGAGCCGCACGATGCGCGGCTGCAGCACGATCAGGATTTCCTCGTCCTTGTTTTCCAGTGTTTCTCCGGTGAAGAAGTAGCGCAGAAATGGAATCTTATCGAACCCCGGCCAGCCCGTGACGGTCTTGCTCTGTGTGCGCTCGAACAATCCGCCCAGGACGCTCACCTCGCCTTCTTTCAGCCTCACGTCGTGTTCGATCTTCCTCTGGCTGATGATCGGCTGGTTGATGCCCCCGAGGTTCACGCTCCCGGTCACCGAGGAAACCTCAACCACCACCTTCAAGCTCACTTCGCGGTTCAGGTGGATGTGTGGTGTGATGTCAATGTTCACTCCCACGTCCTGATATTGAAACTGGGTGTTCACCAGCGGGTTGATCACCCCCGCCGTGCTGGTCGCCCCCAGCCCGGCCTGGAAGCTCCCGGTGGCGATCGGCACGCGGTCGCCCACCCGCAGCTTCGCCGATTGGCCGTCCACGATCCGGATCTTCCGGATTGTCGATAATCTTCGTCGTGCTGTCCGTGATCATCGCCATCGCCGACGCGCCGGGCAGGGTAACGCTGTAACTGTTGCCGGAAAGATTCTTGAGCTGGTTCAGCGTGATGGAGGGGACAGTCGTCGTCGTCGTCCCGGTCGTGTTGGTGTTGGTGCCACAAGTGGAGTTGGTGGGACAGAAGTTCAGCACCACGCTGGAGCCCGGCGTAATCCCCAGGTCCCGCGCCCGGTCGCTCACGGCCTGAAGAATCGACACCTGGACGATCACCTCCGGCCGGGCGCGGTCCACGTCCTTCAGAACTTTTTCGACTACCGCGAGTTTGTCCGGCGTGTCGCGGATCACGATGGCATTCTGGCTCGTAATCGGCTGGATGCGGTGCAGGTCCGCAATTTGGCGCAGCCCCGCCACGATCTCCGTCAGCTCCTGCGGCTGCACCGTGTTCGAAAGATAAAAAGTCTTTACCACGAAGTCGTCATAGTCCTTCCGTTTCTGGGCCTGGTCCGGAATCACGAAGATGATGTTGGCAGTCACCGGCTTCCAGAACGTTTTGCTCTCCAGCGCCACCACGTCCAGCGCCTGTTCCAGTGTCACGTTGACCAAATCCGTGGTAATCCGCCGCGATTGCAGGTCCGGGTCGAAGATCACCGTCAGCCCTGCAAGCTTCGCCAGCGTCTCGTAGACAATCCGGGAGTCGTTGGACATCTTCAAATTGATGGGTTCGCGCGACAGTGGTTTCAGCGCCGGCGGGTGTTCCATCAACCGCGATTCGTCGGATTCCGGCGGGATGTCCGCTTTCGGGGGCGGAGCTCCCGGCAGCGCGGGCTTTCCTGCGAGCATATCCAGCGTTTTCTGGGCTTCCTGGCCGGCTACGGGGATCGAGGGATCGATGGCCATGGCCTTCTCGAATTCCGCCAGCGCGATTTTCAGCTCCCCCTTCTCGCGCTGTTTCAGGCCCTCTTTCACGTGGAATTGGGCAGTTTCAAACCGGATTTGGGACACCTTCAGTTTGTATTCGATATTGGAAGGGTCGGCGTTCAATGCCCTCTGGTAGTGGACCAGCGCCGTGTCCCAGTCCTCGATTTGCTCGGCTTTCTTGCCCTGATCGTACTCCTGGTGGGCCTTCGGACATCCGAGAAGAAGCAGCGTCGCTGGGATCAGAACTGCAATCCACAGGGCACGGGGCATGACACCTCCGGCGGTTCGCATCAACCCCCCACTCTAGCATCCGGGTATGCGGCCAGCAAGCCGCACTGCGGGGCTTGCCGCATCAGGAAACGCCCGGATATCATGGTCCGGTTGTGTCCACTGACCGAAAATCCGCTGAGGGGGCAGCCGAGAGGACCCTCGCTTCCAACCGCCAAGCCTCTTTCCATTACCATATTCTCGAACGCTACGAGACCGGAATCGCGCTCAGCGGCACCGAAGTCAAATCCGTTCGCGCCGGCAAGGCTGGCCTTCGCGATTCCCACGTCATGGTCCGCGGCAGCGAATGCTGGCTGGTCAATTGCCATATCCCGGAGTATTCCCCGGGAGGGCATTGGAACCATACGCCCCTCCGGGACCGCAAACTCCTGCTGCACCGCCGCGAGATCGAAAAGCTCGCCGTGAAGGTGCAGCAGAAGGGCCTCGCCCTGGTGGCTCTGCGTCTCTATCTGAAGGGCGTGAAGGTGAAATGCGAGATTGCGCTGGCTCGCGGCAAGAAGGACTGGGACCGCCGCGCCACCATCCGGGAACGCGAGGAACGCCGCGAAGCCGCGCAGGCAATTCATGAATACAAAACCCGATTCTGAGGAGAAAATCGAACCCCATGCAACTCTCGTTTGATTCCCGGCCCGCAGCTCAAATCGACACCCCCGTGCTCGTCACTTACGTCTTCGAGAAAGACGGCCGCATCGAAGGCGCCCTGGCCGCGCTCGACCAGGCCGCCGCAGGCATGCTCACCCGCCTGGCCGAGAGCGAGGAAATGACCGGTAAAACGCTGGAGACGACTCTCGTCCATGATCCCCCGGGCCTGGCCGCGGGACGGCTGCTCCTGGTGGGCGCAGGGAAGCCTGAAAAGTTCGACGGCACGATGCTCCGCAGGGTTGCCGGGATGGCGCTGCGGTGGCTGCGCGCGAAGTCGGTCACCCGTATGACGTTTCTCCTGCGGGAAGGTGAGCGCAACGCCGCAGGCGCGCAGACCGCGGCCGAAGGCCTGCTCCTCGCCTCGTTCGATTCGGATTTCTACAAGACAGAGAAGAAAAACGGCAAGGAAATGCGGGCTGTGGCGCTCGCCGGCGCCGAGGGAGCATCGGTGCCCGCCATGGAAGCGGGCATCGAGCGCGGCCGCATCATCGGCGAGGCCCAGAATTTCACCCGCACGCTCGTCAACGAGCCTTCCAACCGCCTCACCCCGCGCGTCCTCGCCGAACGTGCCGAGGCCATGGCGCGCGCATGCGGCCTCGAGGTGGACATCCTGGACGAAAAGCGCATCGCGGAGCTGAAGATGGGCGCGCTGCTCAGCGTGGCTCAGGGCTCCATCGAGCCGCCACGCCTCATCGTCGTCACCTACACCCCGGCGCAGCCCAAACCCGGCGCTCCCGTCCTCGGACTGATCGGTAAGGCCGTCACCTTCGACACTGGAGGCATCTCGATCAAACCGTCCGACGGCATGGACAAGATGAAGTACGACATGGCCGGTGGCGCGGCCATGCTCGGCGCCATGAAGGCTCTCTCGTCGCTCAAGCCCGCGGTCAAAGTCATCGCTGTCGTCCCCGCCACGGAGAACATGCCCGGCGGCAAGGCGCAGAAGCCCGGCGATGTCCAGATCGCTATGTCCGGGAAGTCCATCGAGGTGCTCAATACCGACGCCGAAGGCCGCCTGATTCTGGCCGACGGCATCACATACGCGAAGAAGCTCGGCTGCACCCACCTGGTGGACGCCGCCACGCTCACCGGCGCCATCGTGGTGGCCCTGTCCAACATCAACGCCGGCGTGTTTACCAACCACGAGGAGTTCGAGGACCGGCTGCTCGCCAGCGCCCGCCGCGCCGGCGAAAAAATGTGGCCCATGCCCCTCGATGACGACTACCGCGAACTCGTCAAAAGCACCATCGCGGATATCCAGAACATCAGCAGCGGCCGAGGCGGCGGCGCCAGTGTGGGAGCCGCGTTCATCCGTGAGTTCACTGACGATACTCCCTGGGTGCATCTGGACATCGCCGGCACAGCCTGGCTCGACGATCAAAAGCCCTGGGCCGCGAAGGGCCCCACCGGCGCCGCCGTGCGCACCCTGGTCGATCTGGCCATGAATCTGGGGTAGCGCCGGTCCCGAAGGTTCGGGACCGGCCTTTAGTCTTCCTCTCAGAGACGCGACCATGCCCAGCCCCAAACTCACCGGCCGCGTCGCCCTCGTCACTGGGGCAGGGAAGCGCATCGGACGAGCCATCGCCCTGGCCCTGGCCCGCGAAGGCGCCGAAGTCGCCGTCCATTACAATCGCACCGCCTCCGGTGCGGAAGAAACCGCCGCTGCTATCGCCGCCCTCGGCCGCCGCAGCGCCGCTCTCCAGGCCGATGTCACCCGCCGCGCGGATGTCGAGCGTCTTTTCGCCACTGTCGAATCCCGGTTCGGCCGCCTCGACATTCTCGTAAACAACGCCGGCGCGTTTTTCCACGCTGCCTTCGACGAGATCACCGATCAACAATGGGATGGAATTCTGGACACCAACCTGAAGTCGCAGTTCCTCTGCTCACAGGCCGCCGTGCCGCTGATGAAGCGCCAGGGCCGCGGCCGCATCATCAACATTTCCTCCCTCGGCGGGCTGCTCGCCTGGCCCGGTTACACGCATTACTGCGTCTCCAAGGCCGGCTCCATCATGCTCACGCGCTGCCTGGCCCGCGCCCTCGCCCCGGAAATCCTGGTGAACAGCGTGGCTCCCGGCACGATTCAATTTGAAGGCGAGCCGCCCGACGAGGACTACATCCGCCGCGTCCCACTCCACCGCACGGGTACCGGCGACGACATCGCGCAGGCTGTGCTCTATCTGGCCACCGCCGAATTCATCACCGGCCAGGTCATCGTGGTGGACGGTGGCCGCTCTCTCGTCTGAAAAAGCGAATCTCGAACTTCGAACTCGCGAGCAAAGGCGTGTGCTACCTGCGATCCCCGGGCTCCTCTTCGTTGGTTCTACCGATTTTCGAATTTCGAGTTCCGCTTTTCGCCTGCGAGAGTTTTGCGATCAGCTCCAAATCCGCCGCCAGGAAATCGTACTCGCGAAGTCGTTGCCGCTCGGCCCACACGACCTTTTCGAAGGCGCGGTTCATCATCGTTTCCGGCCCCAGTGTCGCAGCGAAGAACACTAATTCGATCTCGCCGTCCATTTCCGGGTAGCGATGGCGCACCCGACGGAGTTCCGGCCCGATTTTCGCGCTGACCTGCAATTCCTCTCGCAGTTCGCGGGCCAGCGCCTCCTCCAGTGACTCTCCCGATTGCACTTTCCCGCCGGGAAATTCCCATTTCAGCTCGAACCGGTCGCCCCGCCGCCGCTGGCAAATCAGGATCAGACCGCTCTGCTCGATCACGGCGGCAACGACGGTGATGGGATTGCTCATGGCTTCTGCTTCACCGTGCGGATAACCCGAGCCAGTTCCCGCGCCCCCTCCACCAGGATTGGCGCGGGCGTGTTCAGCAGTTCGTCCCGGATCGCGAACACCCGTCCCTCCCGCACGGCTGGCACATCCCGCCACGCAGGATTTTCGAGCGCCCGCCGCGGATCCGATTTTCCGCCCGTGGCCGTCCATGCCAGCAGGATCACGTCCGGAAACGCAGCGGCCACCTGTTCATCGCTCACTCGCTGCCCCGCAGGCACTGAGGGTGTCCCCCCCGCCATTTCGACGAGTTCCGTCACCCACGGTGGCGCGCTGATGCGCGGATTAGGCCACGCCTCGCAATAGACGCGGGTCCTTCCGGAATTTCGTTTTGCGCGCTTCGCTATCCCTCTCAAATCCCTCCTCATTTTTCGCGCCACGCGTGCGGCTGCCGCATTTCGCCCCATGATCCGCCCCAGCAATTCGATATCGCCGTAAATGTCGGCCAGCGTCCGCGGGTTCATGGCCACCAACGGCACTCCCAACTCGAGCAATCGCGCCATCGTCTCCGGATTGAAGGGCACCGAACCCACCAGAAGCGTTGGCTGCAACCGCGCAATCGGCGCGGGGTCCGCCGCCCAGCAATCGCCCACGCGCGGTAACCGTCCAACCGGCGCCACCGCCCCGCACCATTTCGACACTCCCACCACGTTCCTCCGCGCCCCAATGGCCCACAGGATGGACGTAACGCTGGGCGCCAGCGAAACGATTCGTGAGCATTTGGCCATGGCGACCCGCATTGTACCGTGGGACAGTCCCGAACCTTCGGGATCAGCCTGTCCTCCGCGCCTTCGCGCATAGGTTGTGCCGTGGGTCCCGGTCTGAAATACTGCGGCCCATGGGCCCCCTCTACAGCCCTGCCGTGCTCGACCACTTCGAGAACCCGCGCAACGCCGGCGAGTTGCCCGGCGCCACAGCGCAGGTGGAGGTGACCAATCCCGTCTGTGGAGACATTCTCCGCCTCGTCGTGCGGGTCGAAGATGGCCGAGTGGTCGAGGCGCGATTCAAGACGCGCGGCTGCGTAGCCGCCATCGCCTGTAGTTCCTGGCTCACAGTATGGATGCGGGGGAAATCAGCGGTGGAACTGTCGTCGCTGCATGCCGGCCAAGTGGCCGAGGGCCTCGGCGGCCTCGCCCCGGCCTCATTTCACGCCGCGGAACTCGCCTGCGACGCCCTGCGTGCCCTGCTCGCGCGGCTGAAAGACTCGCCTCCTGCGGCGTGCTGACTCGCCAGAACTAGACGCCCGCGCCTGTTGCCTGCCGCAGCGATTCGGGGTCGTCCAAATTCTGAATGACGCCCTGCTCCTCGGTGGCCAGCTCGTAGATGTCGGCCTGATGCGCCCGGACCACGGCCCGCGCTCCCACCTCCGTCGGCGCGGTCAGCAGCTCCTGGTAGAGTCCCGCGGCGAAAATAACCGGATGTCCCCGGTGCCCCTGCCAGGTCGGCATGACGATGAGTTTGCCCTGGGCGCGGAATGCTTTAATCAGTTTATCCACCAGCGCGCTCGAAATCAGCGGATGGTCCACGGGGCAAACCAGAATTCCGTCCGTGGCGTCTTTCGGCAGGCTCCGCATCCCGCTTTGCAGCGAGGAGAGCTGTCCCCGTTGCCAGTCCAGATTGACCACCACCGCCTCCGGCGCCAGTGCGGCTGCGTGCCGGATTTCATCCGCGGCTGCTCCCAGCACCACGCGCCGCATCCCGATCGCCGGGTGCGCCGTCACCCGCAGAAGATGGCCCAGGAAGGTTGTCCCCTGGCAGGCCAGCAGCGCTTTCGGGCGCCCCATGCGCCGCGATTCCCCTCCGCACAGGATGATGGCGGCGATCGGCTTCATCTCAGCTCCGCGCCGGCCGGCTCTACGTGCAGCGATTTGTGATGTGCGCCCGGCGAGTTCCTTCGCACCGCCACCAGCTCCGCCGCGATGCTGATGGCGATTTCTTCCGGCGTAAGCGCGCCAATCTCCAGCCCCACCGGGGCGTATATCCGCGCCAGGCGCTCCGCTGCCACGCCCTCTTTCTCGAGCGCCCGATAGACGGAGATCACCTTCCGGCGGCTCCCGATCATTCCGATGTAGCGCGCCTCGGTGGCTGCGGCCCAGCGCAGCACGTCCATGTCGTCTTTGTGCCCGCGCGTCACGATCACCAGATACGTCGCCCCGTGCGGTCGCAGCTTCTCGAACGCCGCCTCGTAACTCGTATAGATCTCCTGCGCCATCGGAAACCGCTCCGCGTTCGCAAACGATTCCCGGTCGTCAATCACTCCGATCCCGAATCCCGCCAGATGCGCCGCGCGCGCCAGCGCCGTCGCCACGTGCCCGCCGCCGAACAGGTACAGCATCGGCTGCGGAAGGATCGGTTCCACGTACACCTCCAGCGTGCCGCCGCAGATCAGTCCGCTGTCGTTTCCCGCCTCATGGTTCAGGCTGAACGTGAGTTTGCGCGGCGCTTCCGTGCGCAACACTTCTTTCGCCGCAGCCCACACGTCCGCCTCCACGCATCCCCCGCCCACCGTCCCCGCGATCGACCCGTCCTCGCGCACCAGCATCCGCGAGCTCTCGTAGCTGGGGATGGAGCCGTTCGTATGCACAATCGTCGCCAGCGCGGCCCGCTGGCCCGCCCGCCGCAGCCTCACGATTTCTTCAAAGAGGTCCATCTGGGTCTATCGCAAAAGCCTACGGCCTGCAGCAATAGGTGTCAATTGCTCTCCATGCACCCACGCCCTCCATTTATGCGATAATGTCGATGGGTATTGCTGATGGCCATTACTCTCGGACCCAACGTAACTCTGGAACACCCCGGCAGGGAATCGCCCGACCTGGCCGACCAGGGGTTTCTCTTCACTTCGCTGGACATTGCCGTCAACTGGGCCCGGCGCAACTCCATCTGGCCCATGAGCTTCGGACTGGCCTGCTGCGCCATCGAGATGATGTCCATGTCCGCCTCGCGGTGGGACATCGCTCGGTTCGGCTCGGAAGTCTTTCGTGGCTCGCCCCGCCAATCTGATCTGATGATTATCGCCGGCCGCGTCTCGCAGAAAATGGCGCCCGTGATTCGCCTGCTGTACGACCAGATGCCGGAACCGAAGTGGGTCATCTCCATGGGCGCCTGTGCCACCTCCGGCGGCGTTTTCGACAATTACGCCATCGTTCAGGGCGTTAACCAGGTGATCCCCGTGGACGTGTACGTTCCCGGCTGTCCCCCGCGGCCCGAAATGCTCATCTACGGCATCATGCAGCTCCAAAAGAAAATCGACGCCGAACGGGGCAGCTTCAAGCGCGCCCTAAACCTAAAGTAGTCCTCTTTTTTCCTCTCTGAGTTCTCAGCGTTTCTCTGCGGCCTCTGTGTTATTCCTGGTTTTTCTCTCTCTTTTCAGCCGCACGCTGCCGGATGAAATAAGTGTTTCGGCGGGTTCGCAGGCGATTCTAGTACTCTGGCCGTTCCGGTGGCGTAGTCCAGCCTCGCGCCGACGGCGTTGTGTTCGCGTCGAAGGTAGGCAAAACCAATGTAGGCCGCACGCGCCGGCGAATACGCGCAGCTCGTCACGTGCCCCCAGTCTTTCCCCTCCGCCTGTAGCTTCATTCCCCGCACTGGCGGCGTTCCCCCGGAAAACTCCGCGAGCACCAGCCAGCGGTTCAGCTTCCCGCGCGACCGCACCCGTTCCACGATTTCCTGCCCGGTGTAACACCCTTTCGTGTAGCTGATGTGGGTCTGGTCCAGTCCCGCTTCGTGTGGAATTACCGTGTCGTCGAAGTCGCTGCCGAACCAGCGCACTCCGGCCTCGAGCCGCAACGAATTCACGGCCTCCCACCCGATCAGCCCTCCGCCGGCCGCCCGCGCCGCACCGTCCAGCGCCTCCCATACGCCCCGCATGGCCTCACGCGGAGCCAGTATTTCCACGCCGGGCTGATCGAACTGCGACCGCCGCAGGATGCGGCATGGCGACCCGGCGACCTTTGCAGCCTGATGCCCGAAGAGCGGAAGCGCCTCGAGCGCCACTCCGCAGACCGCGACGAGCGCCTCCCCTGCGCGAGGGCCCTCCAGCGCGCAACTGCCCCAGTCGCCGGTCACATCCGTCAGCGTGCAATCGTCCATGATGATGAATTTGTCCAGCGTCTCGAGCGTCCGGCTCCCCACCATGGCATGCGAGAGCAGCAGGAAGCGATCCTCCTCCGCGAATGTGTCCAGTTCGGCCAGGATGTGCCCCTGCGCATTCAGTAGCAGCCCCGGCACCCCGCGTCCCGGGGTCAGCCCGTGGATATCGCCGCTGGTCACCGCGTTGAGGTAGCGCGAGCGGTCGGGCCCGGCCAGGGTGAACACGGCATGGTAGCCGGTGTCGAACAGCGCAACGGATTCGCGGCCGCGCCTCCATTCCGCCTCCAGCCCTTCGAACTCGGCCGGAAGTTGCACGCCGAAAAAGGAGCCGAACCGCGTAGGAATCCCCTGAGTGTTCGAACTGAGCGGAGTGTTCATCGACGCGCCCGGCACGATTCATCTTAACAGATGCGAATTGGCGGCGTCGGAGGGCAATCCGGGCGGAAGGTAGAAGCTGATCGACTGGCCTTTTGCCCTCATCGCCCGGCACCGGCGGACAGCGTCTGGAATTCGCCGCGGTTTGCTGGTGCTATACTCCCTTTTCATGATGCAGAGACTCATTCACGAAGTTCTTCCCGTCGGAATGCTCCAATGCAACTGTTCCATCCTCGGCGACCGCGAGACGCACGACGCCATCGTCGTGGACCCCGGCGACGAAGTGGATCTGATCCTGGAAATCCTCGCCACCCGCGAACTGCGCGTTCGCGCCATCCTCAGCACTCACGCCCACATTGACCACGTCGGCGGTCTCGCGCGCCTCCACCAGGCCACCGGCGCGCCGGTTCTGATGCATCCGAAAGATTTGCCCCTCTATCAGCGCATGGACATGCAAGCCAAATGGCTCGGCGTGCCTCCGCCGCCACTCACCTCTGTCGACGCCGAATTGAACGAGGGCGACACCGTGCGTTGGGGCGGCTATGAGGCCCGCGTGCTGCACACCCCCGGCCATACCCCGGGCAGCGTTTCCATTTACATTCCGCTGGACCGTGGCGCTCCTCGCAAAGAACCGGAGATGCCGGCGGCGGGTGCGGGGCCTGGGCCCGCGCCTCCCCAACGTTCCGGCCCGGGATACTCGGGCTGGCTTCTCGCCGGCGACACCCTATTTGCAGGCAGTATCGGACGCACGGATCTATGGGGTGGGGACCTGAAGACCATCCTGGAATCGTTGCAAGTAAAGCTGCTCGCCCTGCCGGACGCCACTCGCGTCTATCCCGGCCACGGCCCCATTACCAGCATCGGCGAGGAACGCGAGTCGAATCCCTTCCTGCGCGGCGTCTGACGTGGCGCAGCCACTCATGCCTGCCCTGAGCGACGAAAGAGTGCGCGCAGGCAGTCGCAGTCTGGCGCGAACCCTGCCGCTGGGCGGCACGGCCGCGCTTCGATGCTCCCCTGTTATTTCCCGATGTGTGGAGTCACCGGTACGCTTTGCACGAGGCCGGGCTCAAATTCCAGTACTTTGCGGTCTTCGTAGATCTCCATCGTGTGCCGCACCGAGTCGGAGACAATTCCGCAATTTCTGCAACTCTTCATGTGCGCGCTGAGCTGACGATATTCCTGCGCGTCCAGCCCGCCCTCGATGTATTCCGGAAGCCTGCGGACGATTTGCTTGCACGAGAGCTTCATAGTGACCCCCAGTTGAAAATGGCACTGTGGAAAATCTGTGCATTTTAATTTCCACAACTGCCGGGCCTGGGAGCGGCAGCCTAACTCATTCATTCGGCAAACTATAGCAAATACTTTAGGGGAGAGTAAGGGAGCCACTTACCCCGTTTGTCTCACCTGAGACATCCGCACTGGCTCAATGTGAGACAATCCTACACCTCGTCTCACCTCGCGCCTCTCACCCCCACGTACTTTTCCTCTTAGGTTTGTCAGCTGGGATAAGCGCCAGAGGGTTTTATCAGACCAACGCCGCCAATGCCGTTACGGCTTCGTCCCCACAGCCGCAGGCGTTCCACCGCCCGCCCGCTCTTCCATCTTCTTGTGCCATTCTGCGATTCGACGGTCCGCCTCCGCGCTCTCGGCTGGGGAGATCAAGAGGGCGTTGGCGACCTTCTGGAAGTGTGCGGCCATCGGATCCTTCGCCAACGTGAGTCCTTCAATCCCTATCCGCAGCCATTTTGCTGCTTCGATAAGATCTCGATTCACGCAGGATCCCTGCCCGGGATCCAGGGCATAGTACATGCCGAGCCAGGCCTGCGAATATCCAAACTCGGGCCCCTGTTCGGCGGCAAGGTGAAACCATCGGCAGGCTTCCATGTAGTCCGTCTTGACCCCATCCTCCCCGCCCACATACATGCTCCCCAATGCCTGCTGGGCATCCGGGTCGCCCTGTAGGCCGGCCTTGCGATACCACTCGGCCGCGTCAGCGCCGTGAGACCTTTTGCCCATCAGATACTGCGCCGGGGCATAACCCTTTTCCGCCGCCTGCGCGGTCCACAAAGTTCGGTTAGGGTCCAGGCTCTCCAGCGGGACATCGCCATGTCCTGTCGCAGAGAGCGCCATGCCTTCCGCGAGAGGAAGCAGTGTCATGGCGTGCAGATCGCCAGCCTTGGCCCGTGCCTGGAGCGGCAACCAGTCCTTGTCGCCAAGACTTGCAGCCTCGGCCTCGAGTGATCGGAACGTGGCGGCTCCAGCGTGTTTGTCTGCCGGCGATGCCGGGGCCGGCTGCGCCGCCCCGATCCCCTTGCTGGTAGTGGACGGCGAGGCATTCGCACGGTCGGTGGAAGCCGGCGCGGCATCCGCAGCCTTCCCCGCAGCGCCGGCACTGGCTTCGCTCGCGATGCGGGCTGTCTCGCCCGCAGCCTTTCCGACTTCCTCATAGTTGCTCTTATCGAGCTGGAACAGCGCGGTGCGGCTGGCGCCCTTGTCGTCCGTGTAATGGATGGTCAGGAAGTGTTTGTGCTGACGGATAAATGGCGCGACCACGACTCCCGCAGCCAGCGCTCCCGAGCGCATCAGCGATTTATCATCCACCGCGAGCTCTCGGATCCGGTTGTAAGGGATGTTGAGATTCGGTCCCTTGTCCGTCGTGAACGAAAGGATTTTTGCCTCGCCATCGAAACGGAGTATCCCCCGGGCCACCTCGCCTCCCACGTGCTCGCGGGTCGTCCGGGCCGTGGGGCCAAACAGGTAGTCCACTTTGTCGAACTCACCCGTATTGCTTTTTTGCTTATCTTTCCGCGCGCCTGCCGGACCGGCCGTCACCAGGGCCATTGCCAGCAGCAGAATGGCAGCCTGTAGGATGTGCGGCCGGTTCTTCTTCATCGGCTGTGCCCCGCTTCCTGTCGTCTTTGCTCTGCCCCGGAGGAGGGAAGTCGTCTGGGACGCGCACTACTGCATGTCATGATGAAACTGTTTGACCAGATCTACGGGATTCGGGCGCCCCAGGTTGATCAGGCCGGCCGTGGCCAGCCCTACGGTCCAATGCTTGGCCATGTTGTAATCCCGGCCCGTTCCCCAGAGAGCCCCCGGAAGCATATCCTCCACGTGCGCAATGCCGCGGAACCCGTTCAGCCTTTCCACGTGCTTCGTGTACTCATCGTGGGTGAGCGCCAGCGCGAAATAGTTCAATGTGTGTGGATAACTCGCCTTCGCGAAGCGCAGCACAAAAAACACCACATCGGCGTCATCGGAGTGCTCCATCAGGCGGAAGCGGCCCTGCTTTTCGAATTCCTTGGCCAGCTTTTTGAAGAGCTCCTCTGACGCCGTCCGGTAGGGCAGGTTGTTGAACTCAGACTTACCCACGGGCTCGACGATGAGCAGATAAACCGTGGTACCGGCCGGGATTCGCGCCTCTGGCTGAATCCCTGGTGGGGTTGCGCCCGGTGCGGGGACCGGTGCGGGCGCCTGTTTTTCTGTCGCCGGGGGCGCGCTATCGCTCGTGGCCGGGCTCTGGGCGCCGGCCCAGGACGCGCAGCCCAGCATGAGCAGCAACACTCCCGGGATTCTCGCGCTCATTTCTCTTCTTCTCCTTGGCGGCTTACCGGTCTGAGCTAACACCGCCACTTGCCGCAGAGTTCTTTCCCGTCCGGCCCGGTCTTGCTGAACAGCACGAACCGGATCTCTTTTCCCTTGGGGCTCTTGATGAACATGAAAGTCCGCCGAATTCCGAGGAAGTGCTTCACTTCGAACCGCACTTCCACCGTTCCGTTCACGGGCCAGTCTTCTTCCTTGAACTTATACTCATGCATCCCCATCAGCCCCCGGTGGTGCTCGTAGTCGGCCTGGTAAGTCATATCCTCCACTTGGAGGATCACAAAGACGTGGTCACAGCTCCCTGACGACCCGTCATGACAGTCCCCGCCCATGTCCCAGAATTTGTGTTCGATTTTCTTCGAGTCGAGTATGGTCCCTTGAAGGTATTCCTTGCCCTTCGCCGCCACTGGCGCGGCGAACGCCAGCGAGAGGAGGACTAACACCGCAACGAGAGCAGGGCCCACGGTCTTCATTCCAGTTCGCATCGATTGCCTCCTAGGTTTGGAAAATGGAAATCGCGCACACGTAAACCTGTCCCCCCGCCGATTCGGCAAAGTGCAACTCGCCCTTCTCGATCCGCCGGAAAACGGCGCGGAGAGACGCTCCGGAGAGCGCTGCGGCCTCTTCGGGCAGCAGCATGCGCACCACACGGCCACATTCGTTGCAGTGCAGTTCGGTGGCTGCCATTGAGGAGCGCAGCGTCATCACCTCGTGGGTTTCCACCGTCGTCTGCGTCTTGCGGATTCTGCGCATCCACTTTCCTCGCGGCCAGGGGTGCGGTGCACGGCCTCGCCCACTCCGGCCTTACGGCCGGGGACCGGGGCGCGAATAAAGCGTGGTGCCGAACAGTTCGCGCGCCCCGGCCCGTGCCCTTGCCCCGGCCTTCGTACGGCAGTACCATTGGTGCAAATCCGGGTCAGACTCTCGGTTCGCTGCCATTGGCTGCCCTGGATTGAGCGGCAACCTAGTCCGTCCCGGTCGGAAAGTCGTTAGGGAACGGTAGGGAATCGGTTAAAGGTCGCACCCCACATCATGAATGCCCCGGAAAACCGGGTTTACGAGTTCGGGCCGTTCCGCCTGAACCCTGCCGAGGGTGTGCTCCTCCGCGAGGGCAGACAAGTCCCCCTGACCCCTAAAGCCTACGAAATCCTCCTCTGCTTGCTTCATCACGCAGGCCACATACTCGATAAAGAAGCGCTGATGCAGGAGATTTGGCCGGACACCTTTGTCGAAGAGGGCAACCTGAAGGTGAATATCTCCGCCTTGCGCAAGGTCCTGGGCGACACCACGGAGGAAGCTGCATTTATCGAAACCATTCCCCGGCGAGGATACCGATTTGTCGCCAAGCTGCGCGTGGTGGAAGCGGTCCCTTCCGTCTTCGTTCCCGCTGGACCCTCCCAGGTCACGATCGAGAGGAGAAAATTTGAGCGCAGGGTGACCGAGGAAGAAGAGGAACTGGTCGAGACGCCGGAAAATGGCGGGGGGAGCGCTTATGCGCTGCCCGGAACTGCGCTACCTGCCCTTCCGGCTGCCCTCAATCCGGCGCGCCGGGCGTGGCCAGCATGGGCTGCGGGAATCGCGGTGCTGGCAGTGTTGCTGGCCGGCACGGGTTGGTGGCAGGCGCATCGTCCGGGCGAGCCGGTGAGGGTGAGCCTCGTCAGCGACCGCATTACCGCCTGGGACTCAAAAGGAAGAATCGTGTGGGAATACGTGCTGCCGGAACCTGCCGAGATTCAGCCCGTCCAGGGATGCGAGGGGGTTGCGTTTCAAGATCTGATCGGCGACGGCCATCGGGAACTGCTCGTGCTGGCAAACTCGCTTCCGCGAACGCCCGCGGTCGCCTCGTCACAACAGTTGAATTCCGTGCTGTTCAAACGGGCGGTGCTCTATTGCTTTTCCGATCGCGGAAAGCTTTTGTGGACCTACTCCCCAGAGGCCATAAAACTTTCCTTCAACGGGCGCCTGTTCGAGGGCCCGTGGCGCGCCCTGGCCATGCTCTTCACCCCTCGCGAGCAGGGGAAATACATCTGGATTTCGTTTATGCACAATACCTGGTGGCCGAGCTTTGTGATGCGCATTGACGCGCGCGGCGGCGCAACCATGGCTTTTCTGAATTCCGGGGCGCTGGGTTCGCTGGCCTACGTGCGGAATACCAGCGGAGGCTACGTAATTGCCGCTGGCACCAACAATGGCTACGGGTCGGCCACCGTGGCCATCTTCGGCGAGAATGACCCAACCACCGCTTCAGCACAAGCTGGCGGCACGCCGTACGTCTACGACCAGTGGACCGGTGGTCCTTATATGCAGTTCGTCTTTCCCCGCTCGGAGCTGTTCGACATGAGCGGCGAATCGTTCCATATAGCCATGGCCGTACAACTGACCGGGGAACGCATCCAGATTCAAACCAATGAGGGCAAGGACCCCAATGGATTTGCCCCTTTCTTGCTGGGTTTCTACGAGTTGTCCCCGGACTTCAAACTCCTGTCTGCCTCGTTCAGCGACACCTACTGGACGCTGCACCGCCAGCGGGAACAGGAAGGCAAAATTCATCATACGGCCGAGCAATGTCCTGACCGTAAAATCGCGGGCCGTGTGCGACTGTGGCTGGCGCACCGAGGCTGGACAGTACCGGAACCGCCTATCGTTCAAGCGCCCAATTAAGCCGTCACCACTGCCCTCCTGCCTCCACAAAATTGGCGCTCTGCCGGCGAATCTCTACAATCACTTCAATGATGGGCGATCCGGCTAGCCGCGAGAAGCGCGAAGAGCTCGTCTTTGGCATGTGCGGGCTCCGGCGCAATCTTCCGCTCGCCGTGGTTCTGAATTGGACGTCGGAACTGCGGCCTTGACGGTCGCCAGTCGGCGTATCATCGCCAGGCTCAGTCCTTCGGGGGCAGGGCAGTGCCGGCAGCGCGCAACTCTTCCATAACGCTCTGAATGAGTTCCTTCGCTTTGGTCAGCTCTTCGCCCAGCATCTGCACGTCGCGCATCGGCCGCCGCGGGTCCGCCGCGCTATGACAATACACCGTGTGCTGCCCCGCCAGGACCATGGCATTGGTCACCAAATCCAAGGCCACGGCCAGACGTCCGCGCTGCCGCCCAAACATCTGCTCGTAGTGCTCGAGTTCCTCACGGTGCTCTTCAAAGGCGCTCATAGGCCAATTCTATCCATACCGGGGCCTCCGCCAGCGCCCAATTTCTTTGTGCAGTGCGCTGTTGCCGGGATGGAACCTGACGGCGGGCCTCTCCTTGTCGCGTTTTAGTGCCCTCCGCATAATCGAAATGGCACTGGTGTCCCAGCCCAACACTCTCGACCGACACGCAGCGCCTGTTTCGACCGGGCCGCCCCAAACGGCCCCTGGGGGGATTGTCATGAGGCGCGCAGACCTCGTTCGGCTGCCGCAGGACGGCAGAGCACCGCGCACGTCACAAATCGTTTTCGGCGAACGCCAGCATTTGCTCCGCGTTCTCGATTCGGTGGAGAAAAGCACTCTGCCTGCGAGCCGTCTCGTCGCCGAGCGCCGCGCCATTGAATCCCTGATCCATGCCCGCACCAAGGAATTGGACTCCATCAATCCCGGCTGGGACATGAAAATTGGCGTCGTATTGAACGCCGCCACCAACTCCGATGCACTCGACCTGATGGCCCGCCAGGCCCCGCCGCAGGATTTCTACCTCCTCCGGCTGATTAGTGAGCATCCCAAGACGCCGGCAAAGACTCTGGCCCGCCTGGCGCGCCATCCCTACGCCGCCATCCGCGAAAACGTTGCCCGTCATCCCAACGCCGATGCAGCCACGCTCTCTCGCCTTTGCAAGGACCGCACCCAGCCGCTCTGGTACCTCGTCGCCTTTAACCGCAACACGCCTGCCAGCCTCCGCGACAAACTCCAGGCTCGGATGCGTAAACTCGGGGAAGAGCAGAAGACCGCGTAGAAATGTGTTAGCGCCGGCTTCCAGCCGGCGGTTTTCCAACCTACTGCCCTGGCTCGCCCGGAATATTACCTGCTCCCGTCCACCCTACCGATGTGGCAGCGGCTGAAACGCCGAAAATGTCGCTCCCTGCGGATCCGCCAGCACCGACCACCGCCCCACTCCCTCCATCGAGGTCGGCGGCATGTACATTCTCGCCCCCAGCGCCTTCGCTTTTGCCGTTGCCGCGTCACAATCCGGCACCAGGTAGTACAGCATCCAGTGCGGAGGGACTCCAGGTCCGGCCGACCCCGCCGGTGGGACGCCCCCGATGTAGTCCTCGCCGTTTTTGATGTGCAGGTAATCCCCGCCCTTTTCGCCGCGGTCGAATTTCCATCCGAATAATCCTGAATAGAACTTCTCGGCTCGCATTGGATCTGACGTCATCAGGTCCGCCCAGCAGAGGCAGCCCGGAACCCCCGCGATACCGAATCCGGGGTTGAGTTTCGGCTGCCACAGCGAGATGGTCGCTCCGGTTGGGTCCTGCAGGACGGCCATGCGGCCGGCCTCGTACACGTCAAACGCGGGGGCCAGCAGATTTCCGCCCAGCGAGGCCACCCGCGAAGCCGTTTGGTCCGCGCTCTCCACCGCCACGTACAGGCCCCAGTGTGGCGGAACGCCCTGCTTCACCATCTCCGGCTGCAGCGTGTAGGCGGCTCCCACGTTGCGGCCCTCCAGTTTGAACATCGTGTAAAACTCGCCCGGCCCCATCGGGTGGTCTTCCGCCGCCCATCCGAAAAGCTGCCCGTAGAATGTTTTGGCCTCGGACTGGTTCGAGGTGGCTAGTTCCGCCCAGCAGAAGCTTCCCGGTGCGATGCGATCCAAGTTTGGCATTCCGGCAGTGTACCGTGGCGGCCCGCCGGACCGTATGAACGCCACAGGACCGTGCGAGAGACATTATGGCTCTTCCAAGAGGCCAATTCGGGTGTACATTGGTATCGCGAGGGAGACAATGCTTCCGCTCCAAGTCCAGTCCGAAAGTCACGTGCCTCTCTACGTTCAGATCCGCGACCAGCTCCGCGCCATGGTCCACACCGGCGAATTGCGGCCCGGCGACCGCATCCCCGCCAGCCGCGAGCTGGCCCATTCCCTCGGCGTCCACCGCACCACCGTCGCCAACGCCTATGCCGAGCTCGAATCCGAAGGGCTCATTGAAGGCCACGTCGGCCGCGGAACCTTCATTCGCGATGGCGCTGCCGACCACGCCCCCGCGCGTTCCGGCAATGGCGCCCACAATGGCCATCGCGGATTCACGCCCGTCCCGCCCACGCTCGGCAACGGCGCGCTGCGCTGGGAATCGCTGTTTGCCGACGAGCGCGGCGAGGAAGCTCTGAACCGCATCTACCCCCAATCAGCCAATGGCGCCATTTCCATGGTGGCCGCACGGCCCGCTGAAGAGTTTTTCCCCATCGAGGAGCTGCGCTCCTGCACCCAGGCGGTCCTGAAGCACGACGGCGCGCAAATCCTCCAGCTCGGCTCTTCCGACGGTTACGAGCCGCTGAAGCGCGAGTTGCTCGCCCAGCTCTCCCGCGAAGGCCTCCGCGTGAAGAACGAACAGCTCCTCGTCACCGCGGGCGTCCAGCAGTCGCTCGACCTGCTCTGCAAAGCGTTCCTGCGTCCCGCCGATTCCGTGGTACTCGAAGACCCCACCTATCCCGGCTCGATGACCGTATTCACCGCCGCGCGCGTCCGCTGTCTGGGCGTGCCCGTCCGCACTGCCCCCGGCGCTCCGGCAGGAATCGATCTCGACGGCGTGGAAGCCGCTCTGGCCCAGAACCGCGTGAAGTTTGTCCTGGTTACACCCGACTCGCAGAACCCCACCGGCGCCACCCTGCCGCTCGAATCGCGCCGCCGCCTGCTCGAGCTGGCCACCCGCTATCAGGTCGCCGTCGTGGAGGACTGCATTTACTCGCGCCTCCGTTTTTCCGGTCCCCGCGTCCCTTCCCTCCGCGCCCTCGACCGCAACGGCATCGTCATTCAGATCGACAGTTTTTCAAAAATCGCCTTTCCTGGTCTTCGCGTCGGCTGGTGCATCGCTCCGGAAAACGTGATCGAACGGCTCCGTCTGGTCAAGCAGGCCACCGACCTCCACACCGACCAATTGGCCCAGGCCACCATGGCCGAATTCACTCGCCGCGGCGGTCTCGAGCGCCATCTCAAAAAGATGCGCCGCGTCTATGCCGCCCGCTGCGAGGCCCTTCTCCGCGCGCTCGAAAAGCACATGCCGGAAGGCGTGGAATGGACCCGGCCCGAAGGCGGAATGTGCCTCTGGGTCGCCCTCCCGGCCGGCTACGACGCCAGCGAATTGCTCATCCATGCGCGCGAACGCGGCCTGCTCTTTGCTCCCGGCCGTTATTTCTTCGTGCAGATGCCGCGCCCCAACGTCTTCCGGCTCGGTTTTGCCGGGATTGACGAGCGTAAGATCGCCCGCGGCGTGGAGATTCTCGCCGAAGTCCTGCGCGAGGAAATGCGCAAGCGCCAGCGCGGCGGATGGCGCAGGGACGAGGCGCGCGTCGCTCTCGTCTGAGCCCCGCGCATAGGTTTCCCGCCCCGCCCGGTTTCCCGCGGGGCAGAAGAGAGCAGTCGAATGGCAGAGAAACCAGCATCGGCCGCAGCGGCCCCGGACGCGGCAACCACGCTTCCGAACTATTGTTTCGTCTGCGGCGACGCCAATTCCGCGGGCATGCACCTCGCGTTCTCCCGCCACGAGGCCGAGCGCAAAGTTTCCGGAGCCTTTCGCCTCGGTGATCGCTACCAGGGCGCTCCCGGCATCGCTCATGGCGGCATCGTTGCCCTGGTGCTGGACGAGGCCCTCAGCAAGGTCTCGAAATTCTACGGCGTGATTGCAGTTACCGCCACGCTCAATGTCGAGTATCTCCGCCCCGTGCCCGTTGGCGATGAGATTCTGGTCGAGGCCCGCAACGACCGCGTCGAGGGCAGCCAGTTGTACCATTCCGCCGAAATTCGCGACCCCACGGGCCGCGTCCTCGCCCGGGCGAAAGCAAGATTTGTCGCTGTGGATCCCGAACGCTTTCTGCGATCGAACAAGGAGAAACAACCATGAGTGTGCTGAACGACAATTCCTGGCGCGTCAAAGTCGGCCTCGCCGAAATGCTCAAAGGCGGCGTCATCATGGACGTCACCACCGCGCAGCAGGCCGAAATCGCCGAGAAAGCGGGCGCCTGCGCCGTCATGGCGCTCGAGCGCGTTCCCGCGGACATCCGCAAGGAAGGCGGCGTCGCCCGCATGGCCGCCCCCAAAATCATCCGCGAGATCATGTCCTCCGTTTCCATCCCTGTCATGGCCAAAGTGCGCATCGGCCATTTTGCCGAAGCGCAGGTGCTCGAAGCTCTCGAAGTCGATTTCATCGACGAAAGCGAGGTGCTCACCCCTGCCGATGAAGAGCACCAGGTCTGGAAGCACGGCTTCAAGGTCCCCTTCGTCTGCGGCGCCCGCAATCTCGGCGAGGCCCTCCGCCGCATCGCTGAAGGCGCCGCCATGATGCGCACCAAGGGCGAAGCCGGCTCCGGCAATATCGTCGAAGCCGTCCGCCACATGCGCGCCATTGTGGACGAGATGAAGCGGCTCACCACCCTGGCGCAGGAACAGCTCGTGCACGCGGCCAAAGACCTCGGCGCTCCGCTCGAGCTCGTCGAATACGTCGCGCAGCATGGCAAACTGCCCGTCCCGAATTTTTCCGCCGGTGGTGTGGCCACCCCCGCCGACGCTGCCCTCGTCATGCAGCTCGGCGCGGAAGCCGTCTTCGTCGGCTCGGGTATTTTCAAGTCCGCGGACCCTGCTGTCCGCGCCCGCGCCATCGTCAAGGCCACCACCCACTACAAGGAACCCAAGGCCGTGCTCGAAGCATCGGAGGAGCTGGGTGAGGCCATGCGCGGCATCGACGTGCGGCAGCTCGACGAAAAGGAGTTGCTCCAGACCCGCGGATGGTAATCTGGTGGGACCATGCACATCGAAGTTCTTCTCTATCCCGGTTTCGACGAGCTCGATGCCATCGCCCCCTTTGAAGTCCTGCAGCAGGCCCGCAAGCGCGGCGCGCCCTTCTCTGTGCGCACGGTGAGCTTCGAGGGCGCCGGTGAAATCCGCGCGGCCAACGGCCTGTGGGTTCGCGCCGAAGGCCGCCTGGCCGAGAATGGCCGGCCCGACCTCGTCGTGGTCCCCGGCGGTGGATGGGGCGCTCGCTCCCCCCAGGGCGCCTGGGCGGAGGCACAGCGGCCCGAATCTCCCGCAGCCATACGCTCGCTGCACACAGACGGCGTGATTCTCGCTGCCGTGTGCACGGGAGCGATGCTGCTCGCCGCCTCCGGTCTGCTTCGCGGCCGCCACGCCACCACGCATCACGTGGCCATCGACGAACTGCGGGCGCAGGGAGCGGTAATCGTGGAGGCGCGTGTGGTGGATGACGGCGATATCATCACGGCTGGCGGCGTCACTTCGGGCCTCGATCTCGGTCTCTGGCTCGTCGAGCGTTTCGCATCCCTCGAAATTGCCCATCAGGTCGCGGCCACACTCGAATACCAGCGCCGCGGGCCCGTCTGGCATCGCGCCGCGCGCGCCGCGGCCGGGAGCGATTCGGCATGAAGATTGGCGTCCTCGCCGTGCAGGGCGATTTCGAGGCCCACGGAGCCATGCTCCGCTCCCTCGGCGTCGATGCCTGTGAAGTGCGCGCCGCCGCCGATCTCGAAGCTCTGGACGGCATCATCCTTCCCGGTGGCGAGAGCACGACGCAATTGAAATTCCTGGAGGAAGAAGGCCTTTCCACCCCCCTGCGGCAGTTCGCTGCCGATGGCGGCGCTCTGTTCGGCACCTGCGCCGGCGCCATCCTGCTGGCCCGCGAAGTGCGCAACCCTGCGCAGCCCTCGCTCGGTTTGATGGACATTTGCGTGCTCCGCAACGGCTACGGGCGCCAGCTCCAGAGCGAGGTCCGCTTCGGTCATTGCACCCTGAAGCCGGCCCCTCTCGAGATGGTGTTCATCCGCGCGCCCATCATCGAACGGATTGGGCCCGGCGTGGAGGTTCTGGCGGAAGACGGCGGGACACCCGTCCTCGTGCGCCAGGGCAGGCTGCTCGTGGCTACCTTTCACCCCGAATTGACTGACGATTCCACCGTGCACTCCTTCTTCCTGGAGCTGGCCGGGCAGCGCGTGCGGGCGGTTGCCACATGACCCCCAAACGAGTTCTGTTCGTCTGTGTCGGCAATTCCTGCCGCAGCCAGATGGCCGAGGCATTGGCCCGCCATCATGCCTCCGACGTTATTCAACCCTCCAGCGCCGGAATCTCGCCCCTCGGCTCCATCGCCGACCCCACCCGCCAGGTCCTTCTCGAGCGCGGCATTCACATGCCCGGCCACCGCTCCAAGGGAACTACCGAAGCGGACATCGCCGCTGCGGAATTAATCGTCAATCTGACCGGCATTCACGGCCCCGCCCTCTTCCGCGATTCCGTACCCGCCCCGATCGAGGACTGGGAAGTCACCGACCCCTACGGCGACGATTTGCAGGTCTATCGCCGCGTCTGCGACGAGATCGAGGCTCGCGTCCTCGAGCTCGCCGCGCGCCTCCGCAGCGAATTCCAGCGCAGCACCCACGCCTAGCCGTTTTTCGAATTTCGAGTTTCGCCTTTCGTCACCTTGCATTTCTCCCCCGCTCCCGTCACCATACCCAACGACGACCTCCTCTCATGCAACGCCAGCGCACCAGCGTTTCGCAGGAAGACTACCTGAAGGCCATCTGGAACATCCTCGAGGAGGAGGAGACTGCCCCCATCAGCGCGCGCCTGGCCGAAGATTTGCAAGTCACCCCGCCCGCCGTCGCTGCCGCTCTCAAACGCATGGCTCGCGACGGCCAGGTGCGCGTCCGCCGCGACGGCACCATCGATCTCACCTCCCGCGGCCGCGCCCGCGCCGAGCACCTGGCCCTCCGCCACCGCCTGGCGGAGAAACTCCTCACCGATGTGATCGGCCTGGATTGGTCCAAGGCCCACGAAGAGGCGGAGCGTCTCGAACACGGCATTTCCGACGACGTGATGGACCTCCTCCTCGCTCGTTTCGGACGCGACAGCAGTTGCCCCCACGGCGTTCCGGTCATCGGCGGCCTGCTCCTGCTCCGCAAGCGCCGCGGCGCTTTTCCCCTGGCGCAGGCCGGCGCGGGCGACACCCTGGAAATCCTCCGCGTGCAGGAGCGCGATCCTCAGTTCCTCACCTTTGTCGCCGGATTGGGTCTGCGACCGGGCGTGCGACTCCACGTCCGCCGCCGCGAATACGACGAAACCATGACCCTCGAACTCGCCGCCCGCTCCGCTCGACCCATCCATCTCGGCAAACCAGCCACCAGCCGCATCTGGGTCCGCCGAGTCTCATCGTAGGGGCACGGCATGCCGTGCCCTAATCCATCTCCGCTCTCGATCGAAACGGATGAGCCGCCTCTCTGAAGCCGTGCGCCTCTACTGGGTCGGCGGCGCCGGCTACCGGCTGCGCCCCTGGAAGAGCCCCTATTTCCGCTGGCGGTTGGAAACCTTTCTGGGGCCCGAAGCCGCTGATCCCTCCGCGCTTAAATTCTTCCGTCTTCTCTGGCGCGAACGCCGCCGCCTCGCCTCCTATCTGGATTGGGTGGCCCAGCGCCGTGTCGCCCAGCGAGATTCTCAGTAAACCGTAGGGGCACGGCATGCCTGCCGCAGGCATGCCGTGCCCCTCGCGAAACGCTGTGCCCGGCGGCTTCAGCCGCCCGGGGCTCCGCCTGTCCGGCTGTCACACGCTTTCAGCCGCGACGCTCAGAGCTGTTCGCTAAGGGGTATAATTGTGGTGTGCCCTCCTCCGCACGAGAGCCGCCGCTCTCGGGAGGACCCGATGCAAGACCTCAAAATCTTCCAGAAAACCGAGACCCTCTTCGAGGCCCGCTGGTGGGAGCCCGAACCGGGCAACCGCGTCCATTGCTACCTCTGCCCGCGCCACTGCCACATCGGCGAGGGCCAGACAGGTTTTTGTTTCATCCGCGTAAATCAGGGAGGAAAACTCTACAGCCTGGGCTACGGTTCACCCGCTGCACTCCAGGTGGACCCCATCGAGAAAAAGCCGCTGAATCATTTCCTGCCCGGCACGCGCGTGTTCTCCATGGGCACCGCCGGCTGCAACATGGGCTGTTTTTTCTGCCAGAACTGGGACATTTCCAAGTCGAAGTCCGATCAGGTCCATTCCACCCAACTGCCTCCGGAAGATGTGCCCCTGCTGGCCATGAGATACGGCTGCCCCTCGATCGCCTTCACTTACAACGAGCCGACCATTTGGAGCGAGTACGTCATCGACATCTGTCACGCCGCGCGCGCCCGTGGTCTGAACACCGTCATGGTCACCAATGGCTACATCACCCGCGAAGCCTTCCACGACGTGTATGACCACATCGACGCCGCCAACGTGGATCTGAAGGCGTTTACCGAAGGCTTCTACGGCAAAATCACCCTCTCGCATCTTGCTCCGGTGCTGGAAACGCTCGAATGGCTGAAGAACGAGACCCACGTCTGGTTCGAAATCACCAATCTCCTCATCCCCACCCTGAATGATGACCCAAAGGAAATCCGCCGGCTCGCCGAGTGGGTCCTGGAACATCTCGGCCCTGATGTCCCGCTGCATTTCACAGCTTTCCACCCCGACTTCAAATTGCAGGACAAACCGCGCACTCCTCCGGCCACTCTGCACATGGCCTGGAAGATTGCCCGCGAAGTGGGTCTCCACTACGTATACGAAGGCAACATCCACAACGGGGCGGGGGAAACGCGCTGTCCTGAGTGCAAGACCATCCTGGTCCGCCGCGGCTGGCACGAGGTGTACGAGTTCCGCCTGAAAGACGGCGCCTGTCCCGATTGCGGCGCGCCCATCCCCGGCCGCTGGACCGATCCCCACGGCCGCACCCCGCTGAAGAATTCGGCCCTCTGCGAACAAATCGCGAAGAAGTACGACGCCCTGAATCTGTAGGGGCGCTGCTTGCTGCGCCCCCTTCTGCGAGTTGCGCACGCAACAACAGCCGGCGTTTTTCGCTCATCCCGTTTCGTCGCGCTCATTCCACAAACCGGTCCCGCAAATGCGCTGGCACCAGCGGACACTGGTAGGGCGTCCCTCCAAACAGCCGCCTCCTCGTCCGCGCCACCCACGCATATACCGCATCGCGCACCCGGCGTGGCGCAATCCGCCCCAGGATCCCCACGACCCGCCAGAATCCCCCCAGGCGGTCCAGCGCCCCCAGCACCGCCTCCGACCGTATCCGCACCCGCCCATCCGTCGTCCGCAGCACCAACGTATCGGGCAAACTTTCGCGGACCGCTGATTCCATCAATTGCGTGATCAGGTGGCCCTGAAGCGGCGAAAACAGGAATCGCCTCCCATCCCGGTCGCACCGCAACAGGAATCGCACAAATCCCTGACACAGCGCGCACTCTCCGTCGTAAAAGACGACGTCGCGCTCCCGCACGACAGGGTCTGTGGGTGTATAGATCTTCAAAGACTCGCCTCGATTATGGTAACCCTCCCCGGCCATCCCGGTGAAAATACCCCGGCTCATTTCTTCGGGTCAAAAACGGAGCAGCTCTCATTCTCAGTGCACGAGGGGGCGCAATCCCTGCGGCCGCACTGCTCGCTTCCGCGACAGCGGAATCGCGGAAACGGACACCATTTCGCAGCTCCCGAAATCTCCCGTTTGTAACCCCTGTCCCCGCAGTCGCGTATCACGCTAGAGAGTCCGCGTGGATGGCAGGTTGTTTGCCACGATTAACGCGGGCTGTGCGCCCTCAGACGGCTGCCGGTGTGCTGCGTCCACATGCAGCCGCCGTCTCATGTGCCGCCGCTTCTGCGTTGATCAGGATTCGCGCCCGTGACGAGTGACTGGTGATTGGTGGGATCGGGCTGGAGCAGGCGGATTCGCCTGTCACTGGGGACCGGTCGATTCCAGCCAGTCACCAGTCATCCGCCACCGGCCGCGGCTGGTCTTCCGGTCTATTTCGCGGTTGCCGGCGAGCTCCGTGGTGGCATCGAACCGTGCGTCGTCGGCTCGCGAAGCAGGCCCACCGGGTTTGCACTCTGCGTCCGCGCTGCCGCTGAAATCATCCCCTCGCCAGCCCCATTCTGCGTCACGGGGTACAGCAGAGCCCCGGGCACATTCTTCCATCGTTCCAACAGCGAGCGATTCGTTCGTGTAACCACGCACACGAGCACGTCGGCCGGAACCCCCGGCGCGCGCACGATTCGCTCCAGCAGCAGCCGGCCCGCCAGGGCCGTGTTCTCGTACGGCAGGTTTCGCCGCTCCACGCCCAATACGTACAGCGGCTTCCGGTCTCCTTCCGCCAACTGCTTTTTCATCAGATACGCCGCCCGGATGTGTGACCCGTGGCGTTCCACCGCCTTCCGCAGCGCGCCGGCAGTCACCGCCGGACAGTCCGCCGGCGAAAAGCTGTCCGTGGGGCGCACGTGCTCGCGCTCCCGCGCCAGTGCCGCTTCGCATTTGCGGTATTCCTCGCAGCGCTTCTGGTATCCCTCAGCGGCTTCCCGGTCCCCGCGTCCGTCCAAAAACCGGGCCGCCAGCGTGCAAGCCACTGGAACCGTTCGCATATCGCTCCGCATGGCCCGCTCGAGCCATTCGATTCCTGCCGGGTCGCCATCCTCGATCCGTAATTGTCCGGCGAGGAGGTTTGCATCGGGGTGCTCCGGCCAAATCTTCAGGATGCGCTCCGCCAGCGGCAGCGCTGCTCTCCAGTTGCGCGTATTCCCCACGGCCACCGCGATTTCCCAAAGCTTCTCCGGTGTTTCCCCCGCCCCCGCCCCTCCGCTCTCCCATTCCTCCGCAGTGCGCCGGAGTTTCTCGTACACCTCGAACCGTTTGCCCCAGTCCGCGGCCTGGCGCGTCTTCCATTCCCTGAAAAATCTCGTGCGCAGCGATTCCGCCGTGTCTCCCAGGAAATAGCGCGCGGCGGTTTCGCCCAGCTCACGGTGCGGCTGGATCTGCGCCAGCAACTCGTGGAAGTCGGTCAGGCTTTCCAGCCGCCAGCCCAGCAACCGCAATCGGTCTCCCAGCGGCCCGTGCGATTCCGCCAGGTTGTCCTTCTGCTCCAATTCCGCGCGAAGCCATGCGTGGATCTGGCTCTCCGTGAATGCTCCGCTCGCCGCCTCCGCGCGCCGTTCGAACAGGTCTTCCGGCGGTTCCGCGCACCATTCTGCCAGCCGCATGCAATCATTCTGGAATTGCTGCGTCACGGCGTGTCCCGCCATGCGCCTCCGGATCAAAGCGGCAGCGGCAAAGTCGCGGCCTGCGATGGTCGCCGCGATCGCATCCGCCTCCGCTTCGTGCTGCCGCGCTGCGGGAAACGTCTCCGGAGATAACCGCCGCAGCATGGCCTCGAGAATGTCCAGCAGAGTCTCGTCCGGGAGCCGCGTCCAGTATCCGCGTTCCAGCGCGCCTTCTTCCGCCGCCTGCCAGAGCGCCGCCAACCGCGTGCGCAGCCCCAGCACCCGCCCGCCGAACCGCCGTTTGTGCGTCGCCAGGTGCGCCACTTCGTGCGCCACCAGCGCCCGCAGATGCTGCGGCGATAGCTCTTCGAGCAGCGGCAATCCTGCGATCAATACCGTCCGCGCGCGGCCCAGCACCCCGGATGTCCCGCAGGGCTGCCGTTGAATCTCGAGCACGTGCTGCGGCGATACGTGCACTTCCTCCACCACAGGCGCGTCCAGGCTGCGGCACGTTTCCGCCAGAAGCCGGAAAAGCCTCGGCGCCTCGCTCTCCTGTAATTGTTCACCCTCGGGTTTCGGCAGGCGAAGCGTCAGCCCCCGCACGACGCCGGACAAATAGAGCGCGAAAACGGGAATCAATGCGGCATAAACGCAACCCTCGACTGCCCACCGCAGCCCTGGCTCTCCGTAAATGGGCCGCAGCAGTTCGCTCTCGCGAAACGCCCACGGAAAGGTCAGCGCCACCGTAGCCAGAAACACCAGCGAGCACAACGGCCCCAGGAGCGCAACCGCCGTCAGAATCCGCAGACGCCAGGGGTAGAGATTCGGATGGCGAGTGGCAAACTCATGCACCCGGCGGCAGGAGTCTTCGAGCGATCCCCGTTGTCCGCCCGGCGCGGACCGCTGCCGTTGCTGCTGCCTCGCCGTGCTCATTTTTGCCCGTCGCAGCCCGTGCCGCACCTGCTTTGAGGGTTCACGATCCGGAACTGTCCAGCGCCGGCGTGCGCGACGGAGCCGCCGTCTGCCCCGCGGGGACGGAGGATGCGCTGCCCGCACCGGTCCCGGCCCACGCCGGAAAACTCACCGGCCACATGTTCTTCTGCGGCTCGTGGAATTCCACTTCCACCAGCGTTTTTCCGTCCGGACCGGGAAGAACGCCGAACACGTCGCACTCCGCTTCCTTCTGCCGTGTGGGATTCGAAAGCGTCATGCGTTCCCCCGGGCGCATCTTCCGCCGCATGGGGATGACCGCGCCCTGAGGCAGCAGGATCAGCGTGCAAGTTTCCTCGCTGAATTCGGCCCCGGAATCGTCGCGCCCGCTCAGGACGATGGGAATTCGAAGAAATGCCTGCTGCGAACGCGAAAAGCGCGAACCCGGTTGGAAGCCAGCCCCACCCCTCGAGGTTCTTGCCGGAGATTTTTCTCCTCCGCGTGGCGCTGCCACTCCGGCAGGAAGCAGGCTCGCCACCTTCGCGATCAGTGCGCTGGCGCCACACGCGCGCCCCCGGTTAGACGTTGCAGCGGGCTCCGTTTCTGGAACTCCTTCCGCAGCCATTGGCGGCGCAGGAAAGGGAACCACCGGCGCCATTCCAGCGCCATTGCCCAGTCGGGCCGCAGCGACTCCGGATTCCACAACGGTCTCTCTCCGCAAACTCGTAACTGCCGTCACCCTGCGCTCCGCGCCGTGCGGCAGAGTCCCGTCCGCAGCCTCAGGCCCCGCGAGCGAAGCGCATTTGAGTTCCTGCGTTTCCGGCCGCGGCGGCACTTCCTCTTCCGGTTTCTCGATCGCGCCCTCTGCCGTGTTTTGGGCGGCCGCCTCCCCGGTTCGCGGACGCGTCAGCATCAGCACCGCCACGCCGAGGCACGCCACGGCGAGGCTGATGACCAACAATGCTTCGGGGGTGACAAGCTGAGACACCGCTGAAAGCCCGGCCTGCAGCAATGCGCCTGGATGGATGAGTCCCATTTTGCGGGTAGGCCTCAGGACCGCGCCCGGCTGCGCGCGGCTCCCTGGATGGGCCAGCCAGAAGATTACAGAGCTGCGCCGGGAACCGGAATAGTACGGGCGTACTTCTAAAAAGCCTGTCCAAAAGGACAGGGAAGACCACGCGAAGCCCGCCCAGCAGGGAAATATCAGCAGTTTGGAATGGTGCCGGGGGACGGAATCGAACCGCCCACGCCAGCCTTTTCAGGGCTGCGCTCTACCACTGAGCTACCCCGGCACGAGGTATTCCCTCATTATCGCGGCGCTGGCCGCATAGGTCAACGCCAGCCGGCGGCCTGGTGGATTTTAGGGGTTTACGCCACCGCGTTTTGGAGAGCGTCTAAGCGAAATCGCGCCTCGCGGGATAGTCGACGATGATGGCTTTTCCGTCGGTGAGCGCCTTCACGGAATGGCGCGCGTTCCCCGGCACGATCGCAACCACTCCCGCCCTGGCGATCTGGGCCACCCCGTCGATGGTCAACTCCAGTTCGCCCTCGACCACCTCGTAGACTTCCTCTTCAGGATGGAAATGCTCGTGAATCGACGCACCACGCGTAAACTCGTAGTGCGCGAACGTCATATTCTGCGTGTGGAAAAATCGCCCATGCCAGCCCGGCAGCCGCTCGATCACCGGAAGGCTCTTTGTGTCCAGAAAAGGCATCGCTCTCCGGTCAAAATACTGTCACACGCTGCGCTTTCAATCAAGGCAGCGGCGGGATGACAGGGAGCGAATCAGCTTTCTCAATGCATGGACTCGTCGAATTCCCGCATCCAGTCTTTCTTTTTCAACACCTCGCGCGGCCGTGTTCCGTCCGCTGGGCCTACGATCCCGTCTTTTTCCATCAGATCGATCAGCCGCGCCGCCCTCCCATACCCGATCCGCAGCCTCCGTTGCAGCGTGGACGTTGACGCGCGTCCCGCCTCCAGCACCACCCGAACCGCGTCCTGGTACAAATCGTCATCCACCTCGTCTCCGTCCTCATCCTCCGCTCTCGGCGGCGCCCCGCCGCCCGCCTCGCCCTTCTCCTCCTCCCCATCCTCTTTCGGCGGCCGCAGCAACTCCTCGTTGTACACGGCTTTCGCCTGCTCCCGCCAGAAGTCGCACAGCGCGCTGATTTCGTCTTCCGTCACCAGCGGCCCGTGGATGCGGTGCAGCCGCGACGACCCTGCCGGCAGGTACAGCATGTCGCCCCGCCCCAGCAGAGCCTCTGCTCCGTTTGCGTCCAGGATCGTCCGCGAATCCACTTTGCTCGCCACGCGGAACGAAATCCGCGCTGGAAAGTTCGCTTTGATCAGCCCGGTAATCACGTCTACCGAGGGCCGCTGTGTCGCCAGGATCAGATGGATGCCCACCGCGCGCGCCATCTGCGCCAGCCGCGTGATGGCCTCTTCCACGTTGTTCGTATCCACCATCATCAGGTCGGCCAGCTCGTCGATTACGATCACGATGTACGGCAGCGGTTTGTGCTCCTCCCCGTCCAGGTCGTCGAACAGCGACAGCGATTCCTGTTTCTGGAACTGCCGGTTGTACTGGTCGATGTTCCGCACCCCGCGTTGCGCCAGCAGCTTCAGCCGCCGCTCCATTTCCCGCGTGGCGTTCCGCAGCACGTTCGACGCCACCTTCGGATCCGTCACCACCGGCGCCAGCAGGTGCGGGATCTCTTCATACAGCCCCAATTCCAGCCGTTTCGGATCCACCAGCACCAGCTTCAGTTCTTCCGGAGTCGCTTTGTACAGCATCGACACAATCAGCGAATTCAGGAACACGCTCTTCCCGGTTCCCGTCGAGCCCGCGATCAACAGGTGCGGCATCTCCGCCAGGTGCGCCACCCGCAGCCGCCCGATCAGGTCTTTCCCCATCGACAGCGTCAGTTTCGACGCCGAGTTCACGAAGTCCGCGCATTCGATCACTTCGCGCAGCGCAATCGTCTCCCGGTGCGGGTTCGGCGCCTCAATCCCTACTGTGGATTTCCCCGGAATCCGCTCGATCAAGATCGATTCCGCTTGCAGCGCCAGGCACAGGTCGTCCGCCAGCCCCGTGATTCGCGAATATTTGATCCCCGCCTCCGGTTTGAACTCGAAGGTCGTCACCACCGGCCCGGGATTTATCTGCGTGATGTGCCCGCCCACGTCGAACTCGCGGCATTTCGCTTCGATGGCCCGCGCCCGTTCTTTCAGTTCGCCCTCATCCATCTGCTCGGAGCGCGCAGGCTTCCGCAAGAGTTCCGCCGACGGCAGCCGATACCCCGCCGTGGATTTTGCAATCCGCGGCGGCGGCGCCAGCTTCTCTACAAAAGGCCCCGGCGTCGGAGGCGCAATCGGAGGCTGCACCACCGCCGGTCCGCTGTGCCGTTCCATCATTCGTGGCGCCGCCAGTTTCGCCGCCGCACCTGCGCCCGCGGAGGCCGCCGCCGCTGCCGCCTGCGCCGCAGGCTTTTCAGAGGGCTCGCGGAATTCGATCTGATTCGGCCCCGCCCTCTCTTCGATCGACAGCGCGGACTGTGCCACAACAACGCCGGGTTTCGTTCCCGGTTTCGCCACGATCGGCGGCCTTCCATTGATCCGCACCTGTGCCAGACGCCGCCGCTGCCGCGCCTCCTCCCGCGCGGCACGCCACGCCGTCCATTTCCCAGCGAGCGACGCGAACGGCTGCCATCCCGCCAGCGGCCGCCCGATCCACGCCGCCGTTCCCGAGAATGAAAATCGAGTGGTCAGGAACAGCGCGACAAACAGTGCGGACCCCGCCACCAGGGTCGCTCCCAGCGGATTGAACCCCGCGCGCAGCCCTGCGGCTGCCAGCGTTCCCGCCAGTCCCCCCGGTGGAATCAGGCTGCGCACCGCTGGAACTCCCGCCAGCGCGCACAGCGCAGCCGCCGACGCGAGCAGCAGCAAGAATCCGCATCCTTTCACGATGGGGGAGGAAATTGCCCGGCTCCGGAACCACCGCAGCCCGAACACCGCCAGCCCCAGGGGCAGCAGGAACGCCGCCATTCCAAACCCCTGTAGCGCCAGGTCAGCCACATGCGCCCCGAACGGCCCGATCCAGTTGTGCGCCGCGGCGCCAGGACCCGCCGCGTTCACCGCCGGCCCGGCCACGTTGAACGAATTATCGAGTGGGCTGTAGGAAACGAGGCTCAGCAGCAGTATCGCGCTGCCGGCCAGACACACAAATCCGACCAGTTCATTCAGCCGGCGGTTGCCGGTGGGCGTAAACAAGCGCACAGGGAACTCCCTTTTATGGGGAAGGAAGGCTGCTCCCGGCGAACGCCGCGCGGGCGCTGTCGCGCGGCGCAAAAATGGAGGATCGCGAGCAGCACCTCGAACATACCAGACGCCCCGCCCCGCACAATCAAAATCTTCCCTCCGCGTGTTTCCGCGTAACGCTGCCCGTTCGTGGGCGGCAGCGGAAGGGCGTGGTTTTAACCCCGCCGCAAATCCCACGATGCGATCAGGGGATTTAACCCCTGAAGCCTGGCTTCGAATACCTCGGCGCCCTGCTACGAACTCGCCACGACGAATCCACTCTCGTCCTATTCATCCGATTTTCGGAGCGTCGCCAGTTCCTCTATAATTCCCGCGTGGCACTCTTACACGTCGTCATCCTCGCCATCGTCCAGGGCCTCGCCGAACTCCTCCCCATTTCCAGTTCCGCCCACGTCATCATCGTGGAGAAGCTCCTCGGTCTCGATCCCTCCTCTCCCTCCATGACGCTGCTCCTCGTCATGCTCCACACCGGCACGATGTTCGCCGTGATCGTTTACTTCTGGCGCGACTGGCGCGCCACCTATTTCCACAGCGCCGCCGCATTCAAACAATTCGCTGTCCAGGTGATTCTCGCCACGGGCCTCACCGGCGTGATCGGCCTCGCTTTGATGAAGCTCATCGAGAAAACCATTTTCGCCGGCGCCCCTCGCGCTGAAATCGAAGACCTCTTCAGCCATCTCGAGATCATCGCTCCCGCTCTCGCCTCCGCCGGAATCCTCATTCTCCTCGCCGGCATTCTGGAGAAACGGTCATCGCATAGCGGTGCTCCAGCGGGAGGCGATCTGAACCATAGCCAGGCAGCCATCATCGGCGCGGTGCAGGGGCTCTGTCTCCCCTTTCGCGGATTCTCTCGTTCCGGCGCCACGATCTCTGCGGGAATGCTCGCGGGTGTTGCCAAAGCGCGCGCGGAAGCCTTCAGCTTCGCCCTCGCTGTCGTCCTCACCCCTCCCGTCGTGGCTCGCGAGGCGTGGCGCCTCATCCGTGCCCAGCGCATTCAGGGAACCGCCGCTCTCGCCTCGGCCGCATTTCCCAGCCTGCTCGGGGCTGCCCTCGCTTTTTTCGCCGGCCTCGTTGCTCTCAAATGGCTCAGCCAGTGGCTCCTCAGCGGCCGCTGGTATTATTTTGGCATCTACTGCCTTTTCGCCGCCGCTGCCGTCGCCTATCTTCATCACCTCGGCTACTAGTGGCACAGGCTTCAGCCTGTGCGCCTTTCCCGATTGCAGCTCATCCCCCGGCAGCGCGAAGCCCATTGACGGCGAGAGGCGTTGTTTGCCTCTCGCCTTTCCCCTCCTCCTCCGCGTCTCACAGCTTCATCGTCATCCAATACGCATCCTCCCCATTCTCGTAATAATTCGGCAGCACACCACACTCCCGGTATCCATGTCTCCGCCAAAACGCGACCGCCGTTTCATTCGCTGTTGAAGTTTCGAGCTCCACCTCTCGTACCCCCTGCCGCACCAGTGACGCGTGCGCCGCCTCCAGCAGCGCCGTTCCGATCTTCCGCCGCCGCGCCGCCGGCGCCACGTCCAGCGTGATGATGTGTCCTGCGGGCCCGTAGCGGTCCGTCAGAATGAATCCCCGAATCACTCCGTCCTCTTCCGCCACCAGGCATTCCGCGCCCGGCAGCCGCAGAAACGCCCGCATGGTCCTCCGTGAATACGCGATCTCTGGCGCGTAGCACTCCACGTCGATGCTGCACAGCGTGTTGAAATCCTCCGGCGTGTATGGACGGACGACGGTCGGCATCACACTTCGAGGATCACGGGCAGGATCAGCGGGCGCTTCGAAGTCTGTTTATTCAGGTACCGTTTCAGGTCCACTCGAATTTTCTCTTTGATGACTCCCCAATCCATCTTCTCTTCCGCATTCGACCCCTCTATCGTTCGCCGCACCACTTCCCGCGCCCCGTCCAGCACTCCCTGTCCGTCCTCCGCGGCCACAAATCCCCGGCTCACGATTTCCGGCAGGCCCTCCGCGCGTCCCGAGTGTTTGTCGATCGCGATGATCGGCACCACGATTCCGTCTTCCGACAGGTGTTTCCGGTCGCGGATCACAATCTCTTCGATTTCCTCCAGCGAGCCGGAATCCACGCACACACGCCCCGCCTGCACCTTTTCCCGCCGCACCGCTCCCGCCCGCCCGAACTCCAGCGTCTGTCCGTCTTCCAGCAGCAGGATATCCCCCGACACGGTTCCCACCTGGTGCGCCAGCGCCGCATGCCGGAACAACTGCCGGTATTCTCCGTGTATAGGTATGAAGTATTTCGGCTTCACCAGATTCACCAGCAGCTTCAATTCCTCCTGGCTCGCGTGCCCCGACACGTGCACCGGCCCCGACCCGCCCGAGGCCGCCGACTCGTAATACACGAGCGCACGCCTCCGGAACAAATGGTCGATCATCCGCGAGATGGCCCGTTCATTCCCCGGAATAATTCGCGCCGACAGGATCACCGTGTCGTTTTCCTCGATGCTCACATACCGGTGATTGTCCACCGCCATCCGCGAGAGCGACGACATCGCCTCCGCCTGGCTCCCGCTCGCCAGCACCACCAGTTTCGCCGCGTCGAATCCGCGAAGGTCCTGTTGCCGCACCACCAACCCATCCGGAATTTGCAATTTCCCCAGCGAGTGGGCAATCTCCACGTTGTCCACCATGCTCCGGCCCACAAATCCGACTTTGCGCCCCAGGCTGTGCGCCACATCCACCACCACCTGGATCCGGTGGATCGACGACGCGAAGCACGACACGATTACCCGCCGCGGCGCCCCCCGCACCAGCGACTCCAGCAGCGGCCGCACCGCGCGTTCCGACGGCGTGTACCCCGCTCGTTCCGCGTTCGTGCTGTCGCTGAACAGCGCCAGCACCCCCTCCTGCCCGTAGCGCGCAAACGCGTGCAGGTCGAACGGGTGGTTGTCGATCGGCGTCGGGTCCATCTTGAAGTCGCCGGTATGGATAATGGTCCCCACCGGCGTGCGGATGGCCAGCGCCAGGCAGTCCAGCGTGCTGTGCGTCACCTGGATGGGCTCGATTTCGAACGGCCCCAGCGTGAACGGCACTCCCGGCTGCATGTCCCTCAGCACCGCCGTCTCCAGGTGCCCGCTCTCCTGCAATTTTTTCCGCAGCAGCGCCAGCGTGAACCGGCTCCCATAGATGGGTACATCGAGGTCGGAAATCAGGTAGGGCAGTGCGCCCAGGTGGTCCTCGTGCCCGTGCGTCAGCAGGATGGCTCGCACGTGCTCCCGGTTCTGCTTCAGGTAAGCGATGTCCGGCAACACCACGTCCACCCCGAGCAGTTCCGACTCCGGGAACATCAACCCGGCATCAATAACGATGATGTCGTCGCCCGAACGGAAGGCCAGCATGTTCATGCCGAACTCGCCCAGCCCGCCCAGGGGAATGGCTAAAACGGAAGGGTCGCTCAATCGTTTCCGCCTCTCATTTCGTGAAGCATCGATGCTATCACGAGTTTCCGAGCCCTGTAGCTCAGGTCCCGCCGTTGGCCGGCGGGGTTGGCCGGACAACGGCTGACCTGAGGCAGTGCTTCTCGCTCTCGCCTTTTCAGCCGCTGCCTCCAGTCCTATGAACGGATTGACCTACTCGCTGCCGGAGAGCCCCCGTGCCACCGCCACAATCAGCACCGCTCCCACCGTCGCGGCCGCCAGCCCGCCGATAAACCCGAACGCCTCGATGTGCAACCGCTCGAACAGCCACCCGCCCAGCACTCCCCCAATCAGTCCGAGCAGTATGTTTCCCAGGCAGCCAAACCCTTTGCCCCGCACCATTTCCCCGGAAAGCCACCCTGCCAGCAATCCCATCAGCAGCCAGCCGAACACTCCATGAACGGAAATGCCGAACGCCCCGTCGGGGGAAAGCAGCGCCGCCATCATCTCGGAATGGTCTTGGAATTCCGTCGGCAGCAACTGGCGCCTCGAAATGAGAAGCGCGAATAGCGTGTCGCCTATCATTTGTTTTCCGCGCGCCATCCTGTACACTTTCCGCGCGCTCGTTGAATTCTATCCTGCGGCTAAGGGAAACGCGATGCCTAGAAAACATTCACGCAACGGACACGGCCGCACCCACGGCATTGTCTCCGCCCGCCCCGCCCCTCCCGCCGGAAAAAAGACCGTCACCGGCCGCGTCCTCCACGATCCGGTGAAAGACCGCCTCGAAGCCATCTATCCCATCGACCTCTCCAAATGCCGCACCGTGGATTCTCTGGTCCGCGGAATGGGCCAGACCGCCTTCACCGGCCGTCAGGTCGGCGACGCCGCCGACGTTCTCGAAGCCATGGCCCGCGACTCCGACTGTTTCGTCGTCATGACTCTGGCCGGCGCTCTCACCGTCGGCAAAATGGGCCTCATCTTTTGCGACCTCGTGGATTCCGGCATCGTCAAAGCCATCGTCTCCACCGGCGCCCTCATGGCTCACGGCCTGGTGGAAGCCACCGGACTCTCTCATTTCCGCTACGACCCGAAGATGGACGACCGCGAACTCTTCCGCGCCGGCTATAACCGCGTGTACGACTCGCTCGAGCCCGAGGTCAATCTCGATCACGTCGAAGAAGTCGTGGACCACATCCTCGAGGCCTGGGATCCCGCCGAGATCGTTTGCAGTTGGAAACTCCACCGCCGCATCGGCGAATATCTGCTCGAACACACGCCCGGCCGCGGCATCCTCAAATCCGCACGCGCTCACGGCGTTCCCGTTTTCGTCCCCGCGTTCACTGATTCGGAGCTGGGCATCGACTTCGCCCTTCAGCAGCGCGCCCGGAAAAAACAAAAGCGCCCGCTGCTCCGCTACGATCCCTTCGAGGATTTCGAGCATTTCGCCGAAACCATGCTCACGCAGAAGCGCATGGGCATTCTCACCATCGGCGGTGGCGTGCCCCGCAACTGGACCCAGCAGTTCGGCGTCTTCGCCGAGCTCCTCGCCCGTCGCGGCTTTGAAAAACTCCCTCTGAAGCGCTATCACTACGGCGTGCGCATCTGCCCCGAGCCTGTCTATTGGGGCGGCCTCTCCGGCAGCACCTACCGTGAAGCCGTTTCCTGGGGCAAGTTTGTTCCGGCAGAAGAAGGTGGCAAGTTCGCGGAAGTGTTCGACGACGCCACCGTCGCGCTCCCCCTCGTCGCCGGCGCCGTCCTCGAACGCATCGGCTATTTTGACCGCCCCGCGCGCAAGCAAAGCTGACGTGACTGTGTCGCCAGACTCCTCCCCGTCGGCACGCCGGAGGGGCACGATCCCGCAGATGCGGGATGCCCCTACCGGCGGGCCTCTCCGCCGCTCTCCGGATGTTTGTATCGAACTGGCTCAGTGGAAAAAGCTGGGCATGCCAAACAGGAGCAGGTGAACTGATCAGTCGTCCCCTATCAAAAAGGCCGAAGCCAGCACCGTCGTCCACAGCCCGCGTTTATCCCCCACCGCGGACTGCGTCACGTTCATCGTCCTCACGATTTTGTTCGAAATCCGGTACACCTCTTTCTTCTCGTCCCAGGAAAGGTCGGGGTCGAAGTCCACGTTCAGCGTTGTCGCCAGCATCTCCGCCGCCAGCTCCTCCGTGTATTCCCCCGCCACCTCTTCCGTCTCGCCAAACGAGTGGTGCTCGGAAAGGTAGCCGTACATGGATTTGTCCGCGGGCAGCGCCACGCCGATTCCCGCCGCGATCAGCCGGTGTGGCTCCCGCGTCGAGTTCTCGCTGATCACGCAGAACGCCACCTGCCCCGGTTTGATCAGCTTCAATCCCTCCGCCCGCGAAATCAGTTTGCAGTTCGGCGGGAAAATCGAAGACACGCGCACGATGTTGCACGCCGCAATCCCCGCGTTCCGCAGCGCCAGCTCGAAACTCGAGAGCCGCTCCCGGTGTTTTCCGACGCCCTTTGTCAGGAAGATTTTCTTTGCTACGAAAGGCATGTCTCGTTCGGTGCGCCTGCCCTCAGGAAACTCCGCGCAGTCTCCTTGAATCGAACTCTTCGCGAAAGTAGCAAGTCACGCCGCGAGTGTCAATCCATTTCGCGCCGCGCCGTGCTCCCCGCCGGAGCCCCGCGGCTCGCGCCAGGGACTTCACGCCATTTTCACCAGCGCCAGGCACCGCCCGATGTGGCTCGCGAACTGGTTCAGCGTGCTCAGGTCCGCGGGACTGAAATCGGCCCCCGCCGTCGTCACGCTCTTTCCTTTGCGCGACACCTGCAGCACTCCCGCCACTTTGTTCTCCGCGATCACCGGCACGCTCATGATTTTCTGGATAGGGTCGCCGCGCTGCTTCGAATCCAGCGGCACCGCCTCGAATACCGTCGAATGCCGCGCCACCGTGAAATTGTTGATGATTTCCGGCCGCCGTTCCCGCGCCGTCCGCGACACCATCGCGCTCGTGCTGTTGATCGGGATCGTGCCCACGTTCCGCAGCTGTTCCGGCACCAGGAAGCGCAGGAACTTTTCATCCGGAGTTGTGGCCAGGATAGCCACCTCGTCCGGTCGCACGCTGAACGCCTTCCCGATATCCGCCGCGAGTTTGCCCATTACCGCAAGATCGATGGGTTGTCCCGCCTGCACCAGGGCGTCGATGATTTTCACGAAGTCGGCGATCGCCTCGCTCATCCCCTCTCCTCCTCGCGGGGCTTCCGCTGCTGCCCTTTGAGCCGAGCGCAGACGCATATCCTACACGAATCCCCTCCCCGTCGCACACGCATTCCTGCCTGCGCGCCTTTCTTCGCGCCTCGGCATTCGACACGCACTCCGCCCGGCTGCCCCTCGGACCTGCCCGCGAGAATCTTCTTGACACCGCGCAACAACTGTCATACTGTCACAGGACAGAAGGCCTCTTATGCTCCTCCAGATCAACTTCAAATCCGGCATGCCCGCTTATCTTCAGGTTGTCGATCAGATTAAAGCCGCCGCCGCTTCCGGCGCGCTCCGCCCCGGCGAGGCGCTTCCTTCCATCCGTCCTTTGGCGGAAGAACTTCGCCTCAACCGCAACACCATCGCCAAAGCCTATTCCGAACTCGAAAGCCTGGGCGTCATTGAGACTCTGCCCGGCAAAGGTTGCTTCCTGAAAGCCAATCACTCTCCCTTGCGAAAGGAGGTCCGGCGCAAGCTGCTGATCGAGGAGATCGACCAGGCCATCGTCATGGCTCACCATCTGCAAGTTCCGGGCCCCGAGTTCGTGGAACTCATTCGGGAGCGCATGGATGCGCTCGAGATCAAGCGCCGCGCCAATCAGGACCAGAAGGAGGAATGACCGATGAACTCCCCCACTCCCGTCATCGAAATCCGGAATCTGGCCTACGCCTACGGAAAGGCGGAGGCGGTTCATGACTTGAGCCTGCGGGTGCTCCCGGGCCGCTGTTACGGGCTCTTTGGCCGCAACGGCGCCGGCAAGACGACCACAATGAAGTGCCTTCTCAATCTGCTCCGTCCCCAGCGCGGTCAGGTGCGCGTCTTCGGCCTCGATCCCGCGAAGGCGGAAGTGGCGGTGAAGCGCCGCCTGGCCTATGTGCCCGACCAGGTGGCATTCTATCCCTGGATGAGCGTCCGCGAGACGCTGGACTACCTGGCCTCCTTCCGGGAGTGTTGGAACCGGAAGAAGGAGCGGGAATTGCTCGACCGTTTCGGGCTGGATCCCGCCAAACTCACGGGCGCCCTCTCCAAAGGCCAGCGCACTCAGGTCGCGCTCATCACGGCCATTTGCCCGGAGACGGACATGCTCGTGCTCGACGAGCCCACCTCGGGCCTCGACCCCATCGTTCGCCGCGAATTCATCGAGACGGTCATCGGCGCGTACCAGGAAGGCAATCCCGGCAACCGTACGATTCTGGTTTCCACGCACCTGATCACGGAATTCGAGGGACTCATCGACGAATTCACGATCATCGACCAGGGCGTTTCCGTCCTCACGCTCGAAGCCGACCTGGCGCGCGAGCGCTACCAGCGCATCCGCGCGCGCTTCGCTCAGTCACCCCCGGAGCTCGATTTCAAGCTGGCCCTGAGCGTGCGACGCGAGGGCAGGGAACTGGAGTTGGTGGTCAATGGCTCCGGCTCGGAACTCTTGGAAGCCCTCCGCAATCACAATCCCGATGCGCTTTCCACGGAGGCGCTGACCCTGGAGGAGATCTTCGTGGCGGTCTTGAAATCGTAGGAGGTTTCGATGCACGCCCGAATCACCAGAATCAAGAAAGAAGCGCGGGCCATCTTCTGGCCCTGGTTCGCCATCGTGATCGCCGGGGCCCTGACGGTCCTTTTGCCTCACAGCTCTGCTGCCGCGAAACTGAACCTGATGAGCTTTTTCTTCGGTGTCCCGCTGCTGGCCACGCTCTCGCTCGGCAATGAATTCTATTACCGCACGTTCTCTCTCTGGCTCACTCAGCCCGCCAGCCGGATCGAGCTTTGGGCCGAGAAGACGGGCGTGATGTTCGTCGCAGTCCTGTCCGCGGGAGTGATTTCCGGGATCGGCATGTTCTTTTTTGCCATGCCAAAGATGGGTCTCGCCTACAATCTGGCGGCGGCCGTTGCCTTCGTCATGATTACGATGGCCTCGGCGACCTATTGGACTCTGGCCGCAAGATCCACCATCGGCGGCTTCGCCCTGATCAGTTGCAGCATTTGGGCTTTCTATCAGTTCGCTGAAGAAATCAAAACCTTGCCGCGGCACGGTGCGGAGTTCACTGCGATTTCCCCGCCGCCGGCAACCCTGGCCGCCATTTTCGCCTTTTGCGTTTGTTTTTCCGGCCTTATGCTCTGGCTTGGCGCGCGAAGACTGGCACGATTCCAGGCCACCGGAGGAACGAGCGGCGAAGATCTGCTGATGTCTGGTCCGGCGGTGATGCCGGAAGCATTGGCCGGATGGTTCCGTTGCCGGCCCTCCGAAGCGTTCCTCAACCTGATCCGCAAGGAATTTCGTTTGCTCCGGCCGGTGTGGCTGATCGAGTTGTTCGTTCTCCCGTACCTCGCTTGCCTGGCGATTTTTCGGCTCCTGCCGGTCCCCGCCGTGCCTTTCCCGCGTACTGCGCTCGAATGGGCCGTAATAGGTCCACCCTGGATGGTATGCGTCGGGCTGGCCGGTCTCGGCGGGATCCTTTCGCTGGGCGAGGAAAGAAGGTCGGGGACGCAGGCCTGGCACATGACGCTGCCCGTTTCCGCACGCCGCCAGTGGCTCATCAAGCTCGTCATAGCGATGCTAGGGGGACTTGCTTGCGCTTTGCTGCTTCCCCTCCTGACGATGATTGCAGGCGGATCCATTTTCGGATCGCCTCTCATGTTTGTGTACCTCCCCTTTTTGTCGAGCTGGCTCATCCTGTATCCCATCCTGATCTTTGCGTGCTTCTGGTGTGCGTGCGCGGCCAATGGCTCGGTCCGCGCGGTGGCCTGGGTCTTTCCGGTGACCACCGCGATCTTTCTTGGCAGTTCCGGCGGCGTGTGGCTGGGACAGGAACTGGCCAGGACCACGGGAACCCTGGGCGATCTCGTTGTTTCGTCGTTCCACCTCAGTCCCCTCGCCGTTGCCACCTTCGCCGGCTTCGCCCGCGGAGGCGTGCTCTGGCTGTTTGTCCCCACCCTGCTTCTTGCTCTTATCCAGAGCTACCGGCTCTTCCGCGCCCAGCCACAGGACTCCGCCCGGTGGATGCTGCGATGCCTCTTGCCGCCGTTCGCGGTGACAGTTCTGTGGGGTTTTTCCGCCTACGCCGGGTTCGTTGCCTCGAGGTGGGAGCCCTTCGTCGAAACCAGCAACGCGCTCGAAAAAGTTCAGCCCGGTACGGGGAAGCTCGTGCTCACTGGGGAAGAGCTGGCCAAGGATGCTCCTGTCTCTTCTTTGACCCGGCGCTGGCTCGCAGGCTCCAGCATTGCCGTTGCCCCTTACAATTCGAGTTGGCCGGGATACCGCGCCACAATCCATCTGGCCAGTGGCACGGAGTGCAGGCTGACGGCTGCTCGCCTCGGCGGAAAATCGTTCAGCCCTGGCAAACCATCCTGCGGGTACTAGTGGTCCCCGAACCCACTCCCATGTGATGGAATGCTCGGAAATGTTGCTGAGGCGTGAACGGCAGGATTCCGAGAACGCCCGCGACATTCAGCAAGGGTTACTGCCTCGCGAACTCCCGCAAATCGAAGGCTTCACCATCGCAGGCGCCTGGCAACCCGCACGAACGGTGGGCGGCGATTACTACGATGTCTTCCTCCTCGGCGAGTTTGTTGCGGAGATTTTGCCGATGACGCCACACTTATGGTCCTCAGTGTAGCTCCTCAAGCCTGAGCTCTTAATCGTGCGTTATGAGGCTGATTCCTGCCCCGAGAATCTGGGCCAGGCTGGGGTTCCGCGCGCATCGCCGCGCAGTGGTGACTCCCGTCACTTCGTTCGGTGAGAAGCGTCACGCCGCTCCTGCGGCCCGCTACCATACACTGCTTTCCGTTGCGCACGCGCACTGCCCAGACTATACTGGCGCGTTGCTGGGAGCGTTTTTTCTGCTCCGGTTGCCTGCGCTCGCTGCAGGCTGCTCAAATCCTATAGCAAGGAACGACCGTTCTGCCGACGATGGCTGCCCTTAAGAGCGATGACCAATCCGGCTTTTATTGGCGAAAGCTCCATTCGCTTTCCGGCATCATTCCCGTCGGCGTCTTTCTCGCCGAGCATTTCTGGTCCAACAGTTACGTCCTGGTGAGTCCCGAAAAATACGATGCCGTGGGACAGGAGCTGCAAACCCTCCCGTTCCGACCCTTCATCGAGGCTTTCGGCATCTGGATCCCCATCCTCTTCCATGCCGGCTACGGCTTCTACATCTGGTACCAGGGCAAGTCCAACGTGCTCGAATACCCCTGGATGCACAACTGGATGTACACCCTCCAGCGCTGGTCCGGCCTGGTGGCCTTCCTGTTCATCGGCTGGCATTTCTACACCGCCCGCATCCTCACCGGAGGCCGCTCGAACTTCGTCACCGTGCACGCGGACATGAGCCACAACTCCTACGTGCTGCTGTATCTGATCGGCGTCATCGCCGCTTCCTTCCATCTGGGCAATGGCGTCTGGAATTTCCTCTGCAAATGGGGGCTGGCCGCTACCGTTCGGGCGCAGCGCGCCGCCGGCTGGCTCGGCGCCGCAGTGGCCCTCGGCTTCTCGCTCGCGGGCATTCTGATCGTCTATAGCGCGCGTTTCAATTTCCATCCCTTCGAGCGTTACGTGCAGAAATGAGTGAGCCGAAGATCATCGTCGTGGGCGGCGGCCTCGCCGGCCTGATGGCCGTCATCCGCGCCGCCGAGGCCGGCGTGGATGTCGAAGTCTTCTCCATCGTCCCGGTCAAACGCTCCCATTCCGTTTGCGCCCAGGGCGGCATCAACGCCGCCAAAAACCTCAAGGGCGAAGGCGATTCCACCGACCGTCATTTCGACGACACCGTCTACGGCGGCGATTTCCTCGCCAATCAGGGCCCTGTCAAACGCATGTGCGAGGCCGCTCCCGGCATCATCGACATGCTCGACCGCATGGGGGTCATGTTCAACCGCACCGCGGAAGGGTTGCTCGATTTCCGCCGCTTCGGCGGCACGCTCTTCAATCGAACCGCATTTGCCGGCGCCACCACCGGCCAGCAGATGCTCTACGCCCTCGACGAGCAGGTCCGCTACTTCGAATCCCTGGGCAAAGTGAAGAAATATGAAGGCTGGACCTTTCTCTCCGCCGTCCTCGACGAGCAGCACATTTCCCGCGGCATCTGCGCCATGGATTTGAAGTCCATGGAAGTGCGCACGTTTCCCGCCGACGCCGTCATTTTCTGCACCGGGGGCGTCGGCGCCGTCTTCGGACGCTCCACCAATTCCATCGTCTGCACCGGCTCCGCTCAGGCCGCTCTCTTCCAGCAGGGCGTGGACTACGCCAACGGCGAGTTCATCCAGGTCCACCCCACCGCCATCCCCGGCGAAGATAAATGCCGCCTGATGAGCGAATCCGCCCGCGGCGAGGGTGGCCGCGTCTGGGTTCCCAAGAAACCGGGCGACAAACGGCCCGGCAATCAGATTCCGGAAGCGGAGCGCTTCTACTTCCTCGAAGAGTGGTATCCCAAATACGGCAACCTCGTCCCGCGCGACATCGCCACTCGCGCCATCCACAAAGTCGTCTATTCCATGAAAATGGGACTCGAAGGCGCTCCCGCCGTCTATCTCGACGTTTCCCACATCCCGCGCGAGACCCTGGACCGCAAACTCGAAGGCATCCTCGAAATTTACGAGAAATTCCTGGGCGTGGATCCCCGCGAGCACCCCATGCGCGTCTTTCCGGCCATGCACTACACCATGGGCGGTCTCTGGATCGACAATAACCAGGCCACCAATGTTCCCGGCATTTTTGCCGCGGGCGAATGCGAATACCAGTATCACGGCGCCAACCGTCTGGGCGCCAACTCCCTGGTCTCCTGCATTTTCGGCGGCATGGTCGCCGCGCCCGCAGCCATTCGCTACGCCCGCGGCCTCGAGAAAGGCTGCGAGAGCACTCCCACCAGTGTTTTCTTCAACGAGCAACGCCGCCAGGAACAGTTGAACGACGGCATGCTCCACGCTGAGGGCACCGAAAATCCCGTCACCATCTGGAAAGAGATGGGCGACTGGATGACCGAGCACGTCACCGTCGTCCGCAACAACCCCGATCTCGAACGCACCGACGCCAAGCTCCAGGAGCTCGCGGAACGCTTCAAGAAGATCAATCTCTCCGATCGCACCGCCTGGGCCAACCAGACCCTCAGTTTTTGCCGCGAGCTTCAGAACATGCTCGTGCTCGCACGCGTCATCACACGCGGCGCCCTGGCCCGCAACGAATCCCGCGGCGCTCATTTCAAGCCCGATTTTCCGGAACGCAATGACGCGGAGTGGCTTAAGACCACCCGCGCCCGCTATGATTGTGGCAACATTCGTTTCACCTACGAGCCCGTGGACACTTCCATGATTCCCCCGCGGGCCCGCCGGTACGACGCGCAGGCCTAAAACGCGAGCGCGGCGGCCCGTTTCGCCGCGCGGGATACGAGAGACATGGACACGACGGCAACCGGCTCGGAGAAGGGTGGGCGCAAGGTCATCGTCCGCGTCAAGCGCCGCCCCGACGTTCGCGAGGAGCCCCGTTGGGAGGAGTTCGAGCTCGACTGGCGCCCGCACATGAACGTCATCATCTGCCTCCGCGACATCGCCGAGCGTCCCGTCACCCGCGACGGCCGCGCCACCACTCCCATCTCCTACGATGCCAACTGCCTCGAAGAGGTGTGCGGCGCCTGCGCCATGGTCATCAACGGAGTGGCCCGCCAGGCATGCTCCACCCTCGTCGATTCGCTCCAGCCGCCCATCCGCATCGAGCCTCTCACCAAATTTCCCGTCGTTCGTGACCTCATCGTGGACCGCAGCATCATGTTCGAAAACCTCAAGCGCATGAAGTGCTGGATCCCCCTCGATGGAACCTACGACCTGGGCCCCGGTCCCCGGATCGCTCCCGACGTTCAGGAGAAGTACTATCCGCTTTCCCGTTGCATCACCTGCGGCAACTGCCTCGAAGTGTGTCCGCAGGTCAACGCAAATTCCGATTTTGTCGGCGCCGCAATTCTCAGTCAGGTCCGCCTGTTCAATGCCCATCCCACCGGCGCCATGCACATGAAAGACCGGCTGGCCGCCGTGATGGGCCCCGGCGGCGTGGCCGATTGCGCCAACGCCCAGAACTGCGTCGAAGTCTGCCCCAAGAAGATTCCACTGACCGAATCCATCGCCGAGGTCAACCGCCACGCCATTCGCCAGGCCATCCTCGGCTGGCTGGTGGGGTAGGTAGCACAGACAATTTTGTCTGTGCGCCGTCGTTGGATTTGGAGGTGCCCATTGTGTACACGCTTCCAACCCCACAGCGTAGCCTTCTGCGCACTGGTCTTCTTCGCGTCGTGCCTCGCCGGGGAATCCTCTCCTTCCCAAAGCCCCACGCCCGATCTCCCCTCTCACGCCCGGGCCATTCTCGCCCGCGCCATCGTGGTCGATACCCACGACGACACGCCGCAGCGCATGCTCTGGGAGAATTTTGATCTCGCCCACCGCGATCCCTCCGGCAACATCGACATCCCTCGCATGCGCGCCGGCGGCCTCAATGCTATTTTCATGTCCATCTGGACCCCGGGCACCATCCCTGCATCGGAGGCCAGCAAACGCGCCTTCCGTCAGATTGAACTGGTCCGCGAACAGGTAGCCAAGCACCCCGCCGACCTCATGCTCGCCACCACCGTCGCCGAAGTTCGCAGCGCGCGCAAACAGGGCAAGATCGCCGTCCTCATGGGCATGGAAGGCGGCCACATGATTAACGACGATCTGGGCCTCCTCCGCCGCTACGCCGCTCTCGGTGTCCGCTATCTCACCCTCACGCACAGCGTCAACGACGACTGGGCCGATTCTTCCACCGACAAGCCCGTTCACGACGGCCTCACGCCGTTCGGCCGCACCGTCGTCGAAGAGCTGAATCGTCTCGGCGTCATGGTGGACATTTCCCACGTCTCGGACAAGACCTTCTACGACGCGCTCCAGGTCTCTCGCGCTCCGGTCATCGCTTCCCACTCCTCCTGCCGCGCCCTCTGCAATGCCCCGCGCAACATGTCCGACGACATGCTCCGCGCCCTCGCCAAAAACGGCGGCGTCATCCAAATCAATTTTCACATCGGCTTTCTCAGTCAGGAATACGCGGAAGCTTCGAAACATCTCCCACCCGGCGCAAAAGCCGCAGCTGCTGCAATGGAAAAGCAATGTGGAGAAGACGAGGCCTGCAAAGTGCTCGGCTACCAGCGCCTCAGCGACGAGGCCACTGCCCGCGGCCAACTCCCCTCCGTCAACTGGCAGCGCATCGTGGACCACATCGACCACGCCGTGAAGGTTGCCGGCGTGGACCACGTCGGCCTCGGCTCCGATTTCGACGGCGCCATCATGCCCCGCGGCATGGAAGACGTCTCCCACTACTCGCTAATTACCGAAGAGCTCATTCGCCGTGGCTACTCCGATCAGGACATCGAGAAAATCCTCGGCGGCAACCTCCTCCGCGTCATGGCCGAAGTCGAGCGCGTCAGTTCGGAGATGCGCCGTTCCCCCTCCCGCTGATGCCCGCCCTATTCCGCGCAAATCCTTCTTTCTCTCGTCCCAACGCCGCCGGATACGTTGTAGAATCTTTCCGCGTGCAAATTCACGGAGGCGACAGAATGACTCGCGCAACGTTGGGAATACTCGTGGCCGCTCTCGCGTCCGCCGGCCTCGCGGCGCAGGCCGGCCAGGCGCAGGCCCCGGCAAAGGCCGCCCCAAGGGGGACGGACCCGGCGCTGCTCCATCCCGCGCAGTTGATTGCCAGGTCCCCGGACGTATTCCGCGTGAAGTTCACCACCACAAAGGGCGATTTCGTGGTCGAAGTCACGCGCGACTGGGCGCCGCGCGGTGCGGACCGGCTTTACAATCTGGTGAAGCACCACTATTACGACCAAGCCAGTTTTTTTCGCGTCCTCAACTCTCCCCGGCCATTCGTCGTCCAGTTCGGCATCAGCGCCGACCCCAAGGTCAATGCCGTGTGGGACAGCGCCAGCATCAAGGATGATCCGGTGACGCAGCAGAACGTGCGCGGCACTGTTACCTTTGCCATGGGCGGCCCCAATACCCGCACGACTCAGCTGTTCATCAATCTCGGTGACAATCGCCGCCTGGACCCCATGGGCTTTCCCCCTATCGGCAAGGTGGTTCAAGGCATGGAAGTCGTGGACCAGCTTTACGGCGGATACGGCGAGATGGCGGAGCAGGGCGGTTCCGGCCCCTCCGCCGCCAAACTGGGAGCCGAAGGCAAGTCGTACCTGGACAAACATTTTCCCAAGCTCGACAGCATCATCACGGCAGTCGTCGAAGCTCCTTCGCCCGCTGGTCCGGCCAAGGCTCCGGCGAAAAAATCCACTCCGTGAACCCGGCAAGCGGCATGCGAGCACGCATGCCTGGAATGAACTCTGGAGGATAAGATGGCAGCAGCCAACCGCGAACCAGGCCTCTACATGACCTTCCACACCAGCCACGGTGCGCTCACTTGCAAGCTGTTCGAGAAGGAAGCCCCGTTGACCGTAGGCACCATCGTGGGGCTGGCCACCGGCAAGAAATCCTATCAGGATCCCCGCTCCGGCCAGACCGTCGAAGGCAAGAAATTCTACGACGGACTCGTCTTCCATCGCGTCATCCCCGATTTCATGATCCAGGGCGGCGACCCGCTCGGCAACGGCACCGGCGGCCCGCGCGGCCCGGGCTTTCCTTTCAAGGACGAGTGCGTGCCGAATTTGAAGTTCGACGTTCCCGGCCGTCTGGCCATGGCCAATGCCGGCCCGGGAACCAACGGCAGCCAGTTTTTCATCACCGAGGTGGCTACGCCGCACCTGCACATGCGGCACACCATCTTCGGCCAGTGTGAGAATGTGGATCTGGTCAAAGCCATCGCGCGCGTGCCCACTCGCGGTTCCGATGTGCCCGCGAAACCCGTGGTCATCGAGCGCGTGACGTTCGAGCGGGTCGGACCGGCGCCGGAAAACGCGCCGGAACTGTAGCGCGGCGTTTCGGCTAAGATTTCTGTAACGGTTTAGGAATGGCGCCTGGCGTCCTGAGGCGTTCAGCCGGCTCCCAGGTGTAGTTTTCGCGTCCGAAGGAGAGAACGGACGGTGGCCGATCTCGGCGGCGATGCACGCACCACTTCTCTGGCTGATGTCGCGCGCGGCGAGCCGTTCGCCCTCGATTGGGAAGGCGTTCGCGAGTGGCTCGCTGGCGAGCAAGGCCTGGTGCTCGCTCTCGCCGGTCTGGCCTGCCTGATCCATTTTCTCTGCAACTGGCGCTACGGCTATTTTCGCGACGAGCTCTATTTCGCCGCCTGCGGCGAGCATCTTACCTGGGGTTATGTGGACCAGCCTCCCCTGATCGCCCTCGTCGCCCGGGTTTCGCGCGCCCTGCTGGGCAATTCGCTCCCGGCCCTGCGTTTTTTCCCCGCGCTCGCCTCCGGCGCCACCGTATGGCTCGGCGGCGCCATCGCCCGGGAGCTCGGCGGACGACGCTTCGCCCAAGGTCTCGCCGCGCTCGCCACCCTCGCCGCACCCATCTATCTCACCTTCGGCAATCTGCTCACCATGAACGTTTTCGAGCCGCTGTTCTGGGGGCTCTGCGCTCTCGTCGCGATCCGCGCCGTCCGCCTGGCGAGGCCCCGCCTGTGGCTCGCCTTCGGCATTCTCGCCGGCATCGGCATCGAGAATAAGCACTCCATGCTCTTCTTCGGCTCCGGCATTTTCCTTGGCCTGCTCCTCACGGAAGCGCGCTCCGAGCTGCGCTCCCGCTGGATCTGGCTCGGCGGCTGCCTGTCCTTTCTCCTCTTCCTCCCCAACATTATCTGGCAGGCGGCGCACGGCTGGCCCACGCTCGAATTCCTCAGCTATCGCCAGGCCGCGGAGAATGTGCCCATCTCTGCCTTCACCTTTATCGCGCAGCAGGGCCTGCTCACCGGCCCCTTCGCCGCTCCCCTCGCCGCCGCCGGAGTGCTCTTTCTGTATTTCGGTCGCGCCGTCCGGCCGTATCGTTTTCTCGCCTATGGCTACCTCACCGTGCTCACGGAATTGATCGTGCTCGGCGGGAAAATCTATTACCTGGCGCCTTACGACGTGATTCTCTTCGCCGCCGGCGCCGTCTGGTTCGAGCGGGTTTCCGTCCGCAGCAGCCGCAAGTGGTGGAAGCCCGCCTTCGTGGTCTCGATTGCCGCCGGCGGACTGCTGGCTGCGCCGCTCGCTCTCCCGATTCTTCCTCTGGAGGCCGCGGCCCGCTATGCGCGCTTCTGGGGCGTCGCGCATGTTCGCGTCGAGTACCAACTCGCCAGCGACTTGCCCCAGTTGTTCGCGGACATGTTCGGCTGGGAGGAGCAGGTGGACACGGTCGCCGCGGTAATGAGCCGCCTCGATCCTCAAGACCAGCAGCGCGCCGTCATTTTTGCCGGTGCCTATGGTCAGGCGGCAGCCCTCGATTATTTGGGTCCGCGCTATGGGCTGCCGAAAGCCATCTGCGCCGAAAACGCCTACTACCTCTGGGGCCCTGGCGACGCCTCCAACGAGCTGGTCATCGCCTATGGCGTCAACCGGCTCAAGCTCGGCCGCGTTTTCGCCGACGTCCGCGAGGTGGACGTCATCCGCAGCGAACACGCCATGCCCGACCAGCGCGTCCTGCCCGTTTACCTCTGCCGCAAGCCGCGCATGTCTTTCCGCGAGGCCTGGCCCATCCTGCACTCCTTCGGGTAGCGCGCCGTTTGCGTCCCGGCTTCGGTGTCGGGGCGCCGGCCCGCCCTGACGCAGGAAGGGCGTCTCGCCGGCCCGAGCGGAGCGAGGTCTGGGACTTGGTGGTCGCTTCGGGGGGCGACTTCTGAAGCCATCGTCTCGAGTATCTCACCCATCCCCTACAGGTTCAGCACGCCCACCAATTCCTTCACCGCCGCCGCCGACTTTTGCAGCGCTGCGTTTTCCTCATCCGTCAGCTTGATCTTGATAATCTCCTCGATCCCGCGCGCCCCCAGTTTGCAGGGCACGCCCACAAACAGCCCGTTGATGCCGTACTCGCCCTCCAGATACGCCGCGCAGGGCAGGATTTTCTTTTTGTCCTTCAGAATCGCCTCCACCATCTGCTTCACCGCAGCCGAAGGCGCGTAGTACGCGGACCCGGTTTTCAGCAGGTTCACGATCTCCGCTCCGCCTTTCCGCGTCCTCTCCACAATCGCGTCAATTTTGTCTTTCGGCAGCAGGTCCGGCAGCGGGATTCCCGCCACCGTGGAATAGCGCGGCAGCGGCACCATGTCGTCTCCGTGCCCGCCGAGCACGAAGGAATGCACGTTTTCTACCGACACGTTCAGCTCCGCCGCCACGAAGCTCGACATCCGCGCCGAATCCAGCACCCCGGCCATCCCGATCACCCGGTGCTTCGGAAACCGGCTCAGGCGCAGCGCCGCCTGCGCCATCGCGTCCAGCGGGTTCGTCACCATCACCAGGATCGCGTTCGGCGAATGCTTCACCACCTGCTCCACCACCTGTTTGATCACGTCGAAATTCGCGCGCAGCAGGTCGTCGCGGCTCATCCCCGGCTTGCGCGGAAATCCCGCCGTAATCACCACCACGTCGCTTCCCGCGGTCGCCGCATAATCGCCCGATGCCGTCGTTATCCCCGTCGCTTTCGAGTCCGCTTTGCTGATGGGCGTGGACTCGTTCATATCCAGCGCTTTCCCGGCCGGCACTCCTTCCAGTACGTCGGTCAGGACCACGTCGGCCAGCTCGCCGTCCACTATTCTTTGCGCTGTAGTCGAACCCACGAACCCGCCGCCCACCACCGTCACCTTTTTTCTCATGAAGCACCTCGTGTAGGGCCGGCCTTCAGGCCGGCATCCGGCCTTCCGGCTCTCTCCCCGCTCTTTACCGCGCCGCCACCGCCGTTTCCATGTTCTCGATGATCGCGCCGGCGAACTCCGACGTGCGCAGTTTCTTCGCCCCTTCCATCAGCCGTTCCAGGTCGTAGGTCACCCGCTTCTGGTGGATCGTCTGTGCAATCCCTTTCTCGATCAGCTCCGCCGCTTCCTTCCAGCCCATGTACTCGAACATCATGGCGCCCGACAGCATCACCGACGCGGGATTGATCACGTCCTTGTCCGCGTATTTCGGCGCCGTGCCGTGCGTGGCCTCGAAGATGCCGTACCCGTCTCCGATGTTCGCTCCCGGCGCCATTCCCAGCCCGCCGATCTGCGCCGCGCACGCGTCCGAAATGTAGTCGCCGTTCAGGTTCGGCGTCGCCAGCACCTGATACTCGTCCGCGCGCGTCACCACCTGCTGGAAGATGGAATCCGCTATACGATCATTAATCAGCAGTTTCTTTTTCCACTGCCCGTTTCCGTGGGAAGTACCAATCGCCGCGAGAACCTGCTTTACTTCGGCAACCACCGTCGCCTGCGCCTCGGGCGCCATGTGCGCCAGTCCCGGCTCGATCATTGCCGCGTTCTTCTCGTCGGAAAGCGTGCGGTCGCGGTCGCGGTTGTCCAGGATCCAGCTCTCGCGTTCGGTCACAATCTGCTGGCGGAACTCGTCCCGCGCCAGCTCGTAGCCCCAGTCGCGGAATGCGCCCTCCGTGAATTTCTGGATGTTCCCTTTGTGCACCAGCGTCACCGACTTCCGCCCGCTCTCGAGCGCGTACTTGATAGCGCGGCGCACCAGCCGCTTGGTGCCAAACGGAGAGATCGGCTTGATTCCAATCGCCGAATCCAGGCGAATTTGTTTTTTCGTTCCTTTCAGCATCTCCCCGTTCAGGAATTCGAGCAGCTTCTTCACCTCCGGCGTTCCGGACCGCCATTCAATCCCGATGTACACGTCTTCCGTGTTTTCCCGAAAGATTACGATGTTCATCCGCTCCGGATGCCGCACCGGAGAAGGCACGCCGTCGAGGTAGCGGCACGGCCGTACGCAGGCGTAGAGGTCCAACACCTGCCGCAGCGTCACGTTCAGCGAACGGATTCCGCCGCCCACCGGAGTGGTCAGCGGCCCCTTGATGGAAATGCGGAAGTCGCGGATGGCGTCCACGGTATCCTGCGGCAGCCATTCGTGGAATTTCTCGAAGGCGGTTTCGCCGGCGAACACCTCGTACCACGCCACGCTCTTCTTCCCGCTGTAGGCTTTCTCGACGGCCGCGTCAAACACGCGCCGCGACGCCTTCCAGATGTCGCGTCCGGTTCCGTCGCCTTCGATGTAGGGGATGATCGGCCGGCTGCCGATATCAAACCGGTCAGAAGAATATTGTATCGGCTGGCCGTCGGCAGGCACCGCCACACCGTTGTATGCGCTTTTCATTAAGTTCTTGCTCCTCGAGGAGTGAGCCTGCCTACCGCAGGCAGGCCGGGGCTCGTCCCGAAAGACTCAACGATATCACAGGCCGGGCAGGACAGGCTTCTGCACTCCCGGAGTCACAGTTTCGGGATAGCGTTCGCGAGCCGTCTGTGACAAGGGTCACAGGCACATGGTCGCGCCGACGCGCGCAGTGCGAGACTGACCGGACGTCATGTGAATGCGGGGTCATCGCTGATTGTGGGCCGGATCGTGAGCGAAGACGACGGCGCTGAGCGCCTGGTGGGTGCGTTTGTCGGCGCGAGTCCTGGGCCTGGCGGACTTGAGGATGGCGGCGAGGTAGGCCTGAAGATTGGGAGAGGGCCTGTCTTGGTGCTGCTCCCAGCCAATGCGCTTGAGGGTCTGGTGGAGAAGCTGGCCGAGGTAGCCGAGGACTGCGGCGCGGCGGGGGTCGATTCGGCCATCGGCCAACTGAACGAAGAGATTGCCGAGAGCGGCGTTGATGGCTGCGGCGGTGCGGAAGTCGGTGATGGCGCCCTTCGACTTGCGACCCGTCTCAGGGTCAATATCCTGGCCGGATACTGAGAGAAGATCGGCGGCCAGTGGAAGGACAGGGATGCGATCGAGGGCGCGCACCTCCTGTTCGGCGTGATGGTGACAGAGCTCGGGGTGATCCGGGGAGCGGAACATGCGGCAACGGCGGCCGTCGGAGGAGGTGTAAGAACAGCGGTCAGTTCCGCCTTCGCTCTCGGAGCTTCGGCGGACAGGCCCTCCTGCGCTCTCCGCGCTACGGCGGGCAAGGGTTCCGCGTTGGAGGGTGGAAGTCTGGCCCTTCGACTCGCGGACTCGCTCAGAGTCAACATCCTGGCCGGATGTTGAGAGAGCAGCCGGAGACGAAACTGCCTGAGGCGAGGTTGAATTGGACAAGCTCGCAGGAGGGGGTTCAGTGCTGGTTGAAGACCGGCTCATAGCGGCGGCTTGGGCTACGGAGAGGCATCCTTCGCGGAAGGATTTCTCGTAATCGGCTGGAGACCAAAACTTGGGGTGACGGGACTGAATGCGGCTCATAGTGAGGCTCCTTGGTGTGTGAAGTTTGAACTCAGGAAGTAGGGAGGTAGGGAAGTAGGGTCTCGGCGAGATAACATCCCGTCCATTTGTTTCAAACCGGTGGGTACCCCCCCCTATATCGATGTGCAGAAACTGCGAGAGTTAAGCAGAAAGACCGAGCGGGCCGCTGAAAACACGAGACTTTAAGCGGGTGCGGAATGTGCAGATACGAGGCATTTTTGTATGTGCAGAAACCGCGCGAGTTAGCGACACCGGCGCAGCGTGACGGCGGGTATGTGCAGAAGCTACGGGAGATAGAAAATGGGGGCTCATATCTGCACAAACTGAACGAGTTACTGTGAGACTGCGGGGCTCGGATTGGCGTGGCGCATGTCACAAATAGTTACCGCAGGGTACATATACCATAGAGGACTGATAAAGTCAAGGGAAAAATGATGACAAAAAATGGCGAGTGGCCCTTCAACTCGCTCCGCTCCCTCAGGGTCAGCCCCGAACTGTCGGGATGCAAAAAGCGCACATCCTGGTCGGATTCTGAGAGCGAGGAGGCGCCGCAAGAAAAAGCCGCAGCCTTTCCGAGGACGAAAGGGCTGCGGCACCCAAAGCCCAGTCTCGGCGCGAGAGGTTGGACACCCGCCACCTAAGCCCCAGCCTTGGCGCGAGCGGTTGGCCGCCCGCCCGAAACTTTCCTCTGGGCCAGGCAAGCGGGCACCGATAGACTAGAAGGGGACATGGCGGTGAAGGGAAAAGGAAACGTTGATTGGATCGCGCGAGTCATCTCAGTTATCTCGCTCCTTGGAGCGATGTACGCGCTCTGGAATTCCATGCTGGCCCCCGCTGACGTGAAGGCCTCAGTAAGTTCCCCGATGTTTCTTTGGCGGCCGGAGTCGGAGATGCCCGTGGGAGGTCAGCAAGCCAAGCCGAAACTGATGATGAAGGCAATCTGCTCATTTTCGAATAACGGTGCGCATGCGGGAGTGATCAGCAATCTGGTGCTGCGCTTCGAGTCCGATGACGGAACCAAATGGGTTTTTGCTCCCTATTGGGTTGTTGATGACGCGAAACTGATAGCCGACGGCTTTGGCAAGCGGACATGGGTCAAGGAGCCTTTCCATCCGATCATCATCCCTGGAAAGCAAGTTGCAGCTTACTCTTATATGTTTTTCGCCGAATCTGGTCTGGCAAACTTCGCGGACGCTACATTGACGCCCCACACGTTCCGCGTATCCTTACTCACGTGGTCTCCAAGTGATGCCGCCCCTCATGAGCAACAGGTTTCGACTCTCAACTTCGACAAAGATCTTATCGACAATCTCGCAAAAGGGGTAGTGTTTGGGATCCCTTTTGCTGAACAACAGAAACAGGTGCAGGTGTTGAAGTAACTGCCTGACGAGCGGGCGGCCACCCTTCGTGCCGCCTCAAACAAGGGGTGTGGGGTTTTCCTAAGCTGCGCAACAAACTGAAAGGCAACCGCTGGAAGCGCAATCGAGTGCTGAGTGTGTCGCGTCGGTGCGGAATGCCCTGGGACGGGTTAGAAGTCACGGTCAAAATCCCACTTGCGAGTGTCTTCGGAGATTTTTTCGAAAGCAATCAGACTGGAATCGGTAGAGAACCCAAGTGCTTCATCCGGCTCACTGAATCTGCTCCGTAGAATTCGGCGGAGGATCGCCGACCGCCGTGCCGACCAGCAAAGTGTTCGGGCCGCCAGTCCTTTATGTCTCATGGTCCCTACTTCTCCACAGACGCGATACGCTCGATTGGTTGCAACATACCGGCAGACCGTATGAATTGGAGGCGAGTTGGCATCATCGAAGGCGATAATGCCGCCAACCCGAAGCAATAGATCGACATAGAAAAAATCGACGAGCACATGGTCGAAAGTATGGAAGCCGTCGACGAATGCGAAATCAATCCGCACTCCTTCCGTCACTAGTTGCGGAAGCGCGTTGTGTGACTTTTGTTGGCGAAAGTCTATTAGTGGTCCGAAACCGGCCTCCTTCAAATGTCGGAGCCCTATTCCTTGGAACCAAGCCTCTTGGCCAGGATCAATCACTATGTGGCGCTCTCCCCCGGCCTTGGATAATGCCTCGCAAATGAAGAGAGCGGAAACACCATAAGCAAGACCGATCTCCAGACTAACGACGGGACATTTTTGAGCAATCAACTGTTGGAGCTTTGCGCCCTCAGCTTCAGTAATTGCCGAATGTAATGGAATGGGAGTACCGTCCGCTGAAAGGACTTCCTGTTTTCGAAGGATTTGCTCCAGCAGGGGCAACATGTCGGCGATTGTACACCGACGGGAAGAGTGTGGGTTTTTCCTAGGACGCGCATCAAATCGAAACGCCGCTGCGGGAGGCGCTAGCGGCCCTTCGACTTCGGTCTGGGTAGGCCCTCCTACGCTCTGCGGAGCTACGGGGGCAGTCCAGGCAAAGAGAGGGCACGGCCCTCTCGCTTCGCTCAGGATCACGAGGCGTGACATGCCGTGCCCCTGCGGGGCGACTCATTCGAGACTGAACGGAGGCCGGGCGGGGGCGCGGTAAACGGCGCCCCTACGGGGAGCGGAGGCAGGGCGGGCAAGCCAGGCAAAGAGAGGGCACGGCATGCCGTGCCCCTACGGGGAGCGGAGGCGGGGCGGTGGGCGCGGACCCGGACCGCCGGGCTGGTATGGGTGATAGCCGGAGCATCAGCAACCCGTGAGCCATTTCCCTGAAACTGCTTGATCCTGAAAGGCGGCGGCGCGATATCTGATAGGGAGAGATTCTGCGCGAGCCATCAAAAGCGGGAGGGACTCATGAGCTTCGCTGTGCAGAAATCAAATGTCCAGGCTCAACCCCTTATCGCTGTGCGGAATGTAAGAGCGAGCAGCCGCTGGTACGCGGAACTGCTTGGGGCGGACTCGCTCCCCGAGCATCGCCACCGTGACCTGTACGAGCGGATCTCCTTGTCGGGTCAGCTGATACTTCAACTCCACGCCTGGGACGAAGAGAATCACCCAAACCTGGTCAACGCGAATGCCGCGCCTGCCGGGCACGGGGTCCTGCTTTGGTTCCAGGTGGACGACTTTGACGCGGTGGTGGCGCGTGCGCGCGCGTTGCGGACCGAGATCATCGAAGAACCTCACGTTAACCCGAAGCCCCAACATAGAGAAATGTGGCTCCGCGACCCCGACGGTTATGTGGTGGTGATTGCAGGTCCAGATGGCGAGTGCAGTCCGTAACCTCTGCGCGGGCAGCGCCGTTAAAGAGACCGGTTGGAAGCGCCCTGGACCGAGACTGCGAGAGAGAAAAGACCTGCTACGGATGGCCTATCCGGCGTGGAGAGAGTTATTCTGCTTACGCCCGACGGAATCCCATCAAGGAGGGACGCGATGTATACCGTCGCATTGTTCGTACGATTGGAAGCCAAAGCCGGGAAGGAAAAGGAGGTCGCGAAGTTTCTGGAAACAGGACTTGCCCTGGCGAATCAGGAAGCGACAACGCCGATCTGGTTCGCGCTGCGATTGGGGCCGGCGACCTTTGGCGTGTTCGACGCGTTCACGGACGAAAGCGGGCGCCAAGCACATCTGAACGGTCCCATCGCCAAAGCGCTAATGGCGCAAGCGCCCGAACTGTTCTCCAAACCGCCTGTAATCGAACGGATTGACGTTCTTGGCGCAAAGCTTCCCTGATCGTCCTCACCCGATGGGTCAGGCCGCAGCGGGAAAGAGCGGCGGCGAACTAAAGGCCGGCGGGACGCCCCTCGACTTCGCTCGGGGCAGGCCGGCGCCCCGGCATGGAAGTCGGGGGGCAAAAAGCGCCCTACCAAATAGCGGGGCGGGGATGATTCGCAGACGGTCCGGGATCGCGCGCGGATTTTCGCTTTCTCTATATCGCTCTGCATTTCGCGACGATCAGGGTGATGTCGTCTCGCTGCGCCTGAGCACTGAACTGCTGCACGTCTTCGACGATGGCCGCAAGCAAAGCGTGAGAGGGCAATTCGCGCCGGCGGCGCAGCGCCTCGATCAGACGCGATTCTCCGAATTCCTCTCCCGCAGGGTTGAACGACTCGGTTACACCGTCGGTGTAGAGCACGAGGGTGTCGCCGGGGAAGATCTGATGCTCCCCGATCTCGCAATCCCATTCTTCGAAGAGTCCCAGGACGGTTCCCGTGGAAACGAGCCGTTCCAGGGTATTGCCGGAGCGGAGCAGGAGCGCGGAGAGATGTCCGCAATTGGCGTAGCGCAGCCGGCACGCACTCGCGTCGTACTCGGCGAAGAAGAGCGTGGCGTAGGCGCCCTCGGCCGTGTTCTGACAAAAGAAATGGTTCACGGAGCGCAGGAGGCGTTGCGGCTGGTCCAGGGCGATGGCGCAGTGGCTGCGCAGATTGGCCTGGAGATTGGCCATCAACAGGGCAGCGGCAATTCCTTTTCCAGAAACGTCGCCAATCACCAGCCCGAGGCGTTCCTGGCCGAGATCGAGGAAATCGTAGTAATCGCCGCCAACCTCGCGCGCCTGGATGCAGATGCCGGCGTAGTCGAGCGTGGCCAGCGCCGGCTGCGTTTGTGGAAAGAGCCGGGCCTGCACGCGCTTGGCGATTTCCAGTTCCTGAGCAGCGCGGCGATCCGATTCCAGTTTTTCCGCCAGGGCGCGACGCCTGGCTTCCAGTTCGCGGGTGACTTCGTCGAAGCTGACCAGCGCAAAGGAATTGCGGTCAATATCCTCGAAGCGGGTAAATACTCCGCCCCAGAGCGGCGGCTGCTCCGCGTCCGGCGGGGCGGTGGAGGAAGAGGCGGACGTCGACGCAGGCCGCGCGTACTTCACCCGCCTGAGCCGGGGCGTGTGACGGAAGCGGACTCCGCGTTTGCTCCATTCCTTGTACTTGGCGGGAACGTCTTCGGTAACAAAGACAACCGGCGTGGGCCGGCCGATGAGCTTGTATTCCTCCGAATCGGGATCGGGGGCAACGAGTGTGAGTACCGCAGTGCCGTCGGGCGGAGCTACGGCCACCCAGCGTTCCCCGGATTGAAGGCGGGCATCGAAGGCCAGATCGAATCCAAGCTGGTCGAGGTAGAAGCGCAGGCTGCGTTCCTGGTCGCGAACGAAAATGTTCACGGCGTGAATGCGGAGGGAGGGATTCTTTTCACCCGGACGGAAGGCGGAAGGATCTCCCGGGGGCGAGGAAGGGCTGCTCATGCGTGGGATTATAGATTCGCGGGGCCATCCGTGGGCAATCGTGTTGTTCGAGGGAGGCCTAGCAGGGAAACGGTGAACATCGAAATTCGAAAATCGGCGCGAAAAGATAGGCACGGCGGGCGAGCACGGCGAGTAGGCAGTTGGACCGTCGTTGGATCCGCGGCGACGAAAAAGGCGCACCCCGACCGAGAACGCCGGAGTGCAAAAACCGCACAGCCAAGAGTGGCTGTGCCACTGAACGCTGAAGGGCAGGCAGGATCAGGACCGATGTAAGAAGGCGACTATGAGTCCAAATAGAGCGAGGGTAGCGCCATTGGTCAATAAGCAAATCACTCCGGCGACTTTGGCGCCTTTCCATATCGAGAAGATGCCGAGGGCGACGCCGATGGCCGGGATACCGACCAGGAACCACATCTCAGGGATGGGAACGCTTTCGAGATTGCCCGTTTCCGTCAGGAAAAAACCGGAGGGACCAACGAGAGCAGTGATTGCGGCTATCAGCGTGAGGTAGAGTTTGGCCGGCGTTTGCGTCATGGGAGCTTCTTCGGACGTAGTTTACCCCGAGCGGCCCGGCTTCGACGGTGTGCGCCTGCCCAAAGGATTACTGGCCAAGTGCCTGCCCCGGTTAGCCGCGGCTGTGCTAGACTGCGCGCATCCGGGGTTCCTACAAGGAGACACGACAAATGGTCCGCGCCGCCGCTTTGGTCGCAGTCGTACTTCTTTTCCTCACCTCAGGAGATGCGGCTCCGCGTCGCCCGATGTGTTGCCACGGCTGCAGTATGTATTCCTGCGATTCGGAGCAGTGTGGAAAAATCTGCAAGCTGGGCCCGAAATGCAAAGGCTGCTGGAAGAAGGATTGCACCAGCCAGCACTGACCCGTAACACTGCGGCGGATCCAGACCTCCCGGACTGGGGCCCTTCCTGCGTCAGGACAGGCCGGCGCGGCACGCCCTTCCTTTGTCAGGACAGGCCGGCGCCCCGACACGGAAGTCGGGGGGCAAAAAGCGCCCTACCAAATGCGGCAACGTACGTCTGCTGGGCGCACCATCGGGTCGCCGGCTTTGCAGCCGAAGGTTTTCTCGAATTCGGGCATATTGGAGAGCGGGCCGATGGCGCGGAAACGGCCGAGGGGATGCGGATTCGTGTTGACCATCAATCGCGCGTTTTCCGGCCGGATATTGCCGTGCCACACTTCCGCCCAGGCCAGGAAGAAGCGCTGCTCGGTCGTGAACCCGTCGATCGCAGCGGGCTTCGGTTTCCCTTCCAGCGACTTTTCGAAGGCGCGGAACGCGATGGTCAGCCCGCCGAAATCGGCGATACTTTCGCCTTCGACGAGCTGTCCCTTTTCGTGCAGGCCGGGCTCGACTTCGTAGCCGTCGAACTGCTTGACGATGCATTCGCCGCGGGCCTTGAAATTGGCGAGGTCGTCGGGAGTCCACCAGTTGCGCAGGTTGCCGTGGCCGTCGTATTTGGCGCCTGAGTCGTCGAAGCCGTGGGTCATTTCGTGGCCGATGACGGCGCCGATGCCGCCGTAGTTCATGGCTTCATCGCGCTTGGGGTCGTAGAACGGGGGCTGGAGGATTCCGGCAGGGAAGACGATTTCGTTGCGGGTGGGATTGAAGTAGGCGTTCACAGTGGGCGGAGTCATGCCCCATTCGGTGCGGTCCGTGGGCTTTCCGATTTTGTCGAGGTCGCGCTGGAATTCGAAGGCCACGGCCCGCTCGAAGTTCAGCACATAGGATTTGCGGCCGATGTGGAGGCCGGCATAGCTCTTCCATTTGCTGGGATAGCCGATTTTGAGGTCCATGGCGTCGAGCTTGGCGATGGCCTGTGTGCGCGTTTCCGGGCTCATCCAGTCGAGAGTGGAGAGGTCGTCGCGGAGAGTGGCGCGCAGGTTCTGGACCATGTGCAGGGCGCGGGCTTTCGCTTCCGGCGGAAAGGCTTTGGCCACATAGACGCGTCCCAGGGCTTCGCCCATCAGGCGGTCGGTGGATTCGACGCAGCGCTTCCACCGCGGCAGCATTTCCTTGGCGCCGGTGAGCGTCTTGCGGAAGAAATTGAAGTTTTCCTGCTCGAAGGCGTGCGGCAGGCCGGGCGCGGCGGAGTGGATGAGGTGCCAGCGGAGGTACACCTTCCAGTCCTCGAGCGGGGTGGCGGCGAGTTGGGCGTCGAGTGCCTTGAAGAAATCGGGCTGGCCGACCAGGATATTGTGGATATCGGGCGCGCCCGCATCGGTGAAGAACCCTTTCCACTGGAAGTGCGGCATGAGCGCCTGGAGATCCTCCTGGGTGAGTTTGTGGTAGGTCTTGTCGGGGTCGCGGCGGTCGATGCGGGTCATGGAAGCCTTGGCCATTCCGGTTTCGATGGCGAGGACGGTCTTGGCGTGGGCGGACGAGGCTTCCGGAGTCTCTCCCATCAGCTCGAACATTTTGGCGACGTGGGCCTCGTACTGGCCGAGCAGGGTGACGGATTTTTCGTCGTCCTTCAGGTAATAGTCGCGGTCGGGCAGGCCGAGTCCCCCCTGGTAGGCCGCGGCAATTTCGTGGGTGCTGTCCTTGGCGTCCACTCTGGCGCCGAAACTGAACATGGCGCCGACGCCGGAGCGTTGCAGGTGGGCCAGCACCTTTTCCACGTCCGCGACGCTGGCGAGGCTCGCGATGCGGTCCAGGTCGGGCTGGATGGGAGAGAGGCCGGCCTTCTCGATTCCGGCTTCGTCCATGCAACTGGCGTAGAAATCGCCGAGTTTACGTTCGTTGGTGCCGGCTTTCGCCGCGGCGCCCTTTTTGGCCGCGGCTTCCAGAATGCCGCGCAGGACTTCCTGGTTGTGGTCGGCGAGGATGGCGAAGCTGTTCCAGGAGGAGTAGGCAGGCGGCACGGGATTGTTCTTCACCCATCCGCCGACCGCAAATTCGTAGAAGTCGTCGCAGGGACGGACGCTGCGGTCCATGCCGGCCAGGTCGAGCCCGTGCCCTCCGCTATCGCCCGCGTCGGCCGGGGGAGCGAAGCACGAGGCCTGCGAGTCCGGAGACGGCGCGGCATTCGGAGGGTTCTGGCTGGAGATGGGAAGCGCGGAGAAAAGAGCGCACAACAGAAAAAGGCCGAGGAATGGAACCGTCTTCTTCATGGAGCCCCCTGTAGAAAGTCCGAAAGCGCTGCGCTGATCCGGCAGGCTGAGAAATGCCCAACCATTGTGGAGGGCGGTCGGGGCGGAGTCAAATCAAAAGGCGAAAATCGAAACCTGCCTGCCGACAGGCAGGATCGAAAAACGAAAAACGGGGGAGGAGAGGCCGCTGCGATGAATTGTGGCGGTGGGAGGGGAGCGTAACCTTTGGGCGGCTGGGCCGTTTATGCTAATGGGATGAGCCTCGCGGGGAGACCCCGGTGACGACGCCACTCGCCGAAGCGGACGAGCGACTGCTCATAGCAGCGGCGCAGAAAGACCCGCGCCGGTTTGCGGAGCTGTACGAAGTCCACTTCGAGCGCATTTACAGCTATGTGGCGCGGCGGGTGCCCGACCGCGCGACGGCGGAAGACATCACGGCGGATGTGTTCCACCAGGCGCTGGCGAATCTGCCGCGGTTCGAATGGCGCGGGGCCCCGTTTGCCGCCTGGCTGTACAAAATTGCGTCCAACGCCATTGCCGACCGCGGAAAACGAGCGGCCCGCTCCCGAAGCTTCGGGACCGGCAGCCCCGCGCCGGAGCCCGCAGCCGATCCGGACGAGCCCGCCATCGAGGATTCGGAGAGGCGCGCGCAGCTCTACCGGCTGGTTCACGAACTGCCCGAAGACCAGCGCAAGGTGCTCGTCCGGCGGTTTGCCGACGAGCGCGGCATCCGCGAGATTGCGAACGAACTGGGGCGCAGTGAAGGGGCCGTCAAACAGCTTCAATTCCGGGCGCTGGCCGCGTTGCGGGCCGGCATGAGTGAATATCATGGCTGAGCTTTCTCAATTCGACCGGCTGGATCAGGCCATCGAAGCGTTGCTGGCGCGGCGCGATTCGCAGCCGGGCGCGGCCGGGGCGGAGATCGCTCCGCTGGTGGCAATTGCGGCGGCGCTGACGGGGTTGCCGCGCGAGGAGTTCCGTGACCGACTGAAAAAAGACCTGGAGGCAAAAGCGAACATGACTACCACTATCGTGAATCCCATCCGCGAGGGGTTCCGCACCCTCACGCCCTATCTCATCGTCCGCGAAGCGGAGGCGCTCCTGGCGTTTGTGAAGGCGGCATTCGGCGCGAAGGAGCTGTTCCGCGGGACGGGCTCGGCCGGGGGAATGCACGCGGAGGTGCGCATCGGTGATTCCATCGTGATGCTGGGCGGAGGCAGCCAGCCGGGCATTACGCCGATGCCAACGTCGATCTGGCTGTACGTGGAAGACGCGGACGCGGTGTACGCGGCGGCGATGCGCGCGGGCGCGAAATCCATCGGCGAGCCGATGGACCAGCCGTACGGCGAGCGCGAAGGCGGCGTCGTGGACCCTGGCGGAAACCAGTGGTACATCTCGACGTGCAAAGGCGCAAGTTACGTGCGGCCGGGAATGCATAACGTGAATCTATACCTGCACCCCACCGGGGCAGGGAAGCTGATTGAATTCATGGAGCGGGGATTCGGCGCGGAGGTGATGGAACGGCACGCCGCGCCGGACGGCTCGCTGGTGCACGCCAACATCCGCATCGGGAGTTCGCAGATGGGCATGAGCGAATCCCGCCCCGACTATCCCAACATGCCGACGGCGATTTACATGTACGTGCCGGACGTGGACGCGGTGTACGCGCGCGCGATCGCTGCTGGGGGCGAATCGCTCTATCCGCCGGCCGACCAGCCCTACGGCGACCGGAACGGCGGCGTGCGCGATGCCGCAGGCAATCACTGGTACATATCCACGCACATCCGCGATGTAGCGATGTAGTGGGAAGGCCGCAAAAAAAGGGCGCAACGGCCATGCTATCCGGCCGGTTGTCGCGCGACGACGTCGAGATAGACCGCGCGCACAGCGCGTCCGCGCTCCTGGAGCAGAGCGCGGAGGTCTCCCTGCCAGGCCATATCCCACTGGCGAAGCAGGCGCGCGATCCGCTCCGCGAGAGCCGGCTCCGGCCAGCCGCGCAGAGGACGGCCGGTGATGAGCCGGGCGGCATGGTCGGCTGCGCGGTAGAGGACCGCGGTGGAGCGCAGCGTCTCGATTTGCGGGGCGTCGAGGGCGCCCGCCGCCGCGAGCGCCTGGATTTGCTCGAGCGTATTGCCGCCCGCGGGACGAGTCTCGCGCGCGTAGGCGAGATATCCGATCACGTACTCGAGGTCATAGAATCCGCCGGTCATTTTTTTGAAGCGACCCTTGGCGCGCGGGCCGGCCGCGTCCTGCTCCAGCTTCGCGCGGATGCGCCCCAATTCGCGCGCCATTTCCGCGGCGCCGGCGGGTCCGGCGTAGCGGGAACGGAGCGCCGCATGAGCGTGCGCGGCCACGCGGGATCCGAATTCCAGATTGCCGGCGACGGGCCGCAGCTTCAAGAAACCGAGCGCTTCCCAGGGCGCCGCATCCGCGGCCAGATAGGCCAGCAACGCCTCGAGCGAGGGGACCAATTCGCCCTCACCGCCGCGCGGGCGCAGCCGGGTATCCACCGCGAAGAGAACGCCCTCCCGGGTGTGGCTGCTGACGATTTGCACCAGCCGCTCCGCCGTCCGCCGCCACAGGGCGCGCGCGCCGGGAGGCAGCCCGTCTTCCGTCACAAACAGCAGGTCCGCGTCCGAGCCGATGGACATCTCCCGTGTGCCCATTCGTCCCAGGGCCAGCACGGCGAAGGGGCCGGCGTCGTCTACGGCGTCGCTGCCGCCATTCGAGTCCTCCGCCGCAAGGCGGAGCGCCTGGCGCAGCGCGTCTTCCGCCAGCGCCGTCATGCTGCCGAGAAACGGGAATGGCGCCGGCGCGTCACCCTCGCACGGGCCGAGGAGTTCGGCTGCGACTTCGCGCAGCAGCGCCACGCGATAGTTGCAGCGCAAATCCTCCGTCTGCTGCGCCGCGGTACGGGCAAACGGCAGTGCCGGCTGCGCAGCCTGGGCCGCCAGCGCGCCAATCTGCTCGATTTCTTCCGGATGGTGGGCGAGCAGGTCCACGGCCAGGTCGCTGCGCTCGAAAAGCGCTGCGGCGTCGCGGAGCCGTTCCGGCTCGGCCTCCAGCCGAGCCATCACGGCCGGAGAGAGCAGCGCCGAGGTGAGATAGCGCGCCAGCCCGCGGCGCAGGTAGTGGGCGGATTCGAGGCCCGCCGTCAGTTGCGCGGCCACGGCGCCCACAGCGGGAAACTCCTCCTCGACCCGGCGAAGAAGCGACGGCCCCGAGGTGTCCTCTGCCACAGTGCCGTGCGGCCGCGGCCCGGCGCCCTCCGGACGCTGCCGCAGCAGGAGACGGCTGTAACTTTCGCGCACGAACTGGAGATGTTCCGCTAGGCGGGCGAGCAACGCGGCCCCGGCCGATTGCTCGGGTGCGCGAGCAGGCGGCGCTTCCACGCCGCATCGCCGTGCCAGCCGGTCGAGCGAATCCGCGGCCTGCGGCAGCTCGTGGCGCTGCAGGCCGTCGCGAAGTTGCAGGCGGTGCTCGATGGTGCGGAGAAACTGGTATGCGGCCGCCAATCGCTGGAAATCCCGTCCGGAAAGGTGACCTTTGTCGTGCAGGCGCTGAAGCGCCACCAGCGTCGGGGCCGTCTGCAGCCACGTATCCTCGCCGCCGAAGAGCCGTTGCAGGCATTGCGCCAGGAATTCGATGTCGCGAATTCCGCCCGGCGACAATTTCACGTTGATCACGCCGGCCGGCGCCGGACGCACGGTGCGGGCGCCCGAGGAACGCGAGGTTGCTCGCCGGGCGTGGCGGCGCGTGAGCGTGCGGGTGATTTGTTCGCGCGCGTTCAGCACCGCCTCCACCGCTTCCAGGCGGAATTCGCGCTGGTAAACGAGCGGCCGCACTTCGTTGAGGAAGCGCCGCGCGGTGTCGCGGTCTCCCGCGGCTCCGCGCGCGCGGATCAACGATTGGAGTTCCCATTCGCGGGCACGCGTGCGGTAATACTCGACGGCTGCGGGAACGCTGATGACCAGTTCGCCTTCGCTTCCCTGCGGGCGCAGCCGCAGGTCCACGCGGAAGACCGCGCCTTCCGGTGTGCTCTCCGTGATGAGGCGCAGCACCGCCTGGGCCAGCCGCACAAAGTATTCCCGGTTGGCGATGGACCCCGCCGCGCCTCCCGACGTTTCGCCGTCTGCGGCGTAGAGGAACATCAGGTCGATGTCAGAGTTGTAGTTCAGCTCCTGCCCGCCGAGTTTTCCCAGTGCCAGGATGGCCAGCTCGCAACCGCGCCGCCGCCCGTCCGGGCCGGTAAATCCCGGCCTGCCATAGGAGGCGGCCAGGGTGCGTTCGCCGATTTCCCGTGCGCGTTCGAGCAACAGGTCGGCCAGTTGGGAGAGCTCCAGAGTGGTTTCCGCGAGGGTGGCGAGTTTCAGGACGTCGCGCAACATGATGCGCAGGTATTCGCGGCGTTTGAACCGCGCCAGCACCACCGCGGGAGGCACGTCCAGGGAGGTGGCTTCAAATCGCGCAAATTCGTCGTTCAAGTCCTCCATCGTGGGGCTGCGTTCGATTCCCCTCGGTCCGCGGCCCGGGCCCGCTTCCGGCCGTGGAGGACGCAGGAACGTGGTTATCAACGAGGGCTGTTGCAGCAGCGTCTCGGAGAGAAAGCGGCTGTAACTGAATACCGTCAACAGGTAGTGCAGGGAAGCGGGATGCCGCTCGACGAATTCCAGCACGCGCGGGGGAGCGCCGCCCTCCGGGCGGAGAAAGCGCTCCAGAAAATTCAAAGCGTCGTCCGGAGCGGGCACTTGCGCGAGCAGGGCAGGGAAGGCAACGCGGAGCGAGGCCGGCAGGCGCTCGTGGATGCGCGCCAGGTTCGCCTCTGCCCGCGCCGGATCGCCGAATGCGACATTGGAGTACGCTCGAAGCACAGAGCCGTTTATACCATTGCAGGAGCAGAGAACGCGGCTCCCGCTGATGCTGGATCCAGAGGGGTCCTGCGCGGCGAAGCAGCGACTAGGCGGCGGCTTCGACAAATAAAGCGCAGGCGAGGCCAAAGACGCGGTCGCGTGCGGGCTGGGCGCTTGCTACGGTGGGGACAGCCTTGGCCGCCTTGGCTTCCGCCGATGCCGCTGTTCGAGCCGCTTCCGCAGCCGCCAGGACAGCAGATTTCACGGACTTCGCCGACTCCTGCATGGCGCGCAGCGCGAGGGCAACAGTGGCAGCAGTTGCTGCAGAATCCGCGGCTGTCTTCGCCAGCGCCACGGATGCCGCCTTCGCCGCCTTTGCGGCCCACAGCGCTGAAGCGGGAGACTCGCGCGATTCGGACCCGGCTGCGGATTGCGCTTCGGCGGAGGCGGCTGCCGCCGCCGCTGCGGCCTCGGCCAGAGTGCGCGCCTCGCGGCATAGGATGCGGCAGGAGTCCGGAAGGCCGGGAAGCCCAGCGACCACGCGCTGAACGGTCAGCAGGGCCAAACGCTCCGCGGTGCGCTGTTTCCGCTGAATCGGCCAATCGAGCGAGCCTTCGAATGCGGCGAGCACGGGCATCAGATGTTTCGTTCGTGTTTCCGGGGAAACCGGGATCTTGTTGAGAGGGCTGAGGTCGAAGCAGTGTACTTCCTCCGGAGAAGCGGTCCAGGGGATTCCCCGGAAAACCGACAACAATTCCATGGCGTTGGCCCGGCCGCTGCCTTCGGGGTGCACGGAATCACGCAGCACGCCGCCGAACTGCTTGTCCAGAAGACATTGCAAGCGCTCGGGGCCCGTGGTGCAGGCACAGGAACACGCGGCGCAGGTGGGGCACAACAGCCCTTCCCGGTCCGCACCGAGACCGTCGCCGGAAAGGAGCCTTCCGCAACCGCCGCACATGGCGGCGTAGCGAGTGGCGAGCAGGCGCTCGCTTGCCGGGACCCATGCTCCGGCCGGGTCCACCAGGCGGCTGGTCATACGGATGCGCATGTACACGCCACTCTGCGCATCCAACTCAGCCAGCATGGCGCGGGCATAGTCCGCGTTCAGCACGTCTTCGGTGAAGGACTCGAAAAACGAGCGGGCTTCCTCTTCGCTGAGAAAATCCTCTCCGTAGGTGACATTGGTGGCGTCGGTCCACTCGACCGAAAACAAGTAGCCGCGGGACGCGGCCAGTTTGCGCAATGTTCGGGCTCTGGTGTGGCTGCCGAGGATGACCGGCGGAGCCTTCTCCGTGAGGATTTCCTTTGCAGTTTCCAAGCTTTCGCTGTCGGCCCCGAAGAGTGCGACCGCGAGCCGTTTTTCACGCCGCGTGGGGAATTGGGGACGCACGCCGATTGCGGCCTGGAACTGTGGCGGCAGGGAACGGAATCGTTCGTCGAGTGCTTTGTCTCTAGTGTCCGCCATGCAGTGTTCTCTAGACCTTTGGCGAGTGCAGCGAAGGAAGTATGGAAGAGACGGTTCATCCGGTCAAGAACGCGAGGAGCGACAGGAGATAGCCGCTCAAAGCTTGATATGTCGCGCTTCGTCCATGCCTCTTTCCAAATCTAGCTCGACACCAACGAGCGGGGACTGACGAAAGAACTGCACGATATTTTTCGGCTGGCGGGACCGGCCGACGAGCTGTTCGTACAGTTCGTCGGAAATTGTCACTACACCTTCTTTGCCTTGCCGTGTAATGAGTTGCGGACCTTCGGCACGCGCCCGGCGAAACAGCTCGCTGAACCGGGCCTTGGCGGTTTGAATCTGCCAGGGCGGGCAGAGGGTCTTGAGCCTGCGTTCTTTTCGCGAGGCAGACGGCGAGTGGCGTTTTCGGAGGGCTTTGCCCATGTCCATCCCTAGCTTACCTTACGACTAGTCTGACTAGACTGCATTGTCCATCGGATGGCCGGCAAGGCAAAGGCCTCACTTTGCAGGACTGCCTGCCGATTAGTGACTGAGCTGTACGGGAGTGAGACGGCGAATGAGCCGCCCAAGGCAGAAGAGAACCACGCCTCCGATGAGGGCCCGCGTTTCGGGCTGGCTGTTCCAAGGGCGGTCGATAGTCTTTCCAAGACTGAGGATCGGCGAAAGGAGGATTGGGCCGATGCTGAAATCCTGAACGGCCTGCGCTGCTAGGTGGACGATGGAGGCCGGCGCTCTGTGATCCGATGGGTTGGAATGCGCAAAGAGTTCTGGTTGCGTTAACCCAAACCCCTCAGATGACTTCCGGAAGAGGAAGATACCTTTCAGCAGAAGCGTGGGGCTACCAAGGGCGAGAACAAGGGGAATGGTGTCAAGCTTAGATTGGTGAGGAGAAACAGCCCAATAGAACAAGGCACACGCGCTAAGAACCAGATAGATCCCACCCCGTCGAGGACTGTATTCCAAGTCACCGGCGAAGTTCTCCATGAAGAACTGGCGCACCCTCATGTTACGGAGTGTATCTCAGGGGGCGGCAAAGACCCGATGATTCGTGATCGACGTGGCTTTCAAGCCGAGCGGGCAAAGAGCCCGCCGAAGTCATGGCGGACAGGCCGTGGTTTGTTGCAATTAAAATAGAAGGTTAGATGTCGTAATAGAGATGGAACTCGTAGGGATGCGGGCGCATGCGGACCGCATCTATCTCGTTCTTGCGCTTGTACTCGATCCAGAGTTCGATCACTTCTTCGCTGAAGACGTCGCCCTTGAGCAGGAATTTGTGGTCGTCTTCGAGCGCGCGCAGGGATTCGTCCAGCGAGCCAGGGAGCGAGGGAACCTGTTTCAGCTCCTCCGGCTCGAGGTCGTAGATGTCCTTATCGAGCGGGTTGCCGGGATTGATTTTGTTTTCGATGCCGTCGAGGCCGGCCATCATCATCGCGGAAAATGCCAGATACGGGTTGCAGGATGGGTCCGGCGGGCGGAATTCGAGGCGCTTGGCCTTCGGGCTGGGCGAATACATGGGGATGCGGACCGCGGCGGAGCGGTTGCGGCGCGAATACGCCAGGTTCACCGGGGCTTCATAGCCCGGCACGAGCCGCTTGTAGGAATTCGTGGTGGGCGCGGCAAAGGCCACGACCGCGGGAGCGTGCTTCAGCAGGCCGCCGATATACCAGAGCGCGGTCTGCGACAGTCCCGCATAGCCGTCGCCGGCGAACAGGGGCTTGCCCTTGAGCCACAGGGACTGGTGCGTGTGCATTCCCGAACCGTTGTCGCCGAACAGCGGCTTGGGCATGAAGGTGACCGTTTTTCCGTATTGGTAGGCCTCGTTCCGCACGATGTACTTGAACAGCATCAGATTGTCGGCGGAGCGGACCAGGGTTTCGTAGCGCACGTCGATCTCGCACTGGCCGCCGGTGGCCACTTCGTGGTGATGACATTCCACGTGCATGCCGCAGGCCATCATCTGGGAGGCCATGGAGGTGCGCAGGTCCATGTAGTGGTCGGTGGGCGGAACGGGGAAGTAGCCCTCTTTGTACCGCGGGCGGTAGCCCAGGTTGTGCTCCTCGCGGCCCGAGTTCCAGCGTCCTTCCTCGGCATCAATGAAATAAAAGCTCTCCTGGGGTTTGGAATCAAAACGGATATTGTCGAAAATGAAAAATTCGGCTTCGGCGCCGAAAAATGCCTGGTCGGCCACGCCGCTATAGCCGAGATAGGCCTCCGCTTTGCGGGCGATGTAGCGCGAGTCGCGCGGATAGGGCTGTTTGGTGATGGGGTCCACGGCGTCGGCAATCATGCAGAGCGTGGGCACCTCGCGGTACGCGTCCATGAAGCAGGTGCGCGGGTCCGGAACCAGGAGCATGTCCGACTCGTGGATGGCGGCCCAGCCGCGGATGGAGCTTCCGTCCATTCCGAAACCGTCCGTAAAGCTTTCCTCGCTGAGCTCGCCGATGGGAAAGCTGACGTGCTGCCAGACGCCCGGAAGATCGGCGAAACGCAGGTCCAGAATCTTCGCGTTGTTCTTCGCCGCATATTCCAATACCTGTTTCGGGTCCATGCCTGCTGCCTCCTGATTTTTGCCGGGATGAATCAAATCGAACGCGCGACTATAACGCATCGGCGGGCGCGCTTCAATTGAGAAGAGGAGTCTCGAGCGGTCATATTGGCGTCCTGTGGAAAGTTTCCGCGGGCGCGATAGGAATGAATCAACTGAATCGAGCAAATCGAAAAAAGCGATTTGATGCGCATCGGAGTTGCGCCATGGCCGCGAATAGGGCAGAACATCCAGGGAGGGTGACTGGTGATTGGTGACTGGTGACTGGTGGGGAGCATCGCCGCTCCACCATGCTCAATTGCATTAGGGCCCTCTTGCGTGAGCCCGCTCAGGCGGAAGAACCGGCGGGTTGTGGCATGGCAGGTGAACGGATGACAATTCATCGGGCTGCGAAGCGATGAAGAAACATGAATTCACACTGCGTTCGGAGATTGCCGCGCCCGCCGGCAGCGTCTTCGCGTGGCTGTCGCGTCCGGGCGCGTTTGAACGCCTGGCACCGCCGTGGGAGCCGGTGAGCACGCTTTCCCGAAGCGGCATTGCTCCCCAGCCTGGCTCGCGCACAGTGTTTTCCGTGCACCTGGGGCCATTCCGCCGCCGCTGGGTGGCGGAACACACCGCGTTCGAGCCGGGGAGGATGTTCCGGGACGAACAAATCTCCGGCCCGTTTGCCCGCTGGGTCCATACGCACACGATCGAGCCGACCGGGCCGTTCTCGTGTACGCTTCAGGATCAGATTGAGTTCGTTCTTCCCTTCGGCCTCGTCGGCAGCGCGCTCGGGGCGGGCTATGTGCGCCGGAGGATGGCGCGGGGGTTCGCTTACCGCCATCGAATTTGCGCGCAGGACGTGGACGCGCACTGCCGCTGGTCGGTCGAGCCGCAGCGGGTCCTGGTGAGCGGCGCCTCGGGCCTGGTCGGGAGCGCGCTGGTGGCCCATCTCTCCGCCGGAGGGCACACGCCGGTGCGGTTGGTGCGCTCGTCCGGCGGTGCTGCGCCCGATCCGGGGTTGCCCACAGAGGCGATCGCCTGGGATTCCGAAGCCGGCGGCCCGCCGCCATCTGCTGCTCTAGAGGGCTTTGACGCCGTGGTCCACCTGGCTGGAGAGAGCATCGCGTCCGGCCGGTGGACGGCACGGAAAAAGGTGCGCATTAGCCGGAGCCGGGTTGCCGGCACCATGGCGCTGGCCGAGGCCCTCGCTCGCCTGGAAAAGCCGCCACGGACGCTGGTGGTGGCGAGCGCGATCGGGTATTACGGGAACCGCGGAGAAGAAAACCTGGTGGAGTCGAGCCCGCGGGGCAGCGGCTTCCTGGCCGACGTGTGCAGCGCCTGGGAAGCGGCCGCATCACCTGCGCGAGTGGCCGGGATTCGCGTGGTGCACCTGCGAATTGGAGTGGTGCTGAGCCCGCTGGGGGGCGCGCTCGGCCAGATGCTGCTGCCGTTTCGCCTGGGCGCAGGAGGAGTGATCGGGGACGGGCGCCAGTGGATGAGCTGGATTGCCCTGGATGATCTGCTCGACGTGATCCTGCACTCTCTCGCGGACACTACTCTTACCGGGCCGATCAACACCGTTGCCCCGCATCCAGTGACAAACGAGGAATGGACGCAAATCCTCGGGCGCGTTCTGCGCCGGCCGACGCTCGTGCCGCTGCCGGCGTTTGCGGCGCGCGCGGCGCTGGGAGAAATGGCAGACGAGCTGTTGCTGGCCAGCACTCGGGTGCTACCGGAGCGGCTGCTGGCGGCGCGCCATCCTTTCCGCTATGTGGAGGTCGAGCCTGCGCTGCGGCACCTCTTAGGCCGCTAGTGGTCTGAGCGCGGATGTGGGAGCGAACCCGGCAGAGAATGGACGGGAGGAGATCCAGCGAATAGCGCGAATCGTCGAGACGCGAACGGGACAATCAGGCGCGGATCTTGGCGCGGGAGCGACGGCGCAGACCGATAAGGGCGAGAGCGCCAGTACCTAGCAGCAGAAGGCTGGCAGGCTCCGGGGTGGAGATGGGGTCGGTGAATGTGACTTGCGAGGCGCTGGTGAAGGTGAGATCGCCCAGCCCTGTAGTCACGCAACCGGAGGAGCAACTGAACTCGGGCAAACCGCCGAGGTTTATCGGCCCCACCGGTCCCATGGGAACGGACAAATTGTAGCCGGCAAATGCCGAGTTGGTCAGATCGAGGAGATCCAGGCCGATGCCGCCGGAGCCGCTGCCCGTGACTCGCGACAGTCCGAGAACGTCGACGGTCTGGTTATCGAAGACTCCGATAGGCGAGGTGATGGTCGTGGTCATTCCGTCGACGGTCACCGTGGCCGTGGCCGCCGTGACGTCGAGCAGCGTGCAGGGCGAAGGCGAACACGTCATGGTGAACTGGGAGATGTTGCTCGTGTTGGCGGTCAGGGTAATCGTGAACGACGAGTGCGTGAACGAGGTGCTGCCCAGGGTTCCGCTGGCGTAACCCTGAAAGACGTACGAGACGGAATCCGCGCGGGCTCCCTGTGCACCGAGGAGCAGCAAGAAAGCCAGAGGCAGGAACCGGAGGAGACTGTGCCTCACCATGTCGTAATTTGTAGCTTGCGGGATGCCGGAATGGAACAGTACGGCCGGGGGGTTAGTCCTAGTACTTGGCGCCGAGATGGATAGCTAGCGGCTCAGCGTTTTGAGCCAAATGGGCTGAATACGGGCGCTCCCAGGCGCTCGAAGTGACTGACGTTTCTAGAAACCACGGTCATGCGCTGAACTCTTGCGGTGGCCGCAATCATGGCGTCGACGAGAAGCTGCCCGGGGTGCTTCTCAACGAGGCGTGCCCAGTCACGGAAAATGTCGCCACTCATGGGGATGACTTCAAATGCGGCAGCCACCTGGTCCACCCAGTGCTCGATCACCTCGGCCTTTTCTGGGTCGCGTAACCGCAACTGCTCGACGCCACGCTGGAGTTCCCCGAGGACAACGGCGGGAAGATAGATCGCGGTGTCGGGCACGTTGCGGAGCCAGGCAACCACGGAGGGATCAGGGCGGGGCTTGCGCAATTCGGATACGACGTTGGTATCGAGAAGGTACAAGGATCATCCCAGTCGCGGCGGGCGGCCCAGGCGAAGCCTACGCCGTTTCGGCGAGGGAAGCTCGAAACGGGGCTGGGCCGCGAGGAGCAATTGCTTCAGGGTGGGCTTCGCGGAGCGCTCCAGCTTGCGCCACTGCTCGATGGGGACTAGAACAGCAGCCTCCACGCCGCGGCGAGTCACCACCTGAGGTCCTTTCCTCAAACTGGCCTCGAGAAACGCGCTGAACCTTGCCTTTGCGTCCTGCAGCTTCCAGACCATAGTGGCTCCTGACTAGTTATAGCACTAGTCAGATGGCCAGGCAACTCTTTGCTTTGGTGGCCGTGAAGGGCAACCAACTTTTGTCCCGAGGTGCGAGGTCTGTGATCGGCGGCGCGGCCTGGGTGGCAGGGGCGCGATCCGGCAGAGCGGGATGCCCCTGCGGCTAGCAGCCATTGCTGGGCGCTGCGTAGAACTGAATGCCGGATACCGGCCGGATCAGTCGTAATACTCCGTTCCTAGGTGGGTGATGAGCGGTTCGCCGCGCATCCAGCGCAGCGTGTTCTTCAGCTTCATGAGTTGAATAAACAGGTCGTGCTCGGGGTACAACTCCGGAGCGCACATCGGGGACTTGAAATAAAAACTCAGCCATTCCTGAATGCCGCGCAGGCCGGCGCGCTGGGCCAGGTCGAGAAACAGGGTGAGGTCCAGCACGATGGGGGCGGCGAGGATGGAGTCGCGGCACAGGAAATCGACTTTGATCTGCATGGGGTAGCCGAGCCAGCCGAAAATATCAATGTTGTCCCAGCCCTCTTTGTTGTCTCCCCGCGGAGGGTAGTAGTTGATGCGCACCTTATGGTGGATTTTTCCGTATAACGTGGGATAGAGGTGGGGCTGGAGGATGTATTCGAGGACGCCGAGCTTCGACTCCTCCTTGGTCTTGAACGATTCCGGGTCGTCCAGGACTTCTCCGTCGCGGTTGCCCAGGATGTTGGTGGAGAACCAGCCATTCAGGCCAATCATGCGGGCTTTGAAGCCGGGGGCCAGGATGGTCTTCATCAGCGTCTGGCCGGTCTTGAAATCTTTTCCGGCGATGGGGACGCGGCGGTCGCGGGCCAGCTCCATGAGCGCCGGAATGTCCACGTTCAGGTTGGGGGCGCCATTGGCGTAGGGAACGCCGCTCTTGAGCGCGGCATAGGCGTAGAGCATGGAAGGTGCGATGGCGGGGTCGTTGCGTTTCATGCCCTCTTCAAACTTCTTCATGCTGCGGTGCACTTCTTCCGGCCGCATGAAGATTTCCGTGGAGCCGCACCAGACCATCACGAGGCGGTCAGCGCCGGAGCGCTTGCGGAACTGCTTGATGTCGTCTTCGAGCTGTTCCGCCAGGTCGTATTTGGTCTTGCCCGTCTTGACGTGCGAGCCTTCGAGCTTTTTCACGTAGTTCTGATCGAAGGCAGCCTTCATCGGGGATATGCCTTCCAGGAACTTGCGCACCTTGGCCAGATCGTGCGGCTCGAGTACTCCGGCGTGGGCAGCGGATTCGAAGGCATTGTCCGGGAAAATGTCCCAGCCGCCGAACACCAGGCTGTCGAGCGATGCCAGCGGCACGAAATCCTTGATGAGCGGCGTGCGGTTCTCCGTGCGTTTGCCGAGGCGCACGGTGCCCATCTGGGTGAGCGAGCCGATGGGATTGGCCTCGCGCCTCCGCACCAGTTCGACGCCGGCCATAAACGTGGTGGCCACCGCTCCCATTCCGGGCATGAGCACGCCCAACTTTCCCTTTGCCGATTTAATGTCCTTAGGTTTTTCCATCCCCTGTCCTCTGCGCCCGTCTGCACGCGCACAAAACAACCCATGATGCGCAACCAGGCGTGCTTTTGCAACTCGGAGGCGGCGAGGGCGCCGCGCTGAGCGCCTATTCCTAAAGGCGTTCGAGGCGGATGGAGCCGTCGCCGGTGCGAATTTGGAGGGTGGGGCCGCCGCCGCCGAGTTTGCCGCGCAGGTCGCGCTGGCCCAGAATCCCGGACACCATGAGGGGGAGTTGGCTGGAGATGCTGCCGTCGCCGGTGTGGGCTTCAATATCGGCCGCGAGGCCGTCCGCGAGCCGTACGGTGACGCTTCCATCACCCGTGTGGATGGACCAGTTGTTGCTCATCTTCGAGCCGGGCAACACATCGGCGGTAATGCTGCCGTCGCCGGTCTCCAGCCGCAGGGCGTCGAAGCGACCGCGGATTCGCAGGTGGCCGTCGTTGGTGGAAGCGTCGAGCGAGCCGTCCAAAGCCGAGCCTTCGATGTGGCCGTCGCCCGTGTGCAGACGGACGGTGCCCCGCAGGTCCGTGACTTCAATGCTTCCGTCACCGGTTTCCAATTGCAGCTCGCCGGTGACTCCATGCGCGCGGATGTGGCCGTCGCCGGAGTGCAGGTTCAGATTGGCAGTGCGGGGGACGGTGAGTTCGATATGCACGGAGCGGTTGGTGGCTCCCCAGGACCAGCGCGTGCGCGGGACGCGCACCTCGATCTCCACGTGATTGCCATTCTGGACTTCGCGCTCGATGCGCACCTCATCCGGGGAGATGGCGTAGCCGGAGGTGAGAACGCGCACGGCCACTTCGTTCGCGTTGCCCGAGTTGACTTCGATGGCGGCGTCGTTGGTCTCCACGCGCACGTCCGGAGTTCCGGTGAGTTTGTAAACTTTGTTCCATTGGTCGGCGCGCGCCGGGGCGGCGGCGATGGCCAGCAGAGCTGCGGCTGCGACGAGCATTACGCCTCTGGACATGGATTCACCTCCCTGACTACTGCCGAATGGAACGCGCGGCGCCTGCGGAAAGTTCCCGGGCCGCGACCTTGCAGTGTCACCGCGAGCGCTGCCGCTTCTTGCCGGAGTGGCGGACCTCCTTTTCCTTTTTCGCAATTCTCCCTGTTGCGGCTTCCGGCCGCTCCGCTGACGCACCCGGCTTGGGGCGCAGCGCGGCGAGCAACTTCTCACAGGGCAGGGTATTGAGGACATCGTGCGGCTCGAGCCAGCCCCGGCGCGCCGTGCGCACGCCGAATTCCAGGAGGGAAAGATTCGAGGTGGAATGCGCGTCGGTGGAAATCACGATCTTCACGCCCAGCTCTTTGGCCATACGCAGGTGTACATCGCGGAGATCGAGGCGCTCCGGATGGCTGTTCGATTCCATGGCCACGCCGCGCTCGCGGGCCACGCGGAAGATGCGCTCCATGTCGTACTCGAAGCCGTCGCGGCGGAGGACGAGGCGTCCGGTGGGGTGCGCGATAATCTGCGTGTAGGGATTTTCGAGCGCCGCCAACATGCGCTCCGTCATGGCCGCGCGATCCAGGTTCATGTACGAATGGATGGAACAGAGCACGATGTCCAGTTCGGCCAGAACTTCCGCGTCCATATCCAGCGAGCCGTCCTTGAGAATGTCGACTTCGCAGCTCGCCAGCAGGCGGATTCCGTCAATGTGTTGCTGGGCGGCGCGGATGGCCTGGATGTGGGCGCGCATGCGCTTCTCGTCCAACCCGTTGGCGACGGTTACGGCCTTGGAATGATCCGTGAAGGCGATGTATTCGTGACCCAGCGCTTTGGCGGCTTCCGCCATTTCCAGGATGGAGTTCTTGCCGTCGCTCGCGGTGGTGTGCATTTGCAGGTCGCCGCGCATGTCTTTGAGCGTAATCAGGTGCGGGAGGCGGCCGTGTTCCGCGGCTTCGATTTCGCCCGTGTTTTCGCGCAGTTCCGGCGGGATCCACTCGAGCCCGAGCTTCTTGTAGATTTCCTCTTCGGTGCGCGCGGCAACCGGTTTTTCATCCTTCAGGCGGGAAAGGGCATACTCGTTCAGCGTGTAGCCCATCTTGAGGGCGCGGCTGCGAAGAGTGACGTTGTGCTCCTTCGAACCCGTGAAGTAGAGCAGCGCAGCGCCTGTCTCGCTCGGGGGGAGCAGGCGCACGTCCACTTGCATTCCGCTTTCCAGAACAAAGCTGACTTTGTTTTCGCCGCGGGCGAGCACTTGCTGGATGCCGGGATAGGCCAGGATGTGGTCGCTAACCGCGGCCACATCATGCGGTTTGTTGCGTCCTTCGGGCATGGTCACCAACAGGTCGAGGTCGCCGACGGTTTCCTTGGAGCGGCGCAGCGAACCGGCGGCCTGCACACCCTCGACTTGCCGCCCCAGCTTCAGGATGTAGGCGCAGAGCTCGTCTGCGGTGCGCTGGGCGACGTCCAGGCGGAAGCGCCCGCTAGCCTTCTGGAACACGGCAACTGCTTTCAGGATGTTCTGCTCGCTTTTTTCGCCGAACCCGGCGAGGTCGCGCAATTTCCCCTCGCGCGCCAGTTTTTCGACCTGCTCGACGGTCCCTGCCTTGAAAGTCTTCCAGAGGAGGGCGACTTTCTTCGGGCCCAGGGATTGCAGATTCAGCAGGTCGAGCAGCGTGTGCGGATATTTTTTCAGCAGCTTCGTGCGCAGCGAGTATTCGCCGGTCTTCAGGATTTCCTGGATGTGCTCCGCCATGCGGTCGCCGATGCCGGGAAGCGCGGTGAGTTTTTCGGGGTCTTCGGCGAGCGCGGCCACGCGCTCCGGGAGGCTGTCGAGCAATTCGGCGGCGCGTTCGTAGCTCCGGTAGCGGCCGATGAAGGCGCCGTCGATTTCGAGCAGTTGCGCGGTTTCGCGCAGGATGCGAGCGACTTCGCGGTTTTCCATGGCAGGGAGATTATAGACCGCTCCAGGCAGAGCCGGGCTCTCCTGAATCCGCTGCGGGGGACGAACGGCATTCTCGTGCCCGTCGGCGAGGCGCGGCGGCCGCAGAAGGTGAACTTCGGCTGGGCGCAAACCTCCACGTCGCCGCGCAATTTCGCGTGGTCGCCAGCCGCACACTTCGGCGATCGAGGTGGACCGGTTCGAGCTAGGCCTTCAGTACGTTTGCAGCCTGGGGCCCCTTATTCCCCTGCACGATTTCAAACTCCACGGAGTCGCCTTCCTGGAGTGTTTTGTAGCCTTCCGCGACGATGGCGGAGTAATGCACGAACACGTCCGCCCCGCCGTCGCGTCCGATGAACCCATAGCCCTTGGCGTTATTGAACCATTTTACTTTTCCGGTCACTTTCAACTCCTGTCCTCCTGGGAATTGAGCTGGGGTAGAGGCCTCCCGGAGACCACTCGGGACCAGGAGCCAAAACCGGCGCGCAGTGTATTTATGCCGGGGGCGAGTGTCAAGACTTTGCAATCGAAATCGAGGGCAGGGAAGAGGACCGGCAGCCTGCCGGCTATCGCCGTCCGAACCGGGCAAAGTACAGGATGGAAGCAATGGATTTCGCGTCGCGGAGACGGCCGGTGCGCATCATTCGTTCGAGTTCCCGCAGCGTGAATCGCTGCGCCACGATCCGCTCGTCCTCTTCAGGCCGCGCGCGCCCTGCCTTTAACCCGTGGCACGCAAACACCACCATGTGCTCGCTGAGGAATCCCGGGGTGGGAAAGACGTCCATCAGTTTGTGGAATCGCCGCGCGCTGTACCCGGTTTCCTCCGCCAGTTCGCGACGCGCCGCCGCGAGGGGCGATTCTCCCGGCTCGATGCGTCCTGCCACCAGCTCCCACAGAAAACAGCGCACCGAATGGCGATACTGCCTGACGAGCAGAATTTCTCCGCCGGGAAATACGGGAAGGAGCACGACCGAGCCGGAATGCACGACGACGTCGCGGGTCACCTCGATGCCGCCGGGCTCGCGGACGCGGTCGCGCCGCACGGAAAAGACGCGACCCTCGTACAAGATCCGGCTCGCTAGAATTTTGCCCGCCGCGCCGCGCACCATCTTTTCCTTTCCGTTCTGCGAGCGCTATTTCTGGTCATCGTGGTGCGGGGCCGCCGCCCAGATTCGCTCCAGGTCGTAGTAGTGCTGCGGGTACTGCGGCGTGTAGCGCAAAAACGCCGGAATGGGATAGCGGATGCCGCCTTTGTGGGTGCCTTCCAATCCCTCGACCAATTCCGCCATCCGAGAGCCCGGCAGGGAAAACGCCATCTCCGTGTCGTCCGTTTGTGAAAACACGCGGTCGCCGTAGCAGGGCAAGATTACCTGGTAATCCCCCGAGAGGATCGGGCGGATAATTTCATCGGAGCAATCGACGCGGCCGGTGAAAGAACTGGTGATGGCGCCGCCGCGCTTCCAGAGCGCGCCGGTCACCATCCGCATCACCTGGGCCGGGTTGCCATAAATGATCAGCGCGTCGGGCGCGAATTCGGCGCGCGCGGCCGGCGCCGTCACCAGGTACTTGCATGTGCCCACGGGTAGGCGGTCTGTGGCCGCTTCGGTCTTCGCGCCGGCTTCTTTTGTGGCTGTGTACATGCCGCAAACCAGGTTGCCTTCCAGGTAGTGATCGGTCAGCGGAGCTAGGCCGAACGCCGTCTTCGTCAGCACGCAGTTGACGTCCTCCTCGCCCACGGCCAGCGTCCAGCCGTATCGCCGCGACATGGCCACGGCCTGGCAGGTGGCGATCTGCACGTTCATGTCGCGGCGCGGGCGCTTCGCTTTTTCCGGCAGGGGATCGCCCTCGCCGAGCAGTTTTACAGCCACGGGGAATGTGGCCGGGCGGATGTGCGTTTCAATTTCCCGCGCAAAGCTTTTCGCGTCCATGTGAGCCTCCGGTGGCAATGATAGCCGATTTGGGAGAGTGACTGGTGATTGGTGACTGGTGACTGGTGACTGGTGGGACGATCCTGTCCCCAGCCTTTGTGGCCGGGATGGAATCTGTCCTTCCAGCGAACTGCGTGCCAGAAAACTCCCAATCGCTCCGGGCACCGGGTGCTTCCCTCACCAGTCACCAGTCACCGGTCACCAGCGACAAACTCGACGCGTCCGCATGGATTGCCTATACTGGGATTATTGCTGGCCGCAGCGCCGATGCCCATCACCGCCATTCTCGTGGACGACGAAAAACCCGCGCGGGAAGAGCTCGCGTACCTGCTGAAAAGCTTCCCCGAAATCCAACTGGTCGCGCAGGGACGCAACGGGCTGGAAGGCGTGGCGCTCATTAAAGAGCATTCCCCGGAACTGGTGTTTCTGGACGTGCAGATGCCCGGGCTGGACGGCTTCGGAGTGCTGAAGAAGCTGATGGACCGCAAATTGCGGATGCCGCAGATCGTTTTTGCCACCGCGTACGACACCTACGCGGTGCAGGCGTTTGAAGTGAATGCCGTGGACTACGTGCTGAAGCCGTTCGACAAGGCACGCATCGCCAAAGCCATCGCGCGAGCCCGCAAGCAACTCGAGGCCCAGGCTTCGCCCGTCGAGCGGCTGGAGTCGCTACTGGCGCAGATGGGCCCTCCCGGCGCCGCGGCGCTGCAGGCCGCTTCTGCCGTGCGCCCGCCCACCAAGCTGCTGATCAAAGTGCAGCAGCGGATGCTGCTGGTGGATTCGGCCGACGTGGTGTACGCCACGATCGAAGATGGACTGATTACGCTGGCCACGCGCGAGGTGGAAGGCGCTTCCAACTACCGCACGCTCGAGGAACTCCACGCGCAGCTCGATCCCGACAGCTTCTGGCGCGTTCACCGGTCCTATCTGGTGAACGTCCATCATATCAAGGAGCTGGTCCCCTGGTTCAAGTCCAGCTATGTCCTGCGCATGAACGACAAGAAGCAGAGTGAAATCCCGGTGAGCCGGAATCAGACCCGGCGGCTGCGCGAACTCCTCAAACTGTAACGCCGGGCGGCAGGTCTGCGGTTCTTCCGTCCTCCCGTGCTACCATTTCTGCGCGTTTCCACGATGGATTTTTCGCTCACCGACGACCAGCGCCTGCTGAAAGACACAATCCGGCAATTCATGGAGGCGGAAGTGCGCCCCGTGATCCGGCAATACGAGAAGGAGGAGCGATTTCCGGCCGAGCAAGTTCGCCGTCTAGGGGAGCTGGGTTGCTGCGGGATGACTGTGCCGGAGGAATGGGGTGGGACGGCAGCGGACACGCTCACGTACGTTCTGATGCTCGAAGAGGTGGCGCGCGTGTGCGCTTCGACCGCTGTAACGCTCAGCGTCACGAACTCCGTAGCTGCTGCGCCCATTGCGCGGCACGGCACGACGGAGCAGAAAGAGCGCTATCTGCGAACGCTGGCGAGCGGCGAATGGCTCGGCGCTTTCTGCCTGACCGAGCCGCAGGCGGGTTCCGACTCCGCCGCCATTGAAACCCGCGCGGTTGCCTCCGCAGACGGTTCCAGCTACAAGCTGACCGGAACAAAAAGCTGGGTAACCAATGGCGGCGTGGCGTCCGTTTACCTGGTGTTTGCGAAGACCGATCCGGCAGGCGGAGCGCGCGGTGTGACCGCGTTCCTGGTGACGCCGGAGCTGCCCGGCTTCCGCGTCGCGCGCTTTGAGGATAAGATGGGCCTGAAAATGTCCAGGACCGCGGAGATTCGCCTGGATGAATGCGAAGTTCCCGCAGCCAACCGGCTGGGCGCGCCGGGCCAGGGGTTGAAAATCGCGCTCGAGGCTCTGGACGGCGGGCGCGTGGGCATCGCGGCGCAGGCTTTGGGCATCGCGCAGGGAGCGTTTGAGGCCGCAGTGCGCTACGCGAAGGAGCGCCGCGCGTTCGGAAAAACGCTGGGTGAATTCCAGGCCATTCAGTGGATGCTCGCGGACATGCAAACGGAAATTGAGGCGGCGCGCATGTTGACCTATCACGCCGCGTGGATACAGGACGAGGGAAAGAGCCGCGGCCTTTCGCCGCTCGAAGCGCGCGTCGGCCCGCACGCGTCGCGCGCCAAACTGTACGCCAGCGAAATGGTGAACCGCGTGGTCTATAAGGCGGTGCAGGTGCACGGCAGCATGGGCTACTCGCGGGAAATGGACGTGGAGCGGATGTACCGCGACGCGCGGGTGATCACCATCTACGAAGGTACCAGCGAAATCCAGCGGACGGTGATCGCGCGGGACGTGCTGGGGGCCAAAGCGTGAGCCCCGCAAAAACCAAGGTGGAACCCGATGCCGCTGGGATGGCGGCACCGCCGCGCCGCAAACGCGTGCTCAGCGGGATGCGACCCACGGGGCATCTCCACATCGGCCATTTTTTCGGCGCGCTCAAAAACTGGATCCGGATGCAGGACGAATACGAGTGCTTCTATTTCGTGGCGGACTGGCACGCGCTCACTTCCGACTATGCGGAGCCGGGGCAGATCGCGCAGAACACGGTGGAGATTGCCACGGACTGGCTGGCCGCGGGGCTGGACCCGAAGAAATCCACGTTCTTCGTGCAGTCCCAGGTGCCGGAGCACGCCGAGCTGCACTTGCTGCTTTCGATGGTGACGCCGCTCAGTTGGCTGGAACGCGTGCCCACATACAAAGAGCAGCTCGAAAACATCAAGGACAAGAACCTGCACACGTATGGTTTTCTGGGCTATCCCGTGCTGCAGGCCGCCGATATCGTGATGTACGACGCGGACCTGGTGCCTGTGGGCGAAGACCAGGTGTCGCACGTGGAGCTGAGCCGCGAGATCGTCCGCCGGTTCAACTATTTCAACGGTGGGAAATTGCAGCCTGGATTGACGCACGACGAGCAGTGGAAAGCCGCGCAGATCGCGGTTCCCAACCTGCCGGCGGGCTACTACGAAGGAGGAGTGAAAGGGGATTTCAGCAATCTGCTGTCCGATGCGCGCAGCGAACGCGGGCTGGCGGGGTATCTGGAAGTGCTGCGCAACAACCCGCAGTATTTCACCAATCCCGACATCCTGAACGAGCCGGAAGCGCTGCTGACGGAAACCCCGCGGGTGCCCGGCACGGACGGCCGCAAGATGTCGAAGAGCTACGGCAACGCCATCCTGCTGAATGAAGAGGACGAGTCCATCCGGGCGAAGACGAAAGTGATGATGACGGACCCGGCGCGGAAACGGCGCAACGACCCGGGCAATCCCGACATCTGCCCCGTGTACGACTGGCACAAACTGTTTTCGCCGCAGCCGACCCTGGACTGGGCGGCGCAAGGCTGCCGGACGGCCGGAATCGGCTGCCTCGAGTGCAAGGCCGCGATGGCCGACAATCTGATTCAATGGATCGCGCCGGTGCGCGCCCGGCGGCGCGAATTTGAATCGCAGCCGGCGCGCGTGCAGGAAATCCTGGCGGAAGGGTCGGCGCGCGCGCGGAAGACAGCGCAGCGCACGATGGCCCGGGTGCGAGCCGCCGTTTTCGGCGCCCAGCCGGGCGATCCGCCCGCCGCTGCCACAGCCGGCACGGGAGCGGGGAACTAAGATGGCTGCTCCCGATTCATCGCTCGCGTTTCTCGTGCAGCTCGACCGCTACGAGGGCCCGCTCGACCTGCTGCTGGACTTGATCCGGAAGCAGGAAATCAACATCCACGAAATCCCCATCGCGAAAATCACCGGGCAATACCTCGAAGCGCTGCATCAGATGGAGGAGCTGGACATCAACGTTTCCGGCGAATTCCTGTACATGGCGGCGACGCTGATTTACATCAAATCGCGGATGCTGCTGCCGGTGGACCCGGACCTGCCGCCGGAGGAGCAGGACCCGCGGCGCGAACTGGTACATCAACTCCTGGAGCACGAGAAGTTCAAGAACGCGGCGCAAATGCTCTACGAGCGGCAGCAGATCGAGGCGCACGTGTTCTCGCAGCCCGACCTGTCGCTGTACGAAGGGGACGCGGTGGAGGGCGAGCTGGTGGTCTCGCTGGTGGACCTGGTGAAGGTGTTCCAGCAAATCCTGGACCGTAAGCGCCAGGAAACCAAAATCGAGCTGCAGCACGACCGGTTCACCGTGGCGGAAATGATCGAACTGCTGCGCAAACGGCTATCGGCAGAAGAAGAGGGCGTTGCGCTGGCGCGATTTTTCGAAGATTGCCCGTCGCGCCATGCCATGATCGTCGCGTTCATCGCGGTGCTGGAGATGGTGCGGCTGCAGGCCGTGCAGCTCACGCAGAAGGCTTTATTCGGCGAAATCTACCTGCGCAAGACGCCGGGATTCGACGCCATACTTTCCGGACAGGCCACGGGCGCGGACGCAGGAACGGAGATCGACAGCCAGTATGCCTGAAGAACCCGCACTCGAACCATTTCCCGGCGCTTCCGAAGCGGCGCCGGAGCCGGCGGCCTTGCCGGCCGGTCCCGGGCCGGAATTCCGCGCGGCGATCGAGGCCATCGTGTATGCCGCGCAGGAGCCCGTCTCCGTGCAGCAAATCGCCACGGCCGTGCACGCGGAACGAGATGCGGTGCGGCGCGCGCTGCGCGACCTGGTGGCCGCGTACGCTTCCGACGACCGCGGGATCGAAATCCGGGAAGTAGCCGGAGGCTACAAGTTCTACACGAAGCCTCAGCACCACGATGCCGTGCGGCGATTCATCAAAAGCTTGCAGCCGCCGCTGCGCCTCTCGATGCCCGCGCTCGAAACGCTGGCGGTGATTGCGTACAAACAGCCGGTGACGCTGCCCGAAATCCAGGAGATTCGCGGGGTGCAGGCCGCCGGAGTGATCAAAACGCTGCTGGAGCGCGGCATGATCACCACCGCGGGCCGCAAAGAGGCGCTGGGGCGTCCGATCCTCTACCGCACGACAAAGGAATTCCTGATGCGATTCGGCCTGGCGGGCGTGGATGATTTGCCCAGCCTGAAGGAATTTGAGGCCCTGGCGCGCGCGGCGCTCGGCGACGATGGAATCATTCCGGAAGAGCCCGGGGAGTCGGCGGAGAGCGTGGCGCCTGCGGAGCCGGAGATTGGCGAGGGCGCGGGGCCGGAGTAAGGGAGAAGGCGAAAAGCGAAATTCGAAACTCGAAGTTCGAAATTCGGGAATCGCTAGACGGCCTGATGTACGCTGGGCCACCGAGTGACTGATGCTAGAGAGACTCCAAAAAATTATTTCGCGGGCGGGAATCGCCTCGCGCCGGCATGCCGAGCAGCTCATCCTGTCCGGCGCCGTGACCGTGAACGGGCGCGTGGTCACCGAACTGGGGAGCCGTGCGGATGCCGGGCACGACCACATCACGGTGGGCCCGCGCGTGGTGCGATTCGCGGCTGGAGCGCGCGAATCCTATTTCGCGTTCCACAAACCTGCACAGGTGGTTTCCACGGTGAACGATCCCGAGGGCCGCCCCTGCCTCGGCCCCTATCTTCGAGCGCCCGGCGGCCGATTGTTTCCCGTGGGCCGGCTGGAGTTCGACGCCGCGGGACTCCTGCTGCTGACCAGCGATGGCGAGCTGGCCAGCGACCTGATGCGCGCCGCCGCGACCATTCCCCAGAGGTGGCGCTTCAAAGTGAAAGGGCGCCTTCCGGAAGCCGCGCGGCAGGTGATCGAGCGCGAAGCCCGGGTCCATGTGCGCCTCTATCGCGACGCCGCTAATGCCTGGTATGAGGCGGACGTGCGCAATGCACCACGCGACCAGCTGCGCCGGTCGCTGCTGCGGCAGGGAATTCTGGTGGAGAAGCTCGTGCGCGCCGGATTCGCAGGCGTCGAACTCGGCTCGCTCCCTCCCGGAGAGATGCGCGAGATGACGCCCGCCGAGTTAGACGCTCTGCGCCGCGCCGCCGAGGGACGCGCGCAGACTGTCTCCGAGAAGCCGGAACCACGACAACGCCCCAGGCCGCGCAGGCCGAGTAAAGGCAGCAAGCGCATCCGGACCACGGCATCCGGCCGGCGCGATTCGCGGCGCGGAACACGCCACGGGATGCGGCCAGACTCCGGTAGGACAAAAGGCCGGCCGCGCCGCCATCACCCGCCTGCATCGCGGTTCGCCGGCCCGCCGCGAGAGGGCCAACGCCAGAGTCCGCCGGAAGGGCAGGGAAGAGAATGACCTCTCGCCCGATCGACGAGATGGTGCCCCCGTGGATCCGGGCCATCGACGCGTATCGCCCCGGCAGGCCCGTCGAAGAGGTGGAACGGGAACTGGGCATCCGGGCCATCAAACTGGCCTCGAATGAAAACCCGCTGGGTCCCTCGCCGCTCGCCGTGGAGGCTGGGAAGCGCGCGCTGGCCGATGCGAACTGGTATCCCGACGGAGCGGGCTTCTACCTGCGCAAAAAACTGTCTGAACGGCTGGGCGTGGAAATGGACGGGCTGATGCTCGGCGCAGGGACGTGTGAGTTGATCGACCTGGTGGCCCGCACGCTGCTGACGCCGGGGGACAATGCCGTGAGCTCGGAAGGGTCGTTTCCGTTGTACTACTCCGCGGTGCGGGCGACGGGGGAACGCCTGGTGGCCGTGCCGCTGCGCGATTTTACCCTGGATCTGGACGGTATCGCGCGCGCGGCTGACGCGCGCACCCGGGTGATCTACCTGGCCAATCCGAACAATCCCACCGGCACGATGTTCATGGCGGACGAGTTTGACGCGTTTCTCGAGCGGATTCCGGAGACCGCGCTGGTTGTGCTGGACGAAGCCTATTTCGAGTACGCCGAGAGGCCCGGATATTCCCGGTCGCTGGAACTGGTGCGCGCGGGCTGCAATCTGCTGGTGCTGCGGACGTTTTCCAAGGTGTATGGACTGGCCGGGATGCGCGTAGGTTACGCCGCCGGGCCGGCCGGACTTCTGGCGCAGATGTATAAAGTGCGCCAGCCGTTCAACGTGTCCTGCGTTTCGCTGGCCGCGGCGCTGGCTGCACTGGACGACGCCGAGCACGTCCTCCGCTCTCTAGAAAACAATCGCCGCGGAATCGCGCAGCTCGAGGTTGGGTTGCGGGCGCAGGGAGTGGCGTTCGTTCCCTCGGTGGCCAATTTTCTGCTCGTGCACCTCGGTCCGGCCACCAACCGGCTCGCCGAAGCGATTCTGCGGCTCGGCGTAATCGTGCGACCGATGGCCTGGATGGGGTTTCCGGAATCGATCCGGGTGAGCGTGGGAACTCCCGCCGAAAATGAGAAGTTTCTCGCCGCGCTGGCGGAAGCACGAGCCTCGCTGGACGACCCGCGGACGGTTGTAGCGAAGGGCGGGTAGCCCCGGCCACGAGGTTGGCCACGACGCACCCTTTTCCATTCTGCGCTATGCTAGAGACTGCCTGCCGATGAAAGCCGGAACACGCCCTGCGCCGTCCGCCGACCCCGTCCAGAAGCTACTGGAGAGCAGCCGCGTGATTGCCGTCGTAGGTCTGAGCCCCACTCGCTCCCGCGCCAGTTACGGCGTAGCCCAATATCTGCAGGCTGCGGGATATCGCATCATTCCTGTGAATCCCAACGCCAAAGAAGTGCTGGGAGAAAAGGCGATGGCGCGGCTGGAAGACATCGGTGAGCCGGTGGACATCGTGGACATTTTCCGGCGGTCGGACCGCGCGGGAGAAATCGTGGATGCAGCGATTCGCATCGGGGCGAAGGCCGTGTGGATGCAGGAAGGCGTGAAAGACGAAGCTGCCGCGACGCGCGCTCGGGAGGCCGGTCTGTTTGTGATGATGGATTCGTGCATCCTGAAGGAGCACGCCCGCCGTTTCCGCGCCCCCCGCTGACGTTTGTCTTTCCGCGGTCAGCGCTGCGCCGGCATGTCGTAGACCTCGAGCACGTGTTTGCCCGGCGGGGAAACGGCGAGCCGCGTGCCATCCAGAGAGACTCCGAAGTTCCAGAAGGTGAGGCCGTTGAAGAGGTCGTCCGTCGAGCCGTCGGAGAGGCGCAGCATTTGCAGAATAGAAATCCTCTGCCCCGGCTCGGACTTCAGAATCACGTGCCGCTCGTCGCTGGTCCAGAAGTAACGGCCCATGAGCGCCTGGACGCTGCGAGCGGTCTGGGGGTCCGCGAGCGAACGCACTTCGAGCGTCCCCGGATCCCGGAAATACGCCACATTCCGGCCCGAGGGCGAGAGGCTGAGCCCGCCTGCATAACCATCGAGAGGGGCCAGGTCTTTGCTGGTTTGATGCGCCAGGTCCAGCAGCACCAGGCGCGGTTTGTCGCCATGCTCGGGGGCGGCCACCGCAATGGCCTGCAGCGTCCGCTCCATCCACGCGGCGCCCAGGAAATAGGTCTCCAGGAACAGCCGCTCCGCATGACCGGCCGCGGGCCGCACCGACCAGATGGACAATTCCTTCCGCGGTTTCGGTTCGGGCGAGAGATAAACGACGGTGGCCTCGTCGCCCAGCCATGCGGCGTTCTCGCTGTCGGGGATGAAGCTGTCGCCATCTGCCACGCGAAGTTCCTGGCCGTTGGGGTCGAACAGGAAAGACTGCGTGGCGGATTCGGCGTTTCCATGGTGCTCGGCCTGGGTGCTGGCGACCACCTCCGCTGCCAGCTTCGTCTCCCCGGGCGACCAGCGGAGCGACCGGACCGTGTAGCTGAATCCGCCCTCCCCACGATCCAGTTTGTCGCCGTTGATGATCCGGTGTTTGCCGTGGCCGGCGTCGGAAATCCAGAAATCGTCACGTTGGATGTCGAATCTGTGCTTGGAGAAGACGTGGCGGACGGCGAAGGCGATGCGACCGTCGCGGCCGAAGGCGAATGCCGTGCAGTCCTCGTCGATGGTGAACAGCGCACGCCCCTCGGGAACTCCGTCGCGCACCGCGGCAATGAAGAGGAGCAGACAACCCGCCGGAATGGCCAGCCGCGCGCCGGGCAGCCGGCGATGTCGTGCGCCAGTCATGGCTTCGGTTTGGCCTTCAATCGCGCGATTTCTTCCATCCGCTGGCGAATGCGCGCTTCGAGGCCCTGGTCGGTGGGCTGATAGTAACGGCGGCCGCGCAGCGAATCCGGGAGGCACTCCATGTCCGTCACTTTGTCCTCGTAATCGTGGGCATATTGGTAGCCGCGGCCGTAGCCTTCGGCTTTCATCAGACGCGTCACGGCGTTTCGGAGATGCAGCGGGACCGGATCGGTGCGCGTCTGGTCCAGATCGCGGGCCACGGCGCCATAGGCGGTGTAGAGCGCGTTCGATTTCGGCGCCAGGGCCAGATAGACGGCGGCCTCGGCGAGCGCCAGGTGGCCTTCCGGCGGGCCGAGGAATTCAAAAGCGTTCATGGCGTCGAGCGTCACGCGCAGGGCCTGCGGGTCGGCCAGCCCCACGTCCTCGCTGGCCATTCGCACCATACGCCGGGCGAGGTAGAGCGGGTCCTCGCCCGACTCCAGCATGCGCGCGAGCCAGTAGAGCGAGGCGTCCGCATCCGAGTTGCGCACCGATTTGTGCAGCGCGGAGATGAGGTTGTAGTGCTCCTCGCCGGCTTTGTCGTAGAGCAGCGTCTTGCGCTGGAGGGTGCGCTCGAGGAGTTCCGGCGTAATCGTGCGCCGGCCATCGGCAGCGGCGGGCGCACCGGCCACGGCCGCATCCAGGATGTTGTAGGCGGCGCGCGCGTCCCCGCTGGAAAAAATAGCGATGCGTTCCAGCGATTCGTCGGCAATGTCCACCGGAAGGCCGCCCAGGCCGCGCTCGGCGTCGGCCAGCGCCCGCCGCAGCAGGAGCACCACCTGGTCGTTCGTGAGCGCTTCCAGGCGATAGACGCGAGCGCGGGAGAGCAGCGGGGCGATGACCTCGAAGGACGGGTTTTCCGTTGTGGCGCCGATGAGCGTGATGCTGCCCTGCTCCACGAAGGGCAAAAACGCATCCTGCTGGGCTTTGTTGAAGCGATGGACCTCGTCGATGAACACGATCGTCCGGCGGCCGGCGTGACGCGCGCGCTCGGCCTGCGTCATTACCTCCCTGATTTCTTTGATGCCGGATAGCACCGCGCTGAAGGGAACGAAGTCGGCGCGAGCCCGGCCGGCAATCAGGCGCCCCAGCGTGGTTTTGCCGCAACCCGGCGGGCCCCAGAGGATCATGGACTGGACGCGGTCCGCTTCAATCTGCGCGCGGAGCGGTGCCCCGGGGCCGAGCAGGTGTTCCTGACCCACCACGTCGTCCAGCGACCGCGGGCGCATGCGTTCGGCGAGCGGCGAACTGCTGTCGGCGCGTTCGAGGCGGTCGTTGTCCGGCTCGAGCTGGCGGAACAGGCTCATCGCGCCGCCTCAGTTGTTGCGGCGGCTGGATTGCGCACACCGCCGCGTTGCCGCGCCGCTTCATAGAGTAGCACGGCAGCGGCCACTCCGGCGTTCAGCGAGTCCACTGAGGCGCGCAGCGGAATGCGGATGGACGCATCGGTCTCGCGTTCGATTTCAGGCGGCAGCCCGGCGCCCTCGCTGCCGATCCACAGGGCACACGGGCTGGTCAGATCGCAATCGGCGGGAGGGGGCGCAGGGGAAATCGTCGCTGAGAATTGCCGCACACCTCGTCGCCGCAGTTCCTGCAAAACGTCTCCTGGCGGGGGGCCGGCGAGCGTGGCCAGCCGGAAGACGGATCCCGCCGATGCCCGCAGCGATTTGGGCGATAGCGGATGGGCTGAACCGCGGCAGGTGATCACCCCGCTCGCGCCGAACGCTTCCGCCGCACGCACGATAGTCCCCACATTCCCCGGGTCCTGCACGCCCGCGAGCACCACCACCAGCGCCGGCGATAGGAAAAGGTCCTGCATCTGCCAGCGCGGCGGTTCGGCCAGCAGCGCGATTCCCTGCGGCGTCTCCGTTCCCGCCACCGAGGCAAATAGCCGATCCGACGTTCGCAGCACGCGCAGGCCAGCGGGAATGACCGATTTGAGCCGCGTCAGGTGCCGCTCGCCGGAATCGGCGACCAGCAGAGCCTCGACAGCCAGCCCGGACCGCAGCGCCTCCTCCACCAGCCGCGGCCCTTCCGCTCCCACCGGGGCGCCATCTTTTTCCGGACGGCCCTCGAGCGCGGCGCGAAAGCGCTTCAACCAGCGGTTCTCGCGGCTTTCCAGCCGCTCGCTCTTTGTGCGATTGGCAGTCTGCAGAGCCATCAAAACGAGCCTAACAAACGCTCTGGCTGAGCGCAAAGCGCACGGTGGCGCCGGCGCGGTCCCGACGGCACGCTGGCGGGACTGGCTGGCATCGTCCTAGCTGCGAGCTGGTTGGATTTGGAGCAGTCAGTCGTTGGCAGGGCGGCGCTTCCGGTTCAGGATCCGCGAGTCCTCCGCAGGCAGAGGATGCGGCCCTCTAGGTCCACCGCGGAGATTATTCATCATGTCATCAAACCATTCTCGGATAGTCTGAACCTGATAGTACAGCAGGAGGAGCAGGAGACCTCCCGCAAGCGCAGTTCCTGCGGCGGCGCAATAAAGGGACGGATCATCGTAGCCTGCCAAAGGCAAGGCTGAGAATGAAATCGCGATTGCCAGCGCAACCGCAGTGGCGACCCCCTGCGGAAATGTACGAGGGAAGGCCATTGAATGGAGGCTACTCTTCAACCGCATTTAATTCAAGAAATCGCTTCTTATGGGAAGAGATGCGCGAGGCGAATCCCCAGACGCCGACTCATCCCGGCGTCGCGGCCATGCCGAGCGGACAGACGCGTGCCAGTTGTGCGGTTCAAGCGAAGGTGACCTCCGCCCCGCGCGTGACCCGTGAATGCTTCCCGAATTTTTCCTCATCGCGGAATGGGAAATCGCTCCGGTAATGTCCTCCACGGCTCTCCTCGCGTGCCAGGGCGCTTCGCACGATCAGTTGGGCGAGCTGCCAGATATGCCGCAATTCCAGTGCGGCGCGAGAGGGTTCGGCCGGCCACGGCGGCTCCAGGCCCGCGAGCGTCTCCAGCGCGTCCTTCAAATCCCGCCCGTTGCGGATGATGCCCGCATCCTTCCAGGCCACCGCGCGAATTGTCTGCAGTGCATCTTTCGCCGGCTCTCGCGACGGGGCCGCGGCGTTCTTCGCCGGAGGCTTCCCGCTGCCTTTGGCCCCCTGCGGCCACTTGGGCGTCCCCTTCTTCGTAAATTTCGTGTCGGCGAGGATAGCCTGCCCGGTGCGCGCGCCGAACACCAGCCCTTCCAGCAGGGAATTGCTGGCCAGGCGGTTGGCTCCGTGGACTCCCGTGCATGCCGTTTCCCCCGCAACGTAGAGCCCGGAGAGGGAAGAGCGGCCGTACGTATCGGTTTTCACGCCGCCCATCACGTAATGCGCGGCCGGGCGCACGGGGACCAGGTCGCTGGTGATATCCACGCCGTAGCTCTGGCAGGTGGCATAAATCTGGGGAAAGCGTTTGCGCACGTACTCATCCTTCAGGTGCGTCAGGTCCAGGTAAACGAAGTCGGTGCGAGTGCGCTGCATCTCCGCGACAATCGCTCGCGAGACCACGTCGCGGGGCGCCAGTTCTCCCGCCTCGTGGTGCTTTTTCATGAACCGTTCCAGCTCGGCATTGCGCAGCACCGCGCCTTCGCCGCGCAGCGCTTCCGACAACAGGAACCGCGGCGCGCCTTTTACGGCCAGCGCCGTGGGGTGGAACTGGACGAACTCCAGGTCCGAAAGGACCGCTCCCGCCTCATAGGCGATGGCCATGCCGTCGCCGGTGGCCACCGGCGGGTTGGTGGTTTCGGGATAGACCTGTCCGAGGCCGCCAGTGGCGAGTGCGACCGCGCGTGCCGCCACCTCGTGGACCTCTTTTGTGCTTTCGTCCAGGAAGCGCAGACCGGTGACGCGGCCGTCGCAACTCACCAGTTCCGTGGTCAACGCATGGGCGCGCAGCAGAATTCCGGGAATCGTGCGGGCCTTCGCAAACAGCGAGCGCGCGATTTCCTTTCCGGTGGAATCGCCGTGAGCGTGCAGGATGCGCGAGCGGCTGTGCGCGGCTTCGCGCGTGAACGCCAGCTTCGAGCCGGCGCGGTCGAACTCGGTGCCCCACTCGATCAGTTCCAGGATGTATTTCGGGCCTTCCTCCACCAGAACGTGGACCGCAGCGGGGTCGCACAGGCCGTCACCGGCGCGAAGCGTGTCCTCCACGTGCAGGCTCACCTCGTCTTCATCGGAGAGCGCCGCGGCGATGCCGCCCTGCGCCCATTCCGTGGCCGAATCCGTGAGGTTCGATTTCGCCAGCACGAGCACGCGGGCGCCCGCTGCGCCCAGCTCGATGGCCACGCGAAGGCCCGCTACGCCGCAGCCCACCACAACATAGTCCGCCTCGATTTTCTTCCCTGCGGCCATATTCCCTGAATTCCGATGGTAGCACGCAGTGGCACGGGCACTCCTGCCGGCGTACCTTTCGAGCGTTTGGACCTGTTATGCGAAGGAAACGCACCGGCCGATGCCACCATCCCCTGAAATCCGCTTCCGCGTGTTAGAGTTTTGAAGTTGCCATGACTGCGATCTCCGTCGAAACTCCCTCGGGTCCGTATACCGTCGAATGCGCGCGCGGGCTGCTGCCGCGCACCGGGGAACTGGTCCGCACCCTCGGGCCCGCGACCGGCGTCGCGTTGCTCTCCTCGCCGCGAGTGTGGAAGCTGTGGGGCGCGCCTCTGCGCCGCCAATTCTCTCGCCGCGGAGAGCCCCGCCCGGCCACGGTTCTGTTCCCCGACGGGGAGCCGGCCAAAACCCTGGCGACGCTCGAGAAGATTTGCCGCGCCCTGGCCGCCGCGGGTCTGGATCGACGCGGCCTCATCATCGCCGTTGGCGGAGGAGTGGTGGGCGACGTTGCCGGCTTCGCCGCCGCCACTTATCTTCGCGGCGTTCGCCTGGTTCATATCCCCACCACTCTCGTTGCCCAGGTGGACTCCGCCATCGGCGGCAAAACAGGGGTGAATCTCCCGGAAGGGAAGAACCTGGTCGGCGCTTTCTATCAGCCCGCGCTCGTGCTCGTGGACCCGGAAGTACTCGGCACACTCCCGGCTCGCCAATACCGCTCCGGAATCCACGAAATCATCAAATACGCCGTCCTGGGCGACCGTCACCTGTTCGAATTCCTGGAAAACCGCATGCCCGAACTGGTGCGGCGCGACCGTTCCGCGCTCGATTGGATTCTGCCGCGGTGCATCGGCGCGAAGGCGCAGATTGTCAGCCGCGACGAACGCGAGAGCGGCGCGCGCGAAGTGCTGAATCTCGGCCACACGTTCGCACATGCCCTCGAATCGCTGACCCGTTACCGTCGATTTCTCCATGGCGAAGCGGTGGGGTGGGGACTGATTGCCGCGGCCCGCCTGGCCGCGGCTATGAATTGGATGGACGCGCAGGACGCTGCCCGCATTGCGGCCCTGGTCCACGGCGCCGGGCCGCTCCCGCCGCTGCCTCGAATCCCTCCGGCGCGATGGATGGTGGCGATGCGCAGCGACAAAAAAGCACGCGGCGGCCGGCTGCGCTTCATCCTGCCGCGGCAGATTGGCGAGGTGCGCGCGGCGGAAAACGTCCCGGAACGGGTGCTGCGCCGCGTGCTCGCCGGGCTGCTGGGGCCGCGCTGATCGCAGTATGCCGACGGAAACTCAGCAGCCGCTTCCGGGAACGCGCCCTGCGGGTACCGGCGACGAGCGCGAAGCCCGGCAATACGTCCGCCGGATGTTCGGCGAAATCGCGGGCCGCTACGACCTGCTGAACCATCTTCTCTCTGGGAGTCTGGACCGGGTGTGGCGCCGGCGAACTGCGGCGGCCTTCGACCACATCCTGCGGCTGCCGCGCGCGCGCGTGCTCGATCTCTGTTGCGGCACCGGCGACCTCGCGCTGGCGCTGAAGCGGCAGGCCACACATTCGTGCAGCCCCGGCGCCGCCGTCTTTGCGAGCGATTTCGCCCACCCCATGCTGCTCCGCGCCGTCGCGAAGACGCGATCGCCGGACGTAGCGCAGGGAATGCGCGCGCACGAAATCGACTACTTCGAAGCTGACGCCCTGAATTTGCCGCTGGCGTCCGCTGGATTGGATCTGATTTCCGTGGCCTTCGGCTTTCGCAATCTCGCCAACTACGAGGCCGGCCTGCGCGAATTCTTTCGCCTGCTTCGTCCCGGCGGAGAAGTGGGAATCCTCGAATTTGCGGAGCCGCGCGGTCCCGTGTTCGGCCCTCTCTACCGCTTCTATTTCCGCCGGATTCTGCCGTTGGTAGGCGGAGCCATTTCCGGAAGCGGCGCGGCGTATTCCTACCTCCCCGCATCCGTCCAGAAATTTCCCGATGCTGAGGCGCTGGCGGGAATGATGCGCGACTGCGGATTCGCAGACGTCAGCTACCAGCTTTGGACGGGGGGCACGGTCGCGCTCCACACTGCGAAACGCCCGCATTAGCGCGGTGGCGGCGCGTCACGGGCACGGCCTGCCGTGCCCCTACGGCCTGTGCTCAGTTCAAATGTGGCTAGTCCGGGATTCCCAACTCGCGGATTTTGTTGAGCAGCGTTTTGTAGGACACCCCGAGCTGCTCGGCCGCGCGTGTTTTGTTCCATTTGCATCCGCGCAGCACGCTTTCAATTTTCGATCGCTCCACGCGTTCCCTTGCGCGATCCACAACGTCTTCCAGAGTCCCCTCCCAGGAAAACTCCTCGCCTACCGCCCCGGAAGACGCATCGGCCGGCTCCGGACGCGGGGTTGGCAGCCGCAGATCCTGGGCTTCAATCGCCACCCCATCGGCCAGAATCACGGCTCGTTCGATGGCGTTTTGCAGTTCGCGGATATTTCCCGGCCAGCCATATTCCATCATGCGTTCCCGCGCAGCATCGCTCAGTTGGAGCCCGGGTTTCGACAGCTCCCGGCAGTAGCGCTCCAGGAAATGGGACGCCAGCATCAGGACGTCGTCGCCGCGCTCGCGCAGCGGAGGAATCGTGAGGGGCACGGCAGCGATGCGGAAATACAGGTCCTCCCGAAACGTTTTCGCGGCCACCGCCCCTTCCAGGTCCCTATTCGTGGCGCACAGGATGCGTGTATCCATGTCCACTGCCTGCGTTCCCCCGATACGCTCGAACCGCTTCTCCTCGAGCACGCGCAGCAGTTTCGCCTGCGTCATCAGCGGCAGCTCGCCGATTTCGTCCAGGAACAACGTTCCCCTCTGAGCCAGCTCCATTTTGCCGATTTTCCGGGTCCCGGCGCCGGTGTAGGCCCCTTTCTCGTGGCCGAAGAGCTCGTTCTCCACCAGCCCTTCCGGAATCGCGGCGCAGTTCAGAGCCACAAAGGGCTGTTCGTTTCGCCGCGAGAGGTGGTGGATCGCACGCGCAAACAACTCTTTCCCCGTCCCGCTTTCTCCCAACAGCAGCACCGTCGTGTCCGTCGCCGCCACGCGCTGCACCTGCTGGCCCGCGGCTTTTATGGAGGGATGTTCTCCCACAATGCGTGGAAATCCGTACCTCGCCGAATACTCTTCACGCAGCACCAGGTTTTCCCGCAGGAGGTCCTGCTGCCGGGCCGAGCGCGCCACCAGCAGTTTCAGATGGTCCAGGTCCACGGGCTTCTGGATGAAATCGAAGGCGCCCTCTTTCATCGCCGTCACTGCTTCTTCCACCGAGCCGTATGCGGTCATGAGGATGACGGGGATATCGGGGTCCGCGTCTTTCACCTGGCGGAGGACGTCCAGGCCGGAACCGCCGGGGAGTTTCAGGTCGGTGAGAACCAGCAGATAGCGGACGCTGCGGGCTTTCTCGATGGCCGCGGGGGCGTCTGCCGCCTCCTCGACCCGCCAGCCGGCGCGCTCCAGGGCTTTGCGCAGCACGCCGCGCAGCTCCGCCTTATCTTCAACCAGGAGGAGAGGTTCCACGGGGGAAGTGTAGCGCCGGTGCCGCGCTGCGCGACCGGCAAACCTGCGAGGTTGTCGTCAGAGAAAACGGTGCGGCTTGGAAACGCCGCCGGCCGGCCCCTCAGGGATTTCTGGACCACCCCGGCGGCAGGCCCGCTTTCCGCAATTCGTCTTCGAGGTCGGAGATGGCCTGTTTGTCCTGCTCGATCTGCTGCTTCTTTTCGTCCATCTGCTTCTCCAGATCATTCAATTCGGGCCCGCGGCCACCCCCATACTTGTTGTACTGTTCGCGCATGGCTGTATTGGGGTCGCTGTAATATTGCTGCCGCTTCAGGTTGTACTCGCGCTGCTTGAGGTCCAGGTCTTTCTGGTCGTCGTCCAGTTTTTTGTGCGCGGCGACAAACTTTGCCCGCCAACTCGACTCGAGTTCGGCCTGCTTTTTGTTGTCGTCCGCGCCGGGCTTTGCGGCGCCTTTAGCGCCACCGCCGGCTTCCGCCGCTCCCTGCTCTCCGCCTTCCGCAGTGGCCGCGGGAGCTGCGTGCGGCGTCTTTGGAAGGTTGTCGTCCGTCCAAACCTGTTTAGGAGGGGGCTGCTGCTTTCGCTCCGCTTTGGCCTTTCGCGCCGCTTCGGCGATCGAGGGTTCCTGGCTGGGAGTGGAGGTGGTGTCCTGAGCCGCAGCGGTGGAGAACCATCCAGCCGCGCAGAGAGCGCCTGCCAAAAGCATTGCGAAAATTGGTTTACGCATGGGCACCGCCTTCGAGGTGTTCGCCGGGGTGGACACCTGCTAGCATTTTAGATGCCTCCTCCCGGTCAATCAACTGCCCCGCTCCCGGGGGCCTCCGCGGGTAACGTAAGGATAAACTCAGCGCCCCCCGCCGGCAGATTCCGCGCCTCCGCGCCGCCGCCGTGATTCACTGCGATTTTTTGCACCACGGCCAGCCCCAGGCCGGTCCCGTCGGGTTTGGTGGTGTAAAACGGCAGAAAGAGTTTCGACAGCTCGCCCTCCGGAATGCCCGGGCCGTCGTCCGCCACGATCACGCGAACCATCCCGGCCCCGCCACCCTCCGTACGCTCTCCGCGGACCACCACATGGCCCGCCGGGGAGCCCTCTCGCCGGAATTCGCAGACCGACTCTGCGGCGTTGCGCACCAGGTTCAGGAGGGCCTGGCGGAGCAGGCCTTCGTCTCCGGTCACGCTGGGGAATTCTCCCTCGGCCCGGCACTCCACGCGGGGATGGCTCTCCCGCGCCTCCGCCACCACGCGGTCCACCAGCGGCCCGAGCGCCACGCGGCCGCGGGAAACCTCCAGCGGGCGCGCAAAGCGCAGGAATTCGGTAACCACATGCGTCAGCGTGCGCGCCTCCTGCAGGATTTTTCCGGCATTTTCCGCCACCTCGCCCGGTGTGGCCTCCTGCTGCATCAGTTGCGCATACGCGGAAATCGTGGCCAGCGAATTTTTGAATTCATGCGCGATGCCCGCGGACATTTCCCCGAGCGTCGCCAGGCTCTCCTTCAGCAGAACGGCGCGCTGGAGCGCCGTCAACTCGGTCAGGTCGGTCAGCAGACACAGCGCTCCGGCCACTTTCTGCGAGTCGCGGGTTACCGGAGAAATGGTCAGCCCCAGGTGGCGCAGGTCTCCTGCGCCCGTGCGGTGTTCCACCTCCTCGCGCTGATACGTGCGACCTTCACGCAGGCAGTTCTCCAGCAGCCGCGTAAAGGGCGAGTCCGCGCCCAGCACATCGGAGTATCGCCGGTACTGCAGCGCACCCACCCCCAGCGTCTGCTCTGCCGCAGGATTCGACAGATTGATCATCCCGGTGGCGTTCACCAGCAACAGCCCGGTGGGCATCTGCCGCGTGACCGCTGCGGTCAACCGTTCGGTCTCGGCGGCCCGGTCTTTCACTTCCCGGTGCAGCCGCTGGAGATCCTTTTCCTGCTCCCGCAGGCGCTGGATTACCGCCTGCACCGACGCGGAGGCAAACGCCGTCTCTCCCCCCGCGGCGGGCCGGGGCAGCGGCGGTTCCGATCCGGCGCCGCCCGTGCCGCGATTGCGCAGGGCGCGGAACCCCACCCAGAGAGCGAGCAAAAACGCAAAAAACACCGCCAGCGTGAAGAAGAATTGGGCGGTCCACCAGAACGGCTGGGGTTGCGCCGCGTGCGCCGGAAAACGAGACTGCGCGGCCGCCACCAGCCCCAGCGCCCCATGGTTCGAAAGAATGCGCAGCATAGACCCGCCGTGCTCTAACTCAGCCGGCTGAAATACCACGTCAGCAGAGGCGGCCCGTAAAACACGGCCACGAGTCCTCCACCGGCCAGAAACAGCCCGAACGGCAACTCGTAGTCGCTTTCCTTCCGCTGGAAGAGCATAAAGGCCAGCCCGATCACGCTTCCCAGAACCGCTCCGGCCATGATCGTCAGCAGCACTGCCTTTGCGCCCAGAAATGTCCCGGCCATCCCCATCATCTTCACGTCACCCAGTCCCATTCCCTCGCGGCCACGCAACCGGAAGTAGCCCTCGGCAAACAGCCACAGAATGCCCGCGCCGGCGGCTGCACCCAGCAGCGCGTCGCACACGGAGAGCGCCCGTTCCGGCGGCGGAAATGCAAACCAATGATGCGCGAGCCACAGCGCGGTCCCATCGCCGACCGGAACCACTGCGCTCCACGCCAGGCCTAGCAATCCCCCCGTGAGGTTCACACGGTCTGGCAGGAGGCGTTCGCGCAGGTCCGTCACCGCCAGCACGACCAGCAACGCACCGAAAATTGCCCATTTGCCCGCCGCAGGCGTCAACCCAAATTTCAGCAGGCAGCACAAAAAAAGCGTCCCGGTAATCAGCTCCACCACCGGATACATCGCGGAAATGGACGCCTTGCAGTTCCGGCAGCGCCCACGCAGCACCAGCCAGCTCAGCACCGGGATGTTGTCGTAGGCCGCGATCCCCTTGCCGCATTTGGGGCAGTGCGAGGCGGGACGTACGATGGATTCCCTCGCGGGAATGCGCAGGATGCAAACGTTCAGGAAGCTCCCCACCACCAGTCCCAGTGCAAACGCATACACCGCCAGAATCAGAGGCATGCTACGACTGTTACACGACAGCGCCAAGGTCGAAAGTCGAAAGTTAGAAGTCTAAAGTTAAGAGTCACCGCCCGCCACGGCCTGAAGTGCGGCGGCTCGAACGCTAGATTCGCCGATACGAACACCGCCAGGCTGGTCGCGCCGTCCCTACTCGCCGGTTAATGCGCCGGCCGACCGTTCGGCCACGAGTTGGGCCGTTTGCCTGTCCGTGATTGGACAGTTTTCCGGGCATTCTCTAAACTGGCCTCTTTTGTTCCATGAGCTGGCTCGAACAGTACATTCGCCGCTACGAGCACCGCCACTGGTCACGCGACCAGCGCGCCGTGATGCCGTTCGTCTGGGGTCTCGAGCACGTCGGCGGCCGCGCGGACGAGCCCGACCCGCGCGGCTGGCTGAACGAATTTTCCGAGCGCACCATCGCCCAGAGCGAAGCCTGGTTTCCCGGCGAGCCCGCGCGGGACTACCGCCTGGTGGACGACGAACTCACGTTCACCAGCGCAATCGCCTCGCCCTGGCCGGAGAACAACCGCGTCCATGCCCGGTTTTTTCCCGCGGCGCATGCCGGCCCTGCCGTTCTTGTCATGGCGCAGTGGAATGCGAAGCCGCACGAGCACGTCGGCATTTGCGAGTGGCTCAACACGCTCGGCATCTCCGCGCTCCGCCTCACGCTCCCCTATCACGACAGCCGGCGGGTGGAAGGACACGACCGCGCCTACAAACTCGTCGGCCCCAATATCGGTCTGACCCTCCAGGCCAATCGCCAGGCCGTGGCCGACGCGCGTTCCTGCCTCCGTTGGTTCGAACAGCAGGGCTACAGCCGCCTCGGCCTGCTCGGCACCAGCATCGGCTCCTCCATCGGATTTATCACCTTGGCGCACGACCCCGCCCTGCGCGCCGGCGTCTTCCTCCACGTCTCCACCTATTTCGGCGCCGTGGTGAGCACCGGACTCACCACGATGCAGGTCTGGGAGCCGCTCGAGAAAAATGTTTCCCGCGACGAACTGATCCGCTTCTGGGCGCCCATCAGCCCGTTCCCCTACGTGCACCGGATCAAAGCTTCCACGCAGCGCGCGCTGATGGTCAGCGGAAAGTACGATCCCACATTCTGGCCGGAATACTCCGAGGAACTCTTTGAAGCCCTGAAGCGCGACCGGATTGAAGTCGAGCGCCTTCTGCTGCCGTGCGGCCACTACTCGCTGGGCCTTCCTCCGTTCAGTTGGATCGTCGGCGCCCGCTTCGCCGCCTTTTTTCTCCGCGCGCTGAGCTGAACCGCGCCCTACCCTGCCGCCTCCGCGATCGTCCCGGCCGCGATCATCCGCGCCACCGCCTCGATATCACCCGCCATCGACCTATCGTGTTCCACCTTCGGGGACACCTGGCGCGCCGCTGCGTATACCCTCCGCCCAATTTCGCCGGTGCGCAGCGGCGCCAGCAAATCAATCCCCTGGCACGCGCAGAGCAGCTCGATCGCCAGTATGTTCTTCAAATTCTCCAGCATCGGCCGCAGCCGCCGCGCTGCGCCCATGCCCATCGAGACATAATCCTCCTGGTTCGCCGACGTGGGAATCGAATCCACTGAATGCGGCGCCGCCAGCGCCTTCGTCTCGCTCACGAGCGCCGCGGCCGTCACCTGCAGCATCATGAATCCCGAATTCAGCCCCGGGTTCGCCACCAGAAACGCGGGCAGGAGGCTCGTGTGCGGGTTTGTCATGTGCTCGATGCGCCGCTCGGAGATTCCCGCAAGCGTCGCCAGCGCCAACGCCATCTGGTCCGCCGCCAGGGCCAGCGGCTGCCCGTGAAAATTCCCTCCGCTCAGCACCGCTTCCGGCGCGCCCGCCGCCGCAGGAAATACCAGCGGATTGTCCGTGGCGCTGTTCAATTCCACTTCGAGCGTCCGTGCCGCCTGCTCCAGGACGTCGCGAGCCGCCCCATGCACCTGCGGCGTACAGCGCAGGCTGTATGCGTCCTGCACGCGCGGGTCGCGTTCCGCCGAGCGGTGGGATTCCCGTATCTCGCTCCCCGCATTGATCCGGCGCAGCCGATCCGCCACGAGCGTCTGCCCGCTGAATGGCCGCGCCTGCTGGATGCGTTCATCGAACGCCGCGGGACTGCCGCGCAGCGCATCGAGCGACAGCGCCGCCGCGGCATCCGCAGTATTCGCCAGCCGCCGCGCCTCGCGCAGTGCCAGCGCCGCAAGCGCCAGCATTCCCTGCGTCCCATTGAGCAGCGCCAGCCCCTCTTTCGCCTCCAGAGCGAGCGGCACAATCGCCGCGCGGCGCATCGCCTCGCCTGCGGCCATCCGTCCGCCGCCGAAAATTGCCTCGCCCTCGCCAATCGCCACCAGCGCCAGATGGGCCAGCGGCGCCAAATCCCCCGATGCGCCTACAGATCCCTGGCCGGGAATCAGCGGATGCACGCCGCGGGCGAGCATCGCGCACAACGTTTCAATCACCACGGGGCGGACACCGCTCAGGCCTTTCGCCAGCGCGTTCGCGCGCAGCAGCATCATCGCCCGCGTCTCCTGTTCGCTGAGCGCTGGGCCCACGCCGCACGCGTGGCTCCGCAGCAGGTTTACCTGGAGTTGCCGCACCTGGTCCGCGGGAATGCGCACGGTTGAAAGCTCGCCAAAGCCTGTATTGATTCCGTACGCGATCGCACCGGAAGCGAGCAGACGTTCCACCACCGCGCGAGACGCCACGACGCGCTCCTGCGCCTCGGGCGCCAGGATCACCTCGCGCTTCTCAAAGACCACTTCGTAAAGCCCCTCGAAGGTCAGATCGTTCCCGGTAAGCGCGAGGCTGCCCATACTCAGGACCGCTTTCCGACTGCCAGGTTTACGTCCACATCAAACGCCAGCCGATCGCCCGTCATATAGCGGCGCATGGTCTCCAGCACTTCCACGTCCAGCTCCGCCCTCCGGTCCGGCGCCAGTCCTTCAATCAGCGGACGGAACGGCGCAGCGACCTCGCGAAATTCCTGCCAGAACGTTTCCGGGGTGCCCACGCGCTCGCAGGAAATCTTCAGCTGCTCTTCGCGCACGGGACCGAATCCCGCCTCGCGCATCACTTCTGCGAGCGAACCCGGCGCCGCGAATCGGAACACATGTGGCGTCCCCGGCTCCGGTCTCGGCAGCAGCACGTAGCGACGCAGCACCCCCACCGTCATTTCAAAGAACGGCTGCTCCGGCCCGCCCCACACCGCAAACGCGGCCCGGCCACCGGGCAGCAGCACGCGCAGGCACTCCTTCATCGCGCCGACTGCGTCCGCAAAGAACATGGCGCCGAAACGGGAGGTCACCCTGTCAAACGTGCGGTCGGGGAAGGGAAGTGACTCCGCATTCGCCTGACGGAACCGCAGGTTGTTCAGCCCCGCCCGTCCCGCGTTTTCTTCCGCCACCGCCAACATTCCCGCGCTCATGTCCGTTGCGGTCACATGCCCCGCGGGCGCCACTGCGGCCGCCAGAGCGAGCGCCGGCTGTCCGCTGCCGCTGGCCACATCCAGAATCGACTGGCCCGGAGAGGCACCCGCCGCCTCCACCAGTGCCCGCGTCACCCCGGCGAGCATCTCGAAATTCGTGTGGCTCCATTTGCGCCAGGCCGCGACGGTTTGTTCGTCGTCCCACTCGCGCCGCACCCGTTCGCGGAATTCCTCGATCCGCCCCTGCTCTACAGTGCTCATTTTCGTCCTTTTCCCTCGTCTCTCTTCCTTCGTCTTCTCCCCTTTGAGGCTGGTCCTCTCCCATGCAATTTTGGGAGAAACTCCCCTCCTAACTCTTCCCCCCGTTCAACGCCTCGGTCAGCGCGCGCAGATATTTCTCCGGAAGTGTCCGGACCCGCATCTGGGCATCAGCCACAATATGCGCCGTTTCGCCCTCCGCCAGTACCGTCCCATCCGCGTCCCTCACCAGCGTGTACCCGAATCGCAGCACCGGCCCGCGAATGGCACGCAGCTCCGTCCGTATCCGCAACAGATCGTCGTATCGCGCGGGAGCCTTATAGCGGCAGCTCGCGTCCGCTACCACGATGTAGCAGCCCTGTTCGCTCTCCAATGATTTGTAGTCGAACCCCAACTCGCGCAGAAATTCCGTGCGTCCCACCTCGAACCAGGCAAAATAATTCCCGTGGTACGCGACGCCCATCTGGTCCGTTTCCGCGTACCGGACCCGCAGTGTAGTTTCCGAGGAATATCCCATCGTGCCCGAAAGTGTAGAAGGCCCGCGAGCCCTTTTCAATCATCCGGAATTCGCCGGGCCGAATTGTTCCTTTTACTTCCCGGTCCACCGCGGCGCCCGCTTCTCCAGGAACGACGCCACGCCCTCCTGAAAATCCGCCGTTGCCCGCACTGCCGCATTCGCCTCGATGGCCAGGCTGATCTCCCGGTCGATTCCCGGCTCTTCGCATTGCAACAACAACCTCTTCGTAGCCGTCAGGCTCCCCGGACTGTTCGCCAGCAGGACGCCCGCCAGTTCCCGCGCCCGCGCCATGAGCCGCTCCGATGCCGCCACTTCGTTCACCAGCCCCAGCCGCTGGGCCTCCTCCGCTGTAAAGATCCGCCCCGTCAGCACCAGGTCGCGTGCCCGTGCATCTCCCACGCGGCGGCGCAAAAACACCGACACAATCGCCGGCACAAAGCCAATCCTCACTTCCGTATATCCGAACGTCGCTTCCGGGACGGCGAGTGTGAAATCCGGCAGCGTCGCCAGCGCGCACCCGCCCGCCAGTGCCGCGCCATTCACCGCCGCGATCAGAACCTTCGGAAATCCCCACAACCGGCGAAATAGTTGCGCCATCCGCCGTGAATCCTGCAAGTTCTGCTCCGGAGTCTGCGACGAAATCGTCCGCAGCACCTCCAGGTCCATCCCCGCGCAAAACGCCTTTCCCTCTCCCGTCAATATCCCGATCCGCGCCGTGCTCGTCTCCATCTCCCCCAGGGCGGCCAGCAGGTCGTCAATCATGCGGGGGGAAATCGCATTCCTTTTTTCCGGCCGGGCCAGCGTTATTGTGGCCACCGGCCCGTCGTACTCCAACCTCAGCGTCTCGTACCCCATAACGTGTCTCGCGCTCCAGGTTCGTCTGTTCTGTCTTTCTCTGCGCTCCTCTGCGTACTCAGCGTCTATGCGTTATATTCTCTCGTCTTCTCTTCTCTTACTGCAGTTCTCGCCCCGCCGCCTTTCCGTACATCGCCCGAATCCGCTCGGTCATTTCCAGCACCGTCCCCAGCCGCGATGCCTCCAGGCCGGTTTCCACCCCGCGACCGGTCAGCGTCTCCACGACAACTTCCGTGGGAATATTCCCCACCAGTTCATCCCCGGCAAACGGACAGCCGCCCAACCCTCCCAGAGCGCTGTCGAACCGCCTGCAACCCGCCTCAAACGCCGCGAGAATTTTCTCCGCCGCTCCCTCGCGCCGGCTATGCAGATGGACGCCGAGTTCGATGCCCTGGGCCTCTTCCTTCACCGCGGCGTAGAGTTCCCCAACCTCCTTCGGCGCCGCCGTACCCACCGTATCCGCGAGCGACACGCACTCGACACCTGCCGCCTTCAACCACTTCAGCGTATGCGCCACGATCTCCGCGCTCCACGGCTCCTCATACGGGTTGCCGAACGCCATCGAAATGTACACCACCAGATTCCGTCCCGCCGCAGCCGTCGCTTCGCGCAGCCGGCGCACCAGCGCGCGCGACTCCTCGCGCGACATATTCGCATTTGCCCGCCGGAAGTACGCCGAGATGGAGTAGGGATAGCCCACCGTGGTGACCCCGGCCGCTGCGAGCGCGCGCTCCAACCCTTTCTCATTCACTACGATTCCGATAATCTCCGGCTCGCCGGCCATCTGTCCGGCGGCCGCCGCGAGCCCTCGGATCACCTCTTCGCTGTCCGCCATCTGCGGCACGTGCTTCGGCGAAACGAAACTCGCCGCATCGATATGCCTGAATCCGGCCTCGATGAGCGCCAGGTGGTAGGCAATTTTCGTCTCCGCCGGTATTTGGTTCGGCAATCCCTGCCACGCGTCCCGCGGGCATTCCACAATCTTAGCTTTCACGTTTGCAGGACTCCCGTTCGAAACTCCGCCACTTCTGGATTCAACGCAGCAGCTTCCAGCGCCCAGACGAGCGCCTCGCGCGTCTGCGCCGGATCGATGATCGCATCCACCCAGAGCCGCGCTGCCGCATACCGCGGGTCGGTCTGGTGTTCGTAGGTTGCACGCACCGACTCGTACAGCTCATTCTTATCTTTCTCACTGAGTTTCTTGCCGGCGCGCTCGAGCTGCTTCACTTTGATTTCCACCAGCGTCCCCGCCGCCGAATCCCCGCTCATCACCGCATACCGCGCCGTGGGCCATGCAAAAATGAACCGCGGGTCGTATGCCTTTCCGCACATCGCGTAATGACCCGCGCCGAAGCTGCCACCGAAGATGACCGCAATCTTCGGCACCACGCTGTTGGCCACGGCGTTCACCATCTTCGCTCCGGCGCGGATGATTCCGCTCCATTCCGCCTCTTTTCCCACCATGAACCCATTCACATCGTGCAAAAACACCAGCGGCACCAGGTTCTGATTGCAGTCCAGGATAAACCGCGCGGCCTTCTCCGCCGATTCCGTGTAGATCACGCTCCCGAACTCCATCCGCAGCTCGCCGGTATGCGGCGCACGCGTCTGCACGTGCTTCCGCTGGTTCGCCACGATTCCCACCGCGAACCCGCCGATGCGCCCGTAGCCGCACAGCAGCGTCTGCCCGTACTCCGCGCGATACTCCTCCAACCGTCCGCCATCCAGCACCCGCGCCAGGATTTCCCGCGTGTCGTAGGTCTTCGCCGGGTCCGACGAGAAAATCCCGTACATTTCCTCCGCCGAGTGCAGCGGCGGCTCCGCGGCAATGCGGTCAAACGGCGCCGCTGCCCGCCGCCCCATTTTGTCCACCAGCGCGCGAATTCGCCGGATGCAGGTTTCGTCATCCGCTTCCCGAAAATCCACCGTCCCGCTGATCTGCGCGTGCATCTTTGCCCCGCCCAGATCTTCCGCCGACACTTTCTGCCCGATAGCCGCCTGCACCAGGGCCGGTCCCGCCAGGAACAGCCCGCTGCCCTCCGTCATCAGGATGTGATCGCACATCACCGGCAGATACGCCCCGCCCGCCACGCACATCCCCATGATCGCGGTGATCTGCGGAATCCCCATTGCGCTCATCACCGCGTTGTTCCGGAACACCCGCCCGAAATCATCCGTATCGGGAAATACGTCTTCCTGGAGGGGAAGAAAAACGCCGGCCGAATCCACCAGGTAGATGGTCGGAATGCGGTTGTCGATGGCGATGTTCTGCGCGCGAATCACTTTTTTCGCGGTCATGGGGAAAAAGGCTCCGGCTTTTACGGTTGCGTCGTTGGCAATCAGCATCACCAGCCGCCCACCCACGCGCGCCAGTCCCGTCAGTGTTCCCGCCGCCGGCGCGCCGCCCCATTCCTCGTACATTTCGTACGCAGCATAAATCGCCAGTTCGAAAAAAGTCGTGCCGGGATCGACGAGCCGCCCGATGCGTTCCCGCGCCGTCAGCCGGTGCTTTTTGTGCTGCGACTCGATCGCCGCCACCCCGCCGCCCATGCGGATCTGCTCTTCTTCGTTCTTGATTTCGGTCAGCAGGTCCACCATTCGCCGGGTATTGCGTTCAAATTCCGGCGATTCGCGCTTTGCGCTCGTCCCTTTGTCTGGATGTGCCACCGCGTTCACCTCGGCCGTATCAGTCCGGCAATTTCGGGCGTTCTATCCTACTCCGTCTCCGGTCTTTCTCCGTGTACTCCGTGTGTCCGTCCCCTCGGTGTTAAATCCCGCCGTTTGCACCGGTGACGCGAAATCAGGCACCGTCAGGGCACCATGGGTTCCAGACCGATCTGTTGTGGGCTTGCCAGAAAAAAAAGTGCGGCGTGTCGCCTTTGCGGTCTTTAGTCTGCTGCCTCTGCCCGCCTCGGGCGGGAGAACTCCAATTCCTGGTTTTTTCCGCTCCGCCTCAACCAGTAGTTTTTCCCACCCGCCCCTGGATAAACTCCACAATCTGCTGCGTCGAGGTGCCCGGAAGAAACACGGCCGCAATCCCCGCCTGCTTCAGCCCCGCGATGTCGGCCTCCGGAATGATCCCGCCGATAATCACGGGAACGTCCTCCATCTTCCTCTCCCGGAGCAGTTCGAGCAGGCGCGGGCAGAGCGTATTGTGCGCACCGGAGAGGATCGAGAGCCCGACCACATCCACGTCTTCCTGCGCCGCGGCCGCGGCAATCATCTCTGGAGTCTGCCGCAGGCCGGTGTAGATCACTTCCATTCCGGCATCGCGCAGGGCGCGAGCGATCACCTTGGCGCCGCGGTCGTGGCCATCGAGCCCCGGCTTTGCAATCAGCACTCGTATCTTCTTCTCACTCATTTTCTCTCTTCACTCCGCGTTCTCCGTTTCTCCGTGCCCTCCGTGTTAAATCCTTCTTCGCCGGCCTGCTTTGGGGCCGGGTCATAGACATACCGCTTGATTCCATCCTTCAACAGGGGCACATAGAAGTTTATCAGCAGACCGACTTTACAGCCGGACAGCCGCAAGTAAGTTAGCACGACAGCATCGTGAACAGGAGCGAGCGCTTCAATGGCCTTCAATTCGACCACGACTCGTCCGGCAACGAGAAAATCCACGCGGTATCCGCACTCCAGTTTGACGTCTTTATACACGACCGGGATGGGGCGCTGCCTTTCGAAGGGGATATTCCGGATAGTGAATTCGTGGGCCAGGCACTCCTCGTAGGCCGATTCGAGCAGTCCTGGGCCCAGGAGCCTGTGGACCTCGATGGCCGCGCCTAGGATTTGCTGGGTTAGCTCGGCTTCTCGCATCACAGGGGAAGGACTTTAACACGGAGGACACGGAGAAACGGAGATCACGGAGAAGGCAGGGACTAGGTGATGGCGGTTTCTTCGTAGGTGCCGAAGATGGTGCGCATCGCGTCGCAGATTTCGCCCAGCGTTGCGTACACCTTCACCGCATCGTAGATGAACGGCATCAGGTTCTCTTTACCCTCCGCCGCCTTTCGCAGTGCCCCCAGCCGCCGGTTCACTTCCTCCGACGACCGCTCCGCCCGCAGCTTCCTCAGGGCTGCCGCCTGCGCCGCCGCCACGCTCTCATCGATCTGCAGCACTTCGAGCGGCTGCTCTTCCGCTACAAACTCGTTCACTCCCACCACGATCTTTTCTTTCCGGTCCACCGCCATCTGGTACCGGTAGGAGGCCTCCGCGATTTCCCGCTGCGGATATGAATTCTCGATCGCGTGCACCATTCCGCCCAGCGCGTCGATCCGGTGGATGTATTCCCACGCCCCCGCTTCCACCTCGTTCGTCAGCGCCTCCACGAAATACGACCCGCCCAAGGGGTCCACCGTATTCGACACTCCGCTCTCGTGCGCCAGGATCTGCTGCGTGCGGAGCGCCAGCGTCGCGGCGAACTCGGTCGGAAGGGCCCAGGCCTCGTCCAGCGAATTCGTGTGCAGGGACTGGGTACCACCCAGCACCGCCGCCAGCGCCTGAATCGCCGTTCGCACCACGTTGTTGTACGGCTGCTGCGCCGTCAGCGAGCATCCCGCCGTCTGCGTGTGGTAGCGCAGCGCCCACGTCCGCGGGCTCCGCGATCCGTACCGCTCCTGCATCGTCTTCACCCAGATGCGGCGCGCCGCGCGGAATTTCGCAATCTCCTCGAAAAAATCACTGTGCGAGTTGAAGAAAAACGAAAGCTGGGGCACAAACTCGTCGATGGGCAATCCCCGGCGCAGGCCCCAATCCACGTACTCGATGCCGTCGCGCAGCGTGAATGCCAGCTCCTGGATCGCCGTCGAGCCCGCCTCCCGGATGTGGTACCCGCTCACCGAAATGGTGTTGAATTTCGGCGTGTGCTTCATCCCGAACTCGAACGTATCGATCACCAGCCGCATCGACGGTTCGGGCGGGTAGATGTACTCCTTCTGCGCGATATATTCCTTCAGGATGTCGTTCTGGATCGTTCCGGAGATTTTCTTCCAGTCTGCGCCCTGTTTTTCCGCCACGGCCAGGTACATGGCCCAGATCGCCGCAGCGGGGGAATTGATGGTCATCGAGGTGGTGACCTGCGCCAGCGGAATCTGGTCGAACAGCGCCTCCATATCCGCGAGCGAGCTAATGGCCACTCCGCATTTCCCCACTTCGCCTTCCGAAAGAGGGTGGTCGCTGTCGTAACCCATCAGTGTGGGCAGGTCGAATGCCGTCGAGAGTCCCGTCTGCCCCTGCGTCAACAGGTAGCGGAACCGTTTGTTCGTGTCCGAGGCGCTTCCGAATCCCGCGAACTGCCGCATGGTCCACAGCCGCCCGCGATGCATCGTGGAGTGGATTCCCCGAGTGTACGGCGGCTCGCCCGGGAGCCCCAGGTCGCGCTCCGCATCCCAGCCCGCCAGGTCCGCAGGCGTGTAGAGCCGCCGGATGGGATATCCGGAAATGGTGGTGAATTCAGCGAGGCGTTCCGGGGATTTTGCCAGTGTGGGCTGAAGCGTTTTCTCTTCCCATTCCTGTTCGCGGCGGGAGGGCTGGCGTTTTTGCGTCCCCTCGACCGTCATCGTGGTCTTCGAGACTTCGCTCATGGCATCTCCCGTGGCATCGCGCAGTGTTCAGGAAGGCGTCGCTGAGCCAATTCTACGGCAGGGGCGGGGTAGGGGCAACAAAAGCGGGGCTGGAGCGCCGCCAACGTTCATGGTGCAGCCCGAAGGCCATTGACTGCGAGAGGCCCCGTGCTTCCGGGGCCTCTCGCCTTCGCAGCAGGATGTCAGAATCGATTCGCGAGTCGAGCCAGTCTCCGCCCCACGGAATTGGCGGCTGAAGCTGGGAACTCCGGTTAGTAATCCCCGTTCCTCACCCCGCCGTTCAGTTCCGTGCTCGGCGTCCCCGGAATCAGGGGGACTCGCGTCCCCGGGTGCTGCGCATCCGCCACGTCGATGCGGTTCACGGACAGCGTGCGTCCCAGCGCCCGGTCGAATTGCACTTTCGCCTCCGCCAGATTCGCCAGCGAGCGCACCTCCGTGCTGCGCGCCGTCGCCAGGTCTCGTTCCGCCTGTATCACCAGGAAGGTAGTGGACGCGCCCAGCAGAAATTTCTTCTGCTCCGCATCGAGCGTCTGTTCCGCCAGGATACGCGCCCGGATGTTGGCCTCCACCGCGGCCTTATCCTGCGCCAGGGTGATTTGCGCGTTGCGCACGTCCACCGCCACGGTGTTGCGCAGACGTTGCAGAGTTGCCGCGCTCTGCCGGGCCTGCAGCAGCGCCGTGATGTTGGCGGCCTGCGCCGCACGGTTGCGTATGGGGATGCTCAGGTTCAGGCTCACTCCGTACGTCGGAAAGTCGCTCTGGAAGACCTGCGCCAGCGAGTCGTGCAGGCCTCCCGGAATTATGGTCGTCGCACCGGGTGTTGGAAAGGAATTAAACACTTCAGAGCCACCAATCATTGCGGGCGTTCCCGGCATTCCCGAACCGGCGGCGGTCACAATGGGATCGCCCGTCGCCGTAAACGCACCCGGTGTACCCGGTGCGGTAACCTTCGCATTGCCCCCCAGTCCCTGCGTCGAATACTGTCCCGCCAGCGTCAGCGAAGGAAGCAACAGATTCCGCGTCGCTTTCACCACGATTTTCTTCGCATCCAGGTCCAGCATCGCCTGTTTCACGTCGGGGCGGCTGGCAGTGGCTTCGCCCACCGCCGCGCCAAGTGTAATCTCCGGAACCAGCAGGTTTTCGTCCGGTTTGTCCGTGGCCACGATGCTGATTTCCGCCACCCGCTGGTCCATCACGTTGCGGAAGATGAGTTGCTTCAGCAGCGTTTCCTGCTGGAGCGCCAGCGTTTGCGCCGTGATCAGGGCCCCTTTTGCCGACGCCACCTCCGATTCCGCGCGGGTGATTTCAATGGGCGCCAGAGTGCCGATCTCCACCTGCCGTTTGTTGTCGCGGTAAAGTTTTTCATCCAGTGCCAGCGTTTTCTCCTTTACACCCACGTCCTGTTGCGCGAACACGAGTTCGTAGTACTGCGTCATCACCGCAACGACGGTGGTGATCAACTGTTGCTCGAATTGCAGATCCGCCTGTTTCCGGTTGATCCGTGCCACCCGCAGAAACCGCAGGTTCGGCGTGTAGCCGAACCCCTGCAACAGGTTCTGCTGGAACTGCAGGGTCATCTGCGAGTTGATGGAGGGATTCAGGAAGCTCGCCGTGGGCGTCTGGGAAATCCGCGTGTTGTTCAGCGACACCGAAAACGCCGAGCCCGTGGGAAAGGCCTGGCCGTAACTGACGTTCCCCACCGCCTGCTGCGTATTCAGCGGCACCACTGCCGCGGCGAGCGAGCCGGTCGTGAACGCGTTGTTGATCGGCGTCGAACTGCGGAACCACGAAAGCGTCGAGTTGAAGAACGGATCGAACGAGACGAACTGCCCCGTGGGCGTCAGGAATCCCGGCCCCGCCTTCGCGTTCAGCACCGCCGCATCCGCCTGGTAGGTCATCCAGCGCTGCACGCTGATGTCCAGGTTGTTCTGCAGCGCCAGTTGGACCGCGTCCTGCAGGCTCAGCACCAGCTTGCCGCCCTGGATCAGTTGATCCAATGTCGGCGCATTCTCCTGCACTTCCTGCGGCAGCCGCGTCTGCGCGTACGGCTTGAAAATATTCGGGAAGACGCGAGGCCCGTTCGTGTAGTCCTGATCGTACAGGTGCATCCGGAATTGCTCGGCGGATTGCGCGGGCGCCGGAGGTTGCTGCGCCTCCTGCGCGGGCGCCGGGCCCTGCGCGGAAGCCGCCAGGGGGCTGAATACCATGGCCATCGAAACAATCATTGCCAACCAACGATTCGAGGTCATTTCTCTCTTCTCCTGCTTCCGGGTGAGCCGCCCCCATTTGCCCGAGCCCCGTACTGCAAGGCAAAGGGCCGCCAGGCGAGCGGGTCCCCTTCGAGTCTTCGAATCTCTTGCAATCTAAAACGCATCGCACCACCCTCATGTTTCATCTATTTCCCAACCGAACCGCCCCCCAGCCACGCCGCACCGCCGCAAAAAACATTCGCCGCAGTCTAGCAGCGCCCCTCCACGATTCCAACCCCTCTCTGGGCCGTGAATCCCCGCCGCTCTCCGTGGCCCATGCCGCGATTCGTGCGATACTCCTCATTTCCCATGCGCAATATCCGCCTCACTATCGCTTACGACGGCACGGATTTCCACGGTTGGCAGATTCAGCCCAACCGCCCCACCGTCCAGGGGGCGCTCGTGGAGGTGGCCAACCGCCTCACCAGCGAGCGCGTCTTCCTGTTCGGCGCAGGGCGCACCGACGCCGGCGTCCACGCCCTCGGCCAGACCGCCACTTTCAAGACCCGCTCGGCTCTCTCCCCGCAGGAGTTTCTCCGCGCCTTCAATGCGCTGCTCCCTCCCTCGATCCGCGTCCTCGGCTGTGAGGAGGAAAGCCCCGATTTCCATCCCCGCTGGCAGGCGCTCGAGAAAACCTACGAATACCGCATCTACCGCGGCCGCATCGTCCCTCCCTTCGACCAGCGCTACGTGCTCCACTATCCGTTTCCGCTGGACGAAGACGCCATGGCCCGGGCAGCGCCACTCTTCGAAGGCGAACACGATTTCACCGCATTTGCCGGCGCCGAAGGTGACGAAGAGGAGGGCCGCCAGCGCACCCCGGTGCGCGAAATCCTGAGCGCCCACATCGGCCGCATCTGCCGCCAAAATATCTGGTCCGAAAAGTTTGCCGCCGTCTCGCACGCTCCGGTAGGGGCACGGCACGCCGTGCCCTTGCGAGCGGCCACCACGGCGGATCACTCCGCGCCAATCCCCACGACTTCTCTCGAACCCGTCCCCATCGGCGAAGAACTCGTTTTCACCGTTCGCGGCCGCTCCTTTCTCCGCTTCATGGTCCGCAAGATGGTCGGCACTCTGCTCGAAATCGGCCGCGGCCGCCTTTCCCCCGACGACATCCTCCTTCAGTTTGAAAAGCGCGACCGCTCCGCCGTCGGCCCTACCGCCCCGCCGCAGGGATTGTTCCTGGTGGCCGTCGAATACCCCGATCGCTGGTCCGTCCAATCCGGCGAGTAGCTGTTCCGCTTCCTCTCTTCTCTGTGCCCTCCGTGACTCCGTGTCCACTGTGTTAAATTCTTTCCCTGTAGCCCGGAGGATTCAATGCCCGACGCGCCCGCTCCCGCTGAACCCGCAAACGCGCCACCCAAATTCAAAGTCCGCAAGCCCCAGCAGCGCGCCTGCGACGAAAAAGACGAAAAGGGCAACGTTTGCTGCGGCCATCTGAAGCGCTGGTACGAATACCCTCCCGAAGTCGAAGCCGTCATCGGCAAAAACGCTGAAATCTATCGCTGCGAGAATTGCAAGACGCTCTATCGCCCCAATCCCGAGGAGATGCCGCGCAGCTACACGCAGCGCTACTGACCCGTGGCACAGGCCACAGCCGCAGGCGGCCAGCATTGAACCTCAACGATTACATCTACGACTGGAACACCGTCGGCGGTCCCGAGATTGTGGCCGGCCTAAACGTCACCCTCGCCGACGAAACCCTCCGCGACGGCCTCCAGAATCCCTCCGTCAGCAACCCCTCCATCGAAGACAAACTGAAGATCCTCCACCTGATGGAGGCGCTCGGCATCGAGGCCGTGGACATCGGCCTTCCCGGCGCCGGGCCCCGGGCATTTGAAGACGCGTTGCGGCTCGCCCAGGAAACGGTGTGGTGCCGCATGAAGATCCGGCCCTACGCCGCCGCCCGCACGCACGAGAACGACATTCGCCCCATCGCTGAAATCTCTCAGAAGGCGGGCATCGCGGTGGAAGCGGCCATGTTTATCGGTTCCAGCCCCATCCGCCGGCTCGCCGAAGACTGGACCGTGGACCATCTCGTCTCCCTCACGGAGAAAGCCGTGGATTTCGCCGTGCGGGAAAAGCTTCCGGTCATGTACGTCACCGAAGACACGATCCGCACCGATCCCGAGACCGTGAAAAAGCTATACGGCACGGCCATCGCCCACGGAGCCGATGCCATCACTCTCTGCGACACCGTGGGCCACGCTACTCCCCGTGGCGCTTTCAACCTCGCGCAGTTCGCCCTGCGGGAGATTGTGGAGCCCGCCGGCCGCCCCATCCGCGTGGACTGGCACGGCCATTGTGACCGCGGTCTGGCTGTGGCGAATTCCATTGCCGCCATCATGGGCGGCGCGGAGCGGATCCACGGCGTCGCGAATTCACTCGGCGAGCGCGTGGGCAACACTCCTATCGAACTCATGCTCGTCAATCTCCGCCTGATGGGCGTCATCGACCGCGACCTCTCGCGCCTCCGCGAATACTGCGAAACCGTGGCCCGCGCCACCGGCACCACCATCCCGCCCAATTACCCGGTCATCGGCCGCGACGCATTCCGCACCGCCACCGGAGTCCACGCCGCGGCCATCATCAAAGCGTACAGAAAGCATGACCCCATGCTCGCCAATTCCGTTTACAGCGGCGTTCCCTCGCATCTGTTCGGCCTCGAACAGGTGATCGAAATCGGCCCCATGAGCGGCCGCTCCAACGTTACCTACTGGCTGGAAAAGCGCGGCCTGCCCATCTCCGACGCCGCCGTCGATCGCATCCTCGCCGCCGCCAAACAATCCTCGCGCGTCCTCACCGAAGAGGAAGTCCTGTCCGTGTTCCACTCCTGACCACCGCGCGCGTTCCCCCTTTCCTCTCTGCTCGCCACTCGCCGCTTCCTCCTGTATCCTCTCGTTGATGGCACTCACTCTCCGCTCTCCGCGCTCCGCCGTATCCCCTGCCGCTGACCTCACGCCCGTCTCGTCGCTCCTCCAGAACCGCCGCGTTGCCCAGGCCCTCGCTGGGATCGACCGTCTGGGTTCCTGGACCACCGAGCAGCAGGTTTTCCTCACCGAAATCCCCGCGCCCACGTTTCAGGAAGCGGCGCGAGGCGAAGCCATCCGCAAGCTATTCGCCGCCGCAGGGCTCCGCACGCGAACCGACTCCGCCGGAAACGTCCTGGGCGAGCGCCCCGGCTCTTCGCGCAAAGACGTGGTCCTCCTCTCCGCCCATCTCGACACCGTGTTTTGCGCCGGCACTCGCATCAAAGTCCAGCGCGAAGGCCGCCGCCTTTCTGCTCCCGGAATTTCCGATAACGGCACGGGACTCGCCGCCCTGGTGTGCCTGTCGCGCGCGCTGCACGAGTCGAAGCTGCGCACCCAGTGCACCCTGCTGTTTGCCGCGAATTCCGCCGAGGAAGGCGAAGGCAATCTCCGCGGCATGCGCAAGCTGGTGGAGACGATTCGCAGCCGTCTGCGCGCCGTCATCGCTGTGGACGGCGCCGCCACCGATCACATCACCTCCATGGCCCTCGCCTCGCGCCGCCTGGAAGTCTCGCTGACCGGCCCCGGCGGCCACAGTTGGGCCGATTTCGGCATGCCCAATCCCGTCCACGCCCTCGCCCGCGGAATCAACAAATTCCTCGCTGTCCGCCTGCCCGAGAGCACGCGCACGACGTTCAACGTCGGCGTCATCCAGGCCGGCACTTCCATCAACACGATTGGCGGCCTGGCCCTGGCGAAGGTCGATTTGCGCTCCGAATCCGAATCCGAGCTGGACCGGCTGGAAACCGCCCTCCGCAAAGCCATCGAAGGCGGAGTGGCAGAAGAAATGGCCGCAGCAGCCGGGACCGGCCATCCCTCCGACCCGCGAATCGAAATTGGCTATCGCTCGCTCGGCGACCGTCCCGGCGGCGAACTGCCCGGCGACTCGGCACTTCTCGAAGCCATCCGGCAGGCCGATCGTCATCTGAACAACCAGTCGCGCCTCGAACGCTCCTCCACAGACGCCAATATCCCGCTCTCGCTCGGAATCCCCGCCATCGCCGTCGGCGGCGGCGGACGCAGCGGAGGGGCGCATTCTCCCGGCGAATGGTACGAGCCCACCGGCCGCGAATTGGGCCTGAAGCGCATCCTGCTGACCGCCCTCGCCGTCGCCGGCGTGGAGCCCTGAGCGGTGGACTAACCATCCCTCATGACTCGCAAATACATCGTGCTGAACTCGCGCCCCGCCAATCTGCCCTTCAGCGACGCCGTCCTCGCCGGCAACACGCTCTATCTCGCCGGCCGCATCGGCCTCGACCCCGCCACCGGTCGCCCTCCCGCTGCCGTAGCCGACGAGGTACGCCTGCTTCTCGATGGACTGCGCAGCGTCCTTTCCGCCGCCGGAATGGCGATGGACGATCTCGTGTTCGTCCAGGTCTTTTGCTCCGATGTCGCGCTGTTCAACGAATTCAATGCCATCTACGGCACCTATTTCGGGCAGGATCTTCCCGCCCGCGCCTTCCTCGGCTCCGGCCCGCTCCTGTTCGGCGCCCGCTTCGAAATCCAGGGCATCGCCATCCGCCGCACTCCGAAGCGGAAGCCCCGCCGCAAATCCCGACAGCGGCAGCGCAAAGCCCGTTGAGTGCGAGAGGCGCTTTTCGCCTCTCGCCTTCCCTCGTCCCCCGAGTTTCGTTTTTCACATTTCGATTTTCGCTCTTCCTGACTCGCCATCCCATGTTAGTTTCTGAATCGCGCCTGCGACTCTCCGCGGACGTTGATCCGAATGAATGACCGCCTCAAAGCCGAACTCTCGCTCGCCTTTGCCACTCTCGTCTGGGGCGGCACCTTCGTGGCCTCGAAGGCCGGCCTCAGCTACATTTCTCCGATGGCCTACGTTGCGGGACGCTCGGTGCTCGGCGGCATGGTCCTGCTGATTCTTTTCCGCTCCGTTCTTCGCCGTATCCGCGCCGCGGAGTTGAAATCCGGCGTCCTCATCGGCTGTTTCCTTTTCGGAGGCTACGCCTGCCTTACCGCCGGGCTGACTTACACCACTGCCTCGAAAGCCGCCTTCATTAACAGCTTTGAGGCCGTGCTCCCCGCCGTGCTGCTGGCACTCGTGTGGCGCAAGCCCGCGCCCGCGCTTCTCTGGGCCGGCGCTCTCGCCGCGCTCGCCGGGCTCTACCTGCTCAGCGTTCCCGCTGGCGGAATCTCGCGCCTGAATCGCGGCGATGTGCTGGTTTTCACGGGCGCCGTGATGTTTTCCCTGCACACGATTACGATGGGTTTTCTGACTCCGAAGCACGAAGTGGGTGCGCTCGCGCTCCTTCAGGTGAGCACTACGGCGGTGCTGGCCTGCGGCGCGCTGCCGTTATTCGCTGTTTGGGGCATCGAGCGGCCGTGGTTCGAATTCAACGCCGTGCTGGCCATGGCCCTGTTGCTCAGCGGCGTTTTCTCTCTGGCCATTGGCCTCACCATCCAGACCTGGGCCCAGCGCCACACGCCCGCTTCCCACGCGGCGCTGTTTTTCAGCCTCATTCCTGTCTTCGCGGCGCTCGCTTCCTACATTTTTCTGGGCGAGCGCCTGGGGGGAAGGGAACTGGCCGGGGGCTCGTGCATCTTTGCCGGTGTGCTGATGGCCACCCTCTCGCACTCCAGCTCCCATGAGCCGCAGCCTCCTACGGCCGACGCCGCCGAATACGGCCTCGGCGGCGGCCTGTAGCGCCGGCGTCTCGCCGGCCGAGCGAAGCGAGCAATTCAGGGTGTGGCTGGGGTTCAGCCGGCATTGCTGCTGTCTCGCGCCTGTAACGGTTGTTTGCGGAATGACTTCAAGAGACCCGTGAAATTCGCGGGACGCGTCGTAGGGGCACGGCATCCCGAAGCTTCGGGACGTGCGACTATCCGGCACTGCACATTTTCTAGGATTTCCCTACGGTCTCCGGCGCCGCTTCGAGATTCGCATCCGCCGCCAGCGGCGCCGCGGGATGCACCCGGGCCTCGTACGCCGCGATCTCCCTCTCATGCAGCAGCGAAACCCCGATGTCGTCCAATCCCATCAGCAGCACCTTGCGACGGAAAGGGTCGAGCGTGAATGGAATCACGAGGTCGCCGGCGTGTTTGATCCTTCCCATTTGCAGATTCACCTTCAATTGGTAGCCCGGCTGCTCTTCCGTGCGGCGGAAGAGGATGTCCACCAGATCCTCCGAGAGCGTGACGGGCAGAATGCCATTCTTGAAGCAGTTGTTGTAGAAAATATCCGCGAAGCTCGGCGCGATGATGACGCGAATGCCGTAGTCCAGCAGGGCCCAGGGGGCATGCTCGCGGCTCGACCCGCAGCCAAAATTCGCGCGCGCCAGCAGCACGCTCGCTCCACGGTATCGCGGCAAGTTCAGCACGAACTCCGGGTTCGGCTTTTCACCCTCCAGGTACCGCCAGTCATAAAACAGCACGCGCCCGTACCCCTCCCGCGTGGTCCAGGTGAGGAACTGTTTCGGCACCATCTGGTCCGTGTCCACGTTGACGCGGTCCAGCGGCACCACCAGCCCCGTATGTGTCCGATACGCCTGCATGTGTTCTTCTCAGTCTTTCCCTGTGCTGCTCTGCGAGCTTTGCGTCTCTGCGTTGTCTTTTTCCAGGCTTCTCTTTCTTCTCTCTCGCTAAATGATCTTCCTCACATCCACAAAATGCCCTGCCAGCGCAGCCGCGGCCGCCATGATCGGGCTCACCAAATGCGTCCGCCCGCCTTTTCCCTGTCTCCCCTCGAAGTTCCGGTTCGACGTGCTCGCGCACCGCTCCCCGCTCGGCAGCCGGTCTTCATTCATCCCGATGCACATGCTGCAACCCGCGTCGCGCCACTCGAATCCCGCGTCGCGAAAGATTTTGTCCAGCCCCTCCGCCTCGCCCTGTGCGCGCACGCGCCGCGACCCTGGCACCACCAGCGCCTCTTTCAGGCTTTTGGCAACGTGTTTTCCCGCCACCATCCGTGCCGCCATCCGTAGGTCTTCAATCCTCGAATTCGTGCACGACCCGATGAACACGCGGTCCAGCGGGATCTCTTCCATCCGTGTTCCCGGTTCGAGTCCCATGTAGCGCAGCGCCATCTCCGCGGCTTTCCGCTCGTTCGTGTCGTGAAACGACGCCGGGTCCGGAACGCGCCCCGTCACGCTGGTCACCATCCCCGGATTCGTTCCCCAGGTCACCTGCGGCGCAATCTCCGCCGCCTGGAAATCCAGCACGCGGTCGAACGCCGCTTCCGGATCGCTCGCCAATTTCATCCAGTAATCCGCCGCCACCTGAAAGTCTTTTCCCCGCGGGGCATACGGCCGCCCTTCCAGATACGCGACGGTGGTCTGGTCCGGCGCCACCATACCGGCACGCGCTCCGCCTTCAATGCTCATGTTGCACAGCGTCATCCGCCCTTCCATCGAGAGCGCGCGGATCGCCTCGCCCGCGTACTCGAACACGTGGCCCGTTCCTCCTGCCACGCCGATGGTCCCGATGATGTGCAGGATGATGTCTTTCGCCAGCACGCCGGGCTGCGTCTGCCCGTTCACCCGCACCAGCATCGTCTTCGATGGGAACTGCTGCAGGCATTGGGTGGCCAGAACGTGCTCCACTTCGCTCGTCCCAATCCCGAAGGCCAGCGCCCCAAACGCCCCGTGCGTCGATGTATGACTATCGCCGCACACAATCGTCTGGCCCGGCTGCGTGATTCCCAGCTCCGGCCCGATTACATGAACGATTCCCTGGTTGCGGTCGTTCATATCGAACAGCCGCACGCCGGCCTCATGGCAATTGTTTGCCAGCGCGTCGAACTGCGCCGCCACCGTGGGGTTCAAAATGGGCAGTTCGCGGTTCTTCGTGGGCACGGAATGATCCATCACCGCAAACGTCAGGTCCGGCCGGCGCACCTTTCGCCCGGCAGCCTTCAGCCCGGAAAACGCCTGCGGCGACGTCCCTTCATGCACCAGATGCCTGTCGATATAGAGGAGTGCGGGTTGCCCGGCGGCTTCAAAAACGAGGTGCGCGTCCCAGATTTTCTGGTAGAGCGTGCAGGGTGCCATAGTCCATGGCGGATTGTAGCAAGTCCTCCCCTCCACCTCCAACTCTAGAGTGGGCGGCGAACTGCTGCTCCTCTCTCCGTGCTTCCGTGACCTCCGTGTTGAAACCCCTACGTCGCCCCAACCCGCCTGCCGACGCACGGAACGATTGGCCCCGCTCCTACATCTAATCCTTTGTGACATGCCGGGCGGTTGATTTCCTGCCTCTCCCCACGGCGTCTCGCGCTCCGCAGGCCCCGCGTTCTCTGGCGGTGCTTCGCAGCCGGGTTTACGCTCACGCGCGCCGCGCTCCTGCGTCCAAACGATGGGGATTGGCCCGGGTGCTATAATATTGGCCTTCGCGCGTCCGGTCCCCCAGGGCGCCCGCGGGCAGGGAGACAATTAAATGGGAAAGCAGATCGGCGAGATGTTTAGCTGGGCCCGGCAGCGCAAATTGCTCTTCACGCTGCTGGTGGTGGCCACGCTCGGCATCGGCATTGTCATCGGCAGCATCGGGAGCGGGCACGTGGCGGCCATGCGCGATCAGGGAGCCACTCCGCTGGCCATCCCCAATCCGGTCCAGCTCTCGGGAAGTTTCGCGGCAATCGTAAAGCAGGATTCCCCCGCGGTCGTCAACATCGCTACCACCCAGGTCATCGAGCGCCGTCCCCGCCAGCGCGTCAACCCCGACCAGAATGACCCCGGCGATTTCTTCGACCACTTCTTCCAGTTTCCCGACCAAGGGCCCGTAGCCGAGCGCAGCCTCGGCTCCGGCGTGATCGTGGACGAGAAGGGCTTCATCCTCACGAATTACCACGTCATCGAGCAGGCCACCAAAATCCAGGTGAAGCTCCCCGGCGACACCACCATCTATACCGCCAAGGTGGTCGGCAGCGACCAGGACACCGACCTCGCCGTAATCAAAATCGACGCGCCCAAGCGCCTGCCTACCGCCCGCCTCGGCAATTCCGACGGCGTGCAGGTGGGCGACTGGGTGCTCGCTTTCGGCAGCCCCTTCGGCCTCGAAGCCACTGTCACCGCAGGCATCGTCAGCGCCAAGGACCGCGCCAATATCAGCAGCAAGCAGTTCCAGCGCTTCATCCAGACTGATGCGGCGATCAACCCCGGCAACTCCGGCGGGCCGCTGGTCAACCTGGCCGGGGAAGTCATCGGCATCAACACCGCCATTTACACTTCCAGCCGCGGCTACGAGGGCGTCGGCTTCGCGCTGCCTTCGAACACGGCAATCAAGGTGTACAACGACCTGGTTACCAAGGGGAAGGTCACCCGCGGCTCTATCGGCATCACCTTCGGCGAGGAGCGCAGCAACAATCCCGTGCTGCTCAAGGAACTCGGCGTCGCTCACGGCATCGTCATCGAGCGCGTCGAGCCGGGCAGCCCCGCGGACAAGGCCGGGCTCAAGGCCGGCGACGTCATCACCTCCGTCAACGGCAAGCCCGTCCTCACCGGGAACGACCTGGTGAATCCCATCGTGGTCACGCCCATCGGCGGCAGCGTGGACATCACTTACACCCGCGATAAGCAGAACCACAGCGCCAGCGTTGGCGTCGCCGACCGCACCAAGATTTTCCCGCAGACGGCTCAGGCCAATGGCGGGCGGAACGAGGAAGAAGGCGCCACCGACTTCGGCCTCCATGTGGAGGACATCACTCCCGACCTCCAGCAGCGCCTGGGACTCGAGCAAGGCGCGGGCGTCATTGTCACCGAGGTCGATCCCGCCAGCTTCGGCGAAGACATCGGATTCGCTCGCGGCGACGTGATCCTCGATGTCGACCACCAGCCGGTCCAGAACCTGCGTGACTGGCGCCGCCTGACCTCCAAGCTGAAAACGGGCGACAACGTCATCTTCAAGGTCCGCCGCGGCGGACCCTCCAGCGGCGGTGCCCTCACGCTCTTCCTGGCCGGCACCGTTCCGCAACCGGACAAATAAACTCCGGTCGTGTCTCTTCTCCGCGACCTCACTTTGCCGGGCCGCTTCTCACGAAGCGGCCCGGCACTCTCTTGCGATCGCCGTCCGCGGTTCGCTTTCTCTGCGTTCCTCTGCGTCCTCTGTGTCTCTGTGGTATCTTTTTCCCTTTTGGCTCCTGCTTTCGCCGCCCAGGACGCCACGCCATCCAAGGCTACGCACTCTGCTGTGAAGAAAAAAAAGAAGCCCTCCTCCCGCTCCCGCCGCCAGCTCGCTCCCGAACCGGCACGCATCGCGGAAATCCAGCAGGCCCTCGCCCACGAAGGCTTTTACAAGGGCGAGCCCACGGGGAAGTGGGACGACGCTACTGTCGCCGCCATGAAGAATTTCCAGCAGGCCAAAGGCCTCCCGCCCACCGGAAAAATCGAAGCTCTCTCGCTCCAAAAACTCGGCCTCGGCTCCTCCGTGGCCGGTATCGCCCCGCCCTCCCCGCCTGCCGCTCCGGACGCTCCTCACAAGCCCCAGTAGCGCGGAGCGAGGGATTTGCTGTTCCCCGGATTCCCCCCGAGCGACAATTCGATATACTCCCTGCATCCCACCAGAAGCCTCCAAGGAGACCGTCATGCTTGTCGTCGCGCTTTTGCTGGTCCTCTGTTTCCCGGCCCAGGTACCGCTGCTCTTACTGGCCTTTTCTTTCCCTGTCCAGGCGCCGCTTTCCTCCGGCCCGGTCCCCATCGCCTCGGAGCCGCATCATCACCTTCTGCTCGAGAACTCCTACGTGCGCGTCTGGTATTTCGACCTTCCCGGAAACGAAGCCACCCTCCTCCACGTCCACGAGCATCCCTATCTGGCCGTCGCACTCACGCCGGGCGATTACGCCAACGCCGTTGCCGGCAAACCCGAGGCTCATGCCACTCCCGACGACGGCGATCTCAATTATTCCCCCGGCGGCTTTGCCCACATCATCCGCACCGATTCCGGCTCCCGATTCCAGAATTTCACCGTCGAGCTCCTACGCCCTCAGGGAACTCCCCACAACCGCTGCCTGAAAGTCATTGACGCCCCGTTCGATTGTCCGGTGGAAGCCGCGGGCAGGCCGGTGGTGGAGACGCCCGCATTTGAAACCGGTGAAATTCAAGTCGCGGCAGGCGCGCTGCCGGAAGGCAGATTTTACAACGCGGAATCCTCGCAGGAGCCGCGGCTGTTCCTGATTCTTTCCGACTCGGAGCTGAGCGTCGAGCCCCGCGGCGCAAAGGCCGAGAAACTCCACGGCGGCCAGATCTACTGGCTTCCCGCAGGCGTGAGCGCCTCCCTCACGGACATTCGCAAGGAGAAAAAGAAGAGCAAGGACGCAAACGGCCGCGACGAAATCAAACTCAGCCGCTTCTACATTGTCTCTTTCAAAGACGCCAACCCATAGGCGCTCCCGCCGCCGCGGTTCGCGCTCCGGCGGCGCGCGTTTCGGGCGGCCATCCTACGCAGACACAGGAAACGTAATATTCCAGAAATTCGTCACTGGCCCCAGGAATTCGAACCCCACCTCGCGTGCCTCCTGATGGTTTCCCCCGATGTACACCACCCGGCATTCCTGGCTCATGCGGGAATAGGGGTTGGTCACCAGCAGGTTCTGCCCGCAGTTCACACTCGTGCGCAGTGTGATCAGTCCGCCGTGGCGGCTCACGGATAGAGTCTGCGTGCGCTCCAGGGCATTCTGCGGGCTCGTCTGCGGTTCCGATACGACCAGGGGCACCTTCAGAACAACCCTCTGGCTGCGCCGCCGTCCCAGTCTCGAATTGCTTTTGTACGCGATGGTCATCACGTCAGCACTCCTCGCGAGAAGGCCGGACGGGCCGGCCCGGATGAAGGTCCGAGCGGTATCCGCGGCAAGTGAACCTGGTGCCCCTCACGTCCCGGCCACGCCGGAATGGATACAGTCTGGGAACACCATTTGATTCCGCGGAACTCGATCCGGGGGAGCATTCCCGCCGGATGCCCGGGAGGCTGGAGGGAAAGATAGTAAAACCCGGGATGGGCCGAGTCAATAGGACCATCCTACAAACATTTCCCCCTCCCTTCCTACACCCATTCCTGCCGATCTCCCCCCCTGCGTTGACGCTCCCCGTCACCTTTGTTACATTCGATCTTTCCGCGCGCTGCCTCGATTCCGATTCCGCGCCGCTCCCGAGAGAGCAGGGCATCCCGAAGCCTCGGGACCGCGTCCGCGCGCGCGACTGGAGAAAACGCCATGGCCACCGCCGTCGCTCCCAAACTCTATAAGAACTACATCGACGGCGATTGGACCGATTCCCGCGGCAATGCGGCCATCGAAAACCGCAATCCCGCCAATTCGGAAGAGTTGGTGGGCATGTTCCCAGCCTCGAACGCGGAAGACGTCGCCCTGGCCGTTGACGCTGCCTCCGAAGCCTACAAAAAATGGCGGCTCGTCCCCGCCCCCAAACGCGCCGAAATCCTCTTCCGCGCCGCCGAATTGCTCCTCCGCCGCAAGGAAGACTATTCCCGCGACATGACCCGCGAAATGGGGAAAGTTCTCGCCGAAACACGCGGCGACGTCCAGGAAGCCATTGACATGACCTATTACATGGCCGGCGAGGGCCGCCGCCAGTTCGGCAAAACGACTCCTTCCGAACTGCCCAACAAAGCCGCCATGTGCCTCCGCCAGCCTATCGGCCCCTGCGGGCTCATCACTCCCTGGAATTTCCCCATGGCCATCCCTTCCTGGAAGCTGATGCCGGCTCTCGTCCTCGGCAATACGGCGGTGACGAAGCCCGCGCAGGAGACGCCGCTTTCCGTCTACAACCTCCTCGAAGTATTGAACGAGGCGGGCATCCCGCGCGGCGTCGTCAACCTCGTCGCCGGAGCCGGAAGCGTTTGCGGCCAGGCCATTCTGAAGCATCCCGGAGTCAAAGTCGTCAGTTTCACCGGGTCGACCGAAGTCGGCATCCGCGTCAGCGAGGCGTGCGCGCCCCTGCTGCGCCCCTGTCACCTCGAACTCGGCGGCAAAAACATCATCCTCGTCATGGACGACGCCAATCTCGACCTCGCCGTGGATGGCTGCATCTGGGGCGGATTCGGCACCACCGGCCAGCGCTGCACGGCCGCCAGCCGCGTCGGCGTGCACAAGAAAATCTATCGCGAGTTCCTGGACCGGTTCAGCGCGCGCGCAAAGGCCCTCAAAGTCGGCGATGGGCTCGACCCCGCCACCGATATGGGCCCCGCCATCAGCAAAAAGCAGCTCGAAACTGTCATGCAGTACGTGGAGATCGGAAAGAACGAAGGCGCCAGGCTCGCCGCCGGCGGCCACCGCCTGGAAGGCGGCAAGTACGCGAAGGGCTGGTTCCACGAGCCCACCATTTTCGCCGACGTCGCTTCCACGATGCGCATCGCCCAGGAGGAGATTTTCGGCCCCGTCGTCTCCGTGATCCCCATCGACAATCTCGCGCACGGCATTGAAGTGGCCAACGGCGTGGCCTACGGCCTCAGCTCCGCCATCTACACCCGCGACGTCAACGCCGCGTTCTCCGCCATGCGTGATCTCCACACCGGCATCGTGTACGTCAATGCCCCCACCATCGGCGCCGAGACTCATCTCCCGTTCGGCGGCACCAAGCAGACCGGCAACGGCCATCGCGAGTCCGGCGACGCCGCCCTCGATTTTTATTCCGAATGGAAGACGATCTACGTGGACTACTCCGATCGCCTCCAGCGCGCCCAAATCGACACGTAGCGCCGGCGTCTCGCCGGCCTTTAGTCCGCAGTCACCGTCTATGCTCGAAGAACTCGATCTCACGAAGAAGCTCTCCAAGGCCACCGCCGCCTCGCGCCTCAAGACGCTGCAAAGCCGCATCCGCCTGCTCCAATACGCCATCCAGGAGGCCAACGTCCCCGTCATCATTTGTCTCGAAGGCTGGAACGCCTGTGGCCGCGGCCAGGCGATCAAAAATCTTTCCGAGCTGCTCGATCCCCGCCTCTATCAGGTGAATCGCGGCCGTCCGCCCTCTCCGCTCGAGCTCCGTTACCATTTTCTATGGCGTTACCAGCTCGCCCTGCCGCGAAAGGGCGAAATGGTGATCTTCGACCATTCTTGGTACTCCCGCGTGCTCGAAGATCGCTGCGACCGGCTGGTCAAAAAGAAAATCTGGCGCCAGGCCTATTCTCAGATCAACGAATTCGAGCGCTGGCTGGTGGACGACGGCGCCGTACTGGTCAAATTCTGGCTGCATATCTCGCGCAAGGAGCAGCGCCGCCGCTACCGCGCCTACCTGAAGGATCCCCTGTTACGCTGGAAGGTCACCAAGGAATACTGGCGGCAGCACAAGCACTACGGCCGGTGGTTGAAGGCCGCCGAAGAAATGCTCGCGCGTTGCGGCACCGCCTTTGCCCCCTGGACGGTCATTGAAGCGGAAGACCCGCGCTGGGCCCGCGTCCGCGCCCTGGAGACGGTGGTTGCCCGCATGGAAGGCGCCCTGCACTTCCAGTTGCCGGAGCCGAAGCCGGCCCGCTCCGAACCTCGCGCTGAGAATTCCGAGCCGCGGAGCGCGACGAAAAAGCGCGCGAAGACGGCGAAACTGACCAGACAATCCGAGGAGGCCGAGAGCGATGCCTAAGCGCAACAAAAACGGCCGTGAAAATGGGCCGGTCCGCGGCGACGTCGAAACCAGCCGCGGCGACCGCGCCGCCGCCGCGCGGCTCGTCAACGGCTCCGGTAGCCGGCTAGCCGCCGTCAACATGTCGCAGAAACTCTCAGCCCGCGACTACAAGGCCCACATGGTGGACCTGCAAGTACGCCTGCTTAAAGCCGAATACGAAATCTTCCAGCAGCAAGTGCCCGTCCTGTGCGTCATGGAGGGCTGGGATGCGGCAGGGAAGGGAGGCGCCATCAAACGCATCGCCGCCCCGCTCGATCCCCGCGGTTTTTCCGTGGTCAGTTTCGCCGCGCCCAAAGACGAAGAGAAAGCGCGTCACTACCTGTGGCGTTTCTGGCGCAATCTGCCCCGCGCCGGCCATCTCACGATTTTCGACCGCAGCTATTACGGCCGCGTCCTGGTGGAGCGCGTCGAGGGCTTCGCCCGCGAGCCGGAATGGCGCCGTGCCTACCAGGAAATCTGCGAGTTCGAGAACCAGCAGGTGTCTTTCGGCATGGTCATTGTAAAATTCTGGCTCCATATCACACCTGGCGAGCAACTAAAACGGTTCCGCGGCCGCGAACTGGACCCCTACCGCTCCTACAAACTCACCGAGGAAGACTGGCGCAACCGCCAGAAGTGGGACCCCTATACCGCCGCCGCCGAGGAAATGTTCGCCCGCACCGGCACGCCCGCCGCTCCCTGGACCATCGTCCCCGCAAACGATAAATACTTCGCGCGCGTCACCGTCCTCAAGACCCTCGTCGAATCCATGGAACAGAAGTTGTAGCGCCGGGGTGGCACAGGCTTTTAGCCTGTGCTCCTCGTTTGCACCTCCGCTGCCTCGTAGGGGAACGAGATTCTCGTGCCCCGACTACCCAGGGCCTCAACACATCTCCGCACGGTCTCCCACTTTCCTCCCTGTCCTCCGCGCCTCCGTGGTTCGTCCCCATCTTTTTCCCCTTTCTCATTCCGCCGCCACGTCTCGCCACCCGAGTTGACGCGTCCCCCATCCCTCCCTAGAATTGATATGAGATGGCCGTGACACGCCGCCCGACCCTCCAATTCACTCTGCGCCCGATATTCTCCTGCGCGGAGCTGTTGGAGCAGGGCGCCGCGTCCAGCCCATCGCCAGTTTCATGATCGACCGCCGCCACTCCGAAATTCTCGCCGATGTAGTCCGCACCTACATCGAAACGGGCGAGCCTGTCTCCTCGCGTTCCATTTCCCGCCGTCACACCGAGCAACTGAGCCCCGCCACAGTCCGCAACGTGATGGCAGACCTGGAGGAAGAGGGCTACCTCGCACAGCCGCACACCTCCGCCGGCCGAGTCCCCACCACCTCCGGCTTCCGCTTCTTCGTCCAGCACATTGCCGATCAGCCCTCGCAGCTTTCTGAACAAGACCGCGAGCGCATCCACCGCGAACTCTCCGCCGCGCGCACGCCCGAGGAAGTGATGGAGCGCGCCAGCCACGTCCTCGCCTCCGTCACCCAGGGACTGGGCATCGTCATTTCCCCATCCGTCTCCCACATGGCCATCGAACATGTGCGCTTCATCCCGCTTCCCGACGGCCGCGTTGTCGTCGTCCTGCTGAGCGCCGGTGGCATTACGCGCGACAAGGTAGTCCGCGTGCCCCGCGACTTCTCCGCCGGCGAGCTGGACCGCACCGCCGCCATGGTCAACGCCGAATTTCGCGGCTGGACGCTCCAGGCCATTCGCGCCGACCTCCGCGCCCGCCTGGCCCGCGACCGAGAGCGCTACGACCAGCTCTCCTCGAACGCCCTGATGCTCTGCGACCCGAAGCTGCTCGGCGAAGACGCTCCCCGCGAGCTATACCTGGAAGGCGCCGCCCAGATCGCCACCGCTTCCGGCCTTGCCGCTCCCGACGAAGTCCGCGAACTGCTCGAAGCCATCGAGGAGCGCACCCGCCTGGTCGAGCTGCTCACCAGTTGCATTGAAGCGCCGGAGCCCGTCCACGTGGAAATCGGCGTTGCGGGCATGGACCGCGCCGGACAGCGCCTCGCGCTCGTCACCGCACCCTACGCCTGGAGCGAGCCGCTCCAGGGCTCGCTCGGCATCCTCGGCCCCATGCGCATGCACTACGAGCGCGCTATCACCACCGTCGCTTGCGTCGCCCAGTACTTCAACACTTATATTTCCGGGAGCCGTTCGTCGTGAGCGATCTGACCCAGAAAGTTCCCCGCACTTCGCCGGAGGAGCCGGAAGCACCCGCTGCCGCACCGCAGGGGGCCGCCGACGGCTCGTCATCCGCTCCTGCCGCAGTCCCGCGCGCGGAATTCGACGCGCTGCGCGCCGAACGCGACGAATTGCTGCATTCTCTCGTCCGTCTCCAGGCCGATTTCGAGAATTACCGCAAGCGCATCGAGCGCGACCGTGCCGCCGAGCATCACCGCGCCGTCGCTTCCGCCATCGAGCCCATCCTGCCCGTGCTCGACGATTTCGAACGCGCCCTCGAGACGCATGGCGACCCTGGCTACGAGAAATTCCGCGAGGGCTTTGACCTCATCTACCGGCGCCTCTGGGCCTCGCTCCACAAGCTCGGCCTGCGGCGCATCGAAGCCCAGGGAAAGCAGTTCGACCCGCACCAGCACCAGGCCGTCGAGCGCGTCGAGTCTCACGCGCATCCCGACGGTACCGTCCTCGCCGAACTCGCTCCCGGCTACCGCTTCCATGAACGCGTCCTCCGCCCCGCTATGGTCCGCGTCGCGGTGCACCCACCCGCTCCGCGAAACGACGCCTGAGGCAGCCCGCGCCAATGGCTACTGCAAAACGTGATTACTACGAAGTTCTGAGCCTCACCCGCTCCGCCTCTGCGGACGAAATCAAGAGCGCCTATCGCAAGGCCGCCCTCCGCTGGCATCCCGACCGCAATCCCGACAACAAGCACGAAGCCGAGGAAAAATTCCGCGAGGCCACCGAAGCTTACAGCGTCCTCTCCGACTCCCAGAAGCGCCAGCTCTACGACGCTTACGGCCATGCCGGCGTCTCGGCCTCCGCGGGCGGCGGTTTCCAGTCCGTCGATTTCACCATCTTCGAAGGACTCCAGGACATCCTCGGCGATTTCTTTCAGGTGGACGACGTTTTCGGTTTTGGCGGTGGAGGCAGGCGCGGGCGCGGCGGACGCCGTTCCCAGCGCGGCGCGGATCTCCGCTACGACGTCGCGCTATCGTTTGAAGAGGCCGCAGCCGGCAAAAAGCTCCGCATCCGCGTCCCCCGCGCCGAGCAGTGCGACACCTGCGGCGGCTCCGGCGCCAAGCCCGGCACCGCGCCGGTCACCTGCCCGCACTGCGGCGGGCGCGGCCAGCTCAACTACCAACAGGGTTTTTTCTCCGTCCAGCGCACTTGCCCGCAGTGTCAGGGCTCCGGACGCGTCCTGCGCGATCCCTGCCCCGGCTGTCACGGCGCCGGGCGCGTGGAACGCGAACGCTCGCTCGATGTGGACATTCCCGCCGGCGTCGAGACCGGCATGCGCGTTCGCCTTCCCGGCGAAGGCGAATCGGGGAACCACGGCGGCCCGCGCGGCGACCTCTACGTCCTCATCGAGGTCCGCGAGCATCCCTTCTTCGAGCGTAAAGGCTCCGATCTGTTCTGCACCATTCCCATCAGCATCACGCAGGCCGCGCTCGGCGACGAAATCCGCGTCCCCACCATGTCCGGTGAGGAAAAACTCAAAATCCCCGAAGGCACTCAGAGCGGCCACACCTTCCGCCTGAAAGGGAAGGGCCTTCCCAGCCCCCACGGCCACGGAAAAGGCGATTTGCACGTCCGCGTCCGCGCCGTCACTCCCGCGAAGCTCACCCGCGAGCAGAAGCGCCTGCTCGAAGAACTCGCCGCCACCTTCGACCGCGACAACCGTCCGGCCGAACGCAACTCCTCCTTCTTCGAAAAAGTAAAAGACATGTTCGGGTAGCGCCGGCTTCCAGCCGGCGTTTTTTCTTCCGCCCCTGGATTCTACTGCGTCAAGCTTCCTGTTGGGCTCAGCCGCACCACCGCCGCCGCCGCCGAAAGCCGCACCACCTGCTTCCGGTCATGCAACAACGGCGCGAGCTGCAGAATCTCGCTCGCCCTCCCGCTTTTCCCCAGCGCGATTGCCGCCGCGGCCCGCACCAGCGCCGATTTATCGATCAGTGCCAGTTCCAGCGCCGCTACCGAGCTGTCCGTGGGCCGTTCCCCGAGCAATGCTGCTACCGCCGCCCGCCCCGGCGCCGATTTGTCCGTCGCCAGGTATGTGTACACGGGAAACACGATCGCATACGGCCCCAGGAACGCTCCTGCTCCTTCATGCAGCCCCATCACGAACAGATAGGAAGGGTCCTCGGCCCGTATAACGGCCTGATGGAATTCTTGCCGCATCCTGCCCTCTGCCAGCGGCGCCTGCCCCGTCACGATGCGCTCGAAGAGCGGGCTGCCGGCATAATCCTTCATCTGCCACAGCGACCGCGCCGCAGCCACTCTCACGCTTGGATCAGGATCATCCAGTGCGCTCTCGAGCCGCGGAATCATCGTCCGCGCTCGCGCCAGTCCCACCGCCGCAGCCGCCGTCCGGCGAATTCCCGGGTGCGAATCCTCCAGCGCTCGCCCGAGCATCCGCACTACCTCCGGACGGTCTCCCGCATTCCCCAGCGCCAGCAGCGCCGCCCCGCGCCGCTGCAAGTTCTTGTCCGCCTCGGCATCGGTAAACATCTTCCAGGCCTTCGCCACCGTTTCGCTTAAGTCTGCGGATGCGGTCTCGGCAGGCCGCCGCACCGGAGCAGGCCGCTTTGCCGCAGGAGGCCCCGGCGGCGCCTGCGCCCCACTGAACTCCATCCCCGCCGCGCTCCAAACCATCGTTGCTGCCGCCGCGGTCAAAGCAATTGCCGGCGTCAGCCATTTCCCGAAGCGTGCCATTTTTGTTTTCATGCCCGCGGCCCTCCCGCTTTTGAACCCCAACTCGCGCTCATTGCCCGCTGTCATGCCGGGCCCGCTCTCCGGAGTGAGCGAGTTCGATTTTCCATTTCCGTTTTTCGCTTTTTCGGTTTCAATATCTGTCCATGCGCCGCCGCTTCTTTGTCGCTCGCTTCGATCACCCCCGTGCCGTTCTCTCCGGAGACGCCGCCCATCACGCCGCCCGCGTTCTCCGCGCCGCTCCCGGCCAGCTTTTCGAGCTGAGCGACGGCCACTCCGTCTGGCTCGCCGAGGTCACCTCCGCCCGCCGCGACTCCGTCGAATTCGCGCTCCTCGAACCCGTCCCCGCCGCTCCCCCCAAACTCCATATCGCACTGCTGCTGGCCATCGTCAAATTCGACCGTTTCGAATGGGCACTCGAAAAGGCCACCGAACTCGGCGTCTCGGAGATCACTCCGCTCGCCGCTGCCCGTTCGGAAAAGGCTCTGGTCGCCGCAGGCGGCAAACGCTCCGCTCGCTGGCAGAAAATCCTCTCAGAATCCGCTCAGCAATCGCGCCGCCTCAGCGCTCCGCTCCTCCATCCTGTAGCGCGTCCCGCCGACGCTTTCCGCGCCGCCTCCCATCCCGCTCCCAACCATTCTCCCGCGCGACCCTCCGATTCCGTCCTCCTGTTTTTCTCCGAATCCCCCGGCGCCCCGCCGCTCCGTTCCGTGCTCCACGATCGCGCCCCGTCCGCCCGTACGGTGGTCGCCATCGGCCCGGAAGGCGGCTGGACCGAGGATGAGCGCTCCTCCGCCCTCTCTCTCCATTTCTCCGAAGCCTCGCTCGGCCCCCATATCCTCCGCACGGAGACCGCCGTAGCCGCCGCCCTCGCCTCCGTCAGCTTCGCCCTCACCGAAAGCTGACGCGGGGAACGGCTCTCTCCCCCCGTTTTCGATTTTCGAATTTCTATTTTCGGCCTTCGATGTGCTATAAACGTAGGACCATGGATTCGCAAGCCCCCGCCGGGGAAGAAAAAGACCGCACCCACCCCGCCTTCCGCGACGAGCTCCGTTCTTGGGCACGCGACCTCCTGATTGCCGTCGGCCTCGCCGCCGTCATTATCGTCTTCCTCTACCAGCCGGTGAAAGTCGAAGGCACCAGCATGGTCCCGCTGCTCTCCGACCAGGAGCGCATTTTCGTCAACAAATTCGTCTATCGTTTCGAGCCCATCCAGCGCGGCGACGTCGTCGTTTTTTGGTACCCGCTCGACCGCTCGAAATCGTTCATCAAACGCGTCGTGGCCCTTCCCGGGGAACTCGTCGAGATGCGCGACGGCAAGCTCTACGTCAACGGCCGCCTGCTCTCCGAGCAATTCGTCCCCAGGGAGTATCTCGATTCCTCCTCCTTCGGCCCCTACACCATTCCCGACGGCCAGTATTTCGTCATGGGCGACCACCGCTCCAGCTCCAATGATTCGCGCGTTTTCGGGCCCGTGCCCCGCGAAGCCATCTATGGCAAGGCCGTCTTCGCCTACTGGCCTTTCGACCGTTTCGGCGTCATCCCGGAAACGAGTGCGCCCGTGCACGCCGGCTCAAAATGATTTACGGAGGACACACGACTGATTCCGCCACCCGCAGAAGCCGTTCTCGCGCTCGAAGACGGGCGCGTATTTAAGGGCCGCGCCGCAGGCGCTCGCACGCGCCGGGGCGGCGAAGTCGTTTTCAATACTGGGCTCACCGGCTACCAGGAAGTTTTCACCGACCCCAGCTACGCCGGCCAGATCGTCTGCCTCACCTACCCTCACATCGGCAACGTCGGTACCAACGGTCTGGACGAAGAATCCGCGCATCCCTACATCGAATCGCTCATCGTCCGCGAATTCTCCTCCATCGCTTCCAACTGGCGCTCCGGCGAGACCGCGCAGCAGTATCTGGAGCGCTGGAACGTCCCCGTCATCTGGGACATCGACACGCGCGCCCTGGTCCGCCATCTCCGCACGGTCGGCGCTCTCCGCGGCGTTGTGGCCACAGACGGCACGGCCGCCGAAAATCTCCTGGCCGAAGCGCGTGCGCTGCCCACCATGGCAGGTCAGGAACTCGCCAGCCGCGTCTCCTGCGCCGAGCGTTACGCCTGGCGCCACGGCGCAGTCAGCGTGGACGCACCGCCTTCCCGCTGCCAATCCGGCCCCGAAGGTAAGCCAAGATTCCGCGTCGTCGCCTACGACTATGGCATCAAGCGGAACATTCTCCGCCTCCTCGTGGCCCACAATTGCGAAGTCACCGTAGTCCCCGCGCAAACTTCCTCGGACGACCTCCTCGCCCTCCGCCCCGACGGCGTCTTCCTCTCCAATGGCCCCGGCGACCCCGAACCCATCGGCTACGCCATCGAAAATATCCGCCGTCTCGCCGGACGCGTCCCCATCTTCGGCATCTGCCTGGGCCACCAGCTCTGCGGCCTGGCGCTGGGCGGCAAAACCTTCAAGCTGAAATTCGGCCATCACGGCTCCAACCACCCGGTAAAAAATCTCCTCACGGAAAAGGTGGAAATCACCGCCCAGAATCACGGCTTCGCGGTCGATCCCGACTCGCTCCCCTCCAGCGAAGTCGAAATCACTCATCTGAATCTCAATGACCACACGAACGAAGGCCTCCGCCATCGCTCTCTGCCTCTCTTCAGCGTCCAATACCATCCCGAGGCCTCGCCGGGTCCCCACGATTCCCAATATCTTTTCAACGATTTCATCACGATGATGACGAGCTTCCGGCCATGACCGCCGCGATGCAAGCTGCGCTGTCATCCCGAGCGAAGCGAGGGACGAAAAGGGAAGGGCGGGGTTTTAACCCCGCCGACACGGACACGAGGAGCTCGGGGCTTTAGCCCCCGAAGCCAATCATGGCAACTCCGAAACATCGAACTCGGCCGCGTGGGACCTACTTCATCACCACCAATACGTGGCAGCGCCGCGCCCTCTTCCGTCGCGAGGCCGCCGCAACAATCCTGGAAGAACGAATCTTTCACTATCGCGACCAGGGCAACTTTCTGGTCCACCGTTACGTCATTATGCCCGACCATCTCCACGTTATTTTGACTCCTGGCAAATCCGTCTCTCTCGAGAAGGCCATCCAATTCATCAAAGGCGGCTCCGCCCACGAAATTGGAAAGCAACTGGCCATGAAGTTTCCCGTCTGGCAGCCAGGGTTCACCGAACATGAAATCCACGACGAGGGCGATTTCCGGCTTCACGTTTCGTACATCGACCGCAATCCAGTCAAAGCGAAGTTGGTTGCCCAGCCGGCAGAATACCCGTTCGCGTCTGCTGCCGAGAAATTCACGATTGACCCATGGCCATTGGCTTCAGGGGCTGAAGCCCCCGCCCTCCAGTCTGACTCTGCGGCGGGGTTGAAACCCCGCCCTTCCGGGCCCGACGATCGAACACGCAGGGAAGGGCGGGGTTTTAACCCCGCCGATACGAACCCCAGGAGCTCGGGGCTTTAGCCCCTGAAGCCAATCATGGCGACAAGCTAACACATGCCCAAACGCACCGACATCCGCCGCATCCTCATCATCGGCTCCGGACCGATCATCATCGGCCAGGCCTGCGAATTCGACTATTCCGGCACGCAAGCTTGCAAATCCCTCCGCGATGAAGGCTACGAAGTGGTGCTAGTGAATTCCAACCCCGCCACCATCATGACCGACCCCGAATTTTCCACCCGCACCTACATCGAGCCGCTCTCCCGCGAATACCTCGAGGAAATCATCCGCGCCGAGCGCCCTGACGCGCTGCTGCCCACCGTCGGCGGGCAGACCGGACTGAACCTCGCCGTCGAGCTCGCCGAATCGGGCATCCTCGACCGCTACGGAGTCAAACTGATCGGTGCCTCCCTCCGCGCCATCCAGATCGCCGAAGACCGCCTCCAATTCAAGGACGCCTGCCGCCGCGTCTCGCTCGACGTTCCCCGCTCCGAAGTGGTCAAAGACCCCGCCGCCGCGCAGCTCGTCGCCGACCAGCTCGGCTACCCCGTCGTGATCCGCCCCTCCTTCACCCTCGGCGGCACCGGAGGCGGCATCGCTTACAACCGCGAAGAATTTGCCGAAGCTATCGCCTTCGCTCTGGATTGCAGCCCTGTCCACGAAGCCCTCATCGAAGAGGCCGTCCTCGGCTGGAAGGAATTTGAGCTCGAAGTGATGCGCGATTTCCGCGACAACTTCGTGGTCATCTGCTCCATCGAGAATTTCGATCCCATGGGCGTCCACACCGGCGACTCCATCACCGTGGCTCCCGCCCAGACGCTCACCGACCGCGAATACCAGCGCATGCGCGACGCCGCCGCCCGCGTCATCCGCGAAGTCGGCGTCGAAACCGGCGGTTCCAACATCCAGTTCGCCGTCCATCCCCAGTCCGGCCGCATGGTCGTCATTGAAATGAACCCGCGCGTCTCCCGCAGTTCCGCGCTGGCCAGCAAAGCCACTGGTTTTCCCATCGCCAAAATCGCCGCCAAACTCGCCATCGGCATGACCCTCGACGAAATCGCCAACGACATCACCCGCAAGACTCCCGCCTGCTTCGAACCCACCATCGACTACGTGGTCACCAAAATTCCTAAATGGCAGTTCGAAAAATTCCCCGGCGCCGATACCGCCCTCGGCACGCAAATGAAATCCGTCGGCGAAGTGATGGCCATCGGCCGCACATTTAAAGAATCGCTGATGAAGGGCATCCGCTCCCTCGAACCCTCCACCCGCTGGCAGCCTCCGCAGGAAACTCCTGCCGCGCTCCTGCGCGAAAAGCTGGCCACTCCGCGCCCCGACCGCATCCACTGGCTCCTCACCGCGCTCTCCCGCGGCATGACCGCCGCCGAAATCGGCGACCTCACCAAAATCGATCCCTGGTTCCTCCGCCAGCTGGAAGAAATCGTGGAACTCGACCGCCAGGTTGCCGCCCACACCATCGCTTCTTGCCCGCCCGAGCTGCTCCGCGAGGCCAAGCGCCACGGCTCAAGCGACGAGCATCTCGCCCATGTTTGGAAGACCAGCGCCGACGCCGTCCGCGCCCGCCGCAACGACCTCGGCCTGCGTCCCGTGTACAAGCGCGTGGACACCTGCGCCGCCGAGTTCGAGTCCTACACGCCCTATCTCTATTCCAGCTACGAGCAGGAAGACGAAGCCGACACCACCGACAAGCCCAAAATCATCATCCTCGGCTCCGGCCCCAACCGCATCGGCCAGGGCGTCGAATTCGACTACTGCTGCTGCCATGCCTCGTTCGCCCTGCACGAAGACGGCTACGAGACCGTTATGATCAATTGCAATCCCGAAACCGTTTCCACCGACTACGACACTTCCGACCGCCTCTACTTCGAGCCCCTCACCCTCGAAGACGTTCTCGCCGTCATCGAACGCGAAAAGCCCCAGGGCGTCATCGTCCAGTTCGGCGGCCAGACCCCGCTGAATCTCGCTCTGGACCTCAAGCGCAACGGCGCCCCCATCATCGGCACCGCTCCCGAATCCATCGACCTCGCCGAAGACCGCAAACGTTTCGGCAAACTCCTGGAAGACCTCGGCATTCCGCAGCCGGCCAACGGCACTGCGCTCACTGCCGAAGAAGCCGTGCGCGTCGCCTCCGGCATCGGCCTGCCCGTCCTCGTCCGTCCCAGCTACGTCCTCGGCGGGCGCGCCATGGTCGTCGCCTTCGACACGGAAACCGTCCGGCAGTACGCGGCTCAAGCCGCGCTGATGGGCCCGGCCCGGCCCGTCCTCATCGACCGCTTCCTCGAAGACGCCACCGAAGTCGACGTCGACGCCCTCGGCGACGGCCAGGATTGCGTCATCGCCGGAATCATGGAACACATCGAGGAAGCCGGCGTCCACTCCGGCGATTCCTCCTGCGTCATTCCCCCCGTCTCGCTCAAACCGGAAGTGCTCGCGCGCATCCGCGAATACACCGCGCGCCTCGCCCGCGCTCTCGATGTCGTGGGCCTCATGAATGTCCAGTACGCCATCCAGCGCGACAAGGTTTACGTCCTCGAAGTCAATCCGCGCGCCTCCCGCACCGTTCCCTACGTCAGCAAGTCCACTGGCGTCCCCGTCGCCAAGGTTGCCGCGCTTTTGATGGTCGGCCGCAAGCTCCGCGATCTTTCCCTCCCCGTCTCGCGCCACGACAACGTCGCCGAGCTCGTTCCCCGCCCGTTTTTCTCCGTCAAATCGCCCGTCTTTCCCTTCAACAAATTCCGCGGCGTGGACACCATCCTCGGCCCCGAAATGCGCTCCACCGGCGAAGTCATGGGCGTCGCCGACAGCTTCGGCCAGGCGTTCGCCAAGGCCCAACTCGCTGCCGGACAGCGCCTCCCGCGCACTGGCACCGTATTTATCAGCGTCAGCGATCACGACAAGCGAAGCGTCGCCCCGCTCGCCCGCCAGTTCCACGACCTCGGATTCACTATCCTCGCCACCCGCGGCACGGGCGCCGCCCTCCACGCCGCCGGCATTCCCGCCGAGCCCGTCTTCAAAGTCAACGAAGGCCGCCCCAACATCGTGGACCAGATCAAGACCGGCCGCGTCCATCTCGTCATCAACACGCCCCTCGGCATCGAAGCCCAATTCGACGAGAAAGCCATCCGCCGGGCGGCCATCCGTTACAACATCCCCTGCATCACCACGATGTCCGCCGCGTTTGCCGCCGCCCACGGCATCCGCGCCCTCCAGGAAGGCACCCACCCCGTCGCCTCGCTCCAATCCCTCCATGCTCAAGGTGGCACAGGCTTCAGCCTGTGCTCCCCGGTTCTAGACGGGCAGTCTCAAACACCCGCCGCCGCGCCGCTCCCCAAGAACTAGCAGCGCGACGCGATCTTTGCGTCCCGACGATTTTCGTCGGGAAGCCCGTTGAGTGCGAAAGGCCGCTGATTTTGCGGCCTTTCGCCTTTCTTCCTCAACTCCACGGTGTTCCGCCTCCCGACGTCCTTTCGCGAAGTCTGCTAGAATCACCTCGAAATGACATCGAGACCAAGTCTTAGCGGGATTTTCCCGCCCCTCACCACTCCCTTCGCGTCCGACGGCGCGCTCGCGCTCGACCGCCTGGCCGCAAATCTGGCCATCTACAACAAGCTTCCGCTCGCCGGATACGTCATCACCGGCTCCACAGGCGAAGCCGTTCTGCTTTCGCTCGACGAGACCGAGCGTGTCTGGGCCGCCGCCCGTGAAGCCGCCGCCCCGGACAAAATCCTGATCGCCGGCACCGGCGTCGACTCCACCGCCGAAACCATCGCACGCAGTCGCCGCGCCGGCGCTCTCGGCTATCAGCTCGCTCTCGTCAAAACGCCCTACTACTACAAACCCATGATGACCGCCGCCGCACTCGAGGAACATTTTCTCCGCGTCGCCGACGCTTCTCCCATCCCCATCCTCATTTACTCCGTGCCCTTTTTCACGGGCATCACGGTCGAGGCCGATCTCGCCGCGCGCCTCGCCCGGCATCCCAATATCGCGGGAATCAAGGACAGCGCCGGTAGTCCGGCGCGCTCCGGCGAAATCGTGCGTCAATCGCCGCCGGACTTTCAGGTTCTTGTGGGTTCCGCCCAGAATTTTGCTGCTTCGCTCGCCGCGGGCGCCCGTGGAGGAATCCTCGCGCTCGCCTGCGTGCTCCCCGAATTGTGCGTGGAACTCTACCAGGCGCACATGCGAGGTGATTCGGCGCGTGTGCAGGAGGTCCAGCACCTCATCGTCGATCCCGCGATCAACCTCGTCGGTAAGTACGGCCCCGCAGGCGTCAAATACGCCATGGACCAGCGCAGCTACTACGGCGGCCCGCCCCGTCCCCCGCTTCAGGCCCCAGCCGGAGATTCCGCCGTCGAAGTGGAGCGGATTCTCCTAGCCGCTCTGAAAGCGGAAGGCGCCGCGCTCGGCAGCCCCGCGCGCGCGTAAACTCTTTCTCCCCTCTCTAGTTCTTCCTCTGCGCCTGCCCGCCGCAGCCTGGCTGGCCTCTGCGTTATCCTCTCTTCTGTTCTCTTCTCCGTGTCCTCCGTTCCTCCGTGTCCTCCGTTCCTCTGTGTCCTCCGTGTTGAAATCCGCTCCCCGTCTCCTCTTCTGTCCCCTTTCCTCACCGCCGCGAATCCAATTCCCGTCATGCCATCCTCCGGCGTTGCCCTCGGTGGTACCATGCTCGCAATGCGCTTCGAATGTCTCAGCCCACACGAGATTCCCCACCTCAGCCGCCTCACCACTTCTTATTTCACGGATTTCTCCCGGGTCGCCGCCTACTTCGCGCATCCTCCCACTCTGGAAGGCGCGCGCGCCGCAGCCGCCTCCGCGGGGAAGGGAAGCGTTCCGCCCGCCGCGCTCGTCGCCGCGCTCGGGCCACTGAACGGCCGTCTAGATAGCGATGCCAGCGTCGCCAGAAGTCTCGACCGCCTCGCCGCCGGCGCTGTCGCCGTGGTCGCCGGCCAGCAGACCGGACTCTTCTCCGGCCCCGCCTACACGCTCTATAAAGCCCTCACCGCCATCCGCGCCGCCCACGACCTCACCGCGCACGGTATCGAAGCTGTCCCCGTCTTTTGGCTCGCCAGTGAGGACCACGACCTCGCCGAAGTGGACCACTGCGACTGGCCCGGCCGCGACGGCCTGGAACGCATCGAGCTTCCCCACGCCGAAGACGTCCAGGGCCGCCCCGTCGGCGAAATTACTCTCGGCCCCGCCATCGAATCCGCCCTCGCCTCGGCCCTGGGGGCCCTCGATGGCCCTGCTTCCGCGTCTCTCGCCGCCGCCCTCCGCGACTCTTACACGCCCTCCGACACTTACTCCTCCGCTTTCGGCAAATTGTTGGCTCGCCTCTTCGCCGGCCGCGGCCTGATTCTCCTCGATCCCCACGACCCTGCCGTAGCCGCCCTCGCTGCCCCGGTTATGCAGCACGCCCTGCGCGAAAATTCCGCTCTCATCTCCGCCCTCATCCGCCAAAGCAAAGACCTCGAACATGCCGGCTTTCACGCCCAGGTGAAAGTCACTGAATCCGCCAGCCTCCTTTTCATCAAACTCGATGGCCGCCGCGTACCCCTCCGCGCCCGTAACTCCGCCTTCCACGCCGCCGGCCGTTCCTTCTTCCTGGACGAGCTGCTCTCACTCTCCTCTCGCAACCCCGGCGACCTCTCTCCCAGCGCCCTGTTGCGTCCTATCTTGCAGGACTCGCTTCTGCCCACCGCCGCGTGTATCGTCGGTCCCGCCGAGCTCGCCTACTTCGCCCAATCCGAAGTCCTCTATCGACGCCTGCTCGGCCGCATGCCCGCCATCCTCCCCCGCGCGGGATTCACGCTCATCGAGCCGCATGTCGGCCGTATGCTCCGCAAATACGGTCTCTCCGTTCGCGACGTCCTCCGCGGCCGCCAGCATCTTCGCCATCGCCTCGAACGCGAATCCGTCCCTCGCGCCCTCTCCCGCCAGATGACCCTCGGCGAACGCAACCTCCGCCGCTATCTACTCCGCATTCGCAAGCCCCTCCGCAAACTCGATCCCACGCTCTCCGGAGCGCTGGACCTGTCCGAACGCAAAATCCTCTACCAGCTCGAAAAACTGCGCACCCGTGCCGGACGCGCCGCCGACCGCCGCACCCAGCTCCTGGACCGTCACGAGCGCATCCTCCGCGAAGCCCTCGCTCCACACCACAACCTCCAGGAACGCACCGTCTGCGCCCTCCCCATCCTCGCCCGTCATGGTCTGCAAATTCTCGAAGCCCTGCTGGACCGCTCGAACGCCTTTTCCGACCCCGCCCCCAACTGCCACCACCTCGTCTACCTCTGAGCCGTTTTTCTCTCCCCGCACGCTCAGTACGCTGCCGAATATCTAGGCCGTTGCGGCCGTTCCGGCCAGATCTTCACCATCGCCACTCCCAGCACAAATCCCCCAATGTGCGCCCAATACGCCACACCCCCGCCCGCCTGATTCCCCACCGCTCCAAGCCCGAAGAAAACCTGGATCGCGAACCAGTACCCCAATATCAGGAACGCTGGCAGATCCACCGTGAACCAGAACACGATCAGCGGGACGAGCGTCAGCACCTTCGCCCGCGGGAACAGCACGATGTAGGCCCCCAGCACGCCGCTGATTGCCCCGCTCGCTCCCAGCGACGGCACATCCGACCCCAAATTCATCAGCACGTGCGCCAGTCCCGACCCGAGCCCGCAAAACAGGTAGAAGCACAAGTAGCTGAGGTGTCCCAGCCGGTCCTCCACGTTGTCCCCGAACACCCACAGGAACCACATGTTCCCGATAAGGTGCAGCCACCCACCGTGCAGGAACATGCTGGTCAGAAAAGGCATTCCCGCCGCCTGCAGCGAAACGTGCGGCACCGCCAGCAGGTGCTCGACGCGCATCGGCACCAGCGCATAGATCATGAAAAAGGCCTGCTCCATCCGTTTCGGCAGCGTCAACTCGTAGAGAAACGCCGCGGTGTTCACCACGATCAGCGCCACCGTCACCACCGGCGTCGTCTCGCTCGGATTCCTATCCTTCAGCGGTATCATCTCTGCTCTTTCTTTTCCCTTCTTCTCTCTGCCCTCTGCGCCTCTGCGTTCAGTCCTCTTTTTTCGCTGGCCACTGGCCACTGATCACTGCCGTTTCAGCGCTCCAGGCGGAAACGCCGCTTCCAGCCGTCTTCCCGTCCGCCTCAACTCCTCAATCTCCTCGATCCTCCCGATCTTCCCCCGCGCACCCGCCGCCGTGCAGTTCAATGCCGCCGCCGCGCAACAGAATTCCAGTTGCCGCGTGAGCGGCCATCCCTGGAACATGGCGTACAAAAACGCTCCATGAAAAATATCTCCCGCCCCGGTCGTGTCCCGCACATTCACCTCATACCCCGCCGCGTAATGGAAGTCCGTCCCGTCCCATGCCAGCACGCCGTCCCCTCCCAGCGTCGCCGCCGTCAGCCGCGTTCTGTACCGCTCGTGCAGCATCGCCAGCGAGTTCCGCAGGTCCGTCTCCCCAGTCACCCGCTCCGGAAACTGTCGCGAGCTAATCATGTAGTCCACATTGGGCAGCAGCGCTTCCAGCCCCGGATAGACAGAATCCAGGTCTGCCGTCACCGGGATCCCCGCCAGCCGCGCCCACCGCGCCGCCGTTGCCGCCGCTGCCGTATCGTGCCCGTCAACCAGCAGCGCGCGCGCCTGCGTGATCCATTCCGGCCGCAATTCCTCCGCTCGCAGCCCCACTTCCGCGTCCCGCTTCCACAGGATCGTCCGTTCCCCCGAATCCTCATCCACCAGGATAAACGCCATCTGGCTCGCCGCTCCCGCCGCCACAATCACTTCCGCCGCCACGCCCTCCCGCGCGAACGCGCTCACCTGCATCCGTCCCGCTTCGTCTTCGCCCACTTTTCCCACATATCGCGTCTTCAGTCCCCACCGCTGGCATGCCACCATCGCGCTGGCCACCTGCCCGCCCGGCTGCACCTCCAAACTCAAAATCTCCACCTTCGAATTGAATTCCGGAAATCGCGGCAGCCGGATAATCGTGTCCGTGGCATTCACCCCCACGCCCACCACATCCACCGTCTCTGGAAGCTCCGCCATCGGATGCTCCACTTTAGAGTACGAATCCTACGGAAGGAAGTGCGGGGTTTCAAACCCCGGAACCCATCTCCCCGTGGCGCAGCCCGCCGCGGCGGCCTCCGCGACAGCCCTCATCTCTCCAGCAGCGTCCGGGGCAGGGAATCGCCTCTCCTCTTATTGTTAACCTGAGTTGCCCCGACCACGCACCCCACGCCTGCAGCCCGAAGGCCTTTGACTGCGAGAGGACCTGTAGTTCCGGGGCCTCTCGCCTTGCGTTTGCGCTCGCTGCCTGCGTGTGATACGAACAACAATTTGGGCGCCGCTGGTCGCGGCGCGCTGATTCAATGGCGCCTGCCACGGTGCCCTGTTCACCCCATGCCCCTCCAAGACTCCGAAGCCATCGTCCTCCGCACCTACCCGCTCGGCGACGCCGACCGCCTCGTTTCCCTGCTCACCCGCGACCACGGCCGCCTCCGTGGCGTGGCCCAGGGCGCTCGCCGCCCCAAAAGCCGTTTCGGCGCCGCCCTCGAGCCGCTCACCTACCTCCGCGTCTTCTATTACGAACGCGAGAACCGCGACCTGGTCCGCATCCGCCAGTGCGAAATCCTCGAATCCTTCCTCGCCGCCCAGCAGGACTACCGCTCCTCCCTCGCCCTCGCTCTCGCCGCGGAAATCACCGACGCGGTCCTTCCCGAACGCGAGCCCCAGGACGCCGCTTTCCGCCTCCTCCTCCACGTAGCCCGTGGCATCCTCCAGTCGCTACCCGCCACGCTCGCTCTCGGCTACTTCCTCGTCTGGACCGTCCGCCTCGCCGGATGGCTTCCCGATCTCGACCGCTGCTCTGGCTGCCGCCGCGAAGCTGGACAGCAGCCTCTCTACTGGTCCGTCTCCCAGACGGGCCTCTACTGCGGCCAGTGCCGCCGTCCGGGCATGCACACGCTCTCCGCGGAAACCCTCTCCGCCGCGCGCCGTATCCTCACCGCTCCCCTCGACCAGCTCGCCGCCGCCGCAAATTCGCCCCGCGTCTCGCCCGAATTCGAGGCATACTTTCTCGACATGATCGAACACCACATCGAGCGCCGCCTCGCCTCGCGCCGCCTCTACGAGGAGGCGCGATGAGTCGCTCTCCGAACACGCTCCAGGACCTCATCTCCACCCTCCAACTCTTCTGGTCCGCCCGCGGCTGCCTCATCCAACAGCCCTACGACGTGGAAGTCGGCGCCGGCACCATGCATCCGGAAACCTTTCTCCGCGTCCTCGGCCCCGAGCCGTATCGGGTCGCTTACGTGCAACCCAGCCGGCGTCCCGCCGATGGCCGCTACGGCGAGAATCCCAACCGTCTCTACAAGCATCTCCAACTTCAAGTAATCCTTAAACCTTCTCCGTCGGATGCCCAGAATCTCTATCTGGAAAGCCTCGCCGCGATCGGCATTCCCCTTCGCGAACACGATGTCCGCTTCGAAGAGGACAACTGGGAATCGCCCACGCTCGGCGCCTGGGGAATCGGCTGGCAGGTTCTCCTCGACGGTCTCGAAATCACCCAGTTCACCTATTTCCAGCAGTGCGGCGGTCTGGACCTCGACCCCGTTTCCGTTGAGCTCACCTACGGCCTCGAACGCATCGCCGCGTTTCTTCAGGGCGTGGACAACGTCTTCGATATGCGCTGGTCCTCCGACGTCCTCTACCGCCGCGTCCGCTGGCCCGAAGAGCAGCAATTCTCCGCCTATAGCTTCGACCACGCCGACCCGCAGCGAACCCGCCAGATGTTCGACCTCTCCGAAGCCGAAGCCAAATCCCTCCTCGACGGCTACGATCGCACTCCCGAAACCGATCGCCCGCGGTATCCCATCCTCGCCGCCTACGACTTCTGTCTAAAGTGCTCGCACCTCTTCAATCTCCTAGACTCGCGCGGCGTCATCTCCGTCACTGAGCGCGCTGCCCTCATCGCCCGCGTCCGCGCCCTCGCCTGCCGCGTCGCCGCCGCCTACGTCGAACAAAACCGCCTCCGCTCCCAGGTGCCCGCATGAGCCGCAAGGGTAGCCACGGTCAGCGCCTTTCTGACCGTGGGTCTTCATCCGCCGCCGCCCGCACCGCCGAATTCCTCCTCGAACTCGGCTGCGAAGAAATTCCCGCCTGGATGATCGAGCGCGCCGCCAACGAATTGAAAGCTTTGCTTGAAAAATATCTCTCCGAATCCTCTCTCCTCGTAGGGGCGCTGCTTGCTGCGCCCTCCACTCCGTCTTCTCCCTCTTCCTCCTCCATCGAGGTTTTCGGAGGGCCCCGCCGCCTCACCGTCATCAGCCCCGCCTTCCGTCTCAAGCAGCCCGACATCGTCCGCGAAGTCACAGGCCCCCCCAAGGCCTCGGCCTACGACGCACAAGGAAATCCCACCCGCGCCGCCGAAGGCTTCGCCGCCAGCAAAAGTGTCAGCGTAAAAGATCTCTTCGTCGTCAGACTTCCCAAAGGCGAATTCATCGCCGCCCGCCAAACCACGCTCGGCCGTCCCGCCCCGGCTGTCCTCGCCGAAATCCTCCCTCGCGCCCTCTCGGAAATCGCCTGGCCCAAAACGATGCGATGGCCTGCAGCCGGCAACCCCCGTTTCATCCGCCCCGTCCGCTGGCTCCTCGTCATCCTCGGCGGGCGCGTCGTTCCCTTCGAATTCGCCGGCGTCAAGAGCAGCGACCGCACCGACGGGCATCGCACCCTCGGCAAATCCGCCATCCGCGTTCGCAATGCGCGTGAATATCGCGCCACCCTCCGCAAGAATTACGTCATCGCCGATCCCGCCGAACGCCACCGGAAAATCGAACGCGAAATCTCGTCGCTCGCCGCAAAGCATGGCCTCCGCGTCCACCGCGACGATGATCTGCTCGACCGTGTCACCTATCTCAATGAATTCCCCTCCGCCATCCTCGGCAGCTTCGATCCCGCCTTCCTCTCCCTGCCCCAGGAAATCCTCATCACCGTCATGCGCGACCACCAGAAATATTTCGCCCTGGAGGGCGTGGCACAGGCTTCAGCCTGTGATCCCTCTTCTTCTCCTCACACTCAGACCGGCCTCGCCCCTCATTTCCTCGCCATCATCAACTCCGATCGCGACAGGGCAGGGAAGATGCGCCAAGGACACGAACGCGTCCTCCGCGCCCGTTTCGCCGATGCCAAATTTTTCTGGGACTCCGACATGGTCAAATGTCGGCTCGCCGACAATCTTCCCAAACTCGACGCCGTCACTTACGTAGCCTCGCTCGGCTCCTACGGTCTCAAAGTCAAACGTCTCCGCGATATCTCTCACGACCTCCAAATCAACGCGCCAGAGTGTCCGACGGCAAATCTTGAACTAACACCTGAACACCGCGACCGCGTCGCGCTGCTCGCCAAATGCGACCTCGTCACCGAAATGGTCCGCGAGTTCACCGAACTGCAGGGCATCGTCGGCGGCCTCTACGCCCGCGCACAGGGCGAATCCCCACTCGTCGCCGAGGCCATCTACGATCATTACCGCCCCGCCGGCCTCGACGATGACCTCCCGCGCAATCTCGCCGGCTGCGTCGTCGCCCTCGCTGACAAGCTCGACGCGCTCGTTGCATGCTTTGCCGTCGGCAAAATTCCCTCAGGTTCCAGCGATCCGTTCGCCCTCCGCCGCGCTGCCGCCGGCATCGTCCGCATCATTGTGGAACGCCGCCTCCGGCTTTCTCTGATGGCCGCTGTCCAGTCCGTGACCGACGCGCTTACCTCCGCCAATCCCGGGCTTCCTCTACCCACCACTCTCCACCAGCAGGCCTGCGACTTCATTGCCGACCGCGCCCGCTTCTACTTCCAGGAACGTCGCGGCTACGCGTTCGACGAAGTCAAAGCCGCCATGGCCGCCGGCTCGGGCGATCTTGTGGATCTCTCCGACCGCCTCGAAGCCCTCCGCCGCGTCCGCCCCACCGAGAATTTCCCTCCGCTCGCCGCTGCCTTCAAACGCATCCGCAACATCCTGGAAAAGTCCGCCGCGAAGGAGCCGATCCCCGAAGCTCCCGATCCCGCGCTCCTCACGGTCGAAGAAGAACGCGCCCTCCACGCCGCCGCCGCGTCCGCCGCCCGCTCCGCCGCCGCCTTCAAGCAAGCTAGAAAGTACGAGGATGCCCTCCGGACCATCGCCGCCCTTCGCCCCGCCGTTGACCGCTTCTTCGACAAAGTCCTGGTCATGGCCGAAGACCCCGCCGTCCGCGCCAATCGTCTCGCTCTCCTCCGCAACCTCCTCCGCGAATTCTCCACCATCGCCGATTTTTCCGAGATTGTGACCGACAGCACAGCGCCTAGAAAAACTTGAAGTGATACTGGAATCTGGGTAGCACAGTCCCGCATCCCGAAGTTTCGGGATCGGAATCAGCCTGTGCGTCGCCGTGGCTCACTCAGGCAGGCGGTTCACTCGGATGGCTCAGAATTTTCTTTCGTCTCGAGGACGCGCTCACCAGCGGTCTGCGTTACAATCTTGTCGGCGCGCCGACATCATAAATCCTGCTGGCCACTGACCACCGATCACTGGCCACTCCAAATGCGAGGACCCATGAAATTCGTTTACTTCTTCGGAGCAAAAAAGGCGGAAGGTCGCGGCGATCAAAAGGATCTCCTCGGCGGCAAAGGTGCCGGCCTTCATGAAATGACCCGCATCGGCCTCCCCGTCCCCGCCGGCTTCACCATTTCCACCGTGGCCTGCGATCAGTTCTTCAAGCTCGGCAACAAATACCCCCGTGGCCTCGACCGCGAAGTCGCCACCCATCTCGCGCGCCTCGAAAAAGTCACCGGCAAAAAACTCGGCGACCCCTCCGACCCGCTTCTCGTCAGCGTCCGTTCCGGCTCTGCCCGCTCCATGCCCGGCATGATGGAAACCATCCTGAATCTCGGCCTCAACGACCGCTCCGTCCAAGCCCTCGCTTCGCGCACAAAGAACGACCGGTTCGCCTGGGATGCTTACCGCCGCTTCGTCCAGATGTATTCCACCGTCGTCATCGGTCTTCCCAAGGAAGAGCTCGAAGAGCGCCTGCGCGGCATGAGGAAGCACCACGGCGCCCGGCTCGATACTGACGTCACCGCCGAAGGCTGGAAGGAACTAGTCGGCGCCTACAAACAGTTTTACCGCGACCGTACCGGCAAGGATTTTCCCCAGGACCCCCGCGAACAGCTCTGGGGCGCCATCGGCGCCGTCTTTGGCTCCTGGATGGCCGAGAAAGCCGTCACTTACCGCCGCGTCGAAAAAATCACCGGCCTGCTCGGCACCGCCGTCAACGTCGTTCAGATGGTCTTCGGCAACAAGGGCGACGACTCCGGCACCGGCGTCTGCTTCACCCGCGACCCCTCCTCCGGCGAGAAGACTTTCTTCGGCGATTTCCTGCTCAACGCTCAGGGTGAAGACGTTGTCGCCGGCATTCGTCCCGTCATGCACCTCGACGAAATGCGCAAGCGCATGCCCGGCCTCTATGCCCAGCTCGAACGCGTCCGCGTGACTCTCGAAAAGCATTATCGCGATATGCAGGACATCGAATTCACCGTCGAGGAAGGGAAGCTTTACATCCTCCAGACCCGCACCGGCAAGCGCACTCCCGCTGCCACCTTCCGCATCGCCGTGGACATGGTAAAGGAACACTTGATATCCAAGGAGGAGGCCATCGAGCGCATCAAGGGCGAGGATGTCGAGCGTATGTTCTATCCCATCCTCGATCCCGACCTGCCCCGCGCCGAGCTCGCCAAAGGCCGTCTCGCCACCGGTGTCAATGCCGTCCCCGGCGCCGCAGTCGGCCAGGCTGTCTTCAGCGCTCTCGAAGCGGAAGCCATGGCCCACGACGGCAAGCGCGTCATCCTCGTTCGCCGCGAGACCAGCCCCGAGGACGTCGGCGGCATGGCCGTCGCCCAGGGCATCCTCACCGCCACCGGCGGCAAGACGTCACACGCCGCCGTCGTTGCCCGCGGATGGGGCAAGTGTTGTGTGGTCGGTTGCGAAGCGCTCGATGTGGACTACGCGCAAAAGCTCTTCCGCGCCAACGGCCGCGTCGTCCATCAGGGCGATTGGATTACGCTCGACGGCAACGAAGGCGCCGTCTATGAAGGCCAGCTCAAGCTAACCGCACCCCAACTCCCTCCCGCCTACGAGATCCTGCTCTCCTGGTGCGACAAAATCCGCACACTCGGCGTTCGCGCCAATGCCGACACCCCGCAGGACGCCCGCAAAGCTCGCGAAATGGGCGCCGAGGGCATCGGCCTCGTCCGCACCGAACACATGTTCTTCAAGGATTTCGAGCAGCCGGAAAAGAGCATCGAACGCCAGCGCGCCATCCAGGAAATGATCATCGCGGAAGACCCGCAAAGGCGGAAGAAGGCCCTCGACCGCCTCCTCCCGTTCCAGCGCCGCGATTTCATCGGGATCTTCAAAGCCATGGACGGACTCCCCGTCGTCATCCGCCTGGTGGACCCACCGCTCCACGAGTTCGTCCCCCACGACCGCCTCAAGCAGGAAGAGCTCGCGCGCGATCTCGGCGTCAGCGCCGATTCCATCACCCGCCGCGTCGCCCAGCTCCACGAGGCCAACCCCATGCTCGGCCATCGCGGCTGCCGCCTCTGCATCACCTATCCCGAAATCCTCGAGATGCAGGTCCGCGCCATCATCGAGGCCGCCATCGCCTGCCAGCGCGAAGGCGTCAAGGTTCACCCCGAAATCATGCATCCCCTCACTCTCGACAAAAAGGAAATGCGCATCCTCGAGCAAGCCACGCGCCGCGTCGCCGACGCCATCATCAAGAAAGAGAAAGTGAAACTTCACTATCTCGTCGGCACCATGATCGAGCTCCCCCGCGCCGCCCTGCTCGCCGACCAGATCGCCGAGGTCGCCGAATTCTTTTCCTTCGGCACCAACGACCTCACCCAGACCACCATGGGCCTCTCTCGCGACGATGCCGGCCGCTTCCTCCCCGACTACGTGGACGAGAAGAAAGCCGGCATTCTGAAACACGACCCCTTCCAGGTGCTGGACATTGAAGGCGTCGGCATGCTCATCCGGTGGGGCATCGAGCGCGGACGCAAGACGCGCCCCAATCTCGAGGTCGGCATTTGCGGCGAACACGGCGGCGAACCCGAATCCGTGAAGTTCTGCCACCAGGTAGGCATGGACTACGTCAGCGCGTCTCCTTACATGGTCCCCATCGCGCGACTCGCCGCCGCCCAAGCCGTCATCGAAGAAAAAAAGCGCCCCATCAAAAAGCATCGCCGTTGATATCTTCGTAGGGGCACGGCACGCCGTGCCCCATCTTTCTTTCCGTGGTTAATCGGCGTGCGCTCTTAGACCTGAACCATTACTTTAGTTTTTTCTTATCTGTCTGATTCGAGAGGTGTTATGTCTTCATCCGCAGGAAGAAGTACATGCCCGTGAACCCAAACACCACCGCCGGCCCCCACCCCGCCAGCACAGGCGGGAGCTGCCCCGCCGCCCCAATCGCCTCCGCCAGCGCCGACGCGACCCAATAGGCAATCCCAATCGCCACCCCCAGCGCCAGCCCGCCCACCGCTCCGCGCGTCCCCACCAGGAACGCAAACGGTATCGCCAGCAGCATGATGATCGGCGCAATCATCGGGTACGCGAATTTTTTGTGCCATTGAACCGAAAGCCGCGACACGTCGAATCCTGCCTGGTGCAGCTCCCGGATGTACTCTCCCAACTCCGCCCAGCTCATCTGCGTGTATGGCCGTGCCTCCCGGTTAAAGTACGACGGCGGCTCGGTAAACTCCGGCAATTCCGTCACCCGGTAGGGCAGGTACGACGCGACGCGCCCCGCCTCGAAATTCCGCACCCAGCCCTCTTCCAACACCCATCCGTGCAGGCTCTCCTCGTATTTCGCCCGGGCAAAGAACGCCCGCTTCCTCAACTGGAACGTTGCCGGGTCCAGCTCGAAAATGCTGAGCCCAGCAAACAGGTTGTGCTGCGGATCGAAGTAATCGTAGTTGTACAGCCGGTCGCCCTCCCCGAAGATCCATTGCCGCCGCGGCTGAAAGAACGTCTGCGCCGGATGCCCTTTGATCTGGTTCCGCAGCGCGTCCTGCCTCTGGTTGCACGTCGGCAGTATCGTGTCGTCCAGCGAAAACATCAGCGTCGCCAGCGCCACGCCGGCCAGCAGCAGCGGCAGCGACAGCCGGTACAGGCTCACCCCGCAGGTTTTGAAAGCTGTCACCTCGTTATTTTTCGACAGCACCCCCAGCGTCACCAGCACCCCGATCAGCGCCGCCACCGGCGTCAACTGGTAGAACATGTACGGCGTCAGGAACACGAAGTACTGCAACACCGTCCCCACCCCGATGTGGTGCTTCCCGATGTCCTCCAGCAGCTCGAAAAACGTGAACGAATGAAAGATGAAAATGAACGCAGCCAGGAACAGCACCGTGTAAAAGAAAAACGCCCGCAGCAGGTACACGTCCATCAGCAGCGGAAACGCGTACCCCCGCGCCACTCGCGGCCCCGGAAGATGTCCGGGCCGCGCCGTGGCCAGCCGCCCGGAAATGCGCGCTCGCCGCCCCCCCCGCGGACGGAACCAGCCCCGCACCCGCTCCATCCATCCCTGCTCGCTCCGGATCTGGTCCATTCCCGGCACCAGCGCCAGTCCGCACAGCGCCGTCAGCAGGTTCGCCGCCCACATCCCCACGCCTGCCGGCACCTTCCCTTGCCGGGCCAGCCCCGCTCCGGTCACAAACAGCAGGTAATACCCGCTCACCATCAGCAGCGTCATCACGAATCCCGAAGCCCGGCCCCCGCGCTGCGGCCGGATTCCCACCGGCACTCCCAGCAGCGCGAACACCAAGCACGCCGCCGGAAACGCAATCCGCCGGTGAAACTCCACCCGCGCCTGCGTATCGCCCTTCCCGTACAGCCGCGCCACCTCGCGGAACGGCTGTTCCGCCAGCGTCGGCGCGGCGCGCTTTCGGCCCCCGCCTTCCACCACCGCCACCGGCAGATCCTCCCGTCCAAATGTGGAAACGGAGTACTGTCTCGGGTCGCTCCTCACGAACTCGTGCGTCGTCCCGTTCATCAGATGGAATTGCAGCGTTCCATGCTGCGGGTCAGGCAGAACGATCCCGCTCTCCGCAAACGTAATCCGCGGAGTCGCATCCCCTCCGGTTTGCGCCAGCAGGATTCCTTTCCACCTGGTTCCCCCGCCGGTCACGTCGGACACATACAGCACCATGTGCGGAAACTGTTCCTCGAACACCCGGGGCTGCACTTCGAACGACGCCTGGCTCGTCGCCAGCCCCTGCTCCGTCTCGTGCAATTTTTCCAGTGCCGGCGGCCCTGCCCACACCGTCATCCACAGCGTCACCGCTGCCGTCCCCACCGCCAGCATCCCCACCGGGAACAGGATGCGTTTCCGGTCGAATCCCAGCGATTGCAACGCGATCAGCTCGCTGTCCGCCGACAGCCGTCCCAGCCCGATGAGCACCCCCACCAGCACTCCCATCGGCAGCGTGAACGTAAAGATTCCCGGCAGCGTGCACCCCACCAGCACCGCAATCGTCCCCAGCCCGGCCGAATGGCTCACCACCAGGTCCATCAATCTAACGAGTTGCGGCACGAAGAATATGAAGGTAAAAACGAACAGGCCCAGTAGTGCGTAGGACCCGATCTCGCGGAAGATGTAGCGGTCAATCAGACGCAATCGCATGCCCAAAGCCACTCATTCTAACATGCACGGTTCTGTCATCCCGAATCCCGCGTCGTCCCGCGGGATGAGGGATTTGCTTTTCTCCCAGCTCGCCACTCGCCACTCGCCACTGGTCACTTCCTCATGACTCCCATCCACCTCGTCATCCTCTGGCACATGCACCAGCCCCAGTACCGCGACCCGGCTTCCGGCCGCTATCTCCTTCCCTGGACCCGCCTCCACGCCCTAAAGGACTATTTCGGCATGGTCAAAATACTCGAAGAATTCCCCGCCGTGCACGCCACATTCAACTTCGTCCCCGCTCTCGGCCACCAGCTCGAAGAGTACGCCTCCGGAGAATTCCACGAAGTCTGGTTCGACGCGGCCATGGCCCCGGCCCAGTCCCTCACCGACGAACAAAAATCCGAAATCCTCCTCCGCGCCTTCCAGTTGAATCACGAGCGCATGACCTCGCGCTGGCCCCGCTTCGTCGAGCTCCACCAGCAGGTCACTGCCGCCGGCCGCGATGCCGCTCGGGGCATGAGCCTCCGCGACTGGCGCGACCTCCAGCTCCTCTCCCAGCTCGCCTGGATGGACGAGGAATATCTCGCCCACGACCCCGTGGTCACCGCGCTCGCCCGCCAAGGGGACGATTTCTCCGAGCACGATAAGCTCGCCCTCCGCGACAAGCAGATCGAGCTGCTCCGCCGCGTTCTCCCCGAATACGCCGCAGCCTCCCAGCGCGGCCAGATCGAAATCTCCACCACGCCCTTCTATCACCCCATTCTGCCCCTCGTCTGCGACTCCCGCGCCGCCCAGGAATCCAATCCCCGCTCTCCCGTCCTCTCCCCGCCCTTCATCCATCCGGAAGACGCCCGCGAGCAGCTCGCCCGCGCCCGTCGCTTCCACGAATCTCGTTTCGCACGCCCTCCGGCTGGACTCTGGCCCTCGGAAGGCTCCGTCTCCGATGCCGCCCTCGGAATCGCCGCCGAGCTCGGTTTCCGCTGGTTCGCCAGCGACGAAGGCGTTCTCGGCCGCACCCTCCAGGTCGGTTTCGGCCGCGACGCCGTCGGCGTTCCCGACAACGCCCTGAAGCTCTACTCCCCCTGGCGCCTCCGCCTCCCTTCTGGCGACATCGTCGGACTCTTCCGCGACCACTATCTTTCTGACCTCGTCGGCTTCGTTTACAGCCGCATGCCCGCCGAGGCGGCCGCCGAAGACCTCCACAACCGCATCCGCTCCATCAGTGAACGAGTCCGCTCCCCCCGCCCCCTCACCGTTTCCCTGATCCTCGATGGCGAGAACGCCTGGGAATTTTTTCCCGGCAACGGCCGCGAATTTCTCCGCCTCTTCTACTCCCGCATCCAGGCCGACCCCGACATTCATCCGCTCACTGCCGCGGAAGCCGTCGCCGCTGCCGGCGAACTTCCTACCATCGCCCACATCGTTCCCGGCTCCTGGATCAACGCGAATTTCGATATCTGGGCGGGTCATGCCGAGGATATCCGCGCCTGGGACCTGCTGCGCGACGCCCGCGACGTCTTCGAGCGCTCCCGCCGCCCCGGCGCCGCCGCCATCCCTCCGGAACGTCTCGCGCATGCCTTTGAATCCATCCTCACCGCGGAAGGCAGCGACTGGTGCTGGTGGTTCGGCCCGGAACACAGCTCCGCCAACGATGCCGAATTCGACACCATCTACCGCACCCATCTCACCGAGATCTATCTCGCGCTCGGCGCCGAAGCCCCCGAAGCCCTCGCCCAGCCCATCAAACGGCCCGCCGCTCCGGCTCTCGTCCTTCCACCATCCGATTTCCTCCGCGTCTCCGTCGACGGCCGCGAAACCAGCTATTTCGAATGGCTCGGCGCCGGCCTCTACTCCGCCGATCTCCAGGAGTCCGCCATGCACGGCCGCACCCATCACCTCCACGAGTTCCGTTACGGGTTCGACCGCGAATCGCTGTTCCTCCGCGTTGATTGGGTCCCCGGCGCCCTGGATGAATTGCGCGAATGCGAATTCCATCTCCGCATCCGTGGCGATTCCGATGTCGTTGTGATCGTTCAGGTGCAAGCGGGCAAAATAACCGGCCATGCCATCGAACAGGACGGGGTCTGTCTCCTCGCCGGAAAGGAAAAGGCCCGCATCGCCCTCGGCACAATCCTCGAAGCCGCCCTCGCCCGCGATCTCGTCCCCTGCTCCAGCCGCCGCACGCTCGATATAGGTGCAGCCCTCTGGCACGCCGGCCTCCCCGTCGACGTCCTCCCCGCCCAGGGCGTCCTCTCCATCCCCCTCGGCGAAGACTACACGTGGTAGCGCCGGCGTCCCGCCGGCCTTCAGTCCTCTCGCAGGCACCGCCGCAATGTCATTCTTCTCCCTCCTCTCTTTGCTCTCTGCGAACTCCGCGTTCTCTGCGCCCTCTGCGATACTCCTTCCGTTTCCCGCCTTTTCTGCTGTTTGCTGTTTTTCCTGCATTCTCTTCTCTCGCCACTAGCCACTCGCCACCAGCCACTGCCCCTAAAACATTTTCACCGCCACGTCCCGCGGCCGCAGCCCCACCGGAACCAGCGTCATTAAACTGTTCGTCCGCATCCGCACGATGGCCAGATCATTCGACTGTTCATTCACCACCAGCAGCAAATTCCCCTCCGGCGTTATCGCCGCCGCCACCGGCCCCTGTCCCACCGAGATCGGCCGCAGCACTCTCCGGTGGTACGTATCCACCGGCGCCACGCGGTCCGCCGTCGTATCCGTCACGTACAGCACTGACCCGTCCCCCGACAGCACTCCCAGCGCCGGCGTGCTCCCCACCGTCACGTGGTCACCCGTCTCGTTCCTCCAGGTATCGATCACGTCGAGTCCATGCGACTCCGCTGACAGCACGTACAATTCCGCGCCATCCTTCGACAGCACCAGCGCCCCCGGTTTCCCTCCCACCGCCAGGTTCGCCAGCAGTTTCCGCTGTTTCAGATCCACCACCGACACCGAACTCCCGCTCCCCGACGTGATGAACGCCTTCGAGCCGTCCGGCAGCACCGCAATCTGTTCCGGCGCCGATGTCACCGCGATTTTCGCCACCGTGCCCAGCGTCTCCGCGTCCAGCATCGACAGCGAACTCTCCCCCCGGTTCGCCACCAGCACGTATTTCCCGTCGGGAGTCGCCCGCACCAGCCACGGACGGTCCCCCGCGCGCGCCCGCGCCACCACGCGCCGCGTCGCGCAGTCAATCCCCGCCACCTCGCCCGTATTCGCTGCCGCCGCATACGCTCGCGAACCGTCCGGCGAGAAGTCCACCGCAAACATTCCCCCGCCCACTGGAATATTCGCCACCACCGCGCCCTTCCGCGCGTCAATCACCCACACGTATCCGCCCGTCGTGCTCACTCCCCACAATTCCGTCCGCGTCGGATGTGCCCGCAGTCCCGACGGCGCCGGCCCCACGCTGATCTGCCCACGCGCCGCCAGCGCCACCAGGTCCACCACGCTCACCGTTCCGCCCTGCACGTTTGTCACGTAAGCGTAGAGATGCAGCCCCGGCCGCAGCGTCGCCAGCCCCATCTGCTGCGCCACCACGCGCACCCCCACCAGCGCCAGCACCACACCGGCAAACACCAGCCGCCCGTTCAATTTTCTCGATTTCCCCACGGGTTCTTCCGTATTGCTGCCGTCACCTCGCCCTGGGCAAACGGCAGCGCGACGCGCCTTTTGCGTCCCGACGATTGTGGTCGCGAAGCCCTTTGAGTGCGAAAGGAGTTCGTCGGCGAACTCCTTTCGCCTTCTACGCAGCAGCCATCGCCAACCTCATCCCGCCCATCCCAAGGCCGGGAATCTACGAGTTTCGCGGCCCGCTCACTCCGCGTCTTTCACCAGTCACCAGTCACCGATCACCAGTCACCTAATTCATCGTCCTCCCCAGCACCCCCGCAATCTGCCGCGCCTCCTCCCACAACTGCCTCAGCTCTTCCGGCAATATCGCCTGTGTCCCATCCGATAGCGCCGTCGCCGGGTCGTGATGCACCTCCACCAGCAGCCCATCCGCCCCCGCCGCGATCGCCGCACGCGAAAGCGGCAGCACTTTGCTCCGTTTTCCCGTTCCATGGCTCGGGTCCACCACGATGGGCAGGTGGCTCCGCGACTGCACCGCCGGGATTACCGCCAGGTCCAGCGTATTCCGCGTGAAGTCGCTGAACGTCCGCACGCCCCGTTCGCACAGCACCACGTTGTAATTTCCCTCTGCCATCACGTATTCCGCCGCCATCAGGAATTCATCCAGCGTCGCCGCCATCCCTCGTTTCAGCAGCACCGGTTTTTTCGCCCGTCCCGCGCGTTTCAGCAGCGAGAAGTTCTGCATGTTCCTCGCTCCGATCTGGATCATGTCTGCGCACTTCTCCACCAGGTCCAGACTCTCGTTGTCCACCGCCTCGCTCACGATTCCCAGCCCGAACTCCTCCCGCACCGCCCGCAGGATTTCCAGCCCCGGTTGGCCCAGTCCCTGGAAGCTGTACGGCGACGTCCGCGGTTTGTACGCCCCTCCGCGCATCAATTTCCCGCCCGCGTCCCGCACGTGCCGCGCAATCGCAAACGCCTGCTCCCGCGATTCCACCGCGCACGGCCCCGCGATCAGCACTGCGCTTTTCCCTCCGATCGCCGCCTCCCCCAATGGCGTCGCGATCCGCACCACCGTCGCGTTCTCTTTCAGTTCCCGGCTCACCAATTTGTACGGTTTGCTGACCGGGATGCACTCCACCACTCCAGGCAGCGACTCCAACACTCCCAGGTCCACGCCGCCCTGGTTTCCCGTAATCCCGATCGCCGTCCGCGACGACCCCGGAATCGCATGTGCCTTCAGCCCTAGCTGTTCAATCCGCGCGCACACCACGCGGATTTGCTCCTCCGTCGCGTGCGCATCCATCACCACAAGCATGAGATGTTCCTCTCCCCCGTGGCACAGGCTTCAGCCTGTGCTCTTCAAACCTATCCCATCTCCCCCCGATTCCCAAGCGTGCCCTCTCAAACCCCAATTGGAGCAGCGCGAAGCCCTCTGTGTGCGAAAGCGGTTCGTCCTCGAACCGCTTTCGCCTTTCCACGGCAGCCAATCCCCGGCTCCCTCCCGCGCATCCCATCGCCACCGTTTGCCGCTCGAGTCTCTCTCGACCGATTCGCCCCGGTCTCCTCCTCCTCACCATTCCTCCGCCACTCGCCCCACTTCCCGTATAATCCCCGCATGCCCCGCACGCTTCGCGCCCGCGTGCTGCCGCCTCTGTTCTCCATCACGCTCGCTCTTGCTTTCGCTCTCTCGCTTCTCGCTCCATTCCCCGCGCTCGCCGAGAAGCAGGCCTCCCTCCAGCACGCCGGCCGCGTCAACGATTTTGCCGGCGTCCTCAGCCCGGCTGCCGTCGGCCAGCTCACTGCCATCTCCTCCGAGCTCGACTCCAAAGCGCAAGCCCAGCTCATCGTCGTCACCATTCACTCTCTCGATGGCGTCCCGATAGAAGATTTCTCCAACCAGCTCTTTCATCGCTGGGGCATCGGCAAGAAGGGCCAGAACCGCGGTGTCCTCATCCTCCTCGCCGTCTCCGACCACCACTACCGCGTCGAAGTCGGGTACGGCCTCGAACCCATCCTCCCCGACGGCAAGGTCGGCGGCTTCGGCCGCGAAATCGTCCCCATGCTCCGCCAGAACAATTTCACCCCGGCCGTCGTTCTGCTCGTCTCCCACATCGCCGGCGTCATCGCCGCCGACAAGGGCGTCACCCTCGCCTCCATCGCCCCGCCCTCGCCCCCGCCACACCCGCCGACCGCCGATAACGACACGAACTCCGGCAGCGGACTCGGGATGTGGATCATCATCGCGATCTTCTTCGTTATTTTCGCCATCGTTCCCTGGTTCCGCTCCCGGTTCGGTGGCGGCGGTGGCGGCTATGGTGGCTTCTCGGGCTCGGATTCCTCTGGAGGTTCCGGCGGCGGCTCGAGCGACAGCGGTTCCAGCGATAGCGGCGGTTTCGACGGAGGAGATTCCGGCGGCGGCGGCGCCAGCGGAGACTGGTAGTCCGCAGCCAGGAGGAAGGTTGCGCAGCCTCTCTGGGCCGCGTCCGGCTGTGCTAGATTATCAACAGGTGCGCCCATGAAAATCTTTCTCGGCATTGTCGCCGTCCTGCTCGTCATCCTCGTCCTCTGCGGCCTGATTTTCGGCAGCATGTACGTGGACCGCCGCAACGATATGGTGCGCAAAAGCGAAACCATCAAGGCCGACTGGGCGCAGGTAGACGTCGTTCTCCAGCGCCGCGCCGACCTCATCCCCAATCTCGTAGAAACCGTGAAGGGCTATGCCGCTCAGGAGCAAGCCGTGTTCGGCGCCGTAGCCTCCGCACGCGCCGCTCTGCTCGGCGCCCACTCCCCCGCTGAAAAAATCGCCGCCAACGGTCAGCTCGATGGCGCCCTCGGTCGCCTGCTGGCCATCGTCGAGAACTATCCCCAGCTCAAATCCAACGAAAATTTCCTCCGCCTCCAGGACGAACTCGCCGGCACGGAAAACCGCATCGCCGTCGAACGCCGCCGCTACAACGAAGCCATACAGGACTACAACACCTACATCGCCCTGTTCCCCAACAACATTGTGGCCAGCCTCTCCGGCTTCCAGCGCAACGATGCCTACTTTCAAGCTCCGGCCGCCTCGCGCGAGGTTCCCAAAGTCCAATTCACTCCCGCTCCCGCGCATCCCTGATCGAACAGGCCCGGCCCACCATCGTGTGACTCCGATTGCGAACCCCGAGACCCCTCGGCTAGAATAAAATCTCAGTCCCAGCATCATTTCGCCACATGCTGGATCGAAATGGGCCGCGCCATGGACAGTGCGCAAACGACCGAAGTCTACTCGCTAGTGGCTCCCGAGGAAGTCGACTCAGCCACGCCGCCACCCGACTGGCTCGACGGACGCCCCCGCATCGGTATTCACACTTCCATCGCTGGCGAAGCCTCCCGCGCACTCGACATTGCCGCCCGCATCGGCTGCACCGCTCTGCAAATCTTTTCCGCCAGCCCGCGCATGTGGCCGCGCCCCCACCAGCGCCACATCCCCGCCCCGGTCGCCAAACGCTTCCGCGAACGCCGCGCCGAACTCCGCCTCGGCCCCGTCGCCGTCCACGCCAACTACCTGATCAATCTAGCCTCGCCCGATCCCACGCGCTGGGAGAGTTCCATCGACGCCTTTCGCGACGAAATCGTCCGCGCCCTCCAACTCGGCGCTGACTATCTCATCGTCCATCCCGGCTCCGCCCGCGAAGCGGGCATCGCACGCGGCATCGAAAACGCAGCCGAAGCCGTCTCCCGCGCGATGTGGGACAGGCTTTCAGCCTGTCCTCCGGCCGGGTCCGCGTCCCCCGATCTCTCACACTCCGGTCACAACTCCCCTCCTCCTGTTTCCGTCCGCGTCCTCTTCGAAAACACGGCAGGGCAGGGAACCGGCCTCGGTTCCGAATTCTCCCATCTCCGCGACATGCTCGACGCCTGCCGCGCCCGCGGCGCCACGCCCCAGCCTGGCATCTGTCTCGACACCGCCCATCTCCTCGCCGCCGGTTTCGAAATCCACACGCCCGAAGGTCTGGACCGCACGCTCGCCGAAGCCGATGCCGCCTTCGGCCTGGAAAACGTCCGCGTCATCCACTGCAACGACTCCAAAGCTCCGCTCGGCGCTCGCACCGACCGCCACCAACACATCGGCCGTGGCCACATTGGCAAAGAAGCTTTCGCTCGCATCCTGAACCACCCGCTCCTCCGCTCCCCCGACCGCGCCTTCCTCGCCGAAACTCCCATCGACCGCCCCGGCGACGACCGCCGCAACGTCCGCGCCCTCTGGTCACTGCTGGGCATGGAGCCGCCCATCCAGCGCAAACCGCGCGCGGTCCCGGTAGGGGCACGGCATGCCGTGCCCTCTTCTCCGCGTTCCGCCCGCCGGGGCGGGCAGTGTATCCGCCCGCGCCGTGGTGGCCCCGGCCTGTCCCGAGCGAAGCCGAGGGGCGTCTCGTCGGCCTTTAGTCCTCGTCCCCCTCGTGCGGCCCGCGCCCGCGGCCCGCGCCGCAACCCATCCTCCAGGAGCCGCCGGTGACCGACTACAACCCACAGGAAATCGAGCAGCGCTGGCAGGACCGCTGGGAGCGCGAAGGCGCCTTCCATTCCGAAGCTGACCCCGCGCGCCCCAAGTACTACGTTCTCGAAATGCTCCCCTATCCCTCCGGCACCCTCCACATGGGCCACATGCGGAACTACACCATCGGCGACGCCGTGGCCCGTTTCCGCCGTCTCCGCGGCTTCAACGTCATTCACCCGCTCGGCTACGACTCCTTCGGCCTCCCCGCCGAAAACGCCGCGATGCAGCGCAACATCCACCCGCGCGAATGGACCAACTCCAACATCGCGGAAATCCGCACCGCGGCCCGCCGCTTCGGCCTCTCCTACGACTGGCGCCGTGAGCTCTCCACCTGCGAGCCCGAGTATTACCGCTGGAACCAATGGATTTTTCTCCGCATGCTCGAACGCGGCCTCGCCTATCGCAAAAAGAGCCTCGTCAACTGGTGCCCCAAGTGCCAAACCGTCCTCGCCAACGAGCAGGTGGTCAACGGCTGCTGCTGGCGCCACGACGACACTCCCGTCGAAGCACGCGACATCGAGCAGTGGTTCCTCCGCATCACCAAATATTCCGACGAGCTTCTCGACGATCTCCACCACCTCGAAGGCGGCTGGCCCGAACGCGTCATCCTCATGCAGCGCAACTGGATCGGCAAATCACAGGGCGCGCGCGTGCAGTTTCCCGTCGAGGGGATGACCGGGCGGAGGATTGAGGTCTTCACCACACGGATTGACACCATTTATGGTGCCACGGCGGTCATCCTTGCTCCCGACCATCCGCTGCTGGATGAACTGCTGGAAGGCGCGGCAAACCGGGATCTGCTCGCCCGCGAGGCGCAGCGCCTGCTGCGGCAAGGGCTGCGCGCTGCGGACATCGCCACGGCCGAGAAGGAGGGATTTTTCACCGAGCAGTTCGCGCGCAACCCCTTCAACGCCGAGCGCCTCCCTATCTGGGTCGCCAACTTCGTGCTTTCCGGTTACGGCACGGGCGCCGTAATGGCCGTGCCGGCTCACGACCCGCGCGATTTTGAATTCTGCAAGAAGTACCGACTCCCTATCCGCGTGGTCGTTCAACCGCTGGGTGGCACAGCCGGTCCTGACGGCGTCTCTCAAACAACGCTGTTTGCAGACACAATGTCAGAGGCCTTTGACGAACATAGCCAAGGTACCGTAGTGGACTCCGGCCCCTACTCCGGCCTCACCCCTGCCGAAGCCATCGAGCGAATGACCGCCGACGCGGAAGCCCGCGGTTTCGGCCGCCGCGAAATCGTCTTCCGCCTCAAAGACTGGGGCGTCAGCCGCCAGCGTTATTGGGGCACTCCCATTCCCGTCATTTACTGCCCCACGGACGGCATCGTCCCCGTTCCCGAATCCGATCTCCCCGTCCGCCTTCCGCCCACCGTCAGCATTACCGGCGAGGGCCGCTCCCCGCTCGAAAGCGTCCCCGAATTCGTCAACGTCAAATGTCCCAAGTGCGGCGGCCCCGCACGCCGCGAAACCGATACCATGGACACCTTCTTCGATTCTTCCTGGTACTACTACCGCTACGCCGACCCGCACAACGACCGCGCTCCCTTCAATCCCTCCGTCGTCGCCTACTGGAATCCGGTGGACCAGTACATCGGCGGCATTGAGCATGCCATCCTGCATCTGCTCTACTCGCGCTTTTTCTGCCGCGTCCTCCGCGATCTCGGCCTCGTCCGCCATTCCGAGCCCTTCTCGCGCCTCTTCTCCCAGGGCATGGTCCTAAAAGACGGCGCCGCCATGTCCAAATCCAAAGGCAACGTCGTCGGCGCTCTGGACATAGCCGCCAAGTACGGCTGCGACACCGCTCGCGTCTACACCCTCTTCGCCGCTCCCCCCGAAAAGGATCTCGACTGGAGCGAAGAAGGCATCGAAGGCTCCTGGCGCTTCCTCAATCGCGCCTGGCGCCTAATCGACCGCCACACCTCTCGCGTAGGGGCACGGCATGCCGTGCCCTCTTCTCCTTCCTCTCCTTCTTCTCCCTCCTCTCCCCTCTCCGATACCGCCCGCTCCCTCCTCCGCCAATCCCACCAAACCCTCCGCCGCGTAACCAACGACTACGAACTCCGCTGGCACTTCAACTCTTCCGTCGCCCTCCTCATGGAACTGGTCAACGCCCTCCAGGCCGCCGAGCCCCTTGAAAAGTCAGTCCCCGACGCCGTCCTCCGCGAAATCCTGGAAATGTTCACCCTCATGCTCGCCCCCATCGCCCCGCACATCGCCGAAGAATTCTGGCAAATGCTAGGCCACACGGACGGCCTCGCCCGTGCCCACTGGCCCTCCTATAACGAAGAGCTGGCCCGCGAAGAAATGGTCGAAATCGTCGTCCAGGTCAACGGACGCGTCCGCGCCCGCATCGAATGCGAAGCCGGCCTCCCCGAAGACCAGCTCGTCCATCGCGCCCAATCCGACCCCCGCGTAGCCCCCTGGCTCGACGGCAAACCCCTCCGCAAATCCATCGTCGTCCCCGACAAACTAGTGAACCTGGTGGTCGGGTAGCCACGGTCAGTGCTTTTCTGACCGTGGGCCTTTACCAGCCGTAGGGGCGAACCCGCGTCCCGTCCGCGCCTGCCCGCTAGCCTTTTGGCGGGTGTCCGCCCTCCGAAGCTTTAAGGTAGTAAGGTCTCCGACAAACTCGTCAATCTCGCTACGCGTTGAGCGGGAGGTTCCGTAGGTGTTGACTCGGTGCTGATTCAGAGCGCATTCCCCATGCGAGGCGATGCCTTTCGTCACTTCACTTTGCAAGGAGGAAGCGGACCAGCGCCATCCCGAATGCGAAGGTAAATCCGTAACCAAAACTCTCAATTTGAACTACCGCCTTGCCCCTTCGGCGCAACGCCGCACCAACCAAGGAAAGAAGCAATCCCGTAATGACAGGGCTGACCACTAGGCTGACGCCACGAATCCGGGACGGACGCACAAGCGGATGTGGTGCGACAAGAAGGCTCAATCCGCCCATCATGATGCCTAAGAGAGCGGTTCTTATTGCTGCGCGCGCGGGGCTTTCGCGCCATGGCGCATTGAAGGCTCTAGCGATCCCGCGGAAGACCGAGTCCAGCAATCCCGCTGCCGCCAGTTCAATAAACACTTCGCCAAACAATTCGGCGAAGAGAAACAGCAGTTCAAGCAGTAGCTCTCCCATACCTTCGACCGAACAATTGTGCCTCCAACTACGCAGTCATCATACTCGCCTGCTCGTCCTCCTCCTCCACCAGTCACCAGTCACTCGCGCCGCACCGCCAAATCACGCTACACTAGACCTCAGATGAGCGTCCCCGGCGGCATCGTCATCCTCGACTTCGGCTCTCAATACACCCAGCTCATCGCCCGCCGCATCCGCGAACGCGATGTCTTCTCCGCCATCCTCCCCTGCACCGTCTCCCTCGACGAGGTCCGCCGCTATCGCCCTTCCGGCATCGTCCTCTCCGGCGGCCCTTCCTCCGTTTACAATCCCGCCTCGCCCGCTTGCGACCCTCACGTCCTCGATCTCGGCCTGCCCGTCCTCGGCATCTGCTACGGCCTCCAATGGATCACCCACACACTCGGCGGCAAAGTCGAGCCCGCCGGCCGCAAGGAATACGGCCCCGCGCAGCTCGTCGTCCGCAACGGTTCCGAACTCTTCCGCAACATTCCTCCTTCCGTGCGCGTCTGGAACAGCCACGGCGACCACGTCGTCGCTCTCCCATCCGGCTTCCACGTCGTCGGCACCACGGACAACGCCATCTCCGCCGCCGAAGATCCCGCCCGCAAAATCTACGCAGTCGAATTTCATCCCGAAGTCCGCCACACCGAGCACGGCTCCGATCTCCTCGGCAATTTCGTCTTCGGAATCTGCCACGCTCAGCCCAACTGGTCAGGCGGCGCATTCATCGCGGAAACCATCGAATCCATCCGCGCCCGCGTCGGCAACGCCCGCGCCATCTGCGCCCTTTCCGGCGGCGTGGACTCCGCCGTTGCCGCCACGCTCGTCCATCGCGCCATCGGCTCCAATCTCACCAACGTCTTCGTGGACACCGGCCTCCTCCGCAAACACGAGTACGACCACACTCTCGACCTCCTCCGCAATCGCCTCGGCCTCAACGTCGAAGGCGTCCGCGCCGGCCCGCGCTTCCTCGCTCGCCTCGCCGGCATCACCGATCCGGAAGAGAAGCGCCGCCGCATCGGCCATGAATTCATCGCCGTCTTCGCCGAAGAAGCGCAGCGTGGGACAGACATTCCTGTCTGTCCTCCCTCTTCCTCTCCTTCCCCCATCCGCTTCCTCGTCCAGGGCACGCTCTATCCCGACGTCATCGAATCCGTCTCCGTCAAAGGCCCCTCCGCCACCATCAAGACGCACCACAACGTCGGCGGCCTGCCCGCGGATCTCCCCTTCGAGCTCGTCGAGCCGCTCCGCGACCTCTTCAAGGACGAGGTCCGCCGCATCGGCCGCGATCTCGGCATCCCCCAGGAAATGCTTACAAAACACCCGTTCCCAGGCCCCGGCCTCGCCGTCCGTGTTTTAGGGGAAGTTACGGAAGACCGCCTCGCCACCCTCCGCGAAGCGGACGCCATTGTTGTCGAGGAAATTCGCCGTGCGGGTCTCTACGAGAAAACCTGGCAAGCCTTCGCCGTGCTCCTGCCCGTGCGCAGCGTCGGTGTGATGGGCGACGACCGCAGCTACGGCTCTACCATCGCCGTGCGCGTCGTCGATTCCGAAGACGCCATGACCGCCGACTGGACCCGCCTCCCCGCCGACGTCCTCGCGCGCATCTCCGCTCGCATCGGTAACGAAGTCCGCGGCGTCAGCCGCGTCGTCTACGACGTCAGCTCCAAGCCCCCCAGCACCATCGAATGGGAATAGAAATACGCCGTGGGACAGGCATTCTTGCCTGTCCTCTGGAGGCCCCGGCTCGCAGGTCCCCAAGCATCATCGTATGGGAATAGAAATACGCCAGACGGAAGGGAAGGGACCTTCCGCCATTCACACCGGCCATCGAACCGCCCTCCTGCGCACCCCAAGCACGCTAGAAGGGACAGTCCTCAGGTACGCCGCGCGCGTCTAGGCAGCCGCGCGCCGCGCCAGCTTCTGCGCCATGAAGAACAGAAGCTTCCGGTCCTTATCGTCGATCTTCCCCAGCAGCCGGCGGAAACGCGTGAGCGTCCGCGCGTCCTTCCCCGCGCTGCCCCATATGATGTCGTCTGCCGACCGGCGCCGCGGGAGTTTCGGCAGCACTGGCGGCTGTTCGCCATCATAAAACATTTGGTAGAGTGGTACCTCGAGAGCGCGTGCGATCTTCTCGATCGTGTCCAGCGCGGGCACGGTGTGCCCGTTCTCGACACGCGAGATGTAGCACCGCAGCAGGCCGGTGCGCTTCTCGATGTCCCCCTGGGAGAGTTTCTTGTCTTCTCTGAGTGAGCGGATACGGTCACCGATAATCATGCCGCCATTACATCATAACTATACGTGCTCTGCAAGCCCCCTCTGCGCTCTCCACAGAGCTTTCCACAGCCTCTTCCCGCCCTCATCGGCTCACTGATCCGGCCTCCCGTCTCATCTCCTCTGTTCCGCCCCGATACACCCCGCCTGACCCGTCTTTCGTCCTCTCCTCCCCATTCTTCTCCCCTGGCTACATGCCCCCATCCTGCTGTAACCTGTTGCTCTTGCGGCGCGTCCCACCCGACGGAGTGAATTTGGCTCTCGCACAACCGCGCATTGCGCCGGCTCGCCCCCTGGCCTCGGGCCCCAGGGCCGAGGAATCTGACTGCATCCGCAGGGCCCAGCAAGGCGACGTCTCCGCCTTCGAAGATCTCGTCCGCCTCCACCAGCGCCGCGTCATCGGCGTCGTCGCAGGCATTCTCCGCTGGAACGAAGACATCGAAGACATCTCCCAGCAGGTCTTCCTCAAAGTCTTCCTGGCCATCCGCCGTTTCGACGGCCGCTCCAGTTTCGGCACCTGGCTTTACAAAATCACCGTCAACGAGACCTACGACTACCTCCGCAAACGCAAGGCCCGCAAGCTCGTTTACGAATCCGACCTCACCGACGAGCAGCAGGAGATGCTTACCCAGCTTCCCCCCGGCGATTCCGCTCCCGGCGCTCTCGAGCATTCGGAATCCCGCCAGGCCGTCGAACGCCTCCTCGCACAGCTCGCTCCCGAGGAGCGCATGATGATCGTTCTCAAGGAAGTGGAAGGTTATTCCGTCCAGGAAATCAGCGAGGCTCTCAATATGAACCCCAATACCGTCAAGGTGCGCATGTTTCGCGCGCGCCGCCGTCTCACCGAACTCTACCGCCGCCGCTACGGCCAGCACTCCTCCCCAACCGTGCGTCGCTCGGCCCAACCCGGGGATTCTCGCGCCCCACTCTGCGGGAGGTCCTGACCATGTGGCCCTTCCATCGCTCTGACCGCGCCTGCCGCGCCTTCGAGGCCCGCCTCGAAGACTATCTCGAGTCTCTCGACTCCGCTTCTGCCGCGCGTCCCGACCCCGCTCTCGCTGCTCATCTGGCCGCCTGTTCCGGCTGCCGCGAGGCCTTCGATCTCGCCTCCCAGGCCGGCCCGCTCCTCCGCCAGGCGGGGCTCTCCGTTCCCGATTCCCTCGCCTCTGATCCCTTCTTCGCTGTCCGCGTCAGCGCCCGCATCCGCGAGCACGCCGGACGCTCCGGCGAATTCCTGCCGCAGCTCCAGACGGTTTCCCTGCGTGTCATGGCCTACGCCCTGTCGCTCGCCGTTCTCCTCGGCGCGCTTTCCGCCGCGGGAGTCACTCGCACCAGCCGCACGCCGGCCCCGCGTCTTCGCACTGCCGGTCTTCGCGCCGTTTCTCCGGAGGTGAATCCCGCTCCGGCCAATCCCGATGATGTCGTCATTGCGCTCCTCACCAGCGAGCGCGGGAGGCAACCCCGATGAAATTCAAGGCAGCCACTCTCGTTTTTGCCGTCTTCCTCACCGGCGCCGTCGTCGGCGGCCTCACCGTCCACGTCTTCGGCGACCGCATCTGGTCCTCCAGCGCTTCCGACGCCTCCGCGCGCCTCTCCAAGAACGAGCTGCTCCAGCAGCTCAACCAGCAGCTCGATCTCACCCCCGACCAGCGCGCCCAGATCGACTCCATCATGGGCGGCACCCTCTCCGACTACAATCGCATCCTCGCCCCGCTCAGTCCCCAGCTCGAACAGGCTCGCCAGCAGGGCCGCGAGCGCATCCGCTCCGTCCTGACCCCCGGCCAGCTCCCCAAGTTCGATCTCTTCATCCGCCATCTCGACGAGCAGCGCGCCCACTCCGAGCAACAGGCCCAGCAACCCAAACCCGCCCAGCAGAAATAGCCCCAGGCTCGCCCGCTCGAGAAGGGCAGCGCGACGCGTTCTTTGCGTCCCGACGATTTGTGTCGGGAAGCCCTTTGAGTGCGACAGGCGCTCTGTGCCTGTCGCCTTTCCTGTCTTTTCTTTCCTCTCCTCTTCTCTCCGCGTCCTCTGTGTCTCGGTGTCCTCCGTGTGAAGTCCCCATCCGTTCCTCGCCTTTCTCTGCTCCGCTCTGCGTCCTGTGCAACTGCCCGCCTGCCGGGGCGGGGGTTTTCCAACCCGTCTTTCCCCCTTACCCCCTGGCCTTGCTCCCTGATCCCCGCCCCTTCTTTGCTCTCGCCAGCCGCACCGCCCGCGCCAGCAACTCCCTCAACTCCTCGGGCCTCACCCGCGGCAATCTCACCAGCACCCACGGATACTCGAGGTAGTGATCCGTGATGTAGTACGTCTCCGGCGCGTCCGCCATCAACCCTTCCCGTTCCTCCATCGTCGTTCCCACCACCAGCGACTCTCCATCCTCTTTCAGTCGCGCAATCAGCTTCCCGCCGATTTTGAACGCCGCCGTACCGTACGATTTCCCCTCCTCCACTCCATCGAGCGCCAGCGCGATTTTTCGCGCCTGTTCAAACCTCATTGTTTTCCCTCCTTCATCGACACCCCTGCCATCCGCCCAGTTCTCGCGGTCCCATTCCACTCAAACTGTCTCGCTGGAATCCTCAGAAGGGAATGTCTTCGTCCGACACTTCCTGCCCGTGCCCAAACTCCTCTGCCGCCGCTGGCGCCGCTGGCGCCGCTGCTGTCCCCTCCGCCTCTTGGCCCCCCGCCGCCGCTCCGGCTCCCGCCCCCGCTCCCTCTCCCCGTCCGCCCAGCATCCGGAACGTATTGCACACAATCTCAAAGCTCGTCCGTTTGTTCTGGTCCCGGTCCGTGTACTCCCTCGTCTGGATCCGTCCCTCCAGATAAATCAACGACCCTTTCTTCAAATACTTCTGCGCAATTTCCGCCTGTTTCCCCCACACCACGATTTTGTGCCACTCCGTACGCTTCTGCCGTTCCCCCGCGCGATCCTTATACGTCTCGTCCGTCGCCATGCTGAAGTTCGCTACCGGCTGTCCCGCCGACGTGTACCGCACATCCGGGTCCCGTCCCAGCCGCCCCACCAGAATCACTTTGTTTACCGACATCTCAAGCCACCTCTGCCGCGCAACCTATCACGCACAGCCGCAAACCGCCAAGCCCATTCCCGTTTTCCCTGTCTCTCTGGGTTTCTCTCCCTCTCCTTTGCGCCCTTTGCTTCTCTGCGCCTTCGCGAGAAACTCCCCTCTTATCCCGCTGGCCGCTGGCCACTGATCACTGACCGCTTCCCCTACGGCCGTCCCGTTGCTATCTCATGCAGCTTCGCATTCGCCCGCCGCGCCTCTTCCGTCCCTGGATGCCGCCTCACCACCTCCCGCAACTCCCGTATCGCCGCGGCCTGCTGGCCCATCTCCAGCAGCGCCAGCCCTTTCTTCAGCCGCGCCGCCGCCAGTTTGAAGCTCTTCGGATAATCCAGCAGCACATGGTCGTACGCGGACACCGCGTCCTGATAATTCCCCCGCGCGAAGCTGATCTCGCCCTCATAGAACTCCGCATTTCCCGCCAGGTCCGTGTCCGGGTAATACTTCAGGTAGTCCGCAAACTCCTGCCGCGCCAAATCGTATTTCCCTGTGTCGAAATCCCGCCGCGCCGAAGCATACAGCACGTCCGCCGAAGGCGGCGGCCCTCCGGCCGGCCCGCTCGCCGCCGGTGATCCTCCTCCCGTCGCCGGAGTCCCCTGCGTCCCCTGCCCTCCCAGTGGCGGCGACGGCTGTGGAATCTGCGCCGCTCCTCCGCTCAGTTTCGCATCAATGCTTTGTAGCGTGTTCTGCGAGTCCGCCATTTGCTGGTTCAATTTCCCCAGCCGAGATTTCAGCTCGTCCATATTGTCCACCATGGCCTGGAGCTGTGTCCCCATCGCGTCCAGCCGCGACCCCGTGCCCGCCTGCACCTGCTGCACGGTCTGTCCCAGCGCTCCCATGCTCGTGCTCAGTTTGTTTACGCTGTCCAGCGACTGTTCCAGCAGCGTTTTCAGCACCGCGTGCTTCTGCTCCACCGATGTGTTCAGGTTGTTCACCGTGTCAACCAGCCGCGAAACATCCGTCTGGAGCTGGATGATGTCCCGATTCGCCGCTCCCGCCGGCCGCGGCGCGTACATCTCCCCGAACGCGAACCCCGCCGCCAGCGCGATCAACACCAGATACACCTTCTCGTTTCGCATTGCCGTCCTCCGCTGTTGCATTGGCATTCCTGCGGCCCCGGGCAGGGAAGTGGGGCTCTCCTCGATCTCCTCGCCTAAGGCGGCGTCACCACCGGCTCCTGCAGAACAGCCATGGTGTCAGCATTCCCCGTAGGGGCACGGCACTGCCGTGCCCTCTTTCCGTTTCTTCCGGCATCGCGGCAATCGCCCCCTCGTCGTCGCAACCGCGCGGGTCCCTTCCTCACCAGTCACGAGTCACTGCCTCACTTCGCGCTCACGAAGTGCCCCCGCCGGTTCTCCTGCCAGCACTTCTCGTCATGATCGGTGCAGAACGGACGTTCTTTCCCGTAGCTCACCGTATTCATCCGCTCCGCCGTGATCCCCAGCGACACCAGGAATTTCTTCGTCGCCTCCGCCCGTTCCGCTCCCAGCGCCAGGTTATATTCCAGCGAGCCCCGTTCGTCGCAGTGCCCCTCGATGGCCACCTTCGCCTCCGGGTACCGCCGCAGGAACTCCGCCGTCCTCGCCAGCGCGTCCCGCGCATCCGGCCGGATGTCGTATTTGTCGTAATCGAAGAACGCGTCCCGCACGTTTTGACGGAACATCTCGTCGAACGGCAGCGGTGGCGAAGAAACCTCCGATGGCCGCGCCCCCGGGCTCACCGTCACCCGTACGCTCGTCGCCGCATCGCCCCCCGGCCCGCTCGCCGTGATCGAATAGGTCGTGGACTGCGTCGGCTTCACCGGTTTCGAGCCCTCCGGCGCCACCGTCTCTCCCCCCAGCACCACATTCGTCGCATTCGTGGACGACCAGGTGAGCGTCGACGATTGCCCCTGCTCGATGAACGTCGGCGAAGCCTGCAGCGTCACCGTAGGCCGCGGCGGCGGTGGCGTCGGCGCCGGGGCTGCTTCAGCCGCGCGGGGAGGCTCATGGTGGCACCCCGCAAACGTCACCAATAATGCTGTCACTCCCAGCGCAAGCACGAACTTCATTCCTGTATGCGCTCGCATCTCGATTCCCTCCTTGATAGTAAGAGCTGGTTGAGTACGATAACTCCGCAAACTCGCCCGCAGAATTCCGCGCCAAAGTATATCCCACTCTTCCCGCCTTCTTTCTCTCCCGTCTTTTCTCCCCTCCGTGCCTTCCGCGACTCCGCGTTCTCCGTGTTAAATCTTATCCTTCCCCTATCTTTCCGTAGTCGTTCTCTGCTTCCTCTGCGCTCCAAAGTGCGCCCGCCGCGCCCCCGGTAACGGTTCTCTCCCCACCAGTCACCAGTCACGAATCACCAGTCACCTCACTTCGGCGACCAATTCGGCGACTCGTTCTGCCCCTCCATCGTCAACTGTCGCGCCTGCGTTCCATCCGCCAGCATGGTCCAGATTTGCCACGACCCCGTTCGCGTGGTCTGGAACACCAGGTGCCTCCCATCCGGCGCCCACGACGGTTTCTCATTCCTCCCCGCGTCCCGCGTCACCTCCACCAGTTTGTGCGAGGAGATATCCATCACGTAGATGTCGAAATTCCCCTCCGGCCTCCGCCACGAGAATGCCAGCAGTTGCCCGTTCGGCGACCAGTCGGGATCCACCACGTACCCCATATCCGGAAGATCGATTTTCTCCGAGTTCGTCCCGTCCGCGTTCATCAGGTAGAGTTGTGGCAGCCCGCCCCGCCCGCTCACGTACACGATCTGCTGTCCCGTCTTCCGGTTCCACACCGGTTGCGCGTCCGGCCCGCCCGACACCGTAATCCGCTTCAGGTTTCCACCGGACGTCGCGTCCGCCATATAAATGTTCGGCGTTCCTCCCGGGCTGGACATGAATGCGAGCCTCGTTCCGTCCGGCGACCACGCCGGCGACGCATTCGTCCCGCGGTAAAACGAAAACGCCACCCTTCGCCCCAGCTCCATCGAATACATGCAGATTTGTGCCGTGGGCGGCCCTTTCGGCTCCCCAAAGCAGGTAAACGCGATCCGCGAATCGTCGGGCGACCACCGCGGCGTCAGCGCAATCGTCCTCAGGTGCGTCAGTTGCTGCTGGTTCTGCCCGTCGTAATCCATCACCCAGATTTCTTTGTTCCCCGACCGCGACGACACGAACGCAATCCGTGTCGTCGCAATTCCCGGCGCCCCGCCCGACAGCCGCTTCACGATTTCGTCCGCAAACTCGTGCGCCACCCGCCTCACGTCTTCCGTCGTCACCGCCCCCGGATAACGTTTCCCGATCACCGGCGCTGCTCCCGGCGTGTGCACGTCGGAAAGCCACGCGTCCACTGCCAGTGTGTTGCCCGACGCCGTCAGCATCCCGTAGGCCACAAACTGCGCGTTCGCCGGAGCCGCAGTCCAATCCGCCGCGTTCAGCGCTGCCGGTCCTCCCGGGTCCGCCGGCGGCAAGAAACTTTTGCTCACCTCGTCCAGGATTCCGCTGTAGTCCAGGTCTGCCCGCACCGTATCCGTAAACAACTGCGCCAGTGGCTGCGACCCCGGATTCCCGGGCACAAAATCCGCCACCGCCACCCGAGCTTTCTGCACTCCCAGCCCTGTCCCCGTCTGGAACCAGTCCTGTGGCGCCGCCGCCCGCGCCAGCCACGGCTCCGCCCCCAGCGACAGAACCGCAATCGAAACGATTGCTGCTGCGAAATATACGGAATGAGTGGAACGCCTGCGCCCGATGGTCTTCATATCCCCCAGCGTTTCTGACCTGCTCCTCGTCTCCACTACCCCATTCGTCTGTCATCCCGACTGCACTGAGCTACCGCTGTCATCCCGAACCCCGGCGTTTTTTGCCGGGGTGAGGGACCTGCTTTTCTTCGGCTTCCTCTTCTCTCCTGCCTTTTCTTCTCTGCGCCCCTCAGCGTCCTCTGCGCCTCTGCGTTGTCTTTTTCCTCTCCTCACCGGTGAAACTCGAACCAGAACTCCACGGAAACGTACGAGCCTCCGTAATCCCCCGGCAGCGCCTGGAAGGGAACCGAATCCTGTACCGCCCGCAGCGCGGACCGGTCCACTGACATGTTTCCGCTCGACTGCGTGATCTGGATATTCCGCACCGATCCGTCCCGGAAAATCTGGAACTCCATCACCACGCGCGGCGCAAACCGGATCGATGGATCAATCGTGGACTGCAGCCAGTTGCCGCTGATTCTCCGTTGCACCGCCTCCACGTACCACGAATACCGCGTCGCGAAATTGCCCGCCGGACCCGATGGCCCGCTCATCCCGATCCCGCCCTGCGACCCCGACCCCGTCTGGAATTGCGTGTACGGTATCGTCGGCGTTCCGCCCTGCCCGTAGGGAACCGCGTTTTGCGGTGGCGGCGAATTAGAGTCTTCCAGCAGCCGCGATGGCCGGCTCGGCGGCAGTTTCTTCTGCTTTTCGAATTTCGGCAGCGCCGTGGCATCCGGCGGCGGTGGCGGCGGGTTTTTCGGCAGTGGCTCGCTCTTGTACAGCCCCTTCGTCACGTCCACCACCCGGCTCGTGCTCATCACCACGGGGCGGGGAAGCGGCACTCCCGGCAGCGAGCCCACCGCAGTGATGCTCACCGCGCCCCCTCCTCCTCCCGTTGCCGACCACGCATTTCCCTGCGGCATATAAAACGCCGAAAACAAAAGCAATGCCACCAGCGCCGTGTGCAGCCCTGCAGAAATTGCCAGCGGCCGCCCCAATCTCGGCTCCGGTGAACCCTGTGGGACAGGCTTCAGCCTGTCCTTCATCCTTCCCTCCAACTTCTCCTCCACTTGTCCTTCATACCCCCTTCACCGCCGTCCCTCTCCCCGGCTCGAAATCGGCTCCGTCACCACGCTGATGTTCTGTATCCCCGCCTGCCTCATCGCATCCACCACCGCCGCAAAACTTCCAAACGGCACCGACTCGTCGCAGCGAATGAACACGGCCCTCTTTTGGTAGTCCGGCGCTTTCGCCTTCACCAGCTTTCCCAGGTCGTGGATGTTCACCGGATCGTTTCCCAGGTACACGAGTTGTGCTTTGTCGATCGTAATCACCAGCCGTTCTTCCGTGATTTCCTTCACCGTCTTTGTTTTCGGCAGGTCCACTTCGATCCCCGACTGCAGAATCGGTGCCGTAATCAGGAAGATGATCAGCAACACCAGCACCACGTCCACAAACGGCACAATATTGATGTCCGAAAGCGACGTCCCCGTCTGTCTGTTCAGTTGCGGCATTCTCTCTCCGCCTTTGCGTCCCTAGCCCCTCTGCCCGCCACCGGAGGGAGAAGCCCCATCGGCCCCTGCTCCCAGTTTCTCTCCCCCACCAGTCACCAATCACCAGTCACGATCCCCCATACGTTTTCTCCACCTTCGCCAAAAATTCATTCGTAAACATATCCATCTGCGACGCCTGGTTCTTGATCGTATTCAAGAAGTGGTTGTACGCAATCACCGCCGGGATCGCCGTAAACAGCCCCGCTGCCGTCGTTATCAGCGCCTCCGCAATTCCCGGCGCCACCGCCCGCAGGCTCGACGCTCCCGCCTCTCCCAGCCCCGAAAACGCGTCAATAATCCCCCACACCGTCCCGAACAATCCGATAAACGGCGTCACCGACCCCGTCGTCGCCAAAAACGGCATCCATTTCTCCAGTTTCCGCACCTCGTTCGACGACGCGCCCTGCATCGTCGCCAGGACCGCGTTCTGGCTTCTCACCCGGCCGGCATGGGGATTCGTCTCCGCGAGCTGGCTTTCCACCTCGCGCACTCCCGCCGCGTACACCGCCACCAGTGGCGATGCCGAAGGCGACATCGGCACCGGATCATTCAGTTTTTTGCGGGATCGAAATTCGGCGAGGAACCGCCCGGTATGGCTCTCCAGCAGTGAAAACATCCGCGACTTCTGAAAAATCACCGCCCAGGAGACCAGCGAGAAACCCAGCAGCAGGATAAGGACGACTCGAGCCACCCAGCCCGTCTGTTCCAATAAGGGACCGAGCTGGCCCACCAGCAGCACGCCAATTTGAGGTATCAATGTCCTCCCTCAGTCTCCCCAAGGCCCAATCCAAACCGTAGCACACGCCGCAAAGCGGACGCAAACGAGGCCTAGGTGCCGCGCCGCGCATCAGATACGACGTTGGATTATCGCGGAAGGGTTTCCAGCGGCCACAACCGGATCGTCCCGTCCCAGCTTCCCGAGGCCAGCCACTTCCCATCTGGCGAGAACGCCACCGAACTCACCACGTCCTCCTGCCCGGAGAATTTCCCGCGTTCCTTTCCCCCGGCAACATCCCACACCCTCGCGATCCCGTCCTGCGACCCCGTGGCAAGCAATGTCCCGTCGGGACTGAACGCCACAGCGTATACTCGCCAACTTTCAGCCGCGTGGATTGTTCTTACGGTCTGCCCCGTTGCTGTCTCCCAGATTTTTGCCGTTGAATCACTGCTCCCCGACGCCAGCCACCGGCCATCTCTGCTAAAGGCCACCGAATTCACCGCATCTTCGTGACCCCGCAAATCCCGCACCATCTCGCCCGTCAGCGTGCTCCACAGCCGCACCGTTTCGTCCGCGCTCCCCGACGCCACCAGAGAAGAGTCTGGAGAGAAGGCTACCGAATACACCCCCCCGGTATGCCCCTTCAGGATGTGCCGCTCCTCACCGCTCCCGGCATCCCAGATTCGTACTGTGTCGTCCTCACTCCCCGACGCGATCCACCGGCCATCTGGACTGAACGCTACCGTCTCCACGGGACGCGTGTGGCCCTTCAGCACACGCTCTCCCGCGCCCCCTGTCGTTGGCCACAGTCTCACCGTGCTGTCCCACCCGCCCGATGCCACCAGATGGCCGTCCGGACTGAACGCCACCGAAGTCACCGCTCGCGTATTTCCGCTCCACCGGTGCACTGCCTTCTGCGTCGCCACGTCCCACAGCTTCACCGTCTTGTCTTCGCTTCCCGAGGCCAGATAGCGCCCGTCGGGACTGAACGCCACGGAAGTCACCTCGCGGTCGTGCCGCATTCCCGCCGCCGCACGGCCCCGGAAAAGGAAGAAGCCTCCCATGCACACCAGCACCAGCAGTGCGCCGGCCATCCCCGCCAAAAGCATTCTCCGCGAACTCGGTCGTTCGGCTTCCTTCGGCACGGGCAACGGCTTTCCGTGCAGAGCTTCATCCAGTTCTTCCATGGTCTGAAACCGGTTTTTCGGCTGCTTTTCCAGGCACTTCAGGATGGCCTGCGAGATAAATGCGGGCACGAACGGCTCCACTCCAGAGGGGGGAGGCGGCGGCTCATTCACCTGTTTGCCCAGCAGAACGATCGCCGACTCCGCATCGAAGGCTGGCTTTCCCGTGAACATCTCGTACAGGATGAGGCCCAGCGAATAGATGTCGCTCCGAGCGTCGGCCAGATTCCCTTTCGCCTGTTCCGGACTCATGTAGGCCGGCGTTCCGATGATGGCCCCCGTCTGCGTTTTCCGGATATCCACCGAGCGCGCAATCCCGAAATCCATTACCTTCGCGCTCCCGTCCGCGCAGATCATGATGTTGTCCGGCTTCAAATCCCGGTGGACAACACCCTGCCGGTGAGCCACTCCCAGTCCCGTACAGATTTGCCGTGCCCATTCGAGGCCCTTCCGCACGGACACCGGCCCGCATCGTTTCAGAAAGCGTCGCAGGGTTTCCCCTTCCACGTATTCCATCGAGATGACGGCCGTCTCGCCGATCGGCAGGAACTCGTGCACCCGGCAGACGTTCGGGTGGGTGACTTTGCGGGCCAGAAGCAGTTCGCTTTTGAATCGCTCCATCCTCTCCGGATCATTCGCAATTTCGCGAACCAGCTCCTTCAAGGCCACCAGCGCTCCCGTCTCGCGGTCCCGCGCCCGGTACACCACACCCATCCCCCCGCGCCCGATTTCCTTGATGTCTTCGTAGCGCCCTTCCAGGCCGCGGAGCGATGGCGTGCTCGCCGCCGCGGCATCCTTCCCGCGCGGCTCAGCTCCCAGCGGCGTTGTCTTTTCAGCCTGTCCTTCGGCTTCTGTATCGGACATGATTGTAGGGGCGGACCCGGGCCTGCCCTGAAGCATTGGCGAAGGGTGTCCGCCCGGCGCCAACTCTGCCCCACGGGCATCTTAGGTTGGGCCTGGAACTGAGTCAACGCTCCCAAGGGGTCCGCAGTACGAAGGGGAAAACTTCTACACTCCGGTTTGCGGCGACGGCCTATTCAGAGTATATTGCGCCGTAATTTCTTCGACAGATCTCATTCGGAGGCCTGCGCACATGCCCTCTCACTCTCAACCAGCAAACAGCGGATTGAAGAGCAATCCAGCCGCAAAAGGCGTTGATTCTGCTTTCGCCTGCGGCCTGCATCCCAATGCGCTAGTCAAAAACTCCTCGCGGCGAAGATTTCTCCAGATGACCGTCGGCGGAACTGTGACCGCATTGACGGCCGCGACAGCCATGCAGTTTGTGACCCCGCGCCCGGCTCTCGCACAGACGACGCTCAGCCCTGATGCCGCGCTGCAGGAATTGTTGGATGGCAATAAGCGTTTCACCGCTGGGCGCCTGACATCGTGCGAACACGACCTCGATATTCTGCGGCAGCATACGATTGAAAAGCAGGAGCCGTTCGCCGCGGTGTTGTCTTGTGCCGATTCCCGCGTTCCCGTCGAGTTGGTTTTTGACCAAAGCCTCGGCCATCTCTTTGTTGTCCGGATCGCCGGCAATATCGCCACCTCGGAAATCATCGCCAGCCTGGAATATGGCGCTGGCGTGCTGGGAACAAAAGTGATCCTGGTCATGGGCCATGGCGGCTGCGGCGCCGTCAAGGCCACCATTCAAGCCAAGTCAGTCCCCGGACAGATCAGCGCCCTCTATCCGCATATCCAGCCCGCGGTCGACCAGGCGGGACCAAATCTCGAAGCCGCGACAAAGGCCAATGCCAAAATCCAAGCGGCCCTTCTCCGCCAGGCTTCCACGGTGATTTCCGGTTTGGTGAAGGAAAAGAAGCTGAAGGTTGCCGCCGCCTATTACGACCTCGCCACCGGAACCGTGTCATTGCTGGAGTAACGCAACTACTTTCACCTTGAGAAACCGGCTTTTTTTTCTTCTCCTGTCCCTCCGCGTCCTCCGCATCTCCGAGCCCTCCGTGTGAAATCCCTGGTCTTCTCTTCGCCTCCCCTTTGCGTGCTTTGCCTCTTAGCGCCTTTGCGAGAACTCTCCTCCCCTCTGTCTCTAATCCCGCTGTGCTAAACTGTCGTTTCTCCATGTCCGACGCGCCACACGTCCCTCTCGAATCCCTTACTGGCGTACGTCGCCCCGCCGTCCCTCGCGCTCCGGAAGCCTCGGGACCCGGCCGCTCCTTCCACATCGAAACCTTCGGCTGCCAGATGAACGTCCACGACTCCGAAAAGGTCGCCGGCGTGCTCCTCGAACGCGGTTATTCACCCGTCGACGACCCCCTCGCCGCAGACGTCATCTTCTACAACACCTGCTCCATCCGCGAAAAAGCCGCCCAAAAAGTCTTCTCCCGGCTCGGCCAGCATCGCGGCCCCGCCGGTTACGGCAAAATCATCGGCGTCCTCGGCTGCGTGGCCCAACAGGAAGGCGAAGAAATCTTCGAGCGCGCCCCCTGGGTCAGCCTGGTCTGTGGCTCCGCCAGTTACCGCCGCCTTCCCGACTTGCTCGCCCAGCTCGAATCCGGCCATCGCCGCGTCATGGGCCTCGACACGGACACCGAAGAAACCTTCGAGACCGAACTCACTCGCCGCGACAATCCCTTCCGCGCCTACCTCACAATCATCGAAGGCTGCGACAAAGCATGCTCCTACTGCGTCGTTCCCTTCACCCGCGGCCCCGAGCGCAGCCGCGCTTCCGATTCCATCCTCCGGGAAGTCCGCGAGCTCGCCTCTCTCGGCTACTCCGAAATCCAGCTTCTCGGCCAGACCGTAAATTCCTATCGCGATCCCTCCGCGCGCGGCATGTCCTTCGCCAATCTCCTCCTCGCTGTCGCGGACACTCCCGGCATCCGCCGCGTCCGCTTCACCACCTCGCATCCCCGCGACTTCGGCCCGGACATCGTCGCCGCCATCGACGCGCATCCCTCCATCTGCGACCACGTGCACCTGCCCGTCCAGTCCGGCAGCACGTCCGTCCTCCGCCGCATGCTGCGCACCTACACGCGCGAAGAATATCTCGAAAAAATCGCCATGCTCCGCGCCGCCCGCCGAACCATCGCGCTCTCCACCGACATCATCGTCGGCTTTCCGGGCGAAACGGACGAAGAATTCGCCGACACGCTTTCGCTCCTCGACGCCGTCCAATACGATCAGATTTTCAGCTTCAAGTTCTCGCCGCGGCCTCACACCGCCGCCGAGCACATGGACGGCGCCGTGCCCGAAGAAGAGCAGGGAAGACGCCTCACCGCCATCCAGGACCGCCAGCGGCAAATCCAGCTCGCGCGCAATCAATCCCTCGTGGGCCAATCCTTCGAAGTCCTGGTGGACAATCGAGGCCACAAACCCGGCCAGTGGTCCGCTCGCACTTCGAGCAACCGCGTCGTGAATTTCTCTTCGCCCTGCACGGACCTTTTGGGACAATACGTCCAAGTCAGGGTCACGCAAGCAGGCCCGAACAGCCTGCTCGGCGATTTGTTGTAGTGGCACAGGCTTCAGCCTGTGCGCGTGTCAGAACGGCATAGATCAACCGGCGGCGTGGTCGAGCCCAGGGTCGACGTCAGGGCACGGTTTCAACCGTGCCGCAAGCGTAGAGAGTGAGAAGCGGCTTTAGCCGCTGAGGTTTCGCGTTGCAGGTGTTGTGGCGTCCGTTTTCTCAGGGGAGGCAGCGATGGACATCGAAATGAAAATCCGAGGCCTCATGATGGACCCCGTCTCCAACATGCCCATCGTCGTCCTGAAGGACGTTCAAGGCACCGCCATCCTCCCCATCTGGGTCGGCGTTTACGAGGCCAACGCCATCGCCCTCGAAATCGAAAAGGTTCAGACCCCGCGCCCCATGACCCACGACCTGCTGAAGAATCTCCTCCTCGGCCTCGAAGTCCAGGTTCAGAAAGTGGTCGTCTCCGACCTCAAGGACGACACCTTCTACGCCATCATCTGGATGGAGCGCGACGGCCAGGTCATCTCCATGGATTCGCGGCCCTCGGACGCGCTCGCCCTCGCCCTCCGCCTCGACTGCCCCATTTTTGTCAGTGATCAGGTCCTGAAGAATTCCAAGGTCGCCAACGCTGTCAGCGAGAAAAACACCCACGAAGAGCTCCGCAAATGGCTCGAGGGCCTCTCCGACGAAGACCTCGGCCGCTACAAGATGTGACTGGTGAATGGTGACTGGTGGGAGGCAAGCCCTCACTCCCCGTTCCGCTTATCCTTCCCTGTGCTTTCGGTCGTGCCTGTCCCTCGGCTATGTTGGAAGGGACGGAAACCGCAGAGCGCCGCATCTGGCTGACCAGGCCAAACCGTTCGTCCGCCGGGAAGCGGCCCGTGATCTCATAAATCTGTTTGGCCAAAAGCATCGCTCTCTGCCAAACGATCAAATCCCGGTAGTGCAGCACCTTCCCCACAGGGGCCGCTGTTCTCCTCACACCCCAATCGCTCGCGAGCAAACTCTTCCTGGCCACTGACCACTGGCCACTTCGCTTAGGGTTTGTTCGGCTTATCCGGCTTCACTTCCTTGGGCGCCCCGATCTTGATCGTCACTCCGAACCGCTTGTAGTTCTTGTACCGCACCGTCATCCGGATGTGTACGTTTTGTCCTGTGAAGTGCAGGTAGTCGTCCGCGTGCGTGTACGTCGGAAACCAGTAGTTCGACTCGATGTTCTCCCGTATGGTCTCAAACCGTGGAAACACGTTTTCGCTGAATTTGCCGTGAATATCCGGCACGGCCTTTCCGTACGTCTTCACGATTTCCATGTCCTTCTGGTCCACCCAGATGCGTCCCTGGAAATACCGCTGGTGCTTCTCAATCTTCTTCGGCGCCACGTCGAACACGTACGTGTCCAGCTCGTCCACCTGCTCCTGCCCCAGGTATTTGATGTCGTACAGCGGCAATCTATCCGTGGTCAGCACGAACGGCTGGATATGTTCCAGGTCGTCCAGGTCCTCCTGCGACAGCGAGATTCGCGTCAGCGTCGGCGACGGCGCGTCCGTCACCACTTCGTACCGCTTTCCCGCAGGCGTGAACACGATGTCTTCCGACATCCGCTCTTCCCCGTCCACGTTTCCATCGGCATCCACGGTCTGGATCACGAACGTCTGCTGGTAGGTGTAGTTGTCGCGTTCCCGCTTCAATTGCTCTTCCCGCGCCCCGAATTTCTGGATGATTTGCTCCACCGGGATCGGCGGCGGCACGTCCCGTAACCCCGTCGCCTGTTCCTGCCCCATCGAAAACGGATGTGCTGGCTCCTGCGCCCCCAGCGGCAGGCAAATCATCATGCCGGTCAGCAGCCACCCCACCGCCGGCTTACGTCGTCCGTCCATTCTCGCCTCTCCCATTCTTCCTCTCTGCTTCTCCGGCCCTCTCTTCCTTCGCTACTCTAGAAGCCTCGCCATCTTCTCAGGTTGCATCCCGTCTCTCTTCTCCTCCCTCCGTGACCTCCGTTCCTCCGCGTCCTCCGTGTAAAATCCTTGCCCCTGGACTTTCCTCTCTCGCCGCTGACCACTGGCCACTGGTCACTGGCCACTGCCTTCCAGATGCGTCGTATCGTTCCACAGCCTCACCACCGGCCGCGTCACTTCACTCTCATACCCCAAAGCGCTCAGGCTCGCCGTGCTCAGCATCAGGTACCGCCCTCCATCCAGCGGCATCCGCGCCCATCTTCCCGCCAGCACCCGCAGAAAGTGCCCGCTCGAAAACACCAGCACGTTTCCTCCTGCTTCCCGCAACTGAGCCGCCACCCGCTCCGCCCGCGCCGCGATCTCCTCCGGCGACTCGCCTCCTGGACACCCATCGCGAAACAAATCCCATCCCGGCCGCTCCCTCAATATCTCCGCCGACCTTCGCCCCTCATACTGCCCGTAATCCCATTCCATCAGGTCCGCATCCACCTGCGCCGCGCTTCCAAATCCTGCCAGCTCGCACGTCCTCCGCGCCCGCTGCAAGGGACTGGTCAACACTCGCGCCACGTTCAATCCCTTCAGCCGCTCTCCCAGCAGCACGGCATTCCTTTCGCCGTTTGCGGTCAGCGGCAAATCTGTCCTCCCGGTATGCTGACCGGACAGGCTCCACGCCGTTTCCCCATGCCTCGCCAGGTAAACAATTTGCAGTTGGTTGCTCATGGCCCCTCGGCCGATTCTAGCACCTGGCCACTCACGCTGTAGCCCATGAGGGGCAGGTCGGTCTATCCTCTATCTTCCAGCTAATGCCCAACCGCGACCTCGACGCCGCCTGGTCCTACCACAACGCCACCAAGCATTCGTCCTGGAGCGTCCGTCACAACTCGCATTCCCTCGACTGGGCCAACCAGCCCTTGCCCTTCAAGATTTACCCGGCGCTTCCGCCCTTGCCTCTTCCCCGTGAATTCCCTCCGGCGGCCATGCCCGCGCTCTCGGCCATCGCCCACACGGAGGACCGCCCCACTTCCACCGTTCTGCCGGATCTGCCTCGCCTGGCTGCGCTCCTGTATTTTTCCGCAGGCATCACCAAGCGCCGCACGTACGCAGGCAAGGAGTTCTTCTACCGCGCAGCCGCCTGCACCGGCGCGCTCTACGAGATTGAGTTGTATCTGGTCTGTGCGGACCTGCCCGATCTCCCCGCGGGCGTCTATCATTTCGGGCCAGGCGACTTCGCCCTCCGCCGCCTGCGTTCCGGCGACTACCGCGCCGCGCTCGTCCGCGCAACCGGTGCCGAGCCCGCCGTCGCGCAAGCTCCGGTGACATTCATCTGCACGGGCACCTACTGGCGCAACGCCTGGAAGTATCAAGCCCGCACCTATCGCCATTTCGGGTGGGACAACGGCACGATACTTGCCAACCTCCTGGCCATGTGCGCTGCCCTGGCGCTTCCCGCTCGTCTCGTCCTCGGTTTCGAAGACGCACTGGTAAATCGGCTGCTCGGCCTCGACACGCAGCGCGAGGTCGCCTTCTCCCTCGTTGCCCTCGGTCATGCTCCCGAAGGTTCTGCAGCGTTGCCGCCGGAACCAGTAGCACAGACAATCTTGTCTGTGCCCGATCAGCTGCCGCCGGAACCAGTAGCACAGACAATCTTGTCTGTGCCCGATCAGCTGCCGCCGGAGCCGGTAGCACAGACAATCGTGTCTGTGCCCGATCAGTTGCCGCAAGAACCCCCACAGGAAATTCCGCCGTTGGCCCTCGAAACTCTGCCGTTGTCCGCGACCGAGGTGGACTACCCCGCCATGCACGCCATCCATGAAGCCTCCGAGCTGCACTCGGAAAGGGAAGCAGCGGAATGGGGAGGAACCCTGCAGGCAAATGTTTCCTCAGAAGTGTCCGGGGCCCGCGTGCCCCTCGCGCCTCTCCCGGAAGACCAGCTTCCCCCGGACCCGGTCGGCGAAGTAATCCTCCGCCGCGGCTCCACTCGCGATTTCGCCCGCTCCTCCATCACCTTCGCCCAGCTTTCGACCATGCTCGACCGCGCCACCCGTGGCATCCCCGCCGATTTCCCGCCTCTCAACGATTTGTATCTCATCGCCCACGCCGTGGACGGCCTCGCTCCCGGCGCCTACTTCTTCCATCGCGAACGCGGCCTGGTAGCACAGACAATCCTGTCTGTGCCCGATAAGCTACCGCCAGACACTCCGTTGGGACGGGCGCCCGCCGCGGCGGGTGCCCCAGGTCTCACTGCGCCAGCACTGGAGTGTCTGAAGGAGGGCGATTTCCGCGACGAGGCGGGCTATCTCGGTCTCGAACAACAACTGCCTGCCGACGCCAGCGTCGCCATTTTCTTCCTCGCCGATTTGCAGCGCATCCTGGAGCGCTTCGGCAACCGCGGCTATCGCGCCGTCCAGCTCGAAGCCGGCATTCTCGGTGGGAAGCTCTACCTGGCAGCCTATGCGCAACGTCTCGGCGCCACCGGCCTCACCTTCTACGACGACGACGTGATCAAATTCTTCTCCCCCCACGCCGCGGGCAAGAGCGCCATCTTCCTCATGGCTGTCGGCAGAAGCAGAAAATTGCGCCCGACGGCAGACTCCTAGTTCCGGCCGCTCCCCGAAGGTACTCAGCCTCTGCTCGCCTCTGTTGCAACCCCGGTCACGTCAGGGCACGTCCCGAAGCTTCGGGATCAACCGTGCCGTGCGCGCGCCCACTACCCTGCGGCTTCAGCCGCAGGGGCTATGGACTTGCTCGTTCCGACATCACTTTCCGACTCTCCCCGTCCCTTTGTCCTGCCGGAGGGCCTCCAGCGCACGCTTGCTCACTGGCTGGCCAATGTGCGGTAGAATCCCTTCATTCCGGGTCGGCCTCAAGCCCTCAAATGGAATGCCTGGCGATGTTCTCTTTCCACCGTGGGCGGGAGATTCTCATGCGAAATCGAGTAGCGCTCTCGGCTCTTCTTCTCGCTTTCGCGGCGTCCGCCTGGCCCCAGGCCGCGCCCGACCCCGCCAAATGCTTCAAGAAGCAGCCGGACCTCGATCAGGTCGTGCAGTACTGCACCGCCGTGATCAACTCCGACGAGCTAAGCTACGGCGACCATGTCCAGGCCTACTACAAGCGCGGCGACGCCTACTTCCTCAAATCTGACTTCGACCGGGTCATCCAGAACTACACCGATCTCATGGCTCTGAACGAGAATCCGCAGGATGCCCGCGCCTTTAACGCCCGGGGCCTCGCCTACATCCTCAAAGGCGACTACGACCTCGCCGTTCAGGACTTCGACAAAGCGCTCAGCCTTTTGCCGACCTCCGCCGCGCTTTGGGCGGTTGTTGGCAGCAGGCCAAACATGGTCCTGCTTGCCGAGGCGGTCCAGGCCTTTTATTACCGGGGCGACGCTTACTTTCTGAAGGGCGACGACGCCCGCGCCATCCAGGACTACAAGGATGCGGTCCGCGCCAGCCCGCGGGTCGCCGCCGCGCTGGCCCATCCTCTCGATGCCTTCTGGATCATCCGTGATTACGACCACGACTTGCGAGACAAAGCTTTCCTTTGGCTTTACCTCGCGCAGTCCCGAGGCGGCCTGGATGCCGCGGCCGACCTCAAGAAAAATGCGGCTCATCTGGATCTCGTCAAATGGCCCGGCCCGATCCTCCGGCTCTACCTGGGCGATCTCCAGCCGCAGGATCTCCTGCAGTCGGCGCAGGACCCGGACCCGCAGAAAACTGCGGAGCATGTCTGCGAGGCCAACTTTTACATGGGAGAGAATTCGACGGTACAAGGCAAACGGGCCGAGGCCACGGCCCAGCTTCACAAGGCCTTGGACACCTGCCCCCGCAATTTCATCGAGCATTCCGCCGCCCAATCCGAACTAGCCCGCCTCGAAAAACTTCCCTGAGCGCGTGCCCCGGGGACCGTATCTTCTCCTTCTTTCCATTCACCACCTGCCCGCCTGCATTCATGGCAGGTCACCAGTCACTCTCTCTTCGCGCGGTCCAGCGTCTCCAGCGCCCGCCCGCTCCCTGGCGATGTCGCAAATTCGGTCGGCGCCGGTCCCCCCTTCATGTTCAGACAGATCTTCCAGCGATCGCCGTCCAGTTCGTAGATCCCGTTGTTCGTGTTCCCCTTTTCCGGCCCTTCCGTAAATTTCATCTTGAATTCGTTCGGAACCACTTCCGCGTTCAACTCGATTGTTCCCGCATGTACCGCGCCCCGCGCCCGCGTCGAAAACCGTTCGCCCTCCATTTCCACCATTCCCCCCTGCGCCGCGCCCATCGCGCGGGTCGTAAACCGATCGCCCTTCACCTCGATCGTGGATCCCGCGTACACGCTCGGCGACGGCGTCATCCCCTCCACCTCGAGAAAAACGATGTTCCACACGCCCTGCAATTTCCCCAGTTCCTCGTCCATCTTGCCCTCCCCTCGGCACGCGCCGCCTGACTGCGCAATTGTCTGCGCCCGATTCTAGCATTGCGCCTCGCCACTTTCGTACAGCCTCTGTTTGGAGGATACTCGTCGGCGCACGGCCCCGGCGTAACGTATCCATGTACGTAACGAACCATCACCCGGCGCCCGCGCGGCTGCACCTTGCGGCTTCGCTTCGCCGCTCACTGCTCCCCCTCCTGGCTCTCACGCTTGCTGCCATCGCTGTCCTCGCCCGGCCGCAGGCCGAACTCGATCTCTCGCATTCTCCCGCTGCGCTCGAAAACAAACATGTTCGCGCCGTCCGCCTCTCGGTCCCGGCTCACTCCGCCGTTTCCATACGCCGCCTGGCCTTTGAAAGCCTTCTCGTCTCCCTTCGCGACGCTTCGCTTCAAATGACTCCGCAGGCGGGACCACCCCAACGCTGGCAGGCCGTTGCGGGAAGCCTGCTCTGGGTCCGCGGCAACTTCGGCTTCTCCCTGGAAAACTCCGGCAACGCCCCCGCCGATCTTCTCTCCCTGGAACTGCGCGACTCCTACGCCTTCAACCACCTCAGCGCGCCGCGCTCCGCTTTCGACCCGCTCCTTCTCGATCCCGGCCATTTTCGCGTGGCCCTCGCGAACGAGCACGTCCGCGCCATTCTCATTCATCTCGGCCCGCGCGAACAGTCGCCAGAAGCCCAGTTTTCCCAGGGACTCAGCATCAGCCTCGCCGACGTTCACGCCAGCCACATCTCGCCCAGCGGCGAACACAATCCCGTGTCGAGCGATGCCGGCGCCGTCTCCTGGCAGCCGCAGGGGCTCTACTCGATTCACAATCTCGATCCCGGTCCCCTCGACTCCCTCTACATCGAGTTCAAGCATCCCTTCTGCTACAGCATGGAAATGGACTGGTTCAGCGGCACCCCCGAAGGCAGGGCCTTCATCCTCTCGGTCCTGGACAAGGTCAAGCGCCGCTGGCTCAAAACCATGCCGCACGAAGCCAAAGACGCGGGAAAAGGCCTGGTCGGAATTGATTGGAAGATTCAGCAGGATGGCACCATCCGTGAAGACGACATGCTCCTGAACACCGTCTTTGCCAGCGATGCGCTCATCGAGGCCGCCCGTTCCGCCATCCGCAACTCGGCACCGTTTCCCACTATCCCTTCCTCGCTCGACAAGCCCGACCTGGAAGTGCGCTTCGTTTTCCTCTACAACCTCCCGCTCCATCCCCCCGGGTGCGACTGAGCCCGCGCTCCGCGCCCCTCCGCCGCCCGCTGCGTGACGGATCGCACAACCCTCGGTGCCCCGCGTCACGTCTTTCGCCCTTCCGCCTGCGCCACAGTTACTTTGGGTTCCGGCTCACCACCCCCGCGAAAGGAGGCCTCTTATGACCTCAGCATTCCTTTTCGGAGTGATGTTCATCGCCGCAGTCTGGTCTCTCGGGGCATACGTGATCTGGGAGGTCGGCCCCGGCGAGAGGATCCGTTCCGTGCGGTGTCCCGTGCTCAAAAAGCGCGCCACCATCCTCGCCGAGCAGAAGGAAGCTCGCTTCGCCGGTTCCTATGCCGGCCTCACGCTCGTGGACGTGAAGCTCTGTTCGCTGCTCGACGATCACATGCTGGCCTGCCACAAAGACTGCATCCACGCGAATACGCGGCTCGCCCAGGCCGGCGACTGATATAATTCATTTCTCGCGACGGAGGGCCTGCATGAACGTTTATGAAGTCACTTTGCACGGCACCGAAAGCATTTACGTAATTGCTCCAGCCAAATACCGCGCCATCGAGCTCGTGGGTGACTACATCACAGACGCCGGCCAGCCCCATCTGGTCGCGTCGGACAAATTTGTTGTCCGCCAGCTCGACCTGGCCGAAGAGCAGATCCTTCGCCCGGAGAAATGCCGCGCCTGTCCCCTGTGTGAGTAGCATCTTCTTTGCGGTCCGCTCCGGCTTTGCGTGAGGCCCGTCCTTTCCCTGCCTTTCTCTGCGCCCCTCTGCGCGCTTGGCGCCTCTGCGTTATTCTCTCTCCTCTCGCCTATTCCCAATCCCGCCGCTCATCGCGCGCCGTTCATCACGTCGCCGTTTTCCTCATCGCAGATAGCCCCAGTTGTGCAAGCGGTCGCTGTCTTCTTCCCACCTGTCCCCGATATCCATACGGTAATACATGTTCGGGATCAGCACGTTTTTGATTCTCGAATAGACCTGAGCTTGCGCCTGTTTCATCGTCTGGCCCAGCCCGATCACGATCAGGATCACTCCGGAAGTCCCGGCGATGAGCCATTGCCCGTTCGCCTGCTTTACGTCCTCGATGCGGATTTCGTCTCCCGGCGGCTTCTTGAACACGATTGCGCCGTTTTTGGAAAACGCCTCGAAGGTCTCATCATCGTCGAAAGGGAAGGGAGGCACCACGATCCGCACGCCGATCTGGAAACCGCTGCGCACCTTCAATTTCGGGTCCTGCCCGCTCGCCAGGTCCCAGAAGAACTGCCCAATGGGCGTCAGCATCCCCGCCTGCTGGATGCTGATGGTTGGATACCCGAACCGCGCCGTGAACTCCAGCGGGTAGATGCCGTTGTTGTTCACGATAGTGTTCAGGTCGATGTAGCCCACGTAACCCTCTTCCGCCAGCGTCGCCTCCATCTTCAGCAGCGTGTCCTGGAACAGCCGGTTCGGCCCGCTCCAGAACATCGTCGTGCCCATTTCTCCCGTAGGCGGCCCGATATCGCCCGGGAAGAGCTTTTTGTGCTCGAAATTGATGTTGATCGGGTACACGAAATTCTTCCCGTTGAAAAATGCGCCCACCGCCACTTCCACTCCCACCACCCTCCGCTGCAATTGGAACACTTTGATCTGGTCCGCAAACGCCTTCTTGTAGGCCTCCAGCATCCGGATCACGTCCTGCCCGTCTTCTTCCTCGCCCACAAACAGCCGCCGCTTCACGTTCTGCGCTTCGCCGCTCGGCTTGATTACGTACCGCCCCGGGTTCTGCTCCACGTGGTCAATGGCCTTGTCGAAGGAATCGAAGTCCGCATACGGAATGATGTTCACTCCCACCCGCTTCAATTCTTCCTGGCCGAACGAGCGGTCATCTTCCAGCCGGTCGCTGTACGGAGTCCCCCCGATGACGATTTTGCCCTTCGCCCGCAGCGCTTTGGCCTTTTCGCCCTGGCCCAGCGTGTCGTCGAAAATCACGATGTCGGCCCACTCCACATCCTTCTCCCAGTCCTTCGACTTGGCCACGAACCCATCGGCAATGTCCTTTTCCTTTTTGTCGCCGATGAAGTAGCGCACCTCGTGCCCCTCTTTGGACACTTGCCAGGCGATGTCGCTGATCAATCCGGTCAGCGAGACAAACAGGAAGTTCTTCTTATCCATGCGCGGTCGCTCCCCCTCCGTATTTCCCGCATGTTACAAAACCTGGCCGGGTTCTGTGTTGCATTTTCGTGAATTCCCCTCTTCTCTGCGGCATTAGCGTCTTAGCGCCTTTGCGAGAGGCCGTTTCTCTTCCTTCTCCCCTCCGTGTCCTCGGTGACTCCGTGCTCTCCGTGATAAATCCCGGTTTTCCGGTTGCCCGCTCAGCCCCTCAGAATCCGCTTGCCTCCTCGTACCCTTTTCGCTACAGTGCTCCTACCCATCGTGGGTCCAGGGGCGATACCCCCACGTATGGCCATGGAGTTGCCCAGCAGGGAGATGCGCGCGCGTTGAGCCACATCATCGCGATTGCCAATCAGAAGGGCGGCGTCGGTAAAACCACCACAGCCATCAATCTTGCCGCCGCGCTCGCCGACCGCGGCCGCCGCACCCTCCTGATCGACCTCGACCCCCAGGCCAATTCCACGCTCGCCTTCTTTTCCCCGGACGAGTGCGCCACCTCTCTCTACGACGTTCTGGCCCCCGAAGGCTCCAGCCGCGCCGCGCTCGAAAACGTGATTCGCCCCTCCAAGCAGCGCAGCCTCAGCGTCGCCCCCGGCAAACTGATGCTCGCGCGCCTCGAAGTCCAGCTCGCCGGCCAGTTCGACGCGCCCTTCCGCCTGAAGGACGCTCTCGCCCCCATCCTCAAGAATTTCGATTACATCGTTCTCGACACGCCCCCGGCCCTCGGCATCCTCACCGTCAACGCCATGGTCGCCGCCACGCATCTGCTCGTGCCCATCCAGGCCGCCTACTTCGCCATTGAAGGCACCGACGACCTGCTGGAAACCTACTCGCGCATCCGTTCGCGCCCCAATCCCGACCTGAAAATCGTGGGCGTGCTCATCACGCTCTTCGACAAGCGCACCAACATCAGCCGCGACACCCACGAGCAGATCCGCGCCGTCTTCGGCAACACTCTGTTCCGCACGAAAATCAGCAAAAACGTGCGCCTCGAGGAAAGTCCCGCCTACAAGGAAACCATTCTCTCTTACGCGCCCAAATCCCCCGGCGCCGTCGAGTATCGCAAACTCGCATTGGAGGTCATCGACCGTGTCGAAACGAATCGGTCTGCCCGTCACGCTGAAGATGCGGCATGACGCGCACTACGTAGAATCCCTCACCGCCTATTCGAGCGCGTCCATCGGGCGCATGCTCCCGCTCGAAAAGGTGCAGCCCAACCCCGAGCAGCCCCGCAAGACGCTCGGCGACCTCCGCGAGCTCACCGAATCCATCCGCGAGAAAGGAGTCCTGGAGCCGCTGCTCGTCCGCTTCAATCCCCGCGACAATTGCTACTACATCATCTCCGGCGAACGCCGCTTCCACGCCGCGCGCGCCGCCGGCCTGCGCGAAGTCCCCTGCATCGAGAAGGTGGCGGACGACGCCGAATCGCTCGAAATCGCGCTGATTGAAAACCTCCAGCGGAAGGACCTGACACCGTTCGAAGAAGCGGAAGGCCTGGCGCGGCTGGCGCAGCAATTTGATTTGACTCACGACGAGATCGCAAAAAAGATCGCCCGTTCCCGCGTCGGAGTCACGGAAACGCTCACGCTCTGCGCCATCACCCCGCCGGTTCGCAAGAAGTGCCTGGAGCGCGGCATCGTATCCAAATCCCTGCTCCTCCAGATCGCCCGCCAGCCCAATGAGAAGAAGATGCTCGAGATGGTGGACCGCATGGCCCGCGGCGGCATGACCCGCGACGAAGCCCGCGCTGAGCGCCGCGCCGAATCCGCCATTCCCGCGCGCCCGCGGCCCTTCCGGTTCCATTATGAGCCGGAGACGAAAGCCTTCCGCCTCCACATCGAATTCCAGAAAAGCCAGATTTCGAAAGCGGAGCTGGTGCTCGCGCTCCGCGCCGCCCTCAGTGAAATCGAGAAAACCCTCCAGGCCGAATCCGAATCCGCCGCGTAGGTGGCACAGCCACTCCTGGCTGTGAACCGGGACTCGTTCCGGCGGAGTACGGACTCATGGAATACCACGAAAACTCAGCCCCATCCTTCGTCAGGGCGGGCAGGAGTGGATGCGTCGCATTTAGTTGATCCGCGAAACGGCCACACCATAGGGGCCACTTCCCGCGGGGTAGGGCGAGCCCGCCACCGCTGTGAGGTCGCCGGTCGCGGGATCCACGCTGAAGGCGGAGATATTGTTGCACCCGCCGTTGTTGGCTACGTACAGGAATCGCCCTGTGGCGTCCAGGGAATCCTCAAGGGAGCCTGCGAAGCAATCGCCGGCATTGAGGAAGAAGGGCGAGTGCGGAGTCTGCGTCGCCAGTCCCGTCGTGGCATCGAGGCTGAAGACGGAAACAGCGTCGCAACCGTTGTCGGCCAGGTACAAGAATTGCCCCGCGGGGCTGATGACTGCCCCAAAGGGGCGCGCAGAGCATTCGCTTGGCGGAGGGATGGCAAACGGCGAGCCCGTAATCGGCGCCAGCGCTCCGGTCGCGGCATTCACTCTAAAAATGGAGATCGTGCTCGAACCGTGATTGGCCACGTACAGGAACTTCCCCGAGGGCGCCACCACAAGTCCAAAAGGCTGAGTTGAACCCTCCTGCGTAGGCTGGTCGGAGAACGGCGAACCCGAAATCAGCGTCAGGGCTCCCGTGCTGCCGTTGATGGTGAAACCCGCGATGTCGCCGGTAAGATGGTCGGCTACGTACAGGAACCTCCCCGACGGATCCACGGTCAATTGCTGCGGGCCAGGTTGCAATTCAGCTCCCGGAGCGACCGCGAAGGGCGACCCCGTGATCGGCGTCAGGGCTCCAGTGTCCGTATTGATGGTGTACCCGGAGACGCTATTGCCATTGCGGTCGGCTGTGTAGAGGAACTTTCCTGAGGGAGCCAGTGCGATTCCCCGCGGGCCGGCGCCCCCCGCGAAGGGCGAGCCGGAAATCTGCGACAACGCTCCGGTGGTGGGATCAATGCTGAACCCCGTGACTCCGTTGGTGCCCCCGTTGGACACGTACAGGAACCTTCCGAAGAGTTCCACGACCGCATCACGGGGTACCATTGGCCCGGCGAAGGCCGAACCGGGAACCGGCGCAAGCGCTCCGGTGCTGTTATCCACGGTGTAGGCGGAAATGTTGTTGGAGCCTTCGTTCCCGACGTAAGCAAACCGCGGAACGCCGCTCACCACAGTCTCCGGAATGCAACAGCTCACCACGATGACGCCGACCGCCAGCAGAACGAGTGACGCAAGCACGATTCCGCGGATGTTTTTCATGGTGCCACCCCCGCTGCGAGAAGAGAACGCCCGGCCGGACTCCACATCCCGCCGGACCAAAAGACCTGCCCCAATGAAAGGATTTATACCACCGAGCCGCTCCCTTGTGAACCGAATCGTTCCCCGGGGCGCCGATGCCGCACGGACCGCCCTCGATCTTGCTGCTCTACCGAGTTCGCCCCGTGCGGTGTGCGGTATCTCTTTCTCCTCTCCCCTCTTCGCTCGCCACTCGTCATCGGAGCCCCTCTGCGGGGCGGAGATCCCGACCTGGTCGGGACTCGCCACTGGCCACTATAATCTCCCCATGCGCCTCGAACTCACCGCCGACGAGATGCTTCTCGCGCTGGTCAGCATGATCCAGGTGACGCGCCCCGCGCTGCTGCGTCCCGCGGGCGACGGTTTCGACGTGGACGTGTCCCCGCTCCTCACTCAAAAAGACCTGACGGATGACGAAAGCCTGGTGCTCCGGCTTTACGGCGTCTTTTCCGCCGCCTCCGACAATCCCCGCTTCGCCTTCGACCTCACCCTGGCCGAAAGCCAACGTCTCTCTCTCGCGCTTTCCCGGGTCGAATTATCGCGCCAGTGGCCTGCTGACGCCGTCGCGATGAGCCGGAAGCTTCGCTCCCTGCTCGGGTGATGCCGAAGGGTTCCGGCCAAATGCGCGATCGCGGCCTCTTCCCTCGCCCCCGTCGCGTCACTGTTCGCTCGCCGCTGGCTTTCGGTACCATTGACATTCGTTTCCCCGCGCGCGAAAACGCTGCCACCCAGCTCGTCGCATGCGATCGGTGAACGAGTTGCCCGCCTCCCGCGTTCCGGTCCAGCGAACAATCCAAAATGAGTTGCGCCGAGTCGGGATGTGGCGGCCATGCGCGATGGGTGTGTCCTCGCGAGTGGAGTCTCATGAGCGCCTGGGGTCGCTCCGGCCGGAGTAACGGGGAAGGGAAGCTATGCCAGGAACAGGAGTGGACCGCGCCGCACCGCGGGGCAAAGAGGGAACAGGCCGTACCGTGCGATTCAGTCTGCTGGTGCTGATTCTCTCGCTCGCAACCGCTGTAACTTCTCGAGGTCAATTCACCGCGCACGATCCCGGCGTGCGCAAAGACCCGGTGACTGTGGGGGCGCCGGTCACAGGACTGAGTGCAGACCAGGCTGCTGCGTTCACCGACGGCATGGGCCGCTTCGTCGCTCTCAATTCCGTCAGCGGCGCGCTTTCCGGTGAGCCCGACAATGGCCTGGGCCCGCGCTTCAATTCCAATAGTTGCGCGAGCTGCCACGCGCAGCCCGCCACCGGGGGCACGAGTCCCAGCGCCAGCCAGTATCCCTACTTAGGTCCCAACCCGCAGGTGGCCGTCGCCACGCTCGACGGCGCCACAAACTTCCTGCCCTACTTTGTCGCAGCCGATGGCCCGGTGCGCGAAGCCCGGTTCGTCAATTTCGTCAACTCCAGCGGGCAGCTCACCAGCGTTCCCGACGGCGGCGTGCACGACCTGTTCACCATCACCGGGCGCGTGGACGCCACCAACGTTCCCGGCCCCGGCGGCGCGCTGCAGACCTGCGCGATTGCGCAGCCCCGTTTCGACCTGATGCGCTCACTCGGCAACATCATCTTCCGCATCCCCACGCCCGTCTTCGGCGCCGGGTTCATTGAAAACATTTCCGACGCCGCCATCCTGGAGAACCTGGGCGACCAGGCCGCAGCCAAACAGGCGCTGGGCATCTCCGGCCAGCCCAACCGCAGCGGCAACGACGGAACCATCACCCGCTTTGGCTGGAAGGCGCAGAACAAATCGCTCGAGATTTTTGCCGGCGAAGCCTACAACGTGGAAATGGGCGTCTCCAACGAATCATTCCCCAACGAGCGGCCCGGCCCCGGCGGAAGTTTGCCCGCTTCGTGCATCTTCAATGGCACTCCCGAAGACACAACCAACTTCGGTTCCTCCTCGGTCGGCACGCCCAGCGACGTGGTGGCCTTTGCCACCTTCATGCGCTTCCTCGACCAGCCCGCGGCCTCGGCGACGTCTCCCGGCGGCTCTGCCTCCATCGCCAACGGCCGGTATCTGTTCGTCAATGTGGTGCAATGCGCGCTGTGCCACACGCCGCAGCTCAGGACCGCGGCCTCTTCCCAGACTGCCGCGCTCAACTACAAAAGCGCGAATCTCTTCTCCGACCTGCTGCTCCACCACATGGGCTCAGGACTCGCCGACGGAGTTTCTCAGGGTGCCGCCGGCCCCGATCAGTTCCGCACCGCGCCGCTGTGGGGTCTCGGCCAGCGGATTTTCTTGTTGCACGATGGACGCACGTCCGACCTGCTCCGCGCCATCGAGCAGCACGTCGGTCCCGGCTCGGAAGCCAACGCCGTCATCCATCGCTTTAATCAGCTCACCCAGAGCCAGCAGCAGGACCTGCTGAATTTCCTGCGCTCGCTCTAAACGCAACGGCAGGCTTTCAACCGCAGGGGCACGACGTGTCGTGCCCCTACGACCGAGCGATAAACGCCGAAGTTGCGGGGGGCGGGGTAAACCCGCCCCTACAGCGCGCTCTATGCGCTTCGGAGCACGATTCTTGACTTTCCGGTGCCACGGGTGTTTTCTGTTCCAGGGAGTTGGCCCTTCCCGCCCAGGGCGCAATTTCTTTCGGCACAATCGAATTCAGGAGCCGTCCATGAATCGCATCCTCGCGGTGTTCGCAGTTCTTTTCCTCTCGGCCGTCTCTGCTGCGGCGCAATCCCCCCGCTGGGAACTCCTCGGCGCGGAATATGGCGGCGGCGATAGCTTTGTGGACGTAACCGGGCGCGTCCGCTCGCTCATTCGTGAAGGGACGCTCAGTTTTCGCGTGGACAACGACGCTCTGGGCGGCGACCCCGCGCCCGGGTTGCGAAAAACTCTCCGCCTCCGCGTCCGCGACGAGGATGGCCGCGAGCGCGTGCTCACATTCCCCGAAAGGCAATTCGTCACCCTGAATATTCGTTCCGGTGAGGGCGACCGCGGCCGCAATGGGAACCGTGATCAGGCTCGTGACCGCGAGGGCGACCGCGATCGCGGCAGGCCGAATGGCCCTCCACCGTTCGTGGCGAACGGCGGCTTGCAAATTCTGCGTGCCGACTACGGCGCCGGGCACCGCTTCGCCAATGTCACCTCGCGGCTGTCGTCGCGGATTCGGGGCGATGCGCTCTCTCTGCGCGTGACCAATGAGAGCATGGGCGGCGATCCCGCCGAGGATCGTCCGAAGAGTCTGCAGGTCTGGTATTCCTACAACGGACGCACGGCGAAAGTTGTGGTGAATGAAAACGACGTCCTGAATCTGCCCTCGGGCGCCGACGTCTTTACCGGACGTCTCCGCGTCATGCGCGCTCAATACGGGGTGGGCCAGCGCTACGCCGATGTCACGGATCTGCTCAACTCCCAGATTCAAGGCGACCAGCTCAGTCTTCGGGTGACGAACTTCGCGATGGGCGGCGATCCCGATCCCGAGCAGCCGAAACAGCTCATCGTCTTTTATGTTTTTGATGGCCGTTCCTACCAGGTGAGTGTCAATGAGAAAGATTTTCTCAATCTTCCCGGCAACGATGGCTACGATGCCGGGAATTCCGCTTATGGCCAGGAACAACTCCAGATCCTGAGCGCCAGCTACGGTGCCGGCGACCGCCGCCGCGACGTCACCAGCCTGCTCGCCTCGCAGGTGCGCGGCAATTCGCTGCAGTTCGTTGTCTCCAATGACTCCCTGGGCGGCGACCCCGCCGAAGGCCAGGTGAAGCGCCTCCGCGTCATCTATCTCTGGCAGGGCATGCGCAATCAGATCACCGTCGGCGAACACGAAACGCTGGTCATCCCCTGACCGTCCCTTCACGAGGGCGGTCCACTCATCCTGAGGGCGTCCCCTGAGGATGCCCGAAATCCTCAGCTTCGGGCGCGGCCAGATTCAACTTCCTCCCTGGGCGTTTCTCCGGGGCGGTTGCAACGCCGACTTTTCCCCGGCATCCTAGTCTCGCCAGCAGCGATGACTTACGACCTCATCTGCGTCGGCGCGGGGCCTACGGGGCTGGCCTGCGCGATCGAAGCCACCCGCGCGGGCATGCGCGCGCTCGTGCTCGACAAAGGCTGCCTGTGCAATTCGCTGCTCCATTACCCGGCCAACATGCTGTTCTTCACCACCGCCGAACGCATGGAAATCGGCGACCTGCCCATGGCCATCTCCGGCGACAAACCGACGCGCACCGAGGCGCTGAAGTATTACCGCAAAGCGGCAGAGCATTACGCGCTGGAAGTGCGGCAGTACGAAGCGGTGGAGGATGTGAACCGCGCCAATGGCGCCTTCCGCATCCGCACGCGCCACGGGAGCGGTGCGCCCGACGAGCACCGCTCGACGCGCGTGGTGATCGCTACCGGCTACTACGACCTCCCCAAGCGCATCGGCGTGCCCGGCGAGGAGCTGCCGCACGTCTCGCACTACTACACCGAGCCTCACTCGTACTGGCAGCGCGACGTAGTGGTGATTGGGGCAGGGAATTCGGCGGCGGAGGCGGCGCTCGACCTCTTCCGCGCGGGCGCCCGCGTCGCAATGGTCCATCGTGGCGCGCAGGTGAGCCGGCGGATCAAATACTGGGTGCTGCCGGACATCGAAAACCGCATCGCCGCGGGTGAAATTCAGGCACATTTCAACGCCGTGGTGGAGCGGTTCGAACCGGGAAGTGTGGTGATTCGCGCAGCGGGCGCCGGGCACGTTCTGCCTGCCGCCGCCGTCTTCGCGCTTACCGGCTACCAGCCCGACTTCAGTTTCCTCCAGCGCCAGGGGATCGAACTCGACGCCGCCACGCAGAAACCTGCAGTGAATCCGGAGACGCTGGAGACCAACGTTTCCGGCCTCTACGTTGCGGGCGTAATCGTCGGAGGGCAGCACACCAGCGAAATCTTCATCGAAAACGGCCGCTTCCACGGCAAACAAATCGTCGCCTCGTTCCGCTAGGCGGCCTCGCTCCATACAGTTCGACTTGGGAACACGCTCCCGTCGGTCTTACTTCAGGGTAGGTAGGCGCAGCACCGCTGCCGGAGTCCTGGGGAGTCAACAAAGATTGAGGGTTCCGCGGCAAAACGGCGAGCGGCACCGGCAGGGCGTGTGCTCCTCGTCTTTCGGGGCTTTGTAGTCCCAGGTCAACTCCTCCCCCCGCCGGATGTTTCGGACGCTGAAGAGAAGGACATGGCCGCAGAAAGTGCGAGGATGGAGGTTGGGTTCGCAACTGTGGTTGATGAACTCCGCTCCGCTTCCTCCGGCGGCTCCGTCGAGCACCCAGCGGCGGTTCACGGAGATCAGGTAGGTGCGCCTGAGGTCGCGCCGGCGATCTCGCCGGTGAAGCCTGGGGCGGCATCCCCTCCGGCTGGCGCGTTTCCCCGTGTACTCGATCACTTTCCTGCCGCGAGGTATCGGCTCGCAAGCATAGACTCCATAGCGGTCAATCCGCGAATGCGCAATGCGGAGCTGGAAGCAGGCGAACCGCGGATCGAGGGATGGACGGGACGCCCGCAGGAGATGGACGTCGCCAGATTTCGGGCCCTCAGGACCGCAGGCCTTCGCGTTTCGCGCCCACGTATGACGTCCCATGCAGACGGTGAGAGCAAATTTACGCTTCGCGAACCTTTTGCACCATGGTCTTGATGGACGAGAGTTTCTTGCTCTTTTTCAGAGCTTTCTTTGCCATCGGAGTTCACTCCTTTTCCTGTAATGCACGCGGCGCCCGGAGATGGTCCTTCGGAGCGCATTGTAGTCTCCCAGGCGGGCGGATGCACAAAAAATTCATTTACGGGCCTGTGTTCGAGCCTGCGAACAGTTTGCGGGAGCGCCGCGCTCTCTGTTAGCCTAGGGGCAGTATGGGTAACTTCGTTGGCGAAACCGTGGGCACCATCACCGCGCTGGCCAAAGGCCTGGGTGTCACCTTCCGCACCATGTTCGGCAAAACCACCACGGAAGGCTATCCCGACGAGCCTGTGCACTTCATGCCCCGCTACCGCGGCATCCACGTGCTGCAGCGGGACGAGCACGGGATGGAAAAATGCGTGGGCTGCTTCCTGTGCGCCGCCGCCTGTCCCGCAAACTGCATTTACATCGAAGCCGCGGAGAATACGGACGCGAATCGCATCTCGGCCGGCGAGCGCTACGCCAAGGTGTACAACATCGACTATTCGCGGTGCATTTTCTGCGGCTATTGCGTGGAAGCGTGTCCTACCGACGCGATCACCCACGGCCACGGGTTCGAGCTGGCCACCTACAACATCAATTCTCTGATCTACCGCAAAGAGCAGTTGCTGGAGCCCTGGCCGCCGCGAAAGAATTTGTAGGACAGGCATTCTTGCCTGTCTCCTCTGCTTTCGCAAACGAGGCGCAGAGGGACAGACAAGAATGTCTGTCCCACGCATTCCTGCTGGTCATCTTCGACTCGCCAGCATTTTTACCGGTCGGCCGGCGCACGTCTCCTGGTGCGCGCACTCGACCAGGCCCAATCCTCTCGTTTTTCTACGAGTCCGGCCACCACTGGATTGCGCTCAATATACGCGGCAATCCTATAGAACTCCTGCTCCGTGCGTACCCAATGGTCGTAGGATTCGTCTTGCCAGAATCCTTCACCGGTCCGGCCTAGCAGTTGATTGGCGCGCCAAGCGGTAAATCCCTTCAACACTTTCGTAATGCGAGCCAGGGGAACCGATGGCTCGACGAGCAAATGCACATGATTCGCCATCACCACCCAGGCGTGCAATCGGTAGAGCCTCAGGTTTGCCTCCCCAAACAAGAAAGCATCGACTACAAGATCGGCAATCGCCGGGTCTTTGAGCCATACAGGGCCGGAGCCCGCTGCGTCGAGCAAAGCGTCCACAGCTCGAAATTCTCTTCCGGCGTTCGACGCATGCTGTGGGACAGACATTCCTGCCCGCCCTGAGGAACGAAGGGTCTGTCTTTCCGCGGGTTGTTCAACAGCGGGGTCCGTATGGGGCCGGCGCGGTTTCCAGCCCTGAGGCAGAGATCCTTGTAGCCGCCAAGTCAGAAAAATGGCTCGGTTTTCCGGCTGCCAGTGCGGCAGATGGCGCTGATAGTAGCCCCGCACAGGTGGACTGGAGGGCATGGCTGGATTGTAGGACAGGCATTCTTGCCTGTCTCCTCTGCTGTGCGTCTCTGTTGTGAATGAGAGGGAGAGGGAGACAGACAAGAATGTCTGTCCTACAAGCGCTGGCGGAAGGCAGCGAGCATGGCGAGTCCCACGCCCAGCATCCCCATCGTGCCCGGCTCGGGGACGGTCTCCTCGGGGAAAAAGGTGAGCGGCTCGGTGTTGCCACCCACGGTCTCGGTGAGGGAGAAGGTGAGTGACGGATCGGGAGGCGCGGTCGACGGCCCTGGGGGCACGAGCGTGAAATCAATCTGGAAGCCCTGTGAGCCGCTGGTTGGGTCGGTAAGCTGGATGATGGACCAACTGCTGATGGCCGCGCCGCCCGTATCGATCTGAAAAGTTCCGTTGAACGTGGGCGAAATTGCGCCCAATGGACTTTGAGCCGCGTTATACACGGAACCGACGATAATGGGTCTGTCGGGGTTCCCTTCCTCGAACGCAACGACGACCTCCTGCCCTATCCTCGGGTCAGTTATGGTCCAGAAGAAGCTGTAGTTCTGCGGATTGGCTGCGTTCGCCGGGTCATTCAGCACGGGAGTGAAGGGATTGGTCAGATCGAGCGTCTGGGGGGCCATTCCGTTCGGGGGCTGCTGCCCCAGGCCGACGAAGATGCAAGGCTGGACAAACCCCGGCGTGCCGGCTGTCACAGAGGTGTCCAGATTGAACCCCGGGCCGACGGGCGTGGTGGTGTTGGGCGTGATGCCGTCTGCCATCGCCACCGGCGCGAGCAGCAGCGCTGCTACGCATACCAGGAAAAGATGCTGAGTCCCCATTCGCCACCCCCGTGGGACAGACATTGCTGTCTGTCCCGTTCCCTCGTTCAGAAAGGTCGGTCACTGCTCGGCAGACAGGCAAGAATGCCTGTCCTACGTGGGACAGACATTGCTGTCTGTCCCGCTCCCTCGTTCACAAATCTCAGACACTGCTCGGCAGACAGGCAAGAATGCCTGTCCTACAAGTGCTTCCGGAGGGCGGCTAGCATGGCCAGTCCCGCTCCCAGCATTCCCATCGTTCCCGGCTCGGGGACGGTTTCCTCGGGGAAAAAGGTGAGCGGGTCGGTGGTGCCACCCACGGTTTCGGTGAGGGAGAACGTCAGGGCCGGATCATTGTTGGGCGGGGGACTGAGCGAGAAATCGACCTGAAAGCCCTGCGACCCGTTGGTTGAGTCCCGAGGTGTGGACATTGTCCAACCGCTGATGCCTGCGCCGCCGGTATTGAGCTGAAAGCTTTCGGTATACGTGGCCACGGTTCGGCCGCCTGCATCCGTCTCCATGACCGTCACCGTGAAGTTGCCGTTGCGGTCCGGCATTCCCACCATGTAGGTGAATTGATCGCTCGGACTCGCCGGGTTGATCATGCCCACGAAGAGGCTGTAGTTCGGCGGGGCGTCTGGTTCCGGCGGTTGGCTCAGCACGGGAGTCGAGGCATTGGTCAGATCGAGCGCCGGCCGAACACTTCCGTCCCCATCTAGGCCGACGAAGATGCAAGGTTCGAGAAACCCCGGCGTGCCGCCTGTCACCGAGGTGTCCAGATTGAATCCCGGGCCGGCGGGCGTGGTGGTGTTGGGCGAGCTGGAGTCTGCCATCGCCACCGGCGCGAGCAGCAGCGCTACGAACATGGCTAGGAACACGTGCCGTGGTGTCATTGCCCACTCCCCAGTCGCTGGTAGGGGCGGAACGATGTGTCCGCCCTCTTTAGGAAACAGCAGACCTGTCCGGACAGAATCGAGCAGCTTGGGTTCCAATTGGGAGGAGGTTAAGTTCTGCAGAATCAGTTGGGTGGAGGTTGGTCCGGATGAAGAAGTGGCAAAGTCTTGCACCATACCGGAACGAGAACTCTAGCCCAATGCGACAGCCTCCGGTGCTCGCTATTCGATGAACCTCAGTGAGGGCTCGTGATTCGCGCGAGCTCGGCTTTGGCGCTGGCACGCTCCGAGAAACTGTAGGGACACGTGTCGGCCGCTGACTGGAGGTGTGGCCGGGCCTCGGTCCTGTTGCTGCCGTGAATCAGGAAGTACTCGCCGACGTAGAAGTGGGCCAAGCAGAGACTGTTTCGCCGCTCCTGCGGTTCGTCTGCGGCGGCGGCTTGGAGCACCATTTGCGGTGTAATTTTCTCCAGGTAGAGAGCAAACAGAGGCCCCGGCCAGGCGCTCAAGTCCATGCCTGAGGTCGCCTCCACCAGTCCCTGGCGGCCGTTCCGCCCGGCACGAACTTTTACCAGGTACAGTAAGAGAATCAATTGCTCATTCGGCGGCTTCAGTTCGCTGGCGCGCGCGAAGTCCACGGCTGCGGCGTCGAACTGTCCCTGATCGAACCAGAGCACGCCACGGCTCATAATCATTGTGGCGGAGTTGGGGCTCAGCCGTATGGCCTGATCGTAGTCCTGACGGGCCCGCTCGTAATCACCCTTGTTCTTTTGGGCGATGCCGCGGTTGTGGAAAGCTTCAGCGATCTTGGGGTTCAGCGCGATGACCCGGTTGAGATCCTGGATGGCCCGGTCGTATTCGCCCTTTTTCTCATAAGCGGTGCCACGGTTGTACAAAGCTTCCATGAAATTCGGCTTCAGTTCTATCGCACGGCTGAAGTCCCAAATCGCGTGCTCGTAGTCGTCCCGGTCGGCATACACGGTACCGCGATTGTAGAAGGCCAGGGGAAGCTCCAGGGCAGAAAGCCGCCCGGATTCAATCGCGCGGGTACAGTAGCTCAGTTGCAGATCAGCATTCGTTTCACGGGCGCATCGGGCTACGTCCTCATTCGATTGTGCTTCCGTTGCCGCGGAGATGGTGAGGAACCCCACAAGGGCGATAAGCAGGGCCGTCAAATTCTCCTCCTGGCAGAAAGGCGCATACCTCGATCAGGATTGCCCGGAGTTCACGGCGCGGTGACGCGGGGCAGGCGCGCCGCCTGATTCTAGTGGACCACAGATAGCCTACCGGACGGAGCGTTGTCCAGGGATTTCAAGCCGGGCGGTTTTCAATCAATCTGGGAAGGAGCGGGTTGGGAATCACAGGGCGATGCGTTGAGCAGCTTCGTGCCAGCGGAGCGCGAGTCGTATTCCGGTTTTCGTGTGGTTATCCCAGGGGTTGTGCCCTTGCCGCGACCACCCCCATAGGTTCGGGCGCGTATGATTAACGGACCGTATAACTACCTGTTTCTTATAAGACCTATACGGTAGTGGAAACATAAGAGGAGGCCGCCGTTGACGCCGGAAACGAAAATTCGAGCCGCTGTTGCCAGCCCGGCCCGCCTGTCTCAGCCGCCCTGCGGCGAGCGCGCCGGCCGCTGCTCAGGACGCGCCATGGTGAGCCCGGTCGCAGTCGCGTGCCGCACGCGCGCGGCGGCGCTCCATTTGCCTGTCGGATCGCGCGGCTGCTCTTGGCGCCAGCCCATGCTTTCTCGGCGGCCCCTCGCCGTTTCGGTATTCGAGCCCGGCTACGGCATCGATCTCGCCGGCGGCTTGGTCCTCCGCGTGGAGTTTTCCGCCCTGGCCGTTGGCTCTGGGACGCGGCCCCGGCGGCAGGAGCGCTCCGGTGATGAAATCCGTCAGCAAGCTGCGCGCGCGCGTGGATTCGGCCGATTTCGGATCGCTCCCGTTTCGGGACGTGCCTGCGGGAAGCGACCGCTTCTCGAGCATCCAGCGCGCGAAAAGGGCCAGCGCCGACTCTTCCATCATTTCGTCGAGCAGAACGGTCAACTCCCGCCGCAGATTAGCCACATGTTCCAATTTGGACATCTCGAAATACCGAAGGGAAGTATTCGAGCATTCACGAAGATAATCCTCCGGAGGTGCACCGAGCCGAGTCATAGACTCCCCCCTGTGGGCGTGGGCTTTAATACTGTCCGGGCTACTTCGCCAAAGCGTAACACAGAAGGGGGCCTGTGCAAATCTTCTTTCGCCTGTGGAAAACGTGGCCCGCTGAACGCCGGCGCAGGCCAGTCATCAGCCGGCGCGGCCGCGTTTCGGTAATCGCACATGTGCAGCGCCTGTAGCGGGGATCCCGAGGATCCCGCCGAGGGCCTGCCCGCCCTGGAGGAGGAGGACGCCTCACCCTTCTGGGCCTGGTGGAGAGTAGCAGAGGGGGACTTGGAGGAGGAGCCGGTCAGATTATCGAGCCGACCGACGCCCCCTCCGGACTAAGTTCCGGGAATTCAACAGGTTCCCGGACGCCGTGTAATACCCTCCCGTCCCGAGTATTCGGGATCGGGACGGGTTCGCCGACGGCGTAAAACGTAGCGGCGCATCGAGCGCGCAGGGGTGTGCCTGGTAGGACAGGCATTCTTGCCTGTCTCCTCCGCAGTACCTCGACGTGATGCATGAAATGGCGGAAGAGAGACAGGAATGTCTGTTCCACACCTCTCCCGAAAGGCTGCCGATGGCTCAAAAACCGATCTGCCTGGTACCCGTCCATTGGACTCCCCGCGAGGTCCACTCGCACTCGTGCAGCGATGGAAGCCATATCCACATCAGCCATGCGGAGAGGCGCCAGCTCATGGCCGCTGGACTGGTGGACTACGTGATCTATCCCCGCGTGCTGCGGATGGTGCGCACTGTGCCGCTCCGCGGGCTCTCCGCGAGAACGGGCGAATATCTGGCCGTGCAACTCTACGCCGGATGCGCCTGGGCGCGCACCATGCTTGCCGCGATGCTCCGCAGCAGTTCCGCCTGACGAGTGTCCGCCGGAACGGCTTTGACCGGGGCGAACAACGGAGGATCGTCATCGCCAGCCTGAACTACGGCCTGCATGCAGTGGGCCGGGCAGGGGGCGCGGAGCCGGCCCGGAGGACGCGCCTGCAACCCCGTTCGTCGCGGGGGTTTTCTGCTATGCATCGCACCGGGCCCGGCGTGGCGTCGCTCCGCACCGAGGGAGGAGGCCGCGCCGTCGCCTGGCCCGCCCTCCTTCGTTTGCAGGGGCGGTCGCGAGGGGGTTTGAAGCACGAAGATTTCCAAGACGAGATTACATAGTTGACAGACGCACGGTGAAAAGGTGGGGTAACCGTTGCCATCCGCGCGGATCGCGTAAAAATAGTACGAAGAGGTATTCCCAATGGACGATAAAACCCACGCGGTTTCTATGGCACACGGAAGCCAGGAAACCAAACCAATTCTAGAATCGTTGCAGAAGATAATCAGTCTGCTCGATGCTATTTGTGCGCGTCTCTCCCAAAGCAAAAATTAACTTCCGTGGTTTTCCCGTTCAAGACCTTCACGGTTTGGGTAGGCGATTGTGCGGAACCGAATGCTGCAGAGACTTCGTAATCGCCTGGAGATAGCGGCAGCGAGTAAGGGGTTCCGGCACGGCTCGCTGCTACCGGGGTGCTAGCTCCGTGACCACCGCTGACCTGCTCCCCGAAATTTAGTCCAACCAAAAGTTAGCTTCTCCGGGGTATAAGACCGCGAGAGGAGAAGCGCCATGAAAAGGAGCCGCTTTAGTGAAGAGCAGATCGTCGGGGTGTTGAAAGAGGCGGAGGCCGGAGTTCCCTTGAAGGACCTCTGCCGCCGAGTGGGGATTAGCGACGCCACGTTCTACCACTGGAAGGCGAAGTACGGAGGCCTGGAAGTGAACGAAGCCCGGCGGTTGCGTCAACTGGAGGAAGAGAACGGACGGCTGAAGAGGATCGTGGCGCAGCAGGCGCTGGACATCGATGCCTTGAAGGTGGTGCTGGCAAAAAAGTGGTAGGCCCGCGGGCGGAGCGAGAAGCGGTGCGTGTCGTGCAGGAACAAGCAGGGCTCAGCGAGCGACGCGCCTGTGGGCTGATCGGGATGCACCGCGGGAGCTGGCGGTACCAACGAAGAGAACGGAACGAAGCGGCGTTGCGGGCTCGGCTGCGGGAGATGGCCGGGGAGCGCCCGCGATTTGGATACCGACGGCTGTACATTTTCTTACGGCGGGAGAAGGCCGTGAACGGAACGCTGCGGTGGTGGGTCAACCATAAGCGGGTCTATCGGCTCTACCGGGAGGAAGGACTGGCGATGCAGCGCAGGAGGCGCAAGCGATTTCGAGCCGAAGCGCGGGTGCCGCTGGCGCTCCCGAAATCGGCGAATGAAGTGTGGACCATGGACTACACGCATGACGAACTTTCCAGCGGACGGAAATTCCGGACCTTGAACCTCATGGATGGCTACACGCGAGAAGCGCTGAGGATCGAAGTGGACACCTCGCTACCCGGTCCGCGCGTGGTGCGGGTGCTGGAGGGGCTGCGGGAGCGACGTGGAACACCGGCTGCGATCCAGGTCGACAACGGAACGGAGTTCACCAGCCGCGTCGTGGATCAGTGGGCGTATCAAAACCAGGTGGCGCTGCACTTCATCGAACGCGGCAAGCCCACGCAGAACGCGTTGATCGAGAGCTTCAACGGGAAGTTCCGAGATGAATGCTTGAACCAGAACTGGTTCGTGGATCTGCGCCATGCGCGGGAGGTGATCGAGGCCTGGCGGGTGGATTACAACACGGTGCGCCCGCACAGCTCGCTGAGGTATCTGACGCCGGAAGAGTTCGCCGCCCGTGTGGCTGCGCGACCGGAGTCTCCAACCACGCCGGTCGACTTGATCGCTCCAGCGTGGACAGGTTCGGATGTGCAAGAGCCCAAGAGTGCTAACTTATGACTGGACCAAAAACGGGGGGCAGGTCACCAACAGGCTTGAACTCGGCGATTAAATTCGCCTCGTGTGTATCTCGTTCAGCCGCGTTGACAATCACTTCCGCGAAGAAGTGGGTAATTCCGGTAACTGGGGGATTCTTCAGCCAGTACTGAAGTCTCTCCCTAAAGTTGCCGGTTTTACCCACATACAAAACCGTGTACCAGCCTGGACGCCACAATTGCGCTGACGCCAGCCCGTACACCCCGCCGACCTCACGAAGAGAGTCAACGGTCGCTTGGTTGAAGTTGTAGATTCTATTGTCTCTAAAAGGCATTTAAGTCATCACCTCCTTTCCCTGAGGATTTAGTTCCTATGCCGCATTTTGGACGTTCTCCCGAAGCAAGCCAACTACTTCTTCGATCGTCCAACAGATGTCCCCGTAACCCAAGATTCCTTGCTTGTCATCCGGCACGTTCCTTTGCTTGGCGTAAGAGAGCGACCAGATTTCGTCACATTGGATTCGCATGCAGGGCAGATTACGGAACACCCGGCGCTGGTGATTCTCACAGGCGCGGCCAATCTCGGCCAGGAATTTGAGCACGGTATTAAAGGCCACGCCGCACATACGAGCTGTCGCACGAAGTGAATTGCCTTCCACAAGGGCCGCAGTTATCTGTGTGCGCTTGGCTAGATCCAGACGATTCATGGCATCACCCCTGCATTGCGATGCCATAATACTGCCGTTGCAATGTCGGTGTCAAGTCTTTTTTTGTGCTTGACAAAGGCATACCTACGTCATAATATGGGCTTGCTAGCGGCTGGTATGGGGAGTGCCTATCGGAACCGGGGAATGCCGCTAGCCGGGAGACTACCCATGTGCACGATGGCGATTCCGTTTATCGACGAGAACGTGGAACATGTAGGAACGACAAAGCTACGCGAGCTAAATTCCGCGAAGCTAAAGAGCAATACAAAAACGCTTGTAATCCAGGAGAATGACAAGCCACTGGCTGTTCTGTTGAACTACGAGCGATACCTCATCATGCAAAATCAACTGATTTCTCTACTGGAGACAATCGACGTGCTTTCAAACCGGGCTGAATTTGGTGCTTTGAAGTCTGGAATGGAAGACATGGCAAATGGGCGCGTGAAGTCCATCGGAGAGATTCGCGCCTCGTTGCGGAAAATGCAAAAGTAAGTGAAGGAGGGGGCGTTCGGACATCGTTCCCGAACGCCAATAAGCCCTGGGGGACGTATATGGCCGAGACGTACGATGTAAAATTGACCGCCACGGCAGAAAAGACGTATTCGAGGATCTACGAAGAAGCGCAGAAATGTCTCGCCAATAACGATCCCTCACATCCCAAGGTCACCCTTCTAAAACAAGTGGACGAAGTGATAGACAAGATCATTCCTCATGATCCTTTCAATCCGAAACGCGCATTATCTGGGTCTCTTTCGAATATATTCAGGATTTCGAAAGGGAGAATGCGAATTTGCTACGCGGGGTCTTCAAAGCAGAAACAGCTCGTAGTGCTGTATATCTCTGAGACGCCGCGCAAAGAAGGGGACGTGAGAGACCCTTATGCGATTTTCACTCACCTAGTGCTGTCTGGGGAATACGACAGCATTTTCGAAGATTTGGGTATCCGCAGACCACCGAGAAATGCAGACAAGCTAGCCCCGCCAGTCCTCCAATAGCTTGCTGCTGCTTATCAGATGCCTTCGGTGGATTCACGGACAATACGCGCCGCGATCTGATTCACGTCCTCGCGGACGGGCTTCTTCTTTTTGGGCTTCTTGACTTCGCGCTTACTTGTCCCTTTGTTTCCCATGCTGGAATACTGCCACAAGCACCCTGGAACGCCAAGGCCCCTTAAATCCAAGCTGCGTCACTACCCACATGTGGACCGTCCTGAGCGTTCGACTATTCAACCGTGAGGTTTCAATGCCCAACTACAGCACCACTGCCGCACCGTTCACGATCGACTCCGGCGACGTCGTCTTCGCCTTCAACGCCGAAACGCCCGCGCCGCCGCAGTCCAGCATCCAGTTCGCGCTGCCGTCGTTCACCGGCGCCCGTGCCGACCAGAGCCGGCAGATTTCCTGGCAGACAAGCTTCGCCTCCGCGCCCACGAGCGTAAACGTGGTACTCCAGGCCGCGGACCAGGATGGGGACGTCAACTACGCTACCGTGGACACCAGCACCAACGTCAATGGCGAGCGGCGCCAGATCCTGGTGCGCGCGCGATTCCTGCGCGCGCGGCTGGTGAGCCAGTCCGGCGGCGGCGCCATCACGGTCACTGTAGCCGCCTGAGTGGGACAGGCTTTCAGCCTGTCCGCTGTTGGCCAGGCTATGGCATCCGCAGCCAGAATAAACGCCTCCGGTTTCGATCGGAAAAGCGCACAGGCTGAAAGCCTGTGCCACCACGCCCCATGGCCAAAACCGGCACCGTAACGTTCGACAATGTATCGTCGCATGACCCCTTCGTCGTGCCCGTCCCATGCCGCACGATCACGCTGCGCGAGCAGGGTGCGGCCGGCACCACGCGGTATCAGGTGTTCGCTCCTTCGGCCACCGACGCCGGGTTCACCAAACTCCAGGGTGAATCCACGATGCTGACGGCGTACCCCGCCGGCCAGCTCTTCCAGGCCGGCGACATTCCGGCGTATTTCACCGTGCTCGACGTGGCCAGCGCCACGTTCAGCTTCATCTGCGAGTGAGGAAAACGCGCGAAAGCGTGAGTGTGGAATGATTGAAATCCGCAATTCCGAACAGCTCCAGCGCTGGCTGCTCGAATCCGGGCACCTGGCCCCGCTGTGGGACCGCCCGCGCTTCTTTTTCGACTCGGATGAGTACGACCGCGAGCTGGCCGGGGTGCGCGTGCAATACCCGCAGTTCACCGCGGTGGAAGCGGAAGCCCGCGCCGCGCTTCGCCTGATGGGAAAAGAGGAAGGCCGCGGCCGCGGGATAGTCCCGAAGCTTCGGGACCGGCGGCAGTGGACGCGGCGCGAACGGCTGTTGCTGCTCGTGCTCATTGCACTCGTCGCCGCGATCGCGCTGCTTTTCTGCGTGCCACGCGCCCACGCGCAGGATCTGCCCTCCGTCGGCAAACGCGAAGGCTTCCGCAGCGCGCTGCTCGATCCCTCCCGCGGCTTCGCATTTGCCCAGGGAGGCCAACCCGGCGGGATCATCATCCAACTCGCCAACAGCGGGACCGTCCTCGCGACAACTCCCGCAGGCCTCCTCCAGTTCAATTGTTCTTCCGGCATGACGTGTTCCTGGACGGCCGGTTCCGGCTCGAATCCGCCCACGTTTACGCTCACCACCTCCGGCGGCGGAGGGGGCTCCGGCTGCATACCGCCGGGCAGCACGCCGAACGCGCTGCTGTTCGACGCTGGAAGCGGCGCGTGCAGCGACGTATCGAAATTCACCTGGACGAGCGGGACGAACACGCTGGCCGGCGCCAGCGGCGGCACGCTGGATCTGAGCGCGCTAACGCTGGTGAAGCAACGCGTCGGGGCCGGGCTGACCACTTCCACGAACGGCGACTGCGGCTACGACTCGACGGCCAGCCGGTGGCATTGCTGGCAGGGCGGCGCGGATCGATTGCTCATTGCGGCGACGAATGCGGGCAATGCGGGCCAGCCGTGCATGTCGAATGCCGACGGCTCCTGCACGTTTGCCGACCCGGTGGTGAGCGGGCCGGATGCGCGCGGCGCGGCGCAATCCAAAAATCCGGTTGCCGGGCTGGGCGGCATTGATTACGGGACGGGATGTTCGGGCGGACCGTGCGTCCAGGAAGCGAAGGTGGACGCGAGCGGCAACCAATATGTCGCGGTGACCAACACCGTCCCGGTGAGCGGAACCTTCTGGCAGGCGACGCAGCCCGTCTCGCTGGCGTCGCTGCCATCCATCCCCGCGGGCTCGGCGCTGATCGGCGAGACGATTCCGGTGGCCACAGCCGCCACGACGGACACGACGGCGACGTGCTACCTCTCCAGCGCCGCGAGCACGAACTCCACGAATTGCAAATCGAGCGCGGGAAACGTGTATCAGTACGCGCTGACCAATACGAACACGACGGTCTATTACCTGCGGATGTACAACACGGCTAGCGCCCCGACGTGCAGCTCCGCGACCGGCTATGTAGCTTCGATTCCGGTTCCGCCCGGAGTCGCCGCGGGTGCCGTTGGCGGCATCGTGATTCCGGTTTCGAGCGGACAGGCATTCTCCACGGGGATTTCGTTCTGCCTCACCGGCGGTTCGGGTTCCACGGACAATACGAACGCGGCCACGGGCGTGTTCGTGATGATTCTCTACAAATGAAACGGCCGCTCATCCTCGGAACCGGGCTCGCGTTTCTGCTGTGCGCCGCGCCGTGCTGGGCGGGAATCTCGCGCGACGGCTACCTGGCCGGGGGCAGCAGCGGGACGTTCACGGCCACCAACGCCGGCTCGCTGAAAATCGTGTTTGCGCTCCGCAACAATAACGCCACCCCTCCATCGCTGCCCTCGGGATGGACAACGATTGCTTCAGGGACAACGGCCAACTTCACGGGCTCGTACCGGATCGGGTGCAACGTGTCGTCCAGTTCTTCTGACACTTCCTCCGGCACCTGGACAAACGCATCGGTGGTGGTGGGGCTGTCTTACTCCGGCACAAAGGCCGGGACGACGGCCAATTGCAATACCACGGGCACGGGTGGCGGCGCTGAGAGCGATACAGCCACCACGACGGTAACCTACGCGGGAATCACGATGTCGGTCAGTTCCGGTTCTTCCTGGGTCGCCGGGCTGGAGGGCAGCCCCGCCTCGGCGCATACGTGTACGCCCGCTGGCATGACGCTCGTTCACTCGGAAAATACGCACGGTTCGCTCTCCGCCGATACCAACGCCGGAGTTACGGGATGGTCCACGACCACCTGTGGGGTCGCTGGGAGCTTCAACAACGCCACCTATGTCATCGAGATCCTGGCCGCGTCGGCTGGCGTGACGGCCCCGCAAAACGAGCCGCTGCTCGGCTGCTGCGACTCAGCCCGGCACGTAGCGGAGAGCGATCACCGGAGAAAGCGCGCGTGAAATCAAAACGCAAGAACGCAAAGCACCGTGCGCCGCGCGTTCGCGGCTCACGACGGCAGTCGCCGTCCCGGAATCGGAAGTCTGACGTACGCCCGCCCGCGCAGGCCCGCGTCCCGAAATCCGTGGAGCACGTTTCGCGCCCCGCTCGAACGAGTCTGGTGCCCGTGCCGCACAGTCCGAGGAAGCTCATGCGCGCCATTTTCGCGCGGAATGATCCGGTGAACGTCGGCACGCGGCTCCTCACGGGCGAGGCCGACTCCACCGTGGGCAGGAGCTTTGGCCTGTTCCTCGAATACCTCTACGGCAAGCCGGCGCAGCCCTACGAAGCGCGCGGCGCCCTCAGCGACGAAATCGAGTACCAATTAGTCAGCAATGTGCCGCGGCCCCACTACCCGCCCGCGCATTATCTTCCGGGAGCGCCGGCAAAGAACGCTTCCGGGGCAGCGGCGCCGTCCACGAATGTCGCATCACGCAGCAACGGCCCAGAATCCAGTTCGGACTAGCACGGGGGCCTTACCGGCCCCACCAATTCGGACTAGCACGGCCCGCCGCGGCGGGTTACCGGCCCCACCAAACCCAGGAGGATGAACATGAGTAGCTCCCCAACACCGTCCAGCAGCAGCTCCAGCTCTTCCGGCTCGGGAATCCAGATCGGATTCCTGCTCGAATTCATCGGCGCGGCCGCCGTCATTGCCGCGGCGTTCTTCTCGCCGCTGCCGGAACGCATCGCCGTTCTTTCCGGCGTCGGCGCGTTCGCCCTCGGCCGCTTTTTCCCGCGGATCACAAAGTAGGACAGACAATCCTGTCTGTCCTCTTTTCGCCGTCCACAGGCAGCTGGCGTATCGGCATGTCCGCCCTGCCGTGGCGGGTGAACCCTGTGTTGAGCATTTCCCGCGATGGCCCCCATCACCGTCCTGACCGCGCCGGAACGCTGGAAACGCGACACCATTCGGAAGGTGCCGTTCGCGCTGCCCTACGAGCCGTTCCCGAAGCAGCGGCAGTTCCACGAGTCCAACGCCAAATACCGGCTGTTCGGCGGGGCGGCCGGGCCGGGCAAAAGCATGGCACTGCTGATGGAAGCGGTGCATCAGGCCGACGACCACCCGGGCGCCAACACGCTCCTGATGCGTCGTACGTTTCCGGAGCTGGACAAATCGCTGCTGCTCTATTTCCGCCGCTATGTGCCGCGGGAACTCTACCGGAGCTACAACGAAGCGAAGCACCAGGTGACCTGGAACAACGGCTCGATCACCCAGTTCGGCTACTCGCGCAGCGAGCACGACATCTACCAGTACCAGGGCGCCGAATTTCTGTTCATCGGCGTGGACGAGCTGACGCAGTTCACCCTGGGCCAATGGACGTTTCTCACCAGCCGCAACCGCTGTCCCGTCTCCGGCTCGTTCCCGTGCATGGCGGGGGCCACGAATCCCGGCGGCATCGGCCACACCTGGGTCAAATCGCTGTGGATCGACCGGCGGGCCCCGCCCGGCTTCGAGCGGCCCGAAGATTTCGATGAGCGCGATTACGTCTACATCCCGGCGCTCATCGGCGACAATCCCGTCTACGCCAACGATGAAAACTATCGCCGGAGCCTGCTGGCGCTGCCGAGCCGGATGCGCCAGGCGTATCTGGAGGGCGATTGGAGCCTTTTCGCCGGGCAGTACTTCGACATTTTCAATGTTCACAACAATACGGCGCCGGCCCAGGATCTCGCTCGCGTATGCGCCACGCCCTGGCTGCCGCGCTGGATCTCGATCGACTGGGGCTTCGAGCATCCCGCCGCCGTGTACTGGCACGTTCAGGACGGTCCCGAAGATTCAGGACACACGTTCACCTATCGCGAACTCGTCGCCCAACACATGAGCCCGCGCCTGCTGGCGCACGAAATCGTGGAACGCAGCCGGGGAGAAAAAATCGAGGCCGTGTTTCTGGGCCCGGACGCGTTCGCCCAGCGCACCGATGAAGCAACGATTGCGGACCAGTTGGGCGCCGTCTTCCTTGCGGCCTCCGGAGGTACCATTCCGCGCCCTGCTCCCGCCGACAACGACCGCATCGGCGGCTGGATGCTGATGTACCAGCTTCTGGAATCGGGCCACTGGGTGATTTCGGACCATTGCAAGCAGTTGATCGAGTGCCTGCCGGGGCTGACCCGGGATGATCGCAACGTCGAAGACGTCGCAAAAGCCGAAGGCGACGATCCCGCCGACGCCGCGCGCTACGGCCTGAAGTCGCGACTGCGCCCGCGTATCCCGCCGCTCGAGACGCGCCTGGTGGAACGCATGCAGCAGGTGAAATCGGAGGATCCGACGATCCGCGCCCTTCAGGCCCGCCGGATTGAATCCGAGGAGCGCGGCCGTGGCCGGCCGATCTTTTTGAACCGCTTCTGGCGGCGCCGCTAAGCGGCGCATGAGCACGCCCGTGTAGGGGCACGGCATGCCGTGCCCCTACCATCGCCAACCTGCGCGCGCATGACGTTTTACTGCACGGTTTGCCGCGGCGTGCTCCCCGAGGAGCGTGTGCGGCGGAAGTCGCCGTATTGCTCGGCGGAGTGCCGGGCGGTTTACCGGAAGGCGAGGCGGGACTGGCGGGCGACGAAGCATTGCCGCCTGTGCGGGAGACCTGCTCGCCCTTCGACTCGCAGACTCGCTCCCTTCGGCTACGCTCAGGGCGGGCAGGGTCAGCATCCTGGCCGGAGGCTGAGAAGCCTCAGGAGAGGCTCGGAGAGGCGGGGAAGGCCCAAAGGGCAGGGTGCAGAAGATCGTCGAAATTAGGGCTGTTGCCCCGGGGGCACAGGGGACGCCAGGGAAGCCTCGGGTCAGCCGTTGTCCGGCAAACGACGCCGGCCAACGCCGGGACCCGAGCTACAGGCTGCCACGGCCGCGGCGGCCGCCGATCCGCTCGCAGCATTTCCGTTTTTCGAGTTTCGATGTTTGCTTCTATGCTCCGCAGCTTCTGGCATTGGCTGACCACCACGCGCTACACACGTCTGCTGGAAGAGCGCGTGGCGCGGCTGGAAACTGAAAACGCGCATTTGAGGAATGCGATTTACGCGCGCGCGTGGATCGGGCCGGTTCCACTGGGGCCTGCGCCACCGGCCAATGGCGCCGGCGAGAGGCGTTCGCCCCAGCCGATCCGGCGGCCCATCAGTTGGGCCCACGTGAAACAAAAACTCGAATCCGACGCCGCCAATCGCGCACAGGAAACCCCGAAGTAGCACAGACAATCCAGTCTGTGCAGCTCGAGCCCTGGCTCCGCCTAACCCTTGCAGCAGCAGGACAGACTAAAGTCTGTCCCACAGGAGACCACCATGCCTGAAATCGCAGGACGACATTACATGAACCCCGCCTACGGCCGCGCGATGGCGCAGCCGGACGGCGACGATGGTGACAGCGACGCCCAGGACGCCGCGCGCAATGGCAACCTGAAGCATGTCGCGATTCACATCCAGAAGGATGGCGGCTTCTCCGTCCACGCGCACTACCAGCACGCGCGCGCCGGGCACCACACCGTGGAATCGAAACAAGCCTCGAGCCACGAAGCGGCCGAAGAAGTGAAGCGCCACCTCCGCGGGCATGAATCCCGGTGCGCCAGCAATCAGTCCTAGGAAGTACGCCGGCCATCGGCGGGCCAATTTGTAGGGGCGGACCCACGTGTCCGCCCTCTGTGTAACGAGCAAAGGCGGGCGGCCACACAGGTCCGCCCCTACCAGTGAGCGCCGTGCCAAAAACGACTCCAATGAGCGATCCCGCATTCCCGACCGGGGAGACTGAAGGCCGGCGAGACCCGCCAGAATTCGGCGGGCAGGCTGCCGGCGCTACCCCCATGCCACCCTACGGCCCAAACAACGAGACGCTACCGGACAACCTGCAAAACGCGCTGAAGGGCCTGGTGGACGAGCTGGCGCGAGAAAACATCTACGCCCGGCGCCAGGAAATCCGCAAAGTGCGCCAGGCGCGCCTGTTCTGGAAAGGGAAGCAGTACATCTGGTGGAGCGAACGCGACCAGGCGTTCCACACCCCGTTCGACACATCATGGACGCAGTCGTCGGACGCGGGCGACGACATGCCTCGCTACCAGTATGTGACCAACATTTACCAGCCGTTCGGCCTGTCGCTGATGGCCGCGCTTTCGCAATCCGTCCCGCAGACGCGCCTGTTCCCAGAATCGCCCAGCGACGAACGCGACATCACCATGGCGCGCGCGGGCACGAAGGTGATCGAATTCCTGGAGCGGTCAAACGACGCGCGCGGCCTGCTGCAGGACACCGCGTTCTACCTCTACACCGACGGAAAAGTGGGCGGATACGTTCGCTACGTGGTGGATGGGCAGCGGTTCGGCCATTCGGTGCAGGATGTGTTTGCGCCCGCTGACGTCGTGGTGACCCCGGCGAAAGCCGTGTGTCCCGAGTGCGGGTGGGAAGGGGATTTGGTAGCGCCGGCTGGAAGCCGGCGATTTTCCCAACCGCCGTCGTCGGGTGCGGATGGGGCTTCCCCGTCAGCGGGGAGCGTAGGATCGGCAGAGGAAACGGAAGGGGACGCGGCTTCGGCATCGAGAAATCGCCGGCTGGAAGCCGGCGCTACCATCGAATGCCCACAGTGCGGCGCGGCGCTGGCCGATGCCGACATCACGCCGGCGGAAACCGTTCGGGTGCCGCGCCGCGTGGGCGTGGAACGCGTGCCCAACGGGCAGGAAGTGATTTCCATCGTCGGCGCACTGGAGCTGAAAACACCGCTGTGGGCGCGCGAACAGTTTGAATTCCCGTATCTCATCTGGGGCATCGAGGCGCACATTTCGAAACTGAAGGCCGCCTACCCGCACGTGGCGGAAAGGATCACGCCCGGCGGCCTGGGCGGCGACCAGGAATACGAGCGCATCGCTCGGCTGACGGTGGCGCAGGGCTCGACGATGATCGAGCAGACCGGCGACGTGCTGGCCAACCTGGTGACTTTCCAACGCGCCTGGCTGCGCCCTTGGGCGTTTTACGCCATTGACGACACCGAAACGCGCGCACAGCTCCTGGCGCTTTTTCCCGACGGCTGCTACGTGGCTTTCGCTGGCGAGACCTACTGCGAGAGCCGCAACGAAAGCATGGACGACCACTGGCGCGTCCTGCACGCCATGCCCGGCGACGGCCAGGACCGTCCCGCGCTCGGCGAATCGCTCATCTCCGTGCAGGAGCGGTTGAACGATCTGGCCAACATCGCCATCGAGACGTACGAGTACGGAATTCCTTCCACGTTCGTGGACGCGGAAATCATCGACCTGGAAGCGCTCGAAGAGCAGACCAACGCGCCGGGAGCGATGTATCCGGTGCATCCGCGGCCGGGCCAGCCCGTTGGCGCAGGTTTCTACGCCACGCCGCAGGCCGCGCTTTCCCCGGACATGCTGCGGCACATGGCCGACCTGTTCGGCCCCATCTCGCAATTCCTGACCGGAGCATTTCCCGCGCTCTTCGGCGGGGAGATGGAAAATCAGAAGACGGCGAGCGGCTACGCGCTGGCGCGCGACCAGGCCATGGGCCGCCTCGGGCTGCCGTGGGGACGCATCCGCCGCTTCTATTCCGACCTGATGCTGCTCGCGCTCGAATGTTTCCGCCGCAACCGCGTGGAGGATATGCAGCTTCCGGTGGTCAGCTCGTCGGGCGACTGGTCCGCGGAGACGATTCACCTGGCGGATCTGGCCGGGCGCGTGCGCGTGTATCCCGAGGCTGACGAAAATTTCCCGGTGTCGTGGACGCAGCAGCGCCAGTCGCTCTTCCAGCTCCTGGGGCTGATGGGTAACGACCCCACTTTCAAACAGGCCATGATGGACCCGGAAAACATGGCCGTGCTGAAACGCCTGGTGGGCCTGGACGATCTCGCGCTGCCGGGCGACGAAGCTCGCGTCAAACAGTTCCGCGAAATCGAACGCCTGCTCGTCGAGCCGCCACAGATCTTCACCGATTCGCTCACCGGAGCGCTGCGCATCGAACCGTCCATACGGCCGGATGTGTTTGCCGACGACCACTCGGCGGAGCTGGCAACGTGCCGGCGGTGGATGTCGTCCGACGACGGCCAGCGCGCGAAGCTGGCTAACCCGCAGGGGTTCGCCAATGTGCGCGCGCACGCCATGGCGCATTACAGGGCGCTCGCCGCGCAGGCAGCAGGTGCCTCGCCGCTCCCGCCGCCAATTCCGATCGCGCCGCCCGCTTCGCACGCTGCGCCTCCGCCGCAGGCTGGCCCAACACCCGCCCCCGGCGGCGAGGACAACGGGTAGCCACGGTCAGTGCTCCCGAACATTCGGGACTGACCGTGGGCTTTTCTGCTGCCACCGAGTTGGACGCTGCAGTAGCACAGGCAATCGTGCCTGTGCCGGTGGTTGGTCAACCGGGCGCGATCCGCACAGACAGGATTGTCTGTGCTACCGAGTTGGGCCCGTCGCGGGTGGGGTGGAGGGAATGAGGGATAGGTAGCCGCTAGCAGCGGCGGGCCCAGATAGTTGTAGGGGCGCTGCTTGCTGCGCCCTCCAATGTGAAACGACTTTCCCTGCAGGGGCACGGCATGCCGTGCCCCTACGAACCCAACCGTGCGATAGAAGCGAGGAATCAACGACATGGCCACGCAAACCGTCACCATCTCCCGCGCGCCGTCGAACGGCAACTCACAATCGAGCGGTCTGCCGGCCGCGCCCGGCGCGATTGATTATTCGATGACCGATCTCGATCTCCTCGAAACTCCCGACGCACCGGCAGATGAAGCGGCACGCGAAGGGGACGCCGCAGAGAAGGGAACTGACGAATCCGCGGCGGAAAGTAAGGATGCGGCCGGCACCCAATCGCATGAGGAAAACGCGCCCGGGCTGAAAGCCCCTGCCACCTCGGAATTCGAGCGCGCTTTCGAGCTGCCCGATATCGGCCCGAAACTGCGCGAAATCTGCGAGCGCGAGACGCAGTACCAGCAACTGTTTCCCACTGTAGCCGATGCGCGCGCCGTCCGCGAGATTTTCGCAGACGCCGGGGCCGCTCGCTCTGCTGCCGCAGCTCAGGCCGATCTCGCGCGCCTGGATCGTATGGTGGAATCCCGCGACCCCCGCGCTCATGCCGAACTCCTCTCCGGCCTCCAGCGCCTCTCGCCGCAGGCGTTTCGCGATCTCGCGCTCACGTTCGGCGAGCGGCTGGCGGAGCTGGACCCGGAAGCGCACCAGCAGGTGTCTGCCGCGATGGCGGCGCAGGCTCTGGCCGGCCACCGCTGGCCGGAGCATGTGGCGCTGCTCTCGCGCGCCGTGGAGCAGCAGGACTGGCCGGCCGTCAAATTCCTGGCCGCGACGTTGTCCTCCAACCTCGCGCACGTAACGCCGGACGCAATCCGCTCTGCCGTAGGGGCATCCCGCAGCAGCGGGACCGTGCCCCTACGTACCCCGACCACGACGGAGACGCCGAATGCCGGCGCGGTCCAGACTGCCGCCGGACAGTTACTTCAGTCCGTGAACGCGGAAGTCGAACAGGCCGTCCAGCAATCCGTGGCGCGCAAAGTCGAGGAGTTGCTTCCCGACGCGCCGGAGGGCGCGCGCCAGAAAATCTCCGGTGAAATCTTCCGCGAGCTGGACCAGACGCTGCGGCAGGATCCGGAACTGCTCGACCAGGTTCGCGAATCCATCCGCGGCGCGCTTCGCTCAGGGCCGCAATCCGACCCGCACAGGGGGACCGCGGAACGCGTGGCCCAGCTCATTGCCGGGCGCGCCCGCGCCGCGCTGCCCGGAGTGGCGAAACGCGTCGTGGCCGACTGGAGCGAGACGGTTCTGCGCTCCACCCAGGCCCGCCGCTCGCGACAGTCTGAATCCGCCAGCCGTGTGGAAGTGGGCCGCGGCGGCGCGCCCGGTCCCGTCCCATTGCGCCCGCGCGGTGTGGACTACGCGCGAATGAGCGACGCTGAAATCCTGAACATGGATTAGTGGGACAGCCTCCCGAAGCTTCGGGACTGGCTGTGCGCGTCGCGGGGCGCCTCAGTTCTTTTTTGTCTTCAGACCCCAAAGGCCGGACCCGAAGCATCGGGACCGGCGCTACCACAAATTCACGGAGGAAACACGAATGCCATCACTCGCCAATGCGCAGAGCGTCGCTCTGCAACTCGAAAAGGTCCGTCCCAAAGTGCCCGTCCTGTTTGAGCGCGACGACATCCTGCTCACGCTCATCCAGAAACGCGGCGACGTCGAAAAGGTCTCCAGCCGTTCGATGCGCGTCCCTCTCCAAATCCGTCCGGGAGGCAAAGCCTCGCAGCACACCATGGACGGCGACGATCTCGGGCTGGGCAGCGGGTCCGTCTACGACGTGGCCACGCTCACGCCCGTCTTTCAAACCTTTGCCGTGCAGATCAACAAACTGGTGGAATACGCGACCACCGGAAACGAACGCGCCGTGGAAAACGCCACGAAGCGCGAAGTGGCCAGCGGGATGAAGCAGTTCCGCTGGTTTCTCGACACGCTGCTGCAGACCAACGGCAACGGCGTAATCGGCAGCGTGGCCAGTTTCGCCTCCACCACCTGGACGCTCGCCACGCCTCCGGGCGCTCAGCTCTTCTATTACAACCAGGACGTGCAGGTGTACGACTCCACGCTCACCACCAACCGCGGCATCGCCACCATCCAGTCCGTCGATCCGCTCAATAAAACGATCACGGTCAATGCCAATCCCGGCGGCCTGACCAACGGCGACCTCATCGTGCCCAACGGCCTGTCCGGCGCGCAGCCCATCAGCGTGTTCGGGGTCAAATATCACCACATCGACTCCACCTCCGGCACCTGGCTCGGCCTCTCCCGCGCGACCTACCCCGAAGCGCTGCGCACGCCGCACTTCGCCGCGGGCAACGCCGCGCTCGTCCCCGCCAACGTGCGCCTGGCCGTCAACAAAATGCGCAAAGTGCTGGGCACCGACGTGCTCTCCCGCGAGAAGCTGATCGCCTACATGTCTCCCGAGCAGGAGCACGCCTGGGAGCAGCTCGGCGTCACGATTTCCGAAATCGTGCGCAACCAGGTGCCCGCCGAGGCCGGGATGCCCGACCTGCTCTTCAACCAGCAGGCCGACAAACGCATGGCCGGCGTTCCCATCAAAACCAGCATCCACGCGGATCCCACCCGCATCGACTTCATCGCTCTGGCCCGCTGGGGCCGCGCGGTAATGAAGGAAATCGATTTCTACGAAATCGGCGGCCAGACCGTTTTTCCGGTGTACGGCGCCTCCGGCGGTCTCGCCTCGTCCTATCTCTTCTATTTCACCACCGGCTTCCAGATCTGGATGGACGGGCCCCGCTACGGGGCCTACATCGACGGTCTGGCAGTTCCGAGCGGCTACTGAGAATCCCCCACCGGATGACTCAGCACCGCGGGGTGGTGAGACAACGCTGGCGCGTTCGTGGGGGTGCATGCACCCCCACGGCGCCCTGGCGCAGTGGGACAGGCATTCTTGCCTGTCCTCTTCTCCGTGGTCCAGCCGTCTAGCCCCGAAGCGGACAGGCAGGAATGCCTGTTCCACTCTCATGATCCACGTTCTTCGCGAATCGAAACGCGCACCGGCAGACATCGCCGACCGCGTCACCCGCGCCGGCGGCCTGAATCCCTACGGCCGTCCCAACTTCCGCGTGGTGTGGGGCTGGTCGCGGCTCACCTGGATCGGCGGCAAATGGACGGATCGCGATCCCGCAACCGGCGGCATCCTCCGCGAAGTGGTGGAACTGCGCCGCGTCCCCAAATATCTGCCGCACGACCGCTGGCACCTGGAGCGCTGGCTTCCGCCCGTGCTCTACGGCCCTCCGGACGAGTGGTACGCGAACACGGTGGAACACGCAGATGGGCCGTCCCGAAGCTTCGGGATCCCGGCTCTCGGCCCGTATCCCCGCGAGGGCGAATACGAGCACTGCCTGACGCTCGAAGGCCCGCGCGGCGAATTTCTCCCGCTTTCCGCCGCGGCGGTGGAATGGGTCATCCGCGCCATCGAATTCTCGCGCGCGATTCCGCCCGGTGAGCGCCGCCGCGCCATCGCCGATCGCGAAGCGAAGAAGGACGCCGACTACGAATCCTGGGCCTATGCCCGCCTGGACGACGCCGTCCCGGCCTTCCACGCCCAGCCCTTCGTAACCGTTCCGCGCGGCGAATCTTCGTAGGGGCACGGCATGCCGTGCCCCTACCACCTCGGCCGTATCCGCCGGGACGGTTTTGTAGGGGCGGACCCATGTGTCCGCCCTCTTTCTTCGTTCTCGCAATCTGAGGAGGTCTCCACGTGACCGACCGCCGTGAATATCTGAATCGCGACGACTTGGCCGTCATCGCCAATATCTCCGACCAGGAATTCCATTCCGACCAGGCCGGCCTGGGCCTCTACACCATTCCCGCCTGCCCGCCCGGCCAGCTCTGCGCCGTTCTCACCGTCTACGGCCGCACGGAGCTGTACGACATGGGCGACGACCGCAAAGGCGAACGCTACTGGGCCGCTCGCGTCATCGCCAAATCCGTGCTGGCCGAACACAACCCCGACGCCGACCTGCGCCGTTACGGAGTCTTCCTGTGCGCCGGCGACGTTCCGCTGGAGGCGGAGCTGCGCGACGCCGGGCTGCGCCGCGACGCGTATTTCTACGAGCAGGTCCAACAGGCGGACGCGCTGTATGCCCGCACTCCCAACCGTCCCGAATTCATCTCCGACGTGCAGCGGCGCGCCGCGCGCCAACTCGGACTCGACCGCCCGTGGCTGGTGAAAATCGCGCCCATGCAGGAATGTCCCGTCTGCGGCGACCCGATCAAAATCGGCGTGGCCGTCTGCCGCCATTGCGGCGCCGTGCTGGATGAAGCCAAAGCCGCGCGCTACAGCGTGCCTGCCCTGGCGGGCGTCCATCGCGCGCCGGAGATGGTCAGCGTCACCGTGCCGGCCGCAGGGCCGGAATCCGGCGCCGCGCCCCCACAGGCCAAAGGCCATCGCATCTGATGCTGGCTCGCGTGATCGCGGTGTAGGGGCACGGCATGCCGTGCCCCTACCGGCTACCAACGCTCCGCAGCGGTCTCTGTATCCTCCGTGTTAAATTCCTTCCCTCAGCCGGTCTGAGGAGGTCATTCGCATGCGCCTTCGCGTATTCATCATCGTGACTCTGGCCCTGTTTCTCCCGCTCACCGCGCGCGCCCAGGGCTCGCGGAAGGACGACATCGTCCTCAACCGTTTCGGCCAGCCGGTGGCCGGCGCTTCCATCACCGTATGCACTTCCGGCGCCACGGGCACGCCCTGCTCGCCACTGGCCAGCATTTATTCCGACGTGGCGCTCACGCAGCCGCTCTTGAACCCGCTCACCTCCGACGGCCAGGGCAACTATCACTTCTACGCCTCGCCCGGCCGCTACATGGTTCAAATCTCCGGCGCCGGCGTCAGTGCCACCACGATCCCCGACGTTCTTCTCCCCGCGGATCCGACCTCGCCCAGCTTCCAGTCTCTCAGCGTCACGCAGAACATCAGCGCGCTCAACCTGAACCTCTCCGGCAACCTCACCGTGAGCGGAGGCGTCAGCTCGCCCTCCACGCTGAGCGCCCCGCAGCAGGGCAGCGCCGCTCCCGTCCAGATTGGTCCGCACTGGTATCCCGGCACGGCCACGGGCCTGTGCAGTGTGCCCGCCGCGCCGGCGGTGGCTACGGAAACGGTTTCCAGCGGCACCGGCAACTTCTCGAGCGCCACCACCTATTACGTGAAAATCACGCTCTTCAACCGCAACGGCCAGACCACCGCCAGCCCCGCAACGGCCTACACTCCCGCCTCCGGCTCGACCAACCGCATGCTGGTGCAGATGGCGGACTCCAGCTACCGCTCCGGGTGCTACGGCTATCGCGTTTACGTCAGCTCTTCCGGCGTCAACGGCACCTACTATCCCGCGCAGGCCTGGACGCTTCCCACGGTCGCCTTTTCCAGCCTCGCGCGAAATGCCGCCGGCCTCGTCACCGCGGTCACTACCGCGAACCACGGCTTCATCCCCGGCGAGCAGATCACAGTCTCCGGCACCAGCGGCGGCTCGACCAATTTCAACGGCACGTTCACGCTGATCGGCCAGCAGGGCTCGTCGCCCACGAAGCTGTTCTGGTTTCAGTCCGGGGGCGCAGACAGCGGAGCGTCGGGCGGCACCGGCACGGTCATCGCCGGCCTGGGCTCTGATTCGTTCGGCCATATGGCGCCCGGCGATTTTATCGTCGCCACCGCCCCGACCAGCGGCAGCCCGCCACCCGCGACCAACACGGCCACGATCGACCCGGACCAGGTGGCGCTAAACGCAACCTGCAACTACACAGCAAACTCCTGCACCCAGGGCGGATACGACGTGCCGCAGGGAACCATCACCGGCACCACGCCGCTCATCGTCTCGAACCAGCAGACCGTGACCGGTGTGAACACCGGCGGCGCCAGCGGCAAATCGGGACGGAACTGCTCCTGGACCGACCTCAACCTCGCCTGCATCATGGTGATGGGCACCGCCAACGGCGTGCGCATTCAGGGCCTGGACATTCAGAGCGCGTGCAACGGCATCATGGTGACCGGCTGGTCCAACGGATTCGCGGGCTCCAACAGTTTCTTCACAAACAACAACATCACCACGACCACCTACAACGGCGTGTGCGCAGCAGTTCGCTACCACAGCGGATCCTGGTACGAGCAGCACTGGATTGGAAACTATCTGACCGGCGACCTCGCAGACGTGCTGGTGGAAAGCGTCTCGGGAGGCGGCTTCTCATTTTCGCGAGGGCGATGGAACGCGGCGAGCGAATCCGCGGCGGGCTACTTCACCAACGGCTTCCTGAGCGTCTCCAGCGTGACCGACCCGGACCGCGCGGTGAACCGCGTCTCGTTTCCCAACGGGCTTGGGCTCGTGAACTTCGATTCCATCTATTTCATCGAGGGCGGCACCGGAACGGTCTTCGAGTGCATCAACATCGGCTGCATGCTCTCGAACCTCGAACCGGCGGACTCCGCCGTGATCTCGGGCACCCCGGCGGCGGTGCGCTTCGGGAGCGACGCAAACATCGGAAGCAACGGCGTGTTGCTCGATTTCTCGATGAACAACACGCGATTCGGGAGCGGCGCGTTTCCCGCCGTCCTCCAGTTCAGCGGCAACAACGGCCTGGGGCTCATCAACATCACCAACTCGTTTACGGGCGCGGTTGATTTCAACAACATTGGCGGGATCGCGGTCAACTTCATCGGCACCAACGTCCATCCCTGGGAAGGCGCCAGCGCCGGTAAGCTGCTGAACATGACCGCAACCGACCGCGTGAACGTCCAGGATGTCCCTTCCGACGGCAGCAGCGACTCCGGCTGGGCCATGCACCAGTTCATGGGTGGAATCCGTTTCTGCGCCGACGGCAATTTGTGCGTGCCCAACGTATATCTGGAAACTCGCAACTATAACAACAGCGCCTATGGGATGTTCTGGTTCGCGGGCAATCCGGCCACGGCGGCGAATCAGTATCAGAACTGCCAGTTTAACTCAGGGGCGCAATGCAATTGGCTGGAGAACGACGGCGCGACCCCGCTTTTCCAGGTGGATGCTTCCAACGGCGGCCGCAACCAGGTGAATTTGTGCAATCCGTCTTCGCCCGCAAACGGCAAAATCAACCTCGGATGCCCGATGATCGACAGCACGGGCGCTACGGTGAAAGGCTCGCTTACAGCCACATCCGGCTCGATCGGCGGCTCCGCGCTGACAGTGGGGAGCTGCACCTCAGGCACCGTCAGCGTCACGGGCGCAACAACCAGCATGGCCGTGAGCGTCTCTCCCGCCGCCGATCCCGGCGCGGGTTTCTCCTGGATGGGGTTCGTCTCCGCGAGCGGAACCGTCACCGTGCGCCTCTGCGCCATCGCCGCAGGCACGCCCACGTCCACCACCTACAACGTCCGCGTCATTCAGTAGCGCAATCCCTGTAGCTCAGGTCCCGTCCCGTCCCGAGCTCTCGGGACGGGACTGACCTGAGGCCTGTTGGTCGGTCGTCTCTATCAATGGCTACCGCTTTCTGGCGCTCCGTCTTCAGCGAATCCGACGGCACGCCTAGCTTCTCCCGAGTGGCCACCGCGGTCATCGTGGGATTCTCCATGGGCTGGGTGACCGCGCTGGTCCGCCTGAACCACCAGCTTCCGGATTTCGGCGGCCTGGTGCTGCTGATCGGCACGCTCTACGGCGTCAATAAATTTTCCGGCGCCATCGGCAACCGCCCCGGCGGCGACCGTTTCGACGACCGCCGCGACGATCGCCCCAGGTAGCACAGGCTTTCAGCCTGTGCTCGCGACGCGACGTGGAACGCCGGGCACAATTCCACGGGCAGCCGCTGTGGTCGAGCTGAATCAATAAGTTGTCAACCTCAGCAGGCGCAAAACCGCACAGGCTGAAAGCCTGTGCTACAGGGAAGGGAACTAACATGCCAGTCGTCGGCTCTTCCGGTTACGGCACCGCCTCGGGCGTCCTCTCGCTGGTCCGTTCTCTGCTCGACGACGCCGCGGTCGCGACCGGCGACGTCTTCACCGACGCGGTGCTGATCCCGTTCGTCAACTCGGCCTATCACCAGGTCCAATTCGAGATGGCGAACAGCGGCATCGAGACGTTCATCAAAGACAACGTGGTGCTCACCGTTCCCGCCGTCACTGGCATCGACCCGTCCATCCAGGTGGTGCTCAACGACACGCAGAACCAGATGACCACCGTCACGCCCACGCCGCAGATTCCTACCGACCTGCTCGTTCCCGTCCGCATCTGGGAGCGCCAGACCGGCTCGAGCGAGCCGTTCCTTCCCATGTACCAGCGTAAAGACGGCCTGCCGTCCGAAACCCAGCAGGAACGCCTGCGCTACTGGGAATGGCGCACCGACGGAATCATTCTTCTCGGCGCCACACAGTCGAACGACATCCGCCTGCGCTACGAATCGGTACTGCCCGATGTGGTGCAGGGAAGCGATACGATCCAGCTCCGCGGCGCGCAGGATTCCATTGCGTTCTATGCCGCGGCCCTGGCCGCGCAGTCCCGCGGCTCACCGCAGGCCGGCCAGATCGCTTCCGCGGGCGACGAAGCTCTGCGTAGAATCCTGATCCGCGGCACTCGCCGCCAGCAGCACGCCATGCACCGCCGTCGCCCCTACGGCTGGCGCTCCCAGAACGTGTTCCTCTGAGTGGCACAGGCTTCAGCCTGTGCTCCTCAGATACGCGTAGGTCCGTCTGGCATCGCGACCCGTAGGGGCATCCCGCTACTGCGGGATCGTGCCCCTACAACGCAATCCTCTTCAACCACCACGAACAGCTTCGAAGGAGCAAAAAATGGCCCTGACCCTTACCGTTCATCAATTCGACGTAGATGCAACAGGCAAGCAGGTGTACGTCGCCGGCGTCGTCACCGCCAGCGGCAACTACTCGACCGGCGGCGACACGCTCGATCTCTCGAACCAGTCGTTCATTCCCTCTTCGCAGTTGCCCAAACAGGCGACGCTTTTCACTCAGACCGGCCAGGTCTACAACTACGCCTGGATCCAGGGCACCGCGCTGAACAACAGCAAAGTGAAGATCTACGTCGCCGGCGGCACCGAGCTGTCCTCCGGCGCCTATCCCGCCGCCATCCTGAACGACGTAATCGCCTTCTCCGCCGTCTATCCGAAACTCCAGTAACTCACACAAAGCTGTTGCGGCACGATCCGCCGTCCGACGTAGTAAGATGGGGCAGGAGAATCCCGTGCCCGCCGTCAAAGATCTCTCGAAACTACTCGCGGGCGTCCCCCGCGGCGCCTGGGTGGCCCTGTCCAGAGACGAAGAACGCGTATTGGCCTTCGCCTCCGAGCTCCAGGAGGTTTTGAAAAAGGCGAAAGACCTGGGTGAAGATGACCCCATCGTGACGCGTTTGCCGGAGGAAGGCTCCTCCCTATTGCTTTAGACCGGATTGCCGACACACCGGATCAAATACGTTGAGGTCAGTTCTCCGCCGACGGGCGCATTCCCATCGGGGCGCATCGCTGCACGCCCGCTGTTGGTGGTGACCCTGATCGCAGGCGAAAAGCGTCTTACTTGCTATGCCATCGTCGACTCGGGCGCCGACCACTGCGTATTTCCCCGCTCTTTTCTGCCTCAACTCGGCTTGGACGCTCTTTCCGGGCCTTCAGACGTGATGAGCGGCGCTGGCGGTCCGGCTGGAACGCACTTTTTCAACATCACGATGGCCGTGCAGGGTATCGCCACATTTCCCCTGTACGCGGGCTTCACAGATGGCCTAGATCGCCTTGGATTGGGTCTGCTCGGCCAGGCGGGTTTCTTCGATCGGTTTCACGTCCACTTCAAACGCTCGCAGGGCTTTTTCGAAATCGAAATTCTCTAGTTCAGCAGCAGTGCTGCTAGTCCACGCTGCTCACTTTCTGGAGCCAGATTCCGTATGACCGTTGCCGGCCTATCTCCCGCGATGCTGGAAGTCTTCGGCTCGCTGGTCACCTATACGGACGCGTCCATTCTCCCGCCCGGCGTTTCGCCGAGCTGCCAGGACGTGCAGTTCACGCTGGAAGGTGTGCGCACGCGCGACGGCCTGGTCTCCATCCTCGGCCCGCTGGCGGGCGGGGTGAACATCAATGGCCTGCGCACCCACATTACCCCGGCGGAGGCGCTGCGCACCCTGGTGCTCGACAGCAACGGCAATCTCTACCGCGAATTCACACCCGGCTCGCTCCAGCTCCACACGCCCGGGCTGGCCGACAACAGCTTTCTGGCTTCCACGACATTGTTCGGCCGCGAGTATCTGGCGCTCTCCAACCAGATGATTGGCGCGGACATGCCGCGGCAGTACGACGACTCGCTGAACCTCGATCGCGTCAGCCAGGTGGGTCCCGGCGAGCCGCCCACTGCCACTGACGAAATCACCAGCCCCATCGGGATCGCCGCCAGCCCCAACGGCGCCTACCAGGGCCTGGCCGTCAACATCGCTGCGTCGCCCAACGGCGCGACGCAGTCCGGTTACACCTGCACGATCGCCACAACCGCCGCGCACGGTTGCGCCGCGGGCCAGAGCGTGGTCATCGCGGGAGTGGGCGTGGCAGGCTACAACGGCCCCTGGACGGTCGCCTCGGTCGCGGACTCGACGCATTTCACATTCGCGAACACCGTCACGGGCCTCGCTGCCAGCGGCGGCGGCACGGCGACCCCGCAGACTCAGACCGTCACGATCCAGACCGCGAGCGCGCACGGATTTTCCGTCGGCCAGACCGTTTCCATCTCCAACGTCAGTGCGACGGCCTACAACGGCTCCTGGGCCATCACTGCGGTGCCTGATTCGACGCATTTCCAGTACGTTCTGCCCGGCCAGATGGGGCTCGCGCCCAGCGGTGGCGGAACAGCGCAAATCGCCGGCAATATTTCTCCCGGCCTGCACCAGATCACCGTGCTCTTCCAGACGCGCCAGGGCTACATGACCGCGCCCGCGTCTCCCGGCCAGTGGACGGCTGCCGGCGGCCGCCGCGTGATCGTCACCAACATCCCTACCGGCCCGTCCAATGTGGTTGCGCGCATCGTCGCGTTCACCGGCGCGGGCGGGGCGACTTTCTACTTCGTTCCGTCCACCATGACGCTGGCCGACAACGTCACCACGTCGCTCACCGTCGATTTTTCCGACGCCATTCTGCTGGCTGCTCAGAACGTGGACGAGCAGTTCAATTTCCTCGAGCTGGGCGAATGCGCCGGCGTCACCGGCTACGCCTCCCGTCTGTTCTGGTGGGGCGAACGCAACAAACAGTCGAACTGGGTGAACCTGACCTTCGACGGCGGCTGGGACGCAAGCGGCAACGGCCGGCCGCTCGGCTGGCAACGCGACCCGACCAGCGGCGCGGGAGGCCAGCGCGAATCGGTCGATGTCGCCTGGGGCGACTCCTACCGCATGGTCGCCGACGGCTCGACGGCTACGCGCGGGCTCATCACCCAGACCGCCGTGAAGGACTACCTCGGCGTGGCGCGCATCTCCGCCAACACGGACTATTCCGTGCGCGCACGCGTCCAGCGCAGCGCTAATCTTTCGCAGGGCACGCTGCACGTCCAGCTCTACAGCGCATCGGCGAGCATCAGCACGGCGGGACTCTCCGTGAGCGCCGCCACCGCTACCACGAGCTGGGCCGAATACATCGCTGAGCTGACGCCTCCGCTGGCCTCGATCCCGTCCGACCTGGTATTGCGCGTCTATGCTGACGGAACTCCCGGCCCCAGCGGCGAATCGTTTCTGGTGGACAACTTCGAGATTTTCCCCACCAATGATCCTGTCAACGGCTCAGTGGTGCGCGCGAGCCGCGTCGAATCGCCGGAGAGCTATGACGGCGTCAACGGTTTTCTGAGCATCGCGGAGGAGGACGGCCAGCAGGTGCGCTGCGCCTTCGTCCTGCGCGGCAACTTGTATTTCGTTAAAGACCGCAGCCTGCACAGCGCCGCCGACGACGGCGTCAACGAACCCTCGCTCTGGGTGATCACCGAAGTATCCCAGCGCATCGGGTCTCCGAGTATTTTCGGAGCCGACGTAGGCGACGATTTTGCCGTGATCGCGGGCCGCGACGGCCTGTACCTCTTCACCGGCGGCGAGCCTCAGAAACTCTCCACCGAAATCCAGCCCACCTGGGACACCATCAACTGGGCCGCGGGCCAGACACTCTGGGTTCGTGTGGATCAGCAGGCCAAACGCATCCTGGCCGGCGTCCCGCTGGGCACGGCCACTCAGCCCAACGCGGTCCTTGTGCTCGACTACCGCGACGGATTCAACCCGCCGGTGCGCACCTCGCTGACCGGTCGCATCATCGCCGACCCGCAGGGCCGCCGCTGGACGAAGTGGATTATCTCCGCCAATTCCTGCGGCCTGATCGAACGCTCCGACGGCACGGCGAAAATCTTTTTCGGCTCCAACGCCGCCAACGGAAAAATCTATCAGCTCACCGCCGGCGCATATTCGGACGACGGCGCCGCAATCCAGAGCGTGTACTCGACGGCGTTTCTCACTGGCTCGCTACTGGGCAATCTTCCGCCGGTGGGCCGGCAACTGTTCGGCTATTTGCAGTTGAACGTGAGCGGGGCAGGGAATTTGAGTGTCACCGCGCAACCGGTTGCCGCGGGCAGCAGCGGGTCCGTGTCGCTGCGTCCCCTGCCGCTCGCCAATCCCTCGGCGCACGACACGGAAATCACCACGCGCATCTACAGCGAGCGCGTCAGCTACACGCTGGCCACCGCCGCGCCGAATCAGTGGTTCTCGCTTGGAAAACTGGTAGCCTGGCTGCGTCCCGCGCCCTACAGCTACGTTCGCGGCGGCGTGTAGCGCCGCTTCCAGCGGGCGTTTTTTCCGAGTCTCTGGACCGATTCGTCTCCAACGGCGATCTCTTCGTTGATACAACCGAGATGCTGAACATCCCCCAAATCGCCCAGACGCGCCAAATCAGCCCGTACCTCTACGAGTCGCTGAACAGAATCGTAGGCGCGATCAACTCGCTCGCCTCTCGCACCGGCGTGGACGCCGCTCCTGCGGCACAGGCGCCTGCGGGTATGAGTCTGCCGCCGCCGGACGCTCCTGCGTCCATCACCGTCAGCGCGAGCGCAGGCACGTTCAGCATCACGCTCGGCGCGAGTCCCGGAGCCACCAGCGCCGCGCTCTACTTTCTGGAAGCCGCGAGCGTTCCGGGATTTGCCGTCGGCGAGACGACCGTCTACCCGCTGGGCAGCTCGCTCGTCGCCAATCTTTCGCTCGGCAACGTGACGCTCTATTTCCGCGCGCGCGCCAAATATCCCGACTCGGACTACAGCTCCTACGTAATTTTCGGCGGCACGACTCCCGCCAGCGTGACGGGGGGATTGGTCGGCTCCGGCAATCTGGCGCTAAACGTTCCGCTCAACTCCACCAACAACGCCACAGTGGATTCGGTGGACGCGGGCTCGAGCGCCACAATCCGCATTTACGGACCCGGCGGTGTGGGCTCCTCCTGGATGCGCTTTTCAGGGCAGGGAACTGAAACATTTCCCGGCGGCTCCGTCACCGGCCTGGCCTACAGCACTTCGTACTACGTCGTCTGGAACGGCTCCGCCTATCTCGCCTTTACCCAGCAGTCCCAGGTGACGAGCGACAGCTACGTGTTCGTCGGCAAACCCACCACCGTCGCCTCCGGAGGCAGCGGGGGGAACTCCGGCGGAGGCGGCACGGGCGGCGGCAACGGCGGCCGCTTCCTGGATTAGCATCGCGTTCAATCCATCTTCGTAGGGGCACGGCATGCCGTGCCCCTACAGCTACTGCCCTATCTTCCGTCGGAGAACCTAGTGATGTCCGCTCGTATCACCAGAAAACAATTCGACCCGCACGCCGGTGCCATCGTCGTCACTATTGAGGACGATCTGGGCGCGCGCACCGTCCACACCATCCATGTGCTCGAGCCCGGCGGCGGCGAGACCGATGTCGCCGCGGCCATCGCTGCTGCGCTCGACCAGGCCGACCAGCGCGCCTCGCGCGTCCGTGCCGCCTTCGCCAAACACGGCTGGACACCCGGGTAGCCACGGCCAGTCCCGTAGCTTCGGGATTCCTGACCGTGGGTCCGGGTCATATTTCGTCTGTATGCGCATACGCGAGTACACGCCGGAGGACGAAGCCCCGCTGCGCGAAATGCACGCGGCGCAGGGCTTCGATTATCCGTTCCCGAATCTCTCAAACCAGTTGTTCACCAGTCGCCTGGTGCTGGAGGACGACAACGGCCGTCCGCTGATGGCCGCGCTCGGCCGCGTCACCTGCGAAGTGTATTTGCTGGCCCAACCGCGGGCCGGGACGCCTCAGGACCGCTGGCAGCGACTGCTGGCCATGCACGAGGCCATGCGGCGCGTCCTGCACGCACAGGGTTTCGAGGACGCAACGTGCTGGATCCCGCCGCGCATCGAACGCGCCTTCGGCCGCCGCCTCCTCCGCCTCGGCTGGGTCCGCGACCTTTGGGCCGCCTACTCGCGCCGCGTGTAGGACAGGCATTCCTGCCTGTCGTCTCTGGGATTAGCCATAGCAGGTAACCGATATATTTTTCTCCCGCAGAGAGGAAGACAGGCACGAATGCCTGTCCCACTCTCACGAAAGGGAACTCACTCATGGGACGCTCCGCCAGCACCACTCGCTCCGACATCGACCAGCAGACCGCGCTCCAGGACCAGCTCAACCAGCAGTTCCTGGGCCAGGCGCAGAACCTCAGCGGCATCCTGCTCCCGCAGTACCAGCAACTTCTTAACCAGGGCTATACCCCGCAGGAGCAGGCCGCCATCACCGGCCAGAGCCAGGGCGCCATCAACTCCGCCTTCGACGCGCTGCGCCAGAACGCCGCCAACCGCCTGGCGCGAACCAACAATTCCGCGGGCTACGGCGAACTGCTCGACGAATTGGGCCGCGCGCAGGGGCAGCAATCCGCCTCGACCGCGCAGCAGAACCAGATCCAGTTCGCCCAGCAGCAGCAGCAGAACATGCAGCGCGGCCTCCAGGGAATCGCTTCGCTTTACGGCGTGGACTCCGGACTTCTCGCTTCCGGGCTCGGCAACGTGGGCCAGTTGCTGGCCACGCGCGCGGGCATCTCGAGCAACGGGAATGCCCTGCTCGGGCCCATCAGCGGCCTGGGCCTCGCCACACTGGGGATCTTCTGAGGTCGCGCCATGCCGCTCTTCAGCCCACTCGGCTATACAGATTACGGCGGCTCGCTCTTCGGTGTGGATCTCGGCGTGGATGACCCCGCCGCGCGGCGCCCTCTAATGTTTCCCAACGGACTGCTGTACCAGCCCGCGCAGCAGACGGCACCTGCCCCGGCGGCGCCTGCCGTTTCCGGCACTGCCTCTGCGTCCCCGCCGCCCCCGCTGCAGTCGATCGGAACGTTTACCACGCGGCGCACGCAACTGTTCGGGCCGCTCTCTGCCGTCTCCATCTGATCCGGTCCCGAATCCCGAATGTTCGGGACGGGATTCGGGACGAGGGTCTACTCTCATGCAGGACATTTTCTTCGAAGAAAAGTTCGACGACTTCCGCGTCGAAGTGATCGACCGTCTGGCGCGCATCGAAACGCAGCACGACCGCATGATCGAGCGGCTGGACCGCATGAACGGCACCCTCGGCGAGCACACCTCCGCGCTCCGCGACCACGAGAAGAAACTCGCGCGCATGCGGGGGGTGGCGACCACGCTTGCCGCTCTCGTTGCCGCCGCAGTGAGCGTGCTCCTGAGCCGCATCCGATTCTGGCTGACGCCATGACCCTCAATCCCATATCGAGCTCACTCCTCGGCACCGCGGAGCGCCGCCTGGCCGCCGTCGCCATGGCCGCAGCACTCGCCGCCGCCGTCGTGGGATTCCGCTCCTGGCTCGAAGCGCGCGATGACCGCGCCCAGATGGCCGCCACCATCGCTTCGCAGAATTCCATTATCGCCGCCGCGGAAAAGCGCGAACAGGACCGCGCGCAGCAGCTCGCCGACACGCTCAACCAGATTGCCTCCCTGAAACACACGGTGCAGACCCCGCAGCAGGTCATCCGCGAAATTCCGCAATTCCTTCCACCGCTCCCTCAGCCGCTCGAGACCATCGCGCCGAGGAGCGCAGCCGGCTCAGCGGGGCAGCTGGGTCCACAGACCGCAGCCGGAGCGACCGCATCGGGCGCGGCGACGGCAGGGCAGCAACTGCCATCCGCACCCGACGTGCGCGTCCCTTCCGCCGACCTCAAACCCCTCTTCGATTTCGTCCAGGACTGCCGCGCCTGCCAGGCGAAGCTCGCCGCCGCCCAGCAGGACACCCAGGACGAGCGCACAAAGAATGACGCGCTCACTAAACAGCGCGACGCAGCCGTGAAAGCCGCGAAGGGAGGAAGCGTGTGGACCCGGACCGTGCGCACCGTGAAATGGCTGGCCGTGGGGTTCGCGGTGGGCTATCTGGCCCGTGCTGCCAGCCACTGAGGAAGACAGTGGCACCGGGCGGGGGGGACGGCCTCGGGAGAGAAAAAAGTGGGGTTCGGGGTCAGATTTCTCTTGACACTATGGGTCCGATAAGGTATATTATGTTAACCTAGAAATGAGCCTGGGAAATGGCTCATTTCCGCAATATTCCAGCAGGCCCCAACCCGTCCATGCGCCCGCTTCCCTTCTCCCGGCCGGTAGCCACGGTCGGCGGTTTTTCGACCGTGGGTTTGTTCTCTCTCTTGTGTTTTGGTGACGGTTTCGCGGCAGGGCATTACGGCTTCTTCGCTGCGCTCGTCCCTTGCAGTTCGTAGTCGATATACTGCACCAGCGCGTCGCGGTCCCCGCCCACCAGCCGGCGTCCGTTCACGAACACGGTGGGTGTGTTGGAGACCTTCAGCGCGAGGCCCTCCGCCGTGCTCTTTTCCACCTGCGCTTTCATGGCCGGGTCCGCCATGCAGGCTTTGAACGCATCGGCATCGTATCCTGCCTCGACGCCCTGCTGCACCACCGTCTCCCATATGTTTTCGGCGCTGATGGTGTCCTGGTGGTCGAACATGTGGTCCGCGTAGGGCCAGAACGCGGCCGGATCCTTCCGGTAGATGCAACGGCCCCCGATGGCCGCGGTCATCGACCACACGTGGATCTGCGTGAGCGGAAATTCACGAAACACGAACCGCACCTGTGGATAGTCCGGGTAAAGGCTGCGGAGAATCTCGCTCAGATGGCGGCAGCTCGGGCATTGCAGGTCGGCGTACTCCACCACGACGACCTTCGCGTTCGCCGGGCCTCGCGACGGAGCCGACGACAGATCCATCTCCGCACGGATTTTGGCGAACGGGTCAGTCCGCATGTCCTCCATATCGCCCTGCAGCAGGTAGTGCCCGTCCTCGCTGACGAACATGGTGAAATCGTTCCTCTGGCCTTCCGCTGAGATTTCGACGCTCACGGAGCGCAGTCCCGCAATGGGCGTCGGTTGCGGCTCGCCGACCTTCACCGTGAATTTCGGCCCGAGTGCGTAGAGATCGCGCAAATACGCCTCCACGCGCAATGCGACGGCCGAAGGCGCGTGCGACGGCTGTTCGAGCGGTAGCCGGGCCTTCGGCACTCCGGTGCGCGCCGGCTGCGTCGCCGGCGCAGGCGGCTCTGCGGGCTGCTGAGCCCACGCCGCTACAGCGAGCACGACGGAGCACGCCAGCGTGCAGAGTCGTACGCAGAGTCTTTTCATAGCGGGCAATTCCCTCCCCTGTAGCGCCGGCGCTACGAATCAGTTGGCACGCGCGCGCGGGATTTCGCCCGGAACGCCTGAGCCACGGGAACTTTGCGGCCGATGCCGAACGCTTTGGAAGTGATCTTCAAACCCATGGCCGCCTGCTGGCGCTTGTATTCGTTGCGGTCCACTTTCAGCGCGATTTCATCCACCATCACGAGCGGCAGCTTTTCCTTCTCCGCGATTTCTTCCGGGCTCATCATTTCTTCCACGTAGTCGCGCAGGATGCGGTCGAGCGCCTCGTAGGGCGGCAGCGTGTCCTGGTCGAGCTGGTTGGGACGCAGCTCCGCCGACGGCGGCTTTTTGATGGACGCGCGCGGGATCAATTCCCTGCCCTGCGGGCCCTGCGGGTCCGCGCTTCCCAGCATCCCGCCGGTGGTGTTCAGGTGTTCGGCCAGCGCGTACACCATCGTCTTCGGCACGTCGGAAATCACCGCCAGTCCTCCGGCCATGTCGCCATAGAGCGTGCAGTATCCCACGGCCATCTCCGATTTGTTTCCCGTGGTCAGCAGCAGCGAGCCGAATTTGTTCGAGAGCGCCATCAGCAGGTTGCCCCGCACGCGCGCCTGGATGTTCTCTTCCGTCGCATCCTCCGGCCGGTCCCGGAAGGATTCGGCGAGAGAGGAACGATAAGCAGCAAAGATCTCTGTAATGGGGATGAGCTGGAATTCGATGCCCAGGTTTTCGGCCACCTGGCGTGCATCGCGTATGCTGCCCTCGGAGGAATACGGGCCCGGCATGCCCACGCCGAGCACGTTCTGCGGGCCGACCGCTTCCGTAGCCAGCGTAGCCACCACTGCCGAGTCCACTCCGCCGCTGAGGCCCACAATCACGCGCCGGAATCCGCATTTGCGCACGTAGTCGCGCGCGCCCAGCACCAACGCCTGGTGCATGGCTTCGATTTCCTCCTCCGGCTGCGCGTGGATGTCGCCCCGCTCCGTTTCCGTGTCGTAGAGGACTATGTCTTCGGCAAAGGCAGTGGCGCGCGCCGCCATCTCTCCCTTGCCCGAATAGACGCAGCTCGCGCCGTCAAACACCAGGCTGTCGTTCCCGCCCACCTGGTTCACATACACCACGGGCCGGCCGTGATGCACCGCCAGCGAATGAATCATCTTCGAGCGCAGGTCGCGTTTGTGCAGGTGGAAGGGGGAGGACGAAATATTGATAATCAGCTCGGCTCCCTTCCCCGCGAGTTCCGTCACCGGATCGCGCTCGTAGAGCGGGCGCGCCCAGAACTGTTTGTCGTTCCAGATGTCTTCGCAGATGGTGATGCCCAGCGGAATGCCGCAGAACTCCACGGCGTGCTGCGTGTGCGCGGGCTGGAAGTAGCGCGACTCGTCGAACACGTCGTAGGTGGGCAGCAGCATTTTGCGCTGCACGAAAAGCACGCGCCCGTAGCCCACCAGCGCGGCGCAATTCGCCAGCTGCTTGCCGACGTCGTCCTGCGCGTGCCCCACTAATCCCACGATGGAGGGCAGCGGAACGTCGGCGGCCAGCCGGTCCAGCTCCTCGAGGTTGCGCTGGACAAAGGCGGGCCGCTCCACCAGGTCGAACGGCGGATAACCGCACAGGCACAGCTCGGAGAAGATGGCCAGATCGGCCCCGCGCCGCCGGGCTTCCCCAGCCGCATCGCGGATCTTCACCGCATTGCCCTCGAAATCCCCGACCGTCGGGTTGATCTGGGCGAGCGCGACTTTCATAGGGGAAGGATACGGAGCGATATGGCGCGATGCAAGCGGGGTGGTGGTGATGGGTGCGCGCCGCCGGCCGTTTGCGCGTGGACTTCTCTTGACCGGTCCACCGGCCCCCTACGGTCAGTGCTGACGGACCAAAGCCCCAAACCGCGGGGCATGCGATAGACTCGGGCGAATGACAGGTCACTCGATCGCTGCACTGGTGCCCACAGCGGCACAAAGCGTGCGGCGCTGGATATTTCACCTTGGCGGGCTGGGACTGATTCCCCTGGGGCTGCTGGACAACTCTCCTATTCCGATTCCGGGCGCGATGGATGTGGCGACGATTATCCTGTGCCTGCGCGGTGCAACCCTGTGGTGGTACTACGGCGTGATGGCGACGGTGGGCTCGTTGGTGGGAGGCTATGCGGCCTACCGGCTGGCGCGCAAGGGAGGGAAAGAAGCGCTCGACCGCAGATTTTCGCGCGCGCGCGTGGACAAAGTTTGCAAGATCTTCGAGCGCTGGGGATTCGGAGCGATAGCCATCCCGGCCGTGCTGCCGCCGCCTGTACCCATGACTCACTTTCTGTATGCAGCGGGAGCGATGCAATATCCGGCGAGGAAATTCCTGGCTGCGCTGGCGCTCGGGCGGATCACCCGATACATGGCGCTGTCCTATGTGGCCGCGCGCTATGGAAGGAGAATCATCGCGCTGATCGCGAAACATGAACACCCCGTGGTGGTAGGAACCATCGTGGCGCTGGTGGCCGCTGCAGCGCTGTTCTTCTACTTCCGGCGCGGACGAAGGAGCACGAAACGGGCTTGAGAATGCGGGCTCTGGGCCCCGCGACGGCGCGCTTCGGCCGAGGTGTCGGGGATTTTCGCGGCGTTGCCCTCGAAATCGCCGACGGTCGGGTTGATCTGCGCCAGCGCAAGCTTCATTGGATGGGAAGAAGGGGCGATACCCACCTATGCAAGCAGGGGGGTAGTTGCCAAAGCAACGAGAGCAGGCAAATCGTTCGTCCGCTGCGCGCGCGGAGCGCATTCCACAACAAAAAAGCGCCACAGCGACCATAAATATGGTAGCATATCCACGTGAGAACCACGGTGGACATACCCGATCCCGTTTACCGGCGCCTGAAAACGCGGGCCGCCAGCGAAGGCAGTTCGGCCAAGGAGCTGATCCTGCGCGGAGTCAAGAGCATTTTGAAGGAGCGCCGGCGCAAGTCCCGGGGGAGGGTCAAACTTCCCCTGATCCGGTCCCGGCAGCCCGGTACTCTGAAGCTCGACAATGACATCATCTTCGAGATTATTTCTTTTCCCTGACATCAACGTCTGGGTCGCTCTCACCTACGACCGGCATGTGCACCACATGCGCGCGCGCAGATGGTTCGAGGGTCTGGCGCCGAGCGCGCGGCTGTTCTTCTGCCGGGTGACCCAGCTTGGGCTGCTTCGCCTCCTCACTGCGCCCGCGGTCATGGGCCCGGACGAGGCAAAGAGCCAACGGGACGCGTGGAGGGCTTACGACCGCTGGCTGGAAGATGAACGAGTGGAGTTTCTGGACGAGCCCAGCGGGCTGGAAATGCACTTTCGGGCGCTGACCCGGTCGCAGCACGCTTCCACCAAAGACTGGGCCGATTCCTATCTGGCGGCCTTCGCGGAAGCGTCGCGGCTGACAGTAGTCACATTCGACCGCGCCTTTCCGAGCAAGGCCAAGGATGTTTATCTGCTCCAAGGCTAGCACCCGGTTTCGACAGCAGTTGACACTCATCCCGAGAGTCCGCTTTCTTTCCTGCTAGTGGCTGCTCCGCTAGGCTGAAAATATGACCGAATTACCGGAGAAAGCTCTGCGCCAGGTTATTGGAGGGCTTTGGCGGCGGCGAGCAACTGCTCAGCACCGGGCCTGACGCGAAAATCCTCCGTGAAGTTTTCCCAACGGACCGTTCCGGAACGATCCACCAGAAATTCCGCCGGACGCGAGATGTCGTGATCCTCAGGTCCCGCACGCGGGTGCAGAAGGTCGTACTGGCGAATCACTTCGGCATTCGAGTCGGAAAGAAATAGGAAGGTGTAGCCCCGCTTCTTGCGAAGATTCTCGGAGACGTCCGGCGGGTCCACGCTGATGGCCACAGGCACGATGCCCAGGGATTGAAACTTCGGAAGGTCTTTCTCGATACCTCGCAACTCGAGGTTGCAGAGCGGTCACCAATATCCGCGGTAGAAAACCAGCAGCACCCCTTTCGGCGGCGGAGAACCGGAAGCGCCGGCGAGCAACTGAGAAAGGGAGACTCGCTGCCCGGTACTGTCGGGCAAAGTGAATTCCGGCAAGCGCTGCCCTACCTGCGGCGCACCCGCGGAGCGCGGCAGGTGCCGCGTAAACACAAAGAGCATCACCGAGCCAGCACACAGCAACATGGACAGCGCGGTGAGAATCGATCCCCAGAGTTTTCCGCGATATACCTGGGGCTGGCGAAACGCAGGAATGACGCCCAGCAGCAAAAAAACCACTCCGAGCACCGAAAACGCCACGACGAACCAGGTAAACGTCGTGGATGAAAGCCTCCGCAAGGAAAGCCCGTTGCCCAGGACTCCCAGCACGGTGAACAGCGAGCCCAGCCAGAGGGCCCAATCGATGCGCTTGTGCACCGCTTCCGCCATGGCAATAGGATGCAGAAAGCGGTACCTAGTTTCACAAATCTTGAGATGTCCGGAGTAAGGCCTGCCCCCGCCGGCCCCGGTGACAATACCATATATAGTGCTGGTATCTCATATGGTATGCTCAGACATCATGAAGACCGCGCGAAAGATCACCCTGCAGGTGCCGCGGGAATTGCTCGCGAAGGCACAACGGGCCAGCGGGACGGGGATCACTCAGACGGTGCGGGCCGGGTTGCAGCTCGTCGCCGCTTCGAAAACGTATGCGCGATTGCGGCAACTGAAGGGCAAAGTCCGCTTTTCGCGCACCGTGGCCGAGCTGAAAGCTGACCGATGATTGCAGCGGATACGAGCACCTGGGTCGCCTATCTCGAAGGCGGCGGAGGCCAGGATGTGCGGCTGCTCGACCGGGCGCTCGCAGACCGCCAGGTCGTAATGGTTCCCGTTGTGCTCACTGAGTTGCTGAGCGATCCGGCCCTTCCCTCCCCTGTTGCGAAGACACTCCTGGAAATTCCCGTCATGGACATCGAGTCGGGATATTGGCAGCGCGCTGGTGCGCTTCGTGCCAAGGTGCTTGGAAAGCGGCGTCGTGCGCGGCTGGGGAATGCGTTGATCGCACAGTGCTGTTTGGATCGAGGAGCAACCCTTGTCACGCGGGACCGGGACTTTGTGGCGTTTGCGGAAGCCGCGGGCCTCGACCTTGTGCGAAAGAGCAGCGAAGAGTGACCCTTCGACTCGCCCGCCCCGGCGGGCGAGCTCCGCTCGCTCTCTCCAAACCGCTCGCGCCCGCCTGCCGGACGGGCAGGGGCAGGCTCGGGTCCGCTCCTACGAAGGGAAGGCGGCATCCGCCGCCGCAGGCGGGAGGCGATGGTTACGGACTCTTCTTGGCGGGCTTGGCGCCTTCGCCGGCGGCGTTGAATTTGCGCTCCTTCTTGCCTGCCGCGCCCTTGACGAAGAAGTGGCCGCGATCAACGCGGAAATCCACCGCGTCGCCGACAGCGAACTCAGCTTCCTTGTTGGACTCCAGTTCGTAGTAATGGTCGGCTGTCTCCACCCGGTAGATCCAGTCCCTCACGTGCACCTTGGTGACCTGACCCGTGTACGTCTCGGTGACGGACGTGTCGTGGTCAACGTACCGGATGGAGGCGACGGTTCCATGCAGGGGATAGCTGGGCGCTGCCGCCAGGACGCTGGCCAGGAAGAGAGTCGCCACGGTGAGCGCGGTACGCATCGCGTGCTCTTAGCGGGATGATGCTCCCGCCGCTTCGCCGAAGGCAAGAAGAAAAATTCGACGGCGCCGCGGCTAGATTTGAAGTTGGAAGTCTAAAGTCCCCAGGCGCTCACCTTTCGAGCCATGTCCCACACCAGATTGTCCAGCGCGCCGCCGATCTCTCCATCCGGCTGACGCCGCGTGTTGCACAAAGCCGCCCAGGAAAAACCGCTCGACGTCCGCACCATGATTGTCGTTGTACCCGGCAGGCTTCCGTTGTGCCACCAGTTGCCCCTGCCGTCTTCTCTTACCGACCACCCGCGCGCATACTTCACTTCCGCGGACTTCGGCTCAGCCGGGCCCGGGCTGACCATTTTGGCGATCGTCTCGCGCTTCAGCAGGCCCGGCGTGGTGCCATAGCCGGTCACGTGGGTCGCAAAGCGCGCCAGGTCGGTCGCCGTGGCCAGCCATCCGCCGTGCGAGTCCATGCGCGCCACATTCATGTTGTACGGGTTTTCACCGCTTTGCCCGAAGTAGACGACCTCATTCGGGGCGCGTTGTTTCAAGGTATTCCCCGAGATGCGCATATCCGCTATGCCGCACGGGGCTAAGATTTCCCGCCGCACGTATTCGGCATAGGGCTGGCGAGTGACCTTTTCGATGACTCGTCCCAGCACGCAGTAGCCGAAATTCGAATAGGCATAATGCTCTCCCGGAGGATTGAGCAGAGGCAGATGGTCCAAAGTCCATCCAATCAATTGCGCATGATTCATCGCGGGAAAACGGAACATGGGATCGCTCGAATCGTTTTGCCAGCCGCCGCAGGTATGAGTCAAAAGATGGTCCACCGTGATGTCCGTGACATAGCGCCGGTAGGGCCTCGTGCCATATTCCGTTCCCAGAATGCCGGCAGTACCGAAGACTCGGTCGGAAAGCGCGATCCAGCCCTTCTCCAGGAGACTGAAGATAGCCACCGAAGTGATGGGCTTGGTCACGCTCGCAATGCGAAATAAATTCGACGCCCGAAGCGGCTCATCCCTGTCTCTGTCAATGCGGCCAAACGGCTGCTCATAAACAATCCGGCCATTTCGCGCGATGGACACGGAAAGCGCGGGTGCTGCGAACCTCTCCATGAATCCCAGGGCGACCCGCGCCATCGCTGCCCGCTCGGATTCCGTGACTTGCCCGTCGCTTGCGAGGAGCGGCGAGAAATGCCGCAGCGGAAGGTCCGCGATACAAGCCGCCGTGGCCCAACCGATGTTCTGGAGTACCGCTCTTCGCGTCAGTTGTCGCATTCGCGCTCGCTTTCGAGGAAGGATACGGAGCGATATCCATACTAGCAAGCGGTTGGTAGCGCCGGCCTCGTCCTGGAAGTTTCTCCGGTTATCGCGGCCAAACGTAATAGCCCGGCCCGACGCGCATGTGGTGGTGCCACGCCACGGGAAACGCCCAGGCCACCAGGAGCCCCAGCACCGCCTGTCCAATTGCCAGCGGAATGATGTTGCGCGCGCGTCCAAACATCCAAGCCATGGCCGCCCCGCCGGCAAACGTCAGCGGTACGAGCAGCGGATTCGGCCAGTGGCATGCGGCAAAAACCGCTCCCGTCAATCCCGCCGCCGCCCATTCATTCTGCACGAGCGAGAGCATGCGGTTGTGCACCAGGGAATTGAGCGCCACCTGCTGGAGCAGGCAGAACGCGAAGTAGGTGGCCACCACGGAAACAAAATTCGACGGGAGATGCCGCGAGGCCCCCAGCAAAAAACCGGCGACCACAAGCCCCGCCGCGACGGGCGCGACCACGGCCAGAGCCAGCCGCGCGGCAGGACGAAGATTGTCGCTGCGCCACCCCAGAGTCTTCGCCGTGTCGTGATGCAGCAGAGAGCTCGCCACGATCCAAACCACGAAGACCACCCAGGTGCCTCGCGCCACAAATTGAAGCTGCCAGATAAACCAGAGGGTGAATGCCGGCAGGAGCGCCACGTCGGCAAGCGATAGCCATCCCTCCAGAGCAGGATCCATTGTCCACACCGGCGTCATGATATCGCTTGCCGGCAAATGGTGAGAGACCACAAAGGCAAAGAGGAATCAAAGGATACCGCCCGCCACGGCGCGTAAACACTGGGGCGCAGAGGAAGGCAGGCGCTGGGCTATACTCGGGGCGAGCAGGAGAAGGATGGACACAGAAGGCGATAAGGGACGTCTCGCGGAAGCGATGCAGTGGTTCCGCATGGCCTACGAACACCAGATGCGCGGCGAACTGGAGGAGGCGGTACGGCTCTACACACAGTCGATTGACGCGTATCCGACGGCCGAGGGATACACGTTCCGCGGGTGGGTGTACAGCTTTCAGGGACGGATTGACGACGCGATCGCGGAATGCAAGAAGGCCATCGAGGTGGACCCGACATTCGGGAATCCGTACAACGATATCGGGGCGTACCTGGTGGAACAGCACCGGCTGGATGAGGCCATCCCATGGCTGGAGAAGGCCCTCGTCGCGCCAAGGTACGAGAGCTACTGCTTCCCGCACGTGAACCTGGGGCGCGTGTACGAGATGAAGCGGATGTTTGCGAAGGCGCTGAAGCACTACCAGGAGGCGCTGGACGAGAATCCGAAACATCTGGGCGCGTTGCAGGCGGTGGCGCGGCTGAAAGGGATGAGTAACTGATGTTTTTGCGCGCAGGAAAAACCGCCGCCTAGAAGGCGGCGCTAACAGTGAAGAATTCCCTGCCCTATTCGGAATATGCGGAATTTGCCGAGGCTGCGGCGCGGGCTGCGGGCGAAATTACGCTGCGCTATTTCCAGAAATTGCCGGGAGTCGAGTACAAAGCCGACCGGTCGCCAGTGACGGTGGCCGACCGGGAGAGCGAACGGTTGCTGCGCGCGCGCATCGAGGAACGCTATCCGGGGCACGGGATATTGGGGGAGGAATTCGGACTGACGCGGCCGGAAGCCGAGCTGCGCTGGCTGCTGGATCCGATTGATGGGACCGCGTCGTACATTCGCGGCGTGCCGCTGTACGGAGTGATGCTGGCGCTGGTGGCGCGGGGCCCGAAAGCGCCCAATGACGATGACCCGGTGGTGGGCGTGGTGCACTTCCCTGCCCTGGCGGAGACGCTGGTGGCGTGGCGCGGAGGCGGATGCTGGTGGTCCCGAAGCGTCGGGAGGGTGCGGGCGCGCGTGTCCGATGTGGAGCGGCTGGAGGAGGCCACGCTGTTGCTGACGGATCCGGCCGGGATGCGCGAAGGAGCGAAACACGCAGGCTACGAGCGGCTGCGCACGCGCGTGAAGATGGAGCGCGGGTGGGGGGATTGCTACGGGCATGCGCTGGTGGCTACAGGACGGGCGGAGATCATGCTCGACCCTGAGCTGCATGAGTGGGATGCGGCGCCGCTGATCCCGATTGTCGAGGAGGCGGGAGGGAGATTCACGGATTGGCGCGGGAGAAGGACGATTTCAGGCGGGGATGGGTTTGCTACGAATAGGAGGCTGTACAAAGAGGTGCTGGACGTGATCGGAGAGAAGATTTAACACGGAGATCGCGGAGCCAGGGACAAAGACGGGGAGAAGATACCGCAGAGGCGCAGAGTACGCAGAGGAGCACAGAGAAAATCAACGCAGAGGCGGTTTGCGGGCGAGAAGGCTGGCGACGGCGCTGGGCATTTCGCATTCGCGGTAGAAGTGCACGTCGAGAGAGGGAACTGCAGAGCGGAGTTCGCCGGGATGCAGCAGATGGGCGTGGTTGCGCGGGCCTTCCGGGTGCGCGAGCTGGAGATGGGTGAACGTTTCGTAGAGCAGCTGGCCCCCCGGTGCGAGGGCGCGTTCGATGGCCGGGAACAGAGGGCGGTGGAGATAGTGAAAGCAGAGGATCAGGTCGAAGGAGGCCTGGGGGAGCTGGAAGGATTCCAGGTCCGCTTCAACCAGCACGATGCCTTGGATGTGCGCGGGGACGGCGGCGGGAGCGCCGCGGTGGATGGCGATGCCGCGCGAATCGGCCAGCGAGGCGGCCCGGTCGAGAGCCGCTGAAGAGAAATCAATGGCTAGGACGGGCCAGCCGCGTTCGGCGAGATAGATGGCGTTCTGGCCGGCGCCGCAGGCCAGATCCAGCGCATGGGAATGGGGATTCGGTCGCGGGAGGAGAGGAAAGCACTCAACGAGAAACGCGGCGGGAGCAGGAGCAGGATGCGCCGCGGATTCGCGGTGGCGGGCGTTCCAGTGCTGGCGGTCGTGGGGCACAGGTAGAGAGTAAACTAGAAAGGAGTTTCTCTCTCCTGCGGCGGGCAAAGGGGCAGAGGAGTCAAAGTAGGAGAAAGAAGTCCACATTGCCCGCTGGGGGCCGGATCACATGAACGGAAAGGTGCACAGGCTGATCCCGATGCTTCGGGACTGCGCCACACGAAACGGTTATTTACACGCTGAAGGAGCTGCCGCAGCCGCAGGTGCTCTTCACGTTGGGGTTATTGAATTTGAAGCCGGAGCCTTCCAGCGTCTCGACGTAGTCGATCTGGACGCCGCCGAGATACATCAGGCTCATCTGGTCTACAAAAACTTTGAGGCCGTCGAAATCGAAGACGCGGTCGGTGCCGTTCGAGTTGTTCTCAAAGGCCATGTGGTACTGGAATCCGGAGCAGCCTCCGCCAACCACGGCCACGCGCAGGGCGGTGGGGGCGGGGTTCTGCATGCCCATGATTTCCTTCACTTTAACGACAGCGGTCGGTGTCAGACTGACCATTTTCTGATCCCTCCGGGCACCGCGCTCGCGGCGCCCTCTCTCACGTGCCTATTATAGCAGAGCCTGCAAGCCCACGCTGCTCCACTCGTTGGATGCGTGTGCGAGAAAGAAAACAACATCGAGACCGAAACTGAGCGGAGGAGGACGCGGAGAGAAGATGGATTGAGAATGAGATTATTGCGTAGAATGCGAAAGCGATGGAACGCACGGTCACGTTGATACCGGGAGAAGGGATCGGGCCGGAAGTGGCGCGCGCGACGCGGCGGGTGATTGACGCGAGCGGGGCGAAAATCCGGTGGGAAGAGGTGTCGGCTCGGGCGGAAATGGAACGGCGCGGCGGAGGCTATCTGGCCGCCGAGGCCATCACTGCCATGGAACGGAACGGCTGCGGGCTGAAGGGGCCGATGACCACTCCGGTGGCGTCGGGTCCGCCATCGATCAACGTGGGGCTGCGGAAGGCGCTGGACCTCTACGCGAATTTGCGGCCGGTGAAGAACCTGCCGGGAGTGAAATCGCGGTTCGAGGGCGTGGACCTGGTGATCGTGCGGGAGAACACGGAAGACCTCTACAGCGGGATCGAGCACGAGGTGGTGCCGGGAGTGGTGGAGAGCATAAAAATCATCACCGAGAAGGCCTCGACGCGGATCGCGCGGTTCGCGTTCGAATATGCGCGGCGCGAGGGGCGGAAGCGCGTGGCCGCGGTGCACAAAGCGAACATCATGAAGCAATCGGACGGGCTGTTCCTGGGCTGCACGCGGACGGTGGCGAGCGAGTACCGCGACATCGAGTACCGCGAAGTGATTGTGGACAATGCGTGCATGCAACTGGTGCTGAATCCGGGGCAGTTCGACGTGCTGGTGATGCCGAACCTGTACGGAGACGTGGTGAGCGATTTGTGCGCCGGGCTGGTGGGCGGGCTGGGGTTGGTGCCCAGCGGAAACATTGGAGAGAAGGCGGCGCTGTTCGAGGCGGTGCATGGGACGGCGCCGGATATTGCCGGGCGAGGAATCGCGAATCCCACGGCGCTGGTGCTGAGCGGGGTGATGATGCTTCGGCACATGGGAGAGACCGCGGCGGCGGACCGGGTGCAAAGTGCAGTGGAAGGCGTGTATCGCGAGGGCCGTTGGGTGACGCGGGAACTGGGTGGGAAGGCGACGACGGAGGAGTTTACGCAGGCGGTGATTGGGGCGATGAAGTAGTGAATGAATCTACGGCGGTTCGCGGGACAAAGTGCTAGGATTTCAGCATGGATCTGCTATCACCAGAGCAGCGGGGTGAGCACGGGTGAGCGTCGCGGGAATTCAAGCAGAGTTCAAACTTTTCGGTGTTGTCAAGCGCGAGGGGCGTTGGTACATCGCCCACTGTCCTCCGCTGGACCTGACCACACAGGGAAGAAGCGCGGAGGAGGCCAAACGCAATCTGCGGGAGGCGGCAGAGCTGTTCTTCACGAGCTGCCTAGAGCGCGGGACTCTGGACCAAGCGTTGCGCGAACTGGGATTCGTGGGTGTGGAACGAGCGGCGCGCAGAATCCCGCAAGATGCCTTCGAGATGACCATCCCTCTCCCTCTGCGCTTCGACAAACCTGATCCGTGCCCCGTCTGACACCACTCCCCTGGGAAACGCTCGTGTGCGTGTTCGAGCAGCTCGGATACCGGCGGGCGGGCCAACACGGAAGCCACATCAAAATGGAAAAGGCGGGAGTTGCACGGCCTTTAGTCATTCCCCGCTATGATGAGGTCGGAAGGGACATCATCCTTACCCTGATTCGAACGGCTGGGATCACGCGAGAGGCGTTTTTTGCTCTGCTATCCAACTGCTAGCGGCAAGTCAGTGACGTCCGCAGGGAGAGGCGTGTGCGAGCACTGGCTTGGTTGAATTGACATTTGCGGGAGCGTTGGAAACAATGGCTAGGAACGGGTCGAGCGGGAGGAATTTGTGAGCGAGGCGACGACTGCGGGAGCGGTGTACGAGCCAGGCGAGGTGGTGAAGCGCTCACCGATGTCGCACGGCAAAAAGTCCGAGCAGAGAAAGAGGAAGCCGCACATCCTGGCGCTGATCAATGAGGCGTGCACGGGATGTTCGGGGTCGCCGGCGTGCGTGGACTACTGCCCGGTGGACCAGTGCATGTACTGGGTGCCGGACGAGGAGCATCCGCCGTTCGGACGCATCGTGGTGGACCCGTACACCTGCATCGGGTGCAAGCTGTGCACCAGCAAAGGACCGGACGGGGCGTTTCTGGAAGGGTGTCCGTGGGACGCGATTGACATGGTGCCGCTGGCGGAGTGGGAAGGAAAATTCGGGACGCTGGCATACTGAAGATTGAAGGTGGGCTTAACGGAAGAGAAGAAAGCTCCCGCACCTGTTCGGCGCGGGAGCTTTTCGTGCAGGTGGGAGAAACATTGAGGATTCAAGTTTCATTCTTCACTGCACGGGCACGACGACGAACCTGCGATTACAGATGCGCGGCAGCACGGTGCTGCCCGCGCTGCCCGAGACCGTCAACGTTTCGACAGCCGGCGAGCCTGCGTTGCCGAGCACAAGAATTCCGCTCCGGGTCATCCGACCAGCCAGCGAGGGACGACCGACGACAGTGAACGTCGCGCCTGCGCTTGGCCCCGAGAGCAGAGTCCCATCCAGTGTTCCGGGGTCAAGTGTCAACGTACCGTCGCTTGCCACCGCGTAAGTGAACGGCCCCGAGTTCTCGTTCGAACTCACGGTTGAAGGACCCGTGGGAGGATACACGAGCTGAACCTCTCTCGTCGTTTCCTGCGTCCCCGTGCCATCGCCGTTGATTGTCACAATACCCCAACCGGAGAGCGACTGAACAAACACAGCCCCTCCAGCAAGGGGTGTCAGATTAGCGTTGAACCCCGCCGTCGAAACGAGACACGAGATGTCGTTCGTATAGGCATAGGGCCCTGCTTGGGGCTCATGCCGCGGAATGGGATGAAGGGTTATCTGCTGCGCAGCAACAGAGAGGGTGGCAACTGCAAGGGCAGCAGCGACTGCAGATAGCAAGAGTGTTTTCCGTTTCATGCGAATTTTCCTTTCGTATAAAGCGAGACTTCTTGAGTTTGCGGCGATTCTCTCGTTTTTCTTCTTTCCGTTCCGTGCCAAGGGACTACAGGAAGGAGACTAACAGGGCTTCCATTTCGACTTCGCGGGCGACCGAAAAGCTATACCTATCCCTAACCATTTGCAATGCCGTAACTAGATTTTTAACAGAAGAGCTTTTCAGACGGCCAACGAGATTAGTGCCATTACTACCAGGACCAGGTGCCGCTAGATGTCAGGGTCAAGAACGGGAGCTTCGAGCGGCTACTCGTCTCTACGGGCCTGCTCGTTTTCGGATCTCGGCGAGCGTGAGGTGCGTCTGCTGGAGGAGATTGGGCGGCGCATCGGTGACGTTGTGGAGGAAGGATTCGACGATGGGCGCGTCCTCCGGCCGGCCAACCAGATAGAGCGCGCGGAGGGCTTCCCAGGCGGATTGCTGGTCGGGAGCGAGAACGCAGAGGGGCTGGCGGGGAGCGACGTGCGCGCCGGTGGCCTGGAGCCAGTGAACCAGAACGCCGGGGACTTCCGAGCGCACTTCGATAACGCCCTGGGGAGCGTCGATGCGGGCAACCAGCGTGCCGGGACGGACCGCGTCGTGTTCCTTGAGGCGCTGGCGGAGCGTGCCTCCGGGAAACTTTTCGGGAGCGAGAACGGTGGCCGGCTGGAGCATGGACAGGATTTGCGGGCGGCCAGACGCGTCGGCAAAACGCACCAGCGAGAGCGCCGCGTTCGAGCGGACCATGGGGTCGGGGTCGGCGAGCATGGGCAAAAGGGCCTGGTGAAATTCGGTGACGGTGTTGTCGCGGCCCATCACCCAGGCGGCGGTGAGGCGGATTTGCGGGTCGGTGTGTTTTGCTTCGGCAACGAGCGCGGGATACCACTGGCGGGCGGAGGGGTCGTGGCGGTCGATGAGGGCGGAAAGCTGCGCCAACGCGTGCTGCGTGTCGCGCGGCTTCGCTCCCGGAGCGAGCGCGGCGGTGATGTCGCCGGGGGACATGGGAGCGCCGAACCAACTGGCGCGCCAGAAAAGAAACGGCATGAAGACGAAGAGGCAGGCGAGAAGGAGCACGGCGAGGGTGGCGCGCGGGCTCATGCCGCGCTTGGGCAAAGCGGATGGGGCGGGCCCGGAAGATGGAACGGCAGGGCCTACGGGTTCGGTGGCGGGGGTGGGGTCGTGATTCACGGTGAGATGGTACCGGCCGATCGTGGCGCACAGGCTGATAGCCTGTGCTACCTGGCGAACCAATGATAGAGCATGAAGTAGACGAGCACACCGGTCACGGAGACGTACATCCACAGCCACCAGGTGTAGGGGGCGATGCGCCGATGCGCAGCAAATTGTTCGCGCAGGGCACGCGTGAGCGTGACGGCGACGAAACCGACGTTGACCACGGCCAGGGACGTGTGGGAGAGCAGGAGCGAGAAGTACGCGGGGCGAATCCAGCCGGTGCCCTGGAAATGCACGGACCCCACGCGCAGGTGATAGACGACGTAGGAGACGAGGAACACGATGGACGATCCCGTGGCGGTGAGCATGGCCAGCCGGTGCGCGGAGACGTTGCCACGGCGGATGCAAATGTAGCCGGCGAGAAGAAAGACGGCGCTGGCGGCGTTGAGCGAAGCGTTGACGGTGGCCTGGGAGATCATGAGCGGGGGAAAAGACAGAATGCGGGAAGCAGGATCACGAAGTTCTGCTGAAATGGGGCACGGCACGACGTGCCCCTACCTTGGGATTCGCAATTGCGGGCCTGGCCAACGGGTTACTTCCCTTCCGATTTGGCGGTGGCCGCGGGATTGGACGCGGCCGGAGAGGGGCTGGGGGCCGGCGCCGGCTCTGCGGATTTGTGCCCGGAGAGAATCCCGGATTGCTGCACGGCGGAAAAAGTGAGCCAGGCAAACAGGAGCGCCATACCGCCGCACACCATCAGCATCATCAGGCTGTCCACGCCGGTCAGTTCGCCGGTGGCGAACACGGCGGCGAGGCCGGCGAGGGAAAGCAGGAGGAAAAACAGGCAGGCAGCGGCCATCTGGAGATCTTGTCCTTTCCTGTTCATGCGCGCGTCGGAGCCTCCATCGTAAGCCAGGGCGGACACATGGGTCCGCCCCTACCTTGGGATTTTGTCGAACACGAGCAACGCCATCAGCAGCGGGAGGTGGATGACGGTGGAATGCATCAGCAACATGGCGGCGCGGTTGGTCTGCTCGCGGGCGGTCCACAGGCTCACCTGGAGCAGGGCCAGGCCGAGCAGGGTGGCGCCGAACAGATAGGGCACGCCGGCGATTCCCGCGATGGCGGGAAGCAGGCTGGCGGGAATGAGCACGAGCGAAAAGCCGACGATCTGGCGGAACGTGGAGCGGCCGGTAGGGTCCACCACGGGCAGCATGCGGATACCGGCGCGCGCGTAGTCCTCGCGGTATATCCAGGCGATGGAGTAGAAGTGCGGAAACTGCCAGAGAAACAGAATGGCGAAAAGAATCCATGCCGGGGCGCCGAGGGAGTTGCGTGCGGCGGCCCAGCCGATCAGCGGCGGCACAGCCCCCGGAAACGCGCCGACGAACGTGCACCACTCCGTGCGCGTCTTCAGCGGCGTGTACAGTCCCAGATAGGTGATGCAGGAGCAGGCGCCCAGGAGCGCGGCGAGCGGATTCACCAGGAGAAAGAGATAGACGAGCCCGGTGAGCATGAATGCGGTGGAAAATATCAGCGCCTCGCGGGAGGTGACAATTCCCGAGGGCAGCGGACGGCTCGCGGTGCGGCGCATCTGGGCATCGAGCCCGCGCTCGACGTATTGATTCATGGCCGCAGTGCCCGCGCTGAGCAGCAGGGTGCCGAAAACCACCTGGACGAGTGTGAGCCAGTTGAGGGGGCCGCGCGCACCGGCGCAGTAGCCCAGGCCGGTGGTCAGCACCACCAGCAGAGTGACGTCCGGTTTGGCCAGGGCCCAAAAGGCCGCGGGCCGCGCCCAGGCGGGCGCCAGAACTGCGCGAACAGTGCCCATTCCCCTCCTCGATGGCGGAACCGCGATGCCCCGCCGAGTCGACTGCCCTCTAGGACCACTTGTGCGCCCGGCGCACAGCCCCTAAGAACGCCCGGCAGCCCGCGCACGTCCCCCAAACGGCTACCGCGCTCCGCTGCGCCCCCCTAAACCGCCTTGCAGCCTTACGGGCGATGCGCGCTCGCCGCCGCGGACGCCCCTACCTCGAACTCCCGCCCTGCCGTCTCCTGCGCGCGCTCGGGCGCAGCATTGAGCAGGCGATGGCAGACTAACACGAAGACAACGGTACTGGCCAAAACTACGGCGCCGAGAACGGTGTGCGCCACGGTAATCCAGATGGTGGAGGGCGCGGGTTGGGGCGCGTCGCGCGTGACGAGGCGCGACCACCACGCCGCGCCGCCCAGCAGAATTTGCGCGCCGACAACCGCGCTCAGCCATTTGGACATGGCGCGAAGCTCACCCACGGCGGCAAACCGCCGGCGCACCGCGCGCGCCACGACAATGGCCATGGCGAGGACCGCAGCCGCGCCCACCAGATGCGGCGCGATGCCGAACGCGTTGTGACGCAGGCCCGCGCCGAGCACGAGCTGTAGAAAAGCGGCGGCAGCGAGCCAGTGGGAGAGAGAGGTGAGACGCGGTGACGCTGAGTCGTCGAGGACAGGCAGTCTCGAAGCTTCGGGAGCCCGTTCCACCCACCAGGGGCTGGTAAGCGCGGCGATGGCCACGGTGATGCAGAAAAATCCCTGGGCCAGAGTGGCGTGAATCATGGAGACGGCGGGAGGCAACCGAAGCTTGACGGTCAGCCCGCCGAACAGGCCCTGGAGGACGACGGTGCCGAGAGCGACGGCGCCGAGACGCTGCATCCAACGGCGCGGCTCCTTCTTCCAAAGCAGGAGAGCGAGGCCGATGGTGACCAGGCCGACGAACGCAGCCACCATGCGATGGCCGTGCTCGTAGAAGATACCGCCGACCATGGGCGGGAAAAAGGTGCCGAAGGAAGTGGGCCAGTCGGGCACGGCCAGGCCCGCATCGTTGGAGGTGACCAATGCTCCGGCGATGAGCAGCAGGACGGTCGAGGCTACGGTGAAGAGGGCGTAGCGGTGGACGGTTGGGTTGTAACGAGCAGCGTGCATCAGATCCGAGCGCCGTGCGCGCGATCCGCGTCCGGCGCTTCCTTTCCTCCACCCTCAGTTGCCCTCAGCATGCGACAAAGACGCCGGCTGGAAGCCGGCGCTACCAAAATCGGCGCTCAGCTAGCCTTGAAAACGAAATCGACTTTTTTCGTTTCCTTGGGGCCGACGGTGATTTTCTGTTCCGTCGTGCCGTACTTTTCCTGCCAGGCGGCAATCGTGTAGTCGCCGGGAGGCAGGCCCTTGATTTCAAACGTGCCGTCTGCCTTGGTGATGGCGAAATAGGGGTTCTTCAGAACCGCGATGTAGGACTTCATCCAGCTATGCACGTTGCATTTCACCGGAATGGCCACTTCCTCGCGGGCGAAGGAATCGGTGATTTTGTCGGCGCCGGGGGGCTGGGACTTGTTCCAGTCGCGGTTGTTCGCGGGAGTGGGATGGATGTTGTGGGTGGTCTGGTCGCTGTTGACGATGGCCAGCGGCTGATTGACCATCACCGCCACGATGTGGGGCTTGTACTGGCAGCCGCTCTGGTCCAGCTCTACGGTTGCAGTCGGGGTCGGGAACGTACGGTTGTCCAGCCCGGACTTGATATAGACGACGACGTTGTCGAGGTCGTTGTTTTTGTCCACGACGACCTCTTCCGACATCAGCGGAGAGGAGGTGTGAGCCTTCGAGCAATAGGGATCCGAGTCGGTCTTCAGATGGACCGGCTTGGGCGCGGTCCCGTCGAGTTTCACCGTGCCAGTGATGGTGCCGACCGTGGCCATATCAATCGGGGCGGCGGCAGGAGCGGCGGGCGCAGCAGCTTGCTGGGCCGGCGCCTCTTCCTTCTTGCTGCACGCAGCGAGGACGAGCGCGGCGGCAAGGCCTACGATGATGTATTGCGAACCGAGTTTCATTCTGTGACTCCTCTCATCAGAGATAGTTTGAATTATTGCACAAAGGCGACGCGACTGTAGACCGGCGGCGAGAGAGCAGAAAAGGCCTCAGGTCAGCCGTTGCCCGGCACAATTCGCCGGCCAACGGCGGGACCTGAGCTACAGTGCACGTCAGCGTCATTGGCCTGCTGGCTTGGCGCCGCCGGAGGGTGACCGGCCGACCAGCAGGCGCTGCTCCTCCGGCGTCATTTCGAACATATAACGCACCAGCAGCTCCGCCTGATCCTTGGTGTAGCCGTGGAACGAGGCCGGAAGCGGTCCGCTGAACACCCAGTGGTCGCCCTCGCGTTTGAACAGGCCGGACGGCATCGCCGTGCCTGGGGCGATCCTGGAAGGATCGAGCAGCCAACGGTCGGTCCACGCGGGTTTCAGCCGGTCGGGCGCCAGCAGGAAGTTGGGAGCGGTCGCGTTTAGGTCGTGCGCGGGCACGCCGGTGGCGTGGCACTTCAGGCAGGGTGCGGTGGACGAGGTGAACAGCTCACGCGCCATCAGCCGCTCCTGCGGGGTGAGCGGCTCGAGCTTCGGCGGCATGTAGGGGAGCGACTGGGAAGCCAGCGCGTTGAAGAACCGAACGAGCTTCTGGATTTCATCGTCGGAAAAACTGAATGTGGGCATGCGCACGGCGAGGTAGCTGCGCACGCCGTCGCGGTCGGTATTGACGGGGTCGAGAGCCGGATTGGCCAGAAAACGCTCCAGCCAGCGGGGATTCACGCGCGCGCCCTCGCCGATGAGCTGCGGCGGCAGCTTGTCCTTGTTGTCGCCCTGATACTGCGGCAGGAACATGAGCCCGCTCTTCTGGCCGACCATCAGCACGTGGCAGCCCATGCAGTTATATTTCGAGACGATCCACCAGCCTTCCTGGATGTCGTGCGCGGGCCCGGCGGGATCGTAGATGTAGTCCTGGGGCAGCGTAATGTCCACGCTGCCGAGCAGGAAGGTGACCAGCGCGGTGCGCTCGTCCGGATCGAGGACGGGCTGCGGCATTTTCAACTGCGGCTCCATGCGTCCCTGGTCGAAAATATTGGTCTGCGCGAGCTTTTCCTCGAAGAAACCTTTCTGGTCGTACCAGGTGCCCCGCGGCGACTTCTTGCCGTCCGGGAGAATGCCTTCTTTCGACGGCACGGTGAGGAGCGCGAAATCGAGACGTTCGATGGGTTTTGAGCCCTCGGTGGTCAGCTCGGTGCCGATGCGCGCTTCCTCTTCCAGCCCGGAAATTTCGTGGCAGCCGGCGCAGCCGTAATTCTTCACCAGCGCCAGGCCCTTGTCGCGCAGCTTGGGATCGTCCATGAAGGGCGCGGGAGGATAGGTGGCCCCGGCGTGCTTCTGGGTCATCAGGTAGCTGGCGATGTTGCGCGATTCCTCGATGGAGAGCCGCAGCGAAGGCATGACCGTGGCGAGCTGCACCTGGAGTTCGTGCTTTCCGTCGGGCGAGCGCGAGTGGTCCAGATCGAAAACGTAGGCCACGTTGTATTTGACGTAGTCCTCGGGGCCGAGGTCCTGACGGGTGATGGGATCGTAGGGACGGGTGCGCTGTCGTGGATTGTGAACCCATCGCACCAGGTAGTCGTAGTTCTCTTTTTCGCCGACGCGGGAGAGGTTGGCGGCGAACTGCGCGCCCATGGTCTTGTCCCCTTCCCCGATGGAATGGCAGGCGAGGCATCCGCGGGTCTCGAACGACGCTTTGCCCTTCACTGGGTCGCCGGGGGGCTGGTGGTCGGGCGGCGGGCCGGCGAGCGCGTCCTGCCAGATGAAGGCGGCGATGGCTTCCGTCTCGCCGGGCTTGAAGCGGAACTGAGGCATCTTGGTGGTGGGCCGGAAGACGTGCGTGTTCTCCAGCCAGTAGGGGATCCATTCCTTGCGCAGCTTCATGCGCACTTCTTTGAGCGAGGGGCCGATCTTCTTCTCCTCGCGGAGGAGGCTGGCGGCTTTTCGCTGGAGCTGTTCGACCTGCGCGTCGATGTTGCTGGTGGTGACGCGCATGTCGTTGGCCTTTTGGTACAGGCGGTTGGCGGTGGCGTTGTCGGGGGCCTGGTCGCCTTCCTTGATGATGCGCGGGATTTCCAGCTCCAGGTCGTGCTTCTGCGCCTCGAGAGTGCGGACCTGCTGGCGGGAGGCCAGCAGCAGCTCGTCCTGATTGTCGTAGCCTTCGTACTTGTGGCAGCCGATGCATCCCTTGCGGCGGAAGAGTTCCTTGCCCTCGTTGATGACGGTGCCGTACTGGAGAATCATGTCGTGCGGGTGGCAGGACTGGCAGCCGGCCTCGGTGTTTTCCCGCGCGTGCAGCGGCCAGAGCCAGTGCTCGTACTCGCCGTGGGCGTGGATGATGCTGTTGGTGGCGCGCCCGTTGCCGCCGTGGCATGGCGAGCAGCCGAAATTGTCGGGATTGTGGATGTTCAGCAAATCCGGGTTCGGGTGCGTGGTGAACGGCGCGTCGTTGTTCTTGGCGAATCCGAGGTCGGCCTTCGTGAGCGTAAGCGTCACCGGAACGAACTTCGGGTCCATGGCGATGTGGCAGGACTGGCAGCGGTCCACGAGGCCGGCGGAGGCGACGTTGATCTGGCGGATTTCCGGATCCATCTTTTCGGTGGCGTCGAGCAGGCCCTGGAGCTGGTCGCGGGTCAGCCCGATCATGTGGTCCTTGAAGTAATCGTCCGCCAGCGTGCTGAGATCGCGGATGTGGTTCAGGATGGCGCCCTGCTCGTTGGCCAGCGCGGCTTTTTTGGCTTTTAGACCAGTGAATTCCGCCTCGATTTCCGGGAATTTCCAGGAGACGGTTTCGAACTTCCCGTCCGCGGTGGGCAGCACGATGCGGTGCAGCGTGCCGCGCGCCTCCTCCACGTCCTTGCGAGCGGATGCGGAGCGCGAGGTCTCCGCGTGGTAAACCAGCGCGGCGATGCGGGCGCGCTCGGTGACAAACGTGTCCTGGAGGGCGGCAGTGCGGCGCGAAACGAAGGTGATTTGCTCTTTGATCTTTTCGAGCTGCGGGGCGGCCTCGGCCTCGGCGGCCTTGGCGGCCGCGTCCAGTTTCTTGTACTCCGCGGAATTGCGGATGGCTTTTTCCGCGTCCGCTTGCTTGGGGATTTGTTCTGTCAGGTATTTGCTGTAGGCCTTGGCGAAACGCTCCTGATAGCCGCGCCAGGGGCGCAGGCCGAACATCTCCTGGTAGAGGGCCCAGGCAACGGTGAGCATGAGCAGCAGTACGGTGACGAGGATGGGCGTCGCGTACGACTGATTCAGAATCGGGTCATCGGATTCGGGTTCCGGCACCGCTCGCCTCCCTGAGCGTCCACTGATTTTGGCGGCAGGAGTTTCGGCCTGCCTGGCCCTTACAATTCCAGCCCATCGCTGGGCCGCCTTGGCTCCGATCGAGCCGCACAGACAGTCCCGAAGCCTCGGGATGTCTGTGCTACCTCAGATGTTGAACCACGGCGTGACCCACACGTACTTGATGCGGAACAGGTGGCGCAACAGAATCTTGATGGGCAGGCTGGCCATGAGCACCAGCAGGCCCTGGAGAATCGTGGTCTGGGTGAGCGTCATGCGCGCGTAAATCTTGCGCGTAAACGGAGTGGCCATGCACAGCCGGTGGGCCAAATAGCCCATGACCACGAAATAGGCTCCGACAACGACCAGTCCGAAAATCCCCACGGCAACGGGATTGTGCAGGCCGACGATCGTGGGCAGGTCCTGGTTGACCTCGAAAATCAGCCGGTTGTGGTCCCACGTTTGCGTGGGCCAGAACCACTGCCATCCCGGGCCGCGGATCATGGTGCCGATGGTGATCATGCTGATCCACAGGCCCACGAAACCGATCATGTAGGTCCAGATGGCGAACTTGCGCTGCTTGTAGGTGTAGTAGCCGTTGCCCAGCGGATTCTCGTCGATGTAGGGGATGACCATCATCCCGACGATGATGAGCGTGGGCATCACCACGCCCGCGATCCAGGGATCGAAATAAACGAGCATTTCCTGCAGGCCCAGGAAATACCAGGGGGCCTTGGCCGGATTCATGGTCAGGTTGGGATTCGAGGGCTCTTCGAGCGGCGCGTTGAGCGTGATGGACCAGACCATAAGAATCACAGTGACGATGAGCGCGGCGAGGAACTCGATGCGCATGAGGTACGGCCAGGTGTGGACTTCGCGATCCCAGCCCGGCTTCCAGGGCCACACCTTGCGGTGGGAGGTTTTGGCGAGAGCGGGATCGGCTTCGAGCTGGGCGATGAGGGCGTCGGTCTTCTTGGCCTGGCGCCACCAATACCAGATGAAAAAAGGCACGAGGAAGAGCATGGCCACGATCGGAATATTGTCCGGCGTGGACATGATTTCCCAGAGTTGGCCCCAGTCACCCCACATGATCGCTATCTCCCCCAACCAAGAACTGGAACAACATCACTTGCGCCAATCGCTCGCTGCGAGCCAGTCGGCCGCAATTTCGCCCGCGGCGCGACCCGCACAGACAGGATTGTCTGTGCTACCGCATGCCGCTAGGCTGCATGATCACCGGGCGCGGCCCCTTCTGATCCTTGATTTCGGATTCGAGCATCACCGGGGCGGGCCCGGAGATGCCGCCATCTTTTCGCACGCGCCAGAAATGGAGGCCCATAAAAATCGAGGCCATGAGCGGAATAGCGATGCAATGCCAGATGTAGGCGCGAAGCAGGGCGTTAGCGTCCACAATCGAGCCGCCCAGCAGCGCAAAGCGCACGTCGTTGAACGCGGTCATGCCGAGCTGGCGTCCGAATGGGCCTTCGTGTCCTAACAAAGGAGTGGCGCGCGCCATGTTCGTGCCTACGGTGACGGCCCAGAAGCCGAGCTGATCGTCGGGCAGCAGGTAGCCGGTGAACGAGAGCAGGAGCGTCAGCACCATCAGCAGCACGCCCACGCACCAGTTGAATTCCCGCGGCTTTTTGTAAGAGCCGGAGAGGAAGACGCGGAAGGTGTGCAGCCACACGGTCATGATCATCAGGTGGGCGGCCCAGCGGTGCATGTTGCGCAGGAGCTGGCCGAAGGGCACGTCGTGGTGCAGATAGAGGATGTCGCGATAGGCCTGAATCTTGGTGGGGTGGTAGTAGAACATCAGCAAAACGCCGGTGAACGTGAGCACGATGAAGAGGTAGAAGGTGATGCCGCCCATGCCCCAGGTGTAGCTGTAACGGACCGCGTCGCGATTCACCTTGGCGGGATGGAGGTGGAAGAAGACGTTGGAAAGGACGCTGAGGGCGCGGTTGCGCGGGGTATCGTCGTGCTTCACGCGGAAGACGGAACGAAAAGCCTGCGTTTTTTCGGGTTCTTTCAGGCTTTCGAGATCGGCCTTGGCCTTCTCGGTGAACATCTGCTTGAGGTCACGGGCTTCCTGCTGGACCTTTTCGAGCAGGCCGGTAGCTTTTTGGCCGTTGCCGCCGTTGGAAGACTTATCATTCGGTTCGTCTGGCATGCTGGGTCCTTTGGTCTCCCCTCGTTCTAGCGACCTACGGATGCTTCATTACAACGGCGCCGTTTGAACGGTGCACAGACAAGATTGTCTGTGCTACCTACACGTTCGTGAGAAACGCGCCCTTATCGTCGAACTCGTTGCGGCCGGCCTTGAAATCCTGGACGTAAAGCCGGCTGGAATCCACGACGATTTTCCCGGTGGCGTCCAATTCGATGTGGCAGCGGTCCATGGGCCGAGGAGCAGGCCCTTCGAAGTTGACGCCCTCGCTGTCGTAGCCGCTGCCGTGGCACGGGCACTTGAACTTGTTCTCGCTGGGCTTCCAATCGGGGGTGCAGCCCAGGTGCGTGCATTTGGCGTAAATCACGAACAACCGCTCGGTGTTGCGGACCACCCAGATGCGATAGTCCTTCTGGAATTTGGTGTTGACGCCGAGGGCGAAGTCGGAAGGATAGCCGATGGAGAAGATGGTGGAAGGCTCGAAGAGCACGCGCGGGAAGAAAAAGCGCAGGAACATCAGGAAGTTGACGCCGAGATAGCCCCACACGCACGCCCAAATGATGCGGCGGCGCAGGTCCAGCGGCTTCTCGGGCTCTTTTTTGTCCTTCTTAGCCGGTGGCGGAGTTTTTGCGGCCGCCGGAGTAGCCGGGGCCGCTGGGGTAGGTAGGTCCGGTGATTTGCCCTGATTCGCTGTGGTCATAGACCCCGCTTACAACCTGACTGCCAGGACGCGGTACCGCCCAAAAGCCCCGACCTCTGGGCTGCACGGGGAAAAATCCCCCGGCGGAAGAACAAACCTATATACCGTCGGGTCAGCGCGATGTCAAGGCAGTGCGTCACAATACGGCGAGTTTTTTATTGCTGGGAGCAATGGGGTGGCCGGGGCAGGGCGAGCGGCGGAAGCCTGGCGGAGAGCGCGCCGCGGGCGCCCGGATCAGTTCTTCGGGGGCGGGGGCGGCGCGGGGGGATTGGACTGCGCCTTGCGATAGGGCTCGAAGTCGTTCCACACCGACTGGATCGTTTCCGAATCGAGCTGCTTCACCGTGGGGGGTGAATTCTTGTCGGCATAGATTTCCAGCGTCATTTGTCCGCAGTTGGGAGAGATGGCATCGGGCAGGTACTCGTAAAAGCCCACGAAGCTGGTGTCCTCAATGGACGAGCGGGCGTCCTGCCCGCCGACGAGTGGAAGCTTTCCCGGGCGGATGGGGACGAGTTCCCGGGAGCCACACAACACCCGCATGCGGTAAAAATCCGTTTTGAAGCGCGCGCGGACCCGATGGTTGGGGTCGCCCATGGTGGCCCAGAACTTGACCTTGAGCTGGGGCATGACGCGGACCTGGACAACGGGCTTGTGCTCGCTGGCCTGCCAGTCCTTCACGTCCGCCCCCTTATCGGTCTCTGCCGCGGCGCCTCCGCGATTCTTGTTCCGCTTCTCCCGTTCCTTTTCGAGGGCGCGCCGGCGTTGCGCATAGACACGGTAATCCTCCGCGGGCGTGAAGAGCATCACGTCGAAGTCTCCGGCCTTGAATGCGTACGCGGAACGATCCAGCTTCTCATCGCCGGTCGTAGCCCGGAGCGCGTCGATGGGAAACGGGTCCAGCGGCTCGACCGGGAGGAGCGCGGCCGAAGGCGGTGCAGCGCCGGCCATCTTGGCGCGCGCCTGCTCCACCAGCGGCGTGGCCTCTTCAATGCGCACGATTCCGGAGAGACCCGGGCCATGACTGGCCTGCCGGTTGTAGGTGGTCACGCCGATGACCACTCCGGCGGAATTGAACAACGGGCCGCCGGAGTTGCCCGGATTGATGTTGATGTCTGAAGTGATGGACTTGGCCTCGACCCGGCTGATCACCCCCGTGGTGAGCACTTTCTGCTGGTCCAGGGGACTGCCGATGGTGAATACACGCTCGCCCTCGGCCGCCGGCGCTTTGCCAGGCTCGCTTTTCCACAGCGGAGCGATCACCGCCTCCGGGTAGGCTGAAAGATTCACCCACAGGATGGCGATGTCCTTCTCCGGATCGGAAACGAGCAGAGTGGCAGTGACTTTCCGCTTCTCGTCAAACTGCACGGCCAGGTATTCGGACTTGCCCACGACGTGCTCGTTGGTCACCAGGAGGCCGCTCCGGTCCACCAGAAATCCTGTTCCGGAGCCGAACTCGCTGTACACGGTGGCCACGCTGTTGCGGTAATGCTTAAACTGGGCGGAGAGATCCTCGCCTGCCGGCGCCGGGGGAGCGGCGGCCACGGCGGTGACTTTCGCATTGTCGTTGCTCAGATCCAGCCGGACTTCCAACCCGCTCAGCGTCACTTCCATCTCCCACTGGAACTGCCGGCCCTGAAATTCCAGGGGTTCTGGGGTCGTGAGTTTGTATTTTCCGGAGGGAAGCGCCGCTTCGGCAGTGCCGTCCAGCGCCGTCTTGAGGGTTACGGGAGCCCCGGGCGTGTCCCCTGGCTGCAAGACGATCGCGAGATGCGGAACCGGCTTCTGGTTCAGGTCCTTGTCCACCAGGACGGCGTGAATCTTCAGGGTCGTCGTGGCCGGAGTCTGGGAATGCGCCGCAGAGAGCACCAGAAAACTGGACACAATCCCAAGGAGGATACGCTTCATCAAATTTCCGCCTCGCACGGTGGGTGAATTGAGCCGAGGATATTCTCGCGTGCTGCCATTGTCAACCCAACCACGATGCAAGGCACGGATCCCCATGACGGCATTTTCCCATCGCCAGGGGAAATCATGGGAAATGGCGGGCGGAAGATAAAAACTGTGAGGGGGGAATGCGCCACGCGGTCGGATATACTGCGGCACTGAAGACGGAGCGCATCCTCAGCGCGGACAGTGCGGGCAGAGCCGGTCAACTATGAATGAAGTGGTGAAAAACACGATCCTGATTTTTGGGCGCTCTTCCCCATTGTGAATCCGCTCGGAGGGACGCCGATCTTCCTGAGCATCACCCGCGACGCCACCAGCGCGGAGCGGACGAGGCTTTCGCGGCGCATCGGGTTGAACAGTTTTGTGCTGTTGATCGGGTCGTTGCTGGTGGGATCGCACATCCTGTCGTTTTTCGGGATCTCGCTGCCGGTGGTGCAGGTGGGCGGGGGGCTGATCGTCATCTCCACCGGCTGGACGATGCTGAACTGGAAGCCGGAGGGCGACGCACGCGAAGCGGTGGGGCGGGGCGCCGGTCAGAGCGACGTCATGCAGCAGGCGTTTTATCCGTTGACGCTGCCGCTGACGGTGGGGCCGGGATCGATTGCGGTGGCGATCACGCTGGGAGCGAATTTCCCGCACCGCACCGGCGTGAACCTGCTGGCCATCGTGGCGGCGGTGGTGGGGTCGTTGCTGACAGCGGTGAGCGTGTGGGTGTGCTACGGGTTTTCCGAGAGGATGGCGCGGCTGATTGGGGAGACGGGGATGGGAGTGATTATGCGGCTGTCGTCGTTTCTGCTGGTGTGCATCGGCGTGCAGATTGTGTGGAACGGGGTGAGCGGGCTGCTGAAGACCCTGGGATAAAAACGAAAAGCGACAATCGAAAAACGAAAATCGGTCGAAAAACCCGAAAAACACAAATCGAATAACGAAAAACGGCATTAGGCGCGGGCTGTAGTCCCCGGACCGGGGATGGGAGGACGGTTTTCGGTTTTTGGAACGAACGGGCCGGCGCACTCCGTATTCGACAAGAGCGGGGAAGAGAAGAGAAGAGAAAGAGGGCACGGCAGTGCCGTGCCCCTACGAAGAAACTGCCGAGCGGACGAGGTCGGCGAGGCAGGCGATGAATTTGGGGTGGGTGCCGACGGCGGGCATCATGCGGAACTGGGTGATTCCGGCGTGGGTGGCCACTTCGCGGGCTTCAATGTTGATTTCGTGCAGGGTTTCGACGTGCTCGGTGACGAAGGCGAGAGGAACGATGAGCACGCGTTTCACTCCCTCGCGGCCCAGGCGCTCGAGCGTGCTCACGGTCGAAGGTTCGAGCCACTTCATGCGGCCGACGCGGCTCTGAAAGCACAGGACGTGCGGATTGGGCCAGCCGCCGCGCTCCACGACGGCCTCGACGGTGGAAGCGATGTGATTCGGGTAGGGATCGCCATTTTCCACCAGGCTGAGGGGGATGCTGTGCGCGCTGAAAACAATGTGGACGCCTTCGGGCGAATCGAAATGACGGAAAGTCGTGTTGATGCGGTCCACGAGAGCTTCGATGTAGAGCGGATGGCGGTGGAAGTCGCCGACGGTGCGGACCCTTCCTGCGTCAGGGCTAGCGGGGGCGCCATCTCGAGCAGGGGACGCAGACTCGGAGGGAGGACAGGCAGGAATGCCTGTCCTACTGTAGCAGCGATTCCATTCCTTCAGGCTGCTGAGCGTAGTGGCGTAGGAGAACTGGGGATACAGCGGGAGCAGGACGATTTGGTCGAGCGCGACGGAGCGGATGCGGGCGACCGCGTCGCCGGTGGTGGGGCGCCAGTAGCGCATGGCGAGCACTACGGTGGGATCGAATTCGGGACGCAGAGCCGCCGCGAGGGCGTCTGCCTGGCGCGCGGTGAGCAGGCCGATGGGCGAACGGCCGCCGATATCCCGGTAGTGCTCGATGACGTGAGGCGCGCGGGTGCGCGAGATGCGGCGAGCGAGCGGTTTGCGCAGAAGGCCGCCGACGATGGGAATGGGCAGAATGTCGGGATCGGAAAAGAGGTTGAAGAGGAAGGGCTCGACGGCGTCCAGCGAATCGGGGCCGCCGAGCTGGAAGAGGACTACGCCGAGTTTGGGAGGCAAAGGCATCGAGTCAAAGAAGCTACCGCAGATGTGGGGCTCGAGCAAAGAGGAAGAGAGGGGAGTTTCTCGCAAAGGCGCTGAGAACGCCAAGGACCTAAAAGGGGAGGGGGAAGGATTTCAACACGGAGTTCACGGAGGCACGGAGGGCACGGAGAGGAGGGGAAAAAGCAGGGCCCTCGCTCCGCTCGGGAGGACACAGGGGTGGCGTGAGTGGCGGCGGAGCGGAAAGACGCCGGCTAGAAGCCGGCGCTACCAAATGCACGATCAGCGGTGCGACAGAGGGCACGGCATGCCGTGCCCCTACGAAGATCGCGGCAAGACTTAATTGTGGAGCTGCTGCTTCAGTTTTTCGAGTTCGGCTTCAGCGCGGGACTGGCGGCGGGCGATGGTGAACTGATAGACGAAGATGATGGCCCAAAAGACGAGGTAGGCGGTCAGGAGACTGTTGAAGTTTTTCATGGTGGACTAACCCCCTTAAAGATCAAAGACCCACGGTCACAGAGATGCTGAACGTGGTTGCTGCTCATCGCGGAGACAGGCAAGAATGCCTGTCCTACATAACGATTCCCTTCCCCTTCAGTCACCCGGGCGCGCACCCACGAGCCGGTGCGCCAGTTCCGGCGAATCTTCGGCTTGCTGGCGAAGCTCTTCGGTGGCGCCGCGGATCGATTCCAGGCGATAACGCGCGCGCATGAGAACGACGAACAAAGCGGTGGTGGCGCCCCAGGTGAAAAAGAGGACGGCCCTCATCGTGAAATCGAGGCCGGAGCCGGGCTGGGCGCCGGCGATGACGGCGGAAGGATGCTGGCCGCGCCACCAGCGGATGGTCATGAAGACGATGGGGACATCGACGAAAGCGAAGATGCCGTAAACGGCGCAGAGCACGGCGCGGCGCTGCTTATCGTCCACCAGCGTGCGGATGAGGAGATAGGCGATGTACATGAGCCAGGTGACGAAGGTGGAAGTGAGGCGCGCGTCCCAGGTCCACCAGATGCCCCAGATGGGTTTGGCCCAGATGGGGCCAGTGACGATGAGTACGGTGGTGAAGGCGAGGCCGGTTTCGGCGGCGGCGACGCCGGCCCAGTCGAAGCGGGGATCGCGCTTGAAGAGATAGAGGGCGCCGGCAACGGCGACGACCAGGAAGGCGACGCCCGCGGTCCATCCGCTGCCGACGTGGATGTAAAAAATGCGCTGGATGGCGTGCATGGTGGCTTCGTCGGGGGCGACGAAAAAGATGGCGTAGCCCGCGGCGGCCATCCAGAGGGCGGCGACGATTGTCGTGGCGAGCCAGAAGATGCGAGCAGGCGACATGTCACTCCTCGAGCATCGAGCCGAACAATAAGTAGGCGACGATCAGAAAGATTATATCCGCGCCGGCGAGAAGTTTGAGCGCCATTGCGGGCCACTCGGGGGGATCGGAAAGAAGCGAGGCGGTGGCCTCGGTGGCGGCGACGAGAATGGGCGCAAGGACGGGCAGCAGGAGCAGCGGCAGAAGCATTTCGCGCATGCGGGCGTGGGCGGTGACGGCGGAAAAAATCGTGCCGGGGACGACGATGCCGAGCGAGCCGAGCAGACAGACCAGAGCGAGCGAGGGAAGCACGCCGATGACGCTGACGTTGTAGAAGACGACAAAGACGGGGATGAGAAGCGCTTCGGTGATGCAGAGGAAGACAAGATTCGCGAGCGTTTTGCCGAGCAGGATGGCGGCCGGAGCGATGGGGGCGAGGCGGAGAGCGGCGAGCGTGTCGTTGGTTTGCTCGCGAAGGAACGCGGGCTCGAGCATCAAAGTGCCGGCGAACAGGAATGCGATCCAGAGGAGGCCGGGGCCGATGCGGCGCGATTCTTCGCTGGTGGGATCGAAACTGAAACTGAACATGAAGACCACGGTGAGCGCGAACACGGCGGTGGTGACCAGAAGCTCGCGCGTGCGCAGTTCGGTGCGGACTTCTTTGGCGAAGATGGCCCAGAGGCCGGGCCAGAGACGTGCGGGGGCGGGAGAGGAGGACAGCACAGGCTGTCCCGAAACTTCGGGAGCTGCGCTCGTGGGGGCGGGTTGGGTTTGGGTGGCCATCAGGGGGTGGCTCCGAATGGGGCTGACGGAGGGAGGACGGGCTGATCCCGTCCCGAAGGTTCGGGATTCGGGACTGTCCCACTTTCGTCGCGGACGACGCGGCCGGAATCGAGCGAGAGGATGCGCGTGGCGAGCGAAAGCACTTCCCCGCCCTGATGGGTGCTCATCAGGATGGTGCAGCCGGACTGGTGCAGGCGACGGAGCTCGCGGGCCAGCCATTCGCAGCCTGCCGGATCGAGACCGGTGGTGGGTTCATCGAGCAGCAGCAGAGAAGGGCCGTGCAGCAGGGCGCGGGCGAGCGTGAGGCGCTGGCGCATGCCGCGTGAAAAGGTGCGGACGAGATCGGCGCGGCGTTCGGCGAGGCCAGCCGCCTCGAGGCGGGCGGAAACGATGGCGGAGGCGTCACGCAGCGAGTAGAGGCGGGCGAAGAGCTGAAGATTTTCCTCGGCGGTAAGGTCGTCGTAGAGCATGGTGGCATGGGCCACGACGCCGAGACGGTTGCGCGCCGCGTCCGCGGATTCGGCGCCACAAAAACGGATGGCGCCGGCGGTGGGACGCGCGAGCTGCGCAGCGAGACGAAGCAGAGTGCTTTTGCCGGAACCGTTGGGGCCGAGCAGGGCGACAAATTCGCCGGGAAGGATTTCGAGCGTGGTGGGGCGGAGGGCGCGGACGGGGCCGTAGCGTTTTTCGACGGCGGCGAAGGAGATGCCCAGGCCCGGCGGGGCAGGCTGCAGGGCAATTGGGGAGTTGGCCGGGGAGGTCATTGCGGCGCCTTGTAACCGGGGCCGGCGAGTGATTTTTTAGTTGGCGTCATGTGGTCAGGTCACGGGCGCACCCCGAGCGGCTCGGGGTGCTACCTACCCGCGCACCAGATCGCGGAGAAACGCTTTGATGCGGGCGCGTTCGCGCGTGTAGTCCTGCTCGGAGATGGTGCCTGCCTCTTGGCGGAGCTCGAGGCGGAAGAGAGTGTCCTTCAATTCCTCGAGGTTCAGCTTTGCGCCACGATCGGCCTCTTGCAGCACGGTGGCTGCGGAATTGTAGGTGGGGGAACGCGGGTGGATACCTGGGTCCGCCCCTACGGGCTCCGTGTGCGGGACGCCAGCCGGAGGAGAGGCGGGCTCGCGGGGACGCGATTTCTTTTCTGGCGATGGGATGGGGAGCGGCATGGCGCCGGCGGGAGTGCCCGGGAGGGCGTGTTGCTGGCGCATCAGGAAAAAGAAGCCGGCAAGGAAAAAGAGGCCCATGCCGCCCAGCACGATCCACTGAAAACTCGAAAGGCGCGGGGAGAGAACCTGAACGTTTGCGCCCGCGGGAGGCGCGGCGCCAGCGTCGCGTCCGGCGGGCTGGCCCTGGTCCGGGAGCCGTGCGGCGCCGGAAAGAGAAACCTCGAAGGCGGAATTGGCGGCGAGGTTATCGCGGGTCAGGAGGGTGAAGCCCTGGTCGCTGCCCGCCGGGGCGAAGCCGTCGCCGGAAATCTGCACGCCCACAGGAGCGGCAATCATCACGCGAGCCACAGGGAGGATGACGGGAGGGCGGAGGGAGGCGTGGTCGCCTTCGTAGGGGAGGTCGTAGGAGACGCGGATGTTGGTCTCGCCCGGTTTGAGGGCGTAGTCCACGGCGTAGCGGTTTTTGGAAATGTCGATGGTGCCCTGCGTAGTGGGCAGACCGCCCGGGGCCGTGGTGTTCACCTGGCCGAGCTGTGCGCCCTCGGGAAGGGCGAATTCAAAGGTGCCTTTGGGATTGGCGTAGGTGGCGGGAGGGTTCGTGTTGTTGTCGATGGAAAATTCTTCGCCGACCAGCAGGCGCGGGCCATTGGGCTGGAAGATGATGGTGCGCGAAGAGACGTGCACGGCGCTGGCCGGAGCAGAGGCTTCAAAAACGGTGACGTCCACGGTGTCGTGGCCCGGGGGCGCAGCCTGATGATAGTTCACCTTTTCGTAGGGCACGCGGACGAGCAACGGCTGCTGGCCGATTTCCGGGCTGTTGAACTGGAAGTGGCCTTGGGCGTCGGTCTGGACCGCGGTGATCTCCTGCATCCCGGCCATGGGAGAAAGCAAAACGACGGACTGGTGAGGGACGACTTTGCCGGTGGTTCCGTTTTTCACCGTTCCGGAGAGGATGCCGGCGGAGGCGGGGAGGACGAAGAGAAATAGGGAGAAAGCGGAGAGGAGAAGGCGAAAGAAGGAAAAACCATCGGCTTCAGGGGTTAAAACCCCTTTGCGCGCGGTGACGGTTACGGCGGGGTTGAAACCCCCCCCTTCCGGCGCGGGGGTCATCGGGTGCCTTCCGGGCGGACACTTCCTGCGTCAGGGCGGACACTCGGGTCCGCCCCTACGGCTAGTGTGCGGGCGCGGGCGCGGGGGGAGGAGTCGCCGGTGAGCGAGTCGATTTCCGCGAGCACGGCGGCGGCCTCGGCTTCGAGTGACTGGCGCACCTGCTCGAAGTCGTGCTCGGAAAATTTCCCGGAGCGGTATTCGAAGCGGAGGTCGCGCAGATTTTCGTAAATGGCGTCGCGGCGCTCGAGCAACTGGTCCAGGCGCGTGCGGAAGCGGCTGGCTTCCGCGGGGTCGGGCCGGAAATAGAAAATGAACATGGCGGAAGCGGCGGCCAGGAGCAGGCAGGCGATCGCGACGATGGTTTCTTCAGGCATGTTGGCGGCTCGGGGTTATCGTCTCGCTCCCGGAGTGAGCGCGGGGATCACAGCCCCTTCCTTCGTCAGGGCAGGCATGAGTGGCTGTGCCACTAGCCATCCTCCTCGGATTCGTCGCGGATGCGGGCGAGCATTTCCGGCGCCGGAGCGGGCCCAGGAATGGCACCGCCGGCCGGGGCGGGCACGGGTTGGTGCCAGCGGGCGATCACAGTGCGAACGACCAGAAAGCCGGCGCCGAGCACGGCAAACGGCATGATCCAGGCGAGCCAGTTGAACCCTTTTGCGGGAGGCTCGGCCAGCACTTCCGCGCCGAATTCCTGGACGAAGGATTGGAGAATCAGGTCGTCGCTTTTGCCGGAGGCAATCTCGGCGTCGAGTTTTTTGAGCATGCCGGAGGACATGGGGCAGCCGACGTGGTTGCACTCGACGAGGACCTGCTTGCAGCCGCACATGCACATGAGGCGATGGCCGACCGCTTTGGCATGGTCGGTCTGCTGGGCGGTGGCGGGGAGAAGGAGAAAGAGGACGAGGATGAAGAGGAGGAAGGCGCGCGTGAAGGCGCGGGGGTCGGAGGAGAGGAACGCGCGCGGATTGCGGCCTTTCGCGGGCCGAACCTCAGCGGCGAACGCCGCCGAAGCGCGACCGCGCACCGGCACGGCTGAAGCCGTGCCCTGACGTACGCGCGCCAGAAAAGACGCCGGCTGGAAGCCGGCGCTACCAGTGCGGCGGCTAATCATGGGAGCCATAGGTGGAGGCCGCGGTGGCGGGTTGGGGAGCGCCGGCAGGGCCCGCGGCGGGCTGAGTGGCCGGAGAGAGGACGATGGCCATGCGGCGGTTGGGGAGAATGGCGAGAACGGTGCCGATACCGATGACGAGTCCTCCGATCCAGATCCATTTCACCAGGGGATTTAGATAGGCGTGGATGATGGGCGCGCCGGACTGGGGGTCGCGCCCGGCATAGACGACGTACAAATCCTCGCGGATGGTGGAATAGATGCTGACCATGGTGCCGGTTTCGCCGTTTCCAGTAGAGAACATGCGGCGCTCGGGATAGAGCATCATGAGGGATTTACCGCCGCGCACGACTTCAATGGTGGCGCGTTCGGCCTGGAAATTGGGCCCGGGGCGCGTCTCGAACTCCTGGCAGAGCAGGCGGTAGGGGCCGATGGTCATCTGATCGCCGGGGTGCATGGCGCTCTGGACGTCGGTCTTAAAAGCCGCGCCGGCGAGGCCGACGAAGATGAAGACGATGCCGAGATGCACCACGTAGCCGCCGTAACGGCGCGTGTTGCGCATGGAAAGCTCGGTGAACGAGGAAAACCAGTTCATGCCGGTGCGGGCGCGGATGACGCGCATGCCGCGGAAGAATTCCCCGGCGATGGTGAGGGTGACGAACGCGCACAGGGCCAGACAGACGAGCGCATAAAACTCACGGTAGCCCAGGGCGAACGCGGCTACTCCTGCGAGAGCGCCGCCGATGACCGGCATTCCGAAATTGCGGCGCAGGCTGTCGAGCGAAGTGCGGCGCCAGGCCAGCAGCGGGCCAACGCCCGTGAGAAACAACAGGAAGAGGCCGATGGGGATGTTCACTTTGTTGAAGAAGGGCGGGCCGACGCTGATTTTATTGCCGGTGAAGGCTTCCGAGATGACCGGGAAGAGGGTGCCCCAGAGAACGGCGAAGCACGCGGCCAGCAGGATCAGGTTGTTGAACAGGAAGCTGGACTCACGGGAGACCATGGAATCGAGATGGTTGTCGCTCTTCAAGTAGTCGCGGTTCTTGAAGTAGGCGATCAGGCAGACGGCGATGATGAAGACGAGAAAGCCGGAGAACCACTGGCCGATGGAGGACTGCGCGAAGGCGTGAACGGAGCTGACCACGCCGCTGCGCGTCAGGAAGGTTCCGAGGATGCAGAGCATGAAGGTAACGAACACCAGCCAGATGTTCCAGACGCGCATCATGCCGCGCTTCTCCTGCATCATCACGGAATGCAGGAAGGCGGTGCCGGTGATCCAGGGCATGAGCGAGGCGTTTTCGACCGGGTCCCAGGCCCAGTAACCGCCCCAGCCGAGCACGGCATAGGCCCAGTGCGCGCCGAGCAGTATGCCGATGGACTGGAATCCCCAGGCGATCATGGTCCACCGGCGAGTGACGTGAATCCATTTTTCGCCGGGATAACGGCCGAGCAGGGCGGCGAGGGCGAAAGCGAACGGAATGGTGAATCCGGTGTAGCCGAGATAGAGGTTTGGCGGATGGATGGCCATCTCGGGATACTGGAGCAGAGGATTGAGGCCGTTGCCGTCCGCGAGCGCCTGGACCTGCGGGAGGCCCGAGGCGCCGACGGCGCCGAGCAGGGCGAAGGGGCTGGCGACGAAATTATTGAGAATGAGGAAGAAGCCCTGGACGGTGGCGAGGATGACGCCGACGTAGGGCATCAGCTCGGGATGTTTGCGGCGGTTGATCACCAGGACGAGGAACGTGTACACGGAGAGCAGGAAGCTCCAGAACAGAAGCGAGCCCTGCTGGCCGGACCAGAGAGCGGGAAGCTTGTAAAAGGCCGGGAGATCGCGGCTGGAGTGCTCCGCGACGTAGGCCATGGCGAAATTGTCCGTGTAGAAGAGATAGACGAGCGAGGCGGTGCCGAGCATCACCAGGACGCAGAGGGCGATGCCTGCGTTGCGAGCGCTCTTCAGCAGGATCTGGTTTTTGGTGCGGATGCCGACGATGCCGGCGCCGATGGCATAGAGGGCGCAGACAAAGGCCAGCAGGAGCGCAAAGGAGCCGAAGAGATCCACCGATTCCCCCCGCCCTCAGGTCTTCCCCGCGGCCGGAGCCGCAGAACTCGGGGCACCGGCGGGAGGGCCGGCGGTACCGCCGGGATTGGAGCCCGGGGTAGCTTCATATTTCGAGGCGCATTTGGCCTGCACCTGCTCGGCAACGAAATGGCCGTCGGGCATGCGATGGCCCTCGACCAGCGCCTGGGCGCCGTCCTTGAACGTGTCGGGCAGAGGATCGGAGCCGACATAGCTGACCGGGAGGGTGCGGTTCTGCTCTTCGAGGACAAAATCGACGCGGCCAGGGAGATGCTGGATGGTGCCAGCACGGACGTTGCCGCTGACGCGCATACGCTGGCGCAGGGTGGCGCCGTGCAGGGCGTCGAGCTCGGAAATGGTGTGGTAATAGGTCTTGCTTTCGGAAACGCCGGACCAGGCAAGATAGCCGAGGGTGCTGAGGATGAGGGCCACGCCGACGGCGAACTTGGCTCGAGTATTCATGATATGCCCCTGCGGGCCGGGGTTAATTTCCGCCTGAGTGTACCACAGGGCCCCACAGCACCGCGAAACGAGGATGGAGGAAGGTGTGCGGCAGGGCTGTGATATAGGTCACAGGAGGAGGTGACTGCTGACTGGTGATTGGTGACTGGTACGGGCGGAGATGGTCGCGGAGGACCGGCGACGGGATTGCCGATGCTAGCCGAAAGGCGCACAGGCAAGAGTGCCTGTGCCACTAGGGGTTGGAGAGTTCGGCGGCGCCGGGAGGCGGGGGGCCTTCGACGGGAGGAGGCTGGGGGATTTCTCCTTCGCCGAGTTTGCGGCTGAGACACCACTTCAGCTCGGGGGAAAGTTCGGTGACTTCCATGCCGGGAACGACCAGGAATTTGCAGGCGAGCATGGGCCGCGGGGCGTCGTCGTCGGGGAGTTTGCACATCACCTTGCAGTACTGGCATTCCTGGTTCCAGCAGAAACGGCCGTAGGGAATCGTCTCTGGGCTAGCGTATTGAAAGGCGCGGAGGAGGCTGTTTTTCTCGGGGACGTTGAAAACGCGGCCCAGGACGGTAATGGGCACGAGCCGTTCGTAGGGACGGAAAATGTCGGACATCTCCACTCGCCTCTCTCGTTGCTTCCCTGGGACGTGGCGAACACAGTAAAACGGGGAGGGAGCGCGGGCAACAGTTGCGATTGCGCAGATTCCAATGAGACACCCCGGGGGAGAACAGCGAAACTCGAAATTCGAAAATCGGTCGGAGAAGAGCTGCCTAGCAGCGGGCCGGGATTAGGAGAGGAGCACAGGCTGATCCCGATGCTTCGGGACTGTGCCACTTACTCGGGGAGGCCCATTTTGGCGAGGATGGTACGGAAGCGAGGGTCGGAATGGTAGCGATCGAGTTCGTGGATGATCTTGATGTTTTGGAGTGAGCGGGAGCGCTCGGCAACCGCGGTCTCGAGCCAGTGGAGGGTCTGTTCCTTGTCGCCCAGGCCCGCATAGCCGTAGGCAATGGATGCTGGATCCACATACAGGCCCCTGGCTTTCTGTTTGAGCATCTCTTCGATTTGCGCGCGGACGGCTGCGGGCATGCCGCCTTTGGGGAAGGCGCGGATGCCGGCCTCGGCGACAGCGAGCTCTTGAGCGTCGTTGTTCAGGGTCGCTTGTTTGTTCGCTTCTTCGAGCCAGAGTTCGTAGCGGCCCATCTCGAAGTAGATATTCGATAGATCGCCGTGAGGGCCGGGGAAATTCGCGTCCATATCCAACGTCTTCTGTAATTGTGCCACGGCCTGATCGAACATGCGGGCATTGCCGTAGGCCTGGCCGAGATTGTCGTTGTATTTGATGTTGAAGGGTTCCAAGGCGACGGCGCGCTGAAGCTGCGCGATGGCTTGCTGGTGGCGACCGAGCCAGGAAAGGTAGAGGCCATACCAGTGATGGGCGTTGGAAAGATTGGAATTCAATTCCAGGGTCTTTTGAAACTCGCGGTCGGCCGCGGACCACTCCCAGTTGTTCCAGTAGAACGAGGCCAGAGCCAGATGGGCTTCGGGCAATTCGGGGGCGAGCGAAAGCGCTTTATCCGCGGCAGCCTTCATTTTGGGGAGCGCTTCACTCTGGGGTACGGGAGCGTAATCGGGAACCACAGTCCAGTAGTCCGCCAGCCCCACATAGGCCAGGGCATAGCCGGGATCCTTGGCGATGGCTTGATTGAAAAAGTCGAGGGACTTGCTGAGAGATTCCTGGGTGCGCTTTTCCCAGTAGAAGCGGCCTTTAAGATAGAGCTGGTAGGCTTCGGGGTCGGAAGTGCCGCCGAGAGCGACCTGTACCGGCTTATTCCCTTCCCTGCTCGACAACTTTTCGCTGATACGCGCGGAAACTTCGTCGGCGATTTCGCGCTGGACGGCGAGCACGTCGGAGAGCTTGCGGTCGTACTGCTGGCTCCAGAGGTTGCGATTGTTGCGCGCGTCGGTGAGCTCGACGGCGATGAGGAGCGAATCGCCGCGGGAGGTGACACGGCCGGTGACCAGTGCGGCGACGTTCAAATCCTTGGCGACGGTTTGCGGGTCGGCGTCTTTTCCCTTGTAGCGAACCACGGAGCTGCGCGGGCGGACGGCGAGGTCGGGAATCTGCGAGAGGCTGCTGATGAGGTCTTCGGTGAGGCCGTCGGAGAGATATTCGCTGTTGGGGTCGGCAGTGACGTTTGCGAAGGGGAGGACGGCGATGGAATCGATCTTCGCCGGCCCGCCGCGGTGGGTGATGAACAGGAAAGCGGCCACGGGGAGAAACACGCCGAGAACGACCGCAGCGATCTTCACGGTGCGGCGGGACGGGGGTTTCGGGGCGGGGCGTCTGTCGGTGGCGTCGGGGTCGTCCGAGGCGACCCGGACGGCGGATTTGCCGGATTCGGTCTCACGCTTCAAGCGCTTGAGGTCGGCGCGCATTTCGGAGGCGTGCTGGTAGCGCACCTCGCGGTCCTTTTCGAGGGCTTTGCGGATGATGCGTTCGAGGTCGGGAGGCAGATCGAGATTCAGGCGGACGGCGGAGGGCGCGTCTTTGCGCAGGATGGAGTCGAAGATGGCGGCAGAGGTGTCGCCGCGGAAGGGGAGAACGCCGCTGACCATCTCGTAGAGGACAGTGCCGAAGGAGAAGAGATCGGTGCGCGGGTCGAGTTCCTTGCCGAGGGCTTGCTCGGGCGACATGTAAGCGACGGTGCCGAGAGCGGCGCCGGGGCTGGTGAGGTGTTCGGCTTCGACGCCGAGAGTGGGGGCGGCGCCGGCGGTGAGGTCGCCCGCGGGCTTGGAGGGAGCGGTGACTTTGGCGAGGCCGAAGTCGAGAATTTTGGCCTGGCCGCGCGAGGTGACGAAAATATTGGCGGGCTTGATGTCGCGGTGGACGATTCCTTTGGAGTGCGCGGCGTCGAGTGCGTCGGCGATCTGGATGCCGAGATCGAGGACCTGCTCGAGGTCCATGGGGCGGCCGGCAATGGTGTGCTTGAGGGTTTTTCCTTCGAGGTATTGAAGGGCGAAGAAGGGCTTGCCGTCGTGCTCGCCGATTTCGTAGACGGTGCAGATGTTGGGGTGGTCGAGGGCGGAAGCGGCGCGGGCTTCGCGGGTGAAACGTTCGAGGGCCTGGGGGTCGCGCGCAAATTCTTCGGGAAGGAATTTGAGGGCGACGTGGCGGCCGAGTTTGAGGTCTTCGGCTTCGAAGACGACGCCCATGCCGCCGCCGCCGAGTTTGCGGAGGATGCGGTAGTGGGAGATGGTATCGCCGATCACGCGGAAACATCGTAAGGGCAAAAGGCAAAAATTGAAACCTGCCTGCGGCAGGCAGGCTCGAAAATCGGGTGGAGAGGAGTCACCCGGCAGCGGGCGGCGCTACTTGCTGTTCAGACCTGCGGTGAAGTTTGACACCACCGTAAGGGTTTGACTTACCTGCTGGGGAGCCTTGTCCATGAGGATTCGCTTGCCGTCGGGGGCAACATCGTAGAAAACGTAGGGAGCGGACCAGCCGGGGACGAGCGTGTGAGGGGCCCCGAATTGGAGAGCGCCGCCTGCGGATTTCACCGGGACAGCTATCAGATTGAAAATGGGATCGATGTAGTAGAGCTCTTTACCGTCCGCGCTCCATAGCGGACCTTGTCCACCTTTGGCGGACACTTGCCACTTACCCTGCGCCCCGCCATATCCCACCACATAGACTTCATTGCCTCCGGATTCGGTGGAGACATAGGCGAGCCAATGACTATCAGGAGAAAGCTGCGGCATGACGCCGCGGTCGAGCACCTTATGGGGTGTGCGCTCGCCCTCGAGTGGCAAGGCCCATACGCCGCCCGCGTCGCCAGCGAGATCCGCGTAAAAGATGTATCTGCCGTCCCGCGACCAATTGGTGGTTATGATCCCCGGTCCGGCAGTGGCTAACTGCTCTTCGGCACCGCTGCCGTCGGCGCGCTTGCGAAGGATAGTGATGTGACTGTCGCGACGGGAGGTGTAGGCGATCCATTTGCCGTCGGGAGACCAGACCGGGCCGATGTTCATAATAGGGCCAAAGGTAAGGCGGGTGCGCACGCCGCGCGCCAAATCGAGCACCCAGAGATCGTTTACGCCTGCATCAATCTGAAGCGCGACGCGGTCCCCCTGCGGGGAAAGGACGGCGAACCGCAGATTTGACATTTTGTCGGCTGCGACGCCGATTTGCTTTCCGGTGCGGTCGAGCCATAGAAGCTGCAAGTCGCCGCTGCCGCCACTGGCAAAAACCAGCACGCCATCGGCGGATGCCGAAGCGTCCATGTGCCAGGTGCTGACGTCGTTCATCACCCCTTTGGCCACGGCGTGCGCCTCGCCGCTGAGCATTCCACTGGCCGGGTCGAAGGGCTGGGCCATCAACTGGGCGCTGCGTGCGTAGAGTAAAAATCCGTCCGCGTAAATGGCGTTGGACTGAGCATTCAGGAGAGGACGATTGTCCCGGCCATCCACGGAGGCGTAATAAATCGAATCGTTTGCGGCTTTCGAGGGATCGTGGTGCATGGCCAGATAGATAAAATGGCGGCCATCGGGGAGGAAAAACGGCCAGCGATGCGAGGTGTGGCGGGCCGCATCGATGGTGGTGAGGGGAACGGGAGTTCCGCCCGCAGCGCTCACGCGCAGAAGAGGCGAGGTGGGATCCGCGGAGAACACGATCACGCCGTCAGCTCCCCACGCGCCGCCGCGTCCGAGGGCGGCGTCACAAACTACCTGCGGGGCACCACCACTCAGCTCAATGGTCTTCAATTTGCCGTTTGCAAAAAAACCAAGCGAACGGCTGTCTGGCGACCAGAAGGGAAAAATCGCGCCCTCGGTGCCGGCAAGCGAATGGGCATCGGCGGAGTCCATGGGGCGGACCCAGAGCAGACTATTGCTGTCTGCACCGGAGGCGGTAAAGGCGATGGAGGCGCCATCCGGGGAGAGCACCGGCGGACCGGCGGCATCACCGGTGAGATTCAATGTGGTCTTTTCGGGCGGATTGATGACGGTGCGGAGGAGGCGAGCGGGATGCGCGGGACGGAGCAGGAACGCACCACCCGCCAAACCCAGGAGAGCAACGACGAGCAGAGCGGCGACCCAGGCGAGGCGCTCGCGACGGAGCGAGGGCAGCGGCGCGGCCGTCGCTGCGGTGGCCGCTGCGGACGACTTGCCCGAGGCGATCCACTGTAACTCCAGCTTGATGTCGTTCGCGGTCTGAAAACGCTCGTCGGGGCTTTTCTGCAGGCAGACGGAAACCACATGGTCGAGGGCAGGAGGGGTCTCGGGCTTGAGGGCGCTGATGGGCTCGGGGTCTTTTTCGAGAATGGAAGATGCCAGCGAGATCTGGCTCTTTCCCTGAAAGGGCCGGCTTCCCGTGGCAATTTCGTAGAGCACGGCGCCGAACGCGAAGATATCGGAACGTGCATCCGCTTCCCTTCCCTCAATCTGTTCCGGGGACATGTACTGGATGGTGCCAACGACGCTGCCAACGGCAGTGAGAGGGCTCAACGGGCTGGGTCCGCTGACGGTGGGCGCGGCGGTGAACGAAGGCGCCGCACCTGAGCCGGGGGCCGCGGCCGGAAGGCCCAGCGGCTTGGCGAGACCAAAATCCATGAGCTTGGCGCCGCCCTTGGTGAGCATGATGTTGCCGGGTTTGAGATCGCGATGAACGATTCCATGGCGGTGGGCCGCAGCGAGGGCATCGGCGATGGCGATGCCAATCTTGAAGAGTTCCGTGAGCGGCAGGGCGCCTTTGCGGAGCCGATCCGCCAGCGTCTCGCCTTCGAGAAACTCCATGACGAGAAAATCAATACCGTCCTGCGAGCCGATGTCGTAGAGCTGGCAGATGGAAGGATGGTTGAGCGCGGAGATGGCGCGAGCCTCGCGCTCGAGGCGCTGCTTCAGCTCGGGCGAAGCAGAAAGATGGCCGGCGAGGATTTTGATTGCGACTTGGCGATGAAGGCGGATGTCAAGGGCGGAATACACCTCGCCCATTCCGCCCGCGCCGAGGGGCGAACGGATTTCATAGGGGCCTAGCTTTGTGCCGGAGGTCAGGGGCATGCGAGCAAGGCATTATACAGCACTGGTGGACTGATGCAGGCGGGGCCGAGCAGCAAAGAAAACGATCTCGCGTTGGATCAGGCCAAATCGATTCTTCTCTCCGCCATAGTTCTTGGGGTGGTCGCGCCAGCGGAAAGGCTCAAGCACAAAACCTGCCCGTTGCAGGCGATCGAGGTAATCCAGGGCGTAAATGCGGACGTGGTCGTGCTGGCCGAAAGCCAGATGCCGGGCGGCCGGCTCGGTGATCGAGAAATCTTCAAACGTCGCGGGAAGAACCGGCGAAACCGGCACCTGGAGGATGGCCCAAGCGCCAGGCTTTAGAACGCGGAAAAGTTCGGCCATTGCTCTCGCGTCGTCCGGAATATGCTCGAAGACGTGATTGCAGATGATGGCGTCAAAGGACGAATCGCGAAACGGAATACTCGTCAGGTCCAGACGGAAGTCCACGTTGGGCATCATGAGATCCGCGGAGACATAGCCGAGTCCGGGCCGGGAGCGAAGCCAGGCGCCCAATTCGTCCTCCGGCGCTACGTGAAGCAGCTTTGTGCCTTTGGGGAGGAGATGCGGCCTGTTCTTGAGAAACAGATAGACGAGGCGTTCGCGATCCCAGGAACGGCAGATGGGGCAGAACACGCTGGACCGCAACCCGCCGCCGATGACCGAAGTCTCGAACAGGACTGGTGGAGATTCGCCTCCCGGGAGAAATTTCTTGAGATGCGCGCGACAGATGGGGCACTGATAGCGGAGTCCAAAACAGCGTGCGCGCCGCCACACCGAGCGGCCAAAGCGCTCCAATCCGACCGCGGCCAAGCCACGAGCAAGCACTGATTTCCATGCGCTCATGAAGCTTTGCCGCGGCGCCGGATGCGACAGTGCGAAATGGCCTGGCCGAACATACGGTGAGGACATCGTAGGGAGGGAGCGGGAGTGAGTCAATGCGGGGAAAAAAAGGGGAATTTCTCTCGAAGCCGCACAGGCTGATCCCGAAGCATCGGGACTGTGCCACTGTGGAGCTACTTCAGTTCTTCGAAGAATTGGCCCATGCGGCGGAATTTCTGGTAGCGGCGTTCGAGGAGGTCGGCGGTGGGCAGGGGTTGGAGTTCGTCGAGGACTTGCTCGATGGCGTCGCCGACGGATTGGGCGGTGGCGGCGGGGTCGTGATGGGCGCCGCCTTCGGGTTCGGGGATGACTTTGTCCACAATGCCCATGGAGAGCAGGTCGCGGGGAGTAATGCGAAGGGCGCCGGCAGCGAGTTCGGCTTTGGTGGAGTCGCGCCACATGATGGAGGCGCAGCCCTCCGGTGAAATCACCGAATAAATCGAATTTTCGAGCATATGGACACGGTCGCCCACGGCGATGGCGAGCGCGCCGCCGGAGCCGCCTTCGCCGGTGATGGTGACGACGATGGGGACGGGGAGGCGCATCATCTCGCGGAGATTGTGGGCGATGGCTTCGGCCTGGCCGCGCTCTTCGGCGTCGATGCCGGGATAGGCGCCGGGCGTGTCTATGAGCGTGAGAACGGGGCGGCGGAATTTGGCGGCGAGGCGCATGAGGCGCAGGGCCTTGCGATAGCCTTCGGGCTTGGCCTGGCCGAAGTTGCGGGCCAGGCGCTGCTTGGTGTCGCGGCCCTTCTGGTGGCCGATGAGCATCACCGGGCGCGCGCGAAACCATCCGAAGCCGCCGACTATGGCGGGATCATCGCCGTAAGCGCGGTCGCCGGAGATTTCGTGGAAATTGGTGAGCAGGTGCTGGACGTAGTCGAGGGTGTAGGGACGGGCCGGATGGCGGGCGAGCTGGGTGCGCTGCCACGGGGAGATGTTGGCGAGGAACTCGCGCTTGAGCTCGGCCACGTCGCCGCGGAGGCGTTCGAGCTCGGTGCGGGAGAGGCCGTCGCCGGCGGATTTGCGGAGCTGCTCGACGTCTTTTTCGAGGTTGTCGAGAGCGCGCTTGCGTTGGTTGACGTCCATGACGTGGAAAGGAGAGAGGATTTTAGCACGGAGAGCGCCCGCCTCCGCGAGCCCTTCCCGCAACGGCGGGTAAACTCCGGAACGGAGGACACGGGGAGGGAAAAGACAACGCGGAGGCCCGCCATTCTGCGGCAGGCAGGCGCAGAGGACGCAGAGGAGCGTAGAGGACGGCGAGGAGCAGAAAAAACGCCGGCTGGAAGCCGGCGCTACCAAGACTAGGCGGCGGAGGCGGAGGTTGTGGCGGCGAGGAATTCTACGGAGGCGTCGCCGAGGAGGTCGCGGACGCGGGCGAGAAGATCTTCGTCGGGGCGGATGCGGAATTTGGTGAGCTGGGTGCCTACCGTGCCGTCCGCCGTAGCCACGAAAAAAACCACCTGACAGGGGCCGGGGCGGGAAGAGAATATTTCGCGAAGAACATTCAGAGTCTCGTCGTCCAGGGATTCGGTGTCCACGTGGATGCGAAGCTGGCCGGCGCCGGGAGCGGCGGGATTGGCGTCGAGCGAGCGCGCTTCGGTGAGGATGACGCGGGTGCCGACATCTTCGACGCTGATCTTACCTTTGACGACGATGGTGGAACCTTTGCGGAGGGTGCGCTCGAGGCGCTGAAAACTTTCCGGGAAAACGAGGACTTCGGCCATGCCGGTCATGTCCTGAAGGGTGAGGATGGACCAGCGCTGGCCTTTGCGGGAGCGCATGGCGCGTTCGGCGGCGACAATGCCGGCGACGGAGACGTCTGAGCCGTTGGACTTTTCTTCCAGAGCACCGAGGGGGCAGACGGCGAGCTCGTCGAGACGCGCGCGGTAACGCTCGAGCGGATGGCCGGAGACGTAGAAGCCGAGCATTTCGTATTCGCGGGCCAGGCGCTCGTGCTCCGGCCACTCCTCGATGTCGGGAAGAACGCCGGCGGAGCGTTCGTCGCCCGTGGGCGTAGCGCCTGCGCCGAACAGGCCGTGCTGGCCGACGGAACGTTCGCGAACGATGCGCTGGGCCTGCTCGATGGCGGAATCAATCATGGCCATGAGCTGGGAGCGGCGAGCGCCGAGCGAGTCCATAGCGCCGGCGCGGATCATGGATTCGAGCATGCGGCGGTTGAGCAGGCGCACGTCAGCCACTTCGCAGAATTGGCCGAGCGAGCGGAACCTGCCGATGGTCTGGCGGGCTTCGAGGATCGAGCGAACGGCGGTTTCGCCAACGTTGCGGATGGCGCGGAGGCCAAAGCGGATGGCTTCTCCGGCGGGAGTGAAATCCATGTCGCTCGAATTGATGTCGGGCGGGAGAACGGTGATGCCTGTGGCGCGGGCTTCGCCGATGTATTTCACCATTTTCTCGGTGTTGCCGGTTTCCGAGGTGAGCAGGGCGCAGAAGAATTCGACGGGATAGTGGACCTTGAGCCAGGCGGTCTGGTAGGCGAGCAGGGCGTAGGCGCAGGCGTGGGATTTGTTGAAGCCGTAGCCGGCGAATTCCTCCATGAGGTCGAAGATGCGTTCGGCCTTGCGCGGGGGAATTTTGCGGCCGGCGCATCCAGTGAGGAATTTTTCGCGCTGGGCGGCCATCTCCTCTTTTTTCTTTTTGCCCATGGCGCGGCGGAGGAGGTCGGCTTCGCCGAGGGAGTAGCCGGCCAGGCGGGAGGCGATCTGGATGACCTGCTCCTGGTAGAGGATCACGCCGAAAGTTTCCTGGAGGATGTCCTGCAGCTCGGGGAGATCGTAGGTGACTTTTTTCTTGCCCTGCTTGCGGGAGATGAAATCGTCGATCATGCCGCCCTGGATGGGGCCGGGACGGTAGAGGGCGTTGAGGGCGGTGAGGTCTTCGAGGCGGGAGGGCTGGTAGCGGCGGAGGATGTCGCGCATGCCGTGGGATTCAAACTGGAAAATGCCGCTCATTTCCGCGCGGGCGAAGAGCGCGAAGGTCTGCGGGTCGTCGAGGGGGAGTTCGGCGAGAGTGAGCTGGACGCCGCGATGCAAGGCGATGAGCTTAACGGCATCATCGAGAACGGTGAGGGTGGTGAGGCCGAGGAAATCCATTTTCAGCAGGCCGAGTTTTTCGAGCGCGTTCATGTCGTACTGCGTGGTGATTTCTTCGCGGTTGGACTTGTAGAGAGGGACGATTTCGACGAGAGGCTGGGGAGAGATGACGACTCCGGCGGCATGGGTGGAGGCGTGGCGGGCGAAGCCTTCCAGGCGGCGGGCGACGTCCATCAGCTCGGTGTAGCGTTCGTTGGATTCGATGGCGGAGCGGAGCTGGGAGGATTCGGCGAGCGCCTTGTCGAGCTTGATGTTCAGCTCGGGGGGGATGAGCTTGGCGAGGCGGTCTACTTCGCCGAAGGGGAGATCGAGGGCGCGGCCGGTGTCCTTGATGGCGGCTTTGGCGGCGAGAGTGCCGAAGGTGATGATCTGGGCGACGTTTTCGCGGCCGTAGGTGCGGGTGACGTAGTCGATCACTTCGCCGCGGCGGCGCATGCAGAAATCGATGTCGATGTCCGGCAGAGAAATGCGCTCGGGATTGAGGAAGCGCTCGAAGAGCAGGCCGTACTGGAGCGGGTCCACGTCCGTGATGCCGAGCGAATAGCTGACCAGGCTGCCGGCGGCGGAGCCGCGGCCGGGGCCGACGGGAACGCCCTGGGCGCGGGCGTAGCGGATGAAATCCCAGACGATGAGGAAATAGCCGGCGAAACGCATCTTCTTGATGACTTCGATTTCGTAGGCCAGGCGCTGCTCGTATTCCGAGAGCGGATGGAGGAGGCGGCCGGCGGCGGCGAGGCGGTCGAGAGAAGTGCGGCGGGCGGCAAACCCTTCCGCGACGACGGAGGCGAAATAGCTGTCAGGCGTGTGGCCCTCGGGAACACGGAATTCGGGAAAGGGGTTCTGGACCGGCTCAATTTTGACGTGGCAGCGCGCGGCAATTTCCGCGGTGCGGGAGAGCGCATCGGGAAGCTCGCGGAAGATGACGGCCATTTCCTCGGCGGTCTTGAAATAAAACTGGTCGTTGGCGAAACGCATGCGGTGCGGGTCGGAGATGGTCTTGCCGGTCTGGATGCAGAGGAGAACTTCCTGGGCGCGGGCGTCTTCGCGAGAGATGTAGTGCGCGTCGTTGGTGGCGACCAGGGGAATGCCAGTGTCGCGGGAGAGGCGGAGGAGATTCGAGTTGACCTTGCGCTCGATTTCGAGGCCCTGGTCCTGGATTTCGAGGAAGAAGTTGCCCTTGCCGAAAATGTCGCGAAGGCGATAGGCGGCTTCGCGGGCTTCAGCCACTTTGTCTTCGGAAAGAGCTTCGGCGACTTCGCCACGGAGGCAGGCGCTGAGGGCGATGAGGCCGGAGGAATGGCGCGAGAGAAGATCGTGGTCCACGCGGGGCTTGTAATAGAAGCCGTCGAGAAAGCCGGTGGAGACGAGCTTCATGAGGTTGCGGTAGCCCTCCTGAGTTTCAGCGAGGAGGACGAGATGATTGGCGCGGCCAGCGCCGGGGGAATCGGGGTCGGCGGACTTGTCGCGGTGGTCGCCGCGGGTGACATACATTTCGCAGCCGATGATGGGCTTGACGCCGCGGGTGACGGCTTCCTGGTAGAACTTGGCGGCGGCGAAGAGATTGCCGTGGTCGGTGACGGCGACGGCGGGCATTCCGCGGCGGGCGGCTTCAGCGACGAGATCGGGGATGCGGCAGGCGCCGTCGAGAAGGCTGTAGTCCGTGTGAAGGTGGAGATGAACGAAGGGAGGAGGATTCATGCCAGAGAGCATTGTAAGCTTCCGCGAGAGCTTTTTCATCCGCACGATGCGGGACGGAAAGCTATGCGCCTTCCGCTCTAAAGTGGCATGTCAATGCGTCGCAGGAGGTCGTGGAAGCGCGGGTCGGCTCGAAGGCTGTCAAAAGTGGGCTCGATTTTGACGAAGACCATCGAGGGGTAACGCTCCGCATATGCCTTTTCGAGGTTTTCCATCGCGCTGTTTGTGTCACCCAGGCGGGCATAAACAACCGCGATGGTGTAGGGCGAAACCTGAAGCTTCCTCGACGGAGACTGAAGAAGCGCCAGTCTGTGCCGCCAATAGCCTTTTATCCCCGAGGCACGGTAGGCGGCTTGAATCGCTGCGCCCTCGGTTGAGTCCGTCTGGCCTGCGCCTTGGGCCTTTATAAACGCCTGGACAGCTTGCTCAAACATCCCCTTTCGCTCGTAAATCAGGCCCAGATACCAATAGGCCTGATTGAAATTGGGGTCCAGATCCACCGTCTTCTGAGACTGCACGATCGCGTCATCGTAGCGGCGCGCAAGGAATAAAATCTGGGCCACATCCGCGCTGATAATCGAGGAGAGTGGATCGAGTTCCTGCGCCCGCCGGATCTCGAGGACGGCTTCGTCGAAACGTCCCGCGGCAGCCAGGTCGTAGGCATACCAATGGTGCGCAGTGGGATAATTCGAATCCAGCTCAATGGCCCGTCGAAATTCGGTCTCGGCCTGAACGGGGTCCCAATCGTAAAGCAACTTCACGAAGCCCAGCGAGGCGTGAGCCTCCGCAAGCGCACCGTCGAGCTCCAAGGCCCTGAGCGCAGCCGACTTGGCCAGAAGGTAGACCTGTTTGGAAGGAAGCAGGTCGTTGGGTCCGAGCAAAATGTAGGAATCCGCGAGGCCGACGTAGGCCGGCGCATAGTTCGGATCCTTCTCAATGGCTTGCTTAAAGCATTCAATTCCCTTCCAGAAGTCTTTTTCTGTGCGTTTATTCCAGAAGTAGCGTCCCTTCATATAAAGCTGAAGGGCCTCGGGGTCAACGGCGCGGGCGCTTGCCAGGTGAGCCTGGGCCTGGGGTGACAGCTTGATTCTGATCTCGCGGGCGATGGCCTGGGTCACCTCACTCTCCAGCGGCAGTATCTCCCGCACATCCCGCTCGTAACTCTGGGCCCAAACATGGGTCTGATCGCTCACGCGGACGAGCTGCGCGGTGATGCGAACGCGATTCGCTTCGCGCCGAACACTGCTTTCCAAAATATAGCCGACCCCGAGTTCGCGCCCGATTTGCTGCACATTCTTTGTGGTTCCTTTGTATTGCATTGCCGAGGTGCGCGCGATCACTCCCAGCCGCTCCGGATCCATGCGGCTCACTTGCGCAATCATCTCCTCCGTCAGCCCATCGCTGAAATACTCCTGCTGGGCATCGCCGCTCAAGTTTTGGAACGGCAGCACCGCCAGCATAGTTCTGCCGGCGGGTGCGGAGAGTGTTGGGGACTGCCACCGTGAGAAGATGGCCGCGACCACGGCTACAGCCAGGATGAGGATGGCGGGAGCTGCCCAACGCCACTGCCGGCGCTTTCCGCTGGCGCTTTCCTCTTGCGGGCCGGGCGAGGGGGGCGGCGCCGCTTGGGACGGGGTCCCAGCGGGCACAGCCGCATCCACCAGCTGCACGGAAGCGACGAACCGATAGCCCAGCGTGGGGACCGTCTCGATGTAGCGGGCGCCGTCCTGGTCGTCTCCGAGGAGCTTCCGGAGGGTAAAGATATTGCGAGCCAGGTTTCCCTCTTCCACCACCGTGTCCGGCCATACACGCGCCATCAATTCCGGTTTGGTGAGCAGGTGGCCGGGGCTTTCGAGGAGGGCCCAGAGAATGTCGAAAGCCTTTGGAGTCAAAGGGATATGCGTTCCCTGCCGCTCCAGAATGCGCTCCTGCACATCCAGTTGGAAGGGACCGAAACGATAGATGGACCTCGGCGCGCTCTCCATAAGGAGAATACTCAAAGAAAAATAGGAGCCCGCTCCAAAGACATCTGCGGGCGGCGCGAGCAGGATGCTGGTTGAGAATCGGCGGAGTGATCGCGCCGGGGAGCCTGTGGCAGATTCTACGCGAGGTTCCCGGCGGCGACAATAGCCGCAGCAGGAGGGAAACAAAATGAAAAGTACCACCAAGAAACTGAAGAAGGGAAAGAGGCTCGGCTCGACCAAGACGCTGCTCGCACCCATCGACGGCCATCGCTAGCAGGACGGGTCCGGCAAGTCTCCTTGGGCAGCACCGAGGAGTTGATTCGCAGCCATGGGAGAGCGAGGGGCTGTCTTGCGCAAGTGCGGCAGCCTCTCGCGAGCTCCGACGTGCACGCGGCAAAGCCAAGTTTCAGGCGGGGTGGGAAGTCTTTGAGCTTGTACCAGGTTGGAATTTTCTATTGATGTTGACAATCGGAGCGCTAAGAACCAGGATGCCTGCAATGAGTGGTTGCGCTGGCGGCCTTCGCTGAGTCGTCCGGCCCTCGAGCACGCCCGGCGAGGCAAATCTGACGGCGTCCTTTCCTCTGGAGTGCCAAGCGGGCAACTCGAGTCACGGATACTCAAAAGGAGCAGCTATGAGCACGCAGCCAAATCGAATGACGAATCCGGCAGCAGCGTCTCCCTACCCGACTCCAATCGCGCAGAAGGGCTGGTTTTCACGCAATTGGAAATGGCTTGTGCCGACGGTCTTCATTGCTTTCATTGTTTTGCCGCTCGCGCTCGTCGGAACTGTCTTTGGGGCGATGAAGAATTCTGACGTGGCGAGGGAATGCCTGCTGCGGGCGCAAAAGAATACGCTCGTGGTGCAAAGTCTCGGCACGCCGATTCAAGAAGGCTGGCTGGTGAGCGGTTCGATCAATGTTACGCCGACTTCCGGCGATGCTGATCTTGCCGTGCCGATTTCCGGTCCAAAAGGAAAGGGCACAATCTATGTCACTGCTCAGAAGAAAGCCGGGGTATGGAATTACAGTGCCATGGAAGCTGCGATTGAAGGCAGCGATCGAAGGATTAATCTGCTCTCGAATGTGACGGCCGCAGCCGAGCCGGCCGCAGCGCCGCCGGGGGCGCCAGTCGAGCCAGCGCCGAGCACCCCGCCAGTAGAGACGCAACCGGCCGCGACGGCCGCGCAGCCGGCAGCCACACCCGCGCCCTCTCCCGGAGTGGCGGAGTCGCCAGCCGCCGAGCAGGCGGGTGTAATTCAATCGCAAGAAACCACCGCCGCGGGGATCGTAGCCGAACTCACGGAATGCCGGCGGAAGGAAGGTGTGCTCACCATCAAAGCTCGATTCCGCAACACGTCAAATAAAAACTCAAATCTGACGCTCATCCACTATCCTGCTGAAGGGGATCACCAGAGGTATTACTTCACTGCGGGCAACAAGAAATACTTCATCCTGAAGGACTCCGAAGGCACATATTTGTCCAGCAACAGCAATGGCAATTCCACCGGCAATTCCACCGAGCTTCGATTGGAGCCGGGGCAAACTTTCCTATGGTGGGCGAAGTATCCGGCGCCCCCAGCCGACGTAAAGAAGATTAATTTCTTCATGCCGGTCACTCCCCCGTTTGAGGACGTTCCCATCACCGATAAATAGCGGCTAAGGCTGGTTCCACCTGGGGAGGAAGTATGGCGACGCCGCGAAGCGTGAAAATATTCGTATTGCTTCTCGTCCCTTGCGTCGCATTGGCGCAGACGAAGTACGCGGATCCGGATTCGCCGGTGGTGGAGACCGCTGCCCGGGCGGCGCTGGCGCACGGCAAAGTTGTGGACATCGTGGGCGTGATCCTTGAAATCCAAGGCCTGACCAGTGGAATCCAAGGCAGGACCAGTGGAATCCAGGGTGTGCTGCAGGACCTGGGGGCGAAGGTGACCGAGCACGAAGTGAGGATCGAGCTGGACGCTGATGTCCTGTTCGACTTCGACAAATACAACCTGCGACCGGAAGCCACCGAGAGTTTACGCAAGGTCGGCGAGGTGGCCAAAAGTTACGGCAATGCGCCCGTGCTGATTGAAGGCCACACCGACAGCAAGGGCACGCACGCTTACAACATGAGTCTCTCCGAGAACCGCGCTGGGTCAGTGAAGAGGTGGCTGGTACAAAATGCGGGCGTCTCCGCATCTCGCATAACCACTCGCGGCCTTGGAGAAACCAAGCCGGTTGCTCCCAACACGAATCCAAACGGCACCGACAATCCCACGGGCCGACAGAAAAACCGCAGGGTCGAGATCACCATCCGCACGAATTAAGCGTTGCGAAGATAGCCGCCGGGAAGATTTGAACCCGGATTCCGCAAGAACCGGCCGCGAACATGCCGCGGCGCGCGTGGGTCAGCGCTTGCGCCTGGGTTTCTTTTTGGCTGCGGTGTGCTTGGGGCGCATCGCCGCGGGTTCTTGGGGCTGAAATTTGGCCGGTTTCTTGGCAGTGGGGGGTGGAGCGGATGATTTCTGGGCGGGGGGCGGAGGGGGAGTTCCCTTCCCGGCCGGTTTGGCAGCGAAGGCGGGCTTGCCAAACTTGGCAGGCTGGGCGGATTCCTTGCCTTTCTTTTCGGGCTTGAGCTTCTTTTTGGGTTCGGGCTTGATGCCGGCGAGGTTGCGGAGGATGCGGTCGAAATGTTCGGGGCCGCGAACGCGTCCGTGGAGCTGGAGGGTGAAAAACTTCTCGAGGACTTCGTCGAATTTCGGGCCGCGGGGAACGCCGAGGAGTTCGAGCTGTGTAGCGGGAAGCGAAGCGCGCAGGGGTTTCCACTTGGAGATGTAGGAGTGGATGCGGGCGAGGACCTTGGACTGGCGGGTGTAGGTGAGGAGAAAAATGATGGTTTCGGGGGGCATTTTTTCGAGGGTGTCGTAGGCGACGCGAGCGTCCTTCATTTTCGCGCCGGCGAGAAGCTTGACGGCGGCGTCGGCCAGCTCTTCGAGTCCGGCGACCAACTGGACTTCGGCAGCGCGAAGGCCGAGCTGCTTGAGGGCGTTGGTGCGCTCGACGCGGCTGAACCGGCCGAAAATGTAATAGAGCGTGGGAGCGGCGAGGCGGGCGCGGCGGTTGATCGAGAGCAGTTCTTCGCGGGCCTTGACGAGGGCTTCCAGGCCTTTGTAGTCGGGTTTTCGCGAGGCGAATTTGGGATGGATGACGGTGAGGAGGTCGTGGTCCTGCCAGGCCTTGAGGACGGCGGCGGCGTTCTCTTCACGGCCGACCTGGCGGACTTCGTCGGTGATGTCGGAAGCGGGAATGTTGAGGTGAAGCTTGCGCTCCATGGCGAGATCGAACCAGCCGGAGGTGCGCTCTTCGAGCGCGAAGCCGAGGCGGGCGGCGAAACGGAGGGCGCGGAGGAGGCGGCCGGGCTGGTTAGTGAACCCGTGCATGGAGAGGATGCGGATTTCGCGGCGCTCGATATCCGCGAGGCCGTTGGTGGGATCGAGCAGGAGGCCGCGGGAGGCGGGGTTGAGAGAGAGGGCGATGGCGTTGATGGAGAAATCGCGGCGGCGAAGATCGTCGAGGATGGTGGAGAAACGGTATTGGACCTTGGCGCCGGGAGATTCGTAGTAGTCGTCGCGAGCGGCGGAGAGGGAGCCGTCCACGTCGCCGTGGAAGAGGATTTCGACGCGGCGCCGGTCTTCGTCCACCTCGTGGAGGCGGGCGCCGCCTTTTTCGAGCTCGCGAGCGATGCGGAGGGGATTGCCCTCCATGACGAAATCGAGGTCGCGAATGGCCATGCCGGAGATGAGGTCGCGTACGGCGCCGCCGGCGATGTAAACGTTGGCTCCCTGGACCTGGGCGAGCTCGATGACGCGCAGGACGACGGCACGTTGCTCGGGGGACAGGCGGCTTTCGAGGAGGAACATGTAGTCGGGCATAGGCGTCTCCTGATCTGTTGTGACTCAGGCGGACACATGGGTCCGCCCCTACAACTCGCGGGCACGAGCCCCGCCCTTCCAAAAAAGCGCACAGACAAGATTGTCTGTGCTACCAAAGCCTAGGCGCGCGGATGATGCGCGCGGTAAACCTGCCGCAGGCGCTCCTGGGTAACATGCGTGTAGATCTGGGTGGTGGAGATGTCCGCATGACCCAGCATGGCCTGAACGGAGCGGAGATCGGCGCCGCGTTCGAGCAAATGCGTGGCGAAACTGTGCCGGAGCTTGTGGGGGCTCAGCTTGGAAGGCAATCCGGCGCGGCGGCCATAGGCTTTCAAGACTTTCCAGAACCCCACGCGGGTCATTTTCGCGCCGCGATGATTCAGGAAGACGAGCGGGGAGGTCCGGCCGTGGAGCAGGCGGGGGCGGGAGTCGGCGAGATAGCGGCGTAGGGCCTGGATGGAGGCGCGTCCGAGGGGCACGAGGCGTTCCTTATTTCCCTTCCCCACGCAGCGGACGCAGCCCATGCCGAGGTCCATCTCGGCGAGGCGGAGGCCGACGAGCTCGGAGGCGCGAAGGCCGGTGGAATAGAGGACTTCGAGCATGGCGGCATCGCGAGCGCCGAGGGGAGTGGCGGGGTCGGGCATGGAGAGGAGTTTCTCCACCTGGGAGAGCGAAAGGAAAATGGGCAGGGTCTTCCAGACGCGGGGGGCTTCGAGATTGAGGGTGGGCTCCTCGGGGAGGAGGCCTTCCGTGACCGCAAAGCGGAAGAAGACACGGAGAGTGGCGAGATGCCGCGCGACGGAGCGGCTGCTGAGCTTCTGGCGGTAGAGGCCGGAGAGAAAATCGAGAACGGCGTCGCGGTCGGCGGTGGGGAGGGAGAGTTTGCGGGCAGCGCAGAAGGCGGCGAATTTGTGGAGGTCCTGGGAATAGGCGATGAGTGTGTTGGCAGCGAGGCCGCGTTCCACCTGGAGATGGCGGAGGAAGCGGGATATGAAGGCGTCGAGGCGGCCGGGGGGGCGGGCGCCGGAAGCGGAGGATGAGCCGGAATTGCGAACGGGCGGCACGGGTCATCCCCCTGATAGCGGCGTGGCCCGGGAACGGCGGGCGATGCCCCACACTTCTTCGACTTCGGGACAATGAATCAGCCAGGTGATGCCGATGTAGGCGACGGTGGCCGCGGTGAGGATGCCAGCAAAAAGTCCCAGGCGAGGGAGGAAGCGCGTCTGCTGATCGAAATGGAAAAAGCGAACCATGGCCCAGCAGAGGACGCCCATGGCGGCGGAAGCCGCCGCGATTTTGAACATGGAATGAAGAATGGCGAAGGTGCCGAGACGGCCGAAACGCTGGCGGAAGACGACAAAGAGCATGAAGAAATTGAAATAGGCAGCGAGAGTGGTGGCGAGAGCGGGCCCGCCGTTCTCGAAGGTCTTGAAGAAGGATTTGAGGAACAGGGCGTTGAGGGCGAAATTAACGACCAGGGCATAGGCGGCGACGACGACGGGGGTGCGCGTGTCCTGAGTGGAATAGAAGCCGGGAACGATCAGTTTGACGGCAGCGAATGCGGGAAGGCCCATGGCGTAGTAGAGCAGGGCGCGAGCGGTGAGCGTGGTGGAGGTGGCCTGGAACTGTCCGTGCTCGAATAAGACGCGGATGATGGGAACGCGAAGGATGACCAGGCCGACGGCGGCGGGAATGGTGATGTAGGAAACGATGCGGAGGGCGAAGGCGAACGTCTTCTTCATGTTTTCGAAATCGTGGGCGGCGGCCTGATGGGACATCATGGGAAGAATGGCGGTGGCGACAGCGATGGCGTAGCCGCCGAGGACCAGCTCCATGACGCGGTCGGCGATATAGAGGGCGGTAACGCTGCCGCTAGGCATTTTGGCGGCGGTGGCGAAGACTGTGTCCACGAAGAAATTGATCTGGTAGATGCCGATGCCGAAAAACCCGGGGATCATCAGGCGGCCGACGGCGCGGATTCCGGGATGGCGGAAGGAGAAGCCAAGCTTGAAGTCCATACCGTGGCGAACGAGCGCGGGGATCTGGGCGAGCAATTGGAGAGTGCCGCCGACCAGGACGCCGAAGCCGAGCGAGCGGGCCGGGTCGCCGATGTGCTGCCAGACGATTCCGGTGGAAAAGGCGATGATGGAGAGGTTGAGGAGGATGGGAGTGGAGGCGGGAAGGCCGAAGACGTGGAAGCAATTGAGGATGGCCATGGCGAGGGCGGAAAGGCCGATGAAAAAAATGTAAGGGAACATGATGCGGTTGAGAGAAACGGCCTGGTCCCACTTCTGAGGGACGTGGCCGAACAGCGTGAAAAATTGAATGAGCTGTGGAGAGAAGAGCATGCCCGCCACGGCGACGAGAGAGAGAAGCAAGGCGAGGGTCCAGAAGAGGCGATTGGCGAAATCCCAGACTTCGTCGCGTTTTTTGTCGGCCAGATAGCTGGTGAAGACGGGGATAAAGGAGGCGGTCATGGAGCCTTCGCCCACCAGGCGGCGGAGGAGATTGGGGATGCGATAGGCGAGGATGAAAGAATCCGCGGCGAGGGAGGTGCCGAGAAGGACAGTGACGCGCTGGTCGCGGAAATAGCCGAGGAAACGGCTGACGACGGTAATGCCGGTGATGAGAGAGGCAGATTTGAGGATCTGCTTTTTATCGGTCAAAACGGACCGCCGCGATAACTAGTAGTATTTTCAACACGTTATGGCCGAAAGTCTTGCCATTTTAACAGACATTCGATACGTTTGCAATGGATGTAATGGGCTGGTGGCGGATGGGCCGGGCCGAGCAGTGGTGAGCAGGCGCCGACTGAGGCTTCCGGCCGAACTGTAGGTGGCCGGGCGGACACATGGGTCCGCCCCTACCGAGGGGTGGAATTGGCGAAGCGAAAAGAATCGTCGAGCAGCCATAAGAAAGTGTTCGTGGAGATGTTTGACGGGCGAACTGTGCCCGGCTACCTGTCTCCAGCACTGCTGGGGCGCGGGGACGGGTTGGAACTGCTGAACGTGAACGGCGAAGTGGAGCAGATGGAGTTGGAGCGGGTGCGAACCGTGTATTTCGTGAACGATTTTCAGGAGAAATTTCAACCGGAGCGAAAGAGTTTCCTGAGCCGGCCGAAACTGGATGGGCTGTGGGTGCGGGTGAAATACCGGGACGAAGAGACGCTGGAAGGCGTGGTTTCGAACGATTTGCTTGCGTTGCTGGACCGGGGAGTAAACCTGGTGCCGCCGGACCCGGGAACGAATTGCACGCGGATTTTCATACCGCGGACGGCGATTGTGGAGATGACGGTGCTGGGGGTAGTGGGGATTGCGAGGCGGACGGCGCGGAAGGCGGCGGAGGGGCAGCCGACGTTGTTTAACGAGTAGGCCGGAATACAACAACGGACAATTTGGGGAGGAAATTGGCGAGGCGGAAGCCGCGGATGGTGGGCGCGCGTTTGAGCAAGGCTGAAACAGTGGTCCGCCCTCGCGAGCGGGCTGGCCGGCCACAGCAGGCAGCCCTGACGTGGGTGTGCGCGCCTGGTGTAGAGTGGGCTGCCGGTGGCTGGGCAAAGCGCACAGGCAAGATTGCCTGTGCTACTGAGGCGATATGAAACTTCGAGAGATTGCGGAACGGCTGGGATGCGAGCTGGAAGGCGACGGAAACGTGGAGATTGCCGGTGTGGCGGGAATCGAGAAGGCCGGTCCGGGAATGCTGACGTTTCTGGCAAATCCGAAGTACCGGCGGGCGGCGGGAGCGACGCGCGCGGGGGCCATTATCGCGGGACGGGATACGGGGCCGATGGCGATTCCTGTGCTGCGGTCGGCGAATCCATATCTGGATTTTGCGCGGGCCATCGAACTGTTCCACGCGGCGGCGAGATACGCGCCGGGGATCCATCCGACGGCGGTGATTGCGGCAAGCGCACGAATTGGGGCGGAAGCGCACGTGGGGCCGTACTGCTTCGTGGATGAAGACGTGGAGATCGGGGCGCATGCGGTGCTGCATAGCCTTGTGGCCATTTATCGGGGGGCGCGGATCGGGGAGCACTTCTTTGCGCATTCGCATGCGGTGGTGCGGGAGGGATGCGTGATCGGGCAGCGGGTGATCCTGCAGAACGGGGTAGTGGTGGGCGCGGACGGGTTTGGATTTGCTCGGCGGGCAGACGGAAGCTGGAAGAAAATGCTGCAGACGGGGCCGGCGGTGATTGAAGACGACGTGGAAATCCAGGCGAATGCGTGCGTGGACCGCGCGACGGTGGGAGAAACGAGGGTGCGGCGCGGGGCGAAGATCGACAATCTGGTGCAGGTGGGGCATGCGTCGTCGGTGGGGGAGAATACGCTGCTGTGCGCGCAGGTGGGGCTGGCGGGAACGACGACGGTGGGAAATGGATGCATTCTGGCTGGGCAGGTGGGGGCGGCGGGACATTTGACGATTGGGGATGGAGCGGTGATTACGGCGCAGAGCGGAGTGCCGGGAGATGTTCCGGCGGGGGCGCAGTATTCGGGGTACCCGGCGATGGAGAGCCGCGCGTGGAGGAGATGCGTGGCGGCGTTTGCGAGATTGCCGGAGATGGTTCGGGCGGGGCGGAAGCTGGAGGAGGGAGGAGAAAGAAGAAAAAGACAACGCGGAGGCGCGGAGGACGCAGAGTAGGACGCAGAGGAGGAAAAGAGGGGGAAAGGCGAAGAAAAACACCAACGAACACTGAGGGCACGGAGAAACGAAGGACACGGCGGCGGAAGAAAGAGGAGGGCGGACACCTGGGTCCGCCCCTACGAGAGATCGGGAGGAAGGGCGGAGGCGATGGCGGTGCGGACGCGGTCGGCGAGGTCTTTGCGCGTGGCCGGGGAATAATCGGCGACGTTCACGGGCGGATGGAAGATCACTCGGGCGATGCCGGGGCGAACCAGGAAAGCGCCGCGGGGGAGAATGTCGCGAGTGCCCACGATAGTGATAGGAAGGACGGGAGCGCCGGATTCGATAGCCAGCAGGAAACTGCCCCGCTTGAATTCGCCGAGTTTGCCGTCGGGGCTGCGGGTTCCTTCAGCGAAAATCAGATAGGAAATTCCCTCTTTCATGTGTCTGCGGGCCAGGCGAACGCTGGCGCGGGCGGCGGCGGGGTCTCGGCGGTTGACGGGGATGAAGCGGCCGAGACGCATGGCGGTGCCGAACAGCGGAATGCGGAACAGTTCCCTTTTGGCGAGGAAGGCGACGCGGCCGGGGATGCGTCCGATGATGGCGGGGGGATCGACGTTGGAGACGTGATTCGAAACGAAGAGGCAGACGCCCGGAGGGATGTTTTCGAGGCCTTCGGCGCGCGGGCGGACGCCGGCGATGCGGAGTCCGATCTGGGCGCCGCCGACGCAAAAGGGGTAGAGGATACGGACGGAGTTCGAAAGCATGGCCTGGAGGATGAAGAAGGGGCCGAGAAGGACGCCGTAGAGGACGAGGAAGACGATGGCAGCGAGGGTGCGGATGAATGCGACGAGGAGCATGCGAGTTCCGGGAGGGGATTTATAGCATGGGGAGAGAAGGAACGAGAGGGGGAGAGAGCAGAACGAGTTGGGGTTGATAGGAACGACCGAGGCAATGGGGGGAAAGGCGAAAGTAGTTCGCGGACGAACTCCTTTCGCAGTCAAAGGGCTTCGCGCTGCCCTTAGGAAGGCAGGTGGTGAAGCGGATCAGGGGGCTGGATTGGTGCCGGTTAGGAGGCCTTCGCGGATGGCGCGGGGAAGGCCGGTGACGCTTGCCTCGGTGATGCGGACGGAACGGACCTTGCGGGAGCCGGGGGGAAAGGTAAGTTCTTTGGTTTCGGCTCCGTGACGGACGCGGATGTGGACCGGATTTACGGGAGAGAGTCCAGTGAGCCAGCGGCTGGGGACGGAGCGGGCCTGCTGGCCGTCGAGTTCGAGGATGATGTCGTTGGGGCGGATGCCAGCTCGCTCAGCGGCACCGCCGGGAGTGACCTCCTTGACGATTACGCCCGCACTGGTCCGCGCGGCCTGGAATCCGGCATCGGCGTAGTCACGGTCGGCGAGTTCGAGCGACAGGCCGGCGCGCGCGAGGAAGTCTTCAAACGGCACCTCCTCGGTGCCGGCCACGTAGCGGCGAAAGAAATCGGAGAGGTCGCGGCCGGAGAGTTCGCTGGCAAGGGACTCGATGGCTGCGGTGTCGGCGTAGAACTTGTGCTGCTGCGCGTAGCGCTGGTTCATAGCGCGGAACAGCGTGTCCAGGCTTTCGCGGTTGTTTGTGGATTCACGGAGGAGGATATCGAGGCAGAGGCCGAGCAACTGGCCTTTGTTGTAGTAGGAAATGCTGGAGTCGGGCCGGCGGTAGGAAGGATATTTTTCGAGCCAGGCAGCGCGGCTCGCGTCTTCGACACTTTGGAAATGGCGGGCGGAGCGGGACTGGAGCTTTTCGATCTGCGCGGCGAGGTCGGCATAGAAACGGTCGCGGGACCAGAGGCCGGAGCGGACGAGGGCGTAGGAGGCGATGGTGGAGGTGACGCCTTCGGCGAACCAGAGGGTGTCGGTGGGTTGTTCGCGAGTGTAATCCACGGGCTCGAGGCTTTGAGGGCGGATGCGGAGAACGTTCCAGGCGTGGAAGAACTCGTGGGCCATCGTGGGAACCGGGTCTTCGCCGGGAACGACGTTGATGGCGGTGGAGTTGGGATGCTCCATGCCGCCGCCTCCGCCGGTGCCGAGGTGAAGGAGGAAGACGTAGCGGGGGAAGGGGGCGTCGCCCATGAGAGACGTTTCGGATTCGACGATGCGGCGGGCGGAGTCTTCCAGATGCTGGCGGGACCAGATGGCCGGAGGCTCGCCGGCGACGGGCTCGGCGTGAATGACGACGCGAATGGGGCGATGGGCGGCTTCGAAGGTGAAATCGGTGAAGTCGCCGATTTCGATGGGGCCCTGAGCGAGCGCGTCGTATCCGGGAGCGATGAAGGTGGAGGAGGTGGGGCCGGCGTCGAGGGCGGTGGCGATGCGCCAGCTTGTGGGAACGGAGGTGAATTCGAGGGAAACGTCTTCGGAGCGGCGGGCGGGGGCGTAGATAAGGACGGTGGCGGGATTGAGGAAGGCGTGAGTGTCGCTGATGTCGGAGGAGAAGGGGCTGGGCTCGTTCCACAGTATGGAATAGTCGAGAACCAAAGCGCCGGTGACCGGGCCGGCACGCCAGGAATGGGGAGTGAGGCGGACGAGCGGGACAGCGGCGCCGGAGGGCGTTTCGGCGCGGAGCTGGGAGATGCGGGAGGCGAAATCGCGGATTTGGTAGAGACCGTTCCAGACGGGCATGTCGAGCTCGAGCGGGGATTGGACCTCGGGGATTTCCATGCGGACGTGGAATTGGTGGGTGTCGCGGTCGGCGAGGGAGATGGTGTAGCGGATGGTGGCGGAGGCGGAAGCAGCAGAAAGGCAGGAGAGGATTGACACAGAGAACGCGGAGAAACGGAGCACACGGAGAAGAAAGATAAGGGACTGACGCGAGTGAATGAAGCGCTTCCCTACCCTTTTGAGGGACGAAGGCACCGAGAGATTGTACTGCACGGGGCGGTGTTGACGGCGAGCGGGAAAGGCCGCAGGGCTTCCCCACGGAATGGAACGCCAAGCTCTAGAAGTGGCGGAACCGCACCGGCCGGGAGCGGACGGTGCGGTTCCGGGAATGCGAGAACGATTTAGCGGCGACCGTCGAAATCGAACAGGTCGAACAGGTCGCTGATTGCCGGGCTGTTGAGCGGCACGTACGGATTATCGTCGTCGGCCTTGGGATTGGGGAAATTATCCCGGCTGCGCGCGGTGAGCGGCTTGAGGTGCCAGTTGCGCTCGATGAATTTGAGGATGGAGACATGGTCGGCGTAGGAATGGCTGACGTGGCCACCCCTGGAGAACGGAGAGATGGCGATCAGCGGGATGCGCGGGCCATCGCCGAAGAAGTCGAGCGGCTGGATGTAGCCGGAATCGTAATAGCCGCCGCCTTCGTCCATGGTGATGAACAAAACGGTGGATTCAAAAAGCTCTTTATTGGCGGTGAGATGATCCATGATTTTCTTGACCATGCCCTCGAATAGATCTTCCTTCGAAGAAGCCGGATGGCCGTCAAGCAGGCCATCGGGCTTGACGAAGGAAACCGCGGGAAGCGTGCTGTTGTCGACTGCGGCGAAGAAATCGGTAGCATCCTTGATGTGGGCGGTGCGCTGGGCCGGATTGCCCATGATGGAGGTGGCGTAGGACTCGAAGTTGCAGATGTTGCAGTAAGCTCTGCCAATTTGCACGAGCGGATTGGTGCTGGTCGGATCGTGCTGGAAAGCAACCGCTGCGTTGTAAGCCCCGCCGTAATAAGCCCACGAAATTCCCTTATCACTTAGCGCATCGCCGATCGTGCGCACACTGGTCGGAGGAACGGAGCCGCCCTTGGCAATTCCTGCGGTGTCCACGGTGCCGTCGGGCAGGAAGCCGGGATTGTCGTTGTTGATCATGTAGAAATGTCCCTTTTCGCAATTGGGTTTGGGATCGTAAGGGAGCGATTCGAGGTAGTCGCGAATAGGCTTTATGCCGGGCTGCGTTGGGTCACCGCATTCGGTGAAGTTGCCATCGAAGAACAGGTCCACGGTGTAGATGTCGTCCGTGCCCGCGAGGGGATCAGGATTGGCGATGTGCGACGGCGGCACTGTGGGATTCCCGTTGCCGTCGGACCAGAAGATGGCATCGCCAGTGCCGAGCATGACGTGGTTGGCGCCGGTGCCGCCCATGAAGGACTGATGGAAGTTGTCGCTGATCGTGTACTTCTCCGCAAGGCCGTTCAGGACCGGCACATCCCCGGCCTGCATATTGTAAAACGCCATGGAATTGCCGCCGCCGTTGTCGTCGATCGCCGGAGGGGTGTCAAAAGGATCGATCTGGTTCGTATAGTTGGTGATGACGAAGGGATAGAGGTCGTTCAGGCAACCCGAGGGATTGTGCCTGGTGGCATTCTTGATATTGCAATCCGATTGTTGCCACATCTCGAAGAGCCGGTGCGTGGTGTCTCCGGTGTAGGAATCGTAGGGCAGCGCTACCCCCTCGAGCGGGAATGGTCCGTTCGGCAAGTTGTTGTAATTCGCCACGCGCGTATCGAAGTCGGGAACGGGGGTAAGCACAAAGGTATTGTTTTCGCCAGAAGCACCGGTGGTTAGCAGGCCGAGATCAGAGGATTCCAAAGACGGCTCGATGGCCGCCAAAAAAGCGGCCGGAGTGCCCGGAGGAAAAGGAGGCGGCTCGGTGGCAAAGCCGATGATCGAGGCGTCGGGGCTGGGCGAGAAATTCAGAGTGGGCGGGGGCAGCGTATTGTAGGGAGCCTTCTCACTGTCGTTCAGGCTACTGAAGTATTTCGTACGGAACGGGGCGACCGCCTGAAATTGCTGGGCCTTCTTGAAGTGTTTGCCGGGAGTGCCGTCGGCGTTGATGATGCCTTCGGAGAGCAGGTTGCGGACGGAGTCGCCGCTGGGCGCGACGTAAGTGGCGAACAGGTGGTCGAATGTGCGGTTCTCTCCGATGAGGACGATGACGTGCTTGATAGGGGTTTCGGTCCCTGAATGACCGTCGTCGCGGTCGAGAGCGCCGTTTGGGCCTCCCGCGAACGCAGGACCGGGGTTGATGAGCAACGCAGTTAGACACGCGCTGAATGCCGCGTGTCGCAATTTCCCAGCGCGAGACATAGATGCCATGTTTCCTCCGTAGAGCGGTTTTGTGATCTGGGGACTCCCCAAAGGAAGGCTGGCTGAAGTATGTTTCGCGCCTGTCAAAAGCCCCTAGAAGTTGGGTGAAGTGTTGGTGACAACGAGATGTCGGGACGGGGAAAGAGAAGAACCAAGAAGAAAGAAAGAATTAACACGGGGTTCACGGAGGAACGGAGGGCGCAGAGAGGAGAGATGCCGGAGAGAAGAGCGAGACTGCCGCAGGGCTCGACGGGACGGCGGGCCGCTCTGCGCTACAACTCAACGGCTAAAGTTTGAAGTGGGTAAGGCGGCGGAACTGGCGGGCGCGGGCCTGGATTTGCTTCTTGGTGAGGCGGCGGAGGCGAGCGAGGCCGAAATGTTCGACGGTAAAGCTGCCCATAACGGAGCCGTAGATCATGGCGCGGCGCAAAGAGGCGTCGTTGATGGAGCCGGAGGCAGTGAGTGAACCCATGAAGCCGCCCGCAAAGCTGTCGCCTGCGCCGGTGGGATCGCGGACGAGGCGCAGGGGCATGGCGGGTGCGGCGAAGACCGTCTTGCCGCTGAAGAGAGTGGCGCCGTGCTCGCCGCGCTTGATGACTACGGCCTTGGGCCCCATCTTCTGGATGGCGGCGGCAGCGGCGATCAGGTTGTGATGGCCGCTCAACTGGCGGGCTTCCGAATCGTTGATGAGCAGGACGTGAACGCGGCGGAGGACGGCGCGAAGGTCAGGGAGGAAACCTTCGATCCAGTAATTCATGGTGTCGAGGGCGACGAGGCGCGGTTTGGTTTTGAGCTGATGGAGGACTTTGTGCTGGAGGGCGGGCTGGATATTGGCAAGGAAGATGAAACGGGAGTCGCGGAACCGTTCGGGGAGTTTGGGATCGAAATCGGCGAGGACGTTGAGCTGGGTGTCCACGGTGGTGCGGTCGTTCATGTTCTCGGCGTAGCGGCCGGACCAGAAGAAGGAACGGCCGGAGGCGCGCTCGATGCCGGAGGTGTCGATGGGACGGCCGCGGAAGATGGCGTGCTCGCGGGGGCTGAAATCATCGCCGACGACGGAGACGATGCGGACGGGCGTGAAAAAGCTGGCAGCGACGGCAGCGTAGGTGGCGGCGCCGCCGAGCATGCGATCGACTTTGCCGTGAGGAGTTTCGACGGCGTCGAAGGCTATGGTGCCGACGATTAGGAGAGCCATGGGACAGCCCTTGGTACAGAGAGAATCAGATGCCGACTTGGCTGCATGTGCATGAGGCGGACAGGCAAGAATGCCTGTCCCACCGAAATCAGTCCAGATATTTTCGGGTGATGGCGGCCAGACGGCGGCGCGCGGAGGCTGGGACGGCTCTGGGGTCGGTGAGCAGGGCGTGGGCCAGGGCTTCGCTGCAACGGCAGGCGCGATCTTCGGGCATGTGGCGGACGGCGTGGCGGAGGACGGCCTGTGCGTGATGGGTGTTCTGGCGGAGGGCTTCCAGGATCTGGGCTCCGGTGACGGAATCATGCTCCGGGTGCCAACAATCGTAGTCGGTAATCATAGCCATAGTGGCGTAACAGATCTCGGCTTCGCGAGCGAGGCGGGCTTCGGTGAGATTGGTCATGCCGACGACGTCGAAGCGGAGCTGGCGGTAGACGTGGGATTCGGCGAGTGTGGAGAACTGGGGGCCTTCCATGCAGACGTAGGTGCCGCCGCGGTGGACGACGACTCCGGCGGCGATACAGGAGTCGGCGAGGACGCCGCTCAACTGGGAGCAGGTGGGTTTATCAAAGGCGACGTGGGCGGCGATGCCCTGGCCGAAGAACGTGTCGATGCGGTGGCGGGTACGGTCGAAGAACTGGTCGGGAATGAGAAACATCATGGGGGCGAGCTCTTCGCGGAGGGAACCGACGGCGCTGGCGGAGAGGATACGCTCTACGCCGAGAAGCTTCATGGCGTAAATGTTGGCGCGGTAGTTGATCTCGGTGGGGAGCAGGCGGTGGCCGCGGCCGTGACGGGCGAGAAAGGCGACGCGACGGCCCTCGAGGGTGCCGACGACAAACGAGTCGGAGGGATGGCCGAAGGGAGTGCGGACGCGGAGCTCGCGAGTTTCGGAGAGGCCGGGCATGGTGTAGAGGCCGCTGCCGCCGAGGATGCCGATGCGAGGAGCGGCAGGGGATTTTGAGGAGTTGGGGGATTTAGGCATGGATTCGGCACTCCTATTCGAACGGGGCCGGCTCCAGAGTGTACTTCCCTTCCCGCTCGCGGATGTAGCCCGTGGGTGTGCCGGCTTCATGGCAGAGGACGCAGAGCCAGTTGCCGCGGGCGGCTTCGGCGAGCCATTTCTTTTTGTTTTCCATGGTCTGGACGGGATAGAGGTCGTAGGACATGACCCAGGCGACGGGAGTGTGATTGCGAGTGGGGCACAGGTCCACGGGAAGAAAGATGGTGCGGCCTGCGGAGTCGATGCGAACGCACATCATGTCGCGATTGTGGCCGGGAACGCGGAAGACGCGGATGCCAGGAACAATTTCCGCATCGCCATCGAGGAGCGACCATTTGGCGGCTTGCTCGATGGGCTCGAAATTTTCGGGGAAATAGCTGCCGCGGTCGCGCTCGGTGGGGTGATGGGCCCAATCGAGCTCGCCGCGCTGGACGATGTAACGGGCGTTGGGAAACGTGGGGACGAGCCGGCCATTGACGAGGCGGGTGTTCCAACCGCAATGGTCGAAATGGAGATGGGTGTTGAGTACGCTGGTGACGTCTTCGGGACGGACGCCGATGGCGGCCATTTGATCGAGGAGGCGGGGCGGACCGCCGAGACCGAAGATGTCGCAGCGCTTGGGGTCGAGCTTATCGCCGGCGCCAGCTTCGATGAGGATGCATTCTTTCCCGGTGCGGACGAGGAGGCAGTTCATGGTGAGGCGGATGCGGTTGCGCTCGTCGGGCTGGATTTGCTTTTCCCAGAGGGGTTTGGGGATGACGGCGAACATGGCGCCGCCGTCGAGCCAGAACGGGCCGTCGTTGAGGAGATGGAGTTCCATTGCGCCGAGTATCATGTGAGCCCCGCATCCTTCAGGATTTTGGCGACGGCTTCATAGGGGTCACGGCGGCGGGCGGCGATATCGGCGGCGGCGGATTCGAGGCCCTGTTCGCCGATGCCACGCGCGACGACGCGGTCCAGGAAACGTGATTCGAGCAGATCGAGCAGGCGTCGCTTCCAGTTGGCGACTTTGCGGGCGTGGAGCTGGCCGGAACGCTCGAGATGGCTGCGGAAGTCGTGGACGGCGCCGGCGAGCTGGGCGATGCCTTTGTTTTCCGTGGCCACGGTGCGGATGACGGGGGCGCGCCATCCGGCGCGCTCGGGGACGATGGAGAGCATGGCTTTCAGTTGCTGCTCGAAGCGGTCGGCTCCCTCGCGGTCGGATTTATTGAGAACGAAGACGTCGGCAATCTCCATGATACCTGCTTTGATGGCCTGGACTTCGTCGCCGAGACCGGGAACGAGCACGACGAGGGTGCAGTCGGCGAGGCCCATGATTTCCACTTCGCCCTGGCCGACGCCGACGGTTTCTATGAGCAGACGGCGCTTGCCGGCGGCGTCGAGGACCAGAGCGACGTCGCCGGTGGCCCGGGCGAGGCCGCCGAGAAAACCGCGGGTGGCCATGGAGCGAATGAAAACGCCGTCGTCGGTGGCGTGGCCCTGCATGCGGATGCGGTCGCCGAGAATGGCGCCACCGGTGTAGGGGCTGGAGGGATCGACGGCGATAACGCCAACCGTTTCTCCGGCGCGGCGGAAGTGGGCGGCGAGGCGGTCGACGAGCGTGCTTTTGCCCGTGCCAGGAGCGCCGGTGACGCCGATGAGATGGGCGGCGCCGGTGTAAGGAAAGAGGGCGCGGAGGAGGAGCTCGGATTCGGGGGCGGAATCTTCCACGGCGGAGATGGCGCGGGAAAGCGAGCGGACATCGCCGGAGAGGATTTGGCGGGACCAGGTGGTGACGTCGTCGGGCATGAAGAGAGAGAGTATCGCGATATTCGAAGGCCAGTGCAAAGGGCAAACGTGTGGGCTTGCCCGTGCGGCCGGCGGTGCGGCTTACGAAAAGCGCACAGGCAGGATTGCCTGTGCTACCGGGTGCCGAGGAGCTGGCGGGCGATGACCAGGCGCTGGATTTCGCTGGTGCCTTCGCCGATGGTGCAGAGCTTGGAGTCGCGATAATACTTTTCCGCCGGATAGTCCTTGGTGAAGCCGTAGCCGCCGAACACCTGGACGGCTTCGCTGGAGACGCGCACGGCGACTTCTCCGGCGAAAAGTTTAGCCATGGCGGATTCCTTGGTGTAGCGAGCATCTCCCGAGTCGGCGAGCCAGGCGGCGCGATAGGTGAGGGCCCGCGCGGCTTCGACCTGTGTGGCCATGTCGGCCAGCTTGAACTGGATGCCCTGGAACTCGCTGATGGTTTTGCCGAACTGTTTGCGCTCGCGGGCGTATTTGGTGGCCGCGGAAAGCGCACCTTGGGCGATACCGACGCCGAGCGCGGCGATGGAGATGCGGCCGCCGTCGAGGATTTGGAGGCTGTTGACGAAACCGTCTCCTTCTTTGCCGAGGAGATTTTCCGCGGGGACGACGCAGTCGGAGAACAGGACTTCGGAGGTTTCACTGGCGCGCATGCCGAGCTTGTTTTCCTTTTTGCCCGGGCGGAAGCCTTTGGTGCCCTGTTCGACGAGGAAGGCGGAGATGCCGTGAGAGCCTTTGTCGCGCTGGGTGACGGCCATGGCCACGCAGACGCCGGCAGAATGGCCGTTGGTGGTAAACGTTTTGGAGCCGTTGAGGACCCAGGCGCCGTTGCGGCGCTCGGCACCGGTGCGCGTGCCGCCGGCGTCGGAGCCTGCGCCGGGCTCGGTGAGCGACCAGGCGCCGAGGATCTTGCCGGAAGTGAGGCGGGGGAGGAATTTCTGCTTTTGAGCTTCGGTGCCGAATTTGTAGATGTGATTGGAGCAGAGAGAATTGTGGGCGGCGACGGAAAGGGCGATGGAGGCGTCCACGGCGGCGAGTTCTTCGATGACGATAACGTATTCGGTATAGCCGAGGCCGGCGCCGCCGTATTGCTCGGGGAAAATCACGCCGAGGAGGCCCAGATCGCCGAGTTTGGGGACGAGTTCGGAGGGCCAGTGGGCGGCTTCATCCCATTCCATGACATGCGGGGCGATTTCTGCGGCGGCGAATTCGCGGACGGTGCGGCGGAGCTGATTTTGTTCGTCGGTGAAGGAGAAATCCACGGGGCTCCTATTCGATGCGATTCCTTATCTTAATGCAAAAAATCTCTTATAGCACAACGGCGAGGCGAGTTGCGGAGCCGGGAGGGAGGAAAGAGAGAGGAAAACGCAGAGGGCCGCCAGGATGCGGCGGGCAGGCGCAGGGAGCGGAGAGGAGCGCAGAAAAGAGGGCGGACACCCGGGTCCGCCCCTACAGGACGGCGCGGACGGCGGCGATGGCGAGAGTGATGGCGGGGCGGTCGACGTCGTAGTGGGTAACCACGCGGACGGTCTGGGGGCCGAAGGCGGAGGCGAGGACGCCGCGGGTACGAAGAGCGTCGCAGAGGGCGGCGGCGGTCGAGCGAGCGTCCACGTCGAACATGACGATGTTGGTGACGACTTTTGCGGGGTCGAGGAGGATGCCGGGAATTTGGGCCAGTCCTTCCGCGAGGACGCGGGCGTTTTCGTGGTCGCGAGAGAGGCCTTTGGGCGATTCCTCGAGCGCGATGAGGCCGGCAGCGGCGAGAACTCCGGCCTGGCGCATGCCACCGCCGAGGATTTTGCGGCGGATGCGGGCTTTGGCGATGAACTCGCGCGGGCCGAGGAGCATCGAGCCGACCGGAGCGCCGAGGCCTTTCGAGAGGCAAAACATCATTGAATCTACCGGGCGGGTAATCTCGGCGACAGATTTGCCGAGGGCCACGGCGGCATTGAAAATGCGGGCGCCGTCGAGATGGACTTTCAGGCCTGCGGCATGCGTGTGGGCGGCGATATCCGCGATGGTCTCGGGAGGATACACAGTGCCGCCCGCGAGGTTGTGGGTGGATTCGAGTTCGATGAGGCCGGTGGGGGAATGGAAGCCGGAGCCGTCGTGGACGTGCGGGGCGATGAGGTCCCAGGAAAGGATGCCGTCGGGAGTGGGGACCGGGTGGGGCATGACGCCGGCGATGGCGGACATGGCGCCCATCTCGTGGATGTAGGTGTGCGAGCGGGAGTCGCAGATGACTTCCTGGCCGCGATCGGTCCAGCACCAGATGGCCAGGAGGTTGCCCATGGAGCCGGAGGGAACAAAGAGAGCGGCTTCGCGGGCGAAGAGTCCGGCGGCGCGGGCTTCGAGGCGATTGATGGTGGGGTCTTCGCCGTACACGTCGTCGCCGACCTCGGCTTCGGCCATGGCGCGGCGCATGGCGGGGGTGGGGCGGGTGACGGTGTCACTGCGAAGGTCGATGGGTGAATTCATGGGGAAATGCGCAAAGAAAGATTCTACACGGAGAACACGGAGAAACGGAGGGCACGGAGAGGAGAAGAGAAGATAACGCAGAGGCGCAGAGGACGCAGAGATACGCAGAGAAAAACATGAGAGAAGAGAATCAGGCGAGGAGTTCGGCGAAGACTTCGTTGGAGATGGAGAGGCGGGCGGGATCGAGGCGGAGGACGTCGCCGTCGAGGGCTACGGCGCGGGCTTCGAGTAGGCGCGGGAGGCGGGGGCGGAGATCTACGCCGTAGATGGATTCGATGCGAGAGAGATTAATGCCGTCGAGGAGGCGAAGACCGAGGAAGACTTCTTCTTCGAGGGCCATTTGGGGAGTGACCGGCTGGCGCTGCTCGATGGTGGGGCGGCCGGCGCGAATGGCGCCGATATAGGCGGAAGGGTCGTGGAGATTGGCCCAGCGCTCGAAGCCGTTGAAAGAATGAGCGCCGGAACCGAAACCGAAGTAGGGAGCACGTGTCCAGTATTTGGAGTTGTGGATGGCGCGATGGTTTTCGAGGGCCCAGTTGGAGATTTCGTAGTGGGCGTAGCCGGCGGAGGCGAGAAGGGCGCAGGCTTCGTCGAACCAGACGGATTGAGAGTCTTCGTCGGGGACGAGCGTGGCGCTGTAACGCGGACCGCCGGAGAGGAGTTCGTGGCCCAGCCGGCTGTCGTCGTCCACATCGAGCATGTAGATGGAGATGTGCTCGGGGCGGAGAGAGAGGAGCGCGTCGAGCGAGTGGAGCCAACTGTCGTGCGTTTGGCCGGCGAGGCCCAGGATTAAATCGAGATTGAGAGAGGCGATACCGGCGGATCGGAGAATTTCGACGGCGCGAGGGATGTCCGCGGCGCGATGGCGACGGCCGGCGGCACGGAGTTCGGAGTCGGAGAAAGATTGGGCACCGAGCGAGGCGCGGTCGATACCGGCGGAGCGCCACGCGGCGGCTTTTTCCGGGGTGACCGTTTCCGGGTCGGCTTCGAAAGTGACTTCGCGCCAGGTGGTGTCCGGGAATGATTCGCGGACAGCGGCGAGGATGCGGGCGAGATCTTCTGACGCGAGGAGACTCGGAGTGCCGCCGCCCAGATAGATGGTGTCCGGCGGGCCGGCGGTGAGAACGAGGTTCGCGGCGGAGTACGTTTGGGCGTGGGTGCGGATTTCCCGGATGACGGTCTCAACATAGGGGGAGATGAGTTCGCGGGGGAAAACGCCAGTGGCGAAATGGCAATAGGTGCATTTCGACTGGCAAAAGGGGATCTGGATGTAGATGCCGGGGAGCATGGAGGACAGTTTAGCGCAGGTGGAGGAGGGGGGGGAAATGCGAGACTCGAAAATCGGTAGGAGGGGAAAACCGCCGAATTGCTGCGGAGGTGGCGACTATTCCGCATACGGAACCCGAGCGGCTAAAGCCGCGCGAATCGCCGAGCGCGAACGGCACGGCTAAAGCCGTGCCCTGACGTTCGCGGCAGTGCGAGAAGGGGGAGCGACGGCAAACATTGGCTTCAGGGGTTAAAACCCCTGAGGGGGCAACGGTTTCGGCGGGGTTGAAACCCCGCCCTTCTTGGCCGGAGCGGATCAGTGCGAGGTCAGGCGGGGTCGGGGACGATGCGGAGGTGGAGTTTGCGGGGGCGCGGGCCATCGAACTCGCAGAAGAAGATTCCCTGCCAGCGGCCCAGGGCCACAACTCCGTCTTCGATGGGCACACTGAGCGACACGCCCATCAGGGCCGACTTGATGTGGGCATCCGAATTTCCTTCGGCATGTTTGTAGTTCGCCTGATGCGGGACGAGACGTTCGAGCGCTGTCTCAATGTCGCGGGCGACGTCGGGGTCGGCGCTTTCGTTGATGGTGACACCCGCCGTGCTGTGGGGCACGAAAATGTGGCAGACACCTTCGAATACGCAGGAGTCTGCGACGGCCCGATTGACCAGGGCGGTGATATCCAGAAGATGGGTGTGCCGGATGGTGCTTATTTCCAGCACCACACTCTGGGCCCGGCCAGAGCCTTTCGCTGGTTGTGCGCCGGCTGCCATGAACTCTTCTCCTTGCAAGCGATTCTCCGCCCGCCCAAACTTGGCCAATTACGCGAGGGCCGCAGCGGAAGCGGCGCCGTAGAAACCGAACCAGGGTTTGGCGGCGGAGAGAGCGTTGTTGACGTTTTGAATGTTCTTGACGCCCTTGTCGTTTAGCCAGTCTTCGAGAGCGCGGAGGCCGCTCTTGCCGTAGATGGGCACAGCATCGGCCCAGGTGGCGCGGCCGCAGAGAACGCCGGAGAAATTGACGCCGGTTTCGGAGGCGAGCTGGAGCGTTTCCTGGAAGACTTCGTTGGAGACGCCGGCGGAGAGATAGATGAACGGCTTTTTGGCAACGGAGGCGGCGCGGCGGAAATAGTCCTTGGCCTGATCGCGGGTGTAGGCGGATTCGCCTTTGCAGGCCCTGGTGCCGGCGACGTAGGCCATGTTGATGGGGACTTCGACTTTGAGAACGTCGATGCCGTAACGGTCGCGGGAGAACTCCTCCATGCTCTTGATGACGAATTCGGGCTTCTTGCGGGCGAATTCGATGCTCTTTTCGTCCACACCTTCCTGGTAGGTGACGAATTCGAGGAAATAGGGGACGTCGCAGGCGCGGCACTCGTCGCCGATGCGCTCGACCCAGGCGTGCTTGATGTCGTTCACGTGGGGCGGATCGGCGGGGGCGTAGTAGAGCAGGATCTTGACGCAGTCGGCGCCGGCTTCCATCAGGCGGCGGGCGGAGTAATTGTCGAGGAGGTCGGGAAGGCGGCCAGGCTGGGTGTTGTCGTAGCCGCTCTTTTCGTAGGCGAGGAGGAGGCCGGCATTCTTGGCGCGGGCGCGGGCGGCGGCGAGGCCGAATTCAGGGTCGAGGAGGATGGCGCTGGCATGGGGAGTGAGGATGCGGACGACGGCTTCCTTGAACTCGCTCATCATGTCGTTCGAGATTTCCTTTTTGTCCACGCCCTTGCCCTTGGCGATGGCGCTGCGGAGGGAACCGCGCTGGTCCATGGCAGCGGCGGCGATGATGCCGCGCTTGTCGGAGACGGCTTCGAGGCCTTTTATTTTGCCGGGGGTGATTTTCATGGTGCCTCCCATTCGAGGGTGACGAAAGACGAGGGATTGTAGCATGGGCAGGAGTGGAGAGGAGAGAGGGAGGGAAAAATCCACTACAGAGACACTGCGGACACGGAGCAAGCACGGAGAGGAGGGGAAAAGATAACGCAGAGACGCAGAGTTCGCAGAGAAACGCAGAGGAAGAGAGGAGAAAACCGTCGCGGGAGCTAATGGGAGAGGAGGTGGGCAATGTGGTCGCCGGCCTCGCGGGTGCCCAGCTTGCCGCCGAGGTCGGCGGTGCAGTTCCCTTCCCGGAGGGAGGAGCGTACGGCATTGCGGAGGGACTCGGCTTCCTGGGGCCAGCCGACGTAGTCGCAGAGCATTGCGGAGGTGAGGATGGCGCCGAACGGGTTGGCGCGATTCTTGCCGGCGATATTCGGGGCGGAGCCGTGGACGGGCTCGAACATGGAGACCTCGCCGGGATGTATGTTGGCGGAGGGAGAAAGGCCGAGGCCGCCGGCGAGCTGGGCGCCGAGGTCGCTCGCGATGTCGCCGAACAGGTTGTTGGTGACGATAACGTCGAACTGCGAAGGGTCGCGAACCATTTCCATGACCAGCGTGTCGATGTAGAGATGGCGGGAATCCACATCGGGATTTTGCTGGCGAAGCTCGCGGAAAACGCGCTGCCAGAGGTCGTGGCCGTGAGTGAGTGCGTTGGATTTGTCGCTCATGCACAGGCGTTTGCGGGGGCGGGAGCGAGCGCTTTCAAAGGCATAGCGGAGGATGCGCTCGACGCCCTTGCGCGTATTGACTTCCTCCTGGAGGGCGATTTCGTCGGGCGTGTTGCGTTTGAACTGGCCGCCAATGTTGGCGTAGAGGCCTTCGGTGTTCTCGCGGAGGACCACGAAATTGATGTCGGCTTCGGCGCGATCGCGGAGCGGGGTGAACCGGCGGTCGAGGAGGATGCAAGGGCGGATGTTGACGTAGAGATCGAGGCCAAAGCGGAGGCCAAACAGAATGTCGAGGGCGTGCTGATTGGAGGGGATGCGCGGATCGCCGACGGCACCGAAAAGAATGGCGTCGAAATCGCGGCGGAGCATGTCCAGGGCGCCGACGGGGAGCGAGGTTCCGTCGTGGAGGTAGCGCTCGGCGCCCCAGTCAAATTCGGTGAATTCGGCGCGGCGGCCGCTGGCGGCAAACACAGCGCGAAGGGCTTTGAGGGCTTCGGCGGTGACTTCCACGCCGATGCCGTCGCCGGGGATGACGGCGATACGCTTGGCGGCGCCGGATGGGGAGGCAGTCATCAGCGGGAGGCGAAACTAGCACGCGCGGAGATGGTGGTCAACGTGACGGGAAGGGTTGGAAGAGGTCTGCAAGCACCAGAGGGCGGACACTTGGGTCCGCCCCTACCAGGAAAGGAACGGACGCGGGCTCGTCGCCCTGCGCTAGAACGGCGGTGTGAACTTGACAGGTAACGGAGGGCCAGCGTATGGTTCTGCGAAGTTGAAAGTGAAACGTTCCTTTAGATGACAGGCACGTGAACCTGCTGCCCGCGCGGGGGATGTTGCGGACGGGAGCACGGAAAGCGGGCGGGGAATAACGGCGGGCAGGACCGGAGCACGAGTTCGCTGGAGGAGGGGGACATGAGCAATCAGGCGCGGTTGAAGAAGGCCGGACTGATCCGGGCGGGACACGAATTTTCGAAGAAGGACAGCGAGCTACTGGAGAAGCTGTCGAAAGAAGAAGTCGGAGCGCTGATCAGCGCGAAAAGGAAAATCGGGAGCAGCTTCCTGCAGAGGCACGCCAGCGGGAAGCGCCCCCCGGTCGGAATCGTTTTTTAGGAATTGGACTCGAACCGCGAAAAACCTACCACGGCCCGCCGGGCCAGACACCCGGAGCAACTCCGGCCGCGGGCACCCTCCCACGGCTCTATGCAGAAGACGGGACACAGCCGGCGACTGAGAGAAAAAATCCAGGTGGCGCGGCCCGAGCTGGATGCCGTGGCGACCACGCTGTGGACGCATCCACGCCTGATCGAGCTGTATCCCGAGTTCCTGTTCCGCAACCACGCCGTGATCCGTGCGAGCGTGCCGCTGATGGAGTCCGCGGCGGAGTGGTGTGAGACGCGGAAGGGGAGCGACCCGCTGGCCGCAGGCATGTTCCGATACCTGACCCATCACATCCCCGAGGAGCGCCACCACGACGACTGGGTGCTGGAGGACCTGGAGGTGCTGGGGGTGCACCGCGAAAAGGTGCTGGCGCGAATCCCGCCGACGAGCGTAGCGGCGCTGGTGGGAGCGCAGTATTATTGGATCCGGCATTTCCATCCGGTGGCGCTGCTGGGATTCATCGCGGTGCTGGAAGGGACGCCGCCGGACGTGGAGTATTTCGAGCACACGGCGGAGCGCGCGGGGATTCCGCAGGCGGCATTCAGCAACCTTTTGCGGCACGGCAAACTGGATCCACGGCACCGGGACGAACTCGACGAGGCACTGGATACGTTTCCCCTCACCGAAGCCCACCACAAACTGCTCGGGGTCAGCGCGTTTCAGACCGTGCATCTGCTGGCCAGCGTAGTGGAAGAAATTGTAAATTAAACCGCATGAGGAAACGGCAGTCCGGGGGAGCGCGCGCGTGATCGGAAGAGTCATCTCCCATTACCGTCTGGAGGAGCACCTCGGGAAGGGCGGGATGGGCACAGTGTACAAAGCCGTAGACCTGAGATTGGACCGCCCGGTTGCAATCAAATTGATATCTCCGAGCGGGGCGGTGGATGCGGCGCAGAAGGCGCGATTCGAGCGGGAAGCGCGGGCGGCTTCGGCGGTGGAGCACGTGAATGTGGGTACGATTTATGAGTTTGATGCCACGGAGGAAGGGGAGCTGTTCATCGTCTCGGCGTATGTAGCGGGCCAGAGCCTGCGGACGCGGCTGGAAGCGGGACCGCTGGGGGTGGTAGAAGCGGTGCGCATTGCGACACAGATCGCGCAGGGGCTGGCCGCGGCGCACGGCGCGGGGATTCTCCACCGGGACATCAAACCCGCCAACGTGATGCTGACGCCCGAGGGCATCGTCAAAATCGTGGACTTCGGGCTGGCGAAACTGCCCCAGGATGCGGAGAGTTCAACGCCGGGAACGGCGGTGGGGACGATCGCATATATGTCGCCGGAGCAGGTGCGCGGGGATGCGCTGGACCACCGGACGGATATCTGGTCGTGGGGAGTGACGATGTACGAGGCGCTCGCCGGGCAACGGCCGTTCCGCGGCGATTCGCATCCAGCGCTCTCCAGCGCCATCCTGAACCAGGAGCCTCCGCCGCTGGGCGAGTGCCGCCCCGATGTGCCGCTGGAACTGGAGAGAGTGGTGATGCGGGCGCTCGGAAAGCGGCCCGAAGAACGGCAACAGAATGCCGAGGAAGTGGCGCGAGAACTGGAGCAGGTACCACCGCTTTCCGGCTCCGGGTTGGCGCGGAGGGAGATCGCGGCGTCGCGGGCGTCGATTGCGGTGCTGCCGTTTGCGAATTTGAGCAGCGAGGCGGACAGCGAATACTTCAGCGAGGGATTGACGGAAGAACTGATTCACTCGCTATCGCGGCTGCCGAACCTGCATGTGGTATCGCGCACCTCGGCGTTTGAATTCAAATCCAAACCCCAGGACGTGCGGAGAATCGCGGAGAAGCTGCGCGTTTCGACGGTGCTGGAAGGGAGCGTGCGGAAGTCGGGACAGAAGCTGCGGGTGAGCGTGCAACTGGTGAGCGCGGCGGACGGCTATTGCCTGTGGTCGCAGCGCTTCGAGGAAGACATGAAGGACGTATTCGAGATCCAGGACGAAATCGCGCGGACGATTACGGAGACGCTGAAGGTGGAACTGGGCGGGGAGGGAGCGGATGCGCTGAACCGGCGGCGCACGAAAAATCTGGAAGCGTATGACCTGTACCTGCGGGGACGGTTCCACTGGAACAAACGCGGGGGCGAGGGATTCGGGCGGACGCTGGAATGTTTCGAGGCGGCGCTGGCGCAGGAGCCGAATTACGCGCCGGCGTATTCCGGAATCTCGGACTACCACATCGCGGTGGCGTCGTGGGGCCTGGAGCCTCCGGGTGAGGCGTGGCCGAAGGCCAAAGCGGCGGTGAGCCGTGCGATGGAGCTCGACGAGCGGCTCTCGGAGGCGCACGCGTCGATGGGGACGATCCGGATGTGGTACGAGTGGAATTGGAAGGAGGCGGAGCAGGAGTTCCGGCGGGCGATCGAGCTGAACCCGGGACACCCCAACGGGCACGTGCAATACAACATCCTGCTGGTGCAGACGGGCCGTTACGAAGAAGCGGAACGGGAGATACGCGCCGCGCTGCTGTCCGATCCGCTCTCCATCTCCATTCACGCGTATCTTGCCGGGGTCTATCACTACCGGCGGGAATACGACCGGTCGCTGGCGGAATGCGCGCGGGCGCTGGAGCTGGACCCGGACGACATCGAGCTGCACGTGGTGCGGGGTTTGAACTACGAGCAGAAGGGGATGTACGAGCAGGCCATCCGCGAGCTGGAACGGGCGCGCGAACTTTCCGGAAATAACCCGCTGATCCTGGGGCCGCTGGGGTCGTGTTATGGCGGGAGCGGGCAGAAGGCGCGCGCGATGGAACTGATTGCGGAGCTGGACCGGGTGGCGAAGCAGGCCTACGTGCCGCCGATCACCTGGGCGATGATTTACCTGGGGATGGGGGAGAAGGACCTCGCGTTCGAGTGGCTGGAAAAAGCGGCAGAAGCGCGAGATGTTCTGCTGTGTTATCTGGGCGCGGGGCCGATCTACGACAGCCTTCACAGCGACCCGCGTTACGGCGAGCTTCTGAAGCGGCTGGGGCTTCCTCCCGTCACAGGGTGGGAAACACTGACGACGTAACGGGGATTGTCCTCGACACGCCTCTACGAACACTCAATAGCTGCCTCGGGAACTGGTGGAACTGCGGACGGTAGGTCGCGGAGATAACTTCGGGGCCAATGCCGTTGACGGGGATGACGGCGATGCGATCGGAAGAGGAGGACATGGCGGGAGGCGAAGGTAGCATGCGTGGGCGAGGGGGGTAATGCGGGGGCTTGGATCGGCCTCCTAGCCTTTTGTCCGTATGCCTGCAACCAGGGTTTTTTCTAGAAACTCCAGCATGAACTGCTCTTCGTAACGCCCCAGCCACAAGCCAAACCGTGGAAGAAAGATGCCAAAGAGGACAATACATGGCGGCACCAGCAATCCCAAAACCGGGTCCCCTTTCCCGTAGTCGCCCCCTGTGACGAGGTCCCAGAGACTGAAGAGGAACATAGTTCCCCCGAAAAGGACGGCCGCTCCCAACCACACCCGCATAAAGATTCTCGTCCATCGCGGGGCGTCGAAATATCCTTCAATGGTCGTGCCTTGCTCTTGTGGCACGAGGTTTCCGTAGAATTGCGGAGCGAAGTCGTTACGCCAGTTTCTCCGCTTATGCAACTGAAACCTGTAGCCATCAATCCGCCCTATCACAGGCTTGGTGCCCCTGTAACCAGAGAGCGAAAAGATTGTGAGTCGCTCCGGGTCAATCGATTCAGACAGTCGCCGGATGCATTCCTGCTCGTCAAAGTCTGTATGCAGACTAATGAAATGTCTGACTTGTACGAAACGTCTCGCTGCCACGAATTGGGAGTATAGCATCGTGGTGGCCGACTCTTGCTTAGAACCCTAGGTGGATTCTCCGGACGTCTCGTCTTCGGCTTCGGTGCCGGCGGTGTGCCATTCGGTGAGCGCTACGCCGACGAGGACCAGAAGGCCGGAAAGGGCGAGTTGGCCGGTGTAGGCCTCGTGGAGAAGATAGACGCCGATGAGTGTGCCCAAAACTGGCTGGACATAGGTGAAAACGCCCATGCGAGAAGCCGCGAGGTGGTGGATGGCCCACATCCAGATGAGGTAGCCCACCAGCGAGGCGCCGAGGCCGATATAGAGAAGGGCGCCGTAGCCGATCCAGCCGACGCGAGACCAGTCGGTGTGCGCAATCTGGAGCACGGCGATGGGTGAAAGGAACAGAGCACCGAAATAAAAAGGCCAGGCGGTGAGGGTGAGGGTGTCGAGACGGCGGGTGACGTGTTTGCCGACGATAGCGTACGCAGCGAAGCAGAGCGAGCCACAGAGAGTGAGCAGGTCGCCGCGGAGGGTGGGATTGCCGGAACCGAACCCGTGGCCCGCGGCAAGGAGGGCGACTCCCGCGAAGGCGAGGGTTACACCGGCGAGCTTGTTGAAGGTGAGGCGCTCCAAGCCGACGAGGACGGCGAGCAGCAGGATATTTACGGGGCCGATGGCGATGATGAGCGCGGAATGGCCGACGGTGGTGTAGGAAAGGCCGTAGATGAAGAGGCCCTGGTTGAAGCCAACGAAAAAGCCGAGCGCGGCGAGGATGCCGTAGTCGCGGGCGGTGAGTGGATGGCGGAGAGGGCGGCGGCGGCGAACGAAAAAATGGACGGGAATCATGAAGACCGCGGCGATGACGACGCGGAGACTGCCGATGGTGAGGCCGTCGAGTTCGTGGAAGCCGAATTTGGCCACCGGGTAATTGAAGGCCCAGATGAGCATGGCGAAGGCGATCAGGCCGTAGAGGAGAAAGGGATTGGTGTGGGGGCGCCAGGGAGAGGAAGGAGAAGAAGGAGAAGAGATAAGCCCACGGTCAGGAATGCTCTGACCGTGGCTACCAGTGGCGCTCAGCGGAGGACCTCGCGGCGGACGGTGAGGCGTTCGATCATGTCGAGTTTGGGCTCGAAGCCAGAGCCTGGGCGCTCGGGAGCGCGGATGGTGCCCTGGGGAGAAACCTCGACGGGCGGGTCGATGATGTCTTCGTGCCAGTAGCGTTTGCTGGCGGAGACGTCGCCGGGGAGGGTGAAATTCTCCAGCGTGGACATGGCGATATTGTGGGCGCGGCCGATGCCGGATTCGAGCATGCCGCCGCACCAGACGGGAATCGAGTGGTCGCGGCAGAGGTCGTGGATGCGGCGGGCGGCGGTGTGGCCGCCGACGCGGCCGAGTTTGATGTTGATGATCTTGCAGGCGCCGATTTCGATGGCGGCCCGGGCGTGGGCGAGCGAATGGATGCATTCATCGAGGCAGATGGGAGTGGAGGTGGCCTGTTGGAGCTCGCGGTGGGCGTACAGGTCGTCGTAGGCGAGGGGCTGCTCGAGCATCATGAGGAAAAAACGCTCGAAGGATTTCAGGTGCGGGATGTCTTCGGTGCGGTAATCGCAGTTGGCATCGCCCATGAGGCGGATGCGGGGGAAACGCTCGCGGAGGGTGGCGAGGGGCTCCACGTCGTGGCCGCGCTTGATTTTGATCTTGATGCGCTGGTAGCCGGCGCGGAGTTCCCCGGCGACGGTTTCGATGAGTTCGGCAGTGGTGGGTTTGATGCCGATGGAGACGCCGCAGGGAATTTCCTGTCGGGTCCCGCCGAGCAGGCGCCAGAGAGGGACATTTTTCTGGCGGGCTTCAGCGTCCCAGGCCGCGGTTTCGAGGCCGCCTTTGGCCATGTTGTGGCCGCGGACGCGGGCCAGCGAGTCCCAAATTTCGGCGGCGGAGGCGAATTCCCTTCCCCGGACCATGGGCCAGAGGAAATCGCGGAGGATGTGCCAAGCGGTGTCGATGGTTTCGTAGCTGTAGTAGGGGTCGGCATCCACAGTGGCTTCTGCCCAGCCGGAGACGCCGGAGGAAAGAGCTTCGAGGAGAAGGATGCGACGCTCGGTGGTGCGGTCGAAGCTCGTCTCGAAGGGAGTGACGAGGCGGAGACGAATTTCACGGAGGGTGAGTTGGTCGAGTTTCATGTGGGATCAGGGGAGACAGGCAGGAATGCCTGTCCCACGAGTCGCTCGAGAACGTAATGGGTTTCGGGGCCGGCGGGCTCGATAGCGGTGACGGCAAAGCCGGCGGAAAAGTGGCGCTGGAATTGGGCGCGCATCGCATCCTGGATGCGGACGGCAGAGGCAGGGTCGCTCTTAACAATTTGGTCAACGTCGTTGGGAAGACTAATCCGCACAGCCTCCGGACCGGACCGAGGAGGCAGTCGGCCTTCGACGGCGTCCCGGACGCGCTGGGACTCGAGATGCCATTCAGCGAGGAGACGGTCGGTGGGGATGCCGGAATGGAGCGGGCTGGTGGTGATGCCGTAGAAATTCGGCTGGTAACTGGAGATGACGGCGCCAAGGCGCATCACGTTGAACCAGGCGTTTTTGAGTTGGAAGGGGTCGAAGGTCCATTGAACGAGGCGAATTCCGCGCGCCAGCGCCTCCTGGCGCTGGAAAAATTTGAGGCGGCGGCCGATGCCGCGATTCTGGAATTCGGGGAGGACCGCGGTCATGTGGGAATGCAGAAAGGGCTCGGGTCGGCCGGCCGTAGGATGGCAGCCGACGATGGCGAAAGTGAAACCGATCATGCGAGTGCCTTCGAAGGCGCCGAGAACCTGGCCGCCGGTTTCGGCGACGACGCGGATGATGGCAGCAGGAACGATTTCGATGTCGTCGGTCTGCCAGATGCGCTTTTCCATGGCGACACAGGCTTCGCAGTCTTCGAGCGAGTGGCAGAGGCGGATTTCGATGCCGGGCTGGGTGACGGCGCTTGTGGTCATGGGGAGGCACGGTTCCGGGATTTGGCACGCTCCCAGAGGGCGTCGAGTTCGGCGGGAGAGGAGCGGTCGAGCGAGCGGCCGGAGCGTGCGGCGTCCTGCTCCATGGCGCGAAAGCGGGCTTCGAATTTTTCGTTGGCGCGACGGAGAGCCAGTTCGGGATCGAGTTTGAGGAAACGGGCGACGTTCATGGCGGCGAACAGAAGGTCGCCGGCTTCTTCTTCGAGGCGGTCGCGGTCGGCGGGAGGAGCGGCGCGAAGCTCGCGGATTTCTTCGGCAACTTTTTCGAGGACGGCATCGGCGGAAGCCCAGTCGAAACCGACGTTGGCGGCGCGGCGAGTGAGCTGATGGGCGCGCATGAGAGCGGGCATGGAGCGGGGGACTCCGTCGAGGAGAGAGGCGGGGACAGCGGCATCGGACGGCCCACGGTCAGAACTGCTCTGACCGTGGCTACCCGAGCGGCGTTCCTCGGCTTTGATTTGCTCCCAGTTTTTCAGCACTTCGGCGGCGTCGCGGGCCTGCGCGTCTCCGAAGACGTGGGGATGGCGGCGGACCATTTTGAGGTAAATGGCTTCGATGACGTCGCCGAGGTCGAAGGTGCCGGCGAGGCGGCCGAGTTCGGCGTGGAAGAGGATTTGGAGGAGGAGATCGCCCAGTTCGTCGGCGAGTTTTTTCGGGTCGCCGGGAGTATCGAGTGCGTCGAGGACTTCGTACGTCTCCTCGATCAGGTAGGTGCGAAGAGTTTCGTGGGTTTGCTGGCGGTCCCAGGGGCAGCCGCCGGGAGCGAGCAGGCGCTGCTGGAGGGCGACGAGGTCTTCAAATTTGCGCGACACGCGTTTGTACCCGTTGGGAAGCCATTTTAGTCAATCTAGGGTAGCGGAGAGGAAAGTACAAGAGACAAACCGGACGGGTAGGCGACCCAGCGCCTACCGGGGATGGGCGCAATGCGGAGGGATCGGATTGCTGGGGTGCGGAAGCGGGCGTTCTTCCGGCTGGGGCAGACGAGGGATCTGCGGGCGGCTTGTTGCCGTTTGGGCACGATGATAGACTGACTGATTATTGATTGCCCCGACGGAACAATTCATGAGGACTCTCTGTGGCGCACGATAAAAACGACACGAGCTTTCGCGTTATCGACCGGAGGATGTTTACGGAGGAAGGCGAACTGCGCCCCGAGGCGAAGGAACAGGCGCAGAGGGAGAAGGCGGCAAAACCTGCCGAGGCCGCCAAACCAGCGGGAGGAGCCGCACCCGCGAGTCCGGCGCCGGCCGAGAAGGCTGCCGAGCCTGTGGGGGCTCCTGCGGGGGAGAAGGCTATTCCGGCGCGGTCGCCGTATTTCGATCTGCTGGTGAGGAGCCTGGCGAATCAGGCGGCGATGCTGCTGACGGGGATACAGGACCCGGCGACCGGGCAGACGATGGTGGACATCGAAGGGGCGCGCGAGGTGATCGACATGCTGGACGCGCTGCGGGAGAAAACGCGTGGGAACCTGGCGCCGGAGGAAGACAAAACTCTGGCGGAAATGCTGGGGTCGCTGAAATTCAGCTACCTGGAGATGAGCAAAGCAGCAGCAGCCGCGGTGGCACAGCAGGCGGGCGCGAGGAAAACGGCATCGCACCGGTGAGCGGGAAAACAGGAAAGACGGGGATAAGATTTAACACGGAGGCCACAGAGACACGGAGTACACCGAGTTCGGAGAGAGACGGAGAGAACGAGAGAGAGTTCCCGCCAGAATCCACGCAGGTTTAGTACACTCTGACAGCAGGCTTCTATGAATTCTTCTTCGCAGCGAGCGCGGCCGGGTTCGGTGCGGCTGACCATGCTGGGGTCGGGCACCTCGATGGGCGTGCCGTCGCTGGGGTGCGGGTGCCGGGTGTGCCGTTCGACGGACCCGCACGACAATCGGACGCGGCCGTCGCTCCTGCTGAGCGCGGACGGGCGGAACATCCTGATCGACACTTCGCCGGACTTCCGGCAGCAGGCGCTGCGCGCAGGGCTGGGGCGGCTGGACGCGGTGCTGTACACGCACGGGCACGCGGACCACATCCTGGGACTGGACGACATCCGGCCATTCAACATGAAACAGCACGAGCGCGTGCCGGTGTATGCGAGCGGGCAGACACTTGCGATCCTGACGCGGACGTTTGCCTACATCTTCGACGAGACGCCGACACTGAGCACGGTGCCTGCAGTGGAACTGCGGGAAATCACCGGGCCGTTTGAAGCGGCAGGGGTGGAATTCCAGCCGGTTCCGGCGCGGCACGGGAATACGGATGTGCTGGGGTTCCGGTTCGGGAGGGCGGCTTACCTGACGGATTTTTCAGAGATTCCGGCGGCGTCGATGGAACAGCTACTGGGGCTGGACGACCTGATTCTGAGCGCGCTGCGCGATAAACCGCATCCGATGCATTCGACGGTGGCGAATTCGCTGGAGATCGTGCGGGAAGTGAAGCCGCGGCGTGCGTGGTTCACGCACATCAGCCACGACCTGCCGCATGAAGAGACGAACGCGCGGCTCCCGGAAAACGTGCGAATGGGATATGACGGGCTGACGTTTGAAGTGGAGCTGGGATGAGCATGAGAGTGGTGCGAGGAGTTGAAGAATGGCGCGCGGTGCCCAACCAGCGGACAGAGCCAGGGGCGGGCGTGCCACTGAAGCGTGCACAGGCAGTCCCGAAGAGTCGGGAGCCTGTGCCACCGCAGCGGACGGGGCTGGCGATTGGGAATTTTGACGGGGTGCATGCAGGACATCAGGCGATTCTGCGACGTGTGATCCAGTACGGGAGAGAGAGCGGGGCGATGGCGACGGCAGTGACGTTTGACCCGCACCCGCTAAAAATCCTCAGGCCCGAACACGCCCCGGCGCTGCTTTCCACGCTGGAGCAGAGACTGAGATGGATGGAGGAGTTGGGGGTGGAGGCCGCGTTCGTCCTGCCGTTCACGAAAGAGCTGGGGGCGGTGCCGGCGGAAGAGTTCGTGGAGGTGATGCTGGCGGGGGTGCTCCACGCGGAGCGGATATTCGTGGGCGACAATTTCCGGTTCGGGCATCGGCACGCGGGCGACGTGCCGTTGCTTCAAAGGCTGGCGGGAAAATTCGGATATGGGGTGGAGATTATTCCTCCGGTGGAGCTGGGCGGGGAAACCGTGTCGAGCACGAGCGTGCGGCGAGCGGTGACGGCAGGCCGAATGGACGAGGCGGCGCGCCTGTTGGGCCGGCCGTTTTCGCTGACCGGGCGGGTAGTCAGCGGCACGGGCCGGGGAAGGCGCGAAGTGGTGCCGACATTGAATCTCGAGCAGGAGCAGGAGGTATTGCCGGCGCGCGGAGTATACGCGACGGAGACGCGAATTGGAGAGGAGTGGCACCGGTCGGTGACGAATGTGGGGGTACGGCCGACGTTTGACGGCGGGCCGATGACGGTGGAAAGCAACCTTCTGGATTTTGCGGGGAGCGTGGCGGCAGAAAGGATTGAAGTGCGGTTCTGGAAATGGCTGAGGGGGGAGAAGAAATTCGGGTCGGCGGAAGAATTGAGGAAGCAGATTGGAGAGGACGTGAGCCGGGCGCGGGAATGTTTCGGGGAGATGAAGCAAGCGCGAGAGGAGAGGCGAGAAGTGTAGGAAAGGGTCAGCCGCTGCGCTGAGCACGCGAAATGCGCGGGAAAGTCGAAAGGAGTTCGCAGACGAGTTCCTTTCGCGCTCAAAGGGCTTCGCACCGCAGGGGAAAGGTTGGTTGCTAGTGCTTGGGGGAAGGCAGGCAGGAGCGGCAGTAGCCGCCGACTTCAGTGCGGCTCATGGTGATCTTCATGTCGAACTGCTGCTCGATCTGGCGCTTCATTTCCTCGTAGAGAGCGGATTCGAATTCGCGGACCTTGCCGCAGCGGAGGCAGGCGATGTGGATATGCTCGCGGGGGGCGTGGCTTTCGTAGTAATGGCGGTCGCCGCGGATGTGGAGCAGGTCGAGCTCGTCAATGAGGCCGAGTTTCTTGAGCATATCCACGGTGCGGTAAACGGTGACGCGGTGAATGTGCTGGTCGTGTTTGCGGGCGCGCTCGTAAATTTCGTCAATGTCGAGGTGGCGCTGCGCTGTGTCCATGACGCGGACAATGACGCGGCGCTGGCGGGTGAGGCGGCGGCCGCGAGAGCCGAGCTCGGCTTCGAGCCGGCCAGGACGCTGGCCTGCATTGATGCGCTCACCCTGGGAAGCCCGGGTAGAGAGTGCGGCGGATTCCATCGTAGTTCCCTTCCCTGAGACACCATCATAGCAGTGTTGCGAGCCGGCGAGCCAGCGGGCACAGGAGCGCAGGAAAAGCCGCTGGCGGGACAAACCCGAGCGGGTTTCGAACAGCCTGGGTGGCAGGGGCACGATCCCGCAATTGCGGGATGCCCCTACGGAGCGCACCCGCGGCGGTAACAAATCAGCCGAACCATTTGGCGGGGATCAGGTTGCGGATGTCGTTGTACATCACGATAACGACGAGCAGCAGGATGAAGACCATTCCCACCTGGAGGAAGCGTTCGCGGACCACCTGGCTGAAGTCGCGGCGGCGGATGCCTTCGAGGCAGAGGAGAAGGATATGGCCGCCGTCGAGAATGGGGATGGGGAGCAGATTGAGAACGGCGAGATTGAGGCTGATGCCTGCGGTGAGGAAACCGAGGGCGTAGAGGCCGCGTTTGGCGGCCTCTCCGGAGTAGCGCATGATGCCGACCGGGCCGGCGACGTCGCGAATCGAGGCGCGGCCATTGATGAGCTGGCCGACGATGGCGAAAATCTGGCCGGTGAGACCCACGGTCTGCGAGCTGGAAAATCTGAGGGATTCGGCGAGAGAAAGTTTGCGGTAGCGGATGTCGGCGGAAACCGGGAGGACGCCGATGCGCCAGGTCTTATCCGCTCCGCCCTCGACGTCCTGGCGTGGCTCGACGGGGATGGTGAGGGTGTGGCCGTTGCGGGAGACGGTGATTTGGAGCGTCTTGCCACCGGAGCCTTTCACGGCCTCGAGAAACTGTTCGAGACTGAGGATGGGAGAGCCGTCCACGGAGACGATGCGGTCCTCCACTTTGAGGCCGGCGCGGTCGGCGGGGCGGCCGGGGACGATGGTGTCGAGCTCAATGGAATCGGCGGGATAACCCAGGAGCGCAGCGAGGCGGAGGGAATCGGGCTTGGCGGGATTCCCAATAGAGACTGCGGAGAAGCGCTGGCCGGCACGCTCATATGCGAGATCGACGCGATCTTTGGGAGCGGCGGCGGAGTCCAGGGCTTTGGCGACGTCCTGCCAGGTGGCTGTTGCCGCGTGGTTGACTTCGACGAGACGGTCGCCAGTCTGAAGGCCGGCTTTGGCGGCGGGAGAATCCTTGAGGACACCGGCGAGAACCGGCGGCTGGCTGAGAAAGGCAGGCTGGGGGATTCCGTAGCCATAAAAGAGCAGGAAATAGATGACGGCAGCGGAGACGATGTTCATGGACGGGCCGGCCAGAATGATGAGGGTGCGCTGCCAGCGGGGCTTGGAGAGGAATTCATCGGGGGCGCCGGAGCGGTCCTCCTCGGGAGTATCACCGGCCATCTTCACGTAGCCGCCGATGGGGAGAGCGCTGATGCGGTAATCGGTGGGGCCGCGGCGCCATCCCGTGAGACGGGGGCCGAAGCCGATGGAGAAAATGTCCACGCGGACGCCGAAGAGGCGGGCGATGACGAAATGGCCCCATTCGTGGACGAGAACCATGACGCCGATGACCAGAATCATGGCGCCGAGCGCGCGGGCGAAATCGGGCAGAGCCAGCAGCAGGACCGGCGGCGCGAAGAATCCGGAAAGTAGAACGAGCGATTCCATCGGTTATCTCTTCACCATTTTCCTCGGGCGGAGGCCTTCCGCCGAAACGAATTCTTCCGCCATGCGCCGGGCCTCGCGATCGGCGGCAAGCACGTCGCCGATGGAGGCGAGCGGGGCCGTGGGCGTCCGCTCCAGCACGCGTTCCACGACGCGGGCGATGCCGGGAAACGGCAGGCGGCCGGCGAGAAACGCGGCGACCGCAGTTTCGTCCGCGGCATTCAGGGCGCAGGGGGCGGCGCCGCCGCGGCGGATGGCCTGGCGGGCCAGCTCGAGGCACGGGAATTTCCGCGGGGAGGGCTCGGCAAACTCCAATCGTTCGATGCGCGACCAGTCGAGGGAGAAACCCGCGGCGGGGACGCGCTCCGGATACGTCAACGCGTACTGAATGGGAAGACGCATGTCGGGCGGGCCGAGCTGGGCGAGGACGGAGCCGTCCACGAATTCGACCATGGAGTGGATGATGGACTGGGGGTGGATGACGACGTCGATGCGATCGAGCGGAACGTCGAACAGCCAGCGGGCTTCGATGACTTCGAAGCCTTTGTTCATCAGAGTTGCGGAGTCGATGGTGATGCGCGGGCCCATGCGCCAATTGGGATGGGCGAGCGCCTGTTTGGGGGTGACACGGGCGAGACGCGAGACGGGCGTAGTGCGAAACGGGCCGCCCGAGGCGGTGAGGACGAGGCGGCGAACTTCCTTGAGGCCCCCGGCGCGGAGGCACTGATGGATGGCGTTGTGCTCGCTGTCCACGGGGAGCAGGGCGACGCCGGCTTTGCGAGCGGCGGCCATGACCACTTCTCCGGCGGCGACGAGAACTTCCTTATTGGCCAGGGCGACGGTCTTGCCGCGCTGGACAGCGGCAAAGGTGGCGGGAAGGCCGACCACGCCGACGGCGGCAGAGACAACAATTTCGGCGGAGGGATGGGTGGCGACGGCTTCGAGGCCCTCGGCACCAGCGTGAATCTCCGGGCCGCGGCCGTTGGAGGGCCCGAGGCGGGATTGGAATTCGCGGACGCGGGAGGCATCGCCAACAGAGACGAGCTCGGGGCGGAAGAGGCGGACCTGTTCCACGAGAGTATCGAAGCTGGAGCCGGCGGCTAAAGCGACGACGCGGAAGCGGCCGGGATGGCGGCTGACGACGTCCAGACACTGGCGGCCGATGGAGCCGGTGGAGCCGAGGATGGAGATGGATTTCATGCGTTGTTCGCGCTGTGGCTCGGAATGGCTTCAGGGGTTAAAACCCCTGGATCAACCGTGCCGTGATCGGCGGGGTTAAAACCCCGCCCTTCCATTATCGCCGACGGCCGGGAGAGCGCCTAACTGACCGCGGGCAGGAGCATACGAAAATAGTACCAGACCACCGGCGCGGCAAAAATGAGCGAATCGACACGGTCGAGCATTCCGCCATGGCCGGGGAGAATGACGCCGGAATCCTTGGCGCCAGCGGCGCGTTTGTAAGCGGACTCGGTAAGATCGCCGAGCTGGCCGGCGAGGTTGGCGAGCGCGGCCATAGCGGCGAGATGAAAAACGGGCAGCGGGATCCAACGGGCAGCGACGAAGGCGACGATGAGCGAACCGAGAAGATTGGCGGCAGCGCCTTCCCAGGTTTTGCCGGGGCTCAGCTCGGGCGCCATCTTGTGGCGGCCGATGGCGCGTCCGATGAAATAGGCGAGCGAATCGCCGGCCCAGAGCAGGACCAGGAGAAAGAGCAGCAGGCGGGGACCGAGCGGCCGAGCCGCGTGCAGAGGGACGAGAAAGCTGAGCGGGAAGGCGATGAGCAGGAGGGCGGCGCTATCGGCGCAGAGGGCAGCGATGGCGTCTTTCCAGGGAGCGCGGCGGCTGACGGCGAGTGCGGCGGCGCCGAGGATGAAAACAGCAAGGGCGACGTCGGGCGGGAGGGGCGTGCGGTCCGGGGAGTAGAGCAAACCGAATTCACTACGCATCCAGATGCCGTGGTGAACGCTGTCCAGCCACTGCAAACCGACCAGCAGGAGGGCGCAGACGGTGGTCCAGCGGGGGTCGCCGGGGACGGAGGCAGCGGCGGCGAGATGGAAAAATTCATGAAGGCACCGGACGAGGACAGCGGCGAGCAGCGTGGCGAGGACCCAGGTGTCGGGCCACAGGACGGCGGCGACGACAACGGGGATGAGGATGACGGCAGTGAGGATGCGGGCGCCGGTCATGGGATGCGTTCCGCGATCGGGAGCCAGCGGGGAGACTTCGGCTGCAGACATTCATGAGCCAGGGCGGCAGAGGAAAGAATGCGCATTCGGCGAGCGTTCAATTCGAGGGCGGAGGCTCGATGCCGCCGTAGCGCCGTTCGCGGCTCTGAAAATCGAGCAGGGCTTCGAGCAGGCGGGCGCGATTGAAATCGGGCCAGAGGACGCTGGTAACGTGGATTTCGGCGTAGGCAATCTGCCAGAGCAGAAAATTGCTGACGCGCTGCTCGCCGCTGGTGCGGATGAGGAGGTCGGGGTCAGGGAGTCCGGCGGTGTAGAGGTGGTCGGAAATCATCTGTTCGGTGACGCGGAGACGGGCGAGCTCGCCATTGGTGGCGTGGGCGCGGGTTTCTTCAAGGACGGCGTTGAAGGCGTCCACGAGTTCGGTGCGGGCGCCGTAGTTGAGGGCTACGACGAGGCGCATGCCGGAATTGGAGGAGGTAAGGGCCATACCGCGCTCGATGTCTTCGCGGACGCCGGGGGGCAATTCCTCGGCGCGGCCAATGACGCTGAGGCGGATGTTGTTCTTGTGAATGATGGGCAGTTCTTTGCGGAGATATTCGCGAAGGAGGCGCATGAGGAAATCGACTTCGGCCTTGGGGCGGCGCCAGTTCTCCGCGGAGAAGGCGTAGAGGGTGAGCGCGCCGATGCCGAGGCGGGCGCAGGTCTCGATGGTTTCGCGCGCGGCGGCCACGCCGCGCCGGTGACCCTCCACGCGGGGGAGATGGCGGCGCTGGGCCCAGCGGCCGTTGCCGTCCATGATGACGGCAATGTGGCGGGGCAGGCGCTTGCGGTCGAGTTTTTCGAGCAGCACCAGTTCGGTTTTCGAGGGTGTCGGGTGTAACTCGGATGTTTTCACTTTGCTGAACCGCGTGGAAGGCCCAGGAAAAAATAGCACAGGCGGTGGTGGGGCGCAATGAGGGGGCGACGTAGCGAGCCGGCAACTCAGCCACCCAATTTGTGCCGATTGCGCTCCGCGTTCCGGTCCAACAAGAGCTGGTGCAATTTGTCGTCCAGGTAGAAGCCGGCCGCGCGAAGTCGCTCCAGGACCGGCGGAAGCTCGATCAGCGCCTCCCCGGCGGCGTCGTCCAGCACGCGAACTGTACCGATCACACGCAATTTCCGACGAACAGCCTCTCTGCGGCCATTCTTCTCATCGAGAATCAATGCATCAGCCCGAAGGAATTCCGCCAGGGCAATTGCCTCGCGCTCGCCCGCGTCCAGGACGGCGAGCCCTGGGTCGGGCGGCACTTCGACCTCCCGCACTTCCAACCATTCGGGGCGAGCCGCAACCCACTCCCGGACTCCTTCCGGCGTTTTGCGTGCCTGCAACTCGCGCAGGACAGCGGCCGGAACGATTACCCGCCCGTACAATTTTCGGAGGATGTCGGGGAGTCCGAGAAGAATCAGATAGTGAAGAGGGCTGGTGTCTGCGATAACGATCATCGCCCCGAGACTTCCCGGCCTCGGAGTTCTCGCAGATGTTCGCTGGTTTGCGCGTCCCGCTCAAAATCTTCGACGGTGTAGTCAAATGGGACGCCGGCAGCGGCCATAAACCGATCGACTTCCGCACCCGTTTCGAAGCCGAGCATGCGCCTGACCTGCGAGCGGTTCAACACTCGTGCCCGGTAGCCTTCAATGGCGAGACTCTCGAGGGCGTGCCGGGGCAGGTTTCCCCACTGCTTCTCGAGGTGGTGCTCGATGTCTTCCGGGAGTTCAATCTTGACAGCCATTGTGCTCGTTCTGCCGGGTTCGCGGCCCAGCCTGTAATTCGAACATATAGGATGGCTCCCATCGAGTCAACAAATGAGGGAAAGGTTGGGGGGAAAAAGATCACATACCGATGGAACTGGGATTGACGATGGCGGCGTAGAGAAGGACGACGGTGAGAACAATCATGATCACGCTGGAAACCCAGGCGACGGTGTTGAAGATGGGACCGTTCTTCATGTCGCCCATGAGGTCGGTTCGGTTCGAAAGCAGAATCATGAAGATGAGCACGACGGGGAGCCAGATTCCGTTGCCCACCTGGGACAGGACCAGGATTTTGAGGAGCGGGGCGCCGGGAATCAGGATGATGGCCGCGCCGATGACCACCAGCGCCGTATAGAGCCAGTAGAAGACAGGGGCCTCGCGGAATTTGTGGTCCAGGCCGGCCTCAAAGCCGAGCCCTTCACACACGACGTGGGCGGTGGAGAGCGGGAGGATGCTGGCGGCGAAGAGCGAGGCGTTGAGCAGGCCGAAGGCGAACAGCGACCTGGCCCAGGGACCGGCGAGAGGGGCGAGGGCCTGAGCGGCTTCGGCGGCGTCGGCAATGTTGCGGTGTCCGGTCTTGAACAGAGTGGCGCCGCAGCAGACGATGATGAAAAAGACGATGAGCATGCAACTGATGCTGCCGAACAGGACGTCGAGGCGGGCCTGGGCGTACTGCTTGCGGCCCACCTTTTTCTCCACGAAGCCGGCCTGGAGATAGAAGAACTGCCAGGGAGCGATGGTGGTGCCGATCAATGCGGTGAGCATGAGCAGATAATCGGGCTGGAGGCTGAGGTGGGGAACGATGGTGGCCTGGAGCGCTTCGGTCCACTTGGGGTGGGCGAGGAAGGCGCTGAAGGCATAGGAGAGATAGAAGGTGCAGGCGATCAGGAAAATGGCTTCGACCTGGCGGTAGGTGCCGCGGAGGACGAGAATCCAGACGACCAGCGCGGCGATGGGCACGGCGATGTACTTATCCACGCCGAAAATCTGCATGGATGCGGCGACCCCGGCAAATTCGGCGGTGACGTTGCCGAGGTCCACCAGAAAGCCGACGATCATGAGGTAGAAGGTGGTGCGGAAGCCGAACTCTTCGCGGATGAGGTCGGAGAGACCCTTGCCGGTAACGACGCCCATGCGGGCGCACATCTCCTCGCTGACGTAGAGGGCGATGGTCATGGGGATGAGGGACCAGAGCAGGGCGTAGCCGTAGTGGGCGCCGGAGACGGAATAGGTGGTGATGCCGCCGGCGTCGTTATCGACGTTGGAGGTGATGACGCCGGGGCCGACGACGGCGAGGAAGAGGGCGAAGCGGCGCCAGAGATGGCGGCGCTGCGTGCGCCATCCGGCCAGGCGGCCGCGCCAGCCGGGGCTCGGCGCGGAGATGTGCTCGTCGGACATGGATCAGCGCTCGGCGGCCCTCGCTTATCCCTTTTCGCGCAGGTGCTTGATGACGTCGTCCACGGTGATGACGCCGAGGGGGCGCTGGTTCGTGTCCACGACGGCGAGAGAACGGAGATTGTATTTGTCGAACAGCTCGAAGACTTCCTGGTCTTTGGCGTCCGGGGTGGTGAAAACCAACGGGTCCATCCGCAGTGTGGCGAGTGTGGAGCCGGAGTCGGCCATGAGGAGCCTTCCGACGGCCACGGCGCCGGCGAGGACGGCCTGTTTGTTGATGAGAAGGATGGTGTCGAGCTGGTCGGCGTTGAGATCGAGGCCGCGGATCCAGCCGACGACCTCGTCGCGCTCGGCATCCTCACCGACGAGGACGAATTCGGTGGTCATCATGCCGCCGGCGGAGCGTTCCTCGTACTGGAGGAGGCGTTTGACCTCCTGAGCGTCATCGCGGGGCAGCTCTTCGAGAAGTTCCTGCGAGGTTTCGGGAGGCAGCTCGGCGAGGAGGTCGGCGGCCTCGTCGGGGTCCATTTCTTCGAGGATGTCGCCGACCTTTTCGCGGCTGAGGTTTTCGACCACCTGGTTCTGGAGGCGGTCGTCGAGTTCGGCGAGGGTGCCGGCGGCGGTCTCCTCATCGAGCGACTCGATGATGGAGTTGCGTTCGTTGGGGGAGAGTTCTTCGACGATGTCGGCGAGTTCGGCGGGGTGGATTAGATTGAGTTTGTCGCTGCTGATGCGGAGCTTTACGCGGCGCATGCGATCGGATTCGATGAGGTTGACGAACTCCCAGGGAAGGACGGTGGCGGGGAGGCTTTGCTGGAGGCGGCGAATGGCGGCCGGGGAGAGGAGGCCCTGAAGGAGGCGGCGGACAGCGCCCTGGACGCCGGCGTCCACCTGGGCGACGCGGAGCTCGACGTTTCCGTTGGTGCGGCGATCGTCGAAATTGACATCGTTGATGCGGACGACCTTGCGGCCGTTGACGTCGATGATCTGCTGGTCCAGGAGGTCTTTGCCGATGGCGAGCCAGGCTTGGTTGGGCTGAAAGGGTTCGAGGGCCTGTTCGCCGACGGTGAGGGAGAGTTTTCCGGGCTCTGCGGCGGCGATCTGGTCGTGGCGAGCGACCAGCGGCTGAAAGCGGCCGCGGGCGAGCAGGATGCGGGAGACACGGCCGGGGTGGTCGGCGGGCACGATGAACAGCTCGCGGACCCGGCCGACAAAATTGCCCTGGGAGTCGTTGACGTTGGCGCCCAGCAATTCGGTGGCGTGCAGCATGGGACCTCCTTCTCCATCGGGGAACGCGGTGCCGGAAAGCCGGCCATTGGCTTCAGGGGCTGAAGCCCCGTTTCCCTCGGCTCACATTCGGCGGGGTTAAAACCCCGCCCTTCCATTTCCGGGCCCCAGTGGGCGTCCGTGGGCGGCGAACCACTCTGAAACAGAAAGCCCGTGGCGGGAAACACTCCGTGGCCACGGGCGGGCATCCTGCGGATGGAGGGCGTCCTATCCGGGGGTGGTCTCGCCCTTGGCGCAGATGATGGAATGCGTCATCGCCGATGGCTCGAGTCCTTTCACTGTCTAGAAGCAGAGATGCAAATTGTCAAGGGAAGAGTGGTACAGAAGGCGAGAAATTTTCGGGATAGTGAGTGGAAAGGACTGGGAACGCGGATTTAGCACGGAGGCCGCGGACAGACGGAGGGCACGGAGGATGAATGGGAAAGGAACCCCTGGGCTAAGGGGCTAGGAGGCGGGAGCGCCAGCGCTGCGGACTGGAGGGTCCGAGGCGGCCGGGGCGGGGACGGGTTCCCGGGTGCGGACCAGGGACAGCCAGGAGGCGAGGTAGAGGCCGGCGGCGAGGATCAGGAGGAAGCGGAGGCCGAACCAGTAAGAGGTGGATTCCAGGAGGCCGCCGACCAGGGCGCCGAACAGGTTGGAGCCGAGGGCCTCGCCGCGGAATCCAACGGCAGCGAAACTGCGGATAAAGACGATGCCGGCGAAAAAGACGGGGAGGCAAAGAACCAGGGAGGCGGCGAGCACTTTGAGCGGGAAGGAGGAAAACAGGAGAAAGCGGACAGGGGTGAGATAGGCGATAGCGGTGGTGGCGAAAATCCCGGCGTAGGCGGCGGCGACCGGAAACCGGGGGCGGGATTCCACCAGCAGGTTCGAGCCGACAATGAGAAGCAGCAGGGCGGCGATGACTACGGAATTGACCACCCAGGTGGTGCCGAAAATGAGCGCCATTTTGCTGATGATCTGAGTTTCGAGGAGCAGAAAGCCGGCGCCGAGGAAAAAAAAGTGCCATTCGATGCCGCGTCCGGTGGTGCCCGTGGCGCGGAGCAGGAACCAGCAGAGCGGGAGGAGCGCGGCGGAAATCAGAACGATGATGGTAGGGATGCCGGGCTCGCGCTGGTAGAAGTAGGGCCAGTCGTCGGTGGTGAGGCGCGCGGATTCGGTGGGGAAAGTGCTGCGGCGGCGGACGTAGTCGGCGAGAGCGGGGTCCTGCATGGCCGCGGCAATGCGCGCGGGGGAGCCGCAAATGAAGAAACGGCCGGGAGTGCCGTAACGCGTATTGAGGGCGCCGACCTGAACAGGAGGACGGCCGAACGTGTTGGAGACGAGCTCGAGAAGGCGGCCGCCGATCCAGGGAGTTTCCACCCAGTATTTGACCACCATGATGCCGTCGGGCTTCAGGAGGCGGCGAACGGCCTGCATGGCCTCGGAGGTGTACACGTAATTGTCGATGCGAATGTTGGAGTAATAGGGGTTGGTGGTCTGGGAATCGAGCAGCGAGAAGAGGATGAGGTCGTATTGTTTGTGCGAGGTCTGGAGGTAGCTGCGGGCGTCGTCGACGATGGCATGGACGCGCGGCGAACTGTAGGGATGCTCGAAATGGAGCTGGCGGCCGAGCTTCAGAATGAGGGGATCGATTTCCACGGCGTCCACCTCGCCGGCGCCGTTGCGGAGAGCGGCGGCTACGTCATTTCCGGTGCCGGCGCCAAGAACGAGGACTGTGGGGGGATTCGGATAGAAGTGGTAGGGAAGGTTATAGGGATTCCATGCGATGGGATTGTCTTTGAAGATTTCGGGATGGCGGGCGACGAAGTCCGGGGAAAGATTCAGCATCTGCTGATACCAACTGTCGTTGGTTTTCAGGTCGTAGGAATAGATCTCACCATTCTTGGAAAGCGGCATCAGGCCCAATTTCTGGTAGGGCGACCAGTAATAGGTGAAGGCGTCGCCGGTGCCGGCCCGGGCTGCCAGCACAACCACCACAGCCATCGCCGCCAGTGAGGTCCAACGGAGCCGGGGGACGCGCCATAGTAAGGCCACCAGCGCCACTGCCGCGCCGGCGAACCAGACTGCGGGCGGCTGGGAAAGAAAAGCGAGAAGAGTGAACAGCAGAATACCGGCGAGGCTGCCCAGGATGTTAATTGTGTAGCCGGGGATTCCGCGGCAGCCGCGTTCCAGGAAGCCGCCAACCACCTGTCCGATGGGAACAAAAGTGAGGGCGATGAGGGCGAACAGCGGAAGCGCGATGGAAACGGTAATGAGAAGGCCGAGCCAGGCGTCCCAGTTATGGGGGAGCGAGGGGAGGCCCCAGGTTTCGACTTCAGAAAGCTTGCCGATGAAACCCTGGAGGTTGACCACCAGGGCGCGAAGGCCCTTCCAGGGCGCAGTGACGAGCAGGGTGACGGAGAGGAGCGGCAGCAGCAGCGCAGCGAGATTCAGTCGGCGGCGGCAGAGATAACAGCCGAGTCCGAAGCCGAGAAAACAGGCGATGAGGACGAAGTTTTTGAGGTACGCGAAGATACGAATTTCGGAGGAGACCAGGCGGATCATCAGGAGTTCGAGATAGAGGCCGAGCAGGCTGGCCCAGGCGAGTTGGGTGTAGGGGCTCCCGCCGAGAGATTCGGGCTCGAAGTCGAGAGCGGGAATGGCGAGATAACCGGGGAGGTGACGCCTGGAGCCGGCGGGACGGTAGAACTCGAGGAGATAGAGTATCAGGAAGCAGCCGGCAAAAACGACGGTCAGCAGCGGGAGATGGGTCATCTCCCAGGTCCAAAGATTTTCGACGGTATCCATGTGGGGAGCTATTCAGGAGGCTAGGGCAGGAGGAGGGTTGCGGCAATGGATGGCTGAACGATGCGTGGCCAAAACGCCACGCGCTGGGGAAAACTCGGGCGGCTGGAAAATATTTAACACGGAGAACATGGAGGCACGAAGGACGCTGAGTGGAAGGAGAGAAGAGTGGAGAACGGCGAGAGTGTCAGAAGAGCATGTCGCCGGGATTGCGGCCATGGGCAGCGCAGTGGGAGGCGTAGAGAGCGCCGTAACTCAGGAGAATCGCGTCCTGGGGACGATAGCCGAGGGCGGCCCGGGCGCGGTCGATGTCCGCCGGGCGGCCTTCGAGTTCGAGGAAGATGCCGATGGGAGTTTCGTCCAACGAGATGAGGAGATGGCGGAAGCGAGGGAGGCGGCAGGTGGTGCGGATTTTTTCGTAATAGAACGAAGGGCGGAAACCGAGCGCGACGAGAAATTCGCGGAACGCAACGGACTCGAGGGTCTCGAACTCGATTTCGCGGCGGACCTTATAGGCGTGGTGCGCGGAGGAGCCCGGGTCCGCGGCAGCGGCGCCGCGAGCCGCGGAGACGTCGGGCGGGGCTTTCAGGGTGACGATGGCGCGGCGGGCGCCGCGCGCGGGGAACAGCCACGAATTGATGCGTGCGCGGCGGAGCCGGGAAGTGGAGGAAAAGTCGGCCCGGGAGGAAGGGCGCTCCACGCGCATGCGCAGGAGCATTTCGCGGCGGCGGAGCGAATCGTCGGGGGTGTCGAACAGGACGTTGATTTCATGGAGGCGAAGCCCGCAGCGCGCGCCGAGTGCGCGAAGGCGGCGGCGAATGGCGGCGATGTCCGCGACGCGGAGTTTGATTTCGATTTCGTAGGCCGAGTGCGGCATAGGAATAGTATAGCTGCGCGGAGCCGTGAGAGAGGGGGAAGACTGAAGGCGGGCGAGACCTGCGTGCGGCAGGCAGGCGCCCTTCCTTCGTCAGGGCAGGCCGGCGCTTCCACGTGGCTTGCAAAAATGAGTGTGCCGCCGACATAATGCGCCCCAATGAACGCTGATCGGCGATGCGAGAGGCAGGGAGAAGAGCGGCCAGGCGCGCGCGACGAGCACAGGCGGAGACAGGCATGAGCGAAAACAACACACCGCTCATGCGCCAGTACAACGCGGTGAAACGCCAGTACCCGGACACGCTCGTGTTGTTCCGGCTGGGCGACTTCTACGAACTTTTCTACCAGGACGCGGTGGTGGCCTCGCGCGTCCTGCAAATCACACTGACAGCGCGGCACAAAGAGACGGGAAAACCCGTGCCCATGTGCGGGGTGCCGTATCACTCGGCGGAGACTTACATCGCGCGGCTGCTCCGGGCGGGGCATCGCGTGGCGGTGTGCGAGCAAATGGAGGATCCGGCGAAATTGAAAGGCCGGAAACTGGTGCGGCGCGAGGTGGTGCAGGTGATCACGCCGGGAACAGCGACGGAGAGCGCGCTGCTCGAGCCGAAAGAGAATAATTTTCTGGCGGCCATCGCGTGGGAGCCTGCGGATTCGGCGGCAGGGTTGTCCTACGTGGACGTTTCGACCGGTGAATTCCGAGCGACGGAATGGCGGGGGGAGGCGGCGCAGGGAGCGCTGCTCGATGAACTGGCGGTGCTGCGGCCGAGGGAGATTCTGCTTCCCCGCCCTGCCGGGCTGTTTGGCGATGCGCACGCGTTCGATGCAGCACTGCGCGAGACGGGAGCGCTGGAGACGCGCCTGGATGAATGGATCTTCCGGGGGGAATACGCGGAGCGAGTGCTGGGCGAACACTTCGGAGTGGTGACGCTGGAAGGATTCGGGCTGGCCGGGCATCCGTGGGCGACGGCTGCGGCGGGAGCGGTGCTGCACTATCTGCGAGAGACCAGCGGGAAGGGCGGACGGACGCTGGCACATCTGGACGGCGTGCGGTTCTACGACGAGCCGGGGGCCATGGTGCTGGACAGCGTAACGTCGCGGAACCTGGAGCTGGTGACGCCGGCGGCCGGAGAGCCGGTGGAGCGGGGCGCGCCAACGCTGTTTACGGCCCTCGATGAGACGGCGACGCCGCTGGGAGCGCGGCTGCTGCGGAATTGGATTCTGCGACCCTCAGTCGATCGGGAGGAGATCGGGGCGCGGCTGGATGCGGTGACGGAACTGAAATCGAAAACCGTGATCCGGGAGGAGATCCGGAAGGATCTGGCGTGCGTGGACGACCTGGAACGGCTGACGAGCCGCGTGGCGCTGGCGGCAGCGACGCCGCGCGACCTGCTGGCGCTGCGGAACTCGCTGGAGCACATCCCGCTGCTGCGGGGATTCCTGACGGGATGCTCGGCCGCGCGGCTGCGGGAATTGCACGGGCAACTGGACGAATTGGGAGACGTTCGCGAACTGGTGGCGCGCGCCATCGCGGAAGATCCCCCGGCAATGAAGAGTTACGGACCCGCGGCGCCAGGAGTGATCCGCGCGGGATACAACGCGGAACTGGACGAGTTGCGCGGGCTGGGGACGCGCGGGCGGCAGACCATCGCGGCGATGGAGGAGCGGGAGCGGAAACGGACGGGCATCGGGTCGCTGAAGGTGCGCTACAACCAGGTGTTCGGATTTTATATCGAGATATCGAAAGCGAACATGCACCTGGCGCCGGCGGATTTCGAACGGAAGCAGACGCTGGTGAACGCGGAACGGTTCACGACGCCGGAGCTGAAGGAATACGAACGGAAAGTGCTGGAGGCCGACGAGCGAATCCTGGAGATCGAGCAGCGGCTCTTCCACGAGGTGCGCGGACAGATCGGGGCGCAGGCGCAGCGGCTGCGGCAGACGGCGGCGGCGCTCGCGCAATTGGACGTGCTGGCGGGGTTCGCACATGCCGCGGCGTCGCGAAATTATATCCGGCCGGAATTTGCGGCAGAGGACGGGGAAACGGGGGAACAACTGCTGCTGGCGGGGGCGCGGCATCCCGTGATCGAACAGCAGCTGGAGGAGCGGGGGGAGCGGTTCATTCCCAACGACCTGTACCTGGACGCGACCACGCACCTGATCCTGTTGATCACCGGGCCGAATATGGGCGGGAAATCCACGTACCTGCGGCAGACGGCGCTGCTGGTGGTGATGGCGCAGATGGGTTCGTTCGTGCCGGCGCAACAGGCGCGCCTGCCGATTGTGGACCGGATCTTCACGCGCATCGGCGCGTCGGACAACCTGGCGCGGGGACGGTCCACCTTCCTGGTGGAAATGAGCGAGGTGGCAGCGATCCTGAATCTGGCGACGCCTCGTAGCCTGGTGCTGCTGGATGAGGTGGGGCGCGGGACGGCAACGTTTGACGGATTGTCGCTGGCCTGGGCGGTGGTGGAACATCTGCACGCGCGGACGCGGGCGCGGACGCTGTTTGCGACGCACTACCACGAATTGACGGAACTGGGCGGATTGCTGCCGGGAGTGAAAAACGTGCACGTTTCGGTGCGCGAATCGGGGCACGAGATCGTGTTCCTGCGGCGTGTGGAGCCGGGAAGCGCGGATAAAAGCTACGGGATCGAGGTGGCGCGGCTGGCGGGGCTTCCCGCCGGAGTCATTGAACGCGCGCGGGAGATTTTGTCGAAACACGAGCAGAAAGAACACAAACTCACCGCGGAGTTGTCGCCGGGTGCGGCGGCGGGGAACGGCTCGGGACCGGCCGCGGAGCCGCCGATGTTTGCGGCCATCGATCGCGAGGTGCTGGAAGCGCTACGCGGGGCGGATCTGGACCATATGAGTCCATTGAATGCCATGAACTTGCTGGCCCGGTTGAAGCAGCAGGTCAGCGAGTGACTGGCCGGAGCCGTGCAAGCCGCCACGGAACGCAGCCAGGAGTGGCTGCGCCACTAAAGACAATGCGTGTCCTCGGTTTGATTTCCGGAACGTCGGCGGACGGGATTGATGTGGCGCTGGTGCGCGTGGGCGGACGGCCGCCTGGGCTGCGGGCGCGGCTGGAGGGTTTTGCGTGCTTTCCGTATCCGGGCCCCGTGCGCCGGGAGATTCTGCGCATCGCATCGGGCGCGGCTGCTTCGGCGGGAGACATCGGGCGGCTCAATGTGCTGGTGGGAGAACTGTTCGCGCGAGCGGCATTCGCCGGGTGCCGCAAATTCGGCGTGCCCATGCGGCGAGTAGACCTGATCGGCTCGCATGGGCAGACGATATTTCACCAGGGACAACCGGGCCGGTACCTGGGAGCGCGCGGCATTGCCGCGACGATGCAAATTGGCGAGCCAGCGGTGATTGCGGCCCGCACGGGGATTCCCACCGTGGGAGATTTTCGGCCGGCGGACATGGCCGTGGGAGGGCAGGGAGCGCCGCTGGTGCCGTTTGTGGACTTCCTGTTGTACCGGCATCCGCGGCGCGGACGCGTGGCGCTGAATCTCGGCGGCATCGCGAATCTGACGGCGATTCCTGCAGCGGCGTCGGCGGAGGACGTGTTCGCGTTCGATACCGGGCCGGGCAACATGGTGATGGACGCGCTGGCGGCGAGGGCGACGGGCGGCCGTAAGCACTACGACCGCGACGCGCGGATGGCGCGCCGTGGACGAATTCTGCCGTGGTTGCTCGCAGAACTCGCGGCAGACCCGTTCTTCAAGAAGAAGCCGCCGAAATCAGCGGGGCGAGAGGAGTTCGGCGCGCAGTTTGCCGAGCGGGCTCTGCAGAGGGCGAAGCGGAAAGGTGTTCGGCCCGAGGACGTGCTGCACACGGTTACCGTGCTGACCGCCGTGACCATCGCGCAGGCGGTGCGGCGGTTCGTCGCGCCGCGCATGCGCGTGGACGATCTGATTGTGTCCGGCGGCGGTGCGCACAATCCGCTGGTGATGGAGCGGTTGCGGGCAGGGTTCACAGGGGTGGCCATTCTGCACTCATCCGAATTTGGCGTGCCTGAAGATGCGAAGGAGGCTTTTGCTTTTGCAGTGCTGGCGTACGAAACCCACCACCGCCGTCCGTCGAATCTCCCCACGGCGACCGGTGCGAACCGCCCTGCCGTGCTCGGGAAACTCTGCCTGCCCTGAAGACTGCGGGCTACTTTTTCTTCCTGCTCAAATTCTGTTTCACACGGAACTTCACGATGCGGCTCACCAGAGCCAGCGGGAGCGGCCTGTCGAGCGGGAATTGCACGGAGCCCTTGGCACTCTTGTAGCCAGACAATTCCTTCTTGAATGTCGCAATCGCCCCGGCCCCCGGGTAAAACCCAATGTGCTTTTTGAACGCGGCGAACCAAACCAGCATACCGTTTAGGGTAAACGCCGGGATGCCGTAGCTGATTTTTTCGGTGGCCTGAGGCGCCGCCTTCCGAATCGTCCGGCGCATCTGCGACAGAAGCCTCTGCACCTCCGCCGGGAAGCGCTCCATATATTCGTCGAAGTTTCGGGGAGCCTGTTTGTTCATGGGTCCTGCGCCTGAGTGACTTGCGGCAGCGAGAAACGCCTAGTTGGCAGCAGTCTTCTTGCCGGGGGCTTCGGTGTTGCCTTCAATGGCGGCGCGGATTTCGGCTTCGGAGACGCGTCCCTCGCGGATGATGCGCCAGCCACTGTCTCGTATGTCCACGATGGTGGAAGCCAGAACGGCGCCGGTCTCACCGCCGTCGAGAATCAGGGGCAGGCGGCCGCCGAGCTGTGCGGAGAGCAGCTCCGCATTGGTGCTGGAGGGGTGGCCGGAAAGGTTGGCGCTGGTGCCGGTGATCGGCCCGCCGAATGCCTGGATCAGAGCCCAGACCACCGGGGCGTTGGGCATGCGCAGGGCGACACGGCCGGTATTGCCCGTGACTTTGAGCGGGAGGCGACGGGAGGCCTCCACGACGATGGTGAGAGCGCCAGGCCAGAACTTCTCGGCCACACGGACGAAGCCGTCCGGGATGGTACGCACCAGATCCACGGCCTGCTCGAGCGAACTGACCAGGATAGGCAGGGCGCGGGACTCGGGGCGGCCCTTGACGCGGTAAATCTGCTCGACGGCAGCGAGATTGAAGGGATCGGCAGCGAGGCCGTAGAAGGTGTCGGTGGGGATGCCGACAACCTGGCCTCTGCGGATAAACCCAGCCGCGTACGCGACGGGCTCCGGCTCAGGATTTTGCAAAGTGACTCGGACGATCTCTGCGGTCAAACCACACGCTCTCGGCTCCGCACCGCACAGCGCTCCGGCGCGGCAACTGTATAGTCTGTGGACGCTATCATAGGCGATTGCTCCCCGCAATATGAAGAAGTGACGAGCCTGCCTACCGGCAGGCAGGTGTCCAGTGCTCAGTGGCCAGCGGAAGGAGAGGAGTGCGGAGGCCGTTCAGCGTGGATGCTTTTCGATTTGGGGGAGGGATTCGATCAGGACGTGGCCCACAATGGCGAGGCTGCGCGCGCTGACTTTGTCTAGCGCATCCTGGGGCGTGTGCCAGAAGGTGCTCTGGGATTCGAAGTCGATTAGGTCCACAGCCGGGACGCCGCGGCGGATAAAGGGGTCGTGGTCGTCGCCAACGGGGCCCTGCGAGTCGTCCAAAAAGGCAGTTTGATAGCCGAGGCGATTGGCGGTGGCCCAAATCACGTCCACGAGCCAGGGAGTGGAGTTCATCTCGCGGCGGACATGCAGATTGCGGTCGCCAATCATGTCGGCCAGGACCACGGCTTTGACCCGCTTCAGTGTGCCGGAAAGCGCCAGGCGGGCGGCGAGCTCGCGGCTGCCGTACACGCTGTCCTCATCCGACCATTGGGCCACGCCATCGATCACCTGCTGGGCTTCTTCGCCATCCAGAAACGCGATCCACAGGCTGGCGGAACGAAGCCGGTGGGCAGGACTCGGGCCGCAGTAGAGGCGCGCCATTTCCAGCAGGACGGCGGTGGAGGAGGCGGAATCATTGGCGCCCACAAAATTGTCGATGCGCACTGTGTCGTAGTGCGTGAGCAGGAGGATGATGTCGCGGCCGCTGCTGGGGATTTTCACGACGATGTTCTTCATGTGGATAGGGCCGAGAGGGGTCTGGCCGGTGAAATCGTCGTCCTCGACGGGGCAACCGAACGAGGCGAGTTGGGATTTGATGTAGTCCTGAGTGCGGGCGAGAGCGGGGGAACCGGCGGGCCGCGGGCCGAAGGCCACCTGACGCGACAGAAAGTCGAATGCGCGCGTGCCGTCGAATCCGGCGGTCTGCGAGGCTGGGGGAGCGGCGTCGGCAGGAGAGATGGCGGGCGGGGACGGCGAACGTCGGGGGGATGCGAGAGGGGGCGCGGATTTGTCGGCGTTGGTGGAGGAGGGGGAGCAGGAGGGGAGCAGCGGGAGGGCAAAGCAGAAAAGAAGGAGGGGCGCAGCATCCCGAAGCTTCGGGAGCGCCCCTACGGAAGCAGGGCGCGCGGATGGGCGAAGCGGGACGTTCACGCGGCACCGGCGCCGGAGAGCTGCTCGGCGCGCTTGCGCTTGCCGCGCAGCACGGCCGCGGCCACTCCAATTCCGACGAGGTAGAGCACGATCATGGGAGCCATAAAGACGAGCATGGTGAGCGCGTCCGTGGTGGGCGTGATGGCCGCGGCGATGATGGCGATCACCAGGATGGCGTAGCGAAAGTTCTGCCACAGGAATTTCGGCGTGACGATGCCGAATAGTGCCAGGAAGAAAATCAGGATGGGCAACTGAAACACCAGGCCCAGGCCCATCAGCACGACCATGGACATGTCGAAATACTCGTTGATGGAAATCATGGGTTGAAACGGTCCCGGAATGCTCAGCAGGAATTTGAGGGTCATGGGGAGCGCGAGGTAGTAGCCGAACGCGGCCCCGGCCAGAAACAGGCCGGTGCCGGCGCTGATAAACGAGGCCACGGCGCGGCGCTCATGGCGATAAAGGCCGGGAGCCACAAAGAGCCACACCTGATGCAGGACGAAGGGCAGAGCAAAGACGAGGCCCATGTAGAAGCCCACGGTGATGTACAGAGTCAGGGGGCCCATGGGACTGGTGTAGATGAGCTTGTCGGAAACGTGGGCGTCCTGCAGGGCCTTAATCATAGGCCTGGCCAGGAACTTGTAAGCCTTGTCGGAAGCGAGCAGGCCGAGGGCCACGCCGCCGGCAATCCAGGCCAGGGCGTAGAGGATGCGTTTGCGGAGCTCCACCAGATGCTCGAAGAAACTCATCCGGGCGGTGGGGTCCTGCGCCTCGTCCCGGGAGGTGGCCGTGGAAGGAGGATCAGGCAGGGTGGACATCGGCGGGGGTGGCCTGATTCTCCCGGGGGCTGTTGCCGGAATCCTGCGCGCTGGTGCTGGCGATGGTGCCGGCGGGAGCCGGAGTGACGGGCGGATCCGCGCTTGCAGCCGTAAAAGGGGTTGCGGCAACGGTTTGGGCGCCTTCGACGGGCGGCGGATTGGTGGCTTGGAGGGCTTTCTGGCGGGCCTGCTCTTCCTTCTCGCGCGCTTGCCGCTCAATCTCCGCGAATTCCTGATCGATGACGCGACGGAAGTCAGCGGAGGCGCGCCGAAAATCGCCGAGGGCCTTGCCGAGGTGGCGCGCGATCTCCGGCAGCTTTTCCGGCCCAAACACCAGAAGGGCAATCAGGAAGATGATGGCGATATGCGTGAAGCTGAACACAGTGCGTTTATCAGCCCTTGTTGGAATCATAGGCGGAGGGGTCGGAGAGTGTCAAACGCGGGCGATACTCCCACCAGCAATCCCTCTGTCACTTCTCGAGAAATTTCAGTGGCCTTCGGCCCGGTCCGCGCCCTCGACCCTTTCTATAATCTGCGTCACGCGCTAACATCACTCTCGCAGATCGGGGCGGGCTCGCAAACGAGGCTCATGAATTGTCTTACGATCCGAAGCCGCTTGATGTCACTGCCTTCGAGCTGACCCCCGAACTCCGCCGCATCTCGGAACTGCTCGCAGAGAACACGCACAACATCTGGGCCAAGGGGCGACTGGCCGATGGGTGGCGTTACGGCCCCGCCCGCAACGACCAGCAGAAAGAGCATCCCTGCCTCATTCCCTACGCCGAGCTTCCCGAATCCGAAAAGGAATACGACCGCCGCACGGCTATGGGCGCCATCCAGGCGCTGCTGGCAATGGGCTACTCCATCTGTCCTCCCACCTCTCCTACGGCAATGTCGCAATTGCCCGCCGCGCAGCAGTCCTCGACGCTGCTCGATTCCATCCGTCGAGCCGCAGACGGAGATCACACCGCTCTGCACGCTCTTTGGGCAGAGCGTCACCACGAATCCTGGCAATCGGATCCCGAGCCCTATGTGCTGCTCGCCGGCATATTCCACCGCCTGGGCGAGCCCCTGCTCTCCTACGACGTGGCCCGTGAGGGCCTCTCCGCATTTCCCGGCGACGTCCGCCTCCGCCAGCTCCAGGCGCGCGCCCTGGCCCGCATGGGACAGAACCAGGCCGCCAACGATCTCCTGCAGCAGCTCTACGACGAAAAGAACCGCGATGACGAAACCCTGGGCCTCTTCGCCAGCGTGCAGAAGGATCTCCGCCTTTTCCGCTTCCAAACCCGACGAGAAATCCGGCTACCTGGCCATGAGCGCGTACCTCTACACCAAGTCCTTCGAGCGCTCGCACAATTATTGGACCGGAATCAATGCCGCCACTCTCGACCTGGTTCAGGGAAAACGCGAAGAGGCCGTCGCCCTCGCCCGCAAGGTCTACGACGATTGCCGCCAGCGGCTCGACGCTGGAGCTCCCGGAGCCGCCGACCGCTACTGGCTGCTCGTCACCCTCGGAGAAGCTGCTCTCGTCCTGGGCCGCGCCGATGAGGCGCGCGACTGGTACTCCCGCGGCGCGGAAGAAGCCCGCGGCCGCTTCGGCGATCTGCTTTCCACGCGCCGCAACCTTCGCCTGCTCGTTGAAGCGCTGGGAAAGGATGCGGAACCCATCGCCGCTCTGTTCCGCGCTCCGCGCGTCGTCGCCTTTGTGGGCCATCTGCTCGACCGTCCCGGCCGCGCGCAGCCGCGCTTTGCCGCTCAGCTCGAATCCGCCGTGCGCCAGGCGATTCGCGAACGCCTCCTCCCTCTCAACGCCGGCATCGGCTACAGTGCTGCCGCCTGCGGCGCCGATATTTTGTTTCTCGAGGTCCTGCGCGAACTCGGCGGCGAGACCCACGTGGTCTTGCCGTTCGGCAAGGAGGAATTTCTTCGGGAAAGCGTCGCGCTCATTCCCGGGGCCGGATGGGAGGCCCGGTTCGAATCCGCCCTCGAGCGCGCCGCCGAACTCGTTTACGCCTCCGGCCAGATGATGGCCGCCGGCAGCGCGTCTTTCGAATACGTCGGCCAGCTCCTCATCGGCCTCGCGGGACTCCGCGCCGCGCAGCTCGAATCCGAACTCGTCCCCCTGGCCGTGTGGGACGGAAACCCCGGCGACGGTGGTGGCGGCACCGCGGACACCATCGCCCACTGGCGCAACCTAGGCCACACGGTCGAGATCATTAACCTCTCCGCTCTCGCGCGCCACGAGTCGCCCGCGCAGGCGGTCCAATCCCTGGGCACGGGCACTGTGCGCCTTCCCGCACCGGGACCACTTCCTGAAGTCTCCACGCGCATCTGCTGCCTCCTTTTTGCCGATGCCGTGGGCTTCAGCAAATTGACCGAGGCGGAGATCCCTCCCTTCGTCGAGCACTTCCTCGGCCTCGTCGCTCGCCTTGCTGCGGAGCTTAAGACGCCCCCGCTCCTGAAAAATACCTGGGGCGACGGCCTCTATTTTGTGTTCGGGGACGTTCGCGATGCCGGCGTCTTCGCTCTCGACCTATGCGACCGCGTGAAAGCCACCAAGTGGAATGAGAAGGGGCTGCGAGACATGAACCTTCGGATCGGCCTGCACGCCGGACCGGTCTATTCCAGCCCCGACCCGGTCACCGGCTCGAAGAATTTCTTCGGGACTCATGTGAGCCAGGCCGCCCGCATCGAACCGGTTACGCCGCCCGGCCAGGTTTACGCTAGTCAAGCCTTCGCCGCTCTCGCCGCCGCCCGCCGCGTCACCGAATTCCGATGCCAATACGTCGGCCAGACCGCCCTGGCCAAAAAATACGGCACCCTCCCCGCCTATCTACTCCGCCGCCCATAGCACTGGCGTCGTGCATATTACTTCCCGACGTTCCCTGCCGTGACTCGCCGACCTTCTTTGATGGCGGGTGGCGCACTCTTTGCTTGTCTTCTGATGTGTCTCGGATTTCGGGGTGGGTGCCCCACTCTTCGCCGTGTGAAGGGTGGGGTCTTTGAATTTCTCTTTCCGCTGTCCTCCCCAACTCATCGTTTCCACAAACCCGACTCCCGCATCCGGCTTCTTCACAGCGGATCCATCATCAGCAGCGGTTCTTTCGCTCCATCGGAATAGCAGTAACTGCTCCACACCCAATGTGCCGGGTCCAAAACCAACCCACGCTTCACCGGGTTTTCGTGCACGTATTGGAGCTTTTCCCGGATTTTCTTCCCACTCCACACGTTGAAGTCGTACACAGATATATTCACGATTATGGTGTAGCAAGGGGTTTGTAAATAAGACCGATAGCTATTCCGATGATCGTCCACTGGATGAAGTAAGCCACAGCCTGTCCCAGAGCGAGTTTCAGCCCGATGTTCAGGTTCACGTAGTTGTGCAGCACAAATGCGCAAACCACGAAAATGCCAATGAGAACGCCGAAGCGCGCACCTTCCGTAAGGCCCGATCCGCCCTGATGTATCATTGCGAACATTATGCCGACAACCAGGATCGCTATGAAATTCGCGATGATTCCAATCGGCATAACAGTTTTCATTTCTTCCTTCGGTCGGAATACAGCCGGGTACTTGTGGGCTTCATTGATAAGAGCTGGCACCAGCCAAAACACTAAGAAACCAAAGGCAAAAGACGCGACCGTGCCACCAAGCGCCGCCAGCCCGAGACGTGAATAGTTCATTTGCACTCCTTTACAAATTGCGGATCAAAATCACAGTCGGTTCAGCAGGACTGGTTCGCCCAAACAATGATGATTTTGGTAGGACGAGATATTCAGACTTTTCTTTGCATTAGATTTCGAATATTGCTCATTAATCCGGAATTCCCATTCTGACTTTCCGGCCGACCGATAATCTACACCCACCCCCGTCAGCATTCAATGGCGAGTGGCACATCCTCCGCTTCTCTAATGAAGTGCAGCGTTCCCTTTCCATAGTTGCGTTTCAATTTCTTGGGCATGGGAGGTAAACAAGGGACAAGTCAGAGACCCCACCCTTCCTAGACCAAAATCGAAGGGTGGGGCACCCCCGTTTCTATACTCTGCGGTGAACTCTAACAAGTGGTATCCTCACGGTGTGCATGGAAATCAACCGAGGGAACGAATCTTTCGTGTGGGCCACCCGCCAATGACAGAGGCAACCGTTCCTGGTGGGAGGGGTATTTGCCTCGGAATTAAACTAAAAGGCTGTTTGTGACGCGAACCCTAAGATACTTTACGACCGCAGGCATCGCTATCCTTATTGCTTACGTTGTGACGATTCCGATCCCGGCGGCTTTCGACACATGGCAGCGTGGGGCTAAGGCTGGTGCGATAACTGCAGAGTTCTCCTTGATCATCCTGTGGACCCTAATTGCTCTCGTTGTCGTGGCAAGACGATGGAAGGAAACGACGGTATTACTTCGTCTGCTCGTTTTGGTCCACGGGGCGATCACGTGCATCCTCCTGTCGGAGGTCCTCCGCCATTTCATCGAGCCTAATGGACGTTAGTCCGCGCTCCCCTTCGTCCAGACCGGCGGCGCCGTGAACGCGACGTAGATCCACAACAACCGGCTCCAGCCGCTGGAATTCAAGGCCTCCTCGACGGGCGGCTCCGCCATGGACATTACCTACAGCTTCGTGGACCCGGTGAGCGGCAAAAACGCCGGCCACGTCTCCTCGATCTCCAACAACCTGAATTCCAGCCGTTCGCAGTCGTTCACCTACGACCAGGTGAATAGAATTTTGAGCGCGGGCACGCTGGCCACCACGGGAACGTATTGCTGGGGCTATCAGTACAGCTACGACGCCTGGGGAAATCTTCTGGCCCAGGCCGGCTGGACGCCCAACTACAGCGCCTGCACCGAAACGATCATGGGCAACGTCACCGCCGACGGCAACAACCACATCTCCGGATTTTCCTACGACGCTTCCGGCAACACCCAGAACGACGGCACCTTCTCCTACACCTGGGACGGCGAAAGCCAGATGAAATCGGCTGCGGGCGTGAACTACGCCTACGACGGCGACGGCCGCCGCGTCTTCAAGTCGAGTGGTAAACTTTATTGGTATGGGGCCGGCGACGAAATCCTCGCGGAAACCGACGGCTCGGGCAACGTGACCGCAGAATACGTATTTTTCGGCGGCAAACGCATTGCCATGCTCCCAGCGGGGGGCAGCGTGCAGTATTACGTCGAAGATTTCCTGGGCAGCTCGCGCGTCGTGACGCAGTCCAATGGAGTGGTCTGCTACGATTCGGACTTCACCCCCTTCGGCGGGGAGCTGCCTTACACAAGCAGTTGTGCGGCCCCGAATAATTACAAATTCGAAGGCAAAGAGCGCGATACGGAAACGGGCAATGACGACTTCGGCGCCCGCTACTACTCCTGGCGTTTCGGCCGCTGGCTCTCGGCGGACTGGAGCGCGGTCCCGGTTCCGGTTCCTTACGCCAACCTCACCAACCCGCAGACGCTCAACCTCTACGCCATGGTCGCCGACGACCCCGAATCCTTCGCCGACCTCGACGGCCACGATCCGAAAGGAGATGCCGCCACCAGCGCGGGTGATACCTGCGGCGGACACCAATGTACCGGGAAGAACGCCGACCCCGGCAGCGCCGACAATATAGCCGGTTCAGACCACCGTCCGCCCCAACAGCAGCCGCAAAATCAAAACCAACAGCAAAAAACGCTGTCAGCTGAGGATGTGTCAAAGGCGATTCAGACGTACAATCAACACAAGTCAGAGCCCGGGCCAGGAAAGGTGGTCGACGCTCTGAACACGCTTGGCACTAACTGGAAGGTGAGCGGCAGCACATTGCAGGCGGGCACTTCATTGGCAGCGCAGAGTGGAGTGAAACTCTCTGAGTCTGCCAACGCGGTCTTGGCCAACGTCGTGTCGGTGTCAAGAACCGGAAATGACGTGGTAATCACCAATCGAGGACCCATTAGGGTCGGTGTCCTCGGCCAACTGCAACAAACCATCAGTTTTACAGTGGCAGCCTCGGCAACAAAAGGGGCGGGGAAACATGTGAAACAGGGGCCCGCTTTACAGAACATCGAGGGGATCTCGATAGGCCTCGGCCCATTGGCCAAAACTGTCCACAGTTGGGGGCCATAAAAGGAGCTGGAGGGTGCGAGGCAGAGGAAAAAGGAAATGCCGGTTGCTTCTCGTTTCACTAAGTTTTGCCCTGGCTTTGCAACCTGCGCTGACGAGAGGCGATGGGGAAACGGGTCCGCCGCTGGGTGCCCAAGAGGTCACTTCGACCGTACGCATGTACGACGAAACCTTGCCCGCATGCTCGACCGATGGGCGCTGGCTAGCATTCGAGTATAGCGAAATCGAGGATCCGAACTACCCCCACGTCGGAATCATGGATCTGAGTCAGGACTCGCACCCGTGGCATCCCCTGCTAGAAGGGAAACCTGGTCGGCACCTGTACGCCGGAGATTTTAGTTGGTCACCCGATAGCCGATGGCTCGCTCTGTTAACGGACTATCCCGAGGGCAGAATGAGCTTCTGGTCAGACACCCCTATTCAAGTTGTCAAGGTGAACGTACTCACGCGCGAGATCGTCCGGCTGACGAGCCTTCCTGCAGGAACACCCGTAAATTCAACTACGGCCTGGCTGCGCTCGGGCTTGATCGTTTTTTCCGGGTTGGATGAGAATATCTACGGCGTGTCAGAGAAGGGAGGGGAACTCCAAAAGCTTGTCGGCGTGCCAAAGGGCAGGTGCGCTGGCGTCACAAACACTCTTGCCATTTCGCCGGACGAGCAGAGCATCGCCTTCGAGAAGGATAGTGGCAGCAAAAGCCAGATCGCAGAATGCGACGCGCTGTGGATTGCTAACCTTCGAACCGGCACTCTGCGTCGTGTACCGACAATCGGTCTGCGCCCGCTCAACCCCTTCTGGCTTGATGGAAACACACTTCTTTTTTCGGGGATTGATGTCATCGGTGGGAAATGGTTACCGGTGGGCATCTACCGTGTTTCGCTGGACACGGGGAGGGTAACGCGTGTCCTCAAGGGGCCCTACCTCACCCCGTTTGTCTGCAACTCTGGCATGACCTTGTATTTTTCCTGGGGACCCAGGCTGCAGAGCAGGACACCCGCTGGTGAAAGCTGGCCCACGTTTAACGAGTTCTTTGGATTCCACATATGGAAAATGCCGCTGCGCGAGGTGCTGCACCAGTCCGGGCGGGTGGCCGACCCTTCGTGAGAAGCCTGAGTCCGGGGTGCTTTTCCGACATCCGAATTGACCTGCGAAACTCCAACCTACCTCAGTTCTCCGCAGCTGCGCTTTTTGCATCCCGAAAGGATTTGAGGGACCCCCAAGCCGTTCGGGGCGCGTGGGTAGATTCCGAGTTCTTGGGCTCTCGTCTCAGTTTGACCCATCGGTCTCACTCACGGAGTCGCCCTCACCGCCCCCGCCTCAATCTGAGACGCGGCCCCGTTGTCCATCACGCCCGGCTCTCCCATGCCATCTCAATTTGATTCACTTCGAAGACCGCCCAATCACCCGCCCCTCCCCTCTTCTCAATCTGCGACACGCCTTTTGTGTCCCGATGGAATCGGGACGCCCCACCCCCAACGGCCATGTAATTATTTCCTATTGACTTCGACTTATCACTTGTGATATAGTTCAGCTGGGTGAATATCGATGCACCGCGCCACACCAATCCGAGACCTCGCCGCCGAACGGAACACTAACTTGTTTGGTTTCTGCACATCCCCGCCATCTTGTTGCGCGGGAATACACAACCCCTTTAGCTTCTGCAGATCCGTTGCAGATCATCTCCTGCCCTCGCATGTGCAGATGCCACGCATCTTAAAGTCACGTGTTTTCAACAAAACTTCCGAAACTTTCCTCATCCCTTTTGTTTTCTGCACATACAAAAATGGGGGGGAGGGGTTGAAAGGATTCGCTCAAGGCAAATCCCCACTCCTTCCGTTCCCCACAATGCTCGTCAGGGCAAGCAAGGGTAGCGGTGCTGCGGCCCGGGAGGGCCGTATGCTATACTTTTTCGGCGAGGGGAAATGAATCGGATGAAAACACGCTCTGGACGCGGGTTATTCGCGGTCTGCGGGGTGCTGCTGGCCTCTGCCCTGCTGGGGGGGCTGTACGGCTCGTCCGTTCGGGCCACGGCGGGCGACCCGGCGGACCTGCAGGAATCCATCCGCGGATTTACGCGCGTTCTGGCCGTGGTGCAGCAGAACTACGCCGAGCCCATCGACACGGATAAGGCCATCTACAACGGCGCGATCCCGGGAATGCTGCGGGAGCTGGACCCGCACACAGTGTTTTTCGACGCCCGGGCCTACTCGGCGCAGCGGGAAGACCAGCGGGGAAGATACTTCGGCGTGGGGATGCAGGTGGCGCCGCGGGACAACCACACGGTGGTGATGGCGCCGTTCGTTGGATCGCCGGCTTACCGCGCGGGGATTCGTCCGGGCGACATCATCGCCAAGGTGGACGGCAAGTCTTGCGACGGGCTGACCACTCCGGAAGTGGCGGACATGCTGAAGGGGCCGAAGGGCACCACCGTGCACATCAGCATCGGGCGGGAGGGCAATGCGCAGTTGCTGGAATTTACGGTGACGCGGGATGAAATCCCTCGGCACGGTGTGGACAACCCGCTGATTATCCGTCCGGGAATCGGCTATGTGCGCGTGGCGCAGTTCAACGAGACGACGGACCATGAGCTGGCCGACGCGCTGCAGCAACTCGACTATCCGAACCTGAAGGGCATGGTGCTGGACCTGAGAAACAATCCCGGAGGGCTGCTGAACGAAGGCGTGGCCGTGGCGGACATCTTCCTGGACAAAAACCAGCTCATCGTGTCGCACCACGGGCGTGCGTCGGCGGAACGGCGCTATTACGCGCTGAAGGGGAACGGGGGCGTGCGCGTGCCGCTGGTAGTGCTGCTCAACGGGCAGAGCGCTTCGGCATCGGAAATCGTTGCGGGCGCGATCCAGGACCACGACCGGGGGCTGATCGTGGGCGAAACCAGCTTCGGGAAGGGCCTGGTACAGACCGTGTTCCCGCTGAGCGAAGGGACGGGACTCTTCCTGACCACGGCGAGGTATTACACGCCGAGCGGCCGGCTGATCCAGAGGGATTACAAAACGACTTCGCTGTGGGACTACCACTACAACCGGAAGACGCCGGAGCGGCCCACCGAAATCAAACTGACGGACGGAGGACGGCAGGTGACCGGAGGCGGGGGAATCACGCCGGACGTGATGGTGGCGGAGCCGAAATTCACTCCGTTTCAGACCTTGCTGTTCCGTCGCCGCGTGCTGCTGCCGTATGAAGTGGGCGTCGGGGATTTTGTGACTTACTACCTGGGAGAGAAACCTGCGGTGACGAAAGATTTCACCGTGGACGACGCCGTGATGAACGATTTCCGGCGGTTCCTGGAGAAGGAAAAGGTTACGTACACGGAATCGGAACTGGCCGAGAACATGGACTGGATCCGGCACCGGATCAAACAGGAGATTTTCCTTTCCGTGTTCGGGCAGACGGAGAGTTACAAGGTCGAACTCGAGAACGACGTGCAGCTCCAGCGGGCGATCGACGAGCTGCCCCAGGCGCGCGCGCTATATGACAATGCGCGTAAGCTTTTGGCGCAGCGAGCGGGGAACGGGCAGTAGGACGAGGGATTTCTCACGCCGGCGGCGGGCGAAGAGCGCCAAGGCCGCATGGCAGAAACCCGTTCGAAGAGCCGGTGTTGCAGGGTTGCGTAGTTCCCCTCTAGAATTGAATTCCGTGGGCCGCTAGCTCAGCTGGGAGAGCGCCTCGTTCGCAACGAGGAGGCCGTGGGTTCGAATCCCATGCGGTCCACCAAACTTCCAAGGCAGCTTCCCGGCCCCGCCGGTGTAGCGGATTCATCTGCTCTCTGGGAGCCTACCCTTCTTGAAATACGCGGAGCTGTTTGTCGGTGCGGCGGAGGCGCGCGGCGAGGACGCTGGCGACGGCCTCGAGAAGCTGGATGGCAATTCTCTTGTGCTCCTCGGCAAGGGCGTCGAAGCGGTCGCGGGGGAGAATGAAGAGGTCGGTGTCGGTGAGAGCGACAGCCTGCGCCGAGCGGGGATGGCGGTCGAGAAACGAGAGTTCCCCGAAGAAATCGCCCCGTCCGAACGAGGCGACGTGGTAGAGCAGCTTGTCGGCGACGAGCTGCTCGATGCGGACGGCGCCGCGGCGGATGAGAATGAGGGACTGGCCGGGGTCGTTGCGCGTAAAAATCATTTCCCCCGCCTTGTAGGATCGCTTCTCCAAGCAGGCTTCGAGAGCGGCCAGGGTTTCTTCCTTGCGACCGGCAAACAGCGCTATTTCGTGAAGGTCGAGAGGGGTTTCCTCGCGGCGGCCGGGGAGTTCCTCAGCGAGAATGCTGTCCTCGATCCACAGCAAGGCGTCGTCGCGGGTGTCAAAGATACGGGCGGAGCGCTCGGGCCGGACGATGCCGACGCGCTTGAAGTACTCTGCCAAATCCTTGCCGCTGGGAACCTTGAGAGCGAAGTGGCAAAACAGGAGCAGCCCTTTGTGTTCGGCGAGTATGTCCTCCATCTGTTCGAGGACGCGCGCGGCGGTCACGTCCACGTCCAGGACGCGGCGCATGTCCAGCACGACGTAGGTGCGCGTCCTGAGGTCGGGCTCCAGGGCGGAGAGGAGCTGGTCGGCGGTGCCGAAGAACAAGCTGCCTTGCAGCTCGAAGATCACAGTGCGGTCGCCGCAGCGCTCGAGTGTGGCGATTTCCTCGGGCAGGCGCACGCGGCGAGAGAACACCTGGCTGCCAAGCATCCGGATGCGGACCACCGAACCTCCTGTTTGCTCGCGGATGAAAAGCAGAATGGCCAGGCCGATGCCCACGGCAGAAGCCTCCATCAGGCCGAAGCTCTGCGCCACGACCACAACGACCACGATGACTCCGAAATCCAGGAGGGTGGAGCGCGAACGGAGCAGGTCGAGACTGTGGCGGTCGCACATGCGGAATCCGACCACAATCAGGATGCCGGCGAGAGCGGCGATGGGAAGCCACGCGATTGCTGTCCCCAGCAGAAGGAGGGCAAGCAGGGAGAAAGCGCCTTCCAGCACGCCGGAAAGGCGCGTCTGGCCTCCGCTGGACATGTTGACGAGCGAGGCGCCCGTCTCTCCGGAGCCTGGAATCCCGCCGACGAGCGCGGCGCCGATGTTGGCGAGGCCCTGGCCCACGAGCTCGCGGTTGGAATTGTGGCGAGTGCGCGTGAGCGAGTCGAGGATGACACTGGTCTTGAGCGTGTCGATGGAAAGCAGGACGGCCAGGGTGAGCGCGGGCATGATGAGATAGCGCAACTGGGCGAGCTGAAGCGAGCGGATGGCCTTCGCTGGACCGGCGAGGGAAGCCAGGACTCCGCCGCCGGCGGTGAGCGGGCCGATGACGAGCTTATTTCCGGCCAGGGAGAGCATCGAGGGGTTGGAGAAGCTCAGGGCCACATAGGCCACGCCGCCGGCGATAAGACCAAGGATCAAGGCGGGAACGGCCTTGGTGACTTTCGGAGCGATGAGCATGAAGGCAACGGTGACCGCGCCAATGACCAGGCCTCTCCAGTTCCACTGAGCAGCGGAAGTGAGCGCGGCCCAGAACGAGAGGCCTTTGGGAACGCCGAGGAATTTCGGAATCTGGCCGATAATGATGACCACGCCGACTCCGGTCAAATAGCCGCTGACGACGGGATAGGGCATGTACTTGATGAGGCGGCCGAGGCGCGCGGCGCCAAAACCCACTTGGAGCACTCCGCACATCAAAGCCACCAGAGTGAGCAGGAGGAGCGCCGAGCCGGGCGGAGTGTCTCCGCGGCTGAGCTCGGTGGCAAAGGCGGCCATGACGGCAGCGGCGGGAGCGGAGGGCGAACTGATGAGCCGGTTGGTACCGCCGAAAGCGGGCGCGATGAGACCGACGACGATGGCGCCGAGAATTCCGGCGAGCGCGCCCTGCGCCGCATAGCTGGCGCCGAGCGGGGAGAGGACGGCAACGCCAAAGGCGATGGCTGACGGCAACGCGACGAGCATGGCCGCGAGGCCGCCCCAGAATTCTCCCAAAAAGTTGCCGGACCCCTGAATCTTCAAAGTGAGGCGATGATACCACCGGGCACAAGAGAGATGGTTTGCGAGGGCGGGCGTGAGAGACTGGGATTGTGGCCTTGCCGGTGGCAAGGAATGCCGATAGGATGACGATACTGTAAGGAGAGAGGACGCCGGGGAAGATGAAGGAGCATTCGGACCAAAGGTCGAGCCCGCGCATACCAGCGCGGATTTCGGTGCTCGTCGAGGGACGGGACCGGGCGCACAAGCCATTTTCCGAGGTGACGGCCACGCTGCTGATCAATCACGGCGGCGCGCTGATTGCGCTGGCGGCGGAACTGGACCTGAACGACCGGCTAGACATCACGAATCAGAGGAACAAAAAGTCGGCGGGATGCCGCGTGGCCTGGCGGAGCGTGGCGCAATTGAACGGGCGTTGGAGTTACGGGGTAGCGCTGACGGAGGCGGAGGGGGATTTCTGGGACGGGGGACCGGCGGAGGGATGACTGGGCGGGCGCTTTTCTATTGAGGTTTGGGCGGGGCGGTCTGGGAAATGCTTTCGACGTTGAATCTCCTGTAGTTGGAGTAGCGGGTCATCGCGGTGACCCTGACTCCCTTCACCAGCAATACGCGGGCGCCGACGTGCGCCTCCTCGTAGGTGGGAAGCCACACCTCATTGTTGAGAAAAGCCTGCTCGAAAACAAAGCCGGTGCCGCGCTGTAAATTGACGAGCAGGCCCCCTGCAATCTTGGCGTCGCTGGTGAAATAGGCCTCGAGGCGAGCGACGTCGAGCGCTTGCTCGTCAATCCAGATGACGCCGGCAAGCTTCTGGACGATTTTTTCGGCGAGCTTGCGGGGCTTGAAGTCGGGATTCCCCTCGAAATCAAACACCAGGACGTCTTGTCCTCGGAAGCGTTCGCGGCGGGGATTCACGAACTGGCAGGCGCGGAGGAATATCTCGATTTCGACTTCGTCCTCGTCGGCGGGCTGTTTCCCCTCCTCGCGGGCCTTCTCTTCCCTGGCTTTTTTCTTGGCCTGCTCGGCCTGAATTTCCTTGATGCGTTTCTGGGCGCGCTCGTCTTCTTTCTTCTGCTCGGCCTCGCTGAGGGGCTTGCCGTCTTTTTTCACCAGGGTGGAGACTTCATGGCCGAGCAGGTAGAAAAAAGTGTATTCCGTCGTTTCGTGGCGCTTCACCTTGCCGTTGCTACCGTACTCCGTCTCTTCCTCCGTGCGCGAGCCAGCGTAGTTCTCCTTGAGCTTGTCAATGGCGTGCTGGTTCTTGTCGATTTCGAGGAATAGCTGCTTCGGGTCCGGAAGCTTTGTCTGGGCATTGCGGGGAAAATCGAACACGCGTTCGGCGACCTGTTCGTTGAGGGTGGCGCGGGTGATCTCGATCCGGTAGGATGCGGGGCCGAGGCGCAGGTCGATCCGATGGGGAAGCTGGATGCCGCCCTCGGGGCGGTAGTCGGCATAAACGAGTTCCCGTTCGGAGCCTGCGGGGCCAGCGGATTCCTTGACGAGCAGGTGCGTCTGCGAATCGAAAAACTCCTGGCGTTTCACACCGGAGGCGGTAACCACCTCGAGCTGCTCGACGTTTCTACCGTCCAGGGTGGAGCGACCGACCCAGGCAATCGAGAGTTTGTTGCGGTTCAAATCGAGCAGGCGCGAATTGGCGATCTGGGCCGCGGCCTCGACCTCAGCGGCATCAGCTCCCAGCAGGGTCACGGGACGCCCTGGCTCGAGTGCCCGCCAGACGGACTTGCCGTTGAAGGACTCAATCAGACAATTCTTTCCGGAGATCAATTCGAAGTAATAGCGGTTGGGGCGTTTTGTCCGGAGGCTAAAGGTTCCCCCCGCGGATTGGCCGTCCGAAGCGACGGCGCCCTCCAGGGACATCGTTTGAAGCCGAGAGAGGGCCTTGGATCCGCCCGCGGCCTTCACATACTGGTCCACGATTCTGTGAGCATCCTGCGCCGCGGCGGGAGTCGAGGAAAAAGCGAAGAGAAGACAGGAAAGGACGAGATGGCGTGAGGTACACATTGACTCAGGCATTAAGACGGAATTGCACGCGGCAAGGTTTCAGGCCGCACACACTGTACACCGGGACTGCGCGAGGGTGCGCTGAGGAGACAGGCACGACCAGGACAAGGCTGGCGGGACGCCGGCGCTACCGGGGCGACCAGCGGATCATTGCGACTGGGGCGACTGTGGCTTGACGAATTTGGAGGGATCAATCGGGACATTGTGGCGGATTTCGGTGAATTTGACCTGCCACTCGAGCGAAGAGTCGCGGTGGCGGAGCAGCGAGGGCACCTCGACGCCGTCCACGGCAATGTAATTCGAGTAGCGATGCTCGATGGGGAGGTCGCCATCGGGTATGGATTGCGTGGAATCGTGGCGGAGGAGGAGGCCGGTATCGGCGTCGAAGTAAAATTGCTCGGCAGGGCCGTGGGCAGGAGTGGCTCGGAGCACCCAGACGGGGCGGTCTTCCTCCATCGTTTTTTCGACCACGCGCACATCGGCAAACAGAGCGCGCAGGCGCGATTCATAGAGGAACTGGCTGCTGCGCCGCAACTCGGTGAGCTCCAATCCGGCAATCTCGCGCAGGCCGGACTGTGGATCGAATGCCCAGCCGGACTTCCCGTCGAACACGAGAATGTGCTCGCCGCCGTCCGGAATGGTGACGCGGGAATAGAAATGGTCGGGCGCCTGTAGGTCGAGCTCGGCCAGGCCGGAAATCTGGCGCGCGGGTATCTCGAATGTGCCCTTCATGACGCGGGAATTGAGTTTGTGGAGGGCCTGTTCGCCGCCCAGGCGCGAACATAGTGCGCGAGCACCTGCTCGACGGTGGGGAGTTCGGGGGGCGGAGCCTTCTTCGCGGCGGGTGCGGCGGGTGCCTGCGAATAGAGGGCCGCAGCGCAGAGCAGGGCCAACATCCCGGATGCGAGCCATCGGTTCACGCGTGTGCCTCCCGGCCTTCTGCGGGGCTGGAGCTGAGACGCGCGGCAGAGGATTCCAGGATGCCTTCCAGACGCGCCGGGGCGGAGGGGTCGGGGCAACTGCCCTGCGCGAAGTCCCGCGTGCCACCTCCCTTCCCTCCCACCGCAGCCAGCGCCGAGCGTAGCACGGCGTTCATGTCGCCCGGCAGCCCTGGAGTCTGGGCGAACACGACGTTCCCGCCGGGACGCGCGGCGAGAAGAGCGACGCCGGGGCCGCATTCGACGATGCGAGTCGCCAGCAGGCGCAAATACGCAGCGTCGGCGGGGTCGAGAACGCGGCGAACGATGCGTGCGCCGTCGCCGGCGACCGGAGATTCGTTCCAGAGCGCGCGTGCTTCGTAGGCCGCGAGGCGGGACTCGAGTTCTTTCCGCTGGCGGTCAGCCGCGCGGCGGTCGTCGGAAGCACGGGCGACCAGAGTGGGTACGTCGGCTGGGGCGCCGCCGAGGGTGCGAGCAGCTTCAAGGAGCAGGCGGCGATCCTCACGCGCCGCGGAGAGCGAGCGGCCGCCGCAGACGAATTCGACGCGCCAGTTCCCTCTTTGCTTCTCACATTTGCGAAGGAGCGTCAGGCCAATCTGTCCGGTTCGGGCGACGTGCGTGCCGCCACAGGGTTGCAGCTCCACCCCCTCGATTTCAATTGCGCGGAGGATGCCTTCGCGTTGCACGTCTTTGCGGACGCCGGCGGCGACGAACTCATCGCGCGTGCCGAAACGGATGTTGACGAGGCGATCCTCGAAGATGATCTGGTTGACGCGCTGCTCGGTCCGGGCGAGTTGCTCCGGAGAAACGCCGGGAGCGGCTAGATCGATGGCGGAAATCTCGCGGCCGAGGTGGAAGGAGACAGTGGCGTAGCCGAACAGTTCGAGAAAAATGGCGGAGAGCAGATGCTGGCCGGTGTGCTGCTGCATGTGGTCGAAACGGCGAGGCCAGTCGATGGCACCGTGGATAGGCCCTTCGGGCAGGGGGCCATCGGTGAGGTGCAGGATCTCGCCGGAGTCGTCTTCGGAGACTTCCAGGACGGCCACAGGGCCGAGGCGGCCGGTGTCGTGCGGCTGGCCGCCAGAGTCGGGGTAGAAGGCGGTGCGGTCCAGGCGGACCAGATGACGGTTGCCGGAAGGTGTGCAGGAGAGGACGCGAGCGTCGAATTCCGCCAGGAAGCTGTCTCGGTAGTAGAGGCGGTCGGTCATGGACCCATTGTACTTCCATGGCATGAGCTTGGCGCATGGGGCACATGTGCCGAGATCTCGTGCCATTCATGAGGTAGAATGGTGGACGAAGAATGGTAGAAAGGTGGAATCCATGGCGCTAAACATCAAAAATCCGGAAACCGAAAGGCTGGCGCAGAGACTTGCCCGTCTTACAGGGGAGAGCAAGACCGCCGCGGTCACGGAGGCGCTGCGCGAACGCCTGGAAAGGCTGAATAGCGAGCAGGCGGGCGGTCTTGCAGAGCGCATGCTGGAAATCGGCAAGCGGTGTGCCGCCCACTTACGCGAGCCCTTCCGAACCATTGAGCACGGGGAACTCCTTTATGACGAGAAGGGTTTTCCGAGATGATCATCGACTCTTCAGCACTCATTGCCATTCTGCGGGACGAAGCGGAGGCAGCGGCATTCGCCCAGGCGATTGCCGGGGACTCGAGTCGCCGGGTCAGCGCCGTTAGTTACGTGGAGGCGGCTGCAGTTATCGATGCCAGCCGGGACCCGGTGGCCAGCCGGGAATTTGACGAACTGTTCCGCGAAACAAAACTGGTTGTGGAGCCGGTTACCCAGACTCAGGCACGCATTGCGCGCGAGGCCTACCGCGATTTTGGAAAAGGCCGCAGGCACCCAGCGGGGCTGAATCTGGGGGACTGCTTCGCCTATGCCTTGGCAAAAGAAACGGCGGAACCGCTCCTTTTCAAGGGAGAGGACTTCAGGCGTACAGATATAAAGCCCGCGCTGTGAATCACTTCTCCAGAGCACGCTTCCAGACTTCCAGGTACTTGTAGCCGGTGCTGGTGTTGAAAAGGACGACGTGGTCGCCAGGCAAAAGCAACGCGACGAGGGGAGCGGCGCGGCGGAAGCAACCGGCGAAGCGCATTGCCTGGAGCGGCCGGAGCATCGAGCCAACTCCAAGGCCAACGGCGGTCAGAAGTATCTGCGTTTGAAGTCTTCGTGGCGTTCCTGGGCCACAGCGAGGATCCGGCGGAAGGCGGGGTCGCCACGAAGTGGCTCGAGAAGCGGGTCGCGAACGAAGCAGGGATAGCAATAAAAGCTATGGTCCACGGCGGCCTGCAACGCGCGCAGGGCGGCGGGCTGGTCACCGAGGACGGCGTAGGCTTGCGCGGTCTTGTAAATCATTTCGCCATCGGTGGATGGCGTTTCCTGGTCCAGTTCGCGCAGATAACGGAGGCCTTCACGCTGCTGGCGGCGAATGGCGTAGAGAAAGGCTCGGCCGTACTTCGCGTGCATGAGGGAAGGATCGAGGCGGTAGGCTTCTTCGAACTCCACGGCGGCGCGGGGAAATTCCCTCATATAGAAATAGCAGAGCCCGCGATAGAAGCTGGTGCGGGCGCTGGGCCCTGCGGGCAGGGTGGCAAGAAACTTCTTGTACTCGCCGGCGTGAAGGTAGGTGTTCAGACTGGAGCCGGTGTTGACGAGAGGATCGAGGCGCATGGCGCGCTCGCCCTCGGCCATGGAGGCGTCGAGCATCCCGCCGTACAGGTAGGCCTCGGTGAGCCACCAATGCGCGGAAGCATCGAAGGGATGCAGGCGCAATTCCTCGCGGAGGGACGACACGCCTCGATCCAATTCGCCGCGCTCCATCTGGTGGACAGCCTGGAAGACATGAACGCCCGGCAACTCCGGATCGAGCGCGAGCGCGCGGTCGAAGGCGGCGGCGCTCTTCGCTTGGAAATCGGGGCCACCATTCTGCCAGACGGCGTAACCGGAGTAGGAGTTCCCCAACAGCATCCATGCGGGCGCGTAGTGAGGATCGAGCTCCACAGAGCGCTCGAGCATGCGGATGGAAAAACGGTAGTCGTTGGGAGTGTTGTCGAAGTGAGCGCGCAGATAATACTCGTAAGCCAAGGGATTGCCCGGCATGCTTTTTTTCAGGCGCTCGGCTTCGCTGGGAAGGATATGGAGCTGGAGGCCGCGGGCCACACTCTCCGCGACGCGGTCCTGGACGGTCCAGAGCTGGTCATAGGGCAGGTCCAGGGTGTCTCGCCAGACGACCTCCGATTTGGCCACATCCACTAGTTCGGCAGAGACGCGAAGATGGCCGCCCTCCCTGAGGTAACTTCCGGTGAGAACGGATTGAACGTCGAGATCTCTGGCCACGATACGGGGATCTGCGTCGGCATTCCCGTAGCGGGCAGCGTAAGACGCGGGGCGCACGATCAACTCGCTGAAGTAGCCGAGGCGCTGGGTGATGGCGTCGGCCAGCGAGTGGCTGAGGAATTGGGACTCGGTATCCGGCTTCAGATTGCGGAGCGGAAGGATGGCCAGTGTTCGCGGATGGTCTGCGCGAGAGGGCAGGCCGCGGGAACGCCAGGCCACGAAGCCGGCCAGAGCGAGAGCGGCCACGGCGAGGAAACTTGCGGCGGCCCAGGCACGCGCTGGGGTTCGCCGTCCCCTGGCGGTGGCTGCTGGGGAGACTGGTGGAGCAAGGGTTTGGGCCTCCTCGCGAGGGAAGTCCTCTTCTTCATTCTGCTGATGGACGATGATCCGGGTGCGGGTGTGGCGTCGGAGCAGAATCTCCTCGCCCTGCGCAGCCGGCATCTCGCGGACCGGAGCGACAAACCGGTAGCCCAGACGAGGAACGGTTTCAATGTAGCTGCCACCCTCCGGGGCGTCTCCCAGGGTCCGGCGTAACTGCGAGATTTGCTGCGTGAGGTTGTTCTCTTCGACGAAAGTCTCCGGCCAAAGCGATTTCATGAGTTCGTCCTTGGTGAGGACGTGGCCGCAGGACTGAACGAGGATAAAGAGGGTCTCGAAGGCTTTCGGCGGCAGGGACACGGGGCGGCCGGAGCGAAGCAGCAGGCGTTCGGAGGGCTCCAGGCGGAAAGGCCCGAATTCGTAGAAAGGCTGACCTTCTAACGACATCGCCCGCCTCAGGCGTCCATCAGAAAAAATTCACTCCCACCTAACGACTTCCCGGCGCTCTTGGAGCCAGGTTAGCCCCGATTGGGCGCGGACCGGAGGAAAACAGGCTCGAAGAATGGAGACATCTTACGCCGCTTTGGCAGAGGGTTCAATTCTCCGGGACAGCGCGGGAGCGGGAGGTCGGGGAAGTGCAGAGACGGAGCTTCAGAAGTGCCGAAATAACCGTGGAGACCGATGAAATTCTGCTGGCCGGAGCTGGTACGCGAAGGGCGGAGGTTCGCTGCCCGGTGTGCCCGGGAGAGGTATCCATGGTTACGCCCGATGTGGCCGCGCGGATTGCCGCCGTCAGCCCTCGCACGATCTACAGGTGGATTGAATCCGGAGGGCTGCACTTCTCCGAAGCTGCGGATCACCGGCTGTTCATATGCGTGGAGTCTGTGAGCGCTGCGGCCCGTAGCGCGCGCAAATCGGGTAGCCCGCCGGAGCCGCGGAGGAGCGAGTAATGACACACCGAAAATCCCTCTCGCAGATTTCGCTTGGAACGGCGCTGGCCGCTCTCGTCTTGCTGGGGTTTCCAGGCGGGAGCCTGGCGCAAGACGCGGGTGGAGGAGGGCAGACTAAGGAAACGGATGCGTGCGCGACGAAGTGCGCGCCGGATAAGAAGCGCGCCGACGAAACAGCGGCGGCAGTGGCCACGGCCAAGGCCACGCTCGCTCGCGCGGAGGCGCAAAACAACAGAGACCATAACGTGCAGTCGGCGAATGAGCTGGTTGACGCCAGGTATGCGTTGAAAGACGCGCAGGCGAAAGCCGATGCCGCACAGGCATCTTACCAAGCGTGTCTGGAACGGCTGAAGAAGTGTCCCAACCCTAAGCCGACAAAGGGTGATTCAAACACGGCCACCCGGACAACAGGGGGCGCAGCAACCGGCGGGCAGCCAGCCGGCAAGTCACCCGCTGAGATTGCTAGCGCCCTGGGACTTCCAGGCCCCTCAGGGACGGCAAAGGGATCGGAAGACCTAGAAGTCTACGGGCAGAAATTCTACTTGCTCAAGGGGGACAGCTGGGAGGTCAAACCGGATGGCACGATTGTTGTCAACAAGCCTCTAGAAGGCTTGATCTTCACGCTAAATCGCGATGCCGACGGTACTTTAACCGGAAGCACAACGGTTATCGAAGATGGCAAGGAGAATCCAAATCGCTCCTACACGTACACCATTACCCCACCCGGCCCAAACTCCCCGCGGCGGAGGACAATACGTTTCAAGAGCGGCGTCGTCGAGGTTACGGTCGGGGATTCGAAGAGTGCCTTCATGGTCGCCGTGATTCCCACGGCGGGCGGTTTCAAGTACGGGTACAGGAGAATCTCCAACGGCGAGGTGGGCGAGCCTCAGACCGGCTTCATCCCCGCGCCCCCGGGCCCAAACGCTGCGGACGACGCGATCCAGGCCGTGCTGGTGAAGGTTGTGAACACCACCGAACTTGACGAGTCACACCCTGCCGAAGAGAAAAAGGAGCCAGACCTTTTCAGCCCAAACTTGGAAGACAAGCCGGATGTGGATCCTTCACAGATCCACAGCATCATCAAAGACCTGATTCCTTCCGACAAGCCCGCGAGTCCGAGCACTCCGGACAGCACCCAGCCGCCAAGCGCTAGTCGGGCTCCTGGAGTCAATCCGAGTTCGTACCAGAGCGGTCCGCCAGCACCATTGCAAGCACCTGCTCCTCCAGACGCGCCACCCGAGGAGAATCCACCGAATGCGGGGGATCAGCCGCCGGCGCCTCCGCCTGGGCCGGACGCGGGAGGCGGGAATCCGCGGCCGCGCGTTCCGCCGCGGCCGCCTGACTTCAAACATGCCGTGTCAATCGGCCCGAATACCTATCAAGTGACCATCTGCCGCGGTACCGATTACGTGCTGCCCATCAACGGCCCGCAAGTCTCAGTGACCAACATTCAGAACGGCCCGTCGTCCAACGGCGGGCCACCCAGCGCTTTGGGGGGCGAACAAGGGAATGGGCTGAATATCTCCGGGCGAAGCGTAGGCACGAATCAGATAGACGCCGACGTTGTTCCGAGCGGTGGCGGCGACACGGTCCACATCACCGTGAAGGTGAATGTGATTGATTGCGATCCGCCGAGAACGACGGTTCCCCCGCCACCCAATCCGCCCGCAGTGAATCCGGCCAATCCGGGGAACCCGCCGAACGGACAGCAGCCTGGCGACAATCCTCCACCTCCAGGACAGGCGCCAGCTCCAGGAGGAGCGCCACCCGGCGGGAATCCCAATCCGCCGAATCCTGGGGACCAGCCACCGGCGACGCCGCCTGGGCCGGGCGCGGGAGGTGGGAATCCACCGCCGCGCGTTCCGCCGCGGCCGCCTGACTTCAAGCACCCCGTGCCAATCGGCCCGAATACCTATCAAGTGACGATCTGCCGCGGTACCGATTACGTGCTGCCCATCAACGGCCCGCAAGTCTCAGTGACCAACATTCAGAACGGCCCGTCGTCCAACGGCGGGCCACCCAGCGCTTTGGGGGGCGAACAAGGGAATGGGCTGAATATCTCCGGGCGAAGCGTAGGCACGAATCAGATAGACGCCGACGTTGTTCCGAGCGGTGGCGGCGACACGGTCCACATCACCGTGAAGGTGAATGTGATTGATTGCGATCCGCCGAGAACGACGGTTCCCCCGCCACCCAATCCGCCCGCAATGAATCCGGCCGACCTGGGGATCCTGCCAGACCAACCGGAACCCGGTGCGGAGCCGGGAGACTCGGATTCGATGGACCCCTCGACGAACGGAGTGCTTTTTGATCTGGCCTCAGTGATCAACTCGGCCCTCCCAACATCGACAGAGACTGGGTTCCAACTCTTCGTGGTAGTGGTGGAAGCGCCGACAACTCCAGCCGCGCCGGGCGGCACCCCGGCGCAGCCTTCTCCGGAGAGTGGAGCGGCACAGGGAGCCGGCAATCAGAGCCGCCTGGCAGCTAGCCACTTCGGGGCGAGATTGCTCCTTGCGGGGTTTCATCCGGGTGTCGGTCCGGGACTTCCCACCCCTGCCATGGCGCTGCCTGGTGCAATTCGAGCGCGGCCCTCCCGGTCGCCCGGGACACAGGCATCCGGTGGCGTCGCATACTCCATCGTCTCGAACGGTAAATCGAGCGGGGAGGCGTTTGAGCTGCGAGTGCTGGACACGACGGGCAAAGTGAAGCGGATCAGGGTGCCTGAAGGGTTGGTGCTGGAGCCGGTGAAGCGGGGCGCGGCAAAACCTGTTTCCGACCACGCGCCGCCCGGGGCGAAGGTGCACACCAGGAAGCTTTCGGCGTTTTGCCTGGAGTTCGCCAAGCCACCGCCGGACGAGGGCATGCTTTATCGCGTCGCTCCTCAGGCAGCGCAGGAACAGTACCGGCCGATTCGCGGTGTGTTGCGGGCGGGACGCGAAGCGGCTGCCGCTGGAAAATTCCATCCGGACAGCGATCCCAAGGAATACGCCGAAACGATCCGCCAGTACGCGCTGTGGGCCAAGCTGGGGAACTGGAACGAACAGAAGTTCACGGAAATGTTCCTGGAACGCTCGAAGAAAAATGCTGAGGCCATGAACGTGAAATGGACGAAGCAGCTCGAGCAGGCGCTCCGGGGACTGGTTCCGGGACGCTGGGGGGACGTGTCCATGGTGTTGCAAGAGGCGGAGAAGCTGCAAGGGGCAGGCGCGCGGCCTGGGGCGGAGTAGTCCCGGGAAGGAAGGGCCGAATCGGGATGGGACACGATGTTGTTCCGGAAGTGCTTCGCGGAATCGGAACTGGAATCCTGGGAGGGTGAGATGAGCGAGCTTCGAAGATTGAACCAGTTGGGAGCTGTCGTGCTCGGACTGCTGGCTGCGGCGAGCGTGGCGGCGCAAACCATAACTGTCGGCGGTGAAGACGTGAATGTCTTTTTCGCCGTCGCGAGCGGGGAGAAGAAAGTGAAGCTGGTTCCGGCGAGCAACGTCACTCCAAGCGGCCAGGTGGTGATCCCGCCGGGCGTGGCCAGCGGGATGAAGCAGCACGGGCACGTGCAGGTGTACTACCGGAGGAACAAGTGCACGCACAAGAAGGAGGTGGTGATCGCCCCGGAAGGCATGACGGCGGAACAGATAGCTGAGGAGGAAAAGAAAAACGGCCAGGATTGCGGGGGATGGATCCTGCTGCCCCAGGATATTTCGTGGGGAAGCGGGACCAGCGTGACGATCGACTATTCCGGGGAGATACCGGCGGTTACCACCGGCACGGTGACGCCGTCCGGAGGTTCAACCGCAGCCACAAGCTCCGAGAGCCTGGCTGAAGTCGATGTGACCATCCTGTCAGGCGCCGCGCGCGTGAATGGCAACAACGGCGCGATCGTCAACGCCGGGGGCGGCGTTCTGTTCAGACTCGGTGACTTTGTTTGGCTGGGTCCCAGTGTGAGCGGTTATGGCGGGCAGTCCACCACGGTGTTCGCGATACCTCCAAACCTCGGTGGGGGCTCGATGGGCGCAACCTTCCTCACAATGAAAGCGAGACCAGTGGGAGCGAACATCGGCGGAGGTATGTACGTGAGGATTCACAAAAGGGTTGATCTCGGAGTTGTCGGCGGATTGGATGCGGCAAACCTCCACGTCAGCACGACGGAGGGCGTCTGCATCACGATGTGCACGGTGATCGCCAATACGAACCGCACGGAGTTCGCGCCGGGATACTATGCGGGGGTCGAAGCGGGGTTCCGCATCATAGGACCTTTGGGCTTGCTGTTTCACTACCAATACGACCGCCCCGGGAGAGCGGCTGGAGTGGACATTCACTACAACACGATTGAGGGCGGCGTGCGGCTGACCTTTGACGTGGGCAAAGGGGGCTCACACTAGCGCGGCATGTTCCCCTACGGGGCCAGTGCCTTCTTCCACGCTTCGAGATATTTGTAGCCGGAGCCGGTGTTGAAGAGGACGACGCGGTCGGCCGGCTGGAGCCAGCCCTGGGCTGCCAGCTTCCTCGCTGCAACGACAGTAGCGGCACCTTCGGGTGCGGCGAAAATGCCTTCACGAGAGGCTAGTTCCCTTCCCGCGGCGAACATCTCATCGTCCGAGGCGGCGATGACTGTGCCACGAGTGCGGCGGATGGCGGTGAGGATCTCGACGTCGGCGAAGGGTTTGGGGACGCGCAGGCCGGAAGCTGCGGTATGGGCGTTGGGGAACATTTCCACGGTGTCGCGGCCGGCGTGCCAGGCGGCGAGAAGCGGGGCGCAGCCTTCCGCTTGCACCGCGACCATGCGGGGGCGCTCGGCGCCAATCCAGCCCATCGCTTCCATTTCGTCGAAAGCTTTGACCATGCCGATGAGGCCGACGCCGCCGCCTGCGGGGTAGATGATGACGTCCGGCAACCGGCCATCGAACTGCTCCCACAGTTCGTAGCCCATCGTTTTTTTGCCTTCGACGCGGTAAGGCTCTTTGGTGGTGGAGACGTCGAACCAGCCTTCACGCGGGGCATGCTCGGCCACATAGCGGCCGCAGTCGGAAATGAGGCCGTCGAGTTGGCGGACATCGGCGCCGGAGGCGCGGCATTCGAGCACGTTGGCCTGGGGCGTGTCCCTGGGCATTACGATGACGGCTCTAAGGCCGGCGCGAGCGGCATAGGCGGCCAGCGCACCTCCGGCATTGCCCGCTGTGGGTATGGCGAGCGTGGTGGCCCCCAGAGCCCGTGCGCACGTGACTGCGGCGGAGAGGCCGCGAGCTTTGAACGAGCCGGTTGGGTTCAGTCCTTCGTCCTTTACGAAGAGTTGCGACAATCCGAGCTGTGCGCCGAGGCGCGTGCAGTGGACCAGCGGGGTCATGCCTTCGCCGAGGGAGACGCGCTCGCCGGGCGGAAGCACTTCTTCGTATCGCCACATCGTGGGCGGGCGGGTGGCGAGGGACTGGCGCGTGAGTGTGCGAGCGGCACGCGGCAGGTCATAGCGAGCGAAGAGCGTGCGCCCGCAGTCGCACAGATTGCGCAGCGCGGTGTGCGGATATGTTTTTCCGCAGCGGCTGCATTCCAGATGCGTGAGGGTCGAATCCATCTGGGTTGAGCCTAGCGAACGTCGCTGACTGGTTCAATGGAAAACAGGAGGTCCGCGACGCCATGCTCCCTGGTCGCGAGAACGCCGGATGGCCTATATTTGTGCGATGAGACGAATTGCGAGAGTTCCGTTGCGGCACAGAGCTCGGTGTTTCATCCGCCCGGCTCTCATTGCGCTCTTCGCGGGGTTCGGGGTGATTGTTGCGGCGGGCAGGACGCAACCGCTCTCCCCGCTGCAGAAGCAGGATGCCGCCGGCCATCCGGTGTTTCAGGTCACTCTGCTGGGAACGGGCAATCCACGGCCGGTGATGACGCGGTTCGGGCCGAGCACCCTGGTCGAAGCCGGCGGCAGGAAGTTCGTGTTCGATTGCGGACGCGGCGTTACGCAGCGCCTGTATCAACTGGGAATTCCGTTCCAGGAGGTGGATGCGTTGTTCCTCACGCATCTGCATTCCGACCACATGGTGGGGATTCCGGACCTGTGGCTGACCGGATGGGTGATGGGGCGCAAAGTTGCCCTGCGAGTGTGGGGACCAACAGGGACCACCGAGATGATGACCCGCTTGCAGCAGGCGTATGCCTTTGACGATCACATACGGCGCGACATGGATGAACAATTGCCGGCGGAGGGCGCTGTGATCGAGTCGCGCGAGATCGAAGAGGGCGTGGTGTACGACCGGGACGGCGTGAAGGTGACTGCGTTCGCGGTGGACCACGGTGTGGTGAAACCCGCGTTCGGATATCGCGTGGATTTTGCGGGCCGCTCCGTGGTGCTGTCCGGCGACACGCGATTTTCAGAGAACCTGATCCGCTACGCGCAGGGCACCGACGTGTTGATCCACGAGGTGTTGGATCTGGAGGCCTACCGCGCGGCAGACAAAACCTACACGCCGGAGCAGGTGCAGAAGGTGATCGCGCACCACACGCCGGCGGAGGAGGCTGGCCTGGTGTTTTCGCGCGTGAGACCGAGGCTGGCCGTGTTCTCGCATATCGTTCCTCCCAACGCCCCCAACGTCATCGCCGCGGCCCGGAAGCACTACTCCGGCCCACTCGAGCTGGGCGAAGACCTGATGAGCATAGACATTGGCGAGCGCTTCGTGGTTCATCGCCCGGCGCAGTAGAATGGGTCGTGCCGATTCGCCTGATTGCTATCGATATCGACGGGACGCTTCTGGACAGTGCGGGGCAGGTGCCGGAGGCGAACCAGCGGGCCATCGCGGCGGCAGTGGAGCGCGGGATGGAAGTGGCGCTGGTGACCGGGCGGCGGTACACGTTTGCGCTGCCGGTGGCGGAGCGCATTTCCGCCCCGCTGACCATGATCGTGAACAATGGCGCGCTGGTGCGCTCAAAGCAGGGGGAAACGTTCGAGCGGCGGCTGCTTTGCCGGGAGAGCGCTCGGCGGGTGCTGCAGGCCACGGCGGACTTCCGCAGGGGAACGCTTGTGCTTTTCGACCGGCCGAAAGAAAACCAGATTCTCTACGAATCGCTGGACTGGGCCAACCCTTCGCGATCGGATTACTGGCGGCGCAACCGCGAGTACCTGACGCAAATCGCGCCACTGGAGGCAGGCCTTACGGAAGACCCCATCCAGGTGATGTACACGGGCGGCGTAGCGGAGATGCGGCGGCTGGCGAAACGTCTGGCCGGACTGGAGTTCGCCAACGAATATGCAGTGCAAATCACGGAATACGAGATCAAAAACTTTACGCTGCTCGATGTGCTGCCTCCCGGCGTGTCGAAAGGGGCGGCGCTGCGAGGGTGGGCAGCGCGCCGGGGCTATTCCGCGGGAGAGGTGATGGCGATCGGAGACAACTTCAACGACCGCGAGATGCTGAGCTTTGCCGGGGTTCCCGTGGTGATGGGTAACAGCGTGGCGGAGTTGCTGGCAGACGGGTGGCACTTGACCGGGACGAATGACGAGGGTGGAGTGGCGCAGGCCATCGAGCGGTTTGCGCTTGCTAGAGATCAGAGGTGAGGATCCAGGAGACCTGACCCTTTTGGGGGGCGCCGGGGGGCGTACCCGCGGCGCACGATTACTGCGGAGGATTGTTTGGGTTGGTTCCAATGGGTGGCGTGCCGATAGGCGGCGTTCCGATGGGTAGCTGACCCCCCACGGGAGCAGGCACCAGCCCTCCGGCAGCGGCCGCATCCTCCGCCGGATCCCAGATAAATTCCCATTCACGGTATTTTCCGTAGCCTTTGTAGAACCGGATGGACTTGCGATCCACTTTGCTGGCGACGCCCACCAGTTGCCCGCCAAAAACCGTGCTGTCTGTGGTGGAAGCGTTCGGGATGGCCTGATTCGGAGCCACGGGCGCGGGGGGAAGCGGCGCTTCAGTGCTGTCGTCCGGATTCACGGGAGCGGCGTTGGCGCTGGTGGGTTGCGCAGGAGGCTGGCCCTGAGCCGTCGGTGGAGGCGGCTGGGCAGTTCCGGATTGTCCCGGCCCGCTTTGGCCGATCGCCGGTGGATTCGATCCAAAGAATCCGCCCAGGCCGGCGCCTGGCGGATTGCCCAGTCCCCCCGGCACCCCGGCTTGAAGAGGAATCACGCCCAACGGCATTTTCCGGGTAATGCTGCCGATGAGCTGGCCGCCGGGACCAACGTAAATGTAGCGCCAGGTCCCGTCGGTTTCGCTCATGGGGTCTTTGTATTCCTTGCGCAGAAAGTGGAGGTTGCCGGGATTCTTGGAGAAATCCTCGACGGTGCGGGGAAAATGGCCGTACTTGCGGTAGTACAGGCGAATGGCGCGAACGTATTGGTCGCCGCGCCAGACGAGTTCGGCTTCCTTCTGCCGGCGGCCTTCAACCAGCACGCGGGGGAGAGCGGCAAGGGCGGCAATCAGCATGGCCGCGGCCATGAAGATTACGAGCAGCAGGACCGATCCCGCGTCGCGGCGCCGGCGGGCCCGGCGAACCCGGAACGCACCTGCGGCACAGACCGGACCGGTAGCGCGGTAGAGCAAAGACCCATAGGGCTCGGGTGAAGATTGCGCGAATTGGCTTCCGGGGCTCATCCCTGCGGCGACTCCCCCGAGGCGCCTCCCGGCGGACCTTCCATATTCAGCCGGGCCCGGCGGTTGGAGCTCATCTCTTCCACCTCAGCCCAGGTGTTTCCGAGGGTGAGCACACGGAACTTGCCTAGCACCGTTTCGCCTTCGCCGGCGATGAAAACGTCCTCGCCATTGGTGAAAAATCCGCGGCGCTTTTTGGTGATGGCGTCCGCCGAAAATCCATAATACTTGAAGGGGACGACGAGCGCAGGTTCGGGCGGAGGCGCCGGGGGCCCGATCGGCCTGTGCTCTTCCACGGTCTTGGGATGGGGCGGAGGAGGCAGTTGGGCGGTAAAAATATCCCTTCCGGTGGGGTGATATTCGAGCTTGCGCAGACGCTCGATGCGGTCCAGGTGCAGCGCGGGGTTCTCGATGGCGATGGACTGATAAGATGCGTCGGTGTTCGCGGCGACAGCGGCCCGAGATTCGCCCTTGAAGTTGTAGTAGGCCACCAGGCCGAGCACGGCGCCCAGCACGATCAGGATTAAAACTTTTGTCCGCTCCGCCATAGTAGCGCCATCAGCTCCGGAAATAGGTGCGCATGAACAAATTCAGGTGTCCGCCGCGGTCGCGGCCGGAATTGAGCGACATGGAATCGATGAGGTAGAGGTTTTTCGAGCGCTCGAGGCCGTTGATGAATTTGACCAGCGCGGAATAGTCGCCCTCGACGAAGGCGTTCACCTCGACCTCGATGATGCCCTTCTGATCCGAGGGCTTCTGCTTGAAGCCGACCCCGCCGGGAGGCAGGCCGGCATCGGCGGTGATTTTGCCGAGATCGGCCACAATGGCGGAATAACCCGTTGCGGCGGGGAGCAGCGTGTCGTCCAGAAAGGTGTCGCAATCCCTTCTCACGTCCGGCAGTTGTTCGCGGATGGCCTGGGCGCGGCGCACATCAGCGACCATGCGGCGGTCGTCGTCCTGGAGCCGCTCGATATAGTTCCGGGCGGTTTCGGGATGGGCCGACTCGTAGTGCCAGACCACGACAGCCAGGGCCGCGTCCGCGAGCACGAGCCCGGCTACGATGCGGAGGACCCAGCGCTTGACGGTTTCGACCGGGCGCTTCACTGCGGGCTCTCCATAGGCAGGTTGTAGAGGAAGAGAAAGCGCAGCTCGACGTAGGGGCCGCTGAATGCGGAGGGGAGAGGCGGGAAGGGACTGGCCCCGCGGATCGAGCCGAGGGCGGCGCTGTCCAGGGGATCTTTTCCGGAGGTCAGGCGCAGGAGGGGGTCGGGGCGCACGACGGTGCCGTCGCGCATGATTTTGAAGTCGATGACCACGCGACCACGATCGCCCATGCGGGCTGATTCGGGCATGGCGGAATACCACTCGCGTCTCACGCGGTCTACAACCCCATTGAGATAGGGGCTGAAATCGACCCCCTGGTCAGGCGTGAGCATCTGGATGGCGCCGCCCAGATAGCCGTCGCCCGCGCCTCCGCCACGTCCCGTAGGGCCGCCCGTCCCGCCGCGCGGTATGGCGCCGCTAAACGTCGCGCGCGAGTTCCCACCGCGGTTCAACGCACCGCGGAAGGATTCCTCCAGTGCGCGCCCAGGGGAAATAGACGGCAGCTTGAAGGCGGGAGTGGGGGCATCGGGCACAGGCTGCGGCGTTGCGATGCCCCGGACAGACTGAGACAGCGGTACCGCCAAAGGATCCAGTCGTCGGGAAGAGGCTCCTCGAACGGGAGTCGGCAATTCCGCTCGCGCTGGTTGCAGGTCGCGAGCCGGCCTGCGAGCCGACTGTTCCGGGTCTTTGGGGTATGGGCCGGCGCGATAGTCCGCGGTGAGGTCCAGCTCAGCGACGTTTGCGTCTTCCCCTTTGGCCGGGCGCGTCTCCGAAACCAGCTCGAGGGCGGAAAATTCCGGCGCATCCTCGAGGGCTTTGAGAAAATCGAGCTTGCTCTTGTCGCTAAGGGCGCCCACGTGCATTCTCACTTTCACACGGTCGCCGGAGAGCGAGGGAGAGATGGAGAGAATGCGGACTCCTCCGGGGAGGCGATGCTCCAGGTCCAGGAAAAACTGCGTCCACGGAAAGCTGCGCTCATCGATGATGCTGTTCAGGAAGGCGGCCCGCTGGGTGACCAGACGGGTGGAGGGATCGGAGAAGAATTGCTCGAGCCCAGCCCGCTGCGCGCGCAAATCCGCCATGTCGGTTTCGAGCCGCTGGACTTCAATCCGTCGCTCGCGGGTAGAGGCGCGGTCGCCGACCACCTTGAAGCACAGCACGACGCCGAGAACAATCGCCGGCAGGCCGATGGCCAACGTGGCGGCGAAGAACCGGCGGTGGTTCTCCAATGGCGAGCTGGCCAGATTCAGGCGCGTGCGAATGGCGATTTCCCTCCCTGCGGATTCTATGGCCGCGGCAAAACCGCGCGCCAGGAGCACAGCCCTTCGTGCCTCAGGGCACGCAGGATTGGCCGGGCTACCGGGCGTGCAGCATCCAGCCTACGGCAGCTTCCATGACGCGGTCCACCTGCGCGCGCTCCTCGCCCGCCAGACGTCCTTCCAGCGCGGCAGAAGCGATCACGGGCAGCACCCGGCAGTGCAGCTCGGCCTCGAGCGGGCCGCGAAATTCCTCGGTGCGCATGGCGAGGCCGGCCAACCGAACCTCGGCAACGGAATCGCCCCAGGTGTCTTGATAGTAGGCGAGCGCAGGATACACCTCGTCCAACAGATTCTGCGGCACGAGGTTCTCCGCCGCAGCGTGCAGCGCAGTACAGCGGTAGACGGCCAGGGCGCCGGAGCGAACGATGGCGGTGGTGAGCGTATTTCCAGCCAGCCGGGCCAGCAGCGAGGGGCGCGCGTCGTCCACCAGCGGGAGCGCCGCGAGCGTGGAGCTGAGCACAATGCCCACGCGCTTTTGCCGCGCCTCCAGGAGCTCTTCGTATTGCCGAATGATCTTCTGGCGGGCGATCGCGGCAAGCACGTGAATGGAGCCCGCGGGGGCGGAGGGAGGTCCCGCCGGCTGCAGGGAATAGGAAACGCTGGCCTCCTCCGTCTCGAACGGGACGCTTTTGCGCAGCCGGAAGCGGAGCAGGGGCACGGCCTCCGCGGCGCGCTTGGGAAACGATTCGAACTGGAGGAGAAACACGCGGACGACCTCATCCGGAATGATGAGGGCGAACTCGTGGCCATGGCCGTTGACGCGGGCGAGCGCGCGTTCCAGCGCGCTGCCCACGGCGGCGGGGTCGGTGACGTTCAATTCCATCGGTGAAGGGGCGATGGCCCCGGGCGGTAGAGGCTCAAAGGCGTGGCTTTCCAGCGCGCGGCCGCCCACGCGTGCGGCCGCCACTCCAGCGGCGCTCACCTCGCAAACCAGATGAGGATGCGGAGGCTCTCCCAGCCAGCGGGCCATACGGCCGAAGAGGCCCGGGGAGGACGAAGCAGGAGCGAGGGATTGCCGGCTAGTCAATGAACGTCACCTTGTTGATTTCGCGGAGCGTGGTGAGCCCGGCGCGCACGCGAGCGAGCGCGGAATCGCGCAGAAAGGTCATGCCTTCATCCCGGGCGGCGCGCTTAATCTCGCTGGTCGGCCGGCGGTCCACGATCATCTCGCGAATGTGGTCGGAGAGGTCCAGCAATTCGTGAATGGCGGTGCGGCCGCGGAATCCGGTGCCGGAACATTCCAGGCAGCCGGCGCCCTCGCGAAAGACCACATCCCTCCACTGCTTCGGATCCATGGCGTTCTGTTCAAACACCTCGGGCGAAACCGAAACTGGGCGGGCGCAGCTCGGGCAAATCAGGCGAACGAGGCGCTGTGCCAGGATGCAGTTGAGCGCGGAAACAAAGTTGTAGGGCTCCACGCCCATGTTGATGAACCGGCCGATTACGTCCACCACGTTGTTGGCGTGGACGGTGGTGAATACCAGGTGGCCGGTGAGCGCGGATTGAATGGCGATCTGCGCCGTTTCCATGTCGCGGATTTCGCCCACCATGATCTTGTCCGGGTCGTGGCGGAGGATGGAGCGCAGGCCGCGGGCGAAGGTCAGCCCCTTTTTCTCGTTCACAGGGATCTGGGTGATGCCGCGAATCTGATATTCCACCGGGTCTTCGATGGTGACGATTTTGTCCTCGTCGGTTTTGATTTCGTTGATGGCGGCGTAGAGCGTGGTGGTCTTGCCGGAGCCGGTGGGGCCGGTGACCAGCACCATGCCGTAGGGCTCGCGGATGTAGCGGCGGAATTTGCGCACGTCCTCTTCGCCGAACCCGACGACATCGAGGGTCAGGTTGCGGAATTTCTCGCTGAGCGTCTCTTTGTCCAGGACGCGGAGCACGGCGTCCTCGCCGTGGATCGAAGGCATGATCGAGACCCGGAAGTCGATGTGGCGGCCCTTGTAGCGGACGCGGAAGCGGCCGTCCTGGGGCACGCGGCGCTCGGCGATGTCCAGTTCGCTCATGACCTTCATGCGGCTGAGGATGGTGGAATGCCATTCCTTGGCGATGGGGGGCATGGCGAAGACGAGGATGCCGTCGATGCGGTACTTGACCACAACCTCGGTGTCGCGCGTTTCAATGTGGATGTCGCTGGCGCGGCGCTCGAGAGCGGTGAAGATGACGGTATCGACCAGGCGGACGACAGGGCTGACTTCCGTGTCGCGCGTGAGCCGGTCGACGCTGATGTTCTCGTCGCCTTCCTCCTCGCGGACCACCTGGAGGGTGAACCCCTCGGTGGCCTGCTCGAGCACGCGCTGGGACTGTTCGGTGCGCTTCAGCAGATCGCTGATCTGCGCCGCCGTGGCCACCTGGATGACCAGCTTGCGGCCGAGCAACCCCGACAATTCATCGGTCTGCAACAGGCGGCTCGGATCCGCCACGGCCACAACCAGCAGGCCATTGCGGGATTCCAGGGGAACGAAGTTGTAGCGGAACATCAGGTCCGCGGGGATGGAGCGGAACAGCTCGGGATCGATGCGCTGCTCGCGAAGGTCCACGAAGGCGCAGCGGTAGCGCTCGGCCAGGCGCCGGGTGCGCTCGCGCTCCTGCTCGTCGTTCGCAGGGCCCGCGGTGGGCGACGGCTTCGGGGCGTTGTCTGAAGGGTTCATGGGTTTCTAGTGAGCACTCGCACCGATCGAGAAAATCGGGAGATACAGAGCCAACAAAATAATCAATACCACAGCCGCCATAAAGATGAGAATCGCGGGTTCGATGACTGCGACCAATGTGGAAAGCCGGGTGTTGACCTCGTCCTCGTAGAAATCGGCGACGCTGCCCAGCATGGCGGCGAGCGAGCCGCTGGCTTCACCCACCTGGACCATCTCCAGGGCGAGCGGAGGAATCAGTTGGGTTCCTTCGAGCCCGGCGGAGAGGGGCTGGCCCTGGCGGACGCTTTCCGCGGAGCCGCGCAAAGCTTCGGCGAACAATCGGCTGCGCACCGCGCCGGCGGCCGTTTCGAGCGAGCTGACCAGAGGGATGCCTCCCTGCAGCAGTGTAGCCAGCGTGCGGCACAATTGGGCCACCTGGAATTTCACCCAGATGTTGCCGAGCACGGGCAGGCGATGGGTCATCCGGTCGGTGGCATAGCCGCCCTTGTCGGTGCGGGACCACATGATGGTGAAAAGAACCAGCAGGACGGCCAGCGCCACGGCTCCGAGCACCTCCCAGCGGAATTGGGTGGCCACGCGGGTGACGATGATGGTGATCCCTGGCAGGTCCACATTCAGGTCTTTATACAGCTCGGCGAATCGCGGGATCACGAATGTGGTCACATAGGTGAGGATCGAGGAAGCAGCCACAACGAGGATGGCCGGATAGACGAGCGCGCCGAGCAGGCGTTTGCGAAAGCCCGTGGTGACTTTCTGGTAGGAGATGTAGGACTCGAGCACGCCCACGAGGTTGCCGCTGCGTTCGCCGGCGAGCAGCGACGTGGTATACACCCGGTCGAAATTGCCCTGCTGGTCAAAGGCCTCCGACAACGTTGCGCCTTCCTTTACCCGGTCGCGGATGGCCCGGAGCGTGGGCCGCAGGCTTTCTGCGGCGGCGCGTTCGGCGAGCAGATCCAGGGCTTTGAGGATCGGCAGGCCGGCGCGGACCAGGGTGACAAACTGCTGGTTAAAGATCAGGAAATCGGATCCGGAGAGCGTGCGGCGGCGCGCCGTGCGCAGGGCCGGCACCAACTGGGCCACCAGCCCGCCCCCCGACGCGACGGAATAAACCAGCAGGCCGCGCTCGCCCAGCTTTCTCCGTACGTCCTGCTCGGACTGGGCCGCCTCGCGCTCCTCAAAAACGCGGCCCGAAGAATCCGCTACCTTGCAGATGAATTCCGGCATCGTGAGTTCGTTATCTCAGGAAGTCTAGCATCCGGGCGGGCAGGCCCCAAATCCCTCCGCGCGGCGGTTTCGAGGGTGGTGCTATCGGCCGGATAAACTCCCTCCTATATTCGACGCGCGGAAGGGCCGCAGGGCAGCTTGCGATTCGCGGCGAAAAGGCCGCCTTGCCGGCCGCTATGAGCAGGATACGACAGGGCAAGGAAACGCAGGATTACGGCGGTGTTGCTAGTTGGCATCCGGGGCGCCCATCAGGGAGCGTTCATCCACGATGGTGATCCCTTTGGGAGGGGAAAACTGGAACAGCGAGCGGTCGAGAAGAAGATTCTCCTCCCACTTTCCGAAGTGGAATTCCGTCTCGACGTCGCCTGCCTCACGCACGAGGAGGCGCACCAGATGACTTCCCGCATCCACTTCGAACACGGCTTCCTTGTATTGCACCTCGCCGCCACGGGCCAGCAGGCAGCGCAGGGCCGTGTCGCCCGCAGCTTCCACGTGGACGTCGGCAAGCTCGATGCGCCGGCATACGCGTCCGAGGCTGGTCTTGCCGGTAAGCAGCAGCAGGGGGATGCGTTCATCGTCGGACTGCCGGACGGCCGCTTTCGTGACCGTTCGGTCCGCGGGAACGTAGAACCAGGCAAATTTCCCGTCCACCAGGAACAGTTTTTTCTCCGGGGCCTCATACTCCCAGCGCATCCATCCGGGCCGGCGGATGTAGAGAGTTCCGGATTCGAGCTGAATCGAATTGCGGCCCTCGGAGCGGCGTTCCAGGAAAACCGCGCGAAAACTCTCTGCACTGCGGTAGCGCGCTTCGAAGGCCCTGACGATTTTCGCTACGGTTTTCCCGGCATCATCGCAGCGCGCGGGGACCGCCCAGAAGAAGGCAATGGCGACTAGAAGGAAAAATGCGCCGTGTCTCAGAGCCGGTGGCGGTGTGCGCATCGAGGCACTCCATTGTCCCACGCGGCTCCAGAAAAGGAAAAACGGCCGACTACGAGGTGAGCCGTCGCCAAAGGCGTGTGGCTGCCGGAGAAACTGACAAGGAGAGCGGTCGAGCGCGTCCCGTCGAGCCGAAGGAAACCGTCTGGGGTCTCACTGCAGCGGCGAGTCGGAAGCCGTCGCCTGCGTCGTCAGGTTGAAGCGGATGACGCCGGACTCGTCGGTGAAAAAATACCTCTGACCAGTCTGATTCTGAATCAACGGACTCCCCGTGACCGTGTAAACGGGAATCACTCCGCCGGCCGCGGGACCAGCGGTGTAGGCAAAGCTATACCCGGTCTTCGTGCCGCTGGCCAGAATATTGTCGATCAGATCCGCAGAGGTGGAGGTGGCCGCGCCGGAGCTTCCCAAATTGCTAAGGTTGGCAGGAAACCCGCCGAACGTAGTCAGGTAGGCGACGCAGGCGGTATTGATGGTGCGAAGGGAGCCGACCGCGGAAGCCTCGTTCGCGGCCATGCGCGAGCGGAGCAGGTTAGGGACGGAGATCGCCGCGATGATGAGGATGATGGCGACGACGATGAGCAGCTCAATCAGCGAGAAACCCGCGTGTCCGGGGCGGGTGGATGTTCGACTCAGCAAAGGTCTCCTGGCCGCTGATGCGGCGCGGCTGCGCATAGAAAGGGCAATCAGGCCTCCAGAGAGAGGCGCGGGACCCAGCCTGAAAGTGGCTGGCGCGCCGCTACGTACGGTAAACGCCGGGCGCTCTTCCCGCGAGGCCGGCGATACAAAGGAAGCGCGCTGCACATTACCGAACATCATTTGGCACCATATCCGTAAGCCAACCTGCTGACGGTGGCTGTCTCCCAATCGATGGCCGCAGCATAGCAGAAGCCTATGGCGGGAGCGAGGCTGCCTACACCCCACCCGGATGGGAACCTGGACGCCGGCCGGCGCTGGGGAAAACGAGACTCAGCCGATTGGTGTGTCGGACGATGAGGCCGGCGCGCTCAAATTCTGGCGGATGACGCCCGAATCGTCAGTGAAGAAATAGCGATTCCCAGTGTAGCCCGGGGTGATCGGATTCGCCTGTATTTGAAAATTATTGATCACGTTATTCACAGGAGGTCCCGGAGTGTACAAGAAGGAGTAACCGCTCTTGGTGCCGGCGGCGAGGACATCGTCAATCAGCCCGGCATTGGTTGCGCTGGTCATGCCACTGCCGGGAGGCGGGCCGAGCGCGGCCAGGGTGCTCGGATAGCCGACGCCGTAGGTGGAAGAATAGACGACATTGGCTGTCGTGATGTTTCGCAGACTCTGGACGCCAGACGACTCGTTGGCAGCGATGCGTGAGCGCATAAAATTGGGGATGGCGATAGCGGCGATGACCAGGATGATGGCGACCACGATCAGCAGCTCGATGAGCGAAAAGCCCGCGGCGCTGTGAATTCTCTGCCCTCGCCGAGTTCTAGCTGATCTCATGATTGTGGCCCTCACCAGCACTGACCTGTACGCGCCACCAAAGCCGCCCACGGGAGGTCACACCCACTTCGGGCCGGCATGGCAATAGGAGCACGTCTCCTTCCAGAAGACTATCGTAGATTGACAAATCGTAGACCTGGAATCAAGCTCTTTGCACACAGTAAGTTAACCGGTGGTCGACCTGGCCCGCGCTGAGTCTACCCAGTGTTTTTGCGGCAGGGTGCCGGGCAGAATGACACTTTGCGTCAGGCCTCACGACCCTAGCTGTCGGTTCGGGGTGGCCCTGCCCTACCCTTATTGCATTCCGCAGCAACGACAGCCACAGGTAGTGCGCGGATCTCGGTAGCCTAAAACAAACAGGGAGGGCACTCGCGTGCCCTCCCTGGAGAGGATTCAAACGGCTTGAAGCTTACTGCAGTGGCGAGTCCGAAGACGACGCCGCCGCAGTCAGGTTGAAGCGGATCACACCGGACTGGTCGGTGAAGAAATACCGGTTGCCGGTCTGGCCCTGGGTAACCGGGTTGGCGTTGATGATGTAGGTCGGAACCACGCCGCCCGTTGCGCTGGCGGCGGAATAGACGAAGAGGTATCCGCTCTTCTGGCCATTCGCCAGAACGCTGTCGATCAGATCGGCAGAGGTGGAGCCGTTCAGCGGGCCGCTCAGGTTAATCAGGTTGGCTGGGAAACCTACGCCATAGGTCACGGAATACGTTACGCACGCGGTGTTGATCGTGCGCAGGGAGCCCACGGCAGACGCCTCATTGGCGGCCATCCGCGAGCGCAGCAGGTTGGGAATCGCGATCGCGGCAATAATCAGAATGATCGCCACGACGATCAGAAGCTCGATCAACGAGAAACCCTTCTCTCTCTTAATTCGCATCTCTTCTCCTTGAAGGCCAAGTTTTCACTGGGTCTCGGGATGACAGGGGCACTCCGAGGGCCAACCCAAGGCACAGGTCGAGGATATTCCATGCCCTGCAACCCTATGACCTATAAGGAGTTGTGGGAACGGTTGTAGTACTTTCCTTCGTGAAGTACTGTTCCCCGCTGGGAATCGGCCCTTGAAGTGACAAGAAACGACTGTGAAGAGTGGCAGAAAGTGTCAGGTGGCCCGAGTTCAAACTGCCCCGTATTCGAAAGCAAACCCGGCTCGTGGCCGTCAATCGCCCTCCGGGTCGGCAGCGTAATAGGGGCACGTACAATTGCAGAAGGCTAGCGTAGATTGGCAAATCGAAAATTTGGAGTCAAACCTAACCACTCTGCTGCAGATTCCGAGCGGTCCATACCCAGCCATCATGTTCCGGAGCAACGAGACTGACAGGAAGTGCACCGATTTCAGCGGCCTAAAACAAAGAGGGAGGACGCTCACGCGCCCTCCCTGGAGAGGATTCAAACGGCTTGAAGCTTACTGCAGTGGCGAGTCCGAAGACGACGCCGCCGCAGTCAGGTTGAAGCGGATCACACCGGACTGGTCGGTGAAGAAATACCGGTTGCCGGTCTGACCCTGGGTGACCGGGTTGGCGTTGATAACGTAGGTGGGGACTATGCCGCCCGTTGCGCTGGCGGCCGAATAGACGAAGAGGTATCCGCTCTTCTGGCCATTCGCCAGAACGCTGTCGATCAGATCGGCAGAGGTGGAGCCGTTCAGCGGGCCGCTCAGGTTAATCAGGTTGGCTGGGAAACCTACGCCATAGGTCACGGAATACGTTACGCACGCGGTGTTGATCGTGCGCAGGGAGCCCACGGCAGACGCCTCATTGGCGGCCATCCGCGAGCGCAGCAGGTTGGGAATCGCGATCGCGGCAATAATCAGAATGATCGCCACGACGATCAGAAGCTCGATCAACGAGAAACCCTTCTCTCTCTTAATTCGCATCTCTATCTCCTTGAAGGCCCAGGTTTTCACTGGTGCTCGGGGACGGAGGGGGTGCAACCCGATTGCCAATCTCAAGGACACCCCCCTAGCTCCGCATTTTTTGCAAGCCTTTGATACATAAGGAGTTGAAATCAAGGTGATGGTACTTTCACCGGAGAAGTACCATTTCTCGCAGGGGATAGGCCCTAGGACTGACAAGAAACGACGATGAGGAGAGGCGGAAAGTGTCAGTGGGCCCCTCTCTGTTCCGAAGGCTTGGACCGCGCAATGCATCTACCGCTCCATTCACGCCTTGAACAGCAAAACAGGCGGACGGGAGCAACGATCGCCGCGGCTTCTGCGGCTGCAGGTGTCTGATTGCACAGCCGGAAATTTTCCGAAGCGTGGCTCCGTGAAAAGGCTGCTAGATTGATTTACGCTGCAGTTCGGGAGCTTCCATGTCTTTTCGTTCCTTTGCGGGGAAGACGGGGCGTTTCCTGGCACATCCGGGAACGATTACGGTCGCGGCCTTCTTGATCCGTTATGTCCTGTTTTACTTCCGGGTAGTGGACTTGCCTCGGCCGGTTAGCGGTACATATCAATTCGGGGCCGAGACGGGCCGGCTGGCGCGCGCGCTGGCCATCGGAGAGGGATTCAGTTCTCCCTTGAATGCAGAGACGGGCCCCTCCGCCTGGATGACGCCGCTTTTCCCGCTACTGCTGGCTGGGGTTTTCAAGCTTTGTGGCGTTTTTAGCTGGGCTTCCTTTCTGGTGATGACGACATTGGATTGCGCGTTTTCTGCCCTGACGGCATGGCCTGTGTGGGCCATCGCGCGGCGCGCCTTCGGAGGTTCTTCGGGAGTGGCTGCGGCCTGGATCTGGGCGCTCCTCCCCTCGGCTGTGTTCTTCCCGGTGGCCTGGGTGTGGGACACGTCTCTTACGGCCCTGGCGTTTGCCCTGATCGTGCTAGCCACGATGTACGTGCAGGAGACGGAGAGGACAGGGGCCTGGGCGGGTTACGGTGCGCTGTGGGGAGTGGGAGCGATGGTGAATGCGTCGGTGGTTTCCACGCTTCCGTTTCTGCTGGGCTGGGCGGCGCACGAATTGCGCGCGCGTTCGGCGCGATGGATGAGGCCGGCACTGGTGGGGCTGGTGGCCTTCGGCGTGGTGATCAGCCCCTGGTTTATCCGCAACTACGTGGTGTTTCACCGCCTGATTTTATTCCGCAGCAATTTCGGCCTGGAACTTTGGCTGGGGAACAACCCGCGCAATCCGGGAATCTGGTCGTGGTGGCTGCATCCGAACGACGACGACGCGGAGCGCAAGGCCTTTTCCCAGCTCGGCGAGATGGCCTATATGGAATTGAGGCAGGGCCAGGCCCTGGACTGGATCCGCGCGCATCCCGGCGAGTTCGGGCACGACACGCTCCACCGCTTCATCGATAACTGGACGGGGTTCGACGAGCCGCTTCAGGACTTACTTAGCCGGCGGTGGGACTCCGTGTCGATTTTTCTGGTGGATCTGATTTTCCCGCTGCTGGCGCTCCCGGGAGCGCTGTTGGCCTACCGCCGGCGGAATCCGTACGCGTTTCCCTTTGCGGCGGCCGTAATCTTTTTCCCGCTGGTGTACTACGTCACGCACACCTCGTTGCGCTACCGGCACCCAATCGATCCCCTCTTGTGCGTGCTGGCCGCGTACAGCGTAGTGACGGCGATTTCGTGGCTCGGGGCGCGAATATTCCAAACGCGTGCTGCGGCCGGCGCGGCGGTACAGGACCCGGAAATGGCGGCGGGCGAGCGGTTGAGGTGAGCGCCCCGGCAGGCCGGAAGAGGAAGAAATGAGCGAGACCGCCGAACGGACGGAATCCCCCTCCGGCAATTGGCGGGACGGGGGGGGGGCGGCCCGGCCCCCATGGCTGTTCCCCCTGATCGCCGCGGTCCTCGTCGCCGTGGCTTACGCGCGAGCGCCGGGACTCGGTTTTGTATTTGACGACGACGTCACCGTCAAAGCGAACCCCTACATCACTTCCGGGAGCTACATACCCAGTTATTTCACCCAGCACATCTGGAGCCACCTGATGCTGGCCCGGAAGAACTACTACCGGCCGGTATTCCTGCTATGGCTCCTGGGGAATTACAAAGAGTTCGGCACCGATGCGCTGGGCTGGCACCTGAGCTCGCTGCTGTTGCACCTGGGCAACACCATCCTTCTCTACTTTCTGGCGCTCCGGTTCACGCGGGAGCGCTTCGCGGCGCTCGGCGCCTGCCTGATCTTCGGGCTGCATCCTGTGCAGGTGGAAAACGTGGCGTGGGTATCCGCATCCACGGAGCTGCTGGGCAGTTTTCTGACGCTGGCCTCGGTGCTCTGCTACCTGCGCTCGTTGGAGGCGGCCGGACGGCGCGTGCTCTGGCTGGCCGGTTCCGTGTTTCTCTACGCGCTGGCTGTACTCACCAAGGAGACGGCCATCATCGTGCCCGCCATCGTCTTCCTGCACGAATGGGTGGGGCGACCGGTCGCAGAAGAGGGGGCACAGGCCGCGGGGAGAATCCGGGGCGCGACATTAGCTGCCTCGTTTCGAGAATCGCTTCCCTTCGTGGTGGCGACGGTGGGATATCTGGCCGCTCGCATAGCCGTGCTCCGCGGTATGGGACATACCGTGGTGCAGTTAACGAAGTGGCAGTTGGCGGAGACGATTCCGGGCGTTTTGAAGGCCTATCTGTTCCATGCGCTATGGCCGGCGCGGCTGAGCGCGTTCTACGACTATCCGTACGTGACGGAATTCTCGGTGCGAAACGTGTTGCTGCCCGCGGCGCTGGTGGTGGGAGCAGCGCTGCTGCTGATCCTCTCCGTGCGCAAATCACCCGAGGCGCAGATTGCCGCTGTCTGGATGGTGCTATCCATCCTTCCCGTTCTGGACATCGGCGTCTTTCCGCGGGGGGAATTCGTACACGACCGGTATCTCTACCAGCCGCTGATCGGGCTCGCTCTGCTGACGGGCCTGGGAATCGCGGAGCTGGAGAGGCGCTGGAGGAGCCCCGGGGCACGGTGGAGGTTGCGCTCTGCCTGCGCGGCCGTGGCGCTGGCGCTGGGAATCCTCACCTATCATCAGACCATTTTCTGGACCGACAACTTCACGCTGTACTCGCGCGGGGTAGAGGTGGCGCCGCACAACGCCTTTGCGAACAACAATCTGGGGTCCGAGCTGATGAACCGAGGGCAGTGGGGCCCGGCGATGGAGCACTTCCAGAAAGCCATCCAGTATGCCCCACAATTCTACCTGGCCTATTACGACCTGGGGCTGGGGTATTACCAGGCCGGGCGCTTTGCGGATGCGGAAGCCTGTTTCAAACGCTCCATCGAGATCGTGCCGGAATACGCTGATTCGCACCTGTTTCTGGGCATGGTGTACTACCGCACCGACCGGCTGCCACAGGCGATTGAATCACTCAGGCAGGCCATCCGCCTGGATCCCCGCGCCACGGGATACCATTTCGCGCTCGCCGTGATGCTGAAAAAATCGGGCGATCTGGCCGGGGCGGAGGCCGAATTCGAAGAGGAATTGAAACTCAATCCCAATCACGCACCAACGCTCGAGCAGCTCCGGCAGCTGGGGGCGCCCGCCCCACCCGCGCCGCCGGGGCACCAATGAGCGCCTTTTCCCGTGCGCCCACCCTGCGCTTCTTTTCATCCGTCAAGGGACGTGGCAGGGGCGTGAGGTGAGCGATTCCGCCCCGTCCCCGCGATGTAGGGGCCTAATGCCAGTCACACGCCGTGCTTTTTCGCGGAATGACGAAAGGAGCGGTAGGACATTTTCAGCAGTTCGGCGGCGCGGGTGCGCACACCGCCCGCCTTTTCCAGCGCCGCGAGCAGGAAACCGCGCTCCTCGGCGGCGAGAAACTCCTCGAGGTTGACGCCTTCGGGCGGAATGGAGACGCCGCGATGATCGCCCGCGGCCAGCGGCTCCGGCACGGATCCTTTGATTTTGTCCCCCAGCACGTCCAGTGAAATTAATTTGCCGGTCTCGAGCGCCACGGCGCGCTCAAAGGTGTTTTCCAGCTCGCGCACGTTCCCCGGCCAGTCGTAGGCCTCCAGCCGGCGGAGCGCCTCCGGCGAAATCCCCTCAATTTGCTTGTCCATGGCTTTGCGAAACCGCTCCAGGAAGTGGCGGGCCAGCAGCGCTATGTCTTCCCGCCGCTCGCGCAGCGCGGGCACATGGATGGGAATGACGCTCAGCCGGTAGTAGAGGTCTTCGCGAAAGCGCCCTTCCGCGATTTCCTTCTCGAATTCCTTGTTGGTGGCGGCGATCACGCGCACGTCCACATCGCTCTCTTCCGTGCTGCCCACGGGGCGCACCTTGCCCTCCTGGAGCACGCGGTACAGCTTCACTTGCATGGTCAGAGTCATGTTTCCGATTTCGTCCATGAAGAGTGTGCCGCCATGGGAGGCCTGGAACAGGCCGTCGCGGTTCTCATTGGCGCCGGTGAACGCGCCTTTCCGGTATCCGAACAGCTCGGATTCGAGCAGCGTCTCGGGAAAGGCTCCGCAATTGATGGTGATGAACGGCTCGCTAGAGCGCGTGCTGTTCTCGTGAATCGCTCGGGCCACCAGCTCCTTTCCCGTGCCGCTTTCACCGGTGATCAGGACGCGGCTGGACTGCGGGGCGATGGTCTGGATGAGCTCGAAAATCTGGCGCATGCGCGGGCTATGGCCGACGATGTTGTCGAGCCCGGTGAGTTTGCGCAGCTCGCGCTTCAAATATCCGGCTTCCTTCCGGAGTTTCATGTGCTCGGAGCAGAGCCGCACGGCCTGGCGGAGCTCGTCGGTGAGTTTGTCGCCCTTGATGACGTAACGGTCGGCGCCGGCATTCACGGCGTCGATGGCCGTCTCGAGGGTGGGCACTCCGGTAATCAGGATGACGAAAGTGGAGGGCGACATCTCCTTCGCGTAGCGGAGCACGTCTACCCCGCTGCCGCCGGGCATGCGGATGTCTGTGATGATGATGTCGAAAATTTGGGATTCGATGCGGCGGCGCGCGGTCTCCGGAGAGTTGGCCACCTCCACGCGGTGTCCCTCCTTGCGAAAGGTGATCTCCAGCAGCTCGCAGATGGCCTTCTGGTCGTCCACGATGAGCAGATGGGCCATGGTCAAATCCTGCGCCGTCCGGCTGCGGTGGGAGCATCCCGCTCGCGCTCGGGCCCCTGAGGCCTCGGGACGGGAGCCTGGGGGAGTTCGACGATGAACTCGGCGCCCTGGTTCCGCTTGGAGAAGACGCTGACGAAGCCGCCGTGGGCCTTTACGATTTCATAAACGATGGCCAGGCCCAGCCCGGTGCCGCCGGGAAAAGTGGTGTGATAGGGCTCGAAGATTTTCTGTGCTTCCCCTTCTCCCAGCCCCACGCCGGTGTCGCGAAAAACGATGCGCACGCGATTGCCGCGGGCTTCCATTGCCACGGTCAGGGTGCCGCCTTCGGGCATGGCGCGCAGCGCGTTGTCGCCCAGATTCCAGAACACCTGCTTCAGGCGGTCGCGGTCTGCGCGCATGCGGATGCGCCCGGGCTGAAAGGCGCGAACGATGCGGTGCTTCGGCGTGCGCCCGGTGTGCCGGTCGAGCAGCAGCAGGGTTTCCTCGAGGATTTCGCTGGGGTCGCCCTCGGTGAACGTATAGGTCTTCTCGCCCGAATAGCTGAGCACGTCGGCGATAATCTGATTCAAGCGCGCGGATTCCTGGCTGACGATGCGGACGAGCTTCTGCTCGTCTTCCCCCATGGGGACCATTCGAGCCAGCTCGTTGACGGCCCCGGCCATGGCGGTGAGAGGCTGGCGGATTTCGTGGGCGATGGCCGCCGAAAGCCGGCCGAGCGCGGCCATGCGGTCGCGCACGGCCACTTCCTGCTCCAGGCGGCGCAATTCGGTGAGGTCCTGGAAGTTGTACACGTACCCGAGAATGGCGTCCTCGCCCAGCCGCGGCGTGCGCACGGGCGAGACGGACAGCCCCAGATAGCGCTCGCGGCCGTCGGTGGTGCGGAAGACGATCTCCTTGCGTCCCTCAAACCGGGTGCGTACGCGCGCGGCGCCTCGCAGCGCGGGCTCTGCATCCGCCAGGGGCGCCGGGAGCGGCCCCACGGCTCCGGGCGCGTCCTCCAGCGGAAAGTCGGGAAAGACGTCGCGCAGCATCTGCCCGCTCACGCGCGCAAACGACCGTCCGGTGATCTCCTCTCCCGCACGGTTCAGCAGAAGGATGCGTCCGGTTTCGTCGGTGGTCAGGAGGCCGCCGCGCATGGATTCGATGATGTCTTCGTTGAAGGCGCGCAGGTCCAGCAGTTCCTCGCGCTGCGCGCGCAGCTCCGCGCCGCGATGGCGCAGCGTCTGCATGAGCAGGCTGGAGAGGTAGGCGACGGCGAAAAAGTAGAACAGATTGTTGCCCAGCCAGGAAAGCAACGAAGCCCCGGAGGGCATCCCGGTTGCCGTGCGGGGAAGTTTGTCGTAGTACGTGAGCTCGACGAGTCCGGCCAGGAGCACGTAGCTGACTCCGGCCACCAGGAACGCCCCCGCTCGCGTGAACAGGATGCTGGCCACGAGAATCACCAGCAGGTAGAGCGTGATGAAATAGCTTTCGTGACCGCCGGTGGCGAACACCACTCCCGTGATCATGAGCAGGTCGCAGAAGATCTGGATGGCAGCCACCCATCGCGGCACGCGCCGGGCGCGCTCCACGGGAACGGAGAGCCTGCGGATGAGCAGCAGGAAGAAACACGCCAGCGCGTACCAGACGATGACGATAGGGGCGAAGAAATTGCTCGGGGCGGTGGCGCCGATGTAATTTTTCAGCACCAGCGCCACGGCGACGAGCACCGTGATGACCAGGAAGCGGACGCGCGACAGCCACACCAGCCAGTCGCGCAACTCCTCTCCCGAGGGGTCTGTCAGGCGGAGGGGCGGCCGCAGCGGGGGGAGCACAGCAAGGCCGGCCGGAAGTTCGCGCGCCTCGGCGGAAGACGCACGGTTCTCCGGCCCGGCTTCTCCCCTGCCCGCGCCTTCGAGAGTCACGTGATTGCCCGGCGTCCCTATCCGGCGAGTTTGGCGATCATCGAGAACAGCGGCATGTACATGGAAATGACCACGCCGCCGACGATGCCGCCCAGGAAAACGATCATCATAGGTTCGAGGGCCGTCAGCAGGTCTTTCACCGCCGCGTCCACTTCGTCCTCATAGAAATCCGCGATCTTCTGGAGCATGGCGTCCATGGCGCCGGTCTGCTCTCCCACGCCGATCATCTGGGTGACCATACTGGGAAACACATCGGTTTCCTTCAGCGGATCCACGAGGGTGCGGCCGGCTTCGACCGCTTTCCGCGTCTTCTGAATCGCCTGCTCGATGACGGCGTTGCCGGCCGTGCGCGCGGTAATGTCCAGCCCTTCCAGGATGGGCACGCCGCTGGAAATCAGAGTGCCCAGCGTGCGCGTGAAGCGCGCCACGCCGATCTTGCGGAGCAATATACCGATCAGCGGCAGCCGCAGCAGCACCGAGTCGAGGAAGTAGCGGCCGGTGGGCGTTTGGTACCAGGCGCGAAGTATGAAGATACTCGCGACGAAGGCGATGAAGATAACTCCGCCGTAAATGCTGCCGATGAAATTGCTGAGGCCGATCACAATGCGGGTGGGCAATGGCAGTTCCACGCCCAGGCCGGCGAAGAGGGTGGCGAAAATGGGCACCACCTTCCAAAGCAGCAGGATGATAACGCTGAAGGCGATGAACACCACGGCGACCGGATAAATCAGGGCGGACTGCACGGCGCGCTTCAGCTTCACGTTCTTCTCGATGTAGCTGGAAAGGCGCTGCAGAATGGTGTCCAGAATACCGCCCGTCTCGCCCGCCTCCACCATGTTCACGTACAGCGGATCGAATACCTTGGTGTAGGTGCGCATGGCCGCGGAGAGCGTGGAGCCGCTCTCCACCGCCGAACGCACGCCGGTCAGGATTTTCTCGAAGGTCTTGTTTTCCTGCTGTCCTGCGAGGATCTCCAGGCACTGCACGAGGGGAAGACCGGCGTCGATCATCACCGAGAACTGCCGGGTAAAGATGGCGAGTTCCTTGGTGCTCACTCCGCCGCCGAAAGTCGGCAGGGCGAATTCCCTGCCCTTCTCCGACATTTTGCTGACGGTGATGTTCTCGCGGCGCAGCAGCGCCTGCAGTTCGTTCTTGCTGGTGGCGGTGCGCTCGCCGGCAATCGTGGCTCCTGCACGATTCACCCCGCGGAATGCGTATACTGGCATGAGCGTTCCCTCCCCTGCCGGGCCGGAAAGCGGCCCAGGTCGTTCCCGTCAATGGCTCAGCGGCGCACCGGAGTGGTTCCCGTGCGCGGCGCTTGGGTCACGCCACGGTTGATCATATCCTGCAATTCGTCCGGGCTGGACGATCGCGAAAGCGCTGTTTCCAGATTGACAAGCTTGTTGAAGTAGGACGCAGCCAGGCCCTGGTTGAAGGTCTGCATGCCGGTCTGACCCGCCCCGCTCTGCATGGCGGAATAGATCTGGTGGACTTTGTCTTCACGGATCAGGTTCCGCACCGCGGCGTTGGGAATCAGGATTTCCATCACCATCAGCCGCCCGCGGCCGTCGGCACGGGGAAGCAGCGCCTGGCAGAGCACTCCCTCGAGCACCATGGAGAGCTGGGCGCGCACCTGGGGCTGCTGGTGGGCCGGAAAGACGTCGATGATGCGGTTGATCGTGGAAATGGCCGAATTCGTGTGCAAGGTGGCGAACGTCAGGTGGCCGGTTTCCGCGATGCGCAGCGCGCTTTCGATGGTCTCCAGGTCGCGCATTTCGCCGATCAACACCACGTCGGGGTCCTCGCGCAGCGCGGCGCGCAGCGAGTTGGTGAACGAGTGCGTGTCGGAATGCACCTCGCGCTGGTTCACCAGGCAACGCTTGTGGGAATGCAGGAATTCGATGGGGTCTTCGATCGTCAGGATGTGCTCTTCGCGCTCGCCGTTGATTTTGTCCAGCATGGCGGCGAGCGTTGTGGATTTGCCGGAGCCGGTGGGGCCGGTAACCAGCACCAGGCCGCGCGGCTTGTCGCACAGCCCCTTGACCACCACCGGCAGTCCGAGCTGCTCGAACGTGCGGATTTCCCAGGGAATGGTGCGGAACACGGAGCCGATGGCCCCGCGCTGGTGGAACACGTTGGCGCGGAACCGCGCCAGATTCTTGATGCCGAAGGAAAAATCCAGCTCCAGGTTCTCTTCCAGCCGGTGCTTTTGCGCGTCGGTGAGCACGCTATAGGCCAGGCCCTTGGTGTCTGCGGCGGAGAGCGGCGGCATGTCCAGCGGGCGGAGCTTGCCGTGGACGCGGATGCGAGGAGCGCTGTTGGTGGTGATGTGCAGGTCGCTCCCGCCCATCTCGATCATTTTTTTGAGCAGATCGCTCAGCGTCACCGACGCCATAGTTTCCCCCGTCCCCTCTCGCGGCGGGCGCCGCCTCGGACCCGCGGCCCGCGCCTAGAGCACCGTCTCCCGGAGCACTTCCTCCAGGGTGGTCTGTCCCGCGGCCGCTTTAATCAGGCCGCTGCGGCGCAGGGAGATCATCCCGTTCTCGAGCGCCTTTTTCTTCAATTCCATGGCCGAAGCACCCACCAGGATCAGTTCCTTCAAGTCGTCGCTGATCTCCATCACCTCGTAAAGCCCCACGCGGCCTTTGTAGCCGGAGTTGTTGCAAACACTGCATCCCTTGCCGTGAAAAATCTGCGTGGTCTTGGCCTCCTCGGGAGTGTATCCCGCGTCCAGAACGGTCTGCTCGGGCAGGGGCAGCGGTTCCTTGCAATTGGCGCAGATGCGGCGCACCAGGCGCTGCGCGCAAATCAGGTTCACCGAGGTGGCCACCAAGAACGGCTCGATGCCCATGTTCATCAGCCGGCTGATCGTGGACGGCGCGTCGTTGGTGTGCAGCGTGGAAAGCACCAGGTGGCCGGTGAGCGCGGCCTTCACCGCGATTTCCGCGGTCTCGAAATCGCGGATCTCTCCCACCAGGATGATGTTCGGGTCCTGCCGCAGGAAGGCGCGCAGGGCCGCGGCGAAGTTCAGCCCGATCTGCTCCTTCATCTGCACCTGGTTTATCCCCGCGAGCTGGAACTCCACCGGGTCCTCGGCGGTCATGATGTTGGTTTCCGGCGAGTTCAGGCGGGCCACGGAAGAATAGAGGGTGTTCGTTTTGCCGGAGCCAGTGGGCCCGGTCACCAGCACCATCCCGTAGGGGCGGAGGATGTTGCGCTCGAATTTGGTCAGCGACTCCTGCTCGAAGCCCAGCTTGGTCATGTCCAGCCGCAGGTTTTCCTTGTCCAGCAGCCGGAGAACGATTTTTTCGCCGTAAAGGGTGGGCACGGTCGAGACGCGAAAGTCCAGCTCCTTCTTCCTTCCGTCCTTGCTGAACTTGATCATGATGCGGCCGTCCTGCGGGAGCCGCTTCTCGCTGATGTCCAGCTTGGCCATGATCTTGAGGCGGCTGGTGAGCGCGTCTTTCAGCTTCATCGGCGGGTTCATTACGGGCTGGAGAATGCCGTCCACGCGGAACCTCACGCGGTATTCCTTTTCGTAGGGTTCCAAATGGATATCGCTCGCGCCCTTGCGCACCGAATCGGTGAGGATGAGATTGGCGAGCTTGATGATGGGGGCTTCCTCGGCCGCTTTTTCCAGCGACGCGAGGTCCATTTGCTCTTCTTCGCCGGCCAGCTCGAGGTCGGTCTCGTCGCCGGCCAGGTCCTTCATCACCTTGTCCAGTTCCTGGACGCTTGCGTTTTCGCCGTAGAACTTGCTGATGGCCTCGGCAATGGCGGATTCGGAGGCCACCACGGGCTCGACGTTGAATCCGGTCATGAACTTGATGTCGTCCATCGCGAAGACGTTGGTGGGGTCCGTCATGGCGATGGTGAGCGTGGAGCCGACGCGGGAAAGCGGAACGATCTGGTAGCGCACCGCGGTTTCCTGCGGGATCAGCTTCACCACCGTTGGGTCCACTTCGTAATATTTCAGGTTGATGGAAGGTACGCCGTACTGGCGGGAGAGCACCGCGGTCACTTCGTCGTCAGTGACCAGTCCCATCTTCACCAAGGCGGTGCCCAGCCGGCCGCCGTGCTGCTTCTGGAACTCCAGCGCCGATTTGAGCTGGTCCTGCGAGATCAGCTTTTCTTTGACCAGAAGTTCGCCCAGACGGGCAGACATTCGCAGGCTCCTAGATCGCGCGGGTCTTTCTTCCGTGCCATTCCATGCTAGAGCGTAGCACGCACGGACGCGGGAGATGCGCGCCATCCCAAGATTTCGAGACATCGTAGTGAAAGGGGCAAGGCCCTGTCAAGGCAGGGCACGGCAGCGCGTATCCAGAACCACCCCCTGTCCGGGCGTCCAGTGAGTTGCAGCCGCCGCTTCCGATTCGGGGGAGGCGCACAGGCTGCTACCATGGATCGCTCCGGCGGCCTCAGAGCGCCCTCGTGCAGCCGGGGTGGGGATGATGCTGGATTCCGCTATTCGGGTGAAAGACCTCGAGTTGGCTTTTGCCGCGCTCCTGGCCGTGGCCTGGCCGCTCTACGACCACTATATCGATTGGCCGAGATTCCAGCGTGAATTGCGGGAAAACCCGCGGTACGCGCGCCTGCGCGAATACCGCTGGGCTATCCTGGTGCAATGGGTGTTCGCGGCGGGCGGCGCATTGCTGTGGCTGGCTGGGGCGGGTGCGACGGCTGGCCTGGACCTGAATCTGCCCGCCGGCTGGAGGCTGTGGGCTTCTGCCGGTTTTCTCGCACCTTTCTTGGCCGCGCAGGCCATCAATCTTGCCAAGGTCATCCGAAGCGAACGGACGCGGGCCTACCTGCGGGAGCACATGAAGTACGTGGAGGGGATTCTCCCGGTCACGGCGATGGAGCTGGGCTGGTTTCTCGCTTTGTCGGTCACGGCAGGCGTGTGCGAGGAGTTCCTGTTCCGCGGATATTTGCTGTGGGTTCTGCCTCCGCTGCTCGGCTGGTGGGGCGCGGCGGTGTGCTCTGTGACATCCTTCGGATTGCTGCACGCCTATCAAGGCCGCAAGGGGATGATTCAGGCCACCATCCTGGGAGCGCTGATGACGGCGCTGGTGATGATGGCGAACTCGCTGGTGCCCGCTATGGTCTTGCACGCGCTGGTGGACATCGGTTCGGGGCTGATGACCTGGTTCGCGCGCCGCGAGCAGGCTCCTCCGGACGGAGAAGAGCAGGCCGCAGCGCCGGCGCGGTGAAGGAAGAACTCAGGCGAAGCAGTGCATGGACGGTATGTTCGCAAAAATGGCTCAGTGAACAGCGCAACAGGAGCGTATTCGATGCCAGCAAAACAATCCGGCGGCAAGAGGCTGTACAGTGTCCATCCCGGCGTGGCCATGGTTCAAAAATGGGTCGTCGAATTGAAAACGAAGACTGGCCGGTCGCTGGAAGAGTGGCTGGCCCTGATTAAGAAGGAAGGCCCCGCGACGGAAGCAGAGCGTCGCGACTGGCTGAAGAAAAGACACGGGCTCGGAACGAACGGCGCCTGGTGGCTCGCGGAGCGCTCCGTGGGCAAAGGCGGCGAGGAGGATTCGCCGGAGGCCTACCTGCGCGCCGCAGAAAAATACGCAGAGGAAATGTACACAGGCGGAAAGTCGAACCTGCGGCCCATCTACGACGCGCTGCTGGAACTGAGCCTGGGCATCGGGCCCGAAGCGAGGGCCTGCCCCTGCAAGACCATGGTGCCGCTCTATCGCCATCACGTCTTCGCGCAGATCAAACCCACCACGCAGACGCGGATCGATCTCGGCATTTGCCTGCTGAAGTTCGGCAAGAAGCCTCCGAAGCGCCTGATTGACACGGGCGGAGCCAAAAAGGGCGACCGCATCACCCATCGCATTGAAATCAGTTCGCCAGCCGAAATTGACGGCGAGGTAAAGCGCTGGCTGAAGGTCGCCTACGACCTCGACGCGTAAGTTTCCTTGGTCCAGGAAAATCGATTGCCCGCCGGACGGCCAGCGGCAAGTGTTCTCGATTGACAGGGCCGACCCCCGGGACAATAATCCGCCCGACTGAATCCCCCTCCTGCACTCGGTGATGTGCACATTTCGCGCCCAAGGAGAAAAGATGAAGAAAAGTAAGCGGAGTTACTTTCCTTCGGACTGGTGGACGGTAAGGAAGTTTCCCTTTTCGGCCCGGGGAGCCAGCCCGGGCAAGCTTCGTTCGTTTGCGCTGCTGACAGTTGTCGTGGTGATCGTGGTTGTCGCGCTTTCTTCCCAGACTACAAACGCCCAGAACACGGCGCCCTTTACGGACATGCCGTCCTACGTGAAGTGGATGCAGTCCCACCACAAGGCGCCGTTTGACCGTGACGGTGCCGTGATGCCCCCCGGCGGCGCCAAGGCCCTGCGCGCGGCGCAGGCCGCTGCGCCCCGGCTATCCGCGACCACCACCTCTTCAACATACAAAAACGACCAGGTGAATCAAGATCGCAATCCCTGGCCCAAGGCCGAGATCGGGGCCGCCGTCGACCCCACCAACGGAAACAATTACCTGGTGATGAGCAATGACTTCCGCGAAAACTGGGACCACCAGTTCTTCCATGTTTCCACCAACGGAGGAGAGACCTGGACGGATGATTCCATGGTGGGGGGCGCCATTCCAGTCACGGGCTTTATTCCGGGCACGTTTCAAAGCGATCCGGGTGTTTCGTTCGACAGCGCCGGCCACAGCTACCTGTCCACGATCACGGGCAATCAGATTGTGGATTTTTTCAATAACTACCTCAATTTAGACACGGAGATCGAACTGGCGCAGGGTTTTGCGAGCGGCACGTACGCGAATCTGGTTCCCATTCCCATCGACGACCAGCCGTGCGACGGCCAGCTCTTTGGTCCGATCTTCACCTGCAACGCCAGCCTCGACAAGCCGCTGATTACCACGGACAATTCCGGCACCGCGACCGACGGCACCACCTACGTCTACTACACCCTGTTCTGCAACTTCACCCCATCCGGATTCTGCACCGACGGCAGCGCCATGAATATCCCTGATTTCTCGTCGGTGATTATGGAATCCCATTCTCCCGGCGCCGGGCTGCCTTTCTCGCCGCCCGCGCTGGTGAGCGGCCCGTTCACCAACACCCAGTTTTCTCACATGGTCATCGACAGCAGCGGCACGCCGCACCTTTTCTTCGATGACTTTACGAACCCCATGGTGAATATGTATGAGTCCACTCTGGTCGGCGGAATCTGGATGGTCAACCCCGCTCCAGTTGCCACCTTTTCGTTCCTCGGCCTCGGCAATCCGAACTGGGCGTTCCGAAGCATCGGCGCTGAAGCCCCGGGATGCGGAATCCACGACAACACCGCTTACTGTGCCTTTTCCGCAAATCAGATTGCCGGAGGAAAACTGGAGGCCACCCCAAGCGTCTATCTTGCCGTCGTGGATACCGGAAGCGGAGCCTCTACGGTTCATCGCGTCAACAACGACCACTTCGGGAACGGCAAAGCCCACTTTTTTGCCTGGGCCACGGCCACTCCCAACGGAAACGTCTACGTCGGCTGGTACGACGACCGCAACGATCCGTTCAACACCAAAGTCGAATACTTTGTCGGAAAGTCAACCGATGGCGGGAAGACCTTTTCGAAGCAGAAGGCCGTAAGCGACGTCTCCTTTAACCCCTGCATCGGCTTTCCCGGATGCGGTTTCTTTGGTGACTATGTTCAACTGGTGTCCGGACCCGATGGCGTAGTCCATGCTGCCTGGTCCGATACTCGCGACGGCGCCAGCATGCAAATCTGGTCCGAATCCATCAAATGGTAGTCTGACAACGAAGGGGGGCCTGCGAGAGCGGATGCGCGCTCTTGCGGGCCCTGCCTCCATTGTGGAGGGATACTTCACCCGCCTGCCCATGCAAGACCATGGTCCCGCTCTACCGCAATCACGTCTTCGCGCAGATCAAACCCACCACGCAGACGCAGATCGACCTCGGCTTCTGCTTCCTGGAGCTGGGCAAGAAGCCTCCCAAGCGCTTCATCGACACGGGTGGCGCGAAGAAAGGCGACCGAATCACGCATCGCGTCGAAATCACCTCGCCGGCGCAAATCGATGCCGAAGTCAAGCGCTGGCTGAAGACTGCCTACGACCTGGACGCCTGACCTGCCTTCCTACTCGTTGTCGTAAGGCCGCGAGGTATCATCAGACCCAAGCCTGGGAAGACGTTGCTCGCGCGCAACAGGGAAGCTGTTCAGGAGCGCCGTGCGGCCAGTAGAGATCTCCCGATCGCATAAACGAGCGCCAAGCATGCGATTACGACCGCCGCCCCGACTCCGATCGTCATCCATTCCCGAGTATCCTCGCTGAAGTCCTGAGAGTGGCGAAACAGCCAGATCACCGCGACCACCAATGCCCCATTTGCCACGATCCAGAAAATCGTGGGGATCACCCGCTTCCGTCCAAGCCGGAACGCGAGCAAAGCGGCAAGTGTCGCCAGCAGGCCGCCGAAGGGAACATTCCTGCTGTTCGAGGCCGGCGTCCCTCCGCTGCTGGGGGACGCGGAGGGAAGCGTTCCGGATGGTTTTCCAAGCGAAGGAGCCTTGCCGGCCTGGCCGGCGGCTGCCTCGATGTCGTCCGCGATGTGCTGCACCAGGTAAATCAATTTCGGGCCGTAGTCGTTGCCGCCCACCGCGAGCGAGCCATGCAAGGCCGCATCAAGCGTTTCATGCGTCAAAATGCTTTCGAGCGCGCTGCCAATACCGAAGCCGATCCTGCCCTGCCCGTTCACGACGATTACAAGCGTGCGTTCGCGAACCTCGGTTACTCCAATCCAGGAACCGCGGAGCCGCTCCCCGAACTGGCCCGGCAGGAGATTTCCCGTGCTCTCCACGGTCACCACCAGTATGCGATCGCCCGTATGCTCATCAAGCGTTCGGCAAATGTCGCCAATGCGGCTGCTGTCGCTTTCGCTGATGAAGTTCCCGAAATCGTTGACGTAGCCGCGCTGCTGGAGTTGAGCGCGATCTTCCGCCTGGCTCTGAATTGGCCGCGCGAACACACCCAGCGCTGCCAGCACGACTGCGATGGTCCAGCGTCCGCGCAGGAGCGCAGCGGTGCCATCCGAGAGTCGAAACGGTCTCATCTGCCGTACCCCCTGCCGCCGCCCATGGCGATGCCGCTGAAATTGGGAAAGTGACTGCGAATGTACGCGGGCACCCGAGCAGCGTCAAGACTGTGTCCGCTTCTGAACTCGGCCAGCCCGGATGAGTTCGCAATGCCAGCCGCTCCACCCCTGTCCACACATCGCTCCCTTCCCGCTGTGTGTAAATAATCCATATATTTTTTCGATTTTATACGGGGTTCCCTTAACTCTTCTCTTCTCCTATTATCCGCCTGTGCGCGTCGAAGGCGATCGGCAATGCGACCTCCAACAAATCCGCTGGAATCATATCGATCCAAAACAAAGAACTTAAAGCTGCCCGTTTTCATATCGTTGAGCAAAATACCCCGGGGGGGTGATCTGCCAGAAGTGAGACAAACTCATGGGCAACGAGCAGCCCTCCGAAGCCAGAACGGCGTAGGGGGGCACTACCCTGCCTTGACTTGTGCAGAACCGCCCCGCTATCGTGATTCTTCCATGCCAAGCCAGGCCATGGCGCGTGCTCGCGCCGCTCAGACCGCGCCCGGGGTCGCGCCGCGTCCTGAACTGGAACGCTACTACCAAACCCTGTTCTCTGCCCTGGGCCCGCAGCACTGGTGGCCGGGCCGCACGCCGTTTGAGGTGATCGTGGGCGCCATCCTGACTCAGAACACGGCGTGGACCAACGTCGAACGCGCGATCGCCAATCTGCGCCGCGAGCGTCTCCTGACTCCTGCGGCGCTAGAACGCGTCGAGCGGCGGAGGCTCGAGCGGCTCATTCGCTCCTCCGGCTACTTCCGGCAGAAGGCGCGGAAACTGAAGGAATTTGTGCGCTTCCTGCGGCGCGATTTTGGCGGCTCGCTGGCGCGTATGTTCCGCACCCCCACGGCGGAACTGCGCGAACGGCTGCTGGGCGTACACGGAATCGGCCGGGAAACGGCGGACTCGATCCTGTTGTACGCCGGAGGGCATGGGGTGTTCGTGGTGGATGCGTACACGCACCGCATCCTGGTGCGCCACGGGCTGGCCGGCGAAAAGGCGGGATACGAACATGTGCGCGCTCTGTTGGAAGCCAGCCTGCCGCGCGACCCCGCCACTTACAACGAATTCCACGGCCTGATCGTGAACGTGGGGAAAAACTGGTGCCGTACGCGCGAGCCCCGCTGCCACGAATGTCCCCTGCAACACTTTCTTCCCTCCCCCGCTTTGCAGGCACTCACTGGAGCCCCGCGATGACCGCCCCAGGCGTGCCTCCGCCGGCTCGCGGCTCCGCTGTGACGCCCATCCCGCCACCGCGTGCGTCCGAGCGCCGCCGCGTGCGCAAACTTCCACTCATTGTGGGCGGCGTGATCGTTGCCGTTCTGCTGGCGGTGATCCTGACTCTGGGCTCGTTCCGCATGCCGTTCGAGCCGGAGAGCGTGACGGCGCTGCTGATCCTGTTTGCCGTCTCGATGTTTGTGGTGGTCGCGTTTCTGGTGTTCAGTTTTGTGCTGCTGCGGAACCTGTTCCGGCTGTGGATGGATCGCCGCGCCGGCCAGATGGGTTCCCGCTTCCGCACGAAAATGGTTTTCGGCGCGATGGGCATCTCACTGCTTCCCGTGGCGTTGCTGTTCTTTGTGAGCTACGCGTTGCTCAACCGCACGCTCACGAAATGGTTTCCCCACGCCCTGGAGGTGGCCACGGACGAAAGCGTGCGGTTGCTGACGGACATGAGCGAGTCGGGAGCGGCGCGGCGCGGCCAGTTTGCGCGCGAGGTGGCTCCGCTCTACGCCAGTGGCGAGCCGCTGAAGATCGGCCCCGGTTACGACGGCATTTGGCGGCTGGACGCCTCCGGGCGAGTGACCGACGCGGTGTTCCGCGACCCGCCGGGCCTGGCGCGGGAAGCGCCGCACTGGGTGCGCACCCTTCCTTCCGGCGCGGAAGCGTGGCAGGCCGGCAGAAGCACCTACCTGGCGGCGCGCGCCCAGTTGCCCTCCGGGGCGCTCGTGATCGCCCAGCGCATGCCGAACAACTACCTCTCGCGGATGGACACCATCCTGGGACAGCGGCAAGAGTATCTGGACGAAAGCCGCCAGCTCAAAGCCTTCCGGCTGCAAATGTTGCTCAGCCTGCTGCTGATTACTCTGCTGCTGCTGTTTTCCACCACCTGGGTTGCGCTGTTTCTGGAAAAGCAGGTGACCGTGCCGGTACAGGCGCTGGCGGAAGGCACGCGAGAAATCTCTCAGGGCAATCTGGAGCACCGCGTCACCGTGCGCGCGCAGGACGAGCTGGGCATCCTGGTGGATTCGTTCAACCGCATGACCGCGCAGCTCCGCGACGCCCGCGATCGCCTGGAGGAATCCAACACGAATCTCCAGCGCGCCTTCGAGGAGATGGAGCAGCGCCGGCACCTGATGGAGACGATTCTCGAAAATATTCCTACCGGCGTCGTGTCGCTCGACGCCGCCGGCGCGGTGGAACGGGTGAATTCTTCCGCGGCGCGAATGTTCGGAGATGCGGCCGCCAGCGGCGCTCGCTCGCTCGACTCGCTGCTGGGCGCGGAGGCGGCGCGCTCGGTGGAACGCCTGATGCGCCGCTCCCTGCGCATGGGCGCGGTGTCGCAGGAGCTGGAAATCCCCGTGCCGGGCAGCCCGCCGCGGCGCGCCGCGGTGACGGTCAGTTCGCTCGGGCCGCGCCGGGGCAATCCCGGCTACGTGGTGGTGATTGACGACCTCTCCGAGCTGCTCCACGCGCAGAAGGCCGCGGCGTGGCAGGAGGTGGCCCAGCGCATTGCGCACGAAATCAAAAACCCGCTCACTCCCATCCAGCTCTCCGCGCAGCGGCTGGAACGCTTCCTGGAACGCCGCGGCATGGGAGCGCCGGCGAGCGCGGAATCGGCGCGGGAGTTGGAAACGCTGGTGGCCGAATGCGCGGGACTGATCCAGCGCGAAGTGGCCACGATGGGCAGCCTGGTGGACGCTTTCTCGCGGCTGGCGCGATTCCCGGAGGCGCAGCTCGCGCCCGTGGACCTGAACCGCGTGGTCTCCACCGCGCTCGAAGTGTTTGCCGGGCGGTTGGACGGAGTGACCGTGCGCACGGAGCTGGCCGCCCATCTGCCGCCGATTCGCGCCGACGCGGAATTGCTCCGCCGCGTGGTCGTCAATCTGATCGACAATGCCGCGGAAGCGATGGAAAGTGCGGCGACGCGCGAGATGTCGCTGACCACGCGGCTGGGTGCAAACGGCGAAACGCTGGAGTTGATTGTGGCCGACTCCGGCCACGGCATCGCCCCGCAGGACAAAGACCGGCTGTTCCTGCCGCATTTTTCCACGCGACAGCGCGGAACCGGACTGGGACTGGCCATCGCAGAACGCATCGTGGCGGAGCACCACGGCGCCATCCGCGTGGAAGACAATCAGCCGCAGGGCGCCCGGTTCATCATCCGGCTTCCGGCCGCGGATCTGCCGGCCGCCGCGCCGCAGAACGCTGGCAACGGCGCAGCCGTCGCGGCCGCGGCGCAGGGTAGCGCACCCTCATCTTCCGGCCCGGGAGTGAAAGGACAGGGATAACGCCGTGCCGCGCTCCGTGCTCATCGTGGACGACGAAGAAGGCATTCGGCAGTCGCTCGCATCCATTCTCCGCGAGGAGGGCTACATCACTGAATCGGTGGCCAGCGGCGAGGAGTGCCTGGATGCCGCCAAACGCCGCGCCTACGACCTGGTGCTGCTCGACATTTGGCTGGACGGAATGGACGGACTGGAAACCCTGCGGCGGCTGAATGAGCTGGCGCGTCCGCCGGTGGTGGTGGTGATCTCCGGCCATGCCACCATCGAAACCGCGGTGCGCGCCACCAAACTCGGCGCCTACGACTTCATCGAAAAGCCTCTCGCTCTCGAAAAAATGCTCGTCGCCGTCCGCAACGCCATGGCCCAGGCGCGGCTGCAGGAGGAAAACCGTCTGCTGCGGGCGGAGCTGAACCGCAGCCAGACGCTGATGGGAGAAAGCGTGCCCATGAAGGCATTGCGGCAGCTCATCGCTTTGACCGCGCCCACCGGCGGGCGGGTGCTGATTTACGGGGAAAGCGGCGCGGGAAAAGAACTGGTGGCGCGCACGCTGCACGCGCAAAGCCTGCGCGCGCACATGCCGTTCGTGGAGGTGAATTGCGCCGCCATCCCCGAGGAGCTCATCGAATCAGAACTGTTCGGGCACGTGAAAGGCAGTTTTACCGGCGCCAACGAGGACAAGACCGGGAAATTTCAGCAGGCCGACGGCGGGACGCTGTTCCTGGACGAAGTGGGCGACATGAGCCTGAAGACGCAGGCCAAAGTGCTTCGCGTACTCGAGGAGCAGCGCTTTGAGCCCATCGGCTCGCGCAAACCGGTGACCGTGGACGTGCGCGTGGTGGCGGCGACGAACAAAAAACTCGAAGACGAGATTGCCCGCGGCGCCTTCCGCGAAGACCTGTTCTACCGCCTGAACGTCGTTCCCGTGGTCATCGCCCCTCTGCGCGAACGCATCGAAGACATTCCGATCTTCGCGCGGCACTTTCTGGAGGAGTTCTGCGGCGCCTACGGCCGGAAGGCGCGCGAGCTGGCGCCCGGCGCCGTCGAGGTGATGCTGCAGTACCCGTGGCCCGGCAACGTGCGCGAGCTGCGTAATGTGATCGAACGGCTGGTGATCATGTGCCCCGACGAGCGCATCGAGGCCCACCACCTGCCGCCGGAACTTTTCCGCGGGCTGGGATTGCGCAACGGAGCGCAGTCGGCGTCCACCCTGGCGGAAGCCCGGCACGCCTACGAGCGCGAGATGATTCTGCGAAAACTCGAAGAGAACCATTGGAACATGACGAAAACAGCCGCATCACTGGGCCTGGAGCGCAGTCACCTCTACCGCAAGATGAAATCCCTGGGCATCTCCCCGGAGAATTGAGTCGCCGCGTGGGGCCGTCCACGCGATTTGGGAAGGGCAGACACAGGGTTTCCCACCTACGACTCCTCGTCGGGAGCCATCGCTTCCATCTGGCGACGCCAATCGAGTTCGCGGACGATGGCTGCCTGGTCGCGCCAGTCGGGACGGACTTTGACGAACAGCTCGAGGAAAATCTTCCGCCCCAGCATTTGTTCCAGCTCCAGGCGCGCCTCGGTGCCGATGGTTTTCAGCATGCCGCCGCCGCGCCCGATCACGATGCCCTTCTGCCCTTCCCTGTCCACGTAAATCGTGGCGAGGATTCGCGTCAGTTTTTCGCCTTCCTCAAACTGGTCGAGCAGAACGGCGACGGCATGCGGGAGTTCCTGCCGCGAATGCTGGAGAACTTTTTCCCGGATGATTTCCGCGGCCAGGAACCGCTCCGGTTGGTCCGTATACTGTTCCTCGGGAAAATAGGGCGGACCCTCCGGCAGATATTTCAGCAGAGTCTGGATGAGCCGTTCCACGCCGTCGCCCGTGAGCGCTGAGATGGGAATGATTTCGGCGAATTCCAGTTTTTTGCTGTACGCCTCGATCAGCGGCAGGAGCGCCTCTTTCGGCACGCGGTCGATCTTATTGAGCAGGAGGATGCGCGTGCCGCGGAACCGCTCGGCGCGATCCAGAGCGTGTTGTTCCGCGGGGCGGAATTTCCGAGTTGCATCCAGAATCAGGAGAAGGATGTGGATGCCGTCGAGCGCCTGCTCGATTTCTTCCAGCATCTGGCGACCGAGGAGCGAATCGGGTTTGTGCAGGCCGGGCGTGTCGCTAATGACGACCTGCGCGCCTGGGCGGTTGACGATGCCGAGGATGCGGTTGCGCGTCGTCTGCGGGTGCGACGAGACGATGGCCACCTTTTCGCCTACCAGCGAGTTCAGCAGCGTGGATTTCCCCGCGTTCGGCGTCCCCAGAATGGCCACAAATCCCGATTGGAATCCCATGGCGCCTGGAATCATAGCGCGTTGTGGCGCAGACTTCAGTCTGCGAAACCATGACGGAGATTCCAGAGTGTGCTTCGCCGCGAAAATCCTCTGGCGATCCGTTCGGTTCACTTGGCGGAGCGGGTGGCGCGCGCAGCCTTCTTCGCCTCCGCATCGCCACGCGACGGCTCGCCGGGCGCCGCCAACTTCTTCGCAGGTTCAGGTTTCGAGTTTGATTCCAGCGGCGCGGCGACCACGCGGGCGCGCAGCCGCAGCACTTTCCGCTGGTTCGCGTCCACCACTTCAAACCGCACCTGCGGGGTGAGCACGGTCTCGCCAGGAATCGGGACATGCCCAGCCAATTCGTTTAGCAGTCCCGCCGCGGTGGTCGCGCTCGCCGCGGGTTCGCGTTCGATGCTCACGCCGAGCAGTTCCTCCAGCCGCTCCACCGGCACGCTTCCGCGGAACACCATGCTTCCGTCCGGCTCGCGCACGGCGTCGGGAATGGCACGGCGGTTTTCGTCCTCGATTTCGCCTACGATTTCTTCCACCAGGTCCTCAGCGGTCACCAGCCCGGCCACGCTGCCGTATTCGTCGATGGCGATGGCCATCTGCTGCTTTTTCTGCTGCAGCTCGCGGAGGAGTTCGGAGCCATGTTTAGTTTCCGGAACGAAGATGACCGGCCGGGCGAGTTCGCGGGCCTGGCGTCCTCCCGCTTCGCCTTCGGGAACTCCCAGCAAATCGTGGACGTTGGCGATGCCGATGATTTCGTCCAGGGAATTCTCATAGACCGGCACGCGGGAGTATTTCGAATCGACGAGCAACTGGCGGAGCTGGGCCAGGGGGGCGGAGGCGGGAATGGCGACGATGTCCGGCCGCGGCGTCATCACCTCGCGCACGAGTTTGTCGCCGAATTCCATCACCTGCTCGATGAGCTCCGCGTCGTGGGGCTCCAGAATGCCCTGGCTTTCTCCGGCCTCCACCAGTGCTTCAATGCTTTCCTGCACGGCCTCGGCGGGCGTGGGTTTTTCATCGTGCAGGTGAGCCACGGAGACTCCGGCCTCGAGCAGCGTGCGGATGGGCCAAACCACGTAGCAAAGCACGCGCAGCGCGGGCGCCACCGCCCGCAGCCACCGCCCCGTGCTGTGCGCCAGCAGCAGGTAGGGGATCAGGTGCATCAGGAAGAACACCTCGCACACGGGCAACACCATCTCCTGGAGCAGAGTCTCCAGCAGCGTGTCCGCCGAACGCGCCGCCACCAGAATGGTGAGCGCGGCCACGAGCACGAGCAGGAGGTGCGAGAGGAGGCGGAAGGAAAGCGCGGCGGCCTGGCGTTCGAGCTTCAGCCGCGGCTCGATTTCAGCTTCGAAGATATCCAGGCTGTCGCGAAGGCTGCCCGAGGTAACGCGGCTGAGCTGGAGATACACGCGGTCCACGTAGGAGACCACGGTGAGGACCGCGCAAAGCGCGAGGATGCCCGGTATCAGGAATCCCAGATACATGGCTCAGATGATCCCCAGCCGCCGGCGGAGGCGGCGCTCGTAGCGCTCCATCTGCCCCTGGTCGCTCTCGTGGTCATAGCCCGCCAGATGCAGCACGCCGTGCAGAATCAGCACACGCAACTCCTCGTCAACATTGCGCCCGAGCTCGCGCGCGTTCCGCCGGGCCGCGGCGGGAGAAATGGCAATGTCGCCGAGATGAAATTCGCCGGGCGCGCGGCGGTGCCGGCCGCCGCTCTTCCCATTTGCGGGAAACGAAAGAACGTCGGTGGGCCCATCCTTGCCGCGGTAGGCGCGGTTCAGCCGGGTAATCTCCCGATCGGAAACGAGGCACACTGCCACGCCTGCTCCCGGCGACAGCACCATCTCGCAGGCCCGGACCAGGAAGGAGTTCAGAGGGCGCGGGCGCACAGCCACGGCGCGCTGCCGGTTGACCAGCACGCGCTCGCCGCGCCCGCCGTCCGGCGCGGGCCCGCCCGCCGTGGCGGGGCTACTTCGTGGGAGGTCTGCGGTCATTGTCGTCCCGAAACTTCGGGAGCGATGGACTCGGCGCCCGGCCGGAAGACCCCGAGGCTCCCTCGAACGTTTCATAGGCTTTGATAATCTGCTGAACCAGATTATGCCGCACCACATCCCGTTCGTTGAAGTGCACGAAAGCGATCTCCGGAATCCTTCCACAGACTTCCATGGCTTCCACCAGGCCGGAGCGGCGCTCGGCAGGCAGGTCAATCTGGGTGATGTCGCCGGTAATCACCGCCTTCGAATTGAAGCCCAGCCGGGTGAGGAACATTTTCATCTGCTCGCTGGTGGTGTTCTGGGCTTCGTCCAGAATGACGAAGGAATCGTTCAGCGTGCGCCCGCGCATGAAGGCCAGGGGCGCCACCTCGATGATTCCTTTCTCGAGGTAACGCTCCAATTTGTCCGCATCCAGCATGTCGTACAGCGCGTCATAGAGCGGGCGCATGTAGGGATCGATTTTCTGTTGCAGGGTGCCGGGAAGAAAGCCAAGCCGCTCGCCGGCTTCCACGGCGGGCCGCGCCAGGATGATGCGCGACACTTCTTTGGTCAGCAGGCCGGAGACGGCCATGGCCACCGCGAGATAGGTCTTCCCCGTCCCGCCGGGGCCGATGGCGAATACCATGTCGTATTTCTCGATGCACTCCATGTAGCGGCGCTGGTTGGGCGTTTTTGCCGCGACGCTCTTCTTCCCAAAGACGCGATGGCGCTGAGGCCGGGCCACTTCGCGAAGCGAAAGCTGGGGCTCGGCGGCGGCAGCGCGGAGCAGCGATTTCACTTCCCCGCTCGAAAACACGCGACCCTCGCGGATCAGCGTGCTGTAGTCCTCCACGAGGCGCGCGGCCCGGTCCACGGACTCGCCCTCGCCCTCCAGTTCCAGCGTCCCGTCCTCCAGGTGTGTGCTCACGCGGAAGGTGTTCTCGAACAGGCGCAGGTTTTCGTCCAGCGCCCCGAAGAGCTGCTCGATGCCTCCGGCTAGTTGAATGGAGCGTTTCATGGCACGCGGGCAGACGGGCGGCGGGGAGCGCGAGAGGTACAGTCGGACGTGCTCGGCATGGAACACACCAGCCTAGCCCACCCCGGCGGGAGAATCAAGAATGCGCTCGAGCGCGCCGGGAATCTCGAAGACGGCGCGGTTCTCGAGCGCGGAAATGCGGCTGCGGCGCGCCGCAAATTGGGGCGGCTCGATCAGTTCGGAGGTGGCCCGCACCACTTCCCTCCAGCCCCGCACGGTCAGCCCGTAATTGTTTTCCCGCACCCACTGGGCGTTGTACCGCTCCTGTGGGAGCGTCCAGGCATTGCGTTCCACGATGACGGGCAGCCGCATCGCCAGCGCCTCGGAAATGCTGCCCGGGCCGGGTTTGCCCAGGAAGAAATCGGAAAGGCGCATGTAATACGGCACCTCGCGGGTAAATCCCTCCACAAATCGCGGGCGCCGAAGCGGCCGTCGACGCAGCGCGTCCGCCAGGCGTTCGTTGCGGCCGCAGATGAAGATGAGCTGAATGGGAAGCTCGGAGCTCTCCAGCCGCTCGGAGATTTCCAGCATGGCGCGCGCGCCATAGCCACCGAAAAGGACCAGCCCGGTAAGCACTCCCGGCTCGAGTCCCAGACGTTTTCGCTCCGTCGCCACATCCACGGCCGCCGGATCGTAAAACCGCGGGTTCAAGATCATGCCGGAGGTGCGGAAAACGCGCGCATCGTGATGCCCCATTCCCCGCGCCTGCTCGACCGCGCGCTCCGTCCCGCAGATGAAAAACTGAGGCTGCCGCTCCATCCAGAAATGCGGCGGATAGTCCGCCAGGTCGGTGAGCAGCGTAACGAACGGCCGGTCCGGGAACGACTTCCGAAAGCTTTCGCCCAGCGCGCGATTGAAGTGCGGGATGAAGGACACGACCATATCCGGCCGGACATCGCGCCAATAGTCCACCAGCCGGCGCACAAGCAGCGGGTGGTAGAGCCGGATGGTGGCCTGAAGCACCCGCATGATTTGCGTGCTGCCCAGTGTCCAGCCGTGCCGCAGCATCTGATTGTAAACATCCTGCATGCGCAGGCCTGTAATCGAGCGCACAAAATCGAGCGCATCCAGATGTTCCTGGAAGTTGAACAGGCGCACATCCCAGGGACGCTTCTCCGAATCAATCACCGTTTTGAGGGCTGTGGCGGCGCTGCGGTGGCCGCCGCCGGCGTCGAAATAGACGAATTCGATTCTGCACATCGGTTACAAATTCTCTCACGCGGAGCGGAAATCACGCTCATTACAATCGTGTGAACCTGGATTGATAGAGTGTTGAAAGAGTTATCGTTAGGCGCTTTTTTTTCCACAGTCATCGGGCTGTAACACGTGGTTCCTACGCTGGAGACATGAAATGCGACCTTCATGTGCACTCCTACCACTCGGGAATGTGCGAGGTTCCCGGCCTGAACCGGGTGTGCCGGGAATGCTATAGCGCGCCCGCGGACGTTTACGCCACGCTGCGACAACGAGGAATGGACGTGGTGACGCTCACCGACCACGACTCCATTGACGGGGCTGAACCGCTGCGCCACTTCCGCAGCTTCTTCCTGAGCGAGGAAATCACCTGCCGGATGCCCAGCGGCACCCAGGCGCACGTGGGGGTGTACGACATCACAGAGCGGGACCACATAGAAATCCAGCGGCGGAGGAACGACCTGCCGCGCCTGCTGGCCTATCTGAACGAGCGGCGACTGTTTTTCAGCGTCAACCACCTGTTTTCCGGACTCACCGGCCGCCGCGAAGTGGAGGACTTCGACTGGTTCGAGTCCATGTTTCCGGCGTACGAGATTCGCAATGGACACATGCTCCCCGGCCATAACCAGTCGGCGGAGGCAGTTGCGCGCAGGCTGGGCAAAGCGCCGGTGGGCGGAAGCGACGCTCATGCGCTGGCCTCGTTGGGCACCGCATACACCCAGGTGCCGAATGCCCGTACGAAGGCGGAATTCCTGCGCGGCCTGCGTGCGGGACAGGGCATCCCCGGCGGAGAACATGGCGGATACCCGAAGCTCACGCGCGACGTCTTTCTCATCGCCGGGGCCATGATGCGCCACAACCCCTGGACCTCGCTCCTGCTCCCGCTGGCCCCTGCGATTCCCATCTACACGCTGGCGGTGATGCTGCATGAATTCGGGTTTGCGCGGCGCTGGAGCGCGCTAGCAGTGCGCCGGGAACGCGGGCGACCGCGGCTGTCGCGCCCCCGCGGAATCCCGCCCAGATTTAGGCCGATGGAGGCACTGGCGTGGCGATAGCCCACACACTGCTGGCGTACATCGAGACGCGCGACGTGCGTCTGATGCGGCGCGTGCAGCGCTGGCGCGCGCCGCGCTGGGTGCGCATCGCATCCGTGTGGTCCACACGGCTGGGCGACGGCTGGCTGTGGTATTCGCTGGCCCCGCTGATTCTGCTGGTTGGGGGCGACCAGCGCTACCGCGCTCTGGCCACCGCGAGCTTTGCGGCGCTGGCCGGCATCGTGCTCTTCAAATGCGTGAAGCACGCCTCGCGCCGGCGGCGCCCCTGCGAACAGGAACCCCACTGCTGGGCCAATATCCTGCCCCCGGACCAGTTTTCGTTTCCCTCCGGCCACACGATTACGGCATTCGCCATCGCCGTCTCGCTCGGGCATCTCTACCCGCAGGCCGAGTTGGGCCTGTTCCTGATGGCCGGGTGCATCGGCGTCTCCCGCGTGTTGCTAGGGATGCACTTCCTGAGCGACGTGATCGCCGGAGCGCTGTTCGGCGCCGCGGTGGGTTACGGCTCGTTCCACCTGTTCGCCCTGTTGTAAGAAAGGCCCACGGTCGGAAATGCACTGACCGTGGCTACCCGCGCGAGGCCGCTCTGATAGAATTCCGGCCGCAGCAGTTCATTACGCATCAGAACGCACCTGGAGGGACAGATGGCATATGCGCCCGTTCTAAAACCCACCACCGCGCAGGCGGAAACGTTTGCCGGCGTCACCTACCACATCGATGGCGAGCTGGTTCCGGTCCTGACCGTCGAGGTTTCGACCGTGCCGGTTTATTTCGAACACCACATCCTGCTGTGGAAGGATCCGCGGACGAGCATCGGAATCAAAGCGCTGGCGGGGGCGTTCAAACGCGTCCTCTCCGGCATGCCCGTATTCATGACTGAGGCGCACGGGCCGGGCCGCATCGCCTTCAGCCGGGACGGCGCGGGCCACGTGTTTGGGATGCACCTGAAACAGAACGAAGCGCTGGACGTGCGCGAGCACCAGTTCCTGGCCGCCACCGACCAGCTCGACTATACCTTTACCCGAGTCAAAGGCGTGGCCAACATCCTGATGGGCGGCACCGGGTTTTTCATCGACACGTTCACCGCACACAAAGGCGAAGGAATCGTCTGGCTGCACGGCTACGGGAACGTCTTTGAAGTCGTGCTCAACGCAGGTGAAGCCATCGACATCGAGCCGGGCGGCTGGATTTATAAGGACCGCAGCGTGCAGATGGAAACGCAGTTCCAGAAAGTCTCCACCGGCCTGTTTGCCAGCGCGGGGCAGCTCGTCTGGAACCGTTTTACGGGGCCCGGCCGCATCGGAATTCAATCCATGTATCTGCACTTCGTAACCGCTGAATGAACTGAGACGGGGGATGGCACGCTGGCGCGGCCGGCCCTCACTCCACGATCACTTTGCCCTTCATCTCCGGATGGAGCGAACAGAAATAGGCGAATGTTCCCGTCTTCTTGAAGGTGAACTCGAAGTGCTGGTTGGTTTCGAGTTGGGGAGAGGAAAACAGTTTGTCGTTGCTGACGACGGTATGCTGAACCTCGTCGCGGTTCGTCCAGACGACAGTAGTTCCGTGGGCCACGGTGATGGGGTCCGGCTGGTAGGCGTAATTCTCGATGGCGACCGCGACCCTTGCGGGATGCTCGTCCCCAGGTCGGGCGGATGCTGTCGCACGGACGCTGGCCGCGAGCGCAGCGACGCCCAGGAGGGCGGACAATGCAATCCAGACTCGACGCATCCCATCCAACTCCCGTATTCTTTCTGCCACGAGTCGCGGGCCGAGTGTTAAGGCGCGAGCCGGCGCGCCCTCGCGCGCGAATTGACTTCGACGCGCGCGTCCATTAGTTTAGATAGTTTGCACACAGAGGAAAAGGAGCGCTAGATGGCGCAGGCCACAGCAAAGAAGCAGAAGAAACGGAAAAAGTCAGTATTGAAGCGCATCCGGCAGACCGCCCGGCGCACCGAAGTGAATCGCGCAAACCGCAGCCGGGTGCGCACGGCCATCCGCGCGCTCCGCGGCGCTATTTCTTCAGGCGACGCAGCGGCGGCGAAGAAATTGCTTCCGGAGACGCTTTCGGCGATCGACCGCGCCATCCGCATCGGCGCGCTGAAGGAAAACACCGCCAACCGCTACAAGTCCAATCTGGCACTGGCCGTGAATTCGCTCGCCGCGCCGGCCTAGGGCATTGCGGGAGCGGGCCGGCCGACGGAAACCGCGACGGCCCGGCGTTCGTCGGTTCTGTTGCAGTTGCAGTCGCCTTCACCGGCCGGATCGGCACGATCACACTATTTTCGAGGGTCAGGGCTGGCTCGCATTTCCCTGCCCCGGGAGGATGAGTTCATGTCGCTGATTCGCGTGTGCGCCGTAATGTTGGTGCTGTTGGGCGCCGGTTTTGCGCTGGCCCAGGAACCGCCGGAAGGGCGCTTGATGCGCTTTCCGGACGTGCGCGGCGAACGCATCGTGTTCGACTACGGCGGCGACCTCTGGCTGGCTTCCTCCAAAGGCGGCGCGGCGCATCGCATCACCACGTTTCCCGGCCGCGAGCTGTTCCCCAAATTTTCGCCGGACGGAAAGTGGATCGCGTACACCGGCCAGTACGACGGCAATTTCAACGTCTATGTGATGTCCGCCGACGGCGGCCAGCCGCGCCAGCTCACCTTCTACCAAGGCAGCGCGCAGCCGCTGAGCGACCGCATGGGCATCCACAACGAAGTGCTCGGCTGGACGCCGGACAGCAAACGCATCCTGTTTCTTTCCCGCCGAGATGCCTCGAACGTCTGGGTCAAACGTCCCTACACCGTTCCGGCCGAGGGCGGCCTCCCGGAACCTCTTTCGATTGACCAGGGCGGCCTTCTCTCCTACAACGCCGATGGGACCAAGATCGCCTACAACCGCATCTTCCGCAATTTCCGTACCTGGAAGCGGTACACCGGGGGAATGGCGCAGGACATTTACATCTACGACCTGAAGAACAACGTGTTCGAAGAGCAGGTGCCGCACACGGAGTACACCGATACCTTCCCGATGTGGCACGGAAACACCGTCTATTTCACCTCCGACCGCGGCCCCGAGCACCGCCTGAACTTGTACAGCTACGATCTCGGCGGGAAGCAGGTGGAACAGCTCACCCGTTTCACTGATTTCGACGTGATGTGGCCCAGCCTGGGCGATTCCTCAATCGTCTTCGAAAACGGCGGCTACTTGTATCTGTTCGACCTGGGGACGCGCCAGGCCACCAAGCTCACCATCAGCCTGGCCGGAGAACGCGACCAGACGATGAAGCGGTGGGAAAGCGTGAGCAAGCTCATCACGGAGTTCGACATCGCGCCGGATGGAAAACGCGCCGTGTTCGCCGCGCGCGGAGACGTATTCACCGTTCCGGCCAAGGAAGGGGCCACGCGGAACCTGACAGGCACGCCCGGCATCCGGGAAAAGCTCGTGGCCTGGTCGCCCGACGGCCGGTGGATCGCGTTCGTTTCCGACCGCACCGGCGAAGATGAAATCTACATCACGCCGCAGGACGGCATGGGAAACATCGAACTCGGGAAGGAGTCAGAGGCGAGCGACAAGACCGCCGACAAAGGTCGCGGCAAGGACGCAGGCCAGCAAATCACCTCCGGCTACAAAGGCTTTAAGTTCGGGCCCGTGTGGTCGCCGGACAGCAGGAAGATCGCCTGGGCGGACAAAGACCTGCGGCTGTGGTACGTGGACATCAAGGACAAGCAGCCGGTGGCCGTGGACCGCGGCAAATACGCGGAGATCACCAACTACGCCTGGTCCCCGGACAGCAAATGGATCGCCTACGACAAGGCGCAAGAGAGCGGGCTGAGCATCGTCTATCTGTACTCGACCGCGGACAAGAAGATCACCCCGGTGACCGGTGAACTGGTGAACAGCGTCAGCCCCGCGTTCGATCCGGAAGGAAAATATCTCTATTTCCTTTCCGACCGGGATTACAACGAAGTGCTGGGCAATTACGATTTCGAATTCGCAAACCCGAAAACGACGCGGCCCTACGTGGTCACCCTGCGCGCCGATCTCCCCTCGCCGTTTCCCGCGCTGAGCGATGAGACCGCCATCAAGCACGAAGAGCCCGCGCCCGAGGCGTCCGCGGCCGGTGCGGAAAAGGGAAAGAAAGAAGAAGGCAAGAAGAAGGCCGAAGAGAAAAAGAAGGAGGAAGAAAAGCCCGGCGAGAGCAAGTCTTCCACGGAAGGGCTAAAGGGGTTCCGCATCGACACCGACGGCATCCAGGGCCGCATCCTGGGCCTGCCCGTACCGCCAGCGGTCATCAACGGCATCGGCGCCGCCAAGGGCTTTCTCTACTACTCGACCCAGCCGGTGCAAGGCCTTTCCGGTCCGCTCCCCGGTGAAGAGAACGCGCTGCATGCGTTTGACATGGCTGCGCGGAAGGACAAGACCGTCATCGAGGGCATCGACAAGTGGGTCGTTTCCTTCGATGGTTCGAAGATTCTCTACCAGGCCAAGGAGACATACGGGATTATCGACGCGAAGCCCGGCCCCGCGCCGGCGCATCCCGGCGAGGGCGCGCTGAACCTCGGCGGCCTGCGCGCGGAAGTCGACCCGCCAGCCGAGTGGAAGCAAATCTTCAACGACGTGTGGAGGCAGGAACGCGACTACTTCTACGAACCCGGCATGAACGGCGTCAACTGGGAGGCGGTGCGCGAAAAGTACGCGCCGCTGGTTCCTTACGCCGCCAGCCGTTATGACCTCACTTACATCCTGGGAGAAATGATCGGGGAGCTGTCCAATTCCCACACCTACACCGGTGGCGGCGCCATGCCCGAGCTGCACCAGGTAAACGTCGGCCTGCTGGGCGTGGATTTCGAACTCGATGCCGCAAGCGGACGCTACCGCTTCGAGAAAATCTATCCCGGCGAAAACTGGAACCCGCAGACGCGCTCGCCGCTCACCGAACCTGGCATCAACGTGAAGGAAGGCGATTACCTGCTGGCCGTGAACGGCCGGCAGCTCCGCGCCCTCCAGGACCCCTACGAGATGTTTGTGAACACGGCTGGGGTGACCGCGGCGCTCACCGTGAACTCGAAGCCCGCGGATGACGGCGCGCGCACCGTCGCCGTCAGGCCTATCGGCGACGAGTTCGCCCTGCGCATGCTGAATATGGTGGAGACGAACCGAAAGAAAGTGGACGCCGCTACGGGCGGCCGGGTCGGCTATATCTACATCTCCGACATGGGCGATGCCGGGCTCAACGAGTTCGTGAAGGAATTCTTCCCACAGATCCGCAAGCAGGGGTTAATCATCGACGTGCGATACAACGGCGGCGGGTTTGTGGACCAACTCATCTTCGAACGCCTGCGCCGCATCCTGGTGGGCATGAATTCATCTCGCAACACGGAAAGCAGCACGACGCCTCCCGTCGTGTTCCACGGCTACTACGCGTGCATCACCAATGCCTACGCCGCTTCCGACGGCGACATCTTCAGCTTCTACTTCAAGAAGTACAAACTCGGCCCGCTGATCGGCGAGCGCACCTGGGGCGGCGTCCGCGGCATTCGAGGCTTCATCCCGCTGATCGACGGCGGGTACATCACGCGTCCCGAGGGCTCCGAATACTCTCTCGAGAGCCAATGGGTGATGGAGAACCGCGGCGTCGAGCCCGACATCATCGTGGACGACCGTCCCGACGACGTGGTGCGCGGCAAGGATGCCCAGCTCGACCGAGCCATCCAGGAAGTGATGAAGCAGATCGAGGCGAATCCGCCGAAGTTGGCGCCACGGCCGCCGGATCTTCCGCCGTATCCCGAGAAGCCGGGAATGTAGGTGCGGTGACTGGTGAGTGGTGACTGGTGTTTGCCTCAGTGGGCGCACAAGGTGGCTGGCAAATGCGGGGGGCTACTCGCCCCGCGCTACAGCCGACTGGCGATTGGTTAGCTCCGAAATCAGGAATTCGAGGACGGCGCGTGGTGCGCGGTTGCCCGATTTCAGCCGCGAATCCGCCTCCGCCAGCGCCGAGAGGCCGCGCAGCAGCCGTTCGCGCGGCAATGCCCGTGATTGCCGCTGCGCCAGAGCCACCGCTTCCGGCCTCATGCGCAGTTTTCCTGCCGCCGCGTACGGATTCGTTCCCGGGGGCAGCTCCTGCACTTCAATCAGTTTGCGGTACATCCAGGCCAGGGCGCCCACCAGTTTGGCCGGCTCCTCGCCTTCGCGCAGCAAGCTGTCCAGGAACACGAGCGCGCGGCTGCCTTCGCCGGAGGCCAGAATTTCCGCCAGTTGCCACACAGTGTAGAGCTTCGCCGCGGGCACCAGCAGGGCCACGTCTGCTGCGGTGATGCGCTTCGTATCTCCCGCATAGGCCGCGAGTTTCGCCACCTCCGGCGCGATGCGGTCGAGGCGGCCGTCCAGGCAGTCCGACAGTTGCGCCGCGGCCTCCGCATCGATTTGCACTCCGGCATCCTCCGCCATGCGCGCGATCACGGGCAGCGCGTCCTGCATCTTGCCGGGCACGTCCTCCTTCAAGTCCAGCGAAATGATGGCGGCTTTCTCCGCGAGGAGTTTCGAAAGCTTCGTGCGCTGGTCGAGCGAGGCGGCTTCCAGAACCAGGACGGTGAACGGCGCGGGATCGTCGCAGTAGGCTTCGAGTTTTTCGCGAGCGGCGTCGCGGGCTTTCTCCTCCAGTTCCTCCAGGGCTTCCAACTCCAGGGCGAAAATCACCTGCCGGGGCGCCAGCATGGGATAGCTCTGGGCCATGCTGAGGATGCGCTCCAATCCTTCGTCGCGGATCGAAGCGCGCACCACGGCCCACTCCGGCGCGCCCTCGGGAAAACACGCGGCCACGATTCCCTTCCGGCTGTACTCCCGCAGGTAGGCGTCTTCTCCCGCCAGGACGATGCACGGCGGTTTCGGCTTCCGGCTGGCGGGCGCCGCCAGCATCTGGAACAGGCGCTCGGCAGTCATTTCCGGCATCAGAATTTCTCCAGCAGCGCCGACACCAGGGAACGGGCAAAATCGCGCGACATGCGGTCCAGCGCCGGCCCTTCCTCCTGGAAAAAACTGGGGATGTCGGTGGAGATTTCGTATTCGTTGCGAAACACAAACTTCGAATTCTGATAGACGGGTTTGCCGGAGGAACGATCCAACAGGCGCACGCGGAGAGTGACGGACACCAGCATCAACGTGGCCCGGGTGGTCACCGGGTCGAACACCACCGGGGTGGTTTGCAGCGAACTGAGCTCCCCTTCCAGCACCGCGTCCGCGTCTTTCTCTTCCGGCACGACCCTGTACTTCGTCCGCGAGATCATCTCGCGCACCAGCGCCTGCGTGAACCGCTGTTCGACGCGATAGTTGGAGGTCCGGTTTTTCAGTGCCGGGATGGCGATGGTCTTCCACTGCTGCGGCAGGGCGTTTCCGCGCCCGGCTACGTGGTAGCCGCAGGATACGGCGAAGAGCGCGGTGAGGAGAAGCAGCACTGCCGCAGTGCCCGCGCTCGCCTCCGCGCCGCCAGCCCGGTGGCCGGGATCAATCGTGCGTAGCACAAATTCGCTCCGCGATGCGGACGGCATTCTGCGCCGCGAGCCGCACATTGTCCACCGCGCCCCAAATCCACCAGATCATGGGGAGATTGGCATCGGCGCGCAGCGTTACGTGGATCTCCGCAGAACCGGCCGCAGTGGCGTTCGACGGCGAATCCACGCCCACCATCACTCCCGCTTCTTCGAGCGCCCGATGGACCGAATCCTCCGGGAGCGGCCCGTCGAACTCGACGCACACGCTGAACGCCGCGCCATAAAACACCGGCGCCTGGATCACCTGGACCGCAGGCATGGGCGCGCGGTAGGCGAGATAATCGGAGAGATCGCGCGAGATGCGCGCGCGCACGTCCTCCAGTTGTTGCCGGCAGGATTCCCCATAGCGGTCGAGCAGGTTAAAGGCCACCTGGGCGTCGAACACATCGCGAGCAATGGGCTGGAACGAAAGCAGGCTAGCCGTCTGCGCCTCCAGTTCGTCAATCCCGCCCTGCCCGCATTCGGAAACAGAGTGGAAAATCGTCGCCGCGATGCGCCGCACCGGAAGAAGCCGCAGCGCTACGGAAATCGTCGCGGCCACGATCACCGCCGCACCGGGGGCGCGAACGAGTTTGCGGGGGGCCGGGCGCGCAGGCTCCAGCAAGGCATCCAGCGAGGGGATGGAGGGCATTGCGCTGCGCACCGCGGAGAGCCCCCCCGAAAGGTCGATCACCGCCGCTCCCGCCCGCTCCGCCTCCGCCCAATGGCGGGCCGTGAATTCCTCCAGCCCCGCGAAAAAGACCAGCCGCGCGTTCTCAAAGCTCCCCGGCACCAGTCCGCGGATCAACGCGGGCCCGCCTTCCGCCTCCGTCAAGGTGCCCTCGAGCGCCGCATCATCCAGCAGGCGCAGCTCGTGAGCCGGAAGCGCGCTCCTCCCCATCAACTCGGTCACCTCTTTCCCGAGCAGCGAAGACGCGCCGGCGATGGTGATGTGCAGCGGTAGGGGGGAGGAAACGGTCATTGCCGGGCGTGAGTCTCCGCCGAGTGCGCGGCCGCTCGCAGGTGCACGGCGCGATAAAGCCAGAGCAGCGGGCCGGACAGCGTGTACGCTGTCGCGCTGATCAGCAGCACCTGCTCCGAGTAAAAGAGCGCCAGGACGAAGAGCAGTGCCAGCAGCACCACGAGCAGGGGCGGCTGCCGCACGTTCCATTTGAGGTCCTTGAAGCCGTAGAAGCGCAATTTGCTCACCATCAACACGGCCAGCACGGCCACCAGCCCGAGCCAGCCGATCGCCCACCGCATGTCGTCCAGCGGGAACTTTTTCGCGTGCACCATGGCCGCGACCATCGCCGCGGCGCCCGGCGTGGGCATGCCCACAAAAAACCGGTTGCTCGTCCCCGGCATCATTCCCTGGATGTTGAACCGGGCCAACCGCCAGGCGGTGCACAGGACGTAAAACAGGGTGACGATCCATCCCATGAGGAGCACGTGCTTCGCCAGCGGGTCGTTTTCCGACAGACCGTGCATGCCCCATACGAATGCGAGCATCGCCGGGGCAACGCCGAAGCTGATCACGTCCGCCAGCGAATCGAACTGCTTGCCGAACTCGGAATCCCCGCCGATCATCCGCGCAATCCGCCCGTCCAGCGAATCGAGCAGGATGGCCAGCCCGATGCACTTCGCGGCGTTGTCGAAATCCTGCGAAGTGCCCTGCAGCGTCATCAGGATGGCGTAGTAGCCGCAGAGCAGGTTGCCCACCGTGAACAGGCTGGGAAGCAGATAGACGCCCCGCCGGAGCCGCGAGCCCCGGCCGGACTGCATCGCATGCATCCCCCCGCTCATTTCCACCTCGCCAGAATACTCGAGCCGCCGCGTACCGTATCGCCGGGGCGAACCGCAATCTCCGCGCCGGCGGGCAACCACACGTCCACGCGGGAGCCGAACCGGATCATTCCCACGCGGTCCCCGATGCCTACGCTCTCTCCCCTCTGCTTCCAAAACAGGATGCGCCGCGCGATCAGCCCGGCAATCTGTTTGAACACCATATCCCCGCGCTCCGTAGTCATCCGGATCACGTTCTGCTCGTTTTCCGCCGAGGCGCGCTCGAACAGCGCGCCGTGAAAGCTGCCGCGGCGGTAGTCGAGCGAAGCAATCGTCCCGGAGACGGGAGCGCGGTTCACGTGCACGTCTAACACGGAAAGAAAAATGCTAATTCGCTGCCCCGGCCGCCCCTCCAACTCCTCCGGGGTCACCACCACCACGCGGCCGTCTGCCGGGGACACTACCGCGTCCGGGTCCGCCGGGATCCTCCGTTCGGGGTCGCGGAAAAAGTACAGCACGAAAAGCCCCAGCAACAAGAAAAAGAGCGCTGCTGCGTCGAACCAGACAGCCCTTCCGAAGATCCGCGCGCATGCCACCGCTGCAAAGGCAACGAGCAGAGGACCGGCGGCAAATTTGTATCCCTCAGCGACCATTCCAGACGGGCCGGGCCGAACACACGGACACCTCTACCGTATTGTACCCGAGGATGGCCCTCGCGGCCGTTCTAGCGGTTGTCAAACTCGCGGCGGCGGCGCGCCACGAGGATCTCCATCTCGTCTTTCACCCGTAATTTTCGTTTCTTCAGTTCGATTTCCATCAGGAGGTCTTCCGAGTTCAGGTAGGTTTGCTTGGAGAGCCGGTCGAGCTGCGATTCGTACTGCGAGTGTTCCTGGGCGAGTCGCTGGAAGTCGGCGTCACGCGCCATGAGAATCTCGCGCACTTCCTGGGGTGAGACGGCCATGCGTCCTCCCTTCTGAAGAGCGGCGAAAGTGGTCCAATTGCGGCAGGGTAACACAGCGTTCACGCCGCTGCAATCCCCGCGCAATCGAAAACGCACCTCAGCCCCGACGGGGTAGTGGAATGGATAGAATCAGGGCGTCCTCCTCCGGATGCTGGTAATAGCGCGGCCGTCGCCCCGCGGCCGCAAATCCCAGCGCGGCGTAGAAAGCCTGCGCTCCCGTATTGGATTCCCTCACTTCCAGGAATACACGCGAGGCGCCACACGCCTCTCCCTCCTCCAGCGCAGCGGCAACCAGGGCGCTGCCCGCGCCCGTCCGGCGCGAGGCGTCCGCTACCGCCAGGTTCAGCACTTCCATTTCCCCGCCGGCATAGCGCGCCAGAACGAATCCGGCGACCCGGCCGGCGCGCTCCGTCACCCACGCACGCATTTCCGAATCCGGCGCGGGCAGATACGACTCGGGCGTCCACTGGGCGGCCCAGGGGTGCGCCTCCGCTTCAATCGCCAGCACGGCTTCCATGTCACGCGGCTCCAGCCGCCGGATGGGCGCCGCACGCATCATCGGTCGCGCCATAGCAGTTCCGCGTCCGAGCGCCGAACGTAATGCGCGTCGAGCGTCAGCGCGTCCGCCAATTCTCCTCGCTGGGCCCGCCCGAGGCCCAGCCGCCCGATGGCCTGAGCCAGCGCTGCGTCTGCCATCTCCACGCGCGGCGCGGCTTCGGCGGTCCCGGCCAGCGCGGCGCGCACCATCTCCGGGGCCGTGGTGCGAATCACGAATGCCGCCCCGGCCGCCTGCTGCGCCAGGTAGGCGAAACACTCCGGCGGCGCCATCACCACGTCGTCTCCCCTGCGGCGCAACACGCCCGCGCTCCGCTCGTACAATCCTGCGAACAACTGTCCACGGTGGGCGTCCGCGATTCCCGCAACCAGCGGTTCCTCTGGCGATGCCTGCGCTGCCATGGCCTCGAGCGCGCTTACCGCAGCCACCGGCCGGCGGTAGACTTCCGCCCATGCTTTCACCGCTGCCAACCCCACGCGCACCCCGGTGAACGAACCCGGGCCGGAAGCGACGGCAAACAATTCCACCTCCGGCAGCGCCGCGCCCGCCTGGCGCAGAACCCGTTCCACGTCCTGGAACAATCGGGAGGAATATGGTTCGTCATCCACGCGCGCCACGCTCGCCATCACTTCGCGGTCGCGCAGCAGCGCCACGCTGCCGGCGGGAGACGTCGTGTCGATGGCCAGGATCAGCATTCCCGATAGGTCGCGCGGCAAATCATGTGCTGCACACAGGGGTTGGCCCGGCTACCCATCCTGCCGCCGCAGCAGCCGGACCCCATCCGCGAACCCGCCGTCTCGGCTTTCGGCGCCATTGCTCTCCGGCCCAGCCGGAGCGGGCTCCGCCTCTTCCTTTCCCTCCCCGGGGGCGAGAAATCTGTTCGCTTCCATGCCGTGCTGGCGCGTGTACAGGTCCCAGTAGCGGCGCCGAGCAGCCAGCAAGTCCTGATGCCGGCCCCGCTCGATGATCCGCCCGCCCTCCACCACCAGGATCTGGTCCGCCCGCCGGATGGTGGACAGCCGGTGCGCGATGACAAACGTGGTACGCCCGCGCATCAGATAGGCGAGCCCCTCCTGGATCAACGCCTCCGACTCCGAGTCCAGGCTCGACGTCGCTTCATCCAGCAGCAGGATGCGCGGGTCGGCCAGAATCGCCCGCGCAATGGACACCCGCTGCCGCTGCCCTCCCGACAATTTCACCCCGCGCTCCCCCACGATCGTGTCGTATCGTTGCGGAAACGTCTCCGCGAACTCGTCCACTCGCGCAATCCGGCACGCCACCAGCACCGACTCCTCCGACGCCCCCGGCCGCGAAAACGCCACATTCTCCCGAATCGTGCCGTCGAACAGAAACGTATCCTGCATGACCACGCCGAGCTGGTGCCGGTAGGAATCCAGGCTCACCATGGAAAGGTCCACGCCGTCCACGCGCACAGCTCCCGCCGTCGGCACATAGAACGCGGCAATCAATCCGATGATGGTGGATTTCCCCGCGCCCGACGGCCCCACCAGCGCCGTCACCGTCCCCGGCTCCGCCCGCAGGCTGATGTCGTCCAGCACCTGCTTTGAGGCGTCATAGGAAAAACTCACGGCATCGAACTCCACCAGGCCGCGAACCTCGTCCAGCGCGCGCGTCCGCCGCGGGTCCTCGTCCTCCGGCCGCTCGCGCAGCACTTCGTGTGTGCGCTCGAGCCCCGCCAGCGCCTCTGTGATTTGCGTCCCGATGCCCACGATTTGGAACATCGGCGCCACCAGCATGGCCAGGAACGCGGTGTAGGTCACCAGCGAGCCCAGTGTCATCGTTCCGGCCAGAATCTGCCGTGCCCCGATGTACATGATGGTCGCGCTCACCAGTCCCAGAAGCACGCTCGCAGTGAGGTTCATCAGCGACATAGCTGTGAGCGTCTGCAGCACGTTGTCCAGCAGCCGTTGCACGCCGGCCGAAAACACTCCCGCCTCACGCGCTTCTGCGCGGTAGCCTTTCACCACCCGGATGCCGCCCAGAGTCTCCGTCAGCCGTCCGGTCACTTCCCCCTGGATTTTCGGCCGGACGCGAAACATCGGCCGAATTTTGCTCAGGGCCTGCTTCATGGCCACGCCCAGAACCAGCAGAAACGCCATGGCCACCAGCGTCATCGTCGCGCTGATGCGCATCAGGATGGCCAGGGCAAACACGGAGGTCAGCAGAGCGCCGGCAAATTCCACCATCCCGGTACCGATCAGGTTCCGGACTCCCTCCACGTCGCTCATGATCCGCGACACGAGCACGCCCGTTTTGTTCGCGTCGTAATACGCCACGGGCAGCCGTCCCACGTGCTCCTGCACCTGCCGCCGCATGTCCGCAATCAGCCGCTGCGCGGCCTTCGACAACATCTGCGTCAATCCGTACGACGAGATGCCCTGTACGACCGTCGCGCAAATCACCGCCCCCACCAGGGGCACGAGCAGCGCCACGTGACGTTTTCCCAGCACGTCGTCGATCAGGAATTTCGTAGATGCCGGGAGCACCAGCCCCGCCAGCCGGTTCACTAGCATGAGCACGAATCCCACGCCCAGCAGAGCCCGCCGCGGGCGCACCAGCGCCCACACTTCGGGCAGCATCTCCCGGAGACTCGGCTTCGGTTTTTCTTTTGTGGGTTCGGGCGTCATCAACCAGTCCGCGCCGCGGTTGCGCTGCCCCCGGCGCGATGCTTCAGAATGACACACCGGGCCAGATTTCTGAAATCCATGAGGCGCAGTGGTTTCATGTTACCGGGAACTCCCGCTTGCTCCTGTGCGCGCTCCCCGCGCATCCCCGCTCCGGCGCGACGGCCGGCATCAGGGTCCGCCGTGAGCGCAATTCTCTGGGTTTGTCTCCGGGCGTGCTAGCATTCCGGGAACAGGCGAGTGGACCCCGGGGTTTACTGCCAACTGCGCTCCCGGCCCCGACAAAACGAATGCGGTACGGGGCTCCGCCGGATTGGAGGATTCATGAAAACGTCCCTGTTTCTCCTCGGCCTGGTTTTGTGCGCTTGTCTCGCAGCGGCGGCACAATCCAGTCCCCCGCAACCTCCTAATACGCCAGCCGCTTCGTCCGCGCCGTCTCCGGTGGTCGAGCCACCGAAAATCGATCCGGAGAAGGAAGCCAGCATCCGCCGACTGCTCGACCTGATGGGCAGCACGACGCAATTGCGCGCCGTGATGGAACAAGGGGTGGCGCGGATGAAACCACTGTTAGTCGAGATTCTTCCTCCCGGCGAATATCGTGAACAGCTTGCGGAATTGGTTCTGGAAAAATACAAGGCCAGGTTCCCCACCGAGATGCTAAATGAAGCAGTGATTCCCATCTACGACAGGTACTTCAGCCTCGAAGAGATCCGAGGCCTCATCCAGTTCTATGAATCTCCGCTCGGCAGGAAAGAAAATTCCGTGATGGCACAAATGATCCCAGAGATCTCCAAGATGAGCGCGGACATCGCGCAGCGGGTGAACCGGGAGGCTATGCGTGATGTCCTGAACGAGCATCCGGAACTGAAGGCCGCCCTCCAGGCTGCCTACGCGGCTTCCAATTCAACTCCGGATGGAGTGCCGGGTGGCATACCCGGCGGAGTGCGCGGTGGCGTCCTTGGCGGCGAGCGGGGTGGAGCGACGGACGCTCCCCCGCCGCCGGCACCGCCCGGCGGCGTAAGGCGCATCCGCGTCAGCGCCGGGGTCCAGGAAGCAAAAATCATCAACAAAGTTGCGCCGGTCTATCCCCCACTGGCTCGCCAGGCGCGCATTCAAGGCACGGTGAAACTCCATGCCATTATCGGGACAGATGGGACCATCGAACAGCTCGAAGTCGTCTCTGGCCATCCACTTCTCATTCGGGCCGCCACGGATGCGGTGAAGCAATGGCGCTATAAGCCGACGCTTCTTGAAGACCAGCCCGTCATGGTCGAGACGTATATTGACGTGATCTTTGGGCTCGGCGAGAAGCCGCCACAGCCCCAGTGAAGCAGCGCGTGGACGTGTGAGAGTTCGAGCAACGCGGGGCCCAAAATGGGCCGCCGGTCGGCCAGCCCGTTCGCCTTTTGTTTGCCTATGGGCTCCGTTTTTCTCTTATTGATTGCTTGACGCGCCCATGCCGCTTTCCTAGACTGGATGTATCTGATCGGGGGCTTTCGACTCATGGACTTCAGGCTCGGAGAGAAGGTTGTCTATCCCAACCACGGCGTCGGCGTCATCGAACAAATCAGCTATGGAGTCCTCAACGGCCGCACCGAAAAATACTTCATGTTGCGGGTCGTATCCAGCGGCCTGCGCGTGATGGTGCCGCACTCCAACGTGCAGGCTGTCGGACTGCGTCCCGTGATCCGCTCCAACGAGGCTGGCCGCATCCTCACCCATCTGGAAAACTCGAAATGCGGCTGCCATCACGATTGGAAGCACCGCTTTAAGGAGAACTCGGAGCGGATGCGCACCGGGTCGCTCTACGAAGTGGCCACCGTTCTGAAAAGCCTGGTTTCCCTCAGCCGCTCCAAGCCGCTCTCCTTCCGCGAGAAGAAAATGCTGGAGCGCGCGCGCCACCTGCTCATCAGCGAACTGGCCACCGCGCGCAACTCGCCCGAAGATGCGGTGGTAGACAGCGTCACAAAGGCCTTGGCGAAGAGCAAACTTTCGCTGCCACCTGCAGGCGAGAGTCTTCCCGATTGACCCGGCCGCGTCAATCGCCAGCGCGAAGCCCTTTGACTGCGAGAGGCGCGGGCCGCCTGTAACCTTTCCCCGACTCCCGCCGCGGGGCGCCCGCAGCCTCGTCCAACACTCAGCGGCTTCGCTTTCCCCATCCCCCTCCGCCCGGCGTTTCGATCCTCAGCACATCTCCTCTCTCCACCTGCAGGCTGACCTTCGACGGCAATCGGCGCCGGCGCCCCGCGCGGATCAGGGTATTGCGCCCCGGCGCTCCCGCCGAACCTCCCGCCAGCCCGTAGGGGCCAATCCTCCGCCGGTCCGAGAGCAGGCTCGCCTCCGCCGCGGCCAGGAACTCCACCTCGCGGACGATCCCATCTCCCCCGCGCCACTGCCCTGCTCCCCCGGATCCCCGCCGCAGCGCGTACTGCCGCACCCGGACGGGATAGGCGTGCTCCAGCACCTCTACCGGCGTATTCAGCGAATTCGTCATGTGCGTGTGCATGCCGGAAATGCCGTCGCGTCCCGGCCGCGCTCCCATCCCGCCGGCGATCGTTTCGTAGTAGGCAAACGCGCGCCCCGTCTGCGGGTCCGTCCCACCGAAGGAAAGATTGTTCATGGTGCCCTGCGACGCAGCAGGCACGCGCTGCGGCAGCGCCCGGGCGAGCGCGCGCAGCAGCGTATCCACAATCCGCTGCGACGTTTCCACGTTTCCGCCCGCCACCGCGCACGGCGGCCGCGCGTTCACCACTGTCCCCAGCGGCGCAATCACCTGGATCGCCCTCAGCAACCCCGCCGTGGCCGGCACCTGCTCGTCCAGAAGGCATCGAAAAACGTAATAGACTGCGGACACGGTAATGGCCTCCACCGCATTGACGCTCCCCGCACACTCCGGGGCCGAGCCCGTGAAATCCGCGCGCGCCCGCCCGCCGCGCACCGTAATCGCCACGCGGATCCGCACCGGAGCGTCCGAAATTCCGTCGTCGTCCAGGAAATCCTCCGCAACATAGCGCCCCGCCGGGATCCCCCGCAGCGTGGCCCGCATCATGCGCTCGGAATAGTCCAGCAAGTGCCCCGCGTACGCCGCCACTTCCCGCAGCCCGTACCGCGCAACGATTTCTTCCAGCCGCCGCGCTCCCGTCCGGCACGCTGCGATTTGTGCCGTCAGGTCGCCCTGGCGCTCCTCCGGCGTCCGCACGTTGGCCATCACCAATGCCAGAACGTCGCGGTCGATTTCTCCTCCGCGGCAGAGTTTCACCGGCGGAATGCGTACTCCCTCCGCAAAGATTTCCCGCGTGAGCGACATGGACCCCGCCTGCGTCCCGCCCACATCGGCATGGTGCGCGCGACTCGAAACGTAAAACTGCGGCTTCCCGCCCGAGGCTCCGCGAGCGCCTGCGAAAACGGGCATCACCAGGGTAATGTCCGGCAGATGCGTTCCCCCAGCGTACGGATCGTTCAGCATGGCCACATCTCCGCGATGGAGCGGAAACGCGGCGAGGGCCGCGGCCACCGACATCGGCATCGAGCCCAGATGCACCGGCATGTGGTCGCCCATGGCAAGCGCCTGGCCGCGCGCGTCGAACACCGCGCACGAATAATCCCGCCGCTCTTTGATGTTGGGGGAAAACGCCGAACGCCGCAGCGCGGCGCCCATTTCCTCCGCCACCGAATGGAAGAGGTTCTTCAAAATTTCCAGGCGAATCGGATCCACGCGCGCGCTCATCGTTTTTCCGGCTCCAGCACCAGATTCCCGAATGCGTCCACACGCCCTTTCCATCCCGGGGCCACAAACGTAGTCGCTCCGTATTCGCCCACCACTGCCGGTCCCCGCATCCGGTTCCCGGCCAGAAGCAGCGTCCGGTCATAGAACGCGGCCTCGGCCCATCTGCCACCCGCAAAAATGCGCCGCCGCTGTGCAACCGCCGCCGTCGGCGATGCTCCCCCGCGGGCCACGCGGTCCAGATCCGGTTTCGGCGTCAGCCCCGCCAACCGCGTCCGCACGTTTACCACTTCCACCCCCCGCGACGCGTCCGAATGCCCGTAGCGCTGCTGGTGCAGGCGATGGAAAGCGGCCACATAATCTCCGGCCGCCGAAATCGTCAGTTCATATCCCTGTCCCGCATAGCGGCAATCGAGAAACCGCTCCACGCGCATTTGCGCCCGCGCGCGAAATCCCTCCTGCGCCAGCTCTCGCGCTCCCGCGCGTTCGATTTCCGCAAACGCCACCGCCAGCCGGCGCCGCGTTTCCCGCGACGGCAGTCCCGCGAGTTGCACCGTCCGCACATACTCTTTCACGACGTCGGCGCGAAGAATTCCCAGCGCCGAGAGCCCTCCCGGGAGCCGTGGCACCAGCACGCGCGGCAACCGCAGAGCCGCGGCCAGTTCGCAGCCGTGCAATCCGCCCGCCCCGCCGAACGCCACCAGCGTGTAGTCGCGCGGGTCGTGCCCGCGCTCGATGGAAATCACGCGGATGGCTTTCTCCATCACCGCATTGGCGACTTCCACGATTCCCTGCGCGAACTCCTCGACCGTGCCCGGTCCCGCCGGCGCTGCGCGCAGCACGCTCTCCAGCGCTCGCCGCGCTCGCCTCGCGTCCAGACGGAACTCCCCGCGCAGAAAGCCCTCCGGGGAAATCCGTCCCAGCACCAGTTGCGCGTCCGTCACCGTCGGCCGCTCGCCGCGCCCGTAGCACGCCGGCCCCGGGTCCGCTCCCGCGCTCTCCGGCCCCACGCGCAGCGCGCCGGCCCGGTCGAACCGCGCCAGCGACCCTCCCCCCGCCCCGACCGTGTGAATGTCCAGCACCGGCACAGCCACTGGCAGCCCCGCCACCACCGCTTCGTTCGTCGCCTGCGGCGCGCCATCGAGCAGCGCCACGTCCGTGGACGTGCCGCCCATATCGAAACTGATCACCCGGTGGAAACCCGCGACTCCCGCCACATACTCCGCACCCAGGACCCCGCCCGCGGGACCGGAAAGGATCGTGCGCACCGGCTCCCGCGCTGCCGCCTGCGCCGAGACGATTCCTCCGTTCGACTGCATCACCCGCATGCGCGCCGCTCCCCGCGAGCCCCACGCCGTTGCCGCGCGCCGCGACGCGTGCCCGAGATATTCCCCCATCACGGGAATCAGGTACGCGTTCACCACGGTCGTCGCCGTGCGCTCGAACTCCCGGAACTCCGGAAGCACCTCGCAGGAAAGCGTCGCCGGAATCCCCGCCGCTGCGAGCGCTGCTCCCATCTCGCGTTCGTGCGCCGGATTGGCATACGAAAACAGCAGGCATACCGCCACGGCCTCCGCGCCCGCGGCTCGCGCAGCCCTCGCCGCTCGCGCCAGTTCCCGCCGCGCCGGCCGCAGCAACACGCGTCCCCCTGGCCCCATGCGTTCCCGAAGCCCGATCCGCCGCTCGTGCGGCACCAGCGGGGCCGGACGCTCCACAAACCAGTCGTAGAGCCGCGGACGGGCCTGCCGCCCGATTTCCAGCACGTCTTCGAGTCCAGCAGTAGTCACCAGCGCGACGCGCCCGCCGCGGCGCTCGAGCAGCGCGTTGGTCCCCACTGTGGTGCCGTAGAGCAGTTCGAGCGGCGCGCCCGCCGCCCGGGGGTGTTCCGACAAAACGCGTGCCAGGATGTGCGCGATGGCATCCGCCGGATTTCTCGGCGTCGAAGGAACTTTCAGGATGGTGAGCCGGCCGCCGGCTACGAAGACGGCGTCCGTAAACGTTCCGCCGGAATCCACAGCGATGCGCATGATCTGGAGGTCAGAGGTCGGAAGTGTGAGGTTGGACCGAATCCCAGCGCAATAGGGAATTTCACCCGGCCTGCCGGCTATCCTCGCGTGCTGTCATCCCGAACGCAGCTAGGATTTGCCACTTCCCCGGCAGCCATTACCTATTTCTTCCGTCCCAGCAGCGCCTCCACCTGCCGCAGGTGGTTCAGGTCGTGCCCGGCCATCATGTTCACGATCATTTCGATCGACTCTTCGCCCCGCTCGGCATGCATCCCGAAATGTTTCCACTGTTCCGGACGCAGCCGGCGCAGCCATTCCAGGTTAGCCTCGCGCACCGCGCGATAGAGCGCCAGCGATTTCTTCGCGTCGCGTCCCGCGTAATTTCCCGCCGCCGCCCAGGAGTCCTGGTCGAAAGCCTGAATGGGCGTTCCCGGCGACCCCACGATGGCCCGCATCCGGTAGCCCACCACGATTTCCGTCTCCGAAAGGTGCGCCACAATTTCGTTCACCGACCATTTCCCCGGCGCTGGCCGCCGCGCCAGCCGCTGCCGCGTGGCCCCGCGCATCAATTTTGCCAGCCGGGCGGGCGCGCCTGCCTGTACTTTCAGAGCGTCCTGTCCTTCCAGATTCTTCAAGATTCTCTTGCGGTACTCTGCCGGTGTTTCCTGCATTTCTCGTCCTCCCGCTTCGACTGTAGAAATTCGAGCGGCGCAGCGATAGAGCCGAATTGGACGGCCATCAGCCTTCTGCGGTTTCATGCACTCCCCTGCCCGGAGCGATTCCCGGGCAACTGGGACGCTCGGGGCTAAAGACTTGTGTCCGTTTCAGGGACGCGCCATCCCACGGCCGGGCACCCCCTGCCGCTGCGGAACAAAACAAAGCCAACAACCGTATGAAAACAGTGTAGATAGCCGTGTGGCGGCTGGTTACTGGTTTGCTCGCCAATCACGATACAGGTGGGCCTCGAAAGCCCCGGGGAGGCTGCATGGAAACGTTTCTACAAGACCTGCGCTACGCCGCGCGCATGCTGTCGAAGAGCCCGGCATTCACCGCCATCGCCGTCCTCACTCTGGCTCTCGGCATCGGCGCCAATACCGCGATCTTCAGCATGGTGGATTCGTTCCTGCTCCGGCCGTTGCCCGTAAAGAACCCCGGCGAATTGGTAGTGCTCGCCTGCGAACAAAACCAGGGGCCGCTAATACCACAGTTTTCCTACGCCGATCTTCTGGACATTCGCGAGCAAACCACCTCCGTTTTTGCCGACGTCACCGGCTCGACTGTCGGCCTCGATGGATTGAGCGTCAACGGCCACGCGGACCGCATCGTGACGCTTTATGTGACGGGCGACTACTTCGGCGCGTTGGGCCTGAAGCCGGCCGCGGGACGCCTGCTCCTGCCCTCCGAAGGAAAGGAAATCGGCGCCGACCCGGTGCTCGTCCTGGCTTACTCCTACTGGAAAAAGAGATTCAACGCCGACCCGAACATCGTGGGCCAGAAAGTCACACTGGATGGCCATCTCTTCACCATCGTGGGAGTTGCGCCGGAAGGCTTCCACGGAGCGCAGTCCATAATCGATCCCGGCGGCTACCTGCCCCTGGGTATGGCCTCGATTGAAGGCGGCCCAAACGCAACAGACTACCTGGTGAATCGCAACGTCCGCTCGGTTTCCATCCTGGCACGTCTGAAGCCGGGCGTCACGGTCGCGCAGGCCCAGTCAACCCTTCGCGTAGTGAGCCAGCGGCTGGCGCTGCAGTATCCGGAAACCGAAAAGGGCCTGTCGGTGCTCGTCTTTTTGGAGCGCCTCTCGCGGCCCAGTCCTTCCAAAGACAATTCCATCATGCTGGTCTCGGCGCTGTTCATGGCCCTTTCCGGGCTGGTGCTGGTGCTGGCCTGCGTCAACGTGGCGAATATCCTGCTCGTCCGCGGGAGCATCCGTCAGCGCGAAATGGCCGTGCGCGCGGCCATGGGCGCGGCCCGCTCCCGCCTGATTCGACAGTTGCTCACCGAAAGCGTGTTCCTGGCCCTGCTCGGCGGCCTGGCCGGCATCCTGCTGGGTCTGTGGGGCAGCAGCGTGATCAGCCGGATTGATCTGAAAACCAGCCTCCCGATCTATCTGAATTTCGATTTCGATTGGCGCATTTTCGCTTTCGCCTTCTCCGCGGCGCTGCTCACCGGCGTGGTCGTGGGGGTGGTGCCTGCCTTGCGGCTCTCTCGCGGGAATTTGAGCGCAATCCTCCATGAAGGCGGCCGCAGCGTGGCCGGAGGACGCCAGATCCTCCGCAGCGCCCTGGTGGTCGCTCAGGTCGGCGGCTCCTTGATGCTTCTCATCGTCGCCGGCCTCTTTACCCGCAGCCTCGAGCATGCTCAGCGCGCGGATCTCGGCTTCAATCCCAACCACGTCTTGAATCTCACCATGGACCCCAACGAAATCGGATTCAACGAAGCGCAGGGCAGAGTGTTTTACAAGCAACTGCTGGAGCGGGTGCGCTCGCTTCCGGGAGTCGACTCCGCCTCGCTCGCTCTCGTCATCCCCATGGGCTACTACAACAATGCCGACACCCTGCTCGTCCCCGGCTACGAGACTCCCGCGGGGCAGCCGTCCCCCACGATTTACTATAGCCAGATTTCGCCCGGCTACTTCAAGACCATGAGCATCGGCATGGACCATGGGCGCGAATTCACCGCCGCGGACGATCAAAACACCGCTTACGTTGCCATCGTCAATCGCACGATGGCCGAGAAATTTTGGCCGCACCAGGATCCCATCGGCCGGCAATTTAAGTTGTCCAGCGACCAGTCCCATAGCATCACCGTGGTGGGCGTGTCCAAAGACAGCCGCACGTTCGGCATAAAGGGCGATATGAAACCCTTTTTTTACGTGCCCTGGACTCAGAATTACAGCTCCTTCCTGACCCTCCAGGTCCGCGCCGCAGGCGAACCCGATGCCATCGCTCCGGAAATCGAAAAGGAAATCGGCACGCTGGCTCCTGATCTGCCTGTTTTTGACGTGCAGCCGATGACGACGTCCATGCAAGGCGCCAATGGCTTCCTCATCTTCCAATTCGGCGCCGTGCTCGCCGCCGCGCTGGGAATGCTGGGATTGCTGCTCGCTCTCGTGGGGGTGTACGGGGTGGTTTCCTACTCGGCCAGCCAGCGCAAGCACGAAATCGGAATCCGCATGGCGCTCGGCGCGCAACCGCTTCAAATCCTGCAAATGGTCTTACGCCAGGGCGCCGGCATCATCGCTGTCGGACTCGTGGTCGGCCTCCTGGTCACGTTCGCGGCAGCGCGGGCCGTCGGATATTTCCTGATTGGCGTCAGCCCCACCGACCCGCTCACCTACGTATCTGTTTCTACCGTGCTGGTGCTGGTGGCTCTCGCCGCCTCTTCCATCCCGGCCTGGCGCGCCATGCGCCTGGACCCGCTCGTCGCCCTGCGCCACGAATAGCGGTCGACCGCGCGGCCCCGCCAACCGCTCACGCCAGAGGCAGATTGGCCTGCGCACCCTCGCCGTTGCTCGCAATCTCGCCGGCCAGCAGCCGCGGATACGCCGCAGCCGCAATCATCGCGGCATTATCCGTGGATAGCTGCCTGCTGGGAAAGAACACGGGCAGCGTCCGCATCGCCGCTTCCTGCTCGAATGTCGAGCGCAATTCGCTGTTCGCCGCCACCCCTCCCGAGACCAGCACGCACCGCGCCGCGCGCTCCTCCGCCGCCTCCAGAGTCCGCTGGACCAGATCCTCCACCACCGCCCGCTGGAAACTCGCCACTAAGTCGAGTGTCGCCCGCGAGCAGAGCGGCAGCAGCTCCGCCGCACTGCGCACACCACTGCTGAGCGCCTCCGTACGCGTCGCGATTTCCTTCTCGAATTCCGGATGCGCGCGAATGTGCCGCAGCACGGCGGTTTTGATCCCGCTGAAACTGAAGTCGAACTGGTTCCCCCGTGTCCGTGGCGCCGTAAACGCAACCGCTCCTGCATTCCCGTGGCGCGCCAGTTGGTCCATCACCGGTCCGCCCGGGTATCCCAGCGCCAGAAGTTTCGCCACTTTGTCGTAGGCCTCTCCCGCCGCATCATCCCGCGTCGCTCCAATCCGTCCATACCTGCACCGGTACGCTGGATAGCCCGCGGGAGCGGCCACAGCCCCCTCTGCAGCTCGCACCTCGTAGAGCACCGTATGTCCCCCGGAAACAATCAGGCAAACAGCCGGCAACTCTGGCGCGCCCCGGCGCGCTCCCCCGTTCCCCTGCTGCGCTTCGAGAAACACGGCATGGACGTGCCCGTCCAGGTGGTTCACAGCCACCAGCGGTTTGCCCAGCGCCCCCGCCAGGGTCTGTCCGTAGGTGTATCCCACCAGCAGCGACCCGATCAGCCCCGGACCGCGCGTCACTCCAATGGCCCCGAGGCCCCCAAAATCCAGTCCCGCGCGCTCCAGGGCCTCCCGCACCACCGGCACGATTTGCCGCAAGTGCTCCCGCGAAGCCAGCTCCGGCACCACTCCGCCGTATTTGCGGTGCACGTCGTCCTGCGAGGCGACCACGCTCGACAGGATGTCGCGCCCGCCGCGCACCACGGCCGCAGCCGTCTCGTCGCACGAACTTTCTATCCCCAGGATGGGAACAGACACGGCAGTCACCTCGTTGCGGTAAACTTCATGGTAGCATACGCGGAATGTCGCACCGGTTCGGGCAGCAACTGGGCCGCGTGGCACGGGACCGCACTTCCGGAGCTGCGCAGCTCGCGCTCCAAAGCGTTCAGGCCGTGCAGGCGTGGCTCCGCCGCCACCCCTCCCCCTCCGAGGCGGAACTCGAAGAGGTCGTCGTCCGCCTGCTCCGCCTGCAATCTTCAATGGCCCCGATTCTCCGCCTGGCCAACGAGGTCGCCCTCGCGGCCGACGTGCCACAGCGCGCCCGGGCGCTGGCCGCGCGCCTCCGCGCCTTCCGCTTTTGTCTGGTGCATGCGCGCTCACGCATCGCCCGCCAGTTCGTTGCCGGCCTGGATCATTCCCCGCGCCCCACCGTAGCCACCTACTCGTTCAGTTCCACCGTCAGCGGAGCGCTGGCCGCTGCCCGGCCCCGCATCGCCTCAGTGCTGGTGGCGGAAAGCCGCCCGGAGTTCGAAGGACGCGTCACCGCCCGGCTGCTGGCCGAGGCCGGAGTCCCGGTCCAATACACCACCGACGCTGGCCTTCTCGGGCTGCTCCATTCTGCGGGCGTTTTTGTAGTCGGAGCGGATGCGGTTCTATCACACGCATTTGTGAATAAGATCGGCACCCGCACCGCATGTCTCGCCGCGCGCGAGGCGGCCATCCCCATCTTCGTCCTCAGCGATTCCACCAAATTCCTCCCGGAAGAGTTGGCCGCGCCGTTCTGGCGCCCCACCGAAGGCGCCGCCGCCGAGGTCTGGACGCGCGCCCCGCGTGGGGTCACCGTCCGGAGCCCCCTGTTCGAGCACACTGAACTCAACCATGTCCGCGTCATCACTGAATCCGGCATCCTCGACCCTCCCGCAGTCCGCCAGGCCGTCGAGGCTGTCCCCCTCTCTCCTCGCCTGAAGCGCCTGGCCGACTAGGCAGCACAGGCTCCCGAAGCATCGGGACCCGCCTGTGCGCCTCCCACGCATCGCGCACCCCGCGAATCCCTGGCACCCTCACACATTTCCGCCACATCCGCGTTGACACCTCCGCGCCGCGTCACGTATGTTGGCGTCTCTCGCAGCGGCGGCGCCCGATGCGCTCCCCCGCGAGCATTCTCGATGCCCACCACACCCTTGCGTCGCATTCGCAAAGCCGTCCTCCCCGTCGCAGGCCTCGGCACGCGATTCCTCCCAGCCACAAAGGCCATCCCCAAAGAAATGATCCCGCTGGTCGACAAACCGCTCATCCAATACTCGGTGGAGGAGTGCGTCGCCAGCGGCATCGAACACGTAATCTTCGTCACCGGGCGCAGCAAGAACGCCATCGAGGACCACTTCGATTTCGCGCCCGAGCTCGAACGTTTTCTTTCCGGCAAGGGCAAGACCGCACTCGCTACCGAAATGCACGCGCTCGGAAGCATGGCCAAGTTCAGCTACACCCGCCAGCGCGAAGCCCTGGGATTGGGCCACGCCGTCCTCACCGCAAAAGACCTGGTCGGCGACGAGCCGTTCGCCGTCCTGCTTGGCGACGTCGTCATCCACTCCGAGAAGCCCGCCACGCGCCAGCTCATGGACGTGTACGAGGCCACCGGCCAGGGGGCCATCGCCGTCGAACCCGTTCCCATGGACCAGGTCCACCTCTACGGGGTCATCAAGCCTCCGCCCGAGGGCGCCAAGGGCTCACCCTCCAGCCCGGCCACCGACACGTTGCGCATCTCTGCGGAAATCGCCGAACGCCTCGTGCCCGTCCAGGACCTGGTGGAGAAGCCCAAACGCGAAGAAGCTCCCTCCAACCTCATCGTCACCGGACGCTATGTCCTCCCTCCGGAAATCTTCTCCTGTCTCGAACGCACCCCTCCCGGCCGGGGCGGTGAAATCCAACTCACCGACGGCATGCGCCTTCTGGCACAGGAATTGGGGCTGTGGGCTTACCGCTACGAGGGGGTGTGCTACGACGCGGGCGACAAACTCGGATTCCTGAAAGCCACCGTGGAACTCGGCCTGCTCCATCCCGAACTCGGCCCCGCCTTCCGCGACTACCTCAAATTCCGCAAATGGTAGGGGCGGACGCGCGTCTGCGCGTCGGCCCTCTCCGTCTCGCGACTAGGCCTATTCCTTCTTCGCCGCCTTCGTCTCTTTGGCCGGCGTCGCTTCTTTCGCTGGCGCTTTGCCCGTATCCGTTCCCGTTGTCTCCGCCTTCTTCGAATCTCCGCCGCCCGATTTCCCACCGTAGTCCGTCGCGTACCACCCCGATCCTTTGAACTGAATTGCGGCTGCCGACTGCACGCGCGCCGCCCGCGCCCCGCACTTCGGGCACTTCTTCCTCGTCGAGGCGTTCTGGCCCTCAATCTTTTCGAAGCGATGGCCGCATTTCGAGCATAAATATTCGTACAGGGGCACGAACAATCCCTCCGCACAGCCGCAAAAATTGTAGTATAGCATGGCCGTTCCGGCCCCTATGCCCGCCAGAAAATCCAATCCGCTGCCCGCAGCCTCAGCACCCGTCGCGCCACCGGCTGCTCTCTATCTGGTGGCCACGCCCATCGGCAATCTGGAAGACATCACGCTCCGCGCGCTCCGGATTCTCCGCGAGGTCCGCTGGATCGCCTGCGAGGACACGCGGCACACCGCCACGCTCCTCCAGCACCACGGCATCAGGGCCCGCCTGGTGAGCTACCACGAGCACAACGAGCGCCAGCGAGCGCCCGAACTCCTGGCCGCGCTCGAGCGCGGTGAATCCGGAGCGCTGGTGACCGATGCCGGCACCCCGCTCGTGTCCGACCCCGGATTTCGCCTCGTCTCTGCCTGCATCGCGCGCGGCATTCCCGTCGTTCCCCTGCCCGGGCCCTCCGCTGTGCTCGCCGCGCTCGCCGGCTCCGGCCTGCCCTGCGACGAGTTTCTGTTTGCCGGATTCCTTCCCGCGCGCCGCGGGGAACGCCGCCGCGCGCTGGAGCGTCTGCGCGACGAGCCGCGGACCATCGTTCTGTTCGAATCGCCGCACCGGGTGGCCGCCAGCCTCTCCGACGCCGCGGAAATTCTCGGACCGCGTCCTGCCGTCCTGGCCCGCGAACTCACCAAGATTTACGAGGAATTCCGCCGCGGCAGGCTCTCCGAGCTCGCCGAATCCGTCTCCACCGCGCCCGTCCGCGGTGAAATCACGCTGGTCATCGGCCCGCCCGCCGTGCGCGCCGCGCATCCAGCGCCTCGCGATCCGCATTCGGCCACCGCCCTTCCGCTCTCCGCGCGCGTGGCCGAACTGATGCGCGCCGAAGGCCTCTCCCGCAACGCCGCGCTGAAGCTGGCCGCACGCGAACGCGGCATCACCCGCCGCGACGCCTATCGCCAACTCCTCCTGGAGCGGTAGAATCTCTCCTGCGCGTCTCCGCATCTCACAGAGTGCAGAGTCGGATCAGGCGGCACGCCGCGCCAATTCGCGGTATGTGCGGCCATTGCATCAAAGTGTTGAATCGCATGCCACGACTGCTGGTCGCCCTCGCTTCGGCCGCCGCACTGGCCATGCCAGCGGCCGCTCAGACCGCCCCACCACTTATCGACCCGGGCCATTCTTATGCCAGTCTCTGGATGGGAAGGCAGACCGAAGTGTCGCCGATGGTGAACGTCGGGGTCGCCCAGGTGGGCGGCGCCGTCACGCTCAGCGCTCAGAATCCCGCAGCTTCCTCCCTCGAATTCACGCTCGTTCCCGGCGGCGAGGGCGCCGCTCTGCTCGCTCCTGACGGCACTCTGCGCGCCGGGGTCATCGTCCCCATCCTCCGCTATACCGCCATGACTTTCCGCAGCGCCCCCGCCCGCCTTCGCCAGGACGGCCGCCTCGAGTTTCGCGGCGAGCTGAGCATTACCCACGTCACCCGAGAGCAACTCCCCACCGCCTGGAACAGCGAATACAATTCTCCCTCCTACACCGACCCGGAAACCTCCCGCGTCACGCACAACGTCACCTTTGTCCTGGCCACACCGCGCGCCGAATTCCTCTCCTCCTACCTCCAAAAGCATTCCGAGATCGTCCTTGCCGCTACCATCGATTCCGCGGCTTTTCCCGAGCTGCCCGGCGTCGTTCTCGACTCCGACTGGCCCATCGTGGCCGAGGACGAGCACTGCGCGCCGGCTAACCCCTGGATCAACACGCGGGATTTCAACGGCTGGAACTGCACGGGAAAAGCGATCACAATCACTCCTTCTCTCCAGCCCGTACAAACGAGCGGTTTGGACTACTCCGGCCTCCGCAAGCACGACGCCCCAATCCATGGTCCGGTCACCGTCCTGCTGCATCTGAAGCTCGTCCCTCCCGCCTCGGCAACGCCCGCTCCTCCGGGCCGCTGACTCCCTCCCTCGCTGCAGTCCCCGTGTGGCCGCCGCCTCTCGCGCGCGCATCCGCTCTTTACTGCCGGGCTCGTCCGATGGTTTACTAGGCCAGGTCAGAAGTGATGAGTCCCGCACCAGCTGCGCCGCCCCCGAGTTCCGCAGTTGGCAAATTCCTCCGCGGCCTGAATTTGCTGCTCAAGTCTGCGCAGATGTACGGCACCGAGCACGTGCAGACCAATTCCAAGTCCATGGAAGCCTGGAATTCCCTCTCCGCCGCTCTCAAAGAACGCAACGACCAGAATCTCGAGCTCGGCGTGATCGAAAATCGCCTTCTCATCAACGGCGACGCCGTCAAGGTCGGCCCCGCCGAACAAAGCTTCGTCCATCTGCTCGCCGCCGCCGACCTCGCCAGCGTCACCTTCACCCCTCATGCCAATCCCGAATCATTCCTGCATTTCGTGCGCATCTTCGCGGAAAACTCCTCCGATCCCGGCCAAATCGCCGGGAAGCTGAAGCAGGCCATCGGTGACGAATCCAGATCCGGCATCCGCATCAACGAGATCCGCTTCGTTCGCGCCGGCTCCGGCTCTTCCGGTTCCAGCGGAATGGCCGCCGCACTCCTTGCCCAATCCTTTTCCGGCGATGCCGCGCGCGTCGAAGGCTTGCTGAACGACCCGGGCAAACTCCTCAGCATCCTCACCGCCGCGGGCATGAGCCCGGCCGGGGCCGTTTCCAGCGTGGGCGCCGGCCCCGCCTCGACCCCCGCGCTCGGTGAGGAAGATACGACCACGGCCATCCGCCTGCTCGTCAAACTCGCTCGCGAAGGCGGCGACGAAGGCACTCTGGCTCCCTCCCAGTGGCGCGAGGAATTCTCCCGGATTCCCGAACCCAGCCAGGTCCTCCTCCAGCGCGTCCTGAAGGAATTTGCCGAAGCCATTCCGCCCAAAGAGCCCCCTCCGCCCGTCCTGCTTCAGTTGGCGGAGCACCTCGCCGTCCGGCTGGCCATGGAGCGGTACCAGAGCGGCAGCACTCAGGTCGATGCCGTCACCAACGTCCTCCACCGCATGAACCAGGAAATCGACACGCTGCGCGAGACACTGGGCACCTACGAGGAAAAACTCAAAGAGGCCGGCTTCGAGCTGAACCGCCCGCCCGACGTGCTCGAGCAGGAGTTCTGGTCCCGCATGCCCGAACCCGCCAAGCTCGGCGTTCTGCTTTCCGACGAGGCCTGGCAGATTCCCTCGCGCCACGTCCGCCAGTACGCCGATCATCTCGCCGAGCAGGGCGAAACCGGAAAGCTCGAACAGATCCTGCTGAAGTACGTCTCCTGCATCCAGAGCGAGTCCGAATATGCGCGAAAACGCGTGGCTCTCGGATTGAAAGACCTCGCCGCCTTCTATCCCCGCCCGGAAAGCCGCGCGCTCCCTGCCGCCATCCGCATGGTCGGCGAACAGCTTCTGCGCGAAACCCAGCCCGAGCTGCAGAAGCTCATTTGCTCCACGTTCGTCCTTCTGGGACAGGAAGCCGCTACCCGCCGCCGCTATCGCGCCGCCCTCGCAACTTTGACCGCGCTCCGGTCCATTGAGGAAAACAACGAGCATCTGGCCGCCGGCCTTCAGGCCCGTATCGGCCTTGAAAACCGCATCCCTGATTTCCTCGAAGAAGCCCTCCGCATGCCCGTGGTTCCCGGTGAATTGATGGAGTTCCTCCGCCGGCTCCCACTGCCCACCGCGGAGCACATCGCCGGACGCATCAGCCGCTGCTCCCGCCTCCGCGAGCGCGACCGCCTCGTTTCTCTCGCCGAGGAACTCGGCCCCGCCGCCGCGGAGGCCCTCCAAGGAATTTTCCGCCACCGCCCGCCCGCGAGCGCCGTCAATACCGTCGGCCTGCTCAGCCGCATCGATCCCGCCGCCCTGGGCGAAGACCTCCGCGCCCGCCTGCCGGAATGGAGCCGCGTCTATCACGACGCCGTCGCCCGCCAGATTGCCGCCGCTGGTTCTCCCAGCCGCGGCCGCCTCCTCGCTCTCCTACTCGACGTATTCGACCCCCTCGTCGTCCCCCTGGCCATCGACGAAATCGGCATGAGCGAAGACCTCGAGCCCGCGCCGCTGCTGCTGAGCATTGCCGGGGGCGAACTCTCCAAATTCGGCGGGATGTTTGTGCGCGTGAAAGCGCTCGAAGCTCTCGGCCGCCTGCGCGTCGCCGAGGCCATTCCCCTGCTCAAAAAGCTTGTGGAATCGGACGAGTATCAGGGCGCGTTTATACACCCCGAGTTCAGCATCGTGGCCGCGCAGTCGCTTCTGAAGATCGACCGGGAAGCAGCAAAGGCCTCGATGACCCTCATTGGTTACAAGCTGGCCGACCTCGAGCCGTTCCCCCTGGACCGCTCCGCCGACGCACCTGGTGTCCGCCAGCGCTATTACCCACGCCTGAAGTTGGCGCGCGAGATGAAGGCCACTCTGGTGACAGCCGACGGCGAGCACGAAGCATCGGTCCGCGAACTCTCGCTCGGCGGCGGGCTGTGCTCCTGCGCCGAGCGCGTCCCTCCCGGCACACCCGCCACCCTCCGCATCAAGACCGGCCTGCGCAGCTTCCCGGCCAAGGTTATCGTCCGCGACGCCCGCTCCGAAAACGTCGCCTTTGAAATCGCCGATATGGATCTCGATTCCCGTTCGAAACTTCGCGCTCTCCTTCAGCGCGCACGCAAGTGATCCAAACGCGCCCGCACGGCGCCCCCGGGAGGCCAGGCTGTGAAACCGAGCCAGAACAGAATCACGCAGCTTTTTCTCGTAGAGGCGCGGACCAGCTTCGAACGGACCCTCAAGAGGATCATTGCCTGCCTCGATTTGCTGAGCGATGAGGATATCTGGTGGCGACCCAACACCGCGTCGAATAGTGCCGGGAACCTCGTTCTGCATCTTTCCGGGAATATGCGGCAGTGGATTGTTTCCGGTCTCGGCGGCGCGGCCGATGTTCGTGGGCGCGACGCCGAGTTCTCCGAGCGCGGCCCCATTCCCCGCCGCGTTCTCGTGGCCACATTGAGCCGGACGGTGCGCGACGCCAATCGCGTCGTTCGCCGTCTTAGCCCCGAGTCATTGAGCTGCAACTATAGGATTCAAGGCTTCCGCGTCACCGGATTGGTGGCTGTTTCGCACGTGTACCAGCACTTCTCACACCACGCCGGACAGATTATTTACATCACAAAGCTGCTGAAGGGCAGGAATCTGGCGCTAACCAGGCTTCCGGGGGAAGCGAAGAAAAACCGGCCCGCTATACGGCGGCAGGCAGGGCAGAAACTGAGCTGGTGAAGAAGGTCTCCACGCGCTCGAACACTTCCTGCGTGGATTTCGCGGTGTGGACCGACCGCCGCAACTCTCCGCCGTTCCTGACCCCGTGCGTAAACCAGCATGCGAACTGCTTCATTTTCCCCAGGGCGTCCGGCGTTTCCGACTCCACCAGCCGCCGGAAATAATCCATGAGCAGCTCGTGCCGCGCCGCTTCCGTCGGCGTCTCATACGTTCCGGTGGCCATGAACTGCTCGATCTGCCGGAAAATCCACGGATTCGTCGCCGCCGTCCGCCCGATCATCACAGCGTCGCAGCCCGTCTCCGCCGCCATCCGCGCGGCATCCTCCGGCGTGCGCACGTCGCCGTTGCCGATCACTGGAATCCGCACTGCTTCGCGCACCGCGCGGATGATCTTCCAGTCCGCGCGTCCTTCGAATCCCTGGATGCGCGTTCGCGGGTGGACGGCGATGGCCTCGATCCCGTTCGCCTCCGCCATCCTCGCCACTTCCGGCGCCACAATCGTTTTTTCATCCCATCCTGCGCGGATTTTTGCCGTGAGCGGAATCCGAACAGCGCCGCGCACTGACCGGAATACCGTCTCTAAAAGCGGCAAATCCCGCAGCAGCCCCGAGCCGCCGCATTTCACCACCTTCTTCGCCGGACACCCCAGGTTGATGTCCACCGCGTCGAAGCCCAACTCTTCCACCGCCCGTGCCGCCGCCGCCATCGACTCCGGATTCGCGCCGAAGAGTTGCCCGGTGATGGGATGTTCGTCCGGCTCGAAGAACAGATAGCGCTGCGACCTCTTCGAATCTCGCACCACGCATTCCGCGCTGGTAAATTCCGTCATGATCAGTCCGCACCCGCCCAGCCCGCGGATCACCCGCCGGAACACCGTGTCCGTAATCCCGGCCATCGGCGCGAGGATCGTCGCCGGCCGGATGCAAAGATTCCGGATTCTCAGTTCAGCAGGCAGCATTGTGGTTTAGCGGGTAGCAGGCTCCGGATTGCGCGCCCCGCTCGCGGCCCGCAGCGGCGCGAGCTGTTTTCCGGAAAGGTAATTCGCCATCGTCTCGTACGACCCTTCAAAGAAACCCTCCACCACGCGCGCGATCGCCCGGGCCCGCGCTTCGTCCAGGGTCAGGTTCGGGAGGTAAAGGAACGCCCGGCCCGTTTTCCGCCGCGTCACGAATCCTTTGTGCGCCAGCCGGTCCATGATCGTCAGGATCGTCGTGTACGCCCTCGGCCGCGTAGCCGCCAGGTTGTCACGGATCTGCCGCACCGTCCCCTCACCCAGCGCCCACAGCCGGCTCATGCAGTCCAGCTCCAGCGGCGCCAGGTCCAGCAATGATTTCCGCAAAGCCTGCACCCGCGTGATGGTTTCCTCGCTCATTTCTTCTCGCCTCCTGCCGGGCCCGGCTGCGGCCGTTGCGCGCCGCCGCTGGCCCCCGCCCCGTAGCGCTCCGTGCGCAGCAGCCGCCGTCCGAGCGCCGCTACTCGCCCCGTCCAGATCTCCTCGCCCTCCGCCGAGGGCGCTGCCAGTCCCCGCCGCATTGCCCCAACCCGTGAGTCCAGCTCGTCCAGGTAATGGAACACCACCGCCTCGCGCGTCATCGGCAGTTTCGGCGAGCCGAATTCGTATTGCCCGTGATGGCTCGCGATCAGGTGCAGAATCAGCGTCCGCAGTTCGGCCGGAAATCCCTCGATCGCATCCATCTTCCGGCTCACCAGCTCGTACCCGATCAGGATGTGTCCCAGCAACTCCCCTTCGGGCGTGTACTGCACCGCGCGCTCGTACGACATCTCGTCCAGCTTCCCGATGTCGTGCAGCACCGCCGCAGCCACCAGAACGTCCCCCTCCATCTCCGGATAATGCTCCGCCATCATCCGGCACAGCCCGCACAGGCTCACCACGTGCTCGAGCAGGCCCCCGACGTACGCATGGTGCATCATCTTCGCGGCTGGCGCGCGCTCGAACCGCCCCGCCACCCGCGGGTCATCCAGCACCGCCTCGAGCAGTTGCGCGATCCACGGGTTCCGCACTCCCGCCACGTATCCCGCCAGTTTCTTCTTCAGCTCGCCGATGCTCTTTTCCGTGTGCGGGATCAGGTCTTCCAGATCGTATTCCTCCGGCTCCGCCCGCCGGATTTTCTCCACGGTCAGCTCCAGCTTCCCGTTGTACGTCTTCGACCGCGCCTGGATTTTCACCACGTCGTCCGGCGACAGCGTCGCCGCCGCGCCCTCGTATCCGTCCCACATCTTCCCGTAGATGACTCCGGTCTTATCCCCCAGCTCCAGTTGCAGCCACTTCCTCCCCTTCGCCGACGAACAGATTTCCTTCCCACACACCAGGAAGTAGCTCACGATCACCTGGTCCGACCCCAGCTCGGAAACGTACGGCGATTTCATTGCGATGGCCCGCTCCCCGCCGGCTTTGACGCTGCTGCCTCCGTACGCTTCTTCCCCTTCTTCTTCTTGCCGGGCTTTTCCGTGGCTGCCGCCGGGTCTACTTCCACGATCGGCGATTCCCCGACCGCCGCCGTGTCCGTGTACCCCGGTTTCACGATTAGGTAGCTTTCCTCCCGCAGCGTGGCCAGGTACTTCCGCAGCTCCGGCTGCGTCCGCTCGTAGCTCAGCCGGTTGTCAATTTCGTTCCGCACTTTTTCCAGCGGTTGGATTCCCGCGTCGTAGTGCTGCATGACCAGCAGGATCAGAAATCCGGTCTTCGTCCGGATCACGTCCGTCACATCGCCCTTCTTCATCTTGAAAACCGTGTCCTCGATGTCCTTCGAGAGCTGGCCGCGCTCAAACGGCCCCAGATATCCTCCGTCCTTCGCCGTGCTCCCTTCCGAATAGTGCTTCGCCAGTTCCTCGAAGCTGTCTCCCCGCTTGATCCGGGCCAGAAAGCCCTTCGCCTTCTCTTCAATCGCCGGGATGTCGCTCTCCGGCTTCTTCTCCGTGGACAGGAAAAATTCGGAGAGCACCACGTTCTCCGGACGATTGAAATCCTTCAGGTGCTGCTTGTAATACTGTTCCTCTTCCTCGTGTGTCACCTGGATGCGCGATCCCACCTCCCGCCGGATGACCTCCTGGGTCAGGAATCCGTTTCGCAGGGTATTTTTGTAGTCCTCCAGCGAAATCCCCTGCGCGTGCAACTGCGACTCCATCTCGTCCATGTCTTTCCAGCCGTATTGCTGCCGGATTTCATCCAGCCGTTTCACCACATCGGTTTCCACGTTCAGTCCCAGGTCTTTCCCCTTCTGCGCCAGCAGCGACTGGTCAATCAGGTCGCGCAGCAGGTTCGCACGACGGGTCCGCAGCATCTCCTGGAGTTTCTCCGGCGCGCATCCGGGACAATCCTGCTTCGTCTCATCCTCCAGCGACGCTTCCGCGCGCAGGTAGTCCGAAAGCGTGATGATCTCGTTGTTCACCCGGGCGATGATTTCCTCGAGCACCCGGCCCTTCTCCTCCTGTGCCCACAACACACTGGAAACACAGAAGATAGCTGCCACCAGCGCCAACCGTTTCATCGTTTCCCGCTTTCCAGGGGCACGGCCCAGTCTAGCGCGTCCCTTGCAGACCTCGCAACACCGTTTTCAGCGCTTGCACCATCGATGCCCCTTCCGGCTTGGTCTCCAGCCACAAAACTCCGCCCGGCTCCAACCGCAAATCTCTGCGCGTCCTCACGATTTCCACCAGCCGCTCCGGGGGCAGGCTGGTCTGGTCCAGAAACCGCACTCCCGCCCGGCTCCCTTTTCGCTCGATCGCTTCCACCTGGATCTGCTCCGCCAGCGATTTCAGGATCGCGTAATCCAGCAGATTCTCCACGGGTGGAGGCGCCGGCCCGAACCGGTCCGCCAGTTCCCGCAGCATGTCGGCGCTCTGCTCCTCAGACGCGATGGCTGCAATCCGTTTATATGTCCGCAGTCGCAGCGCCTCGTCTGGGATGTACGATTCCGGAATCCGGATGTCCAATCCCAGTTGGATCGTGGCACGCCGCTCCGGCGCCACTGTCTCGCCTTTTTGTTCCGCCACTGCGCGCTCCAGCATCTGGCAGTACATTTCAAATCCCACGGCGCCCACATGCCCGTGCTGCTCCCGGCCCAGCAGATTCCCCGCCCCGCGCATCTCCAGGTCCAGCGCCGCAATGCGGAACCCCGCCCCGAGGTCGCTGAACTCCCGTAGCGCAGCCAGCCGCTGCCGTGCCTCGCCCGATAGCGGCACGTCCGGCGGCACCAGCAGGTACGCATACGCCCGCACGTTCGACCTCCCTACGCGTCCGCGAAGCTGGTACAGCTCCGCCAGCCCCATCCGGTCCGCACGGTTCACGATCAGCGTGTTGCAGTTGGAAATATCCAGCCCGTTCTCGATAATCGTCGTCGCCACCAGTACGTCCGCATCCCGCCGCACGAACTGCATCATCACCCGTTCCAGCTCGCGCTCTCCCATTTGCCCGTGGCCCACCAGCACGCGCGCCCGCGGCGCCAGCCGTTTCACCAGCCGCGCAATCGAAGCGATCGACCCCACCCGGTTGTGTACGAAGAACACCTGCCCGCCCCGCGACAGCTCCTCGTCGATCGCCCGCCCCACCAGCCCCTCGCTGAACGGCGCCACCACCGTCTGAATCGCCAGCCGGTCTTTCGGCGCCGTCTCGATCAGCGACATGTCGCGCAACCCCGCCAGCGACATGTGCAGCGTCCGCGGGATCGGCGTCGCTGAAAGCGTCAACACGTCCACCTCCCGCCGCAGCTCCTTCATCCGCTCTTTCGCCGCCACCCCGAACCGCTGTTCCTCGTCCACCACCAGCAGCCCCAAATCGTGAAATTTCACGTCTTTCGACAGCAGCCGGTGCGTCCCAATCACGATGTCCACCTTCCCCGCGTCCAACTCTTCCAGCACCCCTCTCTGCTCCGCCTTTGTCCGGAACCGGCTCAGCATTTCAATCCGCATCGGAAAAGCCGCCATCCTCCGCCGAAACGTTTCCCAATGTTGGAATGCCAGTACCGTCGTCGGCGCCAGCACCGCTACCTGACGCCCATCCTCCACTGCTTTGAACGCGGCGCGCAGCGCCACTTCCGTCTTCCCGTACCCCACGTCTCCGCACAGCAGCCGGTCCATCGGCTGCTCGTTTTCCATGTCGCTTTTCACTTCCTCGATCGCTCGCGCCTGGTCCCGCGTTTCTTCGAACTCGAACGCGTCCTCGAACTCCCGCTGCCACGGCGAGTCTGGCGAGAACCGGAACCCTTTGGCCACCTTCCGCTCCGCATACAGGCGCAGCAGTTTCTCCGCCATCTGCGCCACCGATTTCCGCACGCGCGCCTTCCGCTGCGCCCACGCCGTCCCGCCCAGCCGGTCGAGCGCCGGCTCCGTCCCGCCCAGTGCGTTGTACTTCTGCACCAGGTCCATGCGCTCCAGAGGCACGTACAGCCGCGCCTCCTCCGCATACGTGAGCTGCATGAACTCGCTCGCGCCGTTCGCCGCTTCCATCCGCCGCAACCCCTCGAACCGCCCGATCCCGTGGTCCACGTGCACCACGAAATTCCCCGGCTCGAGGTCCGCAAAGTCGCTCGCAAACGCCGCCGCAATCGGCCGCGCCCCGGCACGCGCCCGGGGCCGTTCCCCCGCCGCCTGCGTGTCGAACACATCCGCGGTTCCATACAACGCCAGGCGCAGCTCCGGCAGCGCTACTCCCTCCCCTATCGGCGCGCGAATCAACGTCACGGCAGGCAGGGATCCTGCAAACGTTTCCTCAGAAGCCGTGGAGGCCGCCGGCGCATCTCCAACTTCCCCCACGCGGTACGGTAACTCCGCGTCACGCAATATCTCCGCCAGCCTCTCCATCTCCCCCACCGTCCCCGACGACAGCACAATCTGTTCGCCGCCCGCCAGCCGCCCGCGCGCGTCATTCAAAAACGCCGGCAGGTTCCCCCGATATCGCCGCACGGACTGGCACAGCACCGCGCCGCCATCCGGGCCCGGCTCCCCCATCGCCAGCCGCGCCAGCAGCACCTGCTGGTGCGCGCCGAGCGCAGCCTTCCATTCCTCTTCCCGCAGTGCATATGCGGCCATGGTTGCATCGGGTGCTCCCGCTCCCCGCCGCTCGTACGCCCGCCGCCATTTCTCTCTGAACTCCGCTTCCGCTGCCGCAACCTCCTCCGGTTCATCCACCAAAATCACCGGCTCCGCCAGCAATTGAAACAGGCCCGTGTCCCGCTCCTCTTTCTCCTCACCGTCCTCTCCGCGTCCTCTGTGCTCTCCGTGTCCTCCGGGATAATCCGGAATTGTCTGTCTTTCTTCTCTTCTCTCGCTCCGCGCCCCGGACCCGTCTTCCCACTCCACCAGCGGCAAGAGCGTCACCCGTTCCACCGGCTGCACCGATCGCTGTGTCTCCGGATTGAATTCCCGCAGCGACTCCACCGTATCTCCCAGCAGTTCGATCCGCACGGGATACGACCCCTCCGGCGGATACACATCCACAATCCCGCCGCGCACGGCGTACTGCCCCGGCATCGCCACCGTCTGTTCCCGCTGGTATCCCGCCCGTCGCAGGAACTCCACCAGCGTCTCCAAAGGCAGTTCCTCGTCATCCACCACGGTCCGTGCCAGCTCTCGATATGTGCGCGCCGGAGCGCACCGCACGAGCGCTGCCCCCACCGGCGCCACGACCACCACCGCCTGCCCCGTCGCCATCCGCCAAAAGGTCGCCGCGCGTTCTTCCGCAATTTCCGCATGCGGAGCGCGCAGGTCCCAAGGCGTCACATCCAGCGCCGGCAGCACCTGCGTCGCCTCGGCGGTGCGGCGTCCCAGTACCCGCAGGAAGTACCCTGCCGCCTCGCCCAGCGCGTCCGCACGCTCATTCGTTGTAGTCAGCAGGACCACCGGCCGTTGCAGGGTCGCCGCCACGTGTGCCGCCACCAGCGCAATCGCCGGCCCTGCGAGCCCTCCGATCCGTGTTTCCCGCACACCTCGCCGCACCGCATCCACCGCGGACTCCACCGCAGCGTGGCGGCCCACCGCACCCAGCAGCTCGCTCACAATTGGGAAAATCATGACGCGTCAGGAATCAGGGGGTGCGGTCCCGCGGCTTCGAGATTAGCCCGTGCGCAGTTCGCACACTCGGGCCACAAGAGGCACTTCTGGGGTTTCACGGCAATAAGAATCCCTCCCGGTTTGTTATCAACCCGGGGGGTGTTGCTGGACCGGTATTCGGGACACGTACCCCGCAATTTCCATTCAATTCTAGCACGTGCCGAACTAGCGCGCCGGGGGCCCGGCCTCGCGCTGTTCCGACATTTCCCTTTCACAGCCGGCTTAAGTGGCCCTATGATTGCCCAACCTTCCCATGCGCAGAGCTGTTCTCCGCGAGCGCGGCGATGAGATCATGGATCTCGCGGAAGCCAATCACCTCTGCTGGCTCGCCGCAACATTCGTGGTCCAGAGAAGAGAAAGGAAGCACGACAATGGCTACGCAGCGGCAGCCCTTAAGAAACTCGGTTGAACCGGATCTTCCTCGCGGAATGGAGCTACTGAACCACCCGGGACTGAACAAGGGCACTGCGTTCACGGAGGAAGAACGAAACCAGTTAGGCTTGCATGGGCTACTCCCGCCGCGGATCGAGAGTCTCGACGCGCAAGTTGTCCGTGCTTACGAAGCCTACCAGAGAAAAGATGACGACTTGGAGCGTCATATCTATCTGCGCGCTCTGCAGGACAGCAACGAAGTCCTCTTCTACAGGCTTCTTCTGGATCACATTGAAGAAATGACTCCCATCGTTTACACACCGGTAGTGGCGCTGGCGTGCCAACAGTTCAGCCACATCTACCGGCGGCCCCGCGGCTTGTTCATTTCTTACCCGCTTCGCGACTCGATTCCAGCGCTTTTGCGGAATCGTCCCAATCCGGAGGTCGACGTAATTGTCGTGACCGACGGCGAGCGCATTCTGGGCATCGGCGATCAGGGCGCGGGCGGCCTGGGTATCCCCATCGGAAAACTTTCCTTGTACACGCTGATCGGCGGGATCCTTCCCAAACGGACGCTGCCCATCCTTCTGGATGTGGGAACCAACAATGCAGGGCGGCTCAACGATCCTGAGTACCTCGGCTGGCGCAACGAACGCATTTCAGGCCAGGCCTACTTTGACTTCGTCGACCGGTTCGTTCAGGCGGTGAAGCAGGAACTTCCCGGAACATGTCTCCAATGGGAAGACTTCGCCACCCCCCATGCGCGGCCTATTCTCCACCGCTACCGCGATGAATTGCTGACCTTCAATGACGACATCCAGGGAACCGCGGCTGTCGCTCTTGGAGCGGTTCTCGGTGCGGTCAAAGTAACTGGAAGAGGTTTGAAGGATCAGCAGATCGTCATGCTGGGCGCGGGGTCTGCCGGCATTGGCGTTGCCGATGGGTTGCGCGGGGCAATGAAAGCCGATGGCCTCTCCGAAGAAGATGCGCGCGTTCATTTCTGGGTCGTGGACCAGTACGGCCTTCTGCATTCCGGCCGAAAGGACCTTACCCCGGAGCAGGCTGTCTACGCTCAGCCGGAAAGCCGCGTGTCCGGATGGCCGCACACTTTCAACGGCCACATCGGGCTTGACGATGTGATCGGAAGGATTGAGGCAACCATCTTGATCGGTCTCTCCACCGCAGGCGGGGCCTTTACGGAAGCAATTGTTCGTGAGATGGCAAGAAAGGTTCAGCGGCCGATTATCTTCCCGCTCTCCAATCCGACCGCAAAATCCGAAGCAAAACCGGACGACTTGATCCGTTGGACCGATGGCCGCGCTCTCGTAGCTACCGGATCCCCGTTTGCCCCCGTCAGCCACGGCGGACGCTCCATTCCCATTGCGCAGTGCAACAACATTTTCATCTTTCCTGCCATGGGACTTGGCGTTGTTGCATCTGGCGCTCAGCGCGTCACGGACGCCATGATGCTGGCGGCGGCCCGAGCGCTCGCCCGCAATTCTCCCGCCCTCAAAGACTCTTCCGCGTCTCTGCTACCTCCTTTGATCGACATTCGCAGGGTGGCTGCGGAAATCGCGATGGCGGTGGGCATCGAAGCGCAAAAGGCGGGCTTGGCCCCGAAACTGCCTGAGGATGAACTGCGGCAGCGCGTCATGGCAGCGCAATGGACTCCTGCCTACCCGTCCTTCGCGACCACAGGCGGATAACACGGATCCGTCGCGCGTCCACTAGGTGAATCCTTAACTCGCGCTAGAATGCCCGCGCGAGGAGAAGCCTATGGCGCAAGTCATTGCGTGGAAATCGGCGGGGCTGGACCGCCAATCTCTCGAACATGCCGTGCGGACGGCCGTGGCCGCTGTAGCTTCGTTGCTGGTCGCGAGGCTATTCCGGCTGCCGGAGGCATACTGGGCGCCGATTACAACCCTGGTAATCACGCAGTCGTCGCTGGGCGCAGCGCTCACTACTTCCTGGCAGCGTTTCGTCGGGACCGTGTTTGGAGCTGCTGTTGGCGCCATTGTGGCGATTTACTTCGGACCTCGGGTCCTTGTATTCGGTGTGAGTGTGTTCATCCTGGGACTGATTTCTGCCCTGACGCACTCGGATCGTCTCGCCTATAGGTTCGGCGGCATTACGCTGGCGATTGTGCTGTTGATTCCGCGGACGGCTCCTCCATGGCAAATCGCCCTTCATCGCTTCGCCGAAGTGTCCATCGGAATTGGCGTGGCGCTGCTATCTACGGTGGTGTGGCCGGAGAAGGAAGACACACCATCGGGGAAAGGGTAAATTCCTCGGACCCTCCATCGTCATGGTTGTGGCACTTCTGTTGGCCCGCGGTCCGGCCCGAACTCCAGCCCACGCCTGTTTCAAAGCCGCCGGCATCTGCGGACCGCGTCCCACGCTAGAGTGCGCGGATTCTCTCGAGCAGCGCCGTGGTGGAATATCCCGGCTCCAGCGGAATCAACACCACGCGCCCGCCCGCCGCCTCCACTTCCGCCCGCCCCACAATCTGGTTCGGTCCCCAATCCCCGCCTTTTACCAGTACATCGGGCAACACCCGCGCGATGATTTGCTGCGGCGTGTCCTCCTCGAACACCGTCACGTAATCCACCGCCGCCAGCGCCGCCAGCACCTCCGCCCGTTCCGCCTCCGGTACCACCGGCCGCCCCGCGCCTTTCACCCGTCGCACGCTCGCATCCGAATTAATCGCCACAATCAGCGAATCACCCAGCGCCCGCGCCTGCTCCAGACACCGGATGTGCCCCGGATGCAGCAGGTCAAAGCATCCGTTCGTAAACACCACGCGCCGCCCGTTGCGCCGCGCCCGTTCCACGTGGAGAATCAACTCGTCTTGCGAAACCACTCGCCCCATTCCCGCGCTCTCCATCCCTGCCACAATTCACGAATCCGTGATGCTATCACGCGCCTCCGCGCCCCGGACCCCGCCAGATGAAGCGTTCCGAACTCATTCTCGCCGCTCTCGGCCTCGCGATGCTCGCTTGGGGCGCCCTCTGGATCGCACGCGCACGCGGCCCCATGCGCGACGTCTCTCTCGACGGCGGCCCCGCCTGCCCCGCCGCTCCCGTCCTCACCCTCGAACCTGCCGCCGGCGCCCCCCGCGGCTCCGTTGTCGTCTTCCACGGCCTCGGCGCCAATCGCATCGTCATGCTCACCGACGGTCAGCAATTCGCCGCCGCCGGTTTCCACGTCTATCTCGTCGATTCGCCCGGCCATGGCCGCAACACCGCTCCATTTTCCTTCGCCGCCAACGAAGCCTGCGCCCGCGGCCTGCTCGCCACCCTCGAACTCCGCGGCGAAATCACTCCCCGCCGCACGGTGCTCTTCGGCCATTCCATGGGCGCCGCGCTGGCCGTGCGTCTGGCCGATGATTTCCCCGCTGCGGCCACCATCGCCGTTTCCACCGCCCCTCTCGTTCCCCCGCATCGCCTGCCCGCCAATCTCCTGCTCGTCGCCCCTCAGTGGGACATGCCCCCAGTCCTCCACACGGAAACGCAACTGGCCGCCGCCGCAGGCGCGCCTCGCTACGCGCCCGCAGATTTTCCCCAGTTGCGCGCCTTCCGCCTTCTGCCCGTCACCAGGCGCTCGCACACCAGCGCGCTCTTCGACGTCGCGGCCGTCCGCGTCATGCTTCTCTGGGCGCTCGATTCCGTCGGCGCCCCCGCCGCACCCGTCCCCGTTCCGAATTTCCGCGCCTTCGCGGGGGCCTGGCTCGGCCTCCTCGGAATCCTGCTTTTGTTCCCGGCCGCGGCCTCCGCTCTCGCCCGCGCCGCCGGAATCCGCGAACCTCGCCCAAGTCCGCCTCCACCGCGCCCCGCGCTTACGGTGCTCGTCTGGATGGCAGCTCTCGTCATCGCCGCCATCATTTCCTCGCGTTGGAACCTGCTCTCCTCTCTGCATCTCTTCAGCGCAGACTATCTCGCCTCCATACTTCTGCTTGCCGGCCTGCCGCTCGCTGTAGCAGCGGTGCGGTGGCGCAGCGACTCTTCGCTGCGCTCTTCTCCTTCTTCCTCGCCGCGCTCCTCCTCTTCTCCCCTCATTCCCCCCATCTGTGCCGCCATACTCGCCCTGCTAACCGTCCTGGCCGCGGGCGCCTGGCTCAACTGGCAACTCGCCGAATTCTGGCTCATCCCCGCCCGCTGGGCGCGCTTCCCGTTTCTCCTTCTCGCGCTGTTCCCCATTTGCTACGCCGAAGAGCACGCTCTGGGCGATCCCGCACCCCTCAGCCGTTCCGCGCGCGCCGGCCGCATGGGCCTGTTCTTCATTCTCCGCGGCCTCGTCTGGCTGGTGCTCCTCGGTGCCTGGTTTGCCGGCGTTTCGGCGGCCCTGCTCGTCGTAATTTTTGGTGCTTTCCTCGCCGCCCTCTCGTTCGCCCAGCGCCTCGGGGCTGACGCTTTGCGCCATCGCACCGGCTCTGCCCTCGCCGCCGCCGTTTTCAATGCTATACTCGGCGCTTGGTTCCTGGCCGCCGCCTTTCCGCTGGCCTGAACCCGTCGGTTGAATGCGGCACATCGCCATCGTGGGCGGAGGGCCCGCCGGGGCTCTCTGCGGTGAACGTCTGGCTGCTTCCGGCTTCCGCGTCTCCATTTTCGATGAACATCTCGCCTGGGAAAAGCCTTGCGGCGGCGGCCTCACGCAGAAGGCGCTGCGCGCCTACCCCTATCTGAGCAACGGCCCGCACCCCAAGAAAGTCGTCAGCGAGTGCGAACTCATTTCCAGCTCCGGCCAGCGTGCCCTGCTTTCTCTCGACCAGCCCATCGTGGTTTACTCCCGCAAAGTGCTCAACGGCCTGCTGCTCGACCGCGCCGCCGCCGCCGGTTGCGAGGTCGTCCAGGCCCGCGTCACCCAGGTGGACACTTCCGGTCGCGCTGTCCGCCTCATCGCCGCTGGACGCGAAGTCCGCGCCGATTTCATCGTTCTCGCTGCCGGTGCCCGCAACCCGCTTCTGCCTGGTACCACCCCGCTCAAACAGCAGGATCTCGAGCTGACCGTCGGCTACTTTGTCCCTGTTCCTTCCGACCGCATTATGGTCAAATTCCTGTCCAAGTTCGCAGGCTACATCTGGTCGTTCCCCCGCTCCGACCATCTTTCCGTCGGAATCTGCGGCCGCCTCGCTCCCGGCGCCACACGGGCCATGAAGGAGCATCTCCACCGTTTCCTCGAGGCCGAGCAGATCCCCTGGGAGGGCGCGCCGTTCTACAGCCACGTGCTGCCCTCCCCGCAGGTGGACACGCTGCGCCGCCGCCGCGTTGTCGGCCCCAACTGGGGACTCGTTGGCGACGCCGCGGCCTGGGTGGACCCGCTCACTGGCGAAGGCCTTCACTATGCCCTCCGCTCCGGCCATCTCCTCGCCGATGCACTCGCCGAAGGCCGCCCCGAGTCCTATCCCGCTCGCGTCCGCCGCGAGTTCGCCGCCGATTTCGAGTTCGCCGTCCACGCTGCCCGGCGCCTGTTCACGGGAACGTTTCTCGGGGGAGCCGTCACCACCCGCATGATTCAGTTCATTCGCCGCAGCCCGGCTTTTTGCGCCCTGATGCGCGACCTCTTCAGCGGCTCCCAGGACTATCGCACCCTGAAGCGCCGCCTCTGGTCCCAGCTCGGACTCACCCTCGGGCAAATCTTCCAGAGCTTCTTCCGCCCTGCTCCCTCCCGCAGCAGCGCCACCGCCGTTCCGCACTGATCCGGAACCGCGCTTTCCACGCCATCATATCGACCCTGTGCGCCACGGCCGGTAGCGCCGGCCCACCCTGACGCTGGAAGGGCCGCTGGGGTACTCGCGTCGTCCGCTCACACCCGTGCCCTTGTCTCTCAGGCCCAAGTTGTTTCTGATTTTCCTTCCCGAAAACCGCCGCTAGAACGACACCCTTCTCACTGCCGCTTTTCTCTGTGCGGGAACCACCGTCGCCATCTTGCGGATCATGGCCAGCACCAGCCGTTTATTCTCATCCGAGAGCGTCGAACTATACCGTTTGATCTCCCCCAAAAATCGAATCTCGTCCGCGGACAGTTCGCCCAGCGCCTTCTTTGCTTCTCGTTCCCGTGCCGTCTCCATGCTGGGAAAGAAATCCGCCAGGCTCATATCCAGCGCTTCCGCGATTTTTGCAAGGGTCTCAAGCGAGGGAACTGTGTGGCCGTTTTCCACTCGGGAGAGATAGCAGCGTAGCAGCCCCGTGCGGCGTTCGATATCCCCCTGGGAGAGGCCGCGCTCGCCGCGGTAACTCCGGATCACTTCGCCGATGTTTACCTTTGGCCGTTCTTTCGGCATAGGCAGGCGTGCCGCGGCGTATTGTTACAAAACCAGCGCTGCAGTGCAACCGGAGAAACCCGCTCCCTGCTGCCCCAGTTGACAGCCCGCACGAACGATGAAAAAGTACATCGCGCGGTTCGCACTCTTGCGCGCTGCGGCGGAGGCCTCCCGGATGGCGGAAGAAGCAATCTCTCATTACCAGGTTCTCGAAAAGCTCGGCGGCGGCGGCATGGGAGTGGTCTTCAAGGCCAAAGACACACGACTCGGCCGCAGCGTTGCACTCAAATTTCTCCCCGACGAAATCGCCCACGATCCCCAGGCCGTCGAACGCTTCCGCCGCGAGGCCCGCGCCGCTTCCGCGCTCAATCATCCCCACATTTGCACGATTCACGACATCGACGAGGTCGACGGCCGCGCCTTCATCGTCATGGAATTGCTCGAGGGCCAAACCTTGAAGCACCGCATCGGTGGCAAACCCCTGGACTCCGCTGAGGTGATCGACCTCGGCATTCAGATTGCCGACGGTCTGGAGGCCGCCCACTCCCGCGGCATCGTCCACCGCGACATCAAACCCGCCAACATTTTCGTCACCGCGCGCGGCCAGGCCAAAATCCTCGATTTCGGCCTCGCCAAGCTCGAGCCTCACCGCTCCAGGACCGCCGAGACCATGGGACTCACCGCCGGTGCCTCCGCCGCTCCGGCCGTTCCCGAGGATCATCTCACCAGCCCGGGCAGCTCGCTGGGGACCGTGGCCTACATGTCGCCGGAACAGGCCCGCGGAGAGGACATTGACGCCCGCTCCGATCTCTTCTCCCTCGGCGTGGTCCTTTACGAAATGGCCACCGGCGCACCGCCCTTCACTGGCGCCTCTGCCGCTGTTCTCTACGACGGCATCCTGAACACCACTCCGCAGCCATCGACAAAAGTGAATCCGCGCGTGCCTCCAGGTCTCGATACCATTCTGAACAAAGCACTCGAAAAAGACCGCGACCTCCGCTGCCAGACCGCCGCCGAGCTAAAAGCTGACCTGAAGCGCCTGAAGCGCGACCTCGAAACCGGCCGCCGCGCTTCCGCCGAAAAGCCCGCGGCCCCTGCCGCCGCGCGCTCCTCCGCTACTGGCCAGAAGCTCGTCGCCGTCCTCTACTTCGAAAATCAGGGCGGCGCCAAGGAAGACGAGTATTTCCGCGACGGTATGACCGAAGACATCATCACCGAGCTCTCCAAGATCGGCCAGCTCCAGATTTATCCCCGCTCGGAAATCCTCCCCTTCCGGGACAAAGCCGTCACCGCTCCCCAGGTGGGACAGCAGCTCGGCGCCGGCTACGTGCTGGAAGGCTCTATCCGCCGCGCCGGAAATCGCGTCCGCGTCACCGCGCGCCTGGTGGAAATCGCCACCCGCCTCTCCACCTGGTCTGAGCGGTACGACCGCCAGATGGACGACGTCTTCGCCATCCAGGAAGAAATCGCGCGCAGCATCGCCCAAGCCCTCCGCATCACCCTTTCTCCGCATGAAGAAAAAGTGATGGCTCGCAAGCCCACCGAAAACGCCCAGGCCTACGATTTTTATCTCCGCGGAAAGAGCTACACCCGGCGGCAGGACCTGGATTACGCGCTCCAAATGTTCGAGCACGCCATCAAGCTCGACCCGAACTTCGCACTGGCGCACGCAGGAATCGCCATCGTCTGCGGCCTCATGTATGAGCTGCGCGAACAGTCTCCCAAGTGGATTGAAAAGGGGCAGAAGGCCTGCGACCGCGCCACCGCTCTGGCGCCGGATCTGGCCGAGGTCAATGTGGGCCGCGCCCGCATGTCCTTCGCCCAAAAGAAATATGAAGAGGCCTATCTCTCCGCGCTGCGGGCCGTCGAGCGTAAACCGGATTGCGAGGGCGCCTGGAACGTTCTCGGGCGCGCTTTATTTGCCTCTGATCGCTGGGAAGAGGCTGCAGCCCTGGCCAACCGGGCCATCGAAGCCAACGGCGACGACTACAACGTATTCATACCCTACGGGCAGGTTTTCCGGCGATTGGGACGCCTCGAGGAGGCCGGACGTTTGGATGAGCAGATGCGGAAGGCGCTTCGCCAGCAGCTCGAGTTGGTTCCCGAAGATGTCCGCGCTCGCATCCTCCTCGCAAACCGGCTCGCGGAAGCGGGTGAGCCGGATGAGGCCGTCCGCCATCTCGAAACTGCTATAGCTCTGCGCCCCGACGATGGAAATACCGTGTACAACGCCGCCTGCACCTACGGCCTGCTCGGAAGAAAAACGGAAGCCCTGGAAACTTTCCGCATGGCGGTGGCCGCCGGTTACGGCAACCTGGATTGGGCCAAGCGCGACGCCGACCTTCAGTGCCTGCGCGACGACCCCGAATTCATCCGACTGGTTTCCGGTGGAAGTTCGCCCGCCTAGCGCCCACGCGATCATACGGCAGCGCGACGTGCTCTTTACGTCCCGACGATTTTGGTCGGGAAGCCCATTGACTACGACAGGCACCTTCTGCCTGTCGCCTTTCCTGTTCGCCTTTCCCCATCCTTCGCCGGGATTACCCCGGCGTCCTCTCACGCCACTCCCACCTGCCGCAGCATAAACGCATAATCGTACGCCACTTCCCGCAATGCATCGTACCGTCCCGAGGCCCCGCCGTGTCCCGCCGCCAGGTTCACCTTCAACAGCAGCGGGTTCGCATCCGTCTTCAATGTCCGCAGCCGCGCCGTGTATTTTGCCGGCTCCCAGTACATCACCTGGCTGTCGTTCAACGCCGTGCGCAGCAGCATGGCCGGATACGCCCGCGCCGCCAGGTTCGTGTACGGGCAGTAGGTCCGCATGTAGGCATACTCCTCCGCGTTCTGCGGATTGCCCCACTCCTCGAACTCCCCCACGGTCAGCGGCAGCGTCGAATCCAGCATCGAGTTGATCACGTCGACAAACGGAACGTAGAGCAGCGCCGCCCCGCAAATGTCCGGCCGCATGTTCAACACCGCGCCGATCAGCAGCCCTCCCGCGCTCCCCCCGTGAATCGCCAGTCTCTGCCGCGCGGCATAACCCTCCGCAACGAGGTAATCCGCTGCGGCGATGAAATCCGTGAATGTGTTCCGTTTGTTCAGCATCCGCCCCTGGTCGTGCCACGGTTTGCCCATCTCTCCGCCGCCGCGCACGTGCGCCAGCGCCACGGCGAATCCGCGGTCCAGCAGGCTCACGCGGTTCGAGTTGAAAATCACCGGCAGCGGATAGCCGTACGACCCGTATCCCACCAGCAGCATCGGCCCCGCTCCGTCCCGCGGTCGCCCACGCCGGTAAACGATCGAGATCGGGATGTGCGTCCCGTCCCCCGCCGTCGCCGTCAGCCGTTCCGTCACGTACTGCGCCGGGTCGTATCCCCCCAGCACCTCCGTCTGTTTGCGCCGCCGCCGTTCCCGCGTACCCATGTCGTAGTCGAAGATCGACCGCGGTGTCACCAGCGATTCGTACACGAACCGGAGCACGTCGGTATCGAACTCGAAGTTATCTCCTGCCATTGCCGAATATGCCGGCTCCGGAAATTCGATCCGGTGCCACTCCCCGCTGCGCAGGTCCGTCACCCGCATCCGCGGCAGGCCCTCCTCGCGTTCGTACAGCACCGAATGCCGTGCGAAGAAGTCCATCCCCGCCAGCATGACCTCCGGCCGGTGCGGGACCTCCTCCCTCCAGTTTTCCGGCCGCGGATCCTGCACCGGCGCCGAAAACAACGCGAAATTCCGCCCCGCGCGGTTGCTGCGGATGTACAGCCGTTCCCCGTGATGTTCCACTTCGTATTCATGGTCGGCCTGCCGCGCCGCCACCATTCGCCACTCCCCGCCCGGCGCGTTTGCGGGCAGAAATCGGATTTCCGAGGTGGTATGGCTCGCTGAATCCAGGAAAAGAAACTGCCGGCTCCGGCTGCGTCCCACCGTCAGACGGAATCTCTCGTCCGTCTCCTCGTACAGCAGCGCGTCATGCGACTCCCCCAGCCGGTGCCGGTACAGCCGGTAGGATCGTTTCGCGTCGTCTTCCACCGTGTAAAACAGCGTGCGCCGGTCTCCCGCCCACACCAGGCTGGCCACATGCTCGATGCGGTCCGGCAGCAGCCGCCCGGTGCTCAGGTCTTTCACCCACAGGGTGAACTCCCGGAAACCGGTGAAGTCCGTCGTGTACGCCAGCAGCCCGCCGTCGTCCGAAACGTCGAATGCGCCCACCGCGAAGAATTCGTGCCCCTCCGCCAGCGCGTTCCCATCCAGCAGCACCTCTTCCGGCCCGCCCTCGCTCCCCTCCCGGCGACACCAGATGTTGTACTGCTTCCCTTCCTCCGTCCGCGTGTAATGAAAATATTTTCCCAGCCGCGCCGGCACCGTCAGGTCCGTCTGTTTGATCCGCCCCACAATTTCCGCGTAGAGTTTGTCCCGCAGAGCTGCCGCCGGCGCCAAAATGGAGTCGGCGTATTCATTTTCAGCTTCCAGGTAGGCGCGTACCTCCGGGTTGTTCTTTTCCCGCAGCCACGCGTACTCATCTACTCGACGGTCGCCGTGCAGCTCCACCACGTGCGCCTCGCGCCGGGCGATCGGCGGCGCCCCCCGTGCGGGGACGGCCACACTCGTCTCTTTACGCATCGATATTCGTTTTTTGTGGCGCGGACACTTCCGTCAAAGACCCTGATGCAGAAAGGGTCCGCGCTCCTAAATCCCCACACCCGTCCGGATAGGAATCAAAATGGCATCCAGAAGATTCGGGCAATTCCGGCCGGCCTTCAGCGCACAGACTCCTCCGGCCTCAGCCGCAAAGGCGCATCCAGGCGGAATTCCAGCACCGTCTCGCTCGGCACTCTCACCTTCTCGCCCTTTGTGATGATGTTCACCGTAGCCCCAGCTCCGGCTCCGACCCCGGCCCCGATCGCCGCCCCACGCCCTCCGCCGGCCAGCGCACCGATGATGGCGCCCAGCGCCGCACCGCCGACGGCCTTTTTCGCCGTGTTGCCGCCGCGGCCTTTGCCCGCGACCTGATAATCGCCCGTCACCATCGGGACCAGGTTGTCGTGGATCCGCATTCCCGTCAGTTCCAGCCGCAGTTCCGCGTGGCCCGCCAACCGGCCCGCGCCCTTCACGTTCGACAGCTGGCCGTAAACCTCCGTCCCGCGGCGCGCCAGGATATATCCGTCCTGCTCCAGGTTCGTCTCCAGGCTGGCCCGGAAACGGTCGCCCACGTGGCTCCTCTCCGAATCCACGGTGTCGATCATCCGCACCAGGATCCGCGTCCCCTCCGGCACTGTGATCTTCGTTCTGTCCTCAGGCGGCGGAGCAGTGGGCATGGGTGCCGCCGGCAACGCCGAAGGTGCGCCCGTTTCCGGCGCGGGCGCCGCACCCGGCGCCGGAGCCGAATCTCGCGACAGGCTCATCACGTCCCGCACGTCATAGGTCTGCACCGTCCCGTCCACGTTCATCTGGATCGCGTCCGCCGTTCCCCCGATGTATTGTCCGTGGATCACCCGCCCGTCTTTCAGCGTCAGCGTGTCCGCAGAGGCGGCCGCTGCAAACGCCAGCGCGATTCCCATCGCCATCGCCACCAGCCAGCCGGTTGTCGTTCTCATGAGCTCACCTCGCCATTCCCGGATTCGCCGTGCCGTGTCGGAGCCGCCAAGCGTGCCCGGAATTGCCTCTATATTACAACGGATGCGCCGCTCTCCGCTCCGGCTGCATCGAGGATAGTATCTCATCCCGATTCTCTCCCGAGCCACCCGCAACCCGGAACGAAGCATCTTTGGTTCGCTATTTGAGTTCCGAATTTCGCTTTTCGCTGTTTTAGGGCCGGTAGTAATACCCGGATCGCGCCTGAACGTTCAGGTCCTTCTCTTTCGTAACCAGGTGAATTTGATGGAATCCTACGCCCGGGTCTTTGCGGTCCGGCGTGTACCCCAGGCTGTACTGGTTCCTCAGCTCGTCCCCAATCTCCGCATAAATCTGGTCGATCGGCTGCTTTTTCGACACCTGAAACATCCGCCCGCCCGTTTCCCCCGCGATCTTCTCCAGCACCTTCTTTCCGTCCGGGCGCTGCTCCTGCGGATACCGCCCACCGCGCCTCCCTCCCCATCCACCGTAGCCTCCATGGCCGTAATCGGTCCCTTCTTCGCCCGGAAACAGGATCGCGTACACCACCGTATCCGCCCTCTGCGCGTACTCCACCGCCGCCTCCAGCGTTTCCCGGCTGCCGCGGTCCACTCCGTCGGTCAGCACGATGATTGCTTTGCGGCCCTGCTGGTGCTGCAGCACGTCATTCGAACCCAGGTAGATGGCGTCATAGAGCAGCGTCCCCCCGCCTCCTCCGTGATGCCGCGGACCTCCTCCGCCGCCGCTCCCGCCACCGCCTCCCCCGCTGCTTCCTCCTCGCGTGACTTGCGGCTGCTGAACCTCCAGCAGATTGAGCGCGTCCTCCAGCTTGGTCCGCGATGCCGTCAAATCCTCCAACAGCTCCACCTCGCGGTCAAAATGGATCAGGAAGGCTTTGTCCTTGTCTTCGCGCAGCATGTGGTCCAGAAACGACTGGCTCGCTGTGCGTTCCTCCCCGATCACACGCCGGTGGCTCAGGCTCGTATCTACCAGCAGGCCCAGTTCCAGCGGCACGTCGCTTTCCCGCGAAAAGTACCGTATCGTCTGCGGTCGGCCGTCCTCCTCCAGCACAAAATCGTCCTGCGGCAGGTTGGAGATGAGTTTCCCGTGTTTGTCCCGCACCGTCGCGTACACGGTCACCACTTTCACTTCGATGGACAGTTTGGGTTTTTCCTGGCTGAGGATTGCGCCCGCAGAACACAGCAGCGCCAACGCGCACACCATCGCGCGCCCCGGTAGTCGCCTGCGCAGATGTGGGCCGGTGTAAGGATTCACAGTCTTACGATTCTACCGGAAATACATTCCGGCGAGGCGAAGGGCGTGCCGCCTTGCCGGGCTTCCACGCTTCCAGAATGTCTACTACTGGTTCGGCGCCGGCGGGCGCGGGCTGCGCGGCGCCCCCTCTGGCAGGCCCTGGAATCCGCGCCTCCCGTGCGCGTGCTCTTCGAACATCGCGCGCAGCTTCTCCCGCTGCTCCGGAGTCAGCACCGCGCGCACCGCCAAATGATAATGGACCGTCGCCTTCGCTTCCACGAGGCGCGCCGCGCCCAGTTCGTCCAGTTTTTTGTCGATCGCCGCTTGGTCCGGAGTCTCCGCTCTCATCAGGTTCTCCAGTTCCACGCGTCTCAGTTCCACGTCCGCGCGGTTGCGAATCCGCGCCTTCCGGAACTCAAACTTATCCTGCCTGATCTTCGTTACCTGTTCCTGCGTGATGCCCAGCTTCTCGCGCATCTCGGCATTGGCCGCGATGTGCGCCAGCATCATATCGCCCCTGCCGCGATGCCACCCATGCATCCCCCGGAATCCCCCGTGTTCGCCCCGTCCTTGGGCGTCGAACCGTCCTCCGTCCGGTCCGTCCGGTTCCATATGCCGATGCGGCCCAGCCGCGGTGTCGGGCATGGCCTGGTTCCCGTCCGTGCCGGGGCCCTGCGCGTAAAGGGCTGGAATCGCCAGCGCGCCCGCAAGCAGTGCCAGTGGTAGTGTGCTTCGGATACTCATCTGTGTCCTCTCCGTGCCGCGGCTGCCGGCAGACGCCGGCTCCGCGGGCTCTATCTTTAAGTTTCACGGTACACGGCGAAGAGTTCCAATTTTTGGCAGGTCTGCGATTGCGAAAAACAGTCGGAGAAAAAACCAGGCGGGTGTAAACCTCGTGTTTGGCGAGGAGGGCGCTGCCCGCCGCCGCCGGCAAGCGGCAAGCTGGCAGGCCCCCTCATCGATTGCAGCGGAGCCCCTAGTGGGGCGTCCGCCTTTCCCAGAGGCAATCAGCCCTCCAAAATGGCGGCACGCCCGGCACCCGCAAATCCTTCAGCTTTCGTGAGTTGGGGGAGAAGCTCAGACGCACACCTTGCCTTGGACTCCCGCATGTGAAGATGTTTGCGCCCTCGTGGGCAGATTGTTCCCCAGGCTAGATTGCGGGCCCGGCCGGACTAGAACGTCAGCTTCAGTGCGAACTGGAAGCTGCGCGGCCCGCCGCCGCCCAGAATCGGGTTCCCGATCCCGCTATCCACCGTCGCCACGATCGGGAAGAAGCCCGAGAACCGGCCCGTGGCGTTCGGCGATGAGAAAGACGAGAGGCCGTCGAAGAACGACGGCAGCAGCGGGTTCGAGAAGTTCGGGTGATTCAGCAGGTTGTAAGCATCGGCCCGGAATTGGAGATTCATCCGTTCTGTGATCCGCGTGTTCTTGATGAGGGAGAAATCCCATTGGCGGAACGCCGGCCCGATCAGCACGTTGCGGCCCTCGGTGCCGAAGTGCCTCGTGCCCGAGAGACAATTGGCCGGCCCCGTCCCCATCCCGTCCAGCGTGCATTGAACCGCGAACGAACTGAGATTGAGGAATTGCGCCGGATTGTGGAAGTTATAGATCGGTTTCGAAATCAGATCCGGCCGGCCGAAGAACTCCCCGGAACCGTCGTAGTCGTCGATGTCATTCACCAGCTCGAAGGGGTGGCCGCTCTGAATGGTCACCACGCTCGATACAATCCATCCCTCCCCGAGCCGCCCCAGCGCCTGTGCTTTCGGAAACGCGTATTCCACGGTCCAGATGAAGTGATTCCGAACGTCAAAATTCGATGGGCCGTAGTTCGACGCGTGCGGGTTGGTGCTGTCGTTCGGTTGCCCCGCGTGCGGCACGTAATCCTGCCCATCGCTCGCGTCGTCAAGATTATGCGACCAGGTATAGTTGATCTGCTGGGTGATCCCGTGCCAATTCCGCTGTGTCACCGAAACTTGCAGCGCGTTGTAGTTCGACCGCGCGCTCGTCTGGAGCTGTTGCAGGTAGAACGGCGCCTGTGGCGACAGCGCGCTCAGGTTCGCGGCACTATCGTTCTGCCCCGGCAGTAGGATCGCATTCGGGTTACTGGTGAACACACCTGTCTGGTTGTTGAAATTCCGCGGAACTGTGATGGTCCCGCAATTGGCCACGGCCACGGTCAGCGAAATACCCAACCCGCCTGCGCAGGTCGCGTCGTACGCCGTAATTGCCGCTTGGCTCGGCTGGTTCAGGTCCACGATCCGCTGCAGTTTCCTGCCCTGCGTGCCCACATAGCCCACTTGCAACACGGTATTGGCGCCCAGTTCCTGCTGCACATTCAACGTAAACGTGCCCACATACGGCGTCACCAGGTGTCCTACTGTGGATGCGTCCGCCGTGTCCGCTCCCAGCGCCGCCGCCGTGTTGTCGAATACCGGCACGCCCTGCGCCAGGGCCACCGGGGCCGAGGACGTGCCGAGAGAAAATCCTTGCAACACCGGATGCCCCCCGATGGGGTTGTACGCAGGACCGAGGTTGTTCGTGTTTTCGTAGAGTTGCCCCAGGAAGTAGTCGAACGAGAATGAATCGTAGAACACCGCCAGCCCCGCCCGCACCACCGTCTTTCCTTTGCCCAGCGGATCCCAAGCCAGGCTCACCCGCGGCGCAAAATTGTTCCAATCCGGTTTATACGGCTGGTTCATCGGCACCAGCCCCACGGCGGGATTGTAGCTGCTGATCCCGTCGCTCCCCTCGCGGATTACCCCGAAGTAGTCCCAGCGGATCCCTGCGTTCAGCGTCAAATGCGGCAGGATCTGGTACGAATCCTGGATGAAGAGCGCGTTCGAATCCTGATGAGTGTACCGCTGCGTCGTCCCGTAGTTGATTGCGCCGCCTGTCACGTTGCCTTCCAGAAACCCGGTCAGATCGGGGAACTTGATCCGGCCGCGGAAATTCAGGTCTTCCAGGGAGTCCACCGAGGTGTGCCGGTACTCGTAGCCGAATTTCACGTCATTTTTCGCGAATTTCCACGAGAAATTGTCCACAAACTGGTAGTTGCGGTCGATCCGGTCCCGTGGGTTGGAAAATCGCGAGGAGCCCAGACTCGAAAGCGTGACATTGGTAAACGTGATCTGCGGCAGCCCGAAATCCCTCGGATTCGCCGTGGGCAGAGCCGTCGCTCCGCAGGTGGCGAAGTTCGTGCCTTTCTGCGTGCTGGTCACAGCCCCCAGGCAGGTGTTCAGCCCGATGCTGGTGGCCGGATTGCCAAACACACTGGCATCTTGCGGGTTGAACCCTTCATGAAAGCGGTTGAAGCCGAAGCGCGCTTCATTCACCTTGTGGGCAGAGACCACGCTGACCAGGCTGACCGAAACCAGGTTTGTGTTGGTCGGCGCAATTGTGTTCGTGTTGGGGATATTGTTGCCGCCCCCAGTGCCCAATGGGAAGCTCTGGGTGCTGCGGCCGTAGAAGTAACGTCCTGAGAGAGTATTCGCGGAGTTAAACGTGTGGTCCACTTTGATGATCGCGCTGTCCACGTTGTTGCTGGATGCGTCGCTGGAGACGTTGTTGAACCCGCTGGCCGTGGTCGGGATGTTCGGCACTGGCCAGGGTAATGTCCCTCCCGAGCATTTCCCCTTTGTGCTGCACAGATTGTAGAGATTTGCGATCACGGGATTGAACGCGGAGATGTTGGCGGCAACGCAGCCCTTGATGGTATTGCCCGCAACCGCAGGGTCACAGGACGCCGGCGACGGCCCATTGAGACCGGCTGGGCCAACGGCCGCCTGGTAATCGCCAAGCGAGGGCACGACGTTCAGGGAGGTCAGCCCCAGCCCCTCCCGCTGACCCTCGTACGCCCCATAAAAGAACGTCTTGTTCTTATAGATCGGCCCCCCGATCGCCCCACCGAACTGGTTGTTCCGGAACGCGTCTTTGGGCCCCGTGGTGTCGAAGAAATTCCGCGCGTTCAGCACGCTGTTCCGGAAATACTCGAACACGCTGCCGTGGATGTCGTTCGTCCCGCTCTTCGTCACGATGTTCACTACCGAGCCCGAACTCCGCCCATACTCCGCGTCGAAATTCGTCAGCACGCGGACCTCGGCGATCGATTCGATCGGCAGGGTGTTGGACGGAACCGCGAACACGCCGCCCTGGTTAATCGCCGGCAGGTTCCGGTAACTGTCGTTCATGTCCGTCCCGTCCAGCAGGAAGTTGTTCGCGCGGTCCCGGTTCCCGTTCGCGCTGAACTGGCCATACGATCCCGGAGAGCCGCCTGCTCCGCTCGGGTCTCCCGTCACGCCCGGGCTCAAGATGTACAGTTTGTCGATGTCCCGCCCGTTGATCGGCAGGTCCACGATGTCCCGGCTCTCGAACTGTATCCCCAGGTTGTTGTTCGTCGTTTCGATGGGTGCGGCTGCTTCCTCCGTCACTTCCACCTTCTGAGCGACGTTGCCGGGCTTCAGCGTGAAGTCCACGTGGCGTTCGCGCGCGATTTCCACGGACACCCCTGTGGCCACCGCTGTCTGGAATCCTGATTTCGTCGCCGTTACTTCGTAGTTGCCGATCTGCAGCTCGGGGATGGAATAGCTCCCGTCCGTTGAGGTCTGGGTCGTCCGCGTCAGGCCCGTCGCCGTGTTCTTCGCGGTCACCGTTGCCCCGGCGATCACCGCGCCGGAGGGATCCGTCACCGTCCCGATAATGGATCCTCGAAACGTCTGCGCCGCTGCCGGCAGGCACACCACCAGCCCGGCCACAATCAGCGCTGCCAGACACACCTCGAATATCCACACCCTTCTTTGCTGTTTCAGCATGGAACTAGTCCTCCCCGCAATCACACCCCACATCCGTTTCTGGGAAATCCCCCGATGAGCGCGGTCCCGTGACCCCGAGGTGAATGAAAATACCACTCCCCGTCTCGCCCCGGAACTATCTGTCACGGTAGGCGATTCACGCCATTGCGTCAAGCGCGTTTTCCCTCGTTGGCGCACGCTGGGAACGGGGTTGCGTCGCAATCCGGCGGTGGGAGGACCACCCGGCCCACTCGCAGCACTGCCAACCGCTCCCCCGCGGCCGTCGCTTGGCGGATTCAGCGCCGCGCTCTCGCTCGCTGTGCTACTTTCTCTCCGCGATGCACCCAGTGCCATTGCTTCGACGAAAGGGGCGCGCCCGCCTTTTTCCGGCCTCACTCCCCGCCCTGGTCATTCTCCTCCTCGCGGTCGCCCTCGCCGCGGCCTCCGGCGCGCCACGCGCCCTGCGGCAATCCGCCGCCTCGCCGCACTATTCCGGTGTGCTCATCCAGCAGGCCCAAATCCCCATGCCCGATGGCCTCCACCTCGCCGCCAACCTCTTCTTTCCAGAGGGCGCCCGCCCCGATGAGCGGTTCCCGGTCCTGCTCGAATATCTCCCTTACCGCAAGGACGATTGGAGCGCCGAGCGCGACTTCCAACTCCACAGCTATTTCGTCCGCCGCGGCTACATCTCCGCGCGCGTGGACATCCGCGGCACGGGCGCGAGCCAAGGCCGCCAGCCCGACCGCGAATACTGCGATCAGGAGCAGGAGGACGGCATGGCCGTCATCGACTGGCTCTCCCGCCAGCCCTGGTCCAACGGCAATGTCGGCATGATGGGAATTTCCTGGGGCGGCTTCAATTCCATCCAGATGGCCATGCGTCATCCGCCCGCTCTCAAAGCCATTCTCGCCGTGGACGCCTCCGACGACCTCTTCCACGACGACATCCATTACATCGACGGCATGATGCACGCCGATGAATTCGAACTCTCGATGGACCTCACCAACGCCCTTTCTCCCGCTCCTGATTTCCCCATCGACGAAGCTACGCTCGCCGCCCGCTTCGACGCCCCTCCCTGGTTCCTCGCGTACCTCCAGCACCAGCACGACGGCCCGTTCTGGCGCCGCGCCTCCCTCCGTCCCGACTACAGCCGCATCACCATTCCCGTCTTCCTCATCGGCGGATTCCTCGACGGCTACCGCGACTCCATTCCCCGCATGATGGCCGGTGTGCGCGTGCCCGTGAAAGCCATCGTCGGCCCCTGGAATCACACCTTTCCGCACGACGCCGACCCTGGCCCCGAAATCGAATGGCGTGAAAAAGCCGTCCGCTGGTGGGATCACTGGCTCAAAGGACGCGACACCGGCATTCTCGCCGAGCCCCGCCTCGACGTTTTTCTCCGCCACGCCTATCCGCCCGGCCTCACCCTCCCCGAAATTCCCGGCGAGTGGCGCAGCGAAGCCGCCTGGCCCCCCGCCGGTCTGCACGATTCCACGTTTTATTTCACTTCCGGCCACGCGCTCGCTGATGCGCCTCCTGCAAAAAACGCGCACCCGCTCCGTTGCATCCCCTCCACCGGCATCGAAGCCGGATTCTGGTGGGGCGACCTCACTGCCGACCAGCGGCCCTCCGATGCGCAGAGCCTGGTGTACGACTCCGAGCCGTTGTCTGCCGAACTCACGATTCTCGGCCTTCCGCAGGCCATCCTCAGCGGCACATCCACCTCGTCGCTGGCCAACTGGTTCGTCCGCCTCGAGGACGTCGCTCCCAACGGCGCCGTCACTCTCATCACCGGCGGCGGCCTCGCAGGCGCCCAGCGCGATTCCTCTTCCAACCCCACCGCGCTCCAGCCCGCGCATGTCTACGAATTCCGCGTGCCCCTCCATTTCACTTCCTGGCTCTTTCCGAAGGGCCATCGCATCCGCGTCGCCGTTGGAAACGCCCTCTGGCCCATGATCTGGCCCACTCCCTATCCGCTCAGCACCACGCTTCATCTCGGCGATTCTGACGGCTCTCGCATCCTCCTGCCCGTCGTCCCGCGCATGGCGCCTGCGCAACCTTCGTTCGCCGCTCCCGAGCCCCCTCCTCTCCTTCTCGGCTACTCCTCCACCGGCGACACCTGGCCCGGCGACTATCACATCGAACGCGATTCTCAGCGCGGCACCGCCCATGTCTCCTGGGCCGGAAAATACCGCATGACATTTCCCTGGGGTTCTGAAGAATCACATGAGCAGTTGCTCTACGACATCGAGGACTGCATGCCCTCCGACAATTCCGTCCGCGGCGACGCCGATTTCATCGTCCACGTCCGCGACACTGTTCTAACCTGGCGCGTCCATCTCCTCCTCCGCAGCGACGCCCACCACCTCTACTACCAGTTCGAACGCGAACTCCTCCAGGACGGCAACCAGATCCGCGACCGCGTCTGGAAAGCCACCATCGTCCGCGACTACCAGTAGCGCCGGCGTCTCGCCGGCCTTCAGTCCTTCTCGCCAGCCCCGCGGATCTACCGTCGCATCGCCTCCCGCATCGCTTCCGCGATGTGCACCGCTCTCCTCCCTGTCCCCTGCCAGATCTGCTCCCGGCAACTGAATCCATCCGAAACGATCACTGTGTCCTCCCCTGCCTTCCTCACCGCCGGCAGCAGCACCCGCTCCCCTAGCGCCTGCGAGACCGCATATTTCTCCCGCGCAAATCCAAACGGCCCCGCCATCCCGCAACATCCCGCATCGAGCGATTCCACCTCCGCCCCCATCTTCCGCAGCAGCGCCTCCGCATGTCCCATCTTCATCAGCGCCTTCTGGTGGCAATGCCCGTGCAGAATGACCTTCCGCTCCAGCCGCTGTGGCGTCCAGTCCCCTGCGTGCCGCTCCAGAAATTCACTCAGCAGGTAGGTCTGGCTCCCCAGCCGCGACGCGCTCTCATTCCCCGGCATCAGGTTGCCCAGCTCATCGCGAAACACCGAAGCGCAACTCGGCTCCAGCACCACAATCGGCGTCCCCGCATCGATGTGCGGCGCAAACACTCGCAGCACTCGCTCCAGATATCCCCTCGCCTCCTCCAGCATCCCGAAATCATAGAGCGGACGCCCACAGCACGCCTGCTCCACTGGAATCGTCACCCTGAATCCCGCTTCCCTCAGCACCTCCATGCCCGCACGCAGCGTTTCCGGATGAAAGTGGTTGTTGAACGTATCCACCCATAGCACCACTTCCCGTGCGCCGGCTCCCGCGGTCGCCCGTTTCATCTCCTCGCTGTTCCTCGCCCAATCCACAAAACTCCGCCTCGCCAGCCGCGGAATCTCTCGCTCCGGCGCCAGCCCCAACGCGCCCCGCATCACGCTCCGCAATCCCGGCGCATGCGCCACAAAATTTGCCGCCCACGGCGCCACGGCAGCGAGCCGCAGCCAGCGGTCAATCCTCCCAAACACCCGCGCAAACAACGGCCGCCCCCGGCCCTCGTAGTAATGCGCCAGGAACTCCGCCTTATACGTCGCCATGTCCACGTTCGCGGGACACTCCGATTTGCACGCTTTGCACGCCAGGCACAGCTCCAGCGCCTGTTTCACCTGTTCGTCCTTCCAGCCTCCGCGCACCACTTCGCCCTGGAGCAGCTCGAACAGCATGTGCGCCCGCCCACGCGTGCTGTGCTCTTCCTCCAGCGTCACCATGTAGCTGGGACACATCCCGCCCGCATCCTGCTTCCGGCACATTCCCAGCCCGATGCACCGCTCCGCCGCCTTCGTAAACGAGCCGCCATCCTCCGGGTATTGGAAATGCGTCGCCGGACGTGTCGGTTTGTAATCCGCGCCCAGCCGCAAGTTCTCCGCCACCGGATACGGGTCCACCACTTTGTGCGGGTTCATCCCGTTCGCCGGGTCCCACGCCGCTTTGAACTCTCCGAACGCGCGCATCAGCTCCGGACCGAACATTTTCGGCAGCAGCGCCGCGCGCGACTGCCCGTCCCCGTGCTCTCCTGAGAGCGACCCGCCGTAAGAGATCACCAGGTCCGCCGCCCGCTCCATGAATTGCAGGAATTTCCGTATTCCGCTATCGCTCAGCAGGTCGAAACTGACCCGCATGTGCACGCATCCATGCCCGAAATGGCCGTAGAATGCGCCCACGTATCCGAATTCATTCATCAGCGCCCGCAGGTCCCTCAGATACCGCCCCAGTTTTTCCGGCGCCACTGCGGAATCGTCCCATCCGTCCCACTGCGGCGGCGCGCCCGGATAAAACGCCGAAGCCCGCGGCCCCGCCTCGCGCAATTGCCACACCGCCCGCGCCTCCGCCTTCGAGTAAATCCGCGCCGTCGGCGCTCCCGGCAGTTGCCCCACGCGCTCAACCATCCGCCGCGCCAATTCCTGCGACTCCGCCGCGTCATCCGTCCCGAATTCCACCAGCAGTAGCCCGCGCCCTTCCGGCAGCAGCTCCAGGTTCGCGGCATTTTTCTTCCGCAGCCCCTCCACAATCCCGCCTTCCAACCCTTCGAGCCCGATGGGATGAAGCTCCAGAATCTCCGGCACGTGGTCCGCCGCCTGATACGCATCCGGATACCCCAGCCCCACCAGCGTCCTCTGCTGCGGGCTGTGGATCAGCTTCAATTTCGCTTCCAGCACCACCGCGCACGTCCCCTCCGTCCCCACCAGCGCCCGCGCCACGTGGAAACCGTTCTCCGGCAGCAACTCGTCCAGGTTGTAGCCGGACACGCGCCTCGGTATTCGCGGGAATTTCGCGCGAACCAATTCCGCATACTGGTCCCGAATCCCCCTCAGCGTCGCGTAAATCTGCCCCCGCCGCCCCTCCTCCCGCACATTGCCATCGAGTTCCGCTTCCGTTGTTGCTCCAACCGTCATCCGCGTCCCGTCGTACAGCAAAACCGTCAGCTCCTCCACGTTGTCCACCGTCTTCCCACCCAGGAGCGAATGCGTCCCGCACGAATTGTTTCCGATCATCCCGCCAATCGTGCACCGGCTGTGCGTCGAAGGGTCCGGCGCAAACGTCAACTGGTGGGTCTCCGCCTGCCCCCGCAGCGTATCGAGCACAATCCCCGGCTCCACGCGCGCGATTCTTCGCTCCGCATCCAGTTCCATAATCCGGTTCATGTATTTTGTGAAATCCAGCACCACCGCTACGTTGCACGACTGCCCCGCCAGGCTCGTTCCCGCCCCGCGTGGCAGCACCGGCGCGCCAAATTTCCTGCATGCCGCCACCGCCGCTTCCACGTCCTCCGCATCCCGAGGCACCACCAGCCCAATCGGTATCTGCCGGTAGTTCGACGCGTCCGACGCGTACATCGCCCGGCTCCCCGCGTCGAACCGCACCTCGCCCCGCACCGCGCGTTTCAGCTCGCGCTCCAGCTCCGCCGCCTGCGCGAACGAATCCACCGGCTTCCCATGCGAACTCGCCGGCAGCGCCCCGATCGTATGCAGCCTCTCCATCTCAGTTTTTCTCTCCCGCCCGTACCTCCCCATCGGCCCGCAGTCTACCTCACGAATCGCTCCCCGGCACCGCGACGGGTCCGTTGCAGTCTCCCCACCAGTCACCAGTCACGAGTCACCAGTCACTCGCTCGTTGTCCTTCCATGCTATCGTTCCTACGTCCACACTCGAATGCCCGCCGCCGCTCAATCCGCCGCACCCCGCGACGCCGTCATCATTGGCGGCGGCCACAACGCTCTCACCGCTGCCGCCTATCTCGCCGCCGCCGGCCTTCGCGTCCTCCTCCTCGAACGCCGTGAAATTCTCGGCGGCTGCTGCGTCACGGAAGAAATTGCCCCCGGCTGCCGCGCCTCCACCACTTCCTACATCGCCAGCATGTTGCGTCCTGAAGTCATCCACGAACTCGGCCTCGCCGCGCACGGCCTGAGCATGGTTCCCTGCAATCCTGCCCTCGTCGTTCCCTTCCCCGACGGCAGCGCGCTGCCCTGGTGGACCGATCCCGCCCGCGCCGCCCGCGACCTCGAGCAGCTCTCACCCCGCGACGCCCGCCAATTCTTCCGCATCGACGACGAGTTGAAACGCCTGGCCCGCTACCTCGAACCGTTCTTCCTCCAGCCCCCTCCCGACTTCTCCCGCGGCGGCCTTCGCGGCGACGTGGACCGCCTCCGCCTCGGCCACCATTTCCGTAAGATCACCGACACGGAAGTCGCGCGCCTCGTCGAACTCCTCACCGGAAGCCTCGGCGATTTCCTCCAGCGCAATTTCGAAAACGAAAAGATCCGCACTCTGCTGCTCGCCAACAGTCTCTATGGAAAGCACGGCGGCCCCTGGCAGCCCGGCTCCTCCCTCGGAATGCTCTTCCATCTCCTCCGCGGCGGACTCAAAGAAGTCCAGGGTTTCTACGGCCACGTCATCGGCGGCATGGGCGCCATCTCCCAGTCGCTCGCCGCCGCGGCCATGAAAGCCGGCGCCGAACTGCGCACCTCCTCTCCCGTCGCCTCCATCGACGTCCGCAATGGCCGCGCTCGCGGCGTCGTCCTCGAAGATGGCACGGAAATCCCCGCCCGCGTCGTCCTTTCCGGCGCCGACCCCAAACGTACTTTCCTCCATCTGCTCGAAGCTCGCGAACTCCCCGAAGATTTTCGCCGCTCCATCCGCGCGATCCGCATGGACGGCCCCTGTGCCAAGGTCAACCTGGTCCTCGCCGAGGAGCCCCGCGTTCGCGGCATTCCCGACCACTGGAGCCCCAGCCAGCGCTCCATCTTCACGCTCGTTCCCTCGCTCGAATTTGCCGAGCGTTCCTATGACGCCGCCAAATGGGGAAAAATTCCCGCCGAGCTCTGGATCGATTGTGTCATCGCCTCCAACGTGGACCCCACCCTGGCCCCCGCCGGCCGCCATGTCATGACCTGCTTCGTCCAGTTCGTCCCCTACCGCCTCGCAGAGTCGAACTGGGACGCGGAACGCGATCGTCTCGGCGACTCCGTCGTCCGCGCCATCGCCGAATACGCCCCCAATGTTTCCCGCTCCATTGTCGCCCGCCACGTCCTCACTCCCCTGGACCTCGAGCGCACCTACGGCCTGACCGAAGGCAACATCTTCCACGGCGACCTATCGCTCGATCAGCTCTTCTTCATGCGCCCCGTTCCCGGCTGGTCGCAGTACCGCACGCCCATTGACGGACTCTACCTCTGCGGCGCCGGCGCTCATCCCGGTGGCGGCGTCACCGGCGCCCCGGGACGCAATGCCGCCCACCAGGTCCTCCGCGATTGGAAGCTCGGCCGCCTTCGCCTCGCCCGCCCCTGACCAACCCGCCTCCCCAACCGCCAGGCTTACCTCACGACAATTGACCGCGGGCCCAAAGTGCGCGATACACTTTCACTGAGCCGGTTCTTTCCGGCCTCCTGGTTTTTCCCGGTTTTTCGAATTTCGCCTTTCTCCTGAGGACTGCCGAATGAATCAAGGAATCCTGGATCGTCTGGCAGCGGGCGCCGTCCTCGGCGACGGCGGCTACCTGCTCGAACTCGAGCAGCGCGGCTGGGTCCGCGCCGGTCCCTTCACCCCGGAGGTCGCGCTCAACCGTCCCGAAGCGCTCCACGAGCTCCACGTCGAATTCCGCGAAGCCGGCGCCGAGGTCCTCCAGGCCCTCACCTTTTACGCCAGCCGCGACAAGCTCGCCACTGTTGGCCTCGCCGACCGCCTCGAGGAGCTGAACCGTGCCGCCATCCGAATCGCCAAACTCGCCGCAGCAGGCCGCTGCCTCGTCGCCGGCAATCTCTCCCTCACCTGGATGTACGAGCCTAGAGATCCCGCTTCGCCCGACCGCGTCCGCCGTCTCTTCGACGAGCAGCTCGCCGTCATGACCGGCGAAGGCGTTGATTTCATCATCGCGGAGACCTTCTCCTGGACCGGCGAAGCCCTGCTCGCCGCCGAGCGCATCCGTGCCGCCCGCCTTCCCGCCATGGTCACTCTCTGTTTTGAAAATACCGACACCACGCCCGAGGGCCACACTCCCGGCGAAGCCGCCCGCCGCCTCGCCGATGCCGGCGCCCACGTCGTCGGCATCAACTGCCTCCGCAATCCCGAAAACACTCTCCCTCTCGTCCGTCAGATGCGCGAATCTGTCCGCGCCTACGTCGCCGCTCAGCCCGCCGCCTACCGCACTCCTCCCGGCAAACCCGATTTCACCAGCCTCCCCGAATTCCCCCAAGGCCTCGAACCCCTCCAGCTCTCCCGCCAGGCCATGGCCGACTACGCCGTCGCTGCTCGCGACATGGGCGTCAATTACATCGGCGCCTGCTGCGGCGCCTCTCCCGCCCACATCCGGGCCATGGCCGAAGCCCTCGGCAAACGTGCCCCCGACACGCGCGTCTGGAAAAAAGGGGGCGCCCGCCCCATGTCCGCCTACGAATATTACGGCCACGAAGACAAATGCTGATGTGTCCTAGCCTCCCCAGTGGCGCAGCCACTCCTGGCTGCGCTCCTCTCTCGCCAGCTCTCCTGGTCACCCCTCGCCTGCGTGCGCGCTCCCGCCACCGCCGTCTTTCGTTTTTCGATTTTCGTTTTTCGATTTTCCTTCTTCGTTCTCGGGTTCTCGTTCTCACCGAATTTCGAGTCTCGGGTATCGCCTGTCTTCAAAGGAGGGCTCACGCATGCCCACATCCACCCCCGCCATCCGCATCATTCATGCCAGGCCGGAAAATCTGGATGAAGCCGTCCTTCTCTTCGATGCCTACCGCCAGTTCTACAAAAAGCCCTACGACCTCGGCGCCGCCCGCCGCTTTCTCGCCGCGCGCCTGGCAAAACGCGACTCCGTCTTGTATCTCGGCTTCGCACCCGCCTCGAGCGAGCGCGCCTCCGGCTTCGTCCATCTCTATCCTTCTTTCGACTCGCTCGCCATGAAGCCTCTCTGGATCCTCTACGACCTCTACGTCGCACCCGATTCCCGCCGCCACGGCCTCGCCCGCGCCCTCATGGATCGCGCCGCACTCCTCGCTCGCGATTCCGGCGCCTCCTGCGTCATCCTCGAAACCGCCAAAGACAATCTCCCCGCCCAATCCCTCTACGAACAGCTCGGCTACCACCGCGACGACCTCTTCCACCGCTACTCCCTGCCCCTCTAACCCCATGCCGCGTTCTCCCCACTGTCATCCCGAGTCCGCTCCCGCGGACGAGGGATCTGCTTTTCTCCCCTCCGTCATCTCTCTGCGCCCCTCTGCGTTCTCTGCGCCTCTGCGTCATCTTCTCCCCTCCTGCTCGCCACTAGTCACTCGCCACTCGCCACTTCGTCAATCAGCCGCCAGCTGTTCTGTCTCCTCGGATCCCATATGAGCTCCGAACCCACTGCTCCAAAAAGAGTCCTCGGCCTTCGCGACCTCGTCCTCTATTACCTCGTCACCGGCATCAGCCTCCGTTGGATTTCCTTCGCCGCCGCCGCCGGCCCTTCCGTCATGCTCGTCTGGATCGGCGCCTGGCTCGCTTTCGCTCTTCCGTTGATTCTCTCCGTCCTCCAACTCTCTTCGCGTTACCCTCAGGAAGGCGGCCTGTACCTCTGGAGCAAGCTGGCCTTCGGCGAATTCGGCGGTTTCATGGCCGGATGGACCTACTGGACCAGCAATCTCCCCTATTTCCCCACCGTCCTCTATTTCGCCGCCGGCAGCGCCCTCTACCTCGGCGGAGGAACTGCCGCAATCGCTCACACCAATCCCGCCTTTTTCATCGCCTTTTCGCTCGCCGCTTTGCTCCTCATCACCCTGCTCAATATCCGCGGCCTCGAGGCTGGCACCTGGATCAACAATCTTGGCGCCGCCGGCATGTGGGTGCCCATCCTCGTTCTCGTCGCCATCGCTGCCGCGGCCTTCCACCGTTTCGGCTCCGCCACTCCTTTCGCCGGCGCCGCTCTCCTCCCCAAAGCCAGCCTGCAAAACGCCATTTTCTGGAGCGCCATCGCCTTCGCTCTCTGCGGTTGCGAAGCCGCATCTTTCATGGGTGACGAAATCGAAAATCCCCGCCGCAACGTACCCCGCGCCCTTCTCACCGGCAGCCTGCTGAGCACTTTCGGTTACATGATCGGCACCGCCGCCATCCTCGTCCTTCTGCCCCACGGCGTCGTGGACAGCCTGTTAGGCATGCTCCAGGCCGTCGCCACAGGCGCGCAGCGTTTGCACCTTGCCGGCGTCCTCCCCGCCGTCGCTCTGCTCATTCTGGCCAGCAACGTGGGCGCTGCCAGCGCCTACCTCGCCGCCTGTTCCCGCGTCCCTTTCGTTGCCGGACTCGACCGCTACCTCCCTCCCGCTTTCGCACGCCTCCACACCCGCTGGGCCACGCCTCACGTCTCTCTCTGGACGCAATTCATTGCCGCCGCGGTCTTCGTTTTTCTCGGCCAGGCTGGCACCAGCGTTCAGGGCGCCTACAACGTCCTCGTCAGCATGACCGTCATCACCACTTTCATTCCCTATCTCTTCCTGTTCGCCGCCATGGTCCGCCTGGCCCCGAGCATCGCCGCCTCCGCCGAGCCCGCGCTCTTCCGCATCCCTGGCGGCCCGCTCGTCTCTTCCGCCTTCGCCGTTCTCGGATTCGCCACCACGCTCGCCTGCATCGTCCTCTCTCTCGTCCCGCCCGCCGACGAACCCAATAAACCACTGGCCGTCCTCAAAATCGCCGGCCTCACTCTTCTCCTCCTCGCCGCCGGCGTCGCCGCCTATGCCAACGGTGCCCGCCGCGCCCACAGCGAGCTGTAGCTCAGGTCCCGCAGTTGGCCGGCGCTTTATGCCGGACAACGGCTGACCTGAGGCTTTCCATCCGCCCAAAACTCCCGCCGCGCCTTCTGCGCATTTTGCTGGTACGATGATGCCGCTGCCTGGAGCCCGCGTCCCAGCTTCAGCTCCATCCCGGGCCCTCGGCCGTACGGAGACATTCGCCGCGATGACGCTCGAACGCCTGCGCAGGAGCGACCGCATCTCCATTTCCATCCCCGTGGAGATTTTCGGCGCCGATTTTACCGGCGAACATTTCGTCGAGCAGTGCAAGACCGTGGTCGTCAGCCGCCACGGCGCCACTATCATCGTTTCCCGCAAGCTCGCCGCCGACCTCGAACTCATCCTCAAACGTCCCGGCACCAAGAAGGAAGCTCTCGTCCGCGTCATCGGCCAGATCGGCGGCCAGCACGAAGGCTACGTGTATGGCCTCGCCTTGATGGACACCAACGTCAACCTTTGGAATATCTATTTCCCCGAGCTCTCCGAGTCTCAGAGCGCCGTCGGCCGCGCTTTGCTCGAATGCTCCCGCTGCAAAAATCGCGAAATCGTTTACATGAATGAAGTCGAAGCCGAAGTGTACGAGGCAAACCTCGCCCTCCAGCGCAATTGCGGCGCCTGCGGAAATTCTTCTGTCTGGAAATCAGTCCCGGGAGAACTGATCGAAGATCATCCCGTCCCGCAGCCCGCTGCGGGCCACACCCAATCCCCGAGCGAACCCGGCGGCGATGGCGACGGCGCCAGCGCCGCCCACGCCGAGCCGCCCCCCGCTGTGGTCAGCCGCAGAAAAGACCTGCGCATCAAGTCCAACATGCCCGCCTGCATCCGCCAGCCCGGCTTCGACGAAGAAGTCGTCAGTTGCGACGACATTTCCCGCGGCGGCCTGGCCTTCCGCAGCGCCAAGCGCTATTTCCTCGGCTCGCGCATCGAGGTGGCCAATCCCTACGCCGCCGGCGCCGCCAATATTTTCGTTCCCGCCCGCATCGTCTTCACTCAGGAACTGCCAAAGGAAGGCCTCTACAAGTACGGCGTCTCCTATCTGAAAAAATAATTCCGCAGCGCCACGTGTTTCTCGTGGCTTCCAATTGTCACGTCACGCGTGTCTCGCGTCCCTCGACGTACACTCCCACCGCACCGGCAAGGGTCTTCTCCCCACCAGTCACTAATCGCCAGTCACCAGTCACTGTTTTTTGGTGCCGGAGGAGGGAGTCGAACCCACACGGCCTTGCGGCCAACGGATTTTGAGTCCGCCGCGTCTGCCATTCCGCCACTCCGGCTTACTCTTCCAAGAATATCTGCGCCACGCCTGCACTGCAAGATTGGATCCCGCATCGAGTGGCGATCGCGTCGTAGGGGCATCCCGCATGCCCGGGATTGTGGCCCAGGGGCGCCGCTCCGTCTTCCCGGGAAATTCCGGTTCTTCCACTGCTTTTCCCCTCATCGGATTACTATTCCCTCCCCGGCATCTCTTCATCCCGGGTATCCAGGAGGCTGCCTTGAAAGGTAAAGTCGCCATCGTCACCGGCGCCGCCAGCGGCATCGGCTTCGCCATCGCCACAGCCTTCGCCCAGGCCGGGGCCCACTGTGTGCTCGCCGATATCGACCCCGCCGCCGGCGATCGCGCCCGCGCCGAACTCGAAAAGCTCGGCCCGCAGTGCTCCTTCGTCGCCACCAACATTTCCCAATCTGCGGAAGTTCGCCGTCTGGTCGATACGGCGGTGGGAACATTCCGGCGGCTGGATATCCTCGTCAACAACGCCGGACTGCAATATATCGCCCCGGTTGTGGACTTCCCGGAAGACCGCTGGGACTACCTCATCGGCGTTCTGCTTACCGGCACTTTCCTGTGCTGCAAGTATTCCCTGCCCCATATGATCCGGCAGAAATGGGGCCGCATCGTCAACATCGCCTCATTGCACGGCAAGGTCGCCTCGCCCTTCAAAGTCGCTTACATCTCCGCCAAGCACGGCGTCCTGGGTCTCACCAAAGTCGTCGCCCTGGAAGTCGCCGAGCACAACATCACCGCCAACGCCATCTGCCCCGCGTACGTCCGCACCCCTCTCGTCGAGAAGCAAATCGAGGAGCAGGCTCGCCGCCACAATCTCCCCGCTGCCGAAGTCGTCAGCAAGATCATGCTCGAGCCCGCCGCCATCCGCCGCCTGCTCGAACCCAGCGAAGTCGCCTCCCTCGCCCTCTACCTTTGTTCCGACGCCGCCGCAGGCATCACCGGCGCGGCCCTCGATATCGATCTCGGCTGGACCGCCCGGTAGCTCACCATTTCCATCGCGCTTCCGCAGTTGCATAGAAAGCGAAGCGGGAGGCAAGTGCATCCGGCGCCTGCCTCCTGCTTCGAGGTTATGCCTTCAATTTTCCAGCCGCTCGATTTACCACGGGCCGTGGTTGTTCACCGGCTGCCCGCTGGAGGGATCGAGGATGAGCCGCCCGCCGCCGTCGTCATCCCGGTCGCTATCGAAGTCGAACATGTTCAATAGCGATCCCGCGATCGCGTCGTATGACCCGCCGCCGATTTGCCCGGTTCCCCAATTGTCTTCGATGAACCGCAACACCGAACTCTGGTCGGTCAGCGTGTGATCCACGAAGTTCCTCTTGGCGTAAGGCGAGATCACCACGAGCGGCAGCCGCGGGCCGTACCCGCAGCGTCCTTGGATCCCCGCGAGTGGCGTGCCGTGCCCGCACACCCCGGTCCCGTTCAACTCGTCGCTGTCATTCACTACGCTCGTGTTCACCGCCGAAGGGTTCACGATCGGCGACATCTGGTGGTCGTACCAGCCGTCGGAATCGTCGTAAAGGATCACGATCGCCGTATCCTTCCAGTACTTCGAGTTCATGACGCTGTTGATCGTGTAGACCAGGAACGACTGCTCCAGCAACGGGTCGGAATACCCCGCATGGCCGTCCTGCGCCGCGATGGCCTTCAGGAAGCTCACCGCTGGAAGGCGCCCGCTGCTCACTGCAGTGTAGAAGTCGTTGATGTCGTACTGGTGGCTTGCCGGCCCGGCGTTCCCGATTTCCGACACCGAAGCCGGACGCGTGTGCATCGGGTTCGACGTCGAGGCGAAGTAATTGAAGAAGGAATGATGCGCTATGTAGTCCGCCGTCGGCCCCCCATTCGCTGGGGTCGCCAGGCTCGACCGCTTGCAGCCGGTCGTCCCGTTCGCGTTCGTGATGGTGAGGTCGAACCCGCCCATGAACGAGCCCCAGGTCACTCCTGCGCTGGTCAGCAGGTCGCCGATGCTTGGCCCGCTCAACCGCACCGTAGTCCCCGCGGAGCACACATCGCCGGTCGGATCAAGATCGCCGACGATCGTTCCCGGCCCGGCGTTGTTGGGCACAATCTTGGCTTGCGGCGCACTCGGCGTCGCCGGGTATGTGTTGCCTGCCACCAGATTCAGCACGCCCGGAGTGGACGGCCCGAACGTCGTGCCGTAGGAGTTGTCGTTCATCGCAAAGTTCTGCGCGTAATTCCACAGCGCCGTCACCGTGTTCCCGTCGTAATAACCCATCACGATTCCCTGGCCTTTGCCGTAGGAGAACGTGGCCGCGCAGAACGCGCTCATGCCCACTCCCACGCTTGCCGGAAACATGTCCATCAGCCCCCCGTCGAAGGCCTGCTGCTCGGGACCGTAGTTGTGGTCCTGGTCGCAGGTCGAGGCCTGCGAGCGGTCCAGCCGGAACGGGTTGATTGCATTGGCCCCGTTTGCGGGGTTGGTGGCGTTTGGGTTGTTGCTCAGCAGGCTGCCAGTCAGCCCGTTCACCGTGGGCGTGTCCGGCCGCGCATAGAATGCAGGCTCCATCGGCGGATTCGCCGCGTTGGGATACGTCGCGAAGTAATGGTCGAAAGACACGTTTTCCTGGAAAATCACCACCAGGTGTTTGACGGGCGTGGCCGTATCGCCGTAATCATGATCGTGATCCCCGTTGGCGAACACCGGGCTGGCCGGCCAGCTGCAAATCGCCGCCGCCAGGGCAAACGCCAACGTCCTGCGGAATCCTGTATGCATTCCTCGTTCCTCCTTGGAGTTACCGTGCTGGACTGCTTCTCATTTCTTCCAGGGGCCGCTCGGCCGAGTGTGGGAGCCGGGTGCCGTGCGTCCCGGCAATGGTCATAACCACACCGTGTTATTGCTGCGTGAACGCGCCGTCAATTGTGGTTGGTCATTCGATGAATCCGCATTGAATCACTTCGGGGCAGGCCCTGTGGTAGTGGTAGGGGCACGGCATGCCGTGCCCCTACGATGGAACGGCTCACAGCACCGTGCCACATCCGCCGCGGCCTGTGGCAGCCCGCCGGAGGGTGCTGTAAGATGAAGTGTCCGCAGAGGAACGCCAAAAGATGTTCGATCGCCGCAAAACGGTTGCTGTAAAGGTCGGCCACGTCACCGTGGGTGGCGGCGCTCCCGTCGTCGTCCAGTCCATGACCAATACGGACACCGTGGACGCCATCGGAACCGCTCGCCAATGTCTCGAGCTCGCCGAGGCCGGCTCCGAACTCGTCCGCGTCACCGTCAACATCCCTGAAGCCGCCGCAGCCGTCCCCGAAATCAAACAGCGCCTCGCCGACGCAGGCTGCAACGTCCCCATCATCGGCGACTTCCATTACAACGGCCACGTCCTGCTCACCAAGTATCCCGCCTGCGCCACCGCGCTCGACAAATACCGCATCAACCCCGGCAACGTCGGTGCCGGCCAGCGCCGCGACGAGCAGTTCTCCGTAATCTGCAAATTCGCCCGCGACAATGCCAAACCCGTCCGCATCGGCGTCAACGCCGGCTCCCTCAATCAGGAGCTGGTCATGGCCAAAATGCAGGAGAACACCGACCGCGACCTCGGAAAATCCTCCGAAGACATCATCAACGAGTGCATGGTCCTCTCCGCGCTCCAGTCCACCGATCTCGCTCTCGAATGCGGCCTCCGCAAGGATCAGATCATTATCTCCTGCAAGACCTCGCGCCCGCCCGACCTCGTCGCCGTCTATCGCGACCTCGCTTCCAAAACCGATCAGCCGCTCCACCTCGGACTCACCGAAGCCGGAATGGGTGCAAAAGGTCTCATTTGGTCCGCCGCTCCCATGGGCATCCTGCTCGGCGAGGGCATCGGCGACACCATCCGCATCTCCCTGACTCCGCGCCCCGGCGGCGACCGCCGCGAAGAGGTGTACGCAGCCTGCGAACTGCTCCAATCGCTCGGCCTGCGCGCCTTCTCCCCGAGTGTCACCGCCTGCCCCGGCTGCGGCCGCACCACCAGCACCACTTTTCAAGAGCTGGCCGAACGCATCCAGGGCTACATTCGCGACAAAATGCCCGTCTGGAAAACTCAATACGACGGAGTCGAAACCATGAAGCTCGCCGTCATGGGCTGCATCGTCAACGGCCCCGGCGAATCCAAAGCCGCCAACATCGGCATCAGCCTCCCCGGAACCGGCGAATCCCCCCGGTGCCCCATCTATATCGACGGAAAACATTTCACCACCCTCGAAGGCAACTACGATCAGCTCTCCGCTGCCTTTCAAAAACTCGTGGACGACTATGTCTCCACGAAATATCCTCGCCGCGCCCCCCAACCCATCTCCACTCGGTAGCGCCGGCGTCTCGCCGGCCTTTAGTCCGGGTAGCCACGGTCAGTGCTTTCCTGACCGTGGGCCTTTCCCCCCTTCTCCGCCACGCCTGACATCGCTCCCCCACCTCCACCCCGTGTTATCCTCAATCCGTCCTCGCGCGCTCCACGCCCCATGCTCCCGCGCTCTCATCCTCGCTCCCGTTTCCTTTTCCTCGCCCTCGCCTCCCTCACGGTCGCCGCCTCCTCTCTCCCCGCCTACATCGATACTCTGAACGAAGTAGAAGTTGGCGAGGCCTATACCCTCGGCCAGCGACATGATCAGGATCTGGCGAAATTTTTGAAGTCCTACGAGGTTCAGTTTCCCAATGCCGCCTCGGGCATGCACGTCACCCGCATCGCCGTCCGCACGCCCTACTGCTCCGTGGTGCTCAATAGCTTCGAGCGCGGCAGCACGTACCCAATGTCCAGGGCCCGCGCGGATTACGCCGCGAACCCCTACGCTTTCATTGCCGTGGTTTCTGTCAGCCTTCCGTTCGCCAATTCGTGGGCCGCAGACGACCTCTCCAGCCCCAAGGGCCGCTTCTGGAAGCAGTTCAATATCGAGCTTTCCCAGAATGGCCCGATCGCCTCCCACGACCGGCAAGCACGCCCGTTGTATTCCTTCGGCGGCGACAGCTCCTCGATTGTCGGCGCCGAGATGACTCTCGAATACGCCGTTCGCGACGTCGCCTCCAGAATGATCCAGCTCCAGGTCACCGGCCCCGATCGCCAGCCCGTCTCCGCCTCCTTTGACCTCGATAATCTCCGTTGAACATCCGACCAGGATGTTCACCCTGCCTGCCTGCCTGCCTGCCTGCCTGCCTGCCTGGCTGCCTGGCTGCCCGCCAGCCTGCCTGGCTGCCTGGCTGCCTGCCAGCATTTTGGCGGGAGGAGCATCGCGACGACAGGTCCACCTTACTGCCTCCCGCTCTCTTCCGTCATTTTCGCCGGATTGTTACTATCCCCATTGGCCGCTCGGAAGGAGCCGTCTTCCATGGACATCCTCGCCTCTACCAAAAGCTACGAATCCTGGCTGGCCAAACGCACTCGCCTCGTCGCCGGCGACCTGCGCCTCAAACATCAATTCATGGCCGCCGCCGTTTTCCCGTTCCTCCGCGCCACCTTCTACCGCTGGCTCCAGGTGTGGCACGAAGTCTGCCCCCGCGCCGCGGACGCACCCCGCGTCCTCGCCGTTGGCGATCTCCACGTCGAAAATTTCGGCACCTGGCGCGACATCGAGGGCCGCCTCATCTGGGGCATCAACGATTTCGACGAAGTCAGCAATATGCCCTACACCATCGACCTCGTCCGCCTCACCACCAGCGCCCTGCTCGCCGCCGATGGCGAACACCTGGGCTTGAAGCCGCGCATGATTGCCGAATGCATCGAGGAGGGTTATCGCCAGTCGCTCGCCACAGGCGGCCGCCCCTTCGTTCTCTCCGAACGCCAGGGATGGCTTCGCCGCGTCGCCCTGCACCAGATTGTCGAGGGCCCCGCCTTCTGGGAAAAGCTCCGCGCCTGCCCCGCCGTCAGCGCCCGCCTAGTCCCCGCAGAAGCCCGCGCCGGAATCGAACGCGCCATGCCCGAACGCGGACTCCGCTACGGCTACGCCCGCCGGGGCGCAGGACTCGGCAGTCGCGGCCACCAGCGCTACGTCTCGCTCGTCAACTGGCGCGGCGGTTTCATCGCCCGCGAGGCCAAGGCGCTCGTTCCCGCCGCCGCCGTCTGGCTCCGCCATCACTCCCGCACCGGTCCGATTCTCTACTCTCAGGTCCTCCGTGCCTCCGTCCGCGTTCCCGACCCGCACTTCCGCGTGGACGGCCACTGGATCGTCCGCCGCCTTTCGCCAAGCTGCAAGAAAATCAACATGGCCGAACTGCCGCAGCGCAGAAACGAAGAGCGTCTGCTCTATTCCATGGGCGCGGAAACCGCCAACGTCCATCTCGGCTCCCCGAGCTCCTGCCCCTCTGTCCGCCGCGACCTCGCACGCCGCCGCGCAGGCTGGCTTCTCGATGCCGCCCGCGATATGGTTAAATTCGTCCGCCGCGACTGGAAGGACTGGCGCAAATCCTGACCGCGCAGCTGCGCCCTCTGTCTTCAAGGGCGGGGTTCTATGCCGTGACGCCACCGCGGTTTTCAAATGACCAAACGCCCCCCAATCCGCCTCGGCACCTCCGCCTTCACCGCCGCCGGGTGGGAAGGCGTCTTCTATCCCGAGGGCACCAAACCCACCGAATTTCTCTCCTACTACGCGACACAATTCGACACCGTCGAAATCGACAGCACCTACTACCGCACCCCCTCCGCCTCCTCTGTCCGCCACTGGGAAGCCCAAACTCCCCCCGGTTTTCTCTTCGCCGCCAAAGTTCCGCAAATCATCACCCACGACAATGTGCTGGTCGATTGCGACAAATCCTTTCAGGAATTCGTCGAGCGCATGCGGCTCCTGGGCGAAAAACTCGGCATGCTCCTGCTTCAATTCCCCTATTTCAATAAAATGGCGTTCGCATCCGCGGACGCATTTCTCGCCCGCCTCGCTCCCTTCCTCGAGCGCCTCCCGCAGGGAGTTCGTTTCGCGGTCGAAGTCCGCAACAAAGCCTGGCTCGGCCCCAAGCTCTACGACCTGCTTCGCGACCACCGCGTCGCGCTCGCCTTCATCGACCATCCCTGGATGCCCCGCCCCTCCCAGCTATTCGTCCCCGCCGACCCCATCACCGCCGATTTCGCTTACATCCGCTGGCTCGGCGACCGCAAAGGCATCGAAGAACTCACCAAATCCTGGGACAAAACGATTGTGGACCGCACCAGCGAGCTCACTGAATGGGCCAACGTCTGCTGGAAGATCTCCGGCCGCGGCGTTCCCATTTTCGCCTATGCCAACAACCACTACGCCGGCCACGCCCCCGCCACCATCCGCCTCTTCGAGCAAATCTGGGAGCAACACGCCCACCGCACCAAACGGCAGCGCGAAGCTCTTTGAGTGCGAGAGGCGCTATTTGCCTCTCGCCTTTCTTCTCTCACACTTTCCGCTCTCCCCTCCCTCCCGCTTCCTCCGTCCCTCACCCGTCACTCGTCCCTCATCACTCGCCACTGCCTCTTAAGTTTTCCACAGCCCATTTGACCGCCCTGCCCCAGCGCGTAGAATACGTTCTTTGCTTCTTCCACCAGGGGAACTCATGCCCGTGCCTTCTGAGCACGCGAAGGAACCGCGCGCCGCGCTGCGCTATTGGATGCAGCGAGTCCTCCGCGAAGCCCGGCTCACCGCGCGCGACCCCTCTTCCGATTCCGTCCATGACCTCCGCGTCGCTCTCCGCCGCTGCCGCTCGCTCGCTGCGGGCCTCGCCGGCGTGGATGCCGACTCCTCCTGGAATGCCATGCGCAAGGCCAGCCGCAAACTCTTCCGCCGCCTCGGTGAACTCCGCGACCTGCAAGTTCTCCAGGAATGGAACACCCGCCTCGCCGACGAGAGCGATGCTGTCCGCCAGTCGCTCGCCGAAGTCTTCTCTTCCCGCGAACCCGAGCTAAGAGACCAGGTTGCCCGAGCGCTCGCATCCTTCGACCGCCCGCAGTGGCTGCTCTGGTCCCGCAGCCTTCCCGAACGCGCCCGCCGGCTCACCCCCGACGGCCTCGTGGCACAGCATCTCGCCCTCGAACAGTGGGAAGCCGCGCGCGCCCTCCACCGCCGCGCCCTTCGCAACCGCAGTCCCGCCTCCTGGCACGCGCTCCGCATCGGCCTCAAACGCTTCCGCTACACCGTCGAGAATTTTCTCCCTGCTCGCCACGCCGAATGGGGCGAGGATCTCAAGCGCATTCAGGATCTGCTCGGCGAAGTCCACGACCTCGACGTTCTTTCCACTGTCCTCCCCGAAGCCGGCCCCGTTTTCGACGAAGCCGCCGCCACCCGCTGGCGCGCCGCCATCGACCGCGAGCGCATCCCGCGTCTCGACGAATACCGCGTCCGCATGGGCGGCCGGAAATCTCTGTGGAACGTCTGGCGCGCCGGCCTGCCGGAAGGCGAACGTCTGGGAGCCGCCGCTCTCGCCAAACTCACTCTCTGGGCTTCCGGCCTCGACCCCGACACCGCGCATTCGCGCCAGGTCGCCCGCCTCGCTCTCGAGCTGTTCGACGGCCTCGCCGCCGCCGGCTTCAACGGCACGCTCAGCATGCCTCGCGCGCGCGTCCTGATCCACGCCGCCGCCCTCCTGCACAACACAGGCAGCTCGGAAACCGCCAAGGGCCACCACAAGGCCGCCTACCGGCTGATTGCCGCTCTCGATCCGCCGCTCGGCTGGTCCAATGAGGAATTGAAACGCGTAGCCGTGATCGCCCGCTATCACTGCGGTGCCGAGCCGAGCGACAAACATAAACCCTACGCCGCGCTCGCCCCCGACGCACAGAGCATGGTCCGCACTCTCGCGGGCATCCTACGCGTCGCCGACGCCCTCGACGAAGCCCACAATGGCGCCGTCCGCCGCATTGAAGTGCGCAGCAACCCCGATTATTTGTTGATCCGCGCCGCAGGCTGGGATGAAAGTGAAGAAAACGCCGCCACCATTGGCGGCCGCAAGCATCTCCTCGAATCCGCTCTCGCACGCCCCATCATCGTCCGAGCCGCTCCCGTCCGCGAACCCGCAGTCGTCACCCGCCTCACGCCCCGCGGCGCCGCCGTCGCCGACTGATTTGGAGTGCGGCGGCTCGACGCCGCCTTTCCTGTGAGAAGTTCGGTTCTCGCTCTTCTCTCTACTGCCCGCCCGCACCCGCCGCAATCCCCGTCAATTTATCCACCCGCCCGGCGAGCGCATCCGCCTGAAAAATCGGCGGCGAGCAGGTCCGGCTCGTGCAGATGAAGGCCGCGGCCCGGCTCATTTCCGGATACTGCACGTCCGGATTCGGGAGCCGTCCCTCCCGCGTGTCCCACCATTCCAGCCGTTTATACGAAACGGGATACCGCAGTGCCGCCTGGAACAGCGCCTGCGCCGCAGGATCGTCTTTGTGCCCCACAATGGTCAGGTGCAGCGGCGGCCGCGACAGTTCGTAATCCACCAGCAGCGTGCTCGCCACCGGCAATCGCCGCGCGATCGGCCCCGCCGCCAGATATCGCATCGCCTCCTGCGCCATCTTCTGGTAGTCCGCGTTCCCGGTGTAATAGAACAGCAGGTTCGCCGTTCGTGCCACCATCACGTTTTCATCCCGCTGCGGATGCACCACGTACGCCCGGTCCGTCGACACTTTCGATGTAAGGTAGCCCGCCTCTTTGCTGCCCGCACGCGCGCGGAAAGTTCGCTCGATGCACCGCATCGTCTGTTCCGCGTGCGCCAGCAGTGGCCGGTCGCCCGTCGCCTCGTACAGCGCCAGATAGGCGCGCGCCATCGCAATGGAATCGCCCAGATACGGCCCCGCGGCATCCTTTGCGTCGTGACGGAACCCCCCGTCCGGCAGCGCACGATTCGCTTCCACCCACGCCACCGCTCGTCGCGCCTCTGCCAGCGCCTTCGCATCTCCCGTCGCCGCATACAGCGCCGCCAGCCCCGTCACCGCCCATCCGTTCTCCCGCGCGTAACTGTGCGTATCCACCCGCGGGATCCCCTGCTTCCTCCTCGCCGCATCCGCCAGGCGGAAATACGCCGCGCTGTGCTCCCCTGCCACCACGTCCGCATCCTGGCTCGTATAGAACGCGCCCGCCGGGCTCAGCAGAAACGTTTCCATGTACCGGTGAATCGCCTGCGCCGCCTTTAGCGCCGCCTCATCTCCGAATTGCGCATATCCCATTGAAAAAATCCGCAGATTCTCCGCCTGCATGGACATGATTTTCTCGAAGTGCGGGTTCGACCACACCCCATCGGTCGAATACTGGTACACGCCTCCCCACACCGGATCGACGAGGTGTTCCTCCCCTGCCAGCGTCTGCCGGACCATGCGCGCCGCCCGCGCGTCCCCGGCTTTCGCGCGCACCATTGCCAGCTCCACCGAATCCCAGTCCAGGTATTTGTGCCCGAATCCCCACCCTCCTTCGTTCGCGTCGTATCCCGCCAGGTAATCCTTCCCGAGTTCCCCACGCAGCGCCGGCGCAATCGCCGTGCTCGAATATTCGATTTTCTCCTCTGGCACGACCGACGGCCCCGGCGTCGGATCGTCAATGATGGCCTGCAGCATCGACGCCATGTCACCCGGCGGCAAATAGCCCTGCCGCTTTACGATTTCTTTCCCGTTCCCATCGATCACCACCGTAGCTGGCCAGCCGTAGTCCTCGTAGCGGTTCGAAAGATCAGGCCGCGCGTCCTGGTCCACGCGAACCGTGATGTATCGCGCACGCAGCAGCCGGATCACTTCCGGATCGCGATACGTCGTCTCCGCCATCACATGGCACCAGTGGCACCACACCGCTTCCAGGTCCAGCAGCACCAAGCGATTCTCTCTTCGCGCCTGGGCAAACACAGCATCCGACCACCCCACCCAGTTCAGTGCCTCTTTCGGCCCGCTCGCCGTGGCGGGCGCGCCCGCCCCAGTCCTCGCCGTCGTGGTTTTCTGCGCCTCCTCGGGTGTCGCCGGTTTCGGAGCCTCCTGCCCTAACTCCGGCCCCGCCAGCGCCGCGGCAAGCGCCAATCCGATCCCCAGCGCGCACAGTTTCGTCTTCATGTCTTCCTTCTCCGTTCTCTTCTCCTGCTCATTTTACCCCGATGCGGAGGACACAGACGCAACAAGGGAGTTCCCGGATGTAATCGCCCGCCGAAAGAGGAAACGGTCCTCGGCCCGCTTCTGGAATCCGGGCATTGCGCCCTCGCTCCTTCATGGCTATAATAGCCATGAGAAAAGAGGCCCCGTGCGCACCGTAAATGTCGCCAAACTCAAGAATCAGTTGAGCCGATACATCACCTTCGCCAAAGCCGGCGAGGAAGTGATCATTCGCGAGCGCAACCTCCCCGTGGCAAAACTCGTCCCCTTCTCCCCCCAGGACGCCACCGAAGAAGAATTGCGGCTGGTGGCCGAGGGCAAAATGCGCCTCCCGCTCGTTCACCTGAACCCCAAGGATCTTCTGAAAATTCCCACCGGCAGGGTGAAAGGCAATGGGGCCATCCGCGCCCTCCTCGCTGATCGCGAGGAGCGTTGAACAGGCCGGCCGCGTTCTGGGATGCCAGCGCTCTGGTGCCGCTCTGCGTCCAAGAGGCCGCCAGCCGGAATTCCCACGCGCTTCTGCGCAGGTTTTCTCCGGTAGTTTGGTGGGCAAGCCCTGTGGAAATTCACGGCGCGATCTGCCGCCTCCATCGCACTCGCCAGCTGACTGATGCGGAGTGGCAAGGCGCTCTCTCCCGATTGCGGCGCCTGAGCGCAGCATGGAGAGAAATCGTACCGAGCGACTCGATCCGCGAATCCGCTCTCTCGTTACTGGATTCGTACCCGCTCCGCGCTGCCGACAGCTTCCAACTCGCCGCCTCTCTCGATTGGTGCGGCCAGAATCCGGCAGGACGAAAGTTTGTCTGCGCGGACCGGCGCCTGGCAGACGCTGCCCGTGCCGCGGATTTTTCCGTCCTCGATATTTCCACTTAGAACTTCTGAAAAGTTCCGGTCCGTCAGCCTTTCGCCGCAGTCTCCAGTGGCACCAGCCGCCCCGCCCCGCGCAGATAGTGGTACAGGTGGTCCAGCGGCGGTTTCGGCAGAAAATCCTCCAGCGTCATCGTGCCACTCTCCGCCGATTCCATCACAAATCCTCCCGGCAATCCGCCCAGCGCGGCCACAAACGGCTCCATCTTCATCGGCGCCACGTAGATGGTCACATCCGTATACAGCAGACGCCCGAAATCCTCCAGCAGCGCTCCTGCCGACTCCGTGTACACTCCTCCCTCCCACAGCCGGAACAGCCCCGCGATGCCCAGCAGCAGCCGGATCGGTTCTGCCGTGTGGCGCCGCAGGTAGTCCACCAGCCAGTAGCCTTCCAGGTAGCGCGTCACCACCACCGCACCGCACGGCGCCAACTGCTGCACCCGCGCCAGCAGTTCCTCGCTCCCCGGCTCCGCGCCGCCATCAAAACTCCGCGTGGTCACCTCCATCACCACGGTGGGCTCGCGCTCCAGCTTTTTCCCCTCCGCCAGAAGTTGCTTCCGCGCCGCCTCAAACGTCTCGCCGGCAAACATTCCCGGCGCGTCATGCAGCGTCCGCTGCACCAGCAGCGGCCGCTTCCGCAGCGGCGTCGAAGGCTCCACCACCTGCGCCTTCGAATCGAACACGATCGCCTCCGCCAGGCCGTTGCGCAGCAGGTCCAGGCACACCAGCCGCGAGTCCACGCCGGCGGTCGCGGGGCCGTCAAGCTCCACCACGTCGATGTCGATCCGCTCCCTCGACAAATCGTCCATCAGGTCTGTCATAAACTCGGCCGGAGAGGCGCGGTGATGATACGCCGCGTGGATCAGATTCACGCCGAGGATGCCGACGGCCTGCTGCTGCAACTGCGCGTTGGCATCGTTCAAATTGAGATGCAGCAGAATTTGGCTGGGCGGCGCCCCTGGCTCGTGCTGGAACCTCATCCCCATCCACCCGTGCTGCTCGTTTGTCCCCTGGTAGTTCCGCGTCGCCACCGTATCCGCAAACACAAAAAATCGCGTATGGTCGCCGCGTTCCTTCCCCAGCCGGTCCAGCAGTAATTTATATTCATGGTCCAGCATGGCCAGCAGCCGTTCTTTCGACACGTAGCGAGTTCCCGCCCCGTACGTGTCGTCGCTCACCGTTTTGTCGTACGCCGAGATGGCCTGCGCCACGGTTCCTGACGCACCTCCCACGCTCAGAAACCATCGCGCCACCTCCTGCCCCGCGCCGATCTCCGCGAACGTCCCGTAAATCGACGCTTCCAGATTGATGGCCAGCGCTTTCGCGTGAATGTCATTCGACTGTGGCAATGGAGAAGCGGACATGGGTGGCTCCTTCCGCGGATGTGAGTGAAAGCGCGAGTATAACGCACCGCGGCACATCCAGACCCACGCCATCGCCTCCGGCAAGCCCACAGAACCGGCGCGATTTCTCCGCCGCCGGTCGCGCTCACCCGTGCCCATCCGGAATCACACCCCGCTCGCCTCAATTGATAGAATGCAGATAGCGCGTCCGCTGCGGAGGCCCGAACGGGATGAACCTCAGATCGATTCGTACACTGTTGGCAGCCCTGGCGCTCGCCCTCTGCACCAACCCCGGCTGGTCGCAGTCCGACCTGACCCGCGTGGATGGCCGCATCACCAAGGCGGGCAAATCTCTCGTCGGCGTGCGGGTGATTCTCAGCAATCAGGACACCTTCGAGGCCTACCACGCGACAACCGACAAGTACGGCACATTCAGCATTCCCGAGGTCGCTCGCGGCATGTACATCGTATCCATCATGAGCGCCGCGGACGACAAGCTGTACCGCGAAACTCTCCAGCTCACCAGCGCGCCGGACGCCCCGATCCGGCTCGATCTCGACATCGCCGGCGCGCCCGTCGGCCCGCCGACGAGCTCCCCCCAGGCGAGCACGCGGCCGACGGCCACCTCTGCGCCTCAAGACGCAAAGAACGCCGAACTCGACTCTTTTATTCGCCAGTACGATTCAGCACTGCGCACGGGCGATCACCAGGCGGAGATTGCCGCTTTGAAGGCTATCGTCGCCGCCGATCCCACCCGCTGGGACTATTTCGACGCTCTGGGAAGCGTACAGATGACGGTTGGAGATTATGATCACGCCGTTGAGAGCTTCGATAATGGCATCCAGGCAGCCCAGCGACTCCTGTCGAGTGCCTCCTCAAATGACTCAACGATTCTGAAATCCGACCGCGACAGAGCCAGGGCGGGGATCGTGCAGATGCTGATCAGTCAGGGCAATTCCTATATGACACTGAAGAAAAACAACGAAGCCATCGCGGCGTACACCAAAGCAGCGGAGCTGGCTCCGGACCCTTCCATCGCCTATTTCAACCTCTGCGTCCTCCATTACAACACCGGAAACCGCGACGGCGCGCTGGACGCGTGCGGCAAGGCCATCGCCTCAAACCCCAACAAGACAGATGCCTATTTCATCAAAGGCTCACTCCTCTTTGCGGCGGCCAAAACGAACAAGGATGGCTCATTGACCGTGGCGGCTGGCACAGTCGAGGCGCTGAAAAAGTATCTGGAACTGGCTCCTACGGGCGCCCACGCGAAGGACGTGAAGCAGATGCTCGAGTACATCAGTGCCCATGCCGGATCCTCCGGCAACAGCGGCAAGAAGCCGTGAGGAAGGAACTCTCTCGCCGGTGAGGCCGCGACGCATGGCATCGAAGCCGGCGCGCGGTGTCATTCGCCGGGGCCGCGTCACGGTCGAATATGAACTCATCGCGCTGAACCGCAAAGATGCCAGCGCGTTTGCTGCGCTCGCCGCGCGCGGACTCCGCGAGATAGAGCGATTGGACGGGCGCGGCAGCCGCGGAGGGCTGCGCTTCGAGCTGTTCAGCACCACGCGGATTTCGTCAGCGCGCGGCCGCACCATTCGCCTGCCCGCCTCCCGCATCGCTGCGCGCACGGCTCCCTATCTCCACGAAATCGCTCATGCCCTGCTGCCCTGCCGCCACGCGCCGCCGTGGTTCAGCGAAGGTCTCGCCTGCTACCTCGAATCCGCTGTCAGCAAGCGGGGCGGCGGCTACGATTCGCATCTCTTCACTCCCAACGGCAATTCCGGCGTCCACGCCGACGCCGCCCGCTGGCTCGCCGATCCTCGCGGCCAGAAAGTGCTGCTGTTCATCGGCGCGCGCGGCACTCCGGCCGCCATCGTGGCCGACCGGCACAACGTCGCCGTTCCCTTCTACGTCCTCGCGCATTCTCTGGTGAAATTTCTGGCCGATCAGGTGGGACTTCCGCCGGTGATCTGTCTCGCTCGCGCCCGCAAATTCGCCCGTGAACTGCGGCGGTCAGCGGGTACAAATACAGCCGGGCTGCGTGCAGACTGGCTGGGAATGCTGCGAGCCCCGACGGAACCCGTCAATCCTCCAGCAGCCGGAACACCCGTGGCGGATACAGCGCCATAAGTACCCCCGCCCCTGGCGCAAACTCCTCGAACTCCAGGCACGCCACTCCCGCTTTCTTCAGCGCCGTAAACGATCGGCGGTTTCCCGTCGCCTGCGAGATGAACTCATCCATGTGCGGCGCGTGTCCCGTACAGAGCACCTGCGCCGCTTTCACCCGCGACAGCTCCTTCATAAGGGCGGTGGGCTCCGCTTCCGGCAGCAGCGCCTCGCTCCGCCGGATCTTCTCCTTCGGATAATGCAGCGCTTTCGCCGCCAGCTCCGCCGTCTGCCACGCGCGCACCAGCGGGCTGGACAGAATCAAATCCGGCTTCGCGCCGAGCTGCAGGATTCCTTTCATCACCACTCGCACTCGCGCAATCCCCTTTTTGGTCAGCGGACGCTCCGCATCCGGCGGGCAATCCGGCTCCTCGCGGTCAATCGCAATCCCATGCCTTATCAAATAAACCAGCATCGCCACCCGTCCGTCCTCGCTCGCCAATCGCCACTAGCCACGAGCTACTTCTTTATGCCACTCTCCTCCGCTCCTTCACCCTCCGGAACATCGCCGCTGCTCCGAACTCACGTTCGAACAGTCCTGCCCGTTTCTGGGCCGCCGAGGCAGCCGCCCCCAAATCGCCCTTCCCCGCCAGCTCGAACTCCACGTGCCCCACGTGATACACCGCTCGGACGTCGCTCACACCCTGCTGATGTCCCGCATCCAGTCCTTCGGCCAGCCGCAGAATCGCGGCCAGCAACCGCACCCGCCTCCGCTGCTCCCGCGGCAGGTCGCCATACGGCCGGTGATCCGGGTCCGGCTCCGATTTGTGGTTGTGATAGCGCACCAGGCTGCCCACAATCTGCCGCAATTCATCCGATAGCGCCGGGATTTCCCCGTAGCGAATCAGGTATTCCCCGTGCCGGTGATGCCCGCGGTCGTTCACAATCCGTCCCACGTCGTGCAGCAGCCCAGCCAGTTCCAGCGACAGCCGCGCACTTCCATCCAGCCCGTGCACCGGCCGCAACTGGTCGAAGAGCGACACCGCCAGTCCCGCCACATGCTCCCCGTGCCGTTCGTCGAAGGTGTATCGCCGTCCAAATTCCACCGCGCCGTCGCGCGCGCCCGCGGCCCGCTCGTCCCGCGATTTCGCAATCCGCGGCGCCGCCGCAAACCGCGATGCCACCAGCTCCCGCAGCGCCCCTTCGCGCACTCCCACTCCCGGCACTATCAGCGACCGCAGCCCCAGCTCTGCTCCCGCCGTATCCAGCACCACCGCCGCGATCGCGATCACATCGGCGCGGTCTCGCCGGATGCGGTAGCGCCGCATCCGACGTTCCACGTCGCGCCCGGTGATTTCCCCGAGCCGCCGCCGCAGCAGTCGCAGGTCCAGCCCCGCCATCCCCCGGGGCGCTACCGCCGGATAAATCTGCGCCAGCGCCTCCACGTTTCCCCCGCAGGCCACTGCCGGCCCATAGTTTCCCGCCGCCACGCCGCGCAGGGCACGGTGCAAGTGATGCCGCACCACGTCGCGGATCAGTTCCCTTTGCCCCGGCGAGATGCTCCCGTCCAGGCCCAGCGTCTCCATCAGCCGCACCGTACCCACCGGAAGATTCACGCTTCGCCGCGTCTGCCCCGCGTGCATCAGGTTCACTTCCAGGCTGCCCCCGCCCAGGTCCAGAATCACGCCCGGCTCGGTTTTCCCAGCGCACGCCGCCAGTGCTGCCGTGCGCAGCAGCCGCGCCTCCTCCTGGCCGCTGATCACTTCCAGCCGGATGCCCGTTTTGCGCTCGATCCGCCGCAGCAGTTCGTCGCGGTTCCGCGCTTCCCGGCACGCACTGGTCGCCACCGCGCGCCAGGCCTCCACGCGGTACAGCTCCATCAGCTCGCGGAACCCGCGGAACGCTTTCACCGCGCGCTCGATCGTTTCCTCGTCAATGACCTTTTGCGTGAACGCCCGATGCCCCAGCCGCACCGGGGCCCGTTCGGTGGCCAGCTCGTGGATGGAGGTCAGCGATTCGGCACGGGCGATGACGAGCCGTATGGCATTCGAGCCCGCGTCCATCGCCGCGATGTGGATTGGAAACGGCAATTCGGTTCAGCGCCACATCGGCGCCAGCGCCGCGGACGGACGGAACCGCGTGGAGTGAATGCCGAGATGCGCCGCAATCCGCGCCCGCAAATCGCCGTTCACCGCCGCCACACCCCGTTCCCCATCCACCTCGATAAACTGGTGGCGCCGCGCCAGAAGTTCGAACTCCTTCTTCACCATGCCCTGATAGCGGATAAACGATTGATACAGGTCCGACGAGAGCGACATGTCCCGCCCCGCCTCCCAGTACGAGATGGCGTGCGCCTTCTTGAATTCCCGCTCGAACGCCACTTCCGGCCGCAGGTTCAGCCAGAACGTCAGGTCCGGCCGCAGCGACATCTCGTATAGCTCGTGCAGGTATTCCCGGTCGATTCCCCGCACCACCGCGCGCGCGATCAGCGTGAAGATGTACCGGTCCGCCAGGACCACCATCCCACTCCGCAGCGCCGGCACGATGCGGTGCTCCAGTTGGTCGTAAAAATCCGTCGCGTACATCAGCGCCAGCGTCATCCGCGTCACCGCGTTGTTCGCCAGCAGATCGTCGATGTCCTCCGCCACCAGGCTGGACCGCCGCAGCCCCATGGTCTGCACTGCGAACCCCTGCGATTCCAGCCATTCCGTGAGCAACGCGATCTGCGTGGACCGCCCGGAGCCGTCGCTCCCCTCCAGCACGATCAGCGACCCGGCCAGCTCCGCCTCGTGGAATCCCGGCAGCGCCGTCCCGAAAAATCGCGGCTGTGGTTTTCCTGCCTCGTTCTTCGGTTTCGACGCGCGTCGCCGCGCCGGTTTTCCGTTCGCGCTCACGCCTTTTTCCTCGGACGGTACCGCTCCAGGTCCACCCGCTCTCCCGCGATTTCCCGCATCTTCCGTTGCAGCCGGTCCACTTTCAGCGTCCCATCCATCACCACGAAGTTGTCCGATTCGATCATCCGGTCGTACTGGTCCATGATCATGCCCTGGAAAATCCGGAAGCTCTCCGCGCGGTCGAACGACAGGCCCAGGTCCATCCCCGCCTCGTAATATTTCAGTTTCGGCCTGCCGCTCAGGATCCGGTTCACCGCCACTTCCAGCGGCGCCCGGAAATAGAAGGTCACGTCCGGCACCGGCGCAAACCGGTAAAGGTTCCGCAGCCACTCGTAGCTGCACCCCCGCGCCGAATCCCGCGCGAACGCCGTGTACACGTAGCGGTCCGCCAGCACCAGGTACCCGCTGTGCAGCAGCGGCAGGATTTGCCGTTCGCAACGGTCCGCAAAATCCGCTGCGTGCAGCAGTGAATACGTCACCGGCGTCAGCAGCCGGCGTTGCTTTCCGCGCTTTGTCGCCGATTTCACCAGTTCCGATGAGTTCCATTCGGTGAAGTGAAGCCGGTACCCACCAATTTCCAGCCAGCGTTTCAACAGATAAAGCTGCGTGCTTTTCCCCGAGCCGTCGATCCCCTCCACCACCACCAGCGCTCCCGGGTAGGGTCGCGCTCCCTCTTTTTTCTGGATCGCCGCGGCGCGTTCCGCGGGACCCGGCTCGATTTCCACAGCCTCGCCCTGCGGATTCACCAGCTCGTCCAGCGCTTTCATCAAAAGCTCACCCTATCAAAGGAAGATGAACACACGATTACAACCCCGCCCTGCCTTGGCCCCATGTTTCCAATCGCATACCGGCGCCAGTATAGCCCACTCCGGTAGCGCCGGCGTCCCGCCGGCCTTCAGTCCCCGGTCCCCCCAGGCGGGCCGGACACCCGTCGCGGCGAGGCCGGCGGCCGTTCGCGTTCGGCCTCGATCAGACGCGCTGAGCCGCAGATCAAAATATGGTGAACCGGATCCGCAGGTATTTCTTCGGCTCCTTCCGGAAATCCGCAATCAGCAGCCTCAGGTCCGCGGAGAGCGCAGTGAGGTTGTCGTACAACTGGGGATCGTTCACCACCTTCGCGAAACTTCCCGGCCCTTTGCCCAGTTTGTCGGTGATTTCCTTCAGGCTTTCGGCGCTGTCGCGCAGGTTGTCGTACAGCTTTTCATCGGTCGCGAGTTTTCCCAGCGTCCCTTTGCCCGCGCGCACGTCGCGCAGAAACGCGTTGGCCTTCTCCACGAACTCCCGCGTCTGATCGTAGATGGCCGGATCGTACACCAGCTTCCCCAGCGTCCCCTTCTGCTCCTGGATCTCCGTCAGCACGCTGTCGATCCGGTTCAGCATCGAGTCAATCCGCTGGTACAGCTCGTCGCTGGCCAGGATTTTCCCCAGCGAATTCTTGCCGGCCTGCGTGGTGGTGATCATGTCGTCGAGCTTCGTGGCGCTGGCATTCAGGTGGTTGTAGAGTTGGTCGTCCGTCATCAATTTCCCCAGCGAACCCTGCCCCTTCCGAAGCCCGCCCACCAGGCTCTGCACGTCTTTCGAAAGCGCACCCAGATTTTCCACCAGATCGGCGCCGCGCTGCACCACGTCTTTCATGGCTACTTCCTCTTCCCCTTGAAGTTCGCCCTGATTGGGAATGGGAGTGCCCGTGTACCCGCGCGTGATATCCACGTAGCGATTGCCGAGAAATCCCTCGGTCACCAGGCTCGCCCGCGACTCCGTGGTGATGTTCTCCTGGAACCGGCGATCCACGCGCATGATTACTTCCACATTGTGTTTCCGGTCCGCTTTTTGCCCGGCTGGGGCCGGTGGAGCAATGCGGATCCCGTCCACGTTCCCCACTTCCACCCCGTCGAGCCGCACCGGCGCTCCCAATGTGAGGCCTTCCACTTCTGGAAGGAACGTGTGCAACTGATATTTCGACCTCAGGAATCCGCCCGCTCCGGTCACGTAGAAAATCGCCAGCATGATCAGGAACAGAGCCGTCAGCGTCAGAAACCCCACTCGGAGTTGCGCCCAGGTCACCTGTTTCCGTTGTGGCATTCCTTTCCTCCTCCAGATGGATTCCCCAACCTGACCACCCGATTCTGTCACACCAGAAAGCGCTGCAGGTAGGGGTCCTGGCTCCGCGTTACCTCGTCCTGGTCTCCCTCGAAATACACCAGCCCCTCGCGAAGAAACAGCAACCGCGTCAGCGGCCCAGCGCCGTCCTGCGCCCCGGCTCTCGGCCCGCCCGGAGCCGGCGGCCTGCCATCCGGCGAAAGCCGTACCACCGCGTTGTCTTCCGGCGCGAACCGGTAGTTGGCCAGCGCAAACGCGTCCTGAATCCGCTGCGTAGCCAGCAGCGAGGTGACGCCATAGACGTCCCGCAGCCGCAAGATCAGCGTGATGATTATCTGCGCGGTCACCGGGTCCAGCCCCGCCGTCGGCGAATCGTACAGCACAATCGGCGGCCGCGTGATCAGCGCCCGCGCGATCGAGACGCGCCGCCGCATCCCCCCGGAAAGTTCGCCCGGCAGTTTCTCTTTCGCCTCCTGCATCTCCACGAAGCGCAGCGATTCCTCCACCCGCGCCTCGATCTCGTCTTCGTCAACGCCCTCTTCCCGCAGCCGGTAGGCCACGTTGTCGGCTACCGACAGCGAATCGAACAGAGCCCCTTCCTGAAACACGAAGCCCAACTGCCTCCGGAAAGCCAGCAGCTCCTCCTCCGGCAACTGCGTCACCTCATGGCCCAGCACCCGGATCCGTCCCGCATCCGGCCGCAGAAGTCCGGCCACCATTTTCAGCAGTACCGTTTTTCCCGTGCCCGTTTCCCCCAGCAGCGCCAGCGTCTCCCGCGGCGCCACGGTAAACGACACCCCTTTCAACACCTCTCGTTCGTCGAAAGCGATGCGGACGCCCTCCAGGGCGATGGCGGGTGAATCAGGCGGGCCAGCATTCATGCGGATGCGGCGGCATCCGCCACAGGCGGAAGCGGCCGCCACGAACGATTATAGAGGCAAACCCGCGATGCCAGAAGCGCGCGGAGAGCGCGTCGCGCCCGTGCGGGGTCCTGCCCCCCGCCAGGTAGGCCCATCCCCGCCGCCGGCCGTTCTCGCCGCTCTACGGGAATATGAACAGCAGCAGCCGGGTGATGAAAAAATTCGAGATGAGGATCAGGACCGAAGCCGTTACAACCGCCTGCGTCGTCGCACGCCCTACTCCCCGTGTCCCCCCCCGTGCGTTCAGTCCGTAATAGCAGCCTACCGTCGAAAGGATGAATCCGAAGATGATCGGTTTCACCAGCCCCTGCACCAAATCACCGAACTCCAGCGCGTGGATCGCGCGGCTCCAGTACTGCACCGGATTCAGCCGGAGTTGGAAGTGCGAAATCAAGTAGCCGCCCACCAGCCCCACGAAATCCGAAATGGCCGTAAGGAGGGGAAGCATGAGCGTGGTGGCCAGCACCCGCGGCGTCACCAGCTTTTTGATGGGGTCCGTCCCCATCGCCCGCATCGCGTCCACCTGCTCGGTCACCTGCATCGAGCCCAGTTCCGACGCGATCCCCGACGAATTGCGGCCCGCCACCAGCAGCGATGTGATGCTCGGCCCCAGTTCGCGAACAATCGAAATGGCCACCACGTCGCCCACCAGCGCCGTCTCTCCGAACCGCGAGAACTGCGCTGCGGTTTGCAGCACCATCACGGCGCCGATGAAGAATCCCGTGAGAAGGACGATGGGCAGCGACCCGATTCCAATCACATCCATTTGGTAAAGCGCATCGTCCAGATACAGCGGCGTGCGGAACACTCCCGCGACGGCCTCCAGCGAGAGCACCGTGTAGTCCTGCACGGTCTGTACGATGGATTTCAGCGCGCTGGTCAGCCGGGAGGCGGTGGTAACTTCGAGTGCGTTGTCGATCGGCATGGCTCGGACTGCTGCAAAACTGTTCCGGGAGAAGCGTAGCCTGCGCCCGCCACACCGTCAAGAACAGCCGGTGGCCTGAACACCTCTATCCGTGTCCCAGCGGGGGTCGCCACCGGCCCCAAGGATCCAACTCCAGTTCGCTCACGGGAAATCAACGCTACCCAAACACCGCCCGCAAACTCTCCGCGCACGCCTCCAACGTTTGGTCGATGTCCGCGTCTGTGTGCGCCGCGGAAACGAACATGGCCTCGAACTGAGACGGCGCCAGGAACACTCCTCGGTCCAGCATTTCCCAAAAGAAACGCGCGTATTTCGCGGTGTCCGCGCGTTTGGCCTCTTCAAAGTTCCTCACCGGGCCGGGAGTGAAGAACAGCGTTGCCAGCGAGCCCTTTGCATTCACGCACGCCGGGCAATGATGTGTCGAGATGATGGCCGCGATCCCATCCGTCAGCCGCCGGCTCCGCCGCTCCAGACCCTCATAAAAACCCGGCGCCTCCAATTGCCGGAGCGTTTCGATTCCCGCGCGCATCGCCAGCGGATTTCCCGAAAGCGTCCCCGCCTGATACACGTCGCCCAGCGGCGCCACGCGGCTCATCAGCTCGCGCCGCCCGCCGTAAGCCGCGACCGGCAGTCCACCGCCGATGATTTTCCCCAGGATGGTGAGGTCCGGCTGGATTCCGTACACCGCCTGCGCGCCACCGCGGGCCACGCGGAATCCCGTAATCACCTCGTCGAACACCAGCAGCGCGCCCTCGCGCCGCGTCAGCTCGCGCAGACTGCTCAGAAAGCCCTCCGCCGGCAACACCACGCCCATGTTCGCCGCGATCGGCTCCACAAACACGGCTGCGATCCCGCCGCGATTCTCCGCGAAGGCGCGTTCCACCGCCGCCAGATCGTTGTACGGCACGTTGATCGTGAGCGCCGCGATGGCTTCCGGCACTCCCGGACTCGCGGGAATTCCCAGCGTGGCCAGTCCCGAGCCCGCCTCCGACAAAAACGGGTCCGCATGTCCGTGGTAGCAGCCGCTGAATTTCACCAGCAGCGAACGCCCCGTGGCCCCGCGCGCCAGCCGCGCCGCGCTCATCGCCGCCTCGGTCCCCGAGCTGACGAACCGCACCATCTCGATCGACGGCATGGCCCGCGCCACCAGCCGCGCCAGTTCCAGCTCCAGCTCCGAAGTCATCCCGAAGCTCGTCCCGCGCCCGGCCTGCTCCGCCACCGCCGCCACCACCGCCGGATGCGCATGGCCGAGGATCAATGGGCCCCACGAGCCCACGTAATCGAGATAGGAATTCCCGTCCGCGTCCTCGATGCGCGGCCCTGCGCCACGTACCATCACCAGCGGAGTCCCGCCCACCGAGCGGAACGCGCGCACCGGGCTGTTCACGCCGCCCACCAGGATTTTTTCGGCTTCGTGGAAAATCTGTTCCGACCGGGAATGGTTTTTGCGAGGAGTCACGACTCGATGGGGGTTACAGTTGTAGCTCAGGTCCCGCCGTTGGCCGGCGATTTCTGCCGGACGACGGCTGACCTGAGGCCCTGCTCTCGTTCAGCAGCTCTTCAGCCATGCCGCGACATCCTTCGCGTGATACGTGCAAATAATATCCGCCCCGGCTCTCTGGATGCCGGTCAAAATCTCGAGCACCACTCGTTTTTCCTCGATCCAGCCGTTCGCCGCCGCGGCTTTCACCATCGAGTACTCACCGCTGACGTTGTACGCCGCGACCGGCACAGGGAACGCGTCACGCACCCGCCGGATCACGTCCAGGTACGGCATAGCGGGTTTCACCATGACGATGTCCGCGCCCTCTTCGATGTCCAACGCCACCTCGCGCAGCGCCTCGAGCACGTTTGCCGGGTCCATCTGGTAGCTCCGCCGGTCGCCGAACTTCGGCGCCGATTCCGCCGCTTCGCGGAACGGCCCGTACAGCCCCGAACAGTATTTCGCCGCGTACGACATCACAATCGTGTGTTCCAGCCCGTTGTCGTCCAGCGCCCGCCGAATCGCCGCCACGCGCCCGTCCATCATGTCCGATGGAGCAACAATATCCGCTCCAGCCTCTGCATACGCATTCGCCGCTTTCGCCAGCAGCTCCACGCTCGGATCATTCAGCACGCGCTCCTGCTCGATCACTCCGCAATGCCCGTGGTCGGTGTACTCACACAGGCACACATCCGCGGCCACCAGCAATTTCAATCCTGCATCGCGCACCGCGCGGATCGCCTGCGGCACCACCCCGTCCGGTGACCAGGCCTCGCTCCCCTGCGCGTCTTTTTTCTCCGGCAGGCCGAACAACAAAACTCCCGGCAGGCCGAGCTGTTCCACTTCGCGCGCCTCTTCGAGGAAACAATCCACCGACTGCTGCCGGATTCCCGGCATCGACCGGATTTCCTGCCGCGTTGCGCTGCCCGGGCACACGAACATGGGATACAGCAATCCCGTCGTCGCCACGCGCGTCTCTCGCACCAGCGACCGGATGGCCTCGGTCCGCCGCAGCCGCCGCGGGCGTTCCGTCGGATAGCTCATGACCCGCGCACCCCCGCCGCGCCCGCAAAATGGGCCGCCAGCGCTTCCACAAACGCTTCCGCGCTCGGCTTCGCAGGCACCACAGCCACGGGCAGCCCCGCCTGCCGGATCGCCGCCGCCGTCACCGGACCGATGGCAGCGAGCGCCACTCGCCCAGTCAGCTCCTGCATCGCCTCCATTCCCAATTGTTCCACCAACCGCTCGAAGGCCGAGGGGCTCGCCAAAGCCACGGCATGTACCCCCCCTGCCTGAATTTGTTCGAGCGCCTCTAAACCCTGTTGCCCCGGGGGCACAGTGCGGTAGGCGACGACGTCGGTCACCCTGGCGCCTGCCGCACGCAGCATTTCCTGCAAATCCGCTCGTGCACGGTCGCTCCGAGGCAAAAGTATGCTGCTGCCCGCCACCTTTTCCCCCAGCCCGCGCGCCAGCCCGCGGCCCGTCATTTCTTCCGCCACGTATTGCACGTCGTATCCCAATTCTCTGGCCGCCTTCGCTGTCGCCGGACCCACCGCTGCCACGCGCGGCCGCCCCCACTCCAGCGGAACTTCCAGCTCGCGTCGCCGCTCCTCGAAAAATCTCACCGCATTCTGACTGGTGAACAGAACCCAGTCAAACTCCCCCAACCGTCCCAGCGCCGCATCGAGGGCATGTGTGTCGTCCGGCCGTTCGAACGCAACCAACGGGCACAGCAGCACCTCCGCGCCATTCTCCGCCAGCAGCCGCGCCAGCTCGCCGGCCTGCTCCGGAGCGCGCGTCACCACAATGCGCCTTCCCGCGAGCGGCAGCGATGAATTCGATTTGCTCATTGCGACACTGCCGTAGGGGCACGGCATGCCGTGCCCCTACCATGCACCAACCCCGTACCCATCATCACCGTCCCGCCATCCGCAGCAGCCGGTCCGCGCCCGCGGCAATCAGTTTCCCGCCCAGCGCCCGCCCCAGCGCTTCCGGCTGTTCGGGCGACCCGGCCACCTGGTCGCGCACCATCTCGCTGCCGTCCGCGGCGCACACGCACGCGTCGAGCAGCAGGCGCCCTTCGTCGATTCGTCCCCACGCGCCCAGCGGCACCTGGCATCCGCCCTCGAGCGTGGCGAGCACGGCGCGCTCCGCGGTCACCGCCACGCGCGTTTCGGGATGCTCCAGCGCCGCCAGCCGCTCCGTCGTCGCGCGATCTCCCTCCCGCGCCTCCACTGCCAGAGCGCCCTGTCCCACCGCCGGCAGCATCAATTCCTGCGAAAGCACCTCGCTGACGCGTGCCTCCAGTTTCAACCGCCGCACGCCCGCATACGCCAGCACCGTGGCGTCCAGCGCGCCCTCCTCCACGCGCCGCAGCCGCGTATCCACGTTGCCGCGCAGTTCGCGCACATCCAGATCCGGCCGCACCCGCCGCAATTGCGCCTGCCGCCGCAGGCTGCTGGTTCCCACGCGCGCGCCGCGCGCGAGCGCCGCGAGCCCCGCGCCGCCGCGCGACACCAGGCAATCCCGCGGATCCTCCCTCCGCGGAATCACCACCAGCGCCAGTCCTTCCGGAATCTCCGTCGGCACGTCTTTCAGGCTGTGCACCGCCAGATCCACGGTCCCGGCCAGCAGCGCATCCTCGATTTCTTTGATAAATACGCCCTTCCGCCCGATCTCCGCCACGCTGCCCTGCTGGTAGTGGTCGCCGGCCGTCCGGATGGTGATGATTTCCGCCGCCGCTCCCGCCGACTGCGCGAGCCAGTCGCGCACGAACTCCGCCTGCCAAAGCGCCAGCGCGCTCCCGCGCGACCCGATGCGCAGCGGCCTCACCGCCCGCCCCGGCCCGAGGGCCCCGAGCCGTCCAATCCGAACAGGTCACGCAGCAGCACAGCCCGCTCGCGCACTTCCCGGTCTTTCATCAGCCTCTCGGAGGGTTCCCGCAGCAACTCCTCCACCAGGTCGTCCATCATGCGCAGGACTCGTTCCCGTTCCTCCGCGGAAAAGCGCGCCAGTTCCTCGCTGCGCGCGTCCGTAAAATTCTCCCGCTTCAGCCGCATCTTCCTGCGCAGCTCTTCGAGGGCCGCCACCGCGTTCGCCCCGCTCTGCCATGCCGCGAATTTTTCCACGTGCTCGCGCACGATGGCCTCCGCGCGCGGTACCTCGTTCTCGCGCGCCTGCCGGTTCTGTTCCACGATCTCATTCAGGTCGTCCACGCCGTACAGAAACACGTTGTAAAGCCCTGCCGCCGCGGGATCGATGTTCCGCGGCACCCCCAGATCGATGAGGAACATCCGCCGGTTCCCGCGCGCGTGCATGGCCGCGGCCAGCGCCTCGCGCGTCAGCGTCCATTCCGTTCCCGCCACGGAGGTGACCACGATGTCCGCGTGCGCCAGCAGTTCCGCCGTTTTCTCCCACGGCGCCCACTGCGCGCCCGACCGCGCCGCCAGTTCGTGGGCGCGTTCCGGATTCCGGTTCGACACCCACAGCCGCCCGATGCCCCGCGCGCGCAGTTGCTGCGCCGCCTTCGCGCCCATGGCCCCGGCGCCCAGCACCGCCGCCGAATTGTCTTTCAATTCACCGAAAATCTGTTCGGCGAGTTTCATGGCCGCCGAGGCTATGGACATAGCCTGCGCGCCCAGCCGCGTCTCCGCCCTCACCCGTTTGCCCACTTCCAGCGACGCCTGGAACAGCCGGTTCAGGATTGGCCCGGTCAGTCCCTCCCGCTGCGCCGCCAGATACGTCTCCCGCACCTGGCCGAGGATCTCCGCTTCGCCCAGCAGCATCGAGTCCAGTCCCGCTGCCACGCGGTACAGATGCTCCACCGCGTCTCGGTCGCGCCGGCGGTAGAGGCAGCCATTCAACTGCTCAGGTTCCAGCGAGTGATGCGCGCACAGGTACTGTTCCACGCGGCCTTCCACCTCCGCGCGCGACTCCGCGGCAACGCTGTACACCTCGCTTCGGTTGCAGGTCGAGAGCACCACCACCTCATCCACCACCCCGTCGCGCCGCAGCGTCGCCGCCGCCCGCAACCCTTCCTCCGGCGAGAAATGCAGGCGCTCCCTCAGCGCCACCCCCGCCGTGCGGTGATTCAACCCCAGCAGGAAGACGCCCATCAGCGCCTCCCGCCCGCGGCTCGCATTGTTGGCCGGCCCCGCATCAGTAAAACCTGTGAAACCTCGACAAATACAAATTCACAACCGTGTAGCTGAAGATCACCGCGCAATAGCTCGCCATGCACACCACCGACGCCCGCGCTCCCCGCCACGCCGGCGACCGCGAAACGAGCAGATAAATCGCATAAAACGCCAGAATCAGGAACGAAACCACCACTTTCGGGTCCAGCGTCAGCATTTGTCCGGTCAGCCGCCGGTCCACCGCCATCCCGAACCCAATTCCCACCATCAGACTGGCCAGCCCCACCCACACCCCGCTCCGCGTCATGCGTTCCAGATCTTCCAGCGGTGGAAGCCGCCACATCATCGCCACCGTCCGGCGCCCGCGCAATAGATAGTCCTGCACCAGATACACCAGGCTGTAAACGAACGACAGGGTGAACGCCGAGTACGCCAGGATGTTCGAGGTCACGTGCAGCGCGAAGATGGCTCCCCGCGCGGGAGATTTCGGCGCCGCATGCGGCGCCACCACCAGCTCCAGCCCCAGCAGCAGCAGCACCAGAGGCAAAACAAACGCCCCCATGGCCCGCTCGCGGTGGAGCAATTCCAGTCCCAGATAGGTCAGCGCCAGGAACCATGCCAGCAGCGACGTGGACCCGTAAATGTCCTGGTACGGCACCGAGTGGATCGTAAACGCCCGTTCGAGCAGGGCAAAGTAATGCGTCGTCAGTCCCGCGGCCAGCAACCCGGTGGCCGCCCGCCCCGCCCATTTGCTCCCGGCGAACAGTTTTCCCAGATAGCACGCCCAACTGGCGGCATAGATCCCCGCCGTCGTGTACCCCAGCGCGGTGAACGAGATAACCACTCCTCTGCCACCTCGAAGCCCAAAGTATATAACCTCTGGCTGTGACCGGCCATGTGACCCGCGTCACAATGTCACGTGTCCCATGTCCTCCTCGCTGCCGGGTACTGCCAGGATTTGCTATTATTTCAATCGCGATCCAACGCGACCATTCATGCCCGCTCCCGGCTCCCAACTCGACCGCAAAACGCTCTTCCTCCGCGCCTGCCGCGGCCAGGCCACGGACCGCGCCCCCGTCTGGATGATGCGCCAGGCCGGCCGCTACCTGCCGGAATACCGCGCCGTGCGCGCAAAGCATTCCTTCCTCGAAGTCTGCAAGACTCCGTCGCTCGCCGTCGAAGTTTCTCTCCAGCCCTTCCTGGCGCTGGGCATGGACGCCGTCATCGTTTTCTCCGACATCCTGGTTCCCGCCGAGGCCATGGGCCTCCCCATCCATTTCGGCGAGGGCGGCCCCGAGCTGCCCAAAAAGATTCGCAGCAGCGACGACGTGAGTGGCCTCAAAGATTTCGACCCGGACCGCGAAACGCGTTTTCTCCCCGACTCCATCGCCCAGCTCTGCCGCGCGCTCGGCCCCGAGGTTCCCGTGCTCGGATTTGCCGGCGCGCCGTGGACCCTGGCCTGCTACATGGTGGACGGCGCAGGCCGCGCTGGCTTCCCGCACACCAAACGCATGCTCCAGTCGCAGCCTGCCCTGCTCCGCGAGCTCTTACAGCGCATCGCCCGCAACACGGCCCGCTATCTCCAGGCCCAGCTCGCCGCCGGGGCCTCCGCCGTTCAGCTCTTCGACACCTGGGCCGGCGAACTCTCGCACGAAGAGTACGACGCCTTTGCCCTACCCGCGCTCCAGCAGTTGCTCGGCGACCTGAAGACCGGCGGTGCCCCGGTGATTTATTACTCGAAAGCCTCGAATCACCTGCTCGAAAGCGCGGCGCGTTCCGGCGCCACGGTCCTGAGCGTGGATTGGCGTGTGGATATGGCCGGCCTCCGCGCCTCGCTGCTGGAGCGCACCGGCCATTTCTGGCCGCTGCAAGGCAACGTGGACCCGGCCACGCTCTACGCCGCGGAACCTGCGATTCACGCCGCCGCAAAGTCCGCGCTGGCGCAGACCGGAGCGCGCGCGCATATTCTGAATCTGGGCCACGGCATCCTGCCCGACGTTTCCGTAGAATCGGCCCGGGCCTTCATCCAGGCCGGCCAGATGAGTATCGAGAGCGCCGCGGCGGCAGGTCTCGCGGGCGCGCCAGTTGTGGCGCCGATTGCTCCAGGGCAGATCTGATCGGAAATGAGGCGCCTCGCCGCCAACGGAGAACCATGAACGACACGGACCATCGCCGCCTCTCTCACTCGCTCGACGTTCAGGCCCTCGACGTTTCCGACGAGCTGCTCGAACGCTACAATCAGCCCGGCCCGCGCTACACGAGCTATCCCACCGCTCCCGTCTGGCAGGATAATTTCGGCGTCGCGGATTTCGAGGGCGTTTGCCGCGCCGCGGACTCGGAAGGCCGCCCCGTCTCGCTCTACCAGCATCTGCCCTTCTGCGAGAGCCTGTGCCTGTTCTGCGCCTGCAACGTGGTCATCTCCAAGGACAAAACCGGCGCCGCGGCCTATCTCGACACGTTGAAGCGCGAGCTGGAAAACGTCGCCCGGCACGTCTCCCGCCGGCGCCCCGTCATTCAATTCCACTGGGGCGGCGGAACGCCTACCTATTACTCTCCCGCGCAGCTCGAAGAGTTATTTGGATTCACCCGCCAGCATTTCACCTTCTCGCCGGATGCGGAGATCGGCGTGGAAGTGGACCCGCGCGTCACCTCCCGCGAACACCTGGAAACCCTGCGCCGCCTCGGTTTCAACCGCCTGAGCATGGGCGTGCAGGATTTCACGCCAGAAGTTCAGCAAGCCGTCCACCGCATCCAGGGCTACGAATTGACGCGCGACCTGGTCGCCGCGGCCCGCCGCCTCGGTTTCGACAGCATCAACGTGGACCTCATCTACGGCCTCCCGCTCCAGACCGCGGAAAGTTTCGCGCACACCGTGGACCAAATCATTGAAATCGCGCCCGACCGCATCGCCATGTTCAGCTACGCGCACGTCCCCTGGCTGAAGAAGCAGCAAGGCTCGTTTGCCACCCGCCTGCCCGAAGGCATGGAAAAATTCCGCATTTTCCGCAAAGGCTTGGAACGTTTTCTGGGCGCGGGCTATGAGTACATCGGCATGGACCACTTCGCGCGTCCCACCGACGAGCTGGCGCTGGCCCAGCGCAACCGCACCCTGCACCGCAATTTTCAGGGCTACACCACGAAGGCCGGCGCCGACCTCTACGGCATGGGAGTGAGCGCCATCAGCGGCATCGGCGACGCTTACGCGCAGAACGAACGCGAAGCCGGCCGCTACTCCGCCGCTGTCTCCGCCCGCGGCCTCGCCACCATGCGCGGCTACCGCCTTACCGCCGACGACCGCATCCGCCGCAGCGTCATCAGCCGCCTGTTGTGCCACACCGTTGTGCGCAAAGACGAAGTCGAGCGGGAATTCTCGCTGCATTTCGACGACTATTTCGCGCCCGAACTGGAGCGCCTCGCCGTCTGCGCCGCAGACGGGCTCGTCCGCCTCGGCCCCGATTCCGTCGAGGTCGTCGGCCTCGGCCGCATCTTCATCCGCAACGTAGCCATGATCTTCGATCCCTATCTCGTCGAGCAACGGCTGGCCGAACGTCCCCTGTTTTCGAAAACGCTCTGAGGCCCGCAGCCCGCCCGCATGCGCATCGTCGTCATTGGCGGAGGGATTTCCGGACTGGCGTGCGCCTGGCGCCTCCAGCGCCTGGGCGCCTCCGTGCTCCTCCTCGAGCAGGAAGACCGCACCGGCGGCGTCATTCGCTCCATCTCCCGCGACGGCGTGCTCTTTGAAGCCGGCCCGCAGAGTTTCCTTCTCGCCCCCGCGCTCGCCGACCTCATCGCCGAGGCCGGTCTCCAGGACGATCTCCAGCTCGCCAACCCGCGCGCCCCGCGCTATGTAGTCATCGGCGGCCGCCTGCGCAAAGTCCCTCTCGGCCCGCTCGGCTTCCTGTCCTCGGGATTGATCTCGGCGCGAACGAAGGCGCGGCTGCTCTCCGAGCCCTTCCGCCACGCCACGCCGCCCGATGACGACGAATCCATCGCCGCTTTCATCCGCCGCAAATTCGGCGACGACCTTCTGGACCGCCTCGTCGCGCCCATGGTCTCTGGAATTTACGCCGGCGATCCGGAGCGGCTGAGCCTGCGCGGCGCGTTTCCCGCGCTCCACCAGTGGGAGAAGCAGTTCGGCAGCGTACTTCGCGGCATGATCAAATCCCGCCCGGCGAAGGACGAGTCCCCGGGCGGCAACCAGCGCAGTTCTTCGCGTCCCGGCCTCGCCGCGCTCGCGCACGGAAACGAATCGCTCGTCGCGCGCCTGGCCGAGCGTCTCGGCGATTCCGTCCAGCGCGGCGCTCGCGTGCTCTCGATCAGCCGCGCGCCCGCGGGGAGCGAGGCGCGCTTTGAAGTGGTCTCCAACCGCGCGGGCCAGCGCGAAACGATTCCCGCCGCGGCCGTGGTCGTGGCCGCACCTGCGCGCGTCGCTGCGAGCCTCCTCGCCCCGCTGCTGCCCGCCGCCGCTGAGCTCGCCGGCATCGAGTACGCCCCCGTGGCCGTTGTGGCCGGCAGCTATTCCACCGAGCATCTCTCCCGCCCGCTCGATGGTTTCGGTTTTCTCGCTCCGCGCGCCGAACACCTGCGCGTGCTGGGCACGGTCTGGAATTCGTCGCTCTTCGCCGGACGCGTGCCCGAAGGACAAACTCTGCTCACCAGTTTCGTCGGCGGCATGACCGATCCCGCCGCTGCTGGCCTGCCTGACGAGGCCCTCTACCAGACTGTCGAATCCGAACTCCGCCGCGTATTGGGTTTGCTGCTGGCGCCGCGCGTCCGATGCGCGCACCGTTGGCCCCAGGCCATCCCGCAATACAACCTGGGCCACGCTGAACTGCTCCGCCGCGTCCGCGCCGCCCTCGCAGAGTCTCCCGGCCTTTTCCTTGCCGGCAGCTATCTGGAAGGCCCCGCAATCGGCGCCTGCGTAGCCGTCTCCAACCGCGTCGCCGAACTCGCGGCCCCTGTTCGTTCCTCGTAGGGGCGCTGCTCGCTGCGCCCTCTGCGTCGGGGCATCCCGCAGTGGCGGAATCGTGCCCCTACAACCACCGGCGCCAATAATTGCCACGGGCGCCCGTCCCCGAGCGCCCCAGCACTCGTCAAAGGGCATCTTCCACATTCTTAGCGCCCCCCCCACGCTCCCCGAAATCAGCGCGATTCTAGGCCCTGTGCGCCGGGCGCACAGCGCCGCCTCGTGGAGGTGGGTGCGGCCCCCGCCGTCCAAGGCTCTTCCTGGGGCGCAATTTCGCTCGAAACCTCCCGGTGCCGTGCCCGTCTAATTGCTCCAGGGGGTGGCTCATGAATTCTCTGCTCCAAGACCTCCGCTACACCCTCCGCCAATTGAAGAAAAACCCCGGCGTCACCGCTGCGGTCGTGCTCGTTCTTGCGCTGGGCGTGGCTGCCAACGCCGTCACGCTCACCCTGCTTCAGGCCACGCTGCTGCGGCGCCTGCCGTATCCCGAGCCGGACCGCCTGGTCCAGCTATGGACCACCCGGAACACGGGTGTCTTCACCCGCACCGAATTTTCCTATCCCGATTTCGCCGACTATCGCGAGCGCAACCAGGCGTTCGAATCCCTCGGCAGCTTTTCCCGGACGGGCGCCACCTACCTCAGCCCGCAGGGCGCCGAGGAGGTGCACGTCACCTTCTGCAGCGCCAACTTTTTCGACGTGCTGCGCGTCACCCCCGCTCTCGGCCGCACCTTCCAGGCCGGCGAGGACACACCGAAAGCGGTACGCACCGCCATGCTCACCTATGCCGGATGGCAACGGCGGTTCGGCGGCGACCCGCACATCGTCGGCAAATCGGCCGTGCTCGACGACGAGCCGCGCGTAATTGTCGGGGTGCTCCCGCGCGATTTCCAGTTCGCTCCCAGCCGCTCGTCCGAATTCTGGCTGCCATTCCGCATCCAGGGCTGGCGCGAGCGCCGCAACGCTCACTGGCTTTATCCGGTGGGACGCCTGAAGCCCGGAGTCAGCATGGCCCAGGCGCAGGCCGCGCTCTCTACCCTCGCTGCGCAGCTCACCCATGAGTATCCGGACTCCAACACCAACGTTGGCGTGCAGGTGGTGGGTTTGCGCGAGCAGATCGTCGGCGACGTGCGGCCCGTTCTCCTGCTCCTGATGGCCGCCGTGGGATGCTTTCTGCTCATCACCTGCGGCAACCTTGCCGGTCTGCTGCTCAGCCAGGCCATCGGCCGGCAGAGAGAGATGTCCATTCGCCTGTCGCTGGGCGCCAGCCGCGGCCGAATCGTCCGGCAACTGCTCACCGAAAGCAGTGTTCTCTCTCTAATCAGCGGGCTGACTGGAGCCGGACTGAGCGTGTGGCTGTTACCCGCCGCGCTCGGAAGCATTCCAAAAGAGGAATTGCTGGCGATGCCTGCGTGGCAGGGCCTGCAGGTGGATGGCGGCTTTCTGCTGGTGGCGCTGGGCCTGGCGCTCGCCACCGGTATTCTGTTCGGCCTCGCGCCGGCTCTGCTGGCTTTCCGGCCGGAGCTGCGCGCGTCCCTGGCCGAATCCGGCCGCTGCTCCGACGGTATCGAGCGCCACCGCCTGCGGAACGGACTGGTGATTGCCGAGATTGCGCTGGCTCTCGTGCTGCTCTACGGTGGCGGGCTGATGCTAAAAAGCCTGTCGCTCGTCCTGCGCACCGATCCCGGTTTTCGAACCGGCGATCTGCTGACGCTCCAGTTGCTTCTTCCCGGCAAGAAATATCCGAAAGATGCGGATGCGGTCGCCTTCCAGGAGCGCATGCTGGCCAACTTCGCGGCCCTGCCCGGCGTCCGGGGCGCCGCCACCACGAGCACTCTGCCGCTGTCCGGCGGAGGCAACACTTCGCGTTTCGTCCGTGAGGGCCATCGCACCCCCGGAGAAATGGAAGCCTACGAAGCCAACAGCCGCGAAGTGAACGCCCAGTATTTCAGCGTCATGGGCGTTCCCCTGCGCGCCGGCCGCGCATTCACCGAACACGACGACGCCGGCGCCCCCCACGTGGCCATCATCAACCAGACGCTCGCGGACTGGATGTACCGGGGAGAAGACCCCATCGGGCAGCGCATCGACTTCACCTATACGAAGGACCCCAACCTTTGGCAAATCGTCGGCGTGGTGGGCGATGAAAATATGACCGCGCTGGATGCCCCTCCCAATCCGGTGATATATACGCCGTTTGCGCAGGATCCCGACTCCTACATCAACGTCGTGCTGCGCACCGCGCAACCGCCCGATAGCCTCGCGCCTTCGGCGGAGCGCGTCATCCGCGAGATGGACCCCACTGTGCCGGTGTTCGGCGTCGAATCCATGGCCGGGATCATCGCCGAATCGCCGTCCATTTTCGTGCGCCGCTCGCCCGCCTATCTGATTGCCGCATTTGGCGCATTGGGCCTGCTGCTCGCCGCGGTGGGGCTCTACAGCTTGCTGTCGTATGCCGTGGCCCAGCGCAAACGCGAGCTGGGAATTCGCATGGCGCTCGGCGCGCAGAAGCGCGATGTGCTCGCGCTCATCGTGGGCGGAGGTCTGCGTCTGACACTGGCGGGAATCGCGCTGGGAGTGGCCTGCGCGCTGGGCGTCTCGCGCCTGCTGGCGAGTTTTCTCTATCAGGTAAAACCCGGGGATTTATTCACCATCAGCGCAGTGAGTATGCTTCTGCTTTTCGTCGCGCTCGCCGCCACCAGCCAGCCTGCCTGGCGAGCGGCAGCGATCGACCCGATTCAGTCGCTGCGGGAAGAATAGGCCGCCGTCCCTCGCCGGCCCGGGCCAGTTGGTCCACTACACGCTTCCCCTGCAGCTTGACACTCACCCCGCTGCGGGCGTACTAACTTAGGCGCTGGCAAATAGGCGAGCCGTGCCCACAGTGCGAGCCTCTCTCACGGCCAGCAGCCATGCCCGAACGCGCCAAACGCCTTCTGATCGCCGCTGGCCTGGGACTTCTCGTCGCCGTCGTCAATGACCGCCTGGACGTCGAATTCACCCGCCTCGGCGTACCTCTGGCCTCCACGTTTCTCAACGATTTAATCATCGGGGCCGTAGCCGCCGTGAGCGCCTACGCCTGGGCCGCCGTCCTCGCGGAACGGAGCGAACGCCTGGCCTCGGCGGAGAGGCTCCGGGAGGAGGGCGTGCTGCACGAGCGCACGCGCCTGGCCCGCGAAATTCACGACACGCTCGCTCAGGGCTTTGCCGCCATCATCGTCAACCTGGAAGCCGCCGGCGACTGCCTGGCGAAATCTCCCGACGCCCGCGCCCTCTGCGACCGCGCCCTGCGCATCAGCCGCGAGAGCCTGGCCGAGGCCCGTTCCATGGCCCGCGGCCTCCGGCCGCTCACCCGCGAAGGAGAAAACCTGTGCCGCGCGGTTTCGCGCATCGCCGAATCCCTGGATGGCGGCTCCGGCCTTCGCGTCAAATGCTTTGTCGAGGAGATGTCCGGCCACGTGCCCCAGGAGATCGAGGCGGAGCTCCTGCAAATCATCCGGGAAGCGCTGGCGAATGTGGTGCGCCACGCCGGAGCGCGCGAGGCGCGCGTGGTGATGCGCGCCGAGGGCAATCTCATTCAGATGTGCGTGGAAGACGACGGGTGCGGCTTCCATCCGGAAAATCCTGCAGCCTCAAAGGGCTTCGGCCTTACCAGCATGCGCGAACGGGCCAGGAACCTGGGTGGCGTGCTCTGGGTGTACAGCCGCCCCGGCCAGGGCACCCAGGTGGCCGCCTGTATTCCTTTCGACGAGGATTCCGATCCGCATAGCGAATCGCGCCGCCCGCCGGCCGCATCCGAATTGCCGTCGCCCATCGCTCCGCCGCCGTTCGCCAGGGACTCGAGACGTTAGGCCATCATTGCCCACCTGAAAATCGTTCCGCAGACCACTCCCGAATCGGTTTCGCAGGGGCGCCAACGCCCGTCACGAATCGCCGCACGGCGCCTGTGCTATCCTGATTTTATGGCCGACGCGCCGAAAACTCGCCGCGCAATGCTCGAGGAATTTCTGGCCGCAAATCCCGCCGACGCGTTTGCCCGTTACGGCCTGGCGCTGGAATGCGTGAACGCCGGCGATGACGCCGCTGCCGAAACGCATTTTCGCCAGCTTCTGGCCGCGCATCCGGAATACGTGCCCAGCTACTACCATTACGGCCAGCTCCTGGTGAAACTGGCCCGCGCCGCCGACGCGCAGAACACGTTCCGCCAGGGCATCGCAGCCGCGAAGAAGGCCGGAGACACGCACGCACTGAGCGAGCTGGAGGCGGCGCTGGAAGAGACAGTGACCGGTGATCGGTGACTGGTGACTGGTGACTGGATGAAAAACCACTTCAATCCCGGCCGCGTCCCCTCCCCACCAGTCACGAGTCACCAGTCACCAGTCACGCGCGGCCGATCAGCAGTTAGCCGCGCCGCCCCGCGACACGCCTCCTGACACGAACACCGATGGCCGCCACGCGCATCCCACTCTTCCCCCTTGAAGTCGTCCTCTTCCCCGGCGAGTTGCTGCCCCTGCACATTTTCGAGCCGCGCTACAAGGAAATGATTCGCGAGTGCAACGAAAAGAAGCAGGCCTTCGGCGTGGTGCTCGCCGCCGACGATGGCATCGCGGAAATCGCCTGCACCGCCGAGCTCCTGCAGATCGCCAAAACCTACGACAACGGCGAAATGGACATCATCACCGTGGGCCGGCGCGTCTTCCGCATCCTCGAAGTGGTGGAGGAGCGCAGCTTCTACGAGGCCGAAGTGGAGTACGTGGACGAGGAGTCGCCGCCGCATCAGGTGCCCACCACCGCCCTGCTGCAACTGTTCGAGAAGTGCTACCACGCCGCCTTCCAGCAGCCGCCCGACCGCGCCTCGCTGGCCAAAGCTCCCGTCGTCTCCTACCACATTGCCGGAGCGCTTCCCCTGGAGTTGGCCTACAAACAGAAATTGCTCGAGATGCGCGACGAGGAAGAGCGCCGCCACAGCCTGGAGCTGAACCTGGCCCGCTGGCTCGAGCAGTTGGAAATCGCCAACCGCGCCCGCCGCCTGTCCGGAGGCAATGGCCACCCGCACTACAACTGAAAATCCCCCGGCCATGCATGCGGCCGTCGAAACGCCAGCGGCCTGGTTTTCGCAAAAGCCTCGGCGGGCAGGCTATAATCATTAGGAAAGGAAACGCATCCAACTTTCTATGTCCTCGACTGCCATCCCTATCTCCCAATTGCCAGCCACGCTCGGCGAGTTGCGCCGCAGCTCCTGGCCGGAAGAGCGCATTGCCTCTCGCAGCGTAAGGCAGGAGACACGCGAAAACCTGTTGCGCATGCTGGCCTCCGGAGAGGCGCTGTTTCCCGGCGTGCACGGCTATGAAGACACGGTGGTGCCCCAGATCGTCAATGCGCTGCTCTCGCGGCAGAATTTCATCCTGCTGGGGCTTCGCGGGCAGGCCAAGAGCCGCATCCTGCGCGGCCTGATCAGCTTTCTCGACGAATATCTCCCGGTCATCGCCGGCTGCGAAATCAACGACAATCCTTACCGGCCCATCTGCAAGGCGTGCCGCGAGCGCATCGCCCGCCACGGCGAGGAAACGCCCATCGCCTGGCTGCCGCGCAGCGAGCGCTACGTCGAGAAGCTGGCCACGCCCGACGTCACCATTGCCGACATCATCGGCGACGTGGACCCCATCCGCGCCGCCCGCGGCGGACGCGACCTCTCCGACGAGCTGACCATGCACTACGGCCTGCTGCCGCGCGCCAACCGCGGCGTGTTCGCCATCAACGAGCTGCCCGATCTCGCCGGAAAAATCCAGGTGGGACTGTTCAACATCATGCAGGAAGGCGACATCCAGATTAAAGGCTACCCGCTGCGCCTGCCGCTGGACGTGCTGCTCGTCTTCACCGCGAATCCGGAAGATTACACCGCGCGCGGAAAAATTATCACCCCGCTCAAAGACCGGATCGGCGCGGAAATCCGCACCCATTATCCCGCCTCCGTCGAAGAAGGCCTGCGCATCACCCAGCAGGAAGCCTGGACCGAGCGCGGCGAGCACATCCCGCTGGAAATTCCCGACTACGTTCGCGAGGTCATCGAGCAGATCGCTTTCCTGGCGCGCGAGGATAAACGCGTGGACAAACGCTCCGGCGTCAGCCAGCGGTTGCCCATCTCCGTCGTGGAATCCGTGGCCAGCAACGCCGAGCAGCGCGCCGTGCGGTTGCAGCAGCGCCCGGCGGTGGCGCGCGTCTCCGATCTCTACGCCGCCATGCCCTCCATCACCGGAAAAATCGAGCTGGAATACGAGGGAGAGCTGCGCGGCGCGGACACGGTGGCCCGCGAACTGATCCGCGGCGCCATCGGCCGCGTCTTCGAGCACCACTTCAGCGGCGTCAACGTGGACAAGACCGTCGAGTGGTTCCAGAACGGCGGCGAGCTGAAGCTTTCTCCCCATCTTCCCGCCCGCGACGAACTTGCCATGATGAAAAAAGTGCCCGGCCTTCTCGAACGGCTGGACCGCGTGGGCGTTCGTGGCGACAGCCCGCCAGCGCTCGTGGTGGCCGGCGCCGAGTTTGTCCTGGAAGGACTGTGGGCGCACCGGCGCGTGAGCCGCAGCGAGGAGCGCGGCTACCACGCCGAGGCCCCGCGACCCTCGGAACCGCGCGAACCGGAGCCCTATTCCGGGCGGCCGCCGAGGCGACAGTTCAATTGAGAGCCGGATTATGTTAACCCCCAGCGGCTTGCAAAAACTGGCCCACATCCGCAAAAAACCGCGTCTTCCCATTGTGGGAATTTCATGAAAATTACCCGCTATTCCCGATACACCGGAGAACCCGCCGACGCCGTGGACCTGGAAGACCTCGTCAATCAACTCTCCGACTATTTGCTGCAAAGCGGGTTCGAGTCGCCCTACTCGCGCTGGGGCGAATTCGATCCCGAGCAGTCCATGGAATCGCTGCGGCAGGCTCTCCTTCGCGCGCTCGAAGACGGAGAATTACTGCCCAAAGAGCTACTCGATGATTTAATGTCGAACCCCGAGCGGCGCAAGGAGCTGGAGCGCCTGCTCGACCGGCTGGTCGAGCGGCTGGCGAACGAAGGATTCATCAACCAGCAGCCGCCCATGGTCACCGAGCCCGGACAGAAGGCGCCGCGCGGGCGCGCGGGACGGAACGAGCAGAGCCGCGTGCGCTTCCAAATCACTGACAAGACCATCGACTTTCTCGGCTTCCGCGCGCTGAAAGACCTGATGGGCTCGCTGGGCAAAAGCAACCTGGGCCGGCACGACACGCGCGACCTGGCCACCGGAGTCGAAGCCACCGCGGCATCGAAGCCCTACGAATTCGGCGACACCATCAATCTCGACATCGCCGCCACTCTGTTCAACGCCGTGCAGCGCAACGGCCCGGGGCTGCCCATCGAGCTCGACTATTCCGATCTGCGTGTGCATCAATGCGATTACCAGAGTTCCTGCGCCACGGTCATCCTGCTCGATTGCAGCCACAGCATGATTCTCTACGGCGAGGACCGGTTCACGCCCGCGAAGCGCGTCTCCCTCGCGCTCTCGCACCTGATCCGCACGCAATATCCGGGCGACTCGCTGCACCTGGTGCTGTTCCACGACACGGCGGAGGAGCTGCCGCTCGAAGAGCTGGCCCGCGTGCAGGTGGGTCCGTTCTACACGAACACGCGCGAGGGGCTGCGGCTGGCGCGCCGCATCCTCACGCGGCAGAAGAAAGACATGCGGCAGATCGTGATGATTACCGACGGAAAACCGTCGGCGCTGACGCTCGATGACGGCCGGGTGTACAAGAACGCGTTCGGGCTCGACCCGATGGTGGTCAGCGAAACCCTGGACGAAGTCGCACGCTGCCGCCGCGCCGGGATCATGATCAACACCTTCATGCTGGCCAGCGACTACACGCTGGTGCGCTTCGTGCAGAAAGTGAGCGAAATGTGCCGCGGCAAAGCGTATTTCACCACCCCGCACACCCTGGGCCAGTATCTGCTCATGGATTTTCTCTCCAAGAAAACGCGCCACATTCACTGACGTGGGCGAATACCGCGCAGCCCAACCGGCTACCTGGCACACCATACGTAATCGGCGGTATCGACGGAGTGTTTCGAGCATCCTACACTGGGGCGTCCTGGTCTGGAGGCAACACGGCATTGCGCGAGTGGAATGCCGCGCCGCAAATTAGGTAGAATTGAATCGGGATGCTGAGAAAATTACTGAGCACGTTCAAATGCAAGGAGCCGGCCACGCTCGCCGCAGGCGGTGCGGCTCCCCCCTTCGAGCTGCCGGATACGGAAGGCCGCCCGGTGGCCGTCTCCAAACTCCTCGAGAAAGGCCCCGTGCTCGCCGCGTTTTACAAAGTGAGCTGCCCGGTGTGCCAGTTCACTCTGCCGTTCGTCGAGCGCATCCACAAAGCCTATAGTGGCGAGCACGTGGCCATCATCGGGATTTCGCAGGACGATGCGCGCGACACCAGGGACTTCCGCGCCGAGTACGGCCTCACCTTCCCTTCCCTGATTGATGCGGAGGATTATCCCGTCTCGAATGCCTACGGCCTGACCAACGTCCCGACGCTGTTCCTGATCCAGCCGGACGGGACCATCGCCGCGAGTTTCACCGGATTCGACAAATCGGGTCTCGAGGGAGTTGCCGCGAGTTTCGCCGGGCATCTCTCGAAACCCGCCGCCGCAGTCTTCAGGCCGGACGAAAAAGTTCCCGACCACAAACCGGGTTGAGGCTCCAAAAACTAGGTTCCGTGCGAACCTGAAATCTAGCCGTTCCAGCAATCCATAACAACTGATTCGATTATTATGCGTCGCGGAGGGAGTGGTTCGTTTTTCGAGATTCGAATTTCGTTTTTCCGCTTCTACAGCACCCACGCCGTAGCGGGCTGTGCGTCGAGCGCGTGAGCTTTTGCCAGGTAGATGTTCAGCACCGGCCCGTTGAACCGCGCAGTCACATTCGCCGGATCCAGGTCCGCATCGAATTCGTGCACGCGGAAGATCCAGTCGCGGCGGGGCGGCACGGGCTGGCCCGGCGGAGGGGGGAGCGGCCGGCGGCTGCGGTCGAATCCGGCGAGGGTGATGCGGCGCGGCTCGACGTAAAGCTCGATGGGCCCGTCGTCGAACTGCGAGGCGTCCGCGGTGACGGACACGCGGTGGTCCTGGGCGAGCACTCCGCAGTCGAGCGGGTGCACCACTTCCTCCTCGGCGCGCGCCCAGTTTTCCACGTCCTTGCCGGGGGCGCAGCCCTGCTGCTCGTAGAACTGGTAGGCGCGCCAGGCGATCGCGTCGTGGGTTTTGTTTTGCAGGTTGTTTCCCAGCACCGCGCGGATCTTCAACTCGTGCCGGGGCGGCGCGAAGCGAACGGGCTTTGCGGCGTCCATAATCCACCTCCCATGCTGCCTCGAACTCCACGTACTTTGTACCGCCGGAACAGAGGTGCGGACTGCGACGTGCGTCACACGCATCTGTGTCCTGCGATACTGCGCGGAATTGTGTCCTTGCAGTACACGGGGATCGTAAGGGTGGAGTAGGTAGAGTTGGGGTCGCGAAAGACTCGGCCCGGGTGGTCGGAGTCCACCGGGACCGAAGTTCAGCGCCGGGCAAGACCGGCGTGAAGCGCCTGCGGTGGTGAGGTCGAGAGAGAACGCAGGGCTTCGAATGGGCAGCGGCTCGACGGGAAGCAACGTGAAGCGCCCTGGAGCAGAGGCGCACCGGCCTATACCGGCCGGACCAGTTTCCCAGTGAGCCGCTGCCCCTTGTTTTTGGCGTCAGGCGCGCCACGAACGCGGGCTTATTCCTCCACTTTTTCCAGCCACGATTTTTTATGCTTCGGCGGTCTACGGCGCTTGTCGGGGATGACCCGCTCGGCAGGCGGCTGGCCGATGAGGGTGCGCGCGCTGCGCCGCGCCTCTTTACCCGCGCTGAATTTGCGGTGCTTCCTTTTTGGCGGGCTCATGGTTTGGGCGTCTCGGGCAGCGCGAGTCCAGCAGGCGTAGCGCTCATCGACGAGAAGCGGCAGTCCCGCCAGGAGTGTTCAAGGCGCGTCTCCGGTCTCTTCTACAAAATACGATAGTTCACCTCGACCTCGAATCGCACTCGCACGGGCTGTCCAGAAGAGTCGCGACAGGGCTCGAACCGCCAGAGCAATGGCAATCCCAGGACCGAGATCCAGGCGGCAATGCGCGTGAACAATCTTCTCCAGGTCACGTTCCAAACTTACGGGATGATGGTCAAGCCGCCATTATGCCACTTGTCGCTCGGCCGAGACAGGATGCGCTAATTTCCGAATATAGCAGCCGTGTGACAGGTTGGAATGACGTCTGACCAGCGCGATTGGAAGTTGCACAGCGAACGAAGGCCGCCGCTACGCCGGCCGCGCTAAGGTGTGGCTGGGGTCGCGCGCTGGGGAGGATGGGGACTGAATTTCCGCACCACGAACTCCTGAAAGAGATTGGCGGCAGCGGAAGCTCCAATCCCGATGGCCACGCCTTCGAACACCAACCCTGTTCCACGGTCGCTCGGAGGGTAGTAGAGATTCGAGATGCCGCCGGCGGCAATGTTTCCGAGAATCCCCGCGTAGTTTGCCTGCCAATGTCCCTTATCGCTCTTGCAGATCACTGCGTTGGCCAGCGCATACAGAATCCGCGACCGTTTGCTGCCAGTTCCTTTGTAGAAATAGCGTGGATCCTGTTTGAAGAGCGAAGGCAGTAAGGCGCCGCCGATGAGCGTGCTCGTGGTCGAGTCGGCCAAGCCGGCGCCAAAGCGCTTTCCATAGCCTTGCGCGCCCTGTCCGTATCCGCGAAACACATTGTCCGCCTGCTCGATTCCCGCAAAGGCCGCGGCGATTCCAATGGTGACGGGATCCACCGTCGTCTTCCAGGCCAACTCGAACTTTTGTTTGGGTGTGAGAGGAGCCGCATTCGGGTCATAGGTGACGTAGAAATTGGGGATGAAGCCGAGCACGCGCTGCTTTTCCTGCTCCTTGATCTCCTCTTCCGCCATTTCCACCCGCGAGACGACCACCGACACCTGAGTAACGGAGGTCGCCACTGCCAGCACGATGGGCGGGACGACCAGGGCTTCCCCCGGATGCAGGACTCCCGAAGATGTTTGCGTCACGAAGCCCTCCGCCGTGATGGTCAGGTGGAAAGGCCCGGGAGCGATATTGGCAAAGGTAAATAGCCCATCGTCGCTCGAGAGGATCTCCAGGCTGGGGGATTGATCGTCACGCGTGAGTGTCACCTGGGCTCCGCCGAGGAGGGCACCCGTTGAGACAGCGACTGTTCCGCTGATGCTTCCGGGGGCTCGCTGTTCGGGCAACTGCTCGGGGGACGAGGTCCCTGTTGTCTGCATGCCGGACTGGCTACCCTCGGTTCTCACGGCATCCCGCGGCTGCTGAGGCTGCGCCAGGGCGGGGATGCTGCAAACCAGCGCAGTCAGGCTGAGCCAGACCAATTGCACGCGGCCGGGGCGCGCGCTTCGGACGGCTCCGCACAGAGATGCCGCCCAGGAGTGTTTTCTCCACGAATTCACGGTGATCAACTCAAAGACTCCGTTTCCTCCGGCAAGGTTGTATCGATTCCATTCTCAGACAGATTGCCCTTTGGGCGCAAACCCGCGTTCTGGAAAGCGACGAACGTGCAACCAGCAGGCCAAGATCGGCTCCGTTTGGAATCTCGCCTCCGCCTTCTCGTTTACCTCCAGACCCCGAAGCGGCTGATGAAGAGAACTGATTAACTACGAGTTAGGACCTGTCGAAGGTATGACATGAAGTTCGCATCCCATCACACCCATCGGTGACTGAGGGCACGCCTAAGAGGAGCGCAGGGGGCTTATAAGTGTAAATTGAGAAGCAACATCGTGCCGAAAGAGGTTCTTCGATGGACAAAAAACCCAAAGTTCTATTCTTGTCGAGGGGGAGCGCGTCGCGGGGGCTGATGGCAGAGGGATTCTTGCGCGTTTTGGCGGGTGATGATTTCCTTCCCTGCAGTGCGGGAACCGAGGCCGGAACCGTAACTCCCCTGGCGACGGAAGTCATGCGCGAAGTGGGGATCGATATCTCCACGCAAAAGCCAAATGGGGTTGCTGCGATCTTCCGGGATACGTTTCAATTTGTAGTGGCCCTCTGTGACGAGCCACGCGAACGTTACCCGCTGTTTCCGTTCACCGGGAAGCTGCTCCGCTGGTCCGTGGCGGACCCCGAAGCTGCAACCGGGGAACCAGAGGAGCAGAAACAGGCCTTCCGCCAGGTGCGGGACCAGCTCAGAAACCGGGTGGAAGAATTCGTCAAAGCGAAGAAACCCGTCTTCGCCGGTGTCCGCCGCGCGGCTGCGTGACGGCTTCTGGCGCTCCACGGCCGCCCCGTTTTCAGCAGGGCGCGGCATCCCAATCCGAATCCCGAAGCTTCGGGATCGGGATTTGAGAGCGTCCTACGACAATGTGCGTCCGCCAGTTTGTCGCACCTGATCTTGAAGCTAGTAGCTGGCGCCCTCCGGCAGCCAGAAGACGTCCACGCGGCGATTGGCGGTGTCCGCACCCGCGACGCCCGCTTCCGTGCGAGTGGTCACGCGGCCGGGATCGATGTTGTGTTTCTTCTCGGTGACGTATTTTTTGGCGTTTTCGGCGCGGCGCTCGGCCAGATTCTTGGTCTTTTCCTTCGCCGGGTCCTGGTAGCCGACGAGAACCAGCGTGCTCTTGGGATCGTTCTGGAGACGCACAACGGCGTCATCGAGCAGGCGGCTGCATACGTTGTCCACGCGTGAGCTATCGAGCTTCTTGAAGATGCATTCGCCGATTTTTTGGGCCTGTGGCTTTGCCGGCGGCGCGGCCACGTTGATGTCCGCCACACAATCGGCGGCGCCACCATGGCCGTCAGTCGCCCGGGCCGTGACGGCGTAGCTGCCCGGGGCGAGTCCGGTGGTGTCGAACTGCACGCGCGAGCCGCTGCCGGTCACGCGCCCCGCGTTCGGCCGCCAGGTGTACTCGAGCGGGTAGCCTTCGGGACTGGAGCCTTCCGCGGTGACGTTTACGATTTCACCCGGCAGCACCGTGCTGCGGTCGGCCGAGCAGGTGAGCCTGGGCGGACGGTTCGGACGCGGCTCGACGTGGACATTGGCCGAGCAGGAAGCGTTGCCTCCATGGCCATCGTCCACGCGCGCGGTGATCGTGTAGGTGCCAGGTGCGGCGTCTCCCGGCGTCCACCGGGCAACCGAGCCGGTGCCCTCCACGTGCCCGCCGTTCGCGCTCCATGTGTACGTGAGCGTATCGCCGTCGGGATCGCTGGCGTTGGCCCGCACGGGCACCGCTTCCCCGGAGCCCTGGATGATGGAATTCACGTCGGTAGAGCAGTTCGCCGTGGGCGGCCGGTTCGTGGCGATGGGTCTAGCGCCCCAGCGGAACACCACGCCGCTCGAAAGGCGGAAGTTGTTCTGCGGGCGGTAGCCGGTGCCAAAATCGTAATTGGTCAGAAAATATTCAAACTGGCCGAGGCGCAGGGCCACGTGTTTGGCGACGCCCACGTCGAAGCCGCCTCCCGCAGCCATGGCGAACCCGTTGCCGGAACCGCTCGCGCCGAGCAACGTGGCACTGCCGTGCACCCCGCCGACCAGCAACTGGCCGAAGAACGTCTCGCGATCGCGATCGCCGAAGCGGTAATTCAGGCGCGGGCCGAACAAGTAGCTGAACTGATTGACATCCACGCTTACGTGATCGATGGTCCCGGTGTGATAGCCGCCGAAATCGGCCACCACGCCGATCCAGCGCTTGAAATTGTAGGCGATGGAGGAGCTGCCCCCGTTTGCATTGTAAGAGGGGATGCCGGAGCCGACGCGTCCGTTGATGTAGCTGTATCCCAGGAACCACTCCCAGTGCGGATAGTCGCTCCCCTTCAGAACGTGCGGATCGCCCGAAGGCTTTGCCGCCGCGGTCTTGTCCTTTTGGTCTTGCGCCGGTTTGGCGGGCTTTGCGGCCTTTGCCGCCTTTTCGGCGGCTGCGGGTTTGCTGTCCGGCGCGCCATCGTCGGCATCGGCTTTCTGCGTCCCCAGGGGCGATGCCAGAAACAGCGCGGCGGAAAAGACTACGACACTTGCAGACTTCCAGACTACATGTGTGTTCATGTGTGACCTCGAAAGCCAGCGGCGTTCACTGGCGGGAATTTCAAACCAGTGCGAAGTAAGAAAGTGCCCCGAAGGCTGTTAAGAGTCTGTGACGACCATCACCGGTCTAAGAAGCCGCCGTCATCCGGTGGCAGTGACTTTCCGGGAGGCGGAGCGGCCCGCACCGGTACGCGCAGCACGCCGCAGCCATCCCTCCCCACACTCCTGGATGCTTGTCAGGCTTCCAACGGCCAGGCAAACAAGCGTCATTTCACCGCGCGAGAGTATCCATACCAGATATAAGCCACCACTGTCAAAAATGACAGCGAGGCCCGCCGCAGAGGGAGGCGGAGGGAGAGTTGAACAACCGGGCGCGCCATGACATTTGCCCTGCCCTGCGCTAGGATTTGCGTGCTCCGCGCGGGAACATCGCCCGAGAATCTTGCGATGCGAGAAAGCGGACAGTTGCGGCCCTGGCCGATTCTGCCGGCGGCATAGGACGAACTGCCGGGACGGCGCAAAGGCTGCATCCCGGGAAAGGGATAAAGACATGACGCGGAAGAGTCTCGCAATTCTGTTGGTTCTCGCCTTGGCGCCGGCGCTCGTCGCGCAAAAGAGAGAAGCGCAGCGGCTGGACAAATCTGCCAAGGCGCTGCAGGAGATCGTGAGCAGCGGTACGGGACTCCGCCGGCAGATTCTGGACCAGGCCTTCTGCGTGCTGATCTATCCGAGCGTCAAGAAGGTGGCCTTCGGGATTGGCGACAGCTATGGCCGCGGCGCGCTGGTGTGCCGCAAGGGCCAGGATATGAAGGGCCAGTGGGGCGCCCCGGTGATGTATTCGCTCGACCAGGGAAGCCTGGGTGTCCAGCTCGGTTCCACAGCCACTGATTTTGTGCTCGTCGTGGTGAGCCAGAAGGGCGTCGAGGAGATTCTCAAAGGCAAGACGAAACTGGGGACCAACGCAGCCGCCGCGGCCGGCCCGAGCGACGCGCAAGCAAGTACGTACAATGCTGTAGCCGCGAAGGTGGATGTACTGACGTATTCGCGCTCCAAGGGTCTGTTCGCGGGCGTCTCGCTGCAAGGGGCATCGATCTACGTGGATGAGGACGCCAACAGGGCCCTCTACGGGAAAGATCTGACGGCCACGGAGATCGTGAAGGGCGATCAGCCGATTCCCGATGCAGCCATCGCATTAGCGCACCTGCTCGACGCGGTTTCCTATGCCCACATTTAGCCTGAGCGCTTGAGATCCACCAAACGGCTGCCGCGTTCTCGCGTCCCAGTCGTCCACATCAACTGCCCGGAAAGGTTGCCTCGGCCGAGTCCCAGAAGGATGGATTTCATTCTGTCGCCACTCGAATTCCCACGACTTGCCGGAGGAAGTGGCCGTAGGAGCGCTCAGAGCAACCGGCTAGGCCACCCACTTCATGGCCAGCTTCTTGCGTTTCCGCGCACAGTCGAGCAGATACAAATCGATCAGCTTCTGATAGGGGAGCCCTGTCTCTTTCGCCAGTCCCTTGAAATAATCAATGACTTCCGGACTGAAGTTGATGCCCACGGCCTTCTTCTTCCCCGGGTAGGGATTCTTAAGTTCTCTCAGTTTGGAAAAATTATATTCCTTCTTCATAGAATCGCACCTCTTTCCTGGTGGCCTTACGAGCCGAAATGATCCTGACCACGGAATCCGAACCCCTGTAGCAATGAACCACGACGAGCGTTCTCGCCGCCGAACTCACTCCGAGGAGGATGAACCGGTCCTCGCCCTTGGAATGTTCCAGGTCATAGAACAGGCGTCCCCGTGGATCGCTGAAAACGCTCTGGGCCTCCTCAAACCACACTCCATGCTTGGTCCGATTGGCAGTGTTTTTCCGCTCGTTCCAATCGAACCGCAGCATATCTAGATATTATCTAGATGTCGGACAGATAGCAAGCCGGCGGCTCCCTGGGGAGTTCGGGCAGATCGGGCGCGGGCGGCGCAGCTCATGCGCGGTGAGGCCCTGCTGCCTGCGGAGGAAAAGCGAACCGACTGAGTCTTCTTGATAGAATCCTCCTTGAACGTTTGGAGACACCGAGTGCGAGTCCGCAAGGTCCTTCTCGTTGTGGCGGGCGTCTTGGCGTTCGCAATTGCCGTCCTTGCCTTGCGCCCCTCGTTCACGCCTCCCGTGGGGCGGACAGGAGAAGCGTCACTCGAGCAAGTCACTCTCGGCGGCACTCCGCAGTGGGTCCTGATCCGCGGACGGAACAGGGCAAACCCTGTCGTGCTTTTCCTGCATGGTGGTCCGGGCATGCCGCTGATGTACCTGGCTCACTCCTTCCAGCGCGGGCTCGAGGATGACTTTGTGGTTGTGCAATGGGACCGGCGCGGCGCGGGTAAATCCTATTCGCCGGACATTGACCCGAAGCTCATGCGCATGAGCCAGGAACTGGCCGACGCCGGGCAGTTGATCGAGCTCCTGCGGCAGCGCTTCGGCCAGAACAAGGTCATCGTCATCGGGCACTCGTATGGCAGCCTCTTGGGGATTGAACTCGCCTATCGCAGGCCCGATCTCGTGCGCGCTTACGTCGGCGCCGGCCAGGTCGCCTGCGGCGCCACCGAGGCGCGGGCCATTCAAGACGCCTGGCTTCGCAAGAAAGCGACTCTGGCCGGTGACTCGAACACCCTGGCGGCAATGAATAGCGGTCAACCGTGGGACCGCGAGGCCGCGCTTTTTCAATACGGCGGCGAAGTGACCGGCATGAAAAGCTTCTGGCCGCTCGTGGCCAAGGGTCTGCTGGCGGCGGAATATACGCTGCGCGATGCGTTGAATGTCCGGAAGGGCGTGTCGTTTACCCACAAAAATATGGAATACGACGTTCTCGACCCTTCGTTGCCGCTGATCAATAACGTCCCGAAACTCATCGTTCCCGTTTACTTTTTCACGGGCCGCTCGGATTACACGGCGCCTTCATCCTGCGCCGAGCGGTATTACGACGCCCTGGATGACGCCTCCAAACATCTGATCTGGTTCGACCACAGCGCCCACTTCCCGTTTCTCGAAGAGCCCCAGCGCTTCCATCAGGCGCTTCTAGAAGTCGCGCGGGACACGGCAGCCCCTCCGCAGGGCCAGTAGGCTGGGGCGCCCGGCGTCTTCTGCTTGCGCTCGCCACAGGAGTAGACCGCCGCGCATCCGCGGAAAAAGTAGCACGCGTTTTCAGCCGGTGCGCGGGGGTGGCGCTATGCGTGGACGCGGAAGAGCCTTTGGCGGAAGCGTGTGGGAGTCGAACCCACCATTCGGCCGGCAAGCGGTCGAATCTCCGGCTTTGAAGACCGGGAGAGTCACCGGACCCCTTGCGCCTCCGCGCGCGATTATAACGTAGCGCCGGCGTCTCGCCGGCCGAAGTCCCCGCCCGCAGTAGTAGCGCCCCGCCGCATTCTCGCTTGCTGGCCGAACCCTGCGCGGGGGCCGCCGGGGGAGCTCGGCATGGGCCGAGGTACTTGTCCCATTTTTTTTCGGCTCCTAGACCCTGTGCCCCGGGGGCACAACCCATCGTAGGGCGTGCTCGAAAGTGGCGGTGCGGGCCAAGGCGCCTTTGGAGGGCCACGGCATGCCGTGCCCCTACGGGCCGGCGCGAGTTCGCCAGCGGCTACCTTGCAACCCTTAACGGAGTGCCAAGCGACCGGGCGGGCGCGACGAGCAGGCCGCGTCCTCGGCCAGATAGCCGACCTGGCAGGACTGGCACCGCTAGCTGTCACCGGCAGCTCCGCCAGTCCCTTCACGCCGATTGACTTCCTCGGGGAGTGCGCCGTTTAATGAAGGGTCATTATCAGTCGCAGACCGCAGCAAAGCGCAAGGGAGGAAATGGTGGCGAAGAGCAACGACCTCTATCTAGCTGTCTTGCCGCTGATCCACATCACGCCCGTTCAAACATTGGGATACGGGTTGACTGAGCAGACCCTCACTTTGTTCCCGGACAGAGCTTTTGCGACCGAGTTTTTCGAAGACGAGGTGGATACTTACGTTGATGCCTTCGAAGCGCGCACCAAGTATCTAGTCGGCGGGCATGTCACCAAATTCGAGTGCAGCAAAGAAGCGATTGGTGAAGGTCGCGTCATTGTCCGAGTGACCCAGTATGTCCAATAGCAGCAAAAAAGGCGCGAGTTCCGCTTCGGCTAACCCTGCCACCCCGGCCAGCCTGACCCCTGCGCAGGCTCAAGAATGGTCTTACATCCTGAAGAAGGTGGACGACAATAAATGGGTTGTGCCGGCAATTCTCGCCGCTGGAGCAGCCGCACTTCTCGACATCTTGCACATCCTCTGGCTGGCCGGCAGATTCCTTTATTTCCACGTCGTTTCGCGCTAATTCAGCAATTGGCCTTGCGCGCGGAAGCCTATTTCACGCCGCGGCGGCGGTTGACTTCCTCACCGACGGCGCCGTTTAATAGGTTTGCGACGCGGGGCGCGGCCCGCCGAGCGCACAATTCTGCTGCTCGTCCTGGAAACCTGCTCAAGTCCGCACAGGCCTCAGCCGCTGCGCCCCGCGCGCACCATTGCGACCGGGAAAAGTCGAAGCCGAGGGAATCCTATGAATAGCGACCTGAGCCGGGAGGCGCTCTACCGGATCATGGAGCGACTCAAAACCATCGGAGCGAAATACCCGGGATTCGCGACGAGTCAGGGCCTCCTGGACCTCCTGGACTGCTTGACCCCCGATGGCGCGCCAACCTCTTTTCCGGGGCGGGAGAATTATTTTCAACTCAACCGCTATCTGACTTTCCTCAAGGAAGAGGGACTCGTATCGCTGGAATCCGGCAGCGTGGGCGGCAATTTCTACAGCATCAAGCTCACCTCGCTCGGGCAGAAATTCGTCCAGCCCGATCTGGCCGATTTCGGGCGCCCGGCGATGCTGCCCCAGGTGGTGAACTTCATCTCGAATCGCATCGAGCTCACTCAGTGGAACGCCGAGGAAAAGGCAGCCGCAAAATTCAACCTTGGGAAGGCTCTAGCGGACGGGGCGACGGACGTTTTTGTGAAACTGCTCACCGAGGTCGCCACAAACCTGCTGAAGCCATAGCCTCGCGGCGCTGGCCGCGCTGGCCGTCCTGGCGCAGTTCCTGGCCTTCGTCACCGCCGCCGGCGGTCCTACCCGCCATCGCCGTTAACCACCCCGCCTCGCCGCCGGCGTTCACTTCCGCTCGGATCGCGCCGGGTTACAATCCTCCTGTGGAATTCCTTGGGGCAATCCTCGCGAATTTCCTCGGCAGTCTCCTTGCCGGGGCGCTCCTATCCTTGGTTCTCTTTTACTTCGTGACAAGGCGCCTGGAGATTCTCAGGCCTGCCGCGGAGCGCAAGACCGAGCTGCAGGTTATGCTCGGCATGCTCGCAAGGGAACTGGAGGAGTGCGCGCAGATGTGCGTCGATTTGCAGCAAGTGAAGGGCGAGCCGCCCTTCTCGCCGGAGCTTCCCCGCCATGCCTGGGACGCAGCACGCGAGTCCGGCCTATTCCGATTTCTGCCCTTGCCTGCGGTCTCCGCCGTTTTCGACGCGTACTGGCAGGTGACCAGGTTCAATAGGGTTGTCGTGCGATTGGAGGACGCAGGCTGCGCCTCCTGAACGGTCGGACCAACTGGCGGCGGAGTAGATGAGCTTTATCGACGTTTGTTGGCGACCCTCCCAGGAGCGGCGGCAAAGGTAGGCGCGACCTGCCAGAAGGCGCAGAGATTAATCGAGGCGCAGATTAAAAACTAGGGCGCGGTGGTGTCCGTTGCGGTGTCCGTTCGTTTCGCTACTTCTGAAAATTCGGCAACACTCCGCAACACTCCAGAGCAGATGCGCCGCTGATTCGGTTGGGGATGCTCCGCAAGGCCGCGCCGTGAAAGCACTTCCAGGCAGCGCGAAACACATTTGAAGACCGGGAGAGTCACCGGTCCCCTTACGCCTCCGCGCAGGATTATTCAGAAGTGGCCCTCCTTCGCCCGCCGCAATCCGGCGGGCTCCGGCGGGCAGGCGAGGGACGAGTGTCGAGCCGGGCAAGGAGAAGAGCCAGGGTGGCCCCGCGAGCCCGACATGGGCCGAGGTGCTTGTCCGATTGTTTCTCGGCTCCTAGACCCTGTGCCCCGGGGGCACACCCCATCGTAGGAGCTGCTCGAAAGGGACGGGAGAGGACTGAAGGCCGAGCCGCCGGAATGCGGCGGGTAGCGACTGCGGCGGGACGGCGTTCGCGCCGGAGCCCAGCAGCCACTGTCTCGGAGTTTACTTTTTCGGCGGAGGAGGAGGTGGCGGCGCCTTTTTCGCCGGTCTAGGCGGCACCTGTCCACCCCTCTTTTCGAGTAATTTCGCGCTCATATAATCGTCCATGCCTTGTCGGCCGGGAACTCCCGCTCAACCTGTTCCCAGCAAGATCGGCTAACTGATTCGTGTGGCGCTTCGTCCAGGGCGAGCAGGGATTCCCGAAACATGTCGATCTCCTTCGCCCTCGCTTCATGGTCGTCGCCGAGCTCCGATAACTTCAAGTCGCGCAACAGCGACCCCAGTCTGGTCCTGACGATCTCGTGGCCCAGCGCGGCCTTTTCAAACTGGGCGTACTTCGCTTCCAATCCTAGCCCTGGTGCGACCGCCGCCGTAATCGCGGCGACTCCCATTACAATGCGAAGGGCCACGGCCCCTATGCCCGGGCCATTCTCTAGAATTCCCGCCAGGGCCGCGCTCGCCGCCAGTGGCGCTATGATGTTTGCAAACGTGATGAGGTGTTTTGTTGTGTTGGCTCTTCTCCGGTAATACAACTCGTTAAATCTCGCTATTTGCAAGTCCGCGAAGAGTCCCTGCATCACCTCGTCGCGGCGCGGGATCGGCTCTGCCACCGTTTGCGCTACCATACGCTGTGCTCTCTTTTAAAGTCTAACGCTTGCTAGCGAGCAAAACCAGTGGGCACGCCCGCTGAGGCTAAACTGCAGCCGTGCCGGAGCGACGCGACCGGGTGGCGCGCTAAGGGGGGCAGCAAGCGGCGCCCCTACGGGCCGGGGGCAAATTGGGGGGTGCTGACGGAGGCGGCCTGGGTGGCGCGCACCAAGGCTTCGGCCAGCTCGATCACGCGCACGTTGGCGCACACCTCGTAATAGCTGATGTGGCTGGGACCGCCGAAACCGCCTTCCGGGAGCAGGTGGCGCACCTGGCCTTTGCGCACCACCAATTTTTCCAGCCCGCTGCCCACCGGCACTTCGCCGTAGAAGAGCTGCACTCCCTCTTCGCCCCAGGGGAACGGGAACGACGCGTCGACGCGCGTGAGCGAGATTTCCTGGGCCAGTTTGGCGAAGCCATCCTCATTCAGCAGGATGCCGCCGACGTTGTAGCGGATGAGCAGCTCCTGGGCCTCTTCTTCCGCGGTGCCTTCAATCAGCGTCTGCAGCAGAAACACGCGGAACGGCGATTGATTCCGGTCCACCAGCCGCCGCGCCATTTTCGAGCAGCTCGAGAGCCGGTCGGAAAGGTTCAGCGCGCGCGAAATCATGATGCGGAAATCGCCGTCCATCCACATGGTGGGCGCGGAATCCTGAAAGGCGATGCCGATACCGAGCTCGAGGCGGGGCATCGAGGAATTGTCGGGACGCGCGTTGTAGGCCTCGGAGATGCCCACCATCTCGCGGGCCAGCGAGCAGGCTTTGGCCACGGCACGCTGGCTCATTTGCGTGGTCTGGGTCTCGTAGATGGCCAGGATGATGGCGTCGCCTTCGATGAACACGCGGGCGGCCCCGTAGCGGTCCAGCAGCTTCTTCATGGGCTCGTAGAGATTGAGGCTGAAGTGCGAGGCGGGGTTCAGGCCGCGCTCGAGCAGGTCGTGGGTGATCTGGGTGGAGTTGCGCACGTCCGCTTTGATCACCACGTGGGAGATGACGCGTTCTTCGGAGTGCCGCGTCTCGTCCGGCATCAGGAATTCGTACAGGCTGTTGTTCAGATGCGAGAGTTCGCGCGTGCGATCGTTTTCCACCAGGCTGATTTTTTCCAGCAGGCCGTTCACTTTCGCAGCGCAGCGCACGTCGTGGCGCAGGCGCATATAGTCGCGGGCAAAGCGCATGGCCGCGGCGCGCAGCTCCTCACGCGAGAGGCGGTGGATGCGCTTTGCCGCTTCCTCGAGTTTTCCCAGCGGGAACTGCCGGGTGGGAAAATGCTTCAGGATGTCCTCGACGCGGCGCTGCTCTTCCCGCGACACGATGGCTTTCTTCAATTGCTGGAGGTGGAGCGGGGGACAGAACTGAGGATAGAGATTGCGCAATTCGTAGGCGGAGAGGATGTGGACGAGCAGGTCACGCTGCTCGAGCCGTTCGCTCCATTGGTCGAGCAGCCATTCGCGGGCGGGAGCGCCGGAGGCCTGTTCCTCGCCGCCCCATTCGGGGTCGAATAGGCGGCTGGCGTTTTCAGGATGGTCCAGGAATTCACCCAGGCGGGCGTGATAAGACTCGGCCAGCGATTCGGCCCGCTGTTTGGCCTCTTCGAGGTCCGTGCCCACGGACTCCATTTCGCGCTGGAGTTTTTCCAGGCGGGTTTCCAATTCCGCACGGGTGTGGCGGAGGGTCTGCGGGTCCTGGCTGCCGAGCAGGCGCTCGAAGAGGCCCTGCTCGCCGGAGAGTTTGCGGTCGATGGCCTCGCGTTGGGCGGTGAGGCTGGCGATTTCCGCCTGGGCTTCGATGCCTTTCCGGGCGAGCTCGTCGAACTGGCGCCAGGCCTGGCGCACGGAGTCGCCGTGTTCGCCCACCAGCACGGAGTCGCGGAGGAAATCGCGGAGAACGTCTTCGAACACCTCGTAGCGGTCCGGATCGCGGGCGAAATTGCCGAGGAGCACGTAGTTTTCCAGCAGCACGAGGTCGTCGCGGCCGCCTTCGACGAACAGGAGGCGATTCGAGAGCAGGTCGTAAACGGGCGCGTAGCTATCGCCGAACAATGCGCGGCGGGTCTTGGAGAGGACGGCGTCTTCCAGCTCGGAGAGCGAGTTGAAGAGCAGCATGCCCACCTGGCGGAAGATGTTTTTGCGGTCGGCCTGGAACTCGGCGAGCGTGGCTTTCTTCACCTGCGCGCCTTCGCTGCGCTCGAAGAATTCGCCGCGGCGTTTAATCCATTCGTTGCATTCCTGGACGACGGCGGCGAACTGCACGGCGATTTCGCGGGTGAAGAAACGAATGACGGCGAGGCGGAGCAGGACGTCCAGCTCCACATTCTTCTCGAAATGGGCCTGATTGAGCCCGGCCTGGAGGAAATCGGCCAGCGATTTGCGGAATTGGCTGGTTTCCGGAGGGCGGACGGCTTTCGTATCCGTGCCGTAGAAGCGGCCGAGCTGGCCGGTATGGCGGATGAGGTCGGCCAGATAACGCCGGGCGGCTTCCAGGAAGTGGGGACTGAGCGAAACGTCGTAGCGCAGGTTGTCCACGCCGGCAGTGAGCGTGGTGAGAGCGATATCTGCCCCGGCGGGCAGGAGTTCGACCCTGATCTGCCGGTCGGCGGCCGGCTGGGTATCCGGAGACGACATGGCGGGCAAATTGCCGTATGAACGTAGCAAAAGGGATGGCGGAACGGCAAGGGTGGCGGCGGGGGAAGTGGCGTGAGAGTAGGGGTGGTGGCACTACGGGGCAGTGACTGGTGACTCGTGACTGGTGACTGGTGGTGAGAGGCTATGCGGCCGACTTCATCATGGGCCCACCGGCTGGGGCAGACACAGGAGAAGAAGGAGTTTCTCGCAAAGCCGCAAAGGGGCAAAGAACGCAAAGGAGAGGTTGGATACCGCACGAAGCGATCTCTCACCAGTCACCAGTCACGAGGCACCAGTCACCAGCTCGATGGAGTGGCGTCCATCGTCCAGGGCGGCGAGGCGAATGCGGAGGACGGGCCAGTCGGAAGCGAGGGTCCATTTCTCGGGCCATTCCACGAGCACGATGGCGGGTGCAACGAACAGGTCGTCGAGACCGAGCGATTGGAGATCGGCGCGGCCCTCGATGCGATAGAGATCGATGTGGAAGACTCGGACGGGTCCGCGAAATTCGTGGACCAGGGTGAAAGTGGGGCTGGTGACCTCCTCCTCGCGCGCGGCGCCCAGCCCGCTGATGATTCCCTTTGCCAGCGTGGTCTTCCCTGCCCCGAGTTCGCCGGAGAGAAAGACGAGCAGCGGCGGGCGCAGCTCGCGCGCCAGGCGGCGGCCGAACGCCAGCGTTTCCTCCGCAGAGACGGTGAGCGTGGTTCCGGCGGCGAGGGGCGCGGCACTCATCCGCGGATGCGCAGCGCCGATTTCGGAGAGGATTCCCAGCGCGCGTCCTGCTTCAAACGCTGGAAAGCGGGCCCGATGTGGCGGATCAGGTCGGTGGCGACCATGCCCTCCTGGCCCTGCTCCTCGGCGGCGCGGTCGCCGGCCAGGCCGTGGAGATAGACGCCCAGGCTGAGCACGCGCTGCCAGTCTTCCGTGCCGTACTGCGCGGTGAGTCCGGCGAGGATTCCGGTGAGCGCGTCGCCGGTCCCGCCCGTGGCCATGCCGGGATTGCCGGGGCCGTGGAACCAGGCGCGGCCGTCGGGCATGGCGAGAATGGAGCGATAGCCTTTGAGAATCAGCGGCGCCCCGGCAATCGAGGCGGATTCGCGCGCGATCTCGAGCCGGTGCGCCTGCACCTCGGAGGTGTCGCGGCCCAACATGCGCGCGAGTTCGCCGGGATGAGGAGTGAGCGCGAGGTTGGCCCAGCGGCGGCTGCGCAGATGTTGAATGCGGCGGGTGAATACGTTCAGGCCGTCGGCGTCGAGAATGACGGGCAGCGAGCAATCGCGCAGGACGGCGTGGACGAACTCCTGTGTTTCCGGATAGGTGGTGATGCCGGGACCGAGCGCCAGCACGGTTTTGCCGTTGAGAAGCGCGTCAAAGCGGCCGTAGTCGAAACTGCGCATGGAGATGGTGTGCGCATCGGTTTCCGGCAGAGCTTCGGTCATCAGCTCGGGGTGGTAGGAGGCCACGGTGGGGAGGCAGCTTTCGGGAGTGGCGATGGTAACCAGGCCCGCGCCGGCGCGTAGCGCGGCCATTCCGGCCATGGCCGCCGCGCCCGTTTTGCCCTGCGAACCCGCCACGATCAGAACGTGGCCGTAGCTGCCTTTGTGGCCGGAAGATTCGCGGTCGAGCGGGAGCGCGGCGAAATCGCCGGGTGTGACCCAGTGCGTTTTGAATTCGGGATTGTCGTCGAGCACGCGCGGCGGGATTCCGATTTCCGCCACGCTCAGTTTTCCGACTGCATCGCAGTTGGGCGGAAGCAATTCGCCGATTTTCGGCGCAGCGAGAGCCAGCGTGGCTCCGGCGCGGATCGTCGGCCCCGGTGACTCGCCGGAATCGGACGACATGCCGGAGGGAATATCGATGGCGAGCACGCGGGCGCGGTGGCAGCGCCCATTGACGTCGTCTATGACGGCGGGGAGCAGGCCTTCGACCGGGCCGGAGAGGCCGGTGCCGAGCAACGCGTCAATCACCAGCGGCGCGGCAGCCACGGCGTCGCGCTCGCGCTGCCAGGCGGCATCGTCGGGGACGACGCGCAGCGTTCCGCCGGCCTTCTGCCAGCGTTCCAGGTTGGCCTTCGCGTCTCCTTTCACCGCCTCGGGCGCGGCGAAGAGCAGCACGACGGGATTCGCGCCGGAGACTTTTTCCTTGATGCGGCGGGCAGCGACGAAGCCGTCGCCGCCGTTATTGCCTTTGCCGCAGAGGATGATGGCGCGGCCCGCGGCGACAGCGCCGTAGCGGATGACGGCAAAGTGCGCGGTGGCCGCGCCAGCATTTTCCATCAGCGTGAGCGAGGGAACTTTGAATTCGGCGGTGGCGCGGGCGTCGCACTCGCGCATTTGGGCGGCGGTCAGGATCTTCATGGCTGGTTCAAATGATATCGCGGAATGGAAGGGGAAATGCCCGCCGGTTCCGATAGAGCCACATCCGAGTGTGAGTCTAGCTGGAGAAAAATAAGCTCCCGCACCCTTCCGGTGCGGGAGCTTTCGGTTTTGGTGAAAGAAACATCCAGGATTCTAATTTTCAATCTTTATCCACGGGCACGAGGACGACCCTCCGATGACAGATGCGCGGGGAGGAGTAAACGATGCCGCCCGAGCTGTTCAAGAACGTCACCGTTTCGACGGTAGGGGCTGCACTGCTGAGCAGCACGGTGCCGTTCCGCCCAATTCGACCAGTCAGCGAGGGCCGATCTACAGTGAGTGAATACCCTAGACCGGCGTCGGCCCCGGTGAGAAATGTTCCAACCAATTCTGTGGCATCTACTGTCAAAGTACCGTCATGCGCAACCGAGTAGCTCGACGAGGACGAGAACTCCTCCGAACTCGCGTTAGCGGGATGTGGAGGAACCACGATCGTAATTGTGGTGTTTTGGCCGGTGGCTGTGCCATCGGACCCGAAATGTACAATTCCGTGCCAGCTGAACGACTCAGAATACACCCCGGATCCGGCAACGGTGGTCAGATCGGCGTTGAATCCAAGCGTCGAGTTGAGACACGAAGCCTCACCCAGTTCGGCATACTTCCCCCTTGGCTGAGTTTCTTGCTCCGCAGCAACGGGGAGCGTGGCGACTGCGAGAACGGCAACGACGGCAAACAGCCAAACCTGTTTCGATTTCATCAGGGTTCTCCATTCACATTAGGGTGGAATATCCGCACAGCAGGTGCGCTGGAGCCTAGCAACGGACTAGTCATCCGTCAAGCAATAAACTAGTAGTACTACTGGCATCCCGGAGGGCAGTATGCCTGGCACAAGCGCCGCCGCCCCGAGCAGGCTGAAGCGATCCGCCATCCATAACGACCTTGGGCAGACTTTTTGTTATTCTTGACCGGAATCGTGAGCGCCGGCTGGAGCGCAGGGAACGAAAAGCGCGAAGGGCGAGCGGCTCACGGCAGCGGACCCCGTGGCGCCAAACCAGGAACAACCATTCACGCTTTCCTCCGGCACACAATTCGGCCGTTATGAGATCGTGTGTCCGCTGGGCGCCGGCGGAATGGGAGAGGTGTACCGGGCGCGGGACAAGCAACTGGGGCGCGAACTGGCCATCAAAACACTTTCGCGACGGCTCGCGGCCAACGCACAGGCGCTGGAACGCTTTGAGCGGGAAGCGCGCGCGGTTTCGAAACTGAATCACCCAAACATTGTGACCATCTTCGAACTGGGACAGGCCGACGGAACCTACTACATGGCCATGGAGCTGGTGGAAGGAGAATCCCTGGGCGAGATGCTGCGCGGGGGCCCGCCGCCTCTGCGCAAAGCCATTTCCATCGCGGCGCAAATGGCAGGAGGGCTGGCCAAAGCGCACGAAGCCGGCATCGTTCACCGGGACCTGAAGCCGGGCAATCTGATGGTATCGAATGATGGATTGGTGAAAATCCTGGATTTCGGACTGGCCAAACTGGCGAACCCGACGAGCGACGGGTCCCTGAGCCAGGAAACGCTGAGCGACCTGACTCGCCCCGGAGCGATCCTGGGGACGGTGCTGTATATGTCGCCGGAACAGGCCAGCGGCCTGCCCGTGGATTTCCGGTCGGACCAGTTTTCGTTTGGAGCGGTGCTGTACGAAATGGTGACGGGAAAGCGCGCGTTCGAGAGGCCGGGAGAAGGCGGGACGCTGGTGGCCATCGTGCGGGACGAGCCCGAGTCCGTGCAGACCTTGAATGCGCGCGCTCCAGACCCGCTGTGCTGGGTGATCGAACGGTGTCTGGCGAAGCAACCGAAAGACCGGTACGGCTCGACGCAGGACCTGGCGCGCGATCTCGCGACGATCCAGGAACGGATGGAACAAGCGCCGGCGAAACCGAGTCCACCCCGGGCGCACAATCTCCCATCGCCACGAACGCTGTTCATTGGGCGCGAAGGGGAGGTTGCAGCAGTGAAGGAATTGCTGCTGCGAAGCGACGTCCGGGTGATCACGCTCACTGGCCCCGGGGGCATCGGGAAAACGCGGCTGGCGCTGAAGGCCGCGGGCGATGTGGCGCAGACATTTGCGGGCGGGGTGTGCTTTGTTCCGCTGGCTACGGTGAAAGACGCGGCGCTGATCCCGTCCGTCATCGCGCAGGCGCTGGGGGTGAAAGAAGCGGGCGCTCAGGCGACCCTGGAAAGCCTGAAGGCATACCTGCGGGACGCGCCCACGAATCTGCTGCTGCTGTTCGACACCTTCGAGCACCTGCTGGCTGCGGCCCCCGCGGTGGCGGAATTGCTGGCCGCGGCGCCGGCGCTGAAGATGCTGGTGACCAGCCGGGCGCCGCTGCACATTTACGGGGAGCATGAATTCCCGGTGCCGGCGCTGCCCCTGCCGGACGCGCGCGCAGGGGCGCCGGCGCTGGCGCGGAATCCTTCGATTGCGCTGTTTGTGAACCGTGCGGCGGCCGTGAAGCCGAAATTCGAACTGAGCGAAGAAAATGCGGCGGCTGTGGCGGCCATCTGCGCGCGGCTGGAGGGCCTGCCGCTGGCCATCGAACTGGCTGCGGCGCGGATCAAACTGCTCTCACCGGCGGCAATGCAGGCGCGGCTGGAAAAACGCCTGGAGTTGCTGACCGGAGGCGCGCGAGATCTTCCCGAGCGGCAGCAGACGCTTCGTGGAACCATCGAATGGAGCTATGGGCTGTTGAACCCCGCGGAGCAGGCGTTGTTCCGGCGGGTTTCGGTGTTTTCCGGAGGTTGCACGCTGGAGGGAGTCGAGGCGGTCTGCAACACGCGGCAGGACCTCGGGATGGACGTGCTGGAAGGCATCTCGTCGCTCGTAGATAAGAGCCTGGTCCAGCAGGTTGAATCCTCAGCTTCGGAATGCCGATTTGTGATGCTGGAAACCGTGCGGGAATACGGGCTGGAATGTCTGGCGGCCAGGGGGGAGGAGCCGGAGACCAAACGGGCGCATGCCGCGTATTGTCTGGTGGTGGCGGAAGAGTGCGCGGCGCAGGCTGCGGATCCAGCGAACACGGACTGGGTGAACGTGCTGGAAGCGGAGCACGATAACTGCCGAGCGGCCCTGGAATGGCTGACGCAGAGCGGCAAGGCGGACTGGGGCCTGCGCCTGGGGACGGCCCTGTTCCGCTTCTGGGAGACGCGGGAGTATCTGGCGGAAGGCAGGGACAGCCTGGGCAAACTGCTGAAGATGCCAGGAGAAGCGGCAGCCACAAAGGCGCGAGAGCGCGCGTTGTTTGCAGCGGGAGTGCTGGCCAGCGACCAGGGAGATTACGCTGCGGCGACTTCTCAGATGAGGGAGAGCCTGGAAATCGCCGTGAAGCTGGGAGACAAGCAAGGCGCGGCCGTCTCGCTGAACGGGCTGGCGGTGCAGGCGCGCGACCAGGGCGACCTGGCAGGCGCGAGCGCGCAGATGGAAGAAAGCCTGAAGTTGTGGAGAGAGCTGGGCGACCCCAGGGCCGTGGCGCGTTCGCTGAGCAACCTGGCAAATGTGGCCAAATTACAGGGCGACTTTGCGCGCGCGCGCACGCTGCACGAGGAGTGTCACTCCATTTTCCAGGGATTGGGAGACCGGACGGGCGTGGCGTGGTCGCTGGACTACCAGGGAGATATCGTGCGCGAGCAGGGCGACTCGGCGGGAGCGCGTGCGTTGTACGAACAGGGTCTGGCGCAATTTCGAGAGCTGGGGGACCAGTGGGGAATTGCCGGGACGCTTGCGGATCTGGGAAACCTGGCGAGGGAACAGGGAGATTGTGCCGGGGCCAACCGTCAGTACCGCGAGAGCCTGAGAACTTTCCGCGAACTGGAGCATAAGCGGGGAATTGCGCGGCTGCTGGAGTGTTTTGCCTGCTCGGCGGCGGCGCAACGCCAGGCGGAGCGCGCGCTGCGGCTGGCGGGCGCGGCGGCGGCGCTGCGGCAAACGATCGGGGCTCCGCTAACGCCGGCGGAGCACGTCAAATTGGAAGAGGTTCTGGATTCGGCACGGCAGAGATTGACCACATCAGGGGCGAGTGCGTGGCTGGAGGGCTGGGCCACTCCGGTTGAGAAGGCGATGGATGAGGTGCTGACCGCCGAAGCGGAATCCGCTTAGGGCCGCTCCGGCGATTACTCCGCGCTTTCCGGGTCGAGGAGGCGGCGCACCGCCGAGACGCGGTTCGCGGGAATGCCCGCGCGGCCGGCGTGCTCCCGGATCGTGGCTTCGTCGGGAGCGAGATAGACGCAATAGATCTTGTCGCCGGTGACGTAGCTGTGGAGCCACTGGATCTGCGGGCCCATGGCCTTCAGAGCGCTCACTGACTTTTGCGCGATCTCCCGCCATTGGGCGTCAGTCAAACTTCCGGCACCGGCAACTTCGCGTTCGATGACGAACTTGGGCATCAGCCGTCTCCCTGGGGCGGACGCATCGATGCTAGCACGCAGGGTGAGCACCTTCAATGACGCCCGGCGGAGTGTGGGGGCCGGTTTCCGGAAAAATGCCGCGCCGTGGCAGACGGCGGGATACGACGGGATTGAAGGACGCGCGCGAGCCTAAAGAGCGCGCGCGTCCGCTCACTTCGGTTTGATGTTCTGATTTACACGGAACAGGTTGGCCGGGTCGTAGCGTTTTTTGATTTTCGCCAGGCGGCCGTAATTGCGGCCGTAGGTAGCCTGGATGCGGTCTTCGCCCTCATCCATCATCATGTTGATGTAGGCGCCGCCGGCGGAGTGGGGATGAAGGGCGCTCCAATAATCCCTGGCCCACGCGGTGATTTTTCCCTTGTTCGCGGGGTCGGGATCGACGCCGACGATGACGGAGGCCCAAGTCGCGTCACGGTAGGCCCACGGCGTGGCGCTATTGCTGACGCGGCCCGCGGCGCCGTTGACCGGATAGAGATGCATGGCGGAGTGCATGGTCGGCAGCTTCGCGGCATGCTTCACATGTAGAGCGATGGCTTCGTCGGAGAGCGTGCGCACGAAATCGGCCTTCCAATACCATTGCAGGCCCGGCGGGTACAGGCCGTCAAACAAAGTTTGCAGCGCCGGATGCGGAATGGGGCCGGCGAGGTCGAGGGCCGCGGGCTTGAAGCTGCGGATCGGGCGGAAAACCTTTTCCGCCTTGCGGATCGGGCCGGTGTAGCACCACACGATAGCGCACATCCTCTTCAGGTGCAGGTGTTCGGGGAAAGGCGGCCCCGGCGGCACGGTGTGGAAAGCAAAGAAGCCGTACACGTCATCCGGCGCTTTCGTGATGAACCCGCGGTACCAGCGCAGCAGCTCCGCCGCGTCTTCCAGCGGCCACATCATCGGCCCGCCGTAAACGGTGTGCACCGGCCGCCCGCGGAACAGAAACGACGTCACCACGCCGAAGTTGCCGCCGCCGCCGCGCACGGCCCAGAACAGGTCGGCATGTTCCCTGGCGCTGGCAGTGACAGACCGGCCGTCGGCCAGGACCATTTCGACGGCCAGCAGATTGTCGATGGTCAGGCCGTACCGGCGCGTCAGGTAGCCAATGCCGCCGCCGAGCGTGAGTCCAGCCACACCAGTGGTGGAAATGATGCCGGAAGGAACGGCGAGGCCGAAGGCATGCGTGGCGTGGTCCACGTTTCGCCAGATCGCGCCGCCGCCGGCCCGCACGGTCTTTTTCTTCGGGTCCACGCGCACGTAGTTCATCGGGGAAAGATCGATGACCAGCCCGTCGTCGCAGACTCCCAGGCCGGGCCCGTTATGCCCGCCGCCGCGGACGGCCACCAGCAGCTTCTGCTCGCGGCCGAAGTTCACCGCAGCCATGACATCGGCCACATCGGCGCAGCGCACGATCAGGCGTGGCCGCCGGTCGATCATGGCGTTGTAGACCTTGCGAGCCGCGTCGTAGCCCGGATCGCCGGGCTCGAACAGCTCTCCGCGCAGGCTGGCCCGCAGGGCGGAAATCGCCGTTTCATTTGGCATGGACACCTTCCCCGGTCTCCGGAAACGCGACCTGTCCCATTCCGGATGGGATCATCGCCGCGGGAGACTGTTAGCCTCACCGCGCAAATCCTGCGTCATCCGCCTCATCCCGCGGGACGGCACTAGAAGGTGACACGCTGCATGTTGGCCTTCAGGGTCTCGTCAATGCGCGCGATGGATTCGTTCAAATGGGCGCGAGTTTCCAGCGAAGTTTTGAGCCCCGGCCTGGCGAGCACGGCCTGCAACTGGGCCCGGAGGGCGACGAGATTCTGGCGCGCCAGGGTCTGGGCATCCTCGGGAACCGAGGCTTCGCGCAACACCATGGCGATCAGCTTGCGCAGGTGGGCGCGCTGGAGCGAGCGGCGGTAGCTGACGATATTGAGCGACGCGACGGGCGTCTTGGTCTCCGCCCAGATGGAATCCTGAATCCCGGAAAACAAGAGACCCAGGCTGAAGGCATCGGCCGGAGACGATGCCTTGACCTCGGAATCGAGAATGCGGCTCAGGACGATGGGATGGTAGAGGCGATCGAGTACGCGGGTCTGGAGGGACAGGACCATGTCGTGGATGGGCACATCAAAACGGGTGCGCATGGCGGCGAAATTGATGAAGTCGCTGAACCGGGGACTGGCCAGCTTGTTGAGCAGTTGCGGAGAAAACTGGAAGGAGTCCGGAGAGAAAAGATTCTTGCGCAGGAGCTCGAGCGCTTCCTTTTGTTTGGCGGCGGGCACGGGCTCGAAGGGCAGGCGGTTTCCGGGATCGCCCACGTGGTCGCGGTAGTGATACACCCCGCCGATATATTTGGAAGCGAGATAGAGGGCATCACCGTCCTCTCGGAAGGCGATATTGAAGCTGCGGCGAAGAACCTGATAGCCCTCGCCGGGGATTTCGAGTTTTTTCTCCATGTTGGCCCACACTTCGTCGGCTAACACGACGCGCCGGGCGTAAAACTTCAACGGATCGGTGCCGTAATCGAAACGGTTGACGAGCGGATCCATGTCGAAAGGTCCGCCGCCGATCCCGGCATCCTCGTCTGTGTCGTAGGCGAGTGCCGGCTCGGAGGCGCGCGAGGCGATCTTGCGGAGTTCGGGCAATTCACCCTCGGGGGAAGACGCATCAATCGGCTTGTAGGCGTATTCGATGGCCCAATAGTCGTAGGGACCCAGTGTGGTCTGATGATACTGGCCCTGGCGGGAACCGCGGGGAGCGATGTTGGTGGGAATGTAGTCCATGACGGAGCCGGTCAGACCCTCGCGCGCCGTGAACTGAGGGTCGTCGCCCTGTTCGAGCGTGTGGATGGAACTGGCGCGGAAATTGTGACGCAGGCCGAGGGTGTGGCCCACCTCATGGGCCGCGACTTCAACCAGATACTCATGCATGAATTGCTTGGCTTCCGAGCCCTGGGGATCCATGCCGCGCGAAACCAACAGGTCGAAGGAGAATTCGGCGTCCAGAACGGCCCCTTGCACGTAGTCGCAGAAATCCTCGGAACCGTCATGCCAGGGGGCCAGGAACGGCCGGGACGGCTGATCCAGGTCCAGCCAGGGTAGGCCGGCGGGGTTGACGTATTCATTGGCTTCCCGGCGGATAAAGCGGGTGAAGCCGGCGTCAAAGCGGATGTCGGCATCGTAGATTTCTCCGCTGAGAGGATTCACCGCGGAAGGGCCTTCGGCGAAACCGGGGTCAGGATAGCCGGCGAACCAGCGAATGGTGGAATAACGGACGTCAGCGGGGTCCCAGTCCGCGTCGTCGGGCTGCTGTTTGACCTCAATGGCGTCCTGAAAGCCGATGCGTTCGAAGGCCTTGTTCCACAGCAACACGCCGTCGCGGATGGAATCGCGGTATTCCACCGGAATGGTGTTCTCGAGCCAGTAAACGATGGGCTGCTTGGGACGGGAAAGCGGAGCCGAGGGATCCTGCTTTTCCAGCCGCCAGCGATGAATGTAGCGGCGGCTGGACTCGAAGTCCGTGTCCGTGCTGTAGTCCTGTACCTGCGTCAGAAAATGACCGACCCGGTCGTCGGCCAGCCGCGGGCGGTAGCCGGGGGACGGCAGCTCCGAAATGCTGTAGCGGAAATGCACGAGGAGACTGCGGACGTCAGGAAGATTGCGCGGAGGGGGAGGCGCCGGGGGCGGGGGCGCGTTGGGCGGCAAAAGCGGAGGAAGGGGCGGATGCTCCGCATAGTAATGCGCGATGGTTTCAATCTCGACGTTGCGGTCGAAGGATTTGAGCATGCCGAACGCGCTGTTCTTGGGTTCGAAGCGGTAGGGGATGCGGAAGGAGCGCTCCAGTTCGTAGCCCATCATGGGAAGATCGGTGAGCAGCAGCGCCCCCAGATCAATGAGCAGGCTCTTTCGTTCCGGCTGCGGCAGGCTTTCGAGTTTCGTCGAGCCCAGGATGGAATCGCTGAAGGAACGCGCCACGGCGCGGCGGATCGGCAGGTCGTCACGGGCGACGAAGCGCGTGTTCCGGGCGATCAACTGGATTAATTTCCCCTGACGGTGGAAAACGATCGGCGTCTCGCCGCACATCTCCGCTCCGTAAAATCCGCCCTCGCCCAGACCCGATTCGCAGGTGAGAGAGAGCATGTACATCTTGTCGAACTGATCGGGCTGGATCTCCAGGAAGGCTTTCTCCTCGGTGCGGTAGAGGGTGAAGAGGCCCTTGATGACCTTGGCGTCTTTGACGACGTCGGCGAAAGGCTTCTCGGGGGGAGTCTCCGGCTTTTTGGCCTCGGCGCGATCGGGTTTCTTCTCTTCCCCGGCATTGGGAGGGGTTTGCGCCCACAGGGAAGGGGTAGCGAGCAGCGCGGCGATGGAAAGGCCGGCCAAAAGGTTGCGCATGGCGAGAACTCCTCTCAGGAAGGTCGCGATTAGATACACCGGGGCCGGGGGCAAGTCAATTCGTATGCCGGATGGCTGCGGTGCGCAGCGTTGGACGCGCCAGTAGGCCGGCCGGTTACTTTGCAAATTCAGGTGACTGGCCTTTCGACCACGGGTCGTAGGTGAGAGCAAAGTTGACGCGATCCGGAATGGAGGGATGCGAGTAAAAGAGAAAGACATCCACGGGGTTGGGTTCTGGATCGGCCAGGTCCACTTCTCCCAGGGTCTGAAACGATTGCGCAGCCACTTGACCGGAGTCGGGAGTGAGGCCGTGGGTGACCTCCAGACCGTACTGGTCGGCCTGGTGTTCGTAGTGGCGGCTGACCGCGCTGGTGAGGGGCAAGGCGAGGAAGGAAAAAACGGAGAGAAGCAGGAGCAAGGCGGGCAGAGACGCCCAATCGTCGAGTCCGCGAATCTCCCAGGACGGGCCCCAGCGAGCCAGGACCCAACCGATCGAGCGATACCCGAGGTAGAAAAATAAGAACAGGAACGCGGCGCCGAAAGCAAGCAGTTGGGGAATATGCTGTAAGACGTAGTGGCCCATCTCGTGACCGGCCACGAAAACGATCTGGGGAGTGTTCATCTTGGCGATGGTCGTATCGAACACGACGATTCGCTTGGAAGCCCCGAACCCCGTGACGTAGGCGTCCAGCGCAGTCGTTTTCTCGCTGGCATGCATCCAGAACATGCGCTGTGGCGGGATGTCTTCCCCGGCGCGGTGCACCAATCGTTCCAGGCTGGCGGTGAGGGCGGGGTCCTTCTGCTGGAGGGGCTCGAATTTGAAAAACAGGGGCGCAATGATGAGCGGCTCGAGAAAGAAAATCAGCAGTCCAATGGGCATGGAAACGAGCCAGAAGTAAATCCACCAGCGGCGCGGGGATTTGCGGATGACCGCGTACAGGATCCAAACCAGAATCGTGAAAATGACGATGGAAATGAGCTGGCCTTTGGTCCAGTCCCAGAGCCAGGAACCCCATCCCTGCACGGAGAGCCCGTAGCTTCGAGAGACCCAATGTTCGTAAACGTCCGCGGGAATCCCAAGAATGCCGATGGTGAAAATCAACAGGGGAGAGAAGACGAGCGCCTGAAGAAAACGTTTGGACGACTTGTTCTCGGCCCAGGTGCGATACGCCGCCGCGATTTTCAGGCGCAAGACCAGCCACAGGACGACCAGGCCGTAAACGAAGCTGATCAAGGTGAAGCGGAAACGAATCAGTGCGAGGTCGTGTGCCTTCTTATACAGAGCGGGAGGAAGGGAGTATTTGGTGACCTTCTCCGGCGCCCGCTGGGTAGCCTCGGCCGGTGCGGGAGCTGCGGGTGCGGGAGCTGCGGGCGGCGCTTTCTCCGCCTGCGGGAGGGCGGGAGAGGATGCGGCATTCGCCACGGGCGAAAAGTTTAGGGTGAGAGCGAGGGCCAGGACGGCAAGAAAGTGGCGTGGCCGGAGCATTTTGCCTCTCTTCCAGCGGGATGCGGTCCAAAACCAGAAGGCGGAAGTATGCTGGTTCGCTGGACCAGGCGCAAGCCGTTGCCGGTGCTCCTGATTATTCTCCTGTCTCGGGGGGAGGAGCCGCCAGGTCACCGGGATCGGGCTCGGCGCGATGTCCGGTGATCTCGACGACGTGAATGCAAAAGATGACGGGGACCGGTTCTCCGGAGTGGCTCCGGAGCCGGTCCGTGGCGTAGGCGCCTTGCCACCACCGGGAACGCCGCGAGAGCAGAGTGACGGCGTGGCCGCGGCTTCTCCGATGCGGTTCGTCGTCGGGCAGTTCTTCGAATCGTCCCAGCACGACCACGCTCTTCCAGTCCATGTAATTGCGAATCTCGTCCGCCTGGACGCAAACGAGGGGATTCGCGCGCATCCACTCGATCTTGCGCCCCAGAGTGGAAAGGCCGTAAAGGTGGTTTTCCTCGTAAGCGAAAAAGATGGGCACGATGTAAGGCTGATTCTCCCGAGCGCAGGCCAACCTTCCGCTGCCCAGGCCCTCGAGGAGAGCGCGCGATTCTCTCTGAGTCATTTCTGTGATGAGCATGGATACACCTTCCCCGGGGCGGCGCCCCGGCGTTTTCGTGCGCCCGCGCAGCGTTTCGTTGAGCGACCGCAGCAGCGCCGCCGTGAACCAGAAAACACGCGTACATGAACAGCCTCCCAAGAACCAGCCTGACGCCGGTTTCCGATGCCTGAACAGGCGACAAAGGATACAGGAAAATGTGGCTCGCCGGCCGCATCGACCCTGCCGACGATGGCGGAGCCCGGCACGATGGGCAACCTTGGTGCGAACGGGCCGATGCCGCAGCGCGCCTGCACGTCACCCCGGCACACGCCCTAAGAACCTTGACGCGGACTCCCTTTGATGAGGGATCCCGGAGGTCGCACTCGGTGACTCGGAAATTTTCGGGCGGGCCCCGTCTGGAGTCGAGGATGCACTTGTACTTCATCCGTTCGCGGAGAAGTCCTCTTTCCTCATTTCCAGTTCGGGCCAATTGTGCCGCCGGCGAGTATCTGCAAAGGCGGCGCAGCGGCGTTGGCAAGAAACACCGGCGGCATGCGGATATAATGTTTCCGCATGATCCCTGCTTCCTACCGGCCACGACGGAAGTTCATGGAACTGGCTGTCGCTGAGGCCAAACGCGCCGGCGACCGTGGGGACTATCCCATCGGTGCGGTGATTACGCGCCTCGCGGAGGGGCGCGAAGTGGTGATTGCCAGCGCCGGCAACCGGGTAAAGACTTCGGGATCGAGCATCAAACACGTGGAGCTGGAAACGCTCAAATATGTGTCCAGCGGGTATGGGCGCTACCTGCCCGACTTCGTCCTCTACTCCACGCACGAGCCCTGTGCCATGTGCGCGGGCGCGTGCGTGTGGTCCCGGATTGGCGCGGTCGTGTACGGCGTTTCGCAGGAAGACATTGCCGCGTATGGCCGCAAGTGCGGCACGGATGAGTACAAATGGCGGGCGTGTCTTATTCCCTGCCGGCTGGTGTTCGAGAAGGGAAATCACCGCATCCCCGTCACCGGCGGATTTCTCCGGCAGGAATGCCAGAAGCTGTTCAGTTACGGGACTCCGCGGCGCTAACCGGAACGAACCGGATTTCTGGTTGCTCCAGCGGCCTGAATTCCAGTTCTAGGAGGTTTTTCGGCTCGGCGTGGATCCGATGCGGCTCATCAGCAGCGCCGCGAAGCAGCCGGAAGCGAAGGCCGCGCTCCAGAGGGCCTGCGGACCCCGGGCCTGGAGGAGGCTCGCACCCAGGAATCCTGCGAGCGAGAACGAAATACTGAACGACATCGTGTACAGCCCCATGTACTCGCCGCGACGGCCGGGCGGCGCGACTTCCGCGGCGTAGGCGGCGCTGCCGGGCAGCAGGATCATTTCGCCAAACGTCCACACGGCCACGGCTGCGAACACTCCGGCGGCCGAGGTGACCACCGCGAACGAGCCGAATCCGACAGCATAGAGAAAGGTGCCGAGCATGAGCGTCCGGCGGTGGGACCAGTGCGCCATCGCCGTATTCAGTGGCACCTCGATGGCCACGATCATCAGCGTGTTCATGGTGAAAATGCTGCCGTACAGAGATTCCGGCAGGCGCAGATTGCGCACCAGGAAAAGCGGCAGCGTCGAGGAAAGCTGGAAGAACACGAGCTGCGCAGGGATCATGGCAGCGAGAAAATAGAGCATCCGGCGATTGCGGAAGGCACGCAAATCCGCCACCGGATGAGCGGCGGCAAGCGGCTCGACTCCTTCCGCTTCAATTTCACGGCCGAGGTCTCGCGGGTCTTCCCATGGGGGCTCGAGCGCGCCCGAGTGGCGCGCCCTTGCCGGCCACGGCGCGAGCATCAGGACGACTCCGGCGAGAATCGAGGTGGCGCCATCGACAAAAAACAGCCAGCGAAACGAAAACATGGCGAGGATGCCGCCGATCGCGGGCCCGACGCTAATGCCGAGGTTTACCGCAAGGCGGCTGAGCGCAAACGCGGCCTTGTGCTGAGCCGGAGGGACCAGATCGGAGACGACGGAGAGGCTGGGCGGGCGCACCGACTCATTCAGCATGGCAAAGAGGAACGACATGCCGAGGATCGCCGGGAAACTGTGCGCCAGGGGGAAGAGGAAGAGCACGACGCCCGAGAGAAACAGCGACGTCTTGATGACAGCGAGCGGGCCGATGCGGTCGGTGAGTCCCCCCGCGACGGGCATGGTGAGCAGCGCCGCGATACCGTACGCGGTGAGCGAAAGGGCGGCTCGTGCGGGGGAAATTCCGAGGGTGTGCGTGAGATACAGCACGAGGAAGGGCACAACCATGGTCCCGGCGCGATTCACGAGCGTCGCGGCGAAGAGGATCCAAATTTCTTTGGGGAGGTCTTTCAGCCCGCGCCAAGGATTCATCGGCATTCAGAGTACAAACGGAAGCGCGATATGGCAAAGGCTTGCTGGAGGGGTCGAGGCCGTCAGTATATGAGAAAGCAAGGGGGGCGCAGCAAGCAGCGTCCCTACGAGGAGGTGGCGAGGAGGATAGTCATGTCGTCGGCCTGCTCGGGGGTGCCGACCCATTGCTCGACGGCGGCGACGAGAGCATCGAGGATGGCTTCGGGGCGCTGGGCACGGTTGCGTTCGATGACTTCGATGATGCCCTGGCGGCCGAATTGCTCACCGTAAGGGTTTTCGGGCTCGCTGATGCCGTCGGTGTAGGCGGCGAGAAGGCTGCCTTTCTCGAGAGTCACGGTGCCCTGCTCAAAAGTGCAATCGGTGAACATGCCCACGATGGTGCCGCCGACTTCGAGGCGCATGACGCCTGCAGCGGAAAAATAGAGGGGGGGAGATGGCCGGCATTGGTGTAGCGCAGAAGGCGGGATTCGGAGTTGTAAATGCCGAAGAACAGAGTGGCGAAACGGTCTTCGGGCGTGGTGGCCAGCAGATGGCTGTTCAGGCGGGCGATGACGTCGGCGGTCGAGCCGATGCGCTGCTGGTCGAGCAACAGGCTGCGCAGGGAGGCCTGCAAACTGGCCATCAGGAGAGCGGCGGAAATTCCCTTCCCGGCGATGTCGGCGACGACGAAGGCCAGCTCGTCATCGCCGAGGCGGATGAAATCGTAATAGTCGCCGCTGACCATGCGCGCGGCGCGGCAGGAGGCGACCAGGTGCAGGCCGGGAACGCGGGGCACGGTGCGGGGAAAGAGCTGGTTCTGAACTTCACGGGCGATAGACAATTCGTTTTCCAGGCGCTGGCGCTGGCGCTGTTCCTCGATGGCCTGGGCGACGGAGACGATCATCTCGTTGAAGGAGCCGGCGAGGGCGCCGAGTTGGTCGGCGCGGACGTTGCGGATGCGGTGGGCGAGGTCGCCGGCCTTGACGCGCTGCGTGGCGCGGTAGAGGTCATCCACGGATTTAGTGATGGTGCGGGTGAGAACAGCTCCGGTGACGAGCGCGGCGGCTTCGATGAGCAGAAACATGCCTCCGATCACCATCATGAGGACGAAGGGGAGGCTGCTGAGGTCTCCGAGCGAGGCGAACAGCACGCGATTGAGGCGCGAGGGACGCGCGTAGAACGAGGCGATGACGGGCAGTGTGCCGCGATGGTCGAGCGGGGTGTCGAGGTTGACGGCTTCGAAATTGGAAAAGCCGGCCACCTCCGTGTCCAGCAAATGGGCGCGCGGGGGAAGCGCGCGGCGCAGGCTGGAAATGCCCCGAATCGGGACGAGCACGCGGGTGTAGCTGCCGGAAGCTACTGTGATGCGCGCACCTTTTTGGCCGCGGTCCGCCGGGGTTTCGTCGCGGACCAGGTCCCAGCGAATGAGTCCGAGCTCGAGAGAGAAGCTGTCGAGCAGCTCGGGAGTGACGGGAACGGAGACGGCAACGACCTGCTCGCCGTTCGAGCCGCCGCGGCCCGCCACCGCGCGGAGCCAGAGGTGATCGCCGCGCTGCACCAGGCCCATGAAGCGCCGCGGCTCGTCGTCTTTCGCCGGGGAGAGCAGATCGGCGCCTTCGCCGGGCAGCACTTCGAGCCCGGGAATGGAAAGCGCCCTGCGGGCGTCGAGAGTGCCGGAAGCTGCGACGCTGGCGAGCGCTGCACCATTTTCCGCGAGCTTGGGCGAGGCGGAAACGGGCACCATCTGGCGGGGGGAAAAGAGCCCGCTGGCCAGCGTGGTGTCGGCCAGGGCTTCCATGCGCGAAAGGGTGTGATTCACCTCCTGGCTGAGGACGTAGCTGCCGAGCTGGGCGTAAAGGATGGACGCTCCGATGGCTCCGAGCGCCAACAGCAGAAGAATGGGCACCACGGCAATGAAGAGATAGGCGACCAGCAGGCGATTGCGCAGGCTCCAGAGGACGCGGCGGCGCACCCAGCCGAACAGAGTGAGGAACCAGATGAAAAGCGCCCAGGAAAAAAAGAAGCGGAGCAGACCCATGAAGCGCACGTCAAGGCCAGCGGCCTGCGCGGCCAGGGCCAGGGCGTAGACGACGGTGATCACTGCGGCGGCACGGCGCGAGGGCGAGAGGATGCGCCAGAGGGAACGCAGGCGATCGAGGGGGGTGGTGGTCATGGCGCGGGCTACCGGGGACTATTGTAACGTGCGGGTGGCTGGAGATTGCAGCCGCTTAGAGGGCTGCGAGCACGGGGATGCCGCTGGCGAGGGAGCCAGAAGTAGCACAGACAATCTTGTCTGTGCGCCCCATCCCTGGCGCGAGGAAAGCAAAGGGCCTGGGTCCCGGCGTGAGGACGCCGTGACCTGTGTTCCATTTGCCGCGGTATTCGCGCGGGCACAGGCAGGTCCCGAAGCTTCGGGAGCCTGTGCTACTTCGCGCGGATGTGGCTGTGTTTGATGCTGTAGGTGAAGTAGATGACCATGCCAATGATCAGCCACACCAACAGGCGGACCCAGGTAATGCCGTTCAGACCGAGCATCATGGCGAGGGAAATCAGGATGCCCAGGATGGGGACGACGGGCACCCACGGCGTACGGAAAGGCCGCGGCACCTCGGGGCGCGTGCGGCGCATGACCCAGACGCCAGCGCAAACGATGACGAAGGCCATCAGCGTGCCGATGGAAACCATCTGGCCCAGGTCGCCGATGGGAACCAGTGAGCCCGTGACGGCGACGAAAAAGCCGGTCACCGCGGTGGATTTCCATGGCGTGCGGAATCTGGGATGGATGTCACCCGCCCACTTCCAGAGCAGGCCGTCGTGCGCCATGGAGTAGAAAACCCGCGATTGGCCGAGCAGCATGACCAGCATTACCGTGGAAAGGCCGGCCAGCGCCCCGGCGTTCACCACGTAGCTGCCCCATTTCACGCCTGTCTCGCGGATGGCGAGTGAAACCGGAGCGCCGATGTTCAGGCGCGTGTAGTGCACCGTCGCGGTAAGCAGGCCGGAGACCAACAGGTAGAGGATGGTGCAGATGACCAGCGACCCGAGAATGCCGAGTGGCATATCCTTCTGCGGGTTCTTTGCTTCCTGCGCCGCGGTGGAAACAGCGTCGAACCCAATGTAGGCGAAGAAGACCACCCCCGCGGCGCGCAAGATGCCGGACCACCCGTAGGCCCCAAAGTGTCCCTCGTTCTTCGGGATGTACACGGCCCAGTTCTGGTGCGCCACCGCGGGATTCGCGAAGACGTACATCCCGGCGACGATGATGAATACGATCACGGCAATCAGCTTGACGAAGACGATGGCGGTGTTGAAATTCGCGGACTCCTTAATGCCGATGATGAGGATGGTGGTGACCATAATCATGGCGAAGAACGCCACGAAGTTGGCAACCGAGGTGGCGTGTTGGGTGGCGCGGAGGAGCTGCTCCGCGCTCCAAGTGGATTCGGGAGCCCAGCGGCCGTCCACCATGGCCCATTTTGCGCCGGGCACGTCGCAGAGCTGCGGCGGCAGGTTGATGCCGTAATCCTGAAGGAAAGCGACCAGGGTCGAACTCCAGCCGGAGGCCACGGTGGCTGCGCCGAAGGCGTATTCGAGGATGAGGTCCCAGCCGATGATCCAGGCGAAAATCTCACCGAGCGTAGCGTAGCCATAGGTGTAGGCTGAACCAGCGATGGGGATCATGGAGGCGAACTCGGCGTAGCACAGCCCGGCGAAGGCGCAGCCAAGTCCGGCGACCACATAGGAGAGCATGATGGCGGGGCCGGCATACTGCGCCGCCGCCTGTCCAGTGAGCACGAAGATTCCGGCGCCGATGATCGCGCCGATGCCCAGGGTGATCAGGTTAATCGGTCCCAGGGCGCGTCTCAGGGTGTGTTCCCCCACCTCCTGAGACTCCTTCATCAGCAGGTCGAGCGGTTTCTTGTCGAACATGGGATTTCCCATGCGTTCTCCTTCGGCAATGTGCTATGGCCCCGGGCCCTGTCTGCCGCGCGCGTAGCGGGATTAAATCACTGATAGGGTGCGCAGAGAAGAGCAAAGGGCGGGCTTGGAGAGAGAGAGGAAACAGGGGCTGGAAGGTCTCATGGGCGTGCCGTGGTAGCGCCAGGGTCTCGCTGGCCTTCAGTTCCCTCCCAATGGCAGGGTCGAGGCTAAAGGGACGGGGGGAGAGTGAGGTGGGAGAGGGACTCGCTTCGCTCGGCCGGCGAGACCCGCCAGAGTTCGGCGGGCAGGCTGCCGCCGTTACCGGTGAGCGGCGGCGAGATAGGCGCGGATGCGGTCGGGGAGGTCGGGGGCGGAGGCGAGGTCGGCTGCGACCGCGATGGAGTCGGCGCCGGCGGCATAGACCTCCGCGGCGCGTTCTACAGTGATGCCGCCGATGGCAACGAGAGGCTTTGGGGTGAGGGCGCGGACCTGGCGGATGAATTCGACGCCGACGACGGGGTCGGGATTTTCCTTTGTGGCCGTGGGGAAAATGGGGCCGACGGCAATGTAATCCGCGGAAGTGGCCGCGGCGGCGCGGAATTGGTCCAGGTTGTGTGTGGAGACGCCGACCCAGCAATCCGCTCCGCAGATGCGGCGAGCAGCTTCGACGGGCAGGTCGTCCTGGCCCACGTGGACGCCGCCGGCGCCAGCGAGCGCGGCGATGTCGGCGCGGTCGTTCATGACAAAACGGAAGTGGTGGGATTGCGAGAGCGCGGTGAGGCTGCGGGCAACGGCGAGCAGGCGCGCCGAGGAAGCGCGTTTGTCGCGGTACTGAATGAGCTGTACGCCGGATTCGGCTAGGCGCCGGGCCCAGGCTTCAGGCGCGCCGGAGAAAACGTCGGCGGAGAGGATGGCGTAGAGAGGAGGAACGACGACGCTCATGGAAGTTCCCGGCGCATCAGTATGGCTTTTCCTCCCTGCCTGCTTCCTGTGAAAGGGTGTGGCCGCGCGCACTGGAATCCGGATTTCCACTGTTCTGACTAAAACTGGAAGTCCACAGTCGCGGATGACCCCACCGGGCGCCCGTTTATGGTACTCGGAGCATATTCCCACTGGAGCGCAGCCGCACGAAGAGCGCTCTCGACGATGACATTCACCCCTGCCGGAAAGGTGACTTCGCGCACGTGCCCATGGGCGTCCAGCATCAAATGACACACTACGTGGCCGTGCAACCCGTTCGCCCGTACCTCGGCGGGAATAACAGGGTGCACCTTGTTGACCGGGACGGCCGGCACGTATTTGAATCCCGGATTCCCCTTGGCAAAAGAAAAAGGCTCGATGCCGACCAGGGTGAAGATGCCAGCGTCCAGCGGCGGGGCGGGCTCCAAATTGTCGATGGTTATCTCCAGAATCTTGAAATCGTTTCCCACCACTGACAATCGCCGGGCCACCATTTTCCCTGAGAAATCCGCGAATGCGTCATAAAGTGTGATGTCGGACCATTGTAGGTGCCCGCGCAACAATCCGTTGTCCGGATCAAAATAGTAGGCGACTGCACCCACATCCGGTTTGCCGTTGTCTCCGACCTTCCCTCTCGATACTCGGACCAACTGTATCTTCCCCAACTCGCTGTTCGCCACCTGCCAACCGGGCCCGTGCGACGCGCTGGCGTCACCCGGCAGGTCCGCGCTGAGCGTGTCCATAGCTTCGTCGATTCTGAGCGGCGCAAAGGCATGATCGAATTTTCGATACCCGAGGTCCCCGTTGCGCGACTCCGTGACGGTGTGTCCGCCCAGGCTGGCTTCGCGCCTCCACTGCGCTGGAGAGAGCCAGTACTCTTCATAGGTTCCCTTCCCAGTGAGGCCCGCATAGCCGAAGGCTTCAAACGAAGCTTTCAAGTGAAACGGCTGCGCCCCCTCCAGGCGCAACCCGCTGAGCAGCGAGGCGCGATGGAAATAGCTGCTCGCGTCGGATGGGTTCGCGGCTCCCGATTTGAGTTCTGTTTTGAAATCGAGAACCAGTGTCGTGTCCACTTGCACGGCGACGCCCTCCACCTGATAGGGTTCGAACTTCCAGCCCATGGCTTGCTCCGCCGTCCAATCCTTCAGCTCCTTGTTGGAAGCCAGATAGGAGCGCGCTTCGCGGACGCGGCCGCTGCGATCGGCGACAATCCTCAGTTTCACGGTGCCGGTAACAGGTGGACCTGACACTGCCGGCCATTTCAGTTCGGGAAGCTTCCCGGCCTCCTTCCGGAATTCGGTTCCATCCATAAATACAGTGTGGATTTGCTGCGCGGGTGGCGTAGCCTCCCGGATCGCAAACTGCGCTTCATCCGGATGCTCCAGCTCGCTCAGTTCCTTGACTTCCGCGTTGACCCGGTTGTCCTTCGTCTTCCAGGCAATCATCTTGTGACGGAAGGGGCGGTAGTCAGCAAACACCCCGACGCTCCAACCGGGAAACCACAGGTATTGGAGCAAACCGCTCTGCGAATCCAGCGCAACTACCGCTCTAACCCGCTCACCGTGCTCATCGTTGAAATACTGGTCGGCAAAGCACTGGCCAGGATTACCATCCGGCTGCTGGATTTCCATGGAGAGATTCTCAAACTTCTGAAGGACGTTGGCGGGGATCGGATCGACCAGAGAAACAATCAGGGTTTCTACGGCAGGAGGGAAGTAATCCCCGGTATCGTGTTCGTACTTCTGGTCGCCGTCCACGACCAGTGTCTGCGAAAACGCTTTGGAGTGGATGGTGCGCCGCCACTTGGCAGGGGACACCCAGTACTCTTCAAATTCTGCATTGTAGTCCCAGTCCGGGTTCTTCTCGTCCAGCACCTTCCCCTTCAGGTAAAACGGGCCGTCTCCCGGCTCTGCCAGCGTGGATCGCTTTACGAGTTCCCGGAGCACCGGCGCCACCGGCACCTTTTTGGATTGTTCCGCTGTCTCGGGGGAACGGGCGACAGTGAACACCATGAGAGCAATTGCAGCAGCTCCTGTTCCCTTGTGACACATGCGCAATTCCTCGAACCTGCAACACCGGCGAGCATACCAAATATCGTTTGGGAACTCGAATGCACACCCGAGCTGGGGGGCGACATGGCAGCACGGGCACGAGGGGCGAAATTGGATAGCCGACTCACTCCTCCAAGGCGCCGGGAAAAACATCGGCGGAAAGGATGGCATAAACCGGGGAAATCATCGCTGCGCGGATTCGAGGAGATGATCGAGGAAGCCGGTGTGGAGGTCGCCCTGCATGAATTGCGGGTCGTCCATGACGCGGCGGTGCAGCGGGATGGTCGTCTTGACGCCTTCGATGACGAACATTTCGAGTGCGCGGCGCATACGCGCAATGGCTTCCGGACGGTCGCTGGCGCGCACGATGAGTTTGGCGATGAGCGAGTCGTAATAAGGAGACACGACGGCATCCGAGTACATGGCGGTGTCCACACGTACGCCGTGGCCCCCGGGAAAATGGAAGGCGGTGATGCGCCCCGGCGAGGGCGCGAAAGTTTCCGGGTCTTCAGCGTTGATGCGGCATTCGATGGAGTGGCCTCGGAAGATGACCCGGGGGACGACGTCATCGAGCCGTTCGCCGGCGGCCACGCGGATCTGGGCTTTGATGAGGTCGATGCCGGTGACGGTCTCGGTGACGGGATGCTCGACCTGGATGCGGGTGTTCATTTCCAGAAAATAGAAATCGCCGGCGGAGTCACGGAGAAATTCGACGGTGCCGGCGCCGCTATAGCCGATTTTTTCGAGGGCGGCGACGACGCGGGCGCCCATAGCCTCGCGCGTGGCTTCGTCCACGACGGGCGAGGGCGATTCCTCGATGAGCTTCTGGTGGCGGCGCTGGATACTGCATTCGCGCTCGCCCAGATGGATGACGCGGCCGTGGCGGTCGCCGAGGATCTGGAATTCGATGTGGCGCGGACGCTCGAGATATTTCTCCATGTAGACGTCGGGAACGCCGAAGGCCTGCTCGGCCTCGTGGCGGGCGGCGCGGAACGAGGCCACGACCTCCGCCGGGGAACGGACGATGCGCATGCCGCGGCCTCCGCCGCCGGCGGTGGCTTTTATCAGGAGGGGATAGCCGATTTCCTCAGCGTGGCGGAGGGCGGCGTGCTCATCTAGGACCACTCCCTCGGTGCCGCGGATGATGGGGAGACCTGCGGCGGCGGCTTCGCGGCGGGCGCGATTCTTGTCGCCCATCATGCGGATGACTTCGGCGCTGGGGCCGAGGAAGGTGATGTGCGAGGCTTCGCAAACATCCGCGAAATTGGCATTTTCGGCCAGAAATCCGTAGCCGGGATGGATGGCGTCCACGTTGGTGATTTCCGCGGCGCTGATTACTTGCGGGATATTCAGGTAACTGTCCGCGGCGCGCGCGGGGCCGATGCATACGGCTTCGTCGGCAAAACGGACGTGGAGGGCGTTACGGTCGGCCTGGGAATAGACCGCGACAGTGGCGATATCCAGCTCCTTGCAGGCGCAAATAACGCGGAGGGCGATTTCCCCGCGGTTGGCGATGAGGATTTTGCGGAACATGGATGTCGTTGGCGCGGCCGCGCGGCTTCAGACGTTAGAACCCGAGTAGTTAAGGCCAGGACCGGGCCTGTAGGGGTACGACATGTGGTGCCCCTACGAAGTGCTTTCGGATGCCGGCCGGAGGGCGAACAGGGGCTGGCCGTATTCCACCGGCTGGCCGTTCTCCACGAGACACCGGACAATTTCCCCGGCCTGATCCGCTTCAATTTCGTTCATCAGCTTCATCGCTTCCACGATGCAGAGCACCTGGCCGCGGGTCACCACGTCGCCCACTTTGACGAACGGGGGTGCATCGGGAGAGGGCGAGGCGTAGAAGGTCCCGACGATTGGGGATTTGACGGTGCGCAGGTCGCCGGCGGACGGCTCGGCAGCAACGGCGGCGCCGGAGGCCGTTTCCACGGGGCCCGGTTTGCCGGCAGCAAGGGCTCGAGGCGCCGAAGAGACGGCGAGGGGCGCAGCGGCCGCCGCGCCGGTCGGGGACTGCCGCTTCAGGCGCACATGCAGACCGCCGCGCTCGTAGTCCAGCTCTTCGAGGCCGTGGTCGGTCATGAATGCCAGGATGCGCTCGATTTCCGCGAGGTCCACGCGAGGCGCAGAGCCGGAAGGAGCGGGCTTGCTGTTTTTTGTCTTCGCCATGGGACTCGGGAAAGAGGCGCGCGGCCGGGGACGGCGGCGGGCCTCACACTTCGATCAGCTCCCGGGGCGCGGAGGTGAGCGTCTCGCTGCCTCCGTCGAGGACGAGGACGTCGTCTTCGATGCGAATCCCCCCGCGGCCGGGAATATAGATTCCGGGTTCGATGGTAACCACGCTCCCCGCCTTCAAGGCCGTCCTCTGATCCCTGCGGAGCGAGGGCTGCTCGTGCACCTCGAGGCCCAGGCCGTGGCCCGTGCTGTGGATGAAATAGCCATCCAGAGCGTGGGTGCGCAGGACGCTGCGCGCCGCCTCATCCACCCGTCCGGCTTCCACTCCGGCCCTCACCGCTGCCCGGGCGGCGGTCTGCGCGTCCTGAACCGCTTGATACCAACGGCGAACCTCGTGGGACGCGTGCCCGACGTGAATCGTCCGAGTAAGGTCGGAACAATAGCCGCGCAGTATAACACCCAGGTCGAGGACGACCAAATCCTTTTCTTTGAGTCGTTTGGACGAGGCGCGGCCGTGGGGAAGCGCGGCGCGTGGGCCGGAGGCAACGATGGTTTCAAACGAGGGGCCTTCCGCCCCCAGCTTCCTCATCCGGTATTCGATCTCGGCGGCCAGATCGAGCTCGGTGATGCCCGCTCGCGCGGCGCCAATGGCGTGCTGGACCACCTGGGAGGCAATGCGGGCAGCGGCGCGCATGCGGCGCAGCTCATCGGCGTCTTTGACCTCGCGGAGGGCTTCCACCTGCCCGCGCCTCCCTTTCCAGGACCAGCGGGTACCGGCTGCACGGCGAGCTTGTTGCAACTCGGCAACGGTAAAATTGTCCTCTTCAAACAGCAGGCGCCCGCCCCGGGAGAGACTGGCCAGAAACTCGCCAGCAGCCTGCGGGAGCGCCTTGCGGGTGATGTGGATGCGGGCGTGGCTGTGGCGGCACTCCTGGGGCGCCTGGGTCTGGAAGCGGGGATCGGTGAACAGCACAGTTTTGCCCGGCGCGACGAGAAGCATCGCGTTGTCGCCGGAGAACCCCGAGAGATAGAAGACGTTCGGGCGGTGACTCACCAGCAGGCAATCGGCGCCCGCCCGGCGGAGGTGTGCGCGGAGACGGCGGATTCGATTTGAGAAGAGCGGAGGCATGGGCAGCCGGGAAAGAAAAAGGGAGAGAGGCGGCGGCCTCTCTGCCCGGATTCCTGGGATTCCTCGCGGCTACGAGGGGATAATCCGCGGGGTGATGAAGAACAGCAGTTCCATGGACGACGTGGTGACGCTGGTGTGCCGGAACAGATGACCGATCACCGGGATGCTGCCCAGCAGCGGGGTTTGATCCACGGTGGTCTGCTGGGAGGAGATGATGACGCCGCCGATGACGACGGTGCCTCCATCGGCCACCAGCACCTTGGTCTGCGCTTCCTGCGTGTCCAACGCGGGAATGCCCATGACGCGCGGAATGCCGGGATCGATCTGGGTGTTCTCCACGTCCACGTCCATGTAGATCGTGCCTTCCGCGGTGATCTGCGGAGTGACCTGGAGACGGAGCACGGCGTCGATGAATTCGGTGGAGATGGTGTTGTTGATGACGGTCTGCACCGGAATCTTAGTACCCTGCTTGACCACGGCCGGCTGGTTGTTCTGTGTGACCACTTTGGGCTTGGAGAGCAGTTTGCCGACGCCCCGGGACTCCGCCGCGGAGATGATCAGGTCGATGGCCACGTTGGTGGACGTATACACATACTGGAAGCCGGTGTTCGGCGTGGTCGCGCCCAGATTCGTGTTCAGCGGAATCTGGGTGCCGCCGGAGACGGTTACGGGAGGTACGGGCAACCCTGTGCCCCGGGTAATTGGGCTGACAAACAGGGGATTGCCCGGCAAACCGCCGAACAAATCCTTCCCGTTTGCGGCCGAGGAGGAAATCCCAAACTGGGTGCCGATCTCGCGCGAGAAGGTGCGCGAGGCGGAAACGACGCGGGCTTCAATCTCCACCTGCTGCGATTTGCGATCGAGCTGTTTAATCAGCGCGTCGAGATCCGGGAAGACCGAGGGAATGTCGCGGATGATCAGCATGTTGGCACGATCATCCGCCAGGATGTCTCCGCGGGAAGAGAGGAAACGCTTCAGGACGTCCCGGACGGAGCTGGCCTTGGCGTAGCTGAGCGTGCGGGTGGCGGTGACGGCCGGCACGGCCTCGTTCTGGGCCTTGGAAAGGTCGCGCTGCTGCTCGGCTTCGCGCTTCAGCGTTTCGCGGGTGGCGATGCGCAGGACGTTGCCTTGGAGTTGCTTATCCAAGCCGTTGTTCTGGAGCACGATGTCGAGCGCCTGGTCCCACGGCACATCGTCGAGAACCAGGGTGAGCGTGCCGCGAACGGCGGGATCGAGCACGACGTTCAGGCCGCTGATTTCGTGGATCAGCCGGAAGAAATCCTTCAGGTCCACGTCCTTCAAATTCACGGAAATGGGCTCGCCCGAGTACTTTTTCCCCTGGGGAGCGGGAGCGGCGCCGGGAGCGGCGGCGGATTGCGAGGCATCCACGGCTTCCGCGCGCGGAGCGGCGGGAACGGCCGCGGGCGCGCGATCGCCACTGGCGGTTTCTCCACGAGGAGTTGCCAGGGAGGCCGACTCGCCGGTGAGCGACTTCGGCAACGGCATGGAACCCGAATCCACAGTGACTGCGGGCGGCGAGAACATGGGCTTTTCCGCTACGGCGGCTGGGACCGGAGCAGGCTGCGGAGGCGGGACTGCTTCCGCGACAGGCTGAGACTCGGCAGGAGCAGGCGCGGCTCGCTGGGCCGTGCGCTCGCTGACCGGCTCCGCACGGCTGACTTCCGCCTTCTTGGCGATCGGCTTCGCCGCGGCAACGTCCGTGGCGCCGAAACTGATGGCCAGACCCGAATCAGTGGGCATGACCTGGTACGCGGCGGCACGTTCCAGATCGATCACCACGCGAGCCATCTCCGGCCTGAACTGAGAGGCGCGAATCCCGCTCACCGGGTCGAGCACGCCGGAAGGCTTGTGGAGGCGGCCGACCGTGGCGCCTTCAAAATCGAGCACCAGGCGCTCCGGATGGGTCAGACGAAGGACCTGGTAATTGAGTTTTCCGGCGGCTTCCACGCGCACAATCACCTGGTCGTTGGCGCGAGCCACGGTGACGCGCTCGATGCGCGCGCCCCCCGCTTCACCCGCGTGCGATGAAGAGGCGGCCGCGGGCGCGGAATCCTTGGAGACGCGCTTGGTGGAAGTCATTACCGCGGGCTGCAGATGAGCGGCGGGCGCGGCGGCCTGTGGGGAGTCAAACGCAACCGTCAGGTCGCTGGCGCTGGGCCGTTCCACCCGCGGGCCCACTGGGCGGCGAAGCAGGACTTCCAGCCGCACCATGGCATGCCCCATCGAGCGGTAGGGCAGCAGGCGGTAGCTGCTCACCAGGTCGGAGTTGAGCACGCGGGGCGATCCGCTGCCGTCGAGCACCACTCCGGACATCTCAACGATGTAGAGCGTGTCGCTGGAGCGGAGCGTGGTGTAGTCAAACGGCCCGCTGGCGTGCAGGGCCAGACGCACACCCGTGGCGTCCACCGCGGCTTGCACGTGCAGCGTGGCCGGCGGCCCCTCCTGGGCACAGAGGGGAATTCCGGCCAATGCCAGCACAATCACAACCAGCGCGGCCGTGCGCCAGTGGCGGGTCGGCCCGTTCGTTTTCATTGCTGCTCTCCTGCGCTAGGGTAAACTCGCTTCACAACCGTCCGCTCGATTTCCTTGCCGAAAGGATCCTTGCCCGATTCCTGAAAGGTGACAGCGTCCATGCTGATTTGCTCGACGCGGCCGTCAAACAACCGGTCGCCCTGATGGAGGAAATAGGTGCGGCCCTGGGGGTTGAGCACCACAACAATCATGCCGTTCTGGCTGCGAACGATTCCATCCACCCGCAGCGTGGAAACCTGGAGCCCGGCCTTCCCGGGCGGAAGAACGATGGGTCCGCGTGTGCCGGCGAAGAGGCCCAGGAAGGGATCGCGCCCGTGAGGCTTGCTCTGCACCTTGGAGGATTCCTCTTCCTTCTTCTGGCCCTCGGACTGCTTCGCAGGCGCCTTCTTGGGTTCGTGATGCGCCACAGGCGGCTTGGCCGGCGCGGGCTTGCGGGCCGGTGCTTTGGCCTGGGCCTTTGACGGAGCTTTTGCGGGCGCCTGGGCCGGGGCCTTCGCGGCCGGCGCAGGTGCGGCCTTCGCAGGTGCGGCCTTCGCAGGCGCCTTGGCGGGGGGAGCCTGAGGAGAGCTCGGCGACGGCTGGGCCTTGGCCACCAAGGCCAAAGCCATGCCGAGCATCAGGGGAGCCAACCGGTTCACGATGTTGAGTGGCCGCAGCATGATTCACCCTTCCGTCTAACGACGCCCTGCACCCGGCTTCTGACCGGGCTTGGCCGGTGCGGGGCCCTGAATGCCGCCGGTAAAATACGTCGTGGCCGTGAAGGTCCCATAAACCGTGGTCCCAGGCCGTAGCGGAAACTTGGGAGCCGGAGGCGCGCCGCTGTAATGAACATTGGGCGCGGCAAAGGTCAGATCCGCGACGTTGATGATCCGCGAGAGCCGGCTGAGCCGGGTGAAGAAATCGACGACCTGATAATAGGGGCCGTCCACGGCGATCTCGAAAGGCACCTCGTAGAAGTAGTCCTTGGGCTCGATGGGCTTGGCTTTCAGATCGCGGATGGAGACGTTGGAAGCCCGCGCGGAATCGCTGAGGGCTCTGATGAATTCGTCCACCTGCTTCTCGTCGGGGACGATGGTCTTCAGGGTGTCGAGCTCTTTCTGCATGGCGCCGATTTCGGCCACCAACTGGCCGCGCTGGCGCTCGTACACCTGAAGCGCCGTCACTTCCTTCTGGATATTGGCGAGTTCCTTTTCGCTATTGTCGCGGTCGGCGCGGACCTGCTGGATGGGCAGGCCGGGGATGTACTCTCCGGCCGCGAAAATGCCGGCCGCGAGCACGAGATAGGCAATCGCCTGGATGGGAGCCGGCAGTTCGCGGAATGAGATGGCCATGGCCGCTGTTCCCCTTCAGTTCTTGGTCGTCTTACTGGCCGGGGGCTGTTGGGCGCCGGTCCCCTGGCTCGGCAGGGTGAAATCCGCGGTGAGCGTGAACAGGAAGACGGTGGTCTCGGGATGCTGATCGTCCTGCTTGCTCTCCGTAATCTCCACCTTGTCGAAATAGCCGGAACGTCTGAGCTCGGCGATGAAGCTGGCCACGGCGTTGAGGGTGTCTGCCTGGCCGTCCAACTGGAGCGAGTTGCCGTTGCGCTTCAGGCCGATCATCCAGAGCTGGTCCACGCGGTCCACGGTGTGGGCGAGCGCGTCGAGGAGCTCCTGGCCGCCGGAACGGTTGCGCTGGAGCTGCTCGATGACGTCGATGCGCTGCTTCAGGGCGAACTTCTCTTGCTGGCGGCGGTCCACCTCTTGCTTGACGTTCTGGAGGCGGCTGCGTTCCAGCTTCTGCGCGTCGATCTGGGTTCTCAGCTTGGTGAGGTCGCTGCGCATCTGGAAATAATGGAAAAACAGGGCGCCGAAACCGAGCGCGAGGGCCACGACCACGAAAACGAGTTGCAGGGCGCCCGCCATGGGCGGGCCGCCGGCGCGAGCCTTTTTGGGCCGCGGTTGTCCGAGAAGGTTGATGCGTATCATAGCGTGTCAAAACTCCTCAGGGCCAGCCCCACGGAGATTGCCAGGCGCGGTGCTATCTCCCGCAACTGATCCTCGTTGTGCTTGCCGGGATTGATGGCGATCTTGCGGAAGGGATACAGCTCTTCCACAGGCATCGCGAATTCCTCCCGCAGCAGGTCCACCAATCCGGGCACCCGGGCCGTTCCCCCGGCCAGGTAGATTCGCTGGATATTCTCGCCGCTGGCGGTGGCCCGGAAGAAGTCAAATGTCTTCTGAATTTCCAGAATCAAAATGTCGGAGACGGAGCGGAGGATGGACGCTTTTTGCTCCTCGCTGACGCCGGAGAGGCTTTCGCCCTTCTTCAGCTTTTCCGCGTCGTCGAAATTCAGGTCCAGTTCCTTCTGGAGCGCGTCGGTGTACTGGTTGCCGCCGACGGAAACGTCGCGGGTGAACAACGGGATCTGGCTGCGGATGATGTTGATGCTCATCACGCCCGCGCCGATATTGAGCAGGGCGATGGTCTGCCCCGGGTCGGGCTCGTAATTGACTTCGAAGCAGTTCTGCAGCGCGAAGGCGTCGATATCCACGACCACGGGCGTGCGCCCGGCCTGGGCCAGCACGTTGGTGTGGTTCAGAATCTTGTCCTTCTTCACGGCCACCAGCAGAACGTCCATCTGCGTGTCGAGCGCTTCCAGCACCTGGTAGCTGAGGTTGACGTCGGCAATGTCGAAGGGGATGTGCTGTCCGGCTTCCACCTGGATGCGGTCGAACAACTCCTCCTCGCTCATGAAGGGGAGGGTGACGCGCTTGACGATGACGGAGTGGCCGGAAACGGAGGTGGCCACGTTCTTGGTCTTGATTTTCTGGCTGTCAAAAATGTCGCTGATGGCCTTGGCCACCGAGGGCGCATCCATGATCGCGCCGTCCACCACCGTGTCCTGAGGCAGCGCTTCCAGGCCGTAGCTGCTCAGCTCGAAGGCGCCTTTGGCCTGTTTCAGCTCCACGGCCTTCACCGAACTCGAGCCGATGTCCAATCCCACCAGTTCCTTCGCTTTGCTCCCGAACATGGTTCGCCTCTTTCCTGCCCGTCTTAGCCGCGCCGGTTGCGGCGCGAGCGAAGCATCTTGCGATCCATCCAGCGATCCAGAGCGGTCTTCTTAAACTTCCAGCGATTGCCCAGCTTGAAGGCGGGGATACGGTCGGCATAAATATAACGGTAAAGCGTATCCGGGGAAACCCCCAGATACCGCGAGGCTTCGCGGATGTTCATGACTTCCCGCGATTCCAGGGTGTCCACCGCCATCCGCCCGCCCCCTCAGAGAATCCCCCGCCAAAAGACCACAGGGCACAACATGCGCTGAGCGGGTTTATGGCATCGGGCGGGCGGGGGTGTCAAGGAGTGGATTGGGCAGATGTGCGGGGAACCTTGGTTTTCTTAGGCAAAATGGGGGCAACAGCAGGCCGGGAATACTAGGGATGGTGGATTCTTGAGCAGACTCCCCCACCCGTAGCTGTATCCAGGAAGGCACACGCATGCTTACTGTTTGTTCACGGAGGGAAGACCCAGCCGGCTCCAGAGCGCGTCAATGCGCTGTTTCACTTCCGCGCTCATGCGCGCCTCCGCGGGCCATTTGCGGTCGTAGCCTTCGCCGGGAACTTTGCGTGTGGCGTCGATTCCCATCTTCGAACCGAAATCCTGGCGGCGCGCGGCGTGGTCCAGTGTGTCCACCGGGCCGAGGACGAATTGAATGTCGCGCTCCGGGTCGATGGCGCACAACGCTTTCCAGAGAACCTCGCGGTGGTTCTGCACGTCCACATCGTTGTCCAGCACCACGATGACTTTCGTGAACATGGCCTGGCCGAGCGACCAGATGGCGCTCATGATCTTGCGCGCCTGCCCCGGATAGGATTTGCGGATGGAGACGAGCATCAGATTGTGGAAGATGCCTTCGGCGGGCATGGAAATGTCCACGATTTCCGGGTACTGCATCTTCATGACCGGCAAAAAGATGCGCTCGACGGCGTGGCCCATGAAGAAATCTTCCTGGGGCGGAGGGCCGACGATGGTGGTGAGGTAGATTGGGTCTTTGCGGTGCGTGATGCAGGTGATGCGGAAGACCGGAAAATCGCCTTCTTGCGAATAAAAGCCGGTGTGGTCGCCGAACGGACCTTCCAGGCGCGCTTCTTTCAGGTCCACGTAGCCCTCGAGAACGATTTCGGAGTTGGCGGGAACTTCCAGGTCCACGGTTTCGCAGGCGACGACTTCAACGGGCTCGCGGCGAAGGAAGCCGGCGAATAGGAATTCATCCATATCCGGCGGAACGGGAAGAATTCCGGAAAGGCAGGTGGCGGGATCGCTGCCGATGGCGACGGCGATTTCCAACTTCCCTTCCCCGTGGCGCGAACGCGCGCGGCGGAAATGTTCGGCGCCGTGCTTCTGCGTCTGCCAGTGCATGCCGGTGGAGCGGTCGTCGAACACCTGCATGCGATAGACGCCGACGTTGCGCTTGCCCGTTTCGGGATTCTTGGTGATGACCAGCGGCCAGGTGATGTAGCGGCCGCCGTCCTCAGGCCAGCATTGAAGGATGGGGAATTCGGAGAGAGCGAAATTGTCGCGACGGATGACGTCTTTGCACGGGCCGGATTTTACGGACTTGGGGAAAAACGCGCCGAGCTCGGCCAGCTTGGGAAGCATTTTCAGTTTGTCGAGCAGGCCCTGCGGGGATTGAAAATCCATATAGGAGCGGATGCGTGCAGCGACTTGCTCGAGCGCGTCCACTTCGAGGGCCAGGTTCATGCGGCGGGCGGTGCCGAGCATGTTGATGAGAAGAGGATGTCGCGAGCCTTTGGGGCGCTCGAACAGCAGAGCGGGGCCGCCGGATTTAGTGACGCGGTCGGTGATTTCCGTGATTTCGAGGACGGGGTCGACTTCCGCGGTGATGCGCTTCAGCTCGCCTTCTTTTTCCAGGCGATGAATGAATTCTCGCAGATCCCGATATGCCACAGTAGTCCTCGGTGGGGTGTCAATCTAGCATGGAAGTCGGTGAGTGGTGACTGGTGATTGGTCCCGAAGCTTCGGGACTGGTGGGGAGAAGACTTCAAAGAGCCGGCCCGGGCATCAGTGATATTTCCGAATCCTTCACCAGTCACCGGTCACGAGTCACCAGTCACGCGCTGAGAGCGCAGCCCACGCGGCGGCACCTCTACCGCGCCGCGCAGCTTTATGCTAGCGTTGTCTCCAGAGCGGGCGTCGTACAATGGCAGTATAGAAGCTTCCCAAGCTTCGGACGTGGGTTCGATTCCCATCGCCCGCTCCAGAAACCCGCAAAATTCACGTTGATTCGGCTGCCCTTACTCACCTGCCGTCCCCCGATTTGCGCCCAAACAAGCGGGGTTTTGCGGCCATTTTGCGCCCAAGTCTTAGCGTGCCAGATTCTGGGTGCTGGTGTCGTATGCCGGTCGGGGAAACGTGGGCCACACGATGTTTGAGTAAACTTCACGGCAAGAACGAGGCTCAACCCTTTGCCCCCCTCCGACGCGCCGGGGGAATCGTTTTACGGGCGTCCCTTGCACGAAAGGAAGCCATCCTACGCGGCATCCTGGATTCTCGACTATGCCGCGGGTATCCAAGGTGACGATCTTTCCGGAAGCGTCGTTCGTAACTCCCCAGAATGCGGCTTGTGGGGAGTCAGGGTCTTCTCGCCGTCGCTGCTTAGAAATCAGGGAAACGATTGAGAAGTGCAGGGATGGACTGCCGGCCGTCCTATGAGCGCTGTGAAGGAGAGAATGAAAGAGTGTCAGGGGGTAGCGGCCCCATCCGCGGCATACCGATGAGATACCTGCTCCCCAGAAATGAATCGGCAAAAGGAAAAAGTATCAAGGAATGGTGGCTTCCCCGACGCAACGCACCCCGATGAAGTTGAGCCTCATCGCGGGCTCGTCGAGGCTGCCGCGGACCGACACGCGGACGTGCCTAGGAAAGTCGCCCCAGGCCCCGCCCCGCACAACGCGGGCCTGCCCGCCGCTCGGCCCAGGCGGATCCTGAGAGGGGCTATTCTGGTAGTAGTTCGCGTCGTACGGGTCGTTCACCCATTCCAAAACGTTGCCGAGCGTGTCGAAAAGCCCAAAGGCGTTGGCTCGCTTCTGCGCTACCTCGTGGGTCTGGCCGCCGCTGTTGTTGATATACCAAGCGATTTCGTCGATCGGCCCATAGCGTGCCTCTGTGCTGCCGCCGCGCGCGGCATACTCCCACTCCGCCTCCGTAGGCAATCGCCCCCCGGACCACTGGCAATAGGCCTGCGCGTCGTTCCAGTTCACATTGACGATCGGCATGTTCTCGTTCGTCCAGCCGGAGTTGAAGTTCGGGGCAGGCGGCATCTGCTGGCCGGCACCCGCGGTGAACCGTTTGTAGGCCCCCACAGTCACCAATGTCTGCCCGATCCAGAAGCCCTTGCTGATGGTCACGGAGTGCGCGGGCTTCTCCGACCAGAAGCCCTCGCTGATGGTCACGAAGTGCGCGGGCTTCTCCGAGTCGAAACATTCGTTGTCGCCGGGCGAGCAGCCCATCGTGAATGTTCCCGGCGGAATCCAGACATACTTGAGGCCGTCTTTGGGGTTCTCCCTGACTTCCACGGGTTTTGGAGCGGGCGCCGTCTTATTCTGCGGCTTCCCAGTGGCCTCAGGGCGAGCTTGCGTGTCGCCGTAGAATGCCCGAAGGACCTCGATGTTGGTGTAGTTGATGGTGACCGTACCTGTCGCGTCCTCGATTTTGTAATCGGCGGGCGGCTGGAACAGGGAAATGTCGGGCTCTGCGCGGTCGATTTTGGTGAGGCGTCTTTCGAACCCTTCGTAGATGAATTTGTCCAGGACCACAGCCCTGATCTCGGAGGAGTACCAGACCTCCTCGACAATGGTGATCGGCCGGTCATTGTCCCGCGCACCCTCGCGGATCAGGCGGCGCGTCTCCCTCGTGCCCACCGCCAAAAAACCTTCCATCGATTGCGAGCCCAGAGGCTCCTTGGTGACTTCCATGTGGGGGCCGGGCCGGTTTCCATCGGCGGCTGGCACAGAGTCTTTCAAGGCTTTCAAAGAGTAGCGGTAGGCGATGCGGTTCTGCGGGTCCAGGTCATACTCATAGCCCGCCACGGGGTCGTCAATCGAAACGAGAACCGCCTCCGCATCCTCATAGAGCTGGGAGCAAATGGGCCGCTCCCTGCGCCTCCTACCATGCGAATCCTGGTAGACCTTCGCTGTTGATTGCCGTTTCCAAGAGGCTATGGTTCCGTCGTTCAATACTCGCGCGACCGAGAATTCTTCAACGGCGGAGTACGGAACGGCAGCCCAACCTCCTGGGGAATCAGGGCCCATCGGCCACCCTTGGGAGTAAGTGCCCATCGGCAGTATCAAGCTTGCTGTGCATCCGACAGGCCCGTTCGCGGCGGGCGAATTTGATCCCTGGGCCGCTGGCGGGGGACTCGCGGGCGGGGCGGCTGGGGCGCCGGAAATGTCGATATCGAGCCGGATTGGGGCGTGAGGGGCGCTGGTGAGCTGGAGGGTCTTGCGGAACAGCCTGTCGCCCGCGAGGTTCTGGATGGAGACGATGTAGGTGCCGCGGGCGACCTCGGGAAAGCTAAATGTGCCGTACTCGTCGGTTGTGGTGCCGTAGGCCTGGTGGGTGTCCGGATTACTCAGAATCACCTGCACGCCCGAGAGAGATTTGCCCGCGTCAGTGATGCGGCCGTCCGCGCGGGTCAGACTTGCCTGCGACCAGGAGGCAGGGGCACAGAGCGCGAGCGCGACGGCTGCCAGCAGTCTACGAATCGGTTTGGCGTTCATGATGCTCGGGCTTCCGCACGGGACTGGCTGTCAGCGTTCTATCAACTGGGCAAACGATGGGGGCCCGCTTCTCCCGCAATCCTAACCGGATGTCCATTTTGAGCTTGCCCTTGACCGCAAAACCTAGCTCTCCTGTCCCATGGTGTCAACCGCAACCGGCGCTGGCCCCTTTGCGGCGGTAGCGCGGCTCGTTTCGGGCCGTTCCGAGGGGCGGCTACGCTGCCGGAAGGTTCGAGTGCAACCGTCCATATGGCTACCGGAGTGCCACAGAGGAAGGCAGGTCGCACCGGAACTCGCAAAGGGGCTCAGACCAGAGGCAGGAAGTGATGGTGGGAGCGCCGCTCGGCGCACCGTCCCGTCGCCCAGGCCGAGTCACCTCCCGGTCGCTGTTCCGGAACGGCCCTGTGCGCCCGGGCGTATAATCGTGAAGGGGTCGAGGACTTCACGGGGACGCGCCAAGTGGTTAGCCGACTAGACGGCCCAGTGGGCCGCGAGGTCGTAACTTCCCACAACGAGACTTAGGGGGAGTTAGGGGAACTTGTCCGGTTTCCGCGTTAACCATTCCCTGGCACCCGCACTTGAAAATCTAGTTACAGAAATAATTCCAAGCTTTGATCTTTTCGCAGACGCACGGGCAGCGTGCTAGCTGAAACCATTGCACGGCCCTGTTCAATAGAGGACAGCCAGACGACCTGAACCTTTTTATCCTTCGAGTGGTTCCAGGTATGACTCTTGGTTTGCATAGTTTTCAGGGGGAGGGTTGCCCATGAGAAAACCTTTCGACATTACGACAAGACCAGTGCTTGTTGCCTGTCTGTTGACATTCGCGATCGCCATGCCTGCCTGGAGCGATACGCTGATTCTTCGGAACGGCACGACGGTTTCCGGAACTTTGACCGACGCGAACAGCAACACGATCACGTTCAGAGATCGCAGAGGCGATATGCGTCGTTATTCGGTGCAGGATGTGGAAGCCGTACAGTTTGGCGACGCTCCGTATCGTTCGGGCCGAGGCCCGGGCGAATCCGGCCCACCCAGTGACGGCCGTCGCGATGACCGCGGCAACGGCAAGGACCAGGGTCCCGGAAACCAGGACAACCGCGGCTACGATCAGTCCCGGATGGAGCGACTCGTGCTCCCCGTGGGCACTGAAGTAGCCGTGAGGACCAACCAGCGCATCGATTCGCACGAAGTTGTGGAAGGACAAACCTTCTCGGCGCGGATTGCTGAAGACATTCGCGACACAGACGGCTCGATCGCAATTCCCCGAGGCTCCGACGCCAGTCTAAGCATCCGGCGGCTCGAAGGTAATGGCGATATCACATTAGATGTTGAATCCATCGCGGTCGGAGGGCGGCGCTACCGCGTCACCACGGCGGATCAAGAAGTAGAGAACCGCCGCGATGGCGCCGGAGGCGATCGACGCACAGACGAATCTGGGGGTGGCGGAGCCGTATTCGGCGCAGTCATCGGCGCGATTGCACACGACGGAGAAGGCGGGGGTGCCGGAGCCGGCAGGGAAATCGTCACGCGCGGCAGGGAAGTGCACGTTCCCGCGGAAACAGTGCTTCGTTTCCGGCTGGACCGTCCGCTTCGGCTGCGTTCGTGATCGTGAACGGCGCTTGACGCAGTTTGCGGCATGATCCCGACGAGGTTTTTGCACACCACAGCCGGTACTAAGTCCGTGCGGTAGAACCGCGTTTGGCTCCCGCCGGATTTGTCTCCCGCCACGAGTAGAATCGCCTTACGCCCGGGATCAAATGCGAAAGCTACTCGCCATTCGCCATCTGCCGCGCTGAATCGCAATTCCTTCATGTTGGAGTAGCGGGAGCCTTTCAGAGTGTCAACGCGCGGCGTGGCCGTCTCGATTCCCATCGCCCGCTCCAAAAATCGTCCTATCCAACGGGCCGATCCTGGCATCAAGGATATTCATGCACGAGATTTACCTGCCCTATGCGGATTACGCGCTGCTCTGCCTGCGGCTGATGCTCGCCGCGATTTTCGGGACCAGCGGCTGGAGTCATTTGCGCAACCCGGAGGCGCGAAGCAAGAGCATCGAGATGAGCAAGCCGTTCACGATCTTCTTGGGCGCTGCAGAACTGCTCGGCGCACTCGGCATTACTATCGGTGTGCTGGCGAGCTGGGCCTCGCTGGGGCTGGTCCTGGTGATGTTCGGAGCGATTTATAAGAAGGCGTTTGTGTGGAAGACAGGTTTCTGGGGCCAGGGGAGCCAGGGCTGGCATTACGACCTGGTGATGATCGTGATGAACTTGGTCGTGTTAACGGTAGGCCCGGGGAAGTTCGTGTTGTTCCGCTAAATCACCGCGCCGCAGACCCTGCGGGGCCGAGTCTGCGACGCGCTCTCACAATCTTAGTCCGCGGCTGAGGTCCCGAAGCGCTGCGGCGGGGCTCCGGCGCGGGCGGCGCGGCGAACATAGTAAACATAGGCCAGGACCACGGCGGGAAGCAGCACCAGAGCTCCTCGCCACGCCATGGGCGCGGAATAGGCGCCGCTGACGAGGCCGGCAAAGATGATCCCGCCCATGAAGTGGCGGAAAACCCACTCGTAGCAACGCAGGGTGACCTGGCGGAGGGGTTGCCGCTCGACCAGGCCGATCACAATCGAAACCAGCGCGGAATTGAGCGGGAAGTAGAGGCTCCCGGCCAGCAGCACAAAGGGCGCGGAGGATTCGCCGGGATGGGCGCCGAGGAATAGATGGGAGAATTTGTAGGCCACCGCTGCGCTCACCACCAGAGTCGCTGCGCTGAAGGCCACCTGCACCAGGCGAAGCCGCTTTGCCGGGGCCCACATGCACTGCACCAATGCTGCGACTAGGCTGATGACGACGACCTCGGAGAAACCGCACGCGGCCATGGCCAGCAGAAGGAAAACGAAATTGGGAGAGATGGTGCCTTCCAGTCCGGGGATGCGAACTTTCAGGGTTGAGGCCAGTGCCGCCAGTCCGAGGTAGATGGCAAACTGGGGGAGGCCGGTTGAGGACCAGGAACGGGCCGCGAAGGCCAGGACCGCGGCTCCGGATAGGAGGACCAGGGCGATGTAGGTTTTGGCTGTGTTTGTCATTGGCTCAGCTCCTCGTTCGTTCCCTTGAGCTGGCCTACTGGGCACTGTCGCCCCAAACGACAGAATTGCCCCAAACGACGGAGTTGCCCCACACAACCGAATTACCCCAGACGACCGAATTGCCCCAGACGACACTGAAGGCCTGGGTTGAGGAGTTACCCCAAACCACGGAGTTGCCCCACACCACGGAATTGCCCGAGGAGTCGGTTCCCGAAAGGACCGAATTGCCCCAGACGACGGAATTGCCCCACACGACGGAGTTATTCCAAACCGAACCCGGCGCGCTCGTGATGGAAATGGCGCCCGAATTGGGATCGAGAATGGCTGTGGGCGACATGGCACTGCCGACGGCAGCCGGAGCGACGTCGGTGCTGTTCAAAGCGGCCTCGATGTCCAGGGCCCCGGCGCCGATCGTGAAGATGTCCTGCTGGATCGAGAACACCGTTGCGGTGCCCAGATCAACAGCCGTGGTCGTTGGGGAGAAGCCTTTCCATGCCGTCTTCATCAGCCGGGCCTTCACCTGGTCAGGCGTGAGCGTGGGATTCTTCTGGAGCAGAAGAGCCACCGCTCCGCTGACGACCGGCGTGGCCATGCTGGTGCCGCTGAGGGTCATGTAACGTGCCGGGCCGTAGTTGGAATTGCAGATGGTGCCTGTGGGATCACAGGGATAGACGGAGATGGAATGTGCGGCGGCCAGCGCATTGTTCGGAGCCCTTAGCGAAACCACGTGATTGCCGGGGGCCACCAGATCGGGCTTCACGAGGTGGTCGATGCCGGTCGGCCCCTTGGAGCTGTAGCTCGCCATCGTTTGCGAGGTCTGATTTCCCGTGCCATGCGTATTGGAGGCGCCCACCGTAATCACGTAGGGGTCATTTCCCGGGGCGCCGATGGTGGCGTAACCGTTGCTGCCGAACGAGTTGTCCTCGCCGTCGTTGCCGGCGGAGACGACCACGACGATTCCGGACTGCCACGCGGCTTCCACGGCTTGGCACAGTGGATCCTGCGTGTAGCTTTCGTAGACCGCGCGTCCCAGCGAAAGATTGATCACCCGGATGTTGTACGTGGTCTTGAGCGCGATGGCCTGCTGGATGGCGGCGATGATCGTGCTGTCGGTGGCCGAGCCGTTCCCGTCGAGGACACGGAGGGCGATGATGTTGGCCTCCGGCGCCATGCCGAGGTACACGCCGGGAAAGGTGCTCGTAGTCGAATCGTAGGCGTTTCCGGAGATGATGCCGGAAACGTGAGTGCCGTGGCCGTAGGCGTCCGTGGTGCTGGTGTCGCCGGGGACGAAGCTCTGGCTGTAGACGACGCGCGAAGGCGCCTGGTTTCCGTCCGAGTTCAGGTCGTCCCGCGGAGTCACGCCGCTATCGATAACTGCGATGCCGATCCCTGCGCCGTTCCAGCCGGAGGAATGGGCGAAGTCACCATTCACAGCGGTAATCACGTGGTTCAGCGCGCCCTTCACTTGCCGGTTCGGGGAGATATAGGTGACGTTGCCCTGTGAAGCTAGCGTGGCGAGGTTCGCGCCGGTGGTGGTCACCAATTGGGCGTGGATCAGGGGCAGCTCAGCCTTCGCCGTCGCTCCGAGCGATGCCACATCCGAAGTAGCCGACGCCTTGCTGTACTGGACGATCACGTCCACGGGCGCCTTCGGGTCCAGTCCTTTGAGGTCGGGGGCCATTTTTGCCGCGACCAGCGCTGCGGTGTCAGATCCAGTGGAAGACGGCGATGCTGAGGGCGAAGGGGTATCAGAGGCCGCGGGATGATCCTGCTTCGGGGAGGCGGACTTCACAGTGCGGCCGCCGTTGGAATTCCCGGCTGATGCAGAAAGCGCACGAGGGTCCTGGTTCACAGCCCTGCGCGAGAAAGGATTCAGGTTGGCGACGTGTCCGAGCGCGGTTCCGAGAAGGGATTTTTCGCGGGTGGCTTGGGCGCTGCTCTGGGCTCCCTGCGCATGCGGTGACTGCGCCTGTGCTGCAGCGTGAGGAGCAGCAGTGCCGCGCTGGGTGCCCGGCTGCTGGCCCGTGATTCCCCAATAACCAGCCACCAGGGACATTACGATTACACATCCCCACGTGGTGGTTTTGAGCAGGCCGCCTCGGTTCTTGTAGCCGCCGTTCTCGGTGCCGTCCATGGTTGACATCTCCTGGGTTCGCCGAGGGTCTGCGGCCACTCGTTAAAGACTGCCGAATTCCTAAGTGGCACAGTTATAGAAAATGGGAGAAACAGCGTCTATGGTACGGGTGGCTGATTCTGGCTAGTACATTCGTTCATCCGGTTTTTCCCGGCTGAGTGGAAGAGAAGAAGGATAGGCGGTTGCGCGGCCGCGGAGAGCCGGACGCTCGACCATCGGTCGCCCAAAACTTCGGGGAAAGGCCGCAGATTGTACTAATTAGGAGAAATCCACCATCCGTACTATAGGAAGGGGCCCTCTCACCCGGCACGCTAGGCGCTACAGGGAGCAAAGCCCGGGCTCAGCTCCTCCCTGGGGAGTGAAATGCTACAAGGGTCCCACGCTGGTGATCCGGTTCTAATGGAGGGTGTTGGTGTGTCACTCCGGGACAGATCTAACCAGCCGGGTATTGATTGTGCTTCCGCAGAAAAGTCCAAGGGCCGGCTGCCGAAATGGTGGACTAGTCTCTGGTCCACGCCCGGCAATGAAGGCAGCTTCCTGGGCTGGCCGGCAGCCACGTTCATTTCACTGCAGCTTCTTGTAGGCGTTCCGCTGCTGCCGTACGCGCTGCTCCACTGGCAATCGGAAAACATGCTGCGCTTCGCCTGCTTCCTGGCTGTGGCGCTGGGCGCGTCGCTGTTCAAGGTGCGCTTGCCGGGAATCCAGGCGACGATGTCCGCGAACTTCCTGTTCATCCTGGTGGGCATCCTGGACCTGTCCTACCCCGAGACGCTGTTGATGGGATGCCTGGGTGGATTGGCGCAGATGATGTGGCAGTCAAAGCCGAGGCCGCGGCCGATCCAGTTGCTGTTCACTTTCGCGAATCTGGCCATCTCCGTGACCGCGGCGAGCCTGGTGTTCCACAGCATTTGGGCGCGCCGCCTGGGGTTCCAATGGCCGCTGCTGCTGGCAGCGGCTTCGACCACCTATTTCGCGTTCAATACCATGTCCGTCTCCGGCGTCATCGCGGCCACGGGGCGCCGTAACCCGATCCTGGTGTGGAAGGAATGCTACCTCTGGTCCTTCCCCTATTACATGTTCGGGGCGCTGATTGCGGGCTGCGTCAGCATCATGGACCGGCTGTTCGGCTGGCAGGTGGCCATCCTGGTGCTCCCGGTAGTTTATTGGATGTATCGATCTTACCGGATGTACCTGGACCGGTTGGAAGCGGAAAAGAAGCACACGGAAGAGATTGCCGACCTGCACCTGCGGACCATCGAAGCGCTCTCGCTGGCCATCGAGGCCAAGGACCATAACACGCACGCGCACCTGCGGCGCGTGCAAACCTACGCCCTGCAAATCGGAAAGGACCTGGGGCTCAGCGACTCCGAGCTGAACGCCATCCGCGCGGCGGCCATGCTGCACGACATCGGGAAGCTGGCCGTGCCCGAGCAGATCCTCTCCAAGCCGGGGCGGCTGACACCGGAAGAATTCGACAAGATGAAGATTCATCCCGTGGTGGGCGCGGAGATTCTGGACCGCGTGCACTTCCCCTATCCGGTGGTCCCGATCGTGCGCTCGCACCATGAAAAGTGGGACGGCAGCGGCTACCCGGACGGACTGAAGGGGGAAGGAATTCCCATCGGCGCGAGAATACTTTCGGCGGTGGATTGCTTCGACGCACTGACCTCGGAGCGGCCCTACCGCAGGGCCATCTCGCCCGAGGAAGCGATGACGTACCTGAAGGCGGAAGACGGGCGAAGCTTCGACCCGCGCGTGGTCAAACGGATGGAACATCGTTATCGCGAACTGGAAGAGACGGTGCACGGTTCGACCAACGGGAAGAGCGTTTTTGATGTTGTCTCCAAGGTAGAGAAGGGCGCGGCGCCTTCCGCCGGCTTCGCGGAGTTGCCCAACGACGCGGAAGTGCGCGCCGCTTCCTTTTTGGCCTCGATTGTATCCGCGCGGCAGGAGGCCCAGCTTCTGTTCGAGCTGGCCCAGACGCTGGGCAATTCCCTGAGTCTGCGCGAGACTTTCTCCGTGCTGGCCGTGCGCCTGAAGCAGATTGTCCCCTACGATTCCATCGTCTTTTACGTGTGCCAGGGCGAAAAGCTGGTTCCCAAATACCTCCACGGCGTGGATTTCGACCTGTTCAGCCACCTGGAAGTTCCGCTGGGCCAGGGCATCGCGGGCTGGGTGGCGGTGACGGAAAGGCCGATCATCAACGGCAATCCTGCGGCGGAAACACAGCACCTGAACGATCCGAAAAGAGTTTCCGTGCTGCAGTCCGCGCTGTCGATTCCGCTACGCGGACGCGAGGGGGTGGCGGGAGTGCTCTCCCTATACCTGCGCGAGAAAAACGGATTCACCAAGGATCAGTTGCGGCTGCTTCTGGCCACCAGCTCCAAGCTCGGCCTGTCTGTGGAGAACGCGCTGCAGTACGAGAAAGCCCAGGACACCGCGAGCACCGACTATTTGACCGGGCTGCCCAATGCGCGCTCCATCTGCGTGCACATGGAGCGGGAGATCTCCCGCTCGCGGCGCGCGGGACATTCCCTCGCGGTCCTGCTGTGCGACCTGAACGGCTTCAAGCGGGTGAACGACAGCTTCGGGCACCTCACGGGCAACAAACTGCTCCAGGCAATTGCCGCGAGCCTGAAGAGCGCCTGCCGCGAATACGACCAGGTAGGCCGGCTGGGCGGCGACGAGTTTGTTTTTGTACTTCCGGAGATGACGGCGAGCACGGTGAAGGAGTTGCAGCGGCGCCTGGAGCAAGCGGTGGTGGAATCCGGCATCAAGCTCTGCCATCACAAAATGGTCACGGCCAGCATCGGATGCGCATTTCACCCTGAAGACGGCGCCACGGCCGAGGAACTGCTCTCGGAAGCGGACCGCAGAATGTACGAAGCGAAAGAACTTTATTACAGTCAGATGGGAGGGGCTCATGCGCCGCGACCGTGGACCATGGATGCGGCGGGCGCCTTCCGTACCGAGGCCGATGTTCCGGTTAGCGGGTCAGGGCGATGACCGGATGGATTGCAAAGATCGGCCGGCGGCTGCTGTGGCTTGCTGTTCTGTCGCTGGTGGGCGGGTTGCTGGGCGCCACGTTGGTGCGGTACGCGCCCGGATATGGAATGGATGAACGCGAACTGGACCCGCGCCTGTCGCAGGCCAGCCGCTCAGCACTGCAAAACGAACACCGGTTGCATTCGGGTCTTCTGTCCTATTACGCCACCTATCTGGTACGGGCGGCGCATGGCGACTTCGGCCGCTCGGAATGGCTGGGCCAGCCCATTGCCGGCCTTATGAAGGAGCGATTCCCACTGACGATTCGCTCCGTGATGCTGGGAGTGCTGACGGCGTGGGCTGCCGCGATTTGTCTCGCGCTCGCTGCGCTGTATTCGCGGGGCTGGTTGCTGGACCTCACGGGAACGCTGGCCAGCGGATTTCTGATCGCGCTGCCGGCTGCGGTGGTGGCGGTCGCGGCCATGTATCTTCGCGCTCCCGTCTTCGTGGCCATTGGCGCGGTCACTTTCCCCAAAGTTTACCGTTATCTGCGGAACCTGCTGGTTCACGCCTACGAGCAGCCCTACGTGCTGGCGGCGCGCGCGCGGGGCATCGGCCCTGCGGGGCTCCTTTTCCGGCATGTCCTGCGGCTGGTTGCGTCACCGGTGGCTGCACTGTTGGGCGTATCCATCAGCCTGGCATTCGGCGCGGCAATTCCCATGGAAGCGCTGTGCGACTCGCCCGGAGTCGGCCAGTTGGCGTGGCTGGCGGCGCTGAATCGTGATTTGCCCCTGATCATGAATTTGACGCTGGTGATCACGCTGATCACCGTCGCGGCAAATTCCGCCGCGGACCTCCTGAATGGCGGGGCGCAGTGACCACGAAGACCCTCCTGCGGGCCATCTCGGGCGGCATCCTCTGTGCCGTCTTCGCCGCGGGATTATTTGCGGGAAGCCTGACGCATTACTCGTATGCGCTGCAATTCCGGGCAGTGCCGAATGCGGCGCCCTCCGCGCTGCACCCTTTTGGCACGGACGCGCTGGGGCGTGACCTGCTGGCGCGCCTTCTCTACGGCACACGCGTGTCGCTTTTGCTCGCGCCGGCCGCGGCCCTGCTGGCTACGCTGATTGCCAGCGTATTCGGCGGAGTCGCAGGCCTGGCGGGTGGATGGAGCGAAAAGGTGATCCTCTCGGCGGCAGACCTGTCCATGGCGTTGCCGCTTCTGTTCGTGCTAATCGCCATGCGGGCGCTGCTGCCGTTGGACGTGTCGCCGCTGATTTCCGTGATAGCCACATTTCTCATGTTGGGGGCGCTCGGCTGGCCCGCCTCGCTGCGCGTGACCTGGGCTGCGGCACGGAGCCTGCGCAATTCGGATTTCCTGCTGCTGGCACGGGCGGGCGGATGCGCCCCCGGCAGGATTCTGCTGCGGCAGGTGATGCCCAACCTGCGTCCGGTGCTGTTCGCCCAGTTTTGGATTTCGATACCGCTGTTCATCCTCACGGAAGCCACGCTGAGCATGCTGGGGCTGGGCGTGATGGAGCCGCTTCCTTCCTGGGGCAATCTGCTGAAAGGGCTCGAGGATTTCTCCGCCGTGCGTGCCAACCCCTGGATGCTTTCCCCGCTGGTGCTGCTGGTTGTGGTCGTAGTCTGTTTTCAGTTCGTTTTGCCTGCTGAGGGGGAACAGGCGTGAACTCGCGATTCACAAGGGCTCTGGCCTGTTGTCTTTATCTCCTGCTGGCGGCGCCGGTTTGGGGGCAATCCGGCAGAGAGTTGCGCTTCTGCCTCCACGGGGAGCCGAAAACGTTCGATCCCATCCTCGTTGACGACGACGCTTCGGAAAACGTCCGGTATCTGACCGGCGGTGTCCTGCTCCGCCTGAACCGGCAGACGCAAGCACTGGAGCCGGGGCAGGCGTCGTCCTGGCAGGTGTCGAAAGACGGCCGCAGAATCACCTTTCATTTGCGCAAAGGGCTTTACTTTTCCGATGGGACTCCGTTCACCTCGGAGGACGTGGCGTACACCATGCGCCGGCTCATGGACCCGCAGACGCATTCGCCGACAGGAGACGCATTCCGTTCGGGCGAAGGAACCGTTGAGGTTCAGACTCCCGTGCCGGAGGTGGCCGTCATCACCTTCCCCGCGGCAGTGGCGGGACTGGAGCGGCTGTTCGATCAGGTGGCCATCGTTTCCGCACATTCACCGAAGAAGGAAATGGCCGTGCTGGGGCCCTACTACGTGTCGGAGTACAAATCCGGAGAGTACGTGCTGCTCCGGCGCAATCCGAACTACTGGAAGCATGACGCCCAAGGCCACCCACTGCCCTATATCGAGACCGTGCGGCTGGACATCCAGCGCAATCGGGAAATCGAACTGTTGCGCTTCCGCCGGGGCGAGCTGCACCTGATCAACCGGCTGGACCCCGAGCAGTTCAGCCACCTGCAAAAAGAGGATCCTGCGGTGACGCACAACGCCGGAACCGGCCTGGACGCGGAGGAATTCTGGTTCAACCAGTCGCCGGCGGCGCCGCTGCCGGAATACAAGAAGGCGTGGTTCCGCACCGCAGAGTTTCGCCGTGCAGTCTCGATGGCCATCAACCGCGAGGATATTTGCCGCATCGTGTATTTTGGATACGCGAAGCCGGCGTACGGGCCGGTGTCTCCTTCGAATCGATTCTGGTTCAACGCGGCGCTGCCGGCTCCGAAACACGATCCGCAAGCGGCGCTACGGCTTCTGGCGCAGGCCGGGTTCCGCTACGACGGCCAGGTGCTGAAAGACTCCGCAGGCCATCCCGTGGAATTCACGGTGGTGACCAATTCGGGCAATGCCGCGCGGGAAAAGATGGCCACGATGATCCAGCAGGACCTTTCCCAGATCGGGATCGCAGTGAAAGTGGTGACGCTGGACTTCCCTTCCCTGATCGAACGGATGACGAAAACATTCGACTACGACGCCTGCATCCTGGGGCTGGTGAACACCGACCTGGACCCGGACAGCCAGATGACCGTGTGGCTGAGCTCTGGCGAAAACCATCAATGGAATCCCAGCCAGAAAACGCCGGCGACGGCCTGGGAAGCGGAGATTGACACGCTGATGCGGGAGCAGGCCTCCGCGCTGAACGAACGGCAGCGCAAAGCGAAATTCGACCGCGTGCAGCAGATCGTGGCGGAGCAGCAGCCGTTTATTTATCTGGTGAATAAGGATGTGCTCACCGCAGTTTCGCCCGCGGTGGTGGGCGCTGACCCGGCGGTGCTGAATCCCCAGGTTTTCTGGAACATTGAAACGCTCCGGCTCAAATCCGGTCCGGAGATGGGGGCGCAAAAGTGAGCTGGGATGGCCCACTGCTTTCGGCGCGCCTTTCCGTGGACTATCCGAAGAAGCCGGGCGTTCTCCGCGATATCTCCCTCGAGCTGGAGCCGGGAGAAGTCCTGGGATTGGTGGGTGAGAGCGGCTCGGGAAAAAGCACGCTGGCGCTGGCCCTGATGGGACTGCTGCCGCTGCGGGGCGCCGCGGTGCAGGGCGAGGTTATTTTTCAGGGACAGGATCTCCTGCAGAAAACGGAACGCGAGCTGCGCTCCCTTCGCGGACGGCAGATGAGCATCGTGCTGCAAAGTCCGCTCACCTCGCTGAACCCCGCGCTGAGCGTAGGGGCGCAGTTGCAGGAGGCCTGGCGCGCGCATGCGAAGGGAACGCGGCAGGAATGCCAGGCGGCCGTGCGCGAAGCGCTGGAGAGCGTCAGCCTGCAAGGCGACCCGGATTTTCTGTGCCGGCGGCCGTCGCAACTGAGCGTGGGGCAGGGGCAGCGGGTGATCATTGCGATGGCTATCCTGCACCGGCCCGCGCTGCTCATTGCGGACGAACCGACGAGCGCGCTCGATACCATCACCCAGGCGGAGATCCTGCGACTGTTCGCGAGGCTGAACCGCGAACTGGGAACCGCGATTCTCTACATTTCCCACGATCTGCTGTCCGTTGCCGCCCTCTGCCATCGCATCGCCATCCTTCAGGACTCGCGGATCGTGGAGTGCGGCCCGCCGGAGACCATTTTCCAGGCGCCACGGGACGAATACACGCGGCGACTGGTTGCCGCGCTGCCCAGGGTGCCTTTCCGGATGGGCTTCCCAGCCCACGCTGTGGGCGAGCCGGTCGAGGCGCTCGTCGATTCCTACGGTGAGTAACTCGGTTTCCGCCCATTTCCAGGCACCTGTCAGCCGAAAGCGCCGACGTGGTCCGCGGCCTCACGGAAGCCTCTCGAGCTTCTGACATGGGGCTGCCACGGGGCCCCGGGCGGGTATCAGCGGCGCGCGTCCTTGAAAATCTAAATGGATGCGAGGGGACTAATTCCCGCGCCGCTGCGGGATGCCGCTATCGGATAGGCTGGGGAGGGGTGAGGTAGGCCCAGCGCTCGACGAGCTGGCGATGCGCGATGCGCCAGATGACGATGCCGGAGAACTCGTATTTCGTGCCGGTGGCGGCTTCCGTGCCCGTCCAGTGATTGCGCACCACCACTTTGTCGTCTTCCGCAATCAAATCGAGGATTTCGACGCGGATATCGGGATACTTCTTGTAGGCGCCCCCCACGTACTGCATGGCGCCGGCAGGCCCGGGCCGAAGGCCGGGAGGTACATCCGCGCCATGGTCCACAAACTCGGGGGCAAAGTTGACATTGCCGATGCCGAGATTCTTGCGGTTGACGAACTCTTCGAAATGATTGCGGACGAACTGCTTCATTTCGGGGAGCGTCATTCCGGTTTTTGGGCTGGCGGAGTGTTCGACGGCGGATGCGGTCATCTTCAGTTTCTCCGGGCGGACTAGGCGCGCGCGGACTGCGCGCGGAAGCTGGCTTTGTTTTCCTCGAGATATTGGTCCAGAGTGCGCGAGGCTCGGCCGAGCAGTTTGGGCAGCACGTCGGTGATGGCGGCGCCTTTTCCCGACACGTAATAGGCCTGCAAGTCGAGCAGAGCGGTGACCTGCCATTCGGGCATGCCAGCGTCGAGCATGGCTTTGCGCTGGGCGGCCTCGGGGATGTCCACGTAGCGGACGCCGGAGCCGGTGATGCGGGAGATGCGCGCGGCGATGTCGGCGTTGGTGACGGCTTCCGGCCCGTTCAGCTCGTAGGTTTTGCCGGCGTGCCCGGCAGGAGCGAGGAGAGCCCTGGCGGCGGCTGCGCCGACGTCACGGACGTCGATCAGGCTCGTCTTGGCGTCGCCCATGGCGGCATAAAATGCGCCTTCGGCGCGGATCGAAGGGGCGTTGTACATGACGATGTTCTGGAAGAAGCCGTTGGGACGAAGAATGGTCCAGGCGAGGCCGGAGGCTTTCAACTTGTCCTCCACTTTTCGGTGCCAACTGGGAAATGATTTTGTGTAATCGCCCGCGCCCAGGGCGGAATTCAGCACGATGTGCGGAACGCGCGCGGCCACGCAGGCTTCAATGACGTTGCTTTCCAGCTCGACGAGCTGAGGGATGGGGGAGCAAACCAGAAAGAGCTCGTCCATGCCGGAGAGGGCTTTCGCCAGGCTGTTCTTGTGCGCGAAATCGGCGAGAACGGTTTGCGTGCCTGCGGGGGCTTTGCGGGCGTCCTGCTCGCTGCGGTACATGGCTTTGAAGGGTTTGCCAGACTTGCTCACTTCGTCGAGAACGGCGCCGCCGGTGGTTCCTGTGACGCCGGTGATGAGGATCATCGCGGTCTCCTTTTGCGGGCCGAGCGCAGGGATAGAAAGTGCCGAAACGCGGATGGCGCGCGCCCACTGTTAGACAGCTAATGGTATAAATTCGTTGCAGGCGGCGGAAGTACGCACAAAAATGTAAGCACCTGGAGGTGCGTGGCGGTTGGCGGTGGAGGACGAGCGATGAAAGACCATCACGGATGTCCGGTGCAGGCGTCGATCAACGTGCTGGCGGGAAAGTGGAAGGTGCAAATCCTGTGGCACCTGTCGTTCGGCCTGCGGCGGTTTGCGGAGATGCGCAAGAAGCTCGGGGGAATTTCGGAAAAGGTGCTGACGCAGCAGCTCCGGCAACTGGAAGCGGACGGAGTGGTGAGCCGGTCAGTGAACGCGTCAGTGCCGCCGCAGGTGACCTACGCGCTGAATGCAGAAGGCCGGAAATTGGTGCCGCTGATGGAATCCCTCTGCCACTGGGGCAGCGCGCACTTCGGGATCAAACCGAATCTGCCGCGCCAGCCCGGGCAGCGCAGCGCTATTGCGTGACGGTTTTCACGGCGTCGCCGACTTTGAAGTCGGTGCCGGAGACGGCCACGCCGATGGCGGAGATAGCGTCCACGTCGGTGATGCGAATGACACCAATATGATTGGCCAGCCGGCGAATCACCTGGCCGGTGGTGGGGTCCTTGATCTCGCGCGTGACGCGCTCAACGTTCATTTGATCGCCGACCTTGATGCCGGTCTTGGAGCCGACGTTAAGAACGATCTGTCCGCTGTCCACCGCGGCAATCAGGCCTTCGACGACGATGGTGCGGGCCTGGAACTTGGAATTGTTCGCGATCAAGTCGGCACTCAACTGAGTGACTGCGTTATTGATCGCCTCGCCGATGATGGTATTGCGGAAATCGCTGGCGCCGAAATCTGCGTGGCCGCCGCCGAATCCGCTCCAGCCGCCACCGCCGCCGGTGAGGGAAGTGGCTTCGCGTGAGGATTCACCATGTCCTTTGGCTACGCCCAGGATTTCCGCGGTGTCGATATCCACAATTCTCGCGTCGATGGTGACGATGGCTTTGCTCTTCTTGTGGGAATAGCCGCCGAGGCCGTAGCGTCCCAGGGCCCCGCCGGCGCCGCCGTAGTTCTGATTCTGTGTTTCGTTGCCGAACTGGGTGATGCTGCCCGTGATGATGGCATCTGCGCCGAGAAGTTTGCCAAGCTTTGCCGCAGACTTGGGATCGGCCCGGTCGCTATTCGAGAAATTTTGTTCGGCCATAATCTTGTCCAGAATCTTTCGATCCACAAGACGATAAGTGCCGTCTTTGACCAGCATCGTCGTAAGAAGGTCCGTAATTCCCTTCCCCACGTCTACATCGCTGCCGAAGGCGGCGATGGAGTAGTTCCGCACTGTGCCGTAATCGAAGTCGTAGATGGCCAGGAGCTTCCTGCGTCCCTGGGGCTGGGCTGGAGGAGCCTGACCGGCAGCGGGGGGAGGAGCCTGTTGGGCCTCGGCCAGCGCAGCGACGAGACAAAGGACACCGACCGCACTGAAAAGGAGCTTTCTCATTCCGATCCTCCCAGAGTCATCCCAGGGCGGCTGAGTACCCGGGCAGATTCAAACGAATTCTACTGATCGGCTCTCTCCGGTGTCAACAGAAACGGAGAGGAAGGCCCACGGTCAGTCCCTATCCCGAAGCTTCGGGATTCGGGAGGCACTGACCGTGGCTACCCGATCGGGAAATGCGGGCTAGGCCCGGGCGGAGCGGTAGAGCTCGCTCCATTTCCCCTGGGCGCGCAGGATTAATTCGACAACTTCGCGCAGGGCCCCGTCGCCGCCGCGGGCGCGGGTGACGTAGTGCGCCTGGCGTTTCACTTCTGCCGTGGCGTTGGCGACGGCGACGGCCAGGCCGACGCGCTCGAGAATCACCAAATCGGGGAGATCGTCGCCGACGTAGGCGGTTTCTTCCGCGGAGACGCCGGCGCGGGAGAGGATGTCGTCAAACGCCGGGCGCTTTTCATGGATATGCATGGAGACGAATTCCATGCCGAGTTCGCGGGCGCGTTGCGTGACGGCAGCGGAGCCGCGGCCGGTGATCATGCCGGTGCGAACGCCGGAGCGACGCAGAAGATTGAGCGCGACGCCATCCTGGCTGTGGAAGACGACCATTTCCGAGACCGTGCCGTCGGGAGCGGAGAGCAGGCGGATGCCGCCGTCGGTCATGGTGCCGTCCACATCCATCAGGAGGAGGCGGATGCGGCGGGCGCGGCGAAGGACGGCGGGGGAGAAACGATTTTTACGAACGGACAATGGAACGCTCCGTGTGAAAACGAACGCATGAGGGTATCACGGGTCTAACGCGGAAAAGCCGAGGACGAGGAGGGGAGGGGGAAAGGCGAAAGGAGTTCGAGGACGAACTCCTTTCGCACCCAACGGGCTTCGCGCTGCCCTTCCATGGAGCGGAGAAAGGACTAAAACAGCTGCAGGGTCCAGAGGTCGTGGATGTGGACGACGCCGAGAACGCGGCGGTCGTCTCCGGCGACGACCACGGAGGTGATGTGGCGCTGCTCCATGAGGTTGAGCGCGGCGCTGGCCACCTGGTCGGGAGGGATGGTGACGGGATTGCTCGTCATGCAGTCAGAAGCGGTGAGATCGAAGATGGCGTTCTTGCGGGAGGCCATGAGGCGGCGGAGGTCGCCGTCGGTGAGGATTCCCTCGAGGCGACCTTCGGAATCGACCACGGTGGTCATGCCCAGACCCTTCTTGCTCATTTCGTAAATGACGTCGGGGATTTTGGCGCCGGCGGCGACGCGCGGGCAGTCGTCGCCGGAGTGCATCACCTGGCCGACGCGGCGGAGCTTGCGGCCCAGGTGGCCGGCGGGATGAAGCGCGGCGAAATCCTCGGGATTGAAACCGCGGCGCTCCATCAGGGCGATGGCCAGCGCGTCGCCGAGAACGACGGCAGCGGTGGTGCTGGCGGTGGGCGCGAGATTGAGCGAGCAGGCTTCTTCTTTCACGGAAACGTCGAGGACCAGGTCGCTGGCCGCGGCGAGAGTGGAACGGAGGTTGCCGGTCATGGTGATCAGGCGGCAGCCGAGCCGTTTGATGGTCTCGAGGAGAAGCACCACTTCTTCGTTTTCCCCGCTGTACGAGATGGCCAGGACGGCGTCTTCGCGCAGGAGCATGCCGACGTCGCCGTGGAGCGCTTCGGCAGGATGCAGGAACGAGGCGGGAGTGCCGGTGGAGGCGAGCGTGGCGGCCACTTTGCGGCCGATAAGGCCGGATTTGCCCATCCCGGTAACCACCACACGGCCTTTGCAACCGAAAAGAAGTTCGACGGCGTCGTGGAACCGGGTGTCGAGGCGGGCGAGAAGGTCTTCAATGGCCTGGGCTTCGATGCGCAGGACGCGTCGTGCTGAGGCGAGTGTGTCGCGGGGGGTCATTTCGCACACCGTTTCGCAGGGCGCGGCGCCGCTAGGGGCGGACCAATGTGTCCGCCCGCGCGGGCCGGAGTGCCGGCACAGGGCGCGCACCGGAAAGAGGGCGCACACATGGGTGCGCCCCTACGGTGCAGAAAGGGACCGGCGGTATGAAATGGGCTCACGGGGCCACCGCCGCAGCGATTCTTTGGAGCTGCGCGAGGAGTTGGGGGAGCTGATCGAGGCGGAGAGCGTTGGCGCCGTCGGAAAGCGCGCGCGAGGGTTCTTCGTGGACTTCCAGGAAAATGCCTTCGACTCCGGCGGCCATTCCAGCGCGGGCCAGCGGGGCGATGAATTCGGGCTGGCCGCCGCTGGCTTTTCCCGTAGCGCCGGGGAGTTGGACGGAATGGGTGACGTCGAAGATGACGGGATAACCGAAGCGGCGGAGAACGGAAAACGAGCGCATATCCACCACCAGATTGTTGTAGCCGAACGAGGCGCCGCGCTCGGTGACCAGAATCGAGTGATTGCCGCTCGAGGCCGCCTTTTCCACGGCGTTGCCCATGTCCCAGGGCGCGAGGAACTGACCCTTTTTGATATTGACAGCGCGCCCAGAGCGGCCAGCGGCGACGAGCAGGTCGGTCTGGCGGCAGAGAAACGCCGGGATCTGGAGGACGTCGCAGACCTCAGCGGCGGCGGGTACCTGGGCGACTTCGTGGACGTCAGTGAGCACTGGAATGCCCACACTTTCGCGGATCCGCGCGAGGATGCGCAGGCCTTCCGCCGGGCCGGGGCCGCGGTAGGAGCCGGAGGAGGAGCGGTTGGCTTTGTCGTAAGAGGCCTTGAATACGAGGGGGATGCCGGCGGCAGAGGCGATCTCTTTGACCCGGCGCGCGACCATCAGCGCGTGGTCCTCGGATTCGATGACGCAGGGGCCGCAAATCAGGATCGGCGGGCGGCTTCCGCCCACGCGAACCGGACCGATGGCAAACTCACGAGTGCCTGTCATGGATGGGAGCAGAACTCCAAACGCGGTAGCCTATTCCGTAGGGGAGAAATTTGCAACGCGGGTGGCGCGAAGATACTCCCAGGCGTGCAGCAGGAGGGAGGACGTGCCTGTGAGGACGCGGCTGTGGGCCCGGAGGATCCGCCATCATTCTCACTTTGCGACAACCGGGTTCAGCCTGTAGCGTGGTCGGTGCATCTTAGGAAGCGGGCCAGTGAGGCCGGGCTCGCGGATGGAGCGGGCTCACGGCATCCTTTAAAGCAAGGCCCACTTGCACCACCCGGGATTATGGTCTAGGATCTCCCTAGGGAGTCCCAAGGGAAATCCTATGGCGACACTTTACGTAGAAAACGTGCCCAATGACCTTTACGCGGCGCTGCGGAAACGCGCCAAGGATCACCGCCGCTCCATCGCCGCCGAGGTCCTGTCTATTCTTGAGCAATTGATTCCCACGGAGAAGGAACTTAGAGCCCGGCGGGAGTTTGTCAGGAAGCTTGCCCACCTCCGTTCCCTGCCCTCGCCCGGACCCGGTCCATTTCCCTCCGCCGAAGAGATGGTGCGCGAGGATCGCGAGCGTTAATGCTCTTTATACTAGATGCAAGCGTTGCGGCGAAGTGCGTGCTGCCTTCCCAAGAGGAGTCCCTCGTTGACGAAGCTATCCGATTACTCGACGCGTATCAGAAGGGAAAGATCAGTTTCATCGTGCCCGACCTGTTTTGGGCCGAGTTGGGCAATGTGCTCTGGAACGCCGTTCGTCGGAAACGAATCACAAAGGAAACGGCGGAGAATGCCCTGGCGTTTGTGCAGGCGCGCAACTTTCCAACCCTGCCGACTCCACCGCTGCTCGGAGCGGCATTGACGCTCGCCATCACACACGGGCGCACCGTCTACGATTGCCTCTATATAATCCTTGCCTCGAGAATTGGAGCCGTATTCATTACGGCAGACGAGCGCCTCGCCAACTCGATGTCCGCGCACCAACCCGTGAGGTGGCTCGGCGCGCTGTAACGCAGCTGCCTTCTCCGGCCTCGATCTGCAATCAAAACCAAATCTCCAAAGAGACAACCGGAGTAGCCGAAAACGCCCCGGACAGCGAATCAGTCGGCGGCAGCGATGGGTTGCTGGGAGGAGCGGACGCGGGTACGCGCGAGACGGTGCTGGTCAGCGGCGCCGATGAACGCGGCAAACAACGGATGCGGATGCAGCGGCGCGGATTTGAATTCGGGGTGGAACTGGCAGCCGAGAAACCAGGGATGGTTGGGGTCTTCGACGATTTCCACGTAAATGCCGTCGGGGGTGCGTCCGGTGATGCGGAAGCCGGCGGCCACCAACGTTTTCTCGTATTCGGGATTGAATTCGTAGCGATGGCGATGGCGCTCAGAGATTTCCAGCGTCCCGTACGCTCGAGCCGCGAATGACCCGGGCTCCAGAATACAGGGCCAGGCGCCCAGTCGCATCGTTCCACCCATTTCCTCCACGCCGAGCAGGTCGCGCAGCTTGAAAATGACGCGGTGCGGGGTCTGGGGATCGAACTCGGTGGAATCGGCGCCCTGGAGATGAGCGCAATCGCGCGCGTATTCGATGGTGGCGCACTGCATGCCCAGGCAGATTCCGAAGAACGGCACTTTCTGCTCGCGGGCATAACGAATCGCTTCCACCATGCCGGAAATGCCGCGCTTGCCGAATCCGCCGGGAACTAGAATCCCGTCAACGTTTGCCAGGCGGCGCGCGGCGGTTTCCTGTGAGTCGATTTCTTCCGCTTCAATCCACTCGAGAACGGTGCGGAGTTTGTGGGCCACGCCACCGTGAACCAGCGCTTCGCGCAGGCTCTTGTAAGCGTCTTCGAGCTGAACGTACTTCCCCACTACCCCGATGCGGACTTCGCCCTCGGGATTGTGGATGCGTTCGAGAAAACCCAGCCAGGGGCGCAGGTCGCGTTCGCGTGCTTCCAGATGCAGCAGGCGCAGGATCTGTTCGTCGAGGCCTTCCTGGGCGAACGAAAGCGGAACGTCGTAGATGCACTCCACGTCGTTCGCGGCGATGACGCAGTTCTCCGCCATATTGCAGAACAGCGCGATCTTCTTTTTCAATTCCTGGGGAATGGGGCGGTCGGCGCGGCAGAGCAGAATATCGGGCTGCACGCCGATACTGAGCAGTTCCTTGACGCTGTGCTGTGTGGGCTTCGTTTTCAGCTCGCCGACGGTGGGGATGTAAGGAACGAGCGTCACGTGTATGAAGACGGTGTGCGCGGGGCCCATCTCCAGCCGCATCTGGCGCATGGCTTCCAGGAACGGGAGCGATTCGATGTCGCCGACTGTGCCGCCGATTTCGACGATGACCACGTCCACGTCGTGGGCCACTTTGCGGAAGGCGGCCTTGATTTCATCGGTGACGTGGGGGATCACCTGCACGGTCTTGCCGAGATAGTCGCCGCGGCGCTCTTTGGCCAGGATGAGCTCGTAGATGCGGCCGGTGGTCCAGTTGTTATCGCGGGTCAGGCGGGCGGTGGTGAACCGCTCGTAGTGGCCAAGGTCGAGATCGGTCTCCGCGCCGTCTTCGGTGACGTACACCTCGCCGTGCTGATAGGGGCTCATGGTGCCCGGGTCCACGTTCAGGTAGGGGTCGCACTTCTGGAGAGTGACGCGCAGACCGCGGCTTTCCAGCAAACAGGCGATGGAGGCTGCTGCGAGACCTTTGCCGAGGGAGGAGACGACGCCGCCGGTAACAAAAATAAATTTCGGCGTGGTGCCTTGGACTGTCAACGTTCCGGTCAGTTTCCTCTGCGCCGCGAAATGGTGTTCCCGACCGGCGCGGAATTGAAGTACGAATTATTATCCGGGGCGCGGCGCGTGTTGTCAACCTGAAGAGTGACTGGTGATTGGTGAATGGTGACTGGTGGAGGATCTCGCTTTCTTACTTTCAGCCTCCTTGTCCCCTCTGCCGCTTTACCTGCCGCAGTCGGCAGAAAGTCCACGCCTTTCCCTCTCCTCCCCACACGCCCGCAGCGCTGGGACGTTCACGCCTGTTCTTCCCACCAGCCACCAGTCACGAATCACCCGTCACTTTTTCAGGATGGCTTCGACGCGGGCGACGTCGCTGGGGTGATCCACGCTGACGGTATCGTGAGGCGTTTCGACCACGTGGATTCGGTAGCCGTTCTCGAGCAGTCGCAACTGTTCGAGCTGTTCCAGGCGCTCCAGGCGTCCGTGGGGCAATTTGGGGAATGCCAGCAGCACGTCGCGGCGAAAGAAATAAACGCCCAGATGTTTCCAGAGAGGCGCGCGATGCTCGCCCGAACCGACGGATACGCCAGAGCCGGGGGCGTCGCGCTTGTGGGGAATGGGGGAGCGGGAAAAATAGAGGGCATTGCCGGAGAAATCGGTGACCACTTTAACCACGCGTGGATCGGGAGCATCGAGGACGTCGCGAAGCGGAGTGGCAAGAGTGCCGACGCCGGGTACGGATTCGTGCCCGGCCAGGGATTCCATTTCACCGATCAGATCTTCGAGAGCAGCGGGCTCGACGAGGGGTTCATCGCCCTGAACATTCAGGTAGTAGGGGGAAACGTGGGATTCGGCGACTTCGGCCATGCGCTCGGTTCCGGAAGAATGGTCGGCGCGGGTCATGACGGCTTCACCACCGGCTTCGCGCACGGCGCTGGCGATACGTTCGTCGTCGGTGGCGACGAGCACGCGGGAGATGCCGCGGGCGCGGCCCACGCGTTCGAGGACGCGGACAATCATGGCTTTGCCGCCGATGAGAGCGAGAGCTTTGCCGGGAAAACGCGTGGAGGCATAGCGAGCGGGAATGACGGCGATGACGGCGTCTGCCAAATGCAGCTCCCTAGGGCGAAGAAGCGGGCGCACACCCGCCGATAATCGGGCGCGGGTGCGCCCCTACGGCTGTGTAGCTGGGCGGATGTTAACACAGGCGAACGCAGCCGAGGATGGATGCTCGGTGTGGTGGAAGGGCGCAAAGGCGAGTGGGGCAGGACCGGCAGGCGTCTTGATTTCGCGGTGACGGGTGCTACAATCGCGGTCGAGTCCGGCGAGGGCGCTCGAGAAGTTCCACGAGCGGATGGAGCCGGACTTGAAGCGGCATCGGGGACATTGCCCGCCCCCTCTCCGGGGCGAGCGAGGGGAGCCGTGAGCCAGCAGGCCGCGAGAGCGCTCCGGTCAGTCGGGGGCTTACTACTGTGCGCTTTGCTGTTTGCCGCCGCGCGAGCGCAGTCACCCGGCCCACCCGCAGAGCCCGCAAAACCCAGCCCAGGACAGAATCCCGGGGGGACGCCTCCCCCATTCGTGGTCCCGGGGCCGTCGGCCCCGGCGAAGCCGGACGCGCGGCCGGGCGGAAAAAACCCGCTGCGCGTGGACGTGGACCTGGCGCTGGTAAACGTCACGGTGACGGACCCGTACAACCGGCTGGTGACCGGGCTGGAGCAGGACAACTTCCGGCTGTTCGAGGACGGCCAGGAACAGGAAATCACGCACTTTTCCTGCGAGGACGTGCCCGTGTCCATCGGGGTGGTGCTGGACCTGAGCGGAAGCATGGCGAACAAAATCGAGAAGTCGCGGATGGCCGCGCTGCAATTCTTCAAAACGGCGAACCCGCAGGACGAATTCTTCGTGGTGAGCTTCAACGAGCGCGCGCAGCTTTCCAGCCCGTTTACCACCAGCGTGGACGACATCCAGACCCGGCTGATGTTCACCTCCGCGCACGGACGGACGGCGCTGCTGGACGCGATTTACCTGGGCCTCTCCGAGATGCGCGGGGCGCGGAACCAGAAGAAGGCCCTGCTGGTGATCTCCGACGGGGGAGACAACCACAGCCGGTATTCGGAGCACGACATCCGGAATTTCGTGCGCGAGGCAGACACGCAGATCTACGCGATCGGGTTGTACGACCCGGCGGGGGCTCGCTCGACGGTCGAAGAGGTGAACGGGCCCGCCCTGCTCGGCGAAATCTCGGACCTGAGCGGGGGCCGGACGTTCGGGGTGACCAATCTCAACGACCTGCCCGACATCGCGATCAAGATCGGGATGGAATTGCGGAACCAGTACGTGCTGGGCTACCGTCCGTCAAACCACGCCCGGGACGGAAAATGGCGTAAAATAAAAGTGAAGTTGCGGCCCCCGAAAGGACTGCCTCCCCTGAATGTGTACGCGAAGAGCGGCTACTATTCTCCGCAATAAACGGCTGGGCCTGAGCCTGGCCATGTGCGCGTTTGCGGCGCTGGCACCGGCGCTGGCACGGACAGGTGTGCGCGCGCCCGGAGGCCAGGCCGCGCCGCCGCGCCAGGGCGAATACCGGATGCGGCGCGACGTGGAGCTGGTGGTGCTGTACGCCAGCGTGCTCGACGAGCACGGGAACTTCGTGCCCAGCCTGGCAGAAAATAATTTCCGCGTGTACGAAGACAAAGTGGAGCAGAAGCTCTCCGTGTTCCGGAAGGAAGACGTTCCGTTGAGCATGGGGCTGGTGATCGACAACAGCGGCAGCATGCGGGACAAACGGGAAAAGGTGAACGCGGCGGCGCTGACCTTCGTGCAGACCAGCAACCCGCAGGACGAAGTGTTCGTGGTGAACTTCAACGACGAGTTCTTCCTGGACCTGGACAAGGATTTCACCTCCGACCTCCACGAACTGCGCGACGCACTGGAGCGTGTGGATTCGCGGGGCGGCACGGCCATGTACGCGGCCCTGGTGGGGTCGATGGACCATTTGAAGAAGGCCACTCACGACAAGAAGGTGCTGCTGGTGATTACCGACGGGGAGGACAACGCCAGCGGCCACATCACCCTGCAGACGGCGGTGGAAGAGGCGCGGAAGAGCGGAACGCTGATTTACGCGGTGGGTCTGCTGAACGAGGAAGAAGCGCGCGCGGCACGGCACGCGAAGAAAGACCTGAACACGCTGGCCTCGGAGACAGGCGGCGCAGCCTATTTCCCGAAGTCGGTGGAAGAGGTGCAGTCGATCTGCACGATGATCGCGCGGGACGTCCGGAACCAGTACGTGCTGGCGTATTACCCGACCAACGTGGCGCGCGACGGCAGCTTCCGGACCGTGCGCATCGAGCTGGTGAACCCGCCGCGGGCGAACGGCAGGCTATCGGTGCGGACGCGGCTGGGCTACTACGCGCCGAAAGCCTCGACGGGGAATTGAGGCGGGGCGAGTGCGGGACGAACCGCGAGGCCCGCCGCCCGCCACGGCGGGCAGGCCCTGCGTTACACTGGCTGGCATGACGCCAGCAGCGATTAAACCAACCATTGCCATGCAGGTCCTGGAGCAGGTGGACGTGCGCGTGGGCACGATTGAAACGGTGGAAGACGTTCCCGGCTCCGATAAACTGATGCAGATGCGCGTGCGCTTCGGCGACCACACGCGGACCATTGTGGCGGGAATGAAGCGGGAGCGCGCGAACCCGCGGGAGATCGAAGGGCGGCAGGCGCTGTTCGTGGTGAACCTGGAACCACGGAAGCTGCGCGGGGTGGTTTCGGAAGGGATGCTGTTCGATATCGGCTACGCGGACGGGGTGAAACCGGTGCTGGCCGTGCCGGAAGCGCCGGTGCCGGACGGGACGCGGGCGGGGTAGCGATCGCTCGGGCGGGTCGCGTTGAAGGCGGATGAGACCCCGACCCCTCTGCCCCGGCGCAAAGCGCCGGGGCGCAGAACATGCGCTGCCTCTAATCTTTAGGGACGAGTTGCCAGGTTGGGTCGGGGTTGTATTCCTTCATGGCCGGCGCGAGTTCGCCGGTCTTCGGCCCCAGGTTCTTTTGATATACGCGGCCCTGCGTGTTGACGATGAACGTCATGACGCCGGAATTGCCCCATTTGGCCGGATAGGCAACCAGCGCGAAGCCGGCGATCATGTGGCCGTTGATGAGGTAGCTGAACGCGCCGCCGGGAGCGCTGGGGCCCTGACGGGTAAGAATTTTGAAGTAATAGCCGTGATAGGGATTGTGCGGGTGGCCAGGCTGGCCGCTCGAGCCCGCCGCGCTGGAACCGGTTGACGCGGCCTTCACTCCAGCCTGCTGGGTGTGAGCTCCGGCGCTGTAGCCTTCCGCGCGAGCTTCGGCCACCAGGGGACCGAGCGGGCTGGGGTCCTCATCGGGCGTGGTTTCCCAGTACAACCCATCGTGCATGCCCGGCGTGCTGATGAATTTCTGGGCGTATTGGGCCAGCCCGTCATCGTTGTGCAGGCCCCCCTGCGAGAAGTATTCCCACTGCGCCAGCGCATAGGCGCGGCAGGTCATGATGGCGGAGAGTTCGTTGTCGCCGATGCGGCGATTCAGGATTTCTTCCAGGCCGGCTTTGGTGTCAAATCGCCATTTGTCGCCGTCTTTCACGATGGGGATGGGGAACGGGAAATGGTTGGCGCCGATGATGAGCGTGTACTTCGCATCGTTCACCTTCTGGAGCGTGCACCCTTCGCGAATGTGAACGGCAAAGCGTTCCAAATGGCTTTGGTCCTGGACGGGATCACCGGATTTCAACTGTTCGCGTTCGGGGCCGAAGATGGCGTCGAGCGCGGTCTGGTCCTGAGCGGAGACGGCGGCCACCAGCGCGTCGCGGGCTGCCTCGGGGCTGGCGAACAGTTCCTGCTCCGCCCCGGCGCCCTTCGCGGCCTGCGACGGCGGTGCGGATGCGAATGCCGTTCCCAGGCACATTGCGATGGCGATGAGGACCAACAACCCCGGCAGGGTGCGCGGGGATTTCTGCGGCTCATGCGGCGTATTCATGGCGTGATTCCTTTCCGACATTTGTTCCACACGGCCGCGGGCGGCGGCGCGGATTGAAGGCCGGCGAGACGCCCTTCGGCTTCGCTCAGGACAGGCCGGCGCTGCCATACGGCTCATGGCCTCCTCCGGCCACCCGACGGCTGTTGGGCCGGCGCTTGCCGGGGGGCGGGTGCGGGGCGCGGGGCGGGGGCCGGACGGGACATCTGCTGGCGGCTTTGCTGTCCGCGCTGGCTGGCCTGGCTGGGGTTGAAAGTGCCGCGCTCGACGTTGAAGGCTGACGGAGCTGACGGACGCGGCGCAGGCGCGGGCCGGGCCTGGGGAGCGGGAGTCGGACTCGGGCGCTGCGGGGCAGGACGTTGCTGCTCCTGCCGTTGCTGTTGCTGCTGTTGCTGTTCCTGCCGCTGCATCTCCTGCCGTTGCTGGTCGAAGCGCGGCTGCTCAGGGCCCGCCTGCTGGGGCCGAGCCTGCGACTGAGGTGCGGAGCGTCCCTGGCCTTCCATGGTCATGCGGGGCCCCTGGCCCTCGCGGCCGCGGAAATCCTGGATGCGGGTGTCGCCGGTGTTGATGTTGCGTTGGACGATCTGATTGGGAGCGGGGGCCGGGCGACCGGCGGGGCGGGCCGCGCCACCCTGAAAATTACGTTGCTGCCGATTTGAGTAGTTCACTTGCTGATGTACGCCGTTGTAGCGGTTCAGGTTGTCGTAGTTGACGGGACGGCGAACCACGTCGCGGTTCACGGCGATGTTGCGATAACGGTTGTTGACGTACACGTTGGTCACACGGATGTAGGGCCGTGAGCGCGCGGCCCAGGGAGACAGATGGTCACCCCAGCCGTGGTAGTAAACGCCGCGGTGTCCCCAGTCGAAGTCGAAGCCGAGCCAGGCGCCGATGGGAAACCCCACGCCGAACGTGATGAACGGGCCGCGCCATACCGGCCGGCCGTAATATACAAACGCCGGGTTGTAAACGGGCACGTAAATGAATTGCGGCTGAACGGGCCAGATGGACCAATAGGGGCCCTGCTGCACCACTTCGATTTGTGGCCCGGAGACGAGCGTTCCGGCATTGTAGGCCATGCCGCGGAGTCGCTGGATGGACTCCTGGACCTCGGTGGACTGGTTGACGTAGGCCTGGCCGATCGAAGTGGTCCAGTCCAGGCGGTTGTCCATCATGTAGAGCACGGTGGGATAGTGGGCCACGGATTTCACGCTGACGTCCCAGGGCTGATCGTCGATGGAGTTGGGGTCCGCGCCGGCGCGCAGGTAACGCGCGGCCTCGTCAATCTGGTCGGGAAAGGTGGCGGCGACGAGCACCTGTGCCAGCAGCGGGTCGGGATAGAGCGCGATGGGGCCGAGCAGATTGTCCAACTGGTCGGGCGAGAAATTCTGATACTCGTATTGGTCTGGCGCCTGGTCCTGATACTGACTTTGGTCTTGATTCTGATCTTGATACTGGTCCTGCGGCGCGGGGTCCTGCGCGGAGAAGGCTGCGGCGCGCAGCGGGCCACCGGCAGCAGCGGCGACGAACAAAGCGAGGAGGAAAACAACGGCGGGTCGAATGCGCATAAATCCTCTTTTCCAGAAATGCTGGGAGACTGCGGTCAATGCTCCGCGGGTAAGCAGCGAGGAACGCGGCGGGAGTTGCTGCGGGCCGGCACAACCGCACATCTCACTCCTCCAACCCCAGATTGCGGGGACCCCGTGGGCATTGTACTGCAATCGGGTGGCGGGAACGAAACCGGGGCCGGATCGATTTGGTGGTGAGGGCTGATTGGATCGCATGGCGTTCCTCCTCTAGACCTCTGCAACCTGCGTGTTACACGAAACTGGCCGGCAGTGAGCGCTGCCGGCCAGACGATTCCTTCGTACGGTGCGCGAGATTACCTGCGTCCACCGCCGTGACCGCCGCCCGCATGGGCGCCGCCGCCATGGGAGCCGCCGCCACCATGGAAGCCACTGCCGCCACGGAAGCCACTGCCGCCACCACGGAAGCCGCCACCCATCGAACCATGCGCCGTTGCTCCTCCGCGGAAGGATGAGCCGCCACGGAAGCTGTTACCGCCGCGGAAGCCGTTGCCAACCGGCCCTCGAACGGCCGCGCCACCGCGAAAACCGTTGGCCGCGGGTCCACGACCGGCGTAGCCTTGACGGCCATAGTAGCCGCCGTGTCCATAGTAGCCGCCGCGACCATAGTAGCCGCCGCGACCATAGTAGCCGCCGCGACCGTACCAGCCGTGGCCGTAATAGCCGTGGTACCAGGGGCCGGCGCCGATAAATACGCCGCCGGCAAACCAGTCAGGGCCGTAGTAGCCATAGGGCGAGCAGGCGTACGGGTAAAAGGGGTAGTAGCCGTAGGGACAGACAGGAGGTCCTTCGACGTAGCCTGGGCCTACTCCAACGCCGACAGCCACCTGTGCGTGAGCGGAAGGAACTGCCAACAGGCAAATGGCGAGAACCGGTAGGAATTTGAGATAGCGCATGTCTGGTCCCCTTCCTGTTTCCTAAGAACCTCACTCAAACTTCACAGGGGATGGGGCACGCGTGATGCCAAATCGCAAATCTCGCTGCTGTGCGTGCTAGGGGCGTGTTTTCAATAGGATGGGCGGGCCAATGGGGAATTCGAGGAGTTGCCGGAATGCGCGCCATTGGTGGTTTTCATGATGGGGTGGTGCTTTTCGGCCAGCCTTGGCGCCAGCCTCAGCAGGCGGAGAGGCAACTCAGAAAGCTGGCGCCGTGAGCGATGGAGGCGCCGAAAATTTCCGCGACGGTCTGGCCCAGATCAGCGAGTGTATCGCGGGAGCCGAGGTCGCAGCCGCGCGGGTGCGCGGGCGCATAGGCGAGCACGGGAACGTATTCACGCGAATGGTCGGTGGAGGGAGAGCAGGGACACGGATCGCAGCCATGATCGGCAGTGATGAGGAGCAGATCCGCGGGGCCGAGTCGGGCCAGCAGCGCGCCGAGCGCCGCGTCGAACTCTTCGAGCGAACGGGCGAATCCTTCCACGTCTTTGCGATGGCCATAGAGCATGTCGAAATCGACGAGGTTGGCGAACAGCAGACCGGAGGGTTGGGCGGCGAGTGCGGCGGAGATTTTTTCCATGCCGTCGGCATTGTTTTTTGTGCCGACGCTGTAGGCGACGCCGCGGCCGTTGTAGATGTCGCGGATCTTCCCAATGGCGGTGACCGGAACGCCGCGTTCGGCCAACGCGTCGAGCAGCATGGCGCGCGGGGGATCGACGGCGTAGTCGTGGCGGCGCTCGGTGCGGCGGAAATTGCCGGGGGCGCCGGTGAACGGGCGCGCAATCACCCGGCCCACGCGATGCGGGCCATCCAGCAGGCGGCGGGCGATTTCGCACATGCGGTACAGTTCGGCGACGGGGATGACTTCTTCGTGCGCGGCAATCTGAAAAACGCTGTCGCCGGAGGTGTAAACGATGGGGCGCCCGGTGCGAATGTGCTCGTCGCCCAGCTCTTTGAGGATTTCCGTGCCGGAGGCGGGTTTATTGCCGAGCGTGGCGCGGCCGATTCGGCGCTCGAATTCGGCGATGAGTTCGAGCGGGAACCCGTGGGGATAGACGGGAAATGGACGCTCGAGCCAGATGCCGGCCATCTCCCAATGGCCTGTCGTGGTGTCTTTGCCCGGTGAGCGCGTGGCTGCGCGGCCGTAGGACGCGAGCGGAGCGGCGGCAGGGGGAATATGGTCCAGCGGGGCGATGTTGCCCAGACCCAGGCGCGCGAGGTTCGGCAGGCGGAGCGGACGGGAGCGGGCGATGTGGCCCAGCGTGCTGCGGCCGATGTCGCCGTAATCGGCGGCGTCGGGCAGCGGGCCGATGCCCACGCTGTCCAGCACAATCCAGAGGACGCGAGCGAGCCGCGGATTGGCGGTTGGCATGGTGGGAATTGTAGCGCGGCGGGCGATTTGCGGGTGCGCGGGCTGTCAATTGCCGCGCGAGCGACCACCGAATATAATAGATCGTTTGGCACGGCGTGATTTTCTTCGCAGAGGTACTGGTGGCTGACTCGAAAGCTCACTCCCCGGCATCCGGCGCATCCGACAGCATCGTGGTTCGGGGAGCCCGCGTCCACAATCTGAAAAACATCAACTTCGAAATACCGCACAACGCCATCACCGTGGTGACGGGCGTGAGCGGGTCGGGGAAATCCACGCTGGCGTTCGACACAATTTATGCCGAGGGCCAGCGGCGGTACATCGAATCGCTCTCGGCGTACGCGCGGCAATTCCTGGAACGCATCGAGAAGCCGGAGGTGGATTCCATCACCGGGATCGCGCCGGCCATCGCCATTCGCCAGAAAAATTCGACGCGGAATCCGCGCTCCACGGTGGCGACGGCAACGGAGATTTATGACTACCTGCGGCTGCTGTTCGCCCGCGCGGGGCACACCTGGTGCCGCAAATGCGGGCAGGAAGTGCAGCGGGACACGGTGGACCAGATCGCCGACCAGGTGCTCGGGCGGCCGGCGGGGCAGCGATTCTACCTGCTCTACCGGTTCGAGCCGGGCGGCGCGGCGGCCGCGGCAGCGGCGGGGCCGAAGCGCGGCCGGACGCGGGCGGGCGGAACGCCGGAGGGGTCGAAGGAGGAACTGGCCCGCGCGCTGGGCGACCTGCGGAAGCGCGGCTTCACCCGCCTGTACCAGGCCGGACGCATTTATGAGTTCAGTGCGCCGGAAGAATTGCTGGACGTGGACTTCGCGCAGCCGGTGTACGTGGTGGCGGACCGGCTCACCGTCTCCCCGGAGGCGCGCTCGCGGCTGATTGACGGCGTGGAGATGTGCTACCGCGAAGGACGCGGCGAGGCCATCTTTGAATTTCCGGTGGAAACAGGGGACGCCGAACGGCTGGCTTTCAACGAACGGTTTGAGTGCAAACGGTGCGGAATCGTATATGAGGAGCCGGAGCCGCGGCTGTTCAGCTTCAACAGCCCGTACGGGGCGTGCCCGCGGTGCCAGGGCTTCGGGAACACGATTGATTTCGACCTGAACCTGGTGATCCCTGACCGCAGCAAATCGCTGCAGGAAGGAGCGATCGATCCGTGGACGAAGCCGCGGTACCGGCAGCCGTTCGCGGAACTGAAAAAATACGCGAAGACGAAAGGAATTCCCCTGGACGTGCCGTTCCGCGAACTTACCGCGCACCAGCAGGAAATCGTCCTGGAGGGGGACAAGGCGGCGGGCTACTGGGGCGTAAAGGGCTTTTTCGAATGGCTGGAGCGGAAGAAATACAAATTGCACGTGCGCGTCTTCCTCAGCCGCTACCGCGGCTATGCGGTGTGTCCGGACTGCCATGGGACGCGTCTGCGGGAAGAGGCGCGCGCGGTGAAAATCCAGGGCCGCGCGATCACCGACGTGTGCAAACTGACGGTGGGCGCGGCGCGGCAGTTTTTCCGCGGTCTGGAGCTGGTGCCGGCGGAAGCGCATCTGGCACAGAAAATCCTGGAGAGCGTCAACCAGCGGCTGGGATTCCTGGATGAAGTGGGGCTGGATTACATCACGTTAGACCGGCTGACGTCGACTCTTTCGGGCGGAGAGGCGCAGAGGATTCAACTGGCCACATCGCTGGGATCGCGGTTGGTGGGCGCGCTCTACATACTCGATGAGCCTTCCATTGGATTACATCCGCGCGATACGCACCGGCTGATCGAAATCCTGAAGACCCTGCGCGACCTGGGAAACACGATCCTGGTGGTGGAACACGACCGCGACCTGATTCTTTCCGCCGACCACATCCTGGACCTGGGGCCGGGGGCCGGGGAGCACGGCGGGCGCCTGATTTTTGCGGGGCCGCGGGAGAAGTTGTTGGCGGAATCGCGAAACGGGAGCCTGACGGCGCGGTATCTGACCGGCGATGCGCGGGTCGCGGTGCCCGCAGTGCGGCGCAAACCGGCGCACGGCTTCCTGCGGCTCTGGGGCGCGCGGGGAAATAATTTGCAGAACATCGATCTGGCCGTGCCGCTGGGCCTCGTGGCGTGCGTGACCGGCGTTTCGGGCTCGGGAAAATCCACGCTGGTCCACGAGGTCATCTGGAACGCGCTGGAGGCCAAACGGAATGGGCGGAGCCTGCGGGAATTCTGCACGCGCATGGAAGGCGACCAACTGCTGCGGGAATTCGTGCTGGTGGACCAGTCGCCGATTGGGCGAACGCCGCGGTCGAACCCGGCGACGTATCTGAAAGCGTTCGACGCCATCCGCGACGCGTATGCGGCCACGCCGGAAGCGACGCGGCGCGGCCTTTCCCCGGGCAGCTTTTCGTTCAACATCCCGGGCGGGCGCTGCGAGGCCTGCCAGGGCGACGGCACGGTGACGGTGGAAATGCAGTTCCTGGCGGATGTGGAGTTGGTGTGCGAGGAGTGCCACGGGACCCGGTTCAAATCGAGCGTGCTGGAGGTGCGGTACAAAGAGAAGAACATCCATGAGGCGTTGCAACTGACGGTGCGCGAGGCGTTGACGTTTTTTTCCGGCGTCCCGCGAGCGGTGGCCAAATTGCGCGTCCTGGACGAGGTGGGGCTGGGATATCTGCGGCTGGGACAGTCCGCCACAACCCTTTCGGGAGGAGAGGCGCAGAGGTTGAAGCTGGCCGCGCACCTGACGCAGGAATCGAGCGAGGGCGTGCTGTACATCCTGGACGAGCCCACCACGGGGCTGCACTTCGACGATATCCAGAAACTGCTGACTTCGCTGCGGAAACTGATCGAACGGGGCGCCTCGCTGCTGATAATTGAACACAACCTGGATGTCATCAAATCGGCGGACTGGGTGATCGACCTGGGGCCGGAAGGCGGCGAGGGCGGCGGCCAGGTGGTGGCCGCGGGAACGCCGGAGCAGGTGGCGCGGAACGCACGGTCGCACACCGGGAGATTCTTGCAGCGCGTGCTGAACCAGAGCGGCGAAAAGCGCGCCTGACCGGGGCGGCTCGATTCCCCCCGCTGGAAGCGCCGCGCGCAGGCTGTATCTGCTACGATGGACACGCGAGCGCATGGCTATGTCCTCGTCGGGGATGCGGAGCCTTTTCGGTGAATGTTTCCTGTTTGGCCCGATTGCTGTGCTTTTGTTGTCGGCGGGGTTTGCCCCGGGAGCCCGGGCCGACGATACGCTCGCCAAATTGCGCGAGGAGTACCGCCAGGAAACGGAACCCATCCGGCGCGCCAAATTCTTCCCGAAATTGGGCAATGCGCTGATCGCGGAGATGAGAAAAGCCGAATCGACGCGGGAGTACGACAGCGTTCGCCCGCTCTTCGTGGAATACCGCGACGGAGCCGGGGCCGCATTCGCAGGTCTGATGGCCACCGGTCGCGACGCGGAAAAACATTCCAAAGGATTTCGCGAGCTGGAAATGCACCTGCGGCAGTCGCTGCGCGCGCTCAACGATCTGGTATTCGGACTGCCGCTGGAGGACCGGGAAGCGCTGCTTGGGGCGCAGCGAGAAATAGAATCCATGGACGACCGGCTGGTCCGCGCGCTATTCCCCCACACACCGGATGCCCCCAAAACACCACCTTCCAGCGCCAGCCCGCATCCAGGGGGATGAGGAATCCGCTGGAGATGGCGGGGCGAACATGCCAACGACGACGAAAGCGATGAAACTTGCGGCGGCGTGCCTGGCGCTCGCACTGCCGGCGCTCGGGTGGGCGGGCCGCGGGCCGGATGGGCGGGCGGCGCCCCCTGCACAGAAACCGAAGAAGGACTACCTATCGCCGAACGAAGCCGACCAGATCCGCGACGCGGAAACCGTGTCGGCGCGGGTGAAGTTGTTCCTGGGGTTCGCGGCCGACCGGCTGCAGAAAATCGATTACGAGCTGCAACGGAAAGAACGGAACCGCGATTGGTCCGACCGCATGTGGGCGCTGATCAACGCCTACACGGGATGCGTGGACGATGCCGCGGATTTTCTGGAAGCCGGCCTGGAGAAACAGGAGAATCTGCGCCCCGGGACGAAGGAGCTGGAGAAACGAACGAAGGAATTCCTGCCCAAAGTGCAGGAGTTGCGCAAAAATCCGGACCTCGCTCAGTTCAAATCCGAACTGGACGACGCCATCGAGGCCACACAGGACGCCGCAGCCACCGCGCAGAAAGTTGCAAAAGAACTTTCGGCGGCGCCGGAACGGAGGCGGCCGTGAGCAGGCCTGCCGGCGCCCCTGGCAACGCGTACCGCGCGAAAGGCGCGTCTCTGCCGCCCGCTCCATGAGTTCTCCCGCCCGCAGAACAGGAGCCGTCCGCCGCGCAATTCCCTTCCCTGGCGGGGCCGCCATCTTCCGCAGGATGTTCGCCCGGCTGGGCATCCGCGGGCGGGCGCCGCACTTCGAGGTAGTCTTTTATCCCTATGCGAGCCTGAGTCACACAATCCGTCTGCGGGAGGAGACTGCGGATGCGCGGGTCTCGGACCTGATGCGCTGCGCGCCGATGGAGGCGCTGGAAGCGGCGGCAGCAGTCCTGCTCTCGAAACTCTACCGCCTCCGCCTGCCCCCGGAACTGGCCGGGCGGTACCGCCGGTATGCGGATAGCGCGCGCGTGAACCGCCGCGTGGAAATGGCGCGGCGGAGGCGCGGGCGCAGGCAGCACACGGGCCCGCAGGGACAGGCGCACCACCTGGACCAACTTTTCCGGAGGATTAACGGCGAATATTTTTCCGGGAGGATGCCCGCGACGGAAGTGGGCTGGAGCGCGGCGCCGTGGAGGCGGCAACTCGGCGTGTTCGATCCGGGGATGAATCACATCGTGATCAACCAGCGGCTGGACCGGCGAGAGGTGCCGGAGCACGTGGTGGCGTACGTCGTCTATCACGAGATGCTGCACCTGGAACGCGCTGCACCGTTGCACCTGCGCACCGCCGCGGGCGCGCTGGCCCACCGGGATTCCCGCTGCCGGCTGGGGCTGCATACTCCGGAATTCCGGCGGGCGGAGCGGAAATTCCGGGAATTCGAGCAGGCGCGGCGGTATCTGTTGCGCGCGGGGATGTGGTAGCCACGGTCGGTGATGTTCCGACCGTGGGTACTCCCAGCCCAAACAAACTCCCCACGTTCAGGGGCCCCGAATCTTCGGGTCTGACCCTGTCTACTCCACCTCACCTTTCCAACGCCGCCGAATTGTGATATTCCGCCTGCTCTGACGGAGGAAAACTCCATGATCAGCAGAAGAGAATTTCTCGTCACGACGGGAGCGGGAGTGGCCGCGACAACCGTGGGAACCGCGGCCGGCGCCGAGGCGGCGACCAGAGCAGCGGCGGGTGCCGCGGGAGGGAAATCGGCGAGCCTGTTTCTGCCGGATGACGGTTTCAAGCCGGCCACGATTGACCGTCTCCCTCTCGAATGGCACCAGCGCCGCGCGGACCTGTTGCGCGCGAAGCTGGCGGAAGCGGGCTACGAAGGGATTCTGCTGAGGGATCGCTGGAACATTATCTACTTCACCGGGCTGTGGCACACGACTACGGAGCGGCTGGTGAACGTGTTTCTGCCCCTGAAGGGCGACCCGGTGTGGTTCTATGCGGCGCTGGATCGCGACCTGGTGAAATCATGGTGGTACTCCGACGGCGAAATGTACTTCGATTGGCCTCATGCCGAGGGCGCCTTTCCCAACGAGGGGAAAGTGCAGATGGGCGCGAAGGTCGACCTGACCGAGTGGATGCTGAAAGCGTTGAAGAAGCGGGGCTACGCGGACAAAAAACTGGCGGCAGATGGAGAACTCGTCCCTTCCATGCAGCGAAAAGTGGTGAACATCCTGGGGAAGGAGATGGGCTCCGCCGCCGACATGTGTATGGACTTCCGTATGCGCAAGACGCCGGAGGAGATTGCGCTCACGCGGCGCGCCTACAGCTACTTCAATCAAATGCACGCGTATGCGCGGGACCTCCTGCTCAAGCACGGCACCGACCTGACGGATTACGACATCGGGCACGCGGCCACCAAATACGGCACAGACCTGGTAATGGCCGACATCAAGCATGACGGCGCGCCCCACACGGCGGTGGGCATCACCATTCAAGTCTCCTCTCGCGTGGGCCGCTCCACATCTTCTCCCCACCCCAACCAGTTCCTGTACAACAAGGTTTCGCGCGGACAGGCGATTCAAATCGAGGGCGGCGTCCACATCAGCGGATGCGGCGGCGAACTCTACCGCGCGATGTTCATCCACCCGTTGACGGACCAGATGAAAAAACTCTGGACCGTCAGCCGCGACTGCTGCCTCATCCAGAAGGAGGAGTCCATCGCCGGAGTGACGGGTTCGACGGTCGCCTACAAAATCCACCAGCATCAGGTGAAGAACGGCGTGGCCCCTTATATCTATCACCGGCCGGCGCACGGGCAGGGCTGGGAGGGACACCAGCCGCCGTATCTTTCGCTGGGCGACTACACGATGCTCGAAAAGGGAATGAACTTTTCCGTGGAGCCGGGACTCTATGATCCGGCCAACGGAATCGGCGCCAACTTCTCGGACGCATTTGTGGTTGAGGAGACGGGCCCGGCGCGGCAAATGTCGCGCCTGCCCTGGAGCGAGGAGTGGTGCTGGGTGAAATTGTGAGCGGTCCCGTGTGGCACACTCGTCCACACCGCGCTTGATGATTCAGCGGGGCCGGGCGAGGATACGGTTCTGCGATCGCTGATGGCGGAACGAAACAATCCTCCCGCGCCGAACGCCCAGCCGACACCGGCAGCGCTCTCCGAATCTCCGTGGATTTACAACCCGTGGCTGGACCTGACGGTCGGGTGCGGAGGCTGGAGCGCGCCCCTGCTGCTGGTGGCGCTGCTGGCCAGCCGGTCAAATGCGCAGCAGTGGTCGCTGGCGTTCTACTTCCTGGCGCTGCTCTTCAACTATCCGCACTTCATGGCCACGGTGTACCGCGCCTATCACACCCACGAGCAATTCGAGAGATACCGCATCTTCACCGTGCACGTGGCGCTGATGCTGGCGCTCGCGGGAGTGCTGGCGCACGCCGTGCCCGCGTTCCTCCCCTGGCTGTTCACCCTCTACATCTGCTGGAGCCCGTGGCATTACACGGGCCAGAACTTCGGGCTGATGATGATGTTCGCGCGGCGCGCGGACCTCGCTCCGGAACAGCAGGAACGCCGTGCGCTCTACGGCGCTTTCATCGCCTCGTACGTCCTGCTGATGCTCAGCTTCCACACCGGGCCCTCGACCGACGAAATGATCCTCTCGCTGAACATTCCCGCGCGATGGGCGCTGTGGCCGAAAGCGGCGTGCGCGGTGTTTTTTCTGCTGGCCGGCGGATGGGCGGTGTCGCGATTCCTGCGGCGGGCCGGAGGATGGCGCGCGGGGGCGGCGCCGGCGATGCTGTTTGTGTCGCAATTTCTGTGGTTCGTGCTGCCGGTGGGGCTCGAATTGACCTCGGGGGTGCAGCTGCCGCAGGCGCGGTACAGTTCCGGGATACTGGCCGTGCTGCACTCTACGCAGTACATCTGGATCACGAGCTATTACCAGCGGCGCGAGGCGCGGGCGGAGGGGCGAACCGACTGGCGGTTTGCCGGCTACATGGGAACGCTGGTGGCGGGTGGAATCGCGCTGTTCATTCCCGGGCCGTGGATCGTCAGCCGCCTGCTGCACGCGGATTTCGGGGCCAGTTTTCTGACCTTCACGGCGCTGGTGAACATCCACCACTTTATTCTCGACGGAGCCATCTGGAAGCTGCGCGATTCGCGGATTTCGGCGTTGCTGATCGGCGGCGGGGAGAAAGCGGCCGCATCCGCCGCGCCGGCTGTGGAGGTCTCGCGAGGGCGGCTGATGGACTCGCTGCGCTGGCTGGCCGGCGGTACACGCGGGGCACACGCTGTGCGCGTGGGAGCGGCGCTGCTCCTGTGCGCCTGGGGAGTGATGGATCAGGCGCGATTCTACTGGGCCTCGGCGGAGGGGCGGCTGCCGGAGCTGGAGCGCGCCGCAAAACTCGACCCCTACGACAGCGGGCTGCTGGCGCGCATTGCGCGCGCGGACGAGAAGGCGGACAACTCGGCCGGGGCCATCGCAGCGCTGACGCGTGCAGTCGCGCTCAGGCCGGGGAGCAAGGGACTCGAGGAAGCGCTGGCACATGCGCTGCTAGCGGCCGGGAAATATCCCGAGGCCTACCAGCTCTACCAGAAAGTGCTGGCGCGGCACCCGAAAAACGTGGAGGCCCTGGTGAACGGCGGGCTTCTGGCGCAGCGCATGGGGCATGCGGAAGAAGCCATGGACGACTGGAACCGCGCCGTGGATTTGGACCCGTCGCAGGGAAATGCGCACTTGTATCTGGGAGACGCGCTTTCGGCACGCGGCGAGCAGCAGGCCGCGGCGCGGCATTACCGGGCATATCTGCAACTGGTGCTGCAGCACCCGGAACGGCACGCGAACGAATCGCACCTGCAACTGGGCGCGATTATCAAAGTGGCCGACGCGGACGCGCGCGTGAACCGGCCTGCCGACGCAGCGCTCGGGTATGACGCCGCCGTGCCGCTGGCCGAAAAGGACCACGATATCACCATGGAAACCCTGGCGCTGGTGCACCACGCGGAACTGGAAGAGAGCCAGGGGCGTCCGTCGCGCGCGCTGCTGATTTTCCAGCAGGCGCTGGCGGTGGACGCGGGGTTCAACGACGCGGAGTCGGTGGCCGCGGATTGGGGCGAGTACGGCCAATTCTTGAGGCGACATGGACAGCCGGAACGCCTGGTGTTTGCCTGTTTCCTGCACGCGGAGGAACTGTTGCAGGCTACGCCCGGGGCGGAGAGGGACACGATCGTGAGATTGCGCGCGGAAAGCGAGTCGAGGCTCGGAGCGGCGGCAGCCGCAGCGGTGCGAAAGGAGCCGGAAGCGGTCTTGAACGAGGCGGAGAACCTGCCGGCTTCGGCGTTTGGCAAGTAGGGGCACGACATGTCGTGCCCCTACGCCCGTGGTTGATCCTACGGTTTCGTCGCTGCGGCGCGGCGCCGGTCCTGTTCCTGGATTTCAGACTGGAGGCGCTCGATTCGTTTGCGCACTTCCCCAGCGTCCTTGTCGTTGGGGGCGACTGCGAGAAGCTTCTTGTAGGCGGCCTGGGCTTCGGGCAGGAACTTCTTCTTTTCGTAGGCTTCGCCCATCAGGCGGTAGGCCAGAGCATAATCGGGCAGCAGGCGAGTGGCATCCTTAAAGCGGTCGATGGCCGCATCGTACTTTTCCCTCTTCATGTAATACTGGCCGACTTCCACATCGTGCTGCGCCGGAGCGGTATTGTTGATGCGGCGGGAGACCGCGTCGCTGCCGTCTGCGGCTGCTGGAGGTGCGGGCTGCGTGCCTTTGGGTTGGCCGGAGGGCTTGGAACTGGAACTCTCCGAGTTGCCCTGCGCGCGCGCCGTTCCTGCTACGAGCAGCGCGGCCAGAAATGCGGCGGCCAGGAGTGATGCGGCGTGCTTCATGGGTTCCGCAGGATTCGGATGCGCTCTGCTATCATCGTTGTTGCTCCGGCGCGCCGGAGCGCAGCGGTTCCGCGCCGTGGACCTCAGGGAAAAAGCCGAGACGTTCCCCGCACAACCCGGAGTGTACCTCTTCCGGGACGCGCAGGGAACCGTGCTGTACGTGGGCATGTCAGTCTCGCTGCGCTCCCGCGTGCGCTCCTATTTTTCCGAGGCGCGCGGCGGGGACCCGAAAACCTCGGCGCTCGTGCGCGAGGCCGCGGGGCTCGACTACATCGTCGTGGACAACGAGCGCGAAGCGCTGGCGCTCGAAAACAACCTCATCAAACAGTACCAGCCGAAATTCAACATCCTCCTGCGGGACGACAAAACCTATCCGTACATCAAATTCACGGCGGGAGAGAAATTCCCGCGGGTGTACGTCACCCGGCGGATCAAAAAAGACGGTTCGCTCTACTTCGGGCCGTATTTTCCGGCCAGCCTGGCCTACCGGATCGTGAAACTCATTCACAAATGGTTCAAAGTGCCGTCGTGCACGGTGGACCTGACGCGGGCGCACCCGCGGCCCTGCCTGGAGTACCACATCCACCGCTGCCACGGGCCGTGCGTGCCCGGACTGGTGACGGACGAGCGGTACGCCGATGCCGCCCGCGACGTGCGGCTGTTCCTCGACGGCCGCAAATCCGAGCTGCGCGCGGGATTGATGGAGCGCATGCAGCGGGCCTCCGGCGAGGAGCGATTTGAAGAGGCCGCCGCGCTGCGCGACCTGCTGGCCACGCTGGAAGAGGTTGAAGAACGGCAGAAAATGGCCGCGGCGGCCGGCGACGATACGGACGTGCTGGCGTGGCACGCCGAGCCGCCGCTGGTGTGTGTGAATCTGTTCCACCTGCGCGGCGGCCGGGTAGTGGATCGGCGCGATTTCTACTGGGAGAACCAGGAAGTGTTCGTGCCGGAGGAGTTCCTGCCGGCGCTGCTGAAACAGATCTACCTGGACTCGGCCTACCAGCCGCGGTACCTGCACGTTCCCATGGAGTTCGAGGACCGCGCGCTGCTGGAGACGATTCTGACGGAACGCGCCGGCCATCGCGTGGAAATCGTGGTGCCGCAACGCGGGCAGAAACGCGCCTTGGTGGAGCTGGTGGAGAAAAATGCGAAGCTGTCCTTCGACCAGAGGTTCCGCGTGCTGCGCCCATCGTCGAAAGCCATCGTGGAAGCGCTCGAGGCGGCGCTGGGCCTGACGGAAAAGCCGCGGCGGATTGAATGCTTCGACGTATCGCACATCCAGGGGACGGACAAAGTGGCGTCCATGGTGGTTTGGGAGGACGGGAAACTACGCAAAGGGGAATACCGGAAATTCATCATCCGCGAGGTGGCGGGCAACGACGATTTCGCGAGCATCCATGAGGTCGTGCTGCGGCGCTACCGGCGACTGCGCGACGAGCAGAAATCGTTGCCGGGCCTCATCCTCATCGACGGCGGAGTGGGCCAGCTCCATGCCGCGGCGCAGGCGCTCGAGGAGCTGGGCATCATCAACCAGCCCCTGGCCAGCATCGCCAAACGCGAGGAAATTCTCTATGTGTACGGACAGGAGAGCGACCCGGTGCAACTGGACCGGCATTCGCCCATTCTCCAGCTCGTGCAGCTTATCCGCGACGAGACGCACCGCTTCGCGGTCACTTTCCACCGCAGCCGGCGCGGGGCGCGGCAGCGAACCAGCGCGCTCCTGGAGGTGCCGGGAATCGGACCGCGGACGGCGGAGAAACTGCTGCGGCATTTCGGCAGTCCGGCCCGGGTGCGGCAGGCGTCGGTCGAGGAATTGCGCGCGGTAGTTACGCGGGCTCAGGCGGAGAAGCTCTCGGCACATTTCCAGCCGTAGGATAACTGCTGTCAGCTGGGGCGGTTGCAGCAAGTGACCAGCGGTCATATTTGGACTGCATTTCGAACTTGGATTCTTCCCTGTGGAACACTGCCGGCGCGTTGGCTTGCATCCCCCCGGTTGCCGTGTTAGCGTGGCCATCTGGGGGTTTACCATGAGTGACAACGGCGGTAATAAGGTCAGCTACTTCCTCGTGGGCATGGGGATCGGCGCCCTGCTCGGAATTTTGTTCGCCCCGAAATCGGGAGAGGAAACGCGCGATTATCTGGTGCATCGCGCCGACGAAGGCAAAGATTTCGCGCAGCGGAAGGCACGCGAACTCCGCGAACGCGCCGACGATCTGGTGGAGCGGGGCCGCGACGCGGTGGAAGCCGGGCGCGACAGCATCAGCGATGCGATCGAGGCGGGCAAAGGCGCCTATCGCCAGGCGAAGTCCAAGAATTAACTGAAGGGGTCCGCACCGCCGGCAGCCCCGGCGGATCACTCGGGAGAAGTTCCGGGGACTCGAATGGAGAGCTGGGTCGGATTCTTCGTGATCGTGGCCTGCGTCGCCATCATCATGCAGGCGCTCATCCTGCTGGGAATGTTCCTGGCCATGAAAAAGACGAGCGACCAGGTGATCCGCGTCTCCTCGGAGATCAACACCAAACTGCTGCCGGTGCTCGAGAAAACGAACTTCCTGCTCGAAGATTCCCGCCAGCGATTTTCCAGCGTGGTGGCGGATACCGCGGAGATCGTGCACATCGCCCGCAACCAGGCCAACCGGTTCGACCGGGTAATGGGCGAAGGCATGGAGCTGCTTCGTGGTCAGATTATCCGGGCGGACCAGGTGATTACCGGCGTGCTGGAATCGCTCGAAGAGGCACACACGAACGTACGCAAGACGGTGACCGGCCCGGTGTCGCAGGTCGCCGCGGTGATCCGCGGGCTGAAGGCCGGCCTGGATATTTTTACGAGCGGAAAGACCTCCAAGGGCGAACGCACCCGCCCGCAATCCTCCGAAGAAGAGCTGTTCATTTAAGCGCGGGACTGGGCGGGCCCTGCGCCGCAGAAGTGTGTCTCGTTCACCGAATCCAGCCGCCGCCCAGGACGCACTCACCGCTGTAGAAGACGGCGGCCTGGCCGGGGGTGATGGCGCGCTGGGCTTCGCCGAAGCGCACGCGGACGCGCGCGGTTGCGGCCGATTCCCGCTGCTCAATCGGTTCGAGCCAGGCTGCAGCGGGGTCGTGGCGGTGGCGGATTTTTACTTCGGCACGAATCGGCGCGTCGAGCCGCTCGATGGCAATCCAATTCACCTCGCCAACTTCGCAGGTGTCGCTAAAGAGTTCACTGCAGTCGCCGACGACCAGGCGACGGGAATCGGGCTCGATGCGCACCACGTACATCGGCTCGCCGGTGGAGAGACCCAGGCCGCGGCGCTGGCCCACGGTGAACTGATGCACACCGGCGTGCGCCCCGACGACTTCGCCCTCCGTGGTGACAATCTCGCCAGCAGTTTCCGATGCAGCGCTTCCCTGCTCTTCCAGATAGGCCGCGATGAAGCGCGAGTAATCGCCCGAGGGGACAAAGCAAATTTCCTGGCTTTCGGGCTTTTCCGCGACGGGCAGGCGCAGCTCGCGGGCGAGTTCGCGCACTTCGGCCTTCGTCAGTTCGCCGAGCGGAAACAGCGTTCGCGCGAGCTGTTCCTGGGTCAGCCCGAAGAGGAAATAAGACTGGTCCTTCGCGGCGTCACGTGCGCGCCAGAGTTCCCATCGGCCGGTGGCTTCGTTATGGCGGACGCGGGCGTAGTGGCCGGTGGCCAGGCGCTCGGCGCCAATCTGGCGCGCGGTGGAGAGCAGTTCGTCGAACTTCACCGCAGTGTTGCACTGGGCGCAGGGGATGGGTGTGCGGCCGGCGAGGTAATCCTGAACGAACGGCCGGACGACGGCGGCCTCGAACTGGCGCTCGAAATTCACCACGTAGTACGGAAAACCGCAATGCTCGGCCACCCGGCGCGCGTCGTACACGTCGTCCAGCGAGCAGCAGCGATGAGCGACGGGGCCGTCGCCGGAAAGTTCGGGAAGCCGGCGATGATTCCAGAGCTGCATGGTCAGGCCGATAATACGGGCGCCGTCGCGGTGCAGCAGGCCCGCGACCGTGGAACTATCCACTCCGCCGCTCATGGCGACGACGATGGGCGCGAGGGTGGGCGAGGTGGACATTTTCCAGATAGGACTAAAGGCCGGCGGTCCCGAAGCTTCGGGAGCCGGCGCTACTGTGCCCTCTGATACATCGGTGAAAGTTCGCGGAGATGCTCGACGGCGCCGGGAATGACAGCGATGGCGTAGTCGATCTCTTCGTCGGTGGTGTCGTGGCCCAGGCTGAAGCGCAGGCTGGCGCGGGCATCCTCCGGGGCGAGACCGATGGCGGTGAGCACGTGCGAAGGTTCCACCGCGCCCGCGGAGCAGGCCGCTCCGGTGGAACAGGCGATGCCCTTCAGATCGAGCGCAATCACCAGCGCTTCTCCCTCCACAAACGGGAAAACGATGTTCGTGGTGTTCGGCGTGCGTGGTGCGCCTGCTCCGTTGACGCGGGCGTAGGGTACGCGCGCCAGCAGTTCGCGCTCGAGGCGGTCGCGGAGCGCGCGAACGCGTTCCGCATCTGCGGCGAGACTCGCGGCAGCGAGTTCGGCGGCGCGGCCGAGGCCGACGATTCCAGGCACGTTTTCCGTGCCGGGACGCCGGTCGCGCTCATGATGTCCGCCATAGAAGAGCGGGCGCAGACGAGTTCCCTTTCGCACGTAGAGTGCGCCGACGCCCTTGGGACCGCGGATTTTATGCGCGGAAATGGAGAGCAGGTCGGCGCCGATGTCGTCCACGCGAATAGGAAGTTTGCCGGCGGACTGCACAGCGTCCACCTGGAAAAAGACGTCGGCCTCGGCCGCGATTTTTCCGATTTCTTCGACGGGCTGCACCGTCCCGAGTTCATTGTTGGCGTGCATGACGGTGATCAGCACGGTTCCCGGATGAATGGCGCGGCGGACGTCGTCCGGGTCCACGACGCCCTGGGCGCTGACGGGTACGTAGCTCACATCCACGCCGTCGCGTTCCAGCGCCTGGCAGGTATTCAGCACGGCGTGATGCTCGATCTGGGTGCTGATGACGTGCTTCGGCGAGCCTGTCGCGGCGGCCACGATGCCGCGGATGGCGAGGTTGTCCGATTCGGTACCCCCGCTGGTGAACACGATTTCGGCGGGACGCGCACCGAGGAGATCCGCGACGGCGGCCCGGGCGCGTTCGACGGCAGCGCGGGCGCGCTGGCCGGGAGAATGGATGGAGCTGGCGTTGCCGGCTTCGCGCGAAAAATAAGGCAGCATCGCCTCCAGCACTTCAGGCGCGACGGGCGTGGTCGAGTTGTAGTCCAGATAGACGCTCTTCATGGTGGCGGCCAGCGCTGCATTCAGGATAAGCGGGCACCGGAAGGGGCGTCAAGTTGTCCGAGGCGCAATAAAAACCTATGTGATAGGAATGTGTTCATCGGAAAACGATCGCGCACTTTATTCTGCTAGGCTACCGGACAGCGGGGCTCACTCGCATGGCAGACGAAAAGGAACCAATTGACCCAGAGGTGCGTGAGGTCATGGACGACCAGAATCGCCTCGCGCGTGGAGTCGGGCGAGAATCGGCGGAGAAGGAACGAACTCTAAAACGGCTTTCCGGAAAATTGCTGTCTGCGATTCGGGCGCGCGACCAGCGCGCCTTTGCTACGCTCCTGCAGGAAGCCGGCGTGAGCGAAGGCTCTTCCGAGTGGGCGCGCGCTTGGAAACTTTTCTGGTCTTCCGGCGGCTGATCTGAATTCCTTCAATGGCTCGGAGCCTCGCCTGCCGTTCTTCCTCGGGGAACAGCTGCAGGGCAGCGTAGATGATTTCGGCGACCTCTCTTGCAGCCCTTTTTTGTTTGGCGAGCTTCTCCGCTGTTCGCATGAGTACAGACTAGCATCCGGGATGATTCGGAGCAATCCCGCTCCGAGGGAAGAATTCTGTCCAGACTGTTGGCACGCCAGCTCCGCTACGGTTCGGGTATTGCCGCGCCGTCTTTGCGCGGGTCGGAGGCGCCGTAATTTATGCCTGTGGAGAAATCGCGGAGGACGGCCTGACCGCCGCCAACCATTGGGGAGTAGCCGGACAGCAACTGGATGATGTGGCCGCGGGATTCGAGGTCGGCGCGTACGGAGGCGGGAATGCGGTCTTCCATGGGGACGTCGCAACCCTGGAACGTCTGTTTGGAGAAGCGCGGGGCTTCCAGTGCGGCCTGGATGTTGAATCCGAAATCAGCAATGTCCACAACGAACTGAGCGTGAGCCTGTGCCTGGTTCCATCCGCCCATGATTCCGAAGGCGATGCGCGTGCTTCCCTTCTCCATTTGCGCGGGGATGATGGTGTGCAGCGGCCGTTTCCGGCCGGCGAGGACGTTGGGCGAGGCGGGATCGAGCGAGAAGAGCGCGCCACGATTTTGCAGCGCGAATCCGGCGCCATCGGCAACGATCCCGGAGCCGAAATGGTCGTAGTTGCTCTGGATGAGCGAGACCATGTTGCCGTCGCGATCGACGGCGACGAGGAAAGTCGTGTCCCCGGCCTTCAGCGGAAGGCTCGCCGCGGAGTTTGCAGCGGCTGAGCCGGCGGGAACTTCGAGCGGGGCGACGTTACAGTTCGCGCGGCGGGAATCAATCTGGCTGGCTCGCGCGCTGGTATGCTCGCCCGCGAGCAGCGTGGCCACGGGAACTTTCGCGAATCGCGGGTCGGCCACGTAGCGGAACATGTCCGCATAAGCCAGTTTTTTCGCCTCGATTTCGGTGTGAAGCACGTCGGCGGAGTTCTGCTTCGCACCACTGAAATCGAATTTGCTGAGGATATTGAGCATCAGCAGGGCAGCAATTCCCTGCCCGTTCGGCGGCATTTCATAGACGGTCCAGCCGCGATAGCTGGTAGAGATGGGTTCGACCCACTCGGCGGAGAAATCAGCGAGGTCGTCTCCGGTCATGGGGCCGCCGAAACGAGATTCGGCGGCAAGGATTTTCTCCGCCGTTTCGCCACGGTAGTAACCGTCGTGGCCGTGCTCGCCGATGCGCCGGAGCGCGCCACCGAGATCGGGATTACGGAAGAGTTCGCCCACGCGCGGCGAGCGGCCGCCGGGCAAATAGAGTTTCGCGGCGGCAGGGTCGTCGTGCGCGTCGAGCGTGCTATGTTCCCAATAGAGCGCCACCCATTCGGTGACCGGGAAGCCTTCGTCGGCGATGCGGACGGCGGCGGCGAGATCCTCAGCGAGGGGACGGCGGCCGAATTTTTCGTGGAGTTTGATCCAGCCTTCGACCGCGCCGGGGACGGTGACGCTGTAGATTCCGTGGTCGGGCATCGAAGTGATTCCGCTGGCGCGGAGGAATTCTGGAGTCAGGCCGCGCGGCGCCCAGCCACTGGCGTTCATACCGAAACGCCGCCCGGATTTGGCGTCGTAGACGATGGCGAACAGGTCGCCGCCGATCCCGTTCATCATCGGGGAGACGACGCCCATAACGGCGTTTGCGGCAATGGCGGCGTCCACGGCCGAGCCGCCGCGAGCCAGGATCTGCGCCCCGGCCTGCGCGGCGAGCGGCGACTCGGCGGCGACAATTCCGCCGCGAGTGATGGTCATGGAGCGGCCCTGGGTGGAGCGCTGCGGCTCAGCCTGGGTTGCGAGCGTCATTGCTGCCACCACACACACGAACGCGAACCGGAGATTACGACGCGACACGCTGCACCTCCTGCGACGCACATGTCGCGAACTCTAGCCGGAATGAAAGGGGGGAGCAAGGAGGAAGGACGTGCCAGGTTGCGGCTCGCGCAGGAACGCAGTCGGCGTAGGGGCATCCCGCAACAGCGGGACCGTGCCCCTACAATTGCATGGGCGATGCGGCGCTACTTTTTCGGCCGCGATTCGGGAGGCACGAGGCCGTTCAGCCGGTAGTAAACCACCATCTGGCCGTAATGCTCGCCGGGATGCTCGCAGAAGTCGCTCCAGAACTCGTACGGATTGATCATGCGGCGGCGGCCCTGGATCGTTTTGGAGAAATCGGCCTTTTCGAGAATGGCGGTGCCGTCGGCGATGGCCTTTTTCGCATAGGCCACAATTTCGGCTTTGCTTTTGAACTCGGCGCGCTTGGGCTCTTTGAAATCAAATTTGCCATCCAGAGTAGCCTTCCAGTAATACACCGAGCTGGTGGCGTGCAGCACTACCTCGGCAAAGCTGCGCACTTCCGGCTTGGGTTTGAAGTCGTATTTATCCTCGGGAAAATCTTCGGCCATCTCCAAGATCTTGCGGGAAGTGTCCTTCCATGTGCTCAGGAAGCCTTCATTGGGATTGGTGGTGGCCGCAGGCGGAGCCTGCTGCGCGGCCGCTCCCGCGCGCGACGGTCTTTCCGCCGCAGCCGCGGTCCACGATGAAGAAAGGCCTATCGCCATCGCTGCGGCGAGCGCCATGCTGCAAATTTTCAGTTTCATGGGATCCCCCTCCCGGAGTTCGCACGTTTGGATGCGCGCCGGCCCCGCGGCGTTTCGCATGTGATGGCAGGCGCCGCCAGCGCCGGAGTCGGCGCTGCTAGCCCGCCCACAACCGCCCACGATCGCCCATGATTGAATGCACCGCGGGCTCACCGCTGCGTCCACACGAAAAGGGCGCGACGGGAGAATCCGCCGCAGGTCAGTAGTAGGGATACCCGATTACTGGAGGAGCGTCGTAGTAGCCGCCCGGCCAGCTCCACAACCAGGGATCGGAGTAGCCGAAACCCCAATAGGGATAGCCCCAGTAGGGGTCAGACCAATAGAGATCGTTCCAGAACGGCCAGTCCCATCCAAACCCAAATCCCCAGCCTCCAAATCCGAATCCACAGTCCCAGCATCCGCGGCCAAATCCCCGGCCAAAGCCGCGGCCGCCAAAACGATTAAAGCCGCGTCCTCCGAATCCGCCAAATCCCCCGCGAGAGAATCCGTTGCCGGTAAACGGAATGCTGCTCCCGAACCGGCCGTTCCCCCCAAACCGCGAATTCCCCACCAGCCCGCTCCGGAACCCGAGGCGCGACGACGCGCCAATGCCCGCGCTCCCGAACCTGGCCCCCTGGGAGAGGGAGCCACGACTCGCCAGAGTGTTGGAACGCCCATTACCGAAGCTCGCCGCCGAGGGAGCCCACGCGCCGCTGCGCAAACCGCTGATTCCCCGCGACGCGCCAAGATTCGCCGCGCTCCGATTTACTCCAGCCGCCATGCCGGAACTGCGCGAACCCGCTGCCCCTCCTGCAAAATTCGCGCGCGCACCTGCATTGACCCCCCCAGCCCCGCCCCGAGCCCCAAACACGTGCCAGTTGCCGTCCCCATTGGTCGCGAAGTGCGCCCCCATCCTCACGCTCCCGGAGCCGCCGGAATTGCCGACGGAGCCGGCCCGTCCGGCCCCTCCAAAACGCGCTGCGGAGCCCGCTGAGGATGAACCGCCGCCGAACCTGGCCCAGCCATTTTGGCGGGAAAAGCTGCGGGCGGCTCCATTTGCGCCGAGTCCACGATTTGCCGCCGACCCGAAACCCTGCGGCCTGCTGAAGTTCCCGCCAGCTCGGTTCGCGCCTCCGCCGCGGAAGTATCCACTCGGCGGAGCCCCGCGGTATCCGCCGCTGTACCCTCCGGCATACCCGCCGCCTCGGTTCGCGTATCCTCCGCTACCGCCGCGGTAGCCTCCGTACCCCCCGCCTCGATACGCGTTGCCTCCGCCGCCGCGAAACCCACCGCCCCCAAATCCGCCGCCTCCGTGGAAGCCTCCTCCGCCACCGCCGTGGAATCCCCCGCCTCCTCCGCCGTGCCCGCCTCCGCCGCGCTGCGCAAAGGCAGACTGGGGCGCACATCCAATAGCCACCGCTGCGCAGATTGCGAACAGGATCTTCAGGGACGTGGATGCATTCATGGCGATCCCTCCACCAGACGGCATCTCCTGGGGCGCTTCGAGGGGCCTCCCGCGCTCTTCCTCTGTGACCTGTTTCGTTCCGAATCCCCGCGGGAAGAGCCAGTCGGCTCCTGTCCGTTAGAGTACTCCAGCGCACCCAAAGTTGCTAGGGACCCAAAACTGAGGGAAGCCGCCGCTCTTCTGCCCTTTGCTAGAGCCTAGGCGGCGCGGCGCCGAGCCTCGTCGCCGTCTTTGTGATGCTCGGGAGCGTACTCGCCGATAGGACCTCCGCGCTCCCACGGACGATAGGTGACCAGTTCGGGGTGCTGACGAACGAAGGTCTCGGCGATGTGGCAGTTCCAGCAGACAGGCTTGCAGGCGGAGAATGCGTCGGGAAGTTCCTCGACGGGAAGCTGGACCCACTCGTAGGTTTTATTCTCGAGATTCACCAGCGCCGGCATGCGGTCCAGGTGTTTGACGGGCCCGACGGGTTTGCCGCAGTAGGCGCAGTTCTTGCCCTCAAACCATTTCGCGGCGATGCTCCAGGCCTGGTGGGCTTCCGGATTGGCTTCGATCTCGCAGACGCATTCCTGGTCGCAGTCGGCGCGTTCGGGCCAGCGGGAACAGGTGGCGAGTTCGATGCGGCGCCGGCCGCGGAGCGACGCCCAAACCGCGCGGCCGAAGTTCACTTTGACCGCCGCGGGCTTGCCCGTCTCCGGGCACGTCACCAGCATTTTTCCTTCGTATTTGCGGAATTGCAGGATTTGCCCAACCACGTACCAGATGACCACGGCCAGCGCAAACGAAACCCAGATCAGAGTCGTCATGGCGCCCTCCCGCCGGGCTTCCGGTGTTCACACAGGGCCCGGCCGCGCGCTACCTACAACACCATGATCCTCTCCCGCGCGGCGACCTTCTGTGACACTGCTCACCTGCCCGGGTGATGTGGTGCACAGGACGGCGGCACCAGCGGGGTGGCCGACCTCTCGCGCAAAGACTTGGTTTTGCGTGCGGGGCGCCCAACACGTCGGATTTGCGTGTGTGACTTTTCTTCGTCCTTTCCCACGCGCCTGCCCGCCGGAAGTTAGGAGGGCCACTGCCTTCATGCGCGTGGGGCTCACGATCCTGCGGTGACTGGGTCTCGAAATACCCCGAAACGTTCATTGGATCATCAAGAAGCACGCGCCGCGCGCTGAGAACAGTCAAGCAGCAACATTTGTGCACACTCCCAAGCGCCAGGAGCTTGCGCAGAGCTAACCCGTGTAGACCGTTCCCTCTTCGACAAAGCACAGCGGGTTCTTCCAAGGGTCTTCCGCGTAGAAGGACCGCTCGCCCCAGGGCCGAACAACGATGCCGCCTCCCGGCGCGTCGTGGACCTGCTCACGCGAGAGACATCGGAGAGCCCGCGCTCGCTTGTAAGCCGTCTCCAGGTCTTTTACCGTGAAGTAAAGGGCCTTCGCGGCGGGATGTGGCTGGCTCAACGACGAGACGTCGAGCACTTGCAGGGTCACCGGTCCGCAATCGAAGTAGCATCGCGAGCCGGCCTGTTTACGTCCTTCGACCCCGAGCAGCTTGGTATAGAACGAAATCGCCGATTTGAGATTACCGACTTCGATGTTGAGCCTGAAGAATTGTGGAACCTCGCTCGGCGAGGTGCGCTTCGTCGACTTCCGCTTATTCTTCTTTGCGTGTTGTTTCGCTGGCATGGTCGTTTCTCCTCAATGTTTGGGGTTTTTTGAAAAGTGGGAAAGCCAGTCCCTTACCAGTTCGAGCCGTTTTCGCTGAATTCGATAGATACGCATCCGGCCCCGCCTCTCGTGAGCCAGCAGGCCCGCCGCCTCGAGCACCTGGAGGTGCCGCGTTGTCGTTTGCCAGGCATGCTCGAAGATTGCGGCGATTTCGCCGGCCGTCATCGAGCCGCCGTGGAAGTAGAGCGTGAGCAGCACGCGCCGCCGGGCCGGGTGAGCCAGCGCGGCAAACACCGATTCATAGGCATCCACTCGCGCTCTCGACGGTCGCTGCCCCATCCCTGAATATTAAGCCACGCGGCTGAATATCTGTCAACAGTTATTTCGCACGGCGGCTGAATATGATCAGCCAGCGTTTCAGCAACGCTTGAAATCCGAGCTGGAACGGCGCAACGAGTGCGTCACCCGCCGCCCAGACAGCTTCCTGTACCTTCCCAGAACGGCACTTATGGCCAACACCGTTTTCGAGTACGCTGTGACTCGGGCACAATCGCAATCGCTGGCGTTTGCCTCGCGGCGGACATTGCTGCGCGTCATGCGGGAGCCGCGGGCTGGAAGGTGGTTCGATGAAAATGTCACATGTGCATTGCCGCGTGCGGGACTTGGCGGCCGCAGCTCGCTGGTTCGAACAGATGTGGCAGGTCACCCCCGTGATGCACAACGAGAGGATGGCCTGGCTGGGGTTCGGCGAGTTTGGCGTGATTCTCGACGCTGCGCCCGCCGATAGCGCGGTTACACTCGGCTTCGATAGTGAGGATTGCGACGCAGATTATCGCACTGTCAAGGACCGCGGCGCGGAGACCATCGAGGCCCCACAAGATCGGCCGTGGGGCGCACGAACCGCCTACCTGAAGGGACCGGGCGGGATAACCGTCGAAATTGAACAGCTAATGAAACGCAGCTAAGCAGTTCGACATTTCCATCACGCGCGGACCCTCCCCTCCCCCGCTGTCATTTTGGTAGCGCCGGCATCTTGCCGGCGTTTTTCTCCGCGCACACCGCTGCTCGCCCGCCGTGGCAGGCCAAGCCGAGGGGCGCGCCTTCCGCGTCCCGAGCTCGCCCGCCGTGGCGGGGATCTGCTTCATCCTCGCTCTCCCCTGTCCCTCCCTGGCCACCGATCACTGGCCACTGACCACTGCCTTCCTGCCCCCGGCGCCTGCCTGCCGCAGCCTGCCCGCCGGGCGGGGCAGGCCCCGACTCCCTGTCGGGCCGCAGAATTGCATTCGGGCACGTGCAGTTGTATCTTACCGGCCACACCGGAAATCGAACCGGATGAGAGCCGCTCGATTCACTTTCGGCCCGTGCCTGTTGCTCGCGGCAGCCCTGCTGCCTACCTGGACAAACGCGCAGGTGGAAAGCCACGGGTCACACGTGGCGGGCCATATCACCGCGCTAGTTCCCCAGGACACCGTGGTCCGTGAACAGCAGACCATCTCCGCAGCCAAGGATATGGCATTGCTCTGGCGGGATGTGGTGAAGACCGACAGCGCAGGCCGTGTACGCATTGAGCTCGCCGATGGCTCGGTATTGAGCCTCAGCTCGGATGCGCAGCTTCAGATTCTCCGGCACGATGCGCGGCGCCAGCAGACCATCCTGCAACTGCTGTATGGCAGGCTGCTGGCGAGCGCGATGCACATCCGCAGGTCCGGCGGCAAATTTGACGTGAGCACTCCGACCGCGGTGGTCGGCGTCGTAGGCACGCGGTTTGGGGTGAAGGTCGACCCCGAGTCCACCGATGTGCTGTGCCGCGAAGGAGCGGTCCGCGTCCGCAATGCGGATACGAGTGTCGTGGGCGAAGTGGTGGTGCGCGCCGGGGAGTTTACCCATGTGGAGCGCGGGAAACCGCCATCGCCGCCGGCTCCCGCCTCTCCCGAGCGCATCCGCGCGGGCGTAGAGGCTACGGCAATCCCGAACACTCCCTAGGATCCTCAGTCGTAATCCTCCGCACTCCATCGCCTGAGCTAAGCCCGGTGCCTCGCGCGTCGGGATACCCATCCCCAACAGCAATCGTGTGGCACGTCCGTATGGGCGGACAATTTCTCTTATCCGCCTTTCCTTCCTCATTCGTCCCTCCCCTCCGCCGTCTTCGTAGGGGCACGATACATCGTGCCCTCTCCATCTTTCCCCTCCCCCGCTGTCATTTTGGTACCGCCGGCATCTTGCCGGCGTTTTCGTCCCTCCCTTCCGCCGCTGTCATCCCGAGGAGTCTCCGACGAGGCTTGCCCGCCGTGGCGGGGACCTGCTTGATCCTCGCTCTCCCTTGTTCCTCTCTGGCCACTGATCACTGGCCACTGACCACTGCCGTCATGCCCCCGGCGCACGGGGTCTAATTTCAACGCGAATCTGGCCCTCGTCGGTCACGGCTAACCCTTCGACTTTCCGAAAGCCCGCCGGTAAGCTCCGTGTTTGCAGGCGGGTTTTCTTTTGCCTGAGCCTTTGACAAAGCACATGTTTTCCGAGCGAACGACCCGTGTTGCGCTGTCGCTTCCCACAACGCGACTTCTGGGGATTTACGGGAACTTGGCCGGCTACCGCGTGAACCAGGCGTTAGAAACCGATTGATAAAAACTCCGCTGCATCGCCATGCTCAAGGTTTTGCCAACGGCTGCGAAGTCTCGGAAACCCCCGCAAACTCAGGACCCAGCTTCGCCACCGCCGCTCGCAATCCAGTCTCGTCGAGCCCTTGGGATGAATAAACGATCTTGCCGAATGCATCCACGAGCACGAAGTAAGGAATGCCATGTTCCGGAAATGCCGCCGCTATCTCGTCCGTCAAATGAAAGTTCATCCAAGGCTCTGTGCGCTTCGCCAGGAACTCCGTGGCCGTCTGCGCCTCTTCATCGCTATCAATGCTCAACACCACCAGTCCTTTGTCCGCCGTTTCTTTGTAAAGCTTCTCCAACGACGGCAGTGACTCTACACAAGGAGCGCACCAACTAGCCCAGAAATCCAGCAGCACCGGCTTTCCCAAAAACGACCCAAGGGACACCGTCTTCCCATCCTTTGCGCCCAACTTGACGGCTGGCACTTGCTCCCCCTGGAGTCCGCGCACCATCTTCTCTCGTGGGGACCTAATTTCCTTTACAAGCTCCACTCCCTCGGCTGGCTTAAAAACGAAGAGCTCTTCCGGTGCACTCTGCGCATCCGGCTCCGATACCTTGAACCACCTCGTTCGTTCCACCGTGTACTGAACATGCGGTAAATCGGGGGAAATCGGACCCTCTCGATGCTCCGTCTCTTTCCAAATCACCCCATCCTTCTTGTCGATCCACAACGTGAGTGTAGTGTCGATTTTCCGCTCCGCACCAGCCAACCCCGGAACCGGTCCCTTGCCCTGGAGTACCGTGCAGAGTATTGGCTGCCCATTCACATCGATCTTTTCGTCCGCGAGATAGGTCGCCGAGCGAATCCACCCACGCGGCGCGGAAAGTCTCCCTAACATGTGCCGAGCCTCCAGGAGCGAATTAAGACCGGGAATGGGAACTTTAGGGATGGGCCCAGGGATAGACGTCGGTGCTGGCTCCTTGGTGTACTGGCCAATCTGCGGAAGATAAATCCACTCGGACACGCCGTCGGAAATCTGCGCGACCCAACCGATATCGGAACGTGCTTCAAATCGGTAGCGCTTATCCGGCAGCACCACCGCCGTCATGCTACGCTTCTCCCAGCTTCGCTTCAGTTCACTTTTGAGCTCCGACTCCTCCATAAGCTCAATGTGATACGTCTTCGCGGTGGCATAGCGCTTGAGCACGCCATCCAGAAACGCGTAAGCGTCCCTGTGCGCGTCACCCACTTCCTGTGGCGCAGACCGTGTTTCTGGCCCAACCACTGCCAAGCATCCGAGGAGGAGAACTGCGAGCCAAATCCTTGCCCATGTAGTTCTCATTTTCCCCTCCTGCACTGCAAGGACCTGTCCGTCGTACCAAGGCAGCAATGGCGGGTGGCCGACCCCGCCCGGAAACTGAGTTTCGGGTGCCGCAACCCTCTCGTCCTCGATAGGGTGCGGCTTTTTTCTTACCCTGCCTCCTCGCTCCATACTCCATTGCGCTTCCCACAGCGGCGTTTCAGTCTGTTCCGCAGCGTAGGAAAACCCCGCACCCTTTGTTTGAGGCGGCACAAAGGGTGCCCCACCCGCCGCGGGTGTCGCCGACTTCGCGAATCGCAGGTTCGCGGGAATCTCGATTAGCGTGGAATTGTCGCGCCGCAGTCACTTCGGCGGTCCCAGAACAATTTTCACACTACCCTTAGGGACCCTATCCGATACAGAAACTCCCACAGTGAAATTCAACGACCGCAACTGCATCACAAGGTTGTACGCGGCCTGGTTGTTGAGATGGATTTGCTCTCCCGCGATAATCTGTCCATCATCGGGATTAACGAAAACAGCCAAATCAGAGTAAAGAGGCCCACCGGGAATCATTGCCTGTACGCCGCCGTTTTCGACCTTCCACCCGGCCCGTTCGAGTGCCTTGCAAATATCCGCGCCCAAATCCCAAGCTTCGTTATCTCCCCCGACGGCCCACACGATTACGTCCGAAGGCGTGGCTTTCACGGCCTCACTGAGTTGCTGCTGCTGCTCCGCGGTTAAACGCCTTGGCGAAGGCCTGAAATTGTTCACCGTGGGATTTGTCATGACTCCGCCGTTGTTGATGATGCCCCCCGGCGCAATGTTCACAACGGGGGAAGCGGTCGTGACCCGATTGTTGTTGCCGACGACGCCTCTGAGCCCCGCGGCGTTGTTGCCTGTTACGTTGTCGTTTCCCTTTACATGGCTATTGGATCGCTGGTTTACCTCTGGCTTCACCCGCATCGGAGGCTCGGTTTGTGCCGCTTTCTTCGGCAAAGCAGGTACCGGAGCCGTTGCCGGCACAGGCTTATCGAGGCCGATTGCCTTACGGATATCTGGCTGAAAAAACGCAAGACCCGCGACTAGCAGTGGCACGCCAACTCCCGCCACCAGACTCCATCTCGTCTCTTTTTTCGTCCACTTTCGCGCCATGAGGTCCATCGCCCCTAAGAAATAGGCTGCGTCCGACTTACTGAATGGTCTTACCACTATCATAATATGACCCATCAAAGGGACCAATTACCCGGGCGGGTCGCTCAGCCTTTCCTTTCTCCGCGCGGTTCCGCATCTGCTCGTGGGTGCCCCACCCTTCGCAGCGAAGGGTGGGATCTTCTCCGAGATCCGGGTTGACCCCTGCGGCCCCGACCTACCTCGGTGCTCCGCTCCCGCCCGCGCAGTTCAGGGCGCGTGCGGAGATTCCGGCCTCTTACCCCCTCCCTCCCTCATCCAAACCCCAGCCTGAAGCCTCCCGAATCCCCGCGCGCGGCGCACCGGCCCGCAGGAATATGTCGGCTCCGCAGATGGCTTCCGTCCACACCATGAAGCCAGTGGCGAGTGACTAGTAGCTAGTGGCGAGCCCGGCAGACGGAGGGAGGAGCTAAACTCCCTGAAGGCACTTGTTGCCGGGCCAGTCGCTCGGGGATAACCTAACGCTGTGCATTTCGAACTGCCCGGCCGAAGCGAACCTCGAGCGGAAACACTATGAAGAAAAGAACTGAAAAGCGAAAGCCCGCGGACGACCTGCGGCGCGAATACGACCTTTCCAAGTTGAGGGGCGGTGTTCGCGGCAAATACTTCGGACGCTACCAGGCCGGAACGAATCTCGTTCTTCTTTCCCCGGACGTGGCCCGGTACTTTGCCGACGAGCAATCCGTCAATGCGGCCCTGCGCACGCTGATTCCCGTGGCCAAGCGTCCGCTGCGGCGAGCGCGTTGAACCCGACGCCTGCCGGAGGGCCTGCCCGCCGCCCCCCGGAGGGCTCCCGACTCCCCTTTCTGCTCGCCACTAGGCGGGTGGCACACCCTTTGTTTTCCTCCCGCCGTTCCGCATCTGCTCGTGGGTGCCCTACCCTTCGCAGCGAAGGGTGGGATCTCCTCCGAGATCCGGGTTGACCCCTGCGGCCCCGACCTACCTCGGTGCTCCGCAGCTGTGCCTTTTGCATCTCGAAAGAATTTGAGGGACCCCCGCGCCATTCGGGGCGCGTGCGGAGCGCGCCGTTTGCGTCCCGACTTCAGTGTCGGGAATTCCTTCCCCCTTAGGCTCTCGTCTCATCTTGATCCGTCCGCCCGTCTGACGCAGCCACCCTCGACGCCACCGCCTCAATTTGAGACACGCTTTTTGTGTCTCCGGTTTGTAGAGTCCGATGGACTGCGGAGCAGTCCCGCCATCGGACCCGATTCCGTCGGGACGCACTTTGTGCCTCCCGACTCATCAGGACTCCCAACTCTAAACGCTCAACCGTCCCAAAATGCAACAGACCCCTTCCAACCATTGTGACAAAAATCCTGCTTGACAGCTGTAGTCGAGATTGCTACGCTCCGCGCGTTTAATGGTGGCTTTAATTAGTAATAGCGTTATCCGGGCAAAAATTGTGCCCTGATACCACGGGAGGACCGAGATGAGAACAATTCGCGTGGCGGCACTCCTGGTGCTAAGTTTGGCCCTGATGTTGGTGGCTTACGGGCAGAAACCGTCGGACGATTCCTTCCTATCCTGGGCAAGGCATCAGATTTTCCGATCAACTACGCTGCAGGTCAATGCGGTATGTGCTGCATCCCCAGCCGGAGGGACCGCTTGTTCAGAGTGCGCTGGGAAATGCCAGCATTTTGTGGATGATTGCAAGAAGGGGGGGCAAGCTGCCTGCTACCGCGCGGCGGCTTGCCTATGCCAGTGTAATCTCGATGCTGGAGGTTGCGGCAGTTCCCGCGAAGCCCTCCAGAAATGCGTAGACGAAAACACCAAGAGGGCTAAAGAATTGGAGTGACAGGCGCATGTCGGATCTCCGAAGCCTACGTTTTGGCGCTTGGTTGGTCTGCGGATGCATTACCTGGAGCCCGCTTTGGAGTCAAACTGTTCCGCAATCTCCGCTTCCTGCACCTCCTCTGAGTTGGGGCGATTGGCAGGGCCTTCCGGAGGAATGCGGCGGCGTGAAAATCTGGGTTGCGTTAAGCAAAGACGATGGGCGGAATGATTTCGAAGTAAAACTCAAATTTCAGAACAACGATTCTCATCGCGTTCACGCCAGACTTGAAGCAGTTCTACTGAGCGACCGTCAAGAGACGGCCGTGCGGAAGCAGCCCAATGCTGTCATGAATCCCGGAACATCAGCAGAAGGGGGGGCATCAGCCCCATCCCTTGCTTTGGGAAGAGTGTTCCCCAGCGCAGTCAACGACGTGGCCCCGCACCAGATTCGGCGGATCTCCTTGAGCAATATCGAAGTGGCTCAAATCGACGTGTTCCCCAAGGGTGGCGCCGCCCCCGCATACTACAGAGACTTCGGAGATCACCCCACGACGAAGTGTGGACCGTGGGTGCTGGACGTCAACTCCAATGTACCGAGATACGTCGCCTTAACAAGGGACTGTTCGTCGCACTTACCCCAATGGACGCGGTCGTGCGACGATGCTGTGCAGGAAATTGTCGTCGCTTACAACGCCGCTCCCGAAGAACACAAGACATGCATCCTAAAATGGCGGGCTTATCAGAAGTGTTACGAAATCTATGCCTTTAACTCTAATCCTAGCCCTCGCCCGAATTGCTCCCCTCCGCCTTGTCTGACCGGCTCGCACTGACGCCAAAGGAAACATTTCTGCGGCACGCTCTACGGCCTGATTCCGCATTGGGGAATTCCTGGCGGGTGCCTCAGCCTTCCTTTTCTCCGCGCCGTTCCGCATCCGCTCGTGGGTGCACCACCCTTCGCTGCGAAGGGTGGGATGTTCTCCGAGATCCGGGTTGACCCCTGCGGCCCCGACATACCTCGGTGCTCCGCATCTGCGCTTTTTGCATCCCGAAAGGATTTGAGGGACCCCGCGCCGTTCGGGGCGCGTGCGGAGATTCCGCCCTCTTACCCCTTCCCTCCCTCATCCAAACCCCAGCCTGAAGCCTCCCGAATCCCCGCACGCGGCGCACCGGCCCGCAGGAATATGTCGGCTCCGCGGACGGCTTCCGTCCACACCATGAAGCCAGTGGCGAGTGACTAGTAGCTAGTGGCGAGCACGGCAGACGGAGGGAGGAGCTAAACTCCCTGAAGGCACTTGTTGCCGGGCCAGTCGCTCGGGGATAACCTAACGCCGTGCATTTTGAACTGCCCGGCTGAATCGGAGCGCGAGCGAAAACACTATGAAGAAAAGAACTGAAAAGCGCCAACCGACGGACGACCTGCGCCGCGAATACGATCTTCCCAAGTTGAGGGGCGGTGTTCGCGCCAAATACCTCGCGCGCTACAAAGCCGGGACGAATCTCGTTCTTCTTTCTCCGGACGTGGCCCGGTACTTTGCCGACGAGCAATCCGTCAATGCGGCCCTGCGCACGCTGATTCCCGTGGCCAAGCGTCCGTTGCGTCGAGCGCGTTGAACCCGCCGCCTGCTGGAGGGCCTGCCCGCCGCCCCCCGGAGGGCTCCCGACTCTCCTTTCTGCTCGCCACTAGGCGGGTGGCACACCCTTTGTTTTCCTCCCGCCGTTCCGCATCTGCTCGTGGGTGCCCTACCCTTCGCAGCGAAGGGTGGGATCTCCTCCGAGATCCGGGTTGACCCCTGCGGCCCCGACCTACCTCGGTGCTCCGCAGCTGTGCCTTTTGCATCTCGATCCCGAAGCCTCGGGATGAGGGACCCCCGCGCCATTCGGGGCGCGTGCGGAGCGCGCCGTTTGCGTCCCGACTTCAGTGTCGGGAATTCCTTCCCCCTTAGGCTCTCGTCTCATCTTGATCCGTCCGCCCGTCTGACGCAGCCACCCTCGACGCCACCGCCTCAATTTGAGACACGCTTTTTGTGTCCCGATTCCTTCGGGACGAAATTCGATGGCAGTTCAGAGTTGGATCACGGAAAGATCAGGTATTTTCTGGAAATCGCGAAGGTTCAGCGTGGCGACCTGGTAGCCAAGATGCAGCGCCGTCGCTCCGATCAGCAAGTCTTCGAAGGGAAGCTGGACACCAATCGCTTTCTGTTGTCCTTCGATGCGCCCGGCCAGGCGCGCGATGGCCAGGGTCACCGGATGGACCGGCACGTCGCTGCACAATCGTTCGATGAAGTCCAGTCGCCCCTGTTGCTGGGACCGCGTTTTGGCCCGGTAGGCCCCGTGCACCAGTTCGGCGATGGTCACCACCGACAGTCCGATGTCGGTCTCGCCTCGAACCGCCTTCACTTGTTCCAGGATTTGGCGAACGGTGTGGCCCCTGCGTTCGGCAGCGATGATGACGCTTGAATCGAGGACTATTCCCACGCGGGCGGGTTCCACGGCTTGCGGCGGCTGATAATTTCTTCCACATCTTTTGCGAAGTCCGGATCGAGGATCGGGGCTTGACCGATTTCTTCTTCGTGCGCTTTGGCCAATGCGATGCACTCGGAGATGCTGCGGCGCTCCGGTTCGGCAGCATGAAGGACGGCCACGGGCCGGTCGTCATTCTCGATGATGACCTTGGCGCCCGCGCGCACGCGTGCCATTAGCCCGGCGAAATCGCTGGCTGCTTCCGCCTCAGAGATGCGGATCACGTCCTTAGCCATGATCCGATTATACACCGCAGGGCAATCCCGGCCGTCTCAAAATGCAACACACGTCTTCCAACCACCATGTAAATATTTCCTATTGATTTATAGTTATCACTTGTGATAGAGTCCGCGCGGGTCGCCATTGATGCACCGCGCCACACCAATCCGAGAGAGGAACGGAGCATCCCAAGTTAAATGCTTTGGGTTCTGCACATACGCGGCCCCACGGTCGCGCAATTTTTCAAGTCTCGCAGTTTCTGCACATACAAAATCGTCTCGCATCTGCTCATTCTCCAGCCACTTAAACTTCAATCCCTTCAACACTTCCATTCCCGCTTCGCTCAACTCCTCTAGCCTCTGCACATACAAAAATAGGGGAGTACCCCATGTTCAAAAGCAGATGTGTGGATTCTCCGCCTTCCCCAGTCGTCGCCCGCCAGCATCCGACCTCGAAGATTCCGACCTTGCCGGAAAGGATGCGCGCCGTTGGTGTCTTCTCCCCACCGTTCACAACACACGAGTCACAAGCCTGCCCGCCGGAGCCCTCCGCAGCGGAGCGCAGGCGGGTCACCGGCCCTGCATTTTCAACAACTTACGCACTCAATTTCGCGCATCTCATACATTCTCAGGGGTTTGGACATTCCCACCCAGGGGGGTACCCCCAATTTCTATGCCCTTTCCCCTCAGTCGTTTGCCCAACGACCGCCAGCAGCCCATTGCTGCTTATGGTTCCTCTCTGGCCACTGGCCACTGGCCACCGACCACTTCCGCCCCATTCCCTGTTATCGTCTTGACGTGTAACCGCTAATGGCCACCACTCCACCATCCGCCCTCGCCACCGAGCTCGAGCAGATCGTCCACGCCGAGCATTCGGACCCCTTCCACGTCCTCGGCCCCCACGCGGTGGAGGCGAACGGGCAGAAGCGGGTGACGATCCGGGCGTTTCTGCCTGGCGTGGAATCCGCCAATGTCGTATTTCCCGGGGAGCGTCCCCCCGCAGCAATGGTACGGGTCCATCCCGAAGGCATCTTCGAAGCAATCCTTCCGGACAACAAACTTCCCGGCGCCTACCAGTTCTCGGTCCGCTATCCCAGCGGCGCGCAGGCAGTCATCGAGGATCCGTACCGGTTTCCGCCCATCCTTTCCGAATTCGATCTGCACCTGCTGGGCGAGGGGACCCACTATCAAAAGTATGAAAAGTTCGGCGCGCACGTCTGCGAGCTGAAGGGCGTTCGCGGAGTGAGCTTCGCGGTGTGGGCGCCGAGCGCGCTGCGCGTGAGCGTGGTGGGCGACTTCAATCGCTGGGACGGGCGCACGCACCCGATGCGCCTGCGCGGCGCGTCGGGCTGCTGGGAACTGTTCATTCCGGGGCTGGGCGAAGGCGCGATTTACAAATACGAAATCCGGTCGCGGCTGGGGCCGATACCCTTCCTGAAATCGGACCCCTACGGATTTTACGCAGAGGTGCGGCCGAAGACGGCGTCTGTGGTGGCCACGCTGGATAAACACACCTGGCGCGACGCGGAATGGATAGCATCCCGCGAGCAAAAGAATTGGCTTTCAGAACCAATGTCCATTTACGAAGTGCATCTCGGCTCCTGGCGGCGGAAACCCGGCGACGAAATGCTGAGCTACCGCGAACTCGCGGCGGAGCTGATTCCCTACGTGAAGCAGATGGGATACACGCACATCGAGCTGATGCCGGTGATGGAGCATCCCTACGACGGCTCGTGGGGCTACCAAACCGTCGGCTACTACGCCGCCACCAGCCGCTATGGCCGGCCGGAAGACCTGATGGAATTGATTGACCGGTGCCACCAGGCGGATATCGGCGTGTTCCTGGACTGGACGCCGGGGCATTTTCCGCGCGACGCTCACGGCCTGGCCGAATTCGACGGTTCGCACCTATACGAGCATGCCGATCCGCGGAAAGGGGCGCATCCGGAGTGGGGCACGCTGATTTTTAATTACGGGCGCCACGAGGTACAGAACTTCCTGGTTGCGAACGCGCTGTTCTGGCTCGAGAAATACCACATAGACGGTTTGCGGGTGGATGCGGTGGCATCGATGTTGCACCTCGACTACGCCCGGCGTGCCGGGGAATGGGTGCCCAACCAGTACGGCGGGCGGGAAAACATCGAAGCCATCGACTTCCTGCGCCACCTGAACGAAGCGGTTCACAAAAACTACAAAGGGGCGCTGATGATGGCGGAGGAATCCACGGAGTGGCCGCTGGTGACCAAACCGCCATATCTGGGCGGGCTGGGATTCAACCTGAAATGGAACATGGGATGGATGAACGACATTCTGAAATATTTCCGGCAGGACCCCATCTACCGGAAATTCCACCACAACCAGATCACCTTTTCGATGATGTACGCGTTCAGCGAAAACTTCCTGCTGCCCTTCAGCCACGACGAAGTGGTGCACATGAAAGGGTCGATGATCGGGAAGATGGTGGGCGACGACTGGCAGAAGTTCGCGAACCTGCGGGCGCTGTATGCCTACCAGTACGCGCATCCGGGGAAGAAGCTGCTGTTCATGGGCGGGGAATTCGCGCAGTGGCGGGAGTGGGACGAAAAACGGAGCCTGGACTGGGACCTGGTGGCCTACGACCGGCACACCACCATCCAGCGGCTGGTGCGCGACTTGAACGCGCTCAACCAGCGCGAAGCGTCGCTCCACGAAGTGGACTACGACTGGACGGGATTCGAATGGATGGACTGCAACGATGGAGACAATAGCGCGCTGAGCTTTGTGCGGCGGGCGAAGGACCCGCAGGATTGGCTGCTGGTGGTGTGCAACTTCACGCCGATCGTGCGGAAGGGATACCGCATCCCGGTTCCGGCGGCGGGCTTCTACGAGGAAATCCTCAATACGGACGCGGAAATCTACGGGGGCAGCAATGTTGGGAACCTGGGCGGCGTGGAGGCGGTTCAGGAAACTTACCTGGGAAAACCTTACTCGTTGCACCTCACACTGCCGCCGCTGGCGGTGATCTATTTCAAACTGCGCAAATAGCTCCCGGCCGAGCCCGGCAAATGATCCCAATCAGAAGCGGTGGGCAGTCCCGATCCCGAAGCTTCGGGATTCGGGAGCCGGCGCGAGATGGGCCAGATCCAGGGAACTTTCCTTTGCGGGGGTGCGTACGTCAAAGCAGCAAAGCACCTGAGGAGGTGGCCCATGCCCGCATCCCAGACCCGACGGACGGTATTGCTGGCCGCGCTGGCGATTGCCGCGACGGCGTTGCTGCTGGCCGTGCTGTTGCGCGCCGCTCCGGTGGCGCACGCGGCACAGACGGCGGCAAAGACTGAGGCGCCGGCCAGCGCGGAACGGTGGCTGCACATTTCCGTGACGTGCAAGAACCCGGACGGCGAACGCGTGCGCGTCAACATCCCCATTTCGCTGGCGCGGGGCGTGCTCGGTTCGATCCACCACGGCAAACTGGATCACGGAATCATCCACATCGACAACGCGCGGATGAACGACATCGACGTGCGGTCCATCCTGAAATCGGTGAAAGCGGTGCAGGACGGCGAGTTCGTGACCGTGGAGGGGCGCGACGCGAACGTGCAGGTGCGCAAACAGGGCGGGATGCTGCTGATTCACGTGGTCGATAAAAACGAGCAGCACGTGCATGTCGGCCACTTGAAGTCCTCCGGCGAGCAAAACGTGGACGTGCGCGTGCCCCTCGAAGTCGCCGACGCCCTATTCTCCGGCGCGCCCGACGAGCTGAACGTGAACGCGGCGCTCGACCTGCTCGCACGCCACGACCATCTCGAACTCGTTTCCGTCCAGGACGCGGAGAACAACGTGCGCGTGTGGATGGACACGAAAACGACGCAGGAATGACGGCGGGAGGCGAGACGGCGATGCCGATACCATTGATCGGAAAGGTCCTGCTGGGAGCGACGCTGGCCACCGTGGTGGTGATGAAAGACGGGATGATCGAAGTGAACGTACAGGAACACAGAACGAATGGCGACCATTTCCATCTGTACGTGCCCGCGACTGTGGCGACGTGGGGAGTGCACCTGGCGCCGCAAGAGCGGCTGAAGGAGCACCTGCGGCAGTCGAAAGAGCATCTGGCCATCGCGCACGCGGCGCTGCGCGAATTGGAGAAGGCGCCGGATGCGGTGCTGGTGGAGGTGGAAAGCGCCGCGGAGCACGTGCGCGTGGCCATCCACAGCGGGAGTTTTCTTGTTGATGTGAACGACCCGGGAGAGACGGTGCACGTTTCCGTGCCCATTCGCGCGGCGAGAAGGGTGGTGGAAGACCTGGAGAGCGAGGCGCCGGCGAGCTGAGCCGTATGCTTGCCGGGCGAAAATCCGCTTCACGTTTCGGCGGCTTTGGATTCCTGCTTGGGCGGGACCCAATAGATTTCCTGCTTCATGGCTTCCTTGGGGAAGCCGCGGCGCTGGAGAATTCCCATGCCGGACCCAATCATATCCGGGTGGCCGCAGAGATAAATGGAAGCATCGCCGGGCGTACAACCCCACAGGTCGGCATACTTCCGGATCAACTCGTCGACTCGCCCGATCTCGCCCTGCCAGGAGGAATCCTCCCATGGCCGGCTGACTGTGGGTGTGTACTGGAGCCAGGGCACTTCTGCGGCGTACTGCTGGAGTTCTTCCCGGTAGCCGAATTCCCAGGAGCGGCTGGCGCCCTGCAGGATGAAGAGCTGCACATCGGCGGGCATGCGGCCCTGTTTCCAGTCGCGATAGAGGGTGCGGACGTAACTCACGTACGGTGCGATGCCGGTGACGGTGGCGAGCATCAGGTGGCGGCGGCGGCCGCTCTGGAGATCGAGAGTGAACCGTCCCTTCATGGACTTGCGCATCTGGATAGTGTGGCCGTGGCGCAACTGGTGGAGCAGGGGCGTCAATTCGCCCTGGGGCACGAGTTCGACGAAGAACTCGAGTTCCTGCTCGTAAGGCGAGGACGCGATGGAGTAGGCGCGCTCGATCCTGCGGCCGTTTTCGAGCACGCCGAGAGTGGCGTACTGGCCGGCGACGAATTCAAAGGGCGCTTCGGGAGCAATGCGGACCATCCAGAGGTCCGAGGAGAAGTCTTTGCGCTCGACGATGTGCGCCGTAGAGAATTTTTCGGGAGACTGCGTCACGAAGGCCACTCCCCTGCCTTGATGGAACGAAGATAAGCCCCTTCTCCAGGCGCATCAAACGGAAAAGCTGAACTTGCTCAGGGATGCTGCTGTTGCTGCATGAACTGCATGGGATCGAACGGCTTCACGGGCCCGGTGATCTTGGAGGTGGCGCCGGTGATCTTTCGCGCCAGGACCATGGTGGTGTCCTTGGAGACGGATTTGACCAGCCCCCAGGGCGAAATCTTGTCCGAGACCCAGAAGTCCGAAGAAGAGTCTGAGGAGCGGTAGTGCTCGCAGGAAAACGTGCCTGCGGGGACGATGATCGTCTCTGTGCCGACGCGGACGATGCTCTTATCGTTGCGGATGTCGTGCGGCGCGGACTGGGCCATCCGCCCACCCATCATGGGGTTGTTCATCGGGAACTCGTAGGCCTGGCCGTTCATCATCATAATCATGCGCTTGGCGCCGGGATTGGGTCCTTCCATCACCATGAGCATTTTCATGGCGCCGGGGCCACCGTGGGATTCCTGAAAGGAGGTCTCCAGCCAGTAACCGGTCTGACCCTGGTAATCTTCCTTGCCCACGACGGCGATCTCCATCGATTTCATGCCCTGTTCGCGGCCTTGAAATTCGTAGGCGGCGCCTTCGCCGACGACGGGATGAAAGATGCCGCTCATTCCCGGGGCGCGCATGCCGAACTGCGCCCACACGGGAACCGCCAGACTCAGTGCGGCGAGGGCCGCCACGACCTTCCATTTCACTCTCATTCGCATCCTCCCTGCGGGAATCCCCGCACAAACTCGGATGCCGGCGCGCTACGCGCTCGCACGGCGCTTGATTCCTCCGCTACTCGAACGCCAGGGCCTCGACCGGGTCGAACCCGGAAGCGCGCCAGGCGGGGTACAGAGCGCCGAGCAGGGCGCCGAGAAAGGCCAGGCCGACGCTGGCGGCGAGCCAGTCCAGGGTGAGCAGCACAGCGAGGCCGGGCGCCCAGGCGCGGAGAAACGCGCGCGCCACGAACGTGGCCGTGAGCCCAATCACCACGCCGATGGCAGCCATGATCGTGGATTCGGCCACGAAGAGCCGCGCAATTTCGGCGCGCGAGGCGCCGAGGGCCTTCAGGATTCCGATTTCGCGGGTGCGCTCGAGCACCATGGTGTGCATGGTGAGCAGAACCACGAGAAAACTGATGGAAACGCCGAGGATGATCATCACGCGTAGGAAAGGACGCATGGCCGGGAGGTTCGAGGAGTTCATCAGCGTGAGGTAGTCCTGCATGGAGCGGACAATGTAGCCGCCGGGAAGCAGACGGGCGATCTCCTGGCGCGTGGCTTCCGTCTTTCCGGTGCTGCGGACGTAGAACAGGGTGACGCGGTGCTCGGCGCCGGCAATATCCTGCGCGGTGGCCAGAGGGATAAACGAGCGCGCGCCTTTGCCGTGGCTGACGATGCCGCAGACGGTCATGTCGCGGTTGAACAGATCCATTTTGTCGCCGACGCGGAGGTGGTGTTTGGCGGCTTGCAGGTCGTCCACGATGACGTCGTCGGGGTTCTGAAACGACCCGCCGGCGAGGAAAACGAACCCCCGGCTGAGAGCGGTAAAGCTCTTGTAATCGATGCCGTAAACGACGTCGAGGGTCTTCTGGTTGGCAATGACCAGCACGGGAGACACTTCGTCCACTCCGGGGGCCTGCTGGAGAGTCTGGGCGAGGGACTCCGGGAGGACGGCGTTGCCGAGCTGGAAGAAAATCGAAGCGTTGGGAGGCTGGACGATGATGTCGGCGCCGACTCCTTCGACGCGCTTCTGCCAATCGCTCACCCAGCCGAGGGTCATGCCCACGATGAGGAGGACGAAAGTGACCTGGAGGGCGACGCCAAACACGCTCAGGGCGGTGCGGATGGGGCGTGCCCGCAGGTTGTTCCACAGAAGCTGCCAGTAGGTGGTGCCGTAGTACGACATTTCCATCGGGCGGTTCGACCCCTCGCAACAATGTAGCACGATCCGGTCGAAATCCCGGGATGCGAAGCTCGCGGCGTGAAACCACAGTAGAATGCGGCGTCATGGAAGAAATAAGAGAACGAACGGGGCCACTCCAGCGGGTGCTGGTGACTGGGATTTCGGGCAACCTGGGGCGGCGGCTGGCGCCATTGCTGGAGGGCTACGAAGTGATTTCCGCGGACCTCTACCCTCCCCCGGTGGGCGTGCGCGCGGGCGAATTTCATGCGATGGACCTGTCCACAGCGGCGGGGCGGGAGACACTGGCGCGGGTGGTGGTGGAATCGGGCGTGGAGGCAATCCTGCATCTCGCATTCGTGGTGGACCAGGTGCGGACCGGAATCCTGGACCGCGAACGGATGCGGCAGACAAACGTGGAAGGCACGCGGAGCCTGCTGGAAGCGGTGGCGGAATCGAACCGGAGCGGGACGCGGGTGCGGCTGGTGGTGTATCTCTCGAGCGTCTCGGCCTATGGGACGGGCCAGCCGGCGGGAATCTGCGAGGATGCCGCGCTCGCGGGCCACACGCTGCCCTACGCGATCGATAAACGGGAGACGGACCTCGTTTGCCAGCGGACGTTTTCGCGACTGGGGGGCGCGGCGCTCTACATCTTGCGGCCGCACATTTACGCGGGCGCGGGGGTACAGAACTGGCTGATTGACGGCGTGTGCGGGCGGGCCAGCGGGCGGGGATGGGCGGCGCGCTGGTTGCGGAAGCGCGGCCGGCACATTCCGGTGGCTCTGCCGCGCGGCGCGAACGCAGAGAACCGGATTCAACTGGTGCATGCGGACGACGTGGCGCGACTTCTGGCCTGGACGCTGACGCATTTCCGCGGCGGGGCGCAGGACATCTTCAACGTTGCGGGAGACGGCACGCTGTCGCTGGCGGAGTGCGCGCAACTCTCGCGGACGCCGATTGTTCGCCCCGGAGGGGAGCGAACCGTGCGCCTGCTGCTTCGCGTGATGTATGCGCTGGGAGTTTCCGCGGTGCCTGCGGAGGCGCTGGCGTATTATCTCGCGCCGCCGACGATGGATACGAGCCGACTGCGCGCGGCGCTAGGCGCGGATTGGGACACAGTTATGCGTTATTCGACGCGGGCAGCGCTGGAAGACTCGCTGGTCGGGTGAGCGGTCACGAGATTTCAACAAAAGTGTTGAAAAGTTTGTGGAAAACCGCGCGAGAAGGCGGCCAAAGTGTGCGCGGGAAAGAATTTTTTCCGGTTTGCACTCGAATGCAGCAGGATTGCGGAGGGATGGGAAGAGTGGCGATGGCAACTGAAATGCTTTAAAGAACTTTGCAGGCAGAATGTTGCAGGGAATCAGTACCAGTGGTGCGGCGGATCGAGATGAATCTTGAAGACTTGGCCGTCGTCGGTGAGATCGAACCAGTGCCCGTAGGTCTTCCAACCTTCGGCGACCACCTGGATGAGGATTCTGCCTTTGGGCACGAACGGAACGCGGACTTTCCCTTCGGCGGAGGTTTTCAGGTCCATCTCGATGAGCTTATCGGATTTGAGTTTGCGCCCTTCGTAGTAGCGGACGTACACGCTGGCATTCTCCACGGGCCTGTTCTTTTCGCCTGCAGTAACTTCGATGTGGATGGTAACGGACTCGGGGGGCTGGGCCTTTTCCTGCTTGGCGGGTTCGGCTTTTCCGGAGCCAGCCTGGGCGGGAGGAGCTGAGGCGGCGGGGGAGGCGAGGAGGCACACACCGCTGGCGAAAGCGGCGAGAAGCAATGCGGTGCGAAGAGCGTCCGTGGCGCGCATGAACACGAAATTATCTCACGGCTCCGCTTCGGCATGGCCGGTTTTGCGAATGAGTGCGGGGATTCCGGGATCGTGGTTGTAGCCCATGCGAGCGAGGCGGCCGATCACGTCTTCATAGCGGGAGGTGGTAACCACGGCCTCAACGTTGGGAGTGAGCTTGGAGATGGCGCGCTCGACGGCGGCCATGCGGTCCTTGGTGATCGGATGGGTGGAAAAAAGGCGGCGGAGGCCCACCATGCGCTGGCTTTCCTGGCTGGCCACGCGCTCGAACAGGGAGACCGCTCCGTTGGGGTCGTAACCTGCGGCGTTCATATACCCGACGGCCACCACGTCTGCCTCGTTCTCCGAGTTGCGGCTGAACTTCAGCATGGAGAAGGGGTAGGCCAGGCTGAGGCCCTCTGCGGCGAAGAAAGCGACCGGGCCGCCGATGAACATGAGGGGAAGCGAGAGAATGCCGTACATCTGCTGCCGGGTCATCTGGCGGGTGGCGTGGCGGCGGGCAACATGGGCGACCTCGTGGGAAATCACGGCGGCCAGTTCCGATTCGGTGCGGGTTTCGCGGACCATGCCGACCGTGATGTAAATGAACCCTCCCGGGAGGGAAAACGAATCGGGGACGGATGATTCCACTACGCGAAGGACCACGGGCACTTCCACATCGGAATTGCGTGCGATGCGCGCGGCGATTTCTTCCAGGTAGCCGGTAATGAACGGGTCGTCGAGCAATTGAACCTGCTGGAGCATCTGGCCGTCGAGCTGTTTGCCCATCTCGAATTCGCGCTCGGGGGACCAGAAATCCAGCCCGCTTTTTTTGGAAGAGTGCGAGCTGGCTGGCGGGACGGCCGGCGCATCGACAGCCGAATCGGCGGAAGGGTCGGCGGGAAGCGCGCCGGGGGGGAGCATGAACGCAGCATCGGCCGCGGAAGGTTGCGTGACAGGGATTGAGGGTCTCGCCGGCGGTTTCGGAGAGGTATCGCCTGCAGCGGGCGGCGAGGAGGATTCTGGCGTGACGGATGGAGTCGAGGGCGAGGCCGGCACAGCAGGAAGGGTGATGGCCGGCGGCTGTGGGGCCTGCTTTTCCTTTTGATCGGGAGCAGGGGTTTGCGGGAACGCAAAGGCGCCCGTGTGCAGAGCGATTACAGCCAGAAACAGCATCCCCGACCGGAATGCTCTCATGGCGCTGCTCCGTCGGCACGCGGGGGCGTGCCGTTCAATTGACGGCGCAGGCGCGGCTGCGCTACCTTACCACGCTTGCGCGCGCTACTCAGAGATTCTTCCCCGTCATATCTATACCTAGTGCGGCATTTCTGCAATAGAAACTGGAAGGGGTTTAGCCGCGGCCGGGCAGCCGCCTGCGCGGCGCGGGCTGGAAGCCATTACGGCGGGAGCAGAACTGCGAGGCTGTAAGGAGTCACGCTATGGGATTTTCGACGGACGCCATCCACACGGGGCAGGAGCCTGACCCTTCGACCGGCGCGATTGTTCCGCCCATCTACCAGACCTCTACGTACGTGCAGGAAAGCATTGGGCGGAACAAAGGGTACGACTACGCGCGCACGAACCATCCCAACCGGAAGGCGCTGGAACGCTGCGTGGCGAAACTGGAGGGCGGTCTGGCGAGTTACGTGTTTTCATCTGGGATGGCGGCGATAGATTCCGTGTTCCGGCTGCTGCGCCCGGGGGACCACGCGGTGCTCTCCGAGGCGGTGTACGGGGGCGTGTACCGGCTGACGACACAATTGCTGGTGCAATTCGGAATGGAATTCACGTTTGTGAATACGTCGTCCGTGGAGAAGGTGCGCGGGGCGCTGCGGCCTTCGACGAAAATGCTGTACGTGGAGACGCCGACGAATCCGACGATGATCGTGACGGACCTGGCGGCAATGGCGGGGATTGCGCGGGAGAAAAATCTGACGCTGGTGGTGGACAACACTTTTCTGAGCCCCTACCTGCAGCGGCCCATCGAGCACGGAGCGCACATCGTGGTGCATTCGATGACGAAATACCTGGGCGGGCACAGCGACCTGACGGCGGGCGCAGTGATCGTGACGAGGCAGGCGGATGCGGACCGGATTTATTTTGTGCAGCGCTCGGCAGGGGCGGGACTCGCGCCCATGGACTGTTTTCTGACTGCGCGAGGCATCAAAACGCTGGCAGTGCGCATGGAACGGCACAATGCGAACGGGATGGCGCTGGCAAAATTTCTGGCCGGGCACGCGAAGGTCCAGCGCGTACTGTATCCGGGACTGGCGACGCACCCGCAGCACGAAGTGGCACGGCGGCAGCAGACAGGATTCGGGGCGATGATCAGCTTCGACGTGGGTTCGCTGGAGGCGGCGCGGCGGCTGCTGGAGAGCGTGAAGCTGTGCTCGCTGGCGGAGAGCCTGGGCGGGGTGGAAACGCTCATCTCGCATCCGGCGCTGATGACGCACGCGTCGATCCCGCCGGAGGTGCGGCGCGGGATAGGGATCAGCGACGGGTTGGTGCGTATCTCGGTGGGAATCGAGGATCTGGAAGACCTGGTGGGGGACCTGGACCAGGCGCTGGCGAAGGTGTGATCGGGACACGGGCCAGCGCAGGCAATATGCTAGGCTGCGCGCGAGCGGAGAGTGGTGAGCCCTAGACGCAAACTCAGAGTGGTCATCGAGCAGGCTGAAGATGGCTATTGGGTGGCCAGTGTCCCTACGCTGAAGGGTTGCCACACTCAGGCGCGAACTCGAAAGGCGCTGAGAAGGAGGGTTCGCGAGGTGGCCGCATTGTGCCTGGAAGAGCGAGGCGAGCGAGTCGGGAGCCTCAAACTCGTTGATTCTCAGGAGCAGGATAGACGACACGGAAGCCCTTTGGCGCGATGAACAATCAAAACACTTCACAACCGTTTGTGCTGCCGCCGGGACGGGGACGCGCAGGAAAATCGTGGCATGTGCTGGGCGACACGGTGACGCCGAAAATCACGTCGGAAGATACCGGGGGGCACTATTGCGTGCTGGAGTTGGCGTCGCCGCCAGGTGGCGGGACGCCTATGCATGTACATCACCGTGAAGACGAGAGTTTCTACGTTCTGGAGGGCGAATTCAGCGTGCATGTGGGCGGGCACGTACACCGCGCGGCCGCGGGCAGTTTTGTGTTTGGCCCGAGGGAAATTCCGCACCGGTACGAGAACATCGGGCAGACCACCGGACGGCTGCTCGTGCTGGCGGAACCGGGGGGAATCGATCGCATGTTCGAGGAATTTCAGGGTGCAGTGGTGGCGGGACGGCCGGACATGGACAAAATTGGAGAAATCTGCCGCCGGTACGAAATAGAATTCGTGACCTGAAACCGGGACGGAGTGCAGAAAGGACGAAGGAGGCGAGGATGAGATCGGGGGCGAGGCTGGGATTCGTTGTGGCAGCGCTGGGCGTGCTTGCGGCGGGCGCGCTTCTCGCTGCCGTGCCGCGGGTTCCGGAAGCATCGCGGCAGAACGCAATCACGCGCTCGAAGGACGCACGAATGAAAGGCGCGTACCGGTTCGAGGATGGCGGATGGATTTACGCGCATCTGGAAGGAACGCCGGAGGAGGTCGGCTACCAGCACGGGTACCTGCTGGCTGCGGAGATCCGGGATGCGCTACGCGCGGTGACGCTGGACAGCACGCACCGCACACAGCGTGACTGGAATTTCTTCCGGGAGACCGCGCGGAACATTCTGTGGCCGCACGTGGACGCGGAATACCAGCAGGAAATGAACGGAATCGCTGCGGGAGTGAACGCTTCCCGCGCCGGCGGGACCGCGGCGCACGCGCTGGACGTGTGGGACATCGTGGCGCTGAACGCGTTCGAAGAGGTGTCCGACTACTACGTTCCGGTGCTGAACGCCGAGGAGCACCGGCCGAATCCGCCGATGGCGGTAGCGCCGGGCAACTGCAGCGCGTTTGTAGCCACCGGGAGCTATACGAAGGACCACCGGATTGTGATGGCGCACAACAACTGGACCAGCTACTGGGCGGGGCAAAGGTGGCGGGTGATCTTCGACATCGTTCCAGCGACGGGCCACCGGATGCTGATGGACGGATTTCCGGGGGTGATCACGAGCGACGATGATTTCGGAGTGAACGACGCGGGAATCATGGTGACGGAGACAACGATCACGCAGTTCCGCGGGTTCGACGTGAACGGAAAACCGGAGTTCGAGCGCTCGCGGAAGGCGATGCAATACGCGGAATCGATTGACGATTACGTGCGCATCATGGTGGACGGGAACAACGGCGGGTACGCGAACGACTGGCTGGTGGGCGACAACAAAACGGGGGAGATTGCGCAGCTCGAACTGGGACTGAAGCACCACCGCCTGTGGCGCACGCGCGACGGATATTTTGTGGGCTCGAATTTCCCGAGCGACGCCCAGGTGATGCGGGAAGAGACCAGCTTCAACCCGAAAAACGCGGGCAGCTCGCCGAACGCGCGGCACACCCGCTGGCTCCAACTGATGGCGGAGTACAAAGGGAAGATTGGAGCCGACGAGGCGGCGCAATTCATCAGCGACCACTACGACACGGTGCTGAAACGCGAGGCTCCAACCGAACGCACGCTCTGCGGGCACGTGGACACGGTGTCGCGCGGCATTCCGGAATGGTCCTGGGCCGGTTTCTATCCCGGAGGCGCGGTGCAGGGGAAAGTGATGGATTCCACCATGGCCGCGGCCATGACGCTCCGGGCGCGGATCGGGCATCCCTGCGGGGAGGATTTTGCGAGCCAGCCGTTCCTGGCGAAGCACAAGAGCTACGACTGGCAGGCGGGGATTCTCGGGGACATGAAAGCCGGGCCGTGGACGACATTCCGGTCGGGGGAAAAAGCGCCCGGACAGTGACCGTGCGGCAGGAGCTTGCGCGCACCGCATCAATCTCGCGGACTAAAAGAACGATTGGCTTCAGGGGCTAAAGCCCGGTGCCTCTGGCTCGTTCTTCGGCGGGGTTAAAACCCCGCCCTTCCGCCGCGCGGAAGCGGGTCCCTCACCCGCCGCGGCGGGTTCGGGATGACAGTCAGCTCTGCCGGCGCGAACGGCGGGGACGCGGCGCGGCTTTCGGCTCTGGCTTCACGGATTGGTCCAGCCAGGCGAGATAGCGGCGCGAGCCTTCCGCGACCGGCAGGGCGATGATTTCCGGGGTCTGGTAGCTGTGGAGGTGTTTCACGGCAGCTTCGAGTGCGCGCAGGCGCGCGCGGCGCGTTTTAATCACTAGCAGATGCTCCATCGCGGTCTCCACTCTTCCCTTCCAGCGATAGATGGAACGCACGGGCGAATCGAGGATATTGACGCAGGCGGCCAGGCGCGCGGTGACGAGCGCGCGGGCGATGCGGGAGGCTTCCTCCTCGCTGCCGCAGGTGACCAGTACTACGCGTTTGTCTGTCATGAAGTGTGCCACCCCCTAGAGAAAGGCCCACGGTCAGAACCACACTGACCGTGGCTACCACAGCACGCGAGGGCAACTGCGCGTTGCGCGCCGCGGCCGCAGACATAGAATACGAGGCGGTGGGGGCGGCACCAATTAAATTCGGGACGTCCGGCTGGCGAGCGATCATTGCGGACCAGTTCACCTTCTCCAACGTGCGGCTGGCAGTTGCGGCCGTTGCCGACCACGTTCTGGCGCACACGAAAAATCCGACGTTGATGGTGGGAAACGATCCGCGGTTTGATTCGGAGGCGTTCACCGCGGAGGCGGCCGGGGTGCTGAGCGCGCGGGGCGTACGCGTGCTGCTGTGCGAGGGGTTCACGCCCACTCCCGTGATCGCGTGCGAGATTCTGCGGCGGCAGGTGGACGGGGCCATCAATTTCACCGCCAGCCACAACCCGGCGGAGTATCACGGGCTGAAATTCTCGGGGGCCGACGGCGCCCCCGCGATGCCGGAGGTGACCCACGACATCGAAGCGCGTGCGGCGCGGCTCCAGCCGGTGGCGGCGGCCGACCCACAACGTCCAGGGGCGGCGAACGGCATCGAGCGGGTGCAGTGCCGCGAGCCGTATCTGGCGCGGCTGCGGCGGCTGGTGCGCTTCTCGGCGTTGCGAAAGGCGAGCCAGACGTTTGTGTACGACGCGCTGCACGGGTGCGGCGCGGGATACCTGGACCACGTGCTGAAAGACGAGGGTGTCCGGGTCAGTTCGATCCGCACGGAGCGGGATGTGCTGTTCGACGGCACGGGCCCGGATGTGAGCGAGGAAAACTTGAAGCCGCTCGCGGAAGCGGTGCGGCAGCAAACGAGCAGCGGGGTGGCGGCGACGGGGCTGGCAACCGACGGGGATGCGGACAGGTTTGGGATTGTGGATGCGGATGGAAGCTTCGTCTCGCCGAATCATATTCTTGCGCTGGTGTACGACTACCTGGTGGAAACGCGGGGCTGGAAGCTGGGAGTGGCGCGAAGCGTGGCCACCTCGCACCTGCTGGACGCGGTGGCGCGGGCACACGGGCTGCCCGTCTATGAGACTCCGGTGGGATTCAAATACATCGGGGAGTACATCAAACAGGACAAAATCGCGATGGGGGGCGAGGAGAGCGCGGGGCTGAGCATCCGGGGACACGTGCCGGAAAAAGACGGGATCCTAGCGTGCCTGCTGGTGGCGGAGATGACGGCGGTGAGGCGGGCAACGCTGGGGGAGCAGTTGCGCGCGCTGTTTGGGCGGGTGGGCGCGGAGTTCTGGCCCATCCGCGCGAACCTGCACCTGACATCGGAAGTGCAGGCGCGGACGCTGGAGCGGTTGCGGGAGGACCCGCGCGAATTCGACGGGAGGAAGGTGGCGCGGCTGGACCGCGTGGACGGATTGAAGATGACGTTTTCGGACGGCTCATGGATGCTGATGCGCGCCTCGGGCACAGAGCCGATTCTGCGCGTGTACGCGGAAGCGGGAACGCGCGAGGGCCCGCAGCGGCTGCTGGCCGCGGCCCAGCGGTGGATCGAATCATGAGGCGGCGGGCACAGCGCGAATCGCCCTGGCGGCCGTGGCTGCGGCGCGCGGGGATCTATGCCGCAGGGGCGCTGCTGGTGCTGGTGCTGATGCACACCCTGTTCGGGCCGTACGGTTATCTGTCCATGCGCAGGAGTCAGAGGGAAATCGAACAGCTCCGGCAGGAAATAGACCGGCTGGACCGGGAAAACGTGCAACTGTCGGGCGAAATCCGCGCGTTGCAGACGGATCCTTCGGCCATCGAGAAGGTGGCGCGGGAGGATATGGGCCTGGCGCGTCCCGGCGAAATGATTTTCCGCCTGCCCGATGATCCGCCGAAACCGCCAGCCGGACAAACCCAGCCGCCGCAATAGCCTGCGCGTTATCCCGCCGAGGGTGCCGGCCGGGCACCCGCCAGCGATTTCTTCAGCACATGTGTGCGAAAGAGCGAGAGCCCCAGCATGGCCAGGAATATCGCGGTGATTCCCGCAGCGGCGGCGCCGATGCTGGAAGCGTGCTTCGGTAGCAGGGAAAACCTGCCGTATACGAATTCGATGTGCACCCAATAGACGAGCAGCGAGGTGTGTCCGAGCTGAATCAGCGGGCTGAATCCCATGGTGCCGGCTCCCCATTGGCACCAGGCGTAGGCGACGAGCATCAGCACCAGGACCAGGCCTGAGCGAATCAGGAAAAATTCGGGACTGGAGTGCCAGAAGTCGTAGCTCGCGTAGATGCGCCAGGGAGCGGCATCCAGCGCGAGACCCACGGCCACCAGAACGGCACCGGCTGCGGCCAGCGCAGCCACCAACACCGCGGGTTTTTTGCGGGCGGCGTCGCTGGTCAGCAGAAACCCCACAGCGAGCCCGGCAAACGCGAAGCCAGTCCAGGGGAACGCGGGAAACAGATAGAACTGCGGAGTGCCCTGCGTGTGCACGCCGTTGATGTAGGATTCGAAGTACCAGGGAAGAAACCGCGGCCGCATGGTGCTCCAGAGCAGGGGAGTGGCCAGCGCGATGATCAACGCTATCGCGATGGCGCCCGCGATGCTCGCCGCGCGGCTACGCACCGCGTAACAGGCCACCCCCATGCACATGATGGAGACGCCGATGATGTTCAGCACGTCTACGCGCAGCAGGTCCGTCCAGGGCGCCCAGCGCCAGCCGAGGGCGAATTCCTGAACGCGGAAGAGCAGGCCCAGCCCGAAGATCTCCGCGCCGCGGGCGATGGTCTGGCGCGCAATCTGGGTGGGCGAGGCGCCGCGCGTGCGCAGGCGGTGGGTGATCAGACCGAAGGAAATTCCCGCAAGGAACAGGAATAGAGGCGCGGGAAACGTTCCGCCGAGCGCGGCCCAGTGGAACCATTGCGAATCGCGCGCGGCGCCGCCCAGCCACGACTCGGTGCCATGCCACTGGAACATCAGCACGCAGGCCAGACCGCGCATCCAGTCGATGTACGCGAGGCGCTGGGAAGTGACTGGTGACCCGCCAGACTGCTGGCGGACAGGCTCGTGACTGGTGACTGGTGCCTCCCGGCGCCCGGTGGCGGCGCGCCTGCCAGAATGATGTGAGCTAGACTATCGCGGCATGACGGAAGCGCGCCAGATGAAACTTCCTTTCGCGGCGGGAGTGTGGGCGTTTGTGTGCCTGGCCGGGGCGTTTGCGGGCATGTGGCGAGGGTATGGTGGCCCGTCTTTTGCGGTGGCGCTGGGCGCATTTGCCGCGTTGTTTGCCGTGCAGGTGGGATTTGCGGCGGAGGGGGTGACCGACCGGCTGGCTGCGGGGCTGCGGCCAGTGCGCTACGCGCTGCCGCTCGCGCCGTTCGTAGTGTACGTCGTGTATGCGTTCGGCGCGGGCGTCGCGGACGGTTGGCTGATTCTCCTGGCACTGGCGTACGCATGCGCGCCGGGGCTGCTGCTGATTACGGCGGAAGGGCGGCCGAAAGGCTGCTGGCAGGATTACGCCGCCGCGCTGTGTATCTGGCTGCCGGCGGAATTGCACCTGCTGCAAACCGCATTTCCCTACCCGGCGCGCGGCCTGTCGCACCCGCTGTGGGCGGCGTACGCCATCAGCGTCGGGCTGATCGCGTTTCTGCTGCTGCGGCGGCTGGATGGGATCGGGTATCGGGTGGCCTGGGGACGCGGCTGGAGCTTCGCCGTGCTCGTGAATCTCGGCTGGTATGCCGTGCTGGCAATCGTCGTGGGGCAGTGGATTGGATTCATTCGCTTCGCCCCGTCGTGGGAGCGGGCGCGCGCGCTGCCGCTAACGGCGCTGGGGATACTGGTGTTCAATGCGTGGCCGGAGGAGTTTTTGTTCCGCGGGCTGATTCAGAATCTGCTGTCCACTACGCTGCGCGGAGAGGTGGCGGGGCTGCTGGCGGCATCGGTGATATTTGGGCTGGCGCATTTGAATAATGGCGGGTTCCCGAACTGGCGGTACGCGCTGCTGGCAACGTTTGCGGGTCTCGCCTACGGGTCGGCATGGAGGAAGACGCGATCGATTTTCGCGTCCGCGCTAGTGCACGCGGGCGTGAATACGCTGTGGTTCGCCCTCTTTCCGAGTATTCCGCGCGGCTGAAGCTAGCGGACCACTCCAGCCATGGGGCTGGATGCCGACGCGTAGAGCCGTTTCGCCATGCGGCCGGCCAGATACGCTTTGCGGCCGGCACTGACTGCCTCGCGCATCGCTTCCGCCATCAGCACGGCGTCCTGGGCTTCGGCGATGGCAGTGTTCATCAGGACACCATCGGCGCCGAGTTCCATGGCCAGCGCGGCATCCGACGCGGTGCCGACGCCCGCGTCCACAATCATGGGGACCTCGGTGATGCGCTCGCGGAGGATGCGCAGAGCCGTCTCGTTTTGAATGCCGAGGCCGGAGCCGATGGGCGCGGCGAGCGGCATGACGGCGGCAGCGCCAGCGTCAATCAGTTTGCGAGCCACCACAAGGTCGTCGTTCGTGTAGGGCAGGACGACGAATCCTTCCTTCACGAGGACGCGGGTGGCCTCGAGGAGTTGCTCGGTGTCGGGAAAGAGGGTTTGCTGGTCGCCGATCACTTCCAGCTTCACCCAGTTGGAGAGGCCCGCCTCTCGCCCCAGCCGCGCCGTGCGGATGGCCTCGTCCGCCGTATAGCACGCCGCCGTGTTCGGCAGGATGAAGATTTTTTCGCGGTCGATGTAATCCAGCAGAGACTCCTTCGACCGGTCGGTGAGATTGACGCGGCGGACCGCTACGGTGACCATCTCGGCGCCGGAGGTGGCGTGGGCGCGGGCCATTTCCTGAAAGCTGCGGTATTTGCCGGTGCCGACGATCAGGCGCGATTGGAATGCGCGGCCGGCAATTACCAAAGAACTGTCCAAAGATTCGCTCATGGTTCCATCTCCCGCGGGTATTCTACAGCGGGTGGCGACGCGGCGCGAATTCGGGAACAGGCGGGGCGGGCTCGCCGCGGGAAAGGCGAGAGGCGCCTGGGAGACGGCGCCTCTCGCACTCAAAGGCCTTCGGGCTGCCCTTTCAGTGGGGAGTGGGGTGGGGCTCGGAGACTCCGGCGTAGAGACGGTCGATGGCTTCCGCGTAGCGCTCTTCGATTTTGCGGCGGCGGAGCTTCAGCGTGTAGGTCATTTCGCCGTTCGCGAACGTGAAATCTTCGGGGAGAAGAGCGAACCGTTTAATTTTCTCGTACTGGGCCATTTCGGCGCACAGCCGCTCGATTTCCGATTCGATGAGCCCTTGCGTCCACGGGTTCGCCACCAGTTCGGCAGGCCTGGAGAACGAGATGCCGGCCTTTCGCGCCTCGGCTTCGACGTTGGGCAGGTTGAGCACGATGAGCGCGGAGACGAATTTCCTGCGGTCGCCTACGAGTATGGCGTTGGTGATGAATGGCGAGGTTTTCAGCAGGTTCTCGATGGGCTGCGGGGCCACGAATTTTCCGCCCGCGGTTTTCAGCAGGTCCTTCTTGCGGTCGGTGATGAGCAGGTAGCCGTCCGCGTCCAGATGGCCGATATCGCCGGTGCGGAACCATCCGTCGGGGGAGAGTACTTCGCGGGTGGCTTCCGGCCGGTTGTAGTAGCCGACCATGACGGACGGCCCGCGGACTTCGATTTCGCCGTCCGGTGCGATTCGCACCTCGACGTTGGGGATGGGTTTACCGGACGTGCCGTTTTTGTACACGGCCGGCCAGTTCGACGAGACGATGGGAGCGGTCTCCGTCAGCCCGTATCCTTGATAGACGGGCAGGCCGACGCTCCAGAAAAATTCGGCCAGTTCGGTGGAGAGCGGCCCGCCCCCGGAGATGAACGAGCGGAAGCGTCCACCCACACCGGCGCGGAATTTCGAGTAGACGAGCGCATCGGCCACGGTCCAGGCCAGGCGCACGCCGAGCGGGACCGGTCGGCCATAGGCCTTCCAGGGCGTGGCGCGGACGGCTGTGGCGATGGCCCAATCGAAGACGCGGCGGCGGAAACCGGTATTCGCATGGCCGCGCTCGATGATATTGGCGTAAATCTTCTCGAAGAACCGCGGGACGGCGGCGGCGACTGCCGGGCGGAGTTCGAGCAACGCCCGCGGCACGTCCTCCATGCGCTCGACGTAGGCGATGGTCATGCCTTCGAACAGGTACATGTAATCCACGGTGCGTTCGTAGATGTGGGCGAGTGGGAGAAAGCTCAGGCCGATTTCCGAGGGGCGAAAATCCGTCTTCGGGCAGGCGTCGGAGGCATTGGAGCTGAGATTGCGATGCGTGAGCATCACGCCTTTGGGCTCGCCGGTGGTGCCGGAGGTGTAGATGATGGTGGCGAGCTGATCGAGGGTCACCTGCGCAGCGCGGCGGCGGTATTCGGCAATTTCGGCATCGCCGCAGGCGGAGACTACGGAGTCGAACCAGAGTGGGTCACCGTAGTCGCAGGCGGAGCGGTCGCCGGGTTTGCCGCCGATGGGTGCGAGGATGACGCGTTCGACGGTGTTCAGCCGGCCGTGCAGGGCGCCCACCTGGCGGGCCTGGTCGTCGCCGGCAACGAACAGCACCTTTGCGCCGGAATCGTTCAGGATGTAGGCCATGCGTTCGGCGGACTCGTGGAAATAGATGGGCACGACAGCGGCGCCGAGACCGGTGATGGCGAAATCGGCGGTGTGCCATTCGGGAGAATTGGGAGCGAAGAGGCCGACGCGGTCGCCGGAATGCACGCCGATGCGCTCGAGCGTGGAAGAAAGGCACGCAACGCGGCGGAGGAATTCGTGGGAGGAGATGGGCTGCCAGCCGGAATCGGTGCGATAGAGCTGCACGCGGTCGGAGGGATGCGCGTCGAGCGATTGGAGCAGGCGCTGGGGCAGGGGGAGATAGTCGGCCACACATTCACTGTATCGCGCTTCGCCATCACGCGTAAACGAAACGGAACTGTGCATGCCATAATGAGCGGCTGATTATGGATCAGATAATCGACACCGTTTTCTTCGGTCTCATCGGGATCAGCCCATTCTGCGTTCCCCCGATAATGATATGGGGCTGGTATCGCTGGTGGAAGGGCCGGACTACAGGAACGGCGGGGCAGTTGGTATCGTTTACTGGCTTTGTGATCTCGACTGCGTCCGTCCTGCTCGCGGTCGGTCTTTACATGCGCCCTTCCGACACCGGATCCTCTGACCAGGTTTTCGAGCTAATCACATCCTTCGGAATGCACGTGGCCCTCGCAGGCATCCCGTTCACAGTTGTTGGCACGGGCTGGCCGGGCTCGCTACGTTGGCACGCGCTCGCCTGTTCTTTGCTTATACCGTTCTACTGGTTGGGTGCAGGAATGGATATCTAAAGCCTCGCGAATGTCGCACCGAATCGTAATCCTCTCCAAACGCTCCCGTGGGTTCCTTTCCAACGGCCCTGGGGTAAACTCGTGCATGGTGGAGCTTTCCTCATGACGACGCTTACTGGAACACCGGCACATACTGCGATTCGAGCGCCGCGCGGCACTGCTATTTCCTGCAAAGGCTGGCAGCAGGAAGCGGCGCTGCGGATGCTGATGAACAACCTGGACCCGGAAGTCGCGGAGCGGCCGGACGACCTGGTGGTTTACGGCGGCGCGGGAAAGGCGGCGCGGAACTGGGCCTGCTACGAAGCCATCGTGAAATCGCTGCGCGAACTGGAAAACGATGAGACGCTGCTGGTGCAGTCCGGCAAACCTGTGGGAATTTTTCGCACCCATCCGTGGTCGCCGCGCGTGCTGATTGCCAACGCCAACCTGGTGGGCCATTGGAACGACTGGGAGCATTTTGGCGAGCTGGAACGGGCGGGGCTGACGATGTACGGGCAAATGACTGCCGGAAGCTGGATTTACATCGGGACGCAGGGAATTTTGCAGGGCACTTATGAAACGTTTGCAGCCGCGGCGCGAAAGCATTTTGGCGGGGATCTGGCCGGACGGCTGGTGGTGACGGGCGGAATGGGCGGAATGGGCGGGGCGCAGCCGCTGGCAGCGACGATGAACGGCGCCGCGTTCCTGGGGATTGACGTGGACCCGGAGCGGATCAAACGCCGCGTCAAAACCGGCTATTGCGACGTGATGGTGAACGACCTGGACGAGGCGCTGCGCATCCTGAAAAACGCGGTGCGCAAACGCGAGGCGGCGTCGGTGGGGCTTGTGGGAAATTGCGCCGACCTGGTGCCCGAACTGGCGCGACGCGGCGTGGTGCCGGACCTGCTCACCGATCAGACCAGCGCGCACGACCCCGTGGGCGGCTACATCCCGCAGGGACTCTCCATCGAGCAGGCCGCGGAGTTGCGCCGGCAAGACGCCGCGGAATATCGCCGGCGCGCGATGGCTTCGATTGCGGTGCACGTCCAGGGAATGCTGGAGCTGATGCGGCTGGGCGCGGTGACGTTCGATTACGGCAACAACATCCGTACGATGGCGTACGAGCAGGGCGTGAAGGATGCGTATGCGTTTCCCGGATTTGTGCTCGCCTACATCCGGCCGCTGTTCTGCGAGGGGCGCGGGCCATTCCGGTGGGCGGCGCTTTCGGGCGAGGCTTCCGACATCCATCGCACGGACGAACTGGTGCTGCAACTGTTTCCGCAGGACCAGTCGCTGGCGCGCTGGATCCGGCTGGCGCAGAAACGGGTGAAATTCCAGGGGCTGCCATCGCGGATTTGCTGGCTGGGCTACGGCGAGCGCGACAAATTCGGGCTTGCGCTAAACGAGTTGGTGGCGCGCGGAGAACTGAAAGCGCCGGTGGTGATGGGCCGCGACCACCTGGACTGTGGCTCGGTGGCTTCGCCGTACCGCGAAACGGAAAAAATGAAGGACGGATCGGATGCCATTGCCGACTGGCCGCTGCTGAATGCGCTGCTAAATACGGCGAGCGGCGCGTCGTGGGTTTCCATTCACAACGGCGGAGGAGTGGGCATCGGCTATTCGCTGCACGCGGGACAGGTGACGGTGGCGGATGGAACGAAGGAAATGGCGGCGCGGATCGAACGCGTGCTGACGAATGATCCGGGGATTGGAGTGGCGCGGCATGCGGATGCGGGGTACGAGGAGGCGCGTACCTGCGCCACGGACCGAGGCATCAAAATCCCGATGCGGTAGGAAAAGAAGAGGGGAAAGACAGGAGTAACGCAGAGGACGCAGAGGATCCGCGGAGAGCGCAGAGAGGACCGCCATGTACGTCATTACAGGAGCGACGGGGAATACTGGAAAAATCATCGCGGAGAAATTGCTGGCCGCGGGGCAGAAGGTGCGCGTCATCGGCCGGAGCGCGGAGAAATTGCAGCCGCTGGTAGCGAATGGTGCGGAGGCATTCGTAGGCTCGGTGGACGACGCGGAGGCGATGGCGCGCGCGTTTACCGGGGCGCGCGCCGTGTTCGCCATGATTCCTCCGGACATGAAGACGAAGGATTTCCGCGCGGACCAGGAACGCATCTCGGATGCGCTGGCCGCGGCCATCGAGAAGGCGGGAGTGACACACGTGGTGTTGCTCTCCAGTTCCGGAGCGGACAAACCGGAGAAGACGGGCCCGATCGTGGGTCTGCACAATTTCGAAGAAAAACTGAACAAAATCGGAGCGCTCCACGCGCTCTACCTGCGGCCAGGATATTTCATGGAGAACCTGCTGCCGCAGATCGGCGTGGTGCGTTCGATGGGGATGATGGCAGGACCATTGAAAGCGGACGTGGCGCTGCCGATGATTGCCACGCGGGATATTGTGGAATATGCGGCGGGAGCGCTCGGGGCATTGAATTTCTCGGGGAAGAAGACGCGCGAGCTGCTGGGACCGCGGGACGTGACCATGAAGCAGGCGGCGGCCATCGTGGGGGCGGCGATCGGGAAGCCGAATCTTTCCTACACGCACGCGCCGGCGATGATGCTGAAGCCTGCCATGGTGGCCATGGGCATTTCCGCCAGCATGGTGGACCTGATCCTGGAAATGGCGGAGGCGTTCAATTCGGGCTATGCGAAGGCGCTGGAAACCCGCGGGCCGGAAAACACCACGCCAACGACGCTCGAATGGTTCGCCGAAAACGTCTTTGCTCCTGCATTCCAGGGAAAGGCGGCGGGCGCGTAGAACGCCGCGGCACAAAGGAGAGACTACATGGCGGCGGTGCCCGAGAACGGAATGGCGCATCTGGCGAGCCCCCGATCGGTGCCGGAGACGCTCGCGAAGCTCGAATCCATCCTGAAGGCGCGCGGGGTGACGGTGTTTGCGCGCGTGGACCACAGCGGCGAGGCCGAGAAAGTCGGGTTGAAGATGCATCCGACGCAACTGCTGATTTTCGGGAGCCCAAAGGGCGGCACGCCGGTGATGGTGGCTGCACCCACGGTGGCGATTGATCTGCCGCTGAAGGCGCTGGCGTGGGAGGACGCGGACGGGCGCGTGTGGCTCTCCTGCAACTCGGCCGAGTATCTGAAAACGCGGCACAACATTCCCGACGAGCTGGTGAAAAACATTGCCGTCATCGGCCCGTTGCTCGAAGAAGCCGTAAAATAGGGGCTCGCGGCGGCCCGCACGCACGTGCCGCGGCCGAGAGTTCATGCCACAACCACCAGCCACGGAGGAACGTGCGGGGACGAGCGCGAGGCCGGACCGCGCGAGCGATCACCTCGCGAATGAGCGCACGTTTCTGGCCTGGCTCCGAACCGGGCTCGCGATTGTGGTGTTCGGGTTCGCCATCGGGCGATTTGCGATCGCCGTGCGGCAGTTCATGCAGTGGCAGGGCCGCACCGTGGCGGGCGGCGGATTCTCCGTGTGGTTCGGCACGGGGGCGATGGTGGCAGGAGTGGCGCTGACGCTGGCGGGGCTGGTGCGTTATCGCCGCACGCGGGCGATGATCGAGCGCGGAGGATTCGAGCCTGCGGGATTCGTGGTGGATCTGGTGGCAGTTCTAACTGCTGTGTTTGGCCTGGCCCTGGCGGCGTACCTGATCTACATCGAAGTGCGGCTGTAGTGCTGCGGCGCACAGGCGCGCCGCACCTGTCCGAGGAAGCGTGTCCCTGCCCCAACCGGAGAAGGGGCACCTCAGCGGCTAAAGCCGCTCACTCCCGTGGCGCATGCGGCACGGTTGAAACCGTGCCCTGACGTGCTCAGGGCGGGCGGTGGAAGGGTTAGTTCCCTAAGTGGTAGCCGGGGCCGCGGAGGACTTTGCCGGGGAGGGCGTTGGTCATTTTGCCGTCGGCGATTACGGGGACACCGTTGACGAGCACGTAGTCCATCCCCACCGAGAGTTGATTGGGATTTTCGAAGGTAGCGCGGTCGGTGATTTTGTCCGGGTCGAACACCACGACGTCCGCCCACATGCCCTTCTTGAGCACGCCGCGGTCGGTGAGCCGCATGCGCTGCGCGGGAAGCGCGGACATCTTCCCGATGGTTTCCTCGAGCCACATGCGTTTTTCCTCGCGGACGTATTTGCGCAGGATGCGCGGGAAGGTGCCGTAGGCGCGGGGGTGTGGGCGCTCCTCGCCCAGCAGGCCGTCGAGCGAGGTGCCGGAAGAATCGTTGTCGAACGAGACCCAGGGCTGCTCGACGGCCAGGCGGATGTCGCGTTCGTCCATGCCATAGACGGCGACTTCGGTGAACGCATTGTCCTCGATGAGCAGATCGAAGATGGTGTCGAACGTGTCCTTCCCCCAGAGCTTCGAAATCTGCGCGATGGTTTTTCCCTGTAAGGGCTTCAGGGCAGGATTCTGCACCACGCCGACGAGGATTTTGTTCGCGTCGCGGACCTCTTCCCATTCGTTGTCCCAGTCCTTGGAGGGCGTTTCCATTTCTTTGCGGATGCGGGCGCGGAGGGCGGGGTCTTTGAGCCTTTCGACGAGCTTCGCGTCGCCGCCATCGTGCGCCCACGGCGGGATGAAGGCGGAAAACGTGTTGAACCAGGCGGGATAGGCGTAGGTGTCCGCGCCCACGTCGACGCCGGAAGCGCGCGCCTTTTCGATGCGCTGGACGACCTCCGGCATGCGGCCCCAGTTGGCGACTCCAGCGACTTTCAGATGCCAGATTTCGACGGGGATGTGCGCCTCGCGGCCGATGCGGAAGGTTTCGTCGAGAGCGGTATCGATGGCGTCGCCTTCGCTGCGCATGTGCGTGGCGTAGATACCGCCGTACCCGGCGGCTACGGAGGCGAGGGCGATGAGTTCGCCGGTTTTGGCGTAGGGCGCGGGCGCGTATTCGAGCGAGGTGGAGACGCCGACGGCCCCTTCGAGCATGGCCTCGCGCACCAGCGCACGCATCTCGTCGAGCTGCTCGGGCGTGGGCTGGACGTCCGCATCGCCCAGCACCATGCGGCGAACCTGAGTGGCGCCGACGTAGGTGGCCAGGTTGATGCCCATACCCTGCTTTTCGAGACGCGCGAAGTATTGCGAAAACGTCCGCCAGTCGGGAGTGATGTGGTAGTGCTCGTAGCTGACGTGGTCTGCGGCGATGATGGCGTCGTTCAGCGGAGCGATGCTGCCGCCTTCCCCGGTGATTTCCGTGGTGATGCCCTGGTAGATCTTCGACGGCACGTGGGGGTTGACCAGCATGCTCAGCTCGGACTGGCCGAGCATGTCGATGAATCCCGGCGCCACAACGCGGCCAGCGGCGTCGATGGTTTCCTTTGCCGGGCAGGCGGAATCAGGGGCAGTGCGTGGGCAGAGCACGCCGATGGCGGCGATGCGGCCGTCGCGAATGGCGAGGTCGCCGGAATACCACGGCGAGCCGGTGCCGTCCACAATGTGGCCGTTGCGGATGAGGACGTCGAACGGGGCGGCGGTGGGGGCGGCGTGCGCGGCGCTGGCGGGAGGCCGCGCCGCGGCGAGAAGCGTACCGAGCGTCAACACCATGAATGCCAGAAAAATCCGCTGAGTTCGCATCGTGGGCCCCATGCAGGTCTGACTCCTGTGGATACCGACAGCCGGTTGGAATGCCTGCCGTGATTCACGAGCACCGCGCCGCCGACCGTCGATGATACGCCGCGAGCAAATGACGTACAATCTCGGCCCACGATGGCGGATGCGCTGCTTCTGACCGGCTGCAAGCAACTCGTGACGATGGCGGGGCCTGCGCCGCGGCGAGGGCGAGCGCTCGGCGAGATCGGGCTGGTGGAAGACGGCGCGGTGCTCATCCGCGACGGGCGCATTGTGGCTGCCGGGCCGAGGGCGAAAGTAGAACGCCAGGCGGCAGCGCGGCGCGCGCGGAAGATGGAGCTGGGCGGCCGGGTGGTAACGCCGGGACTGGTGGACGCGCACACCCACCTGGTGTTCGCCGCGAGCCGCGCCGCGGAATACGAGCAGCGCATCGCCGGGGCGACGTACGAGCAGATTGCGAAGGCGGGGGGCGGAATCCTGTCGAGCGTGCGGGCGCTGCGTGCCGCGCCGGACGACGAGCTGGCGCGCACGGCACGGGCGCGGCTGGAGCGAATGGCCGCGTACGGCACCACCACAATTGAAGCGAAATCGGGGTACGGCCTCGATTTCGAAAATGAACTGCGGACGCTGAAACTGCTGCGGCGGCTGGGACCCTCGAACAAAGACCAGCCGGTGGAAATCGTGCCGACGCTGCTCGCGGCGCACACGGTGCCGCCGGAATTTCGTTATGCCGGCGGCGCGGACGAATACGTGGACCGCATCGTCCGGCTGATTTTGCCCGCGGTGGCGCTGGAGGGACTGGCGGAGTACTGCGACGTGTTTGTGGAGCGGGGCGCGTTTACGGTGGCGCAGGCGCGGCGGATCATGGCGGCGGCGCGGGCGCTGGGATTGAAACCGCGGCTCCATGCCGAGCAACTGGCGCGCACGGGGGGCGCGCGGCTGGCTGTGGAAGTGGAAGCGGCCAGTGTGGACCACCTGGATTACGTGAACGGTTCGGACGTTCGCGGGCTGGCGCGGTCGGAGGTGGCGTGCATTCTGCTGCCGGGGTGCAGCTTCCATCTGGGGCTGGCGCGCTATGCCCCCGCGCGGAAACTGATCGATGCGGGAGCGATTGTGGCGCTGGCTACGGACTGCAATCCGGGGACGAGTCCGACACTGAGCCTGCCGATGGCCATGTCGCTGGCCTGCACGCAGATGCGGATGACGCCCGCGGAGGCGCTGGCGGCGTGCACGATCAATGCGGCGTATTCGCTGGGACGGCACGGGCGGATCGGATCCATCGAGGCGGGGAAAGACGCGGACCTCGCCGTCTTCGACGTGGAAGACTACCGGGAGATTCCCTACTACTTCGGGGGAAATCTTTGCTCGTTGACGATAAAGCGAGGACAGGTAGTGCCACGGCAGGCAACCGCGCCCGCAGACAGAGATTGACATGCGCTTTCTCTTCGTATAAGAGTTCTTGAATAGTGTGCGTCCGGTCGGAACGGTATCTGCGCAATCGGGATTGAAACGGCGGGAACCGTAAAGGTCCTGAAGGAGAACGCCATGCAGAAAGCCTGGCAGCCACTGAGATTGGCGCTGGTGCTGGCGCTGGGGGCAATTTCCGCGTTTTCCCAGACGCCTCCGCGAAGACCACAACCCGCCGCAAGATCAGTTGAGCCGCAGCCCCTGTCGGCAAAGGCTCTGGTGCAGCGCGAATCACCGGCCATCGTTACCGTGTTTAATGTGGGAGCGAGCGGAAAACCCGAGGCCATGGGCACGGGATTTATTGTGCGCCCCGAGGGAGTGGTGGTGACGAATTTCCACGTGATTCGGGGCGCCACCAGCGTGCAAATCAAGCTCAAAGATGGTGAGATTTACGACCAAGTGGTTGTGTTCGATTACAATCAGATGCGCGACATCGCGATCTTGCAGATCCGGGCGAGAGACCTGCCCACGGTCAAGCTGGGAAGTTCAGAGAAGGTCGGACCGGGTGACAAAGCCTATGCCATCGGAAACCCGGAAGGTTTTGACTATACGGTCTCCGACGGTCTCGTGAGCGCGAAGCGCGTGATCGAGGGGGTGGAGAAGCTGCAGATCACGGTTCCCATTTCGCACGGGTCGAGCGGCGGCCCGCTGTACAACGAGTATGGAGAAGTGATCGGCATCACCACCGAAGGAATTATGGAAGGCGCGCAGCTGCTCAATTTTGCCATTCCGATCAAATATGTGGTCCCGATGCTGGAAGGCATTTCGCGGAACCTGACGGTGGCGCAAGTGACCGCGCAAACGCAGCCACCGGCGCCGCCGGCGCCCGCTCCTGCCCCGGCTCCTGCTCCTGCCCCTGCGCCTGCGGCTCCCCCGGCATCAAGCACGGGCACGACCGTGGGCACAAAATACACGGAACCCACCGGGCACGTCACGGTCACACTGCCGCCCGGTTGGAGAGCCGAAGATCCCAAGAATGCGTTGATGGAACTGACGAACGGCAATTCCTATCTACTGCTCTTCAAGGGTACGGGAGATGCAACCGCCCTATTCCAGCAGGCCGTCACGCGGTCGAAAAACATGGGCCAGGTCGGCAACATGGTGGCATGGTCGAAATACATCGAATCCGATGACGCCAAGTCGCAACTGCGTGCGCAGACGTATACGACCATGCTGAACGAGCGCACCAAGGTAAAGCTGTTTATGGCGGGATTGCACGCTTCGAATCTGGCTATCTACGCGATCGGCATCGTGGATGACGCTTCGCAGACGGATTTGGACCAGACCGTGAATGTGTTTTTGAGCGTGCAGTGGCAGTGACGGCGCGCTCGTGCGCGAGCTCACCGGGACGCAGCAGGGTGCTGAAAAAGCAGGGGTGGCGCGCCTGCAGGGGTGGCTTTATGCCGCCATGTTCTTCGGATTCTGGCGGGATAAACCCGCCGCTCCAGGATTGTTGGCGCTGATCAGCACCCTGGTAGAAGCGAAGGCTGCAGCGATCGTTTCTTTCCGTACGTCCGGGCGACGGCCTCCCGCCGGGCGCCTCCCTTCCCCGCCGCTTGCTGGGTTAAGATGTCACTTCGCGCAGCGCGGGAAATCAGCGGTTGCCGGTGATCGCTCGAAGAGTGGTAGTCTCTTCCAATGCCTCGCGCGCGACGCTGAGGGGACGGACGGACAGGAGTGATTTTCCGGGCAGGCTCAGCCGGCTGTTTTCCACATGAAACGTCTGATTGAGTGCGTGCCGAATTTTTCCGAGGGGCGCGACGCAGCAAAGGTGGATGCGCTCGTGGCCGCGATGTCCGGCGTGGACGGAGTGGCGGTGCTGGACCGCGAGATGGATGCGGACCACAACCGCTGTGTGATTACGCTGGCGGGCGAACCGGATGCCGTTGCCGAGGCCGCACTGCGCGGAGTGGGCCGGGCGCTGGAACTGATTGACCTGACACGGCACACGGGCGCGCATCCGCGCGTGGGCGCGACCGACGTGGTGCCGTTCATCCCCGTGGACGGCGTCAGCATCGAAGACTGCGTGGCGCTGGCCCGGCGCGTAGGGAGCGAAATCTGGGAACGCTATCGCATCCCCGTCTATTTTTACGAAGCCGCAGCGTTGCGGCCGCAGTGCGCCAACCTGGAGAATGTGCGCAAAGGCCAGTTTGAAGGCCTGCGCGAGGAGGCGCCGAGAAATCGGGAGCGCGCGCCAGACGTCGGGGGGCCGGCGCTGCATCCGACGGCGGGAGCGACGGTGGTGGGCGCGCGGAAATTCCTGATCGCCTACAACATCAACCTGAACACGCCGGACGTGGAAATCGCGAAGAAAATCGCGAAGGCGATTCGATTCTCGACGGGCGGGCTGCGCTACGCGAAGGCCATGGGAGTGGAACTGCGCGCCCGGGGCCTGGCGCAGGTGTCCATCAACATGACGGACTTCGAGCAGACGCCGCTCTATCGCGTGTTCGATATGGTGGAACGGGAGGCGAAGCGCTACGGCGTGATGATCGTGGGCAGCGAAATCGTGGGACTCGTCCCGCAGAAGGCGCTGGACATGGCCGCGGACTTCTACCTGCAGCTCGAAAACTTTTCAGCGGCGCAGGTGTTAGAGAACCGTCTGGCGGCGGCGCGCGAGGGGCTCCCGCTCGAGGCGCACGGCGGTCTTGCGGCCATGGCGCGTCCGCTGCTGGATGCCGTCGCCGCGCCCACAGCGGCGCCGGGCGGGGGGTCGGTGGCGGCGCTGGCCGGCTCGCTGGCCGCGTGCCTGGGCCAGATGGTGGCGCAGCTTTCGCGGCAGAAGAAATCGCAGGCGCAGTTTGCCGAACAGCTTTCCTCGGCGCTCGCGGAGCTGCGTCGCGCCGGCGACGCGCTGGCGCGGGCGATCGACGAGGACGCGGCAGCGTACGAAGCCGTGATGGCCGCGTTCAAATTGCCGAAAGGCACAGCGGGAGAGCAGCAGCAGCGCAGCGATGCGATCCAGCAGGCCACGCGGGGCGCAGCGGAGGTGCCGCTGCGGGTGGCGGAGGCCGCCTCGGGACTGCTGGACCGGCTGGGACAACTCGAACCGCTCATCAGCCCGTCTATGATTTCAGACCTGCGCGTGGGCCGGCTGATGGCGGGGGCCGCAGTGCGCGGGGCGCTGGAAAACGTGGCCATCAATCTCGAATCCATTACCGATGCGGCCTACGTGCAATCCATGCGGGCGCGCGTGGCGGCGATGGAAGAGCGTCTGACCACCGCGCAGGTCGCCGCGGGCTGATGCGAGGCAACGCCAGATGCGCGGTCGCTGCGGTGTGCTGCCTGGCGCTGGCGCTGGCCGGTGTTGCGCGGGCGGGCTCGCTTTCCGCTTCCGTCCTGGGCATGTTCCCGAAAAATGTGGGGGAAATCGGCTACGCCGACGTGAAAACGGCGCGCCAGGCGTCGTGGTTCCGTCAATTCGAGGCGCAGGTGCTGCCCGTGCGGTTCTCCTACTTCGAGCGGTTCGTCACCTCAGCGGGATTGGATTTGTCGAAACAGGTGGACGAAATCGCGTGGGCTGCGGCCGCGGCTCCCACCCCGCCGCCCGGGAGCGCGGCGGACGCGGCGGCTGCGGGCGCGCCACCCGCGGCGCCGCAGAAATTCACGGGCGAAGAGGTGGTGGGAATCGCGCTGGGGAATTTCACGCCCGACGTGATCGACCAGTTTTTCAAGGCGCAGAAACTCCCTACGGTAACCGTGCGCGGGTACACGCTGTATGCGTTCGGGAGCGGAGTGTCGCCCGGCGACCTGTTTTTCTTCTTCCTGGACCAGAACACCCTGGCGTTCGGCCACCGGGAGCCGCTGGAGTCGCTGATCGCGGTGCACTTCGGGGACGAGGAGAGCTTTCTGGCCAACGACACGCTCTCGCCGCTGGTGGACGAGGTGAACGGCGACGGCACCCTGTGGGAAGCGATGGACAGAAACTACGCGCAAACGGCCATCGGCCGGATGCTGCCGGACCTGGCGCAGTTTCCCGGGGCCAACACGCTGCTGGCGCGCGTGAAGGGCATGACCGTGACGATGCAGACGGATCCGGGAATGGATGCACAGGTGATGCCGCTGTGCGCCTCCGCGGACGACGCGGTGACGCTGGCGCAGTTGCTCCAGGCCGGCCTGCTGTACAAACACTACCAAACGGCGCAGACCGACCCCGACATGGCGCGCGTGATCGACGGTACCAGCGTCTCCGCCAACGGGGACCATCTGAAAATCCGAACGCAGATCCCGGACGACCTGCTGCTTTCGCTTCTGCGGAATAACGCCTTCGCCACCCACATGTAGTGAGGCAGGGCACGACAGGTCGTGCCCCTGCGATTCGGGACTCGAGCGCGGCGTCAGTTGGCGCGCGACTTGGCGCCCGGAAGGTATTTCACCAGGATCATGCGGGAAACCTGGCCGGAGGTTTCGAATTTCACGCGGTCCACGCGGGAGAGGAGATTGGCGCCGGCTGTCTCCGCCGGCCCGCCCGCGGCGCCGAGAAAAGCATCGAGGCCGATGGCGGGGCCGGTGACGCCGGGATGAGCGATGCTGATTTCGATGCGGTCGGGAAACTGCTCGATGGTCACTTCCAGGGCGCCCTCATCGGTCTCGGCGCGGCGCAAGGCGTCGCTGCACACCTGTTCGCAGGCCGCAATGAGATTCCGGCGGTCGGAATCGCCCAGATGGGCATCCTCGGCAAAATGTTCGAGGGCGGCAGCGGCCGCGGGGAACAGAGCGAGGCCGCCGGAGAGCTTCAGTTGGGCCCGTTTGCTCTCAGCGCTCACGATTGCTCAGCGTTGGCCTTGCCGACGTCGCAGGCCTCGCGGCAGGACTCGCAGTAATACTGGCCATCGGCGCACAGGCTGACCTTATCCCATGACTTGCAGAGGCCGCAGTAGCGGTCGCACTTACAATTCCATTCCGGCTGATCGCACTGCGCGCACAGAGTCTCAGTAGCCATAAACGCCCCTCGGGACACTATAGGGCAGGTAGGGATGGAGGTAAAGCAGGGAGAGGAACGAACCGCACGAAACGCGCCGGGGGATTCGCCGGGCGCGGACGGGGCTTGCAGTCGAGCAACGCAGCGGGTAAAAGGGTGTTCTCATTTTTCAGGAGGAATCATGCGGTCTCGATGGACCAGTGGGCTCGGCATTGCCGCTTTGCTGCTCGTGACCCTGTGGCTGGCTCCTGCGGGCGCAGGGGAGGAAACGCCGCTGGACGGTTATTCGGCGGCGGAGTCGAAACTACAGAGGGAGTGGGAAACAAAATTCCGTGCGCTGCCGGATCCAAAAATCCTGCGCGCGTCGATGGAACGACTGTCCGCCCGGCCGCACAACGTGGGCACGCCCTACGACAGAGACAACGCCGAATGGATTCTCTCGCGGTTCAAAGAATGGGGATGGGACGCGCAGATCGAAACCTTCGACGTGCTCTATCCGACGCCGAAGCAGCGCGTGGTGGAACTCACCGCGCCGTACCGTTTCTCCGCAAAACTGGAAGAGCCGGATGTGCCAGTCGATCCGACCTCTTCGCAAAAGAGCGAGCAGCTACCCACGTATCACATCTATTCGATCGACGGCGACGTCACCGCCCCACTCGTCTATGTGAACTACGGCATCCCTGAAGATTACGAGGCGCTGGAGCGCATGGGCGTCTCCGTGAAGGGCGCGATCGTCATCGCGCGCTACGGGCACTCCTGGCGGGGAATCAAACCGAAAGTCGCCGCGGAACATGGAGCCATCGGATGCCTGATTTATTCCGACCCGCGCGACGACGGCTACTTTGAGGACTACGTGTTCCCCAAAGGCCCCATGCGCCCCGCCGACGGCGTGCAGCGGGGCAGCGTGGAGGATTTTCCGGCGAGCTTTCCGGGCGATCCGCTTTGGTTCGACCGCGGCGACCCCTCGGCGCCCCATTACACCGCGGCAAACGCTCCGGGCATTACCAAAATCCCGGTGTTGCCTCTCTCCTACGGCGATGCGCAACCGTTGCTCTCTGCGCTGGGCGGGCCCATGGCGCCGGACGGCTGGCGCGGCGCGCTCCCGATTTCCTACCGCGTAGGCCCAGGGACGGCGCAGGTGCACATGGCGGTGCGCTCCGACTGGGGCCTGAAGACCGTGTACGACGTGATCGCGCGCATCCCGGGCGCGAGCGAGCCGGAGGAATGGATCGTTCGCGGCAACCATCACGACGCCTGGGTGAACGGCGCCGAAGACCCCATCTCCGGCCAGGTGGCGATGCTGGAGGAGGCGCGCGCGATGGGAGAACTGCTGCGGCAGGGCTGGCGGCCGAAGCGGACCATCATCTACTGTGCGTGGGACGGCGAGGAGCCCGGCCTGATCGGCTCCACAACGTGGGGCGAGGTGCACGGCAAAGAACTCCAGCAGCATGCCGTGGCCTACCTGAATTCAGACAGCAATTCCCGCGGGTTTCTGTTCTTTTCCGGGTCGCACGTGCTCGACCATTTCCTCAATGGCGTGGCCCGCGACGTGGAAGACCCGGAAACGAAGTTCTCCGTCCAGGAACGGCGCCGCCTGTCGCTCATCGGCAACGCGCGAACGCCCGCGGAACGCGCGGAGGTGCGCGGCCGGGCCGACGTGCGGCTGCAGGCCCTCGGCTCCGGCTCCGACTACACCGTGTTCGTCGACCGGCTGGGCGTGGCGTCGCTGAACCTCGGTTTCAGCGGCGAAACCCGCGGCGGGATCTACCACTCCATTTACGATGATTTCTACTGGTACACGCATTTCGCGGACACGGAGTTCGTTTACGGCCGCGCGCTGGCGCAGACCGTGGGCACAGCGGTGATGCGGCTGGCGGACGCGGACCTGCTGCCGTTCGATTTCACGGCGCTGGCCGACGCCGTGCGCACCTACACGAAGGAGTGCGAGGAGCAGCTCCGGAAAGAGCAGGAGGAAGCGAAGGAGCGAAATCTGGAGCTGAAAGAAGGCGTCTTCCGCGCCACGAACGATCCCGAGCATCCGCTCCTGCCGCCGGAGCCGGAGGCGCCCGCGCCCTTCCTGAACTTCGCGCCGCTGGACAATGCAGTGGACGCGCTGGCACACAGCGCGGAGCATTACCGCCGGGCGGTGGCGCGGTCCAATGGCAGCCTGCTCGGTTCGCCGGACGCGCTGCGGCCGATCAATGCGGCGTTGCGCGAGAGCGAACAACACCTGTTGGACGCCGCGGGTCTGCCGCACCGTCCCTGGTATCGCCACATGTTGTACGCACCCGGGCTCTACACCGGCTACGGGGTGAAGACACTGCCGGGAGTCCGCGAGGGGATTGAGCAGCGCCAGTGGCAGGAGGCGGAAGGCGAGATCGCGCGGCTCGGAGGGTTGCTGGCCGCCGACGCCGCGTTCATCGAAAACACGGCGCGGCAGCTCGAACAGTCGTCCGGTGGCCACTAGCGCTTCCGGCGGCCCGCAGCAGGTTTGTTGACGCCGATAATCGCGCGTGCTACGGTAGCGCTTCGCCGCAGGATCTTGGTGATCGCGTGACCGCGCCCATAGCCGAGACTCTCCGCAAAACCGCACTCAATTCCACCCATCGCCGCATGGGCGCCAAAATGGTGAACTTCGGCGGGTGGGACATGCCCGTGGAGTATTCGGGAATCGTTTCCGAGCACACGGCCGTGCGCACCAAGGCGGGGCTGTTCGACGTGAGCCACATGGGGGAGATCGAAATCCAGGGGCCGGAGGCAATCGCACTTGTGCAGCATGTGACCTGCAACGACGCGTGGCGGCTGGCCGACGGGCAGATTCAGTACTCCGGGCTGATGACGGATTCGGGCACCTTTGTGGACGACATCCTGGTGCATCGCTTTCATCCCGCGCACTACTTCCTGTGCGTCAATGCTTCCAATCAGGATGTGGACTTCGAGCACATCTGCGCAAACAACCAGTTCGGCGCACAGGTGGACAACGTCGGCGAACGCTACACGCAGCTCGCCATTCAGGGCCCGCGGGCGAAGGAGATCCTCCAGCGGCTGACGCCAGTGGCGCTGGACCCTATCCGCTACTATCACTTTTCACACGGCCCGGTGGACGGAGTCGAGTGCCTGATTGCGCGCACGGGCTATACGGGCGAAGACGGATTCGAGATTTATTTTTCCCCAGAGCATTCGGAGAAACTGTGGGACCGGCTGCTCGACGCGGGCGGCGGTCACGGCCTCATTCCGTGCGGGCTGGGCGCCCGCAATACGCTGCGGCTCGAGGCCGGAATGTGCCTCTACGGCCACGAGATCGACCGCACGACCACTGTGTGGGAAGCCAACCTGGGCTGGATTTGCCGGATGGAGAAAGGAATCTTCCTGGGCCACGAGGCGCTCGCGCGGCAGCAGGCGACGGGCCTCGAGCGCATCCTGGTGGGCTTCGCGATGGAGGACCGGCTGATCGCCCGCGATGGCTATCCCGTGTTTTGTGGAGACCGGGAGGCCGGACGGGTGACCAGCGGCTCGCCGGCGCCCTTCCTGAAGAAAAACATCGGCATGGCCTATGTGCCGTTTGATTTGCGGACGCCGGGCACGGAGATTCAAATCGGCGTTCGGGGACAGAAGGCTGCGGCGCGGGTGGTGAAGACGCCGTTTTACAAACGGGAAAAGTAGGACAGACATTTTTGTCTGTCCGCTCTTTAGAGGACGGAGTTGCCGCACGCGCGCGCTCCGGCCGCAGCCAGGACCGGCAGGAATGTCTGTCCCACGAGGAGAGGAATTGCGATGTATCCGCAAAATTACAAATACTCGCAGGAGCATGAGTGGGTGGCGCTGGATGGGCAAACGGCCACCATCGGCATCACCGACTACGCCCAGCATTCCCTCGGCGACGTGGTTTTCGTCGAACTGCCGAAACCCGGCGCAAAATTCACCGCCGGGCAGACGCTCGGAACCGTCGAATCGGTAAAAGCGGTGAGCGAGATTTACAGTCCCATCTCGCTCGAGGTGACGGAAGTGAACGCCGCGCTGGCGAACGCGCCCGAGAAAATCAACCAGGACCCGCACGGCGCCGCCTGGATGGTGAAAGGCCGCGCCGTCAATCCGGCCGAAATGGCCAAGCTGATGGATGCCGCGGCGTACGAGGCTTTCATCGCCCAGAAGGAAAAGGAAGCGCAGGCCTGATGCGCTACCTGCCCAAAAGCGATTCCGAGCGGCGAGCGATTCTCGCCGAGCTGGGGCTGGACTCGATCGACGAGCTGTTTTCGTCGATCCCGGAAGCCTGCCGGCTGAAGCGCCCCCTGGACGTTCCCGGCCCGCTCTCGGAAAAAGAAATCATCGATTATTTTCGCGCGCGCGCCGCCGAGAATGCGGCGGGCTACACCTCGTTTCTTGGCGCCGGGGTCTATAACCATCTGCGTTCGGTGGTGGCGGATTCCCTGCTCCAGCGCGGCGAATTCCTCACCAGCTACACGCCGTACCAGGCGGAAATCAGCCAGGGAACCCTCCAGGCCATCTTCGAATTCCAGACGCTGATGTGCCAGCTCACCGGACAGGAGGTGGCCAACGCCTCCATGTACGACGGCTCGACGGCCGCGGCCGAGGCCGCGATGATGGCTGTGCGGCTCACCGGCCGCCGGCGGCTGGTGATTTCACGCGCCTTGCATCCCGAATACCGCCAGGTGGTGGAGACCTACGCGCGGGATTTGGGGTTGGAAGTCGTGGAGGCGGGGTTCGATGCAAAAAAGGGGCAGACCGATCTCGCGGCGGCCCGCGCGGCTGCGAACGATGCGACCGCAGCCGTGATCGTGCAATCGCCGAATTTTCTGGGCGCGCTCGAGCCCGTTCCGGAATTCGCCGGCCTCGCGCATGCTGCGGGAGCGCTGTTGGTTGTCGCCATCGCGGAGGCTTTGTCGCTCAGCGCTGTGCGGCCGCCGGCGGAGGCGGACATTGTGGCCATGGAGGCGCAGAGTCTGGGACTCGCGCCGAGTTTCGGCGGGCCGTTTGCCGGCGTGATCGCCACGCGGGAAAAATTCGTGCGCCAGATGCCGGGGCGGCTGGCGGGAGAGACCCGCGACGCGCAGGGCCGCCGCGGATTTGTGCTGACGCTGGCCACCCGCGAGCAGCACATCCGCCGCGAGAAGGCCACCTCGAATATCTGCACGAATCAGGCGCTGTGCGCTCTGGCCGTGACCATGCACCTGGCGCTCGCCGGCAAAGCCGGGCTGAGCGAACTCGCGGCGCAGAACCTGGCGAAAGCGCGCTACGCCGTGGCAGAGCTGGAAAAAGTGCCGGGAGTGCGCCGCGCGTTTACCGCGCCTTTCTTCAATGAGGTGACGCTGGAATTCCCGCGCTCGGTGCGCATGATCAACCACGAGCTGCTGCGCGACCACATCCTTGGGCCTCTGCCGCTCGGGCCGTTCTTCCCGGAACAGACCAAACGCGGGCTTCTGTGCGTTACCGAGGTGCATTCGCGGCAGGACGTGGACCGGCTGGCGGCGGCCACGCGGCGCGCGCTCCAATCGCTGGGTGCGGGCGAGCGCGAAGCGGTCTCCGCGCCCGCGGAGCGATAACCATGCCTCAGCCCATGTCCAAAGCGACGCGCCATGTGAGCATCAACGAAGGCCTCCTGTTCGAACGCTCCTCGCCCGGCAAACGCGGCATGGAGTTGCCCCCGCTCGATGTTCCAGCGGTGGATGCGGAGCAGGCGCTCGGCCCCGAGTTTGCCCGCGGCGCCGTGGAAGGATTCCCCGAAGTCAGCGAGATCGAAGTCATCCGCCACTTCACCCGTCTTTCCACCTGGAATTACGCCATCGATCTGGGCATGTACCCGCTGGGCTCCTGCACCATGAAGTACAACCCGCGGGTGAATGAATTTGTGGCGCGGCTGGAGGGACTGGCCACTGAACATCCGCTCCAGCCGGTGGAGGTGTCGCAGGGCTGCCTGCGAATTCTGTGGACGCTGGAACTCGTCCTCCGCGAAGTAACCGGCATGGACGCAGTCACCCTGCAGCCCTGCGCCGGGGCGCAGGGAGAATACGCAGGCATCGCCATCATCCGGGCCTACCTCGCCAGCCGCGGCAATCCGCGGAAGAAAGTACTGATGCCTGATTCCGCGCATGGGACCAACCCGGCAACGGCGGCTACCGCGGGCTACGAAGTGCTGAATATCCGCTCGGACTCGAACGGGCGGATTGACCTGGGCGAGCTCGCGAAGCACGTTGACGACGATGTGGCCGCGCTCATGGTGACCAATCCCAACACGCTCGGCCTTTTCGAGAAAGACATCGCGCGCGCCGCGGAAATCCTGCACGCGCGCGGCGCCCTGCTGTACATGGACGGCGCCAATATGAACGCGCTGGCGGGCGTGGCGCGCCCCGGTGACTTCGGCGTGGACGTGATGCACATGAACCTGCACAAAACGTTTTCCACGCCGCATGGCGGCGGGGGACCCGGCGCGGGACCGGTGGCGGTGAAAAAACATTTGGAGCCGTTCCTGCCCATTCCGGTGCTGGCCGAAAAGCAGGACGGGACGCTGGGGTGGGATTCCAACCGGCCGAAATCCATCGGCCGGCTGCGCGCCTTCTACGGCAATTTCGGGGTGCTAGTGCGCGCGCTCGCCTATGCCCTCGCCTACGGGCCAGGAATGGTGGAAGCCACCCGGGACGCCGTGCTCAACGCGAATTACATCCGCAAAAAGCTCGAGGATGTGTACGACCTGCCCTACAAGCAACCCTGCATGCACGAGGTCGTGTTCAGCGACGCGCGGCAGAAAAAACATGGCGTGAGCACGGTGGACATCGCGAAACGCCTGATCGACTACGGCTTCCACCCGTACACCATGGCGTTTCCGCTGATCGTCCCCGGTGCGCTGATGATCGAACCCACCGAATCCGAATCCCGCCTGGAGCTGGACCTGTTCGTCGAGGCTATGCGTTCCATCGCCGCGGAAGCTGCGGAGACGCCCGAGCTGGTGAAAACGGCGCCGCACTCGGCGCGCGTAGGCCGCCTGGACGAGGTGGGTGCGGCTCGCAAGCCGATCCTCCGCTGGACGCCGAAGTCGTCCGCCTAATCTGGATTTCTCACCCGCTTCTGCGGCGATTCCCGGGCTAGAGCATTGCCTGTAGACACCTACCGGGCTATAGTGCCCGGCGATCGAATTGGCGGGTCGCAGCAAATATGGCGCACGACGTCTTCATCAGCTACGCCTCCGAAGACAAGACCGTGGCCAACGCAGTGTGCGGGACGCTCGAAGCGAACGGCGTCCGCTGCTGGATTGCTCCGCGCGACGTCATCGCCGGCCAGCGTTACGGCGAAGCCATCATTGAGGCCATCCTAGGCTGCCGCATCATGGTGCTTGTCTTCTCCTCGCACGCCAACGCCTCCGAGCACATCCCCAATGAGATCGAGCGGGCGATGAGCAATGGCGTGACCATCATGCCCTTCCGCATCGAGGAGGTGATGCCCGGCAAGTCGCTCGACTACTTTATCGGCAGCGTGCACTGGCTGGACGCACTTTCGCCCCCGCTTGAAGAGCACCTGCAAAGACTGGCCAGCAACGTACAGATTCTGCTTTCGCGCGGCGCGCCGGAAGGAGAACGAAAACCCGAGGAGCGGCCGCGTCCGCCCGTGGCGCCGGTGGCGCGGGCTGCGGCTGCTCCGACGGCTGCGGGGCCGCCTGTGGCCGCGCCTGCCGGGCGGCCGGCATGGATTTACGCGGCATTGGGTGCGATGGCCGTGGTTACAATCGTTGCTTTGGTGGGACTGCTCTTCTTTCGGAAGTCCGCGACGTCTGTGGAGACGACACCGGCCCCGGTCACCTCGACAGCGGCTCCTGCTCCGGCCAATTCAACTCAGAGATCCGAAAGGCCCGGCTCAAAAGCGGGGGAGGTGAGAGAAAACCCCAGAGACGGGCTCAAGTATGTGTGGATCCCGCCGGGAACCTTCATGATGGGTTGCTCGCCGGGAGATAGCGAGTGCAGCGAGGATGAGAAGCCCCGGCACCGGGTGACCATCGGCAGTGGGTTCTGGATTGGCCAGACGGAGGTGACCGTGGGGGCGTACCAGCGATTTGCAAACGCTACTGGCCGTCAAATGCCGGCTGCCCCGGGATTCAACGCCGACTGGGCGAACCAGGATATGCCGGTCGTCAGCGTGAATTGGGACGAGGCGCAGGCGTATTGCGAGTGGTCCGGGAGCCGTCTGCTGACCGAAGCGGAGTGGGAGTACGCGGCGCGAGCCGGGAGCACGGATTCCCGCTACGCACCGCTCGACGAGGCGGCCTGGTATGACAAGAACAGTGGGGGCCGGACGCACCCGGTGGGCCAGAAGCGGGCCAACGGGTTTGGACTGTACGACACGCTAGGAAACGCCTGGGAATGGGTGAACGACTGGTACGATGAGAAATACTATCAGAGCAGTCAATCATATGCCCCGGTAGGGCCGGCGAGCGGGCAGTTGAGAGTCCTTCGTGGCGGCTCCTGGAGCGAGGGGGCTTCGTACATCCGCGTCACGTACCGCGGCAAGGGCCTCCCAGGCTCCCGGCTCGACATCAGCGGCATGCGCTGCGCCCGGTAAACTACGGTTGCGGATTGATGCTTTTCTCTTCTCCTTTTGCAGCAGTGCCCGAAGGGGGACGGGAGATTGCCCCGTCGAATTTCAATCGAGTTCAGAGGCCGACCGAACAGCGTAGACCGCGCACGGAGCGGGGCGGCACGCTGCGGGGCCGCCCTGGAATGGTGAGATCGGTGGCTATCAGCGGTGACGAGCGCTGACCGGCCTCGGGCAGTCCGGATAAACGAGGGATTCTCCGGCACCAGGAGAAACAAGCGATGGGTCCGACCGACAAGCGCGATCTGGAAAAGCCTGCCGCCGCGCCTTCAGCGTCAATGCGGTACCTGTGGGAATACGGCTTCGGTGTGATCCTTCAGAAGGTGGGACCGAACCGAACCGAACCGAATTGATCAGGGCGCTGCGCGAATTCTACGAGCTGCGCGCAGGCGTGGCGGAGATCAAGCAAATGCTGGATTCCGTGCCGCGGACCGTGAGGACGGGCCTTACCCGGGAAGAAGCGGAATGCCTCCAGAAGCGGCTCGAGGCAGCGGGGGCCACAGCGGAAATCAAAGACTATGAATCGTTTCCGCAGTGAATCAGCTGAATCGCGAGGAACTGTCTCGCGCCACAACCTGGTGTCCAGGTCCAGGAGTTTGCATTCGTAAACGGGCGCCCCATTCCCGGATTGCCCCGGCCTGCCGTCGAAGTGACCGCGGGGCGAAAACCCATCCTGCGCTGGAAGCCGTAGTAAATCCGCGGAACAGCCGCCGTCCTTCTTGTCTTACAGCCTGTATTACGCTATCCTGTCTGCGGAGTGACACGATGGCGAACCTGCTCACAATCCGTTTGGACGCAGGCACCCGGAAACGAATAGACAGGATCGCGCGGCGCAAGAAATTATCCACGTCGGCAGCGGTTCGCCAAGTTCTGGTGGCCTGGGTTGACCAGGAAGAACCCGGCCCATCGCTCTACGAGCAGATGAAGGATTTCATCGGGGTGGTTAACGGCGGGGACCCAAAGCGCTCGGCCGACATAGGCCGAAAGTTTGCGAAGATGCTCCAGAGCCGCCGGAGAAGTTCTTGATTCTCGTAGACGCCGGGCCCCTGGTGGCAATCCTGGACGCGGATGATGAACATCACCCGGAATGTACGGCGACGCTTCAGCAGACTCGCGGGCGGCTAGCAACTGTTTGGCCTGCGCTCACAGAGGCGATGTACCTCCTCGGGGATCAGCTTGAGGCGCAGGAAAAACTGCTGGGAATGGTCGAGGTCGGCCCGCTGAAGCTGCTTCCACTCGAAGTCAATGATCTGCCCAGGATCCGTGAGTTGATGCGACAGTACCGAGACTTGCCGATGGACTTGGCCGATGCCGCTCTAATTCGGGTGGCAGAGCGCGAAGGGATCCGAACAATATTCACTGTGGACCGGCGGGACTTTTCCATTTACCGGCTGCATGGCCGAACGCGCCCCACCCTTATTCCCTGAATTAGGAGCTGGTCCCTCTGCGGCGAGCTTCGCCGCGCGCGGCATTTACTGCCGGAAGTGAAATGAATTGATAGTGGCTTCGAACGATTTGCTGTAATGGTCGTAGTCCGCCTGCGGCGCGACGGACACGAGGTAGAACATCCCGTCCGGACGCATTGTGGTCACCAGCCAGATCAGTTCTTTGCCCTTCACCGGAGAATCATTCAGCAGATAGGCGGAAAGCGCGCGCTGCCCGCCCAGCCTCATGGGCTCGGCTTTGCGGTGGATTTCCAGATTGGGATTGCTCTGCCGCAGGCTGGCGATCAACTGGTCGGTTGCGGATTCGAGCGAGGAGCCGGAGCGCGGCTCGAAACGGTTCACCATAGACCCGTAAGCGAGTTCCGGACTGCCGCGCGAGTTGCGCCACACTCCGCCCTCGGGATAGAGCGTCACCGCGCTGCCCTGCCCGTTGGATTTCCAATTGGCGGGAAACTGCAGTTTGAAGGAATCGCCCTCGTACGGCTGCAACTTCGCGGACGGCGTTTCCGGCGTCTCCCCCGCGCCGGAAGTGCCGTAGGGATCCGTCTCGGCCACCATCGCCCGGCGCGGAGCGGGAGGCAGCGAGAAGAGGTAGCGGCGGATTTCGCGGAATTCGGGCGAATCCGTTTTCGCGTTCGGGGGACGCCCGCCCAGCTTCTGGATTTCCTCGTTCACGCGTTCGATGCGATGCTCCGGGCTGGGATGGTTGGAAAAGAATTCGGGCGGGACGCCCATCTTTTTTTCCTGCTCGCCGAGCACCATGAAGAAATCGGCTAGGGCGTGGGGATCGTATCCCGCATCGTGGGCAATCTGGACGCCCATAATGTCCGCCTGGCTTTCGTCAGTGCGGGAATATTTCAGGAGCAGCGAGTTCAGCGAGAAGGCGCCGGCCGCGGTCACCAGCTTTCCGATGGCATTGTTGCCCAGCACGCTTCCGAGCACGGCTACGCCCACCGACGGAGCAATCGATTTGGTCACCTGGCTGGTGCCGTGGCGCAGCGCCACGTGCGAAATTTCATGCCCGATCACCCCGGCCAGCTCCGCCTCGTTGTCGGCGGCCTGGATCAGCCCGCGGAACACGTACACGCGGCCGCCGGGAAGCGCAAAGGCGTTGACATCCGCCACGTTCACGCATTTGAATTGGTACGGATATTTTTCTCCGGGAGCGAACTCGGCCAGGCGCTTTCCGAGCCCGTTCAGATATTCGTTGACCTTCTCGTCTTTCAGCATGGGGAGCTGCTGCTCGGCTTCTTCGGAATATTGCAGGCCGAGTTTGATGTCGTCCTGCGGAGAAAACAGATTCCATTGGGGCTGGATTTTCGTGCGCTCGTCCGCCCCCGCGGGCACGGGAAGGAGCGCCAGGATGCACACGCAGGCCAGCAACAGGCGCAGTTCGCGGCGGAAGGGGCGAGACATCGGACGGTCCATGACGAAACAGTATAAGATGAACAACGAGCCGAGTCACTCTCCGGTACGCCCCTGATGAGTTTGAAGCCGCACTCCCCGCTCTCCAGAATCCTCGCGCGCCTCGAGCGTTTCTATGGCAAACCGAGGCCGCCGAAATCCATTCTGGCCAGTCTGTCGAGGCGCGCGGACCCGTACGAGATGATTCTCTACGCGAACTGCGGCTATCCGGCAACGGATGCGTCGTGCACCAAGGGATTTGAAGCGCTGAGAAAGGAGGTGGGGCTTCGCCCGGACGACATCCTGAACGCATCGGAAAAGAAACTGGCGGAAATCCTGAGGCTCGGAGGAATCGTTCCGGAGTTGCGCGCGCTGCGGCTGCGTGAAATTGCCGCGCGGGTGAAGCATGAATTCGGCGGCAACCTGAGCGCCGCGCTGGAAAAGCCCCTGGCGGGGGCGCGGAAAGCGCTGAAGAAGTTCCCCACCATCGGCGACCCCGGGGCGGACAAGATCCTGCTGTTCACAAAGACTGCGCCGGTCGCCGCAGTTCCCTCGAATTGCGTCGAAGTGACGGTGCGGCTTTTCCGCGGTGCAACCTACAAGAATTACGGACAGAATTATCGAGCGGCCCAGGGGGTATTGCAGCAAGGGCTGCCCGCGGACTGCGATTCCCTGCTCCGCGCGCATCTGTTGCTGAAGCAGCACGGCCAGGAAATCTGCAAGCGCGCGAAGCCGCGCTGCGACGAGTGCCCGGTCTCCACCGCCTGCGCCTATTTCCGCCTCATGCGGCGCAATAGCCCGCAGAACGATTGACCTTACCGGAACTTCGCCGGCCGCCGCGTTGACACCACTGGAGCGCCAGAATATTATGCGCCTGCATGTCCTCGCCCTCGCTCATCGGCCAGACGTTCGGCCACTATCGCATCCAGGAAAAGCTCGGCGGCGGCGGGATGGGTGTGGTGTTCAAGGCGGAAGACACGCGGCTGGGGCGCAGCGTGGCGCTGAAGTTCCTGCCCCCGGAGACGGCTCAGGATCCCGGAACCATCGAGCGCTTCCAGCGCGAGGCCCGCGCCGCCTCCGCGCTTAACCACCCCAATATCTGCACCATCTACGACATCGGGGAGCACCAGGGCCACCACTTTATGGCCATGGAGTTCCTCGAAGGCCAGACCCTGAAGCATCGCATCGAGGGCCGCCCGCTCGAGACCGAAACGATTCTCGACGTCGGCATCCAGATTGCTGACGCTCTGGACGCGGCGCACTCGAAAGGCATCGTGCACCGCGACATCAAACCCGCCAATATTTTCATCACCCCGCGCGGCCAGGCCAAAGTGCTCGATTTCGGTCTCGCCAAACTCTCCCAGCGTCCGCCCGGCGAGTCCGGCGGCGCCACCTTTTCAGCCGGAGCAGGCGGGCCACAGGACAACCTCACCAGCCCGGGAACCGCTCTCGGAACAGTGGCCTACATGTCGCCGGAACAGGCCCGCGGCGAGGAACTCGACGCCCGCACCGACCTCTTCTCCCTCGGCGTGGTGCTCTATGAGATGGCCACGGGACGCCAGCCGTTTTCCGGCAACACCTCCGCAATGGTATTCGAGGCCATCCTGAACCGCGCTCCCAGTTCCCCGGTGCGCGTGAACGCGAAGCTCCCGCCGGAACTCGCCGAGATCATCGAGACCGCCATGCAAAAGAACCGCAAGGCGCGCTACCAAACCGCGGCAAAGCTGCGCGAGGATCTGAAGCGGCTGAAGCACGATTCCGATTCCGTCCGCGCGACCACGGAAAAAGGCGCGGAGAAGTCGCTCGCCGTTCTCTATTTTGAAAATCCCGGCGGCGAAAAAGAAGACGAATACTTCCGCGACGGGATCACGGAAGACATCATCACGGAGCTGTCGCGGATCAAGGAGCTGTGGGTGCTCACGCGCTCCGCCGTCCAGGCATTCCGCGACAAGCCCACGAGCGCCCCCGACGTGGGCCGCGAGCTGGGCGCCGCCTACGTGTTGGAGGGCGGCCTGCGCCGCTCCGGCAATCGTCTGCGCATCACCGCGCGCCTGGTGGAGACGGCCACGGCGCGCTCCGTCTGGGCGGAACGCTACGACCGGCAGATGGAAGACGTGTTCGCCATCCAGGACGAAATCGCGCAGAGCATCGCCAAAGCGCTGAAGCTCATGCTCACCGAGCAGGAAAAGCGCGCCATCGAGAAAGCGCCGACAACGGACGTGCAGGCCTACGATTACTATCTCCGCGGCCGCCAATTCTTCTACCAGTTCCGCAGCAAGGGCTTCGAATTCGCCCGCCAGATGTTCGCCCGCGCCATTGTGATCGATCCGAAATTCGCGCGCGCCTATTCCGGTGTGGCCGATTGCTGTTCCTTCCTCTACATGTACTTTGAACCGAAGGAGGCGAATCTTCGCGAGGCGGACAGCGCCAGCCGCAGAGCCTTGGACCTCGATCCGGATCTGGCGGAAGCGCATGCTGCGCGCGGCCTCGCCGTCCTGCTCAGCAAGCGCTACGACGAGGCGGAGAAGGAATTCCAGACCGCCATCTCCCTGGATCCGAAACTCTTCGAACCGTATTACTTCTATGCGCGCGCGTGCTTCGCCCGCGGCCGTCTGGAAGATGCGGCCAAGCTGTTTGCAAAAGCATCGCAGGCCAACCCGGAAGATTTTCAATGCCTAATCATGCTGGGACAGACCTACACGAGCCTGGGGCGCAAGGTGGAAGCGGTGACCGTCCGCCAGCGCGCCTTGAAGATCATCGAGAAGCATCTGGAATTTCATCCCGATGACGCCCGGGCGCTCTACATGGGCTCGAGCGCGCTGGCCGACCTGGGACAGCGCGAGCGAGGCTTCGAATGGGCCCAGATGGCGCTGGACATCGACCCGGAGGACCCCTCCATTCTCTACAACGTGGCCTGCTCGCTGGCCTTGCTGGGAAATTCCGAGAAAGCCATCGATTGTCTGGAGAAATCCACCCAGCGCAATGAGTTCTTCAAAGGCTGGATGGAACACGATTCCGACTTGGATTCGCTGCGTGTCAATCCCCGCTTCCAGGCCCTGCTGAAATCTATCTAGGTGGCACAGTCCCGAAGCATCGGGATCAGCCTGTGCGGCGCCTACTGGAAGCACCCCCGATCTTGCGGCCTGGCAGCCGGCCTTCTGGCGGGTCACTTGCCACTTCCACTACGGCCGCTCGGTCACCGGCTTCGGACCGCGGTTGGGCAGCGGACTCTTCGCGCCGCCCTTTGCTTCGCCCGCCAGCAGCGCCTCCAGGCTCCCGTAGGCGTAAATCGTGGGCGCTTTGTCCTGCATCAGGCCGCCGGTATCGGCGGTGGGACCGTAGTTGCTGTGCAGGCTGCGTCCCAGCATGCGCAGCATGGCCATTTGCTGGCCGCGATGGTGCGAGGTGTGCGTCAGGCGGCGCGTCATCACCCACGCGCGGGAACGCTGGACGTCGAAAAATGTGGTTTCGCCCTCCCACCAGCTTTCATCCTTCGACTGCAACGCGGCCAGGCGCTTCCCGCTGTCTTCCGCATAGCGTCTGATGAATTCGAGTCGAGTCTCCGGCGTAGGCAGCGGCGGCGCGCCCACGTCGATGCCCAGCATGTTTTTGAACCACAGGTTTTCGCTCACGCACTGGTGGACCATCTGCTCGCGCACGCTGCGCCCGCGCGCATCGGCGGCGTTCGGACGCACCGGCAGGTCCTCATCGCGGAACTCGCTCCACACGCTCAGCACTTTGATCCGTTCGGTGGCGTAGGTTTCGATCAGGAATTCGTAGCGCATAAGCGGCACCTCGGCAGGAGATGGGGCATCTTCGCACTGCGCGGATTCACGGTCAACGCCCCCACGCCAAACTATGCGCGCGTCCCCCCCGCAGGCCGCTCGATCGGCTACAATCCCTGGCGGAACGCAGGACCATGATTCGCCATCTCACGATTGCCGCAGCCGCCTTGCTTCTCGCGATCTCCGCCTCGCTGGCGCAGGACGAAACGGACCTCCAATCGATGTACATCGACTCGCAATTCCAGGCTGCCGTCGGGGAGATTCCCCGGCTCGCCTGGTTTCTGCCCGACGGCACCATAGCCGCTCAGGACCGCTCACCGGACATCGTCCTGTACTCGCGGTCGGAGAGAGTGCAACCGGCCCACTTGCGAATCAGCCTCTCGCCGGAAGAAATACGACGGTTGAGGCCCAAGTATCATGTCGCGTGCGATGTGTCAGTGCAGGAGGAGCTGCCGGTCCTCTCGATCTATACGTCCTTAGCGCGCCCCGCCGGGGAAAACCCGCAGGTCCTCTCCACCGGCAGGCCGTTTCCAGGTCTCGTAGCCGGCTTCCGGCAAGAAACGCTCCGCGGGCGAGCGGCGGTCGAAGTGTGGAAAAAAATGCAGCCCGTGGATGCGAACCAACTGAGAAATGCGAGGCAGATCCGGCGCGACGGATTCGCGTTTTCCTATTCGCTGGCTGCGCTGTATAGCGGGCCGGAAAAGGAAGTGACGCGCATCGGGATGTTTCTGCACGCGGCCGACGGCAATATCATCGCCGCCCACATCGGGAACATTCATGGTGAATGGTGCGCGGACTGCGCGACTCCTGCGTTCGCCGACGGAATTGAACGCATCTACTCGGTCGAGAATATGTTCACCGCGCCGGCGTTTCCCTACCCGGTACTGATGCTCGACACGAGCACGATGGAAGGAAGATCCATTTCGCTCGAGACGTTTTCGGCCTCGCGCGAATACAGCCGGCACCTGTTCTACGAATACGTGGTGGGATGCTTCGATTGAGCCAAGTCGCGAGCGGAGCACACACTCCGCTTCCCGCCCAGACTCAGCTTCGAAGAACTGTCTCTCTCCTGGCCGGCCTGATTTGCGTGGCCGTCTGCTCTGCGGGCCTGCCCTTTTCGGCTCAAAAGGTGACTTTCGAGGTCGGGGTGATCCCGCAGGAAGTCATTGCCCAACGATTGAATCGTCTGCGCTCAAAAGATGCCCAACGAGAGGCCGAACTTAAGGCCATGTTCGAGGAAGCGGGTTGCGCCGGAGACCGCATTGCCGAAGAGACCGTGCGCCCCAAGGACCCGCCAAACATCATTTGCACTCTCCCCGGCACAACGAAATCACTGATCATCGTAAGCGCTCATTTCGATCACGTTCGGGAGGGCGACGGAGCCGTGGACGATTGGAGCGGTGCTTCCCTGCTCCCCAGCTTGTACGAAGCCATGAAGGTAAGCCCGCGAAATCACACGATCCAGTTCATTGGATTTACGGATGAAGAAAAGGGCCTGGTGGGCTCCAGGTTCCACGTGAAGCATCTCGCCGAGGAACAGCTCTCCACCATCAAGGCCGTGGTGAATTTGGAGTGCCTCGGGCTCGCTTCCACGGAGGTCTGGGTCCATGCTGCGGATTCAAGCCTGCTCAGCGCTCTTGCCGCGCTGGCTCAAGCGGAGCACACGCGGGTGCAAGGTGTAGATGTTCAAGCGGTCGGAAACGATGACACGCAGCCTTTTCGCGACAAGAAGATTCCAACCATCACGATCCATTCCCTGACACAGACAACGCTTCCAATCCTCCACTCGCGGAAGGACATCCTTGCCGTAGTGAATCTCCAGCGACTCAACGAGTCCTACCGTCTGGTTGCACAATACGTGGCCTTTCTCGATCGAGTGCTCAAATAGGTGCGGTAAGCGCACTCATCCAGCTTCGTTGGGTTGCCGCGAAAACGAAAACGCCGTCCCGACGATTCGAGACGGCGTTCGGAGAGGGAATGCGATTGGGCTGGACTGGAAATCGTTACAGCGAGCCGCGACGCGTGCTGCGATCGCTGCCGCGCGGTGCGGCCGCCGGCGCAGGCATGGCAACGGGGCGTTGTTCGGCCGGACGCGACTTCGCGTCGGCGAGACTCGCGGCGGCGGTGGCATTCACCGCGCGGCCGCCGGGCGCCTGGGCCACGTGCGCGAACGCGCCGAGCGCTGGACCTCCAGCGGGAACCAGCGCGCCGCCCGATTCGCGGAAGAAGCGCAGGCGCTGATTGCCGGCGTCGTTGTTGACGGTCAGCACGTCGCCAAACTGGATCTGTCCCGTGGCCAGCAGGTTGGCCAGCGGATACACCAGATACTTCTCGATGGCGCGCTTCAGGTGCCGCGCACCGTATTTGATGTCCGTGCCTTCGCCGAGCAGGAATTCGCGCGCGTCGGTCTCGATGTGGAAAACAAACTGGCTGCGCGCCGTCTCGAGCACCCTCTGCTGCACCATGTCCAGCTCGATGTCCAACACCTGTTCGAGCTGGTCGCGGCGCAGCGGGTGGAACACCACGGTTTTGTCGATGCGGTTGATGAATTCCGGCGAGAACTTTTTGCGCGCGGACTGCGTGGCCGTGTTCTGGATTTTCTGGTCCATGCGCTCGGCTTTGTCGGTGGGCTGCACGAAGCCCATTCTCCCGGTCATCATCTCGCTGATTTCCACGCCGCCGAGGTTCGAGGTCATGAAAATGATGCACTGCGAGAGGTCCACGCGCCGGTTGTCGCCCAGCGTCAGCGTGGCTTTGTCCAGGATGCCGAGCAGGAGCTGCCACAGCGCGTCGGAAGCCTTTTCAATCTCGTCGAAGAGGACAAAGCTGAGTTTCAGTTCTTCCGTATGAAACTTCGCCAGCTCTTCCTGGGTGATCAACGGATGGGTTTCGCGATGGCCCAGATACCCTGGCGGCGAACCCACCAGTTTCGCGATTTCGTGTGAGTGCTGGAATTCGGCGCAATCCACTTTGATGAAGGCGCGCGGGTCGCCGAACAGGGTCTGCGCGGCCACTTCCACGATGCGCGTCTTGCCGGAGCCGGTGGGCCCGAGGAACAGCAGATTGGCCACTGGCCGGCCCGTGGGATTCAGTCCGGCGCCGAACACCTGGTAAGCGTCCACCACGGCCGCGAGGGCTTCCTGCTGGCCGACGATGCGGCCCCTCAGGGCAGCCTCGAAATTGAGGGTCTCCGGGCTGCGGCGGTTGGGATCGAGTTCCTGAGTTGTATGCAGCATGTGCGCGTCTCCGCCTAATCTCCCGCGGCGGGCCTGCGGGGTGCACCCGTGGCCTGCCGGCTGAGAATCTGAGGCCTCCGCTCGAACTGGTGAATTTTGGATTCCAGCGCCGCATTCAGCGTGCGCAGCAGGGTGATCACTTCGCGGACAACTACCGGGGGATGCGCCATCTGCAACAGCGTCGGCGAAAGCTCGCCCAGATCCGCCACCAGCGCATGGAGTTGGTTCAACAGCCGGTCCAGGCCTCCGGTTTCCGGCTGGTAGAGTTCCATGGCGTGCGCGGTGCGCTCCTGCAACTGCGGCCAATTCAGGTCCAGGAAGGGATGCTGGCGGGAGACGTCGCGCATCACGTCGTCGGTAATGCGGGGACGCGGGCCCAGGCAGGCCAGATGCAACTGCCTCACTTTCCCGCGCTGGCGGACGTTGTGCACCAGGTAATAGGCATTGCCCTTGCGCCTTACGAATGCCACTTTCGTTCTCCCTGCGGCCTTTTTGCTGCCTCGTTGCGCCCTCGTACTGGCCGCCGATGACTGTAGTGTGCCGGCGTTCCACTACGCCGACAATGGCCCGTCAGTACCACCCAGAATCCAACCATCGGACAGGCGGTTCCCCTCGTACCAGTTTCCGACGGCCGCGAGCCCCGCTCGGGAATCCACATTTTCCTGTGTGTTCTCTCTGCGCCTCTCTGCGTTCTCTGCGTCTCTGCGTTATCCTTTTCCGCTGTTCCTGGAGGCCCCATGTCCTGGGCTCCCGTCTATCGCTGGGTGAGGCGAATCCCCCGGGGCCGCGCGGTGACCTACGGCCAACTGGCGCGCGCGCTGCATCTTCCCGGCGGCGCCCGCACCGCCGGCCGAGCCATGGCCGCGTGTCCGAAGGGCGTCCCCTGGCACCGCGTTCTCGGCGCGGGCGGCCGCATCCTCGTGCGCGAGCCGTACGCTTCCTACCAGCGGCAATTGCTGGCGCGAGAAGGCGTCCAGTTCTTCGGCGCACGCGTGGATCTGGCGCGCCACCAGTGGAAGCCTGCGCGTGCGCTCAAATCGCGCCAGCATCGCCGCGTGTGATATAACTCAAAATTGCCGTGAGTGAAGCTATCGTACAGGTCCGCGACCTCACCAAGCGTTACGGCGACGTGGAGGCACTTCGCGGCGTCAGCTTTGAAATTGCCGAGGGCGAAGTCTTTGGCCTGCTGGGGCCGAACGGCGCCGGAAAAACCACCACCGTCGAAATCCTGGAGGGGATGCGCCAGGCCGACGGCGGCACCGCCACCGTCTCCGGCCTGGATCCGCGGAAGGGCGGCGCGCAGTTCAAACGCACGGTGGGCGCCGTGCTTCAATCCACCTCGCTGCCGGACAAACTGCGCGTGGACGAAGCGTTGTCCCTCTTCGCCCAGCTCTACGGCAGCCACGCCGACCGCGGCGCGCTGCTGCGCCGGTTCGGGCTGGAAGAGAAACGGCATGCCTTCTACGGCAAACTCTCGGGCGGGCAGAAGCAGCGGCTGGCCATCGCCCTGGCCCTGGTGCATCAGCCGCGCGTGGTCTTCCTGGACGAGCCCACGGCCGGCCTCGACCCCCAGGTGCGCCGCGAGATCTACGACATCATTGAGGAGCTGCGCCGCGAGAAAAAAACCGTGCTGCTCACCACCCACTACATTGAAGAGGCCGAGCGGCTGTGCGAACGCGTGGCCATCATCGATCACGGGAAAGTGATCGCGATGGGCACGCCGCGCGAGCTGAAGCAGCGCTCCGCCGGCACCACGCGCATCGAGGTGTCGCTGGCCAAACCCGCGGACGATGCGGAGCTGCGCGCGCTCGACGGCGTGGCCGATTGCCGCGCCCTCGACGGCCGCACCGTGCTGCACTCCACGCGCCCGCCGCAGACCATCGTGGCGCTGGTCAAACACCTGGAAGCCCACGGGAACGAGCTGCAGAGCCTGGAAATCGTCACCCCTTCGCTCGAAGACGTGTTCATCGAGATGACCGGCCGGCGTTTGAGGGAGTGAGAGGTCAGAGAGGAGCAATCGCATCGCAGCATGAGACACGCCTGGACACTCACGCTCTTCCGCCTGCGGCTGGCCACGCGCAACCGCGCCTTCCTGGTGTTCGGCATCATCATCCCGCTCGTGTTTTTGTTCCTGTTCGCGGCCGTATTCGCCAAAAAGGGCGGACCGGCCGTGGCCTACGTGCTCGCGTCCGTGCTGGCCATGAGCGTGATGGGCAGCTTCTGGGGGCTGAGCCAGCAACTCGTGATTTTCCGCGAGCAGGGCATCCTGCGGCGCTTCCGGCTGGCGCCCCTCGGCGCAGGCACTATGCTGGCCTCCAGCATCATGTCCAATTTGATCCTGATGGTTCCAGGGATCGCGGCAGAAATTGGCGTGGCGCGCTGGGTGCTGCACATGAATAGTTGGGGAAATCTGCTGAGCGTCTTTGTCCTCTCCGGGCTGGGTGCGGTGACGTTTGCCACCCTGGGACTGGTGGTGGCCAGCGTGGCCAACTCCATGATGGAGACGCAGGTGATCAACCAGCTCCTGTGGCTCTCGTTTATTCTGCTTTCCGGCGTGGCCATTCCGCTGCCGGCGCTTCCCGTCTGGCTGCAGAGAGTAGCGCTCTATCTTCCCGCCACCTACCTGGTCACCGGGCTGGAACGCGCGCTCATCCAGTTCACTTCGCTTCCGCACCTCGGCCCGGAGATTGCATCTCTCGGCGGCTCCGCGCTCCTGGCTTTCTTCGTCTGCCAGCAGACTTTCCGCTGGGAGCCGGAAGAAAAAATGCCCCGCCAGGCGAAACTCTGGGTGGCCGCGGCGCTGATCCCGTTCCTGCTGCTGGGCGCGTGGGAGACGAAGCAGGGCGGCCGGCTCTCCGAAGCGCGCTCGATCTTCCAAACCACTTTCCAGGAACGGCCGGCGCAGCGGGCCAACCCGGCGCCGCTTCCCGAGAAGCCGTAGCGCTCGATGCGCGCCCCCGCGGCGTCCCGGGCCATTTTGTCCGTCCACCGGTACGATGGCGGCATTGACGCGCGCGGGTGCGTTGCTATAATCGCGACCAGGCCGAATGAATTGACTCGCACAGCTTCACAGCCGTTCTCGCTGGAATCGCGCGCGGGCCTCGTCTTCCCTTCCCTCTCTCTGAGCCGTAGGCCGCGGCAGCGCGCGTGCACGATGCAGAATCTTTGACGCGAGGCGCCACATGGCCCTGAAAAAAACCGAGAAAATCTGGCACAACGGCGAGTTCATCGCCTGGGACGACGCGCACATCCACGTCCTCTCCCATGTGGTCAACTACGCGTCGGCCGTTTTCGAAGGTATCCGCTGCTATTCCACGCCGAAAGGCCCCGCCGTCTTCCGCCTCCCGGACCACATGCAGCGGTTGCGGAACTCGGCAAAGGTGTACCGGATGGACCCGCCGTACGAGGTGGAGACTTTTTGCTCGGTGGCGGTCGAGCTGATCCGCCGCAACGGCATGGAAGCCTGTTACATCCGCCCGATTATTCTGCGCGGCTACGGCGACATCAACGTGAACCCGTTCAACTGTCCCATCGAGGTCTATATGGCCTGCTGGGATTGGGGCAAATATCTGGGCGCGGAGGCTCTGGAGCAGGGCGTGGACGTGTGCATCAGCACGTGGACGCGCATGGCGCCCAACACTCTGCCCGCCATGGCCAAAGCCATCGGCAACTACCTGAACTCCCAGCTCATCCGCATGGAAGCGGTGGTGAACGGATATACGGAGGGCATCGCGCTCGACGTCAACGGCCACGTCAGCGAAGGCTCGGGCGAAAACATTTTCCTGATCCACGATGGAACGCTGATTACGCCGCCACTGGCAAACTCAGTGCTTCCGGGGATCACGCGGAACTCTCTGTTCACTCTCGCCCAGGAGATGGACATTCCGGTGGTCGAACAACTGATTCCCCGCGAGGCGCTCTACATCGCGGACGAGGTGTTCCTGTGCGGCACGGCCTCGGAAGTCACGCCCGTCCGCTCGATTGACCACATCACCATCGGAAAAGGAACGCGCGGGCCAATCACCAAACGCCTGCAAGACGAATTCTTCGCCATCGTCGAAGGCCGCAAACCCGACCGCCACGGCTGGCTGACCCTCGTTCCGGCCGCCGTCCCCGCTCCCGTCGCCCGCTAGCTGTTTGTAGAGTGCGGCGAGTCGCCCGCCAGCGACCGATTGCAACTCCAAGCGAGGGCTGCAGCCCGTAGGGGCAGGTCCCAAAGCTTCGGGATGTCATGCTCCTGCAACCGACGCTGCGGCCGCGACATGTGACTCCCCTGTTGGCTGCGCTCACATTGCGCTTCGTGCCCCGCGCTCGCGGTGCTATGTTGTTCGCCCGAAATGTGCAATTTCCCGCCACGTTTTCGCCGGCGCCCGGCGCCGCGCTTGGAGGCTTCGACATGTACAACGTGGGTCAGAAGATGCTGGCGGAATTCATTGGCACTTTCGCGTTGCTGTTTGTCACCGTTGGCAGCATCTGCGCGCAACAGCAGGCCGGCGCGAGCGGTCCGGGAGCGCTGGGGATATCGCTGGCCCCCGGTCTGGCCATCGCGGCCATGTTCGCCGCGGCGGGACACATCTCCGGCGGCCATTTCAATCCCGCAGTCACTGCTGCGTTTTGGGTCACGCGGCGCCAGGGAACCCTGGAAGCGATGCTCTATTGGATCGCACAACTCCTGGGCGCCGCGGCGGGCTGTTACCTGATCTCGCTTTTCTTCCTTACGGACGTGTGGCGCGGAGCGCACCTGGGCGTGCCCGAGCTGGCCAGCGAAGTCTCGCCGGTGATCGGCATACTCATCGAAGCCGCTCTCGCCTTTTTCCTCGTGCTCGTGTATTTCGGCACGGCCGCCGACAAAGAGTCCGCGTATGCGAAGGCCGCGCCGCTGGCCATCGGCTTCACGGTCATCGCCAACAACCTGGTGAGTGGTCGCCTGACCGGCGCGGCCATGAATCCCGCGCGCGCCTTCGGTCCCGCACTGGTGGGAAATTATTGGGCGAATCAGACCGTGTACTGGGTGGGCCCGCTGGCGGGCGGCATCATCGCGGGGAGCCTCTACAGTCTTCTGCTGATGCGCAAATCCACCACCTGATCCGCCACCCATCGGCGACGCCCGCCGCGCTGGCATTCACCAGGCGCGGCATTGCTCTCCATTAGTCACCAGTCACGAGTCACCAGTCACCCGCTCTCCCCGTTCTCGCCCATCGTCTCTTCCCGTCACCTCTCCGCGCCACCTGCTCACCCCGCCCTTGCTATGCCCCCACGCGCGTGCTACTTTCGCCCCCAGCGGTTTTTCGCCCGAGGTTGCGCATGGCCCTTGCGATTGAAGATCTGCTGCGCCATTCCATCGAGAACAAGGCCTCCGACCTGCACCTGAAGGTCGGAAACCACCCCTACATCCGCGTCGACGGCCAGCTCCAGGCCATGAGCGATTTCTCCCGCATCACGCCGGAAGAAATGCTCTCCATGGCCTTCAGCATGATGACCAACCGGCAGAAACAGAAATTCAAGGAAACGGCCGAACTGGACATGGCCTACGGCGTCGCCGGACTGGGACGCTTCCGCGTCAACGTCTTCCAGCAGCGCGGCAACGTGGGCATGGTCATCCGCGTCATCCCCACCAAAGTGAAGACCGTGGACGAGTTGATGCTGCCGAAAGTGTGCGAGAAAGTGTGCGAGGAGCAGCGCGGCCTCATCCTCGTCACCGGCACCACCGGCTCCGGCAAATCCACCACCCTCGCCGCGATGATCGACCGCATCAATTCGCAGCGCGCCGACCACATCATCACCATCGAAGACCCCATCGAGTTCCTGCACCGCGACAAGAAAGGCTTCGTGAATCAGCGGGAAGTGGAAGTGGACACGGCCAGCTTCTCGACCGCCCTCCGCGCCGCGCTTCGCCAGGACCCCGACGTCATCCTCGTCGGCGAAATGCGCGACCTGGAAACCATCGGCACCGCCCTGCTCGCCGCTGAGACCGGCCACCTGGTCCTTTCCACACTCCATACCCTCGACGCCACGGAAACCATCCAGCGCATCATCGCCGTGTTTCCGCCGCCGGAACAGAAGCAGATTCGACTCCAGCTCGCCTCCACTCTGAAGGCCGTAATCAGCCAGCGCTTGGTGCGCAAACAGGACGGGCTGGGCCGAGCGCCCGCCGTCGAAATCATGATCGCTACGTCCTATATCCGCGACTGCGTCATCAACCCCGATAAGACGCGCCTGATCCGCGATGCCATCGCCGCCGGCACCAGCCAGTACGGCATGCAGACCTTCGATCAGTCGCTCTACGAGCTCCACACCAAGGGCGTCATCACTTACGATGAGGCCATGATGCGCGCCTCCAACCCCGACGAGCTGAAGCTCCGCATGCAGGGCATCCGCTCAACCGCCGACGCCGCTCGCGAGGATATGGAGCGCGCGATCACCGAATTCGAGCGTTTCGGAAGCGGCGGCAACCGGTAAGGCAGTGACTGGTGATTCGTGACTGGTGACTGGTGAGGAGCAACGCGTAGATTAGATTTGTCCTAGACTGTCTCTACGCTGTTCTGCGAAGTCAGCGCCTGTGCGTTATCCTCTCCCCTCCCCCTCCGTGCCCTCCGTGTAAGGTTTTTCCTGTTCTTTCCCCATCTGACCACTGGCCACTGACCACTTCCTCCGCTATCCTGCCTCTCGATGCGCCGCCCCCGGCAAGTCGACAATGCGGACGAACTCCACGCCGCGGCCGTGCGCGCGCTGATGCGCCGCGCCCACTCCATCTACGAAATGCGCCGCGCTCTCGAACGCCGCTGTGATGACCCCGCGCTCGTCCGCGCAGAACTCGACCGATTGAAGCAACAAAATCTGCTGGACGACGCGCGTTACGCCCGCGAATTCGCCCGCAGCCACGCCGCCATCCGCCGCCAGGGACGCTTCCGTATCGCCCAGGAACTTCGCCGCCGCGGCGTCCCCGACCGCCACATCGAATCCGCGCTCGACGAGACCTTCGCCGTTCAGGACGAAGCCGCGCTCATCCGCCAACGCCTGGAGCGCAAATTGCGCATGATGCGCGGCCCGCTCGACGAGCGCCGCATCGCCTCGCTTTATCGCAGCCTGCTCCGCGCCGGCTTCTCTCCGGACCAGGTCCGCACGGCCATCAACACCGTAGCTCGCGGCGCCTCCTTCGACCCCGATTCCACGTCACCCGAGGCCCCCGACATTTCGTAGCGCCGGCGTCCCGCGCCGGGCCCGTCCGGGAAGCTCGCGGTGGAGGATTCGATTCTCGATCTCAGGAGGGAGTTGAATGGAAAACACGACAAAGCAAGGAAACGTCGAGCGGTTTACGGTGACCTCGACCAAGTCGTTCGAAAGTGTAGTCGCCACTTTCGAAGCGTCGCTGGGCCGTCCGAACTTGCGTCAGTTTCTTGAAGAAATGGGCGCCGCCAGGACGTACACCGAGATGGAGGGCGTCGTGCAAGCCGCCGTGGGAAAGTCCGGCCTCATGGAATTTGTCCGCTTCGATCTCGGCGCCGTTATCCGGAGAGCGGCAGGCACGCAGACACCCAAAATCCTGCGTTTCCTCATCGGCAATCCGCTGGTCATGAAAGAAATGGTCAAGCACGTTCCCGAGGCCGGTTCCTATGCTCCTGTGACCGTTCTGATTGATGAGCGTCCCAATGGCGTCCGCCTCTCCTACGACACGATGGCCGGATTTCTCTCCCCTTATGGGAACCCGGAAGCAATGAGAGTTGCCCAGGATCTCGACAGCAAGGTTGAGAAGCTGCTCAGCGAGGCGGCCGCGTGAATTCCGTCGAAGGCGGCGCTGGGCCGAATCGGACAAGACCGCGGACCGGGGAAAGGGTCAGGGACCGGTGCTGGTAGCGGCCCGGTGAGGGGTGAGCACTATTCCTTGGGGCGGCCCGCCCGAAGGTGTGGCGAACGGAGATCCCGGCGCGGCCGTCAATGCGGCGGTCAGCGGATCGATCTGGAACCCCAGCACGTAGTCAGCCGCGGTGCCCAGCCCCGGGTTATTGTTTGTGACGTACAGGAACCTGCAGGAACGGTCCACCGCAGGCTGGAAGGGATTGCTGCCCTTCGTCGTGAACGGCGAGCCCTGAACATTCGTCAACGCTCCGGTCGTGCCGTCCATACGGTAGGCGGAGATGCTCCCGTCGGCTGGGGGCGCCGCACTGGCGTCGCCGCTGTTCGCCACGAAGAGAAGATTATCAATCGCGTCCACGTCAATGCCCAGGGGATCCACTCCCGCATTGGTGAAAAAGCCACTGATCGGAGCCAGCGCGCCCGACGTGGGATCAATCGAGAACGTCGCCACACCGCCGATGGCGCCTCCCCCCACGGGCAAGTTCTGTTCAGTTACATAGAGGAACTTGCCATTGGGGTGAACGGCCGCGAACAAGGGGATGGACTCGCCCGCCGGGAACGGAGAACCCGTAATCTGCGTCAAAGCCCCGGAAGTGGCATCCGCCCGGAAAACGGAAACAGTAACGGATGTCCGGCAGCAGTTCTTCCCATTGACGGCGAACACGAATTGTCCGCTGGGGTGGACCGCGATACCCATCGTGCCGTAATCCGTGGTGTACGGCGAACCCGCGATCTCCGTGAGGGAACCGTCCGGGCCGATCTTGAAGGCCGAGATGGCCCCCTTGCAATCGTCGCCGCAGCTATCCAGGTGGGTGATGTAAAGAAAACTGCCGCTGGGGTCCACGATCGGCACGTCGGGCTCGGATGCCCTTAGACTGAATGGCGATCCCGGAACGGCGGTCAGAGCACCGGTAGTCTGGTCAATGCTGAAACCATAGACATTTCCGGTACCGGGAACCACTGCATACAGAAACTTTCCAGCGGGATCGGCGGCCCCATACAGGGGAGAAATGGATCCACCGAACGGCGATCCGGCCACCGGCGTCAAGCCTCCCGTGCTGGCGTTGATCGTGAATGCGGCGATGGTGTCAAACTGTAGCATCACGTAGGCAAATTTCGACGCTGCCACGCTCAAAGCACACTGGCACGTCCCCTTCACGCATGCAACCGTTCCCAGGCAGAGCATCGCAATGCCTGCGGCCCCCAGGGCGAATTGAATTCGTCTCATAATCTCGCCTCCAGTCCGGATCCCTTGGAGTCCCTGCGGAATCTCCCCGGATGAATTCGACCCGATGGCATCCCTGATTCCGGGAGTTCCTGATTGCGGGCTACGCTACCACCGCTCGTAATTCGCGACAAGCAATTCGCTCGCTTTGGTGCTGTCCCGGTAGCCCTGCCACCCCTTGCTGCGTTACATCTCCCCTGATGCAGGGCACGGTCACAACCTGGAGTGGCTGTGCCACCCGGCCCTCTGACATAATGACTGTCGGAAACCTATGGTCGCCAGCACCAAGTCCGGCAACGAGATTCGCGAAATGTTCCTGCGCTTCTTTGAGGGCAAGGGGCACAGGCGCGTGCGCAGCTCGTCCCTCGTCCCCCTGGGCGACCCCACGCTGCTGTTCACCAATGCAGGCATGAACCAGTTCAAGAACGTCTTCCTGGGCCTCGAGCAGCGTCCCTACACACGCGCCACCTCTTCCCAGAAATGCGTGCGCGCCGGCGGCAAGCACAACGACCTGGAAAACGTCGGCTTCACCAACCGCCACCACACCTTTTTCGAAATGCTCGGCAATTTTTCCTTCGGCGATTATTTCAAGAACGACGCCATCGCCTACGCCTGGGAGCTGGTCACTTCGCCAAAGTGGTTCGGCGTGCCGAAAGAGCGCCTTTACGCCACGATATTCAAGGGTGAAGAGGGACTGCCTCGCGACGCCGATGCCTACGGGCATTGGGTAGCGACCGGCGTTGCTCCCGAGCGCATCTTCGAGCTCGGCATCAAGGAAAACTTCTGGGCCATGGGCGACACCGGCCCCTGCGGGCCGTGCAGCGAAATCCATTACGACATGGGCGCGGCTGCTTCCGACGAAGGCCACCGTGACTGCGCGTTCCCCTGCGACTGCGGACGCTACGTGGAAATCTGGAATCTTGTGTTCATGCAGTTCAATCGCGACGCCGAAGGCAAGCTGAAGCCACTGCCGAAGCCCTGCGTGGACACCGGCATGGGCCTGGAACGCACGGCGGCAACGATCCTGAACCTGAGCGACCCGAGCAAATTCTCCAATTACGACACGGACCTCTTCCAGCCCCTGATTCGAAGCGCGGAAGAGTTGACCGGCGCGAAATACGGCACGGGGACCCGCGCGGACGCCTCGCTTCGCATCATCGCAGACCACTCGCGCGCGACCGCGTTTCTGATTGCCGACGGCGTGCTGCCTTCGAATGAAGGCCGCGGATACGTCCTGCGCAAAATCATGCGCCGCGCGCTTCGCCACGGGCACCTGCTCAAGCCGGGTGTGCCCATCCTGACCGAGATGATTCCGCAAGTGCAGCAAATCATGGGCGCGGCCTATCCGGAGCTGGCGGAAAGCGGCCAGATTCTCCGCATCGTCGCCGAGGAGCAGGACCGCTTTCACCGCGTGCTGGAATCTTCGCTCGAAAAGCTGGAAGACGACCTGCGCCCGCTGGCCGCGCTGGCGGCCACGCCGCAGGAAAAAGGCGCGGTCTATGCCGGCGAAAAGGCCTTCCGCCTCTACGACACCTTCGGCCTGCCTCGCGATTTCATCGAGGACGCCTGTCGCGACCTGCGCGTGCGCTTCGACGCTGCGGGATTCGAGCGCGCCATGGAAGAGCAGCGCACGCGCGCGAAAGCCTCGTGGAAGGGCGCGCACAAAGAAGTGGCCAGCCCCGTGTACATCAAACTGGCCGAGGCCTTCCGCACAGAGCCCGATTTTTACTTCGAGTCTGCCGCCAAGGATTGCCACATCGAGGCAATCGTCACCAAACTGGGCTCGGCGAACGAAGTCCGCACCGGCGAGGAAGCCGAGGTGGTCCTCGACCGCACCGCCATCTACGCCGAATCCGGCGGCCAAGTGGCCGACATTGGCCGCTTCTACGACAACGGTGAATCACTCGAACTGGCCGAAGTCCGCGGCGCCTACTACCCCGTCGCCGGGCTCATCGCCCACAAAATCGTGGCCAAAGAAACTCTCACCGTGGGCGACCGCGTCGCCACCGTGGCCGACGCCGGGCGCCGAGCGCACATCAAGCGCAACCACACCGCCACGCACTTGATGCACGCGGCGCTGCGCAACGTGCTGGGCACGCATGTGAAGCAGGCCGGCTCGCTCGTGGCGCCGGACCACCTGCGCTTCGATTTTTCGCATTTCCGCAACGTGGACCCGGCGGAGCTGCGCGAAATCGAACAGCAGGTAAACGACCAGATCCTGAGCAATCAGGAAATCACGACCGACATCCTGCCGCTCGATGATGCCCTGGCCAGTGGCGCGTTGGCGTTTTTCGGCGACCGCTACCCGGAGCAGAACGTCCGCGTCGTGACCATTGCGGACCGCGCCTCTCCGCGCGGCTTCTACAGCAAGGAACTCTGCGGAGGAACGCACGTCCGCCGCACGGGCGACATCGGCGTGTTCAAGCTGGTCGCCGAGCAGTCGGTGGCCTCGGGCGTGCGCCGCGTGGAAGCCATCACCGGTGTGCCCGCCCTGGAGGAATATCAGGCGCTCAAGCGCATCGTCGGCAGTCTGGCCGCGAAACTGAACATCAGCGAAGCTCAGGTGGAAGCCCGCGTGGCGGAGCTCTCCGAACAGATTGCCGAACTGCAGAAAAAACTGCGCCAGGAGCAGAGCCGCGCTGCGCTCTCGCAGGTGGACGACCTGGCCGGCCAGGCGCGCAGCATCAAGGACGTTCGCGTGCTCTCCGCGCGCGTCTCCACCGCCGACCGCGATTCCCTCCGCCAACTCGTGGACGCTCTGCGCCAGAAGCTCGGCTCCGCCGTTGTGGTGCTCGGCGCAGCGGACGACGGCAAGGTTGCCCTCATCTCCGGCGTCACCAAGGACCTCATCCCGCGCCTCCATGCCGGCAAAATCGTCCAGGCGGTGGCCAAACAGGTGGGCGGATCGGGTGGTGGAAGGCCCGATTTGGCCGAGGCTGGCGGAAAGGACACAAACAGCCTGGACAAGGCCATCGGTGGGGTGTACGACCTCATCGAACAAATGCTATGATTTCCTGAGCGCTGGAAGGTTTTTGACGGGAGATGCACTCTCCAGACACGCCGGGTACGTGTCGCACGCCTTCGAAAGGATTCCCTTCCCCTAAATCGTCTCCACCGCGTCCGAAGCCAATGATGACGGCGCAGCCAAAATCGCCTCACGATGGCCCAAGCTCCCGCGGCCGTGCGCGCGCCGCCGCTCTGCTGGTCGCCGTCTTCCTGCTGCTCGGCGCCGCGCCCGCCAAGGCTCAGATTCGCAAGCTCGTGGAACAGAACGGCAAGATCGTTTTCGTCAACGCCGACGAGAACGCGCCCGCCCGCCGCGGAAAAGGCAGGATCACCAATTCCAACTCCGCACTGGCCGCCGCGGCACGCACCGAACCCGCCGATACCAGCGGCGACAACGACACGCGCTATCGCGTGCTCAGCCGCGCGGAGATCGACAAGTACGTGGACGAGATGGCCAAGAAACACAACGTGGACCCGGAGCTGATCCGCGCCGTCATCGCCGCCGAGTCCGGCTACAACCCCACGGCCACGTCCCGCAAGGGCGCCCAGGGACTGATGCAACTGATGCCCGGCACGGCGCAGCAGCTCGGCGTGCGCGACGCCTACAACGCCAAGCAGAATCTCGACGCCGGCGTTCGCTATCTGCGCGCCCTGCTCGATAAATACAACGGCGACCTGGACAAAGCCCTGGCCGCGTACAACGCCGGGGAAGGCGCCGTGGAGCGCGCCGGCGGCGTGCCCCCCATCCGCGAGACCCGGAACTATGTGAAGCGCGTCACCGACCGCTACTACCATTCCGATTCGAGCGGCACGCGTGGCTGGATTCCGACCCCGCGCACGATTCGCCGTGAAGTGGACGCGGACGGAAAAGTGATTTTTACGAACGAATGAGGGGGAAGCAGAAGCTCGGAGCAGCAATCCTCGCGGGATTCCTGGCGGCCTTCGCGGCCGGCGCCCCGCCTGCGGCCGCGCAGTCTCCAGCCGCCTCGAAAAGAGCCGAAGCCAAATCCCAGCTCGCCCGCGCCGATAAATTGCGCGCCGGGCTGGAAGGCCAGCCTCAAAAAGAACGCGGCAAGCGCGAGTACGACAGCGTGCTGACCGCCTATCGCCGCGTGGTTCACGCCGCCCCCGCCACATCCGAAGCCCAGACCGCGCTCGTCGCCATCGCCGAGCTCTATCAGGAGATGGGCCGGGCGTTCGACGACTCCTACTTCCAGAAAGCCATCGACACCTACCGTGCGTTGCTAAAGGAGTATTCCGCCACGCGCTACCGCTCCGACGCGATGTTCACCATCGGGCAGATCCAGCAGGAAGACCTGGACCTTCCGGACGACGCAGAAAAGTCGTTCGACGATTTCCTGGCCAAGTATCCGCACTCGCAGAAGGCCGCGGCGGCGCAGGACGCGCTGAAGACCATCGCCGCGGACCGCGAGCGCGCGGCCGCGCACGCTGCCGGTGCATCCAGCGGAAAAGCGATGGCCGAGGAGCGCGCCCGCGACCGCCGCATGCCCCAGGTCACCGGCATTCGCGAATGGAACGCCGAGAATTACACCCGCGTAGTGATCTCGCTCGAAGACGAGGTGAAATACCAGGCCGCACGCATCGCCAATCCCGACCGCATCTACTTCGACCTCTACACCGCCCGTCTGAGTTCCGCCCTCGCCGGAAAAACTCTCGACGTCCAGAACGGCTTTCTGAAGTCGGTGCGCGTGGCGCAGAACCAGACGGGCGTGGTGCGCGTCGTCCTGGAAGTGGAAAAGGTGAAGGACTACTCCGTCTTCCTGCTGAAGGATCCCTACCGGCTCGTGGTGGACGTGTACGGCGAGGCCACTGCCGCCAAGGCCGCTCCGGCCCCGCCCGCCAGTTCCGTGCAGAAGCCGCCCGCGCACGCGGCCAAAAACGCCGGCGGGCCAAGCCGGAAGAGTCCAGAAAAGGGCGCGCAGGAGGCCGGCGCTGCGCCTTCGAAACCTACCGAATCCACGGGCACGCAGCAGGCGGCCGCGAAGTCTCCCGCGCCGTCGGAGAAGTCCGGTGCGGCGCCGGAGCATGCCGGAAAGTCGGCCAAGGCGGGGAAGGGCGGAGAGCCGGCGTCCGCCAAGACGCAAGTGGCGGAAGACGAGCCGCTGCCCGAAACCGGAAACGGCAGCAATCCCGCGCACCCGGAGGGTCACAGCGGTCCCGGCAAGGCTTCTGACACCGCGGCCATCGAGCAACCTGCCATTCCCCAGCCCACGCATCGCGGCGAGCGCTCCCTGACGCGCACTCTGGGCCTCAAGATCGGCAAAATCGTGATCGACCCCGGCCACGGCGGCCACGACACGGGAACGGTCGGCCCCAGCGGTCTGGAAGAAAAGGATTTGACGCTGGACGTGGCGCTGCGTCTGGGGAAACTGATCGAGCAGAAGCTCGGCGCTCAGGTGGTCTATACCCGCACCGACGACACGTTTGTGCCCCTCGAGGAGCGCACCGCTCTGGCCAACCAGTCCAAGGCCGACATGTTCATCTCCATCCACGCGAATTCGTCCGACGACCCTTCGGCACGGGGAATCGAGACCTTTTACCTGAATCTGACGGATTCGGAGGAGGCTCGCCAGGTGGCCGCGCGCGAAAATGCTCTGGCCCAAGCCTCCATCCACGAACTCCAATCGATGGTCGAGAAGATCGCGCGAAACGAAAAAATCGACGAATCGCGCGAGCTGGCCGTCGAAGTCCAGGCCGGCCTGGCCAAACGCATGCAGCGCGCCAGCCGCCAGCAGAAAAACCGCGGCGTCAAGCGCGCCCCCTTCGTGGTTCTGCTCGGCGCCAATATGCCCTCCGTCCTCACCGAGATCGGATTCATCAGCAATCCCACCGACGAAGCCGCTCTGAAGAAGGGCGACCAGCGCCAGCGCGTCGCGGAGGGGTTGCTGGCTGGAATCACCCGCTATCTGGAGAATCTCGGCAGCGGACCGCACACCGCCGCCCTGTTGCCCCCGCATTCCCCCACAACCGACCGCTAAGTGGCACAGGCTTCCAGCCTGTGCTCCGGACAATCGCCTCAATCGTTATGGCTCAGTTTTGGCGCACCGGGAACCCGGCGTACACTGTGAGTGTCCATATGCACATGCGGCACTCAAAGGCTTTAGCGCTCCTGCTCCTGGGCGCGCTGCTGGTTCCGGTCTGCTCCGCGGCGGCCGACCGGCCGCCTATCCTGCCGAAGACGTTTGGCGCCTGGAACCTCGTCGCACCGCGCGAAGTGTCAGGAGCCGCGCTCGCCGGCATGCTGGGCGAGGACTTCGCCATTCTGGTCGAATCCGGCCTGGTGAGCGCGGAAACGGGCACCTATTCGCGCAGCGGGGCTGCAGGCGCGGCCGCGATGGAAGTCCGTCTCTTCCGGTTTCGGGATTCCGCGGGAGCCTACGCCGCCTACACCTTCCTGCGCACTGCGGACCTGTCCAGTTCCGATCTGACCGAAAAATCCGCCGTCGGCCACAATCGCGTCCTTGCCGTCGTGGGCAGCCTGCTGCTGGACCTCTCCGCGCCCGGCGCCGCTTCGCTTTCGGATTTGAAGACTCTGGTGACGCTGCTGCAGGGCGAGACCTCGCACGGTGTGTACCCAACGCTGTGGCAGTACCTGCCGGGGCAGGGCTTCCAGCGCACCTCGGACCGTTACGTTCTCGGCCCGGCCGCGCTGGCCAAAGTGTTTCCGTTTGCCTCCGGCGATTGGCTGGGTTTCTCGAAGGGCGTAGAAGCCGAATCGGCTCGCTATCAATTGGGCCGCGATTCGCTCACCCTTCTGCTCGCGATTTACCCCACGCCGCAGCTCGCCCGCCAGGAATTGCAGGATCTGGAAACGCGCTTCGGCGTGAAGCATGCCGTCGCCGCGCCCGGGGAAACTCCCGCAGCCGCAACCACGCCGACTCCGCTCGTCTATGCCGAGCGCAGAGGACTGATGGTCATGATGGTCGCCGGGGCCCGCGACGCGCGCGTGGCGCGCACGCTCGTGGATCGCGTCGATTACGAAACTGCGGTCACCTGGAACGAACCGAGTTGGGAAGCCACAGAGCCGCCTTTCCTGGTGATGATCGTCAACGTACTGATTGCTACGTGCCTTCTCCTGCTCTACGCCTTCATCGCTGGTCTCGTGTTTGCCGGCGCGCGGCTGGTGATCAAGAGGTTTGCACCTGGGAAGATTTTTGACCGCGACGACGAGGTGGAGCTGATTGAGCTCGGTTTGGGCAGTAAGCCTATACAAGCAAAGGACTTCCTGTCGCTCCGGCCTTCCGAGGAGGCTACGCCCGCTCCCACTGGGGGAAGGCTCACTAGCCAGGATTAAAGGAAACCGTTGATTATAAACTACTTAAAGTTGCCTGTTTTCCGCAGATTTGCCTCTTGACTTAAACCCCTGCGTCTCCTACACTTCCGCCCGAGGAAAAAGTTCTGGGCCTCCGCGCATTGGCTCCAGGACCGGTTTCCCCTCTGAAGGCCCGTCCCGCCCGGGACGGGCCTTTTACTTGCTCCCCGCACGTTGCGTGCCGCAACAATTCGACCATCACTTCAACTTCCTCGCGCGCTTTCCGCACGTTGCAGTATCGCGCTACCTCAATTTTCGATCGCGCTGCAATCCATTCTTCCTTCTCGCGCCCGCACTTCACTCTCGCCCTCTGCTCGCGGTGCCGATGATTCTTTCGTGAGAGAATCCCGCCGACATTTCGCGCGCACGCTACGCGCCGATCTGTGCGCGCGTGGCGCTTGAAGGGAGCACAGCTCGCCATGGCGTTCGATTATGCAGTTCTCGGCGCGGGCAGGCAGGGCACCGCCGCAGCCTACGACCTGGCGCGTCATGGCGACGCCAACCAGGTGGTCCTTGCCGATCTGGACCTCTCCCAGTCGCAACGCGCCGCCGGACGGGTGAATGATCTCCTCGGCGAAGATCTCGCCTCCGCCGCCGCTCTCGATGTGCGCGATGAAGCTGCCGTGGCCCGCCTGCTTCACGGCATCTCTGCCTGCGTCAGTGCCGTTCCCTACCACTTCAATTTGGGAATAGCGCGCGCCGCCATCGCCTCAGGGGCCTCTCTCACCGATCTGGGGGGAAAGACCTCCATCGTCTTCGAAGAGCTGGCGCTCGACGAGCAGGCGCGTAGTGCGGGCGTCTCTCTGGTCCCCGATTGCGGCATGGTTCCCGGCCTCGGTACCTCGATGTGCCTCGCGGCCATGGAAATGGTGGAGCGTCCCCGCGATGTATTCCTTTGGGACGGCGGCCTTCCCCAACAGCCGCAGCCGCCCTGGAACTACATCCTCACGTTCCACTTCGAAGGGCTGATCAACGAATACTCCGGCACCACCGAATTCCTTCGCGAGGGCAAACTCGTGGAAGTGCCCTGTTTCGAGGAGCTGGAACAGGTCGAATTCCCCGCTCCTATTGGCACACTCGAGGCTTTCACTACCGCCGGCGGTACCTCCTCAGCCCCCCGCACGTTCTTCGGCCGCCTGCGCACCTACCAGAACAAGACCCTGCGGTATCCAGGCCATTGCGCACAGTGGAAGGCATTGCGCGACGCCGGCCTGTTCGGCGAGCACGCCATCGAGACCGGCGACGGCATGCGCGCCCGCCCGCGCGACCTGCTCCGCGAACTCCTCGACCCGCAACTCCGCCCGCGTCCCGGCGAAAAAGACGTCTGCATCCTGCGCGCAAGAGCGGTGGGCGAATCCGGCGGCCGCGAGACGGCGGCCGTCGTGGATCTATTCGACTATTACGACCAGGCCACCGGGTTCACCGCCATGGAGCGCACCACCGGATGGCACGCTTCCATCATGGCCATCCTCGCGGCGCGCGGCGAAATCGCCAAAGGAGCGGTTCCCGTCGAGCGCGCCGTTTCCGGGAAGCGCGTGCTGGAGGAGTGCCGGGCCCGCGGAATGAAAATTCAGCACACCATCCAGCCCGCCTAGCCGAACCACCCCCGGAATCGCAGGAGCCCCCATGTTCGCTGCGCTCGGCTGTGACGCCCGCGACGCAAAAATGTGACGCGTGTCACGGCCCAAACCCGCCCCACAGGCCAAACTCATCTCGTAAGACATTGGAGACTCATGTGTTCCCTATCCTTCAAGCCGGTTTCATTGCCCCCGGCATACGCCGCATTCTGATCGAAGCTCCCCGGATCGCCCGCAAGCAGCAGCCGGGCCAATTCGTCATCCTTCGGATCTACGAGCACGGGGAACGCATCCCGATCACGATCGAGAGTTCCGACCCCGCCGCGGGGACCATCAGCATCGTCGTCCAGTCGGTGGGAAAGACCACGCGGCTGCTGAATTTGCTCGAGGCCGGCGACGCCATTCTGGATGTGGTTGGACCACTGGGCAAACCATCCGAGATCGCGCAGTTCGGCACGGTCGCTGTCGTCGGCGGAGGCGTCGGCGCAGCCATGGCCTATCCCACCGCCGCGGCGCTGAAGCGTGCCGGCAACCGCGTCATCTCCATCGTCGGCGCGCGCACGCGCGAACTCGTCATCCTGGAGCGCGAGCTGCGCGAGGTCAGCGATGCGCTCCACGTCACCACCGACGACGGCAGCTACGGCGAACGCGGTCTGGTCATCGACACGCTCCGCCGGCTGCTCGAACGGGGCACGCACCTCGATCTGGTGCTGGCCGTCGGGCCCATCCCGATGATGAAAGCGGTGGCGGATCTGACCCGCGCCCCGCGCATCCGCACTGTAGTCAGCCTGAACCCCATCATGATTGACGGCACGGGAATGTGCGGCGGCTGCCGTGTGCTGGTGGACGGCCGCAGCCAGTTCGCCTGCGTGGACGGCCCCGAATTCGACGCCCACCAGGTCAATTTCGACGTCCTCGTTCAGCGCAATTCCATGTATCGCGGTGCCGAGCGGGAGGCCCTGGCGGAATTCGAGCGCGATCCGGAGGCGCAAATCGAGAGTGTGCGCGGCGAACCCTGCGTGATGGAGGGATGTCCGAAATGAAGAGCGCCGTGACCGAATCCGCGAATCCGTTTACGCTCAAGGAGCGCGTCAAGCTCCCCCGCCAGCATATGCCCGAGCAGCCCGCCCTCGAGCGGATTCTCAATTTCGACGAGGTCAACCTCGGCTATTCCGCCGAGCTGGCGCAGCAGGAAGCCCGGCGCTGCCTGGAATGCGCCAAACCGACCTGCATGGACAACTGTCCGGTGGGCGTCAAGGTGCGCGAATTCGTCCAGCGCATCGTGGCTGGTGATTTTTCTGGCGCCGCGGCCGTCATCCGCGAAGACAACGTGCTCCCCGGCATTACCGGCCGGGTATGCCCGCAGGAAGACCATTGCGAGGCTGCCTGCAAGCTGCACAAAAAGGGCGAATCGCTGGGCATCGGCTATCTCGAGAGGTTCGTGGCCGACTACGAGCAGCGCATGGGCATCCGCCACGTTCCCACCGTCGCGGGCACGGGGAAGTCAGTCGCCATCGTGGGTAGCGGCCCCGCGGGATTGAGCGCGGCAGGCGATTTAGTTCAGAGAGGCCACCGCGTGCGCGTGTTCGAGGCCCTCCACGAACTGGGCGGCGTCCTCGCTTACGGCATCCCTGAATTCCGCATGCCGAAGCACATCATCCACCAGCAGCTCGATACCATGCGCGACATGGGCGTCGAGTTTGAAACCGACGTCGTCGTCGGCCGCACCGTCACCATTGACGAGCTGATGCAGGAAGAAGCCTACGACGCCGTCTTTGTCGCCACCGGCGCCGGCGCTCCACTGTTCCTGGGCATTCCCGGCGAACACCTGAACGGCGTCTATTCCGCCAACGAATTCCTTACCCGCATCAACCTGATGCACGCCAATGAATTTCCCGCCTACGACCAGCCCATGGTGGACCTGCGCGGGAAAGAAGTAGCCGTAATCGGCGGCGGCAATACCGCGCTGGACGCCATCCGCTCCTCGCTGCGCCTGGGCGCGCGTAAAGCGTCCATCCTCTATCGCCGCAGCGAAGCGGAAATGCCCGCGCGCGCCGAGGAGGTGAAGCATGCCCGCCAGGAAGGCGTGGAGTTCCACTTCCTGACCGGCCCCGTCGAGTTTCTCCCCGGCTCCCCGGGATGGCTCGGCAGCGTGCGTTGCCTCCGCATGGAGCTGGGCGAGCCGGACGCGTCAGGACGCCGGCGCCCGGAACCCATCGCCGGCTCGGAATTCGAAGTGCCCCTCTCGGTCGCCGTCATTGCCGTGGGAACCAGCGCGAATCCCGTCGTCCAGAGCACCACGCCCGGCCTGAACACAAACCGGAAAGGCTACATCCAAGCCGATCCCGTGTCGCAACGCACCTCGCGAACGGGCGTCTTCGCCGGCGGCGACATCGTCACCGGAAGCGCTACGGTAATCCTGGCCATGGGCGCAGGCCGTCGCGCAGCGAAATCTATTCACGAATACCTGACAACCGGAAATTGGTAGGGGTGCTTTCGCCCGGTGAGTGCCCTGGAGGATGCGCCTGATTCTGAAGGGCCGCGTCGCGCGACCCCCCAGCCTCGCGCCTAGACTACTCCACAGAGCGTTGAAGGAAGGTTACGGGGCTTTCAGTGGTACACCAGGCGGCGTCCCTCGACGCGCCAGAGCATCTCTTCCTCGTAGGAAACGTGTTCGCGAATCTGCTCCAGCAGCTCCTCGCCCGATGGGCAGAGTTCCGTCACCGTGTCCGCCGTCGCATAGGCCAGTTCGCGTAAGAGTCCGGCCACCTGCCGCGAGATCGCGGCGTGCTGCGCGCGGAGCCGGCCGTACTGCTCCATATCGAGATAATGATGGAAGTCCGACTCCAGGATGCCGTCCTCCGACCCGCAATGCTGGCGCATCCCCAGCAGTCCCTCACGGGCCTCGCGCAGCTCCGCCAGGCCCTTTTGGCGCGCGGCGAAGTCATCTTTCGACGCCAGCGCCAGCGCTCCGGCGATTTTGTCCACGAGCCGGAGCATTTCCAGATGCTCCCTCTGGATGTATTCGACCGTGTCGCTATAGGGCATGGCGCGCTCCTTTTGACTCTCTTTCGCGAAATTCGCACGGTAACGCTTCCGTCGCGGTGACGTGCATCACGCGGGCATGTGAGGCAGAATGGAAGCGTCGCTGGGCAGTTGCCGCGGCGTCCGGTGTGTGCCCAATGCCGGTGCAGGATGTGACGGCAATCACTGCCCGTCGCGCCTCTGGAGCCGTCTAATGCGTTTGGGTAATGAATGGATTTGCCTAGGGTTTCTCGTGGTTTTCTCTCCCCGATTCCGAATGGATTTCACAAAACACTGGAGGACATTCCCATGAGCTCAGGAGTCACTGCACCCCCGGGTGTGCGCACGCCGGGGGACTATCTGGAAGAAGTGATGTTGTCGGTGAAAGCGAAAAATCCCGCCGAGCCCGAATTCCATCAGGCCGTGCAGGAGGTGTTCGATTCGCTGCGGCTGGTGATGGCCAAGCGTCCCGAATACCGCGCCGCAAAGATTCTCGAGCGGATCGTGGAACCCGAGCGGGTCATCATGTTCCGCGTGCCGTGGTTCGACGACCAAGGCGAGATGCAGGTCAACCGCGGCTTCCGCATCGAGATGAACAGCGCCATCGGCCCTTACAAGGGCGGGTTGCGATTCCATCCTTCCGTCAATCTCGGAATCCTGAAGTTCCTGGCCTTCGAGCAGGTGTTCAAGAACTCGCTCACCACGCTGCCGATGGGCGGCGGCAAGGGCGGCTCGGACTTCGACCCCAAGGGCAAGAGCGATAACGAGGTGATGCGCTTTTGCCAGAGCTTCATGACCGAACTCTGGCGCCACATCGGGCCTAACACGGACGTCCCCGCGGGCGACATCGGAGTGGGCGGCCGCGAAATCGGCTACCTCTTCGGCCAGTACAAGCGCCTGGCCAACGAATTCACCGGCGTGCTCACCGGCAAGGGCCTCAACTGGGGCGGCTCGCTTATCCGTCCGGAAGCCACCGGATACGGCTGCGTCTATTTTGCCAATGAAATGCTGAAGACGCGCAAGGAGTCGCTGGAAGGAAAACTCTGCCTCGTCTCCGGCAGCGGCAACGTCTCCCAGTACACCGTCGAGAAGCTGCTCGATTTCGGGGCCAAGCCCATCGCCCTCTCCGACTCCAATGGCGTGATCGTGGACCCGGAAGGCATCAACCGCGACAAGCTCGCCTGGGTCATCCAGCTCAAGAACATTCGCCGCGGCCGCATCCAGGAATATACCAAGCAGTTTCCGAAGGCCCTGTTCATGGCCGCCGACGGCAAGCTGGACCACAATCAGCTCTGGAACGTCAAGGCCGATTGCGCCTTCCCCAGCGCCACCCAGAACGAAATCAACGCCAAGGACGCCGCGAACCTCATCAAGAACGGAGCCAAGCTGGTGGCCGAAGGCGCCAACATGCCCTGCACGCTCCCGGCGACCAAGCTGTTCCTCGAGGCCGGCATCCTGTACGGGCCGGCCAAGGCCGCCAACGCCGGCGGCGTCGCCACTTCCGGCCTGGAAATGGCCCAGAACAGCATGCGCATGAACTGGACCCGCGAGGAAGTGGACGAGCGCCTGCACAAAATCATGATCGCCGTGCACAAGAATTGCTTCGAGACCGCCGCCGAATACGGCACTCCCGGCAATCTGGTGAACGGGGCCAACATCGGCGGCTTCCTGAAGGTTGCCGACGCCATGCTGGACCAGGGGCTGGTCTGAAACTGCGGCACAACGCCGCGCACATCGCGGGGTGGACTCGCTCCACCCCGCCTTTTTTTCCGCCCCAGGGGATCGCGCCATGAGCGTGGAGCAAGCCGCCGCGCAACTCCCGGATTCCGAACTCCTCTTCGAAGGGTTCGAAAACCTGATGCCGTTCCGCGTGCAGGACATCCTGCTCGTCTCCAGCCTCTACGATTCCTTCATCCTCCGTGAAGACGGCCGCGTAAACGAACTCCTCATCGGCGAATCGCTGGAGCTGAACCTGCCGCACCTGCCCGGCATCACGCACGTCTCCAGCTACGCGGAGGCGCTCGCCCTGGCTCGCTCCGAATCCCGCTTCAACCTGATCGTCACCAACCTCACCGTCGGCGGCATGAGCGCGGCGGAATTTGCCCGTGAAGTGCGGGAATCCGGCCTCGATGTCCCCGTCGTCGTCCTGGCCTACGACTATCGCGAAGTGAAGAATTTCGTCGCTCGCCATCCGGAGACGGACATCGAGCGCATCTTCCTGTGGCAGGGAAACGCCCGCATCCTCGTCGCCATCGTCAACTACATCGAAGACAAGCGCAACGCGCTCCATGACACGCGCGCCATGGGCGTTCCCGTGCTCCTCGTCGCCGAAGACAACATCCGCTACTCTTCCTCCTTCCTCCCCGCCATCTACACCGAACTCATCACCCAGTCCCGCCGCGTGATTCAGGAAGGCATCAGCGTGGCCCACAAGCTGGTGCGCATGCGCGCCCGCCCCAAAATCCTGCTCTCCTCCACGTTTGAAGACGCTGCCGATCAGGTCCGCCGCTACCAGGAATTTCTGCTCGGCATCGTTTCCGACGTGGAGTTTCCCCGCGGCGGCGCGCTCAGCGAGGAATCCGGCTTCGCGCTCGCGCATCTCGCCCGCGAGCTGGTGCCCGATGTGCCCGTGGTGCTGCACTCCAGCCGCACTAAATTCCGCACCCGCGCCCACTCCGAAGGCTTTGCCTTTCTTCGCAAGCGCTCCCCCACGTTTCTCCGCGATCTGCGCCGCGTTATGACCCAGGAATTCGGCTTCGGCGATTTCGTCTTCCGCCTGCCCGACCAGAGCGAAGTGGCCCGCGCCGCCAACCTCGGCGAACTGGACGCCAACCTCCGCAGCGTCCCGCCGGAAAGCGTGGCCTTCCACGCCCAGCGCAACCATTTTTCCCGCTGGCTGCGCGCCCGCACCGAGTTTGCCCTGGCCCAGAAGCTCCGCCCGCGCAAAGTCACCGATTTCGCCACCGTCGAGGACCTGCGCAAGAACCTCGTCGAAGCCATCGCCGAATACCGCCGCGAGCAGAGCGAAGTGCTCATCGGCGACTTCAAGGCCGATACCTTCCAGCCCGCCGACTCGCTGTTTCTGCGTATCGGCGCGGGCTCGCTCGGCGGAAAGGCGCGCGGCCTGGCCTTCATGCGCCATCTGTTGCGCAAAGGCCGGATCCGCAATCGTTTCGCCGGCGTGCGCATCGCCGTTCCTCCAGCCGTCGTCCTGGCCACCGATGTGTTCGAGAATTTCGTCGTGGAAAACAACCTGATGGATTTCGCCCTGCACTCGAATGACGACGCGGAAATCCGCCAGCGCTTCCTGGAGGCGCCCCTCGCCGCGTCCCTGCAGGACGACCTGCGCGCGTTTCTTCGCGAGGTGCGCTATCCGCTGGCCGTGCGCTCCTCCAGCCTCCTCGAGGATTCGCAATACCAGCCATTCACCGGCGTGTACGAGACCTTCATGCTCGGCAACCAGCAGGAAAACGTCGCGCCGCGCCTCGGCCAGCTCATGGAAGCCATCAAGCGCGTGTACGCCTCCACGTTCAGCCAGCATGCCAAATCCTACGTGCGCGCCACGCCCTTCCGCCTGGAAGAGGAGCGCATGGCCGTCATCCTCCAGCAGGTCGTCGGCAATCCGCACGGCCACCGCTTCTATCCCGATTTCTCCGGCGTCGCCCGCTCCCGAAATTTCTATCCGGTGGATCCGATGGCGCCGGAAGACGGGATTGCCGCCGTCGCCCTGGGCATGGGCCGCACCGTCGTGAACGGAGGAAAATGCCTCACCTTCTGCCCGCGCTACCCGCGACACCTGGTGCAATTCTCCGCGGTGGAAGACATCCTGGCCAACGCGCAATCCGATTTCTGGGCTCTCGATCTGGATTACGGCCCTCGCGAAGGCCCTGCGGCGAACCTCCACGAAGTGCGCTTCGGTCTCGACGCCGCGGAGACGGACGGCACGCTCGCTGCCGTCGGCTCCACGTACTCCATGGACAATCACGCCGTGTATGACGGGCTGAGCCGCCCGGGCGCGCGCATCGTGAGCTTCGCCCCCATCCTGAAGCACGGTGTCTTTCCCCTCGCGCCGATCCTCGAACAGCTCCTGCGCCTGGGGGAAGATGCGCTCGGCCAGCCTGTCGAAATCGAATTTGCCGTGCGCCTGCCCGCCGGGGCGGGCATGCCGCGCCACGCCGGCGAAGACGCCGACTTCGGGTTTCTTCAGGTTCGCCCGCTCGTCCTCTCGCAGATGGGAGGCGATTTGCGCATGGAAGACGTGCAGCCGGCCAGCCTCATCTGTGACAGTGCGCGCGTGCTCGGCCACGGCCGCATCCAGGATTTGCAGGATGTTCTCGTTGTTGACTCGCATCGCTTCGACCGCAGCCGCAGCCAGGAAGTCGCCGAAGCGGTCGCCCGGTTCAACGCCAAATTGCGCGACCAGAACGCTCCCTACCTGCTGATCGGCGTTGGCCGTTGGGGCTCGAACGATCCCTGGCTCGGCATCCCCGTCGAATGGGACGAGATCTCCGGCGCGCGCGTGATTGTTGAAGCCGGCTTCCGCGATTTTCGCGTCACGCCGTCACAGGGCAGCCACTTCTTCCAGAATCTGGTGGCCTTCCAGGTGGGCTATTTCACCGTGAATCCGGATGCGGGCGAAGGTCTGGTCGATTGGGAGTGGCTCGCCGCACAGCCCGCTGTCGAAGAACGTGACTGCGTCCGCCATCTCCATTTCTCCGAGCCGCTGCTCGTGGTCATGAACAGCAAACAGAGCCGCGGCATGATTTTCAAACCCGGCCAGCCCGAGCCAAAGTAGCCCCGCGGGTTCTGCCTGCAGTTCCCTAAAATATGTCGTAGATGTAATCGTGCGCCGCGAGCGCCGCTTTGCTGAACGTCCCGGCGTCGACGCGTTTCACCACTTCTTCCCGCGTGAGGTCGAACACGGCGTCCAGAATCTGCCCGCGCTCTTTCTCGTGCGCCTCGCCCACCACAAATAGCACACGCGCGCTGTGCTGGATGTACCGCGGCGAGAGCAATTGTTTCTTCAGCAGATCCATAATCACGCCCGCCTTTGACCGGTCGAACCGCCCGGGGTCGCCCCGACGGTCCAACTCCGCGAAAAACTGCGCGGTCCACTCGTTATGGAATTCCCACACTTTCTCGAAGAGTGCGGGCGTAAAACGCTCGCCGGCTTTCACCTGCTGGGCGTTGACCGACGGCACCACGCCGTCTTCGGTGAGCGCCGGACGCTTCAGCCAGCCGTCCTTCGTGATCGCGGCCTGGTGATGCGCCAGCGTCCACAGCCACGAAACGTCGATGCGATACGTCGCCAGATCGTTCATGAACCGCAGGCACAGCTCGTAGTCGTCTATGGCCGCGGCAAAATTCCCGTTCAGGATCTGGAAGCCGTAGTTCGCCGCCATATAAAATGCGTGCTGGATGTGCTCGATGGTGATCTCGCCCTTCGGCACCCCGTAGATGGAGTCCCACAGTTCCTGCGTGAAGATTTTCTCCGGCGTCGAGATGGAATCCACGGTCAGCACCCACGGCGTGATTTTTCCCTGTGCGTTGAGGAGGCCGCGGGACTCGAACAGTTGCCGTTCCGCATCGCTCAGCCCGCTTGTTGGGGTGGGAACTGGTTTGCCCTTCACGTCCGCCGTGTCGCGCGGCGCGTCCACCATGGACTGCAGTTCCGCCACACCCGCGCGCAGCGGCACGTTCCCCGCAGCCACGTACGCGGTTTCCGGGCTGGCCACCCAGCTCTGCCGGTAGGTGTCGTACAGTCCCCCTTTCACATGGCCCGACAGGATGTCCTCCAGCGTCGGACGCCCGTTCGCTCCCAGCGCACCCGACGGCACGAACATGAGCCCCAGCAGCCTCTCGCGCAGTTTGTCGATGGCCATCGCCCGCAGCGCCAGCGGGTTGTACCGCGACCGGCCGTAGGCATCGCTCTGCTGGTAGATCATCACCGCGGCCATCCCCCCGATGGGCGCGCCCTGCGTCATCTCGCCGTTCTTCAGTCCCGCCAGCAGCATGATCAACGCGTTGTAGCGCTGGTACGCGATCATGGTCGGCGAAGCCATCCCGATGGTCTGCGGATCCGGAAACACGCCTTTCGGATCGTCCTTCCACATTTCCATCATGCTGCCCAGGTAGTCCCAGCGGCCCACGTTCGTTCCCAGCAGCCGCCGCCGCAGCACCCAGGCGATGGCGGGCAAATACCGCCCGGCGTTCCCTTCCTCGTACAGCACTTTGATTTTCAGCGTGCCTACGGGCACGCCGATCATGCCCTCGATCCGCGCCAGAAGTTTTTCCAGCACCAGCGCCTCCGCCGGCGTTTGGAGCTTCGGAATGTAGAAATACACGCCCGTCCCCGCGCGTACGAGCGAATCGTAGTTGTTGAAGGTCCACAGCACGAGGATGGGAATCAGCGCCGGCACGGGCCGCCCGTCCACGCGGATGTGGTCATAGTGCAGGTGCATGCCCGGAGGCCGCGCGAAGCGGATGGGCCACTGCCCCGGCGCCGTTTTGATGGAATAGGACCGCTTGTTGCCCTTCTTCACCACTTCGTAAGCGCGCCCTGTCCACTGCCCTTCCATGATTTGCTTTGCGTTCTCGAGCGCCGCGAAAATTCCCACCGGCTGATTCACCGGAGTGCCGTCAGGCTGGAAGTGCGGCGGCGAGGCGTCTTCAAAGTCCGGCATGTTCATCGGCGCCGGGCTGTTGAGCGCATTGAAAGCCATGTCCAGCGGGTGCCAGGGGCCGGTCAGCTCCAGGCCGGGATTGGTGAGCGGATGCGCGTCGGCGGGGATGGGCGTCTCGTCGTTCAGCCGCCACCGCCATTCGGTGTTCTTGCCCAGGGCGTTGTCGATCATCCCCTGGACGATTTGGCGGAACGTCCATCTCTTTCCGCTCACGGGGTCTTCAAACGCGTCGTCCCACTTCGGCCAGCCGTACTTCTGCCGCACTGGCGCGGGCGAGCTGAGGATCGCCCGCCGCGCGGAAAGGACTGTGGCAATCGGCCCGCTCAGCTCGCGCGTCAGCGTCGTGATGGTCTGTTCGACGTTCAGCGCGCGCCCGTTCACAGTTTTGTTTCCGAACAGGTCGGGAAATTTCTGGAGAATGTCTTCGCGGATCATGGCTTCGGACATCGTCAACTCCTTTGCGCGCTTCGCCACATACGGGCGCCAAACAGAGTAAGCATTATTGCCGAAACAGGCGCCACACTCCAAGTCGGCTTTTCGCGCGCTGAATGGAAATGAGGCGGAATGCGCCCGGTGGCGAGGGCCCAGAAGTGGAGGCTGGAGCCGATGATCCTGAATCGGCGCCCTCAAAGTTACCGGGCGCATAGGGCCGATCAAGCGCCCCAGTGATTCACTGCGCGGGGGTGATGTTTACGGGTAGGTTGAGCGTCTGTGCCGTGCCGTCGCCGCTCACTTTAACGAGGACGTTCGACTGGCCTGTGGGCGTGAACGGAGTCCCCGGCAATATCGGAGTCCCATAGTGGTAACAGGCGGTCAGTATCCCCATCCCCGCCAGAAGGACGATCAACGCAAGACGCGCTCCCAACTTCTTTTCATTCTGTTGCCGTGCGGCAAGGGCGAGCATGCCAATCAGCAAGAGCATGGCCGCGGGAAGCATGGGTGGTATCCGCCCTGGCCGCCTGTTTTGCAAATCCACCCATTCCTCGGGCGGCCTGCCCACACTGCCGACGCCATTCAGCCCCGTAGTGTAGATCCTTAAATTCACTGTCAGGACGCTACCGTAGAGAGTGACCGTCGAGGGCGTGAAGACGCACGCTGCGTAACTAGGCAAAACCGGGCAACTCAGGGTCAACTGCCTCCCAATGGTCCCTATGCCGCTGCCGAGCGGGGTAACGGTGATTGTGGTAGTCCCCGACTGCCCCTGCGGGATGGTGAGCGACGCTGGATTTGCAGAAAGGCTGAAGTCCCCTGGCATGGAGATGGTCTCAACCAGTACCGGGGACGAAGAGCTGGGAAAGTTCGTGTCTCCGCTGTACACCGCCGTCAAAGGATGGATGCCAACCGCCAGCAAACTGGTGGTGTAGGAGGCCATGCCGTTCACCAGGGTTACCGGGTTGGGGTGGGTGGACGTGGATATCAGAGGTACTGACCCATCAAAGAACGTGACTGTGCCGGTGGGACTGGGATTTCCCGAGGCCGCGGCCTGGACCCCAGCCGTCAAGGTAATCGGAACGCCCAGAATGGCGCTGGAGATCGAACTGGTAAGCGTGGTCACACTCAGCCCGAAGTGGTCGTTCACGGTGATCGTCTCGCTGATGGTCGGAATCGTGACCGTTGCCGGAGGGGGCGGCGGCGGGGCTGTGGTTGACCCCGAACCGCTCAGCGAAATGGACTGCGTAAAGCTCGCGCCCGCCACCGTGCTCGTCAGATTGCTCAGGGCGGCGCTGTCCGTAAAAACGACGTTGTCGGTGTCGTTCGCGGGTGTCGCAGAGGGCGTGTAAGTGACCGTAAGCGTACAGGCGCCGCCGGAAGGCAGCGTCGTGGAGGCAGATGTTGCGCCGTTCGAGCAGGTAACCTGCGTAACTGCGAATGGCGAACCGGCGGAAGCCGTAGCCGAAACCAGCGTCAAAGCGGCCAACCCAATGTTGGAAAGGGTGACCGTCTGGCTTCCGCTCTGCCCGCCAAAGCCAATGCTGCCGTCAGAAAAGTACGCCACGGGCGCTGCCACACTGATCAGCGGAGTGACCGTCACCTGGTCGTTCACCGTGATCGGCTCATTGTCGGTCGGAACGGGGACGGCAACGGTGAACCCGCCAGTGAGCGTTGCGGGAGGCGGCGCGCCGTTTACAGTCACCACAACGTCGTAATTGCCCGGCAGGGTGGTCGGAAGGATGTTCAGCACGGCCGTGGCGCTCGTGGCGGAGTTCACTGTCAACGAGGCAACGGCGATCCCCACATTTCCTCCGCCGAAGGTCACCGTAGTGAGGCCGGCCACAAAATTCATCCCTGTAATGGTCACCTGCAAGTTCTGTTGCCCTTGCGCGCCAAAGTTCGGCGTTACGCTGGCTATCTGGGGCGGGGCGACGCCCGTGCCGGTAAACGAGATGACCTGGTAGAACGGGTTACCGGTAATGCTCGCGAGGTTGCTTTCTCCCGGCCTGGCGTTATCGCCAAATGCAAGGGAGACGGCCGACGCACCTGGATACATGGGGGCAAACTGGACCGTAGCAGTGCAAGAATCCCCGGGATTGATCGTCGATGGGACCGTGCACGTCGAGCTGAAGCTGAATCCGGGTGACGTAGTGAGTCCGAATGAAATCCCGCTGAAGGCGAGAGGGCCCGTGCCCGTGTTGGTGAGAGTGATGGTGTAGGTTGGGCTCTGCCCCACGAGGACAGGACCGAAATCGAAGCTGGAACTGGACGGCGAAAAGCTCGCATACGGCCCGAGTCCCTCTCCAAGGAGCAGAAAGGCCTGACCGGCGCCTCCGGGCCCTGCGCTCGCGTTGCTATTCGTCGTCGTGGTCGCAACCGTCAAAAGTTCCGCCTGCCCGGTTCCCGGCAATGTGGGCGCGAATTGCAGCGTGAAAGTGCACGTTCCCTCCGCCCCCAGAGTGATGGGAGAAGAAAACGGGAGACTAACCGGATTGCCGTTGCACACCACATTCGTAACCGAAAAAGCCGAGCTGGAGCCTTGTAAGGTGACGCTATTGACCATGAATGGGGCACCGCCCGTGTTCATCAGCGTAAGCGACTGGGTGCTGCTGCTATTCACATTCACCACCCCAAAATCAATCGGCCCGATGTTGGAATATTTAGCGAAGGCCGGCCCTGTGGGCGCAGCGGACAGGCTCTGGATCACCGTCGCTCCCACAGAGCTCGCCAGAGCGGCATCGTGCCCGCCCGGACCGAAGAACGAGCCCGCCACCAAGCCAGCGCTGTCCGAACTCCCGACGTAGAACGTGGGCGGCGCGAAAGTCCCGTTCCCGTTGTTTTGCAGCACGCTCACAAGACCGCCCGCGGAAAGAACGATGTCATTGAAGCCGTCGCCATTCACGTCCGCGATGGCCGCTTCGCCCGCCCCGAGCGGGTCGGGCAGATCCGTTTCGGAGAACGCCAAGCCTCCCAGATTGACGAAATCCACGAGTCCCGGGCCATAACTTGAACACCCACCACTTCCGCCCAGGACGACGAGCAGGTCCGGCCCGGCGCTGCTGCCGCTGCCCCCGAAGCTCCCAAGAGCGGTGAAAACCGGCGCGGCGTTCGGCAGAGTCGAAGTGACGGTAACGGGCACCTGGAACGTACCGTCGCCATTGCCGGGGAAAATATATACGGCCCCGCCCATCTCAACGTACTGCGTGGTTGAGTTGTATCCGCAGTGGCCAGTGAACGTCGCGACCAGGTCCATGTTCCCGTCGTTGTTGACGTCCCCCACCGCGAGCGAGGAAATATTGAGTCCGTAGCCCGGCGCGCCGCTCACAGATAGCCCATTGGCCACCTGGGTAAAGGCTCCGCTTTGATATGTGAAGAGATTGATCGTGCCGTCGGTGTTCGCCACGGCCACTGTGGCATTTCCGGAGGTGTCGAAGGCTCCCGTGGCGATGGCCGAAGGTTGCGCGCCGCTGGAAACGTTGGTGCCGGTGGAAAAATAGACGGGCGGCTTAAACGTCCCGTCGCCATTCCCCTGCAGGAAAGCAACCTGGGGATTACTGGAGTTGCCCGAAGTGTCTGCCAGGCTCAGAACAAAAATGCTCTGAAATCCGTTGACCATGCCCGTGGCGAGGCCGATGGGATCCCCGCCCACGGCGAACGGCGAGCCCTGGGCAGGAGTATAGCTGCCGGGTGCTGTGCTGACAAAGACGGAGACGGTGTTGTCGCTCGTTTGGGTTGAATAATTGAACCCGTTGGCCACAACCAGATCATCCAGCCCGTCGCCGTTGAAATCCGCCTTCGCAATCGCCACCGGCCGGTTTCCGGCGGCATACGTCGGCGGCGTCAAGAATGTGCCATTCCCCTGATTCAGCAGAACCGTCAGCCCCTGGTTCGGTTGGTAAAGGATCAGGTCGTTGTTTCCATCTCCGTTGGCATCCCCAACAATCGCTTGCGTTCCGTAGACACCCGGACCGATGGTCTGGTTAGGTTTGGCCTGGCTTGCCCCTGGGGAAAACCCCGGCGTGGAATTGCTGAGGAACAGGTTCACCGTTCGGGTCGTTGAGTATTGTCCCCCGCCAAGGACGATCAGGTCCGGTTTCCCGTCTCCGTCCAGGTCGCCCGTGGTCACGAGCGCGGCATCGTTCGTCGGGACGTTATAGGTCGTGGGGGTGCCTACGGAAATCGCTCCGCCAGAAGACGTCACAGGCCAGATGAAAGTTGTCGGAACGCCGGAAACGCCCGCGAGCCCTATCCCCGCGAAAAAGGTGCTCCCCTGCGAGGTGAACACCGAGATCGGCTCCGACCCCACGCCGTTCGGAGTCCCCATGGTGCCCAAGGAGACGGGCGCCTGCAACGTACCGCCGACGACCTGCGCGAGTCCAGCGGTGCCGTCCGCATACACCACAAGCAAGGCGGTATAGCCACCTGCGACCAGTGCGGTAGCCGAGTTCACGACGGACGAAGCCGGGCCTGACACGCTCTGCGCCGTAAACGAGCCCGTTCCATCGTTGTTGTTGGTCAAGAGGTTGACCTCCGCATGATAGGTAGTCGGTGTGGGAAACACGAGAGTGCTGGTGACCAGATTGAGCGTGCCGGAGGAATTCATGTACGACGCGAGCGAAGACGCCGTCTGGCCAAGCGAGACGGGAGTCTGGAACGTCCCGTCACCATTGCCCTTCAACAGGTAGAGATTGTTCCCATCGTCCGTAACAACCAGGTCCGCGCTCGTTGGACTGACCACCGGCCCTGCGAGGATCAGATTGAGTCCCTCTTGAATGTATTGCGTGGGGTTAATGAAGTCATAGCCAGCGGGAGGCTGAAGAGAGAAGCTCCCGTCGCCATTTCCTCGGAAGACGAAGAGTTGGCTTCCGATTCCGGTGGTGTTGGTCGTAACCACTTCGAACAAAAGTTTTCCGCTGCCATTGGCATTGCCAAAGTGGCCGCCCGCCGCGTAGCCGCCCCCGATCACCGAACTGCCGTTGGCAAGGCCGTAGACGACTCCGGCCTTGAAGACGGTATTCGGCGGTGCGACGGTTTGCGCGGCAGCCGGCGCCGCCCCGCCGCACAGGCAAGCAAGAGCGAGTAGCAGCCAGGCGTGAGCGAAGCTACCGCGCAGTGTGGCTTTGGCCGCGGCAACTGCCGTCGCCAGTTTCCGATAATCTCTGCTTCGCTTCCCGCCGTTCATTTTCCAGCCTTTCGCACTTTCACGCTATTTCCGGTCCTTGCCGCCGAAGCAACGCTGGCCGGGAGCTACTGGAAGCTGATGGTCACTGTCACCGCGATCGTTTGGCCCGCGCTCACCGGCACAGGCATTGGATCTCCGGCTGTCGCTCCAGCGGCGGTGTTGCCATCCAGGTCCCTCTCCGTGAACATCACCCAACTGGTTATGGGTACGGTAGGATAGCCACTTAAGGTGGAGCATGCCTGTGGACTGACCGAGTTGTCACACGTGAATAAGAATGTTTCGACGTCGCTGATTGTGCTTGGAAATCTGGCAGGCGCGGTCCCCGACAATTGAATCCCGTTCCCGTTGTAAACGTTTACCCTCGTCAAACTAGGGGCATTTTGCATCAGGGTTGTAGTGCAGGTGGCTGAGCCCCCCGAACACGTGACCTGAGACACAGGCCCAAGGACAGTCGTCGTGATCAGACAACCAAAACCCTGCTGTGTATCGCCGGTGTAGCATGGGCCACCCGCAGTTCTGTAATCGTCTAAACGTGCCACCGAACCCGCACCATATCCTCCCTGATCGATAAAAACAGCCTTCATATCTAATCCGATAACGAGGCCCGTGCTGCTTGAATTTCCAGCAATGAGCGCACCGAGAGCCCCATATGCGCCCGGCTGGAGCGCGTTTTCGAACTCGCGATGCGATGCTACCGTGCCGTCCGGATTCTTGACATCGATGGTCCAGTGACCGTGCACGGTGATGCCTTCGTGCGAGCCGTTGGCTCCCGGGGTGGAGTTCTTTTCTGCCGGAGCGGCGGGCTTAGCCGCCGCAGCGCTCCCTGGCGCTTGCGTCGCGGCGGGAGATGTCTGCCCCTGGCTCACGGCTGCGTCCGCCGATTTCACCGCCGGCGAAGGCACGGATGCCGCCCTCGATTGCGCGCGGCCGGGACCGGCGAAGCAAAGCGTCGCGATCAGAAGGCCGACGAGAGCGAGGCTTCGCGGGGCGTTTCGCGCGATCACTTCGTGTTTCTCGTTCGTCTTCATGCCGTGCTTCTTCTCTCTGTCTTGCTTCGCGCACTCGAAGGGTTGCGCTCGCCTGTGAGCCGCTCCGCCGAAGAGGTAAGCGAAAGCGAGTACCAACCAAGGGTGAGCGAAGCAACCGCGCGCAGCCGCTTTGGCCGTAGGAATCGCCGTCGTCCATTTCCGGCAATCTCTGCTTCGGTTTCCGCCGTTCATTTTCCAGCCTTCCGCACTTTCACGCTATTTCCGGTCCTTGCCGCCGAAGCAACGCTGGCCGGGAGCTACTTGAAGCTGATGGTCACTGTCACCGCGATCGTTTGGCCCGCGCTCACCGGCACAGGCATTGGATCTCCGGCTGCCGCTCCGGCGGCGGTGTCGCCATCCAGGTCCCTCTCCGTGAAGATCACCACGTCGGTTTGGGGTGTGGTGGAGACAGGGTTGACCGAATTATATGAAACAGTAAATGAGGTTGAGCAGGCTAATGGACTAATCGAGTTGTCGCATGTAAACAAGAATGTTTCCACGTCGGTGATCGTGCTTGAAAATCCGGCAGTCGCGGTACCCGACAACTGGATCCCGTTCCCGTTGTAAACGTTGACCCTCGTCAAAGTGGGCGCATTTTGGGTCAGGGTTGCACTGCAGGACGTGACGCCTCCCCCGCAAGAAGTGTTGACCACGGGGCCGACAGTCGTCGTGATCAGACAACCAAAACCCTGATAATTGTTGCCGGTGTAGCACGGACCACCCGCAGTGTTATATGGATCTATGCGTGCCAGTAATGCACCGAATCCAGCTCCCGTATCTATGGCAGTAGCCTTCATATCTAAGCCGATAGTGAGGCCGGAGCTGCTCGAATTCCCAGCAATGAGCGCAGCCAGTGGCGCGTATCCGCCCGGCTGGAGTGCGTTCTCAAACTCGCGGCGGGTGACAACCGTTCCGTCGGGATTGCGGACTTCGATCGTCCAGTGGCCGTGCACGGCGATGCCTTCGTGCGGGCCCTTGGCTTGGGATGCAGGGTTCTTTTCTGCCGGAGCGGCAGGCTGAGCCGTCGCAGCAGGCTTCGTTGACTGCGGCCCAGCCGGAGGGGCCTGCGCCTGGCTTATCGCTGCAGCAGCCGATTTCGCCGCTGAGGGCGTCGAGGCGGAACTCGATTGGGCGCGGCTGGGGGCGGCGAGGCAAAGCGCTGGGACAAGAAGGCCGACAAGCATTAAGCTCCGCCGGGCCATTCGGGCGACCACTTCATGTTTCTCGTTCGTGTTCATACTGGGTCTCCTTGTGTCAGTTCCTCGCTGCGAGCTGCGAGGCTTTAGCTCGCCCTTGAGAAGCGCACTGGCAGTTGCATGCGCGCGCACAGGAGTCCCCCTTCGATACTCGGGGCGAGCCTCTGCTGAGAATCCGCTGGGTTGGAACTGTCGGCCGCTGGCTCCACGGGCCATTGAGTCCTGGGGCACGACTGGGCCGAAGTCTGCGAGGATGGCAGCAGCGGGTCAATGGATTGGCTCTGCCTTGATTCTTCTTTGCGTCTTAAGCCGTAGTGGAATCAAACGGCAGAAGTTAGGCTCACAGCTTGAAAGGGCTGGTCGAGTACTAGCACCGTGCTAGAATCACCCCAGCGCCCCGGGTAAAGTCCAGGCAAGACAGGTCCAGCTAGAGGTGTGGCCTTGCAACCGGGTCCCCAGTCTCCGGCCTTCCGTATCGGTCCCTACATCCTTGATCTCCGTGCGGGCGAACTGCGCAAGGGCGGCGCCCGGATCCGGCTCCAGGAGAAGTCTCTGCGGGTGCTGGCCGCGCTGGCGGAGCAGCAAGGCCAGGTGGTGACCCGGGAAGAGCTGAAGAAGCGACTGTGGCCCGCCGACACGTTTGTGGATTTCGAGACTGGGCTGAACTCTGCGGTCAGCAAACTCCGCGATGCGCTCTGCGACAACGCGGAAAAGCCGCGCTACATCGAAACGATTCCCCGCCGCGGTTATCGCCTGGTCATTCCAGTTGAAGCGCTCTCCGGAAGCAACGGCACGCCGGAGCACCTCGCTGCGCCCGTAGCCGCCGAGCCGGATGCAGCCACGTCGCTTCCCCGCACTACAGTGGCAAATCGGGAGCGACCCCGGGCTTCCCTGCTCGTCGCAGTGGCAATGGGCCTGCTAGTGCTGGCGGGACTCGGGGTCTGGATGCTGCGGGGGCACGCGGTTTTCTCCTTCAGCCCGCGCGATTCGGTGCTGATTACGGACTTCCAGAACCATACGGGCGACACCCGGTTCGACGACGCGCTCGAAACCGCCTTCCTGATCAGCTTGAGAGAATCCCGCCAGGCGAATATTTTCCCGCAGGCGCGGGTGGCCTCGGTGCTCCAAATGATGGGAAAAAGCGCCGACGCGAGGATTACGCCCGCGGTGGGCCGGGAGATTTGCCAAAGGGAAAACATCCGCGGACTCGTGGTGTGCAGCATCACGCGCACCGGCCAGGAGTACGAACTGACCGCGGAGCTGATTGATCCGCAGACGGGTGAGACAGTGAGCGCGCATTCCGAGCGCTCTTACGGCGAGGACCACATCCTCGATGCCCTGGACGCGCTGGCTGGGGAGATCCGCAGCGACCTGGGCGAGTCCCTCTACCAGATTCACCGTGGGCGCCCGGCGCTTCCGCAAGTGACCACGCGCTCGCTGACCGCGCTGAAGCAATACGCCGACGGCCAGTCGCTGTGGCACCGCGGGAAGTTTGATGAAGCTATGACGCTCTTCCGCGCTGCCGTGGTGACGGATCCGAATTTCGCGATGGCGCACGCCGCGCTCGGAAACGGCTATTACAGCTACATTTATTACAAGCCGGACCAGGGAAAACAGGAGTACGAAAAGGCGCTTTCGCTCACCTCGCGCGCCACGGACCGCGAACGCCTGCTGATTCAGACCGATTTTCAGGACGATCAGGGGCACGTGGGCGAGGCGGTGGTGCTCTACAAGTCCTATCTGGCGCGCTATCCCGACGATTGGAACGTCCACATGAACTACGCGCGGCTTCTTCGCATGCACAATCGTCAGGAGGAGGCCATCGAGCAGTACCAGCACGTGCTGCGCATCGCTCCCGACGATCCCAAGGCCTACATCGAGATGGCCACCGCGGAAAAGAGCCTGGGGCAATTCCAGAAAGCCCTGGACGCGTATGGGCAGGCGTTTCGCCTGGAGCCGGGATGGCTAACTTCGGGAAACATCAACCGCGAATATGGATTCACGCTGGTGGCGCTGGGCCAGGACGAGAAAGCCATCGAGGCGTTCACAGCCATGCTGGCCAAACCGGCGACCCAGGCTGACGGGCTGCGCTCGCTCGCCATGCTGGACCTTTACCACGGCCGGTTGGCGGCTGCGCGACAGCGGTTCGAGCAGGAATTGAGGATCGCGGGCAGCAAGGCAGACGTCTTCCATACGGCGCGAATCCAGTTCATGCTGGCCGTGATTGCTCGTGGAGAAGGCGATTCGCGGGGGCAGATGGAGCACCTCGACGCGTCTGTCGCTCATTTGAAGGAGATTGGGCCGAAAGTGACCTGGGCGGCCCTGGTGGGCCAGGAATACGCGCGCGCCGGCGCCGCCGGAAAAGCGGAAAAACTCGCGGAGACCGTCTCTGCATCCGTTGACTCGCACAATTCGGAAGATGCCGCTTATTTGCACATCTTGCAGGCCGAAGTGAGTCTGGCGAAGGGAGACGCGGACTCGGCGATCAACGGACTTCTGGCATTGGAATCGGAGACCAGCACGGGGGTTCGCACTGTGCGCGCGGAAGCACTGGCGCACGCCTACCAGCAATCCGGCAATATAGACCAGGCCATCGCCTGGTATGAGAAGTTTCTGGCGACCGCGGAAGTAAGAGCATCCTCCTGGGAGCCCCAGCAGCACTGGCTGGCGGCGTACGTCACGCTGGCTTCCGACTATGCCGCGAGGGGTGAAAAGCAAAAGGCTCGCGACACGCTGGCGATTTTCCTGAATCGGTGGAAGGACGCCGACCCCAACCTGCCGCTGTTGAAACAGGCGAAAGCCGAATTCGCGAAGCTGCAATAATCTGTGGCCGGAAGACCCGTGTGTTAGGACCACTCGACAACCCGTTCGGCGCGCGGTCGTCACCCCTGTAGCCGGTACATTCTGTCACCAAAGTGTCCGGGCTGGACCTTGCAAGATACGATGTGGAAGGCACGAAGATGACGCAGATTCCTCGAATCGCGGTCCAGATTCCGCTGGCGGCCAGCATAGGCGCTGTCCTCATTACGATCTTCATCCACGCCCTGACTGTGATCGCGACGGTAAACTTCGTTCGCCATGAGAAAAAAGCTGGCCGGGTGGGCGCAGACTTCTGGAAGGATTTCTCAATCGTTGCCCTGGCGATGTCATTTGCGCTTGTGGCGCACCTGATGGAGATTGCGGTGTGGGCGGTGTTATTCGTCTTCTGCGGGGAATTTTCAGAGCTGGGAACCGCTTACTACCACTCCGCCGTGAACTTCACGACCTTGGGTTACGGTGATCTGATCATGACGCCGTCGTGGAGATTGCTCGGACCCCTGGAAGCAGCGAATGGAATGCTTCTGTTTGGTGTCTCCACCGCGATGATTTTCGCTGTCATTCAAAGGTTGGTTGAGGCTCGGTTTGCGGATCTCAGGGAGTGAGCCACGGCAGAAGTGCGTATCCAGCCGGTGCGACCGGCCTTGCCCCTGTCCTTGAAAGGACTATACAAAAGCCCAGCTCGATGGAAGCTCCTATTGGTTGTTCTCCAGAGTGTTCTTGATAACGGTCAGCGACTATTTAAGGGAAGTGGCTGAGCGGCCTAGCGACGTGCCGGACAATTTGCTCTTCCGCGCCGGGAGCAGATAAGTCCGCAGAGTGGTGAATCTCTTCGATGGAACTCGCCGGCATTTGAACCCTAAAGTCACCGGGCTTGCAGTCCCTCAGCTCCTCGATGGCTTCTCGATCGAACCTGAAATCCTTCAGACCGGAAAGCTGTGGAGGATTGCTGAACTCCTGGATGGCCAGGTATCCGGGAAGCTTGCGAAGGCGGTCGAACTCCCGGGCCAATATGAGGCAGCTTTCCGGAGTCGCGTTGATGTGGACGGCTCCGAACCCAAAGTTCTCAACCGGAGTCCGGGAATGGACCGTTATGGAAAGAAGGCCGGCAAATCGAGATTTCATTCTCATCTTTTCGATGCGCGCAAGTGTACAATCACGCGGGCCGGGAGGGGCCGCAGTCGCATAGTGCCCGAAACCGGATTTCGTAAGAGGCCCGACGCACTTCGAGGTTCAGAAAAATGCATAGCTTACACCATCTGAAACGAGTCACCTGGGTCGTCGCACTGGTTGCGGCGGTGGCACTGCCGTGTACCGCCCAGCAAGCGGATGATCTCCGGAAACAACTCGAGCAGCTCAAACAGCAGTACGAGCAATCGACGCGGGAAATGGAGCAGCGCATCGCCGCGTTGGAACAGCAGATTGAAAAACTGAAGGAAACCAAGGCGGCACCAAAAGCGGGGACGGCGGTCGAGTTGGCCGCCCAGGGAGCGGCTAAAGGAGCCGTCCTCGGAGAGTCCAATCAGGTCGGGGCAAAGTTTCAAGGCCAGTTGCCTTCGGAACCGACCTACGACCTCCTCCGGGAGGCAGACGCAAAGATTGAGAAGCTGCAGGAGCAGGTGGGCGCCTTTGAGTTTCACGGCTACTTCCGTTCCGGGTACGGTGTGAACAGCGAGGGCGGGCAGCAGGTGGCATTCCAGGCTCCCGGGGCGGATGCCAAGTACCGCCTGGGGAACGAGGCAGAAACGTACGGCGAGTTCATCTTCGTCAATAATTGGCTGAATCCGAACCACAGTTCCGATAAGGCGTGGATGAAGACTGAGGCGATGGTGGAGGCCAACACCACGAATTCCGCCTCATTCGCGGCCTTCCCCGGCGGCATAGGAAACGATCAATACCGCCTCAGGGAAGCCTTCGTTCAGGCGGGCAATCTCTTCGAAAGCCAGCCGGACGCCAAGTTCTGGGCGGGCGAAAGATATTACCGCCGCCAGCACATTGAGATTGACGACTTCTACCCGCTGGACATGAGCGGATACGGCGCCGGCGTGGAGGATCTCCACGTCGGAATCGGCAAGTTGGCTTTTTCGTACCTCGCCGGGGCGCGGCCCGATGTCGTCACGCAGAACGGCAATCTCGAAAAGAGCAACTTCGACGCGCGATTCTACGACCTGAAGGGACCCGCAGGTCTCTGGGGTGCGTGGTTCAACTTCGCCACTTCGAAAGGTGGCAAGACGCCGGCGGGGACAACAATTCCCACAACGAATGGATACGCCGTCGGACTGCGCCACCAGCGCTTGGAATGGCACGGCGGCTACCATGCCTTTTCCATTCAATTTGGAACGGGAGCAGCGAGTGATTTCAATACGCTGGTTGAGGATTCCACGCCGTTTCGCAGGAATTCCGAGAGATTGCTGATCACGGAGCACCTGCTCTTGCAGCCCGACGACCGATTTGCCATCATGCCCATCTTCATTTTCCAGCGGCAGCGGGATGGAGTGCCCGGCCACGGCTTCAACGACTGGGCATCATTCGGGGTTAGGCCCGAGGTCTTTTTTACGAAGTATCTTTCCCTGGCGTTTGAGAGCGGGTTTGACCACACGGACGGATTTGTGACCACACAAAACGGAGATACTCACCTCGAGGGCTGGCTGCGGAAGTTCACGATCGCACCGCAAATCGGAGCCGGCCGCCAGTTCTTCAGCCGGCCTGTGCTTCGGTTGTTTCTAACCTACGCGAATTGGTCCAATGGCTTCCGCGGTTATGTGGGCGGAATTCCCTTCGAGGACAGAACCAGCGGGCTCACTTACGGCGTGCAGGCGGAGACCTGGTGGTAGAAAGTCAATTCCAGGAGAACACGCATGCGATCACTGCTGGAGAGAAGCGCGAAGGGTGCGGCAGACGAGATACAGGCTGCGAATACGCGGTTCGTCGTTGTGGCCGCCCTGTTTGCCGCGGTGGGTGGCTTGCTGTTTGGCTATGACACCGCCGCGATCTCCGGCGCCGTGATCTTCATCAAGCAGCAATTTTCCCTCACTACGTTTCCTGAAGAGCTGGTGGTGGGCATGGTGCTCGTGGGTGCTGCGGCGGCAGCGCTCGGCGGCGGCCGGCTTTCGGATCGTCTTGGCCGGCGAGCTACACTGCTGCTGACTTCTCTCATCTTCATCATTGGGGCGCTCATCTGCGCGTTCGCCGGTTCCTTCTCCATTTTACTTTTTGGCCGCACCGTCGTCGGGCTGGGGATTGGGCTGGCATCAACCACTGTTCCGGTCTACATCTCGGAGGTCTCACCTCCCAAGGCGCGCGGCTGGCAGGTCTCGCTGTTCCAGTTGGCCGTCACGATCGGCATTCTCGTGGCGTACCTGGTGGACTACGCGTTCGCCGGGAGCGGAGCCTGGAGATGGATGCTTGGCCTGGCGGCCATCCCGGGCTCCATTCTGGGACTGGGCATGCTGTATCTTCCCGAAAGTCCACGATGGCTGGCAAAACATGGCCAGGCCGACAAAGCGCTCGAGATTCTCTCTCGAATCCGCGGCGCCTCAGACGTTTCGGCCGAATTTCAGGAAATTCAGGCCACGCTTTCACAGGCCAGCGAGCAAGGGCACTGGTCCGCTCTCTTCAGCCCGACGGTGCGCCCGGCATTGACCGTCGGCATTGGTCTGGCCGTCTTTCAGCAGGTCACCGGCATCAACACGGTGATCTACTACGCGCCGACAATTCTGCAGTCGGCGGGCATCTCGTCGGCTTCCGGAGCCATTTTGGCCACGGCGGGAATCGGCGTCGTAAACGTGATCATGACCCTGGTTTCCATGTGGCTGATTGACCGGTGGGGGCGCCGGCCACTCCTGCTGACGGGCACAGCGGGGATTGTCATCACGCTGAGCATCCTTGGTTTCGCATTCCAGTCGCCCAGCGCCGGGCTGGCGCGGGTGGCCGTGCTTACGCTGATGGCGTACGTGGCTTCGTTTGCCATCAGCCTGGGGCCGATCTTCTGGCTGCTTATCTCCGAAATCTATCCGCTAAAGATTCGCGGGCTGGCAGAGGGAACGGCGGCGGCAGCGAATTGGGCCGCCAACCTGTTGGTTTCCCTGACGTTTCTCACACTCGTGGAGGGGTTGGGGCCGACTCGAACGTTTTGGCTGTACGCACTCTTTGCCATTGCGGCATGGATCTTCTCCTATTACCTCGTGCCGGAAACCAAAGGCCGAACCCTCGAAGAAATCGAGCAGTCTTTGAATCGCCACCTCGCCGTGCGCGGCCAAGGCGCAGCAGAAAGCGCTCAGTGATGGCTCGAAATCACATTCTTGACGCCCCCCCGGTCCGAAAAACTGTCAACATCTCCGCAGACGGGAACAGATTGACACCGTTGGTGAATGGCATTACGCTCCCTGGGCCCATAAGGTGTTTATTTTCAGCTGGTTGGAATTTCCTCCCGAGCGGGTTGGAAATTCCCACCAATCGGCGTAACTAGGACAAGGACAAAGGAGGAGCATGCATCATGGCGGCCGCAAATACACCGGCTCCCACCCGAGCCGCTCAGCCGGAGCACGCTCCGGCGACTCCTACCACGCCGAAATGGCAGAAGTACGGAACCCCGCTACTGGTAGTCGTGCTCGCGGTTGCGATTGTGATCACCATCACTCGGAACTGGAATGAGTGGGAGGGTGGACGAATCGAGCAGGTCACGGACGACGCCTATGTGCGCGGCGATTTGACGCCACTCAGCACCAAGGTTGCCGGCATCGTTCAGGCTGTCAACGTCTCTGATTTCCAGCAGGTACACAAGGGAGATCTCCTGGTCCAATTGCAGGATGACGATTACCAGGCGCAGGTAGCACAGGCAGGTGCAGGGGTTGAAGCCGCCAAGGCGGCCATCGAAAACAACCGCCGCCAGCGGGAGCTGCAAAATGCCCGCATTGACCGCGCTCTCGCCGGAATCGACCAGGCAAAAGCGCAGATCGCTGCGGCGCAGGCCGGAAAAGAAGCGGTCCAGGCGGACGTCGTGCGCACAAAGGCGGAACGCACCCGGCAAGAAGCGCTTCTTCAAACGCATTCAACTACACAGCAGAAGGTCGAACAGGCAGTGGCGGACGAGCAGAGGCTTGTCGCTCTGTACGCTAGTCGCGAGGCCGACCTGGAACAGGCCAAAACCCTGTTGCGCAGCAATGAGCTGGCGGCTGAGGCCGAGCGGCGCGCCAAGGCCGTGCTGGAGTCCCAGGACGCTCAGCTCATCGCTGACCTCCACTCCAAGGAGGCCGCACTCACCGTCGCGCAGGTGAACCTTGGATACACCAAGATCTCCGCTCCCGGCGATGGCAGCGTGGGCGAACGGCAGGTGCGGCCGGGACAGTTGGTTTCTCCCGGCACTCAGGTGATTTCGTTCGTCAGCAACATCAAATGGGTGCAGGCCAACTATCGCGAGACCCAGCTCACGAATGTGAAAGTAGGCGACGCCGCGGAAATCCGCATTGACGAGTATCCGGGCAAAGTCTTCCACGGCAAAGTGGCCGAAATTGCGCCGGCCAGCGGCTCACAATTCGCGCTGCTGCCGCCGGACAATGCGACCGGCAATTACACGAAGGTCGTACAAAGAATTCCTGTGAAGATTGCGTTCGACGATCCGAGCATCGCCACTACCTTGCGTCCCGGCCTTTCCGTCATCGCTACCGTGCGCACACGGCACTGATCGGAGCGCACGATGGCTGCTTCCACTGCGGTCGTTCTCCAGCCTACACCCCTGCAAATCGCGCAAGGCCTCGCCGGGGCAATACCGGCCGTAGTCTCCAAGCGCCCCCTACTCGGGATCCTGGGCGTGATCATGGGCGCGGGAATCGTCACGCTCACCGGTCGCATGTTGTCGTTGGGCCTTGCCGATCTTAAGGGCCACCTGGGCATTGGCTTCGACGACGGCGCGTGGATCAGCAGCGCTTACAACGTCGCGCTGATGTTCATCGGCCCCTTCACTGTGTATCTCGGAGGTCTGATGGGCCCGCGGCGAATCCTGTTTTTTGCCGCTACGTCATTTACGCTGCTCTGCGCGCTCCTTCCCTTCATCCACAATTACAGCCTGCTCATCGTCGCGCTTGTTTTGGCCGGGCTGGCTTCCGGCACGTTCTATCCGCTCACGCTCACCTTTGCCTTGCGCAATATTCCTCTTCGCTTCCTTCCCTTCACCATCGCCCTCTACGCAACGTTCGTGGACGGAGCCGTAAACATCGCTCCATCACTTTACGGCTGGTACAGAGATCATCTTTCTTGGCACTGGATGTTCTGGAATTCGGCGGCCATCACGCCGTTGATGATGGCCTGTATCTATTACGGGATACCGGCCTCTCCGCCTCCAAAGAAGTCCGCGGCGCCGAGTTTCGCGGGCTTTCTCTACGGCAGCGCGGGGTTCGCGATGCTTTATGCCGCGATCGACCAGGGCGAAAGGCTCGACTGGTGGCGCTCTGGGGTGTTTACCGCGTTGTTCGCCGGCGGCTCGTTCTTTATGCTCTGCGCCCTGGTGCGGCGATTGCGCAGTCCCAACCCTTTGGTGGACATGCCGTATCTCCGCCAGTGGAATACGGTGCTGCTTGGCATTGGGCTTTTCTTGTTTCGCTTTTGCCTGGTGACCACCATCATCCTGGTTCCACAATCGCTGGCCATCCACGGGTTCGAAGCGGATCAGATCGGCCCCGCCGTGATCTGGAGCGCAGCTCCCCTGCTGTTCATCGCTTTTGTGGCTGCCCTTCTGCTGCTGGTGGATTTTGATCCGCGCCTGCTCATGGCTTCGGGTTTTGTGTGCATGGCTCTCGCCTCATGCCTGAACGCAGAGCTGACCAGCGCCTGGTCGGCGGCGAATTATTACCGCACCGAATTGCTCATGGGTGTTGGACAAGCGTTCGCGTTCATCGGGCTGGTGTCTACGATCGTCCTGCAGGGCATCTTTTCGGGAGGATTATCGAAGCCACAGTGGATTTTGACGTTCTCTGCGTTCTTTCACACCATCCGGCTGTTTGGAGGCAATCTCGGCGCCGTGTTCATGGGTCACTTCATCGCCCAGCGCGAGAAGCTGCACTCGAACCTTCTCGGCTTGCACGTGCAAAGCGGGAACTGGATCACCGACGGGAGTATCCGGGGGCTCACCGCGGGCCTTTATTCGAAATCCTCGGGCCTGGCGGCGGCCACAGGCCGGGCGGTCGGACTCGTGGGCGACCGGCTTCGGCTCCAGGCCTATACATTGTCCCTCATCGATGGATGCTATCTGGTGGCTTGGGCGTGCGTCGCCGCTCTGCTACTTCTTGCCTTGCTGCACGAGTCGCCGCTGAAGTACGGCGATCTCAGCCAGGTCCAGCAGCAGTCGTCCAAAGTTCAGGAGGGGAAATCATGAAGCCCGTTAGCAAGATGCTCATCATCGGTCTGTCATTCATTTTGTACGCCGCAACGGCGGCCCGCTCGCAAAGCGCAGCGCCCGGGCCTCGCCATCTGACTCTCGGCGAGGCGGTGCAACTGGCGCTGAAGCACAATCACGTGGTGCGCATCGCCGGCTATAGAGTCGAGGAAAGCCAGCATGCCAGGGAAGTTGCCAGGAGTGCTTACTTCCCCACCGTGCGGAACGAGAGCCGGGTTCTCGATGTGACCGACACCCAGTTCATCCAGTTCCCCGCCGGCAGCCTTGGCACTCCCGGTGGCAGCCCGGTGCCTCCGCGCTCTGTGGTCCTCAATCAGGGTGGGAAGACGTTCGTCACCAGCGGAACCTCGCTGGTACAGCCACTCTCGCAATTGTTTTCAAGGGTCAGGCCGGCGAATGACATCGCGCGCGCGGAATTGAGCGCCACGCGCGCCAATCAACAGGAAACGGAAAATGAAATCGCGCTCAGGGTTCACCAGCTCTACTACCGCGTATTGATCGCGCAGTTGCACCGCAGCGCTACCCAGGCGCGCATCAAGGCGGCGCAAGATTTGCAGAGCGAGCGTGTCCAACAAGTGAAGTATGGCAGCGCGCTGGACGAGGATCTGATCGCGAGCAGGGCGCAGACCCTGCAAGCAAAGCAGGAATTGCTGACCATCGAGTTGCAGCTCTCGGACCTGACCTATGAGCTCGACGATGCCATGGGACTGCCACTTTCGACGGAGCTGGTGCTCGATCCGAATGTTCCGGGAGTCCAGGAAACCTGCGAGCGCGAAGCGTGCATTAAGGCCGCACTGGACTCTCACCCCGAAATCCGCGCCGCGCGCGCGGAAGTCGAGAAGGCCACCGGCGCTGTGCGGCTCGCAAAAGCGGACTACATCCCGGACTTTTCGGCCTTTGCCCGATACAGTTACCAGAACAATGTTCCCTTTCTGGCCCGCAACTTCGGCACGTTCGGCGGCCAACTTACCTACGATCTCTTCGACGGCGGCCGCAGGCGCGCGGCGCTGCGCGAGAGCGACTCCCGGCTGGCACAGGCGAGGGAAAATCTCGCCCGCGTGACGGAAGAGGTGGAGCTCCGGGTGCAGGTTGCCTACAACAAACTGCAACGCACCAAGGAAATGGTCAGCGTTTCCGAAGAATTGCTCGCCCTGCGCAAGGAATCGAGCCGGGTCTCCGCTCAACAACTCCAGAAGGGCGAAGCACTCAGCTCGCAAGCCGCCAATGCCGCTGCCCAGGAGTTGGACGCCAGAACGCTGCTTCTCCAGTCGCAACTCGATTACGTTCAGGCGCGCGACGAGCTGGCGCAGGCGATGGGACTCACGCCCGAATAGGCTGGTCCTACGAACACAACAACATAGAGTTTGACCCGCGAATTCCGATTCACCAGTAAGGATGGGCTGCAAATCGCGTGTGGCCGGTGGCAGAGCCGCGGGCCCGCGCGCGGCGTAGGACAAATAGCACATGGCCTCGGGGAGCACAGCGGGCGATATTCAGAACTGATCGCGGCTCTGCAGGAGGCCGGACTCGTAGTCTATGCCAATGACCGCCGCGGTCACGGCCGCACCATTCAGGTCACCAACTGCGGACGCATCTGTCTGCACCGCAAGAAAATCAATCTCAGCACGGTTTTTGCGAGTCAGGCCGTCGGCATCAAGGAGGTCGAAGAAGGGATTTGGCTGGTCAGCTTTTTGGATTACGATCTCGGCTACATTGACCTGGAGGAAAAAACTCTGCAGCCTCTCGACAACCCTTTTGGCCCAAAAGTGTTACCTATGTAGCCGGTACGTTCTGTTACCTATGTGTCCGGGCCGGACCAAGGAAGGCTGGAGCCGAGGGAGAGATTTGAACTCTCGACCTGCCGATTACGAATCGGCTGCTCTACCGCTGAGCTACCTCGGCTCGTGTCCAACCATCGTAGCATTCCGCGCAAAAACGTGTCCAACGAAGGCGGTGATCGCGCCTCGATAACTCGAGGCCGTCAGTTGCTGAAATCAGAGGAGCGCGTGGGAGACCGGGTGTGAGTGGGACTGAAGGCCGGTCCCGAAGCTTCGGGACCGGCGCTACCAAAATCAGCGCGAAATAGGGTACAGCAGCCAGGCGATGAGGATGGCGCCGCGCGAGTTTACTGAACGTTCGCTTTTTTCGTGGCGGAAGGACCCCACAGGAACTGAACTGTGACCGAGCACGAGGGGCCGGAGACTGTTACGCTTTCGTCCCCGCCTTCCCTCTCAGGCAACAGATCAACCTTCGCGTAGCGGAAGCTCCCGTCTCCGTCTGTCTCCTCCTCCCTCTGGTCCGCCTTTCCCCCCGGCCACATCCGATCGACCACTGTTAGCTTTGCCTTGGGCTCAAAGCCTAGGCCATAAATCCCAAATGTCTCGAAGGCCGGTTCCCCCGGGACCGCGAGGGGCCTCACGAACACGTAGCAGACGCCATCCCGGCCTTCGATGGGAAACGGCATGGCCTCCGCATAGCCAAAAACCGGACCGTCATCCGCGATGACAGCGACATCCAGCGCTTCCCCGCGAAGGTAGTCGTGGATACTCAGAGTGACGCCGGCCGACGCTTTCCTACCCGCGATGGCGGGGCGAAAGATCATCCCTGAAGCATCCGCCTCGAACCCTCCGAGTCTGCCGCCTTTGCCTTCAGGAATCTTTTCGCCTGGGGGCACCAAGGAGCTCTTCATGTAGAGTGTGTAGCTCTGGCCGCCGGGGAAACCTGAGGTTTCCACGGAGTAGCTGACTTCAGTCTTTCCGTTAACCTTTTGGCGGGACACCTCCCGGAGGGCAACCCGTACTCCGGGCGTCTGCGGATGGGGATGCGCAGGGTCGAACCACGCAGTGCTCGCGTTGGCCTTCACATACCATTCCCGGGATGTGATTGCACTGTCCGCCCCGGAAGCGGTTTCGGGCGTAGGGCCTGAAGCTGCGGTGGGAGCATTTTGAGCGGCGCAAGGCAGCGCCAGAATCAGGGTCCCGGCAAGCAATGAGAGCGTCGTGGTCGTCTCCGCAGGCGCCGATAAACCGCGAGTAGCTTCCTCTTCCGGGTCTCCCGGCTCCCGAAGTATACGCCGGTTGCCTTTAGCTGCGGCGCTTCACATCCACTTGGCGGGGGAAAATAAAAAGCGCGGAGAGAAGTTACCTGGAGATTGGATACAGCAGCCAGGCGATCAGGATGGCGCCGCCGAGGAAAGTGAGAAACGTCTTCACGGCATACAGGAGCGCCGAGCGGTTCGGCGGGCGCGAATGAAACGCCAGCACCGCCGAGGCCGCCGCGGCGAACAGCGTCATGGCGGCAAAGTGGCTGATGTTCGGCATCGACCCCGCTACTCCTTCCGTCCTGTGCCGATGGCGTAGGCATCGAACGCGCACAAAAGATTGAGCGCGCCGGCCGCGGCAAAGAATCGGGTCCCGTAGTCGCCGGCCGCGCGCGAGAGGTCCGCAGTAATGTGCATCGTACGCGCCACTGGATAGAGCATGCCCGCTCCCAGATCAGCAAGATAGCCGAGCCATTCGAACGGATCCGCCGCATGCGAATCGAAGATATTTCCCCGCAACCAGACGCCTGCCGCGGCCAGCACGACGACGGACACAAAAAATACCGCGGCGCGGGCCCAGCGGCGCAGAAGCGCGTGGCCCAGCCCGGGCACCAGCCATCCGGCCAGAAACGCCGCGGTGCCCCAGGCCCACGAGCCCGCCGGCGCCGCTCTCTGCCCGGAATGTTCCGCGGCGGCCATTCGCGCTCACGCCAGCAGCGGCAGAATTTCCTGCTGTACCGCGCCGGTGGTCCCCGCGTCGCCTTCGTCCACGTACACATTCACCTCGCTGCGAATGCCGAACTCCGGAAAATAAATGCCGGGCTCGATCGAGAAGCAGGTGTGCGGCAGGATGCGGCGCACGTCGTGGATTTCCAGGTCGTCCATGTTGGCCCCGGCGCCGTGGACGTCGCGGCCGATACTGTGACCGGTGCGGTGGACGAAATTCTTCGCGTAGCCTGCCTTGCGGATCACATCCCGCGCCACGCGGTCCACCTGGAAGCCGGCGATGGGACGGCCGGCACGCACGTTTTTCTGGACGAAAGCGACGGCGGCATCGCGCGCCCCGCGCACCACCGCGAAAATCTTCGCGTAACGCTCCGGCACCACGGGCCCGAGAAACCCCATCCAGGTGATGTCGTAATAGACGCTGTCGGGCCGCGCCAGCTTCGCCCAAACGTCCAGCAGCAGCAGCTCGCCCGCGCGGATCGGGCGGCTCGAACCCGAGCGCGGCTCGTAGTGCGGGTCGCCGCTCGACGGCCCCACCGAAGCGTTGGGTCCGTCCTCCGTCTCCAATCCCTTCACGCGGAATTCCGCCAGCATCCATTGCACCAGGTCGAACTCGGTGAGCGCGCGCCGCGCGCGAACGTGGTCTGCGGCACGGCGGAACGCCCCCTGCGTAATTTCGTCCACCAGCCGCCCGGCCGCGCGATGCGATTCGGCCTGCTGCGGAGTCCAGGAAGCCTCGAATTTCTGGACCAGGTCGGCCGAGGTCACCACGCGGCACTTCAGGCTGCGCACCAACTCCACCGTTCCCGCATCCACCATCGAAACGTAGAAGATTTCGTTTCGCGGCGAATACTGCATGGCCACCGTCTTGGCCCCGCCGAGGGTTTTCTTCAATCCCGCTTCGAGCTCGTCGCGGCCCGAATACACGAGTTTTTTCCCGGGCAGGTGATCCAGGGCGGCCGATTCAATGCGGTGCACCAGTTTGCGCGGCTCGCCCCGCGCCGGGATCAGGTAGAACCACCGCCGCGTGTTCATGCCGTCGGTGGTGCCGAGGATGCGCGCCGCGATGGGGTCGCGCCGGTGATGGTCGAAAAACAGCCAGCCATCCAGCTTTTCGGCCCGCAATTCCGCCTGAATTTCCTGGAGATTCATGACGCTGCCCCTCTCCGGAGGGCACGAAGGGGCCCGTGCCCGGTTTCCCAGCCTCTACCCCTTAGGACGCGACCCGCGTCGATTAGAACCCCTGTGCGCCGGGGGCACAACCCCATTTAAAGCGGCCGGTTTTGGCGCGACCGTGAACCCATAGCCCGGGAAGCCCGGTTTTGGGGTATCGGGGCCGGGCCGGGCGCCCCTACGGTGATTCTGCCGCCAGCGCCTGAACGTCGTTTGCCGCCACTCCGCGGACGGCGATGCGCTTCAATCTCGATCGCTCACCAGAAACGATTCTAACAGCCGATTTAGGAACGTGTAAACGCGCGGCCAGCAGGCGGACGAGCGCCTCGTTGGCTTCGCCCTCCACCGGCGGCGCCGTCAGGCGCACCACCAGGGCTCCCTCGCGCTCGCCTTCGATGGCGTTGCGGCTAGCGCGGGGTTTGACCCGCACAGAGAGAAGGACTTCGCCGTGTTTGATTTCCAGATGGAGCATGGCCTGAGAAAAGGGCCCACGGTCAGAAACGCACTGACCGTGGCTACCCCGAGGGACGCGGGCCGAAAATCGCGCTGCCCACCCGCACCTCAGTGGCGCCTTCTTCGATAGCGACTTCGAAATCGTGGCTCATGCCCATAGAGAGAACGGGCAGTGTCACCACACGCGCGCCGGCTGCTCGCGCTGCAACCGGGTGCGCGGCCAGCGACGCGCGCAGCGCGTCGCGCGTCTGGCGTAGCCGCCGGAAATAGGGCCGAGCCAACTCCGGGTTTTCGGCCAGCGGAGGGATGCACATGAGTCCGCCCAATTCCAGCCGCGGCAACAGCAACACGCCGCGCGCGATTGCCTCCAGCTCGGAAGGTTCCGCGCCGCTCTTCGTTTCTTCCGGGGCCAGGCGGACTTCGAGGAGAATGCGGAGCCGGCGGGGCGCCGATTCGGCAGCGGATGCCGGCCTCGCCACATGCGGGGCCGGCGCTCCATCGGCCGAACCGGCCAGAGCTGCATCGAGGCGGCGCGCCAGCTCCAGAGAGTCCACCGAATCGACGCTGTGGAACAATCCCGCCGCGCGCCGCGCCTTGTTGCTTTGCAAATGGCCGACCAGATGCCACACGGCGGCGAGATCCGCGACTTCCTGCCGTTTTGCCTCCCATTCCTGGACGCGGTTCTCGCCAAAATGCCGCAGGCCCGCCTCCCACGCGGCCCGGATCGCGGAAGCCGGAAAGGTTTTCGAGATGGCCACCAGAGTCACGTCGTCCGCGTGGCGTCCGACGCGCGCTGCGGCGCGGGCGATGCGGCTGCGAACGGCGTCCAGGTTGTCGCGGATCATCGGCGCCTGCGCAGCCATGGAAGCAATGGTAGCAAACGAGAGGGTGACTGGTGATTGGTGACCCGCCAGAATGGCGGCGGGCAGGCTGGTGACTGGGAAAAGCGGGAACGGCGCGCTGGGCGGGCGGATGGGCGCCCCGAGATTCGCTTTTCGAGCTGCGCTTTTCCTCGCACGCGTCTTGAACCCACTCTGCTGAGACGATACACTCCCCCGCCATGGCGCGCGGCATGCTGATCGTGTTCGAGGGAATTGACGGCGCCGGAAAACGCACGCAAATCGCGCGGCTGGCTGCCGCGCTCGCCGCGCGTAGCGTCCCGTCCGAAACGATCAGTTTCCCCGTTTACGAGACCTTCATCGGCCGGCTCATCGAACGGTACCTGGGCGGAGAATTCGGCCCGCTCGAACAGGTGGACCCACATTTCTCCGCCATGCTGTTCGCCAACGACCGGCTCATGCAGAAGGATCGCATGATTCGCGCGCTCGATGCGGGCAAAACGCTGCTGCTCGACCGCTACGTGGCTTCGAATCTGGCGCATCAGGGTTCGCGCGTGCCGCCCGGCGAGCGCGGCGTGTTCCTCGAATGGCTGCGCAAACTCGAATACGGAGCCAACGAACTGCCTCGGGAGGATTTGGTGCTGTACCTGCGCATCGATCCGGACGAAGCGCAGGGGCGCATGCAACTGCGGCGCGGTGCGAGCCCGGGGCAGGATGGCGGCGACCTGCACGAGAGCGACGCGCAGCACCTGGGGGCGGCGGCGAAACTGTACGATGAGCTGGCCCGCGGCGAGAATTGGATCACGATTGATTGCGTTGAGCCGGCCACGGGCCAGGCGCGCACGCCCGATGAAATTCACGCTCTGGTCATGGCAGCAGTGGACGTGCGGCTGGCGCGATTCCGCGCCCGGCAGGCGCTCGGCGCGCACGAGCCCGATAACCATGAGGCGGGGCCGGAGTTTGAAATAGGCGGTTCCGGATAGCGCGCACCGACCAGATGCCCTTCAACGAATATCACGGCAACGAACGCATCGTCACCGCGCTGCGCGGCATGCTGGCGCGCGGCCGGGTGCCGCACGCGCTGCTGTTTGCGGGGCCGCGCGGCATGGGCAAATTCACGCTGGCGCGCATGTTCGCGCAGGCGGCGAACTGCGAGCGGCGGGCGGCCGAGGGCGAATTCTGCGGCGAGTGCGAGGCCTGCCGCAAAATCGCGGAACTGGCCGATCCCGGACCGCTCGTCGAACGCGGCCTGGAATCGCGCGGCGCCAGTCCGGACACGGCGACGGTCGAGCGCGTGCCGCTGATCCTGCAAACGCATCCGGACGTGTGGCTGCTCGTGCCGGACCCGGTGCGCCCGCGCAATCCGGTGGCGCGGCCGGTGCTGCGCCTGGGGCAGCTCCGTGCCGTACAGCGCGCGGCGCAGTTCGCTCCCGCGGCGCGCCGGCGCGTGTTCCTGCTGGAAGGCGCGGAAACGATGACGGAGGCGCACTCCAACGCGTTTCTGAAAATCCTGGAAGAGCCGCCGGAAACGTCCACCCTGGTGTTGCTGACCGCGCAGCCGGACACGCTGCTGCCCACCATCCGCTCGCGCTGCGTGCAATTCTTCTTCGCTCCGCTGGCCGAGGCAGATGTGGAACGGGTGCTCGAGGAACACAAAAAAATGCCGGCGGCCGCGCGCCGGCTGGCCGCGCAGCTCTCGCGCGGCTGTCCCGGAGCGGCCCTGTCGCTCGATCTGGAGCAGTCGCGCCGACTGCGGCGCGAGGCGCTCGAACTGGTGGAGCGCGTGGCCGCGGGCCGGGACTTCACGCAGGTCTTCCAGCTCACCGCCCAGCTCACGAAAGGGGAAGGCGTAGGATTTGAAAACCTGCTCGAGCTGTTCTACAATCTGTTCCACGACCTGCTCGACGCGGTCTCGGGCGTATCCGCCCCGGCACTGCGGAATCCTGACCTGCGGGGGGAAATCGAGGCACTGGCGAAACGCGTTCCAGCCGACTGGGTGGCGCGCGCTGTAGCCCGACTGGATGCCCTCTCCAGCGGAGTCCGCCGCAATACGAACCGGCAGTTGGGTCTGGACAGCATGGCCGCGGCACTGGCCGTGCGCTGAACCCGCTCGAACGTTACCCGGAACGCGCGTCCAGCATCGAACTAGACTAGGCGGAGCGGATTCCCGCCGGTACGCTCCGTCCGCGGTTGAAACTTTCGTCATGCGAGGAGACAACGCCGTGAACCGGAAACTCTTCCGCCCGCCTCTGAACGACGTGAAAGAACCTGCCTATGTGCCGCGGCCCAACCTGGCGCAGCCCACACCGGTAAGGAAGAAGCCGGCGCCTCCCGACCAGACCAGCGCCGAGAATTTCTATTTCGTAAAACAGATGCAATCGCGAACGCCGTTGGCCGTGGTGTTGACCGACGGCGAACTGCTGCACGGCGTGATCGAATGGTACGATCGCGACTGCATCAAACTGACGCGTTCGGGCAGCCCCAACCTGCTCATCTACAAACATTCCATCAAATATCTGTTCAAAGACGGCGAGGAATTCTCCACCGGGGGCACGAACGGGCAATAAGCGCGGCTCGCCCTGGCCCGCCGGTCCGATTCCTACTGGAAGCAGGGCGGCCGCCCAGACTCAGGAGCCGTGCCCGCGCCGACGCCGGCTGCTGGAAGTCTTCTCCGGATGCGGGGCCTCTCCGATGGCAAACGTCATCAGCGCTTTTCCGGCGAGTCTCCCCGCCGAATCCCGCACATCGCACTCGACCACCGAGAAATGCCGGCCGCAGCGAATCACGCGCGCGTCCGCGGTCACTGTTCCCTTCTCGATGGGCTCGAGAAAGTTGATTTTCATCTCCACGGTCGCTACGCGCGTTCCCGGCGCCACGGACATGTAGGTAGCCAGCCCGCCCGCCGTGTCCGCCAGCGTGGCCATCACGCCGCCGTGTACCACGCGATGCACCTGCAAGTGATGCTGCCGCACTCGGAACCGCAACACGACGCGTCCCGGCGCCGCGACAATCATCCGGAAACCGAAGAATCGCAGGATGTTGGTCTTCTTCAGCCGGCGCGCCAGCTCTCTTTCCATCGCACGCGCCTGCCGGAAGAGTGCCGAGGATGTGAGCGCAGGCATCTCAGGTCGCCGTCAGGCCTCCATCGATCGGCAGCGCTACCCCGGTCATCCACGAGGATTCGTCCGAGGCCAGATAAACGGCGAGGTGCGCCACGTCCTCTGAGTGGCCGAATCGCCCCAGGGGGATGGTGGTGAGCCGGGCGCGCAGGGCAGCCGCGGGATCCGGATGAGCGGCATAGAGGTCCTGGACCATCTCCGTCTCCACCATCGCAGGACAAATGACGTTTATGCGTATTCCTTCGGCCGCGTGGTCCATGGCCATGGCACGCGTCAGCCCGATGACTCCCGCTTTCGACGACGAATACGCCACGCGACTCTTCATGGACATCAGCCCGCTCGATGCCGACGACATATTGATAATCGTTCCGCCGCCGGCCCGCCGAAGCGCGGGCAGCGCCGCCCGCGAAACCAGAAAGGCGCTGGTCAGGTTTGCGGCCAGAATCCGGGCCCATTCTTCGTCCGAAGTACACTCCGCGGAAGCCACCAGCAGCGCGCCGGCGTTGTTCACGATGCAGTTCAGCCGGTCGAAATGCAGCTCCGTGGCGGCCAGGGCGCGTTCCACGTCGGAGCGAACGGTGACGTCGCAGGGCTCCGCGATGGCGTTTCCGCCCTCACTGCGGATTTCTTCCGCCACGGCTTCGAGCGGAGCGAGCCTGCGCCCGGCCAGCGCGACGCCGGCGCCCTCCCGGGCAAAGGCCAGGGCGCACGCGCGGCCGATTCCCGTCCCCGCTCCCGTGATGAACGCGATTTTGCCCGCCAGCCGTGTCACCCGACTGCACCTCCCCGCGTCTAACCCGGTGCGGCTGCTGTATGATGCAGCGCCGGGCCGGAGGGCGAGACTAACATCCGGCTCGCGGACGGCGCAACTGCAGCAGTAGCGGCTTCACCGGCGGACCACACGATGCGAATCGGAATCACGTGCTACCCGACCTACGGCGGCTCCGGAATCGTGGCCACGGAGTTGGGCATGGAGATGGCTGCGCGCGGCCACGACGTGCACTTCATCAGCTACGCTCCGCCGATCCGTTTGGACCCGAATAGCGAGCACATCCATTTCCACGAGGTGGAAGTGGGCACCTACCCGCTGTTCGACCACCAGCCGTACACGCTCTCGCTGGCCGTGAAAATGGCGGAGGTGGCTTCCACGGCGCAACTGGACCTGCTGCACGTCCATTACGCCATCCCGCACTCGGTGAGCGCGATGCTGGCGCGGCAGATGGCGGTGCCGCGGCGGCTGCCGTTCATCACCACGCTGCACGGCACGGACATCACGCTCGTAGGACGGGACCGCAGCTACCTGCCCATCACCAAATTTTCGATCGAGCAGAGCGACGGCATCACCTCGGTCTCGCAATACCTGAAGCGCGCCACGGTGGAAACATTCGGCATCACCCAACCCATCGAGGTGATCACGAATTTCGTCAACTGCGACGAGTACTGCCGGGTGGCCGATCCCGCGCGCCGCGCCGAATGGGCGCCCAACGGGGAGCCCATCCTGATGCACCTGTCCAATTTCCGTCCGGTGAAGCGGGTGACGGACGTGGTGGAGATTTTCACCCTGGTGCGCGAAAAGTTGCCGGCGAAACTGATAATGGTTGGCGAGGGCCCCGACCGCGGAGCCGCGGAGTGGGTAGCGACTAAAAATGGTGTAAAGAAAGATGTGCTGTTCCTCGGCAAACAGGACCGCATTTATGAAGCGCTCGCGCAGGCCGACGTCTTCCTGCTGCCGAGCGAGCTGGAATCGTTTGGCCTGGCCGCGCTGGAAGCCATGGCCTGCGAGGTGCCGGTGATCGCGACGAACGTAGGCGGACTTCCCGAGGTGGTGACCCACGGCGTGGACGGATACCTGGTGCCCGTGGGCGACGTTGCCGCGGCAGCGCGCTTCGCGATTGAGCTTCTATCCTCCCCCGAGCGCGTGCGCGAAATGGGGCAGAAAGCCAGGGCCAATGCCCGCAAGCGCTACTGCTCCAACGACGTCATTCCCCGGTACGAAGCCTACTACCGCAGCGTGCTCGAGCGCTCGTCCTGAGGCATTCAAGCCGCGAAACACAAAGACAGGAAACAAAGGCTGCTATCGCCTAGCCCCAGCCGAGGCGCAAAAAGGCAAAAATCGAGTTTTCCGAAAGTGGGGCAAAAAAGGGCATTTTGTGCGAGTTGGCGAGGGGCGAATTAGGTTTACATAAGTTTGTTATCCGGACGCAGCAAGAGGGGTGAAACGGTCCAGGACGGGCGGAAAAGGAGGCCGGACCCTCCCTTCGTTAGGGCAGGCACACACCAAAAATCGGGGTGGGTCCGCCCCTGGGAAATTCTCGACTCCCGAGCGCTCTCCCGGGCCATCCGGGTGCCCTTTCTTGTAGACTTGCCGGGCGGCAGAGAGAAGGAAATGAGAGTCCCCAATCATGTTCGCTGGCACCCACGGGCATTTCGGGAGCCGGTGCGCGCCCGAACGGATTTGCACACGAGGCGGACGAAGCGATTCCTCTGCGGATTGTTGCTGTGCATCCTGGGCACGGGCATTTCCATCGCGCAATCCAAGCCGGAAGAAGTGGTGTTTCCGGGCGGGGGACGGGAATTGCACGGGTTTCTTTGGAGGCCTGAGGGCACTGGGCCGTTTCCGGCTGTGGTGTGGAATCACGGGAGCGAAAAGTTGCCGGGCTCCCAGCCGGCGCTGGCCGCGTTCTACACGGCGCATTCGTACGTCTTTTTTGCTCCGCATCGGCGGGGACAAGGCCGCTCACCGGGTGAATCGATTCAGGAACAGGTGTTGCAGGCGTCTCCGCGCGAGCGTGCGCGGCGGATGGTAGAGCTTCAGCAGGCGGAAGTGGCCGATGTGATTGCCGCCGTGGATTACGTGAAGTCGTTGCCCTTCGTTGACCCTGGACGCATCGCCATTTCGGGATGTTCGTATGGAGGGATCCAAACCCTTCTGGCGGGTGAACGCGACCTGGGGGTGCGTGCGCTTGTGCCGTTCGCTCCCGGAGCCATGTCGTGGGAGGGGAACGAGCCGCTTCGAGACCGGCTGGTTCGCGCGGTGGAGCAGGCGAAGGCGCCTGTGTTTTTGATCCAGGCGGAGAACGATTACAGCCTCGGTCCCAGCCATGCGCTGAGCAAAGCAGCCAGCAAAAAGCACAAGGGTTTTCAGTCCAAGATCTATCCCGCATTCGGCAGCACACACCAGGACGGGCACTGGGGATTCTGCTCGAAGGCAACGGAGGTATGGGGAAACGATGCGCTGGCTTTTCTCGAGGCACAGATGAAGGCCGGCCGGTAGGAGTTCGAAGGATGCATGGCAGTCGGGCGGCGGGGGAAACACAGGCTGAAGCCTGTGCCACATGAGCGTGCTAGTATGCGCGCGCCGGAGGATCACGATGGCTCCAACGATGGCGAACGGCAAAATCTGCTACCTCGAGATTCCCGCCACCGATATTGCACGCTCTGCGGAGTTCTATTGGCGAGTATTCGGATGGAAAATCCGGAGACGCGGGGATGGCAGCACTGCGTTTGACGACACGACGGGCGAAGTGAGCGGTTCCTGGGTGCTCGGGCGCCCTCCGGCCGCGAAGCCCGGCCTTTTGCTTTACATCATGGTGGACAACGTGGCTGCGACAGTGGACGCGGTGGCGGCGAACGGCGGCGAAATTGTGCAGCCGATGGGCGCGGACGCGCCCGAAATCACCGCGAGGTTCCGCGACCCGGGGGGGAACGTATTCGGTCTTTACCAGCAGCCCGCCTGACAGCAGCCAGCCAGAACCTTCCCGAAACGGCCGCCAGATGATCGAGGAGCAGGCGATGGGTCAGTGGGTGGTGATGCGGACGAACGGCGCACAGACACGATTGTCTGTGCTACCGGGACCGGAAGGGCGCCGGCGCTATCTTGCGGCGACACATCGGGAGGCGATGTAGCGCAGAACGCGGAGATGGATTTCGTGGATGATGTGGTCGCTCCACAGGCGCCAGTAAGACGCCGGCCACATGGTGTGGCGATACCACGTGGTGCCTTCGAGCAGCGTGCGGCCGCCGGGAAGCGGGGTCAGGCGAAACTGGCCGCCCTGGGAAACCAGGAAGCCGCGCAGATGCGGCGGGGTGACGCTTTCGTATGGGGTCCACTCCGCGAGTGGAGCGGGATTGGAATCCACGGAGAATTTCAGCAGGCGAGGCGCGTCCCACACGGTGATGGGCTCGACGAAGGCGCCCGTGGAAAACACGCAGTGGCGAACAGCGCCGGGGCCGGTGCCGGTGATTTCCGCGCGCATGGGATAGGCGACGCCGGCGCGGAACAGCCATTCGCGCGGCGGCGGCAGTTCGGCAAAGGCGATGACGTTGGGCCAGACCACATCCGGCGGCGCATCCACTTCCACCGAGGATGTGACGGCGAACACGGGCGGCTGTGGCGCGGCCCAGTTCTCGAGCGTCATCCCCAGGGGCAATGCCACGAGCAGCATGCCCATCATCGCCGGGGCGGCTGCCGACTGCTGCCGCCAGTGCTGGATGGAATAGGCCAGCGTGCCGCCCATCGCCGCCAGCACCAGGGCCAGCGGAGCTGCCATGAGGAGACAGATCAGCCCTTCGAGGGCGTAGGCCAGAAGTGCCAGGCCCAGCAGCATGGGAGACAAGCAGGCCACGCCGAGGCAGGAGGCAAACGTCCGCGGAGCGTGGTAGCAGTAGATGAGCACGGAGATGAATCCCATGGCAAACGGCACACCGACAAACAGTCCCCAGCCGTAAAGCGCGAGCACGTTGACGGACAACAGCGTGAGGCCCAGGCCGGCGAGCAGGGTGAGCATGGCTCCGGCGAAGGCGCTCCCCGCTGCGCTGTGCGGGATCGCGCGGTCCAGCCAGCGTCCTCGCCTCGCGACCGGCCGAATGGGCTCGAGAGGAGCATTCGCAGTGGGAATGCAGCAGAGGAACACAAAGAACAATGCGTTGAGGAAGGGCACAAAGAAGAACAGGACCAGCCAGGCGGGCAACGCCGCATCGCGCAGGCGCGCGAGCGTCAGGCAGACCCCGATCCAGACAAACGGAAGAGCCTGGACTACGAACAGAAGGAGGGATTCGAGTTGGGTGACCGCCAACGCTCGGAATGCCACCAGCGGGCCCAGCGGAAACCAGTAGTTGAACAACATGAAGCCGCGATGGAAGACCAGAACTGCCAGGCCGATGTCCAGCAACTGTTTGAGTAAAGCCAGGGTCAGCCCGGCCAGCAGAAACGTCCGCCGGTTGATGGCGCCCTCGCCGCGGAGGATGCGGCCGGGCGTGGTCATCCGCCACCTGCTTGCGAGGGAGGAGGAATGGGCGAATGTGTTTGGCTGCCGGACGGGCGCGAACCCTTCGACTCAGTGTGTTGGCTCCCTCCAAACTGCTGGCGGGCAGGCAGGATCAGCATACTGGTCGGATGCTGAAGCTCGCAGGCAGGAGAAAGGACGTGGCGGTGGCGGGAGACCCAGCGATACACGGCGCGCGCGAGCGGCATGACGCCGGGGATCCAGGCGAGCGCAGCGAATGGGCGGGCCCACCAGATCTGCCGGGCTAGGAAGACGAGCGCATCGGCGCCGCCGTAGAGGGTGTCGTCCGCCGTGAGCAGGCGCATTTCGTGGAGCAGTTCCGCCTCCGGCATGGCCAGGCGGTGGCGGACCCAGGGGGCTTGGAGCGGGGCGAGATGAAAGCCACGCGGGCCGACGAACAGTGCTATGCGCCAGGCCCAGCGCGTGCAGAATCCGCAATCGGCATCGTACAGGACCCAGCCGCGGGGCTGGGCTTGCACCCAAATGGGTTTGCGGGCCATGGAGACGGCTCAGTTCTCCGCTTCACCGTTCGAACGCGGGGCGGGACGCGTGTCTGCGTCGCGGGAGAGCGCGCCGGGGATGATGCGGCGCATCTGGCCGCGGAGTTTAGCGAAGCGGCGGAGCGAACCGGTGGGCAGGCTCCGCACTTCCTCGTAAAGCGAGCACATGGATTCCATGAATTCGAGCATGGCCAGAAGACGTTCGCGCATGTGTTTATCGCCGGGCGAGGTTTCGCGGGCGAGCTGGACGCACTCGCGAAGGACGGCGAGCGTGGGGTCCACCTCGCGGCGCTTGCGCTCCTGGGTGATGATGCGGAACATTTCCCACACATCGGGCATGGAAACAAAATGGTCGCGGCGATCGCCCAACTGGTGCACGACGCGAACGATTCCCCAACCCTCCAGCTCGCGGAGGCTGGTGGAGACGTTGGAACGGGCGACGCCGAGCGTGGCGGCGATTTCCTCGGCCGGGAGCGCGTCGGGGGAAAGATAGAGGAGCGCGTGGATCTGGGCGACGGTGCGGTTGACGCCCCAGCGAGTGCCCATTTCGCCCCAGTGGAGGATGAATTTCTGCTGAGCAGGGGAGAGTTTCATGGGGGCCTCCGTTCTCTACCGACATTTCAGTCACGACAGAAGATACAGCAGACACAGGCCGATGTCAAGCCCCTTCCCTGCCTGGGGACAGAAGCGGGGAAAAGGCGCCGGAGGGGACTTAACACGGAGGACACAGAGACACGGAGGACACGGAGAGGAGGAGAGAAAAGTGGCGGCGGAGTTGGACGCGGACGGGGAAGGACTCAGGTCAGCCGTTCGCCAGCTCACACCGCCGTCTGACGGCGGGACCTGAGCTACAGGAGCGTTACGAATCGGGGAAAGAGCGGCCTTTGCCGGTGCGGCGGGCCACTTCGTGGGCGAGGTAGAGCCGGAGGTCGGGGCGGACGGTGGTAAGTTCCATGATGTCGCGGAGGTCGGCGAGCGAGATATCGGGAAGGAAGGCCATGATACGGGCGAGAGGGGTGAGCGGATGGCGGAGCAGAGCGATGCGGACCTGAGGCGAGTTGGACCATTTGGGATGGCGGGAAATGGCGTTGACCACGCGGGGAGAGAGGTCCTGGCGCGAAAGGACGCGGGTGATTTGCGCTTCGTTCAGGTGGGCATTTTCGAGCACATGAGCGAGCGTGCTGGGCAGACCTTCGACGAGCAGCGCTGCGGCCACGCGCGGAGGGCCCTGCTTTGCGAGTGTGATTTTCTGTCCCACGGGGAGCTGCGCGAGTCGATTCAACACCAAATCCTCGGCCACGCGGCGGACCTCGGCGAGTGCGGAAGGAAGCAGGCTGATGCGCGCGAGGTCGAAGAGGAACAATTGGCGCACGCAGGCGAGGGCGATGAGGCGCGGCGTATTGTGATGGCGCGCGAGGCGCAATTTAACGCGATAGCTGCGAATCCACTCGGCGCGCTGGGCGACGCGGCGGAGCAGCTCGGCGGGCGCATCTTTGCGCTCGAGCAGGCGGCAGAGCAGGGATTCGTGGAGAGCGGGATTGTCGAGAGCGGCGAAGAGGATTTCCGGGTCGGCCGAACCGATGAACACCTCGAGGGCCTCGCGGGGCGCCGTACGAGGATCCTCCGGAGGCCGCGGGCGAACCATCAACCGGTTCCCGCGCCGCGCTGACGGCCGGCATCGGGAGAGTGGCCGCGAAAGGCGCGGCGGGCGGCTGCTCGGGCAGGAGGAATTTCCACGGGGCGGACGTGCGCGCCGCGAGCGGCGCTGTGCACGAGCGCTTCGAAGGCCTGATCGAGCAGCGCGCTGACGCCGAATACGCCTCCAGCTTCGGCGACGACGAAATCCTGCTGGGCGACCTCCAGGCGGCGGGCAACGCTGAGGACGAGATGAGAGAGCGAGAGGGCCGCGCCGAACAGGATTTCGCGCGCGGGCGTGTCGCCGGCCTCAGCGGCTTCGGCGACCAGCGGAAAAATGCGGGGGAAGACGTCATCGGGCCCGAGGGCGATGCGTTCCAAGAGCGCGCTCCAGTCCGGGCAATCGAGCGCGGCGGGAATGGAATCGGCGAGGACGGTGACCGGGGCGAGGGCGTCGCGGGCGCGTGCGACGGCGGTGACGCCGCGGCGGCCGATGTCGAAGGCGCTGCCGTCATCGCTGACCCAGGGGCCGTCGCCGCCGGCGCGGACGAGGCGGCCGTCGGGACCGCGGCCGAGGGCGGCGGAGCCGGTCCCGGCGACGATGACGATTCCGGGTCCGTCGCCCAGGCCGGCTTCGAGCGCGATATCCAGATCCGTGCAGACCTGGACGTGGGCGCTGGGAAATGTCTCCACCAGGAAGCCCATGACGCGCTTGAGCACGCGCGGCTGGCCGGCCCCGGCAATTCCCGCGCAAACGGCGGCGATGGAGGAGGCGCCCACCTGGCGGGAGGAGAGAGTTCTCTCGGCCGCGGTGCGCAGCGAAGCCTGGGCGCGGTCGAATCCGGCACGGAGCGGGTTGGCGGGCCCGGCGCTGTGTTCGGCGAGGACCTCGCCCGCGGCGTTCAGGAGCACGCAATCGGTCTTTGTGCCGCCGCCGTCAAACCCCAGGAAATAATGTTCGCGGTCAACCATCATTGATCCTGGCCGGCTGTGCCGGCATCAATTCCCTTCCGGGTTGAACGAACACAGGCGGGAGCGCCTGTGCCACCCGTTCGCCGATGGGGTGGTCCGGGCATTGTGTTGCGGTCGCATGGCCGGGTCAATAGGCGGCCTTGGAGCGGCGCACAGGCATGATTGCCTGTGCTACCCGGGTTGACACGCTCATCGCGCCCCCATAGTATCGCGCGATCCCGAAGGTTCGGGACAGTGACCGGCACGATGCCCATCCGCGCGGTGGACCTCGCCGTCCTGCTCGTGTACCTCGCCGGCATCACGCTGTTCGGCGTGTGGTTCCGGCGCGGGCAGACGAGCGTGCGCGACTACTTTCTGGGCGGGCGCACGGCGCCGTGGTGGGCGCTGGCCGCTTCCATTGTAGCCACAGAAACCTCGACACTGACCATCATCGGGACTCCGGCGATTGCCTTTGCGGGCACCATGGCGTTCCTGCAGCTCGCCATCGGCTACATCGCGGGACGCATCCTGATCAGCGTGCTGTTCCTGCCCGCCTACTTTCGCGGGGAATTCTACACGGCCTATGCGCTGATTGAAAAACGGTTCGGAGTGGAGGCGCGGCGGGTGGCGGCGCTGACGTTCCTGGGCACGCGGGCGCTGGCGGAGGGGGTGCGGCTGAACGCCATCGGGAAAATCGTGAGCGTGGCATTCGGGACGGGCAGCGGATTCTCGATCGCGGCGATCACCGCGCTGACGCTGTTGTACACGTTTGAAGGCGGAATGAAAGCGGTGATCTGGACGGACCTGGTGCAACTGGTGCTGTACTTGGCGGGCTCGGCCGCGGCGTTCTGGCTGCTGCTGGGAAAAATTCCGGGCGGGTGGAGCGAGGTGGCGCGCGTGTCCGCTGCGGCGGGAGGAAAACTGACGGTGTTCGATTTTTCGTTCAGCCTGACGCAGGCGTACACCTTCTGGGCGGGCGTGGTGGGAGGAACGTTCCTGACGATGGCCAGCCACGGGACGGACCAGACGATGGTGCAGAGGCTGCTGGCGGCGCGGAATTTGCGGGACAGCCAGCGCGCCATCATCGCCAGCGGGCTGCTGGTGTTCGCGCAGTTTGCGCTGTTCCTCCTGGTGGGCGTGATGCTGTTCGTGTACGGGCAGCACGCGCCGCTGGCGATTCCCCAGGGCGACCGCGACCGGATTTTCCCGGCGTTTGTGGTGAACCAGATGCCCGCGGGAATGGCGGGCCTGGTGCTGGCCGCGATGTTTGCCGTGGCGATGTCGAACGCGAGCGGGTCGCTGAACTCGCTGGCATCTTCGAGCGTCATGGATTTCCAATCTCTGCGCGGGCGGGGCGAAGTGGACGCGGCGGGGCTGCTGCGGCTATCGCGGCGCATCACGCTAGTGTGGGGGGTGGTGCTGGGCGCGCTGGCGCTGGTGAACTGGGGTCCCGTGCTGGAAGCGGGGCTGACCATCGCGTCCATTACATATGGAAGCCTGTTGGGGCTGTTCCTGCTGGGCCTGCTGAATCCGCGGGCGACTTCGCGCGGGGCGATAGCCGGGATGATTGCCGGCCTCGCGGTGATCCTTCTCGTGCGGCTCTACACGCCGTTGGCGTGGACCTGGTATGTGCTGGCAGGAACGGCGCCGACGTTTCTTGTGGGCTCTCTCGCCAGCCTGCTGGATAATTCTGCGAAGACTTCCATGGCGAAATCTCCCGAAAAATGAGCGCAGAACGGAAAAACCAGAAGGACACGGGCGGAGAGGACGCTCCCGCTGCGGCTGCGCCGCGCGCGGATCTGATTCAGGGACTGGGCGCGTGGGCCGCGGCGGCCATTGTAGTCGGCACGATGATCGGCACAGGAATTTTTCTGGTGCCGAGCAGCATGGCGACGAATGCGGGCTCCATCGGGCTGGTGTTCCTGGCGTGGATACTGGGCGGGCTGCTGTCGCTGGCCGGTGCGCTCAGTTATGCCGAACTCGGGGCGGCGATTCCGGAGGCGGGCGGCGACTACGCGTACTTGAACCGCGGATTCGGGCCGCGATGGGGCTACCTGTTCGGATGGATGCATTCGGTGGTGGGCCGGCCGTGTTCGGTGGCCACGATTGCGGCGGGGCTGATGCGATTCTGCGGCTTTTTGCGTCCGACCATCGCGCAGACGGTGGTGACGTGGCCGATCTGGGTGCCGTTCCTGCGCACGCCCTACAATTTCAATCTGACTCCGGCAGAGCCTCTGGCTGTGGGCGCCATCGCACTGGTGACCTTTGTGAACTACCTGGGGGTGAGGCTCGGGGGGCGCGTGCAGGTGGCGCTGACTTCGATCAAACTTCTGGCCATCGGCACGGTGATTGCGCTGGCGCTGGCCATGGGCCAGGGGGGCATAGCGAATTTCCGGCCGTTCCTGCCGGACGCGTGGGGCGCGGGGGCGTGGAGCGGAGTGCTGGCGGCGATGGTGGCAGCGGCGTGGGCCTACGACGGATGGAGCAACGTGAGCCTGGTAGGTTCGGAGGTGATCCGCCCGCAACGGAACATTCCGCTGGCGCTGGTGGGAGGCGTGTCGCTGGTGATGGTGATTTATCTGCTGGCCAACGCGGCGTATTTCTGGGCACTGCCATTCGCGGGCGTGGCCCATTCGCAGCACGTGGCGTCCGACGTGATTGCATCGTTTGCGGGCGGGCGCGCGGCGCGTTGGCTGACGGTGGGGATGGTGATCTCGGCATTGGGGACGCTGAATTCGTCCATCCTGACAGGCGCGCGCGTGCCCTACGCGATGGGGCGCGATGGCCTGTTCTTCCGCTTCACGGGGGTGGTGGACCCGCAGCGGCACACGCCGGGAGGCGCGCTGGTATTCCAGGCCTATCTGGCGAGCGTGCTGGCGCTGACCGGGACGTTTGAGGATTTGTTTTCGCTGTTCATTTTCGCGCAGTGGATTTTCTACGGGCTGGTGGTGGCTTCGGTGTACGGGCTGCGGCGGAGGGAGCCGGATTTGCCACGGCCGTACCGCACCTGGGGCTATCCGTGGGTTCCGGCGGTGTTTATCGCGGGAGCGCTGGCGCTGACCATCGGGCTGTGGGCGGCGCGGCCGGTACGGTCCACGGTCGGGCTGGGGTTGATTCTGCTGGGGCTGGTGTTCTATCCGCGGTGGCAGCGGGGGTCGCGGGCTGCGGCACAGGGGGCGGCGACCTGACGGGGGAAAACCCACGGTCAGTCCCGAACGATCGGGATCACTGACCCTGGCCACCCAGGCCGAGTCTCCGGTGGCCGTGGCTATTCTCGCGACTACCACGCGCGCTGCTGCTAACGATACAAAAGATATTTTTCGCGGAGGGCGCGGAATGCGCGGAACTCGTCCTCCTCGCCGATTACGATGTTGGAGGGCGAATCGCCCTTCTGGAGGCGGTCGATGGTGGCGGGCGAGCCTACCAGCTCGATCATTCCCTTCACATCGAAATTCTTCGGATACAGTTTCGCCAGCGCTTCCGCCATTTCGAATCCGAGAAGGATGGGAAACACGCTGCCGCGGTCGAACACGACGAGAGAGACGCCCTCGCACCGCTGTCCTTTGTAAATTCCCGAACTCGGGGTGAACTGCGTGGGAACGAAATGGACGGCGGGAATGTGCCGACCGTTCAGGTAGGCAGCGAGTTCGCTGCCGTGCACCCATGGGGCGCCGACCAGCTCGAATGGGCGGTCGGTTCCCCGCCCTACCGAAACGCCTCCGGCCTGCAACAGCTCCACGCCCGGATAGAGGAGCGACTCGGTGAGCGAGCGGAGATTCGGCGAGGGAGGAATCCAGGTTAGACCGGTGGATTCGTAATAATCGCTGCGGCGCCAGTCCTGCATGGGGATGACGTGCAGGTCGGCGCCGATGTGATTTTCCGCGTTGAACATTTGCGCGAGTTCGCCGACGGTCATTCCGTGGCGGACAGGCATGGGGAAATAGGCCACGAAGCTCAGCCGGTCGGGATCGAGCATGGGGCCTTCGACTGCGAGGCCGCCGAGGGGGTTGGGCCGGTCCAGGACGTAAAAGGCGAGATGGTGCCGCGCGGCTTCCTCCATGCAGTAGCCCATGGTGGCGATGTAGGTGTAGAAGCGCACACCGGCGTCCTGAATGTCAAAGACGAGGGCATCGAGGCCGCGGAGCATCTCGTCGGTGGGGCGGCGGGTGTCGCCGTAGAGGCTGAAGATGGGCAGTCCGGTGGCGGCATCCTGCGAGGAGCCGATGGATTCGTCGGCGGAGCCGGCGAGGCCGTGCTCGGGGCTGAAGAGCGCGACGAGCCGGACATCGGGCGCGTGAGCGAGCAGGTAGATATTGGTGTGGCCGTCGCGGGCGATGCCGGTGTGGTTGGTAATCAGGCCAATCCGTTTGCCGGCGAGCGGCGCGAAATTCTGCTGTTCAAGCACGTCGAGGCCGGTGAGGGTGTGGCCGGAGCGATACTGCGGCCGGACGGCATTCAGTCCGCGCCAGAGAGGAGAGGAGATAGATGTAGAGAAGGCAAAGGTTGGAGAGGAAACAGCCGATTCGGTGTCCCTTTCTGACTTTTCGATTGCCGCTGCGACGGCGGTGGCAACGCGCGAGCGCAGGCTGGAGATGGCGGGACGAACGCGCGGGTGCACACTGTTGGCCAGCAGGAGGTAAAATGATTCGCTGTTGGGATCGATCCAGACGGCCGTGCCGGTAAACCCCGTATGGCCATAAGAGGTGCCCACCGGGAAGAGATCGCCGCGGGGGGGGGAGAAGGTGGAATCAATGTCCCATCCGAGGCCGCGCTGGGATGGAATCCAGGGCGGCTGTTCCTGGGTGGTGGCGAGGGCGATGCTTTCGCGAGTCAGCAGGCGCCTGCCGTCGGAGGTAATGCCGCCGGCGAGTAGCAGGAAACAGAATTTGGCCAAATCATCGGCGGTGGAAAACAGCCCTGCATGTCCGGCAACGCCACCCATGCCGCGAGCGCGCGGGTCGTGCACCACGCCGCGGAGCACGCGGCCGCGTCCGGAGCCGGATTTGGCGCCTTCCGGCAGATCGATTTCTTCGGTGGGCGCGATGCGCGGGCGCCAGGAGGCGGGGGGAAGGAAGCGCGTTTCGCGCATTCCCAGGGGCGCGAAAAACGTTTTCTCGGCGAATTCGTTCAGGGTCTCGCCGGAAAGGCGGTGGACGATTTCGCCGAGCAGGATGAAATCGCAATCGCTGTACACGAAGATCATGCCCGGCGGGGCGATGGGCTCGGCGTTATCAATCCACTCCAATACCTGTGCGGTCGAAGCATCGTCCGGAGTTTTGGGGATGGGGGGAAGGCCGCCGGTGTGGGTCATGAGCTGACGGATGGTGATCTGGTCCTTTCCGTGCGTGCCGAATTCGGGAAGGTAGCGGACGACGGGGTCGGCGATGCGGAGCTTTCCCTGCTCCATCAGATGGAGGAGGGAGGGAGTGGTGGCAAACACTTTGGTGAGAGAGGCGAGGTCGAAGATGGTGTCCTGCGTCATGGGCTCGCGCTGGGGGATGAGCGCGCGCGAGCCGTAGGCTTTGCGATAGACCACACGGCCCCGATGGCCGACGAGCAGCACGGCACCGGGGATTTCATCGCCCGCAATGGCTTTCTCGATGGCCGCGTCCGCAGCGGAAAAATCGAATTGCGCTTCCGATGCGGCCGGCCGCCGCTGGGTCGCCGTGGCTGCCGGTTTCGTCTGCGGGGCGTTTGCCGCGGCTGCCGGGAGGAAGCACAGGAGCGCGCCGGAGAACAATCCGAGTGCGGCCAGACGGAGAGCAGGAAACACGCGTGAGTCCCTGAAGTTGTGCGCCATTTCTCTGTGTGTTATAACCAGCCGGAGATGCAAGGGTCAACTGCGTTCGACGTTGCGGCGCGTTTTTTCTGAGGCAATGCCCGCCCGGCGCGCTTTGTTTCTCCTCCTCCCGCTCCTTGCAGGACTTCCAGCAGCCACACACCCGGAAGACACGGTTCCACCGCGAGAGCTCTCGCCGGGGGCGCGGCGATGGGTGGAGCACACCATGGCTGGGCTAACCACGGACGAAAAAATCGGCCAGATCGTATTCCCCACGTACTTCGGAGCGTTCGAGTCCGTGGAGAGCAAAGACTTTAAAGAGCTGATGGCGCGGGTGCAGGCGGACAACATCGGGGGATTCATCCTGGGGACGCGGCGGGGGCCGCGCGGGATCGAGTTGAGCCACGTGTACGAAACGGCGGTGCTGACCAACGAGCTGCAGGAGGCGGCAAAAATCCCGCTGCTGATCGGCGCGGATTTCGAGCGCGGAACAGTGATGCGCGTGGAGGAAGGGACGGCGTTCCCTCATGCTATGGCCGTGGGGGCGACCTGGAGGCCCGGGGATGCCTACGCGATGGGCCGGATCACCGCCATCGAAGCGCGCGCCATGGGGGTGCACTGGGTGTTTGCGCCGGTTGCGGACGTGAACAGCAATCCGGACAACCCAATCATCAATATTCGCTCGTTCGGAGAGGACCCGAAACAGGTGGCGGAGTACGTGGAGCAGTTCGTTCGCGGGGTGGAAGAAAACGGGGCCATGGCCACGGCAAAACATTTTCCCGGCCATGGCGACACGTCGGTGGATTCGCACCTGCAACTGCCCCTGGTGACTGCGGGACTCGAGCGGCTGAACGCGGTGGAATTCGTTCCGTTCGAGGCGGCCATTGGCGCGGGGGTGAGCGCGGTAATGACCGGGCATCTGGCCATTCCGGCACTGGAGCCGAATCCGGAAATTCCCGCGACGCTTTCCGAGCGCGTGCTCACCGGGGTGCTGCGCGACCAGCTCCACTTCCAGGGGCTGGTGATTACGGACGCACTGGACATGGGCGGAGTGGCGAAAGGGTTTCCACCCGGCGAGGTGGCAGTGCGCGCGCTGCTGGCGGGGGCGGACGTGCTGCTGCTGTCGCCGGTGACGGATGCGGCGCTGGCGGCGGTGCGCGAAGCGGTGAATTCCGGGCGCGTGCCGATGTCGCGGCTGGACGACGCCGTGCGGCGCGTGTTGGAAGCGAAGGCGCGCCTGGGCCTCTATAAACAGCGCGAAGTGGACATCGACAAATTGAGCGGCGCGTTCGGCCGGCCGGAGTTTCTGGCGACCGCAGAGGACATCGCCGACCGCGGCGTGACGCTGCTGCGCAACGATGCGGGGCTAGTGCCGCTGGATCCGCGCACGACGAAACGGGTGTTCCTGCTGGCCGTATCGGCAGACCCGGACACGGCGCCAGCGGAGCCCTTCGAGCGCGAACTGCGCGCGCAGCTCGATTCGCTCACTTCCCTGCACGTCGATACGAAGTATTTTCGCGTGGAGGAGACACCGCTTCCCTCGCCGGACAGCTACGATTTGGCGATTTGCGCCGTGACGGTGCGCATCGCGGATCGCAAAGGGACCGTGGGGTTGCCAGCCAATGAGGCGGAGATGATCCACGCGCTGCTGCGCGCGGGCAAACCGGTGATCATGGTCGGCCTCGGCAGCCCGTACCTGATGGAGAGTTTTCCCGAGGCGACGACGTGGCTCGCCGCGTTCAGCGTGCAGGACGTGGCGCAGCGAGCCGCAGCGCAGGCGCTGCTGGGGACATTTGCGGTGAGAGGGAAGCTGCCTGTGAGCCTGCCGAGCGCGGCGCCGCACGCGTTGCGCGTGGGCGACGGAATGGCTACGGCGGCGATCCCGCTCACGCTGCAACAAGGATCGGCGGGACTAGAACAGCGCCTGAAGCCCGTGTATGAACTGCTGGACAGGTCCGCGAACCGCCAGCCGTATCTATTCGGCCTGCTCAGCATCAGCTACAAGGGCGAGCGCGTGATGCGCAGGTTCGGTGAGCAGGCCTATGAGGCGTCGGCACCGGAAGAGTTGGCGCAGTCGACCCTTCGCGAGCGCACAGAGGCACCCGGCTCGCAACAACTCCACGAGACAGTGCCGGAGCAGCCCGTCCTGGTCACGGCACTCGCTCGTCTGGTGCAGACCAAACAGATAGCACTGGAATCGCCTGTTTCAAGGGTCTTGCAGGGCGTCCCACTGGATGGGGTTCCGGAAAAGGGCGAAAGCCTAAAAGTTCGGGAACTCCTGGAGCGCGCCTCTGAATTCGACACTGGCACGCCCGCGGACGAGCACATCTGGCGAGAAGAAGAGGCTCTCATCCTGAGTACGCTCACCGGACAACGGCCGTCTTTTGCACTGGAAAAACTGATCCTTTCACCTCTGGGCCTGCCCAACCAGGACTTCCGCTCCGCCAGACTCCTCAAGAAGTGGGATGACCTCGAGAGGTACGCCGAGGCACGGGCGATGCTGGGCCAGTTCTGGCTCAATGGCGGCATCTACGCCCACAAACGTTTGTTGAGTCGCACGACGGCAGAGCAATTCTATGCGCCGAAAAGCACCGGATGGCTGGTCGTCGCGGCGGGCTGGGACATTTCACACGGTCCGGGGCATTCCTTTCCACCCGGATCTTTCGGTTGGACTTCTAGTGATTCCACTTCGCTGTGGATGGATCCAGCGCACGACCTTTGCATCGTCTTCGTTCCCCTAATCAACTCCCGGTCCGGAGTTCATGGGACGGAGGACGATCGTCTGGTCGGCCCACTACGGGGAGAGGTCCACGATGCGGTTTTCTCGGCGCTCGGGCTACAGCAAGCGAAGTGAAGCTGCTGCAGGTATGCGAAAACCAAAACCGCCAGCGATGGGCACCGAGCAGAGCAACCCGCGGACGCGGAGGATTGATCTGCGCTCAACGCGCGAAATGCTGCGGGCGATGAGTCGGGAAGATGCTGGAGTGGCGCGGGCTGTGGCGCGTGCGATTCCGCAGATTGCGGAGGCGGTGGATGCGATTGCGGAGGCGCTGCGGCGTGGCGGGCGGCTGATCTATGTGGGAGCAGGAACGAGCGGGCGTCTGGCCGCGCTCGATGCGGCGGAATGTCCGCCGACGTTTGGCGTGCCGCGGGAGATGGTGGTGGCGCTCATCGCGGGAGGGCGGCGCGCGCTGACCGATGCGGTGGAAGGCGCGGAAGACAACGCCGCGGCCGGCGCGCGGGACCTGAGACGGGTGCGCGTGTCGAAACGAGATGTGGTGGTGGGGCTATCAGCGAGCGGGCGAACGCCGTACGTGTGGGGCGCGCTGGAGGCGGCGCGGCGCGCGGGGGCGCGCACCGTCGCGGTGGTGTGCAATCGGGGGACTGCAGCAGCCCGCGCGGCGGATATCGCCATCGTAGCGGAGACGGGCCCGGAGGTCATTGCCGGGTCCACGCGGCTGAAGGCCGGAACAGCGCAGAAACTGATTTTGAACATGCTGAGCACAGGGGCGATGATTCGGCTGGGGCGTGTGTACGACAATTGGATGGCGGGAGTAACGGCGACGAACCGGAAATTGCGGGCACGGGCGCTCGCAGTGCTGCGCGAGGTTTCGGGGATGCGCGAGGCTGCCGCGCGGCGAGCGCTGGCAGCGGCGCGGGGCGATGTGCGGGTCGCGCTTGTGATGTTGAAACGCTGGGTAACGCGGCAGCAGGCGGAATTTGCGCTGGCTGCGGCGGGCGGGGATTTGAGGAGAGCGCTGGGGGAGAGGAGGTAGTGGCCTGGGCAGGTGGCCGAGTTGCTGCGAGCCAGAGCGCCCGGAATCGCGGTAGTCGGACGAAAAGAAAAAACGCCGGCTAGAAGCCGGCGCTACCAAAATGGACAAATTCCTGATTACCGGTGGGAAACGCCTGGAGGGGACGGTGGCCGTGAGCGGGGCGAAAAACGCGGCGCTGCCGGCGATGGCCGCGGCGCTGCTGACCGACCAGCCGGTGGTGCTGCACAATGTTCCACGGGTGCGCGACATCGCGACGATGGGGCGGCTGCTGGGGCACATCCAGGCGGAGGTGCAGATTCCTGAGCGGGGAGAAGAGAGCGCAGCCGGGAGTGGCGGCGCCACTGGTGCGGTGCGGATCCGCACGGGAATCCTTTCGCACGCGGAAGCTCCGTACGAGCTGGTGCGGACGATGCGCGCGTCGGTGCTGGTGCTGGGACCGCTGGTGGCGCGAACGGGCTACGCGCGCGTGTCGCTGCCGGGCGGGTGCGCGATCGGGGCGCGGCCTGTGGACCTGCACATCAAAGCGCTGGAGCAGATGGGGGCGGAGATTTCGACGGAGCACGGATACATCGAAGCGCGCGCGCCGGCGGAGAGCGGATTGCGCGGGGCGCATATCGTGTTCGAAAAAATTACGGTGACGGGAACGGAAAACGTGCTCATGGCCGCGGTGCTGGCCGGGGGCGAATCGCTGCTGGAAAATTGCGCGCGCGAGCCGGAGGTGTCCGACCTGGCGGCGCTGCTGGTGAAAATGGGGGCCCAAATCGAGGGAGCGGGAACGGCAACCATCCACGTGAAGGGCGTGGGAGAGCTGGGCGGCGCGGAGCACAGCATCATTCCCGACCGCATCGAGACGGGCACGCTGCTGGCCGCCGCTGCCATCACGGGTGGGAGCGTACGGCTGACGGGCGTTGAACCGGCGCACGTCGCGGCGGTGGTGGCGAAATTAGGCGAGACGGGGGCTGTGATCCACGAGCCGGAGCCGGGCACGCTGTGCGTCCAGGGGCCGGCACAGCCCGGTCCCGCCGATGTGGCGACGCAGGAGTATCCCGGGTTTCCCACGGACATGCAGGCGCAGTACATGGCGCTGGCGACACAGGCGGAGGGGACGTCCATCATCACCGAAACGATATTCGAGAACCGGTTCCTGCACGCCAGCGAAATAGCACGGATGGGAGCGAATATCGCGATAGAAGGGCGGCGGGCGGTGGTGCGCGGGCCGTCGCGGCTGACGGGAACGGCGGTGATGGCGTCGGACCTGCGCGCGAGCGCGGGGCTGGTGCTCGCCGCACTGGTGGCGCAGGGCGAGACGCTGGTGGACCGCGTGTATCACATCGACCGCGGATACGAGCGGATCGAGGAGAAACTGTCGAGCCTCGGCGCTCAGATTCGCCGCGTGACGTAGGCGCTGTGGGTCATCACCCGGCTCAATCCGGGGCGGCAGGATGGGGAGCGGTCAGATTTGCTGTCCGGCGGATTCCGAGGAATGGCGTTTCCAGAGGCGTCGTGAACGCTCCATCTCCCAGTGCTTGCGGTCAGCGTTGGCTTCTTCAATCGAACGGAACTTTTGCACGCCGCGGGGCTGGAGGGATGGACCGGCGAGATCCGCGGAGAACGCCCAGAGCCAGGCGATGATTCGTTCCAACTCGGGGTCGCCCGGCTTGCGCCACAGTGCGCGCCGGGCCTCGTCCAGAGTGCGAAATCGATAGACGGGCATGCCAGTTCCTGTTGCCGGCATGGCGGCGGGGTTGAAACCCCGCCCTTCCGGCGGTGCGCTATTCCTTCACGGTCTCGGCGTCGGCGGCAGGAGCGGCAGGCTGTCCGGCTGCCGGGGCGCCGCCCTTGCGCATTTTATCGCGCTGCTCGCGGAGGATGGCTTTTCGCGAGAGGCGGATTTTGTTGCCTTCGATGGCCAGGACTTTCACCAGCACCTGGTCGCCTTCCTTCAGCTCGTCGCGGACGGCGCGGATGCGCTGCTCGGAGATTTCGCTGATGTGGAGCAGGCCGTCGGTTCCGGGAAAAATCTCGACAAAGGCGCCGAACTCGGCGATGCGGGTGACAGTGCCGAGATAGGTCTTGCCGATCTCTGCCGTGGCGGTGACTTCGCGGATGAGGCGCACGGCTTCTTCGCCGGCAGGGCCGTCGGTGGAGAAGACGTGCACCTTGCCGTCGTCCATGACGTCGATCTTGGCGCCGGTGGTTTCGGTGATGGCGCGGATTTTCTTCCCGCCGGGGCCGATGAGGTCGCGGATCTTGTCCACGGGAATCTGGAGCATGAAGAGGCGCGGGGCGTAGGAGGAAAGCGCCGCGCGGGGCTCGCCAATGGTTCCGGCCATAATGTCGAGAATTTCCAGGCGGGCTTTGCGGGCCTGGGCCAGGGCCTCGCGCATCATGGCGATGGTCACGCCGCTCACCTTGATGTCCATTTGCAGCGCGGTGATGCCCTTGCGCGTGCCGGCAACCTTGAAATCCATGTCGCCGTAATGGTCTTCGGCGCCGGCGATGTCGGTGAGGATGGCGTACTGCGAGCCTTCGACGACGAGGCCCATGGCGATTCCGGCACAGGGGGCGCGGAGCGGTACGCCCGCGTCGAGCAGAGCGAGAGTGCCGGCGCAAACAGTGGCCATCGAGGAGGAGCCGTTGGATTCCAGGATGTCGGAAACGATGCGCATGGCGTAGGGGAACGTGTCGTCGCCGGGGAGCAGGCTGGAGAGGGCGCGTTCGGCGAGAGCACCGTGGCCAACCTCGCGCCGGCCCGGCCCGCGCATGAATTTCACTTCGCCGACGCTGAAGGGCGGGAAATTGTAATGGAGCATGAAGCGCTTGAAAGTGTCCGACTCGAACAGCAGATCGAGCCGCTGCATGTCCTCTTTGGTGCCGAGAGTGAGCGTGCCGAGGGCCTGGGTCTCGCCGCGCGTAAACAGGGCCGAGCCGTGGGTGCGCGGCAGCAGGCCGACTTCGCAGGCGATGGAACGGATCTGGTCGAAAGCGCGAGCGTCGGGACGGCGGCGGCGCTGGAGCATGTCTTCACGGAAATAGCGCTCGCGGAGGCGCTCAAAGGCGCGGGCGGCCAGCTTCTGCTTTTCAGTTTCCCCGGCGGGAATGGTCTCGAAGATTTCCTTCTTGACGGCGTCCACGCGGGTGTAGCTTTCCTTTTTCGGATACTTCGCCGTGTCCAGGGAATCGTGGAGCCGCTCGCCCCACTTGGACTCGATTTCCTTGTAGAGGGCTTCGTCGAAGGCGGGCGGGGCCACCTGAACTTTTTTCAAATTCAGCATGCCATACAGCTCGCGGATGGCGGCGACGATGCGGCGGGCCTCCCCGTGGCCGAATTCGAGAGCGTCGGCGACGGTGTCTTCGCTGACTTCGAGCGCGCCGGCCTCGACCATGACGATGGCTTCATTGGAGGCGACGACGACGATGTTCAGCAGGCTGGTCTTCTGCTCCTCGACGGTGGGATTGGCCACCAGCTTGCCGTCGATGAGGCCGACGCGCACCGCGGCGATCGGAGCGTCGAACGGCAGGTCGGAGCAGAAGGCCGCGGCGGAGGCGGCGGTGATGGCCACCACGTCCGGGTCGTTCATGCTGTCGGCGGAGAGAACCATGGCGATAACCTGGGTCTCGCGGTTCCAGCCTTCGGGAAACAACGGGCGCAGCGGGCGGTCAATCATGCGCGAGGTAAGGATTTCGCGCTCGGAAGGACGCCCTTCACGCTTGAAGAACCCTCCGGGAATCTTGCCGGCCGAGTAGGTGTATTCGCGGTAGTCCACGGTGAGGGGGAGAAAATCCTTGTCGGTGAATTTCGAGTCCATACAGGCAGCCACCAGCACGACCGTATCGCCATAGCGCGCCCAGATGGCGCCATTGGCCTGTTTGGCCACATGGCCGGTTTCGAGCGTTAGTGTTCGTCCGCCGAGTTCCAGAGATACCGTGTGATGCATTTCGTGTTTTCCTTTGGCGGCGGGCCGTCGTCGGGGAGCGTCAGGGGCCGAAGAGGCCGGCTGGGGCTGTCCGGGGGGCGTGCGCCGCTTGCTTTGCGTTCGTCAGTTCAATGTGACAGGAAGCAGAAAGAAGGAGAGGCGGAGGAAAAAACGCGGGTATCGTCCCCGAAATGCGGGGACGCCTCGGATTACACTTCCGTCCCCTTGCCTGTGGGCCAGCGGAGGTGTGAAGGAAGCTTGCGGGAGCGCCGTGGAGGCCCCGTCGAGGGGCGCGCGACTACTTGCGCAGGCTGAGGCGTTCGACAATCTCGCGGTACCGTTCCGGGTCGCGACGATTCAGGTAATCCAGCAGCCGACGGCGCTTGTTCACCATCATGATGAGCCCGCGCCGCGATGCGTGATCTTTTCCGTGGGATTTGAGGTGGGCTGTCAGATAATTGATGCGTTCACTGAGCAGCGCGATCTGGACTTCGGGAGACCCTGTGTCCTTGGCATGTTGCCTATACTGCTCAATCAAAGCGACCTTCGCATCCATCAACATGCCCCCTCCCCATGAACCGAGTGACCCTACTCTCTCGATTTCTGTTTCTCTCGTCTTTTCAAGTCTAGCATAACAGTGCGAAAAGAAAGCAAGAGGCAAATGGAAAGTTTTTTGGGGTGGAGGGGGTGGGGTGCGGGAAGTGGCGAGTGTCGATCGGGCCCTGCTCCATCGCCTCGGCGGCTATCCCGGCAAAGCGTGTCGGGATGCAAAGGGCGAAAAACCCCCTCGCTTCCGGGGGGCGGATTGATCGTGCGAAGAGAAGACTAAAGTCCGGCGGGTCCCGACAGAAAACGTCGGGATGCCAAACGCGCAACGCCGGCGCTACGGTTTGCGGCCGATGAGGGAGAGGAACTCGGTGCGGGCGCGCGCGTTTTCGCGGAATTCGCCGAGCATGGCGCTGGTGACGGTCTGGGAGTGCTGTTTTTCCACGCCGCGCATGGCCATGCACAGGTGCCGCGCTTCGATGACCACGCCCACGCCGCGGGGTTCGAGGTGCTCCATCAGGGCCTGGGCGATCTGGCTGGTGAGGCGCTCCTGGACCTGCAAGCGGCGGGCGAACATGTTGACCAGCCGGGGAATTTTGCTCAGCCCTACGACTTTCTGATTGGGCAGATAGGCCACGTGGCAGGTGCCAAAAAACGGCAGCAGGTGATGCTCACACAGGCTGAACACTTCAACGTCCCTGACGATCACCATTTCGTCGTAGGGAACGTCGAACAGGGCGCCATTCAGCAGCTTCTTGATGTCCTGGTGATAGCCGCTGGTCAGGTGGCGCAGGGCCTTCTCGAATCGTTCGGGCGTATGGCGAAGCCCCTGGCGCTCGGGGTCGTCGCCGACCAGCGCGAGGATGCGGCGCATGGCGTCGGCGATAGAATCCGTCTTCGGCTCTTTGTCGAGCACTTCTTCAGTGAATTTGGGCATCAGGCGTTCTCCCGTGGTTCTCCAGTGTATTCGAAGCTGTTGGCGCCGGTTTCTTCGAGGCCGATGGCTTCCAGGCGCGCGTGCGGATAGGCGCGCAGGCGGTGGAAGAGCACGCGGCATATATTTTCAGCGGTGGGGACGACCGAACGGAAGGCGGGCACCTGCTCGTTCAGATAGACGTGGTCGAATTCGGCGAGGACGTGGCGCTCGATGTAGGCGTCGAGATCGGCGAGGTTGGTAATCATGCCGGTGGCCGGGTCCACTGGGCCGGTGACGGCGACGTCGAGGACGTAGTTGTGGCCGTGGCCGTGCTCGTTGGCGCATTTGCCGTACACGCGGAGGTTTTCCTGCTGCGGCCAGTCCGGCTGGTGCAGCCGGTGGGAGGCGGAAAACCGGTAGCGGCGATGAAGGACGACCTTCATCTGCCGTTGTTCGAGCGTGCCGTTCATTGGCCGTTCCCCATGCAATCGACGAACAGATCCGGTGTCTCGTAGAGGCGGACGCGATGGAGTCGACCCTGCCCTCGATTATTGATGCGGGGCTCGATCAATTGCCAGATGGTCATGGCGATGGTTTCGGTGGTGGGGATTTTTCCGGCCAGCTCGGGGACCTCGTAATTGAGGAAGCGATGGTCCATGCGGTCGAGAATCTCGCGCTGGAGAATGTCCTTCAGCTCTTTGAGATCGAGGACCATCCCGGTACGGGGATCGGGCTCGCCCGCTACAGTGACCTCCAGAACGTAGTTGTGGCCGTGGCCGTGCGGGTTGTTGCATTTGCCGAAGACGCGGCGATTTTCCTCCGGCGAAAAGTCCGGGTTGTGGTAGAGGTGCGAGGCGGAAAATTCGACTTTGCGCGTGAGATAGACCATTTCGCTGTCCAGGGTTCAGGGGCGCACCGGGTACGTGCGGCCCTTCCAGGCCACGCTTCCCGCGGAGTAGCGGCTGGCGGAGACAACGAGCGCGGCGACATACAGGACGAGTCCCGGCAACCAATATTGGATGCAGGTGAGTGGGAATCGATGCCGGCTCAGGTCCAGTGCATAGCGCAGCACGGTCAGGACGATGAGTAGCGCGCCGACGAGAGCAGCAGGGGGAAGCCAGAGGCCCAGCGCGAACATCACTAGCGCCGCCACAGGAACCACGCGGAGCAGCTCCAACGCCGCGGAAGACGGCGTGCCGCCAACGAGGGGATAGAGATTTTTCGTCCAGCCCTGCCACATTGCAGGGAATGTGGCGTACATGCGCGTCTCGGCGATATCCGAGCCGGGCGCGAAGTAAAGAGCGAGGCCGGCAGCCTTCGCGCGGCGCGCCAGCGCAACGTCTTCGAGCACTTCGCCCGCGACGGCGCGGTGCCCGCCGATGGCCTGATAGGCTTCGCGGCGAATGAGGAGATACTGGCCGTTGGCAGCGGCATCGGGCGCGCGAGGGTCGTTCACGCGGAAGTAGGAGAAATGCGCGGCGAGGCGGTTGAAAACGAAGGGAATCATGGCGCGCTCCCACCACGTCTCCATGATCTGGCGGGGAGAGAAGGAGAGGAGAACGGCGGAGGAGCCGCGCGCGAGTACGAGCGCGTAGCGTGCCGAGGCGGGCAGATGGCGCACGTCGGCATCCGTGAACAGCAGCCATTCGGTGCCGGCGTTCTGCGCGCCGGTCCATGCGGCGTGGTTTTTTCCGACCCAGCCGGAGGGCAGCGGGTCTGCTTCGATCACGCGGAGCTGCGGAATTTCGCCGGCGAGGCGGGAGAGGATTTCGGAGGTGCGGTCGGAGGAGGAGTCGTTGACGACGCGGATTTCGGCGATTTCCGGCTGGGCAGCGAGGGAACGGATGCAGGCCTCGATGGAGTGCTCCTCGTTGCGAACAGGGACGATGGCGGTGATGACGGGTTGTGTGGCAGCGCGCATGGGTGGCGATTTGCGCCCGTGGGGCGCGGAGATGACTATAATATATCCGTTGTCGCGAGGAGATGCGTTGAGGAAAGCCATCAATGTGGCGGTGGTGGTGGCGGCGTCCGCGGTGCTGTGGCTGTTCTTTACGCCCATGTACCGGCAGGGCGAGCCGACAATGGCGGGGAAGAAAGCGCCTGCATTTTCGTTCGAATTGAACGGGAAGCGGATGCAGCTCTCCGACCTGCGGGGCAAGGTGGTGGTGCTGAACTTCTGGGCCTCGTGGTGCCCGCCGTGCGTGGAGGAGACGCCGTCGCTGAACGGCTTGCAGGCACTGATTTCGCCGCAGGGCGGTGTGGTGCTGGGAGTGAGCGAGGATGAAAACGAAGCCGCCTACCGGAAGTTTCTGCGGGACCAGAACGTGAGTTTCCCCACCTGGCGCGACCCCGAACAGAAAGTCAATCTCCAGTACGGCACCACGATTTTTCCGGAGACCTACGTTATCGACCGCGACGGGAAGATCGCACGGAAAGTGATTGGGCCGCAAAATTGGGACCGCGGCGAGAATTACGCCTTCCTCGAATCGCTGCTGCAGAAGCGGTAGCGCTCGTAGGGCGGCGCACGGCCAGTGCGCCGGACGCCGAAGCAGTAATATACTCTTGAGGGTATTCAGGCTAGAGGTGCCGGTGCCAAAGTTCTCAAGTCGGTTCGGCTTCGACCCACGCGTCCCTAGGGAAACAATCTTGGAGGATGCCCCTCAAACTCTAAGGATCGCCTTCCTGAATTCGGTTCTCGAACCGTCGATTCGCGACGCGCGAGACAACGAGGATAACCGTCCCCTTACGGCCTTTGGGCTCTCAAAGCAGTTCTGTGGACTCGCACGTGAAGAGGTCCCGGATTTTCCGCACAATACAACCGCCTGGGAAGACCTTAAGAGCCTTATAAAAGGAGGGCAGTGGTTTAATTTCTACGATTTTGTCGAACGAGTCGGAAAAAACTTAATCATACAGCAGAACGATTTTCGCTCTGAGGCATGGGTCTCGGAGTATGGCTTCAGCAGCTACAGAGACAAGGTCAACGAGCTGTTCAGCGAGGACCGGGTCGGCTGGCGCCTGGACGAATCATCTGAACTGGTCAGAGAGATTCCCAAATCACTCGCGGCCAAGCTAGCCGCCACGTCGGCTCGACTTCGGGATGATTTTGAGCCCGCGCGAGAGCATTACTTGAAGGCCGTGCGGTACGTTTCGACACGACCTTTGGATGCGGAGAACGCAATTAAGGAGATAACAAGCGCGGTGGAGAGCGTAGGAAGGGTGTTCTATCCAAGCGCCAAGACCTTGGGAGATGTGGCGAAGGAGTTGAAGCGCCAAGATTCATGGCCGCCTACGCTGGTTGCAATGATAGAAAAATTCTATGGATTTGCGTCCTCGGAACCTGGTGTTCGTCACGGCGCACCAGTGTCTTCACGGGTGGCGCTTGCTGACGCAGAGTTCTGCCTACACGTTGGCGTCGCCTTGATTCGCTACATCATGGAGAAACACGAATCACAGGGGAAGAATCCCACGGCCGCGGCCTGAGCGGGCTAGATTTGGAGCGTCTGGGATTGGACTTGCGGTTCAGAACGCTGATTTGCCGGCAGCCTTATGCGCCGTGATTTTAAGCGCCATGTATAGTAAACGGTGAATTACAGTTGATCGAAATGAAGCTCTCATTTAGTCGCCCTAGGCGGACGAATGGCTGGATTCCCCTGGCTTTCATCCTTGGCCCGCCGCTGGTGTTCGTTGTGGCCCTGAATATCCCGGGTGCGCCTGGCTTAGCGACGCTTGCCTTCGTTGGGAGGAATTGGGGAAACGTCGCAAGTGTATGGGGCCTAGCGGTCAGCATATATGTGTTGGTTGTCGCTCGGGGTGCCCGCAAGGCAGCAGAGGAAGCGCGCTCAACCGAGAGACTCCGCACCGCCGTTGAGGGGCTTCAGGAGGCAGCTGAGAAAACCAGGCAAATCGGTCTTCTGGCAAGGGCAAACAAGTGGGACTTGGTGCAATTGAGGTCAGAGGAGGTCTTGACCATCTGCCGGTCGACTGTAGCCAGATGGGGAGACCAGGATGTTTTAAAGGAGTCTAAAAACAAGTTGCTGACGGTTTCGACCATAATGCGTTCCATTGCCGAGGAGTCAGGTAAGCCGGATGTGGATGCGGGCCAAGTTGTAAAGGCTCAGCTTGACGCGAGCGAGATGCTGAGCTCGGTCGTCGGGAAAGCGCACAAGGGTCACGAGTCAAGGAGCTGAAGATGCCTGAGATAAACGACACCGAACTGGTGACAAAACTAATTGAACGGACGCAACAGGGAAAGGTCGATTGGCATCCTACCAGTACGAAGCTGCAATACACCGCGAGTTTTGGAGGGAATTATACGGTCATTGTCGACAAGGACTTTCAGCAGGACAAATTCTGGCTATCTATTCAGAACGAGGAAGGCGTGGCAATTCATCAGATTTTTGGGAGCCAGGACTATAGGATTCCGGAGCTATTTTTTGCGGCGCGGCGGAAGGCCTTGAATGTGGACCAGGCCATCACCGACATCCTCAAGGACCTGGGGGAGTAAGCTGCGAATGATCAGCTAGAGGGATGTCGTCGACGGCGCTGAGAAACTCGCCCGGAAAGTGATTGGGCCGCAAGACTGGGACCGCGGCGAGAATTACGCCTTCCTGGAATCCCTCCTTCAAAAACAGTAGTCGGCGTCCTTCCGGAAGCCCGCTGAATCTCGACCCGGTGCGCGGAATGAGAAGGCTGGCCTACCAATGAGACACAGAGCGTATCAACCTGAGACGGGGTAGTACTGCACCATTCCGGGACGGTTTCTATCCATTTTGAAATGAGCGGGTTACTTGGGGCCGGGAAGGTTCCCGGTTTGGCCGCGAGCGTGCTTTTATCCCCGAGGCCGCACTCCATCCGGGGCTCGTGTGCTCCCCTTGCGGCTTGCCGCCGGCTGGCATTGCCTGAGACCCGGCGGAGACGAGGACAAAGACGCCGTGGCGAACAAAGACGCGGTCGCGAATCCCCCCAATCAGCGGCCATCGGCCGCGGCGGGACTGGCGGCGCTTTTTCCGGAGGCTACTGCGGTGCGCATTCCGGTGCGGGTGACGGCGCTGCGGGGCCAGAGCCGTCCGCTCGAGGAGCAGACAGTGATTGAGTACGGCACGGCGCGGGAGGTGCTATTCGCTTCCGCGCTCCCGCTCGAGTTCGAAGACCGTGTACAGATCGAAAATTCCGACAGCTCGCTCCAGGCCGAGGCAACGGTTGTGGCCGTGCAGTTCGAGGCCGGCCGCAAGGCAGTTGCCGCGCGATTCCTGAGGGAAGTGAGCAACTGGATTATCAAATCATGAGCACAAAAAGCATAGCGCCCTCACCGGGCACACCGGCAACAGCCAAAGGCGGCGCCCCTGTAGCGGGCGCGGCGGGGAAAACCAACGGAAGCGTGCCCTCGCCGGGAACAAAGCCGGCGATACCGGCAACGGAACGGACGGAAGCGCCTCCCCAGCGTTGGATTGAGGCGCAGCTCGTCTTTCCGGTGTACCGGGCGATGGCGGAGCAGTTCAACCTGCCGGGGCCGCCGTGCCGGATCGAAGACCTGTGCGGGCAAGACCGCTGCGAGGAGATGCTGCGGGCCACGCGCACGTGGTTCGAGGAGATGGACGAGCAGACGCCGGTGAACCAGGTGCGGCAACTCCTCCAGGCCCACTACGCCGCGGCGGAGAAAAACCTCCGCGCATTCGCAATCCGCCTGTTGCGGAAGCCGGCGAAGAAACCGTCGGACCGGAACAAAGTGGACTTCGTGATGGTGCAGTACTTTGCGGCGACGGCGCCGCAGCACGTGGCCACCCGCGACGTTTCCTATGCGGACACGGCTCTGGTGCTGCGGCCGATCCTGGGAGCGGTCCCGCCGCTCGCCCCGGAGGCCCTGCAACCGCTGGAGGACATCCTCCATGCGGCACGGTGCGCCGGAAGCCTCGCGGAATTACTGCACTCAAAATTGCTGGAGCACGGGCGGCAGATAAAAGACGGGATGGGCGACGCGTTCTATCAGCCGGAATCGCTGGTAGCGTTCTGCCGGTTCAATTACCTGTTGCGCCGGGCGTTCATCCGGCTGTCGCACGCGGATCTGCGGGTGACGCGCGACGCGCTGTGCCAGTTGGAAGGATGCGGGGTGCACCGGATCGACTGCCGGGCGGCAGGATTGAGCGCGACGGAGCCGGTGGCGGAATTGCACCGCATATGCAGCGACTGGAAACACCCGTTCCGTGCGGAATTCAGCGAGTATTCGATTCCCACGATGCTGGAGCGGCTGATCGCGCTGCGTGCGGCGGCGGAGGCGGCGCTGGCCGGAGTAGCGGGCAAAGCGGCTGCCGAGGCCGGGAAAGCCCAGGACGTGGCCGTTGAGGCCGAGGACGAGAAAGAGGCGGAGAACGACCTTTCCGTGCAACTGAATCCTGGCCCGCGGGCGGCGCGACCGGAGGCGTCGCACCGCAGCCCCGGGACTTCACGGCCCGCGTTCCGTTCCGTGCTGGCGCTGGCGGAGCCTGGTGTGAAAGTCCCGCCGGGCGTCCCGGCCCGGGCGGCGCAGGCGCAGGCAAAACCGGCGCCGGCGACGTTCCGCGTTGCGGAAGCGGGAAGCGGGGAACACAAGCGCGCTCCCGAGCCCGCCGCTGACATTTCGAATGCTCAGGAGCCGGCGCCGAGAGCTACGGGAATCGCCGCGGCGGCGCTCGAGACCGCTCCCACGCAACCGCACGAAATCACGGAAACGGAAGTGGAGAATTGCTCGGAGAAAGTGTGGGAGCAGCTCATCTCCGCGCCGCGCGATCGTGGCCGGTCGATGAGCACGATCCACATCGACGGCGTGAAGCTGCTGCTCTCGTCGTGGGAAGTGGCCGCATTCGTGAGCGACGGCGGGCCCACGGCGAAGGATATCCGGCGGGCGGTGGTGGTGAGGGCGCTGCTGGCCGCGGCGCTGGAGAACCACGTGGCCAAAGGAAACCGCGGGCGGCTGGCCTCTGCGCTGACGCTGGCGGCGAACGAGATGAACCGCTTGCAGGGCGCAGTGGAAAAAGCGAAGTCCGCAAAACAAACGGAAGGGGCCGTCAACCTGGCCATGACCGCGAAACGGCTGCTCGCCTTTGTAGAGCAGGCGGGCGACCTGCGCGTCTGATCCATCCTCGCGAACATACGAGAGGCGCTCGTGGAAACGCAAAACCTGCTCATCGTCGCAGATGAGCCTGAATTCGGCAGGCAACTGACTGCCCGCTGGCAGACCGAACCGCGCGTTCCTGCGCTGACGCAGGTGTCGAGCGACCTGTGGAATCCGGCGAGCGCCGCGTCCTACGACCTGCTGATACTCGGGCCGCTGGCGCCGCATCGCGCCGGGAGCCTGCTCGAATCGCTGGGAGGCGCAGGAGTGCCGGCGCTGGCGGCGGTGGAAAACGAACGGGAAGCGGCGGAGGTGCAGTCGCGCCACCCGGGCAGCCTGGTGCTGCTGCGGCAGAACGATTGGGTGGGAGTCGTGGTGCTGGCAGCCGGGCAGATCCTGCGACGAGTCGCGGCGCAGCGCAGGGCGGAGGCGGCGGAAAACGTGGCGAAGGTCCTACAGAGGCGTGCGGCACTGGGACGGTACATGCTGGAAATGCGTCCGGCGCTGAATAACGCGCTGACCTCCGCGCTGGGCAACGCGGATCTGCTGCTGATGGAATCCACGGGGCTGAGAGGCGAGGCACTAGATCACGTCCGGACGCTGCACCGCATGATCCTGCGGATGAACGAGATGGTGCAGAGGTTCTCATCGCTGGCGAGCGAGCTGCAGTTGATTGAGAAGCCGTCGCAAAGTGAGACGGAGGAGGAGATTCGGGAGCTGATGGCTGGGGCTCGGATACAGGGCGATCTGGTGTAAAGGATTGAAAAACAAATGGTTAGTGGAATCTCAAAACGGGACTGGTGGGCGGCAGGATGGCTACTGGGTTGCTTTTGTCATTCAGAGAGGCGGACAGGCTGAAGCCTGTCCTACATGGCGAGTGATGGCGGACGAGAACAGCAACGGAGCGAACGGGCACGGATTCCTGGTGGTGAGCGCCAGCGAGGAATCGGCCGCGGCGGCGGAGCCTTCGAACGAACGGCAGTACTGTGTGTTTCGTTCGGGGCGGGAACGGTTTTCGCTGACGGTGCTGGACGTGGAAGAGGTGGTGGACTGGCCGCGAGTGACGCGAGTGCCGCTGGGGCCGCCGTTCCTGATGGGCGTGTTCAACCTGCGGGGCTCGATTGTGGCGGTGATCGATATCGCGTTCACGGAAGGACGGCGTCCCGGTCTGCTGCCGAAACACGTGGTGGTGACGACGATCCGTGGGGAAAACGGGGACGAGGATTTGCGGCTGGGAATCGCTTCGGACGAGGTGATCGGCACGTACACGCTGGGGCCGGAGGCGCTGCTGGACGAAGCGCCGCCGGACGTGCCGCACTGCTGCGGAATGCTGCGGCATGACGACCGGCTGGCGCTTTCGATCGATCTGCAGAAATTGCTCGAGGTGTACCCGGTTCCGGTGATTTGAACGGATTCAGCGCGGACCGCGAGAGCGGACGCGGCGAATGGTATGTGGAGGAAGCCATGAAAGGTCGTTTGACGAGCACGGTGTGGATGCTGACGTTCTGGGTGTTCGCGGCGCTGGTGGCCGTGCTGGGTCTCAGCTATGGCGCGGGCGCGCGGTCGAACGGCGCGGCGCCGTTTGACTTTACGGTTCTGCCGAGCGCGGCAGCCACGGAGCTGGTGGTGGCCATGCTCCTGTGCCTGGGCACGGGAGTGCTGTGTCTCCGGCTGCTGGGGTCGCGCGTGCTGGAGCCGGTGAAAGACCTGGCGGAATTCTCCGAACGCGTGGCCGCGGGCGACGGAAAGGCGCGCGTGGACGTCAGCACGAACAACGATTTCGGCTTCATCGCGGAGAACCTGAACCGGGGCGCGGCGCGCATGGGCCGGTCGGGCACCCCGGAGGGCCTGGAGGGCTTGCAGAAGAGCATTTCCGAATTGCTGCAGGTGATCAGCCAGGCGGGTCGCGGCGACCTGACGGTGCGTGCGAAAGCGTCGAGCGATTCGCTGGGCCACGTGGTGGAAGGCGTGAACACCATGCTGGAGAACTACACGGCGGTCATCGAACGGGCGCGGAAATCGGCGTTGGACGTGATGGCCAGCGTGAACAGCATCCTGCTGGCGGCGGAAGAGATGACCAGCGGAGCGACGCAGCAGGACCACGAAATCACGAACACTTCATCGGCGGTGGAAGAGCTGACGGTATCCATGAAGCAGGTGTCCAACAACGCCGAGGCTTCCGCGGAAGCGGCGCGGCGCGCGCTGGACGCCGCCGAACAGGGCAACCGCGCCGTGCGCGACACCCTGGAAGGGATGCAACGGATCCGGGCCTCGGTGCAGGCCAGCGCGAAGAAGATCAAATCGCTGGGCGACCGGTCGCTGGAAATCAGCGAGATCATCAACGTGATCAACGACATCACGGAACAGACCAACCTGCTGGCGCTGAACGCGGCCATTGAGGCGGCGCGCGCGGGCGAGGCCGGCCGCGGATTCGCCGTGGTCGCCGACGAAGTGCGCAAACTGGCCGAACACTCCCGGAGCGCGACAAAGGACATCGCTGCGCTGATCAAAGCCATCCAGGCGGAGACGAACGAAGCCGTGGTGGTGATGGAGGAAGGCACGCGGGAAGTGGAAGGCGGCGCGAGCCTGGCGGATCAGGCCGGCAAGGCGCTGGAAGCCATCTCCTCCGTCGTGCGGCAGTCGGCCGAACTGGTGCAGGAGATTTCGCTGGCGTCGAAACAGCAGGTGCGCGGGACGGAAGGCGTGGCGCACGCCATGCAGATCATCTCCAGCATCACGCGGCAGACCTCGCAGGGTTCACGCCAGACGGTGAGCACCGTGGGCCACCTGGTAAAACTTTCCGAACACCTGAACGACGCGCTCTCGCAATTCCGCTGCCCGGCGCGAGCCGAGGCGCCTGCCGAGATGGCGGCGCCGGAGCCGGTCGGGGCGCACCGCTAGGCGGAGGGACGGCCCCCGCGGCAGCGACATGCGTGCGCCGCGGCGGACAGACACCCGGGTCCGCCCCAACCTGACGAGAATTGAGCCGTGAGCACGGAACTCGAACTCGACGAACTCCGAGCGCTGGTGGAGCGGCGAGCGGGCATCCACCTGGATGCGACGCGCGACCGCTTCCTGGCGGCGCGGGTGCGCGAGCACATGCAGGAACGCAACATCGCGGGCGCGAGCGAGTTGATGGCGCGCGTGCGGAAATCGAACTTCGAATATGAGGCGCTGCTGGAACGGCTGCTGACGCAGGAAACCTCCTTCTTCCGCTATCCCTCCGTGTTCGACGCGCTGCGGATTTCGATCCTGAAGGAGATGCACGCGCGGAAATTCTGGGAGAACCCGCGGACGCTGCGCATCTGGAGCGCGGGGTGCGCGACGGGCGAGGAGGCGTATTCCATCGCCATCACGATCGCGGATGCGTTGATGTTCGTGGAGGCCTGGGACATTGAAATCCTGGCGACGGACATCAGCGCGTCGGCGCTGCGGCGCGCGGAGCAGGCCGTCTATCCGCGGCGCGCGCTCGACGGGCTGACACCGGAGCAGATCGAAGCGCACTTCACGCGGGCGCCGGGCCCGGACCACTGGCAGGTGCGGCCGCGAATCCGGCGGCTGGTGCGGTTTGCGCCCATGAATCTGGCCGATCCGGTGTACGCCGGACGTATGGACCTGATTTTCTGCATGAACGTGATGATTTATTTCACGGAGGAGCGCCGCGTGGCGCTGCTGCGCGGTTTTTGCGACGCGCTGAATCCCGGCGGCTACCTGGTGCTCGGGCACGCGGAATCACTGGCGAAATGTCCCGTGAAACTGGAGAGCTGCCGGCATGGTGATTCCCTCCTCTACCGGAAGCCGCTCGCCGGGGAGAAAGAGGGAGCTGCAGAGGCAGGACTGAAGGCTGGGGAGACGGGACTGAAAGCTGGCGCCACTCCGGCGCAGCCACACCTGCCGCGCGCTGCGGCGATGGAGAAAACGTCGTGAGCGCGCCGGAACAAATCACGCTGGACCAGTTTCTGGAGAACGCGTCGGAACGCCTGCAATTCCTGCGCGAATACTCGTCGCTCGTGCCGGAGGCGGCTCCGCGGCGGGAAGAGGTGGAAAAACTCTACGATGCGGCGCACTGGCTGGCCACGGAAGCGGCGCAGCAGGGCTTCCCGCTGTTCAGCGAGATCTCCGGGCGGATGGCGCATGTGTTCCAGTACGCCCTGCACGCGGAACTGCCGCCGGAAGCCCACGGGCCGCTGGTGGAATTCCTGGCCGACGCGATCACCGTTCTCGAAGGCGATTTGATGCAGATCTACGCGGAGCGGGCGGAAACCGCCGAGGACGTGGAAACTTTCAAACGCCGGTATTCGTTTGCATTTGCGCAGCCTGCGGCACACGAGCCGCCGGCGCGCCCCGCTGTCGTGGCGCCAGCCCCGGAGATGGCGGCGGACGCCGATGCCGCGGCGTTTCCAGTTGGAGATGCGGGCGAGGCGCTGCCCGAGGATGAAGAGGTGCCGGCCGAAGTGCTGGAGTTCTTTGTGCCGGAGGCGGACGAGCATCTGCAGGCGGTGACGGAGTGCCTGCTGGCCATCGAATCGGGGGCGACCGCGGAGGACGTGCACAAACTGTTCCGCGCGATGCACACGGTGAAAGGGTCGGCGGCGCAGGTGGGGCTGCGGCGCGTGTCGGCGGTGGCGCATCGGATGGAGGATTTGGTCGGGCGGATTCGCGACGGGAGCCTGCGCGCCACGCCGGAAGTCGTGGACCTGTGCCTGGAAGCGGTGGACGTGCTGAAAAGGACGATTCACCGCCAGTGGAGGGATGAAGAGACGGCGAAAGCGGGCCTGCAGGGAATCGTGGAACGCCTGGCGCCGTACGCGCCGCGGGCGGCGGAGGCAATGAGTGCCCCTGGGGAGGCGGTGGTTGCCGAGGCTGCGGACGCGCCGGCAGCGGAGCCTGCGGGCGAACCTGCGGCTGTGAACGCCCCGGCGGTGAAGCGGCGCGCCGTGACTGCCGTGCCGGGCGGAAAGTCCGTGCGGATCGCGCTGGACCGGCTGGACCGGATGATGAACGCAGTGGGCGAACTGGTGATCAACCGCACGCGCATGGTCGGCCACATGGCGGAGCTGGAAAAACTGGTGGAAGTGCTGAATTTCTCGAAGTCGCGCCTGGTCGGGAAAATCGACGATTTCCAGGAAAAACACGAATTCCAACTGCTGAAACGCGCCAATCCGGCGTTTGCCGGTTTCGGCCGCGGCAACGGACACGGCAACGGCGGGAACGGAAACGACGGAAAGAGCCAGGGCGGACCAGCGGCTTCCCGCCGCGGCGCACCGGGCGCGATGGAAGAGTTCAGCGAGCTGGAAATGGACCGGTACGACGATTTCAACATCCTGTCGCGCTCGTTGACGGAGATTTCGGCGGACGTGAACGAAGTGCTCACGCAGCTCGACGGCTTCCTGGGGCGGGTGGAAGGCGACATCGGGGAATTCACGAAGCTGGCGCACAGTTTGCAGGACGAAATCACGCAGGCGCGCATGGTGCCCATTGGCAACCTGAGCACGCGGCTCTCGCGCACCGTGCGGGAAGCAGCGAAGGAAACCGGGCGTGCCGTGGACTTCGAGCTGGAGGGCGAAGCCACCGAACTGGACAACAACATCATCCAGCAGCTCGCCGACCCGCTGATTCACCTGGTGCGCAACGCGGTGGCGCACGGAATTGAAGACGCTGCGGAGCGCCGCGCGGCGGGAAAACCGGAGCGCGGGCGGGTGACGCTGCGCGCCTACCATCGCGGCAACCACATCTTCCTGGAAGTGGAGGACGACGGACGGGGAATTGACTACGAGCGGGTGCGCGAGCACGCGGTGGAAGCCAGCCTGGTGTCGCCGGAAGTGGCGCACAAACTCACCGAACGCGAGCTGCGCGACATCCTCTTCCATCCCGGTTTCTCGACCGCATCGAGCCAGACGGAGCTGGCCGGCCGCGGCGTGGGGCTGGACGTGGTGAAAGCGAATGTGGGGGCGCTCAACGGCGAAATCGAGGTGCGCTCGGAGCGCGGCTCGGGCTGTTTCTTCTCCCTGAAAGTTCCGCTGACGCTCATCATTTCCCAGGCGCTGTTTGTGCGCTGCTCGACTTCGACGTTTGCGTTTCCGCTGTCAACCGTGGAAGAAATCCGGCGGATCAAGCCGGAAGAGATCGAGGAAGTGGGCGGAAAGCTGTACACGCGGGTGCGCGACCTGATTACGGAAATCGTGCGGCTGGATTCGCAGTTGGAGCTGCCGCCGCTCGAAGCCGCCAACGGCTACTACCGCATGGTGCTGGTGCGGGTGGCCAACCGGCAGGTGGGCATCGTGGTGGAAGAGGTGCTGGGAAAAGACGAAATCGTGATCAAAAGCCTGGGCACCTACCTGCGCCGCGTGAAATTGTTCCCCGGGGCGACGATTGCCCCGGACGGCAGCCTGATCCTGCTGATCGACCTGAACCGGCTGGTGGATTCGGGAACGCCGGAGCGGCGCGCGCTGGGTCCCGGAGCGGCAGGAATCGCGCGCGTGTTCTCGCCGGGAGCGGCGGCGGTGGCCGCAGGCGCGATTCCGGGCGAGGCGACGGACACGATCCGCGACGACAAAGTTGTGCTGGTGACCGACGATTCGATCAGCGTGCGCAAATTCGTTGGCCGAATGCTGGAGAAGGCGGGCTACCGCGTGAAGCTGGCGTCGGACGGCCTGGAAGCGGCGGAAGTGGCGGCGCAGAGCGGGTGCCACCTGATCCTGACGGACATCGAGATGCCTCGCATGAACGGCTACGAGCTGATGGCTCACCTCCGGCAGGACCCGTCCACGCGGCGGATTCCGGTGATGGTGCTGACGTCGCGCGCGGGCGCGAAGCACAAAGAACGCGCGATGAAAGAGGGCGCGGCGGCGTTCCTGACGAAACCAGTGCAGGAAGAGCAGCTTCTTACCGCGGTCGCGGAGCTGATTGGCGAGTCGTCCGCGGAAGGCCGCTCGGCTCGCCTGGTGACGGTGCGATAGAAGAAGATGAGCGGCAACGGAACACAAATCCGGGTGCTGGTGGTGGACGATTCGGCGTTCATGCGCCGCGTGCTGGGAAAAATCATCGACACCGATCCCCAGATGACCGTCGTGGGCGTTGCCTCCGATGGCCGCGAGGCCGTGAGCCAGGCGGAATCGCTTCATCCGGACGTCATCACCATGGACATCAACATGCCGGTGATGGACGGCCTGGAAGCCACCGAACACATCATGACGCGCAACCCGCGGCCCATCGTGGTGGTCAGTTCGGAATCGCGCATGGGCGCTTCCGGAACCCTGCGCGCGCTCGAACTGGGCGCCGTCGATTTCGTTGCGAAACCTTCGGCCGGCGTGGACCTGGACATGGGAACGGTGAGCGACGAACTATTGAAGAAAATCCGCATGGCCTCGAAGGTGCGCGTGGTGCGCACGGCCTCGCGGACGAAAGTGTCGATGGACCCATCCGGAACCGGGAAAACACTGATCCAGCCCGCGCCGCAGTTTCCTTCCCTGCCTGCCCTGCAGGCCGGAGACCGCTTCCCGATCGTAGTCGTGGCTGCTTCGACGGGCGGGCCGGCAACGGTGATGCAGATTCTGCCGCGGCTGCCGAAAGATTTTCCGGCGGCAATCCTGCTGGTGCAGCACATGCCCGCCACGTTCACCGCGCAGTACGGCCACCAGCTCGCCGAACGCGCGGGAATGAAGGTGAAAGAGGCCACTCATCAGGACACGCTCGCGCCCGGGACGATTTACGTGTGTCCCGGATCGCACCACATGCGGATTTCGCCTGCGGGACGCATCCAGCTCGATGACGGCCCGCGGATTGCCGGCTACCGTCCGTGCGCCGATCTGACCATGGAAGCGGCGGCGGTGTACGCGGGGCCGCTGGCCATCGGTGTGGTACTGACCGGTATGGGCGGAGACGCAGCGCAGGGCGCGCGCGCGATAAAAAGGAGCGGGGGATTCGTGATCGCCCAGGACGAATCCACCTCCACGATTTTCGGGATGCCCGCGGAGGCCATCAAAACCGGCGCGGTGGACAGAGTACTGCCCGCCGAGGACATCTCCAACGCCATCGCGCGGCGCGTGTCTGAGGTGCTGGCGGTGCCACACAGGAGCCGGGCTTGAGCCGGGCCGCGCACTCGAACGGGAAAGCCGCGGCTGCCGCACGGCAGGAGCCGGTGATCGTGTTCGTTGTGGCGGGGACGGAATTTGCGATTCCCGCGGGCGCGGTGCACGAAATCCGCAGCACAGACAGCCTGGCGGGCGAAGCGGCGATGCTGGAACAGGCCGATTTTCCGTGGGTGCGGCACAGCATTGAGAGGGGCGGCACCACGCAGTACGTGGTGAGCGTAGGGACGTATTTCGGAATGCCGCGTTCCCGGCCTTCGCTGGTGCTGGTGCTGCGCGGCTCGCGTTGCGCGCTGCTGGTGGACCGCATCGAGCGCATGGACGCGCTCTCGTCGATTTATGCGCTGCCTCGTGCGTTCCAGGGTGACGAGAGGCGGTGGTATCTGGGGCTGGCGATGTTTGAAGACGGCGTGGTGCCCATGCTGAATCCGCAGGGGCTGCTCACGGCGGAACACCTGGAGCGGCTGGATGCGCGCGCGCTGGCCCTGCTCAGCGGGGTGCCGGCATGAGCGTGCTCGACTCTGCGGCAGAAGCCACCTACGTGCTGTTGCGGCTGGGCGAGCGCCGCTTTGCCGTGCCGGCAGACGACGTGGAGGAACTGACGGGAGCGAGCCGGCTGCAAAAATTCCCGCACCGGACGAAGCAGGTGGACGGCGTGATCGTGAGGAGGAAGCGCGTGGTGGCCGTGCGCGATGTGGCCAGCCTGCTGACGGGCCGCCCGCTTGCGTTTCACCGCTTTTACCTGATCGTGCGGAGGCATTACGGCTCCGCAATCGAGCTCGAAGCCCTCCCCGTCTCCGGAGATTGTGAATTGCTCAGCGGCGTGATCACGATTCCACGCGGCGAGGACGGGCCGGAGTATTTCGCCGGCACCATCGACCTGGCCGGAGACCAGGTGCCGCTGCTGGATCTGGAAAAACTGGCGGCAGCCGCGCGCGCGGCTGCGGAACCCGCTGGGAGCCGGTCATGACCACGGCCACGGCCACACCGGCGCGCGTCATGCTGATCGACAGCAACGTGCTGTTTTCCCGCCGGCTGACCGACGCCCTGCGGCGCGAAGGGCTGGAGGTGGTGCACGCGAGCCAGAGCGCCTACGCGCTGACCATGCTGGAGTGGAACATGCCTGCGGCCATCCTGTGCGCTACGAACCTGCGCGAGATGGGAGCCTTCGAGATCGCGCCGCTGCTGCGCGCGGACCCGAAGACGGCGCAGATTCCGCTGATCGCCATCAGCTCGGGCGACTCCTCCGCGCTGATGGAGGCCTTCCGCGCGGGCTGCGACGAATGCGTGGACCGGCGGCGCCCGCCGGAGGAAATTGCGGCACACGTGCGCAACCTGCTGTTCAGCCGCCAGGAAGGCTTCCAGCCCACGCAGATGCTGGCGGGCTCGGAGACCAGCCTTTCCGGGAACATCGAGCACCACGACCTGCCCGGGGTGCTCCAGATGCTCGCGCAGGCGCGCCAGACGGGAGCGCTGCACATCAATGCGGCGGGAGTGGACGGCATCGTGTTCTTCGACGCGGGGGAAATCACGCACGCGGAATGCGACTCGCTGTTCGGCGACGAGGCCGTGATCCACATCCTCAAACTGTGCCACCGGGCGGCCTCCGGCGTGTACAAATTCGCTTATGGGGCCAGCGCGCTGCACCGCACCGTGTTGCGTTCCTCGACGGACCTGATGCTCGACGCCATGCGCGAATTCGACGAGGCCGAGCGGGACACACTCAATCAGGAGACACCATGAGCGACACTCCCACGGCCACCGCAGTTCTGGCCCCCACCATATATTTCATCGACGACAGCGCCACAATGCGCGAGGTGATCAAAATCGCCTTCCGGAAGGAAAACATCCAGGTGGTCACCTGCCCGAGCGTGGCCGCGGCCATTGAGCAGTTCGGCGCGGTGCGGCCGGATGCGGTGATCAGCGACGTCATCATGCCCGATCGCGACGGCTACGAGCTGTGCAGCTACGTGAAGGGGCACGCAGAACTGGGCAAAACGCCGGTGATCCTGATGTCGGGAGTGGTGAACCGCACGGTGGCGGAGAAAGCCACAGTGGTGGGTGCGGACGAGCTGCTCCGCAAACCCTTCCAGCCTCAGGAACTCGTGGCTCGCGTGAAAAAACTGTTGCGCAGAGATACCCCGGCGGATTCGCCGGCCGGCGAGACAGCGCCCGCGCAGGGGACCCTCGAGGCGACGAGCGGCCTCGGCAGCCTGGAAAAATTGTTCAGCCCGCCGGCACCCGCACCGTCTGCACTCCCGGCGAAGCTACATGTTCCGCCCGCGCCACCACGGCAGCCCGCGCCTCCAGTCGCCGCGGCTGCGCCTGAAGTTCCGCCAGCGCCGGTCGCAATCGTTACCGCACCTTTACCGACGCCGCCCGGCGCTCCCGCGAGCGTACCCGCTGCGGCGCCGGCGTCCGGTGGAGCACCTGCGGACGCGCAACGGCTCCGCTTCGAAATTCAACGTCTCGAATTGCTGGTGCGAAAACTGCAATCGGAGTTGGAAGCGGAACGGCAGTACTGCCAGGCGCTCGAAGCGCACATCCGCGCGCTGCAGGGATGCGCGTAAGGACCCGGGAAGGGGCATTCATGCCGGCCACACTGATTACCGGGAAGGAGCGGGTTCGGCTGCGGCTGCGCATCGAAGCGCGCGGCACCGACGCCTCGGGCCAGGGGTTTGAGCATCGCGGCTCGACCGTAGAAATCCATCGCGAGGGCGCTCTCGTGGAACTCCCCAGCGCGAACGGCCGCATCGCGCCGGGGCAGATGCTGACCGTGCGGCGGCAACACGGCGAGGACGGCTGGCTGGAGGCGCGGGCGCGGGTTCTGGGCCTGGTGGAGACGCCGGAGAATGCGCGGCTGTACAACGTAGAACTGATGCCCGGTGACCAGGAATTCTGGGCCATCGAGTTTCCCGCGGGCCCGGGCTCGGCGCGCGCCGTGGCTTGTATGCTGCTGGAATGCTGTTTCTGCCGGCGGCGCGAAGTGGTGTACGTGAGCGACCGCGACATGCTGTGCTTCAACACGCAGAAAGGAATCGCGCGGCGCTGCGAGTCGTGCGAGACGCCGACCATCTGGGTGCAGACGCTGGATGAATACACGCCGCACACGGCCAGCGGTTCCTCCGGCTTCCACCGCATCGGCCAACCGGCACAGATCCACGACCGGCAGGCCACCCCACGATTCCGCACACGGCTGACGGCCTGCGTGCGCGCGGCGGGAAGCGAGCTGGAGTTGGCGGTGTGCGAAAACATGTCGCGGGGCGGTCTGTGTTTCCGCACGCGCCGGCGGTACTCGGAAAACGACATCCTGGAAGTGGCCGTGCCCTACACAAAGGGCGCGGCAAACATCTTCGTTCCCGCGCGCGTCATCTACGTGCAGGAAGTGCCCACCGCCGGGCTGCACCGGCACGGAGCCGCTTACCTGCGCACCGCGCCGGAGGATGGAGACACGTAGCCGCGCGGTGGCACAGACTTCAGTCTGTGGGCCTACCTTTCCATCCACATCAGTATCGCTTCCCGGATCCGCCTCCTGGGTTACCCGACCGCGCGCAGGCTGAAGCCTGCGCCACTGGACAAAACCGCGCGTGCGGCGTAGAAAAATAGCCGGGTAAATCTGCTCACTGACGAGGGGGCATGGCGATGACGCGAAAAATTCCAACGGGGGTGGCGCTCCTGTGCGGCGCGATGCTGATTGCGGCGGCCGTCTGGGTTCCGGTGAAGGCGAAGGCGCAGGCGGGCGGCGGAGAGGAGCCCGTGTACACGTACGTGGCGCTGTGGGGCGTTCCGCGGCCACAGTGGGGCGGCATCGAGAAGTTTTACAAAGACGCCCAGCCGGCGCTCAACAAACTGATGGCGGACGGAACGTTGCTGGCCTGGGGCAATGCGCGCAACTTCACACACGACGACACCGGGATGACGCATGCCAACTGGATTACGGCCTCGAGTTTCGCCAACATCCGCCGCGCGCTGGACGCCATCCACGCGGCGCTGCCGCAGCCCGCGGCGTTTTCCAGCTCCAAGCACGAGGATCTGATGCTGCGTGCCACGATTCATGGCGGCAAGCCCGGGGCATCCGGCAGCGGCATGTTGTGGGTGGCGCATTACCGCGTGCGGGAAGGGCAAATGGACGAGTTCACCCGGCTGTTTGCGAACGAAATCCAACCCCTCTTCGACGAGCAGGTGGCCGCAGGGACCGTGCTCGGCTACTCGCTCGATTTTCAGGCCATCCATACCGAGTCCACGGGCGGTGTGGACATCGCTTACTTGCTGCCCGATGCTGCGGCCATCGACAAATTTCAGGCCGCGCTGGCCGGCTACGAGGGTAAACATCCCGAGGCTGGACCGGCCATAGAAGCGACCATGGATTACGGCGCGCATCGCGATTTCGTCTATGAAGTGATCAATTTCGCGCAGAAATAGTCCGCGCTCGGGGTGGGGCGACAGTGATTACCGGAATCGTCTGGTGGCTGGTGGTGGGGCTGGTGGCGGGATGGGCCGCGGGAAAAATCATGAAGGGCCGGGGCTACGGCCCGCTGATGGACATCGTCCTCGGCATTGCCGGAGCCATCGTGGGCGGCTTGCTGCTGGGGTTTTTGCGGCTCGGCGGGGGGCTGATCGTGTCAATCCTTGTGGCCACGATTGGAGCCTGCCTGCTGGTGTGGGTTGCCCGAAAGCTGAAAGCGTGAACCGCGTGATTCGCCGGCGCTGCCTGCCGGCTCAGCGCTTTTCCTGATAGAGGGCGCGGTCCGCGGAGCCCAGAAGCTGCTCGATGGTCTGTCCGTCGTCCGCATAAACGGCCACGCCCACGCTTACAGAGAGTTTCGGCTCCTCGGTTTCTTCCGCGAGGCATTGAGAGATGCGGCGCGCCACTTGGAGCGCGGCCTCGCGCCCTGTCTCCGGCAGGACCAGCGCGAACTCATCCCCGCCGTAGCGCGCAGGCGTGTCCACCTCGCGGCAGTGCACGCGCAGGACGTCGGCGATCCGGCAGAGCGCGCGGTTGCCCGTCAGATGGCCATAACGGTCGTTCACCTGCTTCAGCCCGTCGAGATCCAGCAGCAGAACGGCAAAGGGACGGCCCGACCGCCCGAAGCGCTTGACCTCCGCATCCAGCGCTTCCACCAGCCTGCGGTAATTCGCAAGGCCGGTGAGGCCGTCGCTCACGGCCATGTCGCGGACGCGCTCCTCCTGCCGCCGGCGCTCGGCCACTTCCGCTGCGAACACCTGAGTCATCAGCGACATTATTCCCAGGAACGAATGCAGGTGCAGAAGCGATGCGTTGGGAGAACTGACCGCGAACGGCCCGGTGCCGCGTAGCGTTCCGGCCACGGCGATGGCGGAGAGCAGGCACACGGCCGAAGCCGCCTTGCGCTGGTTGAAACGCAGCGCAGCCCAGATGAGGAACGGCGCACAAAGGTAGGTCCGTGGTTCGTTCCTCCCTACGCCCGACAAAAAGCCGCCGAACACGAATCCAGCGACGACGGCGAGCAAGAGAAACAGCGCCACCAGCTCGAACGCCCGCCTGCCGTCCCAGGCAGGAAGCGGGCGCGCGAACCACAACAGCAGCAGCGGTGCGACAATCAACGCGCCGCAGGCATCGCCCAGCCACCAGGTGATCCATACGGCGGCGTATTGCGGCCAGGAAACGAATCCGCCGAGCGAGAGGGTCGTGACGCCCACGGTGGCGCTGATTGCCGTGCTCAACACCGCAGCGAGCCCAGCGAACCGGAAGACGTTGCCCGGCGTGTCGAACGCAGCGCGGCCTCCGGCAAATCGGGAGACCAGCCAGCATCCCACCACGGCCTCGAGCGTGTTGCCGGTAGCGATGCCCAGCGAGGTAAGCGCGGAACCCGCGGTGGTTATGTTTACTATAAATGCGCTAACAAGAATCACCGGCCAGAATCGAATCCCCAGAACGAGCAGCGCGGCCAGCGCGATTCCTGTGGGAGGCCACACGACCGATGCGCTCGGATGGATGAAGGCCAGACGCAGGCTCAGTTTTCCGGCAATGACGTACAGGACGAAGAGCCCCGTGCCGAAGGCGAAATCTTTGGCCAACCGCGCAGGTTGCATTCCGCGCTTGCCTCCTCAGGTACGGTGGACAGGTTCCTTGCCAACTGAGGGGGAAAGGGACAACAAAATTTTAGCAACCTTGCCGACCGGAGAAAGTACTTTCCAGCCGGCGTGTGTCCGGAAAGGCTGGAGGCTGCCCGTGGCGAACGGAAAGGAGCAGGCCAGCAGGCGCATGAGCCACAGAACGGGAGGAAAGATCTGCGCGGGGGTCATGGCGATTCCCTCATTCGCGTGGCGGGTGCTACGCCGTCAGGGCCGCCTCGCGCTCGGGCTTGCGGCGCCGGTTGTAACGCATGCCGATGTTCAGGTACACGAAGCCTGCCGGAGTCTCAAACGACATGACCACGGCTTCGGTGTCGTAGGAACTCTTCATGCCTTCGGGGTCGGTGTGGACTTCGGGCGGCTGCACGCGGAAATGGAAGCCGCGGTCGTTCAGCAGCGTCACGGCATTCCCGATGATCATGTTGGCGAGCTCGCAGAGCGTTTCTGCCACCTGCGCGTTATCCGCGTTCGCGGGCAGTTCGTTTCCTGCCAGCCGGCCGGCGATGCGGCAGGCGGTTTCCGTTTCGAGATCGAAGATGATGCGCCCCTCGATATCGCCCTGGAAGCCGATGAGCGCGGCCACGCCCTTCCGGCGATAGGCGTCCTCTTCCATGCTGGGATTGCCGACGACAGTGGGGCCCTCGAGCAGCTCGCCGAGCACGGAATCGGCGGCGCTGACGAAGGGCTGGATGAGGTCCATGCGCATGGCTACACTCCCTGCCCCTGCGCCCCGCCCATACCGGCGCCCGTGAGCACGCCGTCGTCGTTCAGGACGTAGCGCACGATTTCATACAGCACGTCGGGGCGCACCGGCTTCTGGACAAAGTGGCGCGCGCCCTTCTGGAGCGCGGCCAGGATGTTCTCCTGGTATCCCACGGACGACACCATGACGATGCGCGCGTCGGGATGCTGGCGGACGATGCGCTCCACCGCCTCGATGCCTTCCATCTGCGGCATGGTGATGTCCATCAGCACGATGTCCGGCAGCGTGCGGTTGTATTCGGTGATGGCGGTGAAGCCGTCGCCGGCTTCCCCGGCCATGACGCCGCCGAAGGACTCCACCATGCGCGCGAGGTTGCGCCGCGCGAAGATGGAGTCGTCCACGACGAGGTAGCGGACCGGCCGCTTCTCTTTGCTGACGCTGAGTGCTGTAAACTGGTCCATGACGCTTCTCCTTCATCTTTCCCGCGGCCGCCGGCGCCCGCTCGCGCGGCTTCCCGGTGACCGTGGAATCCGAAATTCGTCAGCCCGCCGGAACGCGTTCCGGCGCGCAAATCTCCTCCCAGACTTTTCCCATGGATTCGAGCGGAACCACGCGCTGCGCGAAATGCCGCTCGATGGCGGTCCGCGGCATGCTGTCCACCACGCAGCTCTCGCGGCTCTGCGCCAGCGTGATGCCGCCCGCGTCGCGAATCCTTCCCAATCCTTCCACGCCGTCCTCGCCCATTCCGGTCATGATCACGCCCGCGCACGACGCGCCGAATTCCTGCGCGACGGAGGAAAGCAGGACGTCGGCGGAAGGACGGTGGCCGTTCACACGCTCGGTATCGCGCAGCACCACCAGGTCGCCCACCACCATCCGCTTTACCGTCATGTGCCGGTTTCCGGGACATACAAACGCGTGCCCGGCCATCAGGAAATCGCCGGAGCGGGCCTCCTGTACGTGAATGGCCGAGCATTCGTCCAGCCGCCGGGCGAACATATCCGTGAACCCTTCCGGCATGTGCTGCACGATCAGGATGCAGCCCGGAAAATCGGCGGGAAGCTCGGGGATCACGCGCTGCAGCGCGCCCGGCCCGCCGGTGGAAACGCCGACGGCAATCACCCGCGCCGGAGCGGGCCGCGCCTCGTCCTCCGGCGGTTTGACGAGAGGCGTGTCCGGCAGTTCCGTGGGCGGAAGGTTGGGCAGTTGCGAGACGGCGGCGGCCTTGATTTTCACCGCGAGCTCGCGCGCGGCTTCGCCCAGGGCTTCGCGCGTGGCTTCGGCGGGTTTGGTGACGAAATCGAAGGCGCCGAGGCCCAGCGCCTTGAAGGTGAGGTTGGCGCCGCGGCGCGAGTGCGCGCTGAACACGATGACGGGCACGCGGCGCGCGCGCATGATCGCGCGCAATGTAGCGATGCCGTCCATCAGCGGCATTTCCAGGTCCAGGGTCAGCACGTCCGGGCGCAGCTCCTCAATCTTGCGCAGCGCAATGGCCCCGTCCATGGCCGTGCCGACGACTTCGATGGAGGGGTCGTTCTCGAGCAGACGCGGGATGAGCTTCCGCATCAGCGCGGAATCGTCCACCACGAGCACGCGGATGCGGGGGTTCATGCCACCACCTCCGCCAGCGCGGCGCGCGAGAGCTTCGAGACCACGGTGGGCAGATTCAGGATCATCACCACGGTGCCGTCGCCGAGAATCGAAGCCCCGTTCACGAGATCCGTTTGCGTCAGTCGGCTGTCCAGCGCCTTGATCACCAGCTCTTCCTCGCCGCGCAGATTGTCCACGCCCAGGCCGTACTTGCGGTCGCCCAGCGAGACGACAATCACGAACAGGCGGCGCGACGCCCGCCCGGATGCGGAGGCCGCTCCGCAGTGCAGGCGGTCCAGGCGCACCAGCTTCAGCACCTGGTTCCGCAACTGGAAGACTTCATGGCCGTCCACTTCGTGGATGTCCGATTGGGTGATGCGCGTGATTTCAGCAACGGAGGCGACGGGGATGGCGTAGAGCTGGCCGCCGACTTGCGCGAGCAGGGCCTTGATGCTGGCGAGCGTGAGCGGAAGTTGCAGCAGGAACGTGGTTCCCTTCCCCACTGTGGTCAGCACGTTCACCGAGCCCTTCAGCTTTTCGAGCCCGGTTTTCACCACGTCCATGCCCACTCCCCGCCCGGAAATCTGGGTCACTTCGCGCAGCATGGTGAAACCCTGGATGAAGATGAGGCCGAGGGCCTCCATGTCCGTCAGTTGCGCCGCTTCCTCCGGGGTCACGAAGCCCAGTTCGATGGCGCGCTCGACGATGCGGTCGCGATCGATTCCCCGGCCGTCGTCGCCCACCTCGATGACCACGTGATTGCCTTCGTGCCGTGCGCTCAGCCGGATGGTGCCGCGCGCGGGCTTTCCTGCGGCGATGCGTTCCTCGGGCGGCTCGATTCCATGGTCCACGCAGTTGCGGATCAGGTGCGTAATCGGTTCGGAGAGCGGCTCCAGGATGCTCTTGTCCAGCCCTGTAGATTCGCCGGTGATGCTCAGCGCCACGTCCTTGCCGCGCACCTTGGCGATGTCGCGCACAATGCGCGGGAAGCGGCGGAAGAGTTGCTCCACCGGGACCATGCGGATCTTCATCACCGATTTCTGGAGCGTGTCCAGCACGCGCGTCTGGAACCCCAGCGCGTCGGCAAACCGTGCCGCGAGCGGGTCGCGCTGGAAGCGGCGGTCGAATTCCGCCACCGTACGGGATAGCATGGACTTTCCGATGATGAGTTCACCGACCAGGTTCAGCACGTCGTCGATGCGCTCGGAATCCACGCGAAGCGTTTTCTCCGCCAGGGCCGCGGCCCGCGCAGCAGCGCCGCTCTCGCCGCCCGCTCCGGCCGCCGCTGCGGCAGCCAGATGCGCGTTGGTTCCGGCGGCGGAAGAAGCGGCGGGGGGAATCGCCGCCTCCTCCGCTCCGCCGGTGTGGGGAGAAACCAAGTCGTGCAGCGGCTCACCGGCCACGTCGGCGCGATCCAGCACCACTTCTCCGGTGACCGCGGGAATGCGCAGGCGCTTGCGGAGCGCATCGAGCGGAAGCTTGCTGGAAAGGGCCGCTTCCACGATCTCCACGTGTTCGGCGTGCGCGTCGTCGGCGGGGTGCAGCACCAGCACGGAGCCGCAGGAATGCAGGACGTTGCGAACGAGCTGCCAGGCCGCGGAGGGCATCAGATTCGTGGTGTCGAGCGCAACGCCGACGTGATACACCGTCTCGCCCTTCGACACTGCCTCCGCAATCAGCGACTGCTCGTACTCGCTCCAGTCAAACGAGGCCTTGGCGCGGGCGCGGAACGACGGCACGGCGGCGCGATGGGCGCTTGCCGCGGGCTCGGCGCACAGTTTGCGGATCAGCACGCGCAGCACTTCCCCGCCCGGCGACGGCTGGTTCTTCGCGGCGGCGGCGAGGAGCGATTCGAAGGTGTCCGCGGCGGCGAGAACGGCTTCAGCAACTTCCGCGCCGCGCTCGGCGGCGAGCTCGGGAGTGAGCACGTCTTCAAAGTCGTGGGCGAGCTGGCTCAACTCGCGCATGCCGATGGCGGCGGCGTCGCCCTTCAGCGTGTGCACCACGCGGCGAACGCGCCGGATGGCTTCCTCGCCGCCCGAGCCGCGCTCCAGCGACAGCCCGTCCTCGTTCAGCGACTGCAGGAGCTCGTGCGCGGTCTCGAAGAAGAGTTCACGCAGGTCGCTGGCCCGCTCATCGAGAGGCTGGGTCACGCGCTCTCCTCCAGCCGCTCGTAGGCGGTCCCGTTGTTCTGGTGCATCATGCGGAATTTGGTGGTCAGGCCGAACAGGCTTTCGGCGTGGCCCACGAACAGGTAGCCGCCGCTATTCAGGCAGCGGAAGAATTTTTCCACGAGGCGCTTTTGTTCCGCCTCATCGAAATAAATCATCACGTTGCGGCAAAAAATCACGTCGTTGCGTTGCGGCAGGAATTCGGTCTTCAGGTTGTGGAAGTCGAACTGGACCAGATCTTTGAGCGGTTTTTTGACTTCGTATTTGTCCCGCAACTTCTCGAAGTAGCGCAGCCGCAGCGTGTAGTCCACCGCCTCCATTTGCGATTCTGTGTACTGGCCCTGCTGCGCCGTCTGCAGCGCGGAGTAGCTGATGTCGGAGGCGATGATTTCCACCTTCCAGGGCGGCGGCACCAGCGGCTTGGGCGACGGCATCTCGTAGGGCAGCGGGTTGCGCAGGTAGTAGTAGGCCAGCGCATCGCACACTAGGATGGCCAGCGTGTAGGGCTCCTGCCCGGTGGAGCATCCCGCGCTCCAGAGGCGCAGCGTCCAGTCGCGCCTCTCCTGCTTGTGGTGCAGCATGTCCTCCAGCACCTGCTTCTGGAACAGGTCGAGCTGCGGGCGCGTGCGGAAGAAACTGGTTTCGTTGACGGTCAGGTTTTCCAGCAGCAGCGCCAGTTCCTGCTTCCCTTCCCGGCTGGTGAGCAGGCGGTAGTAGTGGTAGAAGCAGTCGGCCTGCGTCGCTTTCATGCGCCGCTGGAGGCGGTCCTGGAGGAAATGGGCGCGGCGCTCGTCGAAGCACATGCCGCATTCCTGATAGACGAGCGTCTGGAGAAGCTTCAGCTCCGCATCGCTGAGCTGAATGGGCGAGCTGATCGTGGTGGTGGACATGGTTTCCCGTCTGGGTCCCGTGCGCGCGCGGACTCAGGCCTCGACCGCGGCGAGTTCCGCGGCTGCGCCTGCCGAGCGCAATTCGCTGCGCTGCAACACCTTGGTCAAATCGAGGATCAGGATGAGCCGGCCGCCGAGCTTGCCCACTCCGCTGATGCAGTTGAGCTCGCCCTCGCTGAACAGGTTGCGCGGCACTTCCACTTCCGAGGGCGGGATTTTGAGCACCTCGGAAGCCGAATTCACGATCAGGCCGACGGACTGGCCGTCCACCTCCGCCACCAGGATGCGGCTCTTTTTCCCCGATTCCGGGGCCGCGTCCTTGAAACGCTTGCGCAGGTCCACCACCGGTACGATTTTCCCGCGCAGGTTGATCACGCCTTCGATGAAATCCGCGGCGTTGGGAACCGCGGTGATTTCCGGCAGCCGGACTATCTCGCGGACCATGGCGATCGGCACGCCGAACGTTTCGCGGCCGACCCGGAAGCCCACCAGGTGCAGTTCTTTTTCCATGGCAGCGCTCCGGGCTACGAATTCACCAGCTCAACCAGCCTCGGCTCGTACTCCCGGCCGGGGCCCTGGCCGTGGCCATTGCCTTGGCCGTTGCCTGGGCCGTTGCCGCCCTGCGCCCCGCCGGAAAGGAAGTGATCGGGAGACGCCGGTTCGCTCACCGCGCGCGTTTGCTGATCCTCGATGGTGATGTTTTCGAGCGTCTTGAGAAGCACGCGTGCCAGCTTGCTCATCTGTTCGGAGGCCGCAGCCAGCTCTGTGGCGCCGGAGGTGGAGTGCTGCACGAGTTCCCGCATTTTCTCCATCGCGCGCACCACGGCTTGCGCCCCGGAAGCTTGCTCTTCCACCGACGAGCTGATTTCCTGGGTGATCTCGTTCAGCCGGTTGGTGGTCTTGGCAATCTGCGAGGAGCCGACCGACTGCTCGGTTGTCGCTGCGCCGATCTCCTGGGCGAACTTGAAGACTTCGGTCACCACCGTGGAGATCTTCTGCAGCGCGGAGTTGAGTTCCTTTCCGAGCGTCAGGCCTTCCTCCACGATTTCCGTGCTCTTGCCCATGTTGACCACAGCTTCGCGGGCCTCCTTCTGGATGCTCTGGATGAGCTCGCTGATTTCCTTGGTGGACTGGGTGGATTTTTCGGCCAGTTTGCGCACTTCGTCGGCCACCACGGCGAACCCCAGGCCGTGCTCGCCCGCGCGCGCCGCTTCAATCGCCGCGTTCAGCGCCAGCAGGTTGGTCTGCTCCGCCAGGTCGTCGATCACCTCAATGATCTTGCCGATGTCGTCGGCGCGCTTGCCGAGGGCCTGGATGGTCTCGGAGGACTGCTGGATGGACCGGTTGGTGCGGCTCATCCCGTCAGTGGCTTTCTCCATGGTGCTGATTCCGGTGCGCACTTCGTCCCGCGAGCGGTTGGAAATGTCGAGCAGGATTTTTGCTGTGTCCGCGACACGCTGGATGGAGGTCACCATCTGGTCGATCGACGCCGAGGTTTCCGCGACGCTGGATGCCTGGTTCTGGGTATTGCGCACCACGTTCTGCACGTTGACGCTCATCTCGTGCATGGTCGTGGAGACTTCGTCGATGGCGGAGGAAGCCTGGACGCCCAGCTTGGCGGATTCCTCGGAAGCCTCGGCTACCTGATTGGAACCCGCGGCCACCTGGCCGGCGCTGTCGCGCACCTGGCGCACCAGCCCGCGCAGGCCGGAGCTCATGGAGGCAAACGCCTTGCCCATGGTGTCGCGCTCGGAACGCGGACGGGTTTCGATGGCCAGTTGGCCGCGGGCGATGCATTCCGCGGCACCGGCCATCTCCTTCAAATAGCTCATCATGTGGGCGAAACTCTTCGCCAGCGCCCCGATCTCATCCTTGCGGCGGATGTCCAGCGGTTGGTCCAGATCTCCGGTCTCGCCGATTTCCTGCGCGGTCCTCATCAGTCCGGCCAGCGGCGTGGTGATGGAACGCGAGGCCAGGTAGGCGATGCTGAATCCCAGCAGAATGACGAAGAGCGTTCCTACGGTGGAGACCACGGCCGCGGACTTGGCTGCCGCAGCGGAGGTTTGGTCGGCCTCGCTCATGACCGCGTTCATGGCCTGAGAGGCCTGGTCCAGGATCGCGGTCGAGCGCACCATGTGCGAGGAAGGATCGAGCTGGAGGTAGTCCACCTGCAGGTCCGCCACGGTGGCGTCCCCCGAATCCACCTTGTGGCGCTTGTTGATCAGCGGCTGGCAGAATCGGTCTGCCCAATCGCGTTCGCTGGCTTGCACATCGCCCAGGGCCGCGCGCAATACCTGCGATGTGGTCTTCGCTTGCGCCTTCTGGACCGTATCCATCAGGTCGGAGACTCCGCGCTTCAGCGCATCCTCCTCCCGCGTATCGCCGCTCAGCAGGTAGCCGCGCAGCGCCAGGCGGTTCTGCATGATCTTGAAGCGGATGGATTCGATCAGCCTCACTCCATCCACCGCCGCCGCCGCGCTTTCCCGCGCGTTGTGCTCCCGGGTGATCACGCTGAGGTTCAGGAGTAACAGGAGAACCAGCAACGCCAGGATGGAGCCGAATCCGTAGTAGAGTTTCTTTGCAATCGTCATTTCATGCCGCCTTTCTCTTGCCGAGTTTCCCTGATTCGCGCCGGCGCCTTGGGCAACCGCGCGTCATCAGTCGAAATTGAATTCAATGAGATTCGTGGTTTCCTTCGGGCCGGGCTCGAACTTCCATTGGCGCACCGCATCCTGCGCCGCGCCCACCAGCAGCGGATGGCCTCCCAGCGCGTGCACACTCTTCACCGTCCCGTCCGGGGCCACCGTCACCTGCAACCTCACCTTGCCGTGGACGTTCATCCGCCGGGCCAATTCCGGATACGTTGGAGTTACCTGCGTTTTCACCTTGCGCTTCACTTCTCCGTTGTCCTGGGCGTGGAGCAGTTGTGGGGGATAGGTAAACAGGACCGCTAGTGCCGCCAGGATCGCAATTCGGAAAGTTCGATTGCGCCGTGCCATAGAACACCCTCCTCGGAGTTTTCCGGGGAGTGAATAGCACGATGGGTGCCAGGGGAAATTGGCGGAGCGGCGACCAGTCATCTGAGGGAGCCTGCCGTAAAGCATTGCAATACATACAGTTAGTGACGGCGTCGAATTTGGAGGGGGAAATGGACCGGTCAGATTCGTCTCAGGCCACGTGGGATGCACCATAAACCGTCTCACTCTGAGACGATTTCGAGACGCTGACCCCGCGGTGTACCTGAACGCCTTTTGTCTCGCCCGCAGGTCGGAAACCCTGCACCCTCCAGTTAGAATTGAGAACTGCGCGGCCGCCGTCGTGTCTGATGGAGGGCCTCGAGAGAGCAGGCGAATGACCGTCCTTCGCTTGGAAAATGCTTCGAAGGAATACGTGGAGGGGAGCCAGCGCGTGGCCGCACTCGTGGACGTGTCGCTCGAGCTGCGCGAAGGCGAATTTGTGACTGTGGTGGGGCGCAGCGGCTGCGGAAAATCCACGTTGCTGCATCTGGCCGGCGCCATGGACCTGCCGACGGCCGGGCGCGTGTGGATCGCGGGCGAAATCACTTCGGAACTGGATGATGCCGGCCTGGTGCGGCTGCGGCGCGAGGCCGTGGGGCACATCTTTCAATCCTTCGAGCTGTTGCCGACGCTGAGCGTGGTGGAAAACGTGGAGCTGCCGCTGTTGCTCGCCGGCCGCGGAGGGGTGCGGGCGCGCGCGCTCGAATGCCTGGCCTGGGTGGAACTCGCGGAATTGGCGGCGCGGATGCCGCATCAACTCTCCGGCGGGCAGATGCAGCGCGTGGCCATTGCGCGCGCCCTGGTTCACAGCCCGAAGCTCCTGCTGGCCGATGAACCGACGGGTAATCTGGACACAGTGACGAGCAATGTGATCCTCGCATTGCTGCGGCGCATTTCGAGCGAGCGCGGCACGGCCATCCTGATGGCCACGCACAGCCTGGAGCTGATCGCCGCGGCCGACCGCTCGATCCGGTTGCGCGACGGGCGCATCGCTGTGGAAGGATGAACCGGCATGGGGTTTCTGCGATTCTGCCGCGCTTTTCTGCTGCGCCCACTGGGGCAGGAGCCGGTGCGCGCCATGCTCACCGCGCTCGCCGTAGCGCTCGGAGTAGCCGTGGTTCTGGCCATCGAGCTCGCGGGCCGCGCTGCTGCCGGCTCCTTCCACGCTTCGCTGGAAACGCTGGTGGGCCGCGAGGATCTGGAGATTACCGCACTGGGCGGGGTGCCGGACGCGGCCTACGCCCAGCTCGCTTCGCTGCCCGATCCGCTGCACCTCACTCCGCGTATGGAAGATTTCGCCGTAGTGAGGCCGGGAGGCGAGGTCGTCCCGCTCGTGGGATTGGATTTGATTGCAAACGCGCTCGAACCCGGAGTGCGCCTGCCCGAGCAGGACCGCAATCCGGCTGCGGATTCGCGACGGCTTCCGGACTGGGACCACGCGGTGTGGGTGGGCTCGGGACTGGGCCGCACGGCGGGCCAGACGCTGCGCCTGCAAATCAACGACGTCGAGGCGGACTATCACGTCGCAGGCGTTCTTCCCGGCGTTGCCGATGCGGGCCAATTGCGCCGCGCCGTGGTGATGGACATCGGCCTGGCCCAGCTCGTGCTTCGGCGAACGGGCAAAATCGACCGCATCCTGGTGCGGCTCCCTGCGGACAGCGATGCGGGCAAATACCAGGCGCTGTTGGCTGCGCAGTTGCCCCAAGTGCAGGTGGAGCGCGCCGGCGCGCGCACGGACGAGAACCGCAAAATGCTCGCCGCTTTCCGGTGGAATCTGCGGCTGCTCAGCTACATCGCGCTCATCGTCGGGTCATTCCTCATCTACAACACGATTTCCGTTTCGGTGGTGCGCCGGCGGCGGGAAATTGGCGTGCTGCGCGCGTTGGGCGCTACGCGGGCGCAGGTGCTGCTGGCGTTTCTCGGCGAGGCGGCGCTGTTCGGGCTGGCGGGCGCGCTCGCGGGAATTCCGCTGGCGCGGGCCATGGCTGCGGGAGCGGTGCGCATGCTGGGTGCGACGGTGGAATCGCTCTATGTGAGCAGCGCGCCCGCTCCGGTGGCGCTGACGCCCAGCATTGTTGTCCTGGGATTATCGATCGGACTCGGCGTGACCCTGCTTTCGGCGCTCGCACCCGCGCTGGAGGCGGCCCGGGTGGCGCCGGTCGAAGCGATGGAACGCGGCGCCAGGGAGTATCAGACGCGCCTGCGCAAAGGACGCAATGCTGCAATCGCCGGAGTGCTCGCGCTCGCGGCACTCGGAGCGTCCCAGCTACCTCCAGTGGGTACCACGCCTGTGTTTGGGTACATCGCCACGCTGCTGCTGGTTGCCGCAGCGACGCTGGCCATGCCGGCGATAGTGGCTGTGGCCATGGCTGGGTCGGGAGCGCTTCTCCGGAGCGCAGGGCTGGACCGGATTGAACTTCTGCTCGCGGGACGCAGTCTGGCCGCCTCGTTGCGCCGCAGCGCCACCCTCACCGCGGCGCTCGCCACTTCCGTGGCGATGATGGCGAGCGTGGGAATCATGGTCTCGAGCTTTCGCCGCACCGTGGTGGACTGGATGAACCAGCAATTGCCCGCGGACCTTTATCTGGCCCCCGCCGTGCCGCCGGCTGCCGACCGCCATCCCACTCTCGACCCGGACGTGGAAGGAATCGTGGCTCGCGTTCCGGGTGTTGCGGCCGTGGGTAGTTTCCGGGCGTATTCCATCAGCTACGGCGGGTTGCCGGCCACGCTGGGTGCCAGCGATCTATCGATCGTGGCCCGCACGGGACGGCTCCAATTTCTCTCCGGCAATCGCGCGGAGATTCTCTCGGGGCTGGCGGGGCGGGATGCGGTGGTGGTGAGCGAGCCGTTTGCCAACAAACATCACGTGCGCGCAGGTGACTCCATCTCGCTCCCCCTCGAGGGCCGTACCGTCCGCTTCCGCCTCCTCGGGGTGTTCTACGACTACGGAAGCGAGGCGGGACTCATCCTGGTGGACCACGCCACGCTGGCGAAATACCTGCCCGAGGAGCCGCCCACCAACCTGGGGATTCTTTTGTCGCCCGGCGTGGCTCCGGAGCAGGCGCGGCAGCAAATTGTGCGGGCCCTGGCTGGGCATCGCGTCAGCATTTTCCTCAATCGCGAAATCCGCGCGCAGGCGATCCGCATCTTCGATCGCACCTTTGCCATCACCTACGCGCTGGAAGCCGTGGCCATCGTGGTGGCAGTGATTGGGATCGCGGGAGCCCTGCTCGCCGTGGTGATCGACCGCAGGCGCGAGCTGGGCCTGCTCCGTTTTCTCGGCGCTTCGCAGCCGCAGGTGCGCGGCCTGATCGTGTGCGAGGCCGGCCTGCTCGGCCTGCTCGCCAATCTCGCGGGGCTCGGCCTCGGCATCCTGCTTTCGCTGATTTTGATTTTCGTGATCAATAAACAATCGTTCGGCTGGACGGTCCAGTTCCACTGGCCTGTGGCATTGCTGGCCGCGGGACTCGGCGGCGTGTTTGTGGCTACGCTGCTCGCCGCTCTCTACCCCGCCCGCGCCGCCGCGCGCCTGGTCCCCATAGAAGTGATTCATGAAGAATGACTCGGCAAACCGCGGACCGGTTTCTTGACGGGAGCGAACTGTCGTGCCGCTTCAATTCTGCGAGTCACTGCGCCTCTGGAACCAAATCTCATAACCGTCGGGATCGGTCAGGTGAATCTGTTTCATCCCGTAGGGCGCCACCTTGGGAGGTCTCAACTCCACGCCTTTTGCCCGCAGGTAGTTGTACGCGCCATCCACGTCGGGACAGCCGAAGAACAACGCGGTGTCCCGGTGAGCCGCAACTCGTGCGGGATCGGGTTTTGGCGGCCGGCCAGGCGCTTCATACGCTGTGTTCAGCATGAATTCGATCCCGTTCCAGCGGAGCAGCACCCAATCGTTGTGCGGAGAGGGCTTGCCGTCTGTCATCACCACTTCAAAACCGAGCACGTCGCAGTAGAACTTCAGCGATGCTGGCATATCGAAAACTTGCAGCAGTGGCGCCATGCCGCGAACGTCTATGGCCATTTCCGCCCTCCAGCAATTTCTTCAGTCGGCCAGCGGAGTTTAGCTACCCGAGCGCGTGGCCACCATCAGATTGTTCAGCCCGAACTCGAACCGCCGGTGAAAGAACTGCTGGAAGCCGGCTCCGCGGAGAATTTCCTCGAGTGCGGCGACCGGGATGCGTTTCTGGTGCTCGTCGCTTTCCATTTCATCGCTTACCAAATGAATGCGGTGCAGCACGGCCAGGATGGGATCGACCATGGCCGCGGGCCAGGTCAATATGAGCGAGCCGCCGGGCGCGAGCAGGCGATACGCCTCGCGGAAAACGGGCGGGAGGTCGCGCAGGTGCTCCAGAACGGCGAGCATCACCACGTGGTCGAAATGGCCGTCCGGAAACGGAAGCGGGGAGTACAGATCCGCCCGGATGCGCTGCCAGCGCCCGGAAGCGCCTTCCTTCACCTGATCGTCCACGCCTACGCCATAGGAAATCTTTTCGGCCGCGAAGTTCAGGAATGCGGCGTCGAGCCCGCAGCCCAGATCGCACACCCGCGCTCCCTGGCGGATGTGCGGATATGCGGCGCGGAAGCGCATCCAGGCGATGAAATGGTCGGTTCCCGTGTATGGCATTTATTTCAGGTCGTAGTCGCCCATATAGGTGCCGCGGCTGATTCCCAGCATGCTCAGAAAAAACGAGCCAAATGTCACTTGCAAGCCGATGAACATCCACATGGCCCAGAACAGCACCCCGCGCACCTGGTGCAGCGCGCCGAATCCTTCCGCGGCCCACTGCCACGTGATCCACGCGCATCCCGCGAAACCCATTAGGAAGAGCGAACCGCCCAGCAGCAGCCCGCCTTCGAACGTGACTTTCCGCAACACTCGTTCGAGCGCCACCTGGCCGTGGTTGAATCGTTCGGCGTAGCTGAACACTTTGGCGAACATCCCGATGGAAAGGATCTGCAGCCCGATGAGCGTAAAAAATACCCCGAAAATCATGGTGTGAATGTCCAGGACCACGTGTGCCGTGAGGTGCCGCGGGCCGGGCAGCAGCCAGAAGACCAGAAACAGGCCGAAGGCGAGCAGAATACCGCCGGGAAGCAGGAACAGCCAGTTCGGGGCGTAGAGCAGCATGAAACGCAGATGCCGCCAGCCGTCGTGAAAGCTGCGCAGGTGCGGAGGGCGGCCGCGCTTGTCGGGCCACAGCGTGATGGGAATCTGGGTCATCCGCGCGCCGAGTTGCGCCGCTTTGATCACGAATTCCGACGCGAACTCCATTCCCGTGCTGCGCAGGTCCATTTGGTCGTAAATGGCGCGGGTGAAACCGCGCATGCCGCAGTGCGCGTCGCCGATGTGGGCGCCGAAGAGCAGGTTCAGGAGCGCGGACAGGCCGGGGTTGCCGATGTATTTGTGGTGCCAGGGCATGGCGCCGGGTTTAATCTCGCCGCGGAAGCGGTTGCCCATCACCACGTCGAAGCCTTTGCGCCATTCCGCCGCGAAACGGGGCACCTCGCTGAAATCGTAGCTGTCGTCGGCATCCCCCATGACGATGAAGGCGCCGTGGGCCGCGGCGATGCCCGCGCGCAGGGCGGAGCCGTAGCCTCGCTGCGTGACGTGCACCACGCGCGCTCCCAGCTCTGCCGCGACTTCCGCGGAGCCGTCCGTGGACCCGTTGTCCGCCACAATCACCTCGCCGCGCAGTCCCGTGGCGCGGAAAGAATCCACCGCCTTCTGGACGCAGGCGCGGATGGAATTGGCCTCGTTCAGGCACGGAATCACCACGGATACTTCGAGGGGTTCGGCCATGGCCTCGCAATCCTTTTGAAAGGATCAGCGCTGCGCGCAGCATAGCAACAAACAGCCGAATCCGGCGACGCGAAACTCCTGCGCGCTTGCAATCCCGGCAACAGTTGCGGGAAATGAATCAATGTGCGAGGGAGCGGCTTTACGCGCCCCGGCGCGCCACTTACTATGATTCCCGGTGGCGTTCGAACTTCAGTTGCTGCTGGAGATGTACTTCCCACCGGCGTTCCGCCTGCTCGCCATATTGCTGCTCATCGCCTGGTTCTGGCCGCTCGCCGGCGACCGCATGTTTGCGGCCGTGGAGCGTTGGGGCAGCCGCGTGGCGGCCCACCGTGCGGCGTCCGTCGCCATCGCGGCGCTGCTTCTCGGCGGGGTACGCTTCGCGCTGCTGCCCGTGGACCCGATTCCGGTGCCCGCCGTGCAGGATGGATTCTCCTACCTGCTCGCCGGCGACACCTACGCGCACTGGCGGCTCACCAATCCGCCCCATCCACTCCCCATCTTCTTCGAGGCCGCGCACGTCAACATGCTCCCCTCCTACATGTCCAAATATCCTCCGGCGCAGGGCGCGGCTCTGGCCCTCGGCGAATGGCTCGGCCATCCCTGGTTCGGTGTGCTGCTGAGCGTAGCGGCCATGTGCGCCGCCATCACCTGGATGTTGCAGGGATGGATGCCTGCCCGCTGGGCCCTGGTGGGAGGAGTGCTGGCAGCGGCGAGATTCGTGGCCGGCTGGGTCTATGGGATGAACTACTGGCTGGAAAGCTACTGGGGCGGGGCGGTGACCGCCATCGGCGGCGCGCTGGCTCTCGGCGCACTCCCCCGGCTGATGCGGCAGCGTCGCGCGCGCGATGCCATCGTTCTGGGCGTGGGCATCGCCATCCTGGCCAACAGCCGGCCGTACGAAGGCCTCGTTTTTTGCCTCCCGCTGGCCGCTGCATTGGGCTGGTGGTTGCTGCGGCGCGACCCCACTTCGGCGGCCACCGCGCGATGGAAGGCGCTGGCGCCCGTCATCGCTGTGCTGGTGCTCACCGGCACGTTTATGGCCTACAACAACTGGCGAGTGACGGGGAATGCGCTGCTGTTTCCCTACATGGTGAACGATCGCACCTACGTCTCGACGCCCCATTTCACCTGGATGACGCTCCAGCCGCCGCGCCCTCTCGCCAACCCGCAGATGGACGCCATTTTCAACGGATGGTGCCGCACGGTCTGGCAGAGGGAGCGGTTCAGGTTCACCTGGAGCGGCATCCACTGGGGACTGCTGCGGAAATTGGACCGGCTGTGGGAGTTTTACCTCCCCGTGGGATTTCTGCTGCCGGTAGCTCTGGCGTGGCGCCGGCTGCTGCACAACCGGAAAGCGCTCTATCTCTTCGCCATGTGCGCGTGCACCGTGCTGGGTATGGTTCCGGTGGTGTGGTTCCAGCCGCATTACGCAGCGGCGATGACGGGCGCGGTGGTTGCAATCAGCGTGCTGGCCTTGCGCTATCTGAGGCTGTGGAGGCCGCAGGGACGCCCTGCGGGAATCGGCCTGACGCGCGCCCTGGTGGTCTTTCATCTCCTTTTGGTGCCCATAAATATCCTGCCCATCCGGGTGGGCAGAAGCATCCATGTGGCAACTCCGCTGTGGGCCTTCGAACGGGCGCTGTTCGCATCCGAGCTTGAAAAAATGCCCGGTCAGCACCTCGTGCTGGTGCGCTATTCCCCCGAGCACAATCCGAACGAGCAATGGGTATACAACCGCGCGGACATCGATGCCGCAAAGGTGGTCTGGGCGCAGGAGATTCCCGGGCTGGACCTGCGGCCCCTGCTCGACTACTTCCCCGGGCGGACAGTGTGGCTCCTAACCGTCGATTCGCACCCGACCCAGCTTCAGCCCTATGCGCCCGCGCGCGCGCCGTGACGTGGAATTGCCGCAGCCAGGCCCTGGCACTCGCACAACACCGCGGGCAGCATTCGGTTCCCTCTGAGTTGCTCGGCGTGAACCTGTCGCGCGCTCTACAGCTTTACGCATCCTCCCGCCGAACATACTATGGATTCCCGTGATGTTCAGTCTGGCCGGACGCTTCACCCACTACGACATTCTGGTCTATCGCCTGCTGGCCGCACTGCTGGTGCTGGCCTGGTACTGGCCTCTCGCCGGCAACCGAGTCTTCGCCGCCATCGAAGGGTGGGGCAGGCGCGTGGCGGCCCACCGCGCGGCCTCCGTGGCGTGCGTGGGGCTGGTCGTCGTGTTGCTGCGCCTCGCGCTCCTTCCCATCGACGCGATTCCGTTGCCCACCATCCTCGATGAGTTCTCCTACCTGCTCGCCGGCGACACCTACGCGCACCTGCGGCTCACCAATCCGCCCCATCCACTCCCCATCTTCTTCGAGGCCGCGCACGTCAACATGTTTCCCACCTACATGTCCAAATATCCTCCGGCGCAGGGCGCCGCCCTGGCCCTCGGCGAATGGCTCGGGCATCCCTGGTTCGGCGTGTTGCTCAGCGTGGCGGCCATGTGCGCCGCCATCACCTGGATGTTGCAGGGATGGATGCCCGCGCGCTGGGCCCTCGTGGGAGGCGCGCTGGCAGCGGCCAGATTTTCCGCCGGTTACGGCTACGCGATGAACTACTGGCTGGGAAGCTATTGGGGCGGCGCGGTGACCGCCATCGGCGGCGCGCTGGCTCTCGGTGCGCTCCCCCGGTTGATGCGGCAGCGCCGTGCCCGCGACGGGATCCTGCTGGGCCTGGGCATCGCCATCCTGGCCAACAGCCGGCCGTACGAAGGCCTCGTTTTTTGCCTCCCGCTGACCGCAGCATTGGGCTGGTGGTTGCTTCGGCGCAGCCCCACGCAGGCTGCCACCGCGCGATGGAAGGCGCTCGTGCCTGTTGCCGCTGTGCTCGTGCTCACTGGCGCGTTTATGGCTTACAACAACTGGCGCGTCACCGGCGACGCCATGCTGTTTCCGTATGTGGACAACGACCGCGTTTACGTCTCTACCCCCCATTTCGCCTGGCAGACCCTCCGGCCGCCGCTTCCCCTTAGCAACCCGCAGATGGCTGACATCTTCAATGGCTGGTGCCGAAACGTGTGGCAGCGCGAACGGTTCACTTTCACGAAGAACGGCATCCAATGGGGGTTGGTGCATAAACTGGAGGCCCTGCAACAGTTCTATTTGCCGGTGGGACTCCTGCTACCTGTGCTGCTGGCGTGGCGCCGGCTGCTGCACAACCGGAAGGCGCTGTTCCTGTTCGCGGCGTGCGCAGTCACGGCGCTGGCGCTGATTCCAGTAGTGTGGTTCCAGCGCCATTACGCTGCGGCGATGACGGGCGCAGCAGCCGGACTGACCATGATGGGATTGCGTTACTTGAGGACGTGGAAGCCGAAGGGCCGCCCGGTGGGCATCGGACTGACCCGCGCACTCGTGCTCGGCAACCTGCTGCTGGTCCCTATGAACCTGATGCTGGCGGGAGCCGGCAGCAGCATCCAGAACCCGGCCCCGCGCTGGGCGAGCGAGAGAGCGAGGATAGCCACGGAGCTGGAATCCATGCCGGGACCGCAACTCGTTTTGGTGCATTACGCACCCGGCCACAACTCCGCCCAGGAATGGGTGTACAACCGCGCGGACATCGACTCCTCGAAGGTCGTGTGGGCCCTGGAAATCCCCGGGCAGGATTTGCGTCCCCTGCTCGATTATTATCACGACCGGAGGGTGTGGCGCGTGGACGCGGACTCGCAGCCGGCGCAACTCGAGCCTTTCGAGAAAGGCCATACGCCATGATGCGCCGTACGCTCGCCGCCTGTATCGCCGTCCTGTTCGCGTCCACCCCTGCCGCTCCCGCTGTAGGCTACCAGTGGGAATTGGCGCTTCCGGGATACCGCTACGAATTCCCGCGCGACCATTTCAATCATCCGGGCTACCAGACGGAGTGGTGGTACTACACGGGAAACCTGAAATCTCCGGAAGGGCGCCGTTTCGGCTTCGAACTCACCTTCTTCCGCCAGGGCATGGTTCAGCCAGTCCCGCCCCCTGCAGAGGCAAATCCAAAGCGGCCCCGGACTGGTGACGCCGCGCCTGCGTCCTCCGAGAGATGGCGAGTGAACGACATCTGGATGGCGCATCTCGCGCTTTCCGATCTGGATGGCGCGCAGTTCTACCATGAGGAACGGCTGAATCGCGCAGGGCCCGGGCTGGCGGGCGCGGATCTCGCCACGCGCCGAATCTGGAACGGCAATTGGGAGGTGCGCTTCGACGTCGCCGCGGCAGGCGCTCAGCCCGTGCAGCAACTTCAGGCTGTGGCCGATGAGTTCACGCTGCGGCTTGCCCTGCACTCTCAAAAGCCCCCGGTAATCAACGGCGTCGACGGCGTCAGCCAAAAAGCGGCCGGCCGCGGACAGGCATCGCACTACATTTCGTATACGCGGCTGGAAGCCAGCGGAAAATTGGAAATCGGCGGCCGCACCTTCTCCGTATCCGGTCTGGCCTGGATGGACCACGAATTCTTTTCGAACCAGCTCACCCCGGACCAGATTGGCTGGGACTGGTTCAGCATCCAACTCGACAACGGCGAGGAGTTGATGCTCTTCCGCCTGCGCCGCCGCGACGGCGCCGTGGACCCCTACTCCGCCGGCACCTTTGTGGATTCGAAAGGTACCAACCGTCACCTCAGCGTCTCGCAGTTTTCGCTCCTTCCCGGCGCCACCTGGACCAGTCCCGCGAACCGGGCGCAATATCCCGTGCATTGGACGATCCGCGTCCCCAGCCTCGCCCTGGAGCTTTCCGCGTCCACTCCGCTCGACTCACAGGAATTGGTCAGCCGCAACCCCTTCTGGCCCACATATTGGGAAGGCGCCATCACTCTCCATGGCGTGCGTGGCGGACTGACGGTTTCCGGCGTCGGCTATCTCGAAATGACGGGCTACGATCGGGCGGTCCAATTACAGCATTGATCGACCGCACTCGGCGGTTATGATGATTCGCCGGAAATGCACACGCCTGGAGTCACCATGAGCGCCGAGGTTTCGCGCAGAACATTTCTAGCCGCGGCCGGCGCCGCACTGGTTGCCCCGCGCATGCTGTTCGGGAAGGATCCCGTGCCTGCCATGCTGGACCACATCCTGCTGGGCTCGAAGGACCTCGGCAAAGGCATCGAACTCGTCGCGGAGAGCACCGGGGTCCACGCTGCGTTCGGGGGAGTCCATCCGGGCCGGGGCACGCGCAACGCGCTCGTCAGTCTAGGGCCGCGAAGCTACCTCGAAATCATCGCGCCCGACCCGCAGCAGCCCTCCGCGCCCGACATTTACGGCCTGCACTCGCTCGCTGGTCCGCGATTGATCGGCTGGGCCGTCCATCCCGCAAGCATCGAAGAACAGGCACGGCGCCTCACCGAGGCGGGAATTGCCTATGACGGCCCGTCCCCCGGCTCGCGGAATCGTCCCGATGGCGGCGTGCTCCATTGGATGACGCTCCGCCTCAAAGACGACCGACACGGGCTGCTGCCGTTTTTCATCGAGTGGAGCGCCCACTCGCTGCATCCCGCCGCCGACGCCCCGGGAGGCTGCCGGCTGGACCGCTTCGAAGCCGCATCACCTGATCCGGGCGAGCTCAGCAAAACGTTCGCGCGTCTGGGAATCGATGTTCGCGTCGCAAAAGGCGACCGGCAACAGCTCCGGGCCACCATCGACGGGCCCCACGGCGGACTCTCCCTCTCCTCATGACCTCTGTGGCGCAGCCGCTCCTGCGTGCCCTGACGAAGGAAGGGGCTGCGCTCCGGCCACGCACATCTCCCGCGAGCCCGACTTCCCGTTAGGAATGCTGGACCGGCGTCTGAGGCCGCAGACCGTGCCCCGCTGAGCGCCATCTGCGTTTACTGTTCCCCGGAGAGCACCTCAGGGCCGGTGGGCGAGGGGACGCCCCCGTCAGGTTCCACAGTGACGGCAAACGCTTTGGGCGCCTTCGGCGCCGTGTACATCGGCTTCATCAGCGCGGCATTGCCGTGCACGTCCGGCACAAACACCCCCGCGCTCTCCGGCGCGCCCTTCTCCGGCATGCACCACAACTGGTAGGACATTCCGGCGCTCAGTGGCGGCAAATTCGAGGCCACAAACAGCAGGCCTTTCTTCGGGTGGTAGTAAACCTTTCCTTCCGGCCACGGCCACGGCGCCGTTCCGCTCATCAGCTTCACGCGCACCGTGTCGGACGAATGCAGCATGTCGAGCACCGCCTTCGTGCGGTCCAACTCGTGCTGTTTGTCCGACAGTTGCGCCACGAGCGCGTTCACTTCGAGCGCGCTCCGCCGGTGCTGCTCCACGAGCAGCGTCGTCCCCGCCACCAGCACCAGAGCCGCCATAGCCCAGCCCAGATTCGAGGGATTCCAGAAGCTCGCGCGCCTCCCCGTCCCGCTCGCTCCGACCGGCGCCACGCGAGGCGCCGCAGCGACCGTAGCCTCCCGCGGGGCAACCGATTTCACGCGCAGCTCCGCCAGCAACTGCCGCCGCACGCGCTCCGGTGGCGCTGCCGCTGGAGCTGAAAATGCCAGCAGCGCGGCAAACGACCGGGCTTCCAGGTAGCGCGCCCGGCAGTGCCCGCACTCCTCCAGATGCGCGCGCAGCACGGCGCAGTCCTCATCCCCCAGCAGCTCCAGTGCCAGCAGGTCGATGTCTTCCGCGAATTGGGGATGCTCGCTCATTTCCCGCTCAGACTCTGTGCTCCGCGCACCCCTCCGAATTCTCTTCGCAGCGCCGCCACCGCTGCGCGCAGCCGGCTTTTGATCGTCCCCAGCGGCTCGCCCGTGTGCCGCGCGAGTTCGGTGTGCGTCAGCCCTTCAAAATACGCCAGTTCAATCACTGCTCGATGCGACTCCGACAGCCGCGCCATCGCGGCGCGCACCTGGTCAGCCAGCCGCTGGCGCGAAATCTCGTCCTCCAGGTCGAACGCCAGCGGGATTTCCGCCACGGCGGCCACCGCATCGGAATCCGAATCGGCCGCCGGGTCGCGTTGCCGCAGCCGGTCGATGGCCCGATGCCGCGCCGCCACCGCCAGCCAGGCCGGCAGCGACCCTCGCTGCGGATCGAACCGCGACGCCACGATCCACAGCCGGTGGAACGTGTCCTGCAGCACCTCTTCCGCCGCTGTCGCTTCCCGCAGCACCCGCAGCGCCACCGCATACACCAGGCTGGCGTAACGGTCGTAGGCTTCGGCCAGCGCCGCTTCTTCTCTCCTCACAATCCTCCGGACCAGGGCATGGTCCGCCTCTCGTGTTTGTTCCACAGAGCTGCGCGCGGCCGCTTTGGAAGCTTCCATGAAGGGTACGCGAACTGGGGCAATTCGGATGCCGAGTGTGGCATAAATGCGACGCACCGACAATGGAACTGGTTTCCGTGATTTGTGACGGGTGTCTGGCCTGCCCGCCCTGCCTACCGCAGGCAGGCGGCATGCGGGCGCCGGCATTTCTGGCGGGTCACGAGTCACCAGTCACTCTGCTATCCTTTCCCCATGCCCCTCGACCTGCTCGCCATTGCCGCGCATCCCGACGACGTGGAGCTGACCTGCGGCGGCACGCTGCTCAAAATGGCCCAGGCCGGCTACACAACCGGAATCCTGGATCTGACCCGTGGGGAGATGGGCACGCGCGGCGACGCGGAAACTCGCCGCTGCGAGGCCGCAGCAGCAGCTCGCATTCTCCGCGTCCGCCGCCGGGAAAATCTCGGTCTCCCGGACGCCCGCCTCGCCGCCGATGAAGAATCGAAACTCGCCGTGGCCCGCGCCATCCGCACTCTGCGCCCGCATTGCGTGATTCTTCCTTACTGGGAGGCGCGCCACCCGGACCACTACACCGCTTCCAAGCTAGGCTACGAAGGATGTTTCCTGGCGGGACTGAAGCGGCTGGCCCTCGATGGTGAACCCTTCCGCCCGTTCAAAATCCTCTATTCCACCGCCTACGCGCACGTCCGCCCCACGTTTGTGGTGGATATCACCCAGCAGTTCGCGCGCCGGGCGCGCGCCATCGCCTGTTACGGCTCGCAATTCCGCCCCAAGGCCGCCGACCGCAAATCGAAGGTGTACCTCCCGCTCGACCGTCTATCGGATCAAATGGAGCTGCTCGCCAGGCATTACGGGGAAATGATCGGCGTGCGTTACGGTGAGCCGTTCGTGGTCAAAGAGTTGATGCAGGTAGAAGATGTGGTGCGCCTTCCCGTCCGCAGCATTTAGTAGCACAGGCAATCTTGCCTGTGCCCCACGCCCCTCATCGCAACCTGTGTCTGGAAAATCTACTCGCTCCAACATCGAACCGGGTGCTGAATCGCAGATTGCCGAGCCTACTTTCCTGTCTCCGTGCTCTCCGTGACTCCGTGATCTCCGTGTTAAATCGCTTCCTAAACCGTCCGCTTGCGGGCTCTACCCTCCCATCTCCTCCTGCGCAAACACGTATCCCGGCAGCGTTTGCCCCTCGGCGCTGCGCTCCACGCGCACGCGAACGCGGTTGTCCGTGCCTTCACTCTCCCCGGCTTTGGTGAGCATGGCGTACGTCGCCAGCGCCTCGGAATACACCTTGGTCACCAGGAATTCTTCTCCCGTCCCCTGTTTTTTCCACACCTGCCCGACTTGAATTTTGCGCGCAGCCATCCCTCAGCTCCAACGTGCGTACGACTTTACAGGCTGGACGCTGCCCCGTCAACGCACGTAGTGGCACCGTCACACGTGGCTGTGTCTCGCCCAACCGGCTCAAACCACGGCAATCGCAGAAGTGCAAGCTTGCCCTCGCCCTGTAGCTCAGGTCCCGCCATTGGCGGCTCGCATTCGCCGTCAATGGCTGACCTGAGGCCCTTCCCATCGGAAACCCCCGCACCCTTTGTTGGAGACGGCACAAAGGGGTGCGGCCTGCCTGCGGCAGGCACACCCCCATTTCCCTCCTGTCATCCTGCGGGGAATTGCGGAAGTGGTATTCTCATCGATACGACGGAAACAATATGCGGGTGGAAAAAGCAAACGCCTCCGGCGGCACGCTCTACTGGCGCAATATCGCGGGAAGTTCCATGGCCGAATCGGATTTGACGGGAAGCACCACGAATGGAGCTTACCTCGAGTACGTGTTCTTCGCCGGCCGACGGCTGGCGCGGCGGGACAGCTCTGGTAATGTGCTCTTTTACTTTACGGATCACCTCGGGAACTCGCACACCATCACCAATGCCACCGGAACGGTGTGTTACGATGCGGATTTCACCCCCTACGGCACGGAAATGGTTCACACGAACACCTGCCCGCAGAACTACAAATTCACCGGCTACGAGCGCGACCCGGAGACCGGGCTAGACTACGCTTTCGCCCGCTATTACAGCTCCAGCCTGGGCCGTTTCCTGGGCGCCGATCCGTTCCCGAGCTTCATCGGCAGTCCGCAGTCAGAGAATCGCTACACCTACGTAATGAACAGTCCCACGAACCTTGTGGACCCGGCTGGGCTCGCCGGAGGGCCAGCGTATGCGTGCGGCGATGATGGGTGGGGCTGCGGAGGCGGAGGATTTGGGGCCGGAGGGGGGAGTTGCACGCTCGATGGCATCTCGACTTTTTGTTCCATCGTTGGCGACGCAATTGGGGCTGGGGGTGCAGTTCAATGTCCGGAAAACGTTTGTTCATACTATTCACCAAGCGGAGGATTCGTCCAGTTCGTAGCGGGTGCAGGGGGTGCGACGGGATACCTAGGGATTCAGCAGATGCCCGAGGAGCTGAACGAGGTCAACGGCGGGTTTATGACCAATGCGCAGTACGAAGCTTACAAAGAACAGCAGGCTCTTGCGGACATATACGCAGTTTTCAAGGTCATTTGTCGGAATCTCGGCTGCGATCCTAAAGAAATGTTTAGCGTAAATTACTCTCATTCAGCTATGGTTTGGTCCGTCCAAGTGCCCGGCTATACGGTCGATCCCAATAACTTGGACGGTTACTGGAGTGATCCAATCACAAGGTTTCACGGAGGGAATCCGTCTTGGTATTCGGGGTTCTTCTTCGATACCCCGCATTTGATCGGGAGTGACCCTATTAGTGCACATATCGATCCGTTTGGGCCCCTCAACCCCTTGCATTACCTGGTTCAGCTGCCTGCAATGCTCTTCCCAGCAGGTCAGTCCGGCACGGCGAATTGTTCTGTGGCCGGAGGGTGCAACTTCTAGCCTTATTACGTACTGCGCGCGTTTCTGCGAGGCCGTGGTGAGTTTAACAAACGATCTATGCATTCGGCCCATCAAAGCGGACCGACGCTCAATACAGCGGCCTGGAATACTTCTCCGTGAATGTGCCTGTGTGCTTGCTCTTGTTGCTGCGACCGTGCTGACGGTTTCAACGCTGCATGCGCAGGTTAGAAGGCAGATTACGGTTCGGTACCTCGATTTTAGGTCGGGAGAGCCTATGCCTAAGCTGCACGTGGAGGTCGTCTTTTGGAATGGAGAGTTCCAGAAAGTTGGTGGCCGCGGTCGCGGGATTCCTCCCAGCAGGGTGGTGAAAAAAAGCTGGGCGACGACCGACAGCGACGGCAATGTACTTGTTGACGTTCCTGACCCGGTTCCCGATCACGTTTCTCTCAATATTCGGCCGCAAGAGTTACGAGATCCCGGGACGCCGTCCTTCACTCCGCGCGAACTTTTAGTGGCGGGTGTAGTTGTCCCTTATAAACACGCCCAAAATGCATCGAAAGTAAAGCAGTCGCCCAAGCCAGGCGAGATTATAGTTCTGGGCCAGCGGCTAAGTGCCCTGGACCGAATGCGTCAGGAAGTTCCCTGAAACGCCCCTGCATGCCGAGTTCGATGCCATCGGACGGATGCGAGCTTACATTCAGGGTTGGAAGCTTTCCGTCAATTCATATCGACAACGGAACTATACATCTTGACACCGAACATCCCCTGTGGGGCTCCGGCTTTCGACTGCGGCGAGCCAGGCCACTTCCGGCGCGGATTGCTGGGGCCAGACGTTTGGCATCGATGCGGTCGCTAATCTGGGCTCCGTCAGCGTGTCGCAGTGCACCGGGTACACTTTGAGCGTCACCGTCAACGCCAATAACCAGATCACGGGCACCGGCTTCTCCTATGACGCGGCGGGAAACATGACGCAGGACGGCAGCGGCAACACCTACACCTTTGACGCGGAAAACCGGATCGTTACCGCCTCGGGAATGAGCGGCGGGCCGTACTCCTACACCTTCGACGGAAACAACATGCGGGTGGAAAAGGCAAACGCCTCCAGCGGCACCTTCTCCTGGCGCAATATCGCCGGAAGTTCCATCGCCGAATCGGACCTGACGGGAAGCACCACGAATGGAGCTTACTTCGAGTACGTGTTCTTCGCCGGCCGCCGGCTGGCCCGCCGAGACAGCTCTGGAAATGTGCTCTTTTACTTTACGGACCATCTTGGCAACTCGCACACAATCACCAATGCAACCGGGACGGTGTGCTACGATGCGGATTTCACACCCTACGGCACGGAAATGGCCCACACGAACACCTGCCCGCAGAACTACAAATTCACCGGCTACGAGCGCGACCCGGAGACCGGACTGGACTACGCTTTCGCTCGCTATTACAGCTCAAGCCTGGGCCGTTTCCTCGGTGCCGATCCCTTCCCCAGCCTGACGGGGCATCCGCAGACGGAGAATCGATACGCGTACGTTAGCAATGACCCGTCGAATTTTGTAGACCCCGCTGGGCTGTCCGGAGGGCCAAGATATACATGCGGCGATGACGGGTGGGGCTGTCCGGTTAGTCCACGCGGCGGCATCGGCAGCTACGGAAACGCGATCTGGGGCAACGACATCTTCGATGCTATAACTGGCCAACCTGGCACATACCTCTCCCGCGACATGTACGGTAACTTGTCTTGGGGATTTTCAATTCCAGCATGGTACTCTGCAATAGCAACCCTGGAACAGCAGCATATCGCTGCTTCACGGGGCGCATATTATGCCCAGCTTGGCGCAACTGTGGGGGCTTTGCAGGCAGCAGGTGTCTCCTCGGATAAGATTCAAGCGTTTATCAATGCGAACAATTCCTTTGACTCAAATACGGTCCAGATTGAAGGCGGCAACTTCGATTTCCTCAATCCGGTCGACCAATTCGGCAATCCGATAATCGACCTGAGCTGTCCGATGGAGCGGTGCGATGAGGGCAGGCTAGGCACTCTTGATTTTAGTCACAACGATGGGACATTTCACCTTGACACAGCAGACCCATACAATTTTCCGGGTGGCACGCTGGAACATTTCTTTGTGGACCTTTTTCTTGGTAACTTTTTCTACGTTGCCATTCCCCGTCCGTGGCCATAAAAAGCCTGCGTCTCAAACCAGGCCGCTCTGGACTCTCAATGTCAGAGCGCTGGGCTACGCGCAACCAGCTGTTCACGAAGGGGGCCCGTACTCGTTGCCACCGATGGAGCCCCTCTGCTTCGTGGGCCACGGCAACGTTGCGATAACTTTCATCACGCGCACGGCACCGGAATCGCTGCCCCGGCGCGGAGATACGACATCGCTTCCTCTGTCATTGAACGCTTTGTTCCTGTATTCAACCGCAGGAACGGTAGAGACGAAACTCGATTGGCCCACAGCGTCGGACCGATCGCGGATCACCCCTGTACAAGGGGGCGGATTTGTTGTTGTCACGCCGGATTTGTTGATTCGGTATTCGCCCGAATTCAAGCGCTTGAAAGAGCTTCCCCTCTACCTTAGCCGCGAAGCCGAGCTAGTATCTTTCACACTTGGAGCGTCGCCCGCAGGTAAGTATATGCTGATCAGCTACGAACTCCCTAACGGCCTTCAAGAGCGACACAAGGTGATCGATCTGCTGAACCTGCGCATCGTTGAGCAATGGGAATTTCTCGATTTGGATCGGCGCTGGGTTGCCGGAATTTCGGACCAAGGAATGTCGATCAATGGGGTTTGGGGTGGGGCAAGCAGCCTGGGCGTTCCCGGCAGTATCCCCACCGATTCACCGTGCCCCTCGACGAACCCGGGTTGCCTGCGTGGCACCTTCGTGAATGACGATACTCTTTTTTCATGGGCCCCGCCCAACCGGAGCCGTGGCCGGGGCCCAGAGCTACGCTTGATGCGTACGAACGCGAGAGTCGTTTTGATTCAAGAATTGCCATTAGGCGAGGTCATCCATCCTTTCTACCCGGTCGTTGGAGGCGGAAGGTTTGCCCTTGCTATCTACAAGGGGCATGGAGGGAGCGAATCTTTCGACATCGCTCCGCATTTCATTCTCAATGAGATCAGAGTCTACGACAGCCAAACCGGGCAGGAGGTTGATTCGCTTGACGGGAAGTCCCAGAAAATAAAATCAATTTCCGCCTTTGCACTTTCTGCCGACGGTGCATTGCTTGGGCTGATCGACCATGATGGAATTCTGCGCGTGTACCAATTGCCGTGAATCCTTCTCGACGGAGATGCTGCAGGCCCGCTGACCCAACAACAATTTGGGGTCAGATCTATGGTTGCGCGCGACAATGAACAGAGTCGATCATGTCGATGCCAGGATACTGGGTGGCGATGCCGAACGATTGATCTAATGGAATGGGCCCATCCCGATTCCTGCTACGAGCGAAGCTTTGCTACGCTCGTGCGCGGTCCGGAGAGGGACATCCAAGTAGATTTCGACAGTGGGTCTCGACATCGCGAAGCTGGGTTTTCAGATTCACGGCGCGGATGTGGAGGGGCACCCCGCGACCCCAACGACAGCTTCGAAGGACACAGGCTGCCTGATGCCTCGCCGACTGGCTCCGCGCACGCCGACAGAAAACCTACCTCAGTTCTCCGCATCTGCGCTTCTTGCATCCCGAAAGGATTTGAGGGGCCCCAAGCGGTCCGCGGCGCGTGCGGAGATTCCGCATCCTCGGTCCTCGTCTCACTTTGACCTTCGATCTCTCTCACGTAGTCGCCCTCCCCACCACCGCCTCAATTTGAGACACGCTTTCTGTGTCCCGGACGGTTTTGCGGGATGCGCTTTTTGCATCCCGACCCTTCGGGACGCGACCCCGTTTCCCACGCCGCCACAACTCTCCCGCCCCATCTCAATTTGATTCACGCCGGAGACCGCCCAATTCTCCGCGCCGCCCGCCCGTCTCAATCTGCGAACCTCGGCCTTTAGCCGCCATGTAAATATTTCCTATTGACTTGAGTATACTACTGTGTTATAGTCCGTCCGGATGATTATTGATGCCTCGTCTCAGACCAATCCGAGACCTCGCGGGCGAACTTCATGCTAACTCGTCTGCTTTGTGCAGATGTACGAGCCTGGATCGCGTGCAGATGCAACACCTCTGTTTTCAACGCCCGTCATCCTCTCCTCGCATCTGCACATTCCCCAGCCACTTAAACTCCAATCGTTTCAACGCCGGCACTTCTGCTGCAGCCATCTCTTTTTGTTTCTGCACATCCACGACCTGGGGGGGAGGGCCTGCCCGCCATCAGTTTGGCGGGGCTGCCCGCCGGCACTTTGGAGGGCCTGCCCGCCGGAGCCTGGTCGCCGCGGCGACCCATGGCGAAGGCGTGGCGATACTCCGTCTCAGATACGCTACCTATGGCAACTCCTCTCCCTCCGCGCGGCGCTGCACAGCCGCGTCCCTGCAACCCCTTTGTTTTCTGTGCTTTGTGCAAGTCCCCTCCGCGCAACCCATTTGGTATCAATCGTTTGAGCAACATAACAGGGGAGGGGGGGGAGCAATATGCTCCAGTTGGAGCAAAATCCTGGCACTTTCTCTCAGGCCTCGTCACTCACCACTGGCGCGCCTTTTGCGTCCCGAGCGCAGCCGAGGGGTCACTCCTTCAAGAAAACACTTTGGCTCACTCCAACATCTAAGGGCGTAGGCAGATGGCTGGTGTGGACGTATAATCCGGCTTAGAGGCACTGACCCGAGGAGGGTCTCCCCATGAAAGGCGCCCGCAACCTGGCAGTTCCCACCTTGGCAATCTTCGGCGCCCTGGTGCTGATTGGCCTCCCGCTCGGAGCGCGCTCCCAGCAACCCCAAAGCACGCCCCAGGACCAGTCGCAGCAGACTCAGACGCAAACCCAGGCGCAGCAGCCTGACGACTCGACTGCCGACCAGCCCGCCACCCCTCCGGGCGTCAAGAAATCCAAGGACGACGTCAGTAAGATCGGCGACCGCGGCGTGGGAAAAGGGATCAACTTCTACTCGCTGGAGCGCGAGATTGCGCTGGGAAAGCAACTCGCTCAGGAAGTGGAGCGCTCGGCGAAGTTCGTGGACGACCCCATGGTGGTGGACTACGTGAACCGCGTGGGCCAGAACCTGGTGCGCAACTCGGACGCGCGCGTCCCGTTCACGATCAAGGTCATCGACTCGGACTCGATCAACGCCTTCGCCCTGCCCGGCGGATTTTTCTACGTCTTCAGCGGCCTGATCCTGCGGGCGGATGAGGAGTCGGAGCTGGCCGGCGTGATGGCCCACGAAATCGCTCACGTCTGCGCGCGCCACGGCACGCGCAACGCCACCAAGGCGGAAATCACACAACTGGCCATGATCCCGGCGATGATCTTCATCCCCTACACCTGGGCGGGCTACGCCATGTACGAAGGCATGCAGTTCGCCATCCCGCTGCAATTCCTGAAGTTCTCGCGCGACGCGGAGCGCGAGGCGGACTTCCTGGGCCTGCAGTACATGTACAAGGCGGGATACGACCCCAACTCCTACGTCGCGTTCTTCGAGAAGATTCAGGCCGAGGAGAAGCGGCGGCCCGGCAGCATCCCGAAGGTCTTCGCAGACCATCCGCCGACGGCGGAGCGCATCCGCAACATCCAGGAAGAAATCGCGCGGATCCTGCCGGTGCGCAGCGAGTACATCGTGACCACGTCGGAGTTTGACGTGGTGAAGGCGCGGCTGCGGATGATTCAGAACCGCTCCAAACTCACGAACAACGATTCCAGCAAGCCCAGTCTGCGGAAGCGCACCGACCGCGATACGACTACCACCGGCACTCAGGATGGCCAGAGCGACGACGACCGTCCGACCCTGAAGCGCCGCCCGGATTCGCCCTGAACTCCGCGCCCGTTCGATCCGGCAATGATGAGTTTGCCGGCATTCTGCAGTCTTCGATCACCCATCGCTCCGTCCCGCCATTCAGCGCGAAGCGGCGCCTCGAAGTTCCAGCGAAAAGAAAACCCCTGGATCGCCGGGGGGAGCGACCCAGGGGTGAGGGGTGAACTACGGGGCTGGGGGAGGAGAGGGAGATTACGTAATGTCGGTCCAGGTTTCCGGCTCGACGGCCATCACCATGGTTTTGAAGATGTCCACGTCCCAGCCGTCGCCGATACGGAAACGCAATGCGGTCGGCGTCTGGCTGAGCAGCGTGCCGGGAAGCGGAACACAAATCTCGGCGAATGCCACGCGCAGGATCACTCGCTTATTGAGCCAGGGCTCGAAGTTCAGGGGTGCCGCGGGGCTGGGAGTCAGAGTGTTTCGGGTATCTGCGGTCATCACGAGTGGAGTGTGCAGCACAGACCGTGCGGCGACTATGGTACGACCGCGCCATTTTTGCGAAGCTGGGCCAGTACCCGGAAAGTCTGGTACCCCTGGAACCCGGGGAGTACGCTGGTACTAACGTAGGATTGCTGCCCGGACCCGCTGCGGGTGACAATGGTTCGGCAGTGTGGGCGGCGAACGGAAGGACTGGGCTCACTGGAAGAGAACGGTTGGACTGGGAGCTTGGCGCGGCCAATGTGGCCGGCCACGAGGAGACATGCTGGAGAGTCTTCGCCACGCTTTTGAGACGCTACGCGACGTGGAAGGATTGATCCGCGCGGGCGGTCTGGCCGTCGTCTGCGGGATCGTGTTCACGGAGACAGGACTGTTCTTCGGCTTCTTTCTTCCGGGAGACTCGCTGTTGGTGACGGCGGGAATCCTGGCTGCGGCCGGACACATGAGCCTGGCGGGGCTGCTTTCGCTGACGACCCTGTGCGCCATCCTCGGCGATCAGCTCAATTATTTCGTGGGACGGAAGGCCGGTCAGGCGCTCTATTCGCGGCCCGATTCGCTTTTCTTCAAGAAGAAGCACCTGGAACGCGCGCACGACTACTACGAAAAATACGGAGTGAAGACGATCATTATCGCGCGCTTCATCCCCATCGTGCGGACGTTCTGCCCCGCGGTGGCGGGAGCGGCGCGGATGACGTATCGGACGTATCTGACCTTCGACATCGTGGGCGGAATGCTGTGGGTGTTCACGACCGTGCTGGGAGGATTTTTCCTGGGCCGGTCCGTGCCGAATGTGAAAGATAATTTGCACATCGTGATCGCCGTGGTGGTCTTCCTCTCCATTCTTCCCGCGATTATCGAGGCGTTGCGGCATCGGCGCGGGCGCACCGCGCGCGCATCCGTCTCCGTTGTGCCCGAACAGGACTAACTTCGCCCGGCTGCTCTTCTCTTCACGCCATTGAGCCGATAGAATCGCGGACCCATGCTGGCGCTGCCTCTGATTGTGCTCACCGAACCACTCGACGTTTTTCTTCCGCAGGGACAACCTGTGGAGCACGGCGCGATGCAGGCGCTCGGGGAACTCGAACGCCGGCTCGTTCCTCTCATCTTTGTAAGCCGCGGGACGCGCGTTGAGGTCGAATTCGTCCGCCGGAGGATTGGGAACCGCCATCCGTTCATCACCGAGAACGGCGGAGGATTGTTCGTCCCTGAGGGCTACTTCCGGCAGCGGATTCCGGAGGCAATGGCCATACGGCACTACCACGCGATTGCGTTCGCGCGGCCATATGAGCAGGCGTGCGCGGCGCTGGAGGAGACGGCGCGGGAGGCGAGAGTTGAAGTGGTGGGTTTCCACCAGATGAGCGCCCGCGAGGTGGCGGAGAACGCGGGGCTGCCGCAGCGAGTCGCGGAAATGGCGCGGCTGCGTGAGTACGACGAACCGTTCTTCTTCGCGGGGGAGGAGACGGCCGCCAGCCGGCGGCTGGAAAACGCGGCGCAACTGCGGGGATGGCGCGTGACGCGCGGGGAACGCTTCTGGCACTTCGGGGCGGGCGCCGACGTCGCCGCAGCGGTTCGCCGTCTGATCGAGCTCTATCGTGGGGACCGGCATCGCGGGCGGATGCGGTCCGTGGCCATCGGATGGAGCAGGCATCAATTGCCGCTGCTGGCTGCGGCCGGACGCGCGATTGTGTTGCCTGCGCGGGACGGCAGCTACGACCCGGAACTGGCGGAGCGGCTGCCAGGAGCGCGCCGGGCAGCGAGCGGCGGGATTGCGGGGTGGAATGAAGCGGTGATGGAGCTGATGGGAGGAAGTTCCTGAGGCTCAGCCAAGGGGGAACAGAAACGGAAGACGAAAGGCCAGCGGGCTGCCGAAGGTACCAAACAAATCGGGGAGCCTGGCGGCCCCCCGATTCGTTCTTGTTGACTTCGTGCGCGGCTAGTCCTGAATCATCAGGTGCCGGTCGCACGAGAACACCGCGTGCGCGGTGTTAGGTCCACACTGCATGCCGATCTGTGTCCGGGGGAGTCATCCTCCCTCCCAATTCCCTTCTACACCTGCACGGGGCAGGATGCAAGCAAATGCGAGGCGAAACTCACAGGCGGCGGATTAGGTCCCGGCGGCAATGGACGCTTCGTGAAATTGTGCAGGTGAGTGCGATACTGTGTGGCGAGGAGTGCGAGAGTGTTTGCGGGGCCGAAGGAAGGAGAACGGCGCGGCTGGAACAGGGCGCTCCGCTATTCGTGGCTGGCAGTAGGCGTAGTGTTTCTCTACGTGGCGGGCACCGTACTGCTGCGGTGGCAGGAAAACCGCAAGATTGACCTGGAGAACGCTAGGAAAGCGGCCGCCCAACAGGCCGCGGAAGACCGGCGGGCCGTGGAATCGATGGGTGGAAATCGATTTGAAATCCTGGCGTTCTACGCCACGCCGCCGCAGGTGCGCCGCGGCGATAGGGTGCAGTTGTGCTATGCGGTCGCGAACGCCGTGAGCGTGAAGATCGATCCGGAGGTCGAGGCCTTGCGGCCGTCGTACAGCCGGTGCGTGGACGTCTTCCCCCGCAAGAGCACGACATTCACGCTCAGCGCCGTGGATGCCGCGGGGAACACGAAGACGGCATCGGCGGAGGTACGGGTCCGGTAGCAGTGGCGATGCAAGGAGCGCGCCGGGCAGAAAGAACCGGCGGGATCAGCGAAGAAACAGGACTTCGCGAATCTGGTCGCGGCCGACGAACGTCTTTGAAGTCCGGAAATCGTGGAAGAGGTTCATGATTTCGCGGTTCGGAATGGGGCGCTGGAAGATGACCGGGGCCGTGGCCGGGACGCATTCCAGGGTTTGGGCATCGAGGACGCGGTAGCGCCAGAACCGCTCCGGGGTTTTGTCATGCAAGTGGAGAAGCGCGGCGCCGCTGGGACGTAGAATTTCCGCCAGGCGGGCGACGAGAGCGGAACCTGCCGCGGCGTCCAGATAATCGAGCGAATCCCAGAGCAGAACCCCGTGGAATTTGCGCGGGTCAAACCAGAGGTGGCGCGCGAAGAAGCGCGAGGGACGAAGCGCGGGGTCGTCGCCGTCGTCAGCGGAGCCGGCGGCGCGGACCGCGGAACGCGCATCGCGAGCCGGACGATTCAGTTCTTCAGACAGGAACTCGCGCCAGGCGCGGAGCAGGTCCTCCGTGTGCAGGCGAAAGCCCCGGGAAGTGAAGAAATCCACGGTGGCTTGCGAGACGGGGCCGAGATCGAGCACTTCGCCGCGTTCGGCGCCTTCCATGGCGCCCAGCAATTCCTTCAAGCCGTTGGAGACGCGGCGAACAATGGCGGCGGACGAGTCGGGAGTGGGCGGGCCAGCAGGCGAGCTACTGAGCGGCGCGCGCGCGGCCGACGCCGCGCTGCCAGCGCCCGCCGCAGCGGGGGAAGCGGGACGCTGCCGCGAGGACCAGTTCATGGGCTGGGCTCCCTCGATTCCCGCGGCTATTCGGACGGCTCGGAAGAATCAGCGGCGATGCCGCGATGCAACACCGAAGCTGCGGCGGACGGATCGGCCTCGCGAGATTCGGGAGTCACATCCGGAACGCCCGGTGGAGTGCCGACGGGAATCGCGGCAGAGCCAGCGGCGGCCGCAGCGCTGGCAGCCTGTGCGTTCTGGAACCGGGAGCCGCGGGGAAGAACGGAAGTGCGGCCAGTCGCGCCGCCTCGTTGCGGAATGGCGGGCGATTCACCGGCGCGCGTGACTTCCATGGAGCCGTTGAAGACAGCGCCCTCATGGAGGGCGACGCGCGGTGCGGCGGCATCTCCGCGGACCGCGCCGGTGGCAGCGATTTCCAGGCGCTCGGCGGCGCGCAGGTTGCCATCCACTTTGCCTTCAATGACGATTTCGCGGGCCTCCACGTCCCCGTGAACCTTGCCGGAGGCACCGACGACCATGCGCGCGCTGTCCATGCGCAGTGTCCCCTCCACGCTGCCGCCAATCCAGAGGTCTTCCTTGCCGGAGATTTCGCCCTTCAAAGTGAGACCGGGCGTGATGCGAGAAGCAGTGGCGGCGGGAGCGGGAGCGGAAGGTGCGACCGGTGGAATCACCGGAGCGGCTTCGACCGGCGGCGCTGGTGCGGGGGGATGCGCGGCCGGAGGCTGCGGGCGCGGGGCCGGAGTCTCGGGTTGCTGGGGAGACTTTTGCTCATTCTGTTTGAACCACATTAGAACCTCCTCCGCGAAGGCAACGTTTTTACCGGGCGGACAAACCCGTTCCGGGGGCGGGCCGGGTGGAGGGCGCGAGAACTATAGAACAGGAGCGGGGGGATGGCAACGGCGGGGGGTGTAGGTGATGCGGGAGCGGAACCTGGTATTCAGTCTACTCCGCGTGGCGCAGCTCCCACGCGGCGACGACGATGCCGAGGGTTTCGTGGAAAACGAGCTTCAGGCCTTCGCGGGTGCGCCACCAGGAGTCGGGGTCGAAATCGGTATCGTGGGCGCTAATCACTCGAAAATCGAAATCCTTGGGCCAGACGCGATTGAAGATGAAGTGGGTGCGGCGCGTGTGGTAATTCGAGGTGACCACGAGCACGTGGCGCCAGCCGCGCTCGATGGCGAGTTTCCGGAGCGCCTCCGCTTCTTCCCGCGTGTTTCCCACGGGGCGGGGATAGGGAACGATGGCGCTGTCGGGGACGCCGCGCTGCTCGAGATCGCGGCGCATTAGGTCCGGGATCGATAGATAGGGACGCAGGGGCCGGCCGCTGGCCACGATGCGCGGAGCCCAGTGCGCGCGGTATAGTTCGGCGGCGCGCGTGGCGCGGTCGCCTTGAAGGTTATCGTCGCCGAGAATCATGATGGCATCGGCGGGGCCGGGGGCATCGTCCGCAACCCAGAAATGGCCGCCGGCCTGGAGGATCGGGACGCGAAAGAGATAGAGACCGAAAGCGAAGGCGGCGAGAACGATCCAGAAGGCGAGGCGCGAGAGGATGCCGCCGCGTTGCGTCCGGCGGATTGCGCCGGGCGCGGGCACGCGGCTCACAGGCCGGCCTCCAGACTGCGGAGATGTTTCGCGCTTTCTTCCGGCATCACGGCGTTGAAATAAACTTCCTTCAAGGCATACGAGCGGCTGCCCTTGGGCAGGATGGGCATGATTTCGATGTGCCAGTGGTAGTCCTCGGCGATGGTCTGCCAGTAACCGGTAATCTCACCGCGATGGACGTCGGTATTGGGCGAGGTGTGCAGGACCATGTGGTAGGCGCCGGAAACCTGCTCGAGACGCCGAAGCGTGCGGCCCACCAGCGAAGCCAGATGCTTGCGGTGAGCCTCGGCGCGGGGAACCTCGAATTGGTAGTTGTGCTTGCGGGAGAGGATCCAGACCTCGAAGGGCACCCGCGAGGCGTAAGGACAGAACGCCACGTAGTCGCCCTGCGTGTCCACCACGCGCTTCCCCGAGCGCTCCTCCTGCCGAATGATGTCGCAGAAGACGCAACGCTCCTTCTGGTCAAAGTACGCCTTCGAGGCGCGCAGCTCGTAGAGCACGCGGCGAGGCACAAACGTGGTGGCAACGATTTCCGAATGTGCGTGGGTCCATTCGGCGGCGGCGGGACTCCCCTGGTTCTTGAGCGCAGTGGCGTACTTGAAGCGCGCGTCGTGTTTCAGGTCAGCAATGCGGCGCTTGTAGGCTTCGAACACCATTTCGATTTGCTCATCGGCAAGCCGGGAGAGCGGGCGGTCGTGCTCCGGCGTTTCAATGACGACTTCGTGGGCGCCGACGCCGCGCATTTTGTCGTAGATTCCCTCGGCGGCGCGGCCGACTTCGCCTTCAATGCGATAGAGAGGAGCCGGATGCGGGGTGACGCGGACCTTCCAGGGACCTTCGGGGGGCAGGGCGAGCAGCGTCTGGCCGGTCTGCGAAGCCGGACATAACAGGCAGGGCTCGATGGGGAGCGCGGCCTCCTCTCCATGGCCCACAACCACCCAACTCCGCGTGATTGGATCTTTTCGCAGCTCCATTCCGAGGCCTATCGACGGGAATCCCAGGCAAGCAATGCGATTGTACCGCGGCAGCAAGGTGGCGCGAGCATTTGCACAGGAAAATGTGCGCAGTTTAGCGCGTGTAATGAGCGGGGGTGGGCCCCTGCTCCAGGCGATTGCGGTCCCAAATGGCGCCTTCGCGGGAGTAGCTGGCCATCTCGAAGTCCTGCGTCAGCTCGAGCGCGTCGGTGGGGCAGGCGTCTTCGCAGAGGCCGCAAAACATGCAGCGCGAAGTGTCGTAGGTAAAGTGGGTGAGCACCTTGCGGCGCGTGGCTTCATCGCGCTGCCAGCCCACGACAATGAGGTTTTCCGGGCAAGCCAGGGCGCACAGGTTGCAGGCGATGCAGAGCGTCTCGCCGGTCTGCGGGTTGATGTTGAGACGAGGCGCGCCGCGATACCGTTCCGCCACCATGGGCCGTTCCAGCGGGTATTGCTCCGTGTAGATTTTCTTCGGGTTCTGGTAGCTGAAAGTGAGTTTCATGCCGTCCCAGAGGTCGCCGAAAAACACGCTGCGCAGCAGGTCCTTGATCATGCTTCTAGTCTGCGAACGCGCCGCTCGGATGTCAAGCGAGCAGTCAAACTCGTGGCGACCGGCCCATTCCAATCATGGCGCGCGCAAATCTTTCAGGTCCGGCGGATGGGGACGGCTCTCGGGCGGGACGATTCCGTTGAGGCGCATATATATTACGAGCTGGCCGTAGTGATCCGCGAGATGCCACACCGCGGTGATGGCCAGGCCCAGCCGTGTGTTCGGTCCAGCGTACGGCCCTTCGATGGGATCGAACATGTTTTTCTGGGTGATGGCCTCGATGGACTTGCGCAGTGCTTTGTGCGAGGCGCGGAGGTACTCCACCAGCTCATCGCGCGACTTCGCCGGGCTCGGGCCGCCTGTATCGCAACGGGCAGGCGGCGTTTTGCCGTCGAGTTCCGCGGAAAACGCGAAATTGCTGCAAGCTACATGCTTGATCTGCTCGGCGAAGGTGCGCATCTCCGTGGGACCGTAACCGGGAAAGACGCCGCCAAAATCGCCTGGGACCGGACGGTAGTTGTACTTATCCGCGGGCATGAACTCGGCTACTGAGCGCACCTCGTATTCTTCGTCATCCAGCGTGCGCAGTAGCGCGGACGCCACGGTTTCTTTGGCGCTCAATTCCGCCGCGGTCGGCTGCCTTGGGGGAGCCGCTTGCGCCTCCTTTTCCTTCTGTGCTTGCGGCGATGGCTGCGCCGGGAGGCCGCGCGGGATAACAAGCAGGAAAGCAACCAATCCGCAGATGAGGATTCCGAAGCGCATGACGGTCACCTCCGACGGCAAATTGTAGCTCTTTGACGCAGCTACGGGGCGTGAACGCGATGACCGGGAACCGAGCGGCCTATTTCAGGCGCGACCGCGTGCTTGGAGGGCCTACACGCTAGCCCAGCGCGTGCGTGCTGGACGGAGGGGGCGTATCGCCAGCCCTGGGACCCGACGTGAGGCACGAATCCCTGCTTGAATTCCCAAGGGTGCTCAATGCCAAGCGCGGCTTAGCTGAGAACGCGTGGGAGCATTTGCGCGAGTTACGTCGGGGAATGATAATCCCAATGTGGACGATCCGGAAAAGCCGCCGCGCCCGTCTCGTAGCGACGTAGCACATTCCGTCGTGAAGGGTGCACTTTCCGGAGTTCCCCTGGTCGGCGGAATTGCTGCTGAGCTTCTGACGCTTGCATTCGAGCCCCCGTTGAGCAAAAGACGCGATGAATGGATGGAGTCCCTCTGGAAGAAATTGAAGGCGGCGGAGGCAAAATTAGAGTCATTGCAAGATGACCCTGCTTTCTTTACAACGATTCTCCAGGCCACGCAAATCGCTCTTCGGACACACCAAGAAGAGAAACTTGAGGCGTTGCTGAATGCGGTTGCCAACTCCGCTGTTCGGCCCGCCCCGGAGGATGACGTGCGGGCCCTCTTTCTCAACTTCATCGAGGGATTTACACCGACGCATCTGCGCCTCCTGAGGTTCTTCCAGAGCCGAAATTCGGCTGATCCTGCGACAATGGATGGGTTTCGCAGTCAGAGGGACATAACCGACCAAATGGTGAATGACCTCTCGGGACGCGGCCTCATTCAGGACACACGACCATATGCCGCGAGAGGGCGGCTTACGGACGAGCCGCTTTTCACTTTTGGTTGGACGGTAACCAACTTAGGCGCGCAGTTCCTAAAATTCATCTCTGCCAAACGGGCCTGAAGGAGCCTTCCGCCCGGCGCTCGCCGGGGCCATCGTTCAGATGCCTTTCATCTCCAGGACTGATCTTGCCGCGGCGAATACGGCCCGCATGGAGTCGCGGCCCGCGAAGCGCATTGAAATCGGCGTAAATGTCCGCAAGGCCTCGGCGACGCCCGCACGCGACAGGCGGAAGGTCGGGGCGTTCGACCAGAGTTCAACGAGTTCGTCGACTAGTTTGCCTGAGTCGATTTGCATCCCGGAGGCTGATCTATTGTTGAGCAGTTGGCCGAGCTGGGTCAGCCGCGGTCCGTATTTCGATGCAGCAACCTCGAGCGGTTTGCGACGCAGGTTTCCCCACGAGTGAAGTGTGGCGTTGCTGTGATCGTTCCCTGTCACGACCGCGTGAAGAATGCGCACCGCCCGACGAAGCCCGTCGGTCTCTTCCCGGCTGAACGACCTCATGCCTTCGAACTCAAACGAATGACCGTCGACCGTTGCAGGACTGGAAATCGTGCTGAGTTGTTCCGGCTGGTCCCGCAATGCATGCACTTCGAGAAACTCCGAGGAGGATCTCAAGGCGCCGGCGGTGCGCACAATTGTTGGTAGGCCACCAACAAGCGCCTCTCTAAAGCTACGAAGGGCCCCAAGTCGTGGGTCAGCGGTAGCCTTGCATTGCGCGAGGACCGATTCCAAGTAGCTTAGAAACCGCTGCACAATCTCGATGGACGATTCCGGAATATACTTTCGGCACGACGCACGAGCGGTAATCTCGGAGCCCTCCAACTCGACGAGTGTTATGGTGCACGAAGTCCAATCGCCATCCGCCTCAGCTTCTACAAGATCTGGAATCCAGCCCGGCCCGATCAGCATTGTAGTACCCGAGTAGGCGACGACGTTTTCAAGGCCGGAACGAGATCCGAAAAAGTCGTCGTTCTCTTTCGAACCGTCGATCCGGAAGATGAATCTATGGGTGATTGGCCGACACCTGCCAGCGCGATCTTACACTAAGATTAGGTCCGGCGGCCTAAGCCGCGACAGCTCGCAGGAGTGGGCCGACCCCCGCGCAATCCAGATGCTACTATTCTGAGGGGGGGCGCCGCCCAGATACGGGAGCTGACCGTGAGACCAGCAACGATAGAGGAGCTGAGGGCGGTTTCCTACCTGAGAACGGAGTTCCTGGGCAGCAGAACGATTAACTTGATGCCCCTGTGGGATGGTGAGAACTGGCACATGTGGTTCCCAACCCCCGATGGGCTGGTGGAAGGCAAGGTCGTGGGAGTGGTGGAAGGCGACTACGTGGCCAGGAGCGTCGCCAAAGAATCGGACCTCTTTATTCCGTTCGTTCATCTGATGTGGCAACGTGCGAGTTGGCCGGACATTTGCCCACTAATCAGTGCTGTTATCGATGGGTTTCACAGGATGGGCACATCGGTGGCCAAGCTTCGGCACTTCTTCGGTAGCCGGGCCACTCTAGCTCCAGGAGGTGCCGCGAGGTTTGCCTCCACTGAACTTGAGTACATTCTAGTTGTCACACGCTCCGTGTTCGACCTACTGCAGGAGATAATCTCAGAGATTTGGATGAAGGGGGTGCGACTGCCTGGTGATGCAGCGGAGGCTCGTCGACGTGCGCACGGGCTGCCCCGGACCTTTTCAAGGATTGCTCTGTTTGACAAACAAAGGCCGAAGACTGCGGATGAGATCCAGAAGCAATATGGATTACCGAATAGCCTGGCAACAGAATATTCCAGAGTGGCACCTTTTTTCCTTCGTTTGCGCGAGGCCCGGGATGGCGTTGTACACGGTGGCAAAGGCATCGGCCTGGTGTTTGATACCGAACGGGGATTTTGCGTCAACCCGAAAGCCACGCCATTCTCTGCCCTCGATTGTTGGCGCCCAGAGCACTATTACAACGAAAACATCGCATCCGTCCTCCCATGGATCACGACTGCTATCCTGCAAACGATCCAAGCTTGCAATAGCTTGACGGAGGCGTTCGCCTCGATCATTGAGTTGCCGCCTGAGATTGCTCCGGGGTACCGTGTATTCGTTCGGGGACCGCACAACGAGGCTCTGGCTGAGGTATTACAGATAAACAGCGGCGGAACGGCGTGGTGGGGATAGCAGCAACGCATTGGTCGTTAAATTGGGGGTGTACCCCCCTGTTCTCCGTCTTATCCGGTTCCTTCGTGCGCCCCCGCCACCAGAAAAAATGAGTGATACCATCGCCTGGGGAGCGGGATGCCCGCGTGCATGATCCACTAGAATACGATCGGCAGGAAAAGGAACAAGACCCCGCGCCGATGAAGAACCCGCCCCATCCCGGAGATTTCATCCGGACGGAAATCATACGGCCTGCGGGCCTGTCCGTGACGGCTGCGGCTCGGGCGCTTCAGGTTTCCCGGCCTGCGCTTTCCAGCCTCTTGAACGGCAAGGCCGACCTCTCCGGGGACATGGCGCTACGCCTCGAAAAGGCTTTCGGCGTGAAAATGGACACGCTCCTGCGCATGCGGGCCTCCTACGACATCGCGCAAACCCGCAAGCGTGCACACCAGATCCATGTCCGGCGGATTCGCCAGACAGCCCTGGTTCAGGCCTGAGGGATCCGCGGCCGCCCCGCAGCATTCGACCGCTGAACTTCAGCCGCCTTTGGTGCTCATGGCTGGTTGCCTCCTGTATATCTCCCCCCGCCGCAGAACACTCCACAACTCATCTGATATGTAGTAGTATTAGAGTGGATTCGCACTAGGAGAGGATGGTTCCATGGCGCTGAAGACAAGACAGGCTGGAAAGCCACAGCAACCGGAAAAGCGCGCGCGCAAGTCCAAATTTCAGGCCGATTTGGCTCCTGCAGAAGATCGGATGGTGCGAGGCCTCAAGCAGGAGTTGCAGCTCGGGAGCAACACGGATTTTCTATCCGACGCCCTGGCGCTCTTCCGCTGGGCGGTAGGGGAAAGAAAACGCGGCCATCGCATCTTCAGCGAGAGTGAAACCGGCGAGCGCAAAGAGCTGGTATTTCCGCGGCTCGAACGCGTCGCGCCGGACGCGGCGCTTCCGCGCGTCGAGATTTCCTGGACCTCGCGCGAGCTGGAGAGCCTCGCCGAGCTCGCCTCACGCGAGCCCGCCAGCCCTCCCGAAGCCCTCATCCGGGCCATGCGAGGCTGAGTGGCCGTTCTCATCCGCCGGCTCGAAGAAGACGACGAGGTCGAGCAATTCGATTGCAGCGATGAGCCGCTGAACAGCTACCTCCAGCGGCATGCGTGGGCGAACCAGCAGAAGAGTTCCATCGGTGTGACGTACGTAGCCCTCGATGAAGCTGCTCCCCGCACCGTCATCGGATATTTTACGCTGGCCACGGCAAGCGTCCCCCGCGACGCCTTCCCCGGCAAATACGTGCGCGGGCTTCCGCCCTACGAATTGCCGCTGATACTGCTGGCGCGGCTCGCGGTGGACCGGCGATTTTCCGGCAAGGGGCTGGGACACGCCCTCATCTCCGAAGCCTTTAAGATCGCACTCCGGGTTGCGGACGATGTCGGGTGCCGCTGCATCATTACGGACGCGTACCGCGACAGGATCGGCTGGTATGCCCGTTACGGTTTCATCGCGCTGCAGGGCGCTGCCGAAGGCGGTCCTCAGCGAATGTTTCTGGATATCAGGACTCTCCGCATGGCACTCCAGGGACCGCACTGACCACCCGCAGTGCATCACTTTTCCCTTGCTTTCTAGTACTGAGTATGATACGTAGAATGCGGGGTACTTTCGGTGCAGTGCGTCAGACCAATCCGAGAGGACGGTCCCGAACCTTCGGGACGATCTAAGTGCCAATGGAATCATGCGACTGGACACTCCTTTGCAAATCGCGTAAATTCGCCCCTCTTTATTTTCAATAACTTGGACACTCCCGCCTCACTCCGGAATTTCCAACTTCTTTGTTCTCAGGCGTTTGGGCATTCCGGGGGGGGAGGGGGAGGGGTTCCATTTTCGAGAGCAAAGGTATGGCCCTTACTCTCGCCGTCTCGATATCGCCCTTATTTTCAAGGGCTTGCGCAAGTGTACCTCTCGCAAGTCCTTTGCTCTCAATCGTTTGAGCAATTTGAAGGGGGAGGGGGAGTATCCCATTCTCCAAAGCAGGAGCATGAGACTTGAATCCAACGCCGCACCTTTGCCTCTGAATGCTGGGGCCAGTTCCTCCCCGCAAACCAGTGAACAAGCCGCCGAAGATTCAGCCGGATTACTGCTTTGGTGCCTGCGGAAACTTGAAGATGGAATCGTCCACGGGCACGTTGTGCTTGATGTCCGTGTACTTCTCCGTGTAGCGGGTGTTCACTTCCATGCGCGCGACGGAGAAGGGGAATTTGACGCCGTCCACCTCGCGGTAATCGGAGTAGTCGGTCTGCTCGGTGAAGCGGCCCAGCGCCGTCTGGGTGAGCACGATGCGGCGGAGAAGCAAACCGGAGTTCACGCTGAAATCGAGCATCTCGGAGATGCCGTGGAGTCCGACGACGCGAACGAGGTAGGCCTCTTCGCCGCCGGTGGTTTCTTTTCCAACCACAAAGCGCCGGGGAAAGCGCTTCTTCACGTCGGTATCCACGAAAAACTGAGCGTCGCGGGCGATCCTCGCCTCTTCCAGCCCGTGCGAAGGAAACACGCTGCTTCCAAACGAATTCCAAGCCGTGGCGCCGTCGAACCCGTCGCGGGAGACGAAGCCCTTGGCCGAGGTTGCTGTGACCAGTCCGAGGCCGGGAGCCTTCTGCTCGATTTCGAGGGCATAGGTGGGACCAGACTCGAAGACCAGGGCGCCTTTGGTTACGCGTGTTTTCAGCTTGTCGAGCGCGGCGGCGCCACCGATGACCTCGACGTAACGGTCCAGAATCTGGTCGGGCGTAGGCAGAGACTGTTGTTCCGCGGTCTGCTCCGCACTCGGCGGCTTTTCGCCGAGTTGACGGACGGGAGGGAGGTTGGAGGGGTCGGCATGGCCCTGGTGGCAGGTGGCGCAGGTGACCTCCTGGCGCCCCTCAAAATTCTGGTCGTCGATGGCACGCATCATTTTGATCATTTCGCGGGCGGTCTGTTTTTCTTTCTTGTCGTCCTTTTCGAACGGCCAGGGACCGCTTTGGGAAGCGACGTGGCAGTGATCGCAGCGGACGCCCAGAGAGGCGGCCATGAAGAACATTGTAGGGATGAACTGCGAGGCGGGGATGTCTTTCAGGACTTGCACGTTCTTGAAGGCTTCGCCGGCGGTCTTCTCAGCGGGCGGAGCCGCGGCGGGCTTGGCCGCGGGCTGAGCGGGAGCCGCGGGCGGGGTCTGCCGCGAGGCGGCCCACACTTCGGTCACCGCACCGGGTCGCGACGCGGTCCAGGCGGCAGCCAGAAAAGCTACCGCGAGACAGCCAAAACAGCTCAGACCAACGTAGCGCATGTTGTTCTCTTTTCTTTTCGGACTAGCACGCGGCCCTTACCGGGCCGACCACTTCGGACTGGCACGCGGCCCTTACCGGGCCGACCACTTCGGACTGGCACGCGGCCCTTACCGGGCCGACCACTTCGGACTAGCACGCGACCCTTACCAGGCCGACCACTGGGCCGAAGCGTAAGGCACGAGCTGCTGGATTCAATGATGCAGGATAACTGCGAACCGTTGCAGGGCGAAGCGCGGGGCGGGAGGCCGGCGAACTCCGCTCAGCAACGCCGCGGTGATAGTGTGGACAGCATGGAGTCTTTGCCGCGCAAACTGGCGCAGGTGGATTATTGGGACCGCGTGGCCCGCGAAAAGTCCTTCACGCTTCCGCTCCGCGCGGACTGGCTGGCAAAGCGGCTGGATTCCCGTGCCCGCATTCTCGATCTGGGATGCGGCTACGGTAGAACGCTGGGCGCACTGCTGAGCTCCGGCTATGAGCATGTAATCGGCATGGATTTCTCAGCCGGCATGCTTGGAAGGTGCCGGACTGAATTGCCGGCGGCAATTCTGGCGCGCTGCGACGGGCGGACCATCCCTTTGCGGGCAGAATCCACACACGCGGTGCTGCTGCTCGCCGTGCTAACGTGCACGCCGGCTGACGCTGATCAGCAGGCATTGATAGATGAAATCCAGCGCGTGCTTCGCCCCGGCGGAATGCTGTATATCAGCGATTTCCTGCTGAACGAAGACGCGCGCAACCGCGAACGGTACGAGCGGTCCCGGCCGGAAGGCGGCGATTACGGAGTCTTTTGCCATGCCGAGGGCGTGGTGGTGCGGCATCATCGCGAAGAGTGGATCGCGGAACTCACTGGCTCCCTCCAGCAGCTGGAGTATGAGCCCTTCTGGGCCGTGACCATGAATGGAAACCGCTCTGCCGCCTTCCAGTATCTCGGGCGAAAGGCAGGCCGCTGACAGCGAGGTGGGCGGCGTCCGACCGGGAATCTGGCTGCGTGCTATGCTCTCGGGCATGACGAAGACAGATGAAGAATGGATGCGCGAGGCGATTGCCGAGGCGCGAGAGGCGGAGCGGCGGGGCGAAGTGCCCGTGGGTGCGGTGGGGGTGCGCGGCGGGGAGTGCGTGGCGCGGGGCGGCAACCGTACGATTGCGGAGTGCGATCCCACGGCGCACGCGGAAATCGTGGCGCTGCGGGCGGCGGCGCTGGCGGCGAAGAATCACCGGCTGGAGGGAGTGACGTTGTACGTGACGGTGGAACCGTGCGCGATGTGCGCGGGAGCCATCGTGCAGGCGCGGGTGGACCGCGTGGTGTATGGAGCGGATGATCCGAAGGGTGGAGCGTTCCGGTCGTGCTTCGCGGTGCTGACGAGCCCGATGGTGAATTACCGCGTGGACGTGACGCCGGGAGTGCTGGCGGAGGAGTGCGCAGGGTTGTTGCAGGCGTTTTTTGAGGCGAAGAGGTAGCGGGACTCCCTCCGTTCTCCGGCCGTGGATGCGCGGATTTGGCTTCAAGGACTAGAGCCCCTTCTCCTGGGACGAGTAACGGCGGGGTTGATCCCGAAGCTTCGGGACCCGCCCTTCCTTTTGGGGCTATTGCCGCGAAACCGACAGCGGGCGTATTGCTGCGGGTGCGGGCGTTTGTTAGCCTAAAGACATAGCACCACGGCGCGGAGAGGTGTCTGAGTGGTTGAAAGAGCCCGCCTCGAAAGCGGGTAGGCTGGGAGACCGGCCTCGTGGGTTCGAATCCCACCCTCTCCGCCAGTTGTTCAAACTTCCGGACTCGAAAGCGGGTAGCCTGGGACTTTATTTATTCTCGAATCGCGAGACCAGCGGGCTCGCGGGTTCCCCGGCGCGGCGGGCATCCCCCGCCAGTTTTTCCTGGGCTGTAGATTTCATTCACCGCCTTCACGGGCTTCATGGTGCCGATGGTCTGCCCTGCGGAGAAGTTTGCGCCTGGTTTGGACAGTTCGAGGAGCACCACGTCGCCGAGAGAATGCTGGGCATAATCCGTGTCGCCGATGGTGGCTTTCTGACCTCCAGCGCCACCCACTGATGCTCGTGCGAGCATTTGTAGTTTGCCGGATACATCGCGGATCGTCTCCGGCAGCACCGACAATCCTGTCTATGCGCGTTTGGCGCCGCACGTGGCCGGACAGTTCAGGCCTGTTCGCGCTTGCGCCAATACCGGGCCAGCCCATACCAGCAGAGGTCTATCGCGGCGCCGCGCACGTAGCGGCCGGCATCGCGCTCGGAGACGTGCTGCTTCAGCTTCGCAGCGACCTGGTGCGTGAATCGCTCGGCGCGTTCCGCATCGCTCTCGCCTTCCTTGAGTGATTCATGCACGGCAACGCTCCATTCCTCCAAACGGTCGCTTAATTCTTCCAGGTGCTCCTGGACGCGGCCGGCAGGGCCAAAGTGGGTGAGAAAAATCCGCTCCGGCCGCCACTCGCGTATCTTTTGCCAGCTTTGGGAGAAGGCCTCCAAATCGATGTCGGGCGGCGGCGTGATGGGCAAGACAACCGGCCCATTGGCGATTCGGATTCCTGCCGTGTCACCGATGAAAGCCAAGCCCGTACCCGCGTCGAAATAACTCACATGATGCGAGGCGTGGCCCGGGGTGTACGCGACCTCGAGCTGTCGGCCGGCGATGTTCAGCCGCTCGCCCCCGGCCAGCGCACGAACATTTTCTGCGGGCACGGGGAGAAATTCGCCCCACAGCCGGTCCATCTGGTCGCCATAAAGCCGACGGGCGCTGTCGAGAAGCTTTGTGGGATCAATCATCTTCGGCGCGCCGCGCTCGTGCACGTACACGCGGATACGCGGGTTTTCCCGCACCAGAGTCCCGGTGGCGCCGGCGTGATCCAGGTGGATGTGCGTCAGCAGAATCGAATCGAGGCCCTTGACCCCCACGCCGAGTTGATCGAGCTTGCTCCGGAGTGTGGCGAGTGCCGAACTCGGGCCGGGATCAACGATCCCGACGTTTCCCTCGCCTTCGAGAACGCAGGCCGCAATGATTTCCGAGTTGCCGAGGTATTCGACGTCGATGAGAGTAGTATTGGCCGCTATGTCTCCGACGCGCATGCTTCAATCTTATGCGTCCTCTTCCTAGAGGGTCAATCGCTGAACCCGCGCGTCCCGGCGTCTCGCGCGTGCCGCTTTGGCTGAGGGAGGGTTGACGTTCCATGCCATTCGTGGAATTAGCAGAATCGTCGCACACGCCGGGAATCGCACCGGTGTGGATTCATTACCGTGAACACGGCAGCGGGCGGCCGCTGGTGTTCCTGCACGGCGGATGGGGATATGGGGTGTATCCCATCGACCGGCAGATCGAGGCATTTCAGAAAGAACTGCGCATCATCGCGCCGGACCGGACCGGCTACGGGCGCTCCACGCTGGTGACGAGCGAGATGCCGCTGGATTTTCATCGCCGGGCCGCGGAAGAGACTCTGGCGGTGCTGGATGCGCTGGGGATCGTGCGGGCAACTTTCTGGGGGCACAGCGATGGTGCGGTGATCGCGGCGATGATCGGACTGGGAGCGCCGGAACGGTGCGAGAAGTTGATCCTGGAAGCGTTTCACTATTTTCGGAAGAAGCCGGGTTCGCGGGGATTTTTCGAGCGATTTTCCGCGCATCCCGAAGATCTGGCTGGAGAGACACAAAGGCTGCTGGCCGAAGACCACGGGGAAACGCACTGGCAGACGGTAGTACGTCGAAACTGCCGGGCGTGGCTGAGAATCGCCGATGAATGCGCGCGGCCGGATGAAGATCTCTACTCCGGGAGATTAGGGGAACTAGCCGTCCCGGCGATGTTCTTGCACGGGCGGTTCGATCCGCGGACGGAGCCGGGCGAATTGGAGCGCGTACGGAAGGAGTTGCCTCGGGCCACGATGCACCTCGTGGAGAAGGGCCAGCACAGCCCGCACAGTGAAGAGGCGGGGTACGAGGAGTGCAATCGGATGCTGAGAGCGTTTCTTTGAATCAATTTGGCGACGGAAAGGGCGCCGAATTTCAAAGCATGCCGGGAATTGACCCTCCTCAGCGCCCGGTGTAGTTTAGGAGCCAGCTAGTAGCGTTCAGCCGCCGGGGGACCGTGGAGGATTTCTTCTCGGGGCTGCACGAACCCTAGTTGGCCCGAAAGGAGCACATTCCATGTTCACGCGAGTTGTTGAGGTGAGAACAAAACCAGGAAAAGCAAAGGAACTTTGCCATACCATCCACGAGAGAGTGCTGAGCGCGTTAAAAGCCCAACCGGGCTTTGTGGATGAGATTGTGCTGATCTCAGACACGGAGGCCGAGCGAGTCCTCGCTCTGAGCTTCTGGAGGACGAAAGAAGACGCAGAGAGGCACAGCCACGAACTGTACGCGCAAATTAAGGACATGATCCAGCATGAGGTTCACAGCGCTCCCAAAGTTCATATGTATACTGTAGAAACTTCCACCGCTCACAAAATCGCTAAGGGGAAGGCGGCCTAGCGTCGTTTCTTCGGCGCTCCCAGGCCCCGCAGCCTCGTGCGCGGGCCTCCTAGTTACCCCATTTTGGCGTCAATCCCTGCTTGCCCGCGTGACGTTGAGGCAACTGCAGCGATGCCGGGCTGCATTGGAAGCCAGGAGGATGGTTTGCCCCCACACGAAGATCCGGCGTCTGCGGAGCGGCACTCCCTTACAGAAGAGTCCTATCCTCCGGCCGGTTACGCCTGGTACGTGGTTGCTGTGCTCACCGTCGCCTATGTTTTCGCATTCATGGATCGCCAGATTTTGAACCTGCTGGTGCGTCCCATAAGACGCGATCTCGGCATCTCTGACACGCAAATGAGCCTGCTCATGGGTTTCAGCTTTGCGATCTTCTACTCGTTGTTCGGTTTTCCTCTGGGCCGCCTCGCAGACTTCAAGAGCCGGCGCACGATCATCGCTCTGGGGATGGGTCTGTGGAGCTTTTTGACGGCCGGGTGCGGTGTGGCCCGGCAGTTCTGGCAATTTCTGCTCCTCCGAATGGGCGTGGGGGTCGGCGAAGCGGCACTTTCGCCTTCCGCGTATTCACTTATATCCGACTATTTCCCCAAGGAGCGCCGGGCTACCGCGATCAGCGTGTACTCCATGGCCTATTATGTGGGCTCGGGCCTCGCCCTTGTTCTCGGCGGGCTGGTGGTCGGCTACGCTTCCAGCAAAGGAAACTGGGTCTTGCCCATTGTCGGCACGATTCGCCCGTGGCAGGTAATCTTCTTTATTGTGGGACTTCCTGGAGTCCTGTTCGCCCTGCTCATGTATACGGTGAAGGAGCCAACGCGCAAAGGCGCCAGAATGAGTAAAACTGCAGATGGCAAAATGACTCTCGCCCCAGTGTCCATGCGCGAAGTCATTTCTTACATCGGTCAGAACCGCGCAACCTTTCTCTGCCATAATCTCGGCTTCGCATTGTTGGCTCTTTCAGGCTACGGCATCTCCGCGTGGGTCCCCACTTTCTTCATTCGCAGATATAGCTGGTCAGCTTCCCAGGCAGGGGTTGTTTACGGCACGATTGTCTGCGTCTTCGGGACGCTGGGGATCGTGACCGGCGGCTGGCTGGCGGACTGGCTGGCACGGCGTGGTTTTGCCGACTCGAGTATGCGCGTGGGAGTGATCGGGGCCCTGGCGTGGTTGCCCGCCGGCATTCTTTATCCATTGATGCCCAGCGGCAGCTCAGCGGCCGCGGTGCTGGTTGTCACCATATTCGTGACCAGCATGCCCGTGGGAGTGGCGGCCGCAGCCATGCAGGAGATGATGCCAAATGTCATGCGCGGCCAGGCATCGGCGCTCTATCTCTTTGTGATCAATCTTATCGGCCTCGGACTTGGGCCCACCGCCGTGGCAGTAATGACCGACTACGTCTTCCACAACGACAATGCGGTCCATTATTCGTTGCTCATCGTGGGGACCTTGGCGCACATTGGGGCTGCCTTGCTCCTATGGCTCGGCTTGAAACCCTTCGTTCGCAGCCTCGACCGCTTGAGAGAATGGAACAAGGTCAATTTGTAGGCCGAGGGTTGCGTGGCAAATGAAGAGGCGGTCGTGACTTTTGCGTCTGCGAGGCCAGCTCGGCCAGTCAGAAGAGCGCTAAGCTCCCTGAAGCCAAGCGCCGCGGCTATGTTCGAGACTATCTCGGATGGCCCTTCTGACGAGATTCGATCTTCAGCAAACGGAGGATCCCTGCCCCGATCCGCTGCACAAACTGCTAATCTGGGATCTCGGCTTCCTGATTGCCTCTGTACGGCCCGCGGTGACCGTACCGCCGGCAAACCGGCAATCAGGAATTGGAGATCACAAGGCAATCCCGATTAGGCGGCCTTGCCGCTGCCAACCTTGAACACGCTCGAATTCTCGATGTTGTAATGTTCGATCTGCTCCTCCTGCAGGAAGGGCTTCAGATCCAACAGCGGAGCCCGGTTCCTGTAGAACTCTTGGGAATCCGACTTCGTCCTCCAGACAGCGAGAACGAGCGCGCGGTCAGGATTATCGTCCGAGATGAGGGTAAGCAGGTCCACAAAGCCAGTCTGGTCCTTGTAAGCGCTCGTCAGTTGGCGTGCAGCTTTCAAAAAGTCTTCTTTCTTCTCCAGCTTCAGTTTGCAGGTCATCATACGTGTGAACATAGGGATTTCCTCCATTCAGTGTGACTCTCCCCGCAGCAGCGCCCATCGGGCCAGGCCACGGGGTAGGTGTTCGCTTGGATGAACGAGTGGCGTACGGACGAATCGAGCCGGATGAGAGTCTTGGATGGGGTGAGCATGCCCAGCTTCCTCTTACCATTCCGCATTCTTATTCCAATGAGAGTTCCTTGGCAGTGACTTTTGTCACTCCCTGACGGCCACCCCTTGGCATCAGTACGGCGACAGATCGCCACGGTCTCAAATCCGTTGTCGTGGCTGTGACTTTAGTCGCAGCAGCCAGGGCGCAATTGTGTTTGCATTTGTTGACGTGGTCCCGGATGGGGCTCATACGAAGATCGGATAGTTTAGGAGGACCCTGCCGCATTAGGCGAGCCCCGCCTCTCGCTTATTCCGGCGTGGTGGATCAGGAAGTAGTCCAGGAGCTTCAAAGAATCTGGGCGCGTCTCGAAGAGAGTGCGCATGGAGCTGGCGGTGAAGTGAAGCTGGGATTAGCATAAACTCAGGCGTGCCCAGGGAATCTAGGCAGTAAGACGAGAGAATCGCGGCGGCGGAGGTGGCCGAAGATGGATTCACAGCAGCCACAGAGTAAGCGTGACATGCCAATCGCGGAAGTGGTGCGCTTAACAGAGCTGGTGACTTACCAGGAAGGGGCGGTTGTTAGCCGGACGCTCGTCAGCCGCGCGACGGGAACACTCACGCTGTTCACGTTCGATGAGGGCCAGGGCCTGAGTGAGCATACAGCCCCGTTCGACGCCCTGGCCCATCTGCTGGAGGGCGAAGCGGAGATTGTCGTTTCCGGTAAGCCACTAATAACGAAGGCAGGCGATGCAGTGCTCATGCCAGCACATCAACCGCACTCTCTGAAGGCTCTGACCAGGTTCAAGATGCTGCTCACGATGATCCGCTCGTAAGCGACGCGGACCGGAGCCCTGGATTATTTTATATGGAAACGCCAGACAGACTCTCGCCTTGGTGGAAGCACTCCGTCATTCTCACTGTAGTTGCCGGGTTCACGATTCTGATCTGGCTCGCAACGAAAAGTTATCACGATGCACCCCCAATCCCCGAAAGGGTTCTGTCTCCCTCCCGTGAGATTGTTTTTACCGCTCAGGACGTTCTCAAAGGACAGCAGGTATTTCTGAAGTACGGCCTGATGGATAACGGAACGATCTGGGGCCACGGTGCTTACCTAGGGCCGGATTTCTCCGCCGAATACCTTCACACATTGGCCGGCGAAGCCCAGAATTTGCTAGCCCGCCGACTTTACTACCGGGAGCTGATCGAGCTGACGCCAGAGCAACGGCAGGGGGTCAACGCTGAAGTCCAGCTTTTGCTGAAGACAAATCGCTATGACCCTGGAACAAAGACCCTTGCTTTCACCGAGCCGGAATCCGAGTCCTACCGGCAACAAATCGTAAAGTGGAAGACATACCTTGCCAACCCGAAAACAAACGCTGGCCTTCCAGCCAACTACATCAACGACTCCGAAGAGATAAGGCAACTAACCGCCTTTTTCGCTTGGACCGCCTGGGCTTCCGCCGCAAACCGTCCCGGCAAGCCCTACTCCTATACGAACAACTTCCCCTACGACCCGGCCGTGGGGAATCTCCCGAGCAGCGATGCAGTCCTTTGGAGTGCGCTCAGTCTGATTACACTGCTCGGAGCTCTCGCGCTGGCGCTGTTTGTCTTTGGCAGATTTGATTTCCTCGGATGGAAGGGCCGCACAGGCCACGTACACCCCCAACTGATTCCAGGAGCGGCCACGAAAACGCAGCGGGCGATCCTCAACTATTTTGTGCTTGTGGCTCTGCTCTTTTTGGGTCAGGTGGTGGTCGGCGGAGCTGTCGCTCACTACCGAGCCGACCCTGGAAGTTTTTACGGGATTGACTTTTCGCAAATCTTGCCAAGTCAAATCGCCCGCACCTGGCACCTGCAACTGGCCATTTTCTGGATAGCCACTGCCTACGTAGCCGGCGGATTGTTCCTGGCATCTGCTCTCGGCGGGACTGAACCCGAGGGCCAGGTCCAGGGAGTGGGAGTCTTGTTCGGCGCTCTCGTTGTCGTAACTGTCGGAAGTCTGCTGGGCGAAGTCATGGGCGTCAAGCAACTGCTCGGGAACTTGTGGTTTTGGTTCGGACACCAGGGTTGGGAGTATCTCGAACTCGGGCGTGCCTGGCAGCTATTGCTCGCCATCGGGCTGGTCTTTTGGCTTATTCTGCTCCGCCGGGCAGTCGCTCCCCTCAGGAAGGATCCTGAAGGCCGCGAGATTTCCTCGCTTTTCCTCTATGCGGCGGCGGCGATTCCCATCTTCTACCTTCCAGCGATGTTTTTTGGCAGCACGTCCAACTTCACCGTGGTCGACATGTGGCGGTTCTGGATCATCCACCTCTGGGTGGAAGGATTCTTTGAGCTCTTTGTTACCGTCATGGTCGCGATCATTTTCTACAAAATGGGGATCGTGTCACATCTGACTGCGTCCCGCGTCGTATACCTCGATGCCATCCTCTACCTGGGGAGTGGAATCGTTGGCACGGGGCATCACTGGTATTGGACCGGCCAATCCAACATCACTATGGCTCTTGCAGCCGTCTTTTCGGCAATGGAGGTTGTTCCACTGACCCTTCTGACGCTGGACGCATGGGACTTCGCGAAGTTGACGCACTCGAAATGCGAAATATGCGGAAAGGAAGTCGGCATCCCCCATAAGTGGACCTTTCGGTTTCTGATGGCTGTGGGGTTTTGGAATTTTGTGGGTGCAGGTGTGTTCGGGTTCTTGATCAACTTGCCGATCGTCAGCTACTACGAGGTGGGGACCATCCTCACTCCCAATCACGGCCATGCCGCCATGATGGGCGTCTTCGGGATGCTCGCTGTTGCTCTCATGGTTTTTGCTTTCCGCCAGATCCTCTCGGATGATGACTGGCTGCGAATCGAGAAGTACGTAGGGATATCTTTCTGGGGGTTGAATCTCGGCCTAGCTCTGATGGTGGTGACCAACTTATTTCCCGGCGGCGTGCTGCAACTCGTCGATGTGCTGAACAATGGATACTGGCATGCCCGAGGGCCCGAGTTTCTAAGTCAAAGAATTGTGCGTGTCATCGAATGGTGCCGCTTGCCGGGTGATCTAGTGTTTATCTTACTTGGCGTGCTGCCGCTCGTGTATGCGGCAGGCATAACATGGAAGCGCTCGAAGAACTCAGCGGCACACTAGTGTCGAATCACGCGGAGAATCCCAACTGTCATCGGCCCTTACTACCCAGTATGTGAGGCGGCAGTGTCAGTGGCCGTATAACGTGCTACATGTAGGAGTGCCCTCCAGGCCCGGCGCACCTAGCAATCCAAACCGGTCACGGGAATGCAATGCCTTCCGCCCCTGGGTGGCGCTCCTGGTCTTACAGGGCCATCCGGATGCCAACAGCGTGCAGCCGGCGCCCCAGCGTGTCTTTCGCGTACTGGATCATCTCCCCGCGAAGCGTTTCAGGTGTGTATCCAGGCCAGGCTTCCTCGAGGTGCTCGCCACCGTAATAGTTCATCTCTCCCCGAGGAGGGGTCATGGTCTTTTCGATCAGGGGGAGAGCTTCCTGAATCGTATTCTGAATCACTGGCGCGAAGCGGGCCGGGTCTTTTCTCACCATGTCCTGCAGGTATTTCACGCCAAACAGCACATGCCGCGATTCGTCTCGTGTGGCAGCGGTGAAGCCCTGATAGTAGCCCCACGTTCTTCCCCACCGTCTGGCGCCCTCAAGCTGGTATCTCATGCCGGTGAGGAACATCGCGCCCTCGACCGCGAGATGATAAACGGTGACGAAAGTTACCGCAGTATCCAGATCCTTGGGGTGCGAAGCCAACTGCTGAGCGAGGGCGGGCAGCCACCGGTAGAAGAAATAATCGTAGCCTTCGCTTTCCTCCGGACCGATCCCTATTTCCTTCACCAGTTCATCCAAGCTTGCCGCCCGGGTGCCCACCACTTCGCGCCAGTAACGATCGAAGAAAATCGTGTGCCGGACCTCGTCCGCCAGTTGGGTGGCAACGAAGGCCTCTACTTCCTTGTTGGGTGCGGCCCACACGAGGGGAGCCAATAGAGAAGCCACGCGTTCTTCCCCATCGAAGAACATGCGCATGCTCCAGACACGCCGCTTCTTCGTTTCCGGAGAAAGAAATTCCCATTCCGCCTTGTCGTGAGAGAAGTCCAGCTCGTCGGGTGACCACGCCTGCTTGATTGCTTTGCGATAGAGATCCAGATAGGAGGGCAGCCTTTCCAAACCGCGGTCGACGATGGCCAGGACATCGTCGATATACAGCTTGCTCATGGCCCTGAGCTGCGTTCCGCCGATGAGCGCTTCAAGATCGTGGTCACTCACTTGTCTCACTTCAAGCATCGTTCTCTCCTCCCTCGCCGCAATATGGTCGCTCCAGCCGCCTCGCAGCGTGCCGCCGGAAATAATGTTTTCCGGGAACGGCCCAGAGTATATCGATTTCGGGACTAATTGCAAAGAGAAGACTCCAGGCTCAGCAGCTTGGGCCCCTGCTTCATCTGGAAATGCCCGTCCACTGTTTCCCAGATCCAGCCGGAATACCCGTAGCCGCCGACGGGCTTGACGATCAGCGCACCGCGCCAGGAAGCGCTGCGAGGCTCATTCAGCGACACCGTGCCGAAGCGGCCAAAGGTGTAATCGGCAACCGGATGGCAGTACGGCTGGCCGCGCAAGTCGCGCGCCACTTCGGCCGCCTGATCCCCGCCGAAGACGGCGGCGCGAAGGCCGTACTTCTGCCCGCGCGCGCGGGCGAGCACTTCACCGGCAGTGGTGAAGCTCGAGGTGAAGGCAACCGGGCCAAAGACCTCTTCCCGCATCCCCAACATGTCGTCGGTGGCATCCTTAACGATTGTGGGGAAGATCAGGTTGCCCTCGATTCTCCCGCCCGCGAGAATTTGAGCGCCTTTAGTCCGCGCGTCATTAAGCTGCATCTCGATTCGCTCGATGGCGACTCTGCTTCTTACCGGAGAAACGTCGGTGCGAGGGTCCTCCGGGTCGCCTGTCACGAGGCGTCTTACCCGCTCGGCAAACGCCTGGAGAAGTCCCTCATAGACGGGCTTCTGGATAAAAATTCTCTTGGGCGCCGTACAGGTCTGCCCGGAATAGCTGAACTTTGATTGCATCAAGTCGTCGAGGGCCAGTTCGAGGTTGGCGTCGGCAAAGACGATGAAGGGGTCTTGCCCCGGCCCTTCGAAGACCAGCTTCTTGCGCGTCTCACGGAAGGCCTGCTCGTAAGGCAGGATATTGGCGTCGAATCCGAAAACGACGACGACGGCAACTTCCGGCGACTTCAAAGCCTCTTCGAGAAAAGCGGTTCCTGAGCCCCTGTAAAACGATACTGCGTCACCGAAGATGGGGCGGTAGGTGCTCTCCATCAATGCCATCACGCGCGGTGCTTTCGACGAAAACTTCACCGAAACGTCGTTGCCGAGCAGATAGATCGAACAGATGGCTGCGTTGAGCCAAGCGCTACCGTTATAAGAAAGCGCGAGCGCAACGCGCGAGCCCGGTCCGCCCAATGGTCTCCGCTCCGCAAGCAGCCCGCGCGCCTCCTCCAGCATGTGGAGCCGGTCAATCGCCATGCTTATTTCCCGGTCGGTGTCTTTGACGGCGAAATACAGATCTCGCGCAGCCGCGTCAATGATCATCGCGCGGTTGGCTTGGAGCGCGTCCGCAAGCGCGAAGATCTTCCCGAGTCGCTCATCAAACGACATGGCCACTCACTTCCCAGTCAGCAGACCTCTGTTCCGTTCCCGTGTTCCGTTGTCATCCACCGCTCTCGATTGCCGTGGGCTGCTGCTGACTCCTTGTGCGCCAGTTTAACATTGCAGCCGGGCCGCTGGTCCTGCGCAGTCATCGGTCGCGCAAATGGCAACTTCGAGTTTTTCGTGGAAACGCGGTTCCGGGCGCAAGGAGCGGCATCACATTTTGCTGTGATGCGCGTCACGCGGTGCGTACATGCGATGAATCTAGAAAACGGCTTGACAATTCCGGGGTGTGGGACTATATCCCGTGCATCCGACTCAGGATTGCCTTGGGCCAAACCCGCCGCGAGGATGAACTGAGTAACACGCAAATCAGCAGGAGACACTGAAATGGCTACCCCAAAAGTTCTTCCCTGGCCTGCGATACCAAAGCTTACGCCGGAAGAGGTATACGCCGGGCTGAGCGACCAGGCGAAGAATTACCCGCTGTACTTGGAATCCATCACGCGCCAGGAGAAGAATTTCGAGAAGCCGGAAGCATTGTCTCGCCTCCGCGTATTGGATTGCTCCACGCGCATGATGATCGGCCACTGGTGCTCGTCGATGCTTTCCGAACTCGGCGCCGAGGTCATAAAGGTGGAACCGCCGGGGGGAGACCCGCTGCGCCAGAACACGCCGTTCGGCAGGCGGGAATACATGTTCCGCGACAAGGAGACGGGCGAGGAGGTCGGCGGACAGTTTCTGCACGAAATGCGCAACAAGCTTTCGATCACGCTAAACCTGGAGACCGAAGAAGGCCGCGAAATCCTCAAGAAGTTGGTTGTCCACTCCGACGTGGTGATCGAGAATGGCCCACCGGGGCAATGGGACGCCTGGGGCATCGGTTATCGCCAGTTGCGAGAGATCAATCCCCGCCTGATCTACTGTTGGGTCGGCCAGCGCGGGCAGTGGGGCCCGCTGAAAGACAAGCCGGGGATGCTCGACCCAGTGGCCCAAGCCGCCTGCGGCTTTGTTCACGGCACCGGGGACCCGAAAGAGTTTGGCGGGCAGCCGACGCGCTCCGCCTTGTGGGTGGCCGACCACGTCGGCGGGACGGCCGCGGCCATGGGTATTCTCGCCGCGGTCTTATACCGGGAAAATGTTTCCGGTGAGGGCCAGTTCGTCGAAGCCACGGCGGCCGAGGGCATTATCCGCATTCTCGACTATAGCTGGGGCTGGTACTCGATGGACGGAAGTATCCGCCCGCGCTACGGGAACTGGGACCTGGCGATCAACATCTACGCGGTCAATCCGTGCAAGGACGGCTACATGATGGTGGGCGGCGGGCACGACCGGCTGTGGTACCGCATCTGGCGGACGGTGGGTGACGAACAAGCGGCAGTCGAGGAGGACATCCTGGGCGATCCGCACCTGCGCGAAGTCACGGAACGGCTGGCGCATGACATGCAAGTGAAGACCTACACGATGTTGGGGGAGTGGTTGAAAGACAATCCCCGCAGCGAAGCCGAGCGCAAACTCTCCAAGCAGCAAGTGGCCTCTGGCGGCGTGCTGTATGTGAACGAGGTGGCCGAGTACCCGCACTTCAAGTATCGCGGCCATGTGGCCGAGACCGAATCCCCCAACTACGGCAAGATCCTGTATGGCACCACCCCCTTCCTGCAGCACAAGACCCCCGGCCGGCTGAAGTGGCTCGGCCGCCCTGTCGGCTACGACAACCAAGATGTGTATCGCCGGCTGCTCGGCTTCACTCGCGACGACTTCACGCGGCTGAAGCAAGCCAAGATCGTGTGAACCAGGAGGGATGAGATGGCTACCCAAAGCAGCACGCCCAAGCCGGCGGCACAACAGGGATTTGAACAGTTCTGCCAGGAGACCTTCGACTTCAAGAAGGCATTCGGAAAGCCCGAAGCGCTCAAGGGATACCGGGTGCTTTCCTGCACCCAGTACATCCTGGGCCCCTCCTGCGCCTCCTACTTGGCCGAACTCGGCGCCGAGGTCATCAAGATTGAGGCGCCCCGCCGCGGCGAGGCCATGCGTCACACTACGCCCTTCAATGAGCCGTTCCTGTATCCGCTCTCTCGCTGGGTCCCGGAGCGGGGAACCGGCCTGGGTTTCCTGGGTGCCAACCCGAACGAGTACTTCATCTCCATTGATTTCCACCGCAAAGAGGGCCAGGACATCGTGAAGAAACTGGCGGCCAAATCCGACGTGTTCGTGGAAAACTACCGTCCCGGCACTTTCGACCGCTGGGGCATCGGTTACCGGCAACTGAAGGAGATCAATCCCCGGCTGGTGTATTCCTGGCTAGGCGGCTTCGGCGGTTGGGGGCCGGGACGCGTGCGGGCTTCCTACGACATCCTCGGCCAATCCCAGGGCGGCAACTTTGGCATGACCGGCAAGCAGGAATTCCTGGGGGGCGCGCCCGCCAAGCACACCATCTGGCTGGCTGATTATTGGGGCGGCATGATGGCTGCGGTTCAGATTCTAGCCGCGTTGTACTACCGCGACAAGATTTCCGGCGAGGGCACGTTTACCGAGTATTCGCAGGTGCACGGAGTGACCCGCCAGCTCGAGTACGCTCTGCCGCTGTACGGCCGGCACGGCATTACGCGCGAGCGCTGGGGCAATTGGGATACCCAATTGTGCGTGCACGGGATCATCAAGTGCGGCAAATCCTCCTACCCGCAGTCGGAGAACCCGCAGGAGCAGGAGGAGGGCTACATCCTCGTCAGCGCTTACGAGGACAAGGACTTTGCCCGCCTTTGCCAGACCATAGGTGACGGCAACCTGGCGGGAAAATATGCCAAGCAGGACATCCGGGTACAGGCCAAGAGCCAGATGGAGATTTATCCCTGGCTGGAGAAGTGGGCGGCGAATAAGACGAAGGAAGAGGTTGCCGCGATTTTGGATAAGGCCAACATCATCAACCAGCCGGTATGGAACTCCAAAGAGGTGGCCAACAACCCGCACTGGCTGGAGCGCGGCGCAGTCCGGTGGCTGGACGACCCCACCTACGGCGACCTGCTGCACCAGGGCCCCGCCTACATGATGTCCGCAACCCCGCCGCGTCTCAAGTGGGCGCTCAAACCGGTGGGTGCGGACAACGAGGAAATCCTCGGCAAACTGGCCGGGCTAAGCGCCGAAGAACTGCGCCGGCTCGAAGAACAGGAATGTATCTGAGAGCAGAATGAGGAGATGACAGATGCTGCTTATATGCTCCGGTTGTAAGACGAAGAATTTTCTTGACCCCTATCCTTTTTGGAACTTCAAAGGCAACACGAAGTGCGCCGGGTGCGGCAAGATCTGGCGGCTGGAGACCTCATCAGGGGTTTGCGTGGCTGGTCCGGAAGCAGCCGAAGGCAAACCCGACCTTTTGCCTGGCTTCGCCGAGAAGCCTGATTACAGCCCCATATCCGGACCGGGGCTGACGCGTTCGGCTCCGCGGGCGCGCCCCACTTCCGTTTGCAAGCCCATTCCCATACAAAAGAATGTGCGCGGCAAGACCGTCAGTGGGCATCCGCTCAAAAAGGAAGATCTGGTCGGCAGTCGGCCGCGCTTTATTCAAGAAGGCATGTAGAAGTTGCAATCGGAACATTGGAGAATCTTATGGCTCACTATAATGCCAGTTGCTTGTGCGTCCGTTGTAAGCATCTGCGTCCGGCGCTTGACCCCAACCTGCAAAAGGCCTATCTGGGGCAGTGTCTGAAGCGCGAGTGGCCGTTCACGCTCTCCATCACGCTCCAGGGCTGGACCGAGTGTGACGTTTTCGAGGACAGTAAAAACGCGTATGTCCCGCCCGACCCGGCCGCCGCCAAGGCTGCGGTTGCCGCCGCTGCCAGCAAAGGTCCCAAGCGTTTGGAGTTCTACTACAGCACCACCCAGAAGCCTGGAGAGGCATTTCCCTGCGACATCCCGCGCGCGCTCCAGCTCGTCAAGGATTTGCACGCCAAGGGAGTGGACGCCAAGGCCATCGACGTGGCGGGCATCAAGGACCGTTTCCCCATTTACCACAAATCCGTCAGCGGTCCGGACGCCAGCGTGCGCCCCGTGTTCGGTGCCAAGGGCGCCCTTGTCGAGGACTTCGGCTCGAATGTTCCGGCTTTGCTCGTCTTTGAGGGCGATCGCTATCCGAGTCTGGCCTACCCCCGCACGGATGCCCAACGGGGATTGATCCGCGTCGAACAGGCCCTCACGGAGTTGCTGGCCGAGACCGGCCAACCTTCTGTAGCGACCCGCTGACGAGGCTGACCATGGCTGACTACTTGCCCCCGCGTGAGTCCTGGCCCACGCGCATCTACACACTTCCGGAGTTCGCAACCTACCCCGAGCGTTTCAACCCCACGGAAGAATTGCTCGACAAGGCTGTCGCGGCGGGCCGGGGCGAGCGCGCCGCTCTTCTGTTCGAAGACCAGCGCATCAGCTATGCACAGCTTCTGGGGCAGGCAAACAAATTCGGCAACGCGCTGCGCGAGTTGGGCATTGGCGAGAATGACCGGGTCCTTCTTCGCTCCCCAACCATCCCTCCCGCGATCGCGGCCAATTTTGCTGTCCTCAAGCTCGGCGCGGTGATTACCCCTATTTCCCCGTTGTTTTCCCGAGCCGAGATTGGACACGTAGCCAACGACGCGGAAGCCGTAGCCATCGTCGTGCACTTTGCGCTCCTGGGCGAGGTGGAGGCGGCGCGCGAGAATTTTAAGACCATTCGAAACATTATCGTGATCGGCGGCGACGCCGCGGAGCTGAAATCCAAGGGCTACCTGCTTTATGGGGAACTGCTGCAATCCGGCGGTCCCACGCTCGCCCCCGTGCGCCGGCGGCGGGAAGATCTGGGGGTGCTGCTGTATACCTCCGGCACGACGGGCCGGCCCAAGGGAACCGCTCACCTGGTTGAAGAAACGCTCATCGTGCCCGACACGTTCGGGAAGTACGGTTGGAAGGTCACGGAGAACGACATCATCGGCGGTTCGGCGCCGCTCGCATTCGGCGCCGGCTATTCCACTTTCACCACAATCCCTATGCGGTTTGGCGCGGCCGCCTCCCTGATCCCCAAGTTCGAACCGGAGAAGATGTTTGAGACCATCCAGAAGCATCGCATCACCGTGCTTTCGCTCGCGCCCACGGCCTATCGCAAGATGTTGCAAGTGCCGGACGCCGAGAAGAGATTTGACCTGGGCAGCCTGCGCGTCTGTACCGGCGGGGGCGAGAGCCTGACGGCGCCGACCTATCACGCCTGGAAGGAAAAGTTTGGGCAGGAAATCTTCGAAGGCCTGGGCACAACGGAGATGATGTACGTCTTCGTGTCGAATGTGGTGACCCGGCAGGTCAAGCCGGGGTCGTTCGGCAAAGCGGTGCCGGGGTTCGAAGTGAAGGTGGTAAACGAAGAGGGCAAGGAGTCAGCGCCGAAGGAGATTGGCCATTTCCTGGTCCGGGGGCCGACCGGCACCATCTACTGGCACGACCCGGACAAGCAGCGCCATGCCGTCACGCCGGACGGCTGGAACCGGGCCGGTGATTACGTCTATTTCGACGAGGACGGCTACTTCTGGTTCGTATCTCGCGAGGACGACGTCATCAAGAGTTCGGCTTACCGCATCGGACCGGACGAGATTGAAACGACCATGGCTACCCATCCCGCGGTGGCGGACGTGGGCGTCATCGGGGTGCCGGACGAAGTTCGCGGCCAAATCGCAAAAGCCTACGTGGTCCTTAAGCCCGGGCAGAGTGTCTCCGCGGACGCGTTGGTCGAATACTGCCGCGGAAAAATCGCCACGTATAAATTGCCGCGCGAGGTGGTCTTCGTGAACGATTTGCCCCGCACTCCCACGGGAAAACTCCTGCGGCGGGTGCTGCGGCAGAAAGAAGCGCCGAGCCCGCAGCCACCGGCACGCCCACCCAGTTCGGCCTGAGCCAAGCCTTCAGGGAGATCTACGGGAGGGGCTTCGATGATGCCGACTTTTACCCACGAGTGGCTGTCCCGGAGCATTGTCGAGCAAACTCAGTTTGCAGTGATCTTCTCAGACCACGACGGCGTGATTCAATTTTGGAATGCAGGCGCCGAGGCCATGTTCGGCTACTCCGCCGGAGAGGCCGTGGGGCACAGCCTGGATATGATCGTTCCCGAGCGCCAGCGGGCGCGGCACTGGGAGGGATACCACAAGGTGATGGGCACCGGAATCACGAAGTACGGCCGTGAGATGCTCGCGGTGCCGGCGATGAGAAAGGACGGCACGCGCATTTCAGTCGAATTCTCGATTGTCCTCCTCCGCGCACCGTCCGGAGAGATACTCGGCGCCGCCGCCATCATGCAAGACGTGACCGCGCGGTGGCAGCAGCAGAAGCAACTCAAGGAGCGCCTGGCGCTCTTGGAAGCCAAGCTCGAACACGCTGGCAAGTCCGCCTGAGAAAGGCCACGGGTGAATCAAAATGAAAAGGGCAATCAAGGCCTTGGTGTTTGACGCTTACGGGACTCTCTTTGACGTTCACTCCGTTATCTCCACTTGCAATCAGGTATTCCCCGGTCAGGGTCCCGCTCTCAGCCAGACGTGGCGCAGCAAGCAGTTGGAGTACACCTGGCTGCGCAGCCTGATGGGGCGTTACAAGGACTTTTGGCAGGTCACGGAGTCAGCGCTGGTCTTCGCGTGCAAGTCGCTGAATCTGCCCTGCCCGCCTGAGACGCGTGCTCGTCTGATGGAAGCCTACCTGCATCTCGATCCCTTTCCGGAAGTCCGGCAAGCCCTGGAGGCTCTTTCCGGCTATCCGCTGGCCATTTTATCCAACGGTTCTCCCAGAATGCTGCGAGCCGCCGTGGAGAGTTCGGGGCTCAAAGGAATGTTCTCCCAGGTGATCAGCGTGGACGCGGCAAAGATTTACAAGCCCAACCAGCGCGTCTATCAACTAGCTTGCAAGAAACTCCATGTGAGCAAGGGCGCGATCGGTTTTGTCTCCTCCAATTGCTGGGACATCATCGGAGCCAAGAACTTTGGGTTCTGGACCTGTTGGGTGAATCGCTCGAAAGCCCCGCAAGATGAGCTGGGATTCGCTGCCGATTCCGTGGGCAATACCCTGACCGATCTGGTGGAAATCATGAAATCCTAGCAATCCATGAGCCGACAGAACAGGCTGGTGCCCATCGCCGCAGTTCTGTTGCTGGGAAGCCTGGCCACAGGGGCAGCGCTCGATTCACTTCCACGATCGATTCCCGCCCAGAAACCCTCCTGTTCCGTCGAGCAAGTCACGCTCACCACGCGGGACGGCGCGAGGCTGAACGGCATTTTCTACCGGCCCGCCGCCAACCCGCGCCAAACGGCGATCCTGCTGGTGCATGGCTTTGGTGGAAACTTCTACAGCGAGTATTTTCCTACCTTCGCAAAGGCAGCCGCCGAGCGGGGCTATTCCTCCCTGGCGCTGAACATGCGTGATCACGATGCAGGCCCCAAAACATCGGATTTCGCCGGGAACGAGGCGGATATCGCCGCCGGCGCGGGGTACCTGCGGGAACACAGTTTTTCCCGTCTGGTGCTGCTGGGCCAAAGCATGGGGACCAACCGGGTACTCTACTACCAGGCTGCCGCGGGCGACCTCAACGTGGTTGCGACAGTCCTTGTTTCCGGGCCGGGAAATCTTTTCGAGTGGAATGTGTGGCAGTTTGGGCGGAAGAAAGCCCAGGCCACCGTGGATGAGGCACTGGCCATGCAGGCCGCAGGCCAGGAGAACCAGTTGATGGCGGTTGATCTGGGGCCGCTGGGGAAAGCCCTGTACACTCCCCGCTATCTTCTCAGCCTGCGCGGGCCGAATGCCCGGTCCGACCCCTACCAGAACATAGAAAAGGTAACGAATCCGATTCTGATTGTTCAGGGAAAGGCGGACAAATTGATCGAGCCCGGCATCGGGGAGCGGCTAAGGGGAGCCGCGAAGAGGAGTTCCAAGGTCGACCTGATTTTGATCGAGGGGGCCAAACATACCTTTGACGGGCAGGAAGCCATTCTGGCAGACCGCATCCTTGCCTGGCTCAAGGAAGTCGCGCCTTGAAGTTCTTCGCGGATGGCGATCGGATCCGACCTCGGACTCGACTTAGTGCCGGGGCTGTGGTACTGAAAGCTGCCTGATCTGGGCGGACGTCTGCTGCCCCGGGCTTTCTTTCTGCCCTGCGAGTATCTGTGGAGGAAAGGATGAAATTTGAGCGAGTGACCGATCTTTCTGCCCCGGACGGCCATCCCATACCCGCTGTTCTATTTTCTCCGGACCGCGCAGCGCGCGGAGGGGTAGCGGTGTTCCCGGGCTACGGCGCAACCAAGGAGCACATGCTGGCGCTGTCGGCCGCTCTGGCGGAAAAGGGCCTGGCTGCACTTTCATTTGATCCCTGCGGCAGTGGAGAGAACCTGGCGACCATCGGACCCGTCATGCGCGACGAATTCGAGGCCGCCGTGCGTTATGTGCGTCGTTTCGGCCCTGTCGGCGCGACGGGAATCAGCCTGGGCGGGCGGCTGGCACTCATGACGTCCGCCGACTGCATGGTCGCCATTTCGCCGGCGGTGACCGCGCAAATTTCGCCGCAGGGTAAATGGATGTTCCAGAATTTTCCCAGTCCGTCCGTGCGCGAGCCCTACTCCGGCTACGTCGTGGAACTGCTCGATTTGCTTGGCCCCGTACCCCCTCACGACCGGCCGTGCCTTCTGCTCTATGCCGAGCGCGACCTTCCGTCGTTGCTGGAGGGCGCCGCGGGGCTGAAAGCCGGGCTGCCCGGTGCGGAGCTGCGCTACGTCACCACCGACCTGCGGCCGGACGTACAGCACGAGAATGGCCTGATTCGTTATCTGCCGCGCTGGTTCAATCACAGCGAACTCAAGTTCAACCAGGAGATGCTTCACACCGTGTCCGATTGGTTCGCGGAACACTTGCGATAAGTCAAGGATCAAGCAGACGCGCGTTTTGAGCAGGAACAAACGATCCACAGGAGCGAGACAATGCAGTGGGAATATTTTGACCGCATGGTGGTCTTTAGTGAAACAGACCAGGGCATGGTGAGCGGACTGGATACCTGGATCAACGGCGCAGGCGCTGACGGGTGGGAGCTGGCGAGTTCCACCCCGCTCATTGCGCCGAATAAGGACGGCGTCGCTTACGGTACAATCGGAGTTCACTTGGTGTTCAAGCGGCCGCTGGCCGAAGCGCCCGAAGGGTAGGTGATCATGGCCGACATTCGAGGGCGGGCTCTGATCGAGAGCCTCTATGGCCCGCTGGGCAGCGGCGCGCAGGTTATCGTCATCGCCGGCGCGGAATACGACATGTCGGCCCTGCTGGTGAGAATGGGGCTCAATTTCGAAGACTCCCGAGGCATTGACATGCTGGAACTGACCTCGGGGCGGTATGTGGTCCGGTATTACGATGGGGATGATCAGCGCATCGTGGCCCACGAGTTCTACTCCGATTTCCGGTTCGCAGGCGAGCTGCGCGCGCACATCGCAGAGTGGATAGGAGAAGACGGTTACTTCGAATCGTTTCGACATCATCGCGTGCGCTGCCCTGCGGACCTCTGATTCGATCTGGGGAATAGCGGATGCGCTGCCGTCGCGCGAGTTCGGTGGCGACACGGCAAACGCGAGGAGCGGAGCCGTCGATGGCTGAACTGAGCGGGCGCGCCTTGATGGAGAGCCGCTTTGGTCCGCTGGGCAGTGGCGTACAGAATCTAAACATCAATGGGGCGGATTATACTCTGGCCGAGTTGATGGTGCGGATGGGACTTTACTTCGATGACCGCTGGACCATTGACGCGCTGGCTCTTCCGCACGGGAAATACGTCATCAGATACTTTGACTCCCAGGATCAGCGCGTGGTCGCGCAAGAATTCGACGCCGAACTTCGTCTTCTCTCTGAGGTCCGAGTGCACATCGCGGAGTGGGAGGGCGAGAAGGCCTACTTCTCGTTATTCAGCGGACACTAAGGCTGGCCTCCCCGCAGGCTCCCGAACCAGCGCCGCACCTGGAGCCGGAAACTCTCATGACTCCGGTCATTGATATTCACATTCATGTCATGCCGCCCCGCATGCTCAAGCCAGCAGTGCTCGAGTTCGTAAGACGCTCCTACAAAGATTTCGCACGGCTGGAGAAGTTCTGTTCCGACCCAATGGCCTTCCTGAATTTTCTCGACGCCGCAGGGGTTGAGCGAGCCGGGCTGGTTACCTCCGTCAGCCCGGAGGTTATCGGCCACACTGCAGAGGTGAACGACTGGAACGCGCGCTATTGTGCCGCGGCCCCCGACCGATTGATCGCCTTTGGCTCGGTGCATCCCGACTACGTCTCCGATGCCGCCGCCGAGGTCGATCGCCTGGCGAGCATGGGCATCCGGGCGCTGAAGTTTCATCCCCCGCACCAGCTCTTTGCACCGAACGCCTACCGCGACGGCCTGGGGCCGCTCGCCGAAGTATACGAGCGCGCGCAGGACCTTGGTCTCCCGGTGATGATTCACACCGGCACGTCGGTTTTTCCTGGCGCCCGCAATGTGTACGCCCGGCCCATGCTGGCCGACGACGTCGGGGTGGACTACCCTGATTTGGTGATCATCCTGGCGCATGGCGGCCGCCCCCTCTGGATGAATGAGGCCTTCTTCCTCGTGCGCCGGCACAAGAACATGTACATGGATGTTTCCGGCATCCCGCCGCAAAAACTGTTGGAATACTTCCCGCGGATTGAAGAGGTCGCGGACAAAGTCCTATTCGGGACCGATTGGCCCGGGCCGGGCGTGGCGGATGTCCGTGGGAACATCGAGAAGTTTCGGGCGCTGCCCCTCAGGGCGGAGGTCCAGCGAAAGATTCTCTGCGAGAATGCTGCGCGCCTGTTCCCGGCATCCCGGTAGTTGGTGAAGCAACCCGCGACGAAGGTGAGAATGCAGGGGCTCACGACCCGAGTGGCGTCGCGTTCGCTCGAGGAGCCGGCTGTTCCTCCGGCGTTTTGGCCGGATTCCGGCGCCCGGTGCTCGCCCCGGCGGCAGGCCCACGAGCGGATGCATAGCATGGTACCCGGCCAGGCCATCTGGGTGGCCTGTCTTGACAACTCCAAGATTTTAGGTCTTTCTGCCCTGTGCAGAGTGCCGCTGGCGCTCCTGCTTAAGAACGGGAAGCCGGCCGGCGAAGCGCACGTCCACTGAAGGAGCGAAGGCGGCCGTGACAATCTACCGGATCCTGACGATCGAACGGGAGTTCGGTTCCGGGGGCGCGGCCATCGCTGCGGCCGCGGCACAGCGCCTGGGATGGACGCTGTGGGACCAGAATCTGACGCAGGAAATCGCCAAGCTGGCCCACGTGAGCCCCGCGGCGGCTGAACGCCACGACGAGCGGCGCGACCCGCTCCTCTACCGGCTAGCCAAGGTGTTTGCCCGCGGGAGCTACGAACGCAGCATTTCCATTGAAGACAAAGAAGTGTTCGACGCCGAGCGCATGGTGAAGCTGCTCACCCAGGTGATTGGGCGCGTGGCCGAGTCGGGGGATTGTGTGATCGTGGGCCGTGGCGCCTCGTGTATCCTGCGCGAGCGGCGCGACGCTTTCCATGTGTTTGTATACGCGCCGTACGAAGAGAAGATGCGCCGCATGCTGGCCCTGGGAAAGCGGGAGTCGGAAGCCCGGGAGCTCCTCGATACCGTCGACAATGAGCGCGCCGCCTTCATCAAGCAGTATTTTGGCGCTGACTGGCCCACACTCAACCGTTACAAAGTGTGGGTCAATTCGGCGATGGGAGATGAGACGGCCGTGGAAACCATCTTGGGTGCGATGAAGGCCTGCGAGGGGCTTTGCTCCGCGGGACGCGCCACCTAGCCCCACAGGCCGTGCCTGTCATTCGCCAAAATGCATGCGGGGCCAAAGAATCAGCAAATTACGGCCCTGGTTTCTGGCAAAGTCTGCTGTGTCTCCTGCAAGATACGCGCAATTCCCTTGTCATTGACAAGTCTTCCCCGACGGCACAAATCATCGGTCATTCCTCGATTACAGTAGCCGAGGCGAGTCGATTCAGAGCGTCGCGATGCAGCGCAGAAGGTAGCCCTGGTCAGAGAGGCAGGGGCCCTTTCCGAGCAAATAGGAACCCCCAGGACATATCCGGGCGCGCCGGCAACCAACCCCAGCGGGGACACGCTTCGCACGAAGGCCAACCATCACGTCTGGCAGTGATAATCGTCACAGCAGCGGCCGCTTTCGAGGATTAGCGTAGAGGCGAGTTTTGGCGATGCATACGCCGGACGCTTCCGAAACCGTGGAGCCCGCGCAACAATCGTTGCTTCCGCGGACCCCCGGACTGCTAGATGTGGGCGAACAAGAGGTTTGCCTGCACCAGCGGCCGGTGCGAGCTATAGCCTGCCTGATCCCTCAGCCCGCGCACCTGGCACATGCGCGGAGACCGAGCGGTTTCCCGGACGAGGAGTTCCAGACAATTCATTGTGGGGCGGGACGCCCAGGCAAGGCTGATGGGGGGCGCAGAAATCACCTGAGAGCGAGGACGGCAACTTGCCGGACCGGCTTGGACGAGAGGAGATGTCGATGAATATACGAGTAGCGGCGCTGATCTTGGTTCTAATCCCCGTAGTGGTGTTGGGGGGATTCGTGCTGGCGCACCAGCCGTTGAACGCTCCCGTGGTGGGAATATTGGGAGCGGTGATGATCTGGCTGGCGTACAACACGTACGCGCGGAAGATTGACCGCGACGTGATCCAGCCCGACGACAAGAAGGCGACGCCGGCCAAGATGTACATGGACGGCGTGGACTTCATGCCGACGGGGAAGAATGTGCTTTACGGGTATCACTTCAAGTCGATCGCCGCGGCCGGGCCGATCGTGGGGCCCATCGTGGCCGTGACGCTGTGGGGGTGGCTGCCCTCGCTGCTGTGGCTGACGCTCGGGGTCACGTTCCTGGGATGGGCGAGCGACTATTCGGCGATTATGGTGGCGGTGCGGAACGATGGGAAATCGCTTTCGGCGATAGCCCACCGGCTTATCGCGCCGCGCGCCCGGATCATCCTGTTCGTGTTCATTTTCTTCTACCTGCTGCTGCTGGCCGGAGCGTTTGTGGGGATCATGGCCGGCATCTTCGATCCGCGGGCGGACGTGCCCTTTGGAATCTTCATGCTGGCGGTGATGGGACTGCTGATGGGGCAGATGCTTTACCGCTGGAAGATGGGACTGATGCTGGTGACGTTCCTGGCTGTGGCGATCACGCTTGCTTCGATGGCGATCGGCGCGATGGGAATCACGACGGCGAAGGGAACGACGCCTGACGGGAAGCCGGCGACAGCACTGGTGTTTGCCGGACCGATCAACTCCGTGGTGAACAAAGTGAATGTCGGGATCAACGACATCACCGGGGGGAAGGCGCTCTACACGGTGGTGGATCCCACGAAGTCGGATCCGCGGCTGGGCGTCAAAGTAGTCAATGCGCAGGGGCAGGTGGTTCCGAAGTATCTGGATCAGAGCGGGGCAATCAAAATGCTGCCCTCGTTCCTGTTCTGGTGCCTGTTCATTTTCGGATTCTCCTACCTGGGCACGGTGCTGCCGATCTGGCGGTTCGCGCAGCCGACCAACTACATCGGGTTCTGGGTCACCTTCCTCACCATCGGCTTTTCCGCGCTGGGCGCTGTTGTAGGCGGCCTCCGCGGCCTGTTCGGGAATGCTGCGATGTGGAACGCGGTGAGTTTCCACTCGGCGGCCTTCGTGAACTGGATGCCCACAACCAAAGCGGCGGGCCAGGCGTTGCCGGCGATTCAGCCCATTTGGCCGATGCTGTTCGTGACCATCGCCTGCGGCGCCATCTCCGGATGGCATTCGCTGGTGGGATCGATCGGTACGGCGCGCCAGCTCGAGTATGAGACGGACGCGCTGCCGGTGGGCGGCGGCGGGATGTTCTCGGAGAACGCGCTGGCGCTGCTTTCGCTGGTGGCGGTGTGCATCGCAGGCGGCACCGGAGCAGGGGCGTTCGCCAATGGAGTAGGCAAACTGCTGGGGATGGTGACGTTCGGAGCGATCGCTCCGGCATACGGAACCGCGCTGGGGTTCGGCGTGTTCGTGGTCATCGTGCTGACCATGGTGCAACTCGTGTTCCGGGTGATGCGAGTCACCCTGGGCGAATGGCTGGGCGACGTGTGGGTGGGCTTCAAGAACGCGCACATCGCAGCCATCGTGTCGATGGGCCTGACGCTGCTGCTGGTGCTCAGCGGCACGTGGATCTACCTGTGGCAACTGTTCGGGGCCTCGAACCAACTGATGGCGGCGCTGGGACTTCTGATCGTTTGCCTGTGGCTGCGGTCGGAGGGACGCAACCCGCGTTACGCGTTCTGGCCCATGCTGTTCATGTACGCCACCACGATGGCTGCCATTTTGGTGACGGCGTACAACCTGTACGCGAGCATCCTGACGAATCCGGCGATTGCGGCCGAGCCGATGAACTACATCGGAGCGGTGGCCATGATTATCGTGGCGCTGCTGCTTTTCGCGGCGGCGATCGTGATCGCTTACGACGCGTGGAACGCCTGGCACCGGCCGAAGCAAATTGCCGCGCCCGTGCCCATGCGGGCTGCGGCCGACTAGCAAAGAACCCGAGTGGGGCGGCGGGCGGACCCGCCGCCCCGGGGTCTCACAGGCAGTCGGTGATGCGACGAATGGTTTGGAAGACGGCGGAAGAAGGGTGTGTGAGGAGATGGCTGAGCTGCCACTGGATCTCGAGTTCCGGCTCCGCGCGACGGACGGAGAGCCGTACGAGCGGACAGCCGGGCAATTCCGCAGCGGCCAGAATGCCGGAGACGCCCTGGACGTGGTCGCGAGCGTAAACCGCCAGCGGAGCGGGAGCGGGCAGAGGCGACCAGCCCCGCGCCTCGCACTTACGCTCCAGCCCCCGAGTGGACCAGGAATTAGGATCCAGAGCATCCATTTCCAGGGCCGGTCGGCTGCACAGAGTGCCGCGGAAAATGAAGAGATCATGGCGGCCGCGGAGGCGCGCCAGGAGCCAGAATGGGGGGACGTCGCGGGGTTCAAGGACGATCACGACCTCCGCAGCACGAAATGGGGCCTTGCCCTGCTGGATTTTGAGCTCGACGGCCGAGGAACCCAGCCAGCGCAGCGTGGTCTTTTCGCCGACCTGAGGAAGCCCCTGCTGGAGCCAGCGCAATGCGGCCTCGCCCTTGCGCACGTTGAAGTGTGTGCCCACAGCAAACCAGCCGACCACCAGCAGGGCGACGAGAATGAAGATGGAAAGTTGAGGCGACATGGACGCCCAGGGCACCAGTGCGCGAAAACGCGAGAAGTATAGTACACGCGGCGCGGCCGGACGAGGCGTCCGGGAGATGAAGGCGCGGGAGAGCGCAGTGAAACGCGGATGGCTGAAAGCGGCGCGGGACTTTCTGTACGGCATGGTGGGGTTCGAATTCGAGCGGCAGGCCCTGGAAATGCGCGGGGAACTGGAGTCGGCGTTCCTGCTGATCACCGTGGGGGACATGCTGGGAGTGCCGGTGGTGCCGCCGCTGTACTCGCTGCGGCTGCTGCCTTACCTGGTGCCGCACATCGCCACCTGGAAACGGCGGGTGATGCGGGAGCGGGACCTGGCGGACAAAGAGGAGTTTCATTTGCACGGTGTTTGAGAGACGCGGAGAGAGCGGCCGCGAGGGACAAACAGACCTGGCGGTGCTCCAGCACAGGAACGGGAGAACGCGGATGGCGAAAAAAGCCAAAAAAGAGAAAAAAGAGGAAAAGCAGGGATTGTTCGGGAAGCTGAAGGAAATCGCCTACGGGATGAGCGCGCACGACATGTCGCGCTACGCCTGCGCACGCGCGCGAGCATGGAACACCTGTTCATCCTGATCACCATGGGCGACCTGCATCGGCGTACCCATTCTGCCGCCGTACTACTCGCTGCGGCTGCTGCCCTACGTGGTGCCGAATATCGCGACGTGGAAGCGGCGCATGCTGCGGGAGAAGGACGTGTCGGACGCGATGTTCTGACGGCAGGGAGGGGCGCGGAAGAGGAACGGAAAGAGCCGTCGCGAAAGGAAACGCCATGATATTGCGAGAAGCATTTGAGAAAGACAAAGCAAGACGGTACATCATGTTCGGCGGCAAGGGCGGGCTGGGGAAGACCACATTCTCGGCGGCCACGGCGTTCTGGCTGGCGCAGCACGGGCACAAGGTGCTGGTCTTCTCGGTGGATCCGCAGGCCTCGCTGAGCGACATCTTCCAGAAGGACATTTTCGGCAAGGGCGCGGTGGAGATCATCAAGAACCTGTACGCGCAGGAGATCGACGCCGACAGCCACATCCGCGAAATACCAGGACGAGATCCGCAAGAAGATCCTCGACATGTACGGCCTGGAGCAGGTGCCGGAGGAGATCGAGCAGTACATCCAGGCGGCCTCGGCGGAGCCGGCCATGGAGGAGTCGGCCATCTTCGACGCGGTGGTGGACATCGTGGTGGGCGGCGAATACGACTATTACATCTACGACCTGGTGCCGCTGGGCCACGCGCTCTATTACCTGTCCATGGCGAAGGTGTACGACGAGTGGATCAACCGCATCACCAAGCTGCGCGCAGGAGATGCGCGAGCACGAAGAGATGGTGGCGCGGCATGCAAGCGGGAGAAGACCACGGAAGAGGACCAAATCCTCACCGAACTGCAGTACATCAAGAACCGCATCAACCAGTCCTCGCAGCATCCTGACGGACAAGCAGAAGACGGCGTTCTTCTTCGTCGTGGTGCCGGAAGAGATGATCATCCTGGACACGGAAAAGGCGGCGCAACTGTTCTCCAAGTTCGACGTTCCGCATCGCGGGCTACATGGTGAACCGTGTGCTTCCGGCGGACCTGGCAGAACCAGGAGATCCCGCCCTACCTGCAGAACCGGCTGAAGATGCAGGGCCACTACCTGGAGGAAATTGACAAAACCTTCGGCAAGCAGGTGGTGGGGCGCGTGCCGGAACTCGAGCGGGACGTTACCGGACTGCCGATGATCGAAAAACTGGCCGGGCTGATGTACGGCAACGGGAAAAGGTGAGACGGCACATGGCGCGAAATCAAAGAATCGATGACCGAATTCATCGCGGCGCACCCGAAACTGAAGTTCCTGTTCTTCGGCGGCAAGGGCGGCGTGGGCAAGACGGTGATGGCGGGCGTGACGGCGCTGCACCTGGCGCAGGAGGGCAAGCGCACGCATGCTGGCCTCCACCAACCCGGTGCACAGCCTGAGCGGGCTGCTGGACCAGAACGTCTACGGACAGCCCACGGCCGGTAAAAGGCGTCGCCCAATCTGTGGGCGTACGAGATCGACACCAAAGAAACCATCGAGCGCTCGAAGCAGGACATCAAACAGAAGATCCGCTGGTTCCTGAAGTTCGCCGAAATCTCCACGCAGGCAGACGCGTTTGTGGAGAGCGCGACCATGAACCCGGCGTTCGAAGAGTCGGCCATGTTCGAAAACATGGTGGACCTGATGTTCAAGAACGAATACGACGCCTACGTCTTCGATACCGCGCCCACCGCCAACGCGCGGCGGCTGCTGGGGATGAGCAAGGTGTATTCGCTGTGGGTGAACAAGATGGTGAAGTCGCGCGAAGGAGGCGCAGTCGCTGCGCGAGCTGCTGTCGTTCACGAAGAAGAAGGAAGAAGACCCGCTGATGGAGTACCTGCTCAAGTTCCGCGAGCGAATCGGGCACGCGCGCGAACTGCTCACCGACTCCGGAGCTGACCGCGTTCTTTTTCGTCACGCTGCCGGAGGCACTGCCAATCGCGGTGATCAAACGCTTTATCAACTGGTTCCATGATTTCGGGATCCCGGTGGGCGGGGTGGTGGTGAACATGGTGATCCAGAAGGACCAGGTGCGCGAGGATTCGCCGGAATTCGTCAAGAACCGCGTGGCCATGCAGGATTCGTACATGGAGCAGATCTGGAAGGACTTCGACAACGTGCGCGCCATCGTTCCGCTGCTGGACAATGAAGTTCGCGGAGTGGAGTCGCTGAAGAAGATGGCGCAATACGCCTTCGGGGCTCCGGTGCTGGCGGGCGCAAAGAGGTGAGGCGGGGGCGGCGGGTTGCGCCCGAGGAACGATTTGAGCCGACCGGGCGCATACAGGCCCTTCCTTCCTCAGCGATTGCGACGGGAGCGGCAGTGCTACCGGGCGCCGGCGTTGACAGCGCCGGCAGATTCCGCTATGTTTTGACCTGCTTATGAGGATTCCAGGCACGGCCGGCGCGCACGGGCATCACCATCACGGACATACACCGCGCGCGTTGAGGTGTGCCTAGCAAACGGGAAGACAAAGCACTCATCAGCCCGCCGGAGCAAGAAGCCCGGCGGGTTTTTTGTTTTTCGGGGAGAGATTCGAGGAGGATGGGGCGATGGACATTGCATTCGAGAAGTGCGGCGGGCTGGTGCCGGCGATTGTGCAGGATGCGCGCAGCGGAGAGGTGCTGATGCTGGGGTTCATGAACCTGGAAGCGCTCGACGAGACGCGGCGGACGGGAGAGGCGGTGTTTTTCAGCCGGTCGAGGAACCGGCTGTGGAAAAAGGGCGAGTCGAGCGGGCACGTGCTGCGAGTGCGCGAGGTGCGTGTGGATTGCGACGCCGATGCGCTGCTCGTGAGGGTGGACCCGCTGGGGCCGGGCGTATGCCATGAGGGATACCGGGGCTGCTTCTTCCGGCGGATTACCGAAGACGGCGGAGCGGAAGTGACGGAGAAGAGGACGTTCGAGCCCGCAGAGGTTTACGGCGAGGAGAAGAACCCATGAGCCGGCTGAAGTTGGGAATCCCCAAAGGGAGCCTGCAGGAGGCTACGCTCGATCTGTTCGCGCGAGCGGGCTGGAAGATCGCGATCAGCGCGAGGAGCTACGTGCCGGCAATTGACGATCCTGAAATCGAGTGCCTGCTGGTGCGGGCGCAGGAGATGGCGCGGTACGTGGAAACGGGTGCGCTGGACGCGGGCATCACCGGGCACGACTGGGTGGTGGAAACGGGAGCGGCAGTGGAAGAGCTCGCGGAACTGGTGTACGCGAAGCAGCGGCTGGCGCGGGTGCGCTGGGTGCTGGCGGTGGCGGAAGATTCGGCGATCCGCGAACCGCGGGACCTGGCGGGGAAAGTGATCGCAACGGAGGTGGTGAAAATTACGGAGAGCTACCTGAAGAGGCATGGAGTGGCCGCGCACGTGGAGTTTTCATGGGGAGCGACGGAAGTGAAGGTGCCGGGACTGGCCGACGCCATTGTGGAAGTGACGGAGACGGGGTCGTCGCTGCGAGCCAACCGGTTGCGAATCGTGGATACGGTGCTGGAATCGGCGACAGTGTTCATCATGAACCGCACGGCGGCAGCGGACGCCTGGAAGCGCGAGAAGACAGAAAACCTGATCCTGCTGCTGCAGGGGGCGATTGCGGCAGCGAGCCGCGTGGGTCTGCTGTTGAACGTGCGCCGGGAAGACCTGCCGGGAGTGCTCGCGGTGCTGCCGGCGCTGAAAAAACCGACGATTTCACCGCTGAGCGACCCGGAATGGGTGGCGGTGAATACGATCCTGGAGGAAGCGGTGGTGCGGCAAATCATGCCGAAACTGAAGGCGGCGCGCGCGCAGGGGATCGTGGAATATCCGCTGAACAAAATCGTGCTGTGATGCGAATCCTTAGACTGACGGCGGCAACGGAGAGGCAGCTTCTGGGGGCGCGGTTGCGGCGCGATGCTGTGGCGGAACGCGCCGCGGCGCGGATCGTCGGCGACGTGCGGCGGCGGGGAGATGCGGGATTGTTCGCCTGGACGAAACGGCTGGACGGGATCGACCTGCGAACGGAGGGCGTGTGGATTGCGGGGCACGAGCTGCGCAGGGCCGCGGCGAGCGCGAGCGAGGAGTTCCGGCGGTCGGTCGAACATGCGGCGCGAAACGTGGGGAGAGTGGCGGAACGCCAATTGCCGCGGGAGTGGACGGTGGAAACAGAGCCGGGCGTGCGCATCCGGCAGATGGTGAGGCCGATCGAGGCGATTGGGTGCTACGTACCGGGCGGGTGGCACGCGCTGGTTTCGACGCTGGTGATGACAGCGGTGCCGGCGAAAGTGGCTGGAGTGGGGCGCATCGCCGTGGTCTGTCCGAAGCCGAGCGCGGAACTGCTGGCGGCGGCCGGGCTGCTGGGCGGGCTCGAAGTGGCGCGGATCGGAGGAGCGCAGGCGATTGCGGCGCTGGCGTACGGAACCGAGAGCGTGCAACGGGTGGAAAAGATTTTCGGGCCGGGCAACCGGTACGTGACCGCGGCAAAACAGTTGGTGAGCGGGGATCGCGCGATCGACCTGCCGGCCGGGCCGACGGAAGCGGTGGTGCTTTCGCGGCGGGGCAATCCGAGGTGGATTGCGGCGGACCTCGTGGCACAGGCGGAGCACGCTCCGGATGCGGGAAGTTATCTGGTGACCACTTCGAAGCGGTTGGCGGAGAGGGTTCGGCGCGAGGTGGAAGCGCAGCTCAGGCAGCTGCCGAAATCGAATCCCGCGCACGTATCTCTGCGGAGGACGGGAGCGATCGTGGTGGCGGAGTCGTGGAACGCGGCGTGGGATTTCGTGAACCGGTTCGGGCCGGAGCACGTGAGCCTGCCGGACAAAGAGGACGGGGAGTTGGAGAGATGCCGCGCGGCCGGAACCGTTTTTGTGGGGCCCTGGGCGGCGCAACCGCTGGGCGACTACGCGACCGGAAGCAACCACGTACTGCCGACCGGAGGATGGGCGCGGCGGCGAGGAGGATTGAGCGCGGCGGATTTTGTGAAATGCATCAGCGTGCAGACGATCGGGCGGAAGGGATGGAGGCGGCTGGCGGAAGACGTGAAAGTGCTGGCGCGGGCGGAGGGCCTGGAGGCGCACGAGCGGGCCGTGAGCGTGCGGGGATGAAGACGCAACTGCCGGTGCGAAAAGCCATCCTGGAGCGCCGGGCGTACCAGGCTCCCGGCGAAGGCCGGGCAAATAAGATGCGTCTGGACTTCAACGAAAATACAGGAGGCTGCTCGCGGGCCGTGTTGCGGGCGCTGGCAAGGCTGACGGCAAAGGAACTGGCAATGTATCCCGAATACGCGAGGACGACGCGGCGGCTGGCGCGCCACTATGGAGTGGCGGCGGATGAATTGCTGCTGACGAACGGGGGAGACGAGGCGCTGCGGCTGTTTTTCGACACGTTTGTGGACGCTGGGAGCAGCGTGGTGATCTGCGAGCCGACATTTCCGATGTACCGGTACTGGGGAGAGATCGCGGGAGCGAAAATCCGGGCGTTGCGGTACGGCAGGGAGATGGAGTTTCCGCTGGAGGGAGTGATGCGGGCGCTGGCGGAGGAGCCGCGAGTGGTGTTCGTGTGCAATCCGAACAATCCGACCGGGACGCTGGTGCGGCCGGAAGAGATCGAAGCGATTCTGCGCGCGGCGCGGCGAACGGCGGTGGTGATTGACGAGGCGTATGCGGAATTCGCGGGCGTGACGGTGGTTTCGTGGATCCGGAAATACCGGCAACTGTTCGTGGCGCGAACGTTTTCGAAAACGGCGGGGCTGGCGGGGCTGCGGCTCGGCGCGGTGATTGGATGCGCGGAATCGGTGGCGATGGTGCGCCGTGCCGCTGGGCCGTTTCCCGTAAACGTTGCGGCGCTGGCGGCCGCGGAGGCTGCGGTGGAAGACGGAGAAACGATGAGGAGATACGTGGGCGAGGTGGTGCGGCTGCGGGGCTGGCTGGAGAAAGAGCTGAAGAAAATGGAAGTGCGGACGTATCCGAGCGCGGGCAACTTCTTACTGGCGGATTTCGGAGCGCGCGGCCCGGGACTGTTCCGGAGGCTCGAGCGGCGGGGGATCCTGGTGCGGGAACGGAGCAAAGACCTGGGACCGGGTTACGCGCGGATTACGATCGGGACGCGGGCGGAGATTAGGAACCTGGTGAGGGAAATCCAGCAGCACGAGTGAGGGGCGATGGCGAGAGGCGCGACGATCCACAGAAAAACGAACGAGACGGATGTGCGTGTGCGCCTGAACCTGGACGGGCGCGGGACATCGCGGATTGCCACGGGAATCCGCTTTTTCGATCACATGCTGGAACTGGTGGCGCGGCACGGGGCGTTCGATCTGGTGGTGGAAGCCCGGGGCGACCTGGACGTGGACCAGCACCATACGGTGGAAGACACGGGGATCGCACTGGGAGAGGCGGTGCGGAAGGCGCTGGGGACGAAGCGGGGCATCCTGCGCGCGGGCTACTTTCTGATGCCCATGGACGAAACGCTGGCGGCCGCAGCGGTGGACCTGAGCGGGCGGCCGTATTGCGTGTGCCGGATGAAGATTGCGGCGAAACGAGTGGGAGATTTCCAGACCGAGCTGGCGGAGGATTTTTTCCAGGGATTCGCGCAGGCGGCGCGGGCCAATGTTCACCTGCGGGTGGTGTATGGGAGGTCCTCGCATCACCAGGTGGAGGCGGTGTTCAAAGCGTTTGCGCGGGCGCTGCGGTTCGCGGTGGCCCGCGACCGGCGGCTGCGCCGGGTGCTGCCGAGCACGAAAGGACTGCTGTGAGGGTGACGCTGATCGACTATGAAGCCGGGAATGTGACGTCGGTGGAGCGCGCGCTCGGACGGCTGGGCGCGGAATCCGTTCGGGCGCGGAGGGGTGAGGATGTAGCGCGGGCAAACGCGCTCGTGCTGCCGGGCGTGGGACATTATGCGGCACTGGCGCGCGCGCTGGAGAAAGAAGGGCTGCGGGAGTCGCTGCTGGAATCGCTGGCGCGAGGCGTGCCGTTTCTCGGGATTTGCCTGGGTTTGCAAGCACTGTACGAAGGCAGTGACGAGGCGCCTACGCTTGCCGGACTGAGTTTCATTCCGGGACGAGTCAGGACGCTGCCCAGCAGCGTAAAACTTCCGCACATGGGGTGGAATCAACTGAGGGTGAAACGCGAGTCGGCGTTGCTGGAAGGGATCGGTCCGGGGGACTACTTCTACTTTGCGCATTCGTATGCGGCGCCCGCCGTGGATGGGGAGGCGGAAGCTGTGGCGACGTGCACGCACGGGGCAGAATTTGTAGCCGTACTCGAAAAACAAAACGTGCGCGCGGTGCAGTTCCATCCGGAAAAGAGCGGAGCGGCGGGAAGCCGGGTGCTGCGGAATTTCCTGAGGCTCGGAGGATGAGCCTGGCGCGGCGCATCATTCCGTGTCTCGATACGGACGGCGAGCGGGTGGTGAAAGGCGTGCAGTTCGCCGGGATGCGCGACGCGGGAGATCCCGCGGCGCTTGCGGCGCGTTACTACGAAGAGGGGGCAGACGAACTGGTAGTGCTGGATATCGCTGCATCGCGGGACTGGCGGCCGACATTTCTCGAAACGATACGGCGGGCGGCGGAGCAGGTGGCGATCCCGCTGACCGCGGGGGGCGGAATCCGCACGCTGGAGGACGCGCGCGCGGTGGTGCATGCGGGCGCGGACAAAGTGACGGTGAACACAGCCGCAGTGGCGCGGCCGGAACTGATTGCGGAGCTGTCGCGCGAGTTCGGGGCGCAGGCCGTGGTGCTGGCCATCGACGGGAAGCAGGACGCGGCGGGATGGAAGGTGATGGTGCGAGGGGGGCGCGAAGCCACGGGCCTGGACGCGGTGGAGTGGGCGAAGGAGGGAGTTGCGTTGGGCGCGGGAGAAATCCTGCTGACGTCGGTGGACCGGGACGGAACCCAGGAAGGGTTCGACGTGGAGCTGACCTCGGCGATGGCGTGCGCCGTAGGAGTGCCGGTGATTGCCTCGGGGGGCGCGAGAGACGCGGGGCACTTTCTGGAGGTGTTCACGCGGGGAGGCGCGGATGCAGCGCTGGCCGCGTCCATATTTCACGACGGCACGCAGAGCATCCGGGAATTGAAGGAAACACTCGCGGCGCTGGGCGTGGTCGTGCGGCTGCCATGCTGATCCCGTGCATCGATTTACAGCGCGGGCAGGCGGTGCAACTGGTGCATGGCCGGCGGCGGGAACTGGCAGTGGAGGACGTGTACGGGCTGCTCAAACGCTTCCAAAAACACCGGTGGCTGCATGTGATCGATCTGGATGCGGCGATGGGGAAAACGGGAAACCGCGGGCTGGTGCGGGAGGTGTGCCGGCGGGCGCGCGAAGAATACGGGCTGCGGGTCCGCGTGGGCGGGGGCATTCGCAGCGTGAGGCGTGCGACGGAGGCCGTGCGATGGGGCGCGGAGCAGATCATCGTGGGCAGCGCTGCGTTTCGCGGAGGGAAGGTGGACAGGAGGTTTCTGGGGCGGCTGCGGAAGAGGATCGGCGCAGGACGCGTGGTGGTGGCGCTGGATACGGAGCGGGGCCGCATCGTGACTCACGGCTGGCGGCGAAGACTGAAAGTGCGCGCGGAAGAGGTGATGGCGGAGCTGGAGCCATATTGCCGCGGGTTCCTGTGCACGGACGTAGGGCGGGAAGGGACGATGAGCGGGGCGGATTTCGAGCGGTTCCAGAAGCTGCGGAGGGCGACGCGGCACGCGATGATTGCAGCGGGAGGAATCCGCTCACACAGCGAGGTGAAAAAGCTGGAGCGAATGGGAATGGACGCGGCAGTGGGAATGGCGATTTACAAAAACCGGATGGGAAGATGACCGCTTGCGAATCCCGTCTTCAGCGCCTAGGCTACCGGGGGCATGGAGCTGACGGCGCACACGCTGACGCTGGGATTCCTGTGGTACATCGCGTTTCTTTTTTCCACGGTCTGCCACGAGGGAGCGCACGCGCTGGCGGGAAAACTGGGCGGGGATCCGACGGCGTTTGAGGCCGGGCAGGTGTCGCTGAACCCGGTGCCGCACATCCGGCGGGAACCATTCGGGCTGGTGCTGGTGCCGCTGCTGAGCTACGCGTGGCAGGGGTGGATGATCGGCTGGGCCAGCGCTCCTTACGATCCGCACTGGCAGCGCCGGCATCCGCGGCGAGCGGCATGGATGGCGCTGGCGGGCCCGGGCGCGAACTTCACACTGTTGGCGCTGGCCGGGATCGGGATCCGGCTGGGATTGCGGAGCGGAATCTTCCGGTTGGGAAGTGGTGTGTCGCTTGCGTCGCTGGTGGAAGCGGCTGAGCCGGAGCGGCTGGGATTTCTGGCCACGCTGCTCAGCATCTTTTTCATGCTGAACCTGATCCTGATGACATTCAACCTTCTGCCGGTTCCCCCGCTGGATGGAAGCACGGGGATCGCATTATTGCTGCCTGAAAAAAGTGCGGTGCGGCTGATGGATTTTTTCCGCGAGTCGGGGATGGCGTTCATAGGAATCGTGGTGGCCTGGCTGGCGTACGGCTATGTGTTCCACTGGGTTGCGCGCATTGCGGTGAGTCTGTTGTTCTTCGAAATCTGAGCCGGACTTCCGGCGCCTTCTCAGAGGACGCTGCATCCGCGAGGTTCGTTTCAACACGGGACATGGTGTGTCTGCTGGGAACAGCGGGCGCATGTTTCAATGCGGCACACGGGCCGCAATCCGTTGTAAATCCAGCGATTCGGAGAGTGGCGAGCGCGGAAGGCTGCGTGCATTGGTCCTCTGTGGAGATAATCATGGAAGACCAACTGTCCATCTATCGTGTGGAAATATCCGGCTGGGACGTCAACGAGCAGTTTTTTGTGGAACGCGCGGCGCTGCAGTGGGGCCAGGGCGAGCAACGGACGGCGCTGATCCGGCGGCGGGTTCGTCCGGGAGCGCTGGTGTTCATCCGGCTGCTCCAGGACACTGCACCCTCGCGCTCGTTTCCGGTGGCCTACCGGGCGGGGCAGGTGCGCGAGCGTGAAGGGCAGGATTCCTACGAACTATCGCTGAAGCAGGTGTGGCCCGCGGAGCCGGACACCAGTCCCGGAGGGTCGGCGCTCTTCGAGGCAGCCCGGGACCGCGCACTGGGAATGAACTGACGAGTGCCCGGCGCTGGGACCCTTCCCGCGCCGGGCCTGGAGCCGGGCGCCACACACCGGATACCGACAGCACATCCCGCCGACTGGCCAGAGCGTGCCGGGCGCACATTGAAGGTTCGGGGTGCTCCGCCGATATAAATGGAGAGAGGCTGACAGGAATGGCAGGAGTGGATCTCGCCCCGGGAGCGCCGGCGCAGGCCCCGCGGGGCCCGGGAATCCGTGAAAAGCGCGCGTGTCTGCCCGTGTGTGTGCTGGACGACGAGCGCGGGCTGGTGTCCGTGGCTGTGGAGCTACTGGAGCGCCTGGGCTTCCCGGTGACGGGAACGACGGAGCCGGCGGAAGCGCTTGCAGCGGTGAGGCAGCGGCGGTGCCGTGCGGTGCTGAGCGATGTGCGGATGCCGGGAATGGACGGGCTGGAATTTCTGGAGCAGGCTCTGAAGCTGGACCCGACGCACGACGTGCTGTTGATGACCGGGTACTACTCAATTGACGCGGCGATCGAGGCCATCCGGCGCGGGGCGCGGGATTACCTGACGAAACCGCTGGACGCGGCGCGGCTGGAACGAACGCTGGATGAAATCGCAGAGCATCACGCGCGGCGGCAGCGGCTTCAGGCGCTGGAAGAGGGATTGCTGGCGGAGCTGAGCCAGCACGGAATCGTAGGCCAGAGCCCGCAGTTGCTGGAGATGATCGAGCTGATGCGGAAGGTGGCGCCGCACTACAAGAACGTGCTGGTGACGGGGCCGACGGGAGCGGGGAAAGAGCTGGTGGCGCGCGCGCTGCACCAGATGAGCCCGGCAGCGAGCGAACGCTTTGCGGTGTGCAACTGCTCGACACTGGTGGAGACGCTTCTGGAAAGCCAGCTCTTCGGGCACGTGCGCGGCGCTTTTACCGGAGCGAACGAAACGCGCGCGGGGCTGTTTGAATTCGCCAACGGCGGCACCGTGTTTCTGGATGAGGTGGGAGAGATGTCGCCGGCGCTGCAATCGAAAGTGCTGCGGGTGATGGAGAACCGGGAAATCCAGCGGGTGGGCTCGCCAGAATCACACCGAGTGGAGGTGCGGCTGGTGGCGGCGACGAATCGGGACCTGCGGACGGAAGTGATGGCGGGACGGTTCCGCGAGGACCTCTACTACCGGCTGAGCATGATGGAGATTCGCGTGCCAGCTCTGGCGGAGCGCGCCGGGGATGTTCCACTGCTGGCGCATCACTTCTTAAAGAAATTCAACCAGGCCTACGGGCGGACGCTGGAGGGCTTTACCCGGCGGGCCATGGGGCGGCTAGTGCGGCACGGCTGGCCGGGAAACGTGCGCGAGCTGGAGAATACGATTTCAAGCGCGTGTATCACCGCCACGGCGGAAGTGATCGACGTGGAGGATCTCCCTGAATCCCTGCGGCAGCCGGAGGGAATTGCGCCCGTGGAACCGGGATGGCGGCCGCTGACGCTCGACGAGGTGCGCCGGGAGCACATCGAGCGCGTGCTGCGGAACTGCCAGGGAAACCGGCTGCGTGCTGCGCAGATGCTGGGGATCGGGCGGACCAGCCTCTACCGGTTCCTGAAGCGGCGGGCGGCGAAATGAGAGGCAGAAAAAGCCATGAGCACACGAACCACCGAAAGCCAGGCGCAGGCGTCGCAATGGGACGAGTTGACGGCGGAGGCGCAACGCGACCGGCGGCGGGAACCGCGGCTGAAACTGCCGTATCCGGTCGAGGTGTACGGCTTTGACCGCGCCGGTCACTACTTTTCCGAGCGCACGGTTACGCTGAACGTAAGCCCCGGTGGATGCATGCTGGACATCAAACACCAGCCGGAAGAGCAGGGGGTGCTGGCAATCCGCCGGACGGCACGCGACGGGACGCGTGTAGCCGAACTCAAACCGATGCTGTTCCTGGTGTGCTGGACGCAGAGGCTGGGCCGCCGGTGGGCGGTGGGGGCGAGCAAAATTCAGTCCGGCGACATCTGGGGATTGAGCATGTCCGCCGAACACCCTGGAAATTAACGGGCGCGTTCGCGCCAGTCCGAGAGACAACCGAATCGGGGAGGCGCGCGGACGCCCGGGTCCGGCCCTACTCCGTCAGCGGGGACCGTCGCCGGGGAGCAGGCGGACACGCGGGCGGACACCCGCCTACGCGATAAGGCTGCTCCATCGGGCAGGCGATGGTCCGCCCCTACGTCGACCTCGGGGCCCGGCACCGACCAGCAATTGCCTGCGCGCCTAGGGCTGGCCCTGCGCAGGCACGGCGAGAGCGGTGAGCGGCGGCACTTCCAGAGTGTTGTCCATGCGGACGAGAAGGCCGGATTGCGCCGGAATCTCGACGTCCTTCCCTTTCTTCACGATCACATAGGCGGTGCTGCCCACGGTGCCGATGACGAAGCCGCGGAGGACGTGGCTGAATATCGCGCCGACCACGCTGCCGCCGCCCATACCCAGGGCCACATCGGTGGCCACGGTGCGGACGTCGCGGCGCTCCTGGACCACGGTGCCTTCCTCGATCTTCAGGTCTCTGCGCCCGTCGCCGGAGACGTGGCCGGAATTGGAGGTGATAGCGAGCAGACTCATCTGCACGGGATATTCGTGGCGGTCAATCTCGATGGAATGAAACGTGATGTTCATGGAGGACTGGCCGCGAAGAACGCCGAAGTGACGCGAACGGTAGATATTGCCGATTGTGCCGTTGACGCGAGCGCCGGCGGGGAGCACCACCTGATTGCCCATCAGAACAGGTTCGGCAACGACGGCGGTGAAGGGATCGCCGTCGCGCGCGACGCTGGTAGACAGGCCGTTCTGGAGAATCAGGCGGATCTGAGTGCCCTGGAGAAGCTGGTGGTTCTGAGCGAAGGCGGGTGCGGCCGCAGCAAGCAAAAGCGCGAGCGCAGCGCCGAGGCACAGGCGTGCTTTCATGCGTTCCTCCTGCCCGTTGTCGTGGGGCGAACGCTGGCGCTGCGGAGAGTCTTGGAGGAAGCCGTCTCCTAGACTAAAGGGTTGGGGCGGCAGCGTGGGCAGGAAAGTGGGACCGAGGTTTCCAACTGGACACGGTGTGTTCGCGACGAGCCACAGGGCAACAACGGAGCGCGCGCAGCGCGTGAGAGGCAGGGGCGGGAGCGTGGCGCGGTGACGAGGCGGTCCTCGCTTCCCGTGGTAAACTCGGGTCTGCTGGCGCTCGATGCGGGTTGAAACAACGGCGAGCGCGATCGTGGAACTTCGGGCTCTGTGCAACAAGCCCCCGCAAACCCCGCCAGGCCCGGAAGGGAGCAACGGTAGCGGGACAGCTTCGTGTGCCGCAGAGACCCCGAAGTTCCTCGATGGCGGTCGCGGAGCGCGAGGGGCGCGGTAGAGGAGGAGAGGTACACGATTGATGAGCTATCAGGTGATAGCGCGGAAGTGGCGGCCGCAGCGATTCGAGGAAGTCGTGGGGCAGCAGCACATCACGCGGACGCTGGCGAACGCCATCCGGGCCGGGCGGATTCCCCCAGCGTACATTTTTTCCGGACAACGGGGGGTGGGGAAAACCACGACGGCGCGGATTCTGGCGAAAGCGCTGAACTGCGAGAAGGGGCCGACGCCGGAGCCGTGCAACGAGTGCCAGTTCTGCCGCGATGTGACGTCGGGGAATTCGCTGGACGTGATGGAAATTGACGCGGCGAGCAACCGGGGCATCGACCAGATCCGCGAGCTGCGGGAAATGGTGAGGTACGCGTCGGCGGGCGGGCGCTACCGGGTAGTGATTCTGGATGAGGCGCACCAGCTCACCGACGAAGCCTCGAACGCGCTGCTGAAAACGCTGGAAGAGCCGCCGGAACGCGTGCTGTTCATCCTGGCTACCACCCAACCGGAGGATTTGCCGGACACGATCCGGTCGCGCTCGCAGCATTTCCATTTCCGGTCGCTTTCGTTCCAGGAGATTGTGGCGGCGCTGGAAGGGATTGCGAAAAAAGAGAATCTGGAACTGGATCCGGCGGCGATTTCGGTGATCGCGCGAGCGGCGGAAGGAAGCGTACGCGACGCGCTGTCGCTCGTGGAACAGGCCATCGCGTACTGCGGCAACCGGATCACGGGCGAGCAGGTGCGGGAACTGCTGGGGGTGGTGCCGGAAGAAGTGCTGGACGAAATGATGGGGGCGATCGCGGCGCGGTCGGCGGAACGCGCCCTGACGCTGGCGCACCGGCTGGTGGCGGAAGGACGGCATCTGCAACACTTCGTGCGCGAGGCTATCCGGCACGTGCGGAATCTGCTGGTGGCGCGGGTGGCGGGGGCTGATTCGGAGCTCGTGGCGGCGCCGCAGGACGAACGCGGGCGAATCCGCGAGCAGGCGGCGCAGTTCAGCGAAGAGGATCTGACGCGGTTTTTTTCCATCCTGCTGGAAACGGAATACGACCTGCGAAAAAAGCCGGACCCGCCACTGCACCTGGAACTGGGCCTGTTGAGAATGGTGAATGCGATGCGGCTGGCGCCGCTGGAGGAGGCATTGGCGGCCGCGTCGGGAGCGGGCGGCGCGAGCGCGGGCGGGGCACGTGCATCGGGGGCGCCGTCGATGGCCGGGGAGCCGGCGGGCGCTGCCGTACATGCGGCCACAGTTCGTGGTCCGGCGCGCGGCGCAGCTCCAGCGACGGAGCGTAACGCGGCGATGGATCGAGCGCCTGCCACCGCGGGCGGGCGAACGGTGAGCGCGCCGGCCGGGCCGGTCCCGGCGACGGGCCTCGGAACGATTGCACGGACGGCGGGCAGTTTCCAGGGCATCGAAGCGATGCAGGTGGAGTCGATCCTGACGGCGGTGCGCGGGCAGACGAAGATGCTGGCCGGGCTGGTGGAACAGGTGACGCGGTGGGAGCTGGACGGGAGCGAGATGCGCGTGTATTTTCCGCGTGACCGGAGCGCGCTGGCGGAGATGCTGGAGACGACGCGGGAAGCGATGGAACGATTGCGCACGATCGCCAGCCAGGTGATGGGCCAGCCGCTGCGCGTCTGTGTTAAACTGGACGCGGCTGCAACGGGAACGGCACCTGCTCCGCTGCGGCGCGCGGGCTCCACCGATTTGCGGGCAAAATTCGAGCGCGACCCGGTGGTGCGTGCCATGCTGGAGCGCTTCGGCGGCGAAATCCGGGACGTGCGGCGCCGCGACGAGGACTGACTATGGAAGTAAAGGCACTGCAGCAGATGCTGGCGCAATTCGGGCAGATCCAGGAACGCCTGGAGCGCGAGATCCGCGACATCCGCGTGGAAGCGACGGCGGGAGCCGGCATGGTCAGCGTGAAGATGGACGGCCAGAAGCGCGTGATGGAAGTGCGCATCGATCCGGAAGTGTTCGCGGGGAAAGACGCGGAACTGCTGAGCGAGCTGATCGTGGCCGCCGTGAACGACGCGAGCCGGCGCGTGGATGAAGAGCTGCAGAACCAATTGAAGGGCCTGGCCGGCGGGCTTCCGAACCTGGCGGGATTGAAGATTCCGGGATTGTTCTAGGCGGCGCGACAACGTCCCGGCTGAGCGGTGGGGACGGAAGAACTGAAGGCCGGCGGGACGCCGGCGCTGCGAGCCTTCCACGAAATGACCTTCCATGCCTGATTTTGCCGAACCGATTGCGAACCTGGTAGAACAGTTGAAGCGCCTGCCCGGAATCGGGCAGAAGACGGCGCAACGGCTGGCGTTCCATTTGCTGCGCGCGGACCGCGAGGAATCGGAGTCGCTGGCCGCAGCCATCCTGGCGGCGAAGAACAACCTGCGGGAATGTTCGGTGTGCAACAACGTGACGGACACGGATCCGTGCCTGTACTGCAGGAACGCGGCGCGGGCACAGAAAACGATCTGCGTGGTGGAGGAGCCGCACAACATCGTGCCCATCGAGAAGACGCGGGGCTACAACGGGCTCTATCACGTGCTCGGCGGCACGCTCTCGCCGCTGAATGGAGTGGGACCGGACCAGTTGAAGATCAAAAGCCTGCTCGAACGGCTGAAAAAAGGCGCCGTGGAAGAAATCATTATCGCCACAAATCCGACCACGGAAGGCGAGGCCACGGCAGTATACCTCTCGAAACTGATCAAACCGCTCGGCGTGCGCGTGACGCGAATCGGCATGGGAATCCCGGTGGGGAGCGACCTCGAGTACGCGGACGAGGTGACCATGTCGAAATCGATGGAAGGGCGCCGGGAGCTTTAACTCGCCGGGCGCGCTTGGCTGTCCGAACAATCTCATCGTCCCATTCGGCGTAGGATATTCGGTCTCCTTGTCCGAGGGAACTTTTTCCCCCCAAAGAGAAATTCCCCTCCTCTGCGAGCCCGGCGCGCCTGTAAGTGCTTTATTTGTCGCTGGGCGAGTGCAAGATTCCACCACAGGTTTGGGACCGCTACGTGCTCTCTGCGAGACAGGAGGCGCCCATGAAGAGTCGCTGGAAGCTCAGCGTAGTTGCTCTATTCAGCCTGGTCGTCTGCGGCCAGGTGTTCGCCTACCAACTGGCGATGAAGAATGGAAGCGTGGTGCAATTCCAGAGATACCGCGTCGAGAACGGCTCGGTGATCTGCACCGACGAGGCGGGGAAAGAAGTGTCGGTGGCTCTCGCGGACGTGGATATGGAACGGACGAAGACGTTGAACGCTCAGGAAACGCCGCCGCTCGATCTGTCGCCGGCGCCGGCTGCCGGAACGAAACCGGCAGAGAACGCCGCGGCCGGCCAGCCCACCAGCGCTGCGGCGGAGCCGTCTCTAGGCGACTCGGCACGAAATCTGCGGCAGCAAGGTAAGGCGCATCCGACCTCGAAGAAGCACTCGTTTACGGATGACGATGTGCAAAGCACCGGCAGCGGGGAATTGCGGGTGGTAAACGCTCCCGGGGAGAAAAAAGGCGCGAATGGGGACCCCAAGACTGAGGGGGCCAGCCAAACGGAAGAAAAGGAGGAGGAGGTAACTGAGCAGGACTTCTCAGAGTACTACGATCTCGACCGGGAGCAGACCGCCCGGGGCATTATGAACTACGCCAAACTGCCTCCGGACACGGCTTTCCCCGACCGCGCGGACTGGGAGTTCCGGCTGTACGAGGCCAAGCAGGACATGGTGCACGCGTACATGCACCTGAAACAACATTCAGAGGATGAGTACGCGCACGAAGAGTTTCGTCAAAAGTGGAACCAATTCGCGAGGGTGGCGAACGAAGGTATCGGGAAGGCGAGGCAGTACCTGCGGATGCACCCACAGGGGTAGGCGGAATCCTCCCGGGCCGGGCCCAGGGATGAAAAAAGCCGCGGGATCTGAAGTCCAGGCCGTCTTCCCGGCCGCCGAGAGATATTTCAGGAACCAGTCTTCCTTTTAACACATCTCAATACCAGCCGGCGAAAAAGGATAGGTGCGAGCGGTTGCACTGGGGCGGTAGAATGAAATCCGTGGGGTCGAGCGATCAGGTGAAGAATTATGTTTGGGCGACGGCTGCGCTGGCGGTTGCCGTGTGTGTGTGTGCGGGCTGCTCACGGAAATCGGCCAGCGCCGACGCAACGCCTCAGGCGATGGCAGTGAAGATGGTGGTGGCGCAGAACGCTTCGGTGCCCGAATTTACCGAATACCTGGCCCAGCTCAAATCGCGGCACTCTGCGGCAATCAATCCGCAGGTGGAGGGCTACGTGACGCGAATCCTGGTGGCCTCGGGCGACCGGGTAATCTCCGGCCAACCGCTGATGCAGATCGATCCGCTGAAGCAGGAAGCCATGGTGGACAGCCAGGCGGCTGCGCGCGCGTCCAAGGAGGCGACGCTGCGGCTGGCGCAGCTCCAGTACGAGCGGGCGCAAAAACTGGCCGAGGTGGGCGTAATCAGCAAACAGGATCTGGACAACGCGCGTGCCGCGCGAGACACGGCGAAGGCAGACCTGGAATCGCTGAACTATCAGGTGAAGCAGGAACAGGTGCAGCTCCACTATTACAAGGTGGCCGCTCCGATGGACGGCGTGGTGGGCGACATCCCCGTGCGTGTGGGCGACCGGGTGACGGTAACGACGCTGTTAACCACCGTGGACCAGCCTGGCAGCCTGGAGGCTTACATCAACGTGCCCGTCGAGCGGTCGAAGGACCTGAGGCTGGGGCTGCCGGTCGAGTTGCTGGACACGGCAGGTAAAACGATGGCGCGGACGCAGATCGGCTTTATCTCGCCGGAAGTGAGCACGGACACCCAATCCATCCTCGCGAAGGCCGAGGTGAACAACGCAAAGCGGGAGTTCCGCACCGCCGAGGTGACGCGCGCGCGGATCATCTGGAGGGTGCACGAAGGGCCGGTGGTGCCGGTGCTGGCGGTGACGCGCATGAGCGGGCAGTACTTTGCGTTCCTCGCGGAAAGCGAGGGGAAACAACTGGTGGCGCACCAGCGGCTGATCCACGTCGGACAGATTGTCGGAAACGACTACACGGTGCTCGATGGCGTGAAGCCCGGCGACCGGCTGATCGTCTCCGGCGCGCAGGCGCTGACGGATGGCACGCCCGTGGTGGATGCGCCGGCGGAAGCCACGAAACCCTGAAGGGTACGATTCCCCATGTTCACAGACTTTTTCATTCACCGGCCGATTTTTGCGACGGTGTGCGCGCTACTGATCATCCTGGCAGGAGCGGTAGCCATTCCCACGCTCCCGGTGGCGCAATATCCGAACCTGGCGCCACCCCAGGTGGGCGTCGGATCGTTCTACAACGGGGCCAACGCGCAGGCGGTGGAGAGCGCGGTGACCACGCTGCTGGAGCAGGCCATCAACGGCTCTCCGGGGATGAAGTACCTCACCTCGACGAGCGGGAACGACGGATCGAGCAACATCACCGCCACCTTTTCCGTGGACCGGGACATCGACCTGGCGGCCGTGGACGTGCAGAACCGCATCAACGGTGTGCTGGGCAGGCTGCCCAACGAGGTGAAAAACACGGGAATCGGGGTGAGCAAAAGCGCGGCTGGATTCGTGTTCGGCGCGGGCTTCTACACGCTGCACGGCGAGTACGACCCGCTGTTCATCTCCAACTATATCGATGTGTACGTGCGCGACGCGCTGAAGCGGATCCCGGGCGTGGCGGAAGTGATCGTGTTCGGCGAACGGAAATACGCCATGCGGCTGTGGCTCGATCCACAACGGCTGGCGGGGCGCGCGCTGACGGCCACCGACGTGGTGAGCGCGCTCGAAGAGCAGAACGTCAACGTGGCCGCGGGCCAGTTGGGCCAGCCGCCCGTATCCGGCAACCAGGCGTTCCAGATCAGCGTGCGGGCGGTGGGCCGGCTGACCGAGCCTGCGGAATTTGAAAACATCGTGCTGAAATCGAATCCGGACGGGACGCTGGTGCGGTTGAAAGACGTGGGCCGCGCCGAGCTGGGCGCGGAGGATTACAGTTCCGACCTGCGCTTCGACGGGTTCGACACCGTGGGCCTCGGGGTCACCCAGCTTCCCACGGCCAACGCGCTGGAGGTGGACCGGAAGGCGAAGGCGGAACTCGAGCGGCTTTCGCGGCGTTTTCCGCCCGGGCTGAAATACGCGATCGCGTTCGATACCACCACGGTGGTCGCGGAGTCCATCCGCGACGTCCTGAAGACGCTCCTGGAAGCAATTGCGCTGGTGCTGATTGTGATCTTCGTGTTTCTGCAGGAATGGCGAAGCACATTGATCCCCGCGGTGACCATTCCGGTGTCGCTCGTCGGCACATTTGCGTTTGTGAAGCTGCTGGGGTTCTCGATCAACACGTTGACCTTGTTCGGGCTGACGCTGGCGACGGGGCTGGTGGTGGACGACGCCATCGTGGTGATTGAAAACGTGGAGCGCCACATCCGCCAGGGGCAGCGCGACGCGCACCGGGCGGCCTCAGAGGCCATGGGGGAAGTGGCCGGGGCGGTGGTGGCCACCTCGCTGGTGCTCATTGCCGTTTTCGTTCCGGTGGCGTTCTTTCCCGGCACCACGGGAATCCTGTTCCGGCAGTTCGCGCTGACCATCGCGTTTTCCGTGGCCATTTCCGCGTTCAACGCGCTCACGCTTTCACCAGCGCTCGCGGCGCTGCTGCTGGGACGCGGCGGCGCACATGGTCTGTTCTTCCAGTTTTTCAATCGTGGTGTGGCCGGGGCCACCACCGCGTATCAATCGGCGGTGCGATGGGCGCTGCGGAACCGGCTGGCCGTGTTCGCGGTGTTTTTGGCCTGCGTGTTTGGCGCCTACGCCGTTTACGCGCACGTACCGCAGGCCTTCGTGCCGGACGAGGATCAGGGCTACCTGTTGGTGGTGATCCAGGCGCCGCCCGGAGCCTCGCTGGAATACACGGCGAATGTGGCGGATCAAGCTGCCGCCGTGATCGCCAAGGTGCCGGAAGTGGATGGAAATTTCGCCGTCTCCGGGTTCGGATTCGGAGGCAGCGCGGCAAACCTGGGAATCATCTTTGCCAGCCTCCGGGAAATCGCCGACCGGCCGGGCGAAGAGCATTCCGTGGCCGCGGTGGTGGACCGGCTGCGCAGTCCGTTTTCGAAGATCACCGGCGCGACGGTGGTGCCGTTCGCGCCGCCTCCCATCGAAGGGCTGAGCAATTACGGGGGCTTTCAATTCGTGCTGGAAGACCGCGGCGGCGGGACCGCGGAAGCGCTGGCGCAGGTGACGCAGAGGCTGGAGGAGGCGGGGAACCAGAGCAAAATCGTGAGCGGGCTTTTCAGCACGTTTACCGCCAACGATCCGCAGTATCAGGTGAATCTGGACCGCGAGAAAGCACGGAGCCTGGGCGTGCCGCTCAGCCAGATCCACGACGCGCTGTCCGTGTACCTGGCCTCGGTGTACGTCAACGATTTCGATTTCAACAATCGCGCCTACCGGGTGTACGTGCAGGCCGACCCCGCCTTCCGTTCCCAGCCGCGGGACATCGGCCAGTACTACGTGCGGTCCGAGCGCGGAGCCATGGTGCCGCTGGAAAACCTGGTGCAGACGCAGCGAACCACGAGCGCGCAGGTGATCAGCCATTACAATTTGTTCCGCTCCACGGAAATCGACGGCGGGGCACAGCCAGGGCACAGTTCGGGCGAGGCCATTCGCGAAATGGATACGCTGGCCAACCGCGTGCTCCCGCCGAGTTTCGGATACGAGTGGACGGGATTGTCGCGTGAAGAAATCGAATCGGGGAGCACGGTAGTTCTGCTGTTCGGGCTGGGCGCGCTGGTAGTGTACCTGACGCTGGCGGCGCAATACGAGAGCTTCACGCTGCCTTTTATCGTAATGCTGGCGGTTCCGGCGGCGGTGCTGGGGGCGCTGGTGGCACAGGCTTCGCGCGGGCTGGCGAACGATATTTATTGCCAGATTGGATTGGTGATGCTCGTGGGACTTTCGACGAAGAACGCCATCTTGATCGTGGAATTCGCGGAACAATTGCGCGAAAAGGGCATGACCATCGTGGAGGCGACGATCGAGGCGGCGCGAATCCGCCTGCGGCCGATCCTGATGACGTCGTTCGCCTTCCTGCTGGGCGTGCTCCCGCTGGTGTTCGCACAGGGGGCCGGCCGCGCGGGCCGGCATTCCGTGGGCACCACAGTGCTGGGCGGAATGCTGGCGGCCACTTCTCTCAATCTGATTTTTATTCCGGTGCTCTATCTGCTGGTGAAAGGCCCCGGCGCCCGAGGCGAATCGGAAGCGCGGCGAGCCGAATAGCCCCGCGTCTTTTCTGCTACAAAACTACATTCCGGGCATAGAACCAGGGCCGCATGAACATTCGCCGGAATCCGGGATGGAGCGCAGGCCCACTTGGCGCGGAGATCGGAGAAACAGTTCACGGAGCTGGTGCGGTTCTCCGGCTCAGTCTGCCACGCCGGGTTCGGACGCGGGCGGGCCGCCAGCGCCAGGAATTCGCGAGTGTCGCGCCCTGAAGAAGGACACGCGATCCAACACCTTTTCCTGGAACTCCTCCAAGTAGAGGTAAATGGCAGGGGTGATGTAGAGGGTGATGAATTGGGAGACGATCAAACCGCCAACGACGACGAGTCCCAAGGGGCGGCGGGAGGCGCCGTCGGCTCCGAAGCCCAGGGCGATGGGCAGGGCACCCATCAACGCAGCGAGTGTGGTCATGATAATGGGGCGGAAACGCTGAATGCTGGCATCGTGAATGGCCTGATCGTCGGGTATGCCATGGACGACGCGCTGCTGGGCGAAATCCACGATCAGGATTCCATTCTTCTTGACGATGCCCATGAGCATGAACATGCCGATGAAGGCGTAGAGGGAAGCTTCGGCGCCAAAGATCCATAACGTGAGCAGGCCGCCGACGAGGGCGACGGGCAATGAAGAGAGGACCGTGATGGGGTGCAGATAGCTCTCGTAGAGAATGGCAAGGACCACGTACATGACGAAGACGGCCAGGAACATCAACAGGGTGAGGCTGGCTACCGTGTCGCGAAACGTAAGCGCCTCGCCCTGAAGGCCGCCTCGAATTCCCGGGGGGAGTATTTGCCGTGCGGAATCCTCGACAAACTGCACGGCCTGGCCAATGGTATAACCCGGCTTCAGGTTAAAGAACACCGTGACGCTGGTGAACTGATTGATATGGTTCACCGATTGCGGCCCGAGAGTGGAATGCCAGGTTGCCAGAGCGCTCAGGGGTACCATGCGCGAGCCGTCGTCGCTCTTAATGTAGAGCAGGTGAAGATCCTGGGGTTCGGCGCGCTGATCGTCGGCAACCTCGAGAATCACCTGATACTGGTCGGTGGGCTTTTTGATCAAGTAGATGTAGTTCTGCGAGTAGGCCTCGTGCAAGAGGTTCAGGATGCGGGTTTCGGAGACGCCGTAGATTTTTGCCTGGTCGCGGAGAATGATGACCTGCAAGTTCGGGGTGTGGTTGAAGAGATCGGAATTGACGAACAGAAAACCGGGAAACTCGCGCATCTTCTGCGTCAGTTTCCCCGCGGCCGCGTAGACTTCAGTTGGATCAATGCCGGAAATGGCGTAAGCAAATTGTCCCTGGAGGTTGGCTGTGGCGCCGGTGCTGATCTGGAGGACGGGCTGAGGTTTCAAGAAGGTGAGCAGGCCGGGGATGGTGGAATTGAGACGGCCCATCAACTCGCCCGCCACCACAGCGATTGGCGGACGCTGGTTGGGATTCTTCAAGAAGGCGAGCACCAAGCCCTGATTCGAGGGGAAGAAGGTGTTGTTGCCACTCATCGTAAAGGTGACGTCGGCAGCGGGATTTTCATGCAGAACCCTCTCGACTTCCTCCTGGTGTTTGTGCATCACCTCGGGCGAGGAGCCCTCCTGGGCGACAAAGACTCCGAGGACGAAGGAGCTGTCGCCCACAGGGAGAAAGGCCTTCGGGACGATATAGAAGAGGTAAACGGTGCCCAGAAGGCAAATGACCCAAGTGGCCAGGGAAATCCAGCGATGACGCAGAAAGAACCACAACGAGCGCCCGTAAACCGCCAACACTCTCTTCTCCATTCCGCCGACGACGCGCTCCATCCAAGACTTGGAGGCGTGGGCGCCGCGCGCGGCCAGCAGGCCGGAACACATTAAGGGGGTAAGGGTGAGCGAAACAATGCCGCTGGCAAAAATGGAAACGATAATGGTGATGGAAAACTCGCGAAAGACGCGGCCGACCAGCCCGCTCATGAAGACGAGGGGAAGGAACACGGCTGCGAGCGAGATGGTCATGGCGAGAATGGTGAAGCTGATTTCCCTGGCGGAGTTGAGCGAGGCCTCGAGCGCGCCCTGGCCCTGTTCCATGAGGCGGACAGTGTTTTCCAGAAACACGATGGCGTCGTCGACCAGAAACCCGATGGCCAGCACCAGAGCCATCAAGGAGAGATTGTCCAGGCTGTAGCCCAGAAAATTCATCACCACGAAGGTCATCAGGAGCGAAAGGGGCAGGGCGACGGCGGGGATTAGGGTGTCGCGGGCGCGGCCGAGGAAAGCAAAGATGACCAGGACGACGAGCACGAAGGCGATGCCGAGCGTCTCCTGCACATCCTTGACGCTGTTCACGATGGTCTGGGAGCGGTCGTAGATGGGGACGATGTCCACCGAAGTTGGAAGCTGGGCCCTGATGGTGGGGAGCAAATCGCGGATGGACTTGGAGACCTCGACGGCGTTGGAGCCGGCGCGGCGGAACACAGCGACAACCACAATTGCCGCGGGAACCTGATGGCCGCGGTACCAAAAGCGCATGCGGATGCGCTCGTCCTGGAGGCCGTTTTCGGCGGTGGCGATGTCTTTCAAGTAGACCGGAGCGCCGTTGCCCTGCCTGATGATCAGATTGTCGTACTGGGTGGCATCGCTGAGCTGACCTACGGGCTGAAGCAGGAAAGTGTGGTGTTCACCGTCAAATTGACCCGCGCCGGTATAGCTCGTACCGTTCTTCACCGCGGCAGCTAAGTCATCGATGGTCAGATTGCGAGCCGCCATGGCGGAAGGGTCGGCCTTGATGCGCACGGCGGCTTGAGCGCCGTAGAGGGCAACCTGGCTGACTCCGGATAGAATGCTGATGCGCTCGCCGACTTGAGTGTTGGCATAGTCATAGAGCTGGCCCTGGGTGACGCTGTCGCTGGTCAAGGCGACGTACATGATGGGCTGATCGTTTGGATTGGTCTTTGTGAAAGTGGGGGGGCTCGGCAGGTCCACGGGCAACTGCGCGGTGGCACGCGAGATGGCGGCCTGCACATCGGTGGCCGCCGCGTCGATGCTCTTGGAAAGGTCAAACTGGAGAACGAAGCTGCTGTGTCCCTGGCCATTGTTGGAAGTGACGAGCTGGAGTCCGGGAATCTGCATGAACTGGCGCTCCAGGGGAGTGGCCACATTGTTCGCCATGGTCTCGGGGGTGGCGCCGGGGTAGGAGACGCCCACCTGGATGACCGGGTAGTCGACGGCAGGGAGATCGTTGACGGGGAGGCCCAAGTACGCGAGGACGCCGAACAAGATGACGGAGACGGTCAGCACCGCCGTCATCACCGGGCGCCGAATGAATGGCTCAGAGAGACTCACAGGGCCTCATTTTTCGGACTTGGAGCCGGCGGCGGCGGGAGTCGAGGGAACTGCGGCCGGAGCAGGCGGAGTGGCCGACTCGACGCGGACTTTGCCGCCCGGGGCCACGGTCAACTGCCCGGTGACGATGACAGTTTCGCCAGCGGCGACTCCCTCGGCGATCACCACGTCTTCGCCCTGTCGCTGGCCGAGGGTGACCGGCCGGAGATCCGTCGTGCCGTCCGGCTTGAGGACGTAAACGAATGGCCCCTTCTGGCTGATTTGCGTGGCCTGATTGGGAATCAGCACGGCGTTTTTTTGAGTGGCCAGAACGAGCTTCACATCGACGAACTGGCCAGGCCAGAAATGGTGATCGGGATTGGACATGGTGGCGCGGAGGAAGACGGTGCCCGTTCCGTTCTGGACGGTGTTGTCAAGGAAGGTGACCTTACCCCTAACCGCACGAATATCTGGATCTGCCGGCAGCCGCACCAGGGCGCTCAAACTGCCGTGCGACATTTCCTTCTGCACCTCCGCAAGGTCGCGTTCGGTGACACTGAAGTCTGCATAAATGGGATCCATGCGCTGGATCAGCAACAACCCCGTGGTGTTTGCCTGGACGACGTTTCCCACGTCGACCAGACGAGCGCCAGCGCGGCCTTCAATCGGGGAGTGAATGTAGCAGTAATCGAGATTGAGCTTAGCTGTCTCCAGAGCGGCTTCTGCCGCCTGCACTTGGGCCTGATCCACGTCCACCGTGCTCTTTGCTGTGTCGTAGTCTTGCTTGGAGATCACCTTCCACACCTCCAGCTTCTGGGCGCGCGCGAATTGGACCTTGGCGAGTTCGAGCGAGGCTTTGGCCTGCGCGAGGCTGGCCTTGGCCGAATCCAACTGAGCCTGGTAAGGACGCGGGTCGATGACGAACAGGAGCTGACCCTTGACCAAATCGGCGCCATCGCGGAAATGCCGTTCCGTGATTCGCCCGCCAACCTGGGGCGTCACGGTAACGGACTCGAACGCGTAGCCTTTGCCGATTTCGTCGAGGTAGAGGGGCACGTCCTGCGCCCTGGCTATCGCCACGGTGACCAGAGGAGGAGGGGGCATCAGCGGGCCGGCGGCCTGAGAGCCCGCGCGATTGCAACCGCTCGCGGACAGTAGCAACAGCAGAAACGGAATGAAATACAACCAGGTGTATTTCAATCTCATTCGCTCCCTCTCCCTGCCTCTTACGCGCGAGCAAAGGCGATGGTTTCCGCGTCGCTCACGGATTGGCATCGTTCCAGACGGCCGATGAATGACCGGCGCAACAGCCCCGCGAGGGGCAAAATCGTGTCCTGTTCCCATGTGCCGGCCAAAACCCCTTTCGACAAGTTCGCCGGGCGCCGACCGTCCAACCATTTTCGCACGGGAGCCGGGCGGCCGCCTGGACTGAAAGCAATGCTTGGAACTCGGCCTTTCAAGAATCATAGGGAAGGAACTGAAAAAGCCGATATCGTTTTTACCCTGGGCAGGTACCTGCAAGCTGTGCTCCCGGTGCTCTACCCCTTATAGGTACAGATGCCGACGAACATCTGGAGGTACAAGCGGAAAGCTTGAAATTGCGCCGCCGCTTTTCTGCCACGAAAACCCACGCAGAGCATCGAACTAGGGCCGCATGAAGATTCGCCGGAATTTTCCGGCTGCGGAAGCCTTGCAGGAGGGACGGAATGAACTTCGAGCTAAAAGGAAAGACGGCAGTCGTGACGGGCTCGACCGCGGGAATCGGGCTGGCGATCGCGGAGGCGCTGGCAGCGGAGGGAGCCGCTGTGGTGGTGAACGGGCGGACCGAAGCGCGGGTGGCGGCGGCGCTCGAGAGCATCCAGAAGAAGGTCAGCGCGGCGCATTTGCGCGGAGTGGCCGCGGACCTGGGAACGGCGAAGGGCGTCGCGGAGTTCGTCCGATTGGTTCCGGAAGCGGACGTGCTGGTCAATAACCTGGGGATTTACGCGGTCAAACCGTTCGCCGAGATCATGGACGGCGAGTGGATGAACATTTTCGAGGTCAACGTGATGAGCGGCATCCGGCTGACGCGCCAGTATCTGCCCGGGATGCTGCGGCGCAACTGGGGGCGGGTCATCTTCATTTCGAGCGAATCGGCGCAGCACATCCCGGCCGAAATGGTCCACTATGGAATGACCAAAACAGCGCAGATTGCCGTGGCGCGAGGCGTGGCCGAGAGCGTGGCGGGCACGGGCGTGACCGTGAATTCCATCCTCGCCGGGCCGACGGCCTCGGAGGGAGTCGCCAACTTCGTTGCCGAGGTGGCAAAACAACAGGGAGTGAGCGCGGCAGACGTCGAAAAGGAATTCTTCAAGACGATGCGGCCCACTTCGCTCCTGAAACGCTTTGAGACGCCGGAAGAAATAGCAGCCGTGGTCGCCTTCGTGGCCAGTTCGCGGTCCATAGCCATCAATGGGGCTGCGGTGCGGGCCGAAGGCGGAGTGGTTCGGAGCATTCTGTAAGCGGTATGCCTGAAGATCACGCAGCCGATTGCCATTGCAGGACGATCGGCGTAGAAAGCAAATAACGAGGTGTGTGACGATGGCCAACATTGAGCCCTACATGGAGAAGTACGAGCACGAGCATCACAACACGGCGAACCGCGTGCTCCACGCCGTCGGAATCCCCTGCATCTTCGCGGGGATCATTCTGTTGTTCATCGCCTGGCGGTGGGGACTCGTATTCTTCGTGGGAGGGTGGGTGATGCTGTTCCTGGGACACCGGATTGAGGGCAACAAACCGGCGTTTTTCCAGGGGCCTGTCTATTTTCTGGTTGGGCCGGTCTGGGCAGCGAAGGAGATCTTCGGCTGGATCGGAGGAAAGCGAGCGGACCCCTCCGAGTCGAAGGTGCAGAGCTGAGCGGCGGCGTACGGCGGTTGAGAGTTGAGAGTCTTGAGTTCCGCGGAGTCCGTCAGGAATATCCCAAACCTGCGATTGAACCGTCCTGCTTAAATAATCGGACTAGAGTTCGCGGAGGGCAGCGGCGACTGAAGTGCGCGCGGCGCGAACAGCCGGGAATAGCCCGCCCACCAGGCCGATGACCACTGAGTAGAAAAATCCCTGAAGGAGCAGCCGCGGGGTGACGCGAAAGGCGAACGCCACCTGGCTGAAGCTCTGCCAGTTGAGGGTGGAAGCGCGGTAGCCGTTGAACACGAAGTAGGCGATGATGCCGCCGACGAGCCCTCCCGCGAAGGCGAGCAGGATGGACTCGACGATGACGCTGATGACCACGGGCCCGCCGCCGAAACCGAGGGCGCGGAGGGTGGCGATCTCGCGCGTGCGCGCGGCGACGGCGGAATACATGGTGTTGATGGCGCCGAAAACGGCGCCCACGCCCATCATCGCGGCGATCAGATAGCCGAGCCTGGTGACCAGGTTGGTGAGGAAGATGGACTGCTCGGCAAAATATTCGGTTTCACGCACGACGCGCACGCTGAGGCGCGGGTCGGAGGTGAGTGCGGCCTTGAACTCGCCGAAATCCTGGGGAGAAGCGAGGCGCGCGTACACGTCGGAAACGATGGTGCCGCGGTTGTAAGCGCCCTGGAGCACATTCAAGTCGGCCCAGATTTCCGACTCGGCGACGGAGCCGCTGTCAGTAAACTGGCCCACGACAGTCCAGTCCGTCTTTCCCCAGTGTTTTACGTCGCCCACCTGTAGTCCCGCAAATTGGCCGGCGGCGGCGCGGCCGGCGATAATTTCATTGCGTCCGGGGACGAAATTGCGCCCGGCGAAGATATGAAGCCGTGGGCGAACCTCGAAGGCAGCGGGGGTGACGCCGCGGAGAGCCACATTGGCGTCCGTGCCCGTGGAAATCATGGGCACGTCCACGAGAACCAGCATCTCCGGCGAAGCCTCCGCGCCATGGTTGCCGCGGCCGATGCCGGGAGCGTCCTGGATGATGCGCGAATCTTCCTGGGAGACCAGGCTCATCATCTCCGTGTCGGCTCCGGTGCGCATGACGAGCGCGGTCTCCGGCGAGCCGGTTTGCGCCAGCGTGGCGCGGAATCCCTCGCCGATGGAAAGAACGGCCACGAACACGGTGACCACGCCGGCGACGCCGACCACCGTGGCGGCGGAGGAGCCGAACCGCTGGGGCAGCGTGCGAAGATTCAGCACACCGACAGAGTAAACCTGAGCAAACCAATTGAGGAGTCTCTGCATGGCGATTTCTTCCCTGCTCCTATTCCACCGCTAGCCGCGGCGCAAAGACTGCACCACGCGCAAACGCGTGGCCTGAAGCGCAGGCAAAAATCCCGTGGCCGCGCCCAGCAGAAAGATGAAGGCCACTCCCAGCGCCGCGCTCTCACCCGGGAAATAGAAGATGGGAAGGGCGCCGCCGGTGGGATCGCCGCGGCTGATCAGCAGCCAGGCGAGCCCCAGTCCCAGGCTGCCGCCGAAAATGGCGAGCGCGAGCGACTCGCACATCACCAGAGCCAGAATGAGTCCATTGGGGAAGCCCACGGTCTTGAGCACGGCCAGTTCGGTCACCCGCTCGCGCACGGACTGCATCATCGTGTTTCCTGCCACCAGCAGGATGATGAAAAACACGACGGTGAGGATGGCGGTGATGATGGCGCCGATGTTGCCCACCTGTTTGGCGAAGCCCTGCATGAAGGCCTTCTCGGTGGACGTCTTGGTTTCGTTGTCGGAGTTGGCGAACAGCGCATCGATACGCGCGGCGATCTGCGGGGCCTGGTCGGGATGCGCGATGCGAATGATATACCAGCCGACCATCCCGTTGCGGCGCACGCGGCTCTCGTCCAAATACTTCCAGTGAAAGAGGAACTGGGTGACGTCGGTGGAAGGGGTCGCGCCGTCGTAGATCCCGTCGAGCGTGAACTCCCAGGAGTTCGAGCCGTTCTTCTGCTGCCACGGCGCGGTGATGGGGATGCGGTCGCCGATCTTCCAGTGGAATCGGTCGGCGAGGTAGCGGCCGCAGATCGCGCCGGTGCGGTCGGCGAGCCAGGCCTTCTTCTGCGCTTCAGGAATCAAAAACTCGGGATAGAGGCGGAGGTAGCGCTCCGGGTCCACGGCCATCTGCGCGAAGAAATTCTTCGGGTCCTGATAGACGCCGCCGAACCAGGTGGCATTGGCGACATCCGTCACACCGGGCACCTGCTCGATGCGGTCCTGGTAGCTGAGCGGCAGGGGAAGGATGATGGAGATTTTGTGGGTCATCACCAGCCGGTCCACACCGGCAATCTGCACGCCGATGTCGAAGGCGTTGCTGACCGCGGCCAGATAACCGAACAGGAGAAAGGCGACGAGGATGGAGAGAAGTGTGAACGTGGTGCGCACGCGCTTGCGGCGCAGGTTGCTCCAGATCAGAGGCAGGAACTTCATTGGATGGCCTCGGACTGGATCTGGCCCTTATTGAGATAAACGATGCGGCGCGCGCGGGCTGCGGCGTGGGCGTTGTGAGTGACCATCACGATGGTCTTACCGTGCTCGCGGTTCAGGGCTTGCAACAGGTCCAGGATTTCCTCTTCCGATTTGCGGTCCAGGTCGCCGGTGGGCTCGTCGCAGAGCAGCAGCGTGGGATCGGCCACGATGGCGCGGGCAATGGCCACGCGCTGCTCCTGCCCGCCGGAGAGCTGCCGCGGATAATGCTTACCGCGGTCGGAGAGAGCGACCACGGCGAGGGCCGCAGCCACATGGCGTTTCCGGTCAGCGCTCGAAAGCGGGGTGAGCAGCAGCGGCAACTCGACATTGCGCTCCGCCGTGAGCGTGGGCAACAGGTTATAGAGCTGGAAAACAAAACCCACGTGGCGCGAGCGCCAGCGGGCCAGCTCGCCTTCGCCCATCTTGTCGATGCGGGCGCCGCCGATTTCCACCACGCCCTCGCTGGGGCGGTCCAGCCCGGCGAGCAGGTTCAGCAGCGTGGTTTTTCCGGAGCCCGACGGCCCCATCAGCGCGAGGAAATCGCCGCGGGGCACGTCCAGGTTCACGCCTTGCAGCACGTCGATGCGCTCGCTTCCGCGCGTGTAAACCTTGTGGACGTCGCGGACGCGCACCAGCGCGCCCGCTGTCCCCGCCGCGGGCGAGGCTTCCTGCGATTGACTGATGGTTGCTGGCGTCATCGATTCCCCCCATGAATGTCCGCTGTCCCAGTCGCTCTGAGCGGCGATACCCGAAATGGCGGCTACCTGACGGTCACGCGACCGCCGTCGGCCAGGTTTGGCGGGCCCTGCAGAACCACGCGCTCGCCCTGGCTGACTCCCGAAATTTCGAGTTCGGCGCCGGAGGTGCCAATCACCTTCACGGCGCGGCGTTCCACGTGGTCTCCGTGGACGACATAGACAGCATCGCTATCGGCCTCATGGCGCACTGCGTCCTTGGGCACCAGCAGCCGCGGCCGTGTTTCGGCCGCGTGTGGTGATTCCTTCTCCAGAAAGGCGACCTTTACCCCCATGTCCGGCAGAATCCGGGGATCGAGTTTGTCGAACTTGATGCGCACCTGCACGGTGGCCTTTTGACGGTCCGCGGTGGGCACCGCCAGGATGACGTGCGCTGGGATTTTCCAGTCCGGATACGCGTCCAGAGTGGCCTCCACGGGCTGGCCCGGAAACACGCGCGAGATGTAGCTTTCGTTGACGTCCACCTGGATTTCGAGGGATTTCATGTCCACCACGGTGCAGATTCCCGTGCGCGTGAAGCCGCCACCGGCGGATATCGGCGAGATCATCTCGCCCGGCTGGGCATCCTTGGTGGTAACGACGCCGGAAAAGGGCGCGCGGATGATGGTGTCTTCCACGTTTTGCTTCTTCACGGCCACGGTACGCTCGGCCACGTCCACGTCTTCGCGCTGTTGGTTCAGGTGGGCGGTGAGGGCTTCGGCGTCGGCCTGCGCGGTATCGAGGGTGGACTGGCTCTCGACGCCTTCCTTCACGAGCGTGCGCATTCGCTCGAGGGTGATGTTGGCCAGCTTCAGATGCGCTTCGGTTTCCGCCAGCGCCTTGCGGGCGGAAAGCAACTGGGCCTGGGCGAGATCGAGGTCGCGCCGGGTGTTGGAATCGTCCAGCCGGCCGACGACCTGACCCTCCGTCACCGACTTCCCTTCCTCGATGAGAACTTCGGTAACTTTGCCCGTGATTTTGGAGGAAACCGTGGCGCGCAGCCGCGGGGTGACGTAGCCGGAGGCGTTCAGAACCGTCGCCGCGCTCCCCGCCGCTTCCTCCCGCACCAAGGCCACATGTACTTCCGGCGCGCGCGCGGCCTTCAGCCAGAAGAACCCGGCCGTGCACACCAGGAGGACCGCGGGTAAGACCAACGCCAGAGCCATGCGCCAAGGCGAGCGGCGAGGGGGGTCTTTGCGCTCGATGCGCAGTTCCTCCAGGAGTTGTTTCTCAGCCGGCATACAAGCTCGGGCCGCAAACGCTCATTTTACAATACAACCGGGCCGCGCCCCCAAGGTTACACTACGAACAAGAGTTGCCCGGAATTTCAGCCGAGATAAGGTCATTCGCAGAAGATGCGAACTTTCTTCCCGTTCCCTCCGTCGATGTCAATGTTCGTGTTTTCCAGGGCTTCCGCGAGCTCCTCGTCCTTCAATCCCACGAAGCTGGAAAGATCAATCCCCTGCTCGGCGAGCCGCTCGGTCACACGAGGAGGAATGAGCGCCAGCCATTTTCCGGCTCGGGCCAGCGATAGGGGTACGCGCATGTTGACGTGATCGCGGTCAGGACGCTCCACTTGGATGCGAAGGAAGCGCCGCTGGGGCGCGCCGGAGCCGGAAGCGGACCCGGACGGGGCGCCAGCTACAGTGCTGCCGGGGGCGGAAGCGGATGAGCCGGCGGCGCCACCGGAAAGCTTGTCCAGCAGCTTTTCTGCGTCCTCGGTGGTGATTTTGCCTTCTTTCAACATTTCCAGGACTTGCTTGGTTTCCGCAGACATGGCTATTTTTCTCCTTCCTTGCATTCCGAAAGCCGCTCGAGAGCTTCCGCGACCGTCAGTTCCCCGCGGGACAACTGCTCCAGGACGTAGAGGTTAGGCGAAGGCGCCTCGAAGTTCTTGTCCAGCGCTGCGGAGATGGCATTCAGCCGGTTCTTGACCGTGGGATAGCTGATGCCAAACAGGCTCTCCATTTTCTTGATGGAACCGTGATGCCGCACGAACGCAATGACGAATATCTGGTCCTCAGGGCTCAGCTTGCCCAGGGCGGAGAGTTCGAAATCTCCTTCAATGGCCAGCTTGCACGATGGACAGGTCATGCGACCCACCTTGAGAGGCTGGCGGCATTCAGGACAAAGGGCCTTGGATATATCCATGGACATCGCTAAACACAATAATCATGATCAAGAAACTTAAGAAAGTCAATGGAAAGATTGATAAGATTAACTATGCGACGCTTTTGAGCGTAACTTCTCAATTTTTCTTCGAGTTGCGGACCCTGGCTTACCGACTTCCCCAGGTACGCACAAGCAGTCCAGTGAAAAGGGTGAACATGCCAGCCATTATCCAGTAGCCCGCAAACAGGGGGTCATTGAAGATGTTGGAAATCTGGGGTCTGCCGGCCATGAACTCGAGGGAGCCATAGGTGGTCAGAAAGAGGCCAGCGATGAAGAGTTTTACCCAGTGCCGTTGCTGGATGCCACGGCGAGCAGGCTCCGGGCTCTCTGCGGGTGGCCCGGGGCGCCGCACGACAGGCAGCGGTTTTCCATGAATATCTTTCATCATTTGGCTGAGGTCCCGAGCTGGGCAGAGGCGCCGGACAGCAGCTCGGCGGGCGCGGGAAGATCCGAAGGGGAGCTGCCGCGATGAAGCCAAACGATTTTGCCGCCGCGGGCGACTAGGGCCGCGCCTGGGAGTTGCAGCACGTCGCTGTGTTTTTGAAGGGTTCCTTCCAAGCTGATCGGGCATCCGGCCGCTTTCGCCGCGGCGCGGCGCCGGCGGCCTTCGGGTGAGGGAAAAAGGATGCTCCACCAGTTGGTGCGTTCGAGTCCCATGGCGTGATAGCTCTCGCGATCCGGGTCAGGGATGCAGACCGCCTCGACGCCGTGCCGGCCGCAGAAACGTGCCATCTCCGGCGCAGTTCCCTGAACCACGCAGCCGACGCGGATTCTACGCTCTTGGAATTGCGGAAGAGTCTCGCGCAACTGCGCGAGCGTTTCGGAGTAGAAGGGTCAGCCGAAATGCCGAAGCCAGAGGAGGAGCGCGGGGCCCCCGGCCCAGTGCTCGGAGAGATGATGCACCTGGCCGGACACATCCGTGTACTCAAAATCCGGGAGCGGGTCGCCGACAGCGGGTCGATTCAGCATTCGCTTCACCCTCCGGCGCAACGGCCCACTATGCTAGCTCAGACCGCCCCCGGCTTGCGCAGCCAGATGCGGCTGCAGCCGATTGCGGGGTGGCCGCACTCGGGCGCTCTGCCGGCTCCGGAATGTAATCCAGCCAGCCGGCCGAGAGTGGATGCCGGCCTCGAATTATATCGGAATAGGCCTGCTGGAAGCGCCGGGTGACGGGCCCGCTGCGGCCTGAACCAATGGCGCGGAAATCGATTTCGCGGAGGGCGATCACTTCGGCCGCGGTTCCGCAGACAAACACCTCGTCGGCGATGTAGAGTTGGTCGCGGGAGACGGGCGCCTCAACGACCTCGATAGAGAATTCGCGAGCGAGGGCGAGAACCGTGTCGCGGGTGATGCCCTCGAGCACGGTGGCGGCAGGGGGAGTGAGGAGAGCCCCGCGTCGAACCAGAAAGATGTTCTCGCCGGTGCATTCCGCAACGTAGCCTTGCCCATCGAGCAGGATGGCCTCATCGAAGCCCAGGCGGACGGACTCAGTCTTTGCCAGGACGGAATTCACGTAGTTTCCGGCGATTTTCGCTTTGGACATGGCGGCGTTGGGATGGTGGCGCGTGTAGGAAGAGACTTGGGCGCGCACGCCGCGGGCCAGAGCTTCTTCGCCGAGGTACTTGCTCCATTCCCAGACCGCGATGCCCACATGCGGCACACCGGAATCGATGGACAGACTCCAGCCGTCTTCGGCCAGATAGATAAGCGGGCGGATGTAGCACTCCGCAAAGCCGTTGGCCGCCACCACCTGCCGGACGGCCGCGGTGATTTCCTCCTGAGCGAAGGGCAGCTCGCGGAATCCGAGAACGCGCGCGGAGGCGAACAACCGCGCGATGTGGTCTTTGAGGCGGAAGACGGCGGAGCCGGCATCCGTCGCATAGCAGCGGATGCCTTCGAACACCCCGATGCCGTAATGCAGCGCAGGCGTGAGGAAATGGAGAGTGGCTTGTTCGAACGGCAGCAGCTTTCCGTTCAGCCAGACGAAGCGAGAGGTGTATTTCATGAGCGTCCTAGCTGGGTGAATCCGGCCGCACGGTGACTGGATCGAGAAACGGCATCAGGGCGCGGAGGCGCGCGCCGACCTGTTCGAGTTGCTGCTCCTGCTCGCGGGCTCGCTCGGCGCGGAACCAGGGACGACCCGCGGCGTTTTCCGCAATCCACTTCTTCGCGTAGGAGCCGTCCTGGATTTCCCGGAGCATGCGGCGCATTTCCTCGCGGGTCTGGGTGGTGATGACGCGAGGGCCGCCGGTGTAGTCACCGTGCTCGGCCGTATCGCTGACAGAGTAGCGCATGTAATTCAGGCCACCGCGGTACATGAGGTCCACGATGAGTTTCAGCTCGTGGAGGCATTCGAAGTAGGCGACTTCAGGCTGGTAGCCGGCTTCGACCAGGGTCTCGAACCCCGCCTTCACGAGGCCGCTCACTCCGCCGCAGAGCACAGCCTGCTCGCCAAACAGATCCGTTTCCGTCTCTTCAGCGAATGTGGTTTCGAGCACGCCGGCGCGCGTGGTGCCCAGTGCCTTCGCGTAGGAGAGCGCCAGGGCTTTGGCCTGCCCGGTGGCGTCCTGATGCACGGCAAGCAACGCAGGTGTGCCGCCGCCCTCGAGAAAGAGTTCGCGCACGCGATGGCCCGGCGCCTTCGGCGCGATCATCGTGACGTCCACCTCCGGCGGAGCGGCGATGGTGCGGTAATGAATGTTGAAGCCGTGGGCGAACATCAGCATTTTGCCGGGGCGTAAATGCGGAGCGACGCAATGCTCGTAGATGGCCGGCTGGCTCGTGTCCGGGGCGAGAAGCATGATGACGTCGGCCCAGGCCGCGGCCGGAGCTACGCCCGTCACGGTGAGGCCGGCGGCTTCAGCTTTCTGCCGCGCGGAACTCCCGTCGCGCAGGCCCACGCGCACGGCTACGCCGCTGTCTTTGAGGTTCAGGGCGTGGGCGTGGCCCTGCGAGCCGTAGCCGACTACGGCCACCTGCTTCGAGCGGATGAGCGCGAGGTCCGCGTCCCGGTCGTAATGTATGGTTGCCATGTTTTTCTCCCCAATTGAAGTTGAACCTTTCCGGCGCAAGGGCGCCGGGTGGCGCTTCTCACACCGAGTAAATCGAATGATCGTCCCCTGCCAGCGTCCCGGGGCCGCCTGCTTCGCCAGCGCCGGCGGCTGCGGCGGCCGCCCTTGCGTTGGCAGGAGCGGCCGAGCCGCGGGACATGGCAACGCGTCCGGTGCGCGCCATCTCCAGCACGCCATAGGGGCGCAAGACTTCCACCAGACTGTCGATTTTGTCCTCTGCGCCGGTGATTTCGATGATCAGGGAATCCGGGGCCACGTTCACCACATGCGCGCGAAAGACGTGCACCAGGTGGATGAGTTCGGTGCGCACCTCGGCCGGGGCCGCCACTTTTATCATGGCCAGGTCGCGGACCACCGCGGGAAGCGCGGTAATGTTTTCGACGCGCAGAACGCTGACGAGTTTGTAGAGATTGGCCTCGATGCGCGCGGCGCCGTCCGGGTCCGTGTCCACCACGATGGTCATGCGCGAAATACCGGCTTTGTCCGTGGGGCCGACGGTGAGCGAAGTGATGTTGTAGGCGCGGCGGCGGAACAGGGACGACACCCGATTCAGAACGCCGGGCCGGTCTTCCACGTGGACGACGAATGTATGCAGCATATTCCCTCAGGCATCCTGTGCGGTTTCCACAATCGGGCTGGGCCGGCGGATCATCTGGTGCAAGCTGGCGCCGGCGGGAATCATGGGATAGACGGAGTCTTCCTTCTCGACGCGGAAATCCAGGATGACGGCGCCGCGATGCGCGCGAGCCTCGCGCACCGCGGGAATGACGTCAGCGCGCCGTGTGATGGATTCGCCGCGGAGGCCGAAGGCCTGGGCGAGCTGCACGAAATCGGGATTCAGCAGCGGCGTGGCGGAGTAGCGGCCACCGTAGAAGAATTCCTGCCACTGGCGGACCATGCCCAGATAGCCGTTGTTGATGATGGCCACCTTCACGTCCAGCTTTTCCTGCGTCACAGTGGCGAGCTCTGCCATGGTCATCTGGAAGCCGCCGTCGCCGACCACGGCCCAGACCTCGGCATCCGGCCGTGCCACCTTCGCGCCCATGGCCGCGGGGAGAGCGAAACCCATGGTGCCGAGGCCGCCGGAGGTGATGAGGGATCGTGGATGCTCGTGCTTGTAGTACTGGGCTTCCCACATCTGGTGCTGGCCGACGTCGGTAACCACCAGCGCCTCGCCTCCGGTGACGCGCCACAGGTCGTGGATGACGTGCGCGGCGTAGAGATGGCCGTCGTCGGGCAGGTTCTGGATGTCGCGGACGGCGGAATCGCCCTTCAGTTCTTCAATGCGCGCGAGCCATTCGGCGTGCTCGGCCGGACGCACACCGGGAAGCAATTCATCGAGCACGGCGCGCACATCGCCGATGAGCGCGGAATCCACTTTCACGTTTTTGTTGATTTCTGCGCGGTCCACTTCCACGTGAATTTTTTTGGCCAGCGGCGCGTAGGTCTTGGTGTTGCCGGTCACGCGGTCGTCGAAGCGCATGCCCAGGGCGATGAGAAGGTCGGCTTCCTGAATGGCGTGATTCACCCAGGCTTCGCCGTGCATGCCCATCATGCCGAGGTTGAGCGGGTGGGAGGCGGGCAACGCGCCAATTCCCAGCAGCGTCATGGCGACGGGGATGCAGGCTTTTTCTGCCAGCTCTTTCAACTGGCCCATGCCTCCGGACATCAGGATGCCGTGTCCTGCAAGGATCAGAGGGCGCTGGGCGGAGTTCAGCAGTGCGAGAGCTTTTTCGTACTCGCCGTTATGCGAGCACAGGGGAGGGCGATAGCCGGGAAGCTGGGGCTGGGCAGCGTCCCAATCGAATTCACAGGAGGCCTGCTGCGCGTCTTTCGTAATATCCACGAGCACCGGGCCGGGGCGTCCGGTGCGGGCTATGTGGAAGGCTTCGCGGATGCTGCGGGCAACGTCTTCCGCGTGCGTCACCAGGTAATTGTGTTTGGTGATGGGCAGCGTGACTCCGGTGATGTCCACTTCCTGAAACGCATCGGAGCCGATGAGTTTGCTGCCCACCTGCCCCGTGATGCACACGATCGGGGAGGAATCGAGCATGGCGGTGGCGATTCCGGTAACCATGTTGGTGGCGCCCGGACCGGAAGTGGCGATGGCCACGCCGACGCCGCCGGAGGCGCGCGCATAGCCGTCGGCCATGTGCGTGGCGCCTTGCTCGTGCCGCACCAGGACATGGTGGATGGGGTAATGCCACATGGCGTCGTAGGCGGGCAGGATGGCGCCGCCGGGATAGCCGAACACGTGAGTCACGCCTTCGCGGAGCAGGCATTCCCAGATGATTTCTGCGCCGGTTTTTTTCATCAAGAGACCCCTTTCATTCCGCTACATCGTGCTAACTGATTGGCGCTCGCTTTTTTCAACGCGCACAGACACGACTGTCTGTGCTACTTACCCCGTCACCGCACCGCGCGAGGCCGATTGAACCTGTTGCGCGTACTTGGCCATCACGCCTGTTGAATACCTCGGAGCCGGTGGAGTCCATTGCTCCAGGCGCGCGCGGATTTCTGCATCGGTGAGTTCGGCGCGCAACTCGCGTGCGGCCACATCGAACACAATCGTGTCGCCTTCGCGGAGTGCGGCGATGGGCCCGCCTTGCGCAGCCTCCGGCGCCACGTGGCCTGCCATCAGGCCATGCGTGGCGCCGGAGAAACGGCCATCGGTGAGCAGCGCGACCGACTCGCCCAGGCCGGCGCCGACCAGCGCGGCGGTCACGGCGAGCATTTCGCGCATTCCGGGGCCTCCGCGCGGTCCCTCGTAGCGGATCACGGCAACGTCGCCGGCGTGGATGCGGCCGTTCTGCACGGCGTCAAAGGCCTGCTCCTCGCTTTCGAACACGCGGGCCGGGCCGCGGAAATGACGCAGGCTGTGCCCCGCTACTTTCACGACGCAGCCCTCGGGCGCGAGATTCCCTTTGAGGATGACGAGGCCGCCGGTGGGCTGGATGGGCTGCGCATTGGGCCGCACGACCTGCTGGCCGGGAGTCTCATGAGCCTGTCGCGCCTCCTCGCCGATCGTCTTTCCGCTCACTGTGAGCGAGCTGCCACGAAGGATGCGAGCCTGGTCGAGACGCTGCGCCAGCAACGGCGTGCCACCGGCACGAAACATGTCGGTAGCCACAAAACGCCCGCTGGGTTTCAGGTCGGCCAGCACCGGAACCTGCGCGCTGATGCGGTCGAAATCTTCGATGGCGAGAGGGACTCCTGCTTCGTGGGCGATGGCCAGCAAATGCAGAACCGCGTTGGTGGAACCTCCGGTGGCGGCGACGCACGCGATGGCATTGTGGAACGCGTCCGCGGTGAGGATTTGCCGCGGGCGGACGCGGCGGCGCACCAGTTTCATGACCATGCAGCCGGCCTCGCGGGCTGCTGCATTCTTCTGGCCGTCGGCAGCGGGAACGCTCGAGCGGCCCAGCGGCGCGATACCCAGGAATTCAATTGCGGTGGCCATTGTGTTAGCAGTGAATTGGCCTCCGCAGGCGCCCGCCCCGGGACACGCCGTGTTCTCGATGGCCTGAAATTCCCGGTCGTTCATGGCGCCGCGTGCGTGGGCGCCAACGGCTTCAAAAACGTCCTGAATGGTCAGCGCGCGGCCCTCGTAACAGCCGGGATCAATCGAGCCGCCGTAGAAGACCAGTCCGGGCAGGTCCAGCCGGGCCAGCGCCATCACCGCGCCGGGGATCGTTTTGTCGCAGCCGACGAGTGCGACCAGGCCGTCGAACAGGTTGCCGCGGGCGACCAACTCGATCGAATCCGCAATGACCTCGCGGCTCACCAGCGAGGTGCGCATCCCCTCGCTGCCCATGGTGATCCCGTCGGAAATGGAGACGGTGTTGAACTCCATGGGAGTGCCGCCCGCTTCGCGGATGCCGTGCTTGATCTGCTCGGCCAGATGACGAAGGTGAAAGTTGCAGGGGCCGATTTCCGTCCAGGTATTGGCCACGCCGATGATGGGTTTGTGGAGATCCGCGTCGGAGAAACCGACGGCTTTCAACATGGCGCGCGCGGGCGCGCGGCTAGGGCCATCGGTGATGGCGCCGCTGTGCCATTTTCCGTTCGATTCCCCCATGGTCATCACCCGCTCCCCAGCGGGTCCTTCGCCTTCGCGTTACTCTCCCCAAAAACAAAAAACCCACCGCCAGGATTGCTTCTGGGGTGGGTTTCGGAGCCTTTTTGGTTTTAGCTCAGCAGCCCCCTCCAGAAGCGCCGGTAAATACGACTACGCGCAGGAATGCGAGTCGCAGGGTAATTCGGCGCGGGAGCGGTGCTGTGCGCTGCATAACGAGAGCTGATGTTACGGCGGATAGTATAAGCGCGTCAAGATCTATTTTTCTGCCCTTTTCCGGGCGGGGCCTTCGGTGCCCGGCGGTACGGCAGCCCGACATTCCTCTTGCACTTCTACAGGAGAGGCGCTACTGTTTTCTCCTGTAGAAGTGGAAGGGGACACATGAGCCAACAACGCCTCGAGCTGCCCCAGGGAACGCTGGATCTGCTGATCCTGAAAACGCTGGCGCTGGGGCCGCAGCACGGCTGGGCCATTTCCGAGCGAGTCCAACAAATCTCGGAGGACGTGTTGCGGTTGCAGCAGGGGTCGCTCTATCCGGCGCTGCATCGCCTGGAGCGACGGGGATGGATCAAAGCGCACTGGGGAACTTCCGAGAACAACCGGCGCGCCAAATATTACGAGCTGACCGCCGCCGGGCGAAAGCAGCTCGAAGCGGAAGAGAGCGCATGGCGGAAGCTGGCGGCGGCCGTGGCCCAGGTACTGGAGACGGCCTAGGAGACTGCTGATGCTACGCGATCTGGCAATGCGGCTTCGTTCGCTGCTCCGGCGCGGCGCGGTCGAGCAGGAGATGGAGGAAGAGCTGCGCTTCCATTTGGACCAGCAGACGGAGAAGTATGTCGTTGCCGGGACGGGGCGCGAGGAGGCGGAGAGGCGCGCGCGGATCGAACTGGGCGGCGTCGAGCAGACGCGGGAGGAATATCGCGACGCGCGCGGGGTGCGGTTTGTCGAAACACTTTTGCAGGATGTGCGCTTCGGCTTGCGCGTATTGCGCAAGTCTCCGGGATTTGCTGCCGTTGCAGCTCTCACGCTGGCGCTGGGTATCGGGGCCAACACCGCCATCTTCACGCTGGTAAGGACAACGCTGTTTCAATCTCTGCCGGTGCGAGCCTCCAGCCGGCTGGTCGTGATCTGGGTCAACAATCTCGAGAACGGCTGGAGCCGAATCGGGCCGACGGGACAGGACTACCTCGATTGGAAGGAACAGAGTACTTTGTTTGAGGACTTGTTCCTGTTCGAGCATGGCAGCGGAACCGTCACGGGCGGCGGGGAGCCCGAACAAGTGGCCGGTTTGCGCGTCACGACAAATTTTGGCGACTTTCTTGGAATCAAGCCCTTCTTGGGACGGACATTTCGTGTGCAGGAAGCGAACGCGCGCCACAATTACGCGATCCTGGCCTACCGGTACTGGCAGCGCCGGTTCGGATCCGATCCGTTGGCTGTCGGGCGCGGGATGACTCTGAACGGCGAGGAGTACACCATCATCGGAGTCCTGCCTCCGGAACTGAACACGCTGTTCCCCGCTGATGTGGTCGTTCCCTTCGACACGGAATGGCTAAAGCGAGTGGATACGGATCTCGGCGTGTTCGGCAGACTCAAACCAGGGATCACCCTCCCGCAGGCTTCCTCGGAGATGAACTTGATTTCGGAACGGATAGCGATCGCGCGGCCTTCTCGCAGGGGCTTTGGAACGGTGCTGGTGCCGCTGGAGTCGGTGCGTGTGGAATACATCCGGCCTGCCTTGCTGCTGCTGCTGGGCGCTGTGGCCTTTGTGCTGCTGATCGCCTGCGCCAATGTGGCCAGTCTGATGCTGGCACGGGGCGAAGCTCGGCAGCGCGAGGTTGCGGTCCGGATGGCCCTGGGAGCGGGGCGGCTGCGGTTGATCCGGCAATTCGCGTCGGAGAGCGCAATACTGGGCCTGCTGGGCGGCGCTATGGGAATGGTGGTCGCGGTGTGGAGCACCTACCTGTTCGAACGGTTCGTGCCCTCGCGGATTCCGGTTCCGAATGCGGCGGATCAGGTCTTTTTGCCGAAAGTTCAAATTGACCTTACGGCGCTGGCTTTTGCGCTGGTGCTCTCGCTGCTGGCGGGGATTCTGTTCGGTCTAATTCCGGCTCTCCAAAGCGTGCGGTGCCGCGTAGACGAATGGCTGAAGGAGGGCGGCAGGGGGTATCTCTCCGGCCCCAGAGGACACCGCACGCGGTCCACGCTTGTGATTGTCGAAAGCGCACTGGCGTTCGTCCTGGTGATCGGCGCCGGACTCATGATCCAGAGCTTCTCGAATCTCCTGGGTACGAGCCCGGGGTTCGATCCCGGCCGGCTGCTCACACTGCGGATCAAACTGCCGAACGACGCGAAGGATTCGCCGTACCGGGAACCGAGGCAGCGTGCCGCGGTATTTCAGCGGTTGCTGACCCGAGTGGAAGCCCTCCCGGGAGTCCAATCCGCGGCACTCACCGAGATTGTCCCGCTAAGCCAGGACGACATGGACATGGGCTTTTTTGCGATCAAAGAGGAGCCGCCACTGCCGCCGGGCGAGCATCGGGCCGCCGATTACAGGGACGTGAGCCCGCAGTACTTTCGCACCATGGGAATTCCGGTGATGCGGGGCCGCGTCTTCACGGACCACGACACGCTGGACAGCCCGCGCGTGGTGATGATTGACGAAACCCTGGCCAGGCGATTCTTCCCGGACCAGGACCCGGTTGGAAAGCATTTGCAGGTTCCGGAAGCAGGACGCCCCGATCGCGAAATCGTGGGCGTCGTCGGGGGAGTTCGCGACACCGGCTTCGACCAGCAACCGCGTCCCACTCTCTATTTCCCTTACCTGCAGAGCCCGGACCAGACGATGAGCCTGGTGGTGCGCACGACCTCACCGCCTGCGGTGATCTTGCCGGCCATCAAGCGTGCGATTTGGTCCGTGGACCCTAGCCAGCCGATTTTCAATGTCAGAACCATGGACGAAATCATTTCGGGGATCACCTCGGCCCGACGCATCGCTCTGCTCACCCTGGGCGTGTTCGCTTTCCTCGCGCTGACGCTGGCGGCGGTCGGAATCTACGGGGTGACCTCCTATGTGGTCAGCCAGAGGACCCGCGAGATGGGCATTCGCCGTGCTCTCGGAGCGGAGCCGGGCGACGTCATGCAACTTGTCGTTGGACATGGTCTCAAGCTGGCGTTGGCCGGTGTGGGGAGCGGCTTGCTGGTGTCGTTTGCCCTGACGCGACTGATGTCGGCCCTGCTTTATGGCGTGAGCTCCGCGGATCCCGCGACATTCGCCTCCGTGGCCGCGCTGCTCACTGGCGTGGCGCTAGCGGCCTGTTACATTCCCGCGCGACGCGACGCGCGGGTCGATCCCCTGGTAGCCTTGCGCCACGAATAGCGGTCCCCGGACCGTCAGCCTTCAAATAACAATTCCTTTGCGCGCTGGGTGGCGCGAACCACGGCTTTGATCAGCGCGATGCGGACTTTGCCATCCTCGAGTTCGAGAAGGCCGTCAATGGTGCATCCTGCCGGCGTGGTCACGCCGTCTTTGAGCAGGGCAGGGTGATCGCCCGTCTCCAGCACCATGCGCGCCGCTCCGTGCATGGTCTGCGCCGCGAGCAGAGTGGCGACATCGCGCGGCAGGCCCACCTTGACGCCCGCTTCGGTCAGGGCTTCGAGAACCACCCAGAGGAATGCGGGCCCGCTGGCTGAAAGTCCGGTGACCGCGTCCATATGCTTCTCGTCAACCACTACAGTGCGCCCGACGGCTTCGAAGAGGGCGCGCGCAGTCTCCACGTCGGCCGCGGTGGCGTGTTTACCCTTCGCCAGGCCGGTCATCCCGGCGCCGATGGCGCAGGGGGTGTTGGGCATGGCCCGCACCACGGGCACTCCCGCAGGCAGATGCTCTTCGAGGAACGCGGTGGGAACCGAGGCAGCCACCGAAATGATCAATTGCCGGGGAGTGAGCAGCGGGCGAATCTCCTCGAGCACGCCGCGCACCTGAGTGGGTTTGACGGCGAGCACCACCACGTCTGCCCCCTTCGTTGCCGCGCGATTGTCCGTGCCCACGGAAATCCCGAGCTTTTCAGCGAGCGCCCGGGCGCGCTCCGGATGCAGCATGGTGGCGCGAAGGCTCCTGCGCGGAATGCGCTTCTCGCGGAGAAAAGACTGGAGAAGGATGCTGCCGATTTTCCCGGCGCCCAGAACCGCCAGTCCCTTCCGTGCGTGTCGTGTGCTCATGCGATTTTCATCCCTCCGTGTTTGGCGGACCGTTCGACCGGCTCGCGCGCGGCCGCCGGACAACCCATTCCCCAGTGCGAAGGGTCCCGCGGGAAAACAAACGCCGGCGCTCCTCACTCACAGCCGTCAGGAATTATCTTACCGTGAGTCAGTCATGGCGGGCGCCGCGCAGGACTTCCGCCGCATGGGGGAGCAGTGCCGCGATGGCCTGGAGCGATTCGACGGCACCCCGCGGGCTGCCCGGAAGATTGACGATCAGGGTGCTGCCGCGCACACCGGCAGTGGCGCGCGATAGGGCGGCGCGTTCGTTTGTCTCGCTGCCGGCCTGGCGCATCAGCTCTCCCAGCCCGGGCACGAGACGGGAGCAAACCGCCACGGTAGCTTCCGGGGTGGAATCGCGCGGGCCGAGCCCCGTGCCGCCCGCCGTCAGGATCACGTCGAGTTCGTCGCGGTCGGCGAGCGAAGCGAGCAGCATGCGCAACGGCTCCTCGTCATCGGAGACAACGTGGCGGGAGAGCACACGCCAGCCGCTTTCCGTGCAGAGCGCTGCGACGGCGGGGCCGGTGGCATCGGCGCGTTCGTTGCGGGCCACGCTATCGCTGACGGTGATGACGGCAACGCGCACGGTGGACCTCAGCTGCGGGGCACACTTGCCCGGAGCGGCACGATGTAAATGCCGCGGCGGCATCGTTCAGGGAACGGGCGGTTATGGGGCCGGTTCGGCGTCACGGGAAGCCTCGTCCTGGAGTCGCAGACCTTCCATCAGCAGTCCCTGGGTGGAACGCTGGATGGTTTCCTGCTCGCTGGAAGCGTTGAAATCGATCTCGAAGGTGCCATCCGTCCAGCTCATGATGGCGTAAACGGCTTGCTCGCCGGCAATCGGCCCGAAGACGGCGTGCTTGCAGGCTCCGGCGGTGAACCACATCTCGCAGCGCTCGCTGCCGCGGCTGACCACGAGCTTGCAGTTCTTCTGCCCCATTTCCAGCGACTGGAGCAGGTCAATGATGCTCATTTCTTCCAGGCGGCCTTCGAGGACGCCGGGGCGCTTCGCCTTCTGCTGGAGTTTTTCGAGCTGGAGGCGGTCGATCACCTTTTTCGCGCGGCGCACCAGTTCCTTTACGTAGAACGGCTTCTGGACAAAATCCTCAACTCCTTCGACCAGCGGCCGCAGCTTTTCTTCGAGGTCGGCGCGCCCGGCGAGAAAAATGAATGGAGTGTTTTTGGAGGCATCGCGAATGCGGATTTTCTCGTAGAACTGGCGGCCGTCGACGCCCGGCATCTTGTAATCGCAGACGATAAGGTCGGGGGATTCCTCCACCACTTTCAGCAGCGCATCCACGCCGTCGCCCGCGGTGAGCACTTCTGCGTGTGGTTCGAAGCCTTTCACCAGCAGGTCGCGAACGAGCGGATTGTCGTCAACCACCAGGACGCGGACGGCCTTCATCGGGCGGGCCTCCGCGCCGGATTGCCGCGCGCGCGTTGCGCGCGACGGTAGTCCCCTCTCTGCCCGCCGGTCTTCTCCACCAGGTAAACGGCGGTGATCTCCATGGAGCGGTCGAGGGCTTTAGTCATGTCGTAAATAGTCAGCGCGGCCACGGTGACCGCAGCGAGCGCTTCCATTTCCACCCCTGTCTGCGCGCTCGTAGAGGCTCGGGCCTCGATTTCGATCCCATTGTGGCGGAGGCGCGTGGTCACGTCAACGTGAGTGAGCGGGAGTGGATGACAGAGCGGGATCAGCTCACTGGTGCGCTTGGCGGCTGCGATTCCGGCGATGCGCGCGATTTCGAGCGGGTCGCCTTTCGGCACGACGCGACGGCGGATCGCGGAAAGCGCCGCGCGCCCGATGCGCACGAAGCCGTGCGCATGGGCAGAGCGCGAAGTCACGGGTTTCGCGGAGACGTCCACCATCCGCACGCCGCCGCCCTGCGTAGCCGGACGGTAGTGCGAGAGGTCGCGATTCGGTTTGCTGTTCGCCCTCTTCACCATGCCTGACGATCTCAACGCGGCACCAGCCTCATATCCGGTCCCGCCGCGGCAGCACTTCCACCCAGTCGCCCGCCGCAAATTCTAGCTTTGTTTCCGGGACCACGAGAAAACAATCTGCCCGGGCCAGCGCGGCCACGTCGCCGCTGCCCTGCCAGGGGAGCTGCTCGACATGGGCCTCGGCGCCCTCCCAGCTCAGCATCGCGGGAAGAAAATGGGTAAACGCGGCCTTTTCGCGAATCGCGTGCTTCGTCCGAGCGCGGAGCAGAACCAGCGGGCGCGGCGACCCGCCAGCCAGAACGTCCAGCAGAGGGACACCGAACAGCTCGAACGTCACCATCGTCGAAACCGGATTGCCGGGCAGTCCGAGCACCGGCTTCCCGCGGCACAGGCCGAATACCGCAGGCCGGCCGGGACGAATCGCTACAGCGTCGAACCGGAATTCCGCGCCCAGCGCGCGCAGGACCCCTTCGACCAGATCGTACTTACCCATCGAGACGCCACCCGACAGCACCAGCGCGTCCTGTGCCAGCCCCTCCTCGATCTTCGCCCGCAGAGCGCCGCCTTCGTCGGGGGCATTGCCGAGCGGTACGGCGACGCCGCCTGCCATTGTCACCTGGGCCGCGAGCGAGAAACTGTTGCTATTGCGAATTTGAAACGGGCCGGGTGCCTGATCCACGGGCACGATTTCGCCGCCGGTGGTAAGAATGGCTACGCGCGGCCGGGCATAGACGGGCACGAGTGCATGTCCGAATTGCGCGGCGATGGAGAGTTCCGCATAGCCCATTCGCTGGCCGGCTGCCAGCACCTGTTCACCCGCCCTGGCTTCGCTGGCTCGCGGGACGACGTTGGCACCCTGCGGCACACTGCGCTGCACGACGACCGCGTCCGAGGACGGCTCGGTGTGCTCGATCATCACCACGGCGTTGGCGCCGGACGGCACCGCCGCCCCCGTCATGATCTGCACGCACTGGCCGGGTCCAACTGTGCCACTGAACTCCGCTCCTGCGCTGATCTCGCCCGCGAGTTTCAGAGTCACAGGAACCGTGGCAACGTCCGCGGCGCGGACTGCGAAGCCGTCACGTGTGGAGCGGTCGAAGGGAGGCGCGTCGCGATCCGCACGCAGCGGCTCCGCGAGCACCCGCCCGAAGGCGCAGTCCAATGCCACGCTTTCCCGCGCACGCAGAGCCGCCCGGACGCATTCGCTCGCCGCTTGCGCGACCATCCGGCGGGCTTCCGTGTAGGAAATCATGGAGCGCCAGGACTCAGAGCCACGAGGCGAGCTTTGTGCCGGGAAGCAGGAAGGTGGCTTCGCGCTCCGGCCCGGTGGAAATCATTCCAATCTCGACGCCCAGCCTGTCCGAAATGAATTTGAGGTAGTCCCGCGCGGCCGCAGGAAGGGCCGCGGAATCCTTCAGACCGCTGGTCGGCGCCATCCAGCCCGGCAGCGTGCGGTATTCCGGCGTGACCTTCTCCAGGGTCTGAACGTCCGGTGGCATCTCGTCGATTGGCGTGTCCTTGTAACGGTAGCCGGTGCAGACCTGGATTTCAGCCTGGGCATCGAATACGTCCAATTTGGTGACCACCAGGGAATCGATGCCGTTGATCTGGATGGCATAGCGCAGCATGACGAGGTCGAGCCAGCCGCAGCGCCGCGGCCGCCCGGTAACGGCGCCGAACTCCTGACCGCGCTGCCGCAGCGCCGTCGCTTCCAGGTCGGGCATTTCCGTGGGGAACGGCCCGCCGCCCACTCGCGTAGTGTAGGCCTTGGTGATGCCGGCGACTCCCGTGATGCTGCGCGGCGGCAGACCCGAGCCGGTGCACGCGCCGCCCGCAGTGGAATTCGACGAGGTGACGAACGGATAGGTGCCGTGGTCGATGTCCAGCATGGTGCCCTGCGCGCCTTCCAGCAGTACCCGCTTCCCTTCCGCAATGGCGCGGTGCAGCATCGCCGCCGTGTCCGCCACAAACGGCCGCAGCCTCTCTGCGTATTTCTCGTATTGCTCCGCCAGCCCGGAGATTTCCAGCGGCTGGCCGAATGCGGCGCGGCAGATGGCATCTTTCTCCTCCGCCACGCGGCGGAGTTTCTCGCGGAAGCAGGCGCCGTCCATCAGGTCGCACACGCGCAGGCCATGGCGCGACATTTTGTCCTCGTAGGCCGGGCCGATGCCGCGGGAGGTGGTGCCGATCTTCGAAGCGCCGCGCGCTGCCTCCGCCGCCTTCTCCATCTGCCGGTGATAGGGAAAAATCAGGTGGGCGCGATTGCTCAGGAAGAGGCGCCCGGAGGCATCAATGCCGGCCTTGGCGAGCGAGTCCATTTCCGCGACGAGCGCGGCGGGGTCCACCACCACGCCTTGGCCAATCACCGCGCGTTTGCCAGGCCGCAGAATGCCGCAGGGGATCAATTGCAGAATGAAGCGGTGACCGTTGAAAATGACCGTGTGACCGGCGTTGTGCCCGCCGCTGTAGCGGGCCACGATGTCGAATGAGCCGGCCAGGTAATCGACAACCTTGCCTTTGCCCTCGTCGCCCCACTGCGCTCCGACAATCACCACCGCGGCCATTCTTCCCCCGTCGCTGTTCCCGTATCCGGCGCCAGGCTGCCCGGCCGCCCAGTTCGCCCGCACGCTCCCCCGCTCGATTCCAGAAGAATCCACACGCTTGCTGCCGGAATGGCAAATTCAGGCGGGAGCGGCAACCCAGTGAACTATCGTACCCTCAGAATTCCACGGAAGGCAATCGCAAACCCAGCCTGGGAGGCGCGAACGTCTGCGGCCCTATTGCACGTGGCTGGAGACGAACTTCGTCACTTCTTCCTTCGGCAGGTTGCCGACGAGCTGTCCCACCACCGTGCCGCCCTTGAACAGGAGCAGAGTGGGGATGCCGCGGATGTTGTACTGCGACGGGGTGACCGGGCTCTCGTCCACGTTCATCTTCACCACTTTAATCTTTCCCGCGTTTTCCTGGGCCACTTCGGCCACCGTGGGTCCCAGCATCAGGCAGGGACGGCACCATTCGGCCCAGAAGTCCACCATCACGGGCTGGGATTTGCTCGCCTCGATGACATCGGATTTGAAATTCGCGTCGTTGACCTGTCCCACTGCATCTGACATGTTTTCCTCGATTCCTAAGCCTCACCAATGCGATTCGTCGTCCTATTAGATGCTACACCAAAACCCGCGTTGCGCGTCTAGCCCGTTCGCAGCGCACGCGCCCCTTCATATACTTGGACGTACTTCTCCGCAGCCACCTCCCACGAGAAATTCTGGGCCATGGCGTTCTGCATCAGTTTTTCCCATGCTTTGCGATTCCGGAAGCAGTGCAGCGCCCAGCGCACGGTGTCGAGCAGCGCTGGGCCCGTCGCATCCCAGAACTTGAAGCCGGTTCCCCGCCCCGTGTCCAAATCAAACGGCTCGACGGTGTCGTCCAGGCCGCCGGTGGCGCGAACCAGCGGGATGGTGCCGTAGCGCATGCTGTACATCTGGCTGAGGCCGCAGGGCTCGTAATGCGAGGGCATCAGGAAGAGGTCCGCGCCCGCCTCGATTTTGTGCGCCAGCACGTTGTCGAACCCGATACGGACAGCCACGCGGTCCGAACGGGCGTCGGCCAGCATGCGGAAGAACGCTTCGTAACGATGGTCGCCGGAACCGAGGGCCACCAGGGCCACGTCCTCATCCAGAAATTCGCGCGCAACGTGCGCGATCAGGTCGAATCCCTTCTGTTCCACAAACCGGGAGACGATGCCGATGACCATCCGGTCGCGGTTCTCCGCCGGCAGGCGCATTTCGCGCAGCAGATCCTGTTTGCAGATGGCTTTATTGGTTGGATCCGCCGCCGAGTAATGCGCGGCAATCCAGCGGTCGTTCTCCGGGTTCCAGGTGGAGTAATCCGCGCCGTTCAGGATGCCCGTGAGCCGCGAAGCCCGCGACCGCACCACCGCGTCGAGTCCATGGCCAAACGCCGGCGTCTGGATTTCCTCGGCGTACTTCCGGCTGACCGCGGTCAGGCAATCCGCGAACAGCAGGCCGCCCTTCAGGAAGTTCACATCGCCCCAGAACTCGAGCGCGTTGACGTTGTAGAGGTGCCCCGGCAAGCCGCAGCGCCACATCGCATCGTGCCCGTAGCGGCCCTGGTAGGCCATGTTGTGCACGGTGAAGACCACGGGGATGCGCGTGAATGCGGGATCGTAGCCGTACACGCCGCGCAGCAGCACGGGAACCAGCGCCGTCTGCCAGTCGTGGCAATGGATAAGGTCCGGTCGCCACACCTGCTTCGCGATTTCGATCACCGCGCGGCTGAACAGCGTGAACCGTTCCGGATTGTCGGCGTATGCTCCGCCGAACTCGCCGTAAATCGCGGGGCGGTCGAAAAACTCCCCGGCGTCCACGAAAAAGTAGCGCACGCCGTGCAGCGGATCGCACTCGCGAATCGCAGGAAAGTGCATGCGCGGGCCCACCGGCATCGTGAGACTGGGAAGGACGGTGCGCCGCGTCCCGATCCCGCGGTAGAGCGGGAGGGCGACGGCCACGTCGTGCCCCATGGCGGAGAGGGCGCGTGGGAGCCCCTCGAGAACGTCCGCCAGCCCGCCCGTCTTTGCGTACGGGAGAGCTTCCGAGGCTGCAAAAAGAATCTTCATCGCGTGTGTCGAACGGCACCTCACGGTAAAGGAGGAACTCGCGACCGTCAAGGAGATCCAGGACCAACGGATCGGCGTGCAGCCAGGGGGAAAATAATCCTGCTACACTCCCGCGGCATGGGGCAGCGGCTGGGACAGCATTTTCTGGTGGACGCGGCGTGGCGCGGGCGAGTGCTCGAAGCGCTGGGCGTCGGCGCGGCCGAGGTGTGGATCGAAATCGGGGCCGGGCGCGGGGAAATGACCGCGGAACTGGCGAGGCGCGCCGGGCGCGTTGTTGCCATTGAGAAAGATCCGCCGCTCGCACATCACCTGCGCCGGCTCGCGGGAGAGATGCCGAACCTCACGCTGTTGCAGGCCGACATCCTGACCGTGGACCTGCAGGGCCTGATTCGCGATGCGGAAGCGGCGGCGCCCGGGGCGCGCGTTTCCATCTATGGCAGCCTGCCGTACTACATCACGTCGCCTATTCTGCACCGGTTGTTTCCGCTGGCCGCTCGGCTCGCCGGAATCCACGTGATCATCCAGCGCGAAGTGGCCGAACGCCTGGCGGCGCAGCCGGGGACGCGCGACTACGGCTATCTGTCTGTAGCCACCCAGTTCTACACGCAGCCGGAAATCGCGCTGACCATTCCTCCGGGCGCGTTCCGGCCGCCGCCGCGGGTCACCTCCGCGCTCGTCCGCATGCGCGCGCCGGGAGCAGGCGCCGAACTCGGTGTGGAAAACGTGCAGGAATTTCTTGGATTTACGCAGGCGTGCTTTGCACAAAAGCGAAAAAAGCTGCTCAATAACCTCCAGACGCTGGCGCCACGCGCGCAGGCGCTCGAATGGCTCACCGCGGCGGGGGCGCCAGCCGGAGCGCGCGCCGAGCAGCTTTCGCTCGCGCAGCTCGCCGGCGTATGGCGGGCCGCGGCTACTTCGGGGGCAATGTATCGCGCACGGCAACCAGGCGGTCGGGATGATTCGTCATGATGCCGTCAACTCCTGCGGCTGCCAGCGTGCGCATTTGGGCCGGCTCGTTGATGGTCCAGGTGACCACCTTCAGCCCCCGGCGGTGCGCGTCTTCGAGAAGCTCGGAAGTCACGCAATCGCCCCGCGGCCCAATCTGCCGCGCCCCCACTCGTACGGCCTCCTTCACCATGTCCTCGCCGCCGGAATCGAACAGCAGACCGGTCATCAGCAGCCGGTCGAGCTGGTGGATGCGGTCCAGCACAGAGGCGTCGAAGCACAGAACTACCGTGGCCTTCGATTCCTTCCGCCCGCGAAGGGCGCTGATCACTGCGCGTTCCACGCCATAGCCCGCTCCGCCTTTGATTTCCAGGTACAGGCTTAGATCCGCCTGCCCCGCGAAATCCAGCAATTCTTCGATCGCCGGCAGGCGCTCGCTGGCGTATTTCTCGGAGAACCAGCTCCCTGCATCGAGCTGACGAAGCTCGTTGAAGGTGTAATTCCTCACCATGCCGTCGCCGGAGGTGGTGCGGTTCAGCGTCGTATCGTGAACGATGATCAGACGGCCATCGCGGGAAAGGTGCAGGTCCGTTTCAATGCATTCCGCGCCCATCTCCACCGCGCGGCGGAAGGCGGCCATCGTGTTCTCCGGCGCAACGGCGGACGCGCCGCGGTGCGCGATGACCCAGGGCAGGCGCATGTGGCGCATATCCTAGTGTGCTTCGAGGCTGTGGGGAAGGGGCTAATGGAGGAGAGTGGCCAGTGACGAGTGGCCAGTGGCCAGCACCGGACTACGGTGACCTAGCACCGGGCGCGGCACACGGCAGACGCTGGACGCATCGTGCGTCAGAGGCCTTCCGGGAGTTTCCTTGGAGCCTCTACCCGCGAGAAGAGGCGTTTGTTATGCTTCTCGCCGCCGAAAATGTCCCACTCGACCGAAAGCGCAATTCTCGCTGCCGTGCGCACAGCCGCCTCGCGCCGCCCCGGGGCGCCGGCGCTGGTGTCTCCGCGCGAGTCGCTAACCTATCCGGCTCTCGAAGGCCGCGCAGCCGCGATTGCCGCGCAATTGGCCGGAGTGAAGGGCGACGTGGTCGGCCTGCTCCATCCCAACTCGCCTGGGTTCGCTGCGGGATTACTCGGCGCGCTCTGGGCCGGAAAGACGGTTGCAGTATTGCCCTGGGTCGCACCCGCGCCACTGCTCCATTTGATGGCCGACGAAGCCGGCTTTCGGAGCGTCCTGGCCGCGGAAGAACTCGCGCCCCGCGCCGTAGAGGCGGGCCTCGATCCAATCGTGGCGCCGCGCCCGGATGGCGCCGGCGCTCGAGCGCCCGGGCCGCCGATCAGTCCCCGCGCCCTCGAAGCTGCCGTGTTGCTTTACACCTCCGGCACCACCGGCCGGCCAAAGGCCGTGGCGCTCTCCGAATCGAACCTGCTTGCCAATGTGGAAGGCTGCCGCGTGGCGGGCGAATTCACCGGCGAGGACGTGATGCTGGCGATCCTTCCGCTGTTTCACGCCTTCGGGCTGACGGTGACGCTCCTGCTCCCGCTCGTGGTCGGCGGCAAACTCGTGCTGGAAGACCGGTTTGTTCCGCGCACATCGCTACAGTCGGTAGGCACGCATCGCGTGACGGCCATGATTGGAGTGCCCAGCCAGTTCCGCCTGCTGGCCAAAGAACGCGTGGAGGTGGACGCCACATCGCTCCGTCTCTGCATCGCCGGGGCGGAACGCCTGGGTGACCACACCGGCCAGGCGTTCGAGCAGCGCTTTGCCCGGCCGCTCTTGCAAGGCTACGGCGCCACGGAAGCGTCTCCAGTGGTCTCGTTCAACCTGCCGCGGCAGAACCGGCCCGCAAGCGTGGGCCTGCCGCTGCCCAATATCCGCGTGACCATCCGCGAAGAGATGCGCGAGCTTCCGGGCGGCGAGCACGGCGAAGTGTGCGTCGAGGGGCCCAGCGTGATGCTCGGCTATGCGGGCCAGCCCGAGGCCACGGCGCGGAAAATCCCGGGCGGAGTGCTTCGCACGGGCGACCGCGGCTGGCTCGACTCCGACGGCTTTCTCCATCTGGCCGGCCGCGCCGACGATATGCTGAAAGTAGCGGGCGAAAAGGTGTATCCCGCGGAAATCGAACGCGTGCTGGAACAGATTGACGGCGTCGAGGAGGCGGCAGTGATCGGGGTGGAAGATGCCGCGCGCGGCATGGCGCTGGCCGCGTTTGTCGCCGCCCGTGCTGGCGCAACGCTGGACGCCGCCGCAGTGCGCGGCGCCTGCCGGGAACGGTTGGAAGCCGCCAAAACTCCACGTACCATCATCGTGCTCGAGCAACTCCCCCGCGGACTGAGCGGCAAAGTAGACAAGAAGGTGCTGCTGGAGCAGGCCAGCCGCACGTAGGCGATTTCCAAAAGGGCTGCAAGCGCCCTGCCGTGTAGCGGCACGGCATGCCGTGCCCCTACGAAGACGCGGGACGATCGTTCTACTACCTTCAACTGGTTGAATTCACATGAGTTAGACACCTGCCGATTTTCCTTGACAACTCTATCGCATATTGCTATATGTTCATAGCGATTGGCAATCAGCGACCTTGTTGAGGTCCCCGTGACCCTCGGCCAAAAAATTCGCTACCTCCGCCTGGTCGAAGGACAGCTCCGCTCCCTCGACCGCCCCATGACCCAGTCCGAGGTCGTGCGCGCGCTCCGCAGCGAGCTGCGCGAGTCCATCAGCCAGGCTTATCTCTCGCAGATCGAGAGCGGTGCGCGTCCGCACCTGACGCATCACACGCGCCAGTTGCTGGCCCGCTTCTTCAAGGTCCATCCCAGCCATCTGGTGGACGATCCGGAGGGCTATCACGCTGAACTGCTTTCCCCGCTGGGCGCCGGCGGATTCACGCTGGAGGCCTGGCTGCGCTCCGGCGCGGAACAGTTTCGCCGCGATCCGGAGGTGCACGACGCGCTGGCGGCGCTCAGCGAGTATCCGGAGGCGCGCCGCGCGGTACTCCTGCTGCATTCGGTGATTGAAGTTCCGGGCCTGGTGGACCAGCTCCACCACACCTTGCATCCTTCGCGCCCGATCGAGGGGCTGCGGAACGGCCATCCCGGCAAGCGAGAGGCGCGTTCCCGGAGGAAGCCGTCATGACGCTCGAGCATTTCTTCCTAATCTGCTTCCTGGTTGGCTTTGTGCTCAGCCTGCTCTCGTTTTTGTTCGGCGCTATGCACCTGAACCTCCCGCATTTTCTCGGCGGGCATATGCAAGGCATTCCCGGTGCGGGCCACGGCGGGTTCCACGCGCCCACAGGGCACGGAACCGGGTTCGGCGAAGGCGCGGGGTCGGGAAAAAGCCTGGCCGCACGCGGCGGCAGCGTGTCGCCCGTGAATTTCATGACTGCGTGCGCCTTTCTGGCCTGGTTCGGCGGCGTGGGCTTTCTGGTGACGCGCTATTACGCACTCGCGGCAGTTGCGGCGGTATCCGCGGCCATGGCGGGAGGCGTCACGGGCGCGTCCATCGTGTTCCTGTTCCTCGCCAAGGTGCTGCTGCCGCACGAAACGCAGCTCGATCCCGCGGATTTCGAGATGGTGGGGACGCTGGCCACAGTCACTCTGGCGATCCGTCCGGGCGGCATCGGCGAGATCCAATTCACACAGGAAGGCGCGCGGCGGTCCGCATCCGCGCGCAGCGACGATGGCCAGGCCCTCGAACGGGGCGCGGAAGTGGTGGTGGCGCGGTACGAACGCGGCGTGGCCTACGTGAGACGGTTCGAGGAAATGGTGAAGTAAAGGATTTCGAGTTGATCGCATACCAATGCCGAAAGGAGGGAGTATGGAAATGGCACTGACCGCATGGGTCGTCGCTGGGTTGATGGTCCTGACCGTGCTGTTCCTGATGGTGATGATGGCCAAAATGTTTCGCCGCGCGGGGCCGAACGAGGCGATTGTGGTGTACGGCTTCCGCGGAACGCGCATCGTGAAGGGCGGCGGGACGATCATCTTCCCGATGGTGGAATCCTGCCGCGAGCTTTCACTGGAGCTGATGTCGTTCGACGTGGCTCCGCGCCAGGACATGTACACGAAGCAGGGCGTGGCCGTGACCGTGGAGGCCGTGGCCCAAATCAAAGTGCGCAGTGATCCGGAATCGATAACCACCGCTTCGGAACAGTTCCTCACCAAAGAGTCCAATGAGCGCGAAGGTCTGATCCGCCTGGTAATGGAAGGCCACCTGCGCGGCATCACCGGCCAGCTCACTGTCGAGCAGATCGTCAAAGAGCCGGAAATGGTGAGCGAACGCATGCGCGCCACGTGCGCCGAAGACGTCAGCAAGATGGGGCTCGAAGTCGTCTCGTTCACCATCAAGGACGTCAAGGACAAGAACGACTACATCATGAACATGGGCCGGCCGGATGTGGCCCGCATCAAGCGCGACGCGGAAGTGGCCGCCGCGGAAGCCGAGCGCGATATCGCCATCAAGCGGGCGGAGGCCCAGCGCGCCGCGGCCATCGGCAAGGCCCAGGCAGACCAGGAGCGGGTGCTGGCGGAAACGCTATCGCTCGCCAAGCAGGCCGAATCCCAACGCGACCTGGAAATCAAGAAGGCCAACTACACCGAAGAGGTGAAGCGCCAGCAGGCCCGCGCCGACAAATCCTACGAAATCGAAACCAACGTCATGCAGCAGAAGGTCGTTGCCGAGCAGGTCACCGTCCAGCAGGTGGAAAAGGAGCACCAGGTGAAGGTCCAGGAAGCGGAAATCAACCGCCGCGAAAAGGAACTCATCGCTCAGGTGCTCAAAGTAGCCGAAATCGAGCGCCAGAAGATTGAGACTCTGGCTGCTGCCGAACGCCAGAAGCGTATGAGCGAGGCCGATGGTTTAGCCTCGGCCATCCGCGCCCAGGGAGAGGCCGAAGCCGAAATTATTTTCAAGAAGGGCGAGGCAGACGCCAAAGCCCTCAACGTCAAGGCCGAGGCCTACCAGCAGTGGGGTCAGGCGGCTGTCGTGGATCGTCTGATTACCGGTCTGCCTGAGCTCATGAAGGCTATCGCCGCGCCCCTCCAGAACGTTGACCGCATCACCATCGTCTCCACCGGAACCGGCGATACCGCCGGCGTCAACAAGGTCACCGGGGATATGGCAAAGATTGCCGCCCAGGCCCCCGCGCTCTTCGAGGCCCTCTCCGGCATGCAAATGTCGGAGCTGTTCGCCAAACTGAAACAGATCGGCGCTTCCGCGCCGCAACCGCCCGCGCCACAGAAGCCGGCCCCGGCGAGCGGAGACTAGGTGATGCCGGCGAGCACCGCCGTAACGCGGCAATTCTCCGGCCCGGTCCTCGTCCCGAAGGTTCCGGACGCGGCCGGGCTGGGGAACCCGCACGTAGGTTGCAGTTCCGCGCTCCAGGACTGAGAACGATAGGCAAGGAGGAAGACCATGGCACTGATGGAGAGAGTGAGCACCCTGATTCGCGCGAATCTGAACGACCTGATCGACCGCGCCGAAGAACCGGAGAAGCTGCTGAAGCAGATCCTGCTGGACATGCAGAACCAGCTCCTGCAGGTGAAGACGCAGCTCGCCATCTCGGTGGCCGACCAGCACCTTCTCGAAAAGAAACGCAAGGAGAACGAGGGAAAAATGACCGAATGGATGCGCAAGGCGGAGCTGGCGGTGGACAAGAAGCAGGACGACCTGGCACGCGCAGCGCTGGAGCGCTACCAGAGCTGCGTGGTGCTCCAAGAGGGGTTTGCCGAGCAGCTCGAGGGGCACCGCGTGCAGGTGGAAGCCCTGAAGAAGGCCCTGCAGAGCCTGGAGCAGAAAATCGGCGAGGCCAAGTCCCGCGCGGAAATGCTGGCCACTCGGCACCGCCGCGCCCGGGTGGCGGACCGCGCCAACCGCGCCGAGCGGGCCATCCACGAAGGCGCCTCGTCCCAAGCCTTCGACCGCATGCGAGGGAAAATCGCGCGGGAAGAAGCCGTGGGCGACGCCGAGGGCGAGCTCCTGCGCGACGACCTGGAGCTGCGGCTGTCGCGGCTGGGCCAGGAAGACTCCATCGAAAAGCTCCTGGCGGAAGTTAAAGCGCGGCGCCCCTCCGCGTCGCGGTGAGCGCGCCGCATGCTGCGGTGTAACCCTACGGGCGGCGGGAAGCGGTGATCGGCGGCTGCATCCTGTCGCCCGGGGGAAGCCACACCGGGGTCCGCCAACGCACCGCGAGCCCCGCCTTCCTTTCTCGCCTCACGGTTCCTCGCTACACTTAGCGCGCGCCGCATCCGGCGCGAAATTCATGGCGCGGCAATCGCTCATCGAGTTGGTACAAGAGCTGGAACGGCGCGGCGGCGCACCCGCCTGGGCGCATCACCGCGGCTATCGGACCGAGCGCTGGAGCTACGGCCGCACGGCGCTGGCGGCCCGGCAGTTCGCGCGCGAGCTCGAAGCACGCGGCATCCAGCGCGGCGAACGCGTCCTGCTGTGGGGCGAAAACTGCGCGGAATGGGTGGCCGCGTTTTTTGGCTGCGTGCTGCGCGGCGCCGTGGCTGTGCCCATGGACCGCATTGCGGCGCCCGATTTTGCTCTGCGCGTGGCGCGGGAGACGCAGGCGAAACTGGTGGTGGCCAGTAGGGAGTTTGCCGGGCGGCTGGCGGGTGCCGGGCGCGGAACCGGCACTCCACTGTTTCTCGACGAGCTGGCGCAAACGCTCGCGCGTCACGGCGACGCGCCCTTTTCTCCTCCTGCACTCACGCGCTCCGATCTGGCCCAGCTCATATTCACGTCGGGCACGACGGCGGAACCGAAGGGCGTGGCCATCTCCCACGGCAATTTGCTGTCCAACCTCGAGCCGCTCGAGGCTGCCATACAGCCCTATCTGAAATACGAGTGGCTGTTTCATCCGTTGCGATTTCTGGATTTGCTCCCGCTGAGCCACGTGTTCGGCCAGTTTATGGGCATCTGGGTGCCTCCGCTCATCGGTGGCACCGTGTTTTTCAACGACACGCTGAACCCGGCGGAAGTTGTGCGGGTAATCCGCCGCGAGCGCGTCTCAGTGCTGATCGCCGTTCCGCGGATGCTGGAATCGTTGCGCGTCCGCATCGAATCCGCGGAATCGTCGGCGGGACGCGCCGAAAACTTTCAGCGCGACTTTGAATGGGCCGCGCCGCGGGGCGGGGTCCACTTCACGCGGCGGTGGTGGCGATTCCGCCGCGTCCACAACGAATTCGGCTGGAAGTTCTGGACGTTCATCTGCGGCGGCGCGGCGCTCGACGCAGAGACGGAAGAATTCTGGCGCCGCCTCTCTTTTGTCGTCGTCCAGGGCTACGGGCTCACCGAGACGACCTCGCTCATCAGCGTCAATCATCCCTTCCAGCTCTCCCGCGGCTCGATCGGCAAACCGCTGCCCGGCCGCGAGCTGCGCCTCTCCGAAACCGGCGAAATCCTGGTGCGGGGAGACAGCGTGGCGGCGGGCTATTGGGAGAGCGGCGAATTCAGGCCGGCGGCCGAGGGCGGATGGTTCCACACCGGCGACGTAGGCGCGCTGGATGCGGGGGGCAATCTCTACTTCAAGGGCCGGATGAAGAACGTGATTGTTACGCCGGAGGGCATGAAGGTCCATCCCGAGGATCTGGAAGCGGCCCTGCGCGCCCAGCCCGAGGTGCGCGACTGCGTGGTCGTGCCGCTGCCGCGCGAAGGGAACGCGGAAGCGTGCGCCGTCCTGATCCTCCGTGCCGGCGCCGCCGGCGCCGGAGTCGCTGCCACCAGCCCGGAAGAGCGCGCCTCTGCCGCCATCCGCCGCGCCAATCTAAACCTCGGCGCCCATCAACGCATTCGCGAGTGGCGCATCTGGCCCGACGAAGATTTTCCGCGCACGGGAACGCAGAAGCCGCGAACCAACGTCGTCCTCGAACGCGTGCTCGCGCTGGATCGCGCCGGTGCAGGGGCGGGCGCAGCAACAGCGGCCGCCGCCGGGCCTCTCGCGGAGTTGGTGGCGCGCGTGACCGGCCGCGCGCCCCAGGCCCTGCCTCCCGGCGCCTCGCTCGATCGCGACCTGGGCCTGAATTCGCTCGAACGCGTCGAACTCATCTCCGCAATTGAAGACCGCTACCAGACTGAATTGAGCGATGCGAGCGTAACTGAGGCCACCACGGTCGCCGACCTCGGGCGTCTTCTCGAGCAGCAGCCCGCCGCCGGCCCCGCATACGTCTACCCCGCCTGGACGCAGCAGTGGTGGCAGCAGGCCCTCCGCGTCGCCGTGTATTACCTGTTCGTGTGGCCCGCCACGCACCTGCTGGCGCATCCGAAGGTCCGGGGCCGCGAGCACCTGTCCGCCCTGGCGGCAGGGCCCGTGCTGGTGGTCTCCAATCACATCACGGAAGTCGATATTGGCTTCGTGCTGGCCGCGCTGCCGCCGCGGCTGCGCCACCGGCTGGCCGTGGCCATGCTCGGCGAACGCTTGCGCGACATGCGCCATCCGCGGCCCGGTACAGGATTGTTCCGCGGCTGGCTGGATAGGCTGGAATATTTTCTGATCGTGGCGCTGTTCAACGTGTTCCCATTGCCGGAGCACTCGGGCTATCGCGCCAGCTTCGCATACGCGGGAGAATCCGTGGATCGCGGCTACAGCGTGCTCATTTTTCCCGAGGGCCGCCGCACGCCGGATGGAAAGCTCTCGCCCTTCCGCGCCGGCATCGGCCTGCTGGCGAAGCGATTGAACCTGCCCGTTGTGCCCGTGCGCATCGACGGTCTCTACGAATTGCGCATTGCCGGAAAGCGTATTGCTCACCCGGGCGCCATCCGGCTGAGTGTCGGTTCTCCATTGCGGTTTGCCCCTGAGGTGTCGGAAGAGTCGATCGTGGCCAGTCTCCGGCAGGCCGTGGCCGCGCTCGAATGGGCGGAGGTACGGGGCCTTGCAGGCGACGAAAACTAATCCCCCGTGGGAACCCGCCTCCCTGGCCCGCACACTGCCGGTCTCCCGTGCTCGGCCCTCGCGGCCCCAGTGAATCAGAGTATGATGGTGCGCCATTAATTTGGAGAAGGCAGCCCCCGACGGACAAACTCGCGGCGCTTCGATGAAGCCTCCCGTACTCCCCGACGAACCGCAACGGCTGGAGGTCCTGGCTCAGTACGGAATTCTGGACACGGCTCCCGAGCAGGAACTGGACGATCTCGCGCGCCTGGCCACCTACATCGCGGCAACGCCTCTGGGCGGCGTCACGCTGATTGACGCCGACCGCCAGTGGTTCAAATCCAGAATCGGATCGAACGCGGAGCAAACGCCGCGCGACATCGCTTTCTGCGCGCACGCCATCGCGGGACGCGACCTCATGGTGGTGCCGGACGCGCGGGCCGACGCGCGCTTTGCCGATAACCCAATGGTGACCGGCGAACCGCACATCCGCTTTTATGCCGGTATGCCGCTGGTTTCGCCGGAAGGCCACGCACTGGGAACGCTGTGCGTGCTGGACCGTGTGCCACGCCAGCTCACCGCCGACCAGCAGGAGGCTCTGCGCGTGCTCGGCCGGCAGGTGAACGTGCAACTGGACCTGCGGCGGAACATGCTGAAGCTGGTGCGCACCTATGGGGAGCTGGAGGGAACGCAGGAAAAACTCGCCGCCGTGCTGCGTTCCGCCACCACCGTTGCCATCCTGGCTACCAACCCGCGAGGCACCGTGACGCTGTTCAATCCCGGAGCCGAACGCCTGTTGGGCTGGACCGCTGAGGAAGTGATCGGCAAGAAATCCCCGCTCAACTTCATCCTCGGGCGCGAAATCGAGGAGCGCTCGGCAGAGCTCGGACGACGGCTGGGAAAAGAAATCCGCGGGCTGGGCTACTTTGCCGAGCTGGCGCACCAGGGCATCCACGAAGAGCGCGAATGGACCCACGTGCGCAAAGACGGCAGCCACGTGCCCGCCAAACTCGCGGTGACTCCGCTCCACGACGCGAACAACGAGGTCGCGGGGTTCCTGGCCGTGTCCAAGGATATGACCGAGCGGAAGGGCTACGAGCGGGAATTGATCCGTGCGCGCGAAGCTGCTGAAGACGCCAGCCGCGCCAAAACTGAATTCCTGGCCAACATCAGCCACGAAATTCGTACGCCACTCAACGCCATCCTGGGCATGACCGAACTGGCGCTCGGCACTCCGCTCACTCCCGACCAGCGCGAGTACGTCACCGCCGTGCAGGATGCCGGCCGGACGCTGCTCGCGTTGATGAACGACGTGCTCGATTTTTCCCGCATCGAAGCGCGCAAACTCGAGCTCTACACCATCAATTTTCCGTTGCGCGAAACCCTGGCCGACGTTCTCCGCACCTTCGGCCTGCGCGCCTATCAGAAAGGCCTGGAGCTGATCCTGCAGACCGGGCCGGACGTTCCGGAGATGGTGAGCGCAGACGTGGTGCGGCTGCGCCAGATCCTCACCAATCTGGTAAGCAATGCCATCAAATTCACCGAACGCGGCGAAATTACGCTGCGCGCCTTTGTGGATCTGTGCCGGGAAAACGACACGCTCATCCATTTCTCCGTGGCCGATTCCGGAATTGGCGTGCCTCCCGCGAAACTCGCCATCCTCTTCGATCCCTTCACGCAGGCGGACAGCTCCACCCACCGCAAATACGGCGGCACGGGCCTGGGCCTGGCGATTTCCAAGGAGTTGGTGGAAGTGATGGGCGGCCAGATGTGGGTGGAAAGCGCTCCCAATCGCGGCAGCACCTTCCATTTCACGCTTCCGGTCCGCGGCCGCCGCTCGAGCGTGCCCGTGCAGCCGGCCCATGAAAAACTCGCCGGCCTATCCGTCCTCGTGGCCGACGACAATCGCACACAGCGCGACACGCTCGCCGAGCTGCTGGCACGGCGCGGCATGAAGACAGAATCCGCTCCGGGAGGCCGCGCCGCGGTCGCCGCGGTCGAAAACGCGGCGCGGCAGGGACGCAACTTCGACGTTTTGCTCCTCGACGCGCAGATGCCTGACCTGGACGGCTTCGCCGTGGCCGAACGCATTCGCGCCCTCCCGCTTCCGCCGAAAACGCGACGCTGTCCCATCGTTCTTATAACCGTGCCCGGAATGACGGAGACTGAGACGCGCCGCAGCGCACTGGGCATCGGCGCCTCCATCAGCAAACCCATCCGCGAATCCGCGCTTATGGATGCCATCGAGCAAGCGCTGCAGGCCCCGGCCACCAGCAGCGGGATACATCGCATCGTTCCACTGCCTCCCCCGCCCCCACCCACTCCGCCGGGCGATCGCCCGCTGCACATCCTGCTCATCGAAGACAACCCGGTGAATCAGGTGGTCACGCGGCGCCTGCTCGAACGCGAGGGCCACACGGTGGTTGTCGCGGATAACGGCGTGCACGGCCTCGAGGCCGTCGCGCGCGAATCGTTCGACGCCATCCTGATGGACGTGCAGATGCCCGGCCTCGACGGCCTGGAAACCACCCGTGCCATCCGCTCCCGCGAGCGCGGCGGGCACCGCCGCACGCCCATCGTCGCCTTCACCGCGCACGCGATGAGAGAAGATCGCGACCGCTGCATCGCCGCCGGCATGGATGAATATCTCTCCAAGCCCGTCGAGACTTCCACCCTGCTGGAAGCCCTGACTCGCGTCGCCAGGCCGGCCCGCGACGAGGCCGCTGCCTCCGGACACGCGCCAACGGCGGCTGGCAAACCCGCTGCCGCGCCCTCGCCGGTGCCAGACCCGCCGCACGTTGCCGCGTTGCGCCGCATTGTCGGGGGTGATGAAAAGCTGCTTCGCGAAGTTGTCGGCGTGTTTCTGGAGGATACGCCCGGAAAACTCTCCGGCCTGGCCATCGCGCTCGCCGCGCAGGATGCCAGCGCGCTGGCCATTGCCGCTCACGGCCTGAAGGGCTCCGCAGCCGCGCTCGGCGCGCGTGCCGCCACGGAAGCTGCCGCCCACCTAGAAGCCCTGGCCCGCGCGAGAAATCTGGCGGAGGCCGACATCGCCGCGGCGCAGGTCAAAGAAGAAGTCACCACTGTGCGCGATGTCCTGTCCGCCTGGCTCACAGCGCAGCCGCAGTAACACCGCTGCGTTTCTCTCCTTCTTTCTCTGCGCTCCTCTGCGTTCTCTGCGTCTCTGCGTTATCTTTATTCTTTCTCTTTCTTACTTTTTCTCTCGCCCTTTTTCTCTCTCCGCCCTCAATCGAGGTATTTCACGAACACCACTTCGTTCTGCGCCTCGTTGTAAATCAGCTCGTCCACCAGCGCGCGCGCCAGCAGCACCCCGAATCCTCCCGGCCGCAGCCCTTTCGCCTCGCGCGGCGCCACGTGCGCCAGCGGCTGGTCCGGCGGATATCCCACCGCCGCGTGGTTCAAATCCTCAAACCGGAAGCCCGAGCCCGGATCCGATATGCGGTACAGGATCAGCCGCCGCATGTGCAGGTAGGAAATGCGCACCTCGCGCTCCGGATTGAGCGCTCCGCCCCACTCGATGGCATTCGACAGCAATTCCCGGAACGCCTGGCCCACCGACCGCCGCACTTCTTCGTTCAGGTTCGCGGCCAGTTGGCTCAGCACATTCTGGATGTAATCCACCACCTCCAGCCGGCACGGCACCAGCAGCTCCACCCAGTCCGGACGGGCAGAGAGCACTTCGATGTGCGGCCGCTCCGGCGCGCCCAGTTCTTCCGCCACTACCTCGAGCAGGCTCGCGGCTTCCACCGGTTTGGTCAGATACCGGCTGGCCTGCCCGCGCACCGCGGCGAGCAGCGTCTCCGGGGTCTCGTCGGAAGTCAGAATGATCACCCGCGGCGGCGCATCCAGAGCGCGCAGCCGGTCCAGCACTTCCAGCCCGCCCATCCCCGGCATCCAAATGTCCAGCAGCACGAGGTCGAAATGCGCCTGCGCCGCCAGCCGCAGCGCCTCTTCTCCGTCCTCCGCCGCGGTCACCTGATAGCTGCCGCCTTCCAGGATGTTGCTCAGCAGCACGCGTGTCAGCCGGTCGTCGTCCACGATCAGGATGTTGCTCATCGCCGCACGATTGTACCTCCATCGGTCAGCACGCGATGGCTATCATTGAATCTGGACTATGGTGTATTTTGGGGCGCGCGGCTGTATGCTGCGTTTCATGAAGAACTCTGGAAAGCCCGTAGACAGCGAAAAAGAACGCTTCATTGCCCTGGCCCGGCGCCTCACCGCATCCTCCAGTCCCGCTGAACGCCAGCGCATCAAGAAACAACTCGCGCGCATGACCTTCGGTGAGTGATGTCCTAGTAGCACAGGCACTCCTGCCTGTGCGCGCCAACAAGAAGCACGCAGGCTGGATATAACTGCGCCAGCTCGCTGCGCCGGGCCTACTTTTTCTCCCTCTTGACTTTTCGCTTTTTATTCGCCTATACTGCGCCAGGGTAGAGAAACGGGAACCCGGCGCCGGCGGGCCCCATTGTCCACCAGGACTCTCCAAGGCCCGCCGTCGCCGGGAACAATTCCCGCCGCTCCGCCCGCCCGTTCCCCGCCCCGCAGGATTCGCCATGCTCCATCACTGTCCCGATACGGAAGGGCGGGGTTTCAACCCCGCCGCAACGCCCGCGCCCCCTTCAGGGGTTTTAACCCCTGAAGCCGCTCCCAGGAACGCCACAGCCCATCGCCGTCCCGACATCGTCCACGTGGACGTGGACGCCTTCTTCGCCTCCGTCGAACAGTTGCTCGACCCGCGCCTCCGCGGCCGTCCCGTGCTGGTGGGCCGCGGCGTGGTGGCTTCCGCCAGCTACGAGGCTAAATCCCGCGGCGTGCGCACCGCCATGAGTATCCGCGATGCCCGCCGCATCTGTCCCGATGCCGTGCTCGTCCCCGGCCGCTACGAAAATTACGCTGAATACGCCGCGCGCGTCCGCCGCGTGCTCGACGATTTCACCCCCGCCGTGGAAACCGCCGCGCTCGACGATTTCTATCTCGATTTCGCGGGCACCGAGCGGCTCTATCCCAACCTCACCTTCACGCTCCGGCGCATTCCGGAGTGCGTGCTGGACGCGACCGGGCTGGGCGTGTCGGTGGGCGCGGGCACCACGAAGCTCATCGCCGCCATAGCCTCGCGCCTGCGCCGCCCGCGCGGCTTTCTCATCGTCCCGCCGGGCATCGAGGAGGAATTTCTCGCCCCGCTCGAAATCGAAAAGCTGCACGGCATCGGCCACGCGCATGCCGCCACGCTGCGCGACCGCGGCATCCAGACCATCGGCCAGCTCCGCCGCCTTCCGGCCGAGGCGCTGGTGGCCGCGTTCGGCGACGTCGTCGGCCACCAGCTCTACGACCGCGCCCGCGGCCTCGATCCGCGTCCCGTGGCCGAGCCTGCCGCGCCCAAATCCATCTCCCGCGAAACCACCATCGAGGGCGGCACGATTGATCCCGAATTTCTCGGCGCGCTGCTGGAATACCTAGCCGAACGCGTGGGCTCCACGCTCCGCGCCGGAGGCCGCGCCGCGCGCACGCTCACCCTGCGCCTGCGTTACATGGATTCCTATTCCGCAGCGCGCTCGGCGCCGCTCGCCCCGCCCACCAGCGACGACAAAATCCTGCTCGACTCCGCGCGCGAACTGCTCCGCGCGCTCTATACGCGCCGCGTGGCTGTGCGCTTTGTCGGCATCGGCGTCACCAACCTGGCGGCCGACCGCCGCCAGAACGATCTGTTCGACGCCCGCACGAACCGCCGCTGGTATCTGAACCAGGGTGTGGACGGCGTTCGCCAGCGTTACGGCTGGAACGCCGTCTTCTACGGCCAGGGGCTCGAGTTGCGCGAGCACTACGCAACCAAACCCGAGGGGCTGGTCCTCTCCACGCCCTGCTTATCGCGGTAATGTTTCCGATTTTCGTCCCGAAGCTTCGGGATCGTTTTTCGATTTCGATGTTTATCCATCTCCACTGCCACAGCCACTATTCCTTCCTCGAGGCCGTGCCATCTCCGCAGGAACTGGTGGACGCCGCTGTCGCGGCGAGCGCCCCCGCCGTGGCACTGACGGACACAAACGGCCTGTACGGCGCGGTGCCCTTCTATCAGGCCGCGCGCGCCGCCGGTGTGAAGCCGATCGTCGGCACGCTGCTCGATGTAGCGCCGGGCTTTAGCTTGTCCCGAACGGATGTGAGGGGCCCGGCATCTTCTCCACCGCCGCCCGGGCAGGAAGCCGCCCTGAAGGGCTGCGCTTCAGCCGCGTCGCTGCTCCTTCTTGCAGAAAACGCCTCCGGCTATTCGAATCTCTGCCGCCTGGTGACTCTGCGCCACCTCGAAGACCGTCCGGTGCGGTTCGACGAACTCGCCGCGCACCGCGATGGACTCATCGCCCTCTACGCGCCCGGCGTTCCGCGTAGGGGCATCCCGCAGCAGCGGGACCGTGCCCCTACGGCCGAGGACGATCGCATCGCATCACTGAACGATCTGTTTCCCGGCTCGCTGTATCTGGAAGCCTGGCACTTCCCAGTAGCACAGGCAATCTTGCCTGTGCGCTTTTCTGAAGCGAGCGCCGCAGACCGCACATCCGCGAATACCGGCCCCACCTGTAACCTCCGCGAAGTCCTCCGCCTCTCCAAACTATTCTCCCTTCCCTTCGTCGCCACCAACAACGTCCACTTCCTCCGCCCCGACGACTACCTGCACCACCGCGTCCTGAACGCCATCCGCACCGGCTCGCTCGTTTCCCAGATCGCCCCGCCGGAAATCGTCTCCCCCGGCGCCTGGTTCAAATCCGGCAGCGAAATGCGCCTGGCGTTTACGGATTATCCTGAAGCGCTTCGCGCCACGCTCGAAATCGCCGAGCGCACGAACCTGGAACTTCCGCTCGGCCGCACGATTTTCCCCGAATTTCCCGTGCCCGAGGGCGAAACGCCCTTTTCCTTTCTCTGGAAGCTGTGCTTTGAAGGCGCCCGCCGCCGTTACCAGCCGCTTCGTCCGGAAGTGCTGGCGCGGCTCACGCACGAGCTGGAAGTGATCGACCGGCTGAAGCTGGCGCCCTTTTTCCTGCTCGTCTGGGACATCGCGGAAGAAGCCCGCCGCCGCGGCATTCCCGCCGTGGCGCGCGGCTCCGCGGCCAGCTCCATCGTCACCTACTGCCTGGGCATTTCCCGCGTCTGCCCGCTGCGCTGGGGACTCTATTTCGAGCGTTTCCTGAACGAAGAACGCGGCGATATCCCCGATATCGACCTGGACATCTGCGGCGCGCTCCGCGACGACCTGCTCGACTATGTGTACAAACGCTGGGGCCGCGAGCACGTGGCCATGATCGCGAGTTTCATCACCATGCAGGCGCGCATGGCCGTGCGCGAAGTGGCCAAAGTGTTCGGCGTGGCTCCCGGCGAGGTCAACCACTTCACCCGCCGCCTGCCCCACCGCCCCGTCCGCGAAATTCGCCAGGCCATCCGCACGCTGCCCGAGTGCCGCGACCTGCCCGTGAATGAAGACCCGTGGAAGACCATCCTCGAAGTTGCCGAGCGCCTCGACAATTTCCCGCGCCATCTGGGCATCCATCCCTGCGGCACGGTGATCGCCGCGCGCCCGCTCACCGAGCTCGTCCCGCTCGAAGTGGCTACGAAAGGCATCGTGGTCACGCAGTACGACATGAACGCCATCGAAGCCCTCGGCCTCATCAAAATGGACCTGCTCGGCCAGCGCGGGCTCACCGCCGTCCGCCTCGCGCTCGACAATATCGAATGCTCCACCGGCCTACGCCCCGATTTCGATGCCATCCCTGAAGACGATCCCGCCACGCGCGCCATCGTCTCCACTGGCCGCACCATGGGCATCTTCCAGATCGAATCGCCGGGACTGCGCAACCTGCTGCGCACCCTGCGCGCCAAAACCCTGGAAGACGTCTGCCTGGCTCTCGCCCTCATTCGTCCCGGCGCATCCGAATACGGCTCCAAGGAAACCTTCCTGCGCCGCCTGCGCCGGCAGGAACCGGTGCGTTACCCCGACCCGCGCCTCGAACCCATCCTGCGCGAGTCGCTCGGCGTGTGCATCTACCAGGAGCAGGTGATGCAGATCGCCCAGACCGCGGGCGGGCTGACGCTCGCCGAAGCCGATCTCGTCCGCCGCGCCAAAGCCAAATGGAAAGATTCACGCGAACGCGAAAAGCTGCACGCCAAATTCCTGAAAACCGCGGAACGGCTGGGCATCGACGCCGCGCGGCGCGAAGAAACCTGGGCCATGGTGGAAAAATTCGCCGGCTTCGGCTTCTGCAAGGCCCACGCGGCCACCTACGCGGAAATCTCCTGGCGCATTGCCTGGCTCAAAGCCCATTACCCGGCCGAATATCTGGCGGCGATGTGCAGCGCGGGCGCGGGGTTCTATCACGTCTCCGCATACGTCGAAGAAGCGAAACGCTGGACCGACGACGGACACGCCGGCATCGAGGTGCGCCTCCCCTCCGTCAATCATTCCCGCCTCGAATACTCCACCGAGCCCGGTAGCGCCGGCTTCCAGCCGGCGATTTTTCCTTCTGCTCCACAAAGCTCCAGCCCTCCGAAGCCCGCCGTCCTTTCCGGCGAGCGTAGGAGGGCCATCCGCATCGGCCTGATGCAGGTGCGCGGCCTGCGCGGCGAAACCATCGCCACCATCCTCCGCGAACGCGACGAGCGCGGCCCCTTCCGCTCGCTCGATGATTTCCTCTCCCGCGTCCCCGTCGAGCGCGACGAAATCGAAACCCTAATCAAATGCGGCGCATTCGATGAAGTGGGCTGTGAAGTGAGCGACGAAGCGCGTACCAGGCCATTTTGTACCGCCGGCGTCTCGCCGGCGTCTTTTCCCTCGCCATTTGGCAATGCCGCCCCATCCGGCGGCCACCTCACCCGTCCCGAACTCCTCTGGCGCCTGAACCTGCTCCCACACGCGCACACTGCGTCTGTTGGTAGCGCCGGCTTCCAGCCGGCTCTTTTTCCCGCGTCCTTCTCGAACCAGACGGACGCCGATACCGCACAGTCTCCACCCAATCCTGCACCCGCCTTCCCCCTCGCCAACTACACTCCCGAACTGCGCCTCCGCTACGAGCAGGAATTGCTGGAGGTATGCGTCAGCGGCCACCCACTCGATCTCGTCCCCCGCAACGGAGAAACCTGGAGCAACGAACTCGTCTCCAATCCTCGCAACAACAACCGCCGGTTCACTCTGCTCGGCTGGCTCATTACTTTCCGCCACGTGGGCACCAAGGATTTCCGCAACATGATGTTCTGCACGTTCGAGGACCAGCGCGGCACCTTCGAAGCCGTACTCTTCCCGGAAGCCTACGAGCCCTACGGCGCGCTCGTCTTCGAAACGCGCACCATGCGCGTCACCGGCCGCATCGAACAGGAGGGTCAAATTAACTGCGACAAACTGGAGAAGGTAAATCCATAGAGGCTGCCTGATCCGGTGAGGAAATCGCAGGGGTGCCGTTTGCGGGCTCCGCTCCTTTGCGCCTTTGCGAGAAACTCTTCTCCTAAAACTTCGTGATTTCCGTGAAGTGGAAGTCGCGCACCTTCATCGCCGGCACCACCATATCAAACGCCTCTTCCCCTGACGCTCGCACAGCCGGCCCCATCTGCTCCACCTTCGAGAGCATCTCCAGCACGCTCTGATTGAAGCGGAAATTCCGCAGCCCGGCCACCACGCGCCCGCCTTCCACCAAAAACGTGCCGTCGCGCGTCATCCCCGTCAGCACCTTTTCGTACGGGTCCACCTCGCGCACGTACCACACGCGCGTCAGCAGCACTCCGCGATCGGTCGAAGCAATCATTCCCTCGAGCGAAGAATCGCCGCCCTCGACAACCAGGTTCATCGGCGCTTCGCCCCATTCATTCGGCAGCGGCAACCCGTGGCCGGTCGGCTTCGCCTTCATTTTTTTTGCCGTGGCCCGCGAGTAGACCAGCCCTTTCGGCACACCGTCTTCCACCAGCCGCACGCGCTGCCGCGGCTGGCCTTCGCCGTCGAACGGCGCGCCGCTCTGCAGCGGGTGATAGACGTCGTCCCAAATCTGAATGTTCTTCCCGAACACCTGCTTCCCCATCCGTTCGTTGAAGCACGACCGATGATCCCCGACCGCCGTCCCCGCAAAGTCGTAGAAAAGGAAGCCCGCCAGGTCCAGCACGGCCGCCGGCTCGAGAATCACCGTCATCCTCGATGGCGGAATTTCCCGTGGCCGGCGTGAAAGCGCCGCCTTTTCCATGGCGCGCTGCGCCAGCGATTGCGGGTCGATCGCGCGCGCGTCCGGTGATGCAGCTTTTGCCCAGCCGGAGGAGTCGCCATCCATCGCCGTGATGGAAAAAACGGCTCGCGTCTGCGTGTGAAAGGCGAAAACGCCTCGCGAATTCGCAATCGCCAGAGCGTGCGCCCCGGTGGAGAAGATCCCCGCGGCCGTATGCCCGCCGTGCTGCGCCTCGCGGCACATCGCTGCCACCACGCGCGCCCGGTCCGCGGGCGACGCTGCGGCTGTGCTCTCCGAATACCGTTTCACGGCCCTCGCGGCAGCCCGCCCCGCCGGACGCGCCATGGGCAGCAGGTCGGGCTGCTTCGGCTGGTGCCGCGCCAGTTCCCATGCCGCGCGAGAGGTGCTGCGGAGCGACTCGTCGTCGCTTCTATTTGTGGTTGCGCGCGCTGTCCGCCCGTCCACCACCGCGCGGATGGAAATCTCCAGCCCCTCCTCGGCCACGTTCTGGTGAATCGTGTTGTTCGCGAAGCGCGTCAGCGCATCTGATTCCGCCTCGATCGTCACTTCCGTCTCGTCCGCCTCGCTCAGTTCCAGCACGCGCGCAGCAATGCGGCGCAGTTCCGTCTGCGAAGGCAGAAGTTCGGAAGCGGCGCCTGCGGCGCTCCCGCGACGCGGCGTGCGGCGAGCGCTCATTTCGAGAACGCCACCCCCACGCGCACGTTGCGGAACCGCGACGGCGACGCGCCATGGCCCGTCCCCATCACCTGCTGCGGCTGGCCCTTCCCGCAGTTCGGCGTGCCCCACAGCTTCCATTCCTCCGGCCCGCAGATGGCGTCGCACGAATTCCAGAACTCGGTGGTGATCCCGCTATAGCTCGGATTTTTCAGCATCCGCACGCGCTTCCCGCCTTTGATTTCCCAGGCGATCTCCGCCGAAAACTGGAAATGATAGCGGTGGTCGTCGATGGACCACGAACGGTTCGTCTCCATCCAAATCCCGTCGTCCGTGCCGGCCACCAGATCCTCGCTCCGCCCCGATCCCGGCAGCAGGCTCACGTTGGTCATGCGGATCATGGGCAGCCGGTTCCAGCTCTCTCCGCGCACCGTGCCCCCCGACTGCGCTTCTCCCACCAGCGCCGCCGTTTCCCGGCTCGACAGGTAGCCCGTAAACAATCCATTCGAAATGATCGGCGTGCACCGCGCGGGCACGCCTTCATCGTCGTAACCGAACGTTCCGAGGCCCGTCCCATGCGCCAGCCGCGCGTCGGCCACCACGTTCACGATTTCCGACCCGTAGCGCAGCGTGCGCAATTTGTCGAGCGTCAGGAAACTTTTTCCGGCGTAATTCGCCTCCATGCCCAGCACGCGGTCCAGCTCGATGGGATGGCCCACCGATTCGTGAATCTGCAGCCCCAGTTGGCTGCTGTCCAGCAGCAGCGTGCGCGTTCCTTCGGGACACTGCGCCGCGCTGTGCAGCGCCACGGCCTCCTCCGCCACTCGTGGCGCGTGCCCGGCCAAATCGAACGACTCCACCAGTTCGTATCCTTCCAGTTTGTGCTGCCCGCCGAAGCTGTTTGGGTACGACCGCTTCTGGATTTCATCACCGGCAAAGCTGGTGGCCAGGATTCCCCCACCCGACTGCATCTTCACCTGATGAATTCGCGCGCCTTCCGTCGAGACGTAGAACTGCTCGATCCGGTGAAACGTCATGGACGTCTCCGAAAGCGTGACGCCCTTCACGCGCCGCATCTCCGCATCCGCGGCGAGCAGCAAATCGAGCTGCCGCTCGACAGGAATTCGGAACGGGTCTTTGAGGAACGGGTTCTGCCACGTGTCCACCGCCGGCGATTCGGGAGCCAGCACCACGTCCTTCTGTTTTGCCAGTGCCGAGGCGCGAGCGATGGCCACGGCACGCGCCGCGCACGCCGAAACTCCTTCGCGCGTCAGCCGGTCCGTCGAAGCGAACCCCCATGCGCCCGCGGCAATCACGCGGATCCCGATTCCCAGCGATTCGCCCTCGTTCAGCGTCCCCACCTGGCCGTTTTTCGTGGAGAGATCGCGCGAACGCATATCCATCACGCGCGCATCCGCATAGGAAGCGCCGCGTTTCCTCGCTGTCTCAATCGCAGTGTGTGCGAATTCGAACAATGTTCCTCCGTGCGCGCGAGCGCCGTATCTTACCGCAGCGCAGCGCAAAACGCAGGCGCGCATGCCGCTTTGGACAACGCCGCAAGGGCCGGCGGAGACCCCGCCTCGTGTCCGGTAAACTGTTGCTGGGGAATCGGCATGATTCGCGACATCCTCCAGAACTTTTCCTTCGGCCAGAGGCTGGTGCTGTATCGCCTGCTCATCGCTCTGTTCCTCGCCGGATTGATTTACTACGCCTTCTTCTTTCCAAAGGAAGGCGACCGCGCCTTGCGCCGCGCGGCAGAGGCCATGCGGCAGGCTCAGAGCTGGAAGGTCGAGTCGAACCAGGACCTGCCCCAGATCCAGGGCCACATCCACATACTCCAGGAGGTGGCCTGCCCGACGAACTACCGCTCCACCAGGCAACAAAGCCAGATCGTGGACGGCGTCATGCGCGAATGGACCAACGTGCAGATGACCGCAGGCCAGGCATACTACGAGTACAGCAGCGCCACAGACAAATGGGTCGAATACACCGCCGGCGACCGCAGCTCGAAAGCCACGTGCCAAGCCCTGGCCCGCGGCGAAGAGCCCTCGCCACTTCCGCCTCTATCGAAATGGGCCCGCACCGCATTTGCCACCAAAGGCGGCCGGCGGGACATCGGCGCCGGCTATTGCCGCGAATGGAATATTGCAATTCCCCGCCATAATGCGGACCCGGAGCGCGCTTCGGTTTGCATTGGGGAGGACGACGAGTTGCCCCGCTACGTCACGCAGTACGGTCACGAGGTTCGCATCTTCGACTGGAACGTCCCCATCGACTTCCAGCCGCCGCAATTCGATCCAAAACCCTGACGCTCACCGCGGGCTGCGGCGCTACGTCCCTTCCTGCCACGACGCCAGGTAGTGCTCCTGCTCGGTGGTCAGCTTGTCAATTTGAATACCCATGGAATCGAGCTTCAGCCGCGCGATCTGTTTGTCCAGGTGTTCCGGCACGGAATACACATGCGCTTTCAATTCTTTGCTGTGCTGCACCATGTATTCCGCGGCGAGCGCCTGGTTGGCGAAACTCATATCCATCACCGAGGCGGGATGCCCTTCCGCCGTCGCCAGGTTCACCAGCCGCCCTTCTCCCAGCACAAAAATCCTGCGCCCGTCCTTCAATTGAAACTCTTCCACCAGCGGCCGCGCCTCGCGCTTCGCCGTGGAAAGTTTCTCCAGCGCCGGTAGATCGATCTCCACGTTGAAGTGCCCCGAATTCGCCAGCACCGCTCCGTCTTTCATCAACTGGAAATGCTCCCCGCCCAGCACGCCTTTGTTCCCGGTCACCGTAACAAACACATCGCCTACCTTCGCCGCTTCGCGCATGGGCATCACGCGGAATCCGTCCATGGCCGCCTCGATCGCGCGCGTCGGGTCCACTTCGGTCACGATCACGTCCGCGCCCAGGCCCTTCGCGCGCATGGCCACTCCCCGCCCGCACCAGCCGTAGCCGGAAACCACCATCTTGAGCCCCGCCAAGAGCAAGTTCGTCGCGCGCAGGATTCCGTCAATCGTCGATTGTCCCGTCCCGTACCGGTTGTCGAACAAGTGCTTGGTCATCGCGTCGTTCACCGCGATCACCGGAAACTTCAAAGTGCCGTCCTTGGCCATCGCCCGCAGACGGATGACGCCGGTCGTGGTTTCTTCCGTGCCGCCGATCACTCCGGAGAGCAGGTCCGTGCGCTTGGTCAGCAGCGTGGTCACCAGGTCCGCTCCGTCGTCCATGGTGAGCTGCGGCTTGTGATCCAGCGCCGCCGCGATGTGCGAATAATAAGTCGCGTTGTCCTCGCCCTTGATCGCGTACGTGGGAATCCCGTAATCCTTCACCAGCGACGCGGCCACTTCATCCTGCGTCGAGAGCGGGTTCGACCCGCACACCACCACGTCTGCGCCCCCATCGCGCAGCGTGATGGCCAGATTGGCTGTCTCGCTGGTCACGTGCAGGCAGGCCGACAGCCGCACGCCCTTCAGCGGCTGTTCCTTGATGAAACGCTTGCGGATCGATTGCAGCACGGGCATCTGCTGATTGGCCCATTCGATCTTTCGCTTGCCCCGCTCGGCCAGGGCAAGGTCTTTCACGTCGCCGGTCAGGCGTTCCGTCGTGCTCACACGAATCTCCTTTGAAGTTTGGTTGTGGTGCGAAGAAAAATGATTGCGCGAATCAGCGGCGCGCCGCCACCTCGGCGGGGCTCAGCCCGGCCGCCTGCCGCAGCGCCTCCACTTTTTCGGTCTGCTCCCAGGTGAACCCCGGCTCGCGGCGACCGAAGTGGCCATAAACGGCGGTGGCGCGGTAAATCGGCCGGCGAAGGTTCAGCGAATCCATGATGCCTTTCGGAGTGAGAGAAAAATTCTCGCGAACGATGGCGGTCAGCCTCTCCTCCGAGATGACGCCGGTGCCGAATGTATCCGCCATCACGGAAACCGGCTCTGCCACCCCGATGGCGTAGGCAAGCTGCACTTCCACTTTGAGCGCCAGGCCCGCGGCCACCAGGTTCTTGGCGATGTGCCGCGCCATATAGCAGGCCGAGCGGTCCACCTTGGTCGGGTCCTTGCCGCTGAAGGCGCCCCCGCCGTGCCGGCTGTAGCCGCCGTAGGTGTCCACGATGATCTTGCGGCCTGTCAACCCGGCATCGCCCATCGGTCCCCCGGTAATAAATTGCCCGGTGGGATTGATGTGGAGCTTGGTTCTGGCATCCAGCATCTCTTGGGGAATCACCGCCCGGATCACCTGTTCCGTGATGCCCGCATGCAACTCCTGCGGTGAAACTTTGTCGCTGTGCTGGGACGACAGCACGACGCAATCCACCCGCGCGGGACGGCCGTTGCGATACTCGACGGTCACCTGGGACTTGCCATCGGGCCGGAGGTAGCCGAGTGAGCCGTTCTTGCGGACTTCCGCGAGCCGGCGGCAAAGCTTGTGGGCCAGGGTGATGGGCAGGGGCATCAATTCCTCGGTCTCGTCGCAGGCGAAGCCGAACATCAAGCCCTGATCGCCAGCCCCGCCGATATCCACGCCCATGGCGATGTCCGGGGACTGTTGCTTCAGAGAGCAGATCACCGCGCAGGTGTCGGCATCGAAGCCCTGCTCCGAGTGCCGGTAACCGATGTCGCGGACGACGCCGCGGACGAGTTCGCTGTAATCGAACTTGGCGGTGGTGGTGATTTCTCCCGCCACCACCACCAGCCCGGTGGTCAGCAGCGTCTCGCAGGCCACACGGCCCTGCGGGTCTTCCGTCAGCACCGCGTCAAGCACGGCGTCGGAGATCTGGTCGGCCATTTTGTCGGGATGGCCCTCGGTTACAGACTCCGAGGTAAACAGAAAATTGCGTCCGCTGGAACTCAATGCGCTCTCCTGCGTGGAATCAACTCGGGGATTCCCGTTGTCTCGATATCATGTTTCAGGCTAACAAACGGCCTCGGGGGTGTCAACGCGCTCACGCCAATGGGGTTGCATGATTGTCGAACGGCGCATTCGGCGGGTCGAACGGCGCGCGCGATCCAAGTCATCAACGAGGGCTCAACCCCTCCGCTACGGGCCGGGAACGTCGACGCGCTCTGGCACGGCCGCCACTTGGACCATGGTCTCTGACCATGGTATACTCTGGCCGTTGGAGAGAATCCCGGCACCGGGATAGCCGCATGGAAGAAATCGCCATTTCGAAATTCAAGGCCACCTGCCTGGCAGTGCTGAAGCGCGTTCGCCGCACCCGGCAGGCCGTCCGCGTCACGCGTTTCGGCGAACCGATCGCGGAAATTGTGCCCCCGTCTCCTGCGCCCAAGAAAAAACAGCGGCTTGGCTGCATGGCCGGGACCGGGCGAATCGTTGGCGACATCATCGCACCCGCCAGCGACGAAAAGGACTGGGAAGCGCTCAACTCGTGAGACTTCTTCTGGATACACACATTTGGGTTTGGATCGCGCTCGAGCCCGAACGGCTGGCTCCTCATCTTGCCAAAGCGCTTTCAGACCAGACCAATGAGTTTTGGCTTTCGCCCATCAGCGTGTGGGAAGTCGTGCTGCTCGTTGGCAAGGGCCGCATCAACTTGCAGATGGACGCCTGGGAATGGGTCGCCGAGACGCAGCACAGGTTTCCTTTGAGAGAAGCGCCCTTGACCACTGAGGTCGTTCTTGCCATGCGCGACATCCACCTGCCACACCGCGATCCCGCCGATGCGTTTCTTGTCGCCACTACAAAGGTGTTTGAATTGACCCTGGTCACTGCGGACCGGCGGCTGCGGGCGGTAAAGGGAATATCAATTCTCTAACGGACAGTCCTTCGTCCTCTTACGACGCGCCGTTCCGCATGGAATGCCCAAGCACCGGGATCTTACGGCTCCTCGGCTTCCACCTCCACCGGCTCTGCGAAGCCGGTGCGGCGGGCCAGCAGATAGGCGCGGATGAGTGCATCGATGTCGCCGTCGAGCACACGGTTCACGTCGCCGGTTTCCACGCGCGTCCTCAGATCTTTCACCATCCGGTAGGGCTGCAGCACGTAGGAGCGGATCTGGCTCCCGAACCGGATGCCGCGCTTCTGCTCGTTCAGTTTGTTCGTCTCTTCCTGCCGCTTTTCAATCTCCAGCTCGTACAGCTTTGACCGCAGCAGCTTCATCGCGATTTCGCGGTTCTTGAACTGGCTGCGTTCGTTTTGGCATTGCACCACAATGCCGCTGGGAATGTGCGTGATGCGCACCGCGGTCTCCACCTTATTTACGTTCTGGCCGCCGTGCCCGCCTGCGCGGAACGTATCCACTCGGATTTCGTCGGGTTTCACATCGATTTCGATCCGGTCGTCCACCTCGGGCGTCACGAATACCGACGCAAACGATGTGTGCCGCCGCGCCTGCTGGTCGAACGGTGATATCCGCACCAGCCGGTGCACCCCGCTCTCCGAGGTCAGCAGCCCGTAGGCGTTGTCCCCTTCGATCAGCGCCGTGGCGCTCTTGATGCCCGCCTCTTCACCGGGCATGGTGTCCAGCACCGAACCGCGGAACCCGTGCCTCTCCGCCCACCGCAGATACATCCGCAGCAGCATTTCCGCCCAGTCCTGCGAGTCGATGCCTCCGGCCCCGGATTTGATGGTCACGATGGCGTTCAGCCGGTCGTTTTCGCCCGAAAGCATCGTCGAGGTTTCCAGCTCGCCCACCCACGTCTCGGCCGAGCCCACCTCGCGGTCAATTTCAACCAGCAGATTTTCGCGCTCCGCAGCGTTCGTCTCTTCGTGGGCGAGCTGGAAGTAGCCTTCCAGGTCGTTCAAAAGGCGGGCGAGCTTCTCGTCGTTCTGGACCGCGGTCTCCGCGCGTTTGCGCTCCTGCATGGCGCGCTGTGCGGTTTCCTGGTTCTGCCAGAAGTCAGGTTTGAGAATTTGCTGCTCGAGCGCGGTCAGGCGCTCCCGGTTGGCCGGAGCGTCAAAGGTAGCTCCGCACGAGCTCAATGCGCTTTTTCAGCTCTTCGGCGCGATGTTCGAGGTCTTCGAGAACCATGTGCCTTTCCCTTCTGACCGCCGCGCGCCACTCGGCGCGCACCGCTTCTCTCCCTTTATTCTGGCATCCTCTGCGCGGAATTTCCAACCGCCCGCGGTCCTCCGGCGCCGACGGGCTCTACCCCGCCCTCCGGTTCTTCCCCTTCGATTCCCTCCTCATCCTCGTGTGGCCACGAGCTGTAAATCAGAAACCACAGGGACACCACAATGGAGAGGTAGGCGAGCCAGTCCCCGAACCGCGTATAAATCGTCAGGTCCTCGCGAAACCCGTAGGGCGCCATCAGCACCGTGCGGCGATCCGGCGGGATCATCGCCACAATCCGCCCATACGGGCTTACCGATGCCGTGATTCCCGTGTTGGTGTCGCGCAGCAGCCAGCGCCGGTTCTCTACCGCCCGCACGCGCGCCTGCGCCAGGTGCTGTTCCAGCGCCGCCGAATGCCCGAACCATCCGTCGTTCGACAGGTTGATGAGCAGCCCCGCCCCGCGCTTCACGAATTTCCGGATTTCGTCGGGAATCACCGCCTCGTAGCAAATGAACACGGAAAAGCGCCCGCCGGGCAGCTCCCCCACCGAGTATCGCGTCCCGCGCTGAAAATCGCCCACCTCGGCAGTAATGGTGTTTGCAAACCACAGCAACTTCCGCCAGGGGATGTATTCGCCGAACGGCACCAGTTCGATTTTGTCGTAGGAAAACACGGGATGGCCCCCGGGGTCCACCATCACCGCGGTGTTGTAAGGTTCGAACTTTCCCCCCGCTCCCGGTTTCCAGTCCACCACGCCCGCAATCACGTTGTTGGCCGTGGTCAGCGCCAGCCGCGATATCAGCGCCCTGAACCGCGGGTCCTGCCAGTAGAATGGCGCGGGGCATTCCGGCCACACCACCATCCCGCGCGTCCGTCGCGAGGCATCGGCGCTCATGGCCTCCAGCTCGTTCAGCTCGCCCACATGACGGTCCAGCCAGTCCGGAGGATACGACAGGGACTGCGGAAAATTGGTCTGCACCAGGACCGCCACGTGGTCCGGCTGCTCCACGGGCACGAACTGGTCCCCCACGAGCACCGCGGAAACCGCCACGACGCCGGTGACGATTCCGGTGAGCCACGCCGTGCGCGTCCGCGTCAGCAGCACCCAGGCCACCAGCGCGTTCGAAGCCGCCAGCACGAACGACAGGCCGTATATCCCCGTAATCGTCACCAACTGCAGCAGCCCCAGATGTACCGCTGCCGCATAGCCCAGCAGATTCCACGGGAATCCCTGTCCCAGTTCGTACCGCCGCAAGAGCTCCGAGGTCACCCACAGAAACGGCGCGGCCAGGCAGGCGCGTGCCACTGACCTCCTCCCGCACCACGCCACTCCCGCGGCAAACAGCCCCGGACAAACCGAGAGCACCATGATGAGCAGGAGAAAAACTCCGGCGGCAACCGGCGCCTCCATTCCCCCGTGGACGTGCATCACCGTGTAAATCCAGGGAAGCGACAGGCCGAAGAACATCACTCCATGCGCCCAGCCGTATAGGAATCCCCGCCCCGGCCCCGCTCCCACCGCGGCCCCAATCAGCAACGAGAGTGACATCCAGCCCAGGATGCCGATGTCGTAGGGTGCAAACGCGAAGGCGAGAGCAATCCCGGAGGCAAGTGCCGCGGTCCAGCGCAGCGTGCTGCTCATTCTGGTTTGGCTCGCTCAGCGCTTGGCGATGGCTTTAAAGCCCTCGTGCGCGAGCGCCGCCTTGGCCTGTTCCGCCGACTTCGCGTCGGCGTAAGGTCCCACCTGCACGCGATACCACTCGTCCTTCGACGGCGTCAGGACGAAGGCGGGGAAACCTTTCTCCTGAAGAAGTTTTGCGAGGTTCAGAGCGTCGGATTCGTTCCGGTTCGCTGCCACCTGCAGAACGATCGCGCCTCGCGGAATTTCCGGCGCCTTCACCGACCCGCTCACCCCGCCATGCCCGCCCCCGGTCGCTCCCGCGGGTCCTTTCGCCGGTGTCCCCGGCGGCACAGACGCGGCTGGATTCGACGGTCTTGCCGGTGAGGAGCCGCCACCCGATGTGGCGGATGGCCAGCCCGAAGACGGCGTTTCTTCTTTCGTCGTGGCGGCCGCGGGCGCCGGCGTCGCGGGCTTCGTGGCTACGGTTGAGCCAGTGCCCTTCTCGAACTGCGCTCGCCCCATCTCGTAGCCCAGGATGAAGAATACGCAACAGAGTACGACGATGCCCAGGAAGAGAGCCACCAGATGGCCGCTCCCGATCGTGCGTTCCCCGCGCCCTTCTGCCATTCGTTTTCCCCCCGAATGCGAATCCGCGGCCGGAACATCCCCAACGCATGTCCCGTTTTCTGCGCCGCCGCGATCAACCCCCCGGTCAATCCCGCCCGGCTGTGGCTCTCCCAATTATCTCGTCGGCAGCGACTTCCCCACCGATTGCGCCCACAGGTTAATGATATCCACCGGCAGCGGGAACACAACCGTTGTGTTCTTCTCTGCTCCGATTTCCGTCAATGTTTGCAGATAGCGCAACTGGATGGCGGCCGGCCGCGCCTCGAGGACCTCGGCGGCTTGAGCGAGCTTGCCCGCGGCCTGGTACTCGCCGTCGGCGTGAATGATCTTCGCGCGCCGCTCCCGCTCCGCCTCCGCCTGTTTGGCGATGGCGCGCTGCATGTTTTCCGGAATGTCCACCTGCTTCAGCTCCACCTTCGTCACCTTGATGCCCCAGGGCTCGGTGTCCTGGTCGAGGATGAGCTGGAGCTTTTCGTTCACTTTGTCGCGCTCGGAAAGGATGGCGTCCAGCTCGAACTGGCCGCACACGCTGCGTAGCGTGGTCTGCGCGAGTTGCGAGGTGGCATACATATAGTTCTTCGTGCGCGACAGCGCCAGATTCGCGTTGATCACCTTGAAGTAGCACACCGCGTTGACCTTCGCAGACACGTTGTCTCGCGTGATCACATCCTGCGCCGGCACGTCCAGCGTCTCAATCTGCAGCGAGATGCGGTACAGCGAATCGATGGGCCACACCACGATCCGCAGCCCGGACCCCTTCGGCGCTTCCTGCATCCGCCCGAGCCGCAAAATCACCCCGTTCTCCCACTCCTTGATGACGAACACCGAATTCCAGAACCAGATCAGGAAGATCAAAAACGCGATTCCGACCACATACTCCATGGCTCCTCCTCCTCTCAGGCGCTTGCGCCCGCCCCCTGCGGGTCTCTGCGGCTGTTCTAATCCCTTGGGGCTCCCCGGCCGTTCAGGAACTCGCGCCCGCGTGCGTTTCCGTCTGGACGGGCGCCGGCTCGACCTCCAGCGTGAGGCCGTCCACCCGCAGCACTCGAATTTTCGACCCTGCCGGGATCTTCGCCGCAGCGCGGGCGCGCCACAGCTCCCCGCCCACGAATACCATGCCGGTGCCGTCCACGGCCTCGCGCACTTCTCCGCTCTGGCCCACCAGCACGCTGCCGCCCATGGATTGTTTCATGGTGAAGGTCCGCATAGCCAGACGCATTACAAGCACTGCGAGCAGCGCGAAGGGAATCGTAAAGCCCAGCGCCACGCCCAGACTCACTCCCGCTCCCGTGATCGGCGAATCCACCAGAACCAGCGCTCCGACGAGCATCGCGACTACCCCGGCCAGCGCCAGCACTCCATGGCTCGTCACCTTCGCCTCGATGGCGAACAGCGCCACCGCCCCGGCGATCAGCAGAATGGCGAACAGGTTGATATGCACCACGTCTGCCCCCACCAGGAACAGCAGAATCGAGATTCCCCCCACCACTCCCGGCACGATCAACCCCGGATGCGTGAATTCCACGTACAGCCCGATTAATCCTACGATCAGCAGGATGAACATCACGTTGGGCTCGGCCACCCAGCCCAGGAATTTCTGCGTCGAGGATTGCTCGTATTTCGTGATCGTTGCGCCTGCCAGGTGCAAGGTCACCGTCCCGCCGTCGAACCGCGTCACCGTGCGCCCGTCCAGCTTCGCCAGCAGCTCGCTCGGCGTATTGGCCACCACATCGATCAGATTGCCTTTCAGCGCTTCGGTGTCCGAGAATGCCTTCGCCTCGGTCACCGCCGTTTCCGCCAGCGCCACGTTTCTCGACCGCTTTCCGGAAATGCTGCGCAGATACGCCGCAGCTTCGTTCATCGCTTTTTTCTTCAGGGTCTCGTCCACCTGCGCGGCCGTCCCGCCGATCAGGAAGATGGGCGACGACGCTCCCGTATCCGTTCCCGGCGCCATCGCCGCAATATCCGCCGAGAGCAGGATGTAAAACCCGGCCGAGGCCGCCCGCGACCCCGATGGGCTTACGTACGCCGCCACCGGCACGGGCGACGAAATGATGTGCTGAATGATTTTGCGCATCGCCTCGTCCAGCCCGCCGGGCGTGTTCAACGTCAGCAGCACCAGACTGGCATGCTGGCTCGCCGCGTTGGCCAGCCCTTCGTCCACAAACTCCGCCAGGAACGGCTGAATCACCCCGTTGATCGGTATCTCCACGACGCGCGCCGGGCCGGCCGCGAGGCCGGTGCCCTGCCCCGCCGCTGCGGACGCGCTCGGGCGCAGCGCCCCGAACACGATCGCGGCCAGCGCCAGCGGCACACACCACAGCAGGATGCGCGGCGACATCCAGGAACTGTGCGAACGGTGTTGAATGCGACTCATGGAACCACTCCGATGGCTGTGGGTGGCGGCCATCCGCCGCTATTATGGCACGGGGAGAAGCCTGAGAGGAAAGTAGCCGTCAAATCCCAGGGTCGCGCTCGACCGTCCTGGCGAAAAGAAAGGTGCCCAGAAGCCCAATCGACCCCGCAACCAGGAAGGGGATTTGCGGACGAATTCTCCAGAGCAGACCCCCGATGGCCGATGCGGGGGTAATGGACAGGCTGCGGATTAAGTAATACAGCCCCACCGAACGGGCGCGGAGTTCGGGTTGCGCCAGGTCCACAATCATAGCTTTGCGGGACGGCTCCCCGATTTCCCGCAGGCCTCCCACAACGAAGGCAAGAACCAGGCCCGTGAAGTTCCGAGCGGCAACTACCGCCACGGGAAAGAGTGCGAAACAAATGTAAGTGGCAATCACCAGCGGCCTCCGTCCCAAGCGGCTGGCCAATCCCATCGATGGGACATAAATCAGTATCGAAGTGCTGAGCTGGATGGCCACCAGCAATCCATAGCCCGGAATGCTCACACCAGTCACATTGGTCACATAGAGAACGACGAAGATGTCCGCCATGCCTTCACAGGCGCGAATGGCAATGTCGGTCACCAGCAGACGCTTCAGGCTCGAGTGGAACGCGCTCCACACCCCTCCCAGCTTCACCGCGTCCCGGGGTTTGGCGGGCACACGAATGGTCCAAAGAACCGGCGCGGCCACCGCCGCCAGAACCAGAGTCAAAACCAGCCCGGTTCCCATTCCTTCCCGCAGCCCTCGCGACCCGATCAGCGCGGCGCCGGCGAGCGGAGAAATCACCATCGGTATTCGCTTCAGAATGGACTGGACGGTGAAACCCACCGAGCGGCGCTCCGCGGGAAGCGCATCGCCAATCGTCGCGAAGATGGCGGGCGAAGCCATGGACTGCCAGGCCATCACCAGCGCCAGGCCCAGAAACATCCACGGCCAGGAAGGACTCAACAGATAAGCCACGTAGCCGGTCTGCGCCGCGACCAGAAACAAGAGGAACGCGCGGCGCCGTCCCCAGTGGTCGGCCAACCAGCCTCCCGGATACTGGTAGAGCGAGTCGAAGAAATCTTCCGCGGTTCCGAAAAGCCCGACTTCGGCCACGTTCGCTCCGAGCAGTTGGAGATATTTTGGTAGGTATTTCTTCCACAGCTCTTCCCCCAGCCCCACCAGGAATACGGCGCCGGAAGCGGCGACAACATTGCGCTCCATGCCCAGCGCGTGCGCGATTCGCGTGCGGGTCGCTGATTTCAGAAAACCTCTCTTCGACAACCGGGTCAAGAGACCCAGCTCGCGCGCCGCATCCCTGCCACCAGGCGCGACCCCGGGCCGTTCACAAGCGCGAAAACGAATACTCCGAGGCGGCCTTCAGGCCGCGTCCTGGAAGGCGCCGTGGGGCTAGCCGCTCTTCACCATCTCGCGGCAGTAGGCGTAGAGCGCGTCGTAGACGATCCACTCCGCTGCATTGATTTCGTGATCGTTCGAGTAGCCAAGCCGGCGAAAGCCTTCGGCCACCGCGGACAGCCCGGCCGATTCCGGCTGGTGCCACAGCGAGTTGTCCGTGTCCGCCCCGTTGACGATTTTTCCCAACAGCATCAGCGCCGGGTCCGACGCGAGGCCGTATTTTTTGAGAATGGCCTCGAACGAGCATTCCCGGCCATGGTGGCCGAGTTCGGCTCCGGCGACGTCAAACGGCGTCGCGCCCAATCGTGCGGCCTCGGATTCCACAAGCTCGGCGCGAACGAAATGGAATTCCGCTTCCGGGTCCACGAATCGCCGCAGCAGCCAGGGACATGCCACCCGATCCACCTTCACGTGCTCGCGTGTAATCCATTTCATCGAGTTTTCCTCCACGATGTTTGCAAGCCCCTCAGCGGAATCACGGAAACTCGCCCCCCGCGGGGTGCGGCGTCACTTTCGGGAAACAGAACGGTGCAAGGCTTCGATTAATTGCATTCCCCGCTGGAGAAGCTGGCCATCGGGGACGCCTTCCAATGCCCAGCCCATCAGCACCTGGTCAATCCCAAATCCTTCCGGACGGCCAAATTTGCCGTCCAGCAGATCCGCATCGTGGATGATCCGGCCGATGTTCTCGACCGCCCGATCGCGGATTCGGAACTCCTTCTGCAGCGTCTCGAAAGTGCAATCCTCCCCGCGATGGCCGAAGCCGCCCTGAAACATATCGAACGGCACGCTCTGCGCGGGGATGTGCTCTTCCCGGGCAAACGCAAATCGCGCCCTGCGGTCGATGGATCGCCGGATCAGCCAGGCCGATGCCGACCGGTCGATGCCGGGCCGCGGTCGCGTCACCCACACCCGGCCCACATACTCCTTTGGGTTGGGGCGTTCTGCGGCCTGCCCGGAGAGAGGAGAAACGTCGGCGCGCGCCAGTAACTCCTCCGCGCGCTTCCGCAAGGGGCTCTTGAAGAAATCAATCTCCACAATCTCGGCAAACTTGGCCCTCAACCGCCGCAGGCCGCCCGGCTTCCGCTTGCCGGCCGGTGTGACGCAATACTTCTCGAGGTCCCGAATCAGCCCCTGGTATTCGCGGCCCCGCGCCTCCGAGAAGCGCGCAACGAGTTGGGCCGCCGGGAGGTTGTCGATGGATTGGACTCTCACCACGGACGCTTCGCCCCGGTACTTCCGGATGGACTCGGCCAGCCACTCGAATCGCTCCTGATTGGCGGGCTGATTCGGCAGCAGGTAGCCCGAATTGCCGAGAGCGAGAGCCCCGTAGCGGAGGAGCTTCCTCCACACCTCCACCCGCTGGCTTGCCTGGCCGGCGGGCAGCGTGAAGGTGAACAACAGCCAGGGAACGAGTCTCTCCTGCCTCGTTATGGACATTACAGAGAGAAGTTATATCCATATCTCGGCGACGTCAAGTGGGATCTGGCGGAACGCCTGGCCCGCACCGTCGTCGGGCGCCATCTGCTTTACAGGACCGCGGAGGTCTTCAGACTGCCGAGGAAGGGTTGGGGGGCGCCGGTGGCGTCAGCCCGTCGATGAACTCCCTCATCGCCGGGTTCGGACGCACTGGCGCGAACGCCGGGTCCGTCTTTACGGACAGGATGTCCTTGTAGTGTTCGTCGCGCGCCTTCCGCAGATACAGCAGGCACCGTTCCGTGTCGCCCATCCGGCCGTACGTCTTCGCCACGTAGAAATAGAACGCGCCGCGATCTTCCACCCCGCGTTCCAGCACGATGGCTCCGCTGCGGTTATGCTGGTCGAAAACCGTGGGGTCCAGCGCCACCGCGGCACCGAACGCCTCCATCATTTCCGCGTACTTCTTTTCTTGCAGGTAGGCATAACCCAGGTTGCTGTGGAAACTGGCCACGCTGGAATCCATTTTGATGGCCTTGCGGTACTGGCGGATGGCCTTGCCGTAATGCCTCTCGTTGTAATAGACGCAGCCGATGTTATTCGTCGCGGCCGCGAAGTGCGGATCGGCCTTCAGTGCGCGCTCGTAATACTTTTTGGCCTCATGCGTTCTCAACAATGCCTGGTACGCGTTTCCAATCCGGTTCAGGATTTGCGCGTTGTGCGGATCCGCGGCCAGCAGTTCGTTGTAGCTGCGCACCGCGTCCTCGTAATCCTTCTCCTCCACCAACTGGTCCGCGGCCACCAGCTTCTGGATCGCGCTCGTCCCCGGCCGGGGCTTCTGCGGCGTCTGCGCCGAGCCGTCTTGGGCCCAGCCGGGAACGCGCATGGCTAGGCACAGCACTAGCGAAACGCCTATGCGCCCGAAGTCGTTCATGGCCCCACCCTCCCGGCTCCTGCGGCGGCTGAATATGGGGAGCTTTCACCTCAGCCCGGAGCCTGGTCTTTCTTCTTTCCGCCGCCAAAGATACCAAAAATCTTTTCCCAAAGGCTTTTTTTCTTCTGCACAGCGGGAGTCTGGGCCTGGGACGACGAATCGGCGGACGCCTTGCGCGGCGCGCGCGCCGCCGGCCGGTTCCGATGCGCCGCCTCGGACGCAGGCTGCACGGCAGGATCACCAGGCAGCGGTCCAGCGGACGCCGTGCCGGGCTCGCCCTCCGTAGCACCCCCGGCCATCGCCGCAGCCAGCCCTCCATGCCGCTCGCAATACTCGCTCGGCTCGGTCCCGCTTAGGAAAGCTTCGGTGCGCGTCACCGGGCAGAGCGGGGTGGCGCGTTCCTCAGTGTCCGGGTCGATCGCCACCAGGCTCACTCCGTCCGGCGGAGCGAAGTCGCGCACCTGCGCGTAATCCGGCAGGGCCATGGCGCGCTTCATGAACTCCGCCCAGATCGGCGCCGCGGAATTGCCCCCCGCTAGCCCCAGTTCCCGGTTGTCGTCGAACCCAACCCACACCACGCAGATCAGGTTCGACGTAAATCCCGCGAACCACCCGTCGTGCGACGTCCCCGTTTTGCCCGCAGCTGGGGCCGTAAATCCCCGCTCGCGCACCGGGTAGCCGGTCCCGTGGTTGATCACGTCCTCCAGAATGTTGGTCACGATGTACGCCGCGCGCGCGTCGATGGCCGCCCGCGTGCGCGGCGCGTAGCGCTCGATCCACTGTCCCCCAGCATCCTTCAACCCATGGATGAACATCGGCTCGGCGCGCACTCCCCCGTCCGCAAAAACCGTGTACCCCGCAGCCACGTCCAGCGGGGTCATCTCATAGGCGCCCAGCGCCATCGCCGGCGTGGCCTGGATGTGCGGGTCCAACCCGGCCTGCCGCACCACCTCCACCACCCGCTGGTAGCCCACCAGTTCCGCCACCCGCACCGTGGCCACGTTCAGCGAGTGCGTCAGCGCCTCCCGTAGCGTCACCGTGCCGTAGAATTTCTCGCCGAAGTTGTCCGGCGCGTACTCGTTCCCGTCGAATTCGAACGTCGTGGGCTCGTCCACCACCGTCGAAAACGGCGTCAGAATCGGTTCGATCCCCTCCACCTCATTTTCGAACGCCGCCAGATAGACGAACGGTTTGAACGCCGAGCCGGGCTGCCGCCGCGCCTGCGCGCGGTTTAACTGGCTGGCTCCGTAATCCCGGCCTCCCACCAGGGCCAGCACGTCCCCCGTGCGCGGGTCGAGCGCCACCAGAGCCACCTGAGCGTGCGGCACGCTCTCCGCGGATCCCTTCCGCTGGTTCTCCTTCGCCCAGCGCTCGTATTTCCGGTGGAGCTGCTCGTCCACTCCCTGCATCCCGATCTGCACCGCTTCCACCGCTGCGCGCTCCAGCCGCGGGTCCAGCGAGGTGTACACGCGGTAGCTCTGCGAGGTCAGATCCGACTCGGAGAAATCCTCCAGCAGGTGGTCTTTCACCATGTCCACGAAGAAAGGCGCCGCGGACGTCTCGATCCCCCCGCGCACCAGCCGCAGCGGTGCTCGCTCCGCCTCGGCCTGCTGCGCCCCGGTGATCATCCCGTCGTCCACCATCTGCGCGAGCACGCGGTCGCGCGGCTCCGCCGTCCTCTCCGGATGGCTGTCTGCCGACGCATAGCGGTTGGGAGCCCGGATGATGCCCGCAAGAAAGGCGGCCTCCGGCAGCGTCAGTTCCCGCACGTCCTTCCCAAAATAGGCCTGCGCGCCTTCTCCAAATCCCCTGATGGCGAAACTGCCGCGGTTGCCCAGGTAAATTTCATTCGCGTACAGCTCAAACAGCTGCTGTTTGGAGAAACGCTGCTCCAGCTCCAGCGCCACCAGCGTTTCGGCAACCTTGCGTTTCCACGTGCGCTCGCTCGAGAAGAAAAAACTCCGAGCCAGTTGCATCGTCAGGGTGCTCGCACCCTGGCCCACGTTGCGGTGGCGCAGGTCGGCCCACGCCGCCCCCACCACGCGCACCGGATCGAATCCGGGATGCTCGAAGAACCGTTTGTCCTCCGCGGCCAGCACCGCATCCACCAGCACTTTGGGGAGCTGGTCCATGCGCACCACCCGCCTCTTCTCCCGCGCCGTGTCGAACAGATTCGTGATCAGTTCCGGCTCGAGTTCCGCGCTGGATAGCTCCTCGCGTTTCGGAAGCGATTCGATGCGCGCGATCCTGCCGCCCTCGAAGTTCACGCGCAGCGCGTTCCCGCCCCCGAAATAGGAATTCGCGGCCGGATGGATATCCACGCTGGAGCCGGACACGCGGTATTCGCCGCGCGCCCCCTCCTGCACGCGGTCGAAATACCCCGCGCGCTGCAGATATCCCTCCACCTCGTTTTCCCGGATGGGTTCGCCCGCGTAGATCCGCCGTGGCGCCGAATACACCTGCGAAGTATTGCCGAACACCTGCCCCGAAAGCCGCGCCTCAATCATGCGCGAGTAGGCCACGTAGTAGTACGAAAACACCGCCGTGCCCGCCAGCACCAGCAGCAGGCCGCAGCACAGCAGAAAGATCCCCGGCCTCGAGGTCCAAAAACCGCGGGAGAGACGAAATCGCAACGGGATGGCTTCCCCCTTCTGGCGGTTCCCAAGCGCCGCCGGAGCGATTGCCTCCAGGCGGGTGGCGCGGAGCAGGCGGGCGCGTCACTCAGTAGAATTGTACCGCGAACCGCTCAAACGATGGGGCTTTCGCCCCTGGGGTGGAAGTCCAGATTCACTTCGTAGCCGAACAGGTTCACGGTAATCGTGTAATCCACGCTGATTCGCGCCGTTCTTCCGACCACCTGCACTTTGATGGCGTCCTCGTTGATCGGCAGGCCCAGCGTTTGCACCTCCGCCCACACCGCTTCCTTCGCTTTTTGGTCCGTCTTCTGGTGAGCGGAAAAGAAGGTGGCTTCCGTCTGGCAGGTATCCTGCAACTGGTAGTTGTTCACGTAGGCCGGAACGATCTTGAACCCGGCGTAACCGATGAGCCCGAAGATGACGAGCACCACAATAAGTTTGAAGTGACCCTCGCCTCGCTCGAACGATTCGCGGTTCCGCCCTACCCTACCTTTTCGCAGCAGTTGCGGCCTTAAGCCTTTCACAGTCCATCCCTCATCCGCCCGATGCGGCAGATCCCCCGGGGAGCAACCGGAAACGCGCCGATGCTAGCATCGGCCCGCGCGAGTGTCGAGGCGCTCGCCGCCCCGCGTTTCCGATCGGTCAATCGCCCGCGCCCCGGCGCGCCGCTTAATACGCGCGCCCGAAGAGCGCGCGCTCCTTCGCCGCGGCTCCGCAAGCGATGCAAGGTCCCGACCCCCCCGGCTGCTCCAGAGGAATGTTGCGGATCGTCGCTTTCGTCTCCGCCTTCACCCGCGCCTCGCATTCCGCCTCTCCGCACCAGAAGGAAAACGCGAATCCATCCTCCACCGCGCTGCGGAACTCCTCGTAGGTCTTCGGGTCACGCGTGTTCGCTTTGCGGAATTCCAGTGCGCGCTCGTAGAGCGCCTTCTGGATGGACTCCAGCGCCTCTCCTGCCGCCGCAGCCAGGCCCTCCCGCGGGACAAACGACTTCCCTTCCCTGCCCGGACGGTCGCGCCGCGCCAGCGCCACGCTGCTTTTCGCCACGTCTTTTGGCCCGATCTCGATCCGCAGCGGCACGCCCCGCATTTCCCAGTCGTTGAACTTGAAACCCGGTGTCACGCCCTCGCGCTCGTCCAGCTTCACGCGCAGCCCCGCCCCCGCCAGCTCCGCACGCACGGCGTGCGCTGCCTCGCTCACCTGCGCCTTTTCCTGCTCGTTCTTGAAGATGGGCACGATCACGATCTGCTGCGGCGCCAGTCGCGGCGGAAAAATCAGACCCTGATCGTCCCCGTGCACCATGATGATCGCCCCCACCACCCGCGTCGAAAGGCCCCACGATGTGGTCCAGCAGTATTGCAGTTGCCCGCCCCGGTCCAAATACCGGATCTCGAAGGCTTTGGCGAAGTTTTGACCGAGATTGTGGGAGGTGCAAAATTGCAATGCCTTCTTGTCGCCCATCATGGCTTCGAGCGAATAGGTAACGTCGGCTCCTGCGAACTTCTCCGAGTCCGTTTTGCGCCCCGGAATCACCGGAATGGCCGCTTCCTTCACCGCAAAGTCGGTGTAAACGTCCGCCATCTGCAGGGTCTCGGCCTGTGCTTCGGCGGCGGTGGCGTGCGCCGTGTGGCCCTCCTGCCAGAAGAACTCCAGCGTGCGCAGGAACAGTTTCGTCCGTAGCTCCCACCTCACCACGCTGTTCCACTGGTTGATCAGCACCGGCAGGTCCCGGTACGACTGGATCCACTTCGCATACGCGTGTCCGATGATTGTCTCCGACGTCGGACGGATCACCAGCGGCTCGGCCAGCTCTTCCCCGCCCCCGTGTGTCACCACCGCCAGCTCTGGTGAAAAGCCGGCCACGTGCGATTTCTCCTTCTCGATGAAGCTGCGCGGGATCAGCAGCGGAAATGCGGCATTCACGTGTCCCGTGGCCTTGAACCGCCGGTCCAGCGCCGCCGTGATGTTCTCCCACAGCGCCCAGCCGTACGGACGCACGATCATGCAGCCGCGCACCGGAGCGTAGTCCGCCATCTCGCTCCGCAGCACCACCTGGTTGTACCATTCGGAAAAATCTTCCGCCCGTGTGGGCAGTTTCTGCTCCGCCATTCTCTTACGCTCCCGTCTTGAAAAGACACCAAAGAAGCAAACTACTCAGCCTATGGAACGGCCCTTCTGATGTCAACGAGTTCGCGTCGGGACAGAATTAGTAGGTAGTCGAGGTCCGTCGTTCGATCGCTGTGACAACAATGATTCGCTGGTCCGGAACGCGAAAGAAAAACACCCGCCAGGCTCCCACCCGGCGCCGATAAGTTTTTTCACGGCCACGGAGGAGTTTGATGTCCCCCTGGAAAGGATCCAGCGCCATCTCGCGTAGGGCGCCCAGGATGCGCTCCCGGTCGGGAGGCTCAAGCAGATCGAGAGACTTTCTTGCGGGCCCGGCGAGGCGCACTTCCCACGGAAGCGAGATATTCATTGAGTGTGACGTAGTCGCCCCTTCGGTAGGCCGCCTCTCCCCGGCGAATCGCACGGAGTTCAGCGTGCGTTGGAACCTCAACAGGAAGGCGGCGTCGGGAGAAGTAAAAGTGAAGAGCCTCCACCGCGACATCGGAAGGTTCACGGTTCTCGCGTCTGGCCGTTCTCTGCACCCGGCGCCCGACTGCCGCCGGAAGAACGATGGTGTACCGTTGCGCTCTCATTTCGCTTTCATTGTAACACCGGAAGAGTGGCAGTTGAGCCGCGAATAGAATTCCCAATCTGAGACCATGCAATATGTGTGGCCTCTCCGCAGGAGGACGATCGTGCGGCACGATCCAAGTCCAGCCAGTGCCCGCCGCAGCCTCGCATTGCAAATGTTCTTCGTCGCGCCTAGAATTTAACCGAGGGGTACGATGCCGGAGGAGATGCAGAAGCTGCGGGTCGCCGTCGGCGCTGATCATGCCGACTTTCACGTCAAGGAAGCCATCAAGACCTACCTCGAGGGCGGTGGCCACACCGTAAGTGACGTCGGGACCTGGTCCGAGGAGCTGGTGGACTATCCCGAATACGCCAAAAAAGTAGCGGAATCGGTTTCCCGCGGCGAGGCCGACCTGGGAATCCTTTCCGACGGCACCGGCCTCGGCATGGCCATTGCCGCAAATAAAATCTCCGGCATCCGCGCCGCCGCCGTGAACGATCTGATTACCGCCCGCGCCGCCCGCGAGCACCACGATGCCAACGTGATTACCGTCGGCGGCCGTTTGGTGGCTGCCGAGCAGGCCGTGGAAATCGTGCGCGCCTTTCTCGCCGCCACTTTCAAGGGTGGACGCCACCAGCGGCGAAACGAGAAAATTGCGGAACTGGATTCGGGGCGGCCGCAGGTGAAAGGCACTGCGGCCTAGCGCTGGGCGGTGTGCGCTGCGACCCATGCTCACCGTCCTTCCGTTCTCTACCGGCCGTATATCGCGGGCTCTACCGGCTGTCATCACAAGCCGTAAGGAGTGTCATTCCGAGCGGAGCGAGGAACCTGCTTTTTCCCTCTCTAGGAGTCTCCAATGGAAACCCAGGATTCGCGCCGGATGGAACGCACCGTAACCGAGGTTGACCCCGAGGTTGCCGATGCGCTGCGCGACGAGGTCCGCCGCCAGGCCACCGGCCTCGAGTTGATCGCTTCCGAGAATTTCGTCTCCGAGGCCGTTCTCGAGACCATGGGCTCCGTCTTCACCAACAAATACGCCGAAGGCTATCCCGGAAAACGCTACTACGGGGGTTGCGAGAATGCTGACCGCGTGGAATCCCTGGCCATCGAACGCGCCAAGAAACTCTTCGGCGCCGACCACGCCAATGTCCAGGCTCATTCTGGCACGCAGGCCAATATATCCGTCTATATGGCCGCGCTCCAGCCAGGCGACACTGTGCTGGGCATGAACCTCGCCCACGGCGGCCATCTCACGCATGGCCATCCGCTCAACTTCTCCGGCCGCATGTACAAATTCGTTCCCTATGGCGTCCGCCAGGATACCGAGCTGCTCGATTACGACGAGGTGGAGCGCCTTGCCGCCGAGCACAAACCAAAAATGATTGTCGCCGGCGCCAGCGCCTATCCGCGCGTTTTCGATTTCGAGCGGCTCGGTCGCATCGCCCGCACGAACGGTGCGCTTCTCTTCGTGGACATGGCCCATATCGCGGGACTCATCGCCGTGGGACTCCACCCCAGCCCGGTGCCCCACGCCGATTTCGTCTCCACCACCACGCACAAAACCCTTCGCGGCCCCCGCGGCGGGCTCGTGCTCTGCCGCCAGGCCTACGCCAAGGAACTGGATAAGCTCACGTTTCCCGGCACTCAGGGCGGGCCGCTGGTCCACATCATCGCGGCGAAAGCCGTGTGCCTGAAGGAAGCCATGGAGCCCGCCTTCCGCGACTATCAGACCCGCGTCGTGGCCAACGCCGCCGCGCTCGCCCGCGGCATGGTCTCGCGCGGCTTCCGCCTCGTCTCCGGCGGCACGGACAATCATTTGTTCCTGCTCAACGTCAATGCTCGCGGAATCACCGGCCGCGATGCGGAGCTGGCCCTCGAACGTTCCGGCATCACCGTCAACAAAAACGCGATTCCCTTCGACCCGCTCCCGCCCATGAAGGCCAGCGGCGTCCGCATCGGCAGCCCTGCCGTCACCACGCGCGGCATGGGCCAGCAGGAGATGGACCGCATCGCCGGCTGGATTGCCGAAGTCCTCGCCAATGTGGGAGACGCCGCCGTCCAGCAGCGCGTTCGCGGCGAAGTGGCCGCTCTCGCCGCGCGTTTTCCCCTCTATCCTCGCCGCCTGGCGGAGGCTGAAGCGCATCGCAACGCGCACATGCCCGCCGCCACGCCCGCGGACTGACCGCTCATTCGTCCACCACTTGAAGCTCTAATTCCACGGCACGCCCCTCGCGGATCGAAAACGCTCGCACCGGCCTCGCCGCGTCCTCCGCGGGCGAAAGAATGAAATAGGCCGCGTCCGGATAGTACGCCGCGGCGATGTCGCGCGGCGAAGGCGCATTCGCACTCGCCGGATGCGAGTGGTAGATGCCCATGTGCTCCAGCGTCAGCCGCCGCATGCGCCGGAACAGCTCAAACAGCTCTGCCGCCGCGATTTCGTACGCGGTCGCGCTCGCCAGCGCGTTCCGCGCGGGCAGCGCTGTTGTGATCACGCCGCCGCGCCCCGCCAGCAGCCCGCAGCACTCCACCGACGGCTCCAGCCGTGCCTGCGCCACCAGCGCGCTCCACACCTCCCGCGTCACCCGCACTGCCTGCGCCATGCTCACAGTCTAGTGGAATCCTCGCAGTTCATGATAGAAAGCAGGACACTGCGCGGGCCGCGCCCTATGTTTGCCCGCGAGAAGGGTGGAGCGAACCATGGGGAAAAAGGTCCTGCTGGGCACGATCGTCGGAGCAGTCGTCATCTTCCTCGTCAGTTTCGCGTGGCACGAGTTCACGCCCTTCGCCGAAGCCGGCGTCCGTAATCTCCCTCACGACGACGTGCTCACCGCCGCCATGCGCCTGGGAATCAGCGACCCGGGCTGGTACATGTTTCCCACCATGGACCCCGCTAAACAAAATGACCCGGTGGAAATGAAGCACTACAACGAGAAATTCCGCCGCGGACCCACCGGCGTTCTGATTTACAGCCCGGGAGGAGGCGATTTCAATTTCCCCATGCTGCTCGCAAAGCAGTTCCTGTTCGGATTGCTCGCCGCACTGGTCATGTCCTCGCTATTGGCGATGTCCGCGGGCTCGCTGGCGGGATACGGCCAGCGCGTGTTGTTTGTCGCACTGATGGCTTTGATTCCCGGTCTGGTGACCGATCTGCCCTACTGGAGTTGGTACGGCTTCCCAGGAATCTACACGGTCTCGCATTTTGCCGAGATCGTGGTCACCTGGGCGCTCACCGCCCTCGCCCTCGCCGCCATCGTGAAACCGCGCTCCGCGTAACGCGTCGCTGGGCACGTCAGGGCACGGTTTCAACCGTGCCGCACGTGTCGAAATCGTTTGGCGGCTTCAGCCGCTGAGGTGCCCCGTGGCGATGCGCCATCGGCGCCTCTTTCGGCATGAATGGGCTCGCACTAGGTCTTTTGCCCCCGGCCTCATTCGGGAGGGAGCGCCCAGGCTCGCCCTGAAACGGGTGCACCACTAGCACCCCGTCGAAGTCCTGGCCCGCCTGCAAGTCTTCCGTCAGAAGATACCGGCTGGATGAGACCTTCGCGGCCGCCACGATGAGCGCGTCCCAAAAGGACAATCGGAAACGATCCTGGATCTTCCAACCGAGTTCGACGAGTCCCCCGTCCACAGTCACCGGCAGCCATGCGAGAAGATCGCGGGCCTCCGCTCGAGCCTGTTCGCGGCTGGAGGGCCACTTCTGTACTACCTTCGTGTAAAACTCTTGCAGGACCTGAAAGCTGACGCGCCCTCGCCCGCTGCGCCACAATTCCGCCCGCCAAATTCGCGCCGCGGCATGTTTGTTCGGGTCCGCCTCGTCCATCGCATAGATGAGAACATTCGTGTCAACGAAGACGGGCGCGGTCATGAACTTCCTCGCGAGTGAGGTAACGGCCATCCGTCTTCAGAAAGGGCTTTCGAGCCAGAGCACGGCGCATGGACTGCTCGTAAGAGTCTTCTTTCAGCATGCGTTCCTTCAAAATCTCGCCCAAAAGCCGAGAGACGCTGGTTTCTCTCCTGGCGGCCTCCAAGCGAGCCCATCGTGCGACCTTATCCTCAAGTGTGACAGTGATGTTCCGCAGTCGCGATCTCATGACACGAGGATAGTGTAACACGAAGTCCGTGTCAAGCCTGTTCCCGCAACGCCTTTAGCCTCATCAGCTTTTGGGTCCGCGCCGTAGAAACGTCGGCACATCCAGATCGTCGGCGGCAATTTCGCCGGTCACGCTGGACACGTTGCGCGCTACCTGCGCGATGATGCTGTCCGACCCGCGTCCGCCGCTCATCGGCGCGGCCACTACTCCCCCGCCCCCTCCCGCGGCGGCAACCGCGTGCTGCGTTTTCCACTCTTTCGGCAGGTACGCCGGCTTCTGCTGCGAGAGCCGCCGCGCCGGCGCCTCCTTGAATCCCGCGGCGATCACCGTGATTTTCACCTGGTCCTTCAGGGAATCGTCCTGCACGGCGCCGAAAATGATGTTGGCGTTCTCATGCGCGGCTTTCTGAATCACCAGCGAGGCCTCATTCACTTCGTGCAGCGACATGCTGGAGGAGCCGCTGATGTTGATCAGGATCCCATGCGCGCCCTGGATGCAGTTGTCTTCCAGCAGCGGGCTGTTGATGGCGCGGCTCGCGGCCTCCACCGCGCGGTCCGGCCCCGTGGCAATCGCCGTGCCCATCACCGCGTAACCCATGCCCTTCAAAATGGTTTTCACGTCCGCAAAGTCGCGGTTGATGATCCCCGGAATGGTGATGATGTCGCTGATTCCCTGCACCGCCTGCCGCAGCACGTCGTCGGCGATCCGGAACGCCTCGAAAAAGCTGGTCCCCTTCTCGATCGTGCTGATCAGCCGTTCGTTGGGTATCACGATGACGGTGTCCACGCACGCCACCAGTTCGGCCAGCGCCTGCTCCGCCTGTACCATCCGCCGTTTGCCTTCAAACGAAAACGGTTTCGTCACCACCGCCACCGCCAGTGAGCCCAGTTCGCTCGCCAGCGAAGCCACCACGGGCGCCGCGCCCGAACCCGTCCCTCCGCCGAGCCCCGCGGTGATGAACACCATGTCCGCGCCTTCCAACGCCTCGATGATCTTTTCCGTGTCTTCCAGCGCCGCCTTCCGCCCGATGTCCGGATTCGCCCCAGCGCCCAGCCCTTTCGTCAGCTTTGCGCCCATCTGCAGTTTCATGGGCGCGGCGGAAAGCTGCAGGGCCTGCTGATCCGTATTGGCGGCGATGAACTCCACACCCTCCACCTTCGCTCGGATCATGCGGTTCACCGCGTTCGAGCCCCCGCCGCCCACGCCGATCACTTTGATCTTCGCGGCCAGCGATTGATCCTCGCTGAACGAATACTTCACGCCGGCATCCTTCTGCGCCATGTCGCCTCCCTCTTTGGACTGTTTTCCCGCCACCGCCTCACCCCTTCCAGGCTTCTTTCAGTTTCTGCCGCCACGAACCCGTTTGCCGCGCCGCTCCCGTCCCGAAGCTTCGGGACGACCGGTGCCCATACAGCGCCAATCCCGCCGCCACCGTGAACTCCGGATGCGCAAACTCTTCGGGCAGCCGGGCCAGCCCGCGCGGGCGCCCAATCCGCACCGGCACGCCGAACAGCCGCTCCACCAGATCCGCCAGGCCGCGCAGCCGCGCCGCCCCTCCCGTCAGCACCACCCCGGCCCCCAGCCGCGTATCGAGCCCGCCGTGCTTCAGCTCCGCGTGCACCAGCTCCAGCAATTCCGTCGCGCGCGGCTCCACGATCTCCGTCAGCATCCGCGAAAAAATCGTCCGCGGCGGCCGCCCGCCCACGCTCGAAATCTCGATGGGCGAATCGCCACGCAGCAGCGCGCGGAATGCGCAGGCGTGCTCGCGTTTCAGCGCTTCCGCCTCCGGCACCGGAGTGCGCAGGCCCACCGCCAGGTCGTTGGTAAAATGGTCGCCGCCCACCGGCACCGCCGCCGTGTGCCGCACCACCCCGTCCGTCATCACGATCATCTCCGTTGTGGCCGCCCCCATATCCAGCAGGCAGCATCCATGCTCTCGCTCCTCCGGAGTCAGGCAGGCCTCCGCCGCGGCGAACGGTTCGAGTACGGTTCCGGACACTTTCAGGCCCGCCATGTTCAGCGCGCTCACCAGGTTCTGTTCCGCGGTCGCGGAGGCCGTCACGATGTGCACGTTGGCCTCCAGCCGCTGTCCCAGCAATCCCACCGGCTGCCGGATGTTGTCCTGCCCATCCAGAAAAAACTCCTGCGGAAACACGTGCAGCACCACGCGGTCTTCCGGCAACGTCACGCCGCGCGCACTCTCGATTGCCCTCTGCATGTCGTCCCGCTGCACATCGCGCGGACGCGGGCCCAGCGTGATCCCCCCGCGGCTGTTGATCCCCCGGATGTGCGCCCCGGCCACGCCCACCAGCGCGGTTTCCACCGCGACCCCGGCGATGTCTTCCGCCTGTTCCAGCGCGCGTTCCACCGCCACTTTCGTCGCTTCCAGGTTGACGATCAGCCCTTTGCGCAGCCCTTTCGAGTCCGCCACGCCCACACCCATGCACTCGAGCACAGGCTGCCCGCCGTTGGCCGCGGATTTCGCCGGGACGCGCTCCTCCGCTGCTCGCACCCCCGCAATGAGCACGCACACCTTCGTGCTGCCGATGTCCACTCCCACCACCACGTTGGCCTTCTTCGCCAAACTGCCTTCTCCTCTTCAATCTGCCCGTCCGCGCCGGCCCGCTCGTACGGGCGCTGCTTGCTGCGCCCCACGATCCCTGCCGCGCCCCACGAAACCCGGCCACCGCCGTTCGGGCCGCGAACAGCCACGCCCCTAATGCTCGCGGTTCACCACCACCTGCTTTTTGAACCGCAGATCGATCGACGACACGTGTCCTGCCTGCGCCTCCCATTGCGCAAAATTATCCAGCAGCAGCCGGAATCGCGGCCCGAACTCGCTCGAACCAAAATGCACCAGCACCGCCTGTGCGCTTCCCGCCGCCGCGCCGGAGCCGCCAGCAGGCGGCACCATCATCGCTCGCAGGTCTTCCGCCGACGACAGGTCCACCTCGCTCAACAGTTCACTGGACCCTCCGCGCACCGATTCAATCTCCCGCTGGAATTCCAGAAACATCCGCATGCGCCCGGCCCGCTCCCCCAGCGGCACTCCCTCGCCCAGCCCGCTCACCACCGGCAGCCGGAAATCCCCCTGCGACGGGCGTTCCAGGATCACGCCCTGCGCATCGATCAGCGCCAGCTCGCTCCCCGTCCGCAGGAACGCCGCCGGCCGGCGTTCCGTAATCTCCACACGCACCTGCCCCGGCAGAATGCGCTGGACACGCGCCGACTCCACCCACGCAATCCGCTCGATCTGCCCCCGCCGCTCGTCCAGCGGAATGCGCAGCAGGCTGCGGCTCCGGTCGGGAGCGAACAGCGCAACCACCGCGTCCCGTGATACGTATTGATTGCCGGCCACCTCCACCTGTCCCGGCTCGGTCAGCAGCAGCCACGGCGAATAGAACAGAAAATGCCCGGCCAGGATGGCCACTCCCACCGCCGCACCCCCGAGCGTCACGAGTTTCACCCACGGCAGAACGTCCTCGCGGAATCGCCGCAGCAGGCCCTTCTTCCGCACCTCCACCGGTTTCTGCCGCCGCAGATACCGCGGCTCCTCGTCCGCCAGCACTTCCGGCGGAAACCCCTCCCCCTCGACTCTCCTTACGCGTTCCAGAGGATGACCTCCTCCTCCAGCTCACATCCGTGCGCCGTCCGCACGCGCGCCCGCACCTCGGCAATCAACCCCAGCATGTCCGCGCACGAGGCGCGCCCCGCATTTACGAAAAAATTGGCGTGGCGGTCGCTCACCATCGCGTCTCCCACGCGGAATCCCTTCAATCCCAGCCCGTCGATCATCCGTCCCGCCGAGCCTCCAGGCGGGTTTTTGAAGATGCAACCCGCGCTTTTCTGGTTCAGCGGTTGGCTCGCTCTCCGCTTCTCATTGCACACGCGGATGCCCGCCAGGATTTCCTCATATGGCCGTTCCGGCAGCTCCAGCCGCGCCCGCAGCATCACGTCTCCCGGCCCGAACGACGTGTGCCGGTATTCGAACGAGATCTGCCTGTCGCGCACCGTCTCGTTCTCCCCGCTCGCCGCCCGATACACCTCCACCTCGCGCACGAACCGCCCGATTTCCGTCCCGTATGCCCCTGCATTCATGCGCAGCGCGCCTCCCACGCTCCCGGGAACGCCGATCAGCCCCTCCATCCCGCCCAGGTTTTGCCGCGCGCACGTCGTCACCGTGCGGCCCAGGTCGGCCGCCGCGTCCACCCACACCGAATTCCCCTGAATCGCCACGTCGGGCCGCGCCGCAGTGAGTTGCAACACCACCCAGGGGAGTTCGCCATCCACAATCAGCACGTTCGTCCCGCCTCCCAGAAAGCGATGTTCCACGCCCTCCGCTCGTAGCAGGCGAACCAGCGCAGGCAAATGACGGTGCTCGCGCATTCGCAGCACGTCCGTCGTCCCTCCAATCTCCAGCGAAGTCAGCTCCGCCAGCGATGCCCCGGGGCGGTGCTCCACGCCCAGGTCCCCCAGCGCGGCCAGAATGCGCGGCGACTCAATGCGCACGCGTCACCGCCGATTTTCCGCCCGCCAGCCGCGCTGCCAGCTCCTCCGACGCCCGTCCCACGCTCCCCGCGCCGATCGTCAGGATGGCGTCGCCCGCCTGCGCCTCGCGCACCAGTTCCTCGAGCGCTTCCGCCATCGAGGCCCGGTAGCGCACGCCGCGATGCCCCGCGGCTGTTACCGCCGCGCTCAGCGCCTCGCCCGTAATCCCCTCGATAGGCGGCTCGCTCGCCGGATAAATGTCCGTCAGCACCAGCACGTCCGCCTGATTGAACGCCCGGCAGAATTCGTCCCACAGGTGCTGCGTGCGCGTGTAGCGATGCGGCTGGAACAGCACCAGCAGCCGGTTGTAGTTGCAGCCCCGCGCCGATTCCAATGTCGCTCGGATTTCCGCCGGATGATGCCCGTAATCGTCGATCAGCGAGACGCCGTTGAACACGCCTTTCACCTCGAACCTCCGCGCGACTCCCTCGAATTTCTCAAGCCCGTCGCGGATCAGGTCCGCCGGAATATTCAGGTACAGCCCCACGGCGGCCGCCGCGGCCGCATTCCGCACGTTGTGGATCCCCGGCGGCGCGTTCAGGTGGAACATCCCCAGGTCTTCGCCCCGGTAGCGCAGCCGGAAGTCGCTCTGCGGCCCCCGCAGCGCAAACTCGCAGATGTGCAAATCCGCCTGGTTCGACGTCCCGTAGGTGATCACGGGGCGCCGCACTCCCGGCAGGATGGCCTGCACGTTTGGCTCGTCCAGGCACAGGATCGCGGCCCCGTAGAAGGGCACGCGGTTCACGAACTGCTGAAACGCAGACTGGATGTCTTCGAGCGACGCGTACTGGTCCAGGTGCTCGCGGTCGATGGTGGTCACCATGGCCACCACCGGCGCCAGCAGCAGGAAGGTGCGGTCGCTCTCGTCCGCCTCCACCACCATATACTCGCCTTTGCCCAGCCGCGCCGTCGTGCCCGCGCCGTTTACCCGGCCCCCCACCACGAACGTCGGGTCCAGCCCCGCCGCTCCCAGGATGGAAGCCGTCATCGAAGTGGTCGTCGTCTTCCCGTGCGCCCCGGCAACCGCAATCCCCTGCTTCAATCGCATCAATTCCGCCAGCATTTCTGCCCGTGGAATCACTGGAATCTTCCGCCGCAGGGCCTCGCGAACTTCAGGATTGTCCTGCCGGACCGCCGACGACACCACGGCCACGTGCGCCGAATCCACATTGGCGGGATCGTGCCCGTGGTACACGGTCGCACCCAGCGCGGCCAGCCTCTCCGTAATCGGCGTCGCCTTCAAATCCGACCCGGACACGGAATAGCCCAGCGTCAGCAGCACCTCGGCGATTCCGCTCATTCCGATTCCGCCGATGCCCACAAAATGGATGCGCTGAAAATTGTGAAACGAAACCATCATGGCCGCGCCACCTCTTCGATCAGGTTCACGATGTCCGCGACGGCCCGCGGCCGGGCGAGCGCACGCGCGCGAATTTCCATTTCCTTCATTCGCTCGGGCTGGTCCAGGAGCGAGGTGATCTCTCCGGCCAATCGCTGTGGGCTGAGCTGGGGCTCGGGTATGACGCGCGCCGCGCCCGCGGCCTCTAGGGCCTGCGCGTTGCGCAATTGATGGCTGTCTGTGGCGGCGCCGAAGGGGATGAAGATGGCGGCGCGTCCCGCGGCGGCCACTTCCGCCGCCGTGATCGCTCCCGCCCGGCAGACGATCAGGTCTGCCCGGGCGAACTCCTCCGCCATTCTCGAAATGAAGGGCACGACCTCCGCGTTGATCTCCCGTCGCGCATACGCCACGCGTACAGCATTATAGTCGCGTTCCCCACTCTGGTGTACGAGGAAAAGCTGATTTTTTCGCGGCAGCAGCAGGTCCAGGGAATCTATCACCGTCCGGTTCACCACCAGCGAGCCCTGGCTCCCCCCCGTGATCAGCACACGGAAGGGCGCCTGGTGCGTCCGCGGCGCAATCTCGAAGAATGCCGCCCGCACCGGTATCCCCGTCACCACCGCCCGGCTCCCCAGCCTCGCCGCCGTTGCCTCGTAGGCCGTCGCCACTCGCCGCGCCATCCTCGCCAGCACCCGGTTGGTGAACCCCGGTTCGGCGTTCGGCTCAAAGATCGCCGTAGGCACGCCGGCCAGCGCCGCCGCCAGCACAAATGGCCCCGACGCGTACCCTCCCACGCCCAGCGCCGCCGCAAATCGATGGTGTTTCAGGATGCTGCTCGATGCCACCATCGCCGGACCTAGCAGCGCCAGATTCCGCAGCAGACGCACCCCGCCGATGCCCTTCAGCCCTCCCACCGGGATCGTCACGAATGGCAGGCCCGCCTCCGGCACGAGCCGCGCTTCCAGTCCGCGTTCCGTTCCCACCAGCAACACCTCGCGCTCCACGCCCCGGCGCAGCCATTCCCGCGCCACTGCCACCGCCGGGAACACGTGGCCGCCGGTTCCTCCGCCTGCAATCGCCAGTTTCACGTCAGTCCGCGTACTGGCTGATGTTCAACAGGATCCCTGTGGCCAGCAGCATCACCACCAGGCTCGAGCCGCCATAACTGATGAACGGCAGCGGGATGCCCTTCGTCGGCAGCAGTCCCACCACCACGCTCAGATTGAACAGAGCCTGCCCCACCACCAGGAACGTGATGCCCATCGCCAGCATCCGCCCGAAATCGTCCGGCGCCCGCAGTGCCGCCCGCAGCCCCCGCCACCCGTAAATGGCGAACAGGGCGACCACAACAGCCGCCCCGATGAATCCCAGTTCCTCGCTCAGCACCGCGAAAATGAAATCCGTGTGCGCTTCCGGCAGGTAGAACAGCTTCTGCCGGCTGGCCATCAGCCCCACCCCGAAAAATCCTCCCGAGCCCACGGCGATCAGCGATTGCAGCAACTGGAACCCCGCCCCCTGCGGGTCCTGTTCCGGGTGCAGGAACGCCATCAGCCGGCTGTAACGGTAGGGCACGCGCACGATCAGCAGGTAGATCACCGGCAGCGCCGCCGCAATCGCCCCTGCCAGAAATTGAAGCGAAAGCCCGGCCTCGAAAAGCATGGCCCCCGCCACCAGCAGGATCATCAGTGAGGTGCCCAGGTCCGGTTCAATCACCACCAGCGCCGCCAGCGCCACCACTGGTCCCAGCGCCGGCACGAGTGTGTCCCATACGCGGTTCACTCCCTCTCCGCCCGGTTTCACGCGCGGCTCCAGGAACCACGCCAGAAAAATCACCACAGCGAGCTTCGCGAATTCCGACGGTTGCAGGCTCGCCGGCCCCAATCGAACCCACCGGTGAGTGGCATGCGCCCGGTCCAGCAGCAGCACCGCGACCAGCAGCATCAACACCACTCCCAGCGTGGTGAAAACCACCGGGGGACGCCTCAGTAGCCGGTAATCCATCCGCGAGAGCGCCACCATCCCGCCCATGCCCAGCACCAGTGCCGCCATCTGCCGCAGGAAGAACCCGTACGCGCTGCCCGTCTGGGCCAGCGCAGTCACCGCCGACGCGCTGAACACCATCACCGCACCCATCACGCACAGCGCCAGCGTCGAAAGGAACAGCCAGCGGTCCGGACGCATTCCCCGCGGCATCAGCGCCTCCCGCCCGCCGTGCGCGCCCCGGCGCTGGCTGCCAGCTCCCGCACCAGCTCCACGAACACGCGCCCGCGATGCTCGAAATTCTGAAACTGGTCGAAGCTGGCGCATGCCGGCGCCAGCAGCACCACGTCGCCCGGCCTCGCCGCTTCGTACGCCGCATGGACCGCGCGGTCGAGCGTTCCGCACCTCTCCAGCGGCACCGCGCCTTCAATCTGCGCCCCAATTTTCTCCGCCGCCGCGCCGATCAGGAACACGCGCCGCGTGCTTCGCGCCAGGAGAGGTGCGAGCGGCGTGTAATCGCTCCCTTTGTCCTTCCCGCCCAGAATCACCAGCAGGTTGCCCGGGAACGCTTCCAGCGCCTTTTCGGTCGCGTCCACATTCGTGGCCTTCGAATCGTTGTAGAACTGCACCCCGCCGATTTCCGCCACGAACTGCAGACGGTGTTCGACCCCGGGAAACGTCCGTACGGCATCCGCGATGGCCGCGGGCGCCGCGCCCAGCAGGCAGGAAGCGGTCGCAGCCGCCAGCACGTTTTCCAGGTTGTGCTGGCCACGCAACGAAATCGCGGCCCGCGAGGCCAGCCGCGCCTCCGCGTCCCCGTCACAGAAAATAATGTCGTCCCCGCGCATAAACGCTCCGCGTGCCACCTCCTTCTTCCGGCTGAACCAGTACACGCGTGGCCGCGAGGGCGCATACCGCGCGGAGGCGGCATCGTCCGCATTCATCACCGCAGCGTCCTCGCGCTTCTGATTTTCGAAAATTCGCGCTTTCGCCGCCGCATATCCTTCCATCGAACCGTGCCGGTCGATGTGGTCCGGCGTCAGGTTCAGGAACACGCTCACGTCCGGCCGGAACGCCACGATGGCCTCCAGTTGGAAGCTGGACACTTCCGCCACGGCAATGCTCGCGTCGCTCGACTCTTCCACCAGCGAGATGAGCGGCGTTCCGATGTTTCCCCCCACGAGCACGGGCAGCCCCGCCGATTTCAATATGTGTCCGGTGAGCGCCGTCGTCGTCGTTTTTCCGTTCGAGCCCGTAATCGCCGCCAGCCGCCCGCGCAGAAACCGCCAAGCCAGTTCGATTTCGCTCCACACCGCGATTCCCTGTTGTCGCGCGGCCACCAGGTCCGGCTGATTGAACGGCACTCCGGGGCTGGGCACAATCAGATCGGCGGCCAGAAAACTCTCCCGGCGATGCCCTCCCAGTTCGAGCGAGATCCCGGCAGACGACAATTTCGCTGCGGCGCCTGTCAGGTCGCTGTTCGCCAATGTATCCGTCGCCGTCACTAGCGCACCGCGCGCCTCGCAGAACAACGCCGTCGCCACGCCCGTCCGCGCCAGTCCCACCACCAGCACCCGCTTTCCCCGTAGCTCCACTTCCGGTTTCATCGCAGTTTTAGAGTGGTCAGCGCGAAGAGCGCGAATACCAGCGACGCGATCCAGAACCGCACGATAATTTTCGATTCGCTCCATCCGATCAGCTCGAAATGATGGTGCAGTGGCGCCATCCGGAAAATGCGTTTTCCGGTCAGTTTGAACGAGGCCACCTGCAGGATCACCGAGAGTGCTTCGATCACGAAAATCCCGCCGATGAAAAACAGCAGGACCTCCTGTTTGATAATCACCGCCACGGTCCCGATGGCGCCCCCCAGCGCCAGCGACCCGACGTCTCCCATGAACACGTCCGCCGGATGCGCGTTGTACCAGAGAAACGCCAGCGCCGAGCCCGTGATGGCACCGCAGAAAATCGTCAGCTCCCCCACCCGCGGGATGTGCTGGATGTCCAGATAATTCGCAAACCCCGCGTGGCTCGTCACGTACGTCAGCGCCGTCAGCGCTCCCGCAGCCACGACGACGCAGCCGATCGCCAGCCCGTCCAGCCCGTCCGTAAGGTTTACTGCATTCGACGACCCCACAATCACCAGCGTTAGAAACACCAGGAACGGCAGGTACGCCACCGACCACAGGTACGGATTCGCCAGCAGCGGCTTCACCACCAGGTCCGGATGGATTTTTTTGAAGAACGGCATCATCAGCTCGGTCGAATACACGCCCTTCGCGTGCAGCAGCAGCAGGATGATTCCCGCGAAAAACGCCGTCAGAAACTGCAGAAACAGTTTTGTCCGCCCGCGAAGCCCCAGGTTCTGCCGCTTCACGATTTTCGCGTAATCGTCCGCAAACCCAATCGCCCCGAACGCCAGCACCGCGAACAGCGCCAGCAGCACGTACGGGCTGCGCACGTCCGCCCACAGCACGGTGGAAACCACAATGGACACCACGATCAGCAGCCCGCCCATCGTCGGCGTTCCCGCCTTCTTTCGGTGGCTCTCCGGACCCTCTTCACGGATGTACTGGCCCACCTGCATCTCCCGCAGCCGCCTCACGAACAGCGGGCCGAACGCCAGCCCGATCCCCAGCGCGGTCATCCCCGCGAACGCCGTGCGCACCGTGATGTAGCGGAATACGTTCAGCGGGCTGAAATAATGCTGCAGCCACCCGTAGAGCAGGTAGTAGAGCATCTCAGTGCCTGCCCCTCTCCGCCACCTGCGCCCCCGTTCCCCCCGCCAGCGGACTGCGCGACAGGAGCGCTTCCACCACGCTCTCCAGATGCACGCCCCGCGAGCCTTTCAGCAGCACCACGTCTCCCGTCCGCAGGAATCCGGGCAGAAACTCCGCGGCCTCCTCCGAACTGGCAAAGTAGCGCTGCTGCGCCGGGGAGTGCCCCGCCGCCGCCGCCCCGCGCAGAATCTGCTCCGCATCGCCCTGCACCCCAAAAATCCATTCGATGTTCCCGAACGCCGCCGCCTGCGCACCCGCCTCGCGATGAAGCTGCGCGGAGGCGGGACCGAGTTCCAGCATTTCTCCCGCCACCAGCAATCGCCGCCGCACTCCCGGTATCCGCGCCAGCGTGGAGGCAGCCGCTCCTAGCGCCGCAGGGCTCGAGTTATAGCAATCGTTGATCACCGTGTAGCCCGCCTCGAACCGCATCACTTCCCCGCGCATCGCCCCGGGTGCCAAACCCGCCAGCGCGCCCCGCGCCTCCTCCGCCCCGATGCCCCAGCAACTCGCTGCCGCGAGCGCCGCCAGCGCATTTAGCGCGTTATGCCGCCCCAGCAGCGGAATCCGCAGCGTTCCCGCGCCGGCAGGGCTGGCATATTCGAGTTCGGTCCCTTCCAGCCCCTGCTCCTTCACCCGCACCGCGCGAAAATCGGCGTGCGCACCGGCGCCAAACGTAATCACGCGCCCCCGCTCGCGCGACTCCATCACCTGCGCAAACGCCGCCACCCGCGCGTCGTCCGCATTCAACACCGCTACCGGATCGTCTCCTTCCAACCCTTCAATCAGCTCCCGTTTCGCCACGCCAATCTCTTCCAACGAAGCGAAAAACTCCAGGTGCACGGGCGCCACACGCGTCACCACGCCTACTTCCGGCCGGGCCATCCAGGCGAGCCGCGCGATTTCCCCGATGCGGCTCATCCCCATCTCGATCACCGCGGAGTCGTGCTCCTCGCACAGCCGCAGGAGCGTCAGCGGCACGCCGAACAGGTTGTTCAGGTTCCCCGTGGATTTCAGTGTACGGAACCGCGTGCCCAGAAGCGCCGCCAGGATCTCTTTGGTCGTGGTTTTGCCGACGGATCCTGTAACCCCGGCCAGAAGCCGCGGCGCGGAACTCCGTTCCGCGCGCTGCCCCCATTCCATCCGCCATTCCCGCGCCAGCCGCTGGAGCGCGGCCAGGGGATCGTCCACGCAGAGGAGGTGCGAATGTAGGGAGACGTCGAATTCGCCCGCGCGCCCGGTGGTAATGACGGCCGCCAGCGCCCCGCCTTCCAGCGCACCGGCAACGAATTTGTGGGCGTCGTGGCGCTCGCCGCGGACGGCGAAGAATATTTCCCCGCGCGCCACCGTGCGGGAATCAATCGAGACTCCCGCTGCCCGGGCGGAGAGGAAGGCCCTCTCCGGGGGCGCTCCGGGGACGGCGCCCATGGCCCGCGCCGCCTGTTCCAATGTCCAATCCATGGACTCGTCTTCGAGCCGGCCTCATCGCTCGAGTTCCCGCAGGCTGGCCTCCGCGGGTTTGGGCTGTCCCACCGGGCGGGTTCAGCATGTGATTCCGGCTGCTGCTCCTTTGGCCCCGCCAACGGGGCCTCGAAACTCTTCCGCCGTCCGCCACTCCGGCGGACGGCTAACTTCGATGCCCGAGGCTGCGCAGCACCCGGCGCGCCTCCTCGTGATCGTCGTATGCGAGTGTCTGGTCGCGCAGGATCTGGTACGTCTCGTGCCCTTTTCCAGCCAGCAGCACGATGTCCCCCGCCCTCGCCCGCTCGATGGCCAATTGCACGGCTCGCGACCGGTCCGCTTCCACCACATACTCCGCGTGGGTTCGTTGCAGCCCCACCAGCGCGTCATTAATGATATTCAGCGGATCCTCGCTCCGCGGGTTGTCGCTCGACAGCACCACCAGATCGCTCAGCGCTCCCGCCGCCTCTCCCATCAGCGGCCTCTTTGTGCGATCGCGCTCGCCCCCGCACCCGAACACGGTAATGATCCGCCCCGATTTATTCAGCTCCCGCGCCGTCTCCAGCAGGTTTCGCAGCGCGTCGTCCGTGTGCGCGTAGTCCACAATCACCAGGAACGGCTGCCCGCAATCCACCCGCTCGAATCTCCCCGGCACTCGCCGGCATTCCCGGATCCCGCGTTCGATGGCCTCCCGCGGCACTCCCATTCCCAACGCCGCCGCCGCCGCGCCCAGGATGTTGTACACGTTGATTTTTCCCACCAGCGGCGACGCCAGTTCCAGTTTTCCCTCCGGCGTCTGCGCCGTGAATTCCAGCCCGGTGAACGACAGTGCGAACCGTTTCGTCGTTACGTCGGCGCCCGGCCCCAGCCCGTACGTCAGCGTGCGTTCTGCCCGCCCCGCCAGCCGCTCCCACCACGGGTCGTCCCGGTTCACTACACCCACTCGCGGCGCGCCCGCTCCCGTCCCCTCGAACAGCCGCCGTTTCGCCGTCCCGTACGCCTCCATCGTTTTGTGGAAGTCCAGGTGGTCCCTCGTCAGATTGGTGAAAATGGCGGCGGCGAACCGGCAGCCCCACACCCGGTCCAGCGCCAGCGCGTGCGAGCTCACCTCCATCGAAACGTGCGTCCCGCCCTCCGCCCTCACCTGTGCGAAGAATTTCTGCAGCTCCAGTGACTCCGGCGTCGTGTGTTTTGCCGGGGTTTCCCCTTTCGGCGTCCGGTACACGATCGTGCCGAACATTCCCGTCCCGTATCCCGCCGCCCGCAGTATCGAGTCCACCAGGAACGACGTCGTCGTTTTCCCGTTCGTCCCCGTGATTCCCACCAGCTCCAGCGCCTCCGCCGGCCTCCCGTAGAAATTCGCCGCAATCCGCGCCAGCGCCTGCCGCGGCTCCTCCACCTGCACCCAGGCAACGTCCGGCGCCACGTTCAGCTGAGCGCCTTCTGCCGGCCGCGGCTCCTCGCTCACCACCGCCCTCGCTCCCCGCGACAGCGCGTCGCCCACAAACCGGTTCCCGTCCGCATGCTCCCCGCGAATCGCCACGAACACCGCTCCCGGAGTCACCTTCCGGCTGTCGTACGCCACCGCAGCAATCTCTCGCTCCGCCTCACCGCGGCGCGGCGCCCCGTTCCGCCGGGCTACGCCCTCCAGCAGTTCGCCGAGTTGCATCGGATCACTTCCCGTCTCAGTTTCTGTCTGCGCTGCTCTCAATCGCCGGCTCCGGCCGTCCTCTTCAATTCCTGTTCTGTGAGATGTCATGTACCGCCGCAGAGGCTGCAAATCGCACCACGATTCTGCTTCCCGCCCTCACCCGCGTGCCCGCCGGCGGAGATTGTTCCACTGCAATTCCCGCACCCACCGGCGATGGACTGAGCCCCAGCCGTTCGCACTCCTCCACAAACGCCCGGACGGTGCGCCCTTCGAAACTCGGCACTGGCACCCCGTTCGATTCGTCCAGCACCACCGTCGTTTCCGCGGGCGGCAGCCCCTCGGTCCGCAGTTCATGCCCGGAAGGCGGCCTTTGCGCCCGCGTGCCTGCCTCGCCCCGGTTCGCCGGATTCCCCACATCCGCGCGCACAGTCGTCACCCCAGCCCTCGCCGGCCGGCCCGCACCCGGCGGTCCGGGAATGCCCGCCGGAGGCAGCGCCAATGGCTCGTCAGTCCTCTGCGCATCCGGATCCAGCAGTTGGCGGGAATCAAAATCGCTCAGATCTTCCGCTCCTGACGCTCCCGCCCTCTGCGCTCCGATCGCCTCCGCCGGGGGCGTCACAGGGATGTCAGGCGGTACCCGCAAATAGCTCAGCGTTTGCTGTGCCACCTCTCGAAACACCGGCGCAGCCACCTCCCCGCCGTAGTGCCCCCCCACCGGCGAATCCAGCACCACCAGCACCGTCACAGCAGGAGAGTTCACCGGAGCAAATCCCACGAACGACGCGATATAGTCCCGCGCCGAATAGCGCCCCGTCGCCGGATCGATTTTCTGGGCCGTCCCCGTCTTCCCAGCCACCGTGTACCCGTCCAGTCGCGCCGGTTTTCCAGTCCCGTCCAGCACCACGTCTTCCAGCATCTTCCGCATCATGGCCGCCGTCTCCGGCCGGATTACCCTGCGCGAGGAATCGTCCGCGGACACCGATGCCTGCGCCATACCCGAATCTCCTCTGCCGGATCGCCCCTGCCCGGAAGGCCCCGCGCAATCGGCCACCCCCGCACTGCATGCGCGGATTTCCCGCACCACCCGCGGCCGGTGCAGCACTCCTCCATTCGCGATGGCTGACACGGCCGTAATGAGCTGCACGGGCGTTACCCCCACTTCCTGGCCCATCGACACCCCGCCAATCGAAATCGCCGACCAGTTCTCCAGCCGCCGCACCAGGCCCCGGGATTCCCCCGGCAGCTCGATTCCCGTCACGCCGCCGAACCCGAACGCCCGGATATAGTCGTAGAACTTTTTCGGGCCCAGCCGCAGCCCCAGTTTGATCGCTCCCACGTCACTCGATTGCGCGATCACGTTCGTCACCGTCAGCAGCCCGAACGGTTTGTGGTCATGAATCAGGTGGTTGGCGATCACGATCGACCCCATCTGGCAGTCAATCACTTCGTCCGGGTTCGTGATCCCTTCATTCAGCGCCGCTGCCACCGTCACGATTTTGAACGTCGAGCCCGGCTCGTAGAGCGCACTCACCGCGCGGTCCATTCGCGCCTCGGGCGGCGCTGCCCCCGCAGCGTTCGGGTCGAACGACGGCCAGTTGGCCACTGCCAGCAGTTCCCCCGTGTTCGGGTCCTGCACCAGAATCGTCCCGGCCTTCGCGTGCGTCTGCGCGATGGCGGCGCTCAGCGCCTTCTCCGCGATGTACTGGATATTTTCGTCCAGCGTCAGCACCAGGCTCGCCGCCTGGTTCGCAGCTGGCCCGTGCCGCTCGTACCACCGCCTCCGCGCATCCGCCAGCACCAGCATCTGCACCGGCTTTCCCCGCAGTTGCGCGTCGTATTGGTACTCCACCCCGCCCAGGCCCCGTCCGTCGATGTCCACGTATCCCAACGCGTGCGCCGCCAGCTCCCCCTTCGGATAGAACCGCTGGCTCTCCCGCTGGAAGTAAATCCCCCGCAGGTTCAGCGCCTGGATCCGCTCCGCCTTCTCCGCCGGAAGCTTCCGCGCGATCCACACGAACGATTTCGACTCCGTCAGCCGCGTCTCGATCTCTTCCGGCTCGATTCCCAGAATCCCGGAGAGCAGACGCGCCACCAGCGATGGATCGGAAATCTCCGCCGGAACCGCGAAGCAGGAATCCACCGGCATGCTCATCGCCAGTTCGTGCAGGTTGCGGTCGTAGAGAACGCCGCGCGGAGGGTTGACCTCCACGATCCGTTCCTGCTGGCGCCGCGCCCGCGCCAGGTATTCGCTGTATTGGACGATTTGGAGCTGAACCAGGCGCCCGACCACGGCGCCGAGCCCCAATACTACGAGGAAGGCCAGGGAGAATATCCGCGTGCGCGGGCGGCGCCCTTCCATACCGTTCGCTCGAGCTACCCCCCCTCACACCTGCCGGCGGCCCCGATTTATCGTCAGGTGCTCCCGCCAGCCGAACTCTACTGCGCCGTGCTCGCCGCCGGGAATCCGTGCGGAGCACGCGCCTGCGCCAGCATCCCGTCTGCCGGCGCCACCGCAGGTGCCACCTGCCCCGGAACGGGCACCGTAAGTCCCAGTTCGCCCCGCGCGAGCTGGTCAATCCGCCCGGGCGCGCGCAGCGCTGCCGCCTGCAGTTTCAATTGCGCGTTCAACTCCGCCGCCTCCGCCCGCCGCGCGTTCAGTTCCTCGAACTGGTACTGCACCCGCAGGCTCCGGAAGTGTTGTCCCGCGTACACCAGCAGCAGCGCCACCAGCGCCGCTCCCAGGCCCGCGAACCGGCACAAATCCCGCCACTGCCCCCGCGACACGCTTCGCACCAGCCGCGAATTGTCGATCCGTTTGACGGTGATGAATTCCATCACGCCGCCCCGCTTTCCATGAGCTTTTCCGCCACCCGCATCTTCGCGCTCCGCGAACGTGGATTCGCCGTACGCTCTGCTTCCGAGGGAACGATTACCTTCTTCGTCAGCACCCTCAAGACTCCTTCGCGGTCGTACCGCCGGAACGCCTGCTTCACCGCCCGGTCCTCCAGCGAGTGGTAGCTGAGCACCACCAGCCGGCCTCTCGGATTCATTGTGGCAGGGGCTTGGTCTAGAAACTGCCCGAGTTCCTCCAACTCTCTATTCACCGCTATCCGCAGCGCCAGAAATGTTTTTGTCGCGGGATGCAGCTTCTGCCTTCCCCTTTTCAGGGCCCCTGCCACAACCGTTGCCAGGTGTTCCGTGTCGCGGATCGGACGGCTTCTCACGATCGCCCTGGCGATCTTTCTGGAATCGTGCTCCTCGCCGAAGCGATAGAGCAGGTCGGCCAGTTCCCTCTCCGGCCACCGATTCACAATCTCTTCTGCCGCTGGTCCCGCCGTTTCCCCGCTCCGGCGGTCCATGCGCATGTCCAGCGGGCCCGCCCTGCGGAACGAAAACCCGCGTCCGGCATCGTCCAGTTGCAGGCTGGAGACCCCCAGGTCCGCCAGCACCCCGTCGGCGCTGATGTTCAGCCGGCGCGCAATCTCCCCAATACTTGACAGATTTTCATTCACGAGTTCCACTCGCTCCCCAAAACCCGCCAGCCGCTCCCGGGCAACCGCTAGAGCCGCTGCGTCCCGGTCAATCCCGACCAACCGCCCCGTGCTGAGCCGCCGCGCGATTTCCGCCGCGTGCCCTCCCAACCCCACCGTCGCATCCACGTAGGTGCCCTCCGGCCGTATCGCCAGCCATTCCAGCACCTCCCCGAGAAGTACCGGGATATGCTCCGCACCCACTAGATGCCCAGATCATTCAAGACCTTCCAATCGTCATCCGTGATCGGATTCCCCTTCATGTGCTCCGCGAACCGCGCATGGTTCCAGACTTCCAGCGAATTCAGCTTCCCCATCACGTCCACTTCGCCTTTCATCTCCGCCTGCTCGCGCAGCACCGGCGGAATCAGCAGCCGCCCTTGGCCGTCCATCTTCACCACTGCCCCGTAATAGCTCGTTCGTGTCAGGAATTTCTGTTTGGCCTGGTTGTGCGATGGCAACTTCGCCAGCTTCTCTTCAATCGCCATCCACACCTGCATCGGGTAGATATAGGCCCGGTCCCCGTTTTCGCTGGTCACGTAGAACGTGTCCCCGAAAACGGCCAGATCCTCCAGAAAGACCGAAGGGATCTTCACTCGGCCTTTCGGGTCCACTGTCGCCCGATGGTTTCCCCGCAGCAAGTTCAGGCCATCCCGGAAGCCCAGCCGGGACGCCCCGTCCCTGCCACAGCTTCACACTGCTAACCACTTCTACCCACTTTCTGCACGCATTCTAGGCCCCTCTGCCTCAGTGTCAAGAAAATTTCGCGCCTATCTTGCTATCTGTGGAAATCTTCCCGCGTTGTGTCCGAATGCCGTCGAGAACACTACCTGTAGTGTAGAGCCAGGCCGAGCCCCGCCAACCCTAGAAGCACATCTGCCCAATGTGTTTCCAATTGTTTCCAATCAGTCAACAAGATTTGCTGCTATTCCGCGCCCCCGCCGGGCGTGAGCCTGTACTCCCCGAGTTGTTTGAGGACGTCGTGCTCCTGCGGCGAAAGCCCCTGATAGAAGTTCGGATCGTTCAGCCTCCCGTTCCGTTCCGCGTCGCTCAACCCATTGAGCGACCCAAGGCGCTGTTTCAGCTCCTGCCGCCGCTCCGGCGCGAGCTGCCTCCATTGCGGCAGTACCTGGGTTCGCAGGGACGACCGTTGTGCCGGCGTCAGTTTGGCCAGCGCTTCGGCGTTTCTGTTCATCGTCTCTTTCTGCTGTGGCGGAAGCCGGTCCCACTCCGCGAAGTGCCGGCGAATCTGGTTCTGCTGCTCTTTCGGAAGGCTGCGGAATTTCTCGTTGTTTTGCAGGAATCGTTCGCGCTCATCCGGGCTCATCTGCTGGAGCCGCTGCTGCCACCCGGCGGGCACCCCGGCTGCAGGCTGCTGCCCCGTCGGCGCCGCTGTCCCCATCTGCGCCTGCCGGCCAGTTCCGGCTCGTGCATTGGCGCCCGACTGGCCGGCTACCTCCGGCCTGGGGGCCACCGCCGGTCCCGGGGATACTCCGCCGCGAGCAGTGCCCGCTCGCGCATTTGCTCCAGATTCTCCTCCCGGCTGCCCTGCTGGTCCGCGGCCGGGTACACCCGCTCCCGCGCCCCGCGGTGTACCGGCCCGCGCATTCGGTCCCGACTGCGCCGGCAATCCTGCGGCACGCGCCTGCCGTCTGGCTTCTCGCCGCGCCTGCCGTGCCGCGCGCCTCTCAGCCTTCGAGGGCGGAACTCTGCCCTGCCCGCGCACAGGACCCGCCCACGCAGGGTCCCCTGTCAGCAAAGCCGCGGCCAGAGCAGTCGCCCATCCGAGTTGGATCCACCACTTCATCCCAGCCAGTTCTCCTCGCTCGCACATCCATCCGCCGCATTAGCTCGCTTCGCCACCGCCATCAATCTCCCTGCGGACCATTGAGCGCGTCGAGGTCCTTCAGCACCTCGTAGTTTTCCAGCACCTGCATGTTTTTGATCATCCGGAAATTCTGGTCCTCGCTCATCGCCACGGGATTCGCCGCCGCCGGAGCCTGAATCTGTGGACGCGTCACCGCCGCCGCCCAGAATCCCACTGCGATCAGCGCCAGGCTGGCCAGCGCCAGCCGCGGCTGCGGCAGCCACGCCACCACCCGCGCCCACATTCCGGGAGCCGGCTCCGCCGCAATTCGCTGGCGCAGCCGCGCGTCAAACCACGCCGAAGGTTCCGCCACCGGCGTTTCCTCCAGCACCTTCCAGACGCTGCGAAATCCCTCCACGCGCGCGCGGCACTCCGCGCAGCCCGCCAGATGCTGCTCCACCTCGCGCCGCTCGCGCACGGTCACGCGGTCGTCCATATACGCGATCAATTGCGATTCCATCTGTTCGCACTTCATGGCTTCCTTCCCTCCGGGTTCCCTCCGGGGCCCCGAAGCTTCGGGGCAACCAGGGGAGCCAGCTCCACTCGCAGGGCCTCATACGCTCGAAACAACAGCGACTTCAGCGCGCTCACCGAGCATCCCAGGATGCGCGCGATCTCGTCGTAGTCCAGTTCCTGGTATTTGTGCAGGAGCACCGCGGCGCGCTGCTTTTCTGGCAGCGCCTGGATCGCGCGTCGCACCACCGCTACCCGGTCCCGTTCAACCATTTGCTGTTCCACCACCGGCGTTCCGTCCGGCACTTCCAGCATCATCTCCGACCCGTCCTCCGCTTCTGCCGGAGCGTCCAGCGAGATTTCGGCCTGCCGGTGGCGCCCGTCACGCAGCGCGTTCAGCGCCAGGTTGGTCGCGATGCGGAACAGCCAGGTGGTGAACTTCGCGCTCGGCTCATAGTCCCGCCGCGCTCGATACACGCGCAGAAAAACCTCCTGCGCCAGATCTTCCGCCTGCGCTGCGTCTCGTACCATCCGGTTCAGGAAATGGCACAGGGGACGCCGGTAGCGCTGGAGGAGAAGCTCGAAGGAGGCCTCGTCTCCCTGCTTCACCCCCAGCATTAACTGGACGTCGGACCTGACCATGACCTCCACACTATACTGAACACGCCACCAGCCAGAAAGTTGCAGGAATCGCAGGAGTTAGCGCGGTGGGACAGGCTTCAGCCTGTCCGCGCGGTGTCCCTGAATTGCCCCGCCAGTTCTTCTGACGAACCCAGGTTTCCAGCCACACCCCGTCCGGGACTCTCGACGCCACCTTCGGAATCGCTTCCCGAATCCCCAGACCTTCAGACGTCTATCCCGAATGCAACGCAAAGTGCGCTGCGGCCAGCGCCGCAGCTCCCAGAAACACCGTCCCTGCCACTCCCAGGTCGCGTTCCTGATTCACTTCCGGCACCAGGTCCGATGCCGCCACATACAGTGTCAATCCCGCCGAGAACGGCAGCACCACGCCCGCCTGCCCCGCGAACAACGCTGTGCACAGCGTTCCCACCAGTGTCGCCGCTCCCAATCCTGCCGCCGCTGCCAGCGCCGCCCCCCGCGAGCGTCCCCGCGCAAGCATCAGCGACGCAGCCGTAAACCCTTCCGGCAATTTGTGCAGCACCACCGCCGCCAGCAGCACCCCGCCCAGATACGCGGACACCAGAAACCCGGCTCCCACCATCACCCCGTCAAACAGCGCGTGCAGCGCGAATCCCGCCAGCGCCACCTCCGCCGTATGGCCGCTCCGCACTTCCTCCACGTGCGTTTCCTCGCCGAAATGCACGTGCGTCGAGAGCGTGTGCACGAATAAATGCACCACCAGATAGCCTGCCAGCACGTACAGCGGCGCCCGCGACCCGCTCAACTCGTACGCGTCCGGAAGCACCTCCACAAACACCGCCGCGAGCATGAACCCCGCTCCCAGCCCAATCAGATAGCGCAGATACTGCCGCGACCACTCCCGCCGCGCCACCATCCATCCGCCCGCCACCGTTGCCAGCGCAGCGATCATCCCTCCGATCAGCGACATCACCGCAACGTTCTGTCCGACCTCTCCACTCATCTCTCACCACTCGCGCGCCTTCCGTCTTTTCTCTTCACCAGTCACCAGTCACGAGTCACCAGTCACCCGCTTCTTCACCCGCTATGCCGGAACAAAATCACATCTCCGTCCTGCACCACGTACTCCTTCCCTTCCAGCTTCACCTGCCCCCGTTCCCGCGCCGCCGCCAGGCTCCCCGCCGCAATCAAATGCTCGAACGACACGACCTCCGCTTTGATGAATCCCCTCGCAATATCCGAATGAATCGCCCCCGCTGCTTCCAGCGCCGTCTCCCCCCGCCGGATCATCCACGCGCGCACTTCCGGCTCTCCGGCGGTCAGAAACGACATCAGTCCCAGCAGCCCGTACGTCGCATGGATCAGCCGGTCGCGCCCCGATTCAGCCAGTCCGTAGCTGCCCATCAGCTCCGCCGCCTCCGCGTCGTCCAGTTCCGCCAGTTCCGCTTCGATCCGCCCGCAAAACGGCACCACAGCCACCTGCGGCTTTCCCGCTATGGCCGAGAGTCCGTACCGTTCGATCGCCGTCCCGATCTGTGCCGCTTCCGCGTCGTTAAGGTTCACCGCGCACATCATCGGCTTCCGCGAGAGGAACATATAGCCGCCGATGAGTTTCGCTTCCTCCGCCGCCAGCTCCAGCGCCCGCAACGGATTCTCCGCCTCGACTGAAGCCTTGCACCGGAACAGCACCGCCTGCTCCCGTTCCAGTTGCGGCTCGCGTTTCTTTTTCAGGTCTTTTTCCAGCCGCTCAAGCCGCTTCAGGATTTGTTCCAGGTCGTGCAGCATCAGCTCCACTTCGATGCTGTCGAAATCCCTCCGCGCATCGAGCGACCCCGCTGGGTGCGGGTTCGCCGCATCGTCGAACAGTCGCACCACCTGCACCAGTGCGTCCACCTGACGCATTTCCACCAGCAGCGCCGAGTCCCGCGCTTTGTCCCGCGCCAGCCCCGCTACGTCCACGTATTCAATGCTCGCGTGCGTGATTTTCTTCGGATGGTAGAGCGCGGCCAGCGGCGCCAGCCGCGGGTCCGGCACGCGAGCCACTCCCACGTGCAGCTCTTCGCGCGCTGCCTTCGCGTCCAGATGCGCCCGCGTCAGAATTTTGAACAGGCTCGTCTTGCCCGTCCCCGGCAGTCCGATGATCCCCGTGCGCATAAGCGGGGGAGTGTAGCACGCCGGTTTGCGCGCCCGGCGGCAGGACCACGGCAGCGCACGACTTCAGTCGTGCCGAAATGCTTAGCCGAAGCCGAGCGGCTTGAGCGGCTGAGGTCCCGCGCGTCCTGTTTTCCCCCAGCCGCATCCTGTCTCGTAGAATCCCATTTGTTTTGCCGGTGCCTCGCGCTACCATCCGGCTTCATGTGGACGATGAAGAACGTCCTTCTCCTCCTGCTGGTCGCTGTCACTGCCTGGTTTATTTTCGCCTGGACGCGCCTGGCACGCCGTGCCAAGGCCGCCGGCGAAAAGGACGCCGCAAAGCCCGAGACTGCCTACCACTCCCTCGTCGGCTTCGTCATGTGTTTCCTCGACACCCTCGGCATCGGCAATTTCGCCACCACCACTTCCGCCTTCAAATTCCGCTCCACCGTTCCCGACGAAAAAATCCCCGGCACGCTGAACGTCGGCTACGCGCTGCCCACCATCGCCGAAGCCCTCATCTACATTTCCATTGTCGAGGTGGACGTCTGGACCCTCGTCCTTCTCATAGTCGCTTCCGTCGCCGGCGCTTGGCTCGGCGCCGGTATCGTCGCCCGCTGGCCCCGGCGCTACGTCCAGATCGGGATGGGACTCGCCCTTATGGCCGCGGCCTCGCTCATGCTCATGGGCCAGTTCCGCCTGGTCCCGGCCGGAGGCACCGCTCTCGAGCTTCGCGGCCCGCTCCTCGCCGCAGGTCTGGTGGGCAATTTCGCGCTCGGTGCCCTGATGACCCTTGGCATCGGCCTCTATGCTCCCTGCCTGATCCTCGTCAGCCTGCTCGGCATGGACCCGAAAGCCGCATTCCCCATCATGATGGGCTCCTGCGCCTTCCTGATGCCTGTCGGCGGTATCCGTTTCATCCGTGAGGGAAGCTACAGCCTGAAGACCTCGGTGGTGATGGCGCTCGCCGGCATTCCCGGCGTGCTCATCGCCGCCTACATCGTCCGCTCGCTCCCGCTCACCTACGTTCGCTGGCTCGTCGTGGTTGTCGTGGTGTACGCGGCCGTGATGATGCTGCACTCCGCCGCGAGTGAAAAACGCGTCGCCGCAGTCGCCGGCGCCGCGCCGGCCGCCGAGCGCTGAAGCCCGCTCCCCTCAGCGTTTCTCCAATCGCAGCTCAATTTCCCGCAGCATGAACACATCTTCTTTGTTGTACATCAGCAGATCTTGCAGAAATTTCCGCTGGCCCGTTTCCTGATATCTCCGCCACATCTCCGTGGCCCACGCTCCGTCGCGCCCCGGCAACTTCCTCTCCAGCCCCAGCGTCTGCTCCACCTTCTTCTGCCCCCCGTAGAGCCCGCGCGTCCAGCATTCCGGCACCAGGTCCGTATGCTCGAATTCTTCGTCCAGCACAATCCCCAATTGCGCCGAAATCACCGGGAAATCGAATCCCACGCTCCGTTTCACCCGGTCCGGCTGCGACCTCCCGTTGTACGTCACAATCTTTTCCACGCCCGCGAGCAGCATCTCGAGCGCCTTTCGCGTGATGTTCGGATCGATGAGTTGCGTGAATTCGTCCCGGTCGCCGTTCATCACCCGGACGCCCAGGACTGTGATTCGATGGTTTTTGTAGTCGCGGAAAAGTTTTTGATCGGTATGTGCGCCCGTGTAGTTCGTCTCGATGTCGAGGTACGCCACCCTCACCCCAGCCTCCAGGGGACCTGCCGCTCCGCCTGCGGCGCGCTATCCCAGCGCGCGGGTTGTCCCGCTGGCCTCTTTGCTCGCCCGTTTGTTCACGTACAGCGCTTCGTCAGCCCGCTTCAACAGCTCTTCCGCCGATTCCCCGCTCCGGTGATTGGCCCATCCCGCGGAGAACGAGATGCTCATCGACACTCCCTGGTAGTCCATTTTGTGCCCGCTCAGCCGGGTCAACACGTACCGCACCTCGTCCAGCTTGCAGTCCGGCAGCAGCACCAGAAATTCGTCGCCCCCGAATCGCACGGCCAGATCTGACCCCCGGATGGCTTTGTTTAGGCATTGCGCGAATGCGCGAATCAGTTCATCCCCGGCCGCGTGCCCGTGTCTGTCGTTCATGCTCTTCAGCCCGTCCAGGTCCATCACCAGGATCGTCAGCGGACGCCCCGTGCGCTCCGCTCGCAGAATCTCCGCCCCCAGCCGCTGCTCCCCCGACCGCCGGTTGTACAGCCCGGTCAGCGGGTCCAGCGCCGCGAGTTTGTACACCTCCTCCGTCCGCACTTCCATCTTCGTCATCGCTTCCATCTGCTCGGTGAGCTGTCCTTGTATTCTGTGAATCTGCGTCTGCTGGTAAACCGTATAGACGTTGAACAGCAGCACCAGCCCCACCAGCCCGCGCACCGTCTGGTCCAGATAGAACGAGCTCGTCGCTCCCACCTGCGACATCAGCCCCGGGAAGGCAAACGACGCGATCGCCAGCGTCAGCAGCAGGGTCACCAGCACCGCTGAGGACCACATCCACCACTGCCGCCTCTGCAGGCGGCGCATACTCGTACGGATGCGTTCCGCCTGCGTGGACGCGTCCATCGAGACAGGCTGCGGCTCCTCGTGCTGCACGCCTCCTCCCATTCTGTTTGCACCCCTTTATGGCTGGCTTTCCTGTCCCGCGCAACAGGGAGTTTGATGCCGTTTCCAGTCCTTCAAGGCAGGACAGTCGGGCCGCGCTCCGGCCTCGAGGTCAACTGCCCTCCCTCAGGCCCCGCGCCAAACTGGCGCACGGTCAGATACAGGACGATCAGCCCGAGCACGAAGGTGCTGATCTCCAGCACCACCGACACCTCGTGCAGCCGCATGAAGGCTGCTCGAGACGTGCTCGCCCTCGGCGTCGCGTCAATCGAGCCGTGCACCGCGATCATATCCTCCCGCAACTCCGCCATCCGCGGCGTCACTCCGTATTGCGACGCCGCCGTCAGGATCACCATGACGAATACCAGCAGCGCCGCGGGCCGCACCAGCGCCTGCACATTCTTCAGCAGCCAGGTATGGCACACCAGGAACACGAACGCCGCCACCATCGCCACCAGGTGCAGCCGCGCCAGCGCCAGCCCCACTACCGCCCCGGCCAGATCCGGCGTAGGCAGCAGCCGGAAGACGTCCGGCGCCTCCAGGAACATCAGGAAAAAGCTGCCCCCGATCCAGGTGCCCAAAGCTAAAATGGCGAAGAAGCGCAGTGTGGTGGTCATTTCTCGATTCCGCTACACTTATGTCGTTTCAGGCCGATTCAATCAAAGGCGCAGTCTAGCACGCGCGCTGCGCGCCTCGGTGAACGACAAGTCCGGGGTTGCCTGATGTGCAATGGGTGGAGCGAATCTGGTGGGCGATCAAGGGCTCGAACCTTGGACCTCTCCCGTGTGAGGGGAACGCTCTAACCAACTGAGCTAATCGCCCGCCCTTATAGATGCATCCAATGCGTTTGTAGCAGAAGGGACGCGGATTTTCAACCATGACCACCACCGCAGCCAGCGGCCAGCTGAGCGATTTGCGCGCGGCCATCGCTCGCGTCGTGCGCGGCAAGGACGACGCCATCGAGCTCGCTCTCGTCGCCCTGCTCGCCCGCGGCCACCTGCTCATCGAGGACGTTCCCGGCGTCGGCAAGACCACTCTGGCACAGGCTCTCGCCCGCTCCTTCCGCTGTTCCTTCCAGCGCATCCAGTTCACCTCCGACCTCCTCCCCAGCGACGTCATCGGAACCAGCGTCTACATTCCCGGCACCCAGGAGTTCGAATTCAAGCCCGGCCCCATCTTCGCCAACCTGGTCCTCGCCGACGAAATCAACCGCACCACGCCGAAAACGCAGTCCGCCCTGCTCGAGGCCATGAACGAGGCCCAGGTCACCGTGGACAACAAGACCCATCCGCTTCCCCAGCCTTTCTTCGTCCTCGCCACCCAGAATCCCATCGAGCACCACGGCACCTACCCGCTGCCTGAGTCGCAACTCGACCGCTTCCTGCTCCGCATCCGCATGGGCTATCCCGCCCGCTCCAGCGAAAAGGAAATCATGAAGGGCGACGGCTCATCCGCGCTCAACGCCATGGGAGACGCCGTCATGGACGCCGCTGACGTGGTCCGCCTTCAGGAGGCTGTGGCCCGCGTCCGCGTCGAGGAGGCCCTGCTCGATTACGCGCTGGCCATCGTCGAACGCACTCGCGGCGACGAACGCATCCTGCTCGGCGTCAGCCCGCGCGGCTCCGTCATGCTCCACCGCGCCGCCCAGGCTCGCGCCTTTCTCGACGGCCGCGACTATCTCGTTCCCGACGATGTGAAGCGTCTCGTAGTTCCCGTCTTCGCCCATCGCATCGTCCTGAACTCCCGCTATGTCTCCACGCTGCGCAAATCCGAGCAGACCGAAGTCATCCTCCAGGAAATTCTCGACTCCACCCGCGTGCCGCTGTAGGACCGGCGAATCCTTCCATGAGCTCCTCCGTCCTCTCCCGCTGGTGGGCCAAGGTGGACCAGCCCGGCTGGAAGGCTTTCGGCCTCGGCATGGCCGCTCTGGGCCTCGCTCTGCTCCTCGCTCTCTACTCCGCCGCGGCCGCCCAGATGGGTGAAACTCGCCTGGCCGCTGGGATGGCCGGCCTCTCGCTGGTGATCGCCGGCTGGGTCGGCGTCAAGATCGTTCCCGCTCTCGCTCGCCGCACCGCTCTCCGCTGGCTCGCCGTCGAGATTCGTTTCCGCCTTACCCGCGAGGGTTGGGTGTACATCACCGGCGTCTTCCTTCTCGGCCTCGCCGCATTGAACACCGGCAATAATCTCCTGTTCCTGATTCTGGCCGCGCTGCTCGCCGGAATCCTGATGAGCGGCGTGCTGTCCACCATCGTGCTCACCGGCAACGAGCTGGAGATCGAGCTGCCCGAGCAGATCTTCGCCGGCCAGCCCGCCACGGCCATGCTCACTCTCCACAACCGCAAGGAAACTCTTCCCTCCTTCTCCCTGCGCGTGAATCCCGACGCGCGCAAAGAGGGACGGCCCGTCTTCCGCGACCCCGTCTATTTCCCCTACGTCCCGCGGAATTCCCACGCTCGCCAGCGCGTCGAACTCCTCTTCCCCCGCCGCGGCCTCTATCGCCAGGATTCCTTCGTTCTCCAGACCCGCTTCCCATTCGGGTTTCTTGAGAAATGGCGCAAAGTCGATTCGCCCGTGGAAGTCCTAGTCTATCCCCCCGTCGAGCCTACCGAAGAGTTTTACGAAGTCCTGCCCATGGTCAGCGGCGAAATGGAAAGCCTCCATCGCGGCCGCGGCCACGACCTCTACGCCATCCGCGATTATCTAAGCTCCGACAGCGCCCGCCACGTGGACTGGAAAGCCACCGCACGCACGGGCGAACTCAAAGTCCGCGAATTTGCCCGCGAAGACGAACGCCAGGTCGTCCTCGTCTTCGATCCCCTCATCTTTCCGGCCGCCGGAGCGAGCGCTCCCTCCCCTGAGCAGCTCGAAAAATTCGAACGCGGCGTGAAGCTCGCCGCCTGCCTCGCCTGGCATTTCTTTGAAATCGACGCCGAGATCGAGTTCCGCACCGAGCGCCTCGTGGCTCCCATGGGTCCCTCCTCGGACACCATCTGGGCCACCATGCGCGAACTCGCCCTCATCTCCCCCCGTGTCGCCGCTCCGGGAGAGTCGCTCCTCGCCAAACTCCCCGAGGAGCCCCACCTCTTCAAAATCATCATCACCGCCCGGCCCCGCGGCACCATCCCCACCCAGTTCTGGACTACCGCCTACGTCATCTTTATGTAGCGGTGCGGGCGCGGATTTTGATATGAATCTTTAATCGCTCTCGACAGCGAAGGATTGTGGTATTGGCGATGCTTGTAAAAAAGCTCTTGCGGTTGGTGGCGGTGCTGGGACTCTTCCTTGGAGCGTATCCGGCGCGCCTTCTTCGGGGACAAGAACAGCCCAGGGACACCGGACAGGCTCCCACCGGACAACCTTCTGCGCAGGCTGCTGGACCGGACCAGCAGGAGCAAGAAGTTGAGCAGGAGAAGGAATTGGCCCTTTCGGTAGAAAAGGCCGCGTGGAGACTTCGACCGCCGAACTGGAAGCCATCGGAGGGACAGATAGCTCAACTCATCGCGAGATTTATGAAATTGTCCCTGGAAGAGCGCTTCCGTATCTGGAGGCACTCAAAAAATGATTGCTGCACGGGCTATTATGGCTACACGACACTGGGATACGAAGCGAGTCGGGAGATGGAGTTCACCTTCATCGTGGAAGGGATAAACGCTGCGCCGCTGTTTGCCGAGTACGTGCGCGAATCCAAGAGGCCTTCCCCCCTCAGCTGGGGCTCGCATCCGGCAACCGGCCGCGACGCCCTGAATGTCCTGGGCGACATGGATCGTTTTGTTCCTCAGGAACAGTTCTTGTTACCTGCTGTGAGGGCTGGCATAGCGGTGATCGGGTCGGGCACAGGCGGGCAAATAAACCCCGTCGCTCCCGTAGACGGACACCGAATCGGCAAGCAAGCCTACGAGGCCATTCGTTGGGCGGGGGAGCAAACGGAACACAAGGAGCTTCAATTCGAAGCGCGGGTGCTAACTGGCCAATTGAAGCTGGAGCTGGAGAACCTTCCAATGGAGGAGCAATTGCGGCGCTGGCAAGAATCGGCGCGTCGCAGCAATGATGTTCGTGTTGTCGGAACAGGACGAATTTTGAAAACGATCCTCTCAGAACGAATGCTTGATACGATTCCCGGCCTCTTAAAGGCCTTCGAGCGGGGTGGTTCGCAGATGGAACGGTGGAATGCGATCGACCTGTTCAGTGAGGCGGACGGATGCCGCCTCCGCCTTCGAGGAACGGAGGCCGGACGCCGAGCAATCGAGACCATCCGCGCGTACCTCACGAAGGAAAGGGGAGTGACGTTGCAGCGCATGATGGGTCGATTCTTGAGGGATGAGGACTCGGAGCCTCCCTACTTTTCTCGATGGGGCCTCTATGCGTATGCGCTCGAATTTATCTACGGAGACGACACGGCAAAAAACTTCGATCCAAAACAGATTGGCGCTTCAAAGCCGGAATTCCGTCAGTTCATCACCTATCTGACGGAGAAGGACCCCTATTTCCCCAGCTGGGAGTATGTGGCCTGCGGAGGCCAGGTGGAGGATGAAGTATTCCAGCCGAGATTCAAGGCGAAAATGGAGCGCTACCATCAGGCGTGGCTACAGTTCCAGGCGCAAAAGCAGAGCCCGGGAATACACTGATTCTGGGGTAGCGCCGCGGCACGTGAATCTTCCTCCGCCGCTATCCGCCGAGGGGCAGGTAATGTCGGCGTCTCGCTCTACCAAATGAATCTCCGTTTGAAACCTTCCGTGGCACTGACGGCTGCACAACGCCGCGGTTTCCGGCGGCGGTTGCTCGCCTGGTTCCACGCCCGCAAACGTGCTCTTCCGTGGCGCTCCACCCGCGACCCCTACCGCATCTGGATCTCCGAAATCATGCTCCAGCAGACTCGCGTCGCCGCCGTGCTGCCCTACTACCGGCGCTTCCTCGCCCGGTTTCCAAACGTCCGCTCGCTCGCGCGAGCGCCACTGGACGCCGTGCTCGAGGCCTGGGCCGGCCTCGGCTATTACAGCCGCGCGCGCAATCTGCAGCGCGCCGCCCGGGAGATCGTGCGCACCCACTCCGGCCGCTTCCCGCGAACGCTCCAAGCCGCGCTCGAACTCCCCGGCGTCGGCCGTTACACTGCCGCCGCCGTCCTGAGCATCGCCTACGGCGAGCCGTTCGCCGTGCTCGATGGCAATGTCGCCCGCGTCCTCGCCCGCCTCGGCGCAGTTCGTGGCGACCTCCGCCAGCCCGCCCTGTGGCGCGGACTTCAGTCTGCGGCAGATGAACTCCTGGCCCCGGCTGTGCCCGGCACCTGGAATCAAGCCATGATGGAACTTGGCGCCACGGTTTGCACCCCGCGCGCCCCGGCATGCCCCGAATGTCCAGTTTCGCGCTACTGCCGCGCTCGCGCCCTCGGTCTGCAGAATCAACTACCCGGCAAACGCGCGAAGCGCGCCCCGGAAAATATCCGCCTCGCCGCTGCTGTCCTCCTCGACCCCCTTCGCCGCACCCTTCTCATCCGCCCGCGCGAAGGTGCCGGTGACGGACTGTTCTCCCGCATGTGGCAATTCCCTGCCGTCGCTGCCGCTCGCGAGCCCGAAGCGGCGTTGCGCCGCCATCTGCGCGACTCGCTGGGCATCGATGCGGCGCACTGCGTCGCTCTCCCCGCCGCCCGTCACACGGTCACCTTCCGCCGCATCACCCTGCGTCCCTTTCTCTTCAGGGTGGACAATCTGCCGCGCCCGACCGCGGTGGGCGCTCCCGCTGCGGAATCCACCGTGATTCCCATCGAAGACGTCGAGCGCTGGCCCACCAGCAGCGCCACCCGCAAAATTGCGCGCGCGGGACTGCGAGGCTGGCAGACGGGGCAGTAATCGCGGATCTCGTGGCGCCGTTTGGAAATCGCCGCCGGTCTTGCCGGCCGTGCCTGAACCGTGACGAGCTCTCACACTGTTGCGGGGTCTCGAGCGACGCGCCAGGAAGCTATTAGAGGGCCGGGCAGCCCCGGAACAGCTCCAAGTACCAGGGCGTTCCCGATCGTCGAAATTAGAGCTGTTGCCCCGGGCGCACACATGCATCTGGAGAGCCCGGTTCCGTTCGACGTTGGGCCTGGGCCGCCGGAAGGGCGCGCGAGGTCTGTCCCGGCCCTGCCGCCATCGGGCCGGGCTCGTGAATTTTGAGCAAATGAGCGGCGCGCCAGGATGCGCGGGAGACCGCGCATGCTAGACTGGATGGCAGTATGGCTACCGCGGTCCGCGCCCCGCGCGCCTCGCTTTCCGCTCTCGTTCGCTACTCCGAGGTGTCGCTCTATCTTCTGCTGGTCAATGGCGTCGCCTCTCTGGTCTGGACCGGCAAACTCGACCCGATTTCCGCTGTGGTGGCCCCCGCGGCGCTAGCCTGGAAAGGATGGCGGTACACCCGCGGCAAACCTCCCGAACTCTCCCACCGCCAGGCCACCTGGGCCGTCTCCGCCTACATCCTGTTTTTCCCGTTCGATTTGCTCTTCATTTCGCGCGCCTACGTCTCCGGCACGCCCAATCTCTGGCTCTACGCAGCGCTGCATGCCGTGATTCACCTGATGCTCTTCGTCATGCTCACGCGTCTCTACTCGGCGAGCACCACCCGCGATCTGCTGTTCCTTTCCATGATGGCGCTCGCCGCGCTGCTGGCCGCGGCCATTCTCACCATCGACACCGCCTTTCTCGTCTTCCTCTCGCTCTTCCTCGTCCTGGGCGTCTCCACCTTCATGAGCCTGGAGATGCGCCGGAGCGCGGAGGGCGCCGTCGCCCCTCCGCTCGAGTCCCGCACGCCGGGCGCCCGCCGCCTGGGCCGCGCTCTCAGCCTCACCGCCGTATTCATGACCGTTGGCGCGCTCTCGGTCGGCGCTGTGATTTTCGTCGTGCTCCCACGCTTCCCCGCTGGCTATCTCGGCGGCCTCAACTTTAATCCCACGCTCATCTCCGGCTTCAGCGACAACGTGGAGCTCGGCCGCATCGGAGAGATCAAACTCCAAACCGCTGTGGTCATGCGCACCCGCCTCGACGTGCCCCGCGACGCCGTGCCCAATCTCCGCTGGCGCGGCATCGCGCTTACCACGTTTGACGGCCACCGTTGGTACACCCCCGAGCATGAAAACACCCCTGTCGTCGCCGGCAATGACGGCTGGTACCGCCTGGCCTCCTCGCATTCGCCGGAAGTCGCCCGGCGATTCCGCGCCGTGAACTATTCCGTGCTCCTCGAACCCCTGGCCACCGATTCCCTGTTCGTGCTCGCGCATCCGGTGGCCGTCCGCGGGCCCTTCGGCCGCGACGCAGGAAGCCCGATGCGCGACCGGCCCACGCATATCCTCCTCGTCGATCAGACCAACTCCGTCTTCACGCCCTACAACAACTTCAGCAAATTCCTCTACGAAGGCAGTGCTCTCGTCCCGGTGATCCCTCCCGAGGAGCTGCGCAAGACTTCTACCGACTACCCGGCCAGTATCCGCGCCACCTATCTCCAGCTCCCTCCGCTCAACCCGGGTATCCCTGAGCTCGCCCGCGAAATCACCCGCCGCGCCGCCACACCGTTCGACAAAAGCGCCGCCATCGAGCTCTATCTCCGCACACGTTTCGGCTACACGTTGACGCAGCCGGACCCGCCACCAAAGGATCCGCTGGCCTATTTCCTGTTCACGCGCCGCGCTGGCCACTGCGAATACTTCGCCACGGCCATGACCGTCATGGTCCGCTCCCTGGGCATCCCCGCGCGCTACATCAACGGCTTCCTCCTCGGCGAATACAACGACGTGGCCGATTCCTACATCGTCCGCGGGAGCGACGCGCATAGCTGGGTGGAAGTTTATTTCGCCGAATACGGCTGGATTCCGTTCGACCCCACGCCGCCCGTGGGCTCGAAACCCGAATTTTCTCTCGGCCGGCTGGCCTACTACTGGGACTGGTTCGAGATGGCCTGGAGCGAATGGGTGATCAACTACAGCCAGGCCCAGCAACTCCATTTGGCCGTCAATGCCCAGCGCACTGCCCGCGACTGGAGTTACTGGGTCCAGCGGTTCCTGTTCATCAAACAGCAAGCAGGCGTTCGCTGGATGGAAGCCTGGCACCGCATGGTGGAAGGCGGAGTCAGGGAGAGCCCCAAACTCCTGCTTCTGCCCGCGTTCCTTCTCGCCGCCCTCGTCTTGCTGCTGGCGCGGGGACGTGCGCTCGCCGACCTGTGGATCGCCGCCTCAGCCCGCGCCGGCGGCAAGGCCGCGCGCCGCCCGGACCGCGCGCCCCGCCTCGCCACCCTCTACTACTCCCGCCTGCTCCGCGCTCTCGAACGTCGCGGCTTCCGCAAGGCCGATTCGCAAACTCCGCGCGAATTCGCTCTCGCCCTTTCCCCACCGACCCTCGCCGAGCGCGTCGCGGAAATGACCCGCCTCTACGAAGCCTCCCGCTTCGGCCGCGAACCCGCCGACGCGGCCACATTCGCCCGCTGCCTCCGCGACGTGGAGGCCTGCCTGCCGTAGACAGGCCTGGCTCTGTAGCGCCGGCGTCCCGCGCCGGCCTCCCGCGCCCCGCACGTCGTTCGCCCTGGTCCGCCACAGCTAGCTGTAAGGCTTGGGGAACCCTTCGGTGGTAAACTGCTCCCACCGGAGGTTGATTATTTCGGAGCGGCGGAATCCATTCGATGACTACCTTGCAGCTGGCTGTCTCGATCAGTACAGACCGGGATGGCTTCATGCGACGTACCTGTCCGTCCTGCGGCCGCGATTTCAAGACCCGGATTGACCCAGTCGACCTTCAGTGGGCACTGAGCTCGTACTGTCGGCGCACGGAGCACGATGTCGGGGAGGAACGTGACGATAAGCGCCCCCGTTCTTACATCTGGTGTCCATATTGCGCGCAACAGAATGAAGCCGAACAAACGCTCACCGAAGAGACTGTCGCCTACCTCAAGCGAATCGTTTATCGGGAAGTGGTAGCCCCCAAGTTAAATGAAGCGTTCGCTGCACTCGAGGACTCGCATGGAGGAAGAAGCCATTCGGGAGGTCCCTTTTCGATGTCCGTTAAATTCACACACTTCCGGCCTGTCTTGCCCGTCCGCCCGATCCACGGGCCTGAACCCGCCGATTTCAAGATTGTGAAGCTTCTTTGCTGTGACAAAGCAATTAAAGTCTCAGAAGGTTGGGCTGACGTGTGTAAGTGCTCATTCTGCGGTACGGAAGTGGCGCTCGTTTGAGTTCGGCGAGGAGGAAGCAGACGTGCAATTAACAAAAGTAGGAGTTCTGAGCTCCCTTCGGACCTTCAAAAACCGCCGAGACTCTTTATTACATGACGACATCGCGACATTTGACCACTGCCTTAAGCGGTTTGTCGAATTCTGCGACGCCGATTCACTCGCCCAGGGCGTACTAGCGCCACTTGAGGCCAATTCATCTGCTGACCTGGATCAATGGTGGGCCGCAGCCACCCAGCACCCACCGATCTTGTCGTTCCCCTCAGACCCCGACGAAGAGTTCGTGCTGCGCTACCGACTTATCAAGTCCGCCGAATCTCAGCCAAATTGTATCTTCCACCTGGGATTGGCCCACAATCAAACGAAGTTGAATGACTCGGTAGAGCTATTTCGGAATCTGCTTGTGCGACCCTTTGCTGATGATTTCTCGAACCGACTCGGCGCCGCCGCGGACCTGGCGACGCCCGAAGCTCGTGCCATTCAGGCGGTTCCACTGAACAGGATTCCGGCCTCATCGGAGATAAAGATTTTTCTCAGTCACAAGTCGGTCGACAAACCCCTTGTGTACAGATACTACCACGCGCTGAAGGCCTTGGGATTCGATCCGTGGCTCGATGAACCGAACATGCCGGCCGGTGCGAATCTCGAGCGAGAACTACTTCGCGGATTCGAAGAATCTTGCGCAGCAGTGTTCTTCATCACAAAGAACTTCGCAGACGAGAAGTATCTTGCAACTGAAGTTGAGTACGCCATACACCAGAAACGCAAGAAGGAAAAGAAATTCGCCATCATTACTCTCCGCTATCCAAACGCATCTTCCGTACCCGGCCTGCTCACACCGTACATCTACAAGGATGTCGAGAACGACCTCGATGGGTTTCAAGCCCTCATCAAAGCATTGCCCATCGAATCCGGCCCCATGCGATGGAAGGCCGAGGTTGTGTAAGTAGTTGAATAATCGGAATCGGCTGAAAACAGATTGATTCGCTCACAGGCATCGGAGACGCCGAACGCATTCTCGGATCCACCGAGGGCGGCCGGCGCGAGATATCTCCGCAGCGCGCCCGCCGAGGCATGGCTGCAACTCGTCCGCTCCATGAGCCGCGTGAGACGGTGGAAGTATCAAAAGCCACTCTCGCTATTCCCTCTGACCCTTGAACAAGCGGTAGATCGCGTGCTAGGGTTCAAGCCACGACGTAGGAAAAAGAAACGCAAAAAGAACCGAAAATCGTGATTATTTTCTTTACCGTTCTAACGACTTCGCTACTTCTTAATCAAGCCCCACCAACCCTTCAGCAACGCGGCGGTACCGCAAGCGCACAGGCAGGTAAAAGCATATCCAACCCCTCCCAACCACCACCAACCTCGCTTAAAACTGAAGGGAATACTCCAACCTCCAATAAGAATTCCGATCAGAAACAGACCGAATGCACAACCAATCCGAAGAATGCTGGGTCGAGCGATAGTAGCGCCCCGACATGGATAATCGCTGGGTTCACTTGCCTTACTTTTATCGTGTTTTGCTATCAGATAAAAATTATTCATGACACTGAACGAGCCTGGGTTCTGGTTACTGATTTTCGCAAACCCGTCCATTTGGAATGGATTACTGTAACGCCTGCAATTTTTCCGAGAGAAGAATTTGAATGGACTATAAAGAATACGGGGCGTACTCCTGCCCGAATCATTGATATTCGACTGCGATTTCATTGCGTTTCGAACATCAACCAATTGCCGCCCTATCCCGATTACGGCGACGGGAAATGTATGAATCTCGCAAGCATCCCTACCGATGGGACAATGATTGCTCAAAATGACGAATGGTCAATTGCTGTATTTTTCGAGGGGCCGAACGGAGAGCCTAGTGCCCCCACCCAGGAACAGATGGATAGTATTCGTAAGAGAGAAAGTTTTCTGGTTTCTTGCGGCTCGGTCACTTATAAAGATGTTTTTGATCGAAAGCATGAAACGCGATTCTGCTATATCTACCGCACCGAAATGCCGAAACACCCCCACACCGCCATAACTGGGTGGTTCAGCACAGGCGGTCCCGAGAACTACAACACAACAACATAGCAAGAATACGCGAGTCAGCATAAAATCCTCCAATTCCTCCGCCAGCCTTGAAACCAAAGAAACCGAGCGTAGACTTGTATCGGCCACCGCGCTTGTACAGGGGTGCCCGTTGTACTACCTAAATTCAACTTAGGAACGTTCAATGCGAAGCAAACAAATGAGACGCATCCACGACGACGTGGTAATAGGAATCGTGTATGCGTGGGGTCTGTACCACCTTATTCGAACACTATTCTCGTGATAGGCGAGGTGCGGCTCTAGGGGCGGGACAGACCCCGCCCCTTTTTATTTGGTTCGCGTAGCTTCTTTGGTTTCAAGGATTTACGGATAAGGGAGTCATCTATATAATTCCCAAACTAAAGGGCGAGCGCGCCGACTCACATGCGCATTCTGCCTTCGTGGCGAGAGAGTGAGGAGGCTATGACTCAGCGATTCAGGTTTCTAAGTGGCTGTTTGAGATGTTTCGAGTCCGGCGACTCCCTCGAACTCCTTAATTTGGCGAATGATTTCTCGATGGACACCTGGGACAACAAGGTTGCGCAGCTCACAGAAGAAGACAACCAAGTCTGGAACGATATGGTCGCAGAGCTTCGTGATGCACGCGGTCAAGAGCTACACGACCAGCGTGTCTCGCTAGGCCAACGTCCCTCCCCCGATAGGGTCGAAATTATCCTGAAGCACCGCAGCCGCCTGTCATCCGAAGGGCGGAAGGTTATGGATGATGCACTCAGAGAGGTCGCGGCCTCCCGCGAATCTGCCCCTCCGCCGGCAGATGATGAGCTTGCGGCTCTCGACGCGCGGTACGCGCGCGAGCTCGTAAATTTGATCCCCGAGGTCGTGCTAAAGGCCTCAACGCTTCAAGATCTTGAGATCCAACGTGTCCCAAGACCGACCGTGCTGCGCTATTTCGACGAAGCGCACAAATGCTACTTCTTCGGATTGAATCGAGCGTGCGTGACCCTATGCCGAGCGATGCTGGAAGCAGCATTGAAGGAGCTACTGGGGTCAAATAACCTGCCCAACGAGTTGCTCGACTTGGCTAGAGAAAGAGCAATTCTTGATGGTGAGCGCGTGAACGCGGCGCAGAGGGTCTTTAGCGCCGGGAACTCCGCTGTGCATCGCGAAGACTTCTTCAATCAGAGGTATTCGGATTCGGATGTCGAGGACATCTTGCTGCACACGAGAAAGATCCTCGAGGATCTGTATTCCCCGGATCAGGGAACATAGGTCAATAAAGCGAAGAGCGGGGGTGTCGCGTCCCTCCACCGAGCCGGCAGCGAAGCGAGCGCTGCCGCAGACTCCATCAAGACTCTGGCGCATGAGGACCGACGAAGCCAGAAATAGGACATTACGGGCAGTCCCACCGAGCGGCTTCCTGACAACCGGCGTGATACACTGAACGATCGCGAACGGTCCAACGACGTGTCCACAGCGCGCAAACTCGGTTTCGTCAGCCTTGGCTGCCCCAAAAACCTCGTGGACAGCGAGGTCATGATGGGCATCCTGGCGCGCCACGGCTACGAGCTAACCCCGCGGCCCGAAGAAGCCGACGTCCTCGTAGTCAACACCTGCAGTTTCATCGAGCCCGCCCAGCAGGAATCCGTCAACACCATCCTGGAAATGGCCGAATTCAAACGCACCGGGCGCGCTCGCAGGCTGGTGGTCGCTGGCTGCCTCGTGGAACGATTCGGCCACCAGATCCGCGAGCAAATCCCGGAAGTCGATGCCGTCGTCGGCACTGGTGACGTCGAACGAATCCTGGAAGCCACCGAAGGCGGCCTGCCCGCGTTGCCTCCCGCGCCTCCCGAGTTTCTCTATCACGATCTCTCGCCGCGCATCGTCACCACGCCGCGCCATTACGCCTACATCAAAATCAACGAGGGCTGCGATCACCCTTGCAGTTTCTGCATCATCCCGGAGCTGCGCGGCCGATTCCGCAGCCGCCGCTTCGAATCCGTCGTCCGCGAAGCCGAACAGCTCGCCGAACGGGGCGCGCGCGAAGTCATCCTCATCGGCCAGGACACCACCGCCTACGGCGAAGACCTCGGCATCCGCGACGGCCTGCCGCTGCTCGTCGAGCGCCTCGCCGCCATCGAGCCGCTCGAGTGGGTCCGCTTTCTCTATTGCTATCCCAACCGCATCACCACGCGGCTGCTCGAAACCATCGCGGCGCACCCGCGGCTGGTGAAATATCTCGATGTGCCGCTCCAGCATGCCAGCCAGCGCGTGCTCGCGCGCATGAAGCGGGGAGGAAACGCCGAGGCCCTGCTGCACCTGGTCGATCGCATTCGCGAGACGATTCCCGGCGTCTGGCTGCGTACCTCCTTCATCGCCGGCTTTCCCGGCGAGACGGAAGCCGATTTCCGCGAATTGTGCGATTTTGTGCGCGCCGCCGAATTCGACTGGCTCGGCGTCTTCGCCTACTCCGACGACGAGACCGCGGAATCCCACGCGCTCGATGGAAAAATCGATGCCGAAACCATCGCCCATCGCCGCGACCATCTGATGGCCCTCCAGCGAAAAATCTCGCGCCGCCGCCTGGCTCGCCGCACCGGCCAATCGTTCGCTGCCGTGCTCGAAGGCCCGTCGCCCGAGAGCGAATTCGTCTGGCAGGCGCGCCTGGAAGGCATGGCCCCGGAAATCGACGGCCGCGTCCTGGTCACGGAAATCGCCGCGCCCGGCCACGCGCTGGAGGCGCTCCCCGGCCGCATGGTGCGCGTGGAAATTACCGCCGCGCAGGATTACGACCTCATCGGCCGCGTCACCCGCGTGCTCGAATCCGCCGCCTGCCGGCATCGAGACCGCGCCCGCACGCGTTGCCGAGCCGGCGCTGCGCATCCTGGCCTAGCCCGCTGCGGAATGACTGACGGTGTCTCATCGCTTCCGCCAAAACCTCCCGGGGCCCGCGCCTCCAGCTTCTCCTATTGGCTCGCCACTGCCGGCGGCCTCGGCCGTCTGCCCAAAGCCCCCGGAACCTGGGGCTCGCTCGCTGGAGTGGCGCTGGCCTGGCTCTTCCATAGCCTCGAATTCCAGGCCGTCTCGTTTGGAACCGGCACCTTCCAACTCTTCAATCCGTTGTTCTGGTGGATTGCTCTCAGCCTCGCCGGAGTCGCCGTGGCCGGACGCGTGGAACGCGCCATCGGAAAGAAAGACCCGCAGGAAGTGGTGGTGGACGAGGTTTCCGGCCAGTGGCTGGCCCTGCTCGCCGGGCCCGCCACGCTCGCCGGCGGCGCCGGGTGGAAATCTTTTCTGGCGGGTTTTATACTTTTTCGAGTTTTTGACATCACCAAGCCCTTCCCGGCCAGACGCGCCGAGTCGCTTCCGGGTGGTTGGGGTATCATGGCGGATGATTGGGTGGCCGGCGTGTACGTGGCCGCATGTTTGTGGCTGGCGCACTGGTTCGGGTTCTAGGTTCTGGTGGCGCAGTCCCGAAGCTTCGGGATCAGCCTGCGCTCTCGCTGCCGGCCGGCGACCGGCGCACGGATCGTTCGGCGTTGTATTAGGGGGTCCAGCGGATTCGAAAGATGGCGGACCGTCCCACAATTGAAAAGGTTGCTCCCGCCGCCGCGATTCCCGGTGGCGAGATCGCCATTTACGGCGCGGGCTTTACCCACCGCAACGGCACGCGTCCGACCGTCCGCTTCGGCGACAACGAGGGCAGCCTGGTTCTCTGCACGGAGAATCGCCTGGTCGTCCGCGTGCCGGAGGGCGCCGTAGGAGAACTCCGCGTCGCCACCCTCCAGGGCGAAAGCAAGAAGTTCCAGTTCTCCGTGGGCATCAACATTGCCGACAATCTCCACCCCGTCGCCAATCCCGCTGTGGACCGCGAAGGAAACGTGTACGTAACGTTCAGCGGACAACGCGGGCAGAAAGTTCCCGTATCGCTTTACAAAATCACGCCCAACTTTCTGGTCAAACCGTTTGCCACCGAGCTGATGAATCCCACCGGCCTCGCGCTCGACCGCGAGAGCACCCTCTACGTCTCCTGCCGCCACGACGGCACCATTCATCGCATCACTCCCGACGGCCGCGCCCAGCGCTGGGTGGAAGGCATGGGCATTGCCACGGGCTTGGCCTTCGACAACCAGGGCGCGCTCTATTGCGGCGACCGCAGCGGCACTATTTTCAAAATTTATCCCGACCGCCAGATTCTGGTCTTCGCCACGCTCGAGCCTTCTATCGCCGCCTATCACCTGGCGTTCAGCAAAGCGGGCGACCTGTACGTTGCCGGCCCCACCACGTCAAGCTTCGACCGCATTCTTCGCATCTCGGCCGGCGGCGAAGTCAGCGCCTTCTTCCGCGGCCTCGGCCGTCCGCAAGGAATGGCTTTCGACGCCCACTCGAATCTCTACGTCGCCGCGTCGTATGCCGGCCGTCGCGGCATCGTTCGGATTACTCAGCAGGGCAAAGCGGACCTGGTGGTTTCCGGCAGCGGCCTGGTGGGATTGGCGCTGCTCCCCTCGCGCCGCGCTTATCTCGCCACCGGCTCCGTTCTGTACGTCCTCGACTGGGACGTCGAAGGCGCCCAGCTCCCTCTCTGATCCTCCAGGCTGCCTCCGCGCGACTCTGCGCCCGTTTGTCTCGGCGGTTTCCCTTGGCAGCAACCAGGGCAGTGGGTCAGATTGCCGAGAGAGAAGTCAGTGCATCGATTGCGTCTGCTCGATCAGCGGGATGCGAGGCCTTGGGGCGAGCCCACAGCCAAGAGTGGCTGTGCCACCCGGCAAACTGACCCACGGCCAAGGCAATAGGAGGGCCAGGAAGGGGCCTCGGGGAGCCGGCAAGATGCCGGCGGTACAAAATGGGGTGTGAGGGGCCGGGCATAGATACACATAGAGTTAACGCAGATTCAAAGATTACTTCTGGTGACATACGGAGAAACGGGGCTGGTGCGGAATCGAGTCGAGGGTGGGATTGCGCCGGAGAAAAAATGGGCCGGAAGGCACGAACTATGATTTGTGGTAGTGGGGCGTTTTTGCGCGAAAGTGGCGAGATTTCGGAAGCGCGTTTAGGTAAACATAAGTCGGCGTGGGCGGTTATCGAACGCTCCTCGCTATCCCGATTGTCGCCTTGCGGTAACGGTTTCTGGGGCGGAATTTTGGGCTGGGAGGCCGTCCGGGGAGTCGCGATGGAGTCGGGATGCAAAGAACACGCCCCGACAGAAAAGGCCGGGGTGCAAATGACGCGTGGCCAGTGGCGAGCAAACCGTGGGAGACACCGAGTGAGAAGCGGTCCCTCATCCGCCCGCCACGGAGGGCGAGCACGGGAGGACTTCGGGATGACAGCAACAGCGCTCCGGCACGAGACATCAGGGAGCAAAAAGCGCACAGACATGATTGTCTGTGCTACCTGAGCTCCGCGACTTGCGCGGGGTGCGCGGTTCGGGTAGAACCGTAGGGGATGAAAGCCGAAATCATCGCGGTGGGCTCGGAACTGCTGACGCCGGACCGAGTGGACACCAACGCGCTCTTCCTCACCTCGCAGCTCAACCGGCTGGGCATCGAGGTGGTGCGAAAAACCGTTGTCGGCGACGACATGGACACCCTCAGCCGTGAGCTTCGCTCGGCGCTGGAGCTGGCGGACGTGGTGGTGGCCAGCGGCGGGCTTGGTCCCACCGAAGACGACTTGACGCGCGAGGCGCTCTCCGCAGTCCTGCGGCGGCCGCTGGTGCAGAACGACGAACTACTGAAAGACCTGGAAGCGAAATTCCAGCGCTTCGGGCGCCCGATGCCGCAGATCAACGCGAAGCAGGCGATGGTGCCCGTGGGCGCGACGGTGCTGCCGAATCCGCGCGGCACGGCGCCCGGCCTGTGGCTGGAGGATGGCCCGCGCATCGTGATCCTCGTTCCCGGTCCGCCGGGAGAACTCGAGCCCATGTTCATCGAGCAGGTGATTCCGCGGCTCGAGGTGCGCGTGACGGGCGCACGGCTGGTGGCGCGCGAGCTGCACGTCAGCGGCATGGGCGAATCGGCCGTAGACCAGGCCATCGCGCCCATCTACAAAGGTTATAGCGATGTGCAGACCACGCTGCTGCACGTGCCCGGCGAAATCCTGGTGAACCTGCGGTTGTGGTCTGCGGACGCACGGGCGGCCGAAGGCCGGCTGGAAGAAGTGGTGGAGCGCATCCGCCGCGCGCTGGGCGAAAGCCTGTTCACGACGAAGGGCGAGGAGATCGAGCAGGTGGTGGCGCACCAGCTCACCTGGCACGGCGCCACCATCGCCGTGGCGGAAAGCTGCACGGGAGGAATGGTGGGCGAGCGGCTGACGCGGATTACGGGCAGCTCCGCGTATTTTGTGGGCGGCGTGATCAGCTACGCCGACAACCTGAAATCGGCGTGGATCGACGTGCCGCAGGAGCTGATTGACTCGAAGGGCGCGGTGAGCGCTGAGGTGGCGCGGGCCATGGCGGAAGGCGTCCGGCGCCGCGCCGGCACCACGCTGGGGCTGGCTGTCACGGGAATTGCCGGGCCGACCGGCGGGACGGCCGAGAAGCCGGTCGGAACCGTGCACATTGCGCTCGCCGACGCGGCGGGCATGCAGGAGAAAGCGTTTCGGTTTCCGGGCGACCGTGGGCGAATCCGCGCGCAGGCCACCGTGGCTGCGCTGGACATGGTGCGCCGATACTTCCTTCACCAGGCGGACCGGAAGCAGAAGTGAGCGACGGGCGAATTCGCCTGTTTGTGGCGCTGGAGCTTCCCGCGAGCGTTCGCGCAGCGCTGGGCGCGCTGGCGGCGCGGCTGCGGGCGGCGTCCGGCAACGGCGTGCGCTGGACGGATCCGAACGGCATCCACCTGACACTGAAATTCATTGGAGAAATCGAGGCCGCGCGGCTGGAGGCCGTCCGGGGCGCGCTCGCCGGCGTCCGTGGCGCGCAGCCGATCGACGCTGCGTTTCGCGGCATCGGCTGGTTTCCGAATGTGCGGCATCCGCGCGTGTTCTGGGCGGGAGTGGAAGCGGGCGCGGGGCCCGCGGCACTCGCCGCGGAACTGGAACGCGCGCTCGAACCGCTGGGCATCGCGCGGGAGGAGCGGGAATTCCGGCCGCATCTGACGCTGGCGAGGATTAAATCGGAAGCGGGGCTGGATGGGCTGCGGCGCGAAGTGGAAAGTCTCGGAACGCCCGAGTTCGGCCGCGCTGCTTATTCAGAATTCGATTTGATGCAAAGCGTGCTGAGTCCGAAGGGCGCGGTGTACACCCGGCTGGAGCGATTCGCGTTCGCGGGAAGCGTGTCGACCGGGCAGGCGGAGGCGGGCTGACGTGAATCCGGTGTGGCTGCTTCCGCTGGCGGGTTACCTGCTCGGCTCGATTCCGTTCGGGTACGTGATTGTGCGGCTCACGAAAGGCACGGACGTGCGCGCCGCGGGCAGCGGCAACATCGGGGCGACCAACGTGAACCGCGTGGCCGGCGCGGGAGCGGCGCTGGCGACGCTGGCGCTCGACATGGGGAAGGGTTACTGCGCCGTGTGGGTGGCCGATCGCGCGAGCCGCGGCGACGTGGGCTGGATGGCCGTCGCGGGCCTGGCCGCTGTGGTGGGACATCTGTTCCCCGTGTGGCTGAAATTTCGCGGGGGAAAGGGAGTGGCTACCGCAGTGGGCGTGTTTGTGCCGCTGTGCTGGATGGCGGTGGCGGCGGCGGCAGTGGTGTGGCTGGTAACGGTTGGAATCTGGCGATACGTCTCGCTGGCGTCCGTTGTGGCCGCGGCGGTGCTGCCGCTGTGCACGTATTTGCTCTACGCTCCGGGCACGCGCCACGCGCCGCCGCTGAGCGTGTCGCTCTCCACCGCGCTGGTAAGCATCCTGATTATCGTGAAACATCGCGAGAATTTGCGGCGGCTGCTGGCCGGCTCGGAAAACCGCTTGAAATTCGGCGGGCGGTAGAAAGGCGCGGGCGCTGCCGATGAGAAAAATCGCGGTTCTGGGAGCGGGGAGCTGGGGAACGGCGCTGGCGCTGGTGGCGCTACGAAGCCGCCGGGAACACACCGTGTGCCTGTGGGCGCGGCGCGCGGAACTGGCCGACGCACTGTCCAAAAGACGGGTGAACACCGATTACCTGGATGGATTCGAGCTGCCGCAGCAGCTCGAAATCACCAGCGATCTGGCCCAGGCGGTGGAAGGCGCGGAAATCGTGCTGGGCGTGGTGCCCTCCGAACATGCGCGGGTGATTTACAAAAGTGCGCTGCCGCACCTTCTGCCCGAGGCGGCCATCGTCAGCGCAACGAAGGGCCTGGATTTTCCGGCGCTCGAACGCATGACCCAGATGATTGCCTCGGTGGTGGCGGAGCGGTTTCCCGCGCGCGTTGCGGCGCTTTCCGGTCCGTCGTTTGCCCGCGAGGCGGCGCGCGGCGATCCCACGGCGGTGGTGGTGGCTTCCGAGGATGAAGCGCTGGCGGCGGAAATTCAGGAGGAGCTGGCGGGTCCCACGTTCCGGCTGTACACCAACACCGATGTGACCGGCGTGGAACTGGGCGGCGCGGTGAAAAACGTGATCGCGATCGCCGCCGGGGTGTGCGTGGGGCTGGGACTGGGCCATAACAGCGTGGCGGCGCTGATTACCCGCGGCCTCGCGGAGCTGACGCGGCTGGGATGCGCGCTGGGGGGGCGGCGCGAGACGCTGTCCGGGCTGGCCGGACTGGGCGACCTGGTGCTGACGTGCACGGGCGCGCTTTCGCGCAATCGCAGCGTGGGAGTGGCGCTGGGGCAGGGCCGCGGGCTGGCGGAAATTCAAAGCAGCATGCGCATGGTGGCGGAGGGAGTGCGGACCACGGCCGCGACCGTGGAGCTGGCGCGCCGCCACCAGATCGAAATGCCCATCACCGGACAGATGCAGGCCGTGCTCTATGAAGGCCGGCCGCCACGGGACGCCATCCGCGAGCTGATGGAGCGCCGGCTGAAGACGGAGTGAGCCGGCGGCTCCAGGAGGCCGTAGTGCCACGCAGGTTTACCTGAGACACCGCGGTTTCGTCCGCTCATTGTGACGCGGGGGAATTCCCATTAGACTTTCGAGGAAATGGCAGCGCCCAGTCCAAACCGGGGTGTGCTGAGCCGCGTCCGGATTTTGTGGCTCGTGCTGAGCGCGTTGTTGATGGTCAGCCTGCTGCCCATTCTCGCCTACCACTATCAGGTGCTGAGGTTGAGCCAGGAGAAACTGGAAGACACGGAGCGGCTCCAGCAGGTGGAAATCACGCGGCTGCTGGGCGGCGAAATACTGCTGTTCCAGAACAGCCTAGACCAACAGTTGAGCGATGAAATCAAAGTGCTGGGGCTGACCGGGGCGCTGGCGGACGTGAACTCGCCGCAGCACGCGCCGCAGGTGGCGCAGCAGCTCGAAGACTTCGTCAGCAACAATCCGGACCTGCTGTTCGTGTGGGCGGTGAACGCGCAGGCGCACGGGCCGCACGGAGGCAAATTCCGGGCGGACCTGGACCCGTTCGTGCTGAAAGCACTGCAGCGCGGATTCACGCTGTGCTCGCAGGGCGCCAAATTTTCCAGCGGGGCGCTGGCCATCGGCGAAGGAAAGGACACGATACCGGCCTACATCGTCGCCGTGCCGCTCGTCTGGGACCAGAAACCCACGGGGATGCTCGCCGTGGTGGTTTCGCTGAAGCAGGTGGAGGAACGGCTGAAGAACGAGAGCGTGCGGAAGCGCGAGGTGTTCATCGTTGACGTGCAGGGCCACATCGTGGCGCACCCGAACCGCTCGCGGTGGGTGGCGGGCGAAGACGCATCGAGCGCGTATCCCATCGTGAGCCAGTTCCGCGACCTGCCCCCCGGCTCGAGCAACCCGCAAAGCTCGCGGTTTGACGCCGAGGTCGGCGGCCATCGAGTGGAATATTTCGGCGCGTTCAGCCCGATTCCGGAAATGCGCTGGGCGGTGGTGGCCATGCGGAGCGTGGAGGACGCCCAGGGGGACGCGGGCCTGCCGGAGCTGAACCGGCAGGCGCTGCTGATCGCGTTTGCGCTGACGATTGCCGCCATCCTCATCGGCTACTTTTTCGCCGTGGGAATATCCCAGCCCGTGCGCGCGCTGGCCGATTCCACGCGCGCGATCAGCCGGGGCGAATTCCACGAGCGCGCGCTTGTAGCCGGAGCGGCGGAAATCAGCGACCTGGCCGAAAACTTCAATTTGATGGCGGAGGACATCGAGCGGTACATCGAGCGGCTGAAGCAGGCCGCCGAGGAAAACCGGCAGCTCTTCCTCGGCTCGATCCGCATGCTTGCCGCGGCCATCGACGAGAAGGATCCGTACACGAGGGGCCATTCCGGGCGCGTGGCGAAATACTCCGTGATCATCGGAGAGCAGTTGGGGCTCGACCCGCAGGCGCTCGACAAACTGCGCATTTCCGCGCTGCTCCACGATGTGGGAAAAATCGGCATCGACGACCGCGTGCTGAAAAAGCCGGGCGCGCTGACCGACGAGGAGTTCCACATCATGAAGCAGCATCCGGTGAAAGGCGCCAACATCATGCGCCCGGTGCCGCAACTGAAGGAGATGCTGCCCGGGATCGAGCTGCACCACGAATGCGTGGACGGGCGAGGCTATCCGTACGGGCTGAAGGCGGAGCAGATTCCGCAGATGGCGCGCATCATTGCGGTGGCGGACACGTTTGACGCCATCACGACGAACCGGCCGTACCAGTCGGCCATGGACCTGGAGTTCGCGCTGAAGCGGGTGCGCGAGCTGGCGGGCACGCGGTTCGACCCGTCCATCGTCTCCGCTATGGAAAACGCCGCGCACGCCGGAAAACTGAAACTGAGCGCCACGCTGGTCGAGGTATGACGCCGCAGGCAAAGCCGCGAGTGCATCCCGGCAGTCCCGCTAAATGTCAGCGGAGTCGAAGGTAGTCATCCACGGTAAATCCGGCATCCTTCAAGATGCGCACCGCCAGGCCGCGTCCGACGTCACATCCGGTGTGGACGGGCACGGTCACGGAGAGATTTCGCTGCGGATGCCATAGGGTCTGATGACTACCTGACTGACGGTCTTCAATAAATCCCTGGGAACGGAGGAAGCGGATAAGATCACGCGCAGTGACCTGCGGCATTCGTGTCATTCAGGAATTCCGACGCTCAATTCCTCGACGTGGACCAGGCCTTCATGCTGTGGCACTGGCTGCGCGTGAGCAATCATGGCAGCCAACTGCAACTCCACGGCCGCGCGGATGTTGCGTTTGGCATCTTCAATGGTCTTCCCGTTGCTGAAGCACCCGGGCAGGGTGGGAACATAGGCGAGGTATCCATCGTCGTCGGGCTCCTTCTCAATGACAATCTGGAACGAATAGAACTTCATATAGCTCCCCTACGCACGCCGCAGATGACCCGGGGCAATCGCCGCACGCGCTCCACCGAGAACCCCTCCATTTACACGATGCGGTTGAACCTCACAGATTGTCAAGCTCCGCACGGCGAGAGGGTTAGAGGGATAGATTGTGCGCTTCTGCTAAGATGGTCGCGATGATCACTCTGTTCGGACCGCCGGAACCGACGCTTGCCGAGCGGCTGAAGAAATCGGTCAGCCGGACGCGGGAAGTGCTGACCATGCCGCTGGGCGAACTGCTGGCCGGCGGGCAAAAAATCGACGAGGCGCTGCTGAAGAAGCTGGAGACGGCGCTGCTGTCCGCCGACCTGGGGGTGCGCACCACCCGCGAAGTTCTAGCCGGGCTGCGCGAAGAGGCGGAACAGCAAAAAATCACCGACAGCGGACAGATCCGGGGCGAGCTGAAAAAGAAACTCGCCGGCATCCTACAGGCGCCGGCGTCGAAAAACGGGACGGCGGAGGCGGCGCCGCTGGTGATTTTCGTGGTGGGCGTGAACGGGACGGGAAAAACCACGACCATCGGGAAGCTGGCCAACCGGCTGCGACACGAGGGCCGCAGCGTGCTGCTGTGCGCCGCGGACACGTTTCGCGCCGCGGCAGTTGAGCAACTGGAAATCTGGGCGCGGAGGAACGGCATCGAAATGATCCGGCAGAAGACGGGCGCGGACCCTGCCGCTGTGGTGTATGACGCGATGAGCGCGGCGCGCTCCCGGGGAGTGGACGTGGTGATTGTGGATACGGCAGGCAGGCTGCACACCAAATCCAACCTGATGGCCGAGCTGGAAAAAATGAAGCGCACGGCGGCGAAGCAGGTGGCCGGCGCCCCGCATGAGGTGTTGCTGGTGCTGGACGCGACCACCGGGCAGAATGGGCTGGTGCAGGCGCGCGAGTTCACCGAACATGCGGGCGTGACCGGGCTGGTGCTGACGAAGCTGGACGGCACGGCGAAGGGCGGAATCGCGGTGGCCATCGTGCGGGAACTGGGGTTGCCCATCCGGTTCGTGGGCACGGGCGAACAGATTGACGACCTGCTGCCGTTCGACGCCGGTGTATTTGTGAATTCCCTGCTGGACTGAACGCCCATGACGGCCACCCGCCTTGCGGATTCCTCGTCGCAGCCTGCCGCACACGGCGCACTCGATTACAAATGGATGGCGCGCGCGCTGGCGCTGGCGCGGCAAGGCGAGGCGCTGGCGCATCCGAATCCGATGGTGGGCGCCATCGTGGTGGCGGACGACCGGGCCGTCGGCCAGGGCTTTCATACCTACGACGGCGTCAAACACGCGGAGATTCTCGCGCTGGAAGAGGCAGGCGGGCGCGCGCGCGGCGCCACGCTCTATGTGAACCTCGAGCCTTGCTGCCACCAGGGACGCACGCCTCCATGCACGGACGCTGTGATCGCCGCGGGAATTTCGCGCGTGGTCGCTGCGATGCCGGACCCGAATCCGCGCGTTGCCGGCCGCGGATTCGGAATCCTGAAGCGAGCCGGAGTCGAGGTACTGACCGGAGTGCTGGAAGCGGAGGCGCGGCGGCTGAATGAAGCGTTTGCGTGCTGGATTCGGACGGGCCGGCCGCTGGTGACGCTGAAGGTTGCGTTGACGCTCGACGGACGCGTGGCCGTAGACGGAGCGGCTCCGGCCCGGGCGGCGCGCAGATCCGCCGGGCGTCATCGTTGGATCAGCTCGGAGACATCGCGCTCCGAGGTGCAGCGCATGCGGCACGGCTCGGACGCGGTGCTCACGGGAATCGGGACGGTGCTGGCGGACGATCCGCTGCTCACGGATCGCACGGGCCGGGCACGGCGCAGGCCGCTGATACGCGTGGTGCTCGACTCGCGGCTGCGGCTGCCGCTGCGTTCGAAGCTGGCAAGAGACGCTGCCGGCGACGTGCTGGTGGTGACGCGCGCATCGGAAAATTCGGCGAAGGCTATTGCGCTGGAGGACGCGGGCGCGGAGATACTTCGTATTGCCGGCGCCCGTGGCTCGAAGCGGGCGGGGCCTCGCGCGCGTGGCGCGGGTCTTCCGGTCGGGCAGGTAGTGCAGGCGCTCGGCGAATTGGACCTGCTCGCGGTGATGATCGAAGCGGGACCGCGGGTGATGGCCGCAGCGCTCGAGGCCGGCGTGGTGGACAAAGCCGTGTTGTTCTATGCGCCGAGGTTTCTGGGAGGAGCCGCGCTGCCGATGTTGCCGAACACTAATGGCCATGGAGGGTCGCACCATGGGCGCCACGGCCCGGCGCTGCGCGTTCCCGAGCTGCGCGATGTGACGCTGCGGCGGTTCGGGCCGGATTTTGCCGTGGAAGGGTATCTGCGCGATGTTTACGGGGATCGTTGAGCACCAGGGGGTGATTGCGGCGCTGGAGCGCGGCGCGGATGGCGGGCGGGTGCGCGTGCGCGCGCCGTCGCTCGCTGGTCAGGTCGCCATTTCCAACAGCATCGCGGTGAACGGCTGCTGCCTGACGGTTGTGGAGGCCACGGCGGAGGAGTTCGGGGCGGACCTTTCGGGCGAAACGCTGCGCCGCACGTCGTTCGGCGAGCTGCGCGAGGGCGCGGTGGTCAATCTGGAGCGCCCGCTCACGGCGGGAAAAGAATTCGGCGGGCATTTCGTGCAGGGACACGTGGATGGGGTAGGACGAGTGGCGCAGCTGACGCGGGAGGGGCAGAACTGGTGGCTCAGCGTGAGGCTGCCGGAAGAACTCGCGCGTTACGTAGCCATGAAAGGGTCCATTGCGCTGGACGGCATCAGCCTGACGGTGGCGGCATGGCGCGAATCGGTGGTCGAGGTCGCTATCATTCCTTTCACGCACCAGCACACCAACATCGGGCGCATGACGCTGGGAGATCCGGTGAACGTGGAGTGCGACATTCTGGCCAAATATATCGAGCGGCTGCTGGAATCTCGCAACGAGCGGCCGGCGAGCCGGCTGACGGTTGAGGGGCTGATCGAGGAGGGATGGTGATTGTGGTGACTCGTGACGGGTGACTGGTGAAACCCCAGAGAGCCGCGATGAAGAAGGAAACCTCATGCCCACGGTGACGGGAGTTCTGGAAACCTGCCTCTACTCGGACGACCTCGACGGGGCGTCGCGATTCTACGAAGAACTGTTCGGCTGGAAGCAGATGGTTGGCGACGAACGGATCCGGGCTTACGGAGTGGCGCCCGGGTCGGTCCTGTTGCTGTTTCGGCGCGGCGCATCGCGCGAGCCGGTGATGGTTCCCGGCGGAGTGATTCCTGTCCATGACGGGATTGGTGGCGGGCATCTGGCATTCGCAATCGCGGCGGGGGAATGGGACGCGTGGCAGCGCCGGCTGGAGGAACGCAGGATTCCCGTGGAGCGCATCGTGCAGTGGCCGCGCGGCGGGCAGAGCTTGTACTTCCGGGATCCCGACGGAAACCTTGTCGAGCTGGCTACGCCGGGCCTTTGGTCCGTGTACTAAGGCTCGACCGTTCACATCCGGACGGCCACCACACGCAAGCGGCGGTAATCCGCATACCAACTGCCGTCACGGAAAAGTAGGGCTCGAGCCTTTTCCTGGGTACGCTCGATCCACTCCGACCGCACGTCGTCGGGAAAGGTCCCAAACGTTTTTTCTCCGAACATCCTGAGCCAATTTCGCAGGCCGTTTTCGCCGTCTTCCAGTTTCGTGAGACGGTCAAAGAGCCAGGCCTGACACACGTCCAATCCACGGTTTTCCAGGATCGCCGAATATTCTGCGATCGATGGGAAGTACAGGGCGTTTTGCATGACCTGTCGAGTCAGTTCTCGCGCGGCAGCCTCCGCCGCAGCAAAAATGTGTCCGATATTTCCTTTTCCTCCGAACTCAGCGACGAACCGGCCCCCGCGGCGGAGGCAGCGTGCTACGCAGGCAAGGACCTTCTCCGGCGGCTTGACCCAATGAAGCGCTGCATTGGAAAACACGGCATCGAATGGCTGGTCAAAGGAAAAATCCGTGGCGTCGCCCAATACAAACGTGAGGGTTGGATAGTCGCGGCGCGCCGAATCGATCATCGATGCCGACTTATCAAGGCCCGTAACCCTCGCGCCGCTTTGCGCAATCGCGTGCGTGAGTTGTCCGCTTCCACAACCCAGGTCCAGGATGCGTTCGTCCCTCTGCGGCGCCAAAAGAGTGACTAATTCCCGGCCGTACTCATAGACAAATGAATGTTTTGCCGTGTACAGCGCGGCATCCCATTCCTGAGCGTTCATCGACATTCATCCTCGGAGCTGCCCAGGGCTTGCAGTGCCCCTCTCGGGAAGGCTTCCGTGTGCCCCGGCTCACCCTGGAAAACGGGCGATCGATAAATTCTACCCTGTTAACGCCGTTCGGTAATTCTGAGATCCGGGCTCATACCATCTCATGCGTCTGCCTTAATTGCAGATTTGCTGATTCTGCCGCCGAAGCCTCAGGAGCGGAACGGGCAGAGCCGGTGTTTCCGCGATCCGGACCAGAATCTGGTGGAGCTGGCTACGCCCGGGCTGTGGGCGGTTTATTAGGCGCGGGTCACCGCCACTCGATGCGCCTCGGCCAGGGTAATGCGCCTGGGAAAGCACTTCCTCCGATTCTGTGGTATAAGAGTTATACCAGATGCGATTCCAGTTCGACGGCCGGAAGAGTCGCAGGCTGAGGGCGAATCCCAAGCGCGGAATTGGGTTCGAAGAGGCTCAGGAAGTCTTTTCTCATCCCTACTACCTGGACCGCCGAGTCGACGCCCCGCACCAGTTCAGGGCCATCGGCTGGGTGGCCGGTCGTCTCTATTCGGTGATCTTTGAACCTCGCGAAGATCGCGATGGCGAATACTGCCACTTGGTGACGCTATGGAAGGCAACACGGGAGGAGGAGGAACTCTATGAAAAGAACTCGTAAGTCTCCGCGAACGGTTGGCGCGGAAACAATCGCGCAGCGGGCAGAGCGGGGCGAAAACGTCTCGCAATTCTTTACAAATTCCGGGCGGATGATGGCGCCGATTCAGCGCGTCAACGTGGACTTCACGCCAGCAATGCTTGCGGAGTTGGATAGTACCGCAAAGGGACTGAACATAAGCAGGCAGGCGGTGATTAAGACCTTGATCCGGTATGCGCTGGACCAGCACTATGTGGCGACCGGCTCGCGGCGCCGCTCGAAACGATCCTAAGACTTGCATCGTGCGGTGGGCCGAAGCGGGAATCAGGCTTCTCGTCCGCTTCCCTTTTCGCGGGCGCCGCGATAATAGAGGATGAGGCCGAGGCCGACGGCGATGAGCGAAGCACCCACGATTTTCAGTTCGAAGACGAATTTGTTGGCCACTTCGCCGGGGGGAACGGCGGAGAGCAGGATGCTCGCCAGAGTGACGGCGAAGCCGAGGCCTCCGGCGAGCCACACGCCGGGCTTGCCGCCGGGAATCAGGACGGCGCCCCTGCCTTCGCGCCGATCCGGCCTGCCCGCCAATTTGATCGCCGCGGCGTACATGTAGAGAAACGGAATGAAGTAGAGGATCACGGCGACGTCGATGAGACCCTGATAAGCGCCTTCCATCGTCTCGTTGATCTGGCTCAGGAGCAGCACCAAACCGGAAACGCCGGCCTGCACGAGGATGGAAATGTGGGGCGTGCGCCAACGCGGGTGGATTTTGCCGAACGCCGCGGGCAGATAGCGGTCAATGCCGACCACGAAGGGCACGCGCGCGATTCCGGCGACCGTGGAGCCGACGCCGCCGGCATTTCCCGCAGTGACGAGCAGGGCCGCAATCACCCCGAGCACGGCCACACCCAGCAGTCCGGAACCATGGGTGATGGCCTGGAAGACTCCGCTTTTCGGGTCCACCTGGGCGGCGGGGATGAGGGACAACACGGCGAGCGTGCCGATCATGTAGATGGCGGCAATCAGGACTCCCGAGCCGAGAATGGCACGCGGCAAGGTGCGTTGCGGGTCGCGGATCTCCTCGCTCATCGCGGAGACGAGCTCGAGTCCGGTGAATGCAAAGGCGATTTGCGACCAGAAATTCACGGTGTTCCAATCCCAATGCGGCAGGATGTTGGCCCAGGTGAAGTGCGTCACGGAGCCATGCCGCATCCAGAGCAGGCCACCGACGCCGGCGAGAATGAGCAGTGGGACGTAGGTCCCGACGCCGCCAGCGTTCTGGAGCCATTTGCCGATGTTCAGTCCCACGATGTTCATCCCGACGGCAACGAACAGGAGAGCGAACGAGCCGGCGAGGAGGAAGTGGCGATCCCCGGCCAGTGCCGTCGCGTGGGAACCGCCGACGTAAGCGCTCATGGAAACGCTGGCGAGGAGGAGGCCGGGAAAATAGAACACGGTGTAGATCCAATAGGTCCAGCCGGTCACGAAGCCGTGAAAATCGCCGAAGGCCTCTTTGGACCAGACGTAGAGGCCGCCCTCGCTCGGGAACCGCGTGGAAAGCTCGCTGATGACCAGCGCGGTTGGGACGAAAAACAGGACGGCGGCGAGGGCCCAGAGACTGATGGAAGAGGTGCCGTTGTGGGCCGCAGCGGCAATCCAGCGGGGGCCGAGCACGGTGGCGATGTTGAACAGGAGGACGTCCCAGAAGCCCATCGTGCGGCGGAGTTGCTGCTTGGGATCGGCTGCGTGGATAGGAGTCGTGCTCATGAAGCCCGGCGGGCTTCGCGCTCCAGGCCCTCATGGAGGAGCATTTTCACCAGAGTCTGGTAGCCGATGCCCTTGCGCCCGGCGAGCTTGCGGGCCCGGGCAATGTCGGCGGCGGGCAGGCGAATAGCAATCTGCACGCTGCCCCTCCGGTTCAGTTCTGCGACGAGGGCAGAACCCTTGAACTTAACCCCTCGAGCCCTGGCCTGGGCAGATTTCCGCTTCAGGTACTTGCGTCCGGCTCGACTGGCCCACCAATCTGCCTCTTCGCTCTCGTTCTTGAATTTGGTCATTTCTCGTGTTTTTTTGCTCATGGCGCTCAGTGTCCTTCCACACGTCTTCGCAGATACTCTCGTTTCTGGCCGGTGTCCAATGGATAGGCGGTCACCACGCGGAGCTTGTCGTGACGCTCGGTCACAACGATGGCGAGGAGCCGGCCCGCATTCGTTTCGCCATAGTACAGATAACGAAGCTCACCCTGAACATCCTGCTCGTAAACCGGGAGCGGGCCATTGCGGAGGGCCTGTTCGGCCTCCTCCTGCGTGATCTTGTGGGCCCGGATCTTTCGCAGGTTGTTCTCGTCCCACTCGAACATCCGCAGCATTGTATATGCAATGTATATGCCGCGGAAGGAGAAAAGGGGCCTCTGTGAAAGAAACCGTCCTGGGTCTCAGGCGGTTTGATCCAGGGCGGGGATGAGGGCGTCCTGGAGGAGGAAGTTGCGGAGGAAGGGCTGCGGGCTCGACTCAAATTCGGCCCAGGGGCCGAAAAAGGCGACGCGACCTTCCTGGAGGAAGACGACGCGGTCGGCGAGTTTTCTGGCGAGATGCGTGTCGTGGGTAACGACAATAGAGGTTTTGTGGAACGCGGCTTTGAGTTTGCCGATGAGCTCGCTGACGTGGCCGGCCATTATGGGATCCACCATGGTGGTGGGCTCGTCGTAGAGAATGGCTTCCGGCTCCTGGGCCAGGACGCGGGCGATGGCTACGGCGCGCTTCATGCCGGTGGAAAGGTCGGCGGGAAGCGCGTCGTCAAATTGCGCGACCTCGAGCATTTCGAGGAGTTCGGTGACGCGGCGGTCGATGCCGGCTTCGTCGAGATCGGCGCGGCTCTCCAGGGGAAAAGCCACGTTCTCGCGAACGGTGAGTGAATCGAATAGGGCGCCGGATTGGAAGACCATGGCAACGCGGCGGCGGATGGGGGCGAGCTGCTGCTCGTCCCAGCCGGTGATTTCCTGGCCGGCGACCCACACCTCGCCCGCGTCCGGCTTCAGAAATCCCAGGATGTGTTTCAGTGTGACAGATTTGCCAACGCCACTGCGTCCGAGGATGACGCAGGTCTCGCCCGGATCCACCTCGAAGCTCACATCGTCGAGGACGACGTGCTCGTCGAAGGCTTTTGAAACGTGGCGAAATTCGAAGTAGTGGTCGGGCATGGAATCCAGCGTGCCGTGTTGTGACGGCTCGAACGGCGGATGTCGGACAGCCGCCACGCGAGTTCTGTACGTTGCACCTCAGCGGCTAAAGCCGTGCCCTGACGTTGGCCCGCGGCGCCGATGTTCAGGCCGGAGAAGAGGGCGGACACCTGGGTCCGCCCTTACTGGCCTTCTAAGTCGGCGCGCGCCCGTTCGTACTCTTCGAGCGTATTGAGATTCTGGAAGAGAAGGCCGCGTGGGTCAAACGGAAGGATGTCAGCCGGTGATACGGCTTCGACCGGCAGACCTTCCAGGGCTCGCGTCACCTTGAATACCCCCCGTTCGATGGCGGCGCGAATCGTGGCGGCTGATTCGCGGTGATAGACGGCGCAGAGCGGCTCGGGGCCGGAAGTGCTTTGAGGCAGGACGACACGCGCGGAGGATTGCGCCGCGCGGCCGATTAGATAACGCAGCCATTCGGCACTCAGGTACGGAAGGTCGCAGGCGACAACGAGGTTCCGGTCAACCTCGCTGTGGGCGAGGGCGGTGAGGATGCCGCCCAGCGGGCCGATCTCGGGCCGTTCGTCGGCCATCACTGTGAAACCGAGCTGCTGGTAGCGCTCGGGCGGCCCGACGATGGCGACGGAGGAGCAGAGGGGATGGAGCAAGCGCAGCGCGCGGGACACGAGGGGCTGGCCGTCAATTTCCAGCAGCGCCTTTTCCCGGCCCATGCGGCTGCTGCGCCCGCCCGCGAGGACCCATCCCGCACAGACGGTTTCCGGTGCGGGAGTCATGCGGCGTGCAGCGCCACTACTTCAAAGCCGGGGCCGCGGAGGGAAGGCTTACGGTGAAGCAGGCGCCGCGGCCGGTACGATGGGGGCTCTCCCAGGCGATGCCGCCGCGAAGCTCGGCCAGCCGCCATTCCACATCGGCCAGGCCCTGACCCTTCGCGCCGGATTTGGTGGTGTAGCCGCGCTTGAAAATCCTGGAAAAATCGGAGGCGCCGATGCCGGGCCCCTCGTCGGTGATTTCCACGATGACCTGGCCGGGACGCTCGTGCTGGGCGACGCGGACCACTCCCCCAGCGGGCGAGGCCTCCACCGCATTCTTCACCACGTGGAAGAGAATCTGTTTGACGGCCTGTTCCGGGCCGCGCGCTTGGGGGTTGTCGGCGGTGCGGCCGATTTCAATGACCGCGCGGCGAGTGGCGATGAGGGTGGCCAGTTCGTCCACGACCTGCCGCAGCACGCTGGGCAGGCTCACCGGGACTGCCGCACTGCTCGCTCTAGCCGCTCCTGCTGCTGAACTCATCGGATCACCTCGCGGTCGTAAAGGTCCCTAGGGAGGATTGTGCCACAAGATGGAGGCGGCGTGGGAGAAGTAGGCGGGATGGAGGCGGGCGAGAGCGGGTGTGGCGAGAATTCAGGGGGCGCACAGGCCTTCCTTCGTCAGGGTGAACAGGATTGGGCGTGCCACTTCTTCGGGATCGAACCTGCCGGGCAGGATGTCGCGCAACCTATAGAAGAATAAAGGCTTACATGCGTTATGGCGAAGCGAGTTGGCAGGGGCGACAAAGGCGCGGGGTTGACAAGGAGAATGCAATTGAGTAATACTAGCACTCGCCACCGAGGAGTGCTAATCCGCGGGGCGGTCTGAAGCATCCACGGAAGTTCGGACTTACATCATCTGGAGGAAATGTCGATGCCAGTCAACGTAACACCGCTGCACGACCGTGTGCTCCTGAAGCGAATTGAAGAGAAGGAAAGCGTGCGGGGAGGAATCATCATCCCCGACACAGCCAAAGAGAAGCCGCAGGAAGGCGAGATCATCGCCGTGGGCGCCGGGAAGCGCGAGAAGGGCGAGCGCATTCCCCTGGACGTCCAGGTGGGTGACCGCGTCCTGTTCGGCAAATACAGCGGGTCGGAAATCCGCCTGGACGATCAGGAGTACCTGATCCTCCGGGAGGAGGAAATACTCGCCAAGCTGGGCTCGGCCGCGAAGGCGGCAAGGAAATAACCCCGCCGCGCGGCGCGGGCAGACGCCACGAGGCGGAGCCGGCCGCGGGCCTAACCGCAGCAGCAAACATCTCCAAGGAGGATTGGGAACCATGGCGAAGACGATAGTGACTGGCGAGAATTCCCGCCAGTCGATCCTGCGCGGCGTGAACATTCTCGCGGATGCGGTGAAAATCACGCTGGGCCCGAAAGGGCGGAACGCGGTGATCGAGAAGAAATTCGGCGCTCCGGTGATTACCAAGGACGGGGTCACCGTGGCGAAGGAAATCGAGCTGAAGGACCCGCTCGAAAACATGGGCGCGCAGATGGTGCGCGAGGTGGCGTCGAAGACATCCGACGTCGCCGGAGACGGCACCACGACGGCCACCGTGCTGGCGCAGGCCATCTTCCGCGAAGGCGTGAAGACGGTGGCGGCCGGGGCCAACCCGATGGCGCTGAAGCGGGGCATTGACCGCTCGGTGGAAACGGCCATCGAGGAAATCAAGAAGCTGCATCGCGACGTGAAGGGCGAGATGATCGCCCAGGTCGGAACGATCAGCGCCAACAACGACAGGCAGATCGGCTCCATCATCGCCGAGGCCATGAAAAAGGTGGGCAAGGACGGCGTAATCACCGTGGAAGAATCGCGGACCATGGAGACCACGCTGGAAGTGGTGGAAGGGATGCAGTTCGACCGCGGTTACCTGTCGCCCTACTTCGTGACCGACGCGGAGCGGATGGAGTGCGTGATCGAGGACGCACGCATCCTGATCCACGAGAAGAAAATCAGCTCGATGAAGGACCTGCTGCCGCTGCTCGAGAACATCGCCAAGATGGGCAAACCGCTCATCATCATCGCCGAGGACGTGGAGGGCGAAGCGCTCGCCACCCTGGTCGTGAACAAACTGCGGGGCACGCTGCAGTGCGCCGCGGTGAAGGCTCCGGGGTTCGGCGACCGGCGGAAGGCGATGCTCGAAGATATCGCCACGCTGACCGGCGGGAAGGCCGTCACGGAGGACCTGGGCATCAAGCTGGAAAACGTGCGGGTGGAGGACCTGGGCCGCGCCAAGAAGATCGTGATCGACAAGGACAACACGACGATCGTCGAAGGCGGGGGCAAGGCCGGGGAGATCGAGGGCCGGGTGAAGCAAATCCGGGCGCAGATCGAGGAGACCACCTCGGACTACGACCGCGAGAAGCTGCAGGAACGGCTCGCGAAACTGGTGGGCGGCGTCGCCGTGATCAAGGTGGGCGCAGCGACCGAGACGGAGCTGAAGGAGAAGAAGGCTCGCGTCGAGGACGCCATGCACGCCACGCGCGCCGCGGTCGAGGAAGGAATCGTTCCCGGAGGCGGAGTGGCGCTGCTGCGCTGCATCGGGGCGCTCGAAAAACTGAAGCTGCACGACGACGAAGCGATCGGCGTGAACATCGTGAAGCGCGCGCTCGAAGAGCCCACGCGCCAGATTGCCCAGAACGCGGGGCATGAAGGCGCGGTGGTGGTGGGCCGCATTCGCGAGTCCAAAGACGACAATTTCGGCTTCGACGCCGAATCGGGCGATTACGGGGACATGGTCAAGGCCGGCATCATCGACCCGGCCAAGGTCACCCGGCTCGCTCTCCAGAACGCGGCGTCCATCGCCGGCCTGATGCTCACGACCGAAGCGCTGATCGCGGAGCTGAAGGAAGACGATAAGAAGATGCCTGCCGGCGGGGCCGGCGGACCCGGCGGCATGGGCGGGATGTACTAAGCCGGCCGGCAACTCAATACGACTGGGGCGCCCGTGATGTTCGGGCGCCCCTTTTGTTTTGCTCGTGGAGAGTGAAAGATTAGTCGGGGGGCGAAGGTTTCTTTTACGGGACACAGACTGAAGTCTGTGCCACATCGCGCTATGATATTCGCTGTGGTTGCGCGCCCGGCGGAGGATCGGCACCATGCCTGAAACGCCATTCTGCTCGGTGGAGGATGCGCTGGAAGAAATCCGGCAGGGGCGCATGATCGTTCTGGTGGACGATGCGGACCGGGAGAACGAAGGCGACCTGTGCATGGCGGCGGAGAAAATTACGCCGGAAGCCATCAACTTCATGGCGCGGTATGGCCGCGGGCTCGTTTGCCTTTCGCTCACGGAAGAGCGATGCGAGGAACTGAACCTGGCGATGATGGTGGCGCAGAACACCTCCACGCTGCGCACGGCATTCTGCGAGTCCATTGAAGGGCGGCGCGGGGTGACCACGGGAATCAGCGCTGCCGACCGGGCCACCACGATTCTGACCGCCATCGACCCGAAAACGCGGCCAGCGGATCTGGCGCGGCCCGGGCACATCTTTCCGCTGAAAGCGCGCCGAGGGGGCGTGCTGGTGCGCGCGGGGCAGACGGAAGCGTCGGTGGACCTGTCGCGGGCGGCGGGACTGGTTCCCGCGGGCGTGATCTGCGAGATCATGAACGACGACGGGACGATGGCGCGTGTGCCGGAATTGGTGGAGTTCTGCCGGCTGCACGGATTGAAGCTGCTGACTGTGGCGGACCTGATCCGGCACCGGATGCGGCACGAGCGGCACATGCGGCGGGTGGCGGAGGGCGCGCTGCCGACGAGATACGGTGAGTTCCGGATGATCGTGTACACGAGCGAGGCGGACGAGGAGTTGCACGTGGCGCTGGTGCGCGGTGAACTGGAAGGCGATCCCCCGCCGCTGGTGCGGCTGCACTCGCATTGCCTGACTGGTGAGGCGTTCGGGTCGACGGCGTGCGACTGCCACGAGTTGATCGAGCATTCACTGAAGATGATCGCCGCGGAGGACCGCGGCGTGTTCGTCTTCCTGCATCACCGCGGGCGGGGGTTCGGGATTGACGCGGCGGGCGTGGCGGAGGGGCAAATGCCGCGGCTGCGGTACCACCGGCGCGAACAGCTCGATAGTGACCTGGACCGCCAGCGGATGGTGCAGCGGGAGAGCGGAATCGGGGTGCAAATCCTGCTGGACCTGGGGCTGACCAGCGTGCGGGTACTCACCAATCATCCACGGAAGGTGGTGGCGCTCGACGGATATGGGCTGACCATCACCGCGCAGGTTCCCATTCCAATCGGCAAGAGCGAATGGGCGAAGCCGACGCATCAACGGTTATGAAACTTCGGTTATGAAACTTCGACTGTGAAACTTCTCGGCGGCATCCTTCGCGATCTCGTGCTGCTGGCCGCAGTGGGGCTGTGCCTGTGGCTCTTCCCCAAAACAATGCTGGGCATCGAAGGATTCTGCGGGCTGGGCACGATGGGGCTGTACCTTTTCGAGCGGAGCCTCAGGTAACGACGGCGGGGCTGGGCGTCGGCGGAAGGAGGGCGCAGCAAGCGGCCCCCTACGGGCGGCGCGTCGCTGCGAGCTACCGCGACTCTCCTACAACAATATAGGGCCGGATGCGGTCGAGCGAGCGGCGGGTCATGCGCGGAATGGCCAACAGATCCTCGGGCTGGCGAAACGGCCCGCTCTGCTGGCGAAAACGAATAATCTGAGCAGCCATCGCCGGGCCGACGCCGGGGAGCTGTTCGAGTTCCTCCGCGGTCGCGGTGTTCAGGTCGATCGGATGGCTGGGGTGTTTGTGGAAGCGGTCGGAAACGGAGTCGCGCAGATCCGCGAGCGAATCGGAGACGCGGCCGGCTGCTCCGGGCTTCATCCAGAAGGCGATGCAGAGATAAACAGCGACGGCGGCCAGGATGGCGAGCAGGCGAACGCGGCTGCGGCGCCCGGCGCGCTGCTCCGCCGGGCCACCACCCGCGGCGGCCTTCGCGCGGCCCGCAGCTTCAGTCCGCGGAGAGGAGCTTTCCGTGGGCATCGAACACCTGCACGTCACCGAACAGGCGGGCCTGGGCTTCGATCTGGTCCGCGTCGCCGGCGAGGATAATCTGCATGTTCGCGGAGTCGAAGTGGGAGCGGGAGGCGGTGAGCACATCGTCGAGTGTGAACGCGCGGATGCGCTCGCGGTACGTTTCCAGATAATCCTCGGGCAGCTCGTAGAGGTAGAGAGTGGCGAGCTGGCCGGCGAGGCCGTCGAGTGTGGCGATGCCGAGGGAGAAGACGCCGCTCAGATAGGCCTGAGCATCGGCGAGCTCGTCGGGGCTGACGGGAAGGGCGCGGATGCGGTCGAGCTCGTAGAAAATTTCGGCGAGGGCCGGAGCCACGACGTCGTTGCGGACGGCGGCGTGAACGGAGAAATAGCCGTGCCGGCGCATGGCAGCCAGCCCGCTCCGCGCGTCGTACGTGTAGCCCTTCTGCTCGCGGATATTCGCCACCAGCCGCGAATGGAACGCGCCGCCCAAAATGGCGTTGGCTAGTGTGAGCCGCAGCCAGTCGGGATGACCGCGGGTGATGGCCAGGTTTCCCGCCAGGATTTGGGTCTGGACCGAACCGGGCGTGTGCACGAGCGCCACGTGGCGGCCGAAATGCGAGGGCAGCGGCGTCTCTTCGGCCTGCTCGACTTCGCCGCCGGTCCAGCCTTCGAAGGCGCGGTCCAACTGCTCGACGAGCCGGGGCGGGGAAAAATCACCAACGGCCAGCAGCAGAGCGTTCGAGGGCGAATAGTGGGAGAGGTGGAAGGCGAGCAGCAGCTCGCGCGCGATGGCCTGCACCTGCGCCTCCGTCGGGGCCACCACGGCATACGGATGATCGCCGAACAGCACGGCGCGAAAACGCTCCCTGGCGAGAAATGCGGGCGACGAGCGCTCGAGGCGCACCGCTTCCACGGCATTGCGGCGTTCACGCTCGAAGGGCCCTGCGGGAAAGGCGGGATTGCGCGCCAGGTCGGCGACCAGTCCGGTGAGCTCGGCGGAGAATTCGGAGAGGCCGCTGGCGGCAATCCAGCTCGCGTCGCTGCCGGCGCTTGCGCCCAGATCGGCGCCGATACGGCGGAGTTCGTCGTCGATGGCACGCTCGTCGCGGGAGTGGGTGCCGGTGCGCAGCAGAGCTGCGGTGAGGCCGGCGACGCCCGGCTCGGTCAACGCCACTGCGGCTGTCCCGCTGCGGAGAAAAAGCTGGAGGGAGAATTTGGGGATGGTGTGGCGTTCCACCAGGCGCACGGGGATTCCACAGGCGAGCTGCACGTGAGTGCGTTCCGGCCAGACCACCGGTCGCTCGGGGGCGAGCGCCGGGGTGAGCGGGGACAGTGGAACTGCGGTTTCGGTGGCCATGGGCATGCGCCTCAGTCGGCTGCTTTCTGCGCGGGTTTTGCGGCCGGAAGACGGAACACAATGGAACGATTCTCCGGGCGCAGCACGCGCGTTGCGGCGGCGTGGACCTCCTCGGGCGTAACGCGCAGGAAGCCGTCGAGAGCGGTGTTCACCAGACCGGGGTCGCCGTCGAACAGGGTGAAGCAGGCGAGGTAGTGCATCAGCCCGAACCGCGGGACGTGGCTGCCGAGGCCGCCTTCGAGAGTGGAGTAATAGTCGGAGCGCAATTTCACTTTCACCTGTTCCAGCTCCGCAGCAGGGAGGGGGGCGTGGCGGAGTTCGGCGATCACCTGATCGAATGCGGCGATCACCTGGTCGGACGCAAATTCGGGTTTATAGAGGATGCGCGTGACCATCTGCATGGGGCCGTTGTAGTCGAAAACGTCGCCCATGGGGTAGTGAATGCCGCCATCGGCTTCGAGCGCCATCTGGCGCTCGAGCGCCAGGGCGCGATAGAGCCGACCGGCGCGGCCGCCGTGCAGGGAGCGATCGGCGAGCGCGAGCGCGTACCAATCCGGCGAGCGACGTGGCGGGACGTGATAGCCGATGGCCATGGCGGGGAGCGTGCCGAGTTTTTCGGTCACTTGGCCGCGACGTTCCTCCGTCTGCGGGGGCTCGCTGACATCGGCAGAAGGCGGAGGCGAGCCTGCGGGGATGCTGGAGAAGTGCTTGCCGGCGAGGGCGAAGCCGTTATCAGGTTCGACGTCGCCGACCAGCAGCAGGACGGCGTTTCTGGGGGTGTAGTAGGTGCGGAAAAACGCCTGGACGTCGGCGAGAGTGGCGGCGTCGAGGTCCTGGAAATCGCCGTAAAAGTTGTGCGCGTTGGCCCAGTTGCGATTGGCGATGGGGGGCAGATCGAGCCAGGGGAACCCGCCGTAGGGCCGGTTGAATACATTCATCCGCACTTCCTCTTTCACCACGTCGCGCTGGTTGCGGAGATTTTCGTCGTCCACGCGGAGGGAACGCATGCGGTCGGCTTCGAGCCAGAGCATGCGGTCGAGAGCGTTGGAGGGCACGGATTCGAAATAGTTGGTAACGTCGTAGCGCGTGGAGCCGTTGAGGACGCCGCCCGAAGAATTAACCAGGCGGATGTGGACCATTTTCCCGGCGTTTTCCGAGCCCTGGAACATCATGTGCTCGAACAGGTGGGCGAAGCCGCTGCGGCCGCGAGGCTCGAGGCGGAATCCGATGTTGTAGTAAACGCCTACGGTCACGACGGGAGCGGTGCGGTCGGGAGAAACGACCACGCGCAGGCCGTTCGCCAGCGTTTGCGAGTGGATGGGGATCTGGAACATCAGCGCGCCTTTCTTAGGCAGAGAGCGGAACGAGTTTGGCCTGAATCGTGAGCATCAGGAGGCTGCATCGCCGGGACTTCCTGCGGTCCGCGTCTCTAAAGCAACTCCAGGAATTCCTCCACAGTCAATTCCGCCTGTCTCAACACACTCTTCAAGACCGGAGTCGGTAAGTCAAACCGATCGTGCCTGGGAATCGTAACACGCAAATGTGGCTTTCCCGGATGCCGCAATTCCACGTGGCTCCCTGCCTGATGGTGGATTTCGAAACCCGCGCGCAGCAGCGCACGAAGCACTTCCTTTGGCTTCAGAATCGGAAGGCGTGGAGACATCTAGGCGGAAAGAGCTACGCGCAGTCTCTCTTTTCGGGCATGTTTTTCGTCGGGTATCGGCTCGCCGGCCTTTCGAAGCCCCTGCAGGTGGCAGCGAATGGCATCGCGCGCCATCTCTCGGGCCTCATCGAGGGTGCGGCCGTAAGTGATGAGTCCCGGAAGCAAGGGAACTGTAACCTGATATCCAGGCCAGGCCGGATTCTCCGCGCGTTGAATCCTCCGGCCATTTCGCCGCACAACCTGCACTTTAGTGAGCGGTTCGAAAACTACCGTGAAGCTGAATTCGCGACGTTCGATCCGTGGAATGACGGATGCTCTGCGCATACTCCCATTCTAGGAGGGGCAGCCTCATGCGTCAATTCCGGCGGCTCGTGCCGCTGCAGAGCGCGCATCCGAGGGCGACGACGGGGCCGCTTCGATGGCCTGGCTCGACTGCAGTTGTGCCAGCAGGGCCTCCGGCGCAGTCGAGAGCAAACGGGCGGCCAGCCGCGTCATGGCCGCATAGGCCTGGCGATATTCGTCCGGGTAGCGGCTCAATGCTTCCCAGTGCAGCCGGATGGTGGCCCAATCGCCGCGAGAGAGCGACCCGGTCCAGGCAGCGCGCGGGCCGAGCACTTCCTGATTGTCGAGCACCTGCCGGGCCAGCCGGAGCAGGGCGCGGGTGGCATCGCGGCGCTTCATTCCCGCGGCAATCAGCAGGCGCACGCCCGCCTCGACGGAAGCGAGCACGTGAGCGGCGGCAAACGTGCCGGCACAATGATACTCCGCCTTGCGGGCGGGCTCGATGCGCGCGGCCTCGCCGCCCATACTGCGGACCATTTTGCGAATGGTGCGCAGCGCTTGCGGATGGCCCTCGATGCCGAACAGCACGCCATCCAGGCGCGGGCGGGTGCGTGCTCCGAAACTCTGCATGGGATGGATCACGCCGGTCCACGCGCCGCGGCGAGCGAGCGGCTCGAGCACCGCCGAGCTGAGCGCACCGCTGGTGTGCAGCATTACTTTGCGCCGCAAATCGTCGCCGCCGCTACGTTCGAGTTGAACGGCAATCTCGGCCAGCGCATCGTCCGGGACGGCCAGCAGGATGACGGCGGCATCGAGCACGCGACGCGTCGAGCCGGCGGAGGGAATACCGGAGCCGATGGCGCGAACGGCTGCGCGCGCGGCGGGTATCTTCCGGGCCACCACCGCGCCGATTTTCCAGCCGGCCTCGCGGAGCCTGCCACCGAGCCCGCGGGCGACGCGGCCCGCGCCGATGATGGCGAGTGTGCGATTGGCAGAATCGTCGGGCCTGCTCATCTGATTGCTGCGTCTCCGCGTGCTATTCTGAAATCGCGCTGATCGATTCGATCGGGTACGAAAGGGCTCCCGGGATCCCGTTTTGCATTCGGCAATCGCTCACATGGCGTTCACGGCGTTGTTGGGCGCCGTGGCCTGCACCTGGCTGATCCTGGCGACGCAGATGTCGCTCGGCATGCGCCGGGTGCCGCGGCTTTCGTCCGTAACACCGCTGCCCGACGCAGCGCTTCCGACAGTGTCCCTGCTCTTCTCCGCGCGCGATGAGGCGGAAAAAATGCCGGCGGCCCTGCGCTCGATGCTCGCGCTGGACTATCCGGGCTATGAAGTCGTCGCGGTGGACGACCGCTCCGGCGATGCCACCCCTGAGATTCTGCGCGAATTCTCCGCAGCCTGCAAACGTCTCCGCGCCGTGCGCGTGGACGAATTGCCGCCGGGATGGCTGGGGAAACCGCACGGCCTGGAGACCGCGTACGAGCACTCGCATGGCGACTGGTTGGTGTTCACGGATGCCGACGTGCGCTTCGCGCCGGAGTCGCTGAGGCTGGCGGTGTCGCTGGCGATCGATCGGGGCTGCGACCACCTGACGCTGATTCCGGGAATGGACGTCGTGGGATTCTGGGAGCGCACGGTGCTGAATTTCTTTGGGCTCGCCGTGCTGCTGGCCGCGCGGCCGTGGTCCGTTCCGAATCCTGCTTCGAGCGCCTACATCGGGATCGGGGCGTTTCAACTGCTGCGGCGCAGCGCGTACGAACAGATTGGCACGCATCGGCGGCTGGCCATGGAGGTTGTGGACGATTTGAAGCTGGGCTGGCTGGTGAAGCAGGCCGGATTGAGGTCCGGAGCGGCGATAGCCGATGATCTGCTCCGCATCCGGTGGCATTCGGGAATCGGCAACATCATTCGAGGCACGGAGAAGAATTTCTTCGCCACGGCGAGTTTCCGCACGGGCAGGGCTCTGGCCCAGTATCTGGCCATGCTGATACTCAATGTGCTGCCGTTCGTGGCGCTGCCGTTTGTCAGCGGGTGGGCGCTCGGATTTGCTGCAGTGGGGGCCGTCATCCCAGTTGGAGTGAGCGGCGCGGCAGCCGTTCGCGGCGGCGGTTCGCCGCTTTACGGGTTGACGCATCCGCTCGGGGCGGTGCTGGTGTTCTACATGGCCCTGCGCTCGATGGCCATCACGCTACGCCAGCGCGGAATCTACTGGCGCGGGACATTTTATCCGCTGGAGGCGCTTCGCCGCGGCGTCGTCTGAGCTGCCCCTGCGGCGCCTTACCAGTTTCGGAGTGCGCCCTGGTCCGGGCACAATCGCAGTGGCAAGCGGCACGGAACGCATGAAAGGAGGCGACAGATGCATGCTGCCGTGCTACACGCGCTGGGAAAACCGCCGCGGTTCGAGAAATTTCCAGAGCCAGCTCCGGGCGACGGAGAGGTGCTCGTTCATGTCTGCGCGGCTGCGCTGAAGCCAGTGGACAAACAGTTGGCTGGCGGAAAGCACTTTGCCAGCCCGCGCGAGCTTCCCGTGGTTTGCGGCGTGGATGGCGTGGGGCGGCTCGAGGACGGCACGCGAGTGTATTTCGCCGGGCCACAGCGGCCAAACGGCGCGATGGCAGAGCGCACCGCGGTGAGGCGAGTGCAGTGTTTTTCGGTCCCTGAGGAGCTGGACGACGAGACCGCGGCGGCCATTCCCAATCCCGGTGTATCTGCCTGGCTTTCGCTGAAGCAAATCGCGAAGCTCGCTCCCGGCGAAACCGTGCTGATCCTCGGTGCGACCGGAGTGACGGGCAGGCTGGCGGTGCAGATCGCCAAAATCCTGGGCGCGGGACGCGTCGTGGCGGCGGGGCGCAACGAACGGGCGTTGGGCACACTCCACGAGCTGGGCGCCGACGCGACGATTCCGCTGGGCCAGCCAGATCAAGAGTTGACCAAAGCCTTCCGCCGCGAAGCAGGCGAAAAGGGGTTCCAGGTGATCATCGACTACCTCTGGGGCCCTCCCACCGAAGCCCTGCTGACCGCCATAACATGCGCCGAATTTGCGATTGCTGCACAGGAGATTCGTCTGGTGGAGGTGGGCGAGAGTGCGGGACCGGCAATCACGTTGCCGGCAGCAGTCTTACGCAGCGTGCCGCTGAGGATTCTAGGAACGGGGGGCATTCCGCCCTGGGATGTGCTCACCGAAGCGCTGCGAACGGTGATGAACGATGTGGGGACCGGCAAACTGCGCATCGAAACCGAGCGGGTTGCGCTGGCGGACATCGAGGAAGTGTGGGAACGCGACGCAGGAGGCCGCAGGCTGGTCGTAATCCCGTAGCGGAGCACAGGGGCGCAGGCAGGACTCCTCCTCGCGCCCCGCGCACTCTGGACGCATGGTCGCTGACAATGACCCCGGGCCGATTCGGCTACACGCCTATGGGCTCAGGACTTGATGGTAAGAACCGGGCAATGTGCCCCACAAACCACGCGATACGCCTTGGTGTGCGGGATATGGCCGGCGAGGCTCTCCCGTTTTTTCGCGCCGATGACGATCAGATCCGCTTTGATATCCTGCCCAATCTGCAGAATCTGCTCGACCGGCTCGCCAGCGGCCAGACGGTACTCCGGCTTGCAGACGAGGTCCACTGCGGTGGGCGCGAGTTCCGTCAGTTTCCGCATGTTGGTCTCTTTCTGCAAAACCGTGTCCCGTTCGGAGACCGTTGAAGGCAGTGGAGTCACATGCAGCAACACCAGCTTTGCCCCGTGCTCCTGAGCGAGGGCAAATGCGAAAGCTGCCTCGCGCTCCGCAGCCGGTCCAAAGTCAGTGGCACACAGGATATTCTTGATCTCCCCCGCGAGCAGGGGTTGCCGTGGCACCGCCGGCCCCACGGTCAAGACCGGGATTCGGGCCTGCCGGAAGACCTCTTCCGCCGAGGAACCGATCAAGACCTTCGGCACGCCAGTCCTTCCGTGACTGCCAAGGACGAGCAGGTCGATTTGGTGCTTGCGGAACAATGTTTCCAGAGTGGGCCAGAACTTTCCCTCTTCGATCACCACTTCATGGGGTACGCCGGACAGGCGTACGGAATCCTCGAGTTTTTTTGCGCTTTCCTTGGCGAGGTTCCAGAGGTCTTCGTGGGAAGGCGCGCCGACTTCCGACTCCATGACGCCGTGCCCCGCCAATGTGATCACATGGGTTAAATAGACCTTCGACTTAAAGCGCCGCGCGAGTGCCAACGCACAGTCGAGCGCGCGGTCCGAGTACGGTAAGAAATCCGTTGCTACCATGATCCTGGCCAGAGAAACCAACTTCTGGGCGAGGATCTTTTCCTTGGTCCTTTCCTCTACTGCCGGTGCTAGGGCCATTGCAACCTCCTCTGCCCCATTTGCACAGTCCCGCCGCCGGGAGGGGCAACATCAGGCATCCGCAATCAACGTAAGCCACCGTCATGGCCTGTTCAGTGACCCGCATCACCGGATGCTGTGAGGGAATAACGGGCAGGTAGCGATGAGTCCATGCGGCGCCGGCGAATTTCCGGCGCGCTCTCACCGTGTCATACTAACGACCTCGCGATGCGAGTTCTGCTTCTCCATTCTCTCCCGCCGCAGCCGCCGCATTTCCGGGCAACCCTGCCGGTGCAGGTGGAGATCGAAAGTTGCGTGGAGACTCCGTGTGAAGCCGGCGGCAATCGCTAGATGGCAGCTCATAAACGCCGAACCGATGAAACAGCGATGGGCTTCAGGGGCTAAAGCCCGCAACTCCGGTTCGTTTTTCGGCGGGGTTAAAACCCCGCCCTTCCGCAGGGCGATCTACGCGATAACCTGGAGCCTGGCGATGTGCGCGGCGTTGGCGGCGGGGGCCGCGCGGGCGCAGGCCCAGACCGCAGGGACGGGGCCGGCTCCCCATCCTGCTGCGGCAACTTCGGCGCCATCACCTTCCGCGGCGCATCCGGCCATCGTGCTGACCCCGCGGTATTCACCGGGCGACGTGCTGCGCTACCAGGTGTCGCTCCGCTCGCAGTCGAAAAGCCTGGTGGGCGGCGCGGTGGAAAATCCGCAGGGAGCCGCCGAACTGGGGATCAATGTGGGACTGACATTGCTCCTCGAAGTGCTTCCGCCAATTCCCACTTCCGCGGCGCAACCGCAGGAGGCAGCGCCGGCGCCCGCATCCGGGTCATCATCATCTGCCGATGCGAATCGTGCGCCGCTGCGCCTTCGGGCCACGTACGAACGCGTTTCCGCGACGCTGACCGGCGATTCCTACGATCCCGCAGCGGCGAAATTGCTCTCGCAGTACAAAGGCCTGGAAGGGCGCGCCATCGAATTCCAGCTCGGGCCGCATGGCGAGGTGGAATACATGAGAGGCATGGAGGAGATCCTGAAGGATGAGCGGGCGCTGGAGGAGGCGCGCGCGTGGCTGCAGCAGCTCGGCGCGGGGCTGGAGGCGCCGGCGACCGGCGTCGTCCCCGGCCAGACGTGGGAGCGGACGCAGGCCGTGCCGGGCGCGCCGCTGAACGGCACCGAGCTGCAGTCGTCGTCCACGTATCTGCGGGACGAGCCCTGCGACATCGAGCACCCTGCCGTCGATGCGTGCGCGGTGGTGCTGATGAGGTTTGCGCTGGGACAGAAACCGGGAGAGAAAAACGCGACGCCGGAGGCGTTCCGGAAGAATGGGCTGCGCACCTCCGGGGCGTGGACGAGCCACGGCGAAAGCCTGATTTACGTGTCGCTGCGCACGGGGCGGACGGTCAGGGTGACGCAATCCAGCGAGGAGGTGATGGATCTGAGCATCCGCCACGCCGACGGCGGAATTCCCTTCCGTTATGCCGGGCACTCGAAAACGGAGACGCACCTGCTGCTGCTGGACGAAACGAGCGCCTCTCGTTGATTCCCGCGCTTCCGAATACCCCGCGGTATAATCTTCTGATGCGCGCCACTCGGCAGAGCGCGCTGTAACCATGCCCTTCAAACTGTTCAGCGAATACGAGCCGCGGGGCGACCAGCCGGAGGCCATCGCCGGGCTGGCCCGCGGGGTCGAGGCGGGGGACCGGCACCAGGTGCTGCTGGGGGTGACCGGGTCGGGCAAAACGTTTACGATGGCGAAACTCATCGAGCAGACCCAGCGGCCCACGCTGGTCCTGGCGCACAACAAAACGCTGGCGGCGCAGCTCTACCACGAATTCCGGCACTTTTTCCCGCAGAACGCCGTGGAATATTTCGTGAGCTACTACGACTACTACCAGCCGGAGGCGTACATGCCCGCTTCCGACACGTACATCGAAAAGGAAGCCACGATCAACGACGAACTGGACAAACTGCGCATGAGCGCGACGCGGTCGCTCTTCGAGCGGCGGGACGTGGTGATCGTCGCTTCCGTTTCCTGCATATACGGCATCGGGTCGCCGGATGCGTATTACGGCATGCTGCTGATGGTGGAGACGGGGCAAACGATCACGCGGGAGCAGATCCTGCGGAAACTGGTGGAGATCCAGTACGAGCGCGCGGAGGACATGCGGCGGGGCACATTCCGCGTGCGCGGGGACGCCATCGATATTCTTCCGGCCTACGACGATTTTGCGTACCGGATCGAACTGTGGGGCGACCGCGTGGAATCACTGCGGCAGATCGATCCGCTGACCGGGCGGGTGCGGCCGGGGGCGGAAAACCTTTCGCGCGCGACCATCTTTCCGAAGACGCATTACGTGCTGCCGCAGGCGCAGAAAGAGCGCGCCATCGAAACCATCCTGGAAGAGCTGGAGTGGTGGAAAGCGGAACTGGAAAAGCAGGGGAAATTCATCGAGGCGCAGAGGGTGGCGCAGCGCACCATGTTCGACGTGGAGATGATGCGCACGATCGGCTACTGCCACGGGATCGAGAACTACTCGCGGCACATGTCCGGCCGGCTGCCGGGCGAGGCGCCACCGACGCTGCTGGACTACATGCCGCAGGACTACCTGGTGTTCATCGACGAGTCGCACCAGACGGTGCCGCAGCTCCACGGCATGTACCACGGCGACCGCTCGCGCAAACAGACGCTGGTGGAGCACGGCTTCCGCATGCCCTCGGCGCTGGACAACCGGCCGCTGACGTTCGAGGAATTCGATCACCGGACGAACCAGATCATTTACGTTTCGGCAACGCCAGCGGCGTACGAGTTGACGAAATCCGGCGGAGTGGTGGTGGAGCAACTGATCCGGCCCACCGGGCTGGTGGACCCGGAAGTGGAAGTGCGGCCGGTGCGCGGTCAGGTGGACGACCTGCTGGAGGAAATCCGCAAACGGGCGGAACGGAACGAGCGGGTGCTGGTGACCACGCTGACGAAACGAATGGCGGAAGACCTGGCGCAATATTTCACGGAAATCAGCGTGCGCTGCCGGTACCTGCACTCGGAGGTGGAGACGCTGGAGCGGGTGCGCATCCTGCGGGACCTGCGGCGGGGCGAGTTCGACGTGCTGATCGGGATCAACCTGCTTCGCGAAGGGCTGGATTTGCCGGAGGTATCGCTGGTGGCGATTCTGGACGCGGACAAAGAGGGGTATTTGCGGAGCGCGACGGCGCTCATCCAGACGGTGGGGCGCGCGGCGCGGCACCTGAGCGGAAAGGCGATTCTCTACGCCGACCGGATCACCGGGTCGATGCAGCAGGCGCTGGACGAGACGAACCGGCGGCGCGCCAAACAGACGGCGTATAACGCGGAGCACGGGATCACGCCGCAAAGCATCGTGAAAGCGGTGGACATGCAGCTCGCGGCGGTGGTGGAGGCGGATTACGTGACCGTGCCGCTCGACGCGCCGGAGCTGGACACGATCGCGGACGAGGCGGCGCTCCAGCAGGCCATCACGCAGCTCGAAACGCAGATGCGGGAAGCCGCGGCGAAATTCGAGTTCGAGCGCGCGGCGCAAATCCGCGACCGCATGCGCGCGCTAAAACAGAAAAGCCTGAGCGAACTGTTCTCGCTTCCGGCCGAGCCCGCGCCGGCCGCGCTCGTCCCTGCTCCTGCAGTTCTTCCCGCGCCGATTCGCGCTGCCGCACGCGGCAAACGCCGTTGAAGAGACAATCATTCCCCGTGCCTCTCCTCATCCACAAAGAGAGCACGGGACTCACGCGCCTGGTTTAGGTCAGCAAGAACCCGTTTGTCACCATGCGGGAAGCGCGTTTGCGGTGCGCCCAGCACAACATGCAACCGGACTATTAACCAGTAGGCGTGGGTTCCCGGCATCCCCATCCGCATTGAAATCGTGGCAGGACACAGGCGCGGCGGGCATCAGGGGGAAGGCGGCTGCGCGGCGAGAATCCGGGGCGCAGCCAGGGTGCCCGAGAGGCGCACGGAATCGGCCGCTTCGCCGCGTGGCCCGTGCGTTTTCCCGGCGCGCGTCTGGGCCGGCGTAAAGGCCAGATCCAGCTCCCCTTGATAGTTCACGCTGCCGTTCGCATCCGCCTCGCTTTCCGGGAAATTCACGCGCAACCGTTCGATGCGCGCGCGGCCCGAGGAAAAGGAAAAATCCGCGAGAACATCCCGCAGGGCGGTGCGTCCGGGCCGCAACTCACCGGAGGCGAGGGATTCGGGAAGGTCGAGAGTCAATACAGCGGCGGAGCGCACTTCCGCGCGACCGGTGCCCGCGAGGCTGGCCAGCAGGGCCGTTCGCGTCCATCCACTGGCCATCAATTCCACGTGGCCGGCGCCGGTGCCGGTGCAACAGCCGCGAGTGGAAACGGCCAGCGCGGCGATCGGCGCGACGCGCACTCCCTGAAAATCAGCGCGGGCAGCGTAGCGCGGCTGCTCGCCGAAATCCGCACGCACCTCGCCGCGCACGCGCCCGCCCGCCAATTCCGCCTCCGCGCCCTCGAGCGCGACTTCGCGCTCGCCGACGGACAGATGGCCCTTCACGCGGTCAAATTCGAGGCGGCCGACGGCGAGCGTTGCGGCCGTGATGGCGCCTTCTCCGCGCAGCCATGCGGGCCACGGCGGCGCTTCAAGCGCCAGGGTGGCCGCGGCCTGCGCCGGCAAAATGCGCGAGAGCAGGCTGGTATCGTCCGCGGCGCGGCTGGAGAACCCGCCGACGAGCAACGCGGGGTTCAGCCGGTCTGTGGCGAGGGAAAATTCCCATGGCCCGGCGAGCGTCGGGGCGGCGAGAGAGCCAGACCAGTCTGTGCCGAAGGCTTTCGCCGCAGCGAGCTGCACGCGCCGGCTTCCAGGGAGAAAATCCACGCGCGCTTTTCCCACTGTGATGGCGGAGCGGAGCAGGCCGCCGGACACGCCAACGTCGTCGAGCGCCAGCATTCCTGTGGTGGCGACGCGCCACGGCCGTGCGGCGCCCTTCCAGGCGAGCCGGGCGGAGAGAGAGCCGGAAACGCGCAGCGGGTTTGCCGGAGCGGAAAGCCCGAGAGCGGCCAGAGCGCTGGAGAATTCAGCCAGATGTGCCGTGCCGCCCGCGAGGCTCGCTTCAAACGGGTATCCCGGCGCCCAACGGGCGCGGCCCGCGAGACGCAGACCGGAATCGTCGTCGCCCGCGGCCAATTGCAATTCCACGAGGCGGGCGCCCTTCGCATCGGCCTCCAGAACGGAGCGGCGGAGCTCGACAGGACGCCGTTCGCCCAGAACGTTCAGCCGCGCGCCCGTAGTTGCCAACGTGGCGTGGACAATGCGCACGGGCCAGCCTTGCAGCTCGACGTCCGCGCCCAGGAACCCTTCCACGGACGTGCCGGGCCGCACACCGGGATGGAAGGCGCGATACCAGACCAGCAAATCGTCCAGGTGGATGCTGGCAGAAAGCACGCGGAGCGAGGCGCGCGCGTCCTGACCCAACCGGAAAGATGCGGTGCCGCGCAGACTCGAACGGCGGGCCTCCAGGAGGATTTGCCGGCATTCCCACTCGCGGCGATCCGCCGAGCCCACCGCATCCACCGCCAGGTTCAGCGCCGGCGGCCCCGGCTGGAGCGGAAGGTCCCAGCGGTGAACGTCGGCCAGGCGGAGAGTGCCGGAAATTTTCCAGCTCGGCGCTGCGGATGGGGCTCCGGCCGCCCCGCTCTCCGTCCGGCCTGCCGACGGGCCACCGCCGGGAAGAGCCGCCGGCGGGGTGCGGCTGAATTGTCCCGTGAGCGTTCCTTCCAGCGAGCCGCGCACGCCGTAATCGTTTGCGGAGATGAGCCGGAGCGCATCGGAGAGCGACGCGCTCGTCCATTGGAGGGAAAAATCCGCGGGGAGCGCAGAGGCAGCCGCGGCGAAGGCCGCCACAGGAATGGTGCCTGCAAACCGGAGGGTGCCCGCGTCCTGCAGCGTGACTCCAGCGCGGTAAGGCTGGGCATCGAAAGAGATATTCCAGCGTCCGTCCGCCGCGGAAGAGATCCGGCCATTCACGTCGGCGAGAGCAAAAGCCAGTTTATCCGCGCCTCGCTTGAAGTTGATTCTGCCGTTGCTGATCGAGACTGCGTCCACGTGACCGCCGGCAGCGGAGCCGGAAGAGCCCCGAAGGGCGGGCGAGGGCGCGGCCCAGGCCACGAAATTCCAGCGACCGTCGGGCGCACGAACCAGGTTGAGGCTGGGGCGGTTGAAGCTGTAGCGCGAGAACTCCAGGCGTCCGCCGAGGAGGGCGCGCCAGCGGGGCGTGGCGGAAAGCCGGTCGGCGCGCAGCACGAATTCGTAGCCGAACTGCGGGTCTTCGGCCACGGTAATGTAGTGGGCCTCGAGGCGGAGCCCGCTCCAGACGCTCAGTCCGAAATGCCCCACGGTGACCGGGCGGCCAAACGCGCGTTCCAGGCGCGCGCGCAGCACGGCGTGGACGCGGGGCAGGCGCAGGGCCAGCGTCAGGCTGCCCTGCGCCGCCAGTACCGCCGCGAGCAACAGAGCCAGACGCCGCAATCGTAGGCGCGTGCGTGCCATGTCAGGTGGATTCCGCTCCGGAGCGCCCGGGAGCGCAGAGAGTTTAGGCGGTCCCGAGGCTGCGAAACGCGCAAAACGCTCAGTGCACCAGATGAAACATGCGGCTCCAGCGCGTGCGAGACGGAAAATGGAGAAGCACGTCGATCACGCTGGCGACGCCGCCGGAAAGCGACTGGTCCGGGGCCTCGTCGGCCGCGGAATTCACGGACCAATAGATGAACATGGGGCGCCCCATGATGGCGTCTTCGTCCACAAACCCCCAGTAGCGGCTGTCCCAGCTCCGTTCGCGATTGTCGCCCATGGCGAAGTATTTGTGAGGGGGAACGGTGAGTTCGCCGTTGTGGATGAACTGGAACATTTGTGCGCGCCATTCCTTCTCCACCATGCCGGAGGGGATGTAGGCGTTGGGGCCGGGCGCGGGAGGGAAATTGTCGCCGTAGGGCTCCGAGAACCCCTCGGGACGGTAGGCGTACGGCTCGGTGAGCAGGCGGCCGTTGATGTTCACGAACTGGTCCACGATTTTCAGGCGGTCGCCCGGAAGGCCGATGACGCGCTTCACGTAGTTGGTGTGATCCGCGAAGGGGAATTTGAAGACGATGATGTCGCCGCGATGGATCGGACGGTAGGGCAGCACGCGGTCGTACCAGGCGCCGTTCCCGCCAAAAATGAATTTGTTCACCAGCAAATGGTCTCCCACGAGCAGGGTCGGCTCCATGGAAGGAGTGGGAATGCGATAGGCCTGAAGAATGAAACTGGTGAAAAAGAGAGCCAGGATGACCGTGACGAGCAGCGATTCGGCATACTCGAGGAACACGGAATGGCGCGGCCCACCAGCAGGGAAGGCCGCAGCCGCCGTTTCGGGTTTTTCGCTCACTGCCTGGTGTCCCACCCGCGACCTCACTTTTTTCGCGCAGGAGCCTTCTGGAGCGAATCGAGAGCGAGCCGCGCCGCCTCCAGCTCCGCCTGCTTCTTCGAGCGGCCTTCGGCGGAAGCCACCGGCTTTCCGCCCACGAGGAACTCCACGCGGAAGGTGCGCTCGTGCTCCGGACCGGAGCTGGCCACGACCCGGTATTCACCGGGCTCGAGACGCAGGGCGCGCAGGCGCTCCTGGAGGGCCGACTTCGCGTCCGGCTCGCCGAGCGAGCCCAGCCCATCCCGGAGCGCCGGCTCCCACAGCGTTCGCAGGACGAACTGGCCGGCAGGCTCCGGCCCGCCATCGCGAAAGATTGCGGCCACTACGGCTTCATAGGCGTCCGCGAGCAACTTCGGCTTATCGCGGCCTCCGGTGCGGTCTTCCCCCGGCCCGAGCTGGAGGAAGCGGCCGAGCTCCAGCCGGCCCGCCACCGCAGAGAGCATCCTCGCACTCACCAGATGGGCCTTGGCGCGATTCAGCCGGCCCAGGCTCCATTCCGAAAACACATGGGTGAGCTGATCCGTGATGGTCAGTCCGACCACGGCGTCACCGAGCAGTTCCAGGCGTTCGTTGGAAGCGGGCGCGCCGGATTCACGGGATTCGCCGTACCGCGAGCTATGCGTCATGGCCAGTTCGAGCCAGGCCGGATCCCGAAAAACGTAGTCCAGCCGCTGTTCCAGCTCCGTGCGTTCGCTCGCCAGCATGGCGCTAGCCCCAGCGTCAGGGTTTGGGGGCCGCTGCGGCAGCCTTTTTGGCGTCGTCCTCGCCCTTCTTGCAGCGCGCCTGCCATTGCGGGTCCCACTGCGCGGTCGCGCAATGGTCGAAGGCAGCGGCCGCATCCGAAAATTTCTTCAACTTCACTTCGCCGGTGCCGAGCAGGTAGAACTCGAGCGGGTCGGGGGTGGGATCGAGCTTCGAAGCCTGGTCGAGTTCGGCCACCGCCTCGGCCGTGTTTCCGCGAACGTAGGCCACCAAGCCCAGGCCGTAATGGGCGAGCCCGAGCTTTTCATTTTTCACTTTCGCAAACTGTTCGTCGGGCATGTCGGCGGGCTTCTGCATCCTGTCGAGAAGCTCGATGGCATGACGGGCCAGGTGCTCGGCCTGGGCGAGTTTCTGGTCGGCGTCGAGCGAGCGGGGGTCTACCGTGCGCGGGATGACGGTGCAGAGAATGGCGAGCACGTCCACGTTATCCGGGTTCTCAGCGATGGCCTTATTCCCGGTGGCCACCATCTTCGCCAAATCATGGTTGTTGAGATAGGCGTCCACCAGCTTGGAATAGACGGAGCTGCGGTAGCGGCTCGTGGCATACTTGGCCAGAAAAGCCTCTCCCTGCGAAATAGTCTGGGGGACTTGCTGAGGGGGCAGATCGAAGAATGCCTTGTAGGCAGCCTCTTCCTCCTTGTTGACGGGCGGCTTCTCCGGCGCCGGGTTTTGTTGTCCCGCGGCGGGCTGCTGGGGCTGGCCCGCCGGGGGCGTTTGCTGGGACGGAGGAGGATTCGGCGGGGTGTCCTGCGCCGGGGCAGGGGGCGCAATGCAGAGCGCGAGCGCCAACCCCGCGGCTGCGGCCACGGCAAAAATTCCCCACTCCGAGCCGTTCACGTTTGTCATAAAAATCTCCATGAGATGAGTTCCCGCTATTTTCAGGCGGGCGTTCCCACTGCGCTTGCTGCGAAGGCTCACGGCGACTTCTTCTTCGATCCGCTGGCGTCCAGGCCCCGCTGTGCCGCACTGCGCGCGCCCTCGGGAGCTCCGTCCACGGCCAGCGCCGCACGATATTCTACCCCGGCCTGCTCCCGGCGCCCTCGCTGTTCGTAAATGCGGCCCAGCCAGACGTGAGCCCAGGCCAGCGTCCGCGGGTCCGCTGGGTACACGCGGGGTTCGGCGGCGCCCGGCCCCGCGCCGAGCACCGTTCCCTGGGTGGCAGCTCCCGGACTGCTCAGTTCGCTGACCACCTGTTCGAGCAGAGTTCTGCCGCGGTCCACTTCCCCATCGACGATGACGGCCACGGCCAGCCCGAACTGAGCGCGCGGCACGTCCGGATACTTCTCCAGCACGCGCTGGAACGTGGCGCGGGCCAGCCGGGTGTCCTTCTGCGCCAGTTGGCTCTCGCCTTCGATGAGCCAGCGCTCCAGCTCGCTTACTTCCTGGCGCGGGGGCTCGGCGTGCGGCGCGGCAGAGCGGACCGAGGCCTCGGACGCCGGAGCAAACTGGAGAGTGGCCAGGCGTTTTGCCTCTGCGTTCAAGTCAATCTTCTGGATGAGCCGCGGGTAATATGCGCGCAGGCCATCCTCACCCTTTTCGTAGGCTCCGAGACTATTGTATATCGGCCGGATGAGCACGAACCCGTCGGCCTCCGCCGCAGCCAGCCACGCCTCCACTTGCACGTCCGGCGGGCGCTGGATCCGCAGCTCCACGGCCTTCACCAGGCACTCGTCGGTCAGCGCAATGATGTCTTCCCGGAATGCGGTGGGAAGCCGCGGCGCCCGCGAAGCCACATCCAGAATCGCTTTGCGCCCGGCAACGGGCGGATGGTGGGAGAGCGCCAGCGGGTCGAGCAGGAAGTGGAGCAGAGAGTGCCGGATTTCATCCCGGGCGGTTTCGCGCGTGGGATCAATCACCAGGGCGTACCTCCCGCCATAGGTGCGGAAGTTGCTCCGCACGCCTACCAGCGGCTCGGTGAAAACGGTGAAGGTATGCTCGGGGGAGGGCTCGAGAATCAGCCGCATGTAGCCGGTTTCCAGTAGCGTCAGCTCCCTCAGGATGTGCCCGACGTCGTCTGCGTGCCGCTCGTAAATCGGCCGGACCCGCGCATACAGTTGCTCCACCTGTTGCTCGCTGTAATAGGCGGAGAGCAGAGCGTTGAATCCTTCGAGCGCAGCGGCATCCGGAGGAATGGCTTCCTGATCCACGTTGAAATTGAAACGCGGCGGTGGGCCGATGACCAGCGCGAAGGAAACATACCGCGAGAGTGTTTCTCCGGGATTCGCCAGTTCGTGATTGCGGTAGAACTGGCGCAGCGCATCCACGGCGGGGCCGTGCTGCTTCGCGATCTCACGGCGGATGGCGGCCTCGAGCAGCGGCATCTCCGTTTCGGGAACGCCGGCCTCGTAGCCCCCCGCATGAGCGGCGCAAAGAACAGCAAACAGTTGAGGGTTCTGCTGGACGGTGATGGGGTCGAAGGACTCCGCGGGCGCCGGCGGACGGGGTTGCGGCGGCGCCGGCGGCGTTTGCTGCGCGGCGGCGGTCAAACCGAGAATCCCAATTCCCAGCAGGAGGCCAAACGTGGTGCGTGCGTGTCGAATGGAACGATCCCCCTGATCGAAGTCTGTGTCCTGCGGCGGGCGAGCCGAAGCGACTATCTCAATCTACTGGCCGCGTTCCCGCGAGTCAAGAAACCGGGACCGCACCCCGCTCGTTTTCGGGGTTGAGACGCCGGGGTGTGAGGAATGGATGCTCCAGCCTGGGGTCAACCATTGGCGAGCAGGTGGGAGAAGAGGGGCCGGGAGCGGATACGGATGCTGGGCTGAAGCCGCGGCGCTACGAAAGGGCCGCACCGAGGGTCGAGTAAGCCACTTAGAGCGGCTTGCGGGCGCGGACGAAGGCGCTCATGAATTTGCCTTCGAGTTGGGGAGCGACGGCGTCCGCATCGAGACCGGCGGCGACGAGGAACTGTCGGGCATCCGCGGCGTGATAGATGCGCGTGGGCTCCATTTCAATGGCCTCAAAGCCGGCGGCGGCGAGCTTCTGCCGGTAGGCCTCCTCGGCGAGCGCGCCAGCCACGCAGCCGACCCAGAGTTCCATGCTGCGGCGAATTTCGGGCGGCACTTCTCCGCGCACCACCACGTCGGAAATGGCCAGGCGGCCTCCCGGCTTCAGCACGCGGAAGGCTTCGCGGAAGACGCGGTCTTTATCGGAGGAGAGGTTGATGACGCAGTTGGAGACGATTACGTCCACGGCGGCGGCAGGCAGCGGGATGTTTTCGATTTCGCCCTTCAGGAACTCGACGTTGCTGAGGCCTGATTTCCGTTTGTTTTGTTCGGCCAGGGCCAGCATTTCGTCAGTCATGTCCAGGCCGTAAGCTTTTCCCTGCGGACCCACGCGGCGGGCGGAGAGGAGCACGTCAATGCCGCCGCCGGAGCCGAGATCGAGCACGATTTCTCCGGGCTGGAGCTGCGCGAGGGCGGTCGGGTTGCCGCAGCCGAGCGAGGCGCGAAGAGCGTCCTCCGGAATCACGGAGGCTTCGCTGGCGCCGTAGAGATTCGAGGTGATGGGGTCGCAGCCCTCGATGGCGGAGGAAGGGCTGGAGCCGCAGCAGGCGCAGCCCGTGCCCGCAGCGACACGCTTTGCGGCCGCGCCGTACTTTTCTTTCACGACTTCCTTCACGTTGTCAGCACTCATCAAAATCTCCTTTTCATTTTGACCAGCTCAGGCCGGCTGCCCGTTCAAATTTTGTCGCCGGATGGCTGGATTCATCGCGGCTTCCTGGCGTAACCGTGCGAGCACGCAGGCACGCCGTCAAGCCGCCGGCACCGGGTGTTCGCGGACGAGGGCTTCGACCTTTTCTTTGAGCACCGCCAAGATGCCCTCATTGTTGGTGCCGCGGATGTCCACCGGCACGAAACGAGCGGGATCAAACCCGGTCCTGCGCATCAGTTTCTGGAACAGCTTGTGTTGGGCCTCCGGCGCGCAGGCGCCGCTCACGATGTACGCTTCCGGGTCCTTCGCGGATTCGCGGAAGATATCGGCGAGAGCCTCATTGCCGCCCTGCCCGCAGAGCTGCGGATGCAGCACGGCATACTTTACTTCCAACTCCGACTCCACTTCAAAGGGGAGCGTGTTGAAGTCGCTGTCCTTAAACGATTGGCAGAGCCCCTTGCAATTGCACAGCAGCACTTTGATGGTCATGGTCTTTTCTCCTTAAGATTCCGGGATAACGTCTTGCGCTGCCCCGGCCCCGGGCAGAGGCCCCAGTCCCGCGGCGGGAGATGGGGAGGGAACTGGGAACCAGTGGCGCGTGCGATTGCACACGGAACAAACCGACAGCATCACCGGGACTTCAATCAGCACTCCGACCACGGTGGCCAGCGCCGCTCCCGAAGCCGGTCCGAAAAGGGCGATCGCGGTGGCCACGGCGAGTTCGAAGAAGTTGCTCGCGCCGATGAGCGCGCCCGGTGCGGCCACCGAATATTCCACATGGAATAAATGCATCAGCCCGTAGGCCAGCGCGGAGTTGAAATACACCTGAATAAGAATGGGAACGGCAATGAGCAGCACGTGAAAGGGCCTGCTGATGATGTTGTCCGCCTGAAAGGCGAAGATGAGGACGAGTGTGGCCAGGAGCGCGAGCACCGTCACCGGCGAGAACCTGGGGAGCAGCACTTTTTCGAACCATTCCCGGCCGCGGCGGCGGACGAGCCAGGCCCGCAGAAGCGTCCCGGCAGCCAGGGGAATCACGATGAACGCCACCACGGAATCGAGCAGGACCCGGAAAGGCACCGAGAGCGAGGCGGCGCCGCTCACCAGGAACCGGACAATGGGGGCGAAGAGGAACAGCATGATCAAATCGTTCAGCGAGACCTGAACCAGCGTGTAGGCCGGGTCGCCTTCCGTCAGCGAACTCCACACGAACACCATGGCCGTGCAGGGTGCGGCGGCCAGCAAAATCGTCCCGGCGATGTACTGGTTCGCTTCCGCGGGGGCAATCCAGGCGGAAAAAACGTGACGGAAAAAAAGCCAGGCGACGAAGGCCATCGAAAAGGGCTTCACCATCCAATTGACGAACAGGGTGACGAGCACTCCCCTGGGCCTCTGCCCTACGCGGACCAGGGCCGTAAAATCCACCTTCATCATCATGGGGATGATCATCAGCCAGATGAGCACGGCGATGGGAAGGTTGATGTGGCTTCCCTTTTCGAATTCGATCCCGCGAAGCGCCGCAGTGAAGGAAGGCAGGAAGATGCCGAGCAGGACGCCCACCACCATGCAGGCCGCCACCCAAACGCTCAAATAGCGATCGAAGAAGCCGAGCTTCTTCCGCGTGTCGCCTCTGCTTGTGTCCGTCACGGAATCACCCTTTTTGCCCGCTGGTGGCCGAGCGTGAGGGGCCACACGCACACGCGGTCTCCGGCATGGACCCGCCAGCTCATTGCAGTCCGATCCGATCGATTTCCTTCTTGATGGCGAGCCGGTCGAGGCTGGCGAGCGGCAGGCAAAGGAAAAGGCTGATTCTGCGCTCGAGGATCATGAAGGCGTCGCGGAAGGCGCGCTCGATTTCCGCGGGCGTGCCTTGCACGGTCGCAGGATCGGGAACGCCCCAGTGCGCGGTCATGGGCTGGCCGGGCCAGACGGGACAGACTTCGCGTGCCGCATTGTCGCAAACGGTAAAAACAAAATTCATCTCGGGAGCACCGGGCCTCGCAAATTCGTCCCAACTCTTGCACCGCAATTCTTTGGTGGGCAGGCGGGCGAGCTCGAGTTGACGGAGCGCTTCGGGGCGCACGGAGCCGGATGGATGGCTGCCGGCGCTGTAGGCGGTGAAATTCGGCATGCCTTTGCGGTTCAGGATGGCCTCGGCCATGATGGAGCGGGCAGAGTTACCCGTGCACAGGAACAGGACGTTGTAGCGTCCCTTCATGATGGCCTCCTGGAGCGCAGGTGCTTGCGGTTTGGCCCCGGACCAGCGGGAGGGCAGGCGGCTTCGCGCCGCCCCTCCGGACGAGGATTGCTCCCGCCTCCACAGCAGCAGTTTTCCGTCAGGAACTCAGCCAGGCCGCTGACGGCCTCAATGCGCGGGGAATAGCGGATGGAACGGCCATTTTTGTGCGGCTCGACCAGGCGGGCGGCGGCCAGCACGTTGAGGTGGAAGGAAAGCGTGGGCCCGGGCAAATGCAGTTGACGGGCAATGCGGCCTGCGGGCAGACCCAGAGGGGCATAACGCACGAGGAGGCGGAAGATGTTCAGGCGCGTCTCCTGAGCGAGGGCGGCGAGGGAATCGACGGCGTCTAATGTATTCATATTTCCAGAACAATGGAAATATATACCGGCGGGCCCCGGATGTCAATGGTTCCCCGGTGGGGAGGCGCGCCGGGGGACGCACAGGCCACCCTTGCCACTTTGTAATTTATAAGTTACACTTACCCCCGTGATCGAGGTTCGCCATTACGTGAGCCGCGCCGGAAAGGACGTCTTCGACGAATGGCTATCACGGCTCACGGATCTCCGCGCACAGGCAAAGATTGCGAGCCGGATCAACCGGCTTGCGGCGGGAAACTTCGGGGATTGCAAGCCACTGCGGCAAGGGTTGTGCGAGTTGCGGATTGATTGGGGACCCGGCTACCGGGTCTATTACGCGATGCTCGGCGCGGCCTGCGCTTTGCTGCTTTGCGGAGGCGACCAGCGAAAACAGTCCACCGATATTGGGCGAGCTCTCGACTACCTCCAGGACTACAAGGAAAGGACCGGGACGGTATGAAACGCAAAGCGAGCATTTCCCACGATGAAGCCATGGTTCGCCGGCTCCGCAAGGACCCGAAATTCGCTGCTGAATACCTGAAAGCTGCATTGGAGGATGAAGACGACCCTCGGGTGCTGCTGATCACCTTGCGCCATCTGGCGCAGGCCCAGGGGATTGCCAAGGTGGCGAAAGCGGCGGGGATTGAGCGCGAAAGTCTCTACCGCGCGTTGTCCGTCCAGGGCAATCCGCGACTTTCCACGCTGGTAGCGGTAACGCGAGCCATCGGAGTGCGGCTGACAGTCGAGGTTGCCCAATAGGCTGACGACCGCGATTGCGCGCGGGCGACTCCCTTAGGGCTGGATGAGAGCGGTGCTGCTCAGCCGCGGACGTGGAATTCGTCGAAGCGGACGATGACGCGGCCGCCGGCGGTGGGCCGGCCGAAGCTCAACTGCGGATGGAAGTGCGAGAACATCATGATGTGGTCGAGCTGGCGGAGCGCCTCGCGGTCGGGCCGGCCGGAAAGCACCTGGTAGCTCACCGCCTGGCCCTCGGCATTGACGGTGAATTCCACCAGGTTGACGTCGGCGCTGATGTCGGGGATGCGCTGCGCTCCGGCGGAAGCGGGCAGCGCCGAAAGCGACTCGAGGCGCGCCGGCTGGGTAACGGGAATGGGCTGGTCGTGCGGCACGGCGCCGAGCGGCACGCCCAAAAACAGGCTGTGGAGCATCAGGGCATAGACAAACAGCGACGTGGCCACGCCACCGGTGGCAGGAACCGCCAGCGGTTCCAGAAAGTCTTCCAACATGCGGGTGGCGGCGCGGCGAACGCGGCGCCACACGGTCTCGCGGCGGGCATGGTCCACGGCCAGCCGGATGCGGAGAGAGAGAGCGGGAGGCGGAGCGGGTGGCTCGGCATGGGCCAGCAGGCCAGCCATGCGCGCGTAGCCTTCGAGCTGGCTGCGGCATTCGCCGCAAGCCGGGAGATGATGCGCCACGGCGGCATGCTCCCGCGTGGAAAGCGCGCCATCCAGATATCCGGGCAGCAGGCGACGGACGGTGCGGCAGGTCATCGTTCGCCTCCTGCCATCTCGCCAGCGATCAGGTGGCCCGGGCGCACAGACGTTTTCGAGCCGCTCAATTCCGCTTCGAGCAAATCCTTCAGGGTGCGCCGGCCGCGCAGGATGCGCGACTTCACGGTACCCACGGAGATTTCGAGCACGTCGGCAATTTCCTCGTATGACAGGCCTTCCAGGTCGCGAAGCGCCACGGCGCTGCGGAACACCTGCGGGAGGCGCGCGAGGGCGCGGCGGACAGACTGCTGGGTTTCGCGGGCGACGCAGGCGTCGAACGGGCTGGGTTCGGTGGCGACGCCGAGCGACTCGTCTCCGATCCCGGTGGCCTCGTACGACGTTTCCTTCGACTGGTGGCGCCGCCACCAGCGGCGCTGGTTGAGCGCCTCGCGGATGGCGATGCGGTACAGCCACGTTTTCAGCGAGCTGCCGCGGCGGAAGCCGCGGATGCCGCGGAAAGCTTTCAGGAAAACTTCCTGGGTAGTGTCGGCCGCGTCGGCAGGGTTGCCCAGCATCTGGCAGAGCAGGCGGAACAGGGGCGCGTGGAAGTGCTGGATGAGGGCGTCGAAGGCCGCGGGAGAGCCGGCTTGCAGCTCGGTGACGACTTCGGCCTCGTCGCGGCCCCAGGAAAGGGCCTGTGCCATCTGGGCCATGCGGGTCAGTTCCTCGCCGTGAGCTTCACATGCCGGCTCGGCGCGCCCCGCCGCCAATTCGGGCGTGAACGCCGAGTTCGTCTTTCGATGATTAGACACCGCTCTGCCCTGCCGGGTTCCCGCGCCTGCTCCGCCGCATGCGCAGCGGAGGGGCGGCCTCCGGCATGTGTCATAAGAATAGCACCAGGCCCCGAACTGTTGCCTGGAGGGAGACTGAGCGCGGGAGATGCGTAGTGGATTCCCCGGGACCACGCGGCGTCCATGCGTCCGGCTGGCCGCGGCCAGTGCTGGCGTATACTCGGGGCGCATTTCGGGAGATTTTGGGGCGAGGCCAGCGGAGGACGGATGCGAGGGCTCAAAGGCAAATGCGTGCTGATTACCGGCGGGGCCAGCGGCATTGGCGCGGCGACTGCAGCCCGGTTTTTGGAGGAGGGCGCGCGGGTGTGCGTCCTGGACCGCGATGCGGCGGCGCGCGAGCGCATCACGCGCGAACTGCCGGGACTGGCGGGCGCACTGGCGGGCGACGTGGGGCGGCTGGAAGAAGTGCAGGCGGCGTTCGGCAAAGCGGTCGTGCGGATGGGCGGCGTGGACGTGCTCATCAACAACGCCGGCATCAGCATCCGGCACCGCTTCCTGGACATCACGGCGGAAGAATGGGACCGCGTGATGGCGGTGAACCTCACGGGCGTGTTCTACGTGGCGCAGACGGCGGCGCGGCACATGGTCGAGCGCGGGTCGGGAGTCATCCTGCAAACCGCTTCGACCAACGGGATGGCAGGTCATCCGCTGTATGCGGACTACAACGCGACAAAGGCGGGCGTCATCTCGCTGACGAAGACGATGGCACTGGAGCTGGCGCCGCGGGTGCGCGTGAATGCGATTGCGCCCGGCTACGTGCTCACCCCGATGCAGCGCGCCGAATATACAGACGAGATGCTGGAGGCGGTGAACCAGAAAATCCCGCTCCGGCGGCATGCGAAGCCGGATGAGATTGCCGGGCTGTTTGCTTACCTGGCTTCCGACGATGCGCAGTATGTGACCGGGCAGGTGTTCGTGATGGATGGAGGCGAGACGGCGGGCGACCTGGCCAGCCGGTGAAACTGCGCGGATGGCGAATCCACTCACGCGCGGCGGGCTGGCGGAGAAAGTTGCCGTGGTCACCGGCGCAGCGTCGGGGATCGGCCGAGCAATCGCTCTCCGGTTCGCCGCGGAAGGCGCCGCGGTGCTTCTGGCCGATGTGAATGAGGCGGCGGGTGCAGCAGCGGCCGTGGAAGCCGCGCGCGCGGGGGGACGGGCGCAGTTCGTGCGCGCGGACGTGACTCGCGCCGGCGATTGCGCGGCCGCGATTGCGGCGGCGGTGACGGCATTCGGCGGGCTGCACATCCTGGTGAACTGCGCGGGAATCATCCGCCGCGCTACGGTGACGGAGATGGCCGAGGCGGACTGGGATCTGGTGATGGACGTGAACGCGAAATCCGTGTTCCTGATGTCGCGCGAGGCCATGCCGCATCTGGCCGCGGCGCGCGGCGCGATTGTGAATATCGCCTCGGGATGGGGACTGGCCGCGGGGCCGCGCGCGGCCGTCTATTGCGCCTCGAAGGCCGCGGTTGTGCTGCTGACCAAAGCGATGGCCATCGACCATGGCGCGCAGGGTGTACGCGTGAACTGCATCTGTCCCGGCGATACGGACACGCCGATGCTCCGAGAAGAGGCCCGCCAGTTGGGCGAGCCGGCCGCGGAGTTTCTGGCCGATGCCGCGCGCAGGCCGCTCCGGCGCATCGGGCGGCCGGAAGAAATCGCCGATGCAGCCGTTTTCCTGGCCAGCGACGCGGCTCAGTTCATCACCGGAACGTCGCTGGTGGTGGACGGCGGCGGGCTGGCCTGACGGGCAAACGGAGGAGAGGACGAGATGCGCCTGGCGGAGCGAGTGGCTCTCATCACCGGTGCGACGTCCGGGATTGGCCGGGCGACGGCGCTCCTGTTCGCGCGCGAGGGCGCGCGGCTGGCGCTGACCGGCAGAAACGAAGAGCGCGGGCGCGAGGTCGCGGCCGAAATTCACGCTGCGGGCGGCCGGGCGACCTTTTTGCATTCCGATGTTCGCCGCGAAGACGATTGTCGTGCGGCCGTGGAGCATACGATCGCCGAATACGGGCGGGTGGACGTGCTGTTCAACAACGCGGGCGTGTTTTTCCCCAACACCGCGGTGGACTGCACTGTCGAGGAGTGGGACGCTCAGGTGGACACCAGCCTGAAGGGCGCCTTCCTGATGTCCAAATACGCGCTGCCGCACATGATCCGCGAGGGGCGCGGCAGCATCATCCACAACAGCTCCGGATGGGGCATTGTGGGCGGCGACCGCGCGGTGGCGTATTGCGCGGCGAAAGGCGCGCTGGTGCTGTTGGCCAAAGCGATGGCCATCGACCACGGCCGGCAGGGCATTCGCGTCAACTGCATCTGCCCCGGCGACGTGAACACGCCCATGCTGCCGGAAGACGCGCGGCTGCGCGGGATGGAGTGGCAGACGTATCTGGCAGGGTGCGCGAACCGGCCCATGGGCCGCATCGGCACAGCGGAGGAAATCGCGAATGCGGTGCTGTTCCTGGCCTCCGACGAGTCGTCGTTCATGACCGGCGCGGCGCTGGTGGTGGACGGCGGCGGCTCCGCGGATTAGGCCCCGGCAACAGCGCGCGCATCGGCTCTGCCCCTGCATCCATTTTTGCGATACGTTGTTGGGGTAGCACGTCCCTCGGCAATGGCTGACATCCAGAAAACCCGGCGCAGGACCAAATCCCGTGAGTGGTTCACTCGCGCGCAGGAATCGCTGGTAGAAGGCGTCAACTCCCCGTCGCGCGGCCGCGCCGTGTACTCCCTGGGGCCGGTGGTGCTGGAGCGCGGCGTGGGTTCGCACGTGTGGGACGTGGATTGGAACGAATACATCGATTACATGATGGCGTTCGGCGCGCTGATTCACGGCCACGCGCATCCGGCGATCGTCGAAGCCGCTTCGCAGGCCATGGCGGAAGGCTCACATTTCGCCGCCTGCACGGCTGCTGAGGTGGAAGCAGCGGAGCGCGTGTGCCGGATGGTGCCGACGGCGGAGCGGGTCCGGTTCACGAATACGGGGAGCGAGGCGACCATGCTCGCCCTGCGCCTGGCGCGGGCACACACCGGCCGCACGAAGTTTCTGAAGTTCGAGGGGCAGTACCACGGGTGGTACGACCCGTTCCTGCTCAACGCGCACGCGCATCCCGCGGCGGAGCTGGGGCCGCCCGAATCGCCCGCGCGCATTCCGGATTCTGCGGGGATTCCCGAGGCGACGTTTGCGGATGTGGTGCTCGCGCCGTGGAACGACGTGGCGCAACTGGAACGCGTGTTCCGCGAGCACGGCGCCGAACTCGCCGCCGCGATTACCGAACCCATCATGGCCAACCTCGGATGCATTCCGCCGCGGCCGGGCTATCTCGAACGGCTGCGGGAATTGACGCATGAGGCGGGCGCCTTGCTGATTTTCGACGAGGTGGTCACCGGCTTCCGCTACGCGCCGGGGGGCTGCCAGCAATTGTTCGGCATCCGGCCGGACCTCTCGACGTTTGGAAAGGCGCTGGGCGCGGGCTTTCCGGTGGGCGCGGTGGCCGGCTCGCGCGCGATTCTCGACCGGCTGGAATGGCGCGAGGGGATGGTGCTGCATTACGGCACGTTTAACGGCCACCGCATGACCATGAAGGTGGTGGCAACAAACCTCGACCTGCTCGCGGCGGACGACGGCGCTGCCTACAAACGGCTGCACGAACTGGGCAACGCGGCCATTTCCGGCCTGCGCGATGTGTTCCGGCGGCGGAAGATCCCCGCCATCGTCCAGGGTTTCGGTCCCATGTTCCAGATTTATTTTACCGAGCGTCCGGCGATTCCCGGCTACCGGGACTACTGCGCGCACGTGGATACGCGGAAGTATTCGTATTTCGTCCACCTGCTGCTGGAGCGCGGGATTTACATGACGCCATCGAACGGGCTGCACTGGATCATCTCCACGGCCCACAAACCCGCCGACATCGATCACCTGCTGATCGTAGCCGACGACGCGTGCGCGACGCTGGGATGAGCGCGACCGTTTTTGTGGGCGGCGGACGGATTACCGCGGCGATCGTGGCCGGGCTGCGCGGCACGGCCCCGAAGCTTCGGGGCCGCGGGCGCATCGTGGTGCACGACCGCAATCCCAAAAAGCTGCGCAGGCTCGAACGGCGGTACGGCGTACGCGGCGAACCTTCGTTGCGGCGCGCGGTGGAGCAGGCCGGCCTGCTGCTGTTGGCCGTGCGGCCGCGGGACGTGCTGCCGCTGCTGGCGATGATGGGGCCGCTGCCGCCGGGCGCAGTGTGCGTCAGCCTGGCCGCGGGCGTGCCCCTCCGCGCTTTGCGGGGCGCAGTGCAGCAGCGGGTGGCATGGGCGCGGGCAATGCCCTCGCCGGCGTGCCGGAGCGGACGCGGGCTGACCGCGCTCGCCTTCGACCGCGGCGTACCACGCCGTGCTCGGGAACGCGTTCGCAATCTATTCGGGCGAGTGGGCGCGGTGCTCGAGATCCCCGAGCGCGAGTTCGACGCGTTTACCGTGGTCTATTCCACGAGCCAGGGGTATCACGCGCTGGCGGCGCGCATGCGGGCGGCGCGGCGGCTCGGCCTGAGCGAACGGACCGCGTTCCTGGCTGCCGCGCACGGCCTGGCGGAGGGGGTGCGCGCACTGGAAGAAAATCCGGCCGCGCTCGAAGAGTTGCTGGCGGAGGCGGCGACGCCGGGAGGAATCGCTGCGGAGGTGATGCGAGTGATGCGCGCAGGCGGCTACGAGCGGATCGTGGAGCGGGCGTATCGCGCGGGAGTGGCTCGAGCACGCCGGATTCGCCGGTGAACCGAGCCCTGGCCTCAGGTCAGCCGTTGCCCGGCACAAACCGCCGGTCAACGGCGGGACCTGAGCTACATCAGCCCTCTGCGTGTTCCATTTCGCGCGTTACCGCCCGCCGCCGGTCGATGAAATGAATGAGGACGCGGCAGGCCAGCAGGAAACCCACAATCGCCGCGTAACGCAGCGGGAGGCGTACGTCCGCCTTCACCAGCCAGTAGTAGTGAATCACTCCGGCTGTGGCACTCACGTAAATGAGGCGATGGAGAAGCCGCCATCTGCGGCCGCCCAGCCGGCGGATCATCCCGGCTGTCGAGGTGGCTGCGAGCGGAATCATCAGGACGAAGGCCGTGAATCCGGCGGTGATGAACGGCCGTTTCGCGACGTCTTTCAGGATCATGTGCCAGTTGAAGAATTGGTCCAGCCACACGTAGGTCATGAAATGCAGAAATCCGTGGAAGAAGGCGAACAGCCCGGTCATGCGGCGGTAGCGCACCAGCCACGGAAGTCCGAGGGCCCGCCGCAGCGGCGTGATAGCCAGCGTGATACACAGAAAGATGAGCGTCCAATCGCCCGTCGCGTGCGTGATGACTTCAATGGGGTTCGCGCCCAGCCGTTGCTCGATTCCCTTCCGCACCAGCAGGCCCATGGGGATGAGGCAGGCGAGAAAAACGGCAGGCTTAGAGAATTTGACGAATCGGTCGGCTGACATGCCGTCGGTGGCCGCTCAGTAATACTTTCGCAAATCCATCCCATTGTACAGGCTCGCCACTTCCGGGTAGCCGTTGAACATGAGCGTCTTGCGCTTGAAGAATTCGCCCAGGCGGCGCTCGGTGGCCTGGCTCCAGCGCGGATGATCCACGTTGGGATTCACGTTGGAGTAGAAACCGTACTCGCTGGGCGCGGCTGCGTTCCAGGCCGTAGAGGGCTGCGAGGCCAGGAAGCGGATGTGCACGATGGACTTGCAGCTCTTGAAGCCGTATTTCCACGGCACCACGGTGCGTACCGGCGCGCCATCCTGCTTCGGCAATTCCTCGCCGTACATTCCGAAGCTCAGCAGCGCGAGCGGGTGGAGCGCCTCGTCCATGCGCAGCCCTTCCGTGTACGGCCATTCCAGGACGGGTTCGCGCGCGCCGATCATCACTGTCTTATCGAGCTCCGTCACGAACTGCACGTACTTTGCTTTCGATGTAGGCTGCACCACGTTGATGAGCGTCGAGAGCGAGTAGCCGTTCCACGGCACCACAATGGACCAGCCCTCGACGCAACGGTGCCGGTAGATGCGCTCCTCCAGGGGAGCGAGTTTGATGAGGTCGTCAATATCGAAGGTTTTTGGCTTCAGCACCTCGCCGTCCACCAGTACCTTCCAGGGCCGGGTGCGCAGGGCCTGCGCGTTTTTGGCGGGGCTGTATTTGTCGGTGCCGAATTCGTAGTAGTTGTTGTAATGGGTGATGTCTTCGAGCGAGGTCATCTTCTCCGTCGTGCTGAACGGGCTCTTCACCGTCACATTCAGCTTCGCGCCATCGGCATAGGCGATACCCGGCCGGAGAACATCTCCGGCAGCGCGCCCGGCCAACGCCACCGCGCCCGCTGCGGCCGCGCCGGCCAGGAATTTTCGGCGGTTCAGGTACACGCTCCGCGGCGTAATCTCCGACGACGGAATCTCACTCGGTCTTTTGATTAGCATGGATGGCGCCTCCCGGCGGTCTCCCTTCCCTATCTCCCGCTCCCATTCTCTTATAGATTCGTGAGGCCTCAAAGGATGTACGGAGGAAGATGGTGATTGGGTTGGTCGGGGTTCAGACTCCGGCGCGGGCTTTGAGGTCTTTCTCTCATCCACCGATTCGCACGCAAGAGCCAATAGAGCGGCCCCGCGGAGTTCGGCACGCGCTTCAGGATGCAGGTCGACGCGCACGCCGCAATTCGAGTTCCTTCACGATGTCAGAACCCACTGTTTCCCAGGCAATGGTCTGTGCGCGCCCTTCCGCAACCTCAAGGGAACGCCGTTCCAGTTCCTTTGCCCAGGCGGCCGCGACCTCGTCGTCGGGCTCCTCCAGACTCGAGAGCAGCTCCTCTGCAACGCGCGCCCGCTCCTGGCGGGATAGACGCAACGCCTCCGCCAGCAATTCTTCCGTGGACATGCTCATAGTCTATCACCGCGGCCGGCGGCGAGACGACGTGACGCTACTTTATTGCATATGTCCGGGAAGCGCGAAAGGTCCGCCCCGCGGAATGGGGCGTCTTGACGCGGGGGAGTGGAAGCGACGAAGACCTGAAACTTGAGAGCCGGAGAAAATTGGTGGAGCTGATGGGATTCGAACCCACGACCTCCTCGATGCCATCGAGGCGCGCTCCCAACTGCGCCACAGCCCCACCGCAGGAGTAATCCGTTTATAGCATTCCGGCCGAGAACGCGTCAAACGCCCGAGGCCAATGTGCAATCACGGGAGCCGGGTCGAAATGGCCTAGCAATCGTGTGGGGTTGACTTCTCAGTTCTCCCCTACAATAGCGGAGCTATGGCAAAGCTGACATTTCTGGGTGCGGCGGGAACGGTGACCGGGTCGAAGTACCTGGTGGAGGCCGGGGGAAAACGGCTGCTGGTGGATTGCGGGCTGTTCCAGGGCGAAAAGGAGCTGCGGGAGCGGAATTGGGCGCCGCTGCCCATCCCGCCCGCAACAATCGACTGGGTCGTCCTGACCCACGCGCACATCGATCACACTGGCTACCTGCCGCGGCTGGTGCGCGACGGCTTTCACGGCCCGATTTATGCGAACGCGGCCACCTGCGAGCTGGCGCGCATCCTGCTGCCCGACTCGGCCCACATCCAGGAAGAGGATGCGGAGAACGCGCAGCGCGAAGGCTACAGCAAACATTCTCCCCCGCTTCCACTCTACACGGTGGCCGAAGCGCAGGAAGCGCTCGGGCGCTTGCAGGAGGTTGCACGCAGCGAGGCGTTCCGCATCAGCCCGGAGTTTTCCGTCCGCGGGTACGACGCGGGACACATCCTCGGCTCCTCGAGCCTGGAGCTGACCATCACCGAGAACGGCCGAACGGTGACCGTGGTGTTTTCCGGCGACGTGGGCCGCTACGACCAGCCCATCCTGAAAAACCCGAGCACGCCTCCGCACGCGGACGTGCTGCTGTGCGAATCAACCTACGGCGACCGCGATCACCCGGGAGGGTCCGTGGGCGACGCGCTCGCAGATGTGGTCAACCGGGTGGCGAAGCGCGGCGGCAGCGTAGTGATTCCGGGATTTGCCGTGGGCCGCATCCAGACGCTGCTCTACCTGCTGCGGCAACTCGAACTGGCGGGACGGATTCCGCAACTGCCAACCTACGTGGACAGTCCGATGGCCATCACAGCGACGCAGCTCTACCTGGCGCACCGCGAGGATCACAGCGAGGAGTTTGCGCGCGCCGAAAAACAGGACGGCGACCCGCTGGACATGCACGACGTGCACATGACGCGCACGGTGGAAGAATCGAAACAAATCAACCGCGTGGCCAATTGCCTGATTTTGTCCGCCAGCGGGATGGCCACGGGCGGGCGCGTGCTCCACCATCTGGAGCGCCGGCTGCCGGACGCGCGCAATGCCGTACTGCTGGTGGGATTCCAGGCCGCGGGCACGCGCGGGCGCTCGCTGGCGGACGGCGCAAAAACGCTGCGCATGTTCGGAACGGATGTGCCGGTGCGGGCAGAAATCGTGGAATTGCACCAGCTCTCCGCGCACGCAGGCCAGAGCGAACTGCTGCGCTGGCTGGATGGCTTCCAGTCGCCACCGCGGCAGACCTGGCTGGTGCACGGCGAACCGCCCGGGCTTTCCGCGCTCCAGGGACTGATTCGTAAACGAGCCAACTGGAAGGCGGACATCGCGCAGTACAGACAGACGGTGGAGCTGTAGGGCGACTGCAGCAATCGAATTGCCCGCGGGCTACATCGAAAAACAAAACGAACTGCAACCTTTTTCCACTACCCAGCGTCCAACACGGCAAAGACCACTCGCGGGGTAGGAAGCCACCACCAAAGGGCAACCGACCGTCAGCTTCCTACCCCTTCTTCATTCCTTAGATTTCCGGAGCAGCGACATTGCGTGCAGGCGGGCTGCGCAGACTCACGTCCTGGCGGCGAGCGGCTGGCTGGCGGGCACTTCTTCGAGCGTGAGCGAAAAAACGAACATGGGTGTCGGCGCCACACGGCCCCAGCGATTCAGCTCCCAATGGGCGCGGATGTAGCGCACCTCGGGACGCATGGTCAGATCCAGAAGCAGGCGCGTGCGGCCGCGATAGAACTGCTGCGGCAGCATCAGGAACGGCTTCGTCCCCCAGCTTTCTCCGTCCTCGGATACCCGGATGGAAACGTCTAGGGACTCCTGTTCGATCTGCGCGGTGATTTCCAGCGTGCACAGAAAGGTGCGCGTGGCGCTGGAAGAAACGTCGAAGCGTTCGCCGTCGCCCTTTTCGGTGACGCGCGTCTGCGGGGGAACCAAATTCAGTGCCATTGCCGCTCGGAGCCTCCGTAAACGGCGGATTGTAGCATAGGGAGGTTGGGCTCTCTTTGTAGGGGCACGACATGTCGTGCCCCTACCACTCAGCGCGCGGAGAGTTTCTCCGGCAGGGCGCCGAGGCGCGAAGCGGCAGCTTCGAGCGTCTGGCGCGTCTTGCAGAATGCGAAACGCACCTGGCGCCCGCCATCGGAGGGATTCTGGTAGAAACTGGAGCCGGGTACGACGGCCACGCCCGCTTTTTCCACCAAAAAGCGCGAACATTCCAGGTCGTCGCTGAACGGGAAACTCGAAATGTCCGTCATGATGTAGTACGCGCCGGCGGGACGGAAGCAGCGGAATCCCGCGCGGCCCAGGAAATCGAGAGCGAAGTCGCGGCGATCGCGGTAGCTCGCAGCCAGCCGTTCGTAATACGCCGGCAACAGGCGCAGAGCCAGCGCGCCGGCGGCCTGGAGCGGCGCGGCTGCGCCCACAGTCAGAAAATCGTGCACTTTGCGGATGGCTCCGGCGAGGTCGGGCGGGGCGATGGCCCAGCCGACGCGCCATCCCGTGACGCTGTAGGTTTTCGAGAGGCCGTTGATGGTGATGGTGCGGTCGCGCATTCCGTCGAGCGAGGCGAGTGCCACGTGCTGCGCCCCATCGTAGAGGATGTGCTCGTAGATCTCGTCGGTGATAGCCAGCGCATTCCAGCGCACGCACTGGTCGCGGATGGATTCGAGCTCCTCGCGGGTGAAGACCTTTCCCGTAGGGTTGTTGGGAGTGTTGACGATGATGGCGCGCGTGGCGGGGCCGAACGCGGCGGCGAGTTCCTGCGGGTCGAAGGTCCACGCGGCGGCGCCGGCCGCTCCAGTTGCAGGCTCGGGACGGAGACGCACGAAGCGGGGACGCGCGCCGGAGAGAATCGCGTCGGGCCCGTAGTTTTCGTAGAACGGCTCGAAGATCACCACCTCGTCGCCGGGGTCCACGACGGCGAGCATGGATGAAATCATGGCCTCCGTGGAGCCGCAGCAGACGGTGATGTCGCGCTCGGGATCCACGGGAACGCCGTGGCGGGCTGTGAATTGCGCGGCGATGGCCTCGCGGAAATCGCGGGCGCCCCAGGTGATGGCGTACTGGTTGATGTCCGCGGCGATGGCCTCGCGCGCCGACTCTTTCAGCTCGGCGGGGGCCGGAAAATCCGGAAAGCCCTGGGCCAGGTTGATGGCTCCATGCTGCATAGCCAGCCGCGTCATTTCGCGGATAACGGATTCGGTGAAGCGTCCCGCCTTCTCCGACACGCGCGAGCGGCCGGCGGATACGCGGCTCATTGCTGCACGCTGCTGAGGCGGCGATAAATGGAGGCGTTGCGCGAAACGATCTGGACGTACTCGCGGGTTTCGGTGATGGGAATGGATTCGATGAATTCCGCCATTTCGTCGTATTTGCGTTCCGCCTGCCATCCGGCGATGCGCACCTCGCCGGCGTCGTAGGCGGCGAGAGCGGGCTCCTCGCTGCCGAACATAGCCACCAGATCCGCCAGGTACTTCGTGCCCAGGCGGAGATTGTAGTCCGGATCGAACAGCTTGGAGCGGCTGTACGGGATGCGCAGCTCGCGGGCCAGCCGTTTGCCCGTTCCCGGCAGCACCTGCATCAGGCCGATGGCCTTCGCGCGCGAGACGGAGCGCGGCTGAAAGGCCGACTCCTGGCGAATCAGTCCGGCGACCAGCATGGGGTCCAGGCCCTGACGCTCCGCGGCGATGCGGATTTGTTCCGCATAGGGCATTGGAAACGCCGCGGCCCACACGCCCACGGGCAGTTCCTCCCAGCGGCGGGCCTCGAGCTGCGGGATAGCCTGCCGAATGGTGACGATCGAAACGGCGTAGCGCCCGGACGCCAGCGCGTACTGGGCCAGCGAGACGAGCAGGGCCGCCGCGCCTGTTTCCGAATAGCCCGCGCGCCACTCCAGATCCGCGGAAGCGTCGAACCCGATGGCGGCGAGCGCGCGGGCGCGCGAATCGCGAGCGGCGGCGGCAGGGTACAGCGGCGCGGTGAGATCGGGCAGCGGCTTCGGGGCAGGCACCAGAACCAGCACGAGGATTTCTTCCGGCGGGTCGTCGCCGCCCGGGCCCAGCTCCTGCAACCGCTCTCGCGCCTTGCTCCCCCAATAGGTTTGCGGGAAGCGGCCCGCGGCTTTCAGGAAGATGGCGCGGGCGCGCGGCGCATCGCCGGAGCGCTCCGCCACGCGGCCCAGCCAGTAGAGCGCTTCGGGCAGATATGCGGACGAGGGGAACAGGCGGATGTGCTCTTCAAACAGTTTGCCGGCGTTCGGGTCGCGGTCCAGATACGCGGTCCAGGCCAACCGCCATTTGGAGGTCTCTGCGGCGGGACCGGCCGCGCTCGCCTCGAGCGAACGGCGGTAATAGTCCGCGGCGGCGGCGCGATCCAGATGCGACCAGAAATAGTTGCCGGCCTCGAACAGCGCAGCAGCGGCGCCGGAGCTGTGCGGCGCGCGCGAAGCGGCGGATTCCGCGGCCCGCTGCATCGCTTCCGTCTTCTTCCGCCGGTGATAGACCTCGGCGAGCAGCGCGTAGCGTTCGGCATCGAGGTCCGCATCCGAAAGGCGCAATTGCTCGAGTGGGCCCGGCCCGCCGCGCGTTCCGACGGCGCTCGCGGCGGCGCGCAGCAGTGCGCGCTCGCGGTCCGTGCCGGACAGAACTTTCGCAATCGACTGGTATTCGGCGCGGGCCTGCTTCCACTGTCGGGCGTCGTAGAAAGCGGCGGCACGAGCGAAGCGCATCTGGGGAGTGACATCGGGAAACTCGGAGCGCAGTTGGTGCCGCAGCGGTTCCAAACGTTCCCCGGCGCGCTTCGCCTCGGCCGAAAGCGGGAAGCCGTAGTACACGGCCACATAATCGGAGGCAGCCAGCGACGTGGCGCGGTCCATTTCGCGGGCGCGCGCGCGCAGCAGCAGCAGTCCCGGATGCCCGGCCGCTTTCGCATAGCCTTCCAGGGCAAAACGCGCGCGCTGCGCCTCGCCCAGCTCGAGGGCGATGCCCGCCAGCGATTCGAGCGCCTGCGGCAGGATGGCGCTGGAAGGGTAATTGCGCGACAGGCGATCCAGCAGTTCGAGAGCCTGCGCGCCGTGATGCTGCGCCTGCGCGTTCTGCGCTTCCCAGAACAGAACGTAGTCGGGCAGCAGCGCGGTCTGCTCGGCGCGGCTGAACCACCCGGCGGCATCCGCGAAACGGCCGCGGGTGTAGTCGCGATAGCCCAGCGCCAACGCGGCGACAGGTCCCGCCGGGTCGCTCTCGTGCTCGCGCGCAAACGCAGCCAGGTGCTCGTAGTTTGCGGGAGTGTCGTGCTCGCGGAGCGCGCGGCTCAGCGAGGCCAGTTCGGCCGGCGCGGCCTCTGTTGCAGTCGGGCGCCGCGCGGCCGCGCGAGGCGAGGCCAGGCCCGGGGCAGAGGCCGGCTGCAGCAGGAAAAGGCAGAGCAATGCGCACGCAGCATGCCCCGAGCACGACGCGCCGCTATGCACTCGAGGAACAGTCGGGCAGTCTTTCACCGGCGTGAGGCCAATCGTATTAATGGCGCGTGGCAGCAGAGGGATACGGGTATTCCCCGAGGGTCTCCGGCTTCCCTTCCGCCAGAACTTCGACCATCCAGTGATAGAAGTAGTCCACGGGATGTTCGAGGATCGGTCCGAAGCGCCGCACGTATTCTTTCCGGGCCTTCTCGATGTCGCCGCGGAGGCGGACGCAGATGTCTTTGTTCTGCCGGGCGAGCTGGACGTCCTTCGGCCGCAGCAGGTAGATGTCCTGCATGGAAACTTTCGCATGGCGATTGGCGCGGCGGTGGAGTTCCTGCTGTTCCGGCGGCAAATCTTCCACGCGAAAGGCGGGCGGAGGCGCCGCGACGGCCACGGCGGGTTCGGGCGCAAGCGACGGTGGAACCGCAACCATCGGCTCGGGCGGCACCAGCGGGCCTCCATCCACTCCCGCAGGCACATAATCGTGTGGAGGTGCCGGCTCCGTCTCGGGAGGAACCAGCGGGCCGTGGCTCGATTCGATCACGGGTTCGACTTCCACAGGCAGGGAAGCCGGGGGTTCCACCGCAGCGGGCGGAGGCGCCATCACCGGTGGAGGAGCTTCAATCACCGCTGCGGGCGCGGCCATCGCCGGCGGAGGCGGCGCGGCAACCACCGGTTCCGGCGCCACCGCTCCCTGCGGCACAACGCGCGGAGGAGCCGTGGGCACGGACGGAGCATGCGGCGGAGCAACGGGTTCCGCGGCAGGGACTTCCACCGCGGTCAGAGTGGTTATGTAGGCCTCGGAAGCACCGAATCGCCCGGGCTGCATCGAGGCGGTGAGCAGCCGCGAGATGACGTCCAGCATCGAGCTGAGCGAAGCAGACGCCGTCTGCGCGCGCAGCATGCTCGGCAACATATTCGCATTCCGGGAGCTGCCGCAGGCGGCCACAAAATCCTCGATGGCCTGACCCAGTTCTTTGGTCGTGTGCTGGATCAGCGCGAGGTTATCGCGTACTGCCCGGGAGACGGCCTGCTCCAGCGCCGTGGATTCTCTTCCGCGTGGGGATGGGTCCATGGAGAACAATCCGCACTGCCGATTATTGGAACGGGCCCGCTAGAAGTCAACTGGGCAGGGAGCCTGGGTTGCGCAGGGGGACATCCCGAGCGGGCGCGGCGCTTCTGGCGCCCCGTCCCTGCTTCCCTGCCGGTAGGCCGGCCTCACGGCGCTTTGGCGATGATGTTGGGAATGCCGCGCTCGCGGAGCATGGCATTGAATGCGGAAACATCGGTCGTCACCACCTGCTGGAACTCCTGTTGGGCCGTATCGCCCTCCCGCTTCAGCAGCTCCTGCACGGCCACCTGCTGCGTGGTGGGCGGAAAATCGGCACTGGCGTCGAGCTGGAGGAACAGGTAGTGGATTTTCTGCATCAGCTCGGGCGCCCAGCGGCAGTCGTCCTGCCCGCGGCCAGTGAGTTTGAGCTGGAGCAGCTTCCCTTCCAGAGCCACGAGCTTCGCGGTGAGATCCTCTGCCGCTTTCCGGACCGGTTTCGAGGCGTCGTCACTGCCCAGCTCCTTCTCGAAATCGCCAATCTGCGCCCGGAGCGACTCGATCTGGTTGACGGTAGCGGCGAGCGAGTCCGCCTGGTCCCACAACGCCTTCTTCAGGCGGAGCTGCGCCTGGATATCGGCTTCGGAGCCGGCGGTGTGCGGATCCTTCAACAGGGTCAATTTCTGCGTCAGCCTCTGTCCCGCGGCCGTGAGAGTGACCGTGTACGTGCCCGGCGGGACGAGCGTGGCGAGCCGGCCGATTGCCGGAGCCTTGCGCCATCCCTCCGGCCCCAACGGCACGTCGCGAGCATAGAGCGGCGGAGTCCTCAGTTTCATCAGCGTGGAGCGCTCGCCGCGCAGGTCCCACCACACGCGGTTGATGCCGGCTTTCACTTCGCACGGCGCGGGCTCAGGATCGGGATCGTCTTCGTCGGCTTCAGGCTCTTCAGTGGAGGCAGCGTCCGATTTCGCCGCGTGGCATTCGATTTCGCGAACCTTTTTCCCGGCAGCGTCCTCGAAAGTGAGCTTCACCGCCTCTTTCTTCTTCGGGCTCTCTTTCAAGTAGAAATCGATGGCCGCGCCGTAGGGCGGATTCTTCCCCGCGCTCGCGTCGTAATCCACCGCGCCGGGCTGCGATACGGCCTGGAAGCGGTACGCGTCCCGCGGCGCGAACAGATGCGCGCTCGCAGCGGTGACCTGCGGAGCCAACTGCTCGAGCGGCGTGATGTCGTCCAGAATCCAGAAGCCGCGTCCGTAGGTGGCCACCGCCAGATCGTGGAAGCGCTCCTGCACTGCCAGCCAGTACACCGGAGCATGCGGCAGGCCGGACTGGAGCGGCTGCCAGTTTTTTCCATCGTCGAAGGAAACGTAGAGCCCGCCTTCCGTGCCCAGGTACAGGAGCCCTTTCCGCACGGGGTCTTCGCGCACGCAGTGGGCGTAGCTCAACATATTGTGCGGGATGCCGCGGGTGATGAGGGTCCAACTCTTTCCGTAATCCGTGGTTTTATACACCCACGGGTCGCGATTGTTCACCTGATGGCCGTCCACGGTCAGGTACGCGGTTCCGGCGTCGTAGCGCGAGGGCTCGATGTTGTCGATCGTGCCCCAGTCGAGCAGGTTGGGAATGTTTTTGGTGACGTTGGTCCAGGTTTTTCCGCCGTCGCGGGTCACCTGAACCAGCCCGTCGTTCGTCCCCGCCCAGATCAGCCCGGGCTCCTTCGGCGATTCGCTCAGCGCGAAAATCACGCCGGCATATTCGACGCCGATGTTGTCGGGAGTGAGCCCGCCGGAGATTTGCTGCCGGCTTTTGTCGTTGCGCGTCAGATCGGGACTGATGATCTGCCAGCTATCTCCGCCGTCGGTGGTCACGTGCACGAACTGGCTGCCCACGTACACCTTATTGTGGTCGAACGGCGAGATGGCGATGGGGAATTCCCAGTTGAAGCGGTATTTCACCTCGGCGGCGGGATCGCCCGCGACGTAATCGGGCCACACTTCCACTTCGCGGTGCCGGCCGGTGCGCTCGTCGTAACGCGTCACCGTGCCGCCGATGCTCCCCGAGCCGGTGCCGGTGGACCAGATGATGTTGTTGTCCACCGGGTCGGGCACCGCGAATCCGCTCTCGCCTCCAGCCACGGGATGCCACGCGCCGCGCGGGATCGTGCTGCCCTCCCCGCGGCCGGGTTTCAGGCTGTTGCTGGGGCCGCGCCACGAGGGGTTATCCTGCTGGTTACCGTAAACGAAGTAGGGAATCTGGTCGTCCACGCTCACGTGGTACATCTGGGCAATCGGAAGCTGGACGCGGTTCCAGCTCTTCCCGCGGTTCACCGAGATGCTCACCCCTGCGTCGTGGACCACGGCCATGCGGTCGCCATTGGTGGGATCGATCCACATCTCGTGGTAGTCGCCGCCGGGCTCGGAGGCCAGTTTGGTGAGCGTGAGCCCGCCGTCGAGCGTGCGTGAAAACGCCGACGAAAAGAAATAGACCTCGTTCTCGTTGTCGGGCGAAATCTCTTCCCGCGTGTAGTAGTGCGTGCGGCCGCGGAGCTGGCGGTCGGAGTTCACCATTTTCCAGTTATCGCCGCCGTCGTCGGAGCGCCACAGCTGGCCGATCTGCCCCGGCGCGTCGGGAAGGCCTGGAATGTCCGTGTGCGGCACGCCGTCGCCGGTTTCAATCTCGGCGTACACCCGGCTGGAATCCTTCCGCGCCACGCGCACGGCGATGCGCCCGATGGGCGGATGCGGCAGGCCGTGGCCCTCCAGCTTCTTCCAGGTAGCGCCGCCGTCGGTGGATTTATACAGTCCGCTGCCCGGCCCGCCGCTGGTGCGCCCCCACGTGTGGATTTCAATCTGCCACATGCCCGCGAACAGGATGCGGGAGTTATTGGGGTCGATACCAAGATCTGAGCAGCCAGTGTTTTCATCCACGAACAGCACCTTCTCCCAGGTTTTTCCGCCGTCCGTGGTGCGGAAAACGCCGCGTTCCGGCTGCGGCCCGTAGGCGTGGCCCAGCGCGCAGGCCAGAACAACGTCCGGATTGCGGGGATCGATGATGACGTTGCCGATGCGCCCGGTCTTTTCGAGACCCATAAGCGTCCAGGTCTTTCCCGCGTCCACCGATTTGTAGATTCCGCTGCCGACGGAGATGTGGCTGCGGATGAATGGTTCGCCCGTTCCCGCCCAGACGATGTTCGGGTCCGTAGCCGCAATGGCCAGCGAGCCGATCGATGCCACCGGCTCGGAATCAAAGATGGCCTCCCAGCGGATGCCGCCGTCGGTGGACTTGAAAATGCCGCCGGAAGCCGCGCCGACGTAATAGATGTTGGGATTTCCCGGAATCCCTACGACCGCCGTGGCGCGATTCCCTTCCGGGCCGAGATACCTGTATTTCAATTGAGCGTATGTATCCGGATTTATCGGCGGCTCCTGGGAGAGGACCGCCCTCGCCTCAAAAAGCAGAAGTATTGCACTTAGCATAACCAACTGAACTCGACTCGACATGGGGAACCTCATCTCGAAAATTTGAAAACGATCGCGCGAATACTACTGGGGTGGACGTATCCCGTCAATGTAACGTTGCCTCCCGAATCTTCGGGATCGGCAACCTTGCCTTTCGTACCGCCGCATTCTCGCGCGCTCTTCTCGGGCGGGGCTGTGGACCGTAACCATCCCCCGTAACCTGTAGTATGATGATCCCTTGGAGGCAAATTTGAGTTTCATAAGCAAGGTGACGCATGGCGCAATCGAAGTTCCGCCGGGGGTGAATGTCCCGGACGGCACTCCGGTGCGCGTCGAGCCCTTGCCGGAGCAATCGTTGGCCAAGCGGTTGAAGGACGTCATTGGCAGCGTTTCCGGTCTGCCTCCGGACTTTGCGCAGAACCACGACCAGTACATCCACGGAACTCCTAAGCAGTGACCCCGCTTTTTGCCGACACGTATTATTTCTTGGCCCTCCTGCACAAAGGGGATGCGGCCCATACCCAGGCTGTGGCCCTGGCCGAAAAAATCACCGGCGCGGTGCTGACCACCGCCTGGGTGCTCACCGAGGTCGCGGACGCGCTCTCCGCTCCGCCACTGCGGCCCAGCTTTCTTCGCTTGCTTGATGCGCTGCGAAACGATCCCGCCTGCACCATCGTTGCTCCCACCGCTGCCCTGTTCGACGCCGGTGTTTCCTTGTTTGCAGAACGCCCCGATAAGGACTGGACTCTCACCGACTGCACCTCCTTCGTGGTGATGCGTGAACACCACATCACCGAAGCGCTTACCGGCGACCGCCATTTTCAACAGGCGGGCTTCACCGCTCTTCTGCTCTAGCTTGCGGCCGCGATCTCCGTCCCCAACAGCAAGAGTAGGGTAGTCGCCTCTCAGCTCCGTGCGCATCCTGGCCGCCGTCCCCTGCTGGCCCGTAGGGGCGCTGCTCGCTGCGCCCGCCTCGTCCCATCCCCTGTCCGTATCCTCCTCCGCAACCCCGACATCTGACCGTCATAGGCTCCAAACCCGGTGCGAAACGAAACGATGGACGCCGATTCAAGGCCCGACCGCGATTTCCGCTTGGCCTACGCCTTGCTCCGCATCACGCTCGGTCTGAACATCTTCATGCACGGCGCGAGCCGCCTGCTGGGCGGCCCTGGAGCCTTCGCCGCCACCATGGTCAAAATGTTCCAGAACACCATCCTGCCGGCGGCGCTCGTCACGCCCTTCGCTTATGCATTGCCGTGGCTGGAAGGCGCCGTAGGTTTTCTGATCCTGATCGGCTTGCGCACCCGTGAGGCTCTGGTGTGCGGCGCGCTTCTGATGTTGGCGCTGACTTTCGGAACCGCGCTTCGCCAGGACTGGGACGTAGCCGGCATTCAGCTCCTCTATACCGTCACCTACGCCGCCCTGATCGCCGGCCTCCGCTACAACGCCTTCTCCGCGGACGAATTGCTTTTCGCCCGCCTGCCCTGACGCAGGAAGGGCCTTTCCTCCCTCCGCTCTCTCACGCGCTGTAGCTCAGGTCCCGGTCCCAAGGCCCCCTTGGGAGCTGACCTGAGGCACGTTCCCGCTTGCCCTGACAAAGGAAGGACCTGTTCTGACTCAGGAAGGGCCCGCCGCCCTTCCTTACCGCCGGCTTTGCGCCTTTTGCATCTCCGATTTCGGGAGTCCGATGGATTCCCCCGGAATCCCGCAATCGGACCCGACCTTCTATGTCCGGACCAGCCGGCCTTTAGTCTCGCCCCCCGCTGTCATCCCGAGGAGTCCGCGACGAACTTCAGAATGGCCTGATACAACTCGGCCTTGAACTTCAGCGCCGTAGCCTGCTCCGGCGAGAAACCCAGGTCGTCAAGCACATTCCCACGCGTTACATGTGTTGGTTTATTCGCCCCGCGTTTCACGTTTTTTCTCCTCTCCCATTCGCGCCTTCACAACCCTCAGCCGCCGTCTGGCTTTCTCAAAATCCCTCTGCGGCATTTCGCCATGCATCAGCTCGACCACCACTGTTCTTTCCAACTAGGGTGACTCCCCCGGCCGCAACTTCCGCAACTTGAGGATACCGCTCGTCAGAATTCACCGCGGAGCAGAGAAGTGAAGATGCCCGATTATTGCGATTGCAGCGACTGTTCCCAGATTTCGATGACTTTGTCACTCGCGAGCAACGCAGCATCGATACGCGGCCACAGGCGCTCGAAAACCTCCAAAAGGTGTGCAGTCCGACAGTTCCCTAGCCGCACCCAAACAAGCCGTGCGCCGGTCTCGACACTGGCCGCCAGGTGAACGAAATCTTCATCCTTGGTAATGAGGATCTCCTCCTCCTGGCCCGCGCGACGCCAGATCTCGAGGTCCGTGTGCTGCGTCAATCCCGCCTCAGACACATGCCGGCACTCCGCGCCACGGGAAGCGAGAAAGCGGCACAGCGCAATCGGGAGCTGGTTATCAATCAGGAAGCGCACTAGGCCTTAAGCACGGAATGGTCCGCCTGGTGCGCAGCGTACTCGAGGGCGGCCAGCAGGTCCTCTTTTTCCAGGTAGGGATAGTCGCGAAGGATCTCCTCAAAAGACGCGCCGGCAGCCAGAAGCTCCAGTACGTCGGAGACGCGAATACGCAGTCCGCGGATGCACGGGCGTCCGCCGCACTTGCCCTCTTCGATGGTGATCCGCTTCAGGCGTTCGGGGTTCATTGAAACCAAGTCTACGCTGCGCTCTTCGAGAAGGCAACAAAGGGCATCTCGACTTTTCCCACGTTCGACGTTCAACTTTCGACCTTCGACCGCCCTCTGCCTGTCCTCTTTTGTTATTGACTTGTATAGTTTCTTTGAGTATTCTGCCTTCGCGACATCGCCCCCTTTTCAAAGAAGGGGCATAACGGGAGTTCCGCAGGCCTGAGCCCCGATTGGATTCTTCCAATCTCGAACCTCCGACCTCGAACTTCTTCTGAGGAGCTACCCCGAAGCTGCGGGAAGTGAGCCGATATGAGTTTCCAGTCCCCAATTCGCCCGAGAATTGCCAGCGCAGGATCTTCGCTTTTGGAGCCGTATCGCTCCCCAAAACCCAACCAACTCAATCTAAACCACTTAGAAATTGAATTTCGCACATCTCCTTTATCTCCAAGGGATTACGCACTCCAGGGGGGTGGGGTACCCCCAGTTTCTATCCCATTTCTTTTCTGTTGTTTGCGCAAGTCCCCTCCGCGCAACCCTTCCATTTTCAATCGCTTGAGCAATTTTGGTAGGGGGGGGCGATATTTGTCTTCAAAAGCTAAGGCATCGCCTTTCGACCCGGTATCGCATCTCATCATGATTAAATACAACTGACCCATGACCACCACTCGTCCCATCGCCATCTATCACGAGCACCAGGAGTGGTTCCGTCCGCTGTTTGCGGCGCTCGAAGCGCGCGGCGTGCCCTACGTCCGCATTGATGCGCGCAGCCATCAATATGACCCGTCTCTGCATGAAAGCAATTACTCCCTCGTCTTCAACCGCATGAGCCCCTCGGCCTACCGCCGCGGCAATGGCCAGGGGATTTTCTACACGCTCGGGTATCTGGCGCACCTGGAGCGCACGGGAACGCGCGTGGTGAACGGGAGCCGGGCCTTCGGATTCGAGGTGTCGAAGGCGACGCAGCTTTCGATGTGGGCATCCATGGGAATTCCCTACCCGAACACGCGCATCATCAATTCCGCTGCGGAAGCGCCCTCGGCCGCTGCGGCGCTCGGCTATCCCGTTGTCGTCAAACCCAACATCGGTGGCAGCGGAGCGGGCATCGCGCGCTACGACCGCGCGGAGGACCTGGAGGCAGCGGCCGCAGGCGGCCATCTCGACATGGGACTCGACCAGACGGCGCTGGTGCAGGAATTCGTGCCCGCGCGCGGAAATTCCATCACGCGGGTGGAAGTGCTGGGCGGAAAATTCCTGTACGCCATCGAGATTTTCATGACCGGAGAAACCTTCAACCTGTGTCCCGGCCACATCTGCCAGACGGCGGATGGCGCGCCGCTGGCGCGCGGGATTTGTCCCGCGGATGCGCCGAAAACGGGGCTGAAAGTTGCCGCGGCGCACCCGCCCGCCGACGTGATCGCCACGGTGGAACGCATCATGGGCGCGGCGGGGATCGAAGTGGGCGGTGTCGAGTTCATTGTGGACGACCGCGACGGCCGCCGGCTCTACTACGACGTGAATGCGCTGTCGAATTACGTGGCCGACGCGCCGCGCGTGGTCGGCTTCGACGCCTACGGGCGGCTGGCGGAGTATTTGATTTCTGAGGCAAAGAACGGCACCACACAGAAAGCGACGGGTGCGTGATGCGATTCGGCTACTGGCTTCCGGTATTCGGCGGATGGCTGCGCAACGTGGAAGACGAAGGGATGCAGCCGACGTGGGAGTACGTGAGCCGGCTGGCGCGGCGCAGCGAGGAGATCGGCTTCGACGTGACGCTGCTCGCCGAGCTGAACCTGAACGACATCAAAGGCGTGCACGCGCCCTCGCTCGACGCGTGGTCCACGGGCGCGGCACTGGCCGCGGTGACCGAGCGGCTGGAGCTGATGTTTGCCGTGCGGCCGACGTTCCACCTCCCTGCCCTGCTGGCGAAGCAGGCGGCGAACATCGACCACATCAGCGGCGGAAGGGTGACGCTTAACGTGGTGTCGTCGTGGTGGGCGGACGAAGCGAAGATGTACGGCGTGCACTTCGAGCAGCACGACGACCGCTACGCGCGCACCTCGGAATGGCTCGACGTGCTCGATGGCGTGTGGTCGCAGCCGTCGTTTTCCTTCAGCGGAAAATACTATCGCGTGGAGAACACGGTGCTGGAGCCGAAACCGCTGTCGAAGCCGCGGCCGACGCTCTACGCGGGCGGCGAGTCCGACGCAGCGAAAGAATTGATCGCGAAGAAGTGCGACGCCTACCTGATGCACGGCGACCCGCCGGCGCGTGTGGGCGAAAAAATCCGCGACATGGCCGCGCGCCGCGAGCGGCACGGGCTCGGGCCGATGCGGTACGGCGTGGCCGGCTACGCGATCGTGCGCGAGACGGAACGCGAGGCGCAGGACGAGCTGCGGCGCATTACGGACGTGAAGCAGAGCGCCGCGGGCTACCAGAATTACCAGCAGTGGCTCGCGGGAACGCAACTGGAACAGCGCGTTTCGCTGGAGGATTATTCCGTGTCGAACCGCGGGCTGCGCTCCGGCCTCGTGGGAACGCCGGAGCAGGTGGCGGAGCGCATCTCCGAGTTCGAGTCTGTGGGAGTGGATCTGGTGCTTCTGCAATTCAGCCCGCAATACGAGGAGATGGAGCGATTTTCAGCGGCGGTGATCCGGCGCGCGCCTCAGGCGCAGGCCGCGCGGGCCGCGGCCCTCTAGGCCACTCTTTTCTTCGTGGCCCGCTCCAGCAATTCGTGGATGAAGGTCTGGTATGGTTTGTCCTGTTTGGCGGCCAGCCGTCGGAGTTGGGCAAGAACACGCGGAGCGATGCGAATGGCAATGAGCTGCTTGGCGTTTCCGGTGACTGGACGCCCAACGCGGCGAGCACGCCGCAGTTGGGCGTCTGTGGCCTCAGGGATGTCGGCGAGATCGAGCCGGCTATCCGGCATAGGCTTCGCGCTCCTTGCGAGTTGCCTGGCGCGCACTGATGATGCGGATTGTTTCTTTGCCATGTTCCAGCCTCCTGACCGTGTAAACGACGAAAAGAATCCGGCCCGCGATGGAGAAACCAATCCTGACGGACCGCATTTCCGGGCCCGAATGTTCCACATCGTCGAATTCGAGCGCATCGGCGTCGCTGAACACCGTGGCCGCCTCTTCGAAGGAGACGCCGTGCTTGGCCAGGTTACGGAGGGCCTTGCGGGCGTCCCAGGAGAACACATTAGCGTATATACATTAATCTGCTCTGGATTGCAACCGGCAAACGGGTGCGGATTTGACCGCGCGGGAGGTGATTGCTAACCTTGAATCGTAGGAAGACCTCTGGGGGCGACACGGTTTCGACGGAAGCTGTCGCGGCCAGAAGGCATGCCGGGAGCCACCTGCCCGTAACAAGGTGGAAAATCATAGATGCCAACAACAACTTGGCTCTTGCTGCCTAACCAAAAGTTAGCGTAGCACGTTCCGCCGCGTGAGCCTGCGAACGCGGGCCGGAGCGTAACCTAGCAGGCTGGCCTTCTCCTTTCGGCCCGTAAGGAGCAGGCGAGATTCACCGGGCTAGCCGGACGCGTTTCTTGCCCGTTCTGAGCGTGCTCCGGCGAAGGCGTTGCGGACCCGCAAGGGCGAGCGGCGACCGGAACGGGCTAAGCATGTAGTCTTCTGGTGGCAAGGCTTTTCGGACGGGGGTTCGACTCCCCCCGCCTCCACTGCATCCGACCAGGATGCAGTGTCCCGAGCGAAGTCGAGGGACTCTCTCGCTTCGCACTGCGATGTTCTTCTGTTACATCCTCGAGTGCGCCGACGGATCCTACTCCGTCGGCGTCAGCGACGAGGCTAATCTTCGCCCGAGTATGCTGCCGGTATCCCTTCCGGCATTTCCGTGCGACTGGCTGGCAGGGGCGCGCCGAACTTCAGAATTCCATCTTCGAGCCTGCCCAGTTTCATGGTGAGCATGTCGAGAATGTAGTTCTGCCGGATGCGCCAGGGCTTTTTCGCGGCCTGTTTGGGAAGGTTTGCCGTGGCCCTCAGAACGTAGCCGGAGGTGAGATCGAGCAAAGGCCTAGCCTCGAGCGATGCAGGATCGCAAGCAGGCCTGCAGGTGCGGAAACCGTGGCGATCCATATGATTCAGCAGGCGGCAGACGAATATCGAGGACAAATCCGCGCGCAATGTCCAGGAGGCGTTGGTGTAACCCACGCAGAAGGCGAAGTTCGGGACGTTGCCCAACATCAGGCCTTTGTAAATGAACGTCTGGCCCGGCTCGACGGGCGCGCCATCCACGGTCAGCCGCACGCCGCCGAGTGCAAGCATCTGCAAACCGGTTGCCGAGACGATGATGTCGGCTTCCAGTACCTCCCCGGATTCCATGTGGATTCCGTGTTCGGTGAAGGACTCGATCTGGCCGGTGACAACGGACGCGCGTCCTGCGCTGATGGCCTTGAACAAGTCGGAGTCGGGAACCAAACACAGACGCTGATCCCAGGGCTCGTACTTTGGCTTGAAGTGCGGGTCGACCTGGTAGCCTTGCGGGAGACTCTTCGCTGCTCCCTGTTTAAGGACACGGCGGGCAAAATTGGGCGCACGCCGGCTCACTTGGTAGATTCCAAGGCTAATTAGAATGTTTTTCCAGCGCAGGATGCGGTGTGCCGCGTTTTCGGACAGCCACCGACGAAACCAATCGGCGACGTGGTCGTGCGCGGGCACGCTCAGGATGTATGACGGCGAGCGCTGCAGCATGGTGACGTGCCCTGCCGTGCCGGACATCGCAGGCACGAGCGTGACGGCGGTGGCCCCGCTGCCGATGACCACGACTTGCTTGCCGGCGTAGTCCAAATCTTCAGGCCAATGCTGCGGATGCACGAATTGGCCGCGGAAGCTGCCGGCGCCGGGAAAACCCGGCTCGTAACCGGCATCGTAGCGGTAGTAGCCGGTGCATCCATACAAGAAGTCGCAGGTGTATCGGACTGTCTCGCCGTTCGCGCCGGTCTGAACCTCGAGCCGCCAGCGCGCGTCCTCGGATGACCAGGAGGCCGAATGCACGCGGTGCTGGAAACGGATATGACGGTCGATGCCGAATTCGTGCGCGGTCCCGCGCACATACTTGAGGATGGCGGGCCCGTCGGCGATGGCCTTGGCGTCTTTCCATGGCCGGAAAGGATATCCGAGGGTGAACATGTCGGAGTCGGAGCGAACGCCGGGGTAGCGGAACAGATCCCAGGTGCCGCCGATCTCAGGGCGAGCCTCGAAAATGGCATATCGCTTGCCGGGACACCGGGTTTGCAGGCGGTAGCCGGCTCCGATGCCGGAAAGCCCGGCGCCGATGATCACGACGTCGAAGTGCTCACTGGACATGTTTCGCCACTGCTGATTTCCGAACGCCCGTTCTGATTGCATCCCAAACTGCCTGGGCAAGGGTGCTCCTAATTATACGCAGGAGCAGCGGTTTGCTGCCAAATTCCCCTGTGAGGCCCCGGGCGACAGATTGCCGGGGCCCGAATGCTCGAAAATCAGAAATGAGGAGGCGAGGGCGAGTGGTACACTTTTCGCCCCAATTTGAGCAGATGGAGGAGGAGCGGTGATGAGACTCGAAGGACGAATTGCGTTGATTACGGGAGCTGGATCAGGCATTGGCCGGGCGACCGCGGCCCTATTCGCGAGCGAAGGCGCGCGAGTGATCGTCAACGACGTGAACCGGGAATCGGCAGAGGCCGCGGTGGAAGCCATGGGAGCCGCGCGGGAACGCGGCTTCGCAGTCCAGGCCGACGTTTCCGATAGCGCGGCAGTGCGGGCGATGTTTGCGGAAGTGACGCGGCGGTTCGGCGGCCTGGACATCCTGTTCAACAACGCGGGAGTCGGCGAGACGGGCAACCGGCGCGAGGAGGTGAATCGCAAGGGCGAGGCTCAATTGGGGGAACTCATGGCCGGGCGCAAGATCGAGACCCATTGGGACGTGACTGTTTCGCTGAGCGACGAGGAGTGGCAGCAGATGATCGGCGTGCACTTGAGCGGGACGTTCTTCTGCACGCGCGAAGCGCTGAAGCTGATGGCGGGCAAAAACCGGGGCTCGATCATCAATATGTCGAGCGTGGCCGGACTGAACGGAATTCCCATCGCCTCGCATTACGGGGCGGCAAAGGGCGGCATACTGGGCTTCACGCGTTCGGTAGCGCTGGAAGTGGGCTCGCGCAACATTCGGGTGAACGCCATCTGCCCGGGCTGGATCGAGACGCCGATGACGGAGAATTTTTCGCCGCTGCTCAAGATGTCGCTCAGCGCACGCGTTCCCATGATGCGCTGGGGACGGCCGGAAGAGGTGGCCGCCACGGCGCTGTTCCTGGCCTCGGATGACAGCTCGTACTTTACCGGCCAATGGCTTTCGCCGAATGGGGGCCTGTTCACAGGATGAGCGAGGGCGGTGTGCCCAGCTCTGCGCTCCGCACGAATCCGCATTCCACATCTGCCAGCCGCGAATCTGCCGGAACCAGTTGCCGTGTCGTGCATCGAATCATTAGTTCTATAATTCCCTACCTGGAGGACTGATGTCTTCATCGCTGCTGCCGAGCGCGCTCGACGCTAGCACCCAGACCTTTCCCACGCTCACTCCCGAGCAGATCCGGCGAGTACGCGTTGCGGGCAAAGTGCGCAGGGTCGAGCGAGGTGAAATCCTGTTCGAGCCAGGCGCCACAAACCTTTCTTTGTTCGTTCTGCTCTCCGGGGCGATGGAAATCGTTCAGCCCGATCTCCACGGGGAGAAGCCGGTTGCCAAACACTCCCCTGGCGAGTTCACGGGCGAGCTCAACATGATCTCCGGGCGCCGCTCGCTCGTGCGCGGGCGCATCACCGAGCCCGGAGAGATCCTTGAACTCAGCGCCGATGAGTTCCGCTTGCTCATTGCCCGCGACGCAGAGTTGAGCGATGTTTTCATGCGCGCGTTCATCCTGCGCCGCCTGATCCTGATCCAGAAAGGTCTTGGAAATCTGGTTCTACTGGGGTCCCAACACTCCGCACAGACGCTTCGCCTGCGGGAGTTTTTGACCCGCAACGGGCAGCCGTTTGTCTACATGGATCTGGACGCGGACGCGGATGCGCAGGAGTTGCTGGACCGGTTCCAGGTGAAGCTGGAGGAAATTCCGGTGGTGATTTGCAGCAACCGCGGGGTGCTGCGCAATCCGACGATTCCGAAATTGGCGGATTGTCTGGGCCTCAACATCAATATCGACGAATCGCAGGTCCGCGATCTCATCATCGTCGGTGCTGGACCGGCTGGGCTGGCCGCGGCGGTGTACGCGGCTTCGGAGGGCCTAGACGCGCTGGTGATCGAGACCGCTTCGCCGGGAGGCCAGGCGGGGTCGAGCTCCAAGATCGAAAATTATCTGGGATTCCCGCTGGGAATCTCCGGGCAGGAGCTGGCGGCGCGGGCCAAAACGCAGGCGGAGAAATTCGGGGCGAAGATGATGGTGGCGCACAGCGTCCGGAAGCTAGAGTGCACGAAGCGGCCGTACCAGGTGGTTCTGGACAACGGCAACGCGCTGGCCGCGCGGGCCGTGGTGGTGGCCACCGGGGCGCAGTACAACAAACCTCGAATCGCCAACCTGGAAAAATTCGAAGGCCTGGGCGTGTATTACGGCGCGACGTACATGGAGTCACAGTTGTGCGAGCAGCGGGAAATCGTGGTTCTGGGGGGAGGAAATTCGGCGGGACAGGCGGCGGTGTACCTGGCGCAAACGGCGCGGAAGGTGCACATGATCGTGCGTTCGGGGCGGCTCGCGGACACCATGTCGCGCTACCTGATCCGGCGCATCGAAGAAAACCCCGCGATCGAGCTGCACTACGGAACGGAACTGGTGAGCCTGGAAGGAGACACGCAACTGGAGCGCGTGGTGTGGCGGGACAAAGCGACGGGCGAGACGTCGGCGCATGACATCTGCCACGTGTTCATCATGGCCGGGGCCACACCGCGGACGGAGTGGCTGCGCGGGTGCCTGGCGATGGACAGCAAAGGGTTCATCCTCACCGGGCGGGACCTGGACGCAGTGAACGGATCGTCCGGCTGGAAGCTGAAGCGCGTACCGCAGATGCTGGAGACGAGCCTTCCGGGCGTGTTTGCGGTGGGGGACGTGCGGTCGGGAAACGTGAAGCGGGTGGCTTCCGCCGTGGGCGAGGGAGCGATATCGATTCACATGGTCCATCGCACACTGGCGGAAGCCGACTGACGGCGTCCACGCGACGGCGGCGCAGGGCACGGGAGAGCGCGCATGAAGCGATGCAAACACAGGGACCAGATACGGGACGTGAAGCCGGCAACGCAGGGGTGCGAAGAGTGCCTGAAGATGGGCGATGAATGGGTGCACCTGCGGCTGTGCATGACTTGCGGGCACGTGGGCTGCTGCGATTCTTCGAAGAACCGGCATGCGACGAAACACTTCCGCGCGGTGAAGCACCCGATCATGCGGTCGATCGAGCCTGGGGAAAACTGGGGCTGGTGCTACGTGGATGAGGTCGAACTAGAATTTTCCTGAGCCGGGCGAAGCCCGGCGCGTCACTGGGGACCGCGCGCGGCTGGAACGATGCGGCCGGCGCTAACAGGGCACGACGATCTCATCGCACTCGCGGCAGCGATACGAAAAGGCCGGATTCGCCCGCATCCAGGCCAGGCAGCACGCGGGGCAGACTTCCGGCGACGCCCTCTCGCAATCCGCGCAGATCTCATCCATGGGCAGCGGAAACTCGCGGAAATACTCCTCGAAGGTCACTGCGCGATGACAGTAGCTGCACTCGACCGCAGCCAACTGCGTCTCCGGCTTCAACGGGGAAGGCCTCAACTCCCGTTTTCTCGCGTAGAGAGTCAGCACGCGCTCGGCGATATGTTCCGCGGTGAGCCCGATGGCCTGCACCAGTTCCCAGGGCTTCCCGGAAAGCCCGAAGCGGTCTTCCACTCCGATCATGTCCAGCAGGAGAGGATGGGCAAAATCCTCTCGCTCGCGAAGGATGGCTCCTGCGATGAGATTGCCGAAGCCGCCTTTCTGATGCTCTTCCACGGTCAGCACGAGCCGGGTCGCGGCGGCTGCCGCGACGAGCGCTGCGGTATCCAGCGGCTTGACGGTGTGAATGTTCAGCACGCGCGCTTCGATCCCATAATCCTCCCTCAGCAGCCAGGCGGCGCGCATCGCTTCCGGGACCATGGGACCGCAGGCCACGATGGCGGCGTCTTCTGCCTCGCTGCGATAGTCCGTGGACAGCACAGTTTCGAATGCGTCGAGGAATTGCGGCTTCTGCCCGCGATAGCGGATGACGTTCGCAACGCCGAATTTGTAGGGCGTCTCGAGCGTTGTGACCAGGGGCGTAGCTTCCCGCGCAAATCGCACGTAGGCCGGCCCTTCCAATTCCAGCAAGCAGTAGCGCGTGGCCCTTTCCGTCTCGACTGAATCGCAGGGGACTTCCACATGCATGTTCGGGAGGATGCTCATCAGCGAGATTTCTTCGAGCGACTGGTGGGTGGCGCCATCCGGGCCCACGGAGATGCCGCCGTGGGCGCCCGCAATCTTCACGTTCAGATTGTTGTAGCAGACGGTGGTGCGCAGTTGGTCCCAGGCGCGGCCGGAGGCGAACACGCCGTACGTGCCGGTGACGGGAATCAGACCCTCGCGGGCCATGCCGCTGGCGACACCCATCATGTTCTGCTCGGCGATGCCCACGCTGGTCACTCGCGCGAGCCGCTCGGGATGTTTGGCTTCGAAATCCGCGATGCGGATGGAACCGGAAATGTCCGCGTGAATGGTGCAGACGCGCTCGTCTACGCCAGCCGCTTCCAGTGCGCGCCCAAACCCCATGCGGGTCGGATCCATGGCCACTTTCATGTTCTCGCGCGCATTCCACCAATAGTCCCGGCCGGAGAGCGGGAGCCGGCGCCGGGTTTCCTCGGTGACGCGCCGGGCGCTCTCCCCGGCGCGGTCCAGCATGCGGTCGATGCGCTGCCTGGGAACAGCGGGCGTGACCAGCTCGGCCATGGCCTTTTCATACTGCTCGCGATTGGGAGCCACGCCGTGCCAGCTCGCCTGGTTCTCCATGAAGGAAACGCCTTTGCCCTTCACCGTGTGGGCGATGATGACCGTGGGATTCTCTGTGTGCTTGGCCGCGGCGTCGAATGAGCGGAGAATCTCTTCGAGATTGTGACCGTCAATCTCGATCACGTTCCAGCCGAAGGCCGCGTATTTTGCGCCGATCGGCTCGATCCCCATCACTTCCTGCACCCAGCCGTCGATTTGCAGCCGGTTCTGGTCGACGATGCCGCAGAGATTGTCGAGCCGGTAATGGCCTGCCGCCATGGCCGCTTCCCAGATGCTTCCCTCCTGCTGTTCTCCGTCGCCCATGATGCAATAGACGCGATGCGGTTCCAGGCGGCGCTTTGCTGCCAGCGCGCTCCCCACGGCCACGCTCAGTCCCTGGCCCAGCGAGCCGCTGGAGATCTCCACCCCTGGAACCTTCAGCCGGTTCGGATGGCCTTCAAAGGGCGAGCCCAATTGCCGCAGCGTGACGGTGTCCTCCACAGGAAAGTAGCCTGCGCGGCCCAAAGCGACGTACAACGCGGGGGCCTTATGGCCCGCCGACCAGAACACGCGGTCCCGGCCCGGCCACGAGGGCTGGTTCGGGTCGTGGTTAAGAACGTTCAAATAGAGAGCTGCTGCGACGTCCAGAATGGAGAGTGAGCCGCCCGGATGTCCGGAGCCAGCGGCGAAAATATCCGTGATGACGAGGGCGCGCATCTCCTGCGCGGCCAGGCGAAGTTCTTCCACTCCCAGGCGGGGACCACGTTGCTCACGGGAAGAGTCCATGGCGTACCTCCTGCGGCGAAAAATGGGCCGAAAGTTCACCTGATGACTGGCGGGAACGCGCGTGACTCGCTGGTGAGAGCGTCTCAGCCACGGACAACTCGACTCTTTGAAGCAAGGGTGGTCCCGAGGTGATCGCTCAGTCTGTGATGGTGGTCACAACGAGGTGTGGTGATTGACGCCACTCGAGCCATTGCCGGGTGACGCTTCGTTCGCGCGCGCAACCAGAGAGCGTGAGGAAATTTCGGCGCACCAGTGGCGGATGGGGGTGGTTCAGCGCGGCTCGATGGGAATACGGCCGGCGGGGCGCCAGCCGAAACGCGCAGAATCATCTCGCCGTTTCCGGCGGATTGATTTAGGATAGCGCTCCCGAAGAAGTGAGGGCGTCTGCGAGGGCTGGGAACGGGGCGGGCGCGGGGCCGAGCGATGAAGCGGCGGACCCACCTGGGGCACCGGTTGGGGGGCTGGGGATGAAACTGGCGGGGATGGCCACGTTGCTCGCAGGCGGCCTGCTGGCCGCGGGCATGTGCCAGGCCGGTACCACGAATCCGATTCCCAATATATTCAAGCCGCAGTCGACGCCCGCGGATCAGATCAACACGCTGTCGCTTTTCGTGCTCGCGGTGACGGGAATCATCTTCGTGGCTGTGTTCTGGCTTCTGGCTTACGCGGTAATCAAATTCCGGAAACGCGCGGACGACGATGGGGGCGAGCCTCCGCAGGTGTACGGGAGCAATCCGCTGGAGCTGGCCTGGACGGTGATTCCGGTGCTGATCGTCATCGTGCTTTTTCTGGCCACGGCGCGGGTAATCCACGCGATCCAGGATGCGCCGAAACCGGCCGGGGCCATCGAAGTGACGGTGATCGGGCACCAATTCTGGTGGGAATTCCGCTACCCGGCACTGGGGGTGGTAACGGCGAACGAGCTGCACGTTCCAGTGAGCGATCCGTCCCACCCGACGCCGACATTTCTCACGCTGCTTTCCGCGGATACCGACCACAGCTTCTGGGTGCCGCAGTTGAACGGAAAGACAGACCTGATTCCCAACCGGATCAATCACATGTGGATCGATCCACATCAGACCGGAGTGTATCTGGGCCAGTGCGCTCAGTATTGCGGCGTGCAGCACGCCAAGATGCTGCTGCGGGTGTATGTGGACTCGCGCGAGGATTTCGACCGATGGGCGGAGCAGGAGAAGAAGCCTGCACAGCCCAATGATGCGGTGAGCGCGGGACGCCGGATCTTCGAGACCACGGCGTGCATCAATTGCCACGCCGTTTCCGGGACCGTAGCCGATGGACTGTTCGGTCCGGACCTGACGCACCTGATGAGCCGGGAAACGATCGCATCGGGGGCGGCGCTGAATACGCGCGAAAACCTGCGGCTGTGGATTCACGATCCCGAGGCCATCAAGCCGGGGTCGCTGATGCCGGCGATGAACCTGAGCGATCAGGATCTGGACGCGCTGGTGGCCTATCTGGAGACGCTGCGATGAGGACGAAGGCATAGCCGGATGGCAACCGAATCCATGGCGCTGCCGCAGGCGGGCGCCGACTCGCGCGGGGTCGTGGAGAGGCTGCACGACTGGGTGGTGACGGTCGATCACAAAAAGATCGGCCTGATGTACATCTTCTACGCGCTCTTCTTCCTGGTGATTGGCGGAATTGAAGCGACCATCATCCGCATCCAGCTCATCGTTCCGCACAACCATTTCGTATCGCCGCAGGTGTTCAACCGCATGATGACCATGCACGGCACGACGATGATTTTCTTCGTGGCCATGCCGGTGCTGTTCGGATTCGGAAATTACCTGGTGCCGCTGATGATCGGCGCGAGGGACATGGCCTTTCCGCGGCTGAATGCGTGGAGCTTCTGGCTGATGGCCTTTGGAGGGCTGCTCCTGTACTTCAGTTTCCTGGGAGGAGACGGGCTTTACGGAGCGGGGAGCGCGCCGGATGTGGGCTGGTTTGCGTACGCACCGCTGACCTCGTCGACGTTTTCCAAGGGGCATAGCACCGACTTCTGGACGCTGGCGTTGCTGGTGTCGGGATTCGGGAGCATTGGAACCGCTGTGAATTTCATCGCGACGATCGTGTGCATGCGGTGTCCGGGAATGACGCTGAACAAAATGCCGTTACTGGCGTGGATGAACCTGGTGATGGGTGGCCTGGTGGTGCTGGCCATCTCGCCGCTGACGGCGGCGCAAATCATGCTGGTGCTCGACCGGTATCTGGGGGCGCATTTTTTTGACACGCAGGCGGGCGGCTCGGCGGCCATCTGGATGCACTTCTTCTGGATTTTCGGGCATCCGGAGGTGTACGTGCTGATCATCCCCTGCTTTGCGTTCGCCTCGGAGATCATCCCGGTGTTTTCGAGGAAGCCGATCTTCGGGTATCCGGTGATGGTAGGGGCGACGGTGGGGATCGGATTCGTGAGTCTGACGGTGTGGGCGCACCACATGTTCACGATCGGGATGACTTCGTACGCGAACGCGTTCTTCGTGTTTTCCACGATGGTGGTGGGAATCCCGACGGGGATCAAAATCTTCAATTGGATCGGGACGATGTGGGGCGGAAAAATCATATTCAAAGCGCCGATGCTGTTCTGCATCGCCTTCATATTCCAGTTCCTGATCGCGGGGCTGACGGGGATCATGCTGTCTGCCGCGCCGTTCAACTGGCAACTGGGCAATTCCTACTTTGTGGTGGCGCACTTCCATTACGTGATCGTGGGGGGGATCCTGTTCACGCTGTTCGGGGCCTTTTACTACTGGTTCCCGAAAGCCACGGGACGGATGTACAACGAGGCGCTGGCCAAGACCCACTTCTGGCTGTTCATCATCGGGTTCCACCTGACCTTCGACACCATGCACATCCCCGGGATGCTGGGGATGCCGCGGCGGATCTACACGTACGAACCGGGGCGCGGGTGGGACGTGTGGAATCTGATCATCACCATCGGTGTGGCTTTTCAGATCGCCGGAGTACTGGTGTTCGTCGGAAATATGCTGTGGTCTTTCTTCAAGGGCAAGGAGTGCGGCAACGATCCCTGGGACGCGTGGACGCTGGAGTGGTCCACGAGCTCGCCCCCGCCGGAGTACAACTTTGCGACGATTCCGGTGGTGAGGAGCCGCCGCCCGCTGTGGGACTTGAAGCACCCGGAAGATCCGGACTGGAAGTATGAATAACGTGGAGATTTGGCGATGAGCGAGAGTTCGGTGGCCCCGCAGGCACTCGAACCGCAGTGGGTGCTGCCCTCGCGCGGGCAGGTGGGGATGGTCGGACTGATTCTGGCCGAATCCGCAATCTTCACGATTTTCGTGGTGGCCTACCTTTTCTACATCGGAAAGAGTTTGAGCGGCCCGACGCCGGAAGTGCTGGAGCTGCCCATTTTCGCTTCGGTGTGCCTGCTTTCGAGCAGCCTGACGATTCATTTCGCGGTGGCGGCGCTGAGGCAGGGGAAGGTGGGTGGGTTCGGAATGTGGTGGTTCGCGACGGTGGCGCTGGGCGGAATCTTTCTCGGGGCGACGGGGCGGGAGTGGTATCACCTGATCTATGACAAGGGCCTGACGATCCGGACGAATCTTTTCGGAACCACATATTACTCGCTCGTGGGACTGCACGCCTTCCACGTAACCGCGGGCCTCGCCGGCCTGCTGCTGGGGCTGATCTTCACGCTGATGGGCAAAGTGCATCAGGAACACGCAGAGCGCGCCGACGTATTTTCGCTGTACTGGCACTTTGTGGACGCGGTGTGGGTGGTGGTTTTTACGGTGGTCTACATCATCGGGCGGTGAGCGAAGGGGAGAGAATGGCGATTGCGAATCCGCACGCGGGAGCGGGAAAGGGCGCGCCGGCTAGCGTCACGCTGCCGGCGCCGACGGCCTGGCCGATCGTGCTGGCGTTCGGCGTGACTCTGCTGTTCGCCGGCATGGTGACGGACGCCTCGCTGAGCATACTGGGGGCGCTCGTGAGCGTGGCGGGCGCCACGGGCTGGTTCCGGGATGTGCTTCCCCACGAGAAACATCAAACCGTGGCACTCGAGGAAGAAGCGGTGACCATCACAACAGCGCGGCGGCAGGTGGCGCGGCTTCCCCTCGCGCCGGATCTCCCCCGGGCGCTTCTCCCCCTGGAGCTGTATCCCATCTCGGCGGGAATCAAGGGAGGGCTGGCGGGAAGCGTGGGCATGGCGGTGATGGCTTGCGCTTACGGAGTTCTGAAACAATCGAGCATCTGGTATCCAATCAATCTGCTGGCCGCGTCGGCGGAGCTGCCCGGACTGGAGCTGACCACCGCATCGCTGAGAGCGTTCCATCTCAACGCTTTTCTGCTGGCGAGTTTTCTCCATCTGGTCACTTCCCTGATGGTGGGTCTCCTCTACGGCGCGATGCTGCCGATGTTCCCGCGGCGGCCGATACTGCTGGGAGGAGTGATCGCGCCGGTTCTGTGGACGGGATTAATCCACAGCGTGCTGGAACTGGTGAATCCGGTGCTGAACGAGCGCATCGACTGGCGGTGGTTCATCGCTTCGCAATGCGCGTTCGGAGTGCTGGCCGGGCTGGTGGTGAGGCGGCAGAATCCCGTGCGCACGCGCCAAATCATGCCCTTCTCCGTGCTGGCGGGAATCGAGGCGCCGGGAGCGATGCATGAGAAGGGCGGAGAGGGCGGTAAAGAGTGAGAGCCCGGTGGCTCATTCCGGGAGTGGTAGGGTTGGCGCTGCTGGCTCTGTCGGGCTGCGAGAATGCGCCTGGCCGGCCGGCTGCGGGGTCGGCGCAGATCGCTCCGGACGCAGTGGCTGATTTCGACGTGCTGTTCGGGGGGAACTGCGCCGGATGTCACGGCACTGATGGAAAAGGCAACGGCGCGATTGCCCTGGCGGATCCGGTGTACCTGGCTATTTCGAGCGAGAGCATCCTGCGGCGCGTGAGTAGCGAGGGGATACCCGGAACGTCGATGGCGGCATTCGCGCAAAGTGCCGGGGGCAGACTCACGGACAAACAAATCGATATCATCGTGAAGGGAATTCTGGCGCGGTGGGCGAAGCCGGACATTCTGCGGGGAGCAAATCCCCCACCCTACGCCGCTGCCGCACCCGGCGACGCGGCGCGGGGAGCGGGCGTTTACACCACGTACTGCTCTTCCTGCCACGGCCCGGCGGGCAAAGGAGGGCCGAAAGCCAGCTCGATCGTGGATGAATCCTTCCTGGCGCTGCTGACCGATCAGGAGCTGCGCACACTGGTGATTGCGGGACGGCCTGAGCTGGGGGCTCCGGACTGGCGGGGCAATGTGCCCGGGAGGCCGATGACGGGGCAGGAGATTTCCGATGTGGTGGCCTGGCTGGCTTCGCAGCGGGCGCAATTCCCCGGGCAGCCGTATCCGAATACCGCCAAGACGACGGGAGAAATCCGATGACTCTGCCGGGCAAGGTCACGCGGCGCGATATCCTGATGAAATTGGGGATTCTGCTGAACGGCATCGTGGCCGCGATTCTGGCCGTGCCGGTGGTGCGCTACATTCTCTCTCCTGTCTCCCATGGGATGAAGGGGGCGTACGAGTCCTGGCTGCCTCTCGGCAAACTGGAACAATTTCCGGCAGGCCAGACGCGGCTGGCGAAGTACGAAAACCCCGTGGTGAACCCGTGGGACGGGATGACGGCGGACGTGGCCTGCTGGGTGCGGCATATTGAAGGCGAGCAATTCCAAGTGTTTGCAGTGAATTGCGCCCACCTGGGATGTCCGGTGCGGTGGTTCCCGCAGTCGGGCCTGTTCATGTGCCCGTGCCACGGGGGCGTGTATTACCAGGACGGGTCGCGGGCCTCGGGCCCTCCGGAACGCGGGTTGTTCGAACACCACTACAAGATTGAAGATGGGAAGCTGTTGATCAAGGCGGGCGAAATGCCGACGCCGGGAATGGTCTCCGAGTTGAGTTCGGGAAAGCCGCCATGCGCCTGATTGGAAAGCTGGGAGAATGGTTCGATGAGCGGCTGCAGGTGGGGGCGACCCTCCGGGAGACCGCGGAGCATCCTGTTCCGCGGGAAACGGCGAGCTGGTTCTACGTGTTCGGCAGCGCCGCGTTCGTCGTGTTCATTCTGCAGATCGTCACCGGAATCATGCTGGCGCTGATTTACGTGCCTTCGGCGGGGGAGGCCTGGAGCAGCCTGCAGACGCTGAACCACGGGATCTCGTTCGGGTGGTATATCCGGGCGCTGCACGGGTGGGGCTCGGATTTCATGGTGGCCATCGTACTGTTCCACATGGTCCAGGTGTTCCTGTTCGGGGCGTACAAATATCCGCGCGAGCTGACCTGGATCGTGGGCGTGTTTCTGCTGGTGATGACGCTGGGAATGGCGTTCACGGGCCAGGTGCTGCGGTTCGACCAGGATGCGTACTGGGGCCTGGGGATCGGGGCCTCGATCGCCAGCCGGGTTCCCATCGTGGGTCCGCCGATGGTGCATTTGATGCTGGGCGGGCCGATCATCGCGGGAGCCACGCTTTCCCGGTTTTTCGCTCTGCATGTGTTTGTGATCCCCGGACTGCTGCTCGCATTCGTGGCCGTGCACCTGTTGATGGTCATCAAGCTGGGGATCAACGAGTGGCCCATGCCGGGGCGGGTGGTGCGCAAAGCGACGTACGTGAAGGAGTATCACGAGCTGACGAAGAAGGACGGCATTCCCTTCGTGCCCTCCGCGGTGTGGAAGGACCTCTTCTTCGGAGCGTTTATCCTGCTTTCGGTGGCAGCGTGCGCAGCCTACTTCGGTCCCTTTGGCCCCGGAGGGGAGCCGAATCCGACCATCATCCAGACGGCGCCACAGCCTGGTTTCTTCTTCCTGTGGCTCTACGCCCTGCTTTCCCTGTTGCCGCCGTGGATGGAGACTCCGGCACTGCTGGGAGCCCCGGTGGTGGGAATCGCCGCGCTGTTGATCCTTCCCTTCCTCTCGGGGGAAGGCGAGAAAAGCTGGCGACGCAGGCCGGTGGCGGTGCTGAGCATCGTGCTGGTGGCGGTGAGTTTCGGAACACTCACGAGGATGGCAGTGAATCCTCCGTGGAGTCCGGTGATGGATGCGTGGAGCGCGCTGCCCATTCCGCCGCAGGATCTCCAGAATCGGACAGCGCTCGAGCGGCAAGGGGCGCTCGTCTTCCAGTTGAAGCAGTGCCACAACTGCCACGCGCTGGGCGGGCAAGGGGGCATGCGGGGACCGGCGCTCGACAAGGTGGCGGTGACGATGACCAGAGATCAGTTGATACGGCAGGTGATCCAGGGCGGGGGAAATATGCCCGCCTACGGCAAGAACCTGAGCCCGGCAGAAACGACGGCCCTGGTTACGTTTCTCCAGAGTTTGCATCCGCCGGGTCAGGCGCCGGCGCGAGACGCCGCGAGGGATGTGGCGAACCGAGCGGCTGCAGCGCGATAGTCACAGCCGGGAGCGTAGCCGCGTGAAGCGGGTGCCAGGGCGCTTAGGGTTCCACCGCGCGAGGCTGGCCGCCGCGCTCCGTCCGGCTGAGCCAACGCACAAAAATCACAGAGGCGACGACGGTAAGGATGAATCCCTGCACCACCCACATCAGCAGACCGCCCAACTCCTGATCCTTCAGCGCTGAAATCCCCAGAGGGTGAGGACCGCCCATATAGAAATGGTAGAGGACCGTCTCGGCGAGGGTCACGGGAGCACCCACAACGGTCATGGCCAGCATCAGCGCCAGCAGGTAGAGCCCCTGCATGGGCTGGGAAAGACGGGGTAACTCCGGGAGCGGGCTGAGCACGGGCCACCACAATAGTAGTCCCGCGAGGAAGAGACTGATGCGGACTGTGTGGTAGAAGGGCTTCACCTGGCACACCTGGTTGCACACCCAGGGGATGTGAATCAGGGTGAACACCACGACAAAAATCGCAAGTGCCACCGCGGGCCGCGTGATCGCACGGGCAAAGCGATGGAGCAGCGGCTTGGCCAGCAAGGGCCGGAGCATCCAGCCTTCCAGGCCGAGCAGCAGCGCGGGGCACACGATCATGACCAATACGACCTGCTGGAGGATGTACGCAGAGTAAAGCCGGCTGAGCGCCAGCCGTTCGAGCGGGCCGCTTAACGCTGCCACCCAGGCGAGCAAACCAAGAACGAAGTAACCGGTTCTGGGCCGCGGCTTCTCCCGGCCCAAGAAGAGCACGGAGTAGAAATAGACCGCGCCAATCAGCAGCGCGGCAAGAATCGCCCAGTCACCCGGCCAGATGGACCGCGCCGCGGTCCCGCACCAGCCGTAGGCTTGCGAATCAGCGCTCTCGACGATGGCCAGCAGAGTCATGTCACGAGGGGCCCGGGCAAGGGAGTGATGCAACGCGAACGCCGATAGTCTAAAGGAGGGGGCGCGGCAATTGCAGCAGATTCCGCGCGCACGGGAGCACTCCCGCGGGTGAGAAACGCGGGAGGGGGCGCGGCGAGCCGGGCGAGGCGCTTACCGCGTCTGTTGCGCCACGTCGATGGCCGTCTGCGCGGGGTCAGGGCCGGCGCGATAGCCGGTGATCTCGGCGAGATGAACGCAGAAGACGATCGGGGCCGGGTCGCCCTCGTGCTGCCGGAGCTGGTCTGCGGCGTAGGCTCCCTGCCACCAGGACGCGCGGCGGGCCAGAAGGCCGATGGCGCGCTTTCTGGTCTGTTGATGGCCCGGGTCGTCGGAGAGCTCCTCATAACGGCCGAGCACAACCACGCTCTTCCATTCGGAGGGGCTTTGAACCTCGTCCGCCTGGACACACACGAGCGGATTCGACCGCATCCATTCAATCTTCCGGCCGAGGGTGGCGAAACCATAGAGACAATCCGGCTCGGCGGCGAAGTAAATGGGCACGATATAGGGCTGATTCTCGTGGGCACAGCCCAGGCGGCCCAGTCCCTGTCGCGCGAGCAATTCGCGGCATTCGGATCCGTTCATTTCCGTGATGCGCATGGACACCTCCAGCGGAAGCCCGCGAGCCCTCATCGTGCGGAGGAGAGGGCCCGCAGGTTTCCGGCATGGCGCGGCGGGAGCGGGGTGGTTACTTCTTCTGGAGCTCCCGGATATAGGCGACGAGAGCTTTCACCTGGTCCTCGCTCACCCCTTTCTTCGAGAAAGCGTGCGTCGCTTTCTTTTCCTTGCCGCCGTTGGCGATCATGTCGGTGAGGTCGGCGTCTGATTTCTTCTTGGCCTCCTCGGAAACCAGGCTGGGCGCTTTCAGCGCGGGCTTCCCTTCCGCGTTGGCGCCGTGGCACACCGCGCACTTCGTCTTGAAGAGCGCGGCGCCGTCTTCGGCCGCCCGGGAAGTACGCGGCGTGAAGACCAGCGCCGCGGCTGCCAGTGCGATTACTGCCACTCCGGTAATTCTGCTGTTCATAGATCTATGCTCCTTTCGAGGTGATGCATTTTCTTCTGTCCGCGCTCGCACGGCGGGAAACCCCACTGCGGGTCCAGCCGGGAGAGCGGGCTCATGAGTCCCCCGGGGGCTCTTTGGGAGCCTGACCGGGTTGCTGCTACTGCTTTCCGGAACTTTCGTGCTCCTTTCCGCCCTTCTGATTCTCGGTGTGCTCCTGGAGTCTGCGTAACTCCGCGTAATATTCGGGCCGGGTATGGCGGAGATGGTCGGCCGAGGTCATTCCCGTGAGCCAGGCGCGATCCATGGGATACACGTCGGGATCAAAAACCACAGTGTACATGTGCCAGATGAGGATGGAAAAGGTGGCCAGGATGGCCTCGTAATAGTGGAGGGAAGTGGCGGCATCGGTGACCCACTTGGGGAAGTAGCGCAGGACAAAGTTGACAAACCACAGCGCGAAGCCCGAGACGGCCATGACCGCCGTGCCCCAGAGAAAGGCCAGGTACTCGAGTTTCTCCACGTAGTTGAATTTGCCGAACGTGGGGCGCACCGAGGACAGGCCCAGGTTGTAGCCCATCATTTCGACTAGCTCCCGCGCATCGCGCACGCCGGGGATCATTTGGCGCAGAATGGCGCGGTCGCGGCGTACCCGCAGCAGATGGATGATGTGGTATGCCAGCGCGGCGAGCAGGACCACGGCGGCGACGCGATGCAAGAGGCCGCGGAAGAAGAGCCGGCTTTCCCACATGACCAGCGGCTGCGCCCACCAAGCGCCTGGAAACTTCAGGGCAAACCCGGAGATCACCAGGACTGGAAAGCTGACCACCACCATCCAGTGGGCGATGCGGAAATGCAGGTTCATGCGCGGAAGCTCTTCTCCGCTATCCGTCCGCGGAGCGGCGCGGCGCAATTTCTTGAGGAAGTCGAGCAGATGGTGGAAGAACATGAAAGCGATGGCCGAGGGGATGAGCCACAAGTAGAGGAGCCGGATCCACCGGACGACGGGCGCTTCGTTCCCCGAGGTCGGCAGGACGTGCACCGGGCCGATGGCAAATCTGGTGCCGGCGCCAGGGTGGCATTTCCCGCAGGTGCTGCCCAGGTTGGCGGGATTCACGGTGGAGCGCGGATCGCTGGACGGGAAAATGTCGTGGACGCCGTGGCAGGAGGCGCAATTGGCCACGGTCTGGCTCCCGGCGCGGGATTCCAATCCGTGATAGCTGTCCGCATACGATGGCACCCGGTTCGTGGGCAGGTTGTAGCGGGCGTCCAGCACTTCATTGCTGTGGCAGCGTCCGCAGGTGACGGTGGAAAGGCGCGCGGCGTTTACCGAAGATTGCGGATTCTGCGGCGCCAGGATGCGATGTTCGCCATGACAATCGGTGCACACGGGCGCGTCGGGGGAGCCGCGGGCCACGGCCTGTCCGTGAATGCTCTGGGTGTACACCTTTTCGATGGCCGAATGGCACTTGCCGCAGGTCCTGGGGACATTCCAGTGATTGATCGGGGAATGGGCATCCTGGTCGGGCAGGATGTCATGACTGCCATGACAATCCGCGCAGGTCGCCGCGGCCGTGTTGCCGACAGCGATGGCGTGACCATGCACACTCAATTTGTACGTCTCCACGGGATGGGCGAAGGGAATCTGGTGGCGGGAAAGAAACTCGCGATTTGCGTGGCAGGTCCCGCAGGTGTCCGGCAGATTCTGCTTCGCGACCATGGATTTGGGATCATCCGCGGGAAGAACGGAGTGGATTGGTCCGTGACAGGACTGGCAGGTTGGGCTCTCTGTGTCGCCGCTCTTCGCCGCCTCGCCGTGGACGCTGGACTGGAGCTGCTTCAACTCCGCGGCGTGGCATTGGGAACAGAGATGCGGCGGCAATGTAGCCGCGGGCAACGCATAGTGAGCCGGTCCGTGGCAGGTCTGGCACGCGCCGGGCTCCAGCACGGAGTGCACGCTCTGGGGTACGGCAACGGCTTCGTCTTTGTGGCAGGCTGCGCATTGCACCTTGCGGATTTTCGCGGGGTGCGGGAATTCGTGAATGTCGGTGTGGCAGGCGACGCAATTCACGTCCGCGTGCACGCTGGCCTTGTGCCTGGCCGGGTCCACGTACACGCTGACACCTTTTTCCGATTTCAGGTCCGGCTGCGAGTGGCAGACGAGGCAGTCGGCATCGCCGGGCTTCTGGCCCGCCGAAAGCCCGGGCGGAAAAAACGCGACAACCAAGAAAAGCAGCACGGCAAGCAGCCACCCGGAGCGAGGCGCCAGATGGCTCGCCACGAGCCTCGCAGAGGCAGCCGGGTTGGACATCCAACGCCCTCCTCGCACCTTGCCGGATGATCTCCTAACGGTACGCGAACACCATCGCGTAAACGATCCAAACCACGATGCTGAAGCCGAAGCCCAGAGCCGTCCACGCAAAGGCCCGGATGGTCTTGACCACGACCTCAGGTTGCGGTTCCTCCAGGTGCTCCTCGAGCCGGCCGCTGGCCAGCAGCGCCGCATACTCGCGGGGCTTATCCCGCTTCAGCTCCGCGAGTGGCATGTGGCCGGTAAAGATGGTGGTGTCCATGGGAAATTTCTCCGGCCGGAGATGGGTGTTGAAGAAATGCACGGTAAAGATGAATCCGGTGGCCAGCAGGGCTTCGTCGCTGTGAATGATCGTGGCGACGTTGAGGAACGACCCCGGCAGGAACCTGGTAAAAAAGACGGGGAACCACAGGGTGAGGCCAGTGGAGCCAATGATAAGAATTCCCCAGAACACGGCAAAATAATCAAACTTCTCCCAATAGGTCCAGCGTCCGTACTGCGGCCGCGGCCCCGCACCCACGAACCACTTCATCGTGGCCCCGAATTCGTAGAAGTCCTGTTTGACGGGCAACATCGTGTCAGGCCCCAGAAGAAAACTGCGCCAACTCGTGCGGCTGCGCCTCCTGCGCTGGTAGAGATCCACGAGGTGGGCGATGAACGTGCCGAACATCACGAGCGCGGCGGTGCGGTGGATGAACCCGGCGGTCTGAAATCCTCCCAGCAAGCGCGACAGCGCGACGGCCCAGACCGTGTAGGAGAATTTCAGCGAAAGCCCGGTCAGCGCCAGGGTGATGAAACTCACGATCATGCAGGCGTGGAGCGTGCGGTGGAGCCGGGTAAACCGGACGAACTCGCGATGGTTCCTGGGCCCGGCAGGATTCCCCCCAGTGGGGGCAACTGGCGGAGCGTCCTGGAGGCCCACAGTCCCGGGATCGCCAGGGGCGGCCCCACCGGTGAGTTCGTGCTTACCGTCGGGCATTGTCGCCATCCCCGGGAGCAGGCCAGGCGTCCTGATCCGAGCCGTTGTCACCGGCCGCACTTGCTCTTGCTTCGGCTGCGCGCAGTTCGCGACGCATCTGGAAGGCGCGCGGGAGCCAGAGAAGAGTGTGGATCCCACTGACCACAAAAGTGCCAACGAGCAGGGTGGTCATGCCCCAGAAGGTCCAATAGAGAAAGGGATATTTCCCGGGATCGTGGTGCGTGGCGTGGGTGAGGTACCCGGCAAAGCGCCGCGTGGCGTCGTGATGGCACTTCTGGCAGGTGGCCACCACGTTGGCGCGGCTCAGGTGCGATCTCGGATCCGTCACCTTCTGGATATCGTGCGCCCCATGGCAGTCGTAGCATTTGGCGGTCTTCGTGTAGCCCAGGCGCGAGACCTTGCCGTGGTAGGTGTCGAAGTAGGTGCTGGCGATCTGCGCGTGACAGCGGCCGCACTTGTTCATGATCTCCAGCCGGAACTGGTCCTGGTCGGCACGCTGAATGGCATGGGCGGTGTGGCAGTCATTGCACACCGGCAGCGGCTGGCCGGTTTTCGTGACTGTGGCCGAATGCACGCTCTCGACAAACTGTTCCTGGATGCCGTGGTGGCACTGGCCGCAGGTCGCCGGCACGTTTTTCGGATTCACGGTGGACTCGGGATCAGAGGCGGGCAGCTCGCCGTGGGCGGTATGACAACTGGTGCAGGTGGCGGTTACGGTGAGGCCGCTCTTCAGAAGCCCTTTGCCGTGGATGCTCTCGGTATAGCGGAAAACGATATCGCGCTCCGTGCCGGTGTAGCGCACGGCGGCACGCTGTCCTGTGCGATGGCAGCGGGCACAGAGGTCGGGCACGTTCGTGGGAAAAGTGAGCGACTGCGGGTCGCGCTTGCCCAGCACGGTGTGCGTTCCGTGGCACTCCTTGCACGAAGGAGCCTTGGAGTCGGATTTGGCAAGCAGCTTGCCGTGAACGCTCCGCTCATATTGCTGTCCAATCTCCGCATGGCAGGCGGTGCAATCCACCTTGTGGGTAATGGTCTCGCAGGGGCGTATGCGGGAGGCGTTCACTTCCGAGTGGCATTGGCTGCAGGCGACCTTGGCGTGGCGCGACGCCGTCAGTTCCTCCGTGCGCACGAACATCGGGCGGCCGTCGGAAGCATGGAGGTGCAGGTCCTGGTGGCAGCGCATGCAATCCGCGTCGGCCATGCCTTGCGAGTAGAAGAGCGTTCGCACTTTGTGCGGCTGATGGCAATCAATGCAGGCCGGCAGCGCGTCTGCTTGCTTCTCCCACAGTTCGCCGCGGATGGTCTTGCGATGCACCTGCTCGATCTCGGCATGGCACTTGGTGCAGGTCGTGGCAATGTTGCGGCGCGCGATCGATGAGTTGGGATCGGTGTGAGGCAAAATCGAGTGCGCAGTGTGGCAGGAAATGCAGCTCGGCGCCACCACGAGACCCTTCTTCAGCAAGCCCTGGCCGTGGATGCTCTCGGAAAAGTTCTCCAGGATGTTGTGCTGACCAATGTTGCGGTTCATCTGCACGGGTGTGCCTTCCTGATGGCACTGGCCGCAAACGAACGGCACTTTGAGCGGGGCTACCGCGGAGTGCGGATCCCGGACCGGCAGGATGTCGTGATTGCCGTGACAGTTCACGCAGCGGGGCGCCAGCGGGTCTCCCCGGGCCAGGGCCTTGCCGTGCAGAGAGCGGGCATGCTGCTCCTGCTCTTCGCTGTGACAGCTACCGCAGTTCACCCTGGCCAAAGGGGTGGAGTGCGGCAACTCCTTGCCGGCCAGATCAGCATGGCAGGCGGTACAGGAAAGTGAAGCGTGAACTGAGGTGGTGAATTTCTTTTCATCCACAAAGAGGGAGACGGTTCGTCCCGCTCGCTTGACGGTCAGGCCCTTGTCGCCGTGGCAGGCCAGGCAATCCGAATTGGCCGGGTCGTCGGCAGCCGGGCAGGCTTGGGGAAAGACTAGGAAAACAAAAAGGAAAAGCCCGGCGAACAGAGACAACTTCGAGGAGGCTGGCACAGCGTGAAGTTGCCGGACTTCGAGTTCGGCACGGGCCGTCATTGCGACAAACCACCCCCTATGGGTAAAGGGTAGGATTTCAAATCTCGAGGCCAGCGGCTGTGACTGACCGCACTTCTCTTTGTGACAAGAATCACGCCAGGGCGGACGGGACACAAATCGTGTGCAGATCATGCGAAGGGCCAGCCCCGTGAGCGGCCGTTCGCCCAGTCATCTCCAAATGACTTCCGTCAGCGGATTAATGCATCCCCAGATCAGCCAAGACCTTCGGGTTCTGTTCCTCCATGGCCAGCAGCGAGTGGCAGGTGGAGCAATCGTTTGGAATGGTCTGGCCGTCGGCGCTGGTGTGGCTGCCGTCGTGGCAGCGGAAGCATCCGGGAGAATCCATGTGGCCGATGTTGTTGGGGTGGGAGCCCCAGGTGAGGCGCATGGACGGGAATACATTCCTCAGGTAGATGGCCGCCACTTCCTCCGCGGACTGCTGGATGAGCGCGCGCCGCGTGGCATAGATCTGCGGGTAGCTGGTTCGGTAGAAGTTATCGAGGCCCTGGATGATGTTCTGCCGGGCGGTTTGCTGGTCGGGATAATTCGCCTTGAGCAGCTCCACTGCCTTCTTCTTGATAAACGGCAATTCCGGGCTGATCCGGCCCGAAGCCAACTGTTTGTCCACGCCGCTTTCGGGCAGCTCGAAGGCGTGCGTAGGACGGTTGTGGCAATCCACGCAATCCATCTCGCGGTGCTCGCCCTTGGCGATCTGTTCCGGGGTGGCCTTGATATCGGTGGAAACGAAAGTGATGGTCTTCCCGGTGTCGCTGACGTAATTGACCACGGGGATGATGGAACGGTCCGGATCAATCGAGATGTAATGGATGCGCGACGCGGTCTCCAGATGCCGGCCGTGGATGCCCTCGCGGCCCTGCCAGGTGACTCCGCCGATCTTCATCAAGAGCACGGTGGTGAGCTGGGTGTTCTTCTCGTCGTCCTGGAATTTCTGCTTCACCAGGAATTTGTCGCCGGTGAAGCGCTGCGGCCAATGGCACTGTTCGCAGGTCTCGCGCGCGGGCCGCAGATACTTGACCGGAGAAGGGATGGGCCGGGAATAGGTGTGAAAGATGACCGCATAGACCTGGCGCAAGCCGGAGAGCTTGGAACGGACGAACCAGGACGCGCCGGGGCCGATGTGGCAGGCCACGCACTCCACACGCGAGTGCGGCGAATTCTGGTAGGCGGAGTATTCCGGAGCCATCACGGTGTGGCAGGTGAGCCCGCAGAACTGCGTGGAATCCATGTAACTGACGCTCTGGTAGGAAGCGGTTCCAATGAGAAAGAAATTCGCAAAGGTGAGGGCGCCCACCAGACCCAAGCCCCGGCGCACTCCGGGCAGGGCGAGGTCCACCTGGGGATATTCCTGCCGCAATTCACCGCGGGCCTTCAACGACCGGTGGCGCAGCCAGATCCCCACCGGAATCAACAGCAGTCCGATCACGAAGAAACCGGGGAGAATCAGGAAAACCAGGATGCCCAGATAAGGATGCGGCGGCCCGGGCAACACCATGAAGTAAAACCAGAAGGCCACGAGAGTGATCGCGGAACTGCTGGTCAGCACCACGCCGGCCAGAGACAGGGGATTTTGCGAGAAGAAAAAGATGGGCCGGAACCACATCCGTATCGTCTGGGAGGGACTCATGCTAGAGAGCCTCCCGGAGCCCGCAGAATGTCATGACGCTCCCTCGGAAGTATTGGAGTTCCGCTCGATCAGCCGGATGTAGGCGCGGAGGCCGAGCAGCACAATCAGGATTGCGAAAACGGAAATGGCCAGGCCGACGCGGCGATAATTCCGTTCCCGCAGCGCGTCCTTCCCCGCTTGCAGGTCCATGGCCGTGACTTTCAGGCCGGCCTGAATATCCAGGTCCACGAGCTCCTTGTGGAAGCTGTGGATGGTCACCCGTGCCTTGGTCAGGTCGTCGCGCGCCTGATCCTGGCTGAGGCGGGCCTCGCTCACTTCCATTCCGGAGGATTCAGCCATAGCCAGCACTGCGTCGGCATCTTTGATGGCCCCGTCCAGCCGCAGCAGGTCCGCATGGATGCTTGCCGTGTCCCGGTCGCAGTGGTCGCCGGGGGTGTGGCAGCGCACGCACACGGACTCCGGACCCGTGCTCAGCATGGCGTCCGAGGGATGTTTCACCTCATGATTGCTGTGGCAGACGACGCAGCCGGGAAGACCGGCCTTTTCGAACGCCGGTTTGTGAGAGCTCTTGTCGAACATCTGCGACTGAAACACATGGCAGGTGGAACAGACGTTCCGGACCGAGCCCACGCCCGGCGGCGCGGCGCCGTGATTTCCGTGGCAGGTGGTGCACGTGGGCGCGCTCAGGTCCCCGCGAACCACCATGGCTTCGTGGTGCATGCTCAGACTGTACTTGGCGAACTGGTCGGTGGGAATCTTGTATTCCTTCATATATTCCGCGTTGGAATGGCAGCGGGAACAGGTCTGGGCGACGTTCAGAGGGTTTACCGTGGAGCGGGTATCGCTGGCGGGACGAATCCCATGCACGCCGTGGCAATCCATGCAGACGGCAACCTTGGTGTCGCCATGGGCCAGCCGCTGGCCGTGCACGCTGGTCTTGTACTGGGCCAACTGGTCGGTGCGCAGGGAAGGATTGTACTGGCGCATGTACGCGGCATCGGAATGGCAGCGGCCGCAGAATTCCGGAACCTGCTTCCGGTCCGGCTTCCCGCGGAACCCGGCCTTCTTGCTCATGGCGTCCATATCCGCCTTGGTGGGATCGCCGCCATGGCAACTGGCGCAGGTGAGGCCCTTCTGGGCGTGAATGTCGCGGGCAAATTGTTCCGCGGTCACCTGGAGCGGGGGATCGAGCGAGCCGTGGCAATCGAGGCAGGAACTCTGCTGGGCGGATGCGGGCGATGCCCACACCGCCACGGCCAGGATCAGCCCGAGCGTCCAGTGGCCGCGTTTACTGTGCAAGGTAACCATAAGCCGTCATCGCAATTATGTAAGCGAGCGCGAAGATTCCCGCGCCCATGATGAATCTGCGGCCCCGCCCCCGGGCCCCGGAATCGAAAAAAGGAAGCAGCATCCACAGGGCCCCCGCTGCGCCGAAGATGAGGATCCCGGCCACATCTCCATCGATAAACCACAGCTTCGCCGGAATCTTTTTGAGCGTCTGGAACATGAACATGAAGTACCACTCCGGGCGGATGCCGGCCGGGGCCGAAGCAAACGGGTCGGCTTTGGTTCCCAGTTCCCAGGGCCAGATGGCGGCCAGAGCGCCCAGGACGCCGAGGGCAATGTACCAGGCCATGAGTTCGCGCAGGAAGAAATTGGGGAAGAACTTCGTCCCGCGGGCCTCCTCCGGGTGCTCCTTCCACCGCGCTTCCACTCCCGGAGGGACACTCATGCCGAAATACTGGACGAGCGCGAGATGAACCAGTAACAGCAGCACGGTCAACCCGGGCAGGACCGCGACGTGAAAACCAAAGAATCTCGTGAGCGTCGCGCCGGTCACGTCCTCGCCGCCGCGCAGGAACACCATCATGGCGTGGCCGACGATGGGAACCTGGCCGGTGATTTGCGTGCCCACTTTGGTGGCAAAGAAGGCCAGCGTGTTCCAGGGAAGCAGATAGCCGCTGAAGCCGAAGCCCAGCGCCAGGAATAATAGCAGCATGCCGCTCACCCAGGTCAGTTCCCGGGGCTTGCGGTAGGCGCGCAGGAAAAGAACGCTGAACATGTGGGCGAACGCGGTGAGAATCATGAGGTTGGCCGACCAGGAGTGAATGGAACGCACCAGCCAGCCGAACTGCACCCGCGTCATGATGTATTGCACGCTCTCGAAGGCCTCGCTCGCTCCCGGCTTGTAGTAGAGGAGCAAGAGCATTCCGGTGCCGACCTGGATCATGAACAGGAAGAGAGTGATGCCGCCGAGGAAGTACCAGGGAGAGAGTTTGTGCCGGGGAACGGTCTTTTTCTGGAGGGGCGCGACGATATCCGCCCAGTGAAAGCGCTCATCCAGCCAGTCCCGGACGCGTGCGAGCAGAGTCACCTCAGGACTCCCGTTTCCGGCTGACGACGATTTCGTCGCCGCGGACGTTGATCTGGAAGACTTCCAGCGGGCGCGGGGGCGGTCCGCTGACGTTGCGGCCGTTCAGGTCATAGAGGCCGTTATGGCAGGCGCACCAGATCTCGCGCAGGTCGCTGCGATATTGAACGGTGCAAGCCAGATGGGTGCACACCGCGGAAAGGGCGCGATACTCGCCTTCGGCGGTCATCAGCAGAAGAGCGGGACGGCTTCCGAACCTGAAAATCTTTGAGCCGTTAGGCCGGAGGTCTCCCACTTTTGCGGCCACCACCTGATCGCCGCCCAGGTCCACCACGCGCGGGGGAATCAGGTAACGAAGGACCGGGTAGAGAAAGGAAACGAGCGAGGCCAACAGCCCGCCCCCCAGCACCGCCTCAATCAGCCGGCGCCGTGTGTGAAGTGATGGAGAAGCATCGGTATCCATAAGGGGTCCTTGAGCATTTCAGGAAGGCACACACACGACCGACAGGAGCGAAACGCGGAACTCCCGGCCACAGTTGAGCAATCGCGGAGGCGCGCGGAGCGGCACCCCAGGGGAGCCCGCTCCGCCGCCTGCGAGGCCCTACTTCTTCTTGGCCAGTTCGCGGACGTATTTCACCAGGTCCTTGATCTGCGGCTCGGTGAGCTTGCCTTTGAAGCCCGTCATTTTGTCCTTGCCGTTGGTGACGAACTCGATGAGCTGCGCGTCCGTTTTTTTCTGCACTTCCTCGGAGCGCAGGTCGGCCACCTTCATGGCCTTGCCGGTCGGGGTGCTGCCGCTGCCATCCGGTCCATGACACATGGCGCATTTGGACTTGTAGAGAGCCGCAGCGTCATCCGCCCGTGTGACGGGGAGAAACAGTGAAAAGAGCGCTAAAACGACGAACACAGCCAGAACAGTTCGCAGCAACCCACGGTTCATGTGCACTTCCTCCTTTTCGATTGGATGCCCCTTGTACGCTTCGTGCTCTGTTCCCCCGCTTGGCTGGGCCCGCTGTCCGGGCCGAGCCGTCCTCGTCCCTAGCCGGAAGTGCCGGAGGCTTTCCCTCGCCGGTCAAAAGGCATAACGCGCCGAAAGCGTGACCGTATTACCACGGAAATTGCGCGGCGCAAAGATGTCTTGCGGGACGTTGGTGAAATCCTCGTGGTAGCCGTAGTAGTTCCAATAGGCTTTCCCCATCCAATTCTTCGTAAAGGCATAATCCAGGCCGCCTGTGGGGCTGAGCCATTTGGAATTCAGGGGCCCCGACTCCTGATTGGGGCTGAGGATCAGGAGGCTGCCGCTTGTGCCCGTGAAGCTCCCGCCCAGGTGCGTGGTGAGGTGGCGCAGGGGTTTCCACATCAGGTCAAAGCCGCCGTAATTCGAATTATTTTTGTAAATCGACGTGTTTTGGATAAAACTACTGGCCGAACCGGGACAGGGATTGAGCCCGGTGAGGATCTGGCCGGCGTTGGGATAACAAATCAGAATTTGCGAATACACGTCGTTGTAGTCGTAGCTGAAGTCGATGGCCCATTTGTCGCTGGGCTGAAACATGGCGGAGAAGCCGTAGGAACGGTCGTGCTGGAGGCTATTGATGCCGGTGACGTTGTCCCGGCCCTCCCAGATGCGGATGGAGCCGCTGAGGCTCGCCCAGTTCACGGGCTTGTAGGTCGAGCGGACGCGGTACTCCTGCCACTGGCGGGGGCTGATGCGCGTGAAGACGTCGTCCGCACTCGCCAGTTCGGTGTCGAAGCTGATCCGCCAGTTCTGCACGGGCTTGGCCCAGATGCCGAACAGCCCTGAATACTCATTGATCGGCAGGGGGCCCTGCGTGAACAGGGTACTCACTGGCACGATGGCTTGGAGCGCGCCGTTGGTGCCTATGGGCTTGCAGATCGCGGGCAACACACCGCCAGTGGCCGCGCAATCGCCACGCGCGGCGTTGAAGAAATTCGCCGCCGTTCCCCCCGGCCCCCCGGGGAAGAAGAACTCCAAGTTGCTCAGGGAGGTGAGGTAGTCGATGTTGCGGTGCCGATAGCGGAAGCCGGCGCGCGCGCCGAGTTTTGAAGACACCTGGTAGTCCACCTCCGCCAGATTGGTTTCCTCTTCCATCTTCTGGAAGCCCGAATTCACGGTAAGGGCCAAGTCCGCGGCCGAACTCGAGGTATGAACGGGAGCCGCAGGATTGGGAGGAGGGGCAGGGGGTGTGACCGTCGTGGTTCCGGCGGGCCCCATGCAGTTCACCGGGAGAGGACTGGCCAGGCCGGTGGGTATGAACTGCACTGGATTGGTAGTCAGATTCGCGGTGAAGAACGAACAATCGCTAAAGCTGAACTCCAGCGGGTTATGGAAGTTGGAGTAGTGAAACGAGTCCAGGAAGCTCCAATAGTCAGTGATGTGCCAGGTGATGCCGAAGTCGCCTGTAGCAGCCACGCGCTGGCCGTTGACGTTTCCATTCGTCTGCCCGTTGAACAGGTTGGTACGGGATTCACGTCCGAGCAAGTTTTCGATGTAGTTGAATTCGTCGGCGCTGCCCGCCGTGTAGCTGAAGCGCGCGGAGATGTCCACCGGCTTCCAGTAGTTGGACTGCAGGCTGACCTGCTCGGTCGGGGTGCTGGTGCGCACGCGGCCGTGGGTGAGGTAATTCAGATAGGCGCTGCAGTTTGAGATTACTGCGCCCACCGGCGGCCCGTTGAAAGCCGTGGCGCAGGGCTGGTTGGCTGTGGAGTTGAAGGAGACTCCGAGGTCCACGGGCACGCCGGTGGAGAGCTGGAAGAGATTCAGCGGCGCTGCGCCGGCAGGCCGGAAGGCCGGGGTTTGGAGCTGGTCGTTGGCTCCGGTATCTCCCTTGTAGTCGTACCAGATCTCGTCATAGCTGATGTTGGTCCTGGGGAGCACGCGGTAGTCCACGCCGAAGCGGTAGGTATTGACCGTGGTTTTGACGTTCTGAAACAAGAACTGTTCGGTCCCCTGGTGAATGGTGGTGAACGAGGGGCCCTCGGTGATGTTCCGGGAATAGCCGACCCGGAAGCGCACCCTGGACTCGGGCAGGAGGAGGAGATTGTAATCGTTCAGGTAGCGCCGTGTGTCCATCAGATGGGGCGAATAACCCAGGACGCAGCCGGTGCAGGTAGAGGTGGCGAGCGGCCCAAAGCCAGCGGGCCCATTGGCGAACCCGGTGGTGGGGTTCAGAGGGTTAGCCTGCAGGGAGTAGTCCCAGAAGTTCTCGTCGCGTCGGAGCAGGACGTCGAAGTTGTACCACTTGTTCTTGCTGATACGCAGCCGGGTCACATCGTTCGGATCGCCGCCGTAGCCGAAGCTGCTCAGATAGAGACGGTCGAAGAGATCCCCGTGGTTATCCAGCGAGCGCATCTCCGTGGTGAAGCTGAGAAGCCGAAATCCCGACTGGAGATTGACAAAGGTCTTGTAGGTGTCTCCATTGCCGGAGATGCTGTCGATGCGGCCGCCCAATTCGATGGACTGCTTGATGTTGTATTTTTCCCCGTTGATGCCCTCGAGCTGGTCGTCCTGCTGAGCGCGGGCCGCGGGGATCCAGGCGAAAAATAGCGCGGCGGCCGCCATCAGGCGGAACCAGACCGCCAGCCGGGTTGAACGCATTTTTCCGTGCATGATTTGTCCGCCCATTGCCTTCTCCCCTCCCTACGGCCTGAAGAAGTCCTTGTTCGTGTTGGATCCGTGGATGGCTACGTGACAAACGGTACAGGCTTGGTACTTCTGCGTCTGGTTGTGGACCGGTCCTATGGGCTGAATCCCCATCGGGTCCAGAGTGAACGTATGGCATTCCAGACAGAGGATGTTGACCTGGCTGCGCTTGAGCAGGCGCGGATTCGAAGAGCCGTGAGGCATGTGGCAGGAGACGCAGCCCTCGATCTTGACGGCCTGATGCTCGAAGACAAACGGCCCGGCTTTATCCGCGTGGCATTTGAAACAAACCAAGTCCTGCGTGGTGGAAGCACGCAACTGGCGGCCGAGGGAGCCGCCGTGTGGATTATGGCAGTCCGTGCACCTCACCAGGCCTTCGTTCACGCGATGATGAAAGGTGCGGCTGAATTGCTGCTTGATTTCGATGTGGCAGCCGTAGCAAAGCTGAGGCTGCTTCTCCCTCATCAGGAACTGTGCCTCCTTGGGATGATGCGGCGAGTGGCAGTCCACACAGCTCACGTTGTTCTGCACGTGGATGGAGCGGCTGAAGTTGGCGTGTTCTTCGCCGTACTGGTGGCACTTGAGGCAGCGGTTGCTGACGTCTCGTGCGGAGGCGTTCTTAAAGGTGAAGATTTTGGTCTTGTCGCCGCCGCCCTCGACGTGCGCCTTGCCCGGCCCGTGGCAGGCCTCGCAGCCATGGAAGGCGGGACCCTTCTTCGTGTCCAGCGTGGTGACGAAGTGGGGCGACTCCGAGAAGGTTTTATAAAAACCCTTCGAGGGCATGTCCTCATGGCAGGTCTTGCAAGTCTCTTCGCCCACGTAGTTGGAAGAGTCGTCCGCGGGCGCCGACTTTTCCTGCGCCAGAAGCACCGCGCAGGAAAGTCCGGAGGCAAGCATCCAAGCGAGCACCAACCCAGGGCGCTTGATACACGTGTACTTTCCGCTTGTCCCCATCTCCACCCCCCGCGGCGCCAGCCCCCGAAATCGCTGGGCTGCGGCCGCCTGCCTTACAATCGCGCCGAGTATGGATTGGGAGCCCCGTGGGCGCTGTGACGTCGGTCACAGTGCTTCGTGCACAAGGCCACAGAGCTCAGCAGAAGAGGAGAACCTATCTCTCCACCAGCTCTTCGAGGCCGGCTTTGTTCTTGATTAACACGCTGGAGCCGTGAACCTCGACGAGCTGGTTCTTCTTGAAGCTGGCGAACAGCCGCGTGACCGTCTCCCGGGAGCAGCCAATCATTCCGGCAATTTCCTCGTGCGTCAAAGTAAGCGTGGCGCGGACGGCACCGCCTGGCTCGCGGCTGGGAAGCGGCTGGAGGTCGAGCAGAAAGCGCGCCAGCTTTTCCGCCGCGGAATGAGTCAGCCCCAGATAGCGTAGCTCCTGGGTCATCTCGTGGTAGATCAGGCAGAGCATCTCGGCCACTTTCAGCGAAGCCTCGCCATGATCCCGCAGGAACTCCAGGAAATCCTTGCGAGAGATGAAATTCGCCTGGATGGGCTCGAGGGCCTCCGCCGACAATTCATAGCGCTGGCCGGAAATGGTGCCCGGAAGTCCCACGATTTCACCTGACTCCGCCACCCTGAGAATCACAGATTTTCCATCGGCCGCCGTGGCGGAAAGTTTAACCCGCCCATTGCAGAGGATGAAGACACCGCGGGGCTCCTGGCCTTCGACAAACAGGACCGCGCCACGCGGGTAGGTTGCTGAAGAGGAGATGGAATCGAGCTCGGCGAGGATGGGCTGGGGGAGATCGCAAAAAAGACGTTGCGTGTGGACCGGACAGTTCAGGCAACTATCGATGACCTTGAGCCCGTATGGGGTTTTCATGGAAATCGCGGAACGCATTATACGCCTCTTGACTCTGGGAATCACTAGCACCTGCTGTGGCATGATGTACCTCCCCGGAAAGCCCGACCTGGGGCATCCCGGAATGCAGTTCGAGAGTCACATGGGATACCGCCTGCTTCCCGTGACTCTGCTCACGGGTAGACGTGACGGGCGTCACAGCGAGTCAGCGGGGCCCGGGTGGATACTAGGCGGTGGGGAGGCAGTTATGCAAAAGGACGAACGCGATCTGCTGGATGTCCTGAAGTTCGAGCTGAATTTCCTGGAGAAAGGCGGCTACCAACCGTCCCCACGCGAGCCTCGAAAGATGAACTTCATCTTCGAGGACTCGCCCACTTGCATGAATTATGACTCGAAGGATAACCCGGGACCGTGCGGCGAGTGCGTGTTGATGGGGCTGGTGCCACCGGATCAGCGCAACCAGACGATTCCCTGCCGGCACATTCCATTGAATGCGGAAGGCGAAACCCTCGAGTCGCTGTACCGAAGCGCCGGGCCGGGGGATCTGGAAGATATTTACGGGAAGTGGCTGCGCGCGACGATCGCAAGAATCGAAGAAGAGCGCAGCAAGCCGCGCAGCCGCGCAACAACGGCGTCGAGCGGCCCGCCGCAGCTCGGGGAGCCGTTGTTCGGCAAGTTGCACCCGAAGTGCGCGAATCCTTCGTGTGCGGCGGCGTTCCACTGGCTGGCGGGAGGCAGGTTCTTCCGCTTCCGGCCCGGGGAGCTGGCTGCCTCGACCAAAGGCGACGCGGCGGAGGAAGCGCCTGCGGTGAAGCATTATTGGCTGTGCGAATCTTGCGCGCAGTCTTTCACACTGACTTTCCAGGAGGACCGCGGCGTGGTTGTGGAACCCCTGTGGTTCGATATGTCCGCCACGGAGGCTGCCAAACAGTTCCCTGCGGCTCGCCGCTAAAACGGCGAGTCGCGCCCTCACCAGGCTGGCCGTTGCCTCCCCCTAGACTAACGGCCAGCCTGGGTTCTTTTCCCCCTTCCCGAGACGCAGTGTGCAGGCCCCCGTGCGCCCGGCCCGCGGCATCCACCCGCGTTGAAGTTAGGGTGAAGGGCGGCCCGCATGCGGCGGGCATATGATCAAGCAGTGCCCGCTGATGGAACCTGAAGAAACTAAGGCAGCCCCGCCAGACTCCGCCAATCGCAGATTTGTGTGACGAAAGGCCCAGCGAACCGGTCAGAGTGCGAGCGTGGCCACGAGCACGGAGGGATCGTCCGACATCGCCAGGTGGAAGCCCACCTTTCGCAGCAGCGCCTGCATCTCGGTGTTCTCTTGGAGCATGTAGGCCATGAGCGAGGAGAGGCGCTCCTGGCGGGCGATCTGGATGAGGCGGCGAACCAGCTCGAGGCCGAGACCCTGCCGCTGGAACTGGTCGCGGACGAGCACGGCCACCTCGGCGGAATTGGTACCGTGCACTTTGCTCATGCGGCCGATGGCCAGGATCTGATGCTGGCCGGTCGAGGGATCGGTGCGGTCGGCGAGCATGGCCATCTCGCGGTCGTAATCCAGGAAGCACATGCGAATCAGGCGTTCGTGGGACACACGCTGATCCAGCTTGGCAGCGTGGAAATAGCGAAAATAGACGCTGCGCTCGGAAACAGCTTTGTGGAAGTCAGGCATGAGCATTTCGTCTTCCGGGCGGATGGGACGCAGAGTGACATGCGAGCCATTTTTCATCACCCAGGGCGAGACATACTGGATGGGGTACGGGCGGATCGCCGGTCTGGGCAGATCCGCATCCCCCACATCCGGCGGATGCAGAACGAAGCGCGCATCGAGAGCGAGAATCGAGTCGGGACCCGCAATGAGCGGGTTCACATCCGCTTCGCGGATGACGGGATTCTCCACAATCAGCCGCGCGAACCGGATGAGCGCCAGCTCCAGCCCCTCGAGGTCCACCGGCTTGCGGCCGCGCACGCCGCGAAACGCGCGGAAAATGCGCGTCTGCTCCATCATGCGCTGCGCCAGCGTGGAGTTGAGAGGAGGCAGCGCCAGCGCGCGGTCGCGGTACACCTCCACCAATTCGCCGCCGGACCCGAACACGATCACGGGGCCGAACTGGGCGTCCGTGGTGCTGCCGAGCAGTAGCTCGTAGCCGGACGCGCGGACCATGGGTTGCACGGTGACGCCGAGGAAATGGCCCGCGCCGGCGCGAGCTTCGACTGCCTCGGCGATGTCCTGGCAGGCTTTGCGCACCGCGTCCGGCCCGGCCAGATTCAGCTTTACGCCGCCGACGTCGGATTTGTGCGTGATGGTCTCGGAGTGGAGTTTCACCACGACGGGATAGCCGATCTGCGACGCGGCTTCCGCGGCCTGGTCGGCGGTTTGTGCGATGCGCGTCTCCACCGTCGGAATGCCGTACAGCGCGAGCAACTGCTTCGACTCGTATTCGGTCAGCAGCTTCCGGGAACTCCCCCGCGCGGCGGCCAGGATGGACTGCGCGCGCGCGCGCTCCGCGCTTCCTGCCGCCGGATCCTCAGCGATCACCGGAGTCTCGTAGATACCGCGAAGGTTGTACGTGTAGCGCCACATCAACTGGAAGACGCGCGCGGCCGTGTCCGGATAGGAAAAAGTGGGGATGCCGGCCGAATTGAGTGCGGTAATTCCCGCGGCTACGGCCTGGCCGCCCATCCAACTGGCGAGCAGAGGTTTGTTGCTCGCCTTCGCGTGGCGCGCCACGCGCTCGGCGATGTCGGTCGGATTGGTCATGCCCTGCGGCGTGAGCGTAACGAGCAGGCCGTCGCTGGTCGGGTCGGACAGCACCACCTTGAGCGCGCGTTCGTAGCGCTCGGCATCCGCGTCGCCGATCACGTCGATCGGGTTCCCGTGGCTCCAATGCGCGGGGAGAAAGGCGCTGAGCGCTTCCAGAGTTTGCGGAGCGAGCGGCGCCAGCTCTCCGCCGGTGCCCATGAGCGTGTCCGTGGCCAGCACGCCCGGGCCGCCGGCATTGGTCAGGATAGCCAGCTTGGGTCCCTGCGGACGCGGCTGTTTGCTCAGCGCATCCGCGAGGTGGAAGAGGTCGGAAATGGAACTCACGCGCAGCACCCCGACGCGGCGGAATGCGGCTTCCAGCACGTCGTCGCTGCCCGTGAGCGCGCCGGTGTGGGAGGCCGCGGCCTTGGAAGCCTCATCCGAGCGCCCCGCCTTCAGCACGATGACGGGTTTGTTCAGGGAGACTTCGCGTGCGGCGGAAAGGAAGGAGCGCGCGTCGCCTACGGATTCCATGTAGATCAGAATGCTTTTCGTGTGCGGGTCGTCGCCGAAATAGTCCATCAGATCGCCCCAGCCGATGTCGAGCATGGAACCGGTGGACACGAAGGTGCTGAACCCCACCTGCTCCTCGAAGCTCCAGTCGAGGATGGCGGTGCAGAGCGCTCCGCTCTGGCTGAGGAAGGCGACATTTCCGGGCCGGGCGATGGCCTGCGCGAAGGTGGCGTTCAGGCCCGTGTGCGGATTCATCACGCCCAGACAGTTGGGACCGATCAGGCGCATCCGGCTGCCGCGCAGGCGCGCCGCCACCTGGCGCTCGAGTTCCTGGCCCTGCGGGCCGAACTCCCGGAAGCCGGCAGAAATCACGATGGCCGCTTTCACGCCGCCGGCCACGCATTCACCCACCACGCCGGGAACCGTGGCGGCAGGCGTGCAGATTACGGCCAGGTCTACCGGGCCGGGTATTTTCCCGATCGAGGGGACGCTGGGAAGGCCGAGAATCTCGCTGTGATGGGGATTGACCGCCCAGATCTTTCCGGAAAATGCCGGGGCGCTGAGGTTAGCGAGAACCGTGCGGCCTACCGTGCCCTCGCGCGGTGTGGCGCCGATGACCGCCACGGTGCGCGGATTGAACAGCGCATCGAGCGGATGCCCCTCCGCCTGGAGGACTTCGTGGGAGGAATCCTGGAGTGCCTGAGAGGGGTTTGCGCCGCTCACTCCCTCACTATCGGCAAAACCTGGTCCAGAAGCAAGAGTGTGGGTGGCGGCCGGGCCGCTCACGCACGCACCGTCAGCACGGGGCAGGGCGCGTTGGCCACCACCTGGTAGGCGACGGAACGGCTCAGCCGGGTGGCCACGCGGAGCCGGCCTGCCGCGCTGCGCACTCCGAGCACGATCAAATCCGCATTGCGGCCTTTCGCTTCCACCAGAATGCGCTCGGCGGACTCGCCGTATTGAACCACGGGCTCGGGACGGCACCACAACTCCGCGTCGGCAGGAACCATTTCGAGAAGGGCGTGCATGGAGTCAGCAATGGACCTTCCCGGACGCGCCCGGCCCAACTGCTCGCGCCCGCCATCGAGCACGTGCATCAGGATGAGCTGCGCCTGGTTCTCCTGGGCCAGCGATATGGCGAAAGGCGCGGCGGCCTTGGACTCCGCGCTGAAGTCGCTGGCAAAGAGCACGCGGTGGAACCGCGCACCGCCGTGCAGCCCGCTGCGCGCGCGCGGTCCGATGGTCAGGACCGGAATGGGCGATTTGCGAAAAACTTCCTCGGCCACGGAACCCAGCATCACTTTCTGAGCGCCGGTGCGGCCGTGCGTGCCGAGAACAATCATGTCCGCGTGTGCGTTTTCGATCGCTTCTGTCACCGCGGTCCACATTTCCGCGGCGCGCACCACGCTGCCTTCGTGTATGACGCCCGCAAGCTGGGATTCGGTCCGTTGCATCTCGGCTACCGCACTCTCCTCCTGGGCCTCGAGCGAGACAATCGTCGCTTCCGGCGAGGTGTACATGAACGCCTCAGGCACCAGCACGTGCAGGGCATGGACCGCCGCGCCGTATTCGCGCGCGATGGCCATGGTAAACGGCAGTGCCACCTCGGACGGCTCGGAAAAGTCGGTCAGGAAGAGGATGTTCTTCAGCAGGATTCGCGTGGCGGACTCAGCCTGGTCCATCGCCTTCCTCCCGTTCAAAGGTTTGGGGACTGAAACGTTTGCGGACGTCTCCGCCGGGAAAACGCCGGGATCAGTGGATACATGACTTTCACTTGACATAATGAGGCTCTCCTCACTTCGTTAGACTGCGCCTGCCACTTGCATCTGGCTGTGACTGGCCACACCGGGCAAAGTGACGAATGTCACCGTGCTGATCCAGCCGTAGGGGACGGCCCGGGCGCGCCCCGCCGACTAAGAAACGGAAGGCTCAAGGTGGGAGGTTTGACGTCGCATCCCATGCGGTACCTGCCCCGGTGGAACGGACGGTGCGCGCTGTCTGCTCCTGCGACACAAGTTTCCCGGAAGCTGGGACAGGGAACGCGCCATGGGCCGTGTCAGGTCCTAACTGCCGCCGCTCGACGCGGTTAGAGGCGTGACTCCCGGCGTGCAGTTGCCGGTACGGTACGGGATTTCGTGCCGGGGATGCGCCGTGACGTCGCTGATGATGGCCATCCGCTGCGAGTTGCCGACACTCCGATTCGACGAGCCGGCGTCGCGCTGACGCTCGCGGCCGTGCGTGCACCCCTTTACAGTGAGGACAGTCGCGGCACTCCCCGCGGGTGCCCGGGAGCCCCCGCCTGAAACGTGGCATACTTCCCCCGCGTAAAACCAGGAGTGGTGGGCAACCAGTCTCAATATCTCTCATTGGGGGCGAAGGAAATGAACAGCACTCGTATTCGGATGGGATGGATTGTGCTCGCGCTGCTCGTGGCCGGATTCCCGGCCGCCGCGCGCGCTCAGGAGGCGCCGAAGGCGCCGGAAGCAAAGCCCGCGGAGCCGCCGGAGAAGAAAGAGCCGCCGAAGGAAGAAACGTCGGCCACCGAGCACAGTATCAAGATCGGCGGGCAAGCCGTCAATTACACCGCTACGTTCGGCTCGATTCTGATCAAAGATGAAAAGGACGAGCCCTCGGCGTTAATTTTCTACACCGCGTACACCCGGAGCGATACGAAGGACATGAGCCAGCGCCCGCTGACGTTTGCATACAACGGCGGGCCGGGTTCGGCCTCGGCGTGGCTGCACATGGGCGCGTTCGGGCCGCGGCGCGTGGTGGCGGAGGACGCCAAATCCACTCCGCCCGCTCCCTACCGGCTGGTGGACAACGCGTACAGTCTGATCGACAAAACGGATGTGGTTTTTCTCGACCCGGTGGGCACCGGGTACAGCCGCGCGGTGGGTAAAGCCACTAACAAAGAGTTCTGGGGCATCGACCAGGACGTGCATTCGCTCGCCCAGGTGATCCGCATCTACGTGAGCCGCAACAACCGCTGGAATTCGCCCAAATACCTGCTGGGCGAAAGCTACGGAACTTTCCGCTCCGCCGCGCTGGGCAACTACCTGCAGCAGCGCGATGGCATGGAGCTGAACGGTATCGTGCTGATCTCCAACGTGCTGGACCTGAGCACGCTGACCTTCGGGCCGGGCGACGACCGCTGCTACGTCCTCTATCTGCCGAGTTACGCGGCCACGGCGTGGTATCACAAAATGTTGAAGAATCCCCCCAGCGACGTGCACGCGTTCCTCGCCGATGCCCGGAAGTTTGCCGCGGGCGAATACGCTGCAGCGCTGATGAAAGGATCGCAGCTCACCGACGCAGAAAAAGCGGACATGGCGAAGAAACTGGCCGCCTACACGGGCCTGAGCGAGGATTACCTGATCAAAGCCAACTTGCGGGTCAACCTGGCGCAGTTCCGCGAAGAGCTGAAGCGCAGCCAGGGAGAAACCACCGGGCGCCTCGACGCGCGCTACACCGGCTACACCTACGACCTGCTGAGCGAATTTGCCGAGTACGACCCGCAATCCACGGCCATCACCGGCGCCTACACCGCCGCCATCAACAACTACATTCGCGAGGAACTGAAATATAAGACGGACCGGAACTACAACCTTCTGGGCGGCGAGCCCGGCCGTAACTGGGATTGGAAACGGCAGGACGCGCGGCGGGGCTTCTTCCCGGGCGCCCCCAACGTGATGGGAGACCTGTCCGAGGCGATGGTCTCCAACCCACACCTGCAAGTCGAGGTGGAGAACGGTATCTACGACCTGGCCACACCTTTCTTCGCCACCGAATACACGATGGAGCACCTGGGCCTTCCGGCGAAACTGCAAAGCCACATCCAGGAGAAGTATTACGATGCCGGGCACATGATGTACGTCCACGAAGCATCGCTCGCAAAATTGAAGGAGAATGTGGCAAAGTTTATCGACGAAACCTCGCACCACTAATCGCGGGGGCGAGTGGAGCGGCACGTCGGGAAAACAGGAATGAACCGAAAACTCAGACTTCTCGCGCTGGGCGCTGCACTCGCTGCCGCGCCCGCGCTCCTGGCCCAGAGTAGGGGCGCTGCTTGCTGCGCCCTCCTGCTCGCGCAACAGCCGCCTGCGCCCGCGCCGAACGCTCCGCCGCAACCGTCGCAGAAACCACCGCAGCAGCAGCCCGCTCCTCCGCGCACCGCGGAGCCGGACGCGGGCGCGCCGCTCAGCAAACTCGGCCTATCGGACGACCAGATGAAACAGATCCACACCTTCCGCCAGCAGGCCCAGGAACAGGTGCAGGCGGCGAGGAAAGACGCCTCGCTCACCCCGCAGCAGCAGACCCAGCAAATCCGCGAAATCCGCCACAAAGCCCACCAGCAGGTGGAAGGCGTGCTCACTCCTGAACAGCGCGAGAAGTACGACGCGTGGAGACGCGCCCACCAACGGCGGCGGCACGGACCGCCTCCAGCAAAACAGGACGGGACGTAGCAGGTTGCTGTGGAGCGCGGCCGCGAGACGCCGCTCTCTTCCCGACGGGGACCCTCGCTGTCGCGAATACACTGGATGGGCACCGGGCCGCACCGCGAATCGTGGAGCAGGCGCCCGCCCCCAGAGCGCTTTCTGCTATCCTTTTTGACCGGAATGCGGCGAAAAAAATTCCTGCACGTAATTGCCGTTCTGGGGCTCTTCCTTCTGCTGTCTGCGGCGCAATCTCCGATGCCTCCGCAGGCGCCCGGGCCGCCATCGGGAACCACACCTCCGGCGCAGAATGTCCCGCCGAGCGCGCCGCCGGCTCCGGTGGAACGGTCCGTAGCGCCCCCCGCAGTGACGGTGATTCTGGATCCGGCGCACGGCGGCGCAGACAACGGCGCGCATGGCGATCCCTCCGAAGAAGGCGCGGTGGAGAAAGACCTGGTGCTGACCATCGCCCTGGCCATGCGCCGCGAACTGGAGAGGCTCGGCGTGCGCGCGGTGCTCACGCGTCAGAGCGACGCGGACATGACCATCAACGATCGCGCCGCGCTGGCCAACGGAGCCGGCGCGGGCTTCTTTGTGACCCTGCACGTGGGTTCGAGCGGCGAACCCAACACCGCGGAAACCTATTCATTCGGCACTCCCCAGGGCGGCGCCCCTCCGGCCTTTGTCCCGCGAGTCATTGGAATCGACGCGGTGCCCTGGAATGATGCGCAGGGCGCCTACCTGGTGGCCAGCCGGCGCTTCGCCGAACTTCTCCAGGTGGAACTGGCGCAGAAGCTGCCGCATTCGCCGGACGTTCCCCAATTTGCCGAAGTGCGCCAGCTTCGCGTGGTGGCGCACCCCGCCGTAGCCATCGAGCTTTCCAGCGTCGCGCAGGAGGGGCCCTCCACGCTCACAAAGGCGGCAGTGCCGCTGGCCAACGCGCTGGCACGCGCCATCGCGGCCTATCGGCAGACCGCTGGAGGCAGGCCCTGATGTCGCGCGCCTTCCGCATCACGCTCCTGCTTCTCCTGCTGGCGGTGATGGCCGGTCTGTTCGAGCTGCCCACGATGCGCATGCAAGTGTCACGGTTCCAGCGCCAGGAGCAGAACGAAGAGGAGGCGCGCCGTGAAGTGATCCGGGCCATGCCGGAAGGCCGCGAGGCAAGCAAGGAAAAGGTGGCTGTATTCTGGCTGTCGGCGGACGATCCGAGTCAATTGGCCGCTGTCGAGACTCCCCTGGCCCTCGGCACGGACCCGCGCGAGCGGGCGCGGGTGGCGCTCGAAGCACTGATCACCGCCGCGCCCTCTCCGGAGCAGCGTCCCCTGCCGCTCGAAACCACGTTGCTGGCGTTCTACATGTTTCCGAACGGGACCGCCGTCGCCGATTTTTCCGACGCGCTCTCGCACCAGCTCCCCTCCGGCATCGCCTCCGAACAGCTCGCGCTCGACGCCATCACGCGCACCCTCCATGCCGCCGTGCCGCAGGTGCAGCGGTTGCGCATCCTGATTGAGGGCCAGGAAGCCGAAACCCTGGCCGGCCACGTGGACCTGACCGGCGCGTTCGACCTCTCCCAGATGACGCCGAACGCGCCTGCGGCATCCGCCGCCTCCGCCGCTCCCGAGCAGAAGCCCGCGGCGCCTGCTGCGGCTCCGCCCGCGACGACCCCTCCGGCCGCGCCGAAGCCGCATCGCCACACGCGTTGACGGGACGTGCCGCGCCGGGCACACTGGACCCAACGCGGGGAGTAGTCTTTCAGCCACACCGCCGGAGGCAGAGTGCGCAACGACGGACGTGCAGCGAATCAGTTGCGGCCCGTGCGCTTCACCCCCGATTTCATCCCCAATGCGGAAGGCAGCGTGCTCATCGAGGTGGGAAGCACACGCGTCATCTGCACGGCCAGCCTGGAGGACGGCGTTCCCTCGTTCCTGAAAGGTTCCGGAAAGGGCTGGGTGACCAGCGAATACGGCATGCTGCCGCGCGCCACAGAATCCCGCACGCAGCGCGAGGCCTCGCGTGGGCGTTCCTCCGGCCGCACCCTGGAAATCCAGCGGCTCATCGGGCGCTCCCTCCGAGCAGTCACCGATGGCGCCGCGCTCGGCGAGCGCACCGTGTGGATCGACTGCGACGTCATCCAGGCGGACGGCGGGACGCGCACCGCGTCCATCACCGGGGCGTTTGTGGCGCTGGCGCTGGCTTTCGAGCGTATGGTGGCGGCGCATATCCTGCGCGCCATTCCGCTGCGCGATTCGGTGGCGGCCACTTCGGTGGGCCTCGTCGATGGCGACTGCCTGCTGGACCTCTGCTACGAGGAGGATTCGCGCGCCACGGTGGACATGAACGTGGTGATGACCGGGCGCGGCGAATTCGTCGAATTGCAGGCCACCGGCGAGGGACGTCCCTTCGCCGGTACGGAACTGGACCGCCTGCTCGAGCTGGCCGGACAGGGTACCCAGAAACTTTCCGAGGCGCAGCAGGACCTGCTGCAAATGGACTTCCGTGCCCGGCGTTAGGCTGCTGGTCGCCTCCTCCAACCGGGGGAAGATAGCGGAATTCCAGGAGCTCGCCACCCGTTCCGGAAGTGCATTGGACGTGCGGCCGCTGGCCGGATTCGACCAGTTCCCCGCCTTTGAAGAATCCGCCGAAACTTTCGCCGAAAACGCCGCGGGAAAAGCGCTGCACTACAGCCGCGGCACATCAGATTACGTCATTGCGGACGATTCAGGACTGGTGGTGCCCGCGCTGGACGGCGAACCGGGCGTGCGCTCCAGCCGCTACGCAGGAGCGGAGTGCGACGCGGGAAAAAACATCGTAAAGCTGCTCGCCGCTCTGGCGGGAAAGGCGGGCGCGGACCGCGAGGCGCGGTTCGTTTGCGTGCTGGCACTGGCCCGCGCCGGACGCGTGACCGCTGTGTTCTCCGCCGACGTGGCTGGAACGATTCTGGAGGCGCAGCGCGGCAGCGGCGGATTCGGTTACGACCCTGTTTTCTACTTCGAACCCGCAGGAAAGACGTTTGCTGAGCTGCCCCACGCCGAGAAAAACCGGGTCAGCCACCGCGGCCGCGCGTTCGAGAAGCTGGCGGCATTCCTCGAGCAAACCCGCTAATCGCTGTTGCGGCTGAAAAACCCCTGTGGCGCTGTGCTATATTCGCGCGCTGTGAGGACGAAGAAACAGAAGACGCCGAAACGCGCCCGCCGCAGCGGGAAAAGCAGCGCGAAGCCGCCGCGCTCCGCAAAGCGGACGAAACCAGCGCCGGTGGCAGGACCGGCGAAGGGCGCCACGCCGGAGCGGGTGCGCGCCATCCTCGAAAAACTGGAAGAGGCCTATCCCGCCGCCACCTGCGCCCTGCGGCATGACAACCCCTTCCAACTGCTCATCTCCACGATTCTTTCCGCCCAGTGCACCGATGAACGCGTGAACCAGGTGACCGCCGTGCTGTACCCGAAATACCCCAGCCCGGAAGCGTTTGCCTACGCCAATCCGCGCGAGCTGGAAAAAGAAATCCGCCCCACCGGCTTCTTCCGCAACAAAACGAAATCGGTGATGGGCGCGAGCAAAAGGATTGTGGAGGATTTCGGCGGGAAGGTCCCCCAAACGATGGAGGAGTTGCTCACGCTGCCCGGCGTCGCCCGCAAAACCGCGAACGTCGTGCTGGGCACTGCCTTTGGAGTGGCCAGCGGCGTAGTGGTGGATACCCATGTGCAACGGCTGGCCGGGCGGCTCGACCTTTCACGGCAGCAGGATCCTAAAAAGATCGAACTGGACCTGATGCAGGCCATTCCGCAGGACCGCTGGATCCTGTTTTCCCACCAGTTGATCTGGCACGGCCGCAAGGTGTGCCAGGCGCGAAAGCCGCGCTGCGCGGAGTGCAACCTCGAAAAACTCTGCTATTCCAAAGATAAAGTGGTCTGAGCCAACCGCGGAAGCCGGTCCTACCACCCGCGCTCTCTGCTGCCTTTCTCCCCTGCTTCCCTGCCTGCTTACTTCTTTCTCTCCCTGCTCTCCTCCTCGCCTTTACCTCCTGATTCGACGGCGCTATAGTGGCCGCCACCCAGAGTCCGCAAAACGAAGGAGACACTCGACATGGAACCAGTGAGTGGACGGGAAGCGGCGGCGCGGCTGACCGGAATGATCAGCCCCAAGTACCAGGTCCACGGCTATGCCATCGACCTGACGGCGAAGCAGATTTATGGACTGGACCCCTCCGGACACGTGGACTTCGGAGGCACGGAATACTCCGCCAGCGCTCTCGAGCCCGTGGCCTCGCTGCGCCGCAGCCGCGAAGATAGATACGAATGGTGGGACCTGGCCCGCGGCGCCTACGTGGTCGAATTCAACGAAAACCTGGCGCTGGCGCCCGACGAGTTTGCCATCCTGGAGCCGGACGAGCGCCTGATCCGTTGCGGCGCCTTCCACGCCACCACGTTCCTGCGCGGCCAGGGCGAGCGGCTGGAGACTCTGCTGGTGGTGGGAACGATGAGCGTGCAGATCAAACAGAACGCGCGCGTCTCGCGCGTGTGGGTTTTCCGGTTCGGCGCACCGCCCGCTGCCGCATCCGCGAGCGGAAAAAAGAAAGTCGCGAAGAAAAAGGCCGCTCGGCGTTAGCGCCTCATCCACCACGGCCTCCATCGCGGGCCGGGCGTATTGCCCGGCTCGCACAGAGCACAGCCGCGGCGACGCGGCACAAAATCTACAGTAGAATTGTAGGAGCGGTGTCGGGGCGTAGCGCAGCCTGGTAGCGCGTCTGCCTTGGGCGCAGAAGGTCTCCGGTTCAAATCCGGACGCCCCGACCATACCTTCCCGCAACCGGAACTTACAAAGTGAGCGAAGAACCTCAGGCCGGTGCCGGCGGCAGCGCGCCGCCCGGATGCTTCGCCTTGCTTGCGGCGCCTGCCAGGTGATGCACCAATTCCGTATCGCGCGCGAGTTCGGCAGCCTGGCCGGAATAGACCACCCTCCCGTCATCGAGCACATAGGCGCGGTCCGCCACCGAAAGGGAGAGCGGCGCATTCTGCTCCACCAGCAGCACCGACAGGCCTTCTTCGCGCATATGGCGCACCACCTGGATCACTTCCTTCACGATCAGAGGCGCGAGGCCCTGGGAAGGCTCGTCGAGCAGCATCAGCCGCGGGTTCATCAGCAGCGGGCGCGCGATGGCCAGCATTTCCTGTTCGCCGCCGGACAATTGTCCGGCCAGTTGCGAGCGCCGCTCCGCCAGCTTCGGGAACAACGTGAACACTCTTTCCAGTGTCCAAGGACCCGGGCGCGCTCGAGGGACTTTGAGGTTTTCGAGCACCGTGAGGCTTCCGAAGATTTTGCGCCCTTCGGGGACATATCCTGTGCCGAGTTGCGCGATGCGATGCGCGGCCCAGTGCGTGGTCTCGCGGCCGAAGATTTCGATGGCGCCGGCGCGCGGGGGAGTGAGCCCGGTGAGGCTGCGCATCAACGTCGTCTTCCCCGCGCCGTTGCGCCCGAGCACCGTCACGATCTCACCTTCGTTCACCTCCAGGTAAACGCCATGCAGAATGTGGCTCTTGCCGTAGTAGGTGTGCAGGCCTGCGGCTTTGAGGGCGATGCTCATTCCGCTTCTCCCAGATACGCGGCGCGAACCCGCTGATTGGCCGAGATTTCTTCGGGCCGTCCCTCGGCAATTTTCCGGCCCTGGTCGAGCACCGTGATGCGTTCCGCGATCTCGAAGACGATGTCCATATCGTGCTCGATGAACAGGATGCTCAGCCCGTGTTCTTTGTGCAGCCGGCGGACCAGCCCGACCATGTGTTCGGTTTCCGCATCGCTCATCCCCGCCGTGGGCTCGTCGAGCAGCAGCAGCCGAGGCTTCATGCACAGGGCCAGTGCGACTTCCACCGCGCGCTGGTCGCCGTGCGCCAGCTCGCCCACCACGCGGTTCGCCTTGCTGGTCAGGTCTACGGCCTCGATCACCTCCGCCACTCGCCGGTCGAGAGCCTGGCGGGCGCTCCGCGCCAGCCAGGGCCGGCGATTCACTCGGGTTGCGGCTTCGACCGCGACACGAATGCTTTCGAAAACGCTCAGGTCAGGGAACACTTCGGTGATCTGAAACGTCCGCACGATGCCGCGAGCCACGCGTCCGACCACCGTGCGGCGGCTGATGTTTTCTCCGTCGAACCAGATTTCCCCCGCGGTGACGGGCAGGAACCCGCTGATCAGGTTGAAGAAGGTGGTCTTCCCGGCGCCATTCTGGCCGATGACGGCTCTCAGCTCGCCCGGCGACATCTCGAACGACACTTCATCGACCGCGCGGAGCGCTCCGAAGTGGCGGCTCACGCCTTCCAGGCGCAGCAGTTTCGCGGTTTGGCGCGCCTCCGCCGCTCCAGCGCCCACCCCGGGGCCGCCCCCGCCGGCGGGAGAAGACGCCGCGGAATCGGGGCTTCCCGCGCTCACGCCGGCCTCGCGCCGCGGTCCACCATGCCGAGCAGCCCTTTGGGGAACGCCAGCACAATCACGATGAAGATCAGGCCGATGAAGGACATCCAGTTGTTCGTGATGCTCGAAAGATAATCCTGGGCCACTACGAAAATCGCTGTGCCCACGAGCGGCCCCCAGAAGTTTCGCATCCCTCCGAGCACGATCATCATCACGAAATCGCCGGAGAGGATCCAGTGCAGGTCCTGCGGCGACGTGAAGTTGAACAGCATGGCGTTGAGCGTTCCCGCGAGCGCTGTGACCAGGCCCGCGATGGCGAAGGAAGCCCACACGTACAGGTCCGTCCGCACGCCGAGGAATTCCATTCGCCGCCGGTTCTCGCGGATGGCCACCCAGGTGTGGCCCAGGGGCGATTGCAGCAGTCCGCGCATCAGCACCACGCCGATCGTGAAGCACACCAGCACCAGGTAATAGAAACGCGTCTGATCCAGCGGCAAGATGTGGCTGCCGAAATGGATGGGTTGGCGCTCGAACCCGGCGAGCCCGTCCTCGCCCCCGGTCACGTTGTCCCAGCGCACGGCCACGAAATAAAATAGCTGGCCGATGGCGATGGTAATCATGGCGAAGTAGATGCCGCGACGGCGCATCACCAGCGGCCCCAGAATGGCCGCGGCGAATCCTCCTGCAAGCGTGCCGATGAGGATGGCCAGGGGCGTGCTCGGCGCGAGGTATTTCAGCGTCATGCCGGCGCCATAAGCGCCGATGCCGAAGTAGGCGGCCTGGCCGAACGAGAGTCCCCCCGTGAACCCGAACAGGATATTCAGGCCCATCGTGGCCAGCCCGTAAATCAGGATCTTGGAGCCGAGAGCGGAGTAGCCTCCCACCTTGCCCACCCACCACGGAAAGGTGAGTAGAGCCGCCCAGAGCAGGATGAGAATGCCGTAGCGCCTCGGACTCCAGGCGGTCCCGGGATTCATTCGAACACGCTCTCCTGGCCCAATAGTCCGCGGGGCCGAATCACCAGCACCACGAGCATGATGAAGTAGATGACTGCCTCACTGGCTGCGGGGTAGTAGGTGGTTGTCACTCCTGCGGCCACCCCGATCAGCAACCCGCCCAGCACCGCCCCGCCCAGGCTTCCCACGCCCCCCACGATGACGGCGACGAAACTGGGCATCAGCAGGCTGTCTCCCATCGGCGGAGTGAGGCCCAGAATTCCCGAGGCCAGCACGCCGGCGAGCCCGGCGAAAAAGCAGCCCATCCCGAAGTTCAGCGCGCGCAGTTTGTAGATGTTCACACCCAGCGTCGCAACGCTTTCCAGGTCCCGCGTGCCGGCGCGGATGCGGATGCCCACCAGGGTGAAGCGCAGGAGCAGATACAGCCCGATGGTGACGACCGCGGTGATTCCGATGATCACCACGCGGTAGCCGGTGATGAAGAAGAAGGTCGTGCTCAACGGCTGGTCCAGCGCCGGAGGCACGGCCGCCGGCAGTCCCTGCGGACCCCAGATCGTGCGCGCGAGGTCCTGAATGATGAGCGCGAGTCCGAAGGTCAGCAGCAGGCTATAGAGCGGGTCGGCGCGCTTGTACAGCCGCCGGATCATAGTCTGTTCCACCGCGAGTCCCAGCAGCCCGGCCAGCAGCGGGCCCACCACCAGGGCTCCCCAGAAGCCGAGATAAGGGGTGAGCGTGAAGGCCAGGTAGCCGCCGATCACCAGAAAGCCCCCGTGCGCCATGTTGATCACCGAGTTGAGGCTCAGGATCAGCGCGAGCCCCAGGGCCATCAGCGCGTAGAACACTCCCTGGAGTAAGCCGTTGAACGCGTTGAAGAACAGCAATTCCATGGGTTGCCCTTCTTTTCAGCAACGGGCTCGCGCTCGGGCGCGAGCCCGTTGTACGGACTGGACCAATCTTCAATCCGTCAAGCCGGATAGTCGAGCTTACAACCGGTTTCCGAGGTGGGAAGCGCCACATCGTCCCCGGCGATGATCTGCGAGACCTTGAACTGGGCCGGGTAGATTCCATCTGGGATGGCCTCGCCGGGAAACTCTCCCGACATCAGTTGATGATCGGCGGCCCGGAAATAGACGCGGTGGGGCTGCAGCTTAACTTCAGGCGGCAACTCCAGGCCTTCCAGCGCGTGCGCCACTTTAGTGGGCTCAAGCGACTTGGCCCGGGCCATTCCGAGGGCCAGCGCATGGAGCCCGGCGTAGCCGAACCAGGTTCGCGCGCTCGGATAGGAACCGTCCGGATAGGCTTTGCGGTAGGCTGCCACCCACTCCTTGACGTGTGGCGTACTCGGCTGCTCCCACCACCATTCCATTGTCGCCCAACCCGTTCGCGCCTCCGGTGGCAGGGCGCGCAGCACTTCCAGCTCGCTCAGGCCTCCGCCGATCGCGAATTTCTTAAAGAGCCCGAACTGCGCAGCCTGCTTCAGCGAATTGATCCGATCCTGGCCGTCGGTGAGGTTGATGAGCACGTCCGGATTCGTCGAGGCCGCTTTGATCAGGTAGGAAGAGAAGTCCGAAGTGCCCAGCGGCGAGAGCGAGAAGCCCAGGTTAGTGCCGCCGAGCTTTTTCAGAATCGACTCGTAGGAAGATTGCAGCGTGTGGCCGAAGGCGTAATCCGGAGTCAGGAAGTACCACTTCCCGCCGAATTTCTTGTAAAGCGTTCCGGCCAGCCCCGCGGCCAGCATATACGTGGTAGTGCAGATGCGGAACGTGGTCCAGTGGCACTGCGCGCCGGTCACCGGGTCGGTGTGTCCGCCTGTCACCATGTAGATCATGCCCGCCGAGTGCGCCACCTGCGTCACGGAGAGCGACGCCGCGGACGAGACGGTGCCCATCAGCATGGCCACCTTGTCCTGGTCGATCAGCTTATGGGCTTTCTGCGCGGAAAGGCCCGCGTTGCTCGCGTTATCCTCGACCACGAGCTCGATTTCCCGGCCCAGAACGCCGCCTTTGGCATTCCATTCGGAGACCGCCATCTTCGCCCCCCGAATCTGGCTCTCTCCTTCCGCTGCGTAATTGCCGGTCAACGGATCGATATCGCCGATCTTGATGGGCTGCTCGCCCCGGCCGTAAGCGAGAATCGCCGGTGCTCCCAACGCCAGAGCGCCCGCACCGATACCTGCCTTGATTACTTCCCGTCGAGTGATTTTGCTTCCCATATGGCAGTCCTCCTGTTGTTGATGATCGTCGTCAATGAAAATTTCTGCGCCGTGAAGCGCAGACCTTGCTGGCCATCAATCCAGAGCTTGCGATAAGGCCGATGACACACGGGGACCGGAATTTCCAGACTCCTATCGTGGTGAGGATTTCCGACCCTGACCAGGACTCTCAATCCGGCACCCTACGCGGCGGCAGTATACACCCCCACGCTCACTGGCAGTCGCAGGTTTGTGTGCCGGACGCGGGTTCCCTTGGCCAGTCGGCCGGGTGCGTGCCTTCGAGGATTTCAGCCGGGAAGCGCGCGCGATTGCAGCCCAGCTTCCGCGATATCTCGCCGGGACATCGGCTGCTTCCTCAGGTTTTCTGCGCGCGGATGCCCGCCCGGTTTGGAGGGTCAGCGGACAGATGGGAAATCGGGGTAAATCTCATCGCCGATCCAGTAATTCTCCAGAAGGATGGCCAGCAGAAGTCCGAGCACCCAGATGGTCAGCCGCCACCTCTGCCACACACCACTCGGCGCAAAACACTGCATGGGAATCTCCACGAAATAGGCCGCGCAATAGCAAAGATTGGCCAGCAGCGCCAGCACCGTGAGAGGCGGGACGGAAGCAAGTGTGAACGCGGGGCGGAAATGCGGCCAGGTGCCCGCCAGCCACCCCAGGGCGACTGCGCTCAACACCAGGTTATACGCAATGCGCCGCGGCTCCCAATACCGGGCCGCGGCACCCAGCAGTTCGCGCCACCCGCCGGAACGCCGCTCATCGGATGCCCGGACCTCAGATGGCTGATTTGATTCCTGGGGTGGTTTCGCCATGAGAATTCTCCCTTCCTGCCGGCGAATCGCTCATCCGGTCATCTCCCGCGGCAGCGCGCCGCGCGTCCGCTCCCTGCGGTGAAATTGCGCAATGGCCGACTCCAGATCCGCCGCGCTGAAGTCCGGCCAGCGCTTCTCGATGAACACCAGTTCCGCGTAGGCGCACTCCCACAGCAGAAAATCGGAGAGGCGCTGTTCCCCTCCCGTGCGGATCAGCAGGTCTACTTCCGTCGAGCCCCCGTGCTGCACTTCCGAAAGTACTTCGGAGAACGAGTCGAGTGTGAGCACGGTCGCCTTGTAGTAGCGGCAGGCGGCCCGGAAGATGGATTCGCGCCCCGAATAGTCCACGGCCAGACGCAGGTCCAGGCGCGTGCCCCGCGCCGTGGCCCTCTCCGCGTCCGCGATGGCTTGCTGCAGCGCTCCAGGCATGCGGTCGCGCCTCCCGATCACGGCCAGGCGCACCCCTTCTTTCACGCAGCAGGCTGTCTCGGCCAGCAGGTATTCGTGCAGCAATCCCAGGATTCCTTCCACCTCCGCCGCGGGGCGTTGCCAGTTGGCGGAAGAGAGCGCAAACAAGGTCAGCGTGCGAACGCCGAGCCGTGGCGCGGCTTCGATGATCCGCCGCGCAGCCGCGGCCCCGGCGCGATGGCCCGCCGTGCGCGGCAGCCCGCGAGCCGTAGCCCAGCGGCCGTTCCCGTCGGAGATGATCGCGACGTGCAATCGCGGCGACGGTGCGGGAAACGGCAGCGGTGTGCAGGGGAGTTTCAGTGTCGACTGCGTAGCCATCGGAGCGCCTCGCCTGCGCCGCTATCCGCGGCGCCATAAATTACTTTTCCATGCAAAGTCGCAGCGCAAAAAAATTTCCCCTATCTGCCGTCCCGCGTGGCGCGGATCAGCGCCTCCATGTGCTCCAGGTAGCGCTCGAGCGCTCTGCGCCCCGCCGGCGCCAGCCGGTATTCCGTCCTCGGCAACCGTCCGTCGAACGATTTCGTGCACACCACGTAGCCGGCCTCCTCCAGCTTTCGCGCGTGCACGCTCAGGTTGCCGTCCGTGGTCTTCAGCAGCGTCTTAAGCTCGTTGAAGGTGAGTGACCGGTTCACCGCCAGCGCGCTCACGATCCCCAGCCGGATGCGCTCGTGGATCAGCCGGTCGAACCCTCCCGGCACGGCTTCCGGAGCTCCCCCGCGGGTGGTCCGCAGCGGCGCCGCGCGCTCGCGCCCGGCCTGATCCTGCCGTGCTGTAGACTGCCTGGCCATCGTTCTCCTCTTCAGCCTCCGTACCGCAGCGCGATCCACAGCCCGAAACCAATCTGCACGCCCCCGAATCCCGCGGCCATGAAAAAATCGCCCCACGCACCGGGGGCAAACAATGCCGCCGCGCCCAGCCCCACCAGGCAAACGCCCATCACCGGAACCACCCGCACGGAAAACGCCCCCGCAGTGATGATCGCCGTGCCATACAGCAGCAGCCACATGCCCGGGAGCATTCCGTAGAGCCCCGCCTGCGCGAGGGCCAGGGTCAGCAATCCGCCCACGGCCACGGAAGGCGCAAAACTGAGGGCGAATCTCCTCCCCGGACCCGAAAAAAACCTCCCGTCCACGCGCCGCGCTTTGGCCGCGGCTGCGGGAGCCAGGATGGCAGCGGCCAGAATCGCTTCGACCAGCCAGATGGAGAGCCATCGCCCCGGCGAGACCTGCCGCGAGGCGAGATATGCCGCCACGATCGCAGTGACCCCGGCGGCCACGCCGCCCCAGCCGGGAACGCCCGTAAACTCGCCAGCGCGCTCCATGGTTTCCCGGATGTAGCGCAGGTGATCCGCCGCATGGGCGTCGATCGGTACGGGCTCGCGGGAAGCGGAGCGCAAGGAGCCAGGAGCGGGCATGACCCAAAGAGTAGCGGGCGGGCGAACTCCTGTCAAGTACTTTGTATGGCAGAGTTCATGCCCTCACCGCGGCTCGGGCAGCGTGTACTCGAACGTATAGGAATGCTTTCCCCCCTCGATGAGGATGTTCATAGAGCCCGCGAGTCCCACGAGCTGGCCCGTGCCGGAATCCGGAATCACCGTGATGCTCAACTGCACAGCCCCGGGCCCCATCGTCCCGCTGTGCTGGAGCGCAAAGCTGCCGCTGCGGCCGCCGAGCGTTCCCGCCACCCGCTCGATCGCCACGTAGCCCCCGGAGCCTTTTGCCGGTCCGCCGAAGGCGAGCATTTGACCCTTGCTCGTGGCTTCCAGCTCGCCATGGAATTGTTTGTCGAGCAGAATCCGGCTGATGCCTGCGTCCCCGGCCGCTTCTTCGGCAGGCTGGGGGACGAGTTTCACTTCAAACGTGCCGCTGGCGTGGCGTTGCATGGCCGCCTCCTTCTGCGCTGCGCCGGCGGGATGAGCGCCCCCCGCGCGAATCGCTGCGCCTCCAAGGCACAGGCAGAGACCCGCGAGTGTCCACATTCTAGCGGCATATGACATTTTCATGTTCGCTCCGCTCCTGCCACTTTCGTAGTTTTCGCCGCCTGTGCGCCGGACTTCGTCCGCTCGCGGCCCAGTCGCGCCAGTACAAGGCGGATTTCGGAATAGCTGACGTCCGCCGGCAGCGCGTCTTTGATGGGGCGCAGCCGCTCCGTCCCCAGTCGCGCGGCCGCGGCTTCGATGGCCGCCTGCTTTTGCGCCTCCACCCAGCCGGGATTGAACTCCACTTCTCCGCTGTCCACCAGCGAGCTGACCATATCCACAACGGTATCGACTTTGCGCTGGCGGATCTGGGCGATTTCCGCGAGCGTGCGGCCCTCCGAAAGCAACTGTAGCGTCTCTTCCGCCGGTTTGGCCCTCAGCCCGGCAGGCGCGGCAGCGCGCGCGCCGCGCCGCCAGGCTTCCATGGCAGCGAGGACCTCCGCCCCGTAACGCGCCGTTTTGATCTCACCGAAACCAAACACGCGTCGCAAGTCCTGGAGAGTGGAGGGCCGCACGCGGCACAGGTCGTCGAGCGAAGTGTCGTGCAATACGACGAACGCGGGGACGCCCTGCTTTTTCGCTGCGGCGCGGCGCCACTCCCGCAGCCAGTCGCGCAGCCCCGCATCCACCGGCGCGCTCGTTTGTGTCACACCCGGCAGCCTGGCCTGCGGCTGTGCCGCCGGCGCGCCTCGCTCCCCGCGAACCCGCACCGGCGCGGCGCGGCGGCTCGCCTCTGGGCGCGCGCGCCGCCCGGACCGCGAAGCGACAACCGGCTCGGCGAGCCAGGCGGGCTCCACGCCGCAGACGTCGCAGGCGCTACAGGAATTCCACTTCGGATTCTCCCCGAAATGCATGCACACCTGGAGATGGCGGCAAACGCTGGATTCGGCAAAACCCGTGATGTCCCGGTAGCGCTCCCAGGCGCGGTTCCGCTCTTCGCGGTCCTCGATCTTTTTGATGAAGAAAGTGAGCAGGCCGCGGTCTTGCTTCTGCCACAGGAGCACGCAGTCGGCCGGAATCCCGTCGCGGCCCGCGCGCCCCGCTTCCTGATAGTAATGTTCCAGCGATTGTGGCAGCGCCAGGTGGATGACGGCGCGCACGGCCGCTTTGTTGATGCCCAGCCCGAAGGCGATCGTTCCCACCAGCACGCGCACCTCGTCCGCCATCCACCGTTCCTGATTCCTCCGCCGCGTGGCCGCATCCATTTGGCCGTGATAAGGCACCGCGGGGATGCCGTGATCTCCGAGGAAGTCGGCCGTTTCTTCCACCCGTTTGATGGTGGGCGCATACACGATGACGTTGCCTTCCGGATAGCTGCCCAGCGCCCGCAGCAGCAACTGCGGCTGCGTTCGCGGCTCGCACAGCCGCACCACGTAGCGCAGGTTCGGCCGGTGGAAGCTGGCGATGTATTTCCGCGGCTCGCGCAGCCCCAACTGCGCCATGATGTCGTGCCTCACCCGCTGCGTGGCGCTGGCCGTAAACGCCGCGAGGGGCCGCTCCGGGAACTCATCGCGCAAGGCACGCAACTGGCGGTATTCCGGCCGGAATTCGTGACCCCACTGGGAAATGCAGTGCGCCTCGTCAATCACAAAAAACGATACCGGAACGCTGCGGAGCCACCCGAATGTGTCCTCTCGCATGACGCGCTCGGGTGAAAGATACAGCAGGCGGTACCGCCCCTCGCGGGCCCGGCGCATCACCGCGGCCTGGGCCGCCGCAGGAAGCGAGCTGTTCAGCAGCCCCGCCGGGATGCCGATCTGCTCGAGCTGCGCCACCTGGTCCTGCATCAGCGCGATCAGCGGGGAAATCACCACCGCTGTTTTCTCCGCATGCAGGGCCGCGGGCAGTTGATAGCACAGCGATTTGCCTCCGCCTGTCGGCATCACCACGCACGTATCCCGCCCCTCCAATACGCTCCGGATGATGTTTTCCTGCAACGGCCGGAACGATTCGTAGCCCCAGTGGCGGCGCAGCGCAGTCAGCAGATCCGGCGAAGCGGGCATGTGCGCGAGTATAGTGGGCGGAGCTTCTATTCAGAAGACCTCCGACGGGGCTCTGGCTGGCGGGACTGGCTTGCCTCAACGCGGGAGCGGCCTGGGGCGGCCAGGAAGTAGCTCCGGTGCAGCAGCCCGGTAGGCGGATACAATTCGTCGTGAGTGTAGTGGAATTCCAGCTTCTCGAGCACGCGGCGCGACGCACCGTTTTCCGGGTGATGTCCAGCGAACAGTCCCTTTGCGCCTACCGAATCGAACGCATAGCCGACCACCGCGCGTCCGGCCTCGCCGGCCAGCCCCTTCCCCCAGAATGCAGGCAGCAGATGGAATCCCAGCTCGTAGATCCGCTCGGCGGGACGATACGGCCGCAGACCGGCACAGCCGGTGTGTTCTCCCGTGGCTCGCAGAAAGATGGGCCAGTACTGAACCCCGAGCGCCTCCTGCGTCGCCGTCTCGCGCGCCAGCTTTTCCTCCACCTGTTGCTGCGTGAGCGCCCCGCCGATCAGCCGCATTACCCGCGGATCGCTCCACAGGGCCAGAGCAAGAGGCAGATCCGCCGGCGTCCAATGGCGGAAGCCGAGCCGGTCCGAAGTCAGAAAGTAATTGAGGCTGCGCGACATAGGTGCGACACTACTGTGAGGCAAGCAGGCCTCCGGCGCAAAGCCGCGTGTGCTGAACAGGTCGGGAGAGGCGGACCAATGGCTCGCAATCGGCCGCGGGCAAGGGTGAAGGTACCACTGCGATTGGTACTTGACAGCCCCCCCGGCCAAGGGGCTAGCATAGTCCTCGGGTCTGGTGGTCAGACCACCAGACCAATTCGCAACCCTGTGGTTAGCCCCGCCAAAGTCGAACTGGAAACCATTCAACGCACCAAAATTTATGAAGAAGTGGCCGCTCAGCTTGAACGCCTCATCCTCGATGGCGCCCTCAAGCCCGGTGACAAACTGCCTCCCGAACGCGAACTCGCCGAGCGTTTCGACGTCAGCCGTAGTGCTGTCCGCGAAGCCCTTCGCTCGCTCGAGTTGAAGGGCCTGGTGGAACCCCGGCCGGGGGAAGGCACACTGGTCCGCACTCCTTCGATCGATTCCCTCCTAAATCCATTGGCCAGCCTGCTGGGACAAAAGCTCGAGCTCGTGGGGGAACTGCTGGAAGTCCGCACCATGGTCGAACCCCACCTGGCCGGACGCGCCGCGCGCAACGCCACGGCGGAGGACATCGCCGAGCTGGCAAACATCCTCGAGCGTCACGAGGGGAAGGTGGCGCGGCAGGAGTTGGCCATCGAGGAAGACTCGGAATTCCACTATACGATTGCGCGCGCCTCCAAGAACAGCGTGATCCTGAAAGTCGTGGACATGATGATGGACATCCTGCGGGAAAGCCGCGAGCGCTCGCTCCAGGTGGATGGCCGCCCCGCAAGATCGCTGGCCGGCCACCGTCGTATCTTCAACGCCATCAAGCGCCGCGACCCGGAGGGCGCCGAAAAGGCCATGCGGCAGCACCTGTCCGAGATTGAAGCGATTGTCTTCAAGAAGCACTGAAGGAAGGGGAGACCAAATGGGCCGTCTGTTTGCTGTCGAAATCGTTTACCGCGGCATTTTTCAAAAAACGCTGGCCAAGAACATCAGCCGGGGCATCGTCCTGGCCGCCAACTTGGAAGGCAAGCCGGGAACCTCGTTTGGGCGCTATGGCGATAGCCCGGAGCGCAACGGCATCCCGGCCAAGTACTTCGCCATCGTGGCTACCGACGACATCACCCTGGAAGAGGGGATGGCGAAATACGAGCCCAAGGAAGTGGACGTCACCGTGTGCGTGGACGACACGCTCTGCAAGGGCGTTGAGTCCTGGGCCTGGTACGGCCTCCAGCCCATCAACCGCCTCACCAAGCCCGGCGGCACTCTCATCGTCACTTCTAAGGAATCCGCCGAAAGCCTCATCCCCATGATTCACCAGAAGCACGAACCCTACAAGCTGGCCGTGCTGAAGGGCATCCCCAGCTTTTCCGGCCTCTGGGTTTACAAGGACGACCACACCGACGTGCGCATCCTCGGCGCCATCGCCAAGGTCCTCCCCGAAATGCTCAGTCTGGATTCGATCAAGAAGTTTATCCAACTCGAGTGGAAGGACCAGGTAAAAGTGCAGTCGGCCACGAACAGCTACAACCGCGTGTCCACCCAAACCGTCAACCCCACCCAGGGCAACCCGGAAAAACCCTTCCAGTTTGTGCTGCCCAAGTGGCATGAGATGCGCGACGGCGTGGCCATCCCCAGCATCGCGGTGGGCCACAAGATGCAGGACCCCATGACCAGCACCTCCGGTGGCTACCAGCCCGCCCGCAATCCCACCTTCAAGAAGTTCAGCACGCGTACCATGCGCCCGGTGGTGGACTTCGACATCTGCATCAAGTGCACGCTCTGCTGGTTGCAGTGCCCGGATTCCTGCTTCGACGTGACTCCGGAAGGCCTCTACGACGCGAACATGGAGGCCTGCTGCGGCTGCGGTGTGTGCGAGGCGGTCTGCCCGGTCAAGGAGTGCGTCACCATGGTCAACGAGGTCGCCTTCAAGGACAACTCCAGCCAGTGGGAAGCCTGGCGCAAGAACAAGGACGGCTACAAGACCTGGGTGAAGGGCACCATTGCCAACCACCCGGAGCGCTCCCACGGCTTCCGCTACAAGGGGCAGTACGACGAGCAGAAGGGCGAAATGCTGGAGATCGCCAAGCAGGCTTAGCACTGAGGGTTTCGATTCCCGGGAGGGGCACACCGCCTCTCCCGAAGCAAATTTCCGGCCGGCCCGCAATCCGGCCGCGAGGAAACCAAGGAGCAGCACACGATGGCACAGATGACGGCAACGCTCCCCGAACGGGGCACGGAAGAAACCGCATTAATCACCGGCAGCGAAGCAATCGCAGTGGCCTGCAAGCTGGCGGACGTGGACGTAATCACTGCCTATCCCATCCGGCCCTACGACACGGTGATGCAATACGTGGCCAAGCTTGTCGCCAACGGCGACATGGACTGCGAATACATCGTGGCGGAAGGCGAGCACTCGCAGTTCGAAATCGTCAAGCACGCCTCAGCCTGCGGCGCTCGCGTGTTTACCGGCTCCAGCGGCGTGGGCTGGATGTACGCCATGGAAGCCCTCACGGTCACCCCGGCACTGCGCATCCCCATGATCGCCATGGTGGGCAATCGCGCGCTCGACGATCCCGGCGCTTTCGGCGTCGAGCACAACGACGCGCTCACCGTGCGCGACCTCGGCTGGATGCTCGTCTGGGTGGACACCGCCCAGGAAGCCCTCGATACCGCCCTCATCGCCTACCGCGTGGCCGAAGACCGCCGCATCTTCCTGCCCTGCGGCATCAGTTGCGACGGCGCCTTCCTGACCCACTCGCAGGCGATGGTCAAGATCCCCACGCAGGACCAGGTAAATCGCTTCCTGCCCCGCTACAACCGCGCCGACCTGTTGCTCCACCCGGACAATCCCATCACCGTGGCCCCGCAAGCCAACGAAGACTGGGTGATGGAAATCCGCCGCCAGAACTTCGCGGCCATGGAACGCGTTCCGGGAGTCATCCGCGAGGCCTATGCCGACTTTGAGCGCATCTTCGGCCGCAAGTACGGCAACCCGTTCTTCGAGGAGTACGAGACGCAGGATGCGGACGTGGTCATCGTGGGCATGGGAACCCTCTCCATGCCGGTCCGCGTAGCCATCCGAAAGTTGCGGAAAGAAGGCAAGAAAGTTGGCTTCGTGCGCCTGCGCTGGTTCCGGCCGTTCGCCGCCGAGGAGCTTGCCAAGAGCCTCTCCCGGTTCAAGGCCGTGGGCGTGCTCGACCGCGACTTCTCCTTTGGCTCGCCCTACATGTCCGGCGTGCTGGCCATGGAAATACGAGCGGCGCTCTATCCCACGCCGAAGCGTCCGCCGGTTCACTGTTTCATCGGCGGGTTGGGCGGCCGCGAAGTGACCGTGCCCATCGTGGAGGAGATCTTCGGTCATCTGTACCAGGCGGCGGAAGGAAAGCAGGAGCCGCTCACGCGGTGGGTAGGTCTGCGGGAATAGCGCCGGCGAGGATTCCCAGGAGATTCAGAACTTATTTTAAGGAGGGCTGGAATGGCCATTTCATCGTTCGTAGAAATCGATGCGACGCAGAAGCTGGACCCCTTCAAGGGCGTAAAGAAGATCCCGCTGGAGGAGTACTTCACCTCCGGCCATCGCACCTGCCAGGGCTGCGAATCGGCGCTGGTGATGAAGACCATGATCAAGGCGGCCGGCCCGCGGACCATCGTGCTGGGCAGCACCGGCTGCATGTACGTGGCCAACACCACCTACTACAGCACCGCCTGGGTGGTGCCCTGGATGCACACCCAGCTCGGCAGCAGCGGCTCCGCCGCTCTCGGCGCCGCCGCGGCGCTCAAGGCCCTCATGCGCAAGGGCAAGATGAAGAAGGAGCCCATCAACGTCATCGCCTTCTGCGGCGATGGCGGCGGCGCGGATATGGGCCTGGGCGGGATCTCCGCCACCCTTACCCATCCCGACTACAACCTCTTGATCCTGATGTACGACAACGAGTCGTACGCCAACACGGACATCCAGCTCTCCGGTTCGACCTCGTATGGGGCCAACACCACTTTCAGCCCGCCGGGGAAGATGAAGCGCATCATGCACCACCGCTGGAAGAAGAACACGGCGGGCATGCTGGCTGCCGGCCATACGGAGTGCAAGTACGTGGCGACGATCGACATGTCCTACGGACTGCTGGGGATGAATTGCATCCGCAAGGCGCTCAGCATCGGCGGACCCACGTTCATCCATTCGCTTGACCCCTGCCCCAAAGGCTGGGATTATGACCCCTACATTTCCCATGAACTGGGGGAACTGGCGGTGACCACCGGCGTCTGGCCGCTCTACGAGGTGGAAAACCGCAGGCTCCGGCTGCTCGGGAAAACCCGGGAAATCGCCGAAGGACGCTACCAGCGTGGCCCGGTGCGCGACTACCTGATGAAGCAAGGGCGCTTCGCGCACTTCACGAAAGACGACATCGATTATTTCCAGAGCAAGATCGATGACATGTGGACCAAGTGGGTGATCCCCGGCGTCATCCCCATGATGAAGGACGTCGAGGGCGACGCTCCCCCGTCCGAGTAGCCGAGTCGCGGACGGCCGGAGCGGCCCGGAAGCATCCGGGGATCCCCGCGGGGCGCGGGTCCCTTTTACCCGTCAGGGGGGCTTGACGGGCGCCGGCGGCCGCCGGTTTCGGGTTTGGTTCTAGCCAGATCGGAACCAGGGGGGGTACATCTATGGGTGCATCGCGAACCATGCCAACCTCTTCGGAGGCTGGCATCGGCAACCGTTGGGTAATTCTGCTGTTCGCCATATTGAGCATGGTGGCGGTGGCCAACTTTCAATATGGCTGGACGTTGTTCGTGCCACCGCTCGTGAAAGCGCTTGGCGTTTCGCGGGCCGAAGTTCAAGTCACCTTTACCGTCTTTGTTCTCCTGGAAACCTGGCTCGTTCCCTTCGAAGGCTGGCTGGTGGACAAATTCGGCCCCCGGCTGCTGGTCATGGCCGGCGGCGTGTTCGCCGGCTTGGGCTGGGTGGGGAGCGGGATGGCCCAATCCGTCACCTCTCTCTATCTCTCCTACGCGCTCTCCGGAATCGGCGCCGGCATCGTTTACGGCACCGCAGTGGGAATTGCCCTCAAGTGGTTCCCTGACCACCGTGGTTTTGCGGCGGGTCTGACCGCCGCGGGATTCGGCGCCGGCGCTGCCTTCACGGTGGCGCCCATCGCCACTCTCATCGCTTCCTCCGGATACCAGACCGCCTTTATCCGCTGGGGCATCATTCAGGGCGTGACGGTCATCGTCGCCGCCATCTTCATCAAGGCCCCACCGGTCGGCTGGTTGCCGAAGACCTGGCGTTCGGTGCCGGGAGCCGAACTGGTGGTCAAGAAGCGCCAGAGCGTGGGCGATTTCACACCCGCACAAATGGCCGCCACACCGCAGTTCTGGGTCATGTACCTGATGATGGCCATGGTGGCCACCGGGGGGCTGATGGCCGTGGCTCAACTCAACCCCATGGCCGTCGATTTCAAGGTTGACAAAATTCCCGTATCCCTTCTCGGGCTGACCATGCCGGCACTGGTCTTCGCACTCTCCGCGGACCGGCTGGTCAATGGCTTCTGCCGGCCCTTCTGGGGATGGGTCTCTGACCACATCGGACGGGAGCAGACGATGACCCTGGCGTTCGGATTGGAAGCCATCGCCATCTTCACGCTCCTCCAGTTTGCTTCCCACCCGCTGCTCTTCGTCGTGCTCAGCGCCTTTACCTTCTTCGGCTGGGGCGAAATCTTCTCGCTCTTCCCGGCCACCTGCGGCGACTTCTTCGGCCGCAAGTACGCCACGGCAAACTACGGCTTTCTTTACACCGCCAAGGGCACCTCCGCGATGTTCGTGCCCATCGGCTCCGCGCTGGCTGCGGGCAAGGCCTTTGACTTCCGCGCCGACGTCCTTCTGATCATAGGAGCGATGATGGTGATCTTCGGGCTCTTCGTGGCTCCCACGGTCCTCCAGATGAACCTGGGCGGCGCGGCCAAAAGGTCCATTCTCACCGTGGCCGGGGTGTTCATTTTGTACGGTATCCTGGTCACTGTGGTCCCTGCGGTGTGGACGCCTTTTGGCGCCAAGTTCACGCTTCCCAAGATCGGGTGGTTCGGCGTCTTTGCCGTGGCCATCGCCTTTGACGTGATCGCCGCCACCCTCGCCTTCTTCGTCTTGCGGAAGATGAATGTACCGGCTCTCCCGCAGCCGACCGCCGGCGGGATACCCCAGCAGGCCACCGCGCCGGCTCACGGCGACTAAAGCGATCCACCTATCGCACGGTTCCACCGAGGCTCCCTCCCGCGAGGGAGCCTCTTTTTTTGACTGCGGGCGAGGGATTTGCCAGAATCGCGCCGCGTATTGGGAGGAAAGCGAACATGCACGGAAGTAGACTGATGGCTTGCGCGATTTTTCTGCTGCCCTGGGCGGCCCTGGCGCGCCAGGCGGCGCCTCCGAAGCCCTCGGGAGCCGCCGCCCCACCCACATCGAAATCTGTCGCGCCCGCGGAACTCACCAACCTGCTCGACGCCAAGGTTCAGGCGGAGTGGAATGCCATCAAGAAAAGGGACAAGACCGCCTTGGGCAATCTTCTGGATGACGATTACATAGCCGTCGAGGCTGACCGCGAAGGGGAACGCTTCAAATGGAAGGTGCTGAGTGAGCTCGATCGATCTTCCGTGGTCGACTACACGCTCTCTTTTTTCAAAGTGACACCGCTCGGCCCGGATGCTGCCTTTGTTCGTTACGAGGTCTTCATGCGCTTCCCGCCGAAATCGGCGCAGCGGTTCCTGAAGGTCTTGGTCGGTGAGGTCTGGGTCCGGCGGGCCGGCCAGTGGAAAGCCCTGCACTACCAGGAAACGGCGGTCAAATAGTTCTTTGCCACGCGCAGAGCGAACGCCGGCTGCAGTTTACCCGGCTGGTGCGCCTTTCGGCTGGCTGGGAGCCATCTCATATTTGGTTAAGTCAGGGCATGGCTTGAGTGCACCCTGACGCAGGAAGGGCCGTGCCGAAAAGTGCCCGTAAATCAGGGGCTTCAGCCCCTGAGCTCCGTGGCGGGTGTCACAGCATCAATGATGGGACAGGTTCTACTCGCAATCCGGAGGCATCGCGGCGACGGCGTCTTCCGAATTGCAGGGCCGCTTCGTCTTTGCCGGCACCAGCGCCGCCCGGTGATGTTTCAGCACCCAAAGGCCTTCATCGTTCGCCAGGTAGATGATTCCCCGCCCTCCATCCCCCAGGATGCTGGTCACGTTCTTGAAGGTCTGCAGGGTCTTGGGATGGTCGGGATCGCTCAAATCCAGAATCTTCACCGTTTCCGTGGGGCTCGCGCTGCTCTGGACCGCCCCCTTGGCGCTCTTGTCCGGAACTTGGGCGATGCCAAGGTCAGAGCCCACGAGTTCCAGATTCCCGGCCGTCGTATCATTGGCCTTCGCCTGGCGTTTCACGAAGCTGGGAAACTGCGGCTTGGAGACATCCACAATCATGAATCCCTGCTTGTTTGCCTGCTGAATGTAGAGGTAGTGCTTGTCGCCCACCTTCTGCAATACCATCTGGCTCCCCGCTGGGGACTCCAAGCGCAGATGGGCAATCACCTCGGCGGGCACCTCAGTCGCTCTCCCCTTCGTATGGGCGGTCAATCCCGGCGCAACCGCCAGCACCGCAATCAGGGAGAGCAGCGCAAGCAGGAAACTCGTCCGTGCGCTGGCCGGACCTCGGAGTATCGCAGACATAACGCTAATCCTCCCTGTTTCGCGGCTGGCAGTGTCTCGCCCGTTCCCCGCGCTCCACGGCATTATACATCACGCGGCTATTCCACTGTTTCATCCCGCGGATGCGGAGCAGTGCCCGCGGCTCTCCGCGCGAGCGCGCGCGAATGCCCTGATTTCTTTTGACCTACTGTTGCGCGTACACGCCAATGCAGCCGTTGCTGGTTTGCGACGGCGCGCAGCGCGGCCCCGCCTGGAGTGGCACAAAAACGTGATTGCTGAAATTGTCCACCGCGACGCTGTGGGCATTAGAGCCTGTCGGCACGTTCACCAGCCAGGTCCGTGTCCGGGCGTCAATCACTCCCAGCGACGCCCCAGTGGGCAGATCCCGGCTCGCCGTGTAGTACTTGTTGTCGCCGGTCTCCGTGCCGGTGCCGCCAGGCTTGCCGTTGTACCAGACTTCGTCCGTGCCGCCCGTCTGGGTGATCTTCGTAAAAGTGGCTACGCACTGCGCGCTAGTCGTGCACGTGCCGTCAAAAATGATCATTTGCGGCGGGAATTGCACCCCGTCGTGGCCTCCACAGCCCACGAGGAAATCATGGCCCGGGCCCTGGACGATGCCCGCAGGCATGCAATCGATCACCGGGATCACGTTGATCACGACCGGCCCATTGATGTTTCCGATGCGTGGATCAACCTCGTCGATGCAACCCACCGCCACGCTGGATTGCGTGGCCAGATTCGAAGCCGTGCAATTCAAGTTCTCCACGTAGAAGGTGCCGACGCCCTTGTTACCGAAGGGATTGAACGCAATGGCGCCCGTCCCCGCAACAGCTACCTCGCCGGCCTGGTTCATCCCGGCCGTTCCATTGTTAGTGATAAAGAATCCGGTATTGATGTCAACGATGGGAGCGTGATGGCAAGGCACGTTCACCGAGCCGCCGAGGGCGGGCGTGCCGCCAACAGCATTTCCGGCAACGCCGACCCCCGTTCCGGAAACACCGGAGGCCACCGAGGTGGATGGATCGGGGCAGGGAGTAGAAGTGCCGCCTCCGGTAGGAGCTACGACGCCATTGTCCACCTGAATGTCCCTGCTCTCCGCACCCGTTCCGTCGTAAAAGATTTGGCCCAGGATGCAGGTGGGATAATTCGTCCCTGTGACTGTGTAGACGCCCCCGAGGGTCGCGGCGACGTTGAGTACACCTGGATTGTAATTCGCACCGGCGGTCTTCGGCAGGCAGTGACCCCCGCCGGCCGTGGTGGTTATTGGACTCCCGGGGTGAGTCATGTCGGTCACGTCGATCAAGCTGATATACGGGTTCGTGGGATCCCCATTGGCGATTGCCACGATGTCACGCCCGCCCACGGTTCCGAAGGCCAACTCGTCCGCGCGGTCATCCGCGCAGGTAGGATCGGCTCCTGCGCCGCCATTCCACGTCTGGATGCAGGGGGCCACTCCGGCCGGGCCGTCAAAGTCAGGAGACGAGCCTGTAGGGAAGTCACCCACCACTGTGATGGGATTCACCCTCAAGTTGAAAACCACCACGGAGGCGCTCCCGCTTCCGACGATCAAGGTGTTCCCGTCCGGGGTCACCACAAGTCCATCCGGACCGGAGATCGGATTCACGCCGTTCGCGCGCGAAGCGCAGCACTGCGCCCCTGGAAACCCGCCAAAATTGCCATTGGAGCCGAATGGGGGGAAAAAATTCTTGAAAGTGTCGAAGAAGCCCGGGTTCCTGCAGCCAAACCGCGTGAGGATGTTCTGGGGCACCATTGCCGCGCCTCTCCCGCTCTGCGCGCCCAGTCCCGTAATGATCGACGGGATCGAAGGGTCACATGGGCTGGCGTTATTCCCCGCTTGAGCAATTTCATTGGCACCGCCAATGGTGTTCACGGCTTCGTCCAGAACGGTGTCCGTCACCACGACGTCCACCCCGATGCGGTCTGAGGTGTACACCAGGCGCTTATTCGGATCGAACCAGCTAATGTCGAACGAGTTGAAGGGCCCGCCGGGTTCGCCGGTGGGGTTGTGCTCCGGCACCGGGATGATGTCGATCACCCCATACGCCCCCTTCACGGTCGTCCCGCAGGTGGGACAGCCCGGTTGCGTCCCGCAACTGTTCCACACCAGCGCGAGCGCTACCACGAGTACGGCTCCAACGATATTCGCCAGTCTGGACCTCATGGAAGAACCTCCTCCGGAAATTCCGCTGCACTGTTCGTTCCCACCGCTCCGCTCCCGATTCCCTGGACGCGAAGTAGGGTTGTGGTGCTGCCGATTCACGATTTTTTGCTCGCGCATGGTCAGCCTCCGAAGCCCGCTAGAAGCGGAACTGCAGCCGCTGTTCGAATACCACGTAGTTCTGGCGCAGCGCGCCGATGGTGCTCGGCTGCTTCAGCCGGTCCACGTTAACGTTCGTCTGGAGACGCACCCAGTAGTTCGGGTACCAGTTGATGCCGGCAGTGAACTCGTCGGTGTGCAGGTCGAACGTGGGCACGAGTTGCGGAGTGAACAAGCCGGTGTTGAGGCAGCCCGGTACGGGTCCACCCGGTCCTTCCCCGAAGCAAATTCCCGGCTCCTTCCCCTGGATCCCCGAGTAACGGAACGCCACTTCAATCGCTCCCCATCCCCTCCCCGAACCTCCCGGGGTCTCCGGGCCAAGCAGCGGACGCTTGACGCGGGGCGTGCCGTTTTCCGGACGCTTCTCCCCGGTCAGCAGGTAGGTGCCGGCGATGTTCCAGGCCTTGTAGCGCACCGTCGGCAGATTCTGGAATCCGAGTCCGCCGAATTCCAGCGTTCCGACTCCCGTGCGGTCGAATTGCGCCTGCACGTACTCGCCGCGGAGGCCCAACGGGCCGTGCAGATAGGTGAACTCGCCCTCACCCCGCCACACGTTTCCGTTGATGGGGAACTGCGGGAAGAACGTATACGCGAAGTCAGGCTGCGTCAGCCGGGGGGTTTGCTCGTTCGACAGGCCGCGCGAGTAGCTGTAAGCCATCGAGCCGCCTAGGGCCAAGCCCTGGAACACGCTGTCCTTGTGATGGCGCCACGGGTACAGCCGGATGCGGCCCACAGTCTCCGGTACGCTCGTTGTGTTGGCCGCGTTCGCGTATCCGTGCCCGTTGAAGATCCCCGCCCAGTACTGGATCACTCCTCCGTTGATGTCCCCGTGAATCACGGCCCCGGGGCTGCGGAAAGCGGAGATGGCCGAGGGGTACAGCAGGGCCTGCAGACCGCGCTCAGCGAAGTCGATGTTGGTGATGCCGGCCACCAGTTCCTGGGCGAACGGCTCCTTGAACTGCCCGGCCTGGATCTGGAATTCATTGTTGAATTTCGTATTCAAGTACACGTCGCGGACGATGGCCGCTGTGGCCCCCGTTCCGGAGGACGCCGCATCCGTCAGGATGGCAAACTGGAAATGGCTGCCGTAACTACCTTGGAAGCCAAACCGGGCCCGCCGCACCGCAAACGTGTTCGCAGGCGAGCCGTCGCCGCTAAAGGCCCGATAATCCGTCTGCACGTAGCCGTACGGCTGGATCTGGAATTGCCCGTCCGCGCTCTTGATGTAGAAATGTTCCCCGTTGAACCCGGCTACCACAGGCGGTCCGCTGGCTTTCTGCGCCCCGCCCTTGGCGGCTTGCAGCATAGCGTCAACCTCCGTGTCTGCCGCTGCGCCGGGTGCAGCCGCCCCTCCCGGGGCGCCGGGCTCCGCCGTTGCCACGCTCGCTTCTGCGGGCGCAGCGCCGTTGGCGCTCGCCGGAACACCCGCATGGCCGGCCGCCCGTTCCGCTGCGGCCCTCTCTGCCATCAGTTGTTTGACCACCGCCCTCAATTCCGCGATTTCCGCGCGCAACTCCTCCACCTCTTCCCGGGTGGCCGCTACGGGCACCGCCGCTTTGGCCGGCGCTGCATCGGCAGCCTTGGTGGCATTTGCAGGCTTGGCCGTCTCCGCCGGCACGCCCGAGGGGCCTGTGGCCGCAGGGTCTCCGCCGGAGTTCTTCCCCGCACCCTCCGCGCGGACAACAATCGCCAGACAGGCGAAAGCCAGCAAAAGCAGGCAGGTCCTAACGATACGCATGATTACCCCCTCTGTGATGCGTCGGAAAATGTCGCCTGAGATACGGGGCACTGCGAGTCAAGACGGAAGGAACCGAGTCTCGAGAAACGAGTCGCGTTTCGAACTCCTGGCCGGGTACAGGCTCACGCCCAAAGGCAGCGTCGGATTCGGTAGAGGTTTCCACCCCCACACCCCTGGTTCGATGGTCAGACCACCGAACTTGCGCGGCATCCTCTCCATTCGCGCTCCGCGTGTCAAGCCCTTTGATTCGTTTTTTTGGATTTATCTGTGGATATTTTTAGTTGGAGCTGCTCCGGCCCACCGCTGCGATCCACGGCGGCGCCCACAAAATGAATCCTGTGCGGCGCCGGCCACTCCATCCCTGCCGGTAAGCCGCTGTCAGTGGATAGCCTGCCCTGCGGCCCGGCTCACTTCATAATGATGAGGTGGGGGTCGATCTTCTTCTTCCCGCCGTCGTACGTGACCACGAACTTGTACACCGCATAGTCGCTCCCGGCGCGCACCGGATCGCTCACCACCACTCCCTTGGTCGAATCCATCTCGTAGCTCACTCCCCCGTCGGAAGTAAACGGGTTCGGCGACATGTGCACGTGGAACACCCGGTCGGGATTGTTCGGAAACGTCCAGATCACCCGGTCACCCGCATGGGCCCAGCACACGTCCGGCGCGACGGCAGGGGTGGGCGCGTCGAAGATCTGGATCGGATTCGTCCGGCACGGTGGAATCGCCTCACGCCGTCCCGACCCGATGTGGAACTCTTCTACCGGATTCATCCGGTAGGCCTGCAGCAGCGCCAGCGCCAGCGTGACGGCCAGCAGCCAGGGAGCGATTCGCTGTCCCAGGCCTGATGAGCCCGACGGCATTTGCCGTTCCTCCTCCGCCTGCTCCGCTGGGCGCCAGAGCCGATTCCCTCTAGTGGCCTGAAGGCTACCAGAGCGGGCCGCGGGCTGCAACGCCTCCGCCCGCAGCCCATGAGCGGGCTCCCTCACGGCCTCAGCGCGCCCCAGCAGCCATCCGCGCCGCATTGCAACTTCGCGCCTCTCTGCACGTATCATACAGAGAGGAGGATCGAGCACGCTCATGCCCGGCGGCAACGGCGTCCCCAACGCGATTCGCGCGGAAAACCTCTGCCGCTACTACGCCATGGGCGAATCCCTCGTGAAAGCCCTCGACGGCGTCTCCCTGGAAATCCGCCCCCGCGAACGTGTGGCGCTCGTGGGCGCCTCCGGTTCGGGCAAATCCACTCTCCTCCACCTCATGGCTGGCCTCGACCGCCCCACCAGCGGCGCCATCGAAACGCAGGGACGCAGTCTCGCCGCCATGTCGCCCCAGGAACTCGCCGCGCATCGTCGCGACACCGTCGGCATGATTTTCCAGGCCTTCCATCTGCTCCCCCGCATGACGCTCGAAGAAAACGTCGAGCTCCCGCTCCGGCTCGCTGAAGTCCCCCGGGACGACCGCCCCGCTCGCGTGCGCGAAGCGCTCGAGCGCGTGGGACTGGGCGCGCGCGCCAGCCACCGCCCCGGTGAGCTCTCCGGAGGCGAACAGCAGCGCGCCGCCATCGCCCGCGCTCTCGTCAACCGCCCCTCCATCCTGTTGGCCGACGAACCCACCGGCAATCTCGACAGCCGCAACGGCGAAGAAATCATGCGCCTCATCGCCCATCTCAACGGCTCGCTGGGAATGACCGTGGTCCTCGTCACTCACGAGCACAAACTCGCCGCCACGTTTGCTGAACGCATGGTCGTCCTCTCCGACGGCCGGCTCGCCGCTGAAGGCCGCCCCGGCGACCCCGCCCTCGAGGCCCTGCGATGAAGGCCAACGACCTGGTCGAGCTGGCTGCGCGCAATCTGCGCGAATCCGGTTTTCGCAACTCGCTCACCACCCTCGGCATCGCCGTCGGCGTGGCTGCGCTCGTCGCCATGCTTTCGCTCGGCGCCGGGCTCCAGGGTCTGGTCAGCAACCGCTTTGCCCGCTCCGGCCTGTTCAACACCATCGGCGTCTTCACCGCGCGCGACATGCGCGCCATGGAACGCAGTGAGCGCCGCTCCGGCATCCTGGAAACCAGCGTGCGCCCCCTCGACGCCGCTGCTCGAAAGGAAATCTCCGCGCTCCCCGACGTCATCGAGGTCTATCCGGAAGTCCGCCTCCTCACTGACGTCACCTTCGGCGATCGCACCCTGTTCACCAGCGTCAGCGGCCTTCCCCCCTCCGCGAAACAAAACGAAGCTTTCGAGTCCATGCACGGCCATTTCTTCTCTTCCCCCGACGCCCTGGAGGTGATCCTTCATGTGGATTTCGCCCGCGACCTCCTTGCCCCAGCCAATGCCCCCGGCGATTCCTTTTCTCTCCCCGTGGGTCCGCGCACGAGCGGCGCTCCGGAAGTCACCGACGCACAGCTCAATTCCCTGCTCGGAAAAGAAATCGTGCTCCATTACGGCGAACGCGTGCCCACACCCGCTCCCGTGCAACCCACTCTCGCCCGCGCCGGCGCTTCCAAGTCCCGCCCGGGCGACCCGCCCCGGAACGCTCCCGCCACCGCCGCGCCAAATTCGGCCGGCAAAGACTCCGCCGGCACCGTCAGTTTTTCCGTCGTGCGCCGCGACGAGCCCCTGCGCATCGTCGGCGTCATCGACACCGAGCCCTACGCCGGAATCACCGCGAGTGCGGCCGCCCGCGTCTTTCTGCCCGTGGGCCTGGCGGAAAAACTCCACCCGGCCATGGCTTCCAATCTGCGCGACATCATGCAGGCCCGCCCCTCGGCCTCCGAGGACTATTCCGCGCTCATCGTCCGCGTGGACGATCCGGCTCGCGTTCAGCCCACCCAGGACGCGTTGAAGGGCATGGGATTCCGCACATTTTCCCTGCTCGACGCCACCAAGAGCCTCCGCCGCGTCTTCGTCATTCTCGATCTCTTCCTCGCCATTTTCGGCAGCGTCGCGCTCGTCGTCGCCTCGCTCGGCATCGTCAACACTCTCGTCATGTCCGTGCTCGAACGCCGCCGCGAAATCGGCGTCCTCAAAGCCCTCGGCGCCAGCGACGCGGACGTGAAGCGCCTCTTTTTCGTCGAGGCCGGCGTCATGGGCGTCGGCGGTGGCGCGCTCGGCGTTCTGCTCGGCTGGCTCATCGGCCGCGCCATCAACTTCGGCACCAATATTTATCTCTCCCGTCAGGACCTGCCCCACGAAACCATCGTCCTCCTCCCGCTGTGGCTCATTGCCGGCGCCGTTGCGTTCGCCGTCGTCGTCAGCCTGCTCTCCGGCATTTATCCCGCGGCTCGCGCCGCCCGCCTCGACCCCGTCCAGGTCCTCCGCTACGAGTAGGGGCGCTGCGCACCTGTTTTGATCCGCATTCCTTTCTATGAGCCTCACTGCATCCCCCGATCTCTGTAGCTCAGGTCCCGCCGTTGTCCACTGTGGTGCGCCGGCCAACGCCCGACTTGTAGCTCAGGTCCCGCCGTTGTCCCGGCGGTGTCTGCCGGACAACGGCTGACCTGAGTCTTTTCGTTCCACCGCCACCCTCTGGCCGCGTGGTGGAATGTGCCCTATCCGGAACGCCTGCCCGTCAGGACAGCATTCCTCCCGCCTCCGTCAGTTGTAAGCTGGAGCCGATGGACGGCCCGCAAATCGTGCAAGTGGAAAAGGTCGAGGTACCCACCCTCGCCGCATGGCTCAAGCGCCAGCGCGCCCTCTGGTGGTGGCTCGCCGCAACCATCATCGTCCTCGGCGTCGCCGCGTGGCTCCGCCATCTTTCCGCGCCGCCCGATCCGCTCATCTACGCGCAACTCCAATTCGCCAGCGGCATTTTGGCTTTCACGTTTGCCGGCAATGCCCTGGTCAAATTCCGTGGCGCCGGCGACCGCCTTGCGCTCATCCTCACGTGCGGCTTTGTGTTCGTGGGCATTGCGCTCACCAGTTCCAGCGCCGTCTCGTTTCGCCTGCTCGAATCCGACCACGACGCCAGCCTGCGCGATCCCATGACCTGGGTGGTCAGCCGCACCCTGCTGGCCGTGCTTTTGGTCGCCGCGCTCATCGTCGAATGGCACATCCCCACCGCGCGCCATCCCGGCTGGGAAATTGCCGTGGCTCTCGGCGTCGTTTTGCTGTCCACTTCCCTGCTCGTCACCGCTCATTGGAGCCTGCCCGCCGACCTGCTGGCGGATCCCGCAGCCGCCTTTCCTCGCCCGGGCAACCTGTTTCCCGCCGCGCTGTTTCTCGTCGCTGCCATCGGCTACCAACGACGCCTGCGGCATACGGCCACGCCCTTCGACCGTTCGCTCGTCTTCGCCACCGCGCTCAATTTCGCCTGCTGTCTGGCCGCCAGCCAGTCCGAGCGACAGCTCGATGCGCCGTTCGTCTTTGCCGGCGTGCTTCAATTCGCCAGCTACGCCGTGCTGCTCGGAGGCGCGCTCTTCGACAACGCGCAACTCCTCGATCGCGTCCGCCAAATGGCCGCCAGCGACCCGCTCACCGGCCTCGCCAATTTCCGCCGCCTCGTGGACGTGGTCGAAGCCGAAATCCAGCGCTCCTCCCGCTCCGGCCGCCCCTTCGCCCTGCTCCTGTTCGACCTCAACGGCCTGAAGCAGATCAACGACAGGTTCGGTCACCTCGTCGGCAGCCGCGCCATCTGCCGTTTCGCCAACGTCCTTCGCGTCCATTCCCGCGCCATCGACACCTGCGCCCGCTATGGCGGCGACGAATTCGTCCTCGTCCTTCCCGAAACCGGCCCCGAAGCCGCCGAGGAAGTCATCCGCCGCATCGCCGAGCGCATGGCACAGGACGCGGAGAAGCCTCCCGTCTCCGCCGGCGTCGGGATGGCGCTCTACCCGCAGGACGGAGAGACGATTGACGCGCTCATGGCCGCCGCTGACCAGCGCCTCTACCAGGCCAAAGGCCGCCGTCCCGCCAAAGCCGCCGCCCGAAGGTAAGCAGCACCCGCCATGTAGGGGCGACTTTGCGCCGCCATCTACTGTGTGCAACCGTCGGCGTAGGGGCACGGCACGCCGTGCCCTCTTGCGAGAATTCCCACGGCGGGTGGCTGACCATTCGCGAGAAGCCTGAGTTCGGGGTGCCGCACTCTTTCCGTCCTCGGAAAGGGTGCGGGTTTTTCTTGCTCCTCCTTCCCATCCTTCCTTAAATGGCGGATGACGGCGATGGCCGCCGCGTGTACAAATCCAGTGGTACGCTTTATTGGTACGACGCGGGGGACGAAATCCTGGCGGAAACCGACGGCTCGGGAAACGTGACCGAAGAATACGTGTTTTTCGGCGGCAAGCGCATTGCCATGCTTCCAGCGGGAGGCAGCGTGCAGTATTACGTCGAGGATTTTCTCGGCAGTTCGCGCGTGGTCACCCAATCGAGCGGAGTCGTTTGCTACGACAGTGATTTCACGCCGTTTGGGGGTGAGCTGCCGTACACGAACTCCTGCCCGGCGCAAAACAACTACAAATTCGAAGGCAAAGAGCGCGACACAGAAACCGGCAATGACGACTTCGGCGCGCGCTACTACTCCTGGCGTTTCGGCCGCTGGCTCAGCGCCGACTGGAGCGCGGTCCCAGTTCCGGTTCCCTACGCCAACCTCACCAACCCACAAACGCTCAACCTCTACGCCATGGTCGCCGACGACCCCGAATCCTTCGCCGACCTCGACGGCCACGATCCGCAAGGAAATTCCGCCATCAGCGCGGGTGATACCTGCGGCGGACAAGAATGTACTGGGAAGAACGCCGACCCCGGCAGCGCCGACGACAAAGCCGACACGGCGCGAAATCTAAAGCAGGAATACGAAAATCCTCGGAACGAGTCGGAAGCCAAGCTAGCCAATGTGACGTATAACAAGGTGGGTGGTTTACATCCGGAGCCGAAAGCGAAACCGGGTGAGCCTGGCAGCGTCGAGCAGCTGCACCAAGCACAACTCGCAGTCGCGGAAGTCGCCAACAGGGTCTTGAACTCGGACCACCCGGAACGCATTCAAGCGCGGGATGATCTCACGAGCAGAGCGGTACACGATATCAACGCTGGCAACCGAGACATAATCGTAGCCCACAACGAGGCACTGGGCGCGGCAAGGGCAGCCCTGAAGGGTTCCAATACAACGAATGGAGCGATGCATTACCGCACGTCAAGCCACAAGCTCAAATCGCTGTACGGCAATAAGGCTACGATGCAACTGGGGCCTTTTCTCAACGCAACGGGTGGCAAACGCTACCTCATCGTAGCGCCCTGAGGCCCTGAGGGCAGGAGAGTCTGCAAATGAAAACGCCAGTGCTTCTCTTAGCTTGGCTGTTGTTGATCGCTTCTTCCCTATCCAGCGCTCAAGGCACGACAAAGAGTAGGCTGACTCAATCCGGGGCAAAAGCGCTAGTGCAGGCGGTCCAGGACGAGATTTATGACTACGAGTACCAAGGGCAGTTTTTTCCGGAAGGGGGGCCAGTTGGAGACGTTGTTTCCGCGTCTAGGACCCGTGTGCCCCTGTACATCAACCCTATCCTGGACAATGGAGAGGGACAGGCGATCTACAAACTAATGCCGTACGGCGAAGTCCTGCGCCTCTTCCATGTGGGTGACGACGGGAAGGTTGTGCTGGACGGTGACCCAGAATTGGGATTCCCTGCGACCCAGCCGAACCGAAAGACGGTTTACCTCAAGGACAGCGTTGTTGACCGCATGAAACGTGAGTGGGTGAAGTCTTCTTTCGAAGTCGATCTGTCGCCCAGTCCGGAGATGGTCCAAGACGCCGTTCGTCGTCAGAAACAAAGAACCGGAGGTTTTTCCGCATGGGAATTCGCCCGCTCGAAAGAAGGCAAAAAGCCGCAGTAGGTGGCCCGCCATTCGCGTTCCCGGGCGGCCAGGAGTGGCGATCCGGGAGCAGGTGAGGGTCAGTAGGTGCTCTTGCTTCTGCGGGGTTCTGAGAGTGTCATGCTCCCCCGTTTTCCGCGCACGGGACCATACGACGTCGCGGTCCGTGCCCGGTCCCCTATTTCTGTAGCATCCGCAGAGTTAGTCCTCGGCAGTTTTTTCACCTCCCAAGTCGCGTTCGGCCGCGTCCTGACTGGCGAATTCGCTCGGCGTCCTCTCTCCGAGAGCCCTGTGAGGCCCTCTCTCGGCGTATTCTCGACTCAAAATGAGACGCGAGCCCCTTTTCCACGCCCCACAATCGTCGCGCGCGATCTCAATTTGATTCACTCCGAACACCGCCCAATTCCCCGCGCCGCCCACTTCTCAATCTGCGACGCGGTTTGTGCGTCCCGAATCCTTCGGGACACCATTTGTGCCTCCTGATTCCTCAGGACTCTCAACTCTAAACTCTCGACTCTCAACCGTCTCAACATGCGACCAGCATGTTGACCCTGCTTGCCCTGAGCCGAGTCGAAGGGAGCGAGTCCTCGAGTCGAACGGGTCCGACCAGGATGCGCGTTTTTTGCGTCCCGACCGCTCGGGACCGCCCACTGCCAACCGCCATGTAATTATTTCCTATTGACTTATAGTTATGACTTGTGATAGGGTCCCCGTGGATCGATCTCGATGCACCGCGTCACACCAATCCGAGAGCCGCACGAACAAATTATTCGTAACTCCGTTGGAATCTGCACATGCGCGCCTTCACATCCGCGGATTTCTCCAAGTCTTGCAAGATCAGCAGATATAAAATCGTTGCGCATCTGCACATTCTCCAGCCACTTGAACTTCAATCCCTTCAACAGTTGCACCGTCGTACCACCTAACTTCTCCAGTTTCTGCAGATGCAAGAACGGGGGGAGGGGTCGATATGCAATTCTTATTCGGTCGCGACTGGCCATCGGAGCCCCGCTGCGGGGCTGGAGACGCGTCTTGTACGCCCCGACTCGCTTTCGGGGCCCCGGCACAGTCGAGAGACTGTCTTCCTATACCCTTTAGAATGCATACTTGCGAAACACAGAACTTAAAGTGGCTTCAAAATGAATACTTACGCAAATAGAGGGGGCGCGGCTAGGCAAGCCCGCCGCGATGCGGTGAATTTGCTTCCCTATTTCTATACTTCATGCTAAATGGCGGAATCGTTCCTTGAGCCCCGCTGCTTACCGGCTGCCCTGCGGCTCACGACGGAGTCACAATGAACATCCCTAGAGCAACCCTCGAGCCCCTCCTCGCCGCTTCCTTTCTTCCCGTGGCACTCTGCCTGGCGTGGGCGGCAGGGCCTGCTCCGCTTTCCGTGCTCGCTGCCCCCGGCTCCGACGCCGCATCGGCACCCAACTCGGATCCCATCTACCAGCAGTTGCGCCACCTCGGACTGGGCAGTGAAGCCCTCTCCATTCACGAAGTCGTGCTGAAGCGCGATGCCGGCACCTTCACCTTCCACTCGGGAACAGTCTGCTTCGCCGCTCCCGTCGCCGGCAAGATATCCGGCGCAGTGTTCAAAGGAGACGGCAGTTTCACGCTCGTTCCTCCCACCCCGTCCGAGCGCCGCAGCCTCTCGCTGCTCACGCTGCAGCCCGCCATGGAGGAACAATATTCCGAACTCGCCCTCCGCTTCACAGACGACACGTACAAGGAGCTGAAAGCTGCGCCCGGCGCAAAGCCCCGCAGCGGGCGCGTCCTGCCCCGGCGGCATCCTCCAGGATTCGCAGCAGGTCACCCGGCAGAGCCTCAACTACAACCTCGAAGCGCGCATCCTCCAGGATCTGCTCGGACAGCAGCCCGGCGGCCTGTTCGTTGCCTTCATTAAAGGAAAAAAGTACAGCAGCAAGATGATCTATATTATCGACCCGCATGGCGTGCCCCTGGGGCTCGAACCGGAGGAAGTGGCGCTGGTGACCTACGACGAAAACAAATTCGGCCAGTGGGCCGTCTTCCACTTCTCTCCCGAGTACGCCTCCGGCCTGGCAAGGGGAAACCAGCAGAACAGCGCCATCCAGGTGAAATCGCAGAAGCTGGACACCGAAATCGAAAGCAGCGGAAAGCTGAACGGCAAGGCAGCCACCACCATCGTCTGTCGCGTGGACGGCCTGCGCGTCATTCACCTCCAGCTCTTTCCCTCCCTGCGCGTGGACAACGTGACCGGCCAGGACAGCCAGCCGCTCAGCTTCATCCAGGAAGACAAAAAGGAAGACTCGGATTTCTGGATCATCCTCCCCAAAGGGCTCGCCGCCGGCCAGGAGTACACCCTCACCAGCACCTACAGCGGCAAGGGCGCCATTTCCAGCGAAGGCGGCGGCAACTACTTCCCCGTCGCCCGCAGCTCCTGGTATCCCGGCACCGAGCGTTGGGACGATTTCGCCACCTTCGATATGACCTTTTCCATTCCCAAAGGAATGGACCTGGTGGCCACCGGCCAGCAACTGGGCAGCGTCAACGAGGGAAAGGAGGCCGTCTCTCACTGGCGCAGTGAACAACCCCAGCCCGTCGCAGGCTTCCAGATGGGCAGATTCAAGAAACAGGAGGCCACACTCGCCGAACTCGGCAACTTCAAGATCGAGGCATTCGCAAACCAGGAAGTTCCCGGCTTTGTGCGCGGCGGCGGCACCCTGGGAACCCTGGAGACGACCGGACTGGCCAAGAAGGCCCTGGCCGAAGCCGAACTCGCGGTTCCCATCTATTCCGACTATTTCGGGCCGCTCGGCTTCAAGCGCCTGGCCATGACGCAGCAGACCGCCATGAACTACGGGCAGTCGTGGCCGGAGATGATCTACCTTCCCATGAGCTACTTCTACGACACCACCGTCCGCCACCAGCTCGGCCTGGATGATCCCCGCGGCTACTTCACCGTCGTCGCCCCGCATGAAGTCGCCCACCAGTGGTGGGGACAAACCGTCGCCTGGGGCTCCTACCGCGACCAGTGGATGAGCGAAGGCTTCGCCGATTTTTCCGCCTCGCTCTTTATCCAGTCGGTGTGGAAAGACAAGCCGCAAGAGTTCCATAAATTCTGGAACGACGAACGCGACATGATCATCGAAAAGAACGCGCTCGGCTTCCGCGCCATCGACGCCGGCCCCCTGACCCTGGGCTACCGCCTGAACAACAGCCGCGCCGGGTTCAACATCACGCGCCAGCTCATCTATCCCAAAGGCGCTTACGTCCTCCACATGCTCCGCATGATGATGTGGGACCGCACCACCGGCGACGCGAAGTTCAAGGAAATGATGCACGACTTCGTAAAAACCTATTCCGGCCGTAGCGCCACCACCGAAGACTTCAAATCCACCGTCGAACGCCACATGACCCCCGCGATGAACCTGGACGGCAACGGAAAGATGGACTGGTTCTTCGACGAGTATGTCTACGGAACTGCGCTCCCCACCTGCGCCTTCGAGGCGACCTTCAGCAAGGATGCCGGGGGCGGCACCGTGGCGCAACTGAAGCTCACGCAGTCCGGCGTGGACGGCTCTTTCAAGATGCTCGTGCCCATCTACCTGCAACTGGCCGACGGTAAAACCGTGTTTCTTGGCCGCACCAAGATCCTGGGCAATTCCACCTGGCAGCAGGCTATTCCGCTCGCGGGCTTGAAGGACATGCCCAAGCGCGCGCTCATCAACCAGTACAACGACGTGTTGTGCGCCAAGTAGGCCGCGTCCGTTCGCGCCCTCCCGCAGGAACGCGTAGGGGCACGGCATGCCGTGCCCTCGCCGGTTGCCGCGCCCCGATGCGTGGTGTAGTCTGCCGAAAATAGGAATGAGCGAGAACGGAACGCCGGAAAAAGTCGCCGCGCAAGCCTTGCGCGGATGCTGGTATCCCGCCATGCGCTCGGCCGAGCTGCGCGGCCGCGGCCCGGCCACTGCGGAACTGCTCGGCGAGGCGCTCGTCGTCGGCCGCGACGCCCAGCACCACGCCTTCGCCCTGCGCGACTTCTGCCCCCATCGCGGCATGCCTCTTTCCGCCGGCCATTTTGACGGCGACACGGTCGAGTGCTCCTACCACGGCTGGCGCTTCGACTGCCGCTCCGGCCAGTGTCGCGAGATCCCCTCGCTCGTTCCCGGGGAGAGCAAGCTCAAACCCGATCGGATTTTTGCCGCCGCATTTCCCGCCGACGAAGCCGACGGCTACGTCTGGGTCTACTTCGCGGACCCGGCTCACCCGGACGGCGCCGTGCCTCCCGTGCCGCGTCTCTGGCGCGGCTCCGGCCGCTGCCGTATTGTGCATCTCTGGTGCGACCTGGCCTGCGACGTGGACCAGGGCATCATCGGCCTGATGGACCCCGCCCACGGCCCCTTCGTCCACCAAGCCTGGTGGTGGCGCAAACGCTCCAGCATCCAGGTGAAAGAAAAGGCCTTCGAGCCCATTCCTGGCGGATTCCGCATCCGCCCGCATGCGCCCTCCGCCAACAGCGCGCCCTACAAATTGCTGAAGTTTTACGGCCAGCCCGTCACCACCATCGAATTCGTGCTTCCCAACATGCGCTTCGAGCGCATCGAGGCCGGCCAATACTGGTTTTCAAGCCGCGCTACCGTCACCCCCATCACGCCCAACCGCTCGCGCATCGATTTCATCGCCGCCTGGAATATTTTTCCGTGGCTCCCTGGCCTGCCCTGGATCTTCCGCAAATTCGCCACTGTCTTCCTGCGCCAGGATCAGCAAACCATGGAAAAACAGGCGGTAGGCCTGGCCCGCAGCCGCCGTCAAATGCTCATTGACGACGCCGACCGTCCCGCGCGCTGGTATTTCCAATTGAAAGAAGCCTACCTCGAAGCCCAGCAGACGGGCGCTCCCATGAAACATCCCATGGACGGCCCCGTGACCCTGCGGTGGCGCAGCTAATGCCCCGCGGCCGGCATCCCATCCAATGATGACCCTTCTCCGCCGCCTCTCTCCGATTCCCTTTTTCCTTTTGCTCTTCGCCCTGGGCAGCCCGCGAACGCCGGCCCAGCCTCTCGCTCTCCGCCAAACCCCGCGGCCCGCGCCATCCGCCTCGCGCGCGCGCGTGGAGTGCGGCGAGCTGCCCAGCAAAATCCTGGACCGCAGCGTCCCTTTCTGTGCCGTGCTTCCCCCGCCTTACGACGCGCAGCCTGCCCGCCGTTTTCCCGTCCTCTACTGGCTCCACGGCCTCGGCCAGGACGAGCAATCCTTCATCAATTCCGGCGGGCTCGCCCTGATGGAAGACCTTCGCCGCGACGGCCGCCTCGGCAATTTCATCCTCATTACGCCGGACGCGGGCCGCAGCTTCTATCTGAACTCCCGCGACGGCCATAACCGCTACGAGGATTTTTTCATCCGCGAATTCCTTCCCGCCATGGAGCGCCGCTTCCGCATCGAGGCCGCCCGCGCCACTCGCGGAATTTCCGGCGTCTCCATGGGCGGTTTCGGCGCCCTCCATTTCGGCCTCAAATATCCGGAAAAGTTCGGCTCCGTCAGCGCCCACAGCGCCGCGCTGATGGAGGAGCCTCCTCCGGCCTTCACCAGCGGCGCCCGGCTCGGCTTTCTCGAAGAAGTGTTCGGCTGGCCCGTGGACCGCGCCTTCTGGGAGCGCAACAGCGTCTTCACCGATGCCCGCCGCGCTTCCATCAACGAGAATTGGAAAATTTATTTCGATTGCGGCAGCGAGGACGACTACGGATTCGACGAAGGCAATCAGGCGCTCGACCGCCTGCTCCGCTCACGTGGCCTCCCCCACGAGTTCCATCTCTATCCCGGCCGCCACGGCTGGAACTACTTCGCCAAACACCTCCCCGCCTCGCTCGAATTTCACTGGAGGGCGTTTCAGGCTGCACGCAGAAAGTCTGGAGGGTAATCCCTGGAAGGTGGTAGGATTCGCCTCAGCAATGTTCGCTCGGGCGCAGCCGCCGCGCGCGCCTGAAAAAGCTAAGGCCGGGACGCCATCGCTGAGGGGCCAAGGCATCCCGGCCTTCCTGCCCACTTCCGCAGAAAGCAGGCAAGACTCGCTCTGCGCGAGAACCGTCTTCCGTCTCTCGCCGCTTCAACTACGCTTCGTCTTCTCCGCGCAGGAATTCGTATCGATCGATGGTGGCCACCACGCCCAGTTCTCCGGTGTCCAGCTTTTCCGAGCGGTGCACGCGGCCCAGGCAGCGCACCTGAACGGGCCCGGCCATGGTCAGTTCGTTCGGCAGCGTCATCACGATCTCCACCGCCGAACCCTGATTCACGTCTTTGGGCAGGAAGAAGTAAACGCCGCGAGAACTTACGTCCTTGGTCGCCGTGGACACCTTACCGTCCGTTTCGTGTCCGCAGCGGACCACCAGGGGCAGCTTCAGATGAAAACGCTGAACGTTTCTGCGATCCGAGTCGTTCAACAGAGGCCTCCAGTTGACTCGGCCAGAATAGGGAGGGCGGGGCTCGCCGGCAATAGCGCCGAGGGGCTAACCGCGGGGCTCCTTTCTCGGTACCACAGTACTAGAACCCGGGTTGCAGTGGCCCGGACTCTCCCGTGGTCGCCCCTGGACCGCGAAACCTCTGCGCGTGCGCGCCGCCCTTTTTTAGGTCTGATCCGTGATGCGGTGATGGATGGCGTAGAGCGCCAGCTCCAGCCGGTCGGAAACTCCCAGCTTGTCGAAAATATTGTGCAGGTGGTTTTTCACCGTCTGCTCGCTGATAAACAGCTTCTCCCCGATCTCCCGGTTGCGATACCCCTGCGCTACCAGTTGCACGATTTCCTTTTCGCGGTCGCTCAGCAGCGGCTTTTCGCGCCGGCCGGTCTCAGTGGACTTGGAAAACGCCTTCATCACCTCGCTGGTCATGTGCTTGTCGAGCCAGATTTCGCCGCCAGCCACTTTGCGGATGCTCTTGATCAGCAGATCGGAAGCGGACTGCTTGAGCACGACGCCCCGGGCGCCCAGCCGCATGGCGCGGATGACGTCGCGGTCGTCCTCGGTGGCCGTCAACACGATCACCCGGCTCTGCAGGGAGTCGAAATTCATCTCCTCGAGCAGCGTCAGGCCGTCTTTGTCCGGCATGCGCAGGTCCAGCAGCAGAATGTCCGGCTTTACTTTGGCGAGCAGCGCGGGACACTCCGACCCGCTGGACACCTCGCCCACCACCACGATGTCGTCCTCATGTTCCAGCAGTTTGCGCACGCCGTCGCGGAAGATCGGATGATCGTCCGCGATGGCCACGCGAATCGGATTTTTCGATTTGGCCATATCAGTTGATGGGGACCTCGACCTGAATCCGCGCGCCATGGCCGGGCGTGGATTCCACTGTCAGCCGGCCGCCGATGCTCCGCGTGCGCTCCTTTATGGAAATTGGGCCGATGCGCAGCCGGTTGAGCTCCTCGCTCGGAAAACTGCCGGCAAAACTGAAGCCTTGGCCGTTGTCGTCAATCACGAGATGAACCGAAGCCTCGTCCTGCCATAGTTTTATCACGACGTGCGTGGCCTGTGCATGCTTTTTCACATTGTTGAGCGCCTCCCGGCAAATCTGGAACAGCTCGCGGCACACGCGGTCCGGAACGCGCAGGTCCAGCTCCTCCAGCAGGCAGTCCACCTCGATTTTCGCCTCCTGCCGGAAGCGTTCGCAAAAGCCGCGGATCAGGTCGATCATGTCCGCGCGCGCCACGCGCAGCGGGCGCAGGTCCATCACCAGCTTGCGCAGGTCCGTGTTTTCCCGCCGCAGCGTGTCTTCGAGCTTTTCGAGATCCGCGGCCAGCGGGCTCCCCGCCGGCAGACCCTTGCGCATCACGTCGAGCTGAATAATCGAGCCCAGAATGGTCTGCAGGATCCCGTCGTGCAGGTCGTGCGAGATGCGGCTGCGCTCGGCGTCGATCACACGCGCGCGCAAATGCCGCAGTAGATACAGGTTGTCCAGCGGCGCGCTCAGCGACGTGGCGATGCGCTCAAACCACCGCAGGTCCCGCGGCGTCAGGCTGCTCTCGGGGTTGATCAACAGCAGCCGGCCGGCCGGCTTTCCCCCGAAGTCGAACGTGGCCGCGGCCACCGCGCGTATCCCCAGTTCCCGCCGGGAGATTCCCGGAATCCGTGGAATTTCCAGCAGCCGCCGGCCGTCGCGGCGGTCCCACCCGAATCCTTCTCCGCTCCCCTCCAGCGAGTTCCAGCACACGGTCATGTCCGGGCAATCCACCAGGAAGGCGTCGGCGCGCTGCGGCGGGTAGGACTCCGGGCTGATGCGCTCCGCGTCCTTCCGCCGCGCCGTCCACACGAATAGCCGCTCCATTTCCACATCGACGAAGACCAGGGAGGCGCGTTCGCAGTGGAAGGTCTCCGCCAGAGCGCTCAGGAGTTGCCGCAGCGACTCGGCCAGACCGTGCTCCACGTCCAGCAGGGCGGTGAGCTGGGACAGGAATTGCGTTTCACGGGCGTGGCGCCGCTGGCGGTCCGCCAGGAATCCAAGGCCCACGCCAGCGCCGAACGTGCCAATCCACACCGCCGGCCAGGAGAGCAAAGTCTCCCAGTGGCCTGGGCCCATCAGGATTACGCGCAGCAGCAGCCCCAGCGAGGTCACCCCGGCCAGCACCACCGTTTGTTTCAGCTCCCAGAAGATCGCGCTGGCGAAACAGACGAACAGGTACAGGAAGATGACGGAGGTGACCGGAGGCTTCAGCGCGAAATAGGCGGCGAAAAGCAGCACGTCGGCCAGAGGAGGCAAGCGCAGCGCCGGCAAGCGATCCGTCGAGGCCACGTAAGCGAGCACCAGCGCCGCGAGCAGGTACACCACCAGAAACAAGAAACACATCTGCCCATTCGGAATGGGCATGCCCTCCACCAAGTCGACCAGCGCGAGAACCAGGAAGATGGGTCTCGCGTAGGCCACCTGGTTTTCCAGGTACCGGCTTTCCGCTGCCAGGGTTTCCATCGCCGCAATCGGAATGAGTCTAGCAAGCCAGCAGGAGGGCGCAAGGCGAGGTGCGATGCAGGCGTTCCTGACGCGCAGGGGAAGGCGGACCAAACGCCCCTGAATTGTGACCGGTGTCACCAAACCGCGTGACTCAAAACCTATAGAAATGCTTGACTTTCCCACCTCCCGCTAGTATCAAGACTTGCGTTTCTACCGCATACCCAGGGGGGGTCTGTGGTTTCCTGTAGGTCCACAAGCTATCCGTGTCCCAAATCTCTCGTGGAGGCCTATCGATGAAAAGCATGATTCGTATCGTTCTGGTGGTGTTTGCTGTCGCCGCGCTGGCATTGCCCATCGCCGCCCAGCAGGCCGACCACCAGAGTGCATCGAATCCGCTCGTTCAACTCTTGCAGTCGAAGGGCATTCTGTCTGCGGAGGAAGCCGCAACGGTACGTTCGGCTCCCTCCACGGCGGAGGCCAACGAGCGGCTGGCGCGTCTGCTCTGGTCCAAGGGGCTGATCAGCCAGGAAGAGTACAACTCAACCGTAGCCGCAGCAGCCACCTCTGGCGCTTCCGCAGCGAATACAGGCGCCGGCGGCGCGCACATGGTGAACGCTGCTGCCCCGGTGACACCGGCCCCGGCAATCAGCGCAAGCCCTGCCGCGAAGCCCAAGGAGGCCGAATGGCCGGTGAGCGCAATGAACATCGGTTACGACCCATCCGACGGAACTTCGGCGGATGCAGGCACCATTCCCGCGATCGCTCCGGTCCGCGTACTGCCCATCGGATTGCCCAGGGATCCGAAGGGCATCATCCCGGACATTAAACTCGGCAGCGGCGCCATGCTGAACATCTACGGCTTTCTGAAAGCCAGCGCTGTCTACGACACAACCAACAGCGGCAGCACATCCTTCAACAACAACGACTTCCCGCTTCCCCTTCTGCTGGGAGACACGGGACCACAATCCGACCAGTTCCGCATCAAGGCCCGTAGCAGCCGCGCGGGCATCAATTTCTTCTATCCCCTCAACGGTCCTGACATCACGATAACCGGCAAAATGGAATTCGACTGGGAAGGCGACTATACCGTCGTCAACAACCGGAACATCAGTTCCGTGCGTTCCTCCCAGTTGAGCCTGCGCTTGGCGTACGTCAGGATGGATACCAAGTGGGGCACCGTGCCGGTCTACGCCGAATTTGGCCAGGATTGGACCCTGCTGGGTTCCTCCACCGTCATGGATCTCTTCGAGACCACCGGCTTTGCTGTGGGGTTCGGCAACTTCTATGAACGCATCCCGCAGTTCAAGGTCGGCGCCCAGTTCAAGGCCGGGAAGGTGAAGATCCAACCCGAGTTCGCCGTCACCCTCGGGGCCCTGGGCGATAGCGGCCTCAACAACTCCGTCAACAACGCTCTGCTCGGTTCCATCAGCGCTGTCGCTGCCGGCGAGCAGAATCAGACCCGCGAAGGCGCCATCCTCGGTTCGGCCAGCGGGCAACCCGGCGTCCAGGGCCGCATCGTGTTCGACTTCCCGCTGAACTCCGGCTGGAAGGGCGTGCCCAACGCGGAAATCATCTTCAGCGGCGGCCACACCGAGGGCACCTACATCGTTCCCTTGGGCAACATTCCGACCACAGGTGTCTACAATACGACCACGGGGGTGGCCATACTCACCACCCCGACAACCGCCAACACGATCAATCCCAATGTTGGCGTCACCTGCAGCGGAGCAGCGCCGGCAACAGGGTTCAGCGTCCGCTGCTACTATCCGAATGGTGTGGACATGAACGTTCCATCCAACGCCTTCTCGGCGGAAGTCCAGCTACCTACGCCGTGGTTCACCGTCGTCTCCAAGTACTACCGCGGCGGCGACATGCGGTTTATGTTCGCTGGCATCCTGAACTCAGCCTACCGGGCCACCACCGTCGGAGCTAGCGGAGCGTCAGTAGCGCCCTTCGCCATCCCGGGCAGCGTGAATCTGGCGACCTGTGCCACAGCGGCTACGTGCAGCACCACGCTGAATGTCCCCGCCACTACCGTGCCTCAGTCGGTCGTGGCGCTGTCGGGCGACGCAGTCACCTTCTCCGCCGTCGGCGGCTCGGCCGTAGCTGATCCCTACCGTCCGATCCGCGGCCAGGGCGGCCTCCTTCAGATCAGCTTCCCGCTTTCGCGCATCTTCGGGGCTAACCCGGAGGGCCGGAATGCGGGTTGGCAGCTCTTCGCGGCGTACGGCATAGACTCCGCCTTCGCCCGGGACGTCCGCCAAGCCGGCGGCAACGGCCTGAGCCGCACCGACTACGTGCCTGTCTCACTGCGCTATCGCATCAACAAGTGGGCGCAGATTGTGAACGAAGTGACCTGGTATGACACGCGCACCGCTGACAAAATCACGGTGCCGGTTGGCGGCGTCAACGCTCACGTCAATCACGACATCCGCGAAGAATTCGGCACCATCTTCACCTTCTAAGCCGGATTCCAAACCTCCCGGCGGGGCGTACCCCAGTGCGCTCCGCCGGCTTTCCAAATTGGCAGCAAATTCCGGAATGCTGGTTCTCTCCGTCTCCCCCAACGGAAGCCGGCTTCTGGGAGTGCGGTATTTCGGCCGGGCTCGCGCCGCCCAGGCTGTTGCGCGGCCCGCTTCGGTTGCGACCGCCGGGTGCCGGACGTAGAATACGCACTGCTGGAGTATGGGCGCGCTTTCTCGGCCGTCTGTGTCCGGCCTTCTCTCTCGCGCCTGAACGAGTCGAGTCTTGATGGCCCTGCAGGCCCCGAAAACCAGGGGACGCAGGGTACGGAATCGCACGATACTCTCGGATTTCAGCTACGTTGATTCTTCAAAGGAGGTACGGAGCATGGCAAAGAAACGAGCACGAGGCATGACTCGCAGGGAAATGATCAAGACCACCGGTACGGCTGCTCTGGCGGCAGGAATGGGGCCGGCATTCCTGTTTCCGGAGCGCGCGGCGGCGCAGCAGAAGACCCTGAAAATCATCCAGTGGAGCCACTTCGTCCCCGCCTGGGACGTCTGGTTCAACAAGACCTATACGGTGGAGTGGGGCCAGAAGAACAACGTCAACGTTGTGGTGGACAATATCAACCTGGTGGACCTGCCCGCTCGCGCTGCCGCAGAGGTTTCCGCGCGCAAGGGTCACGATATCTTCATGTTCCTCTCCCCACCGGCAGCATACGAAAAACACGTGGTGGACATGAGCCACGTCTACCAGGAAGTGGAACGCAAGCACGGCAAGAAAATTGACCTGGCCCACAAGTCCACCTTCAATCCCAAGACCAAGAAGTATTTCGCTTTTTCCGACGCCTACACTCCCGACCCCGGCAACTGGAATAAGGACATGTGGGCCCCCGTCGGATATCCGAATGGGCCGGACAACTACGACGAACTGCTCGATGGAGCGCGGAAGATCCGCAAGCCGGACAAGAGCGGCCCGCCGTGCGGGATCGGTCTGGGTCAGGAGCTGGACACCAGCATGGCCATGCGCGCCATCCTGTGGTCCTACGGCGGCGCCGAGCAGGATGTGGAAGGCAATGTCACTATCAATTCCAAGCAGACCGTCGAAGCGCTCAAATACATGAAGGCGCTCTATCAGGACACCGAAACCCCTGAGGTGTTTACCTGGACGCCGCCCTCGAACAACCAGGCAATGCTCGCAGGCCGCGTCTGCTTCGTGGACAACGCCATTTCCATCACCCGTCAGTCCGAGCGCGAGCACATGCCCATCGACAGCAAGATCATGATCAGCCGCGCGCTGAAGGGTCCGGTTCGCCGCATCGCCGCGGAGCACGTGATGAACTGCTACGTCGTGTGGGATTTTGCGGAGGAAAAAGAGCTGGCCCAGAGGTTCCTGATCGAGTACATGGACCACTTCCACGACGGCTTCGTCGCCGGCCAGTTCTACAACTTCCCGTGCTTTCCCAAGACGGTACCGGACCTCCAGAAGGAAATCGCCAACGATTCCAGGGCCAATCCTCCGGACAAGTACAAAGTGCTGGGCGACGTGCTGGATTGGGCCACGAACGTGGGCTATCCGGGGTACGCCACCGCGGGCATTTCCGAAGCATTCAGCACCTGGGTGATCCCCACGATGTTCGCCAAAGTGGCGCGCGGGGACGAGAGTGCGGAGGACGCGGCAAAGGCTGCGGAAGTGGAATACAAGCGCATCTTTGCCCGCTGGGCATAGGGCGGGGGTGCGATGGCCGTCGTTGAAACGCGAAACCTTACCAAGATTTTCAAGCAGGGCGAGGCGGGAGCGGTCAACGACGTAAATCTGGCCACCCGTGAAGGTGAATTCCTGGTCTTCCTGGGACCCTCCGGTTCCGGGAAGACCACCCTTCTCCGCATGATTGCCGGCCTGGAAGCGCCTACCGCTGGCGAAATCCTCATCGGCGGCAAGGTCGTCAACCATCTCTCCCCCCGGGATCGCCGTATCGCCATGGTGTTCCAGAGTTATGCCCTCTATCCGCATCTCAGCGTTTACAACAATATTTGTTTCCCGCTGAAGGCCCAGAAGGTGCCCAGAAACGAGCACCGCCAGAAAGTGGAATGGGCCGCTGGCCTGCTCGGGATCGGCAAGTTGCTGGACCGCAAGCCGCGCGAACTCTCCGGCGGCGAGCGGCAGAGAGTGGCCCTGGCTCGCGCCATCGTGCGCGAGCCCGCCGTCTTCCTTCTCGATGAGCCGCTTTCCAACCTCGACGCCAAGCTCCGCGCCTCCGCCCGCGAGGAACTCGAGCAGTTCCACAAGAACATCGGCACCACCACCATCTACGTCACTCACGACCAGGTGGAAGCCATGGCCATGGGAGACCGCGTGGTTGTCCTTCACCAGGGCTTCGTCCGCCAGATTGGCACTCCCAAGGAAGTTTACGAGAATCCAGCGGACACCTTTGTCGCCACCTTTCTCGGCTCTCCTCCCATGAATCTGCTGGAGTTTTCCGACATCGTCGTAGGCTTCCGGCCGGAAGGCTTCCTGCCCGAGGAGCTCGTATCGGGCGTCAAACGGGTGACGTTTCGCTATCGGGTGAAATACGTGGAATACCTGGGGGCCGAACGCGTGCTGTACGGGAACATTGAGGGCAGCCACTTCGAGTCCAAGGAAATCATTTCGAGGCTTTCCTGGACCATGCCGTACGCGTACGAGGCAGGGTCGGTCCACGATTTTGCGGTGGGCGAATCCGACCTGCGCTTTTTCGACCGCAAGACCGAAAAGCGATGCAACCCGCGGCCCTACCCATGGCAGTGAAGTACGCCAAAATCAAGTCGGCGGGCGCGGCCCAGAGCCCGCTGCTGGGCGCGGCCATGTTCGGCCCCGCACTTCTGTATATCGTGCTGCTCATCGGCGCGCCCTTTCTCCTGGCAATCTTCTACGCCTTCAGCGACGCCCGCATCGGCAGCACGCACCTCCATTACGTCGGCCTGGAAAACTTTCGGAGCATCCTGCACAGCCCCACCTTTCACCAGGCGATCCAGAACTCCGTCGTGTTCACGGTGTCCGCGGTGGCCATCGTGGTGATCTGCTCCACCATCCTTTCGCTCGCTCTCGAAGTGCCTTTCCGCGGCCGCGGATTCATCCGCTTCCTCATCCTGCTTCCCTGGGTCGCGCCCGTATCGCTCGGCACCATCGGCTGGAAATGGCTCCTGGATTCGATCTACAGCGTCTTCACCTGGATTCTCGTGTCGCTGCATTTCTTCACCATCTACAATGCGCCCATGTGGCTGGGCCAGCCGCACCTGGCCATGGCCTCTGTGGTGTGCGTGCACTGCTGGCGGCTGATTCCCTTCGCCACCGTGGTGATGCTGGCGGGCAGCAGCGCCATTCCCAAGGAGATTCCGGAGGCCGCCGGAATTGACGGCGCCGGCTATTTCCGCACGCTGTTCTGGATCAAGATCCCCATGATGATTCCCATCATCAACGTAGCCGTCCTGTTCAGCACCATCTTCACCTTCACGGACATGACGGTGGTGTACATCCTCACCGATGGTGGACCCTTCGATTCCACCCAGACGCTGCCGAACCTGGCGTTCGCCACCGGAATTCAGGGGAGCGACCTGGCCGCGGGCGCGGCGATCTCTCTCTTCCTCGTTCCCGTGCTGGTGGTGGTGGCTTACTTCATGCTGCGCATGGCGCATCGCGCGGAGGTGGTGTGAAGATGCGCGGGAACTGGCGGAGAATCGGCGCTCGCGCGATCCACGTGCTCGTGCTGTTCGTCTTTACCGTGCTGCTGGCCTTCCCCTTCTACTGGATGCTCATCGCCACGTTCAAACAGAACCTCGACATGTACAAAACGGACAACAACCCGTTCCTGTTCAATCTCCCGCCCACTCTCGAAAACCTTCGTCTGCTCTTTTTCGACACGCGCTACGTCCGCTGGCTCGGCAATACCGCCCTGGTGGGCGTTATCGTGGTGATCATCACGCTGCTCTTGGCCGTGCCCGCCGCCTACGCCCTCGCTCGCCTCACCGGCAACTGGGGAGAACGCGTGGGTATCGCCATCTTTCTGACCTACCTGGTTCCACCCACGCTGCTGTTCATTCCCCTCTCGCGCGTGGTGGCTGACCTGGGGCTCCAGGACACCATTTGGTCGCTCGTGGTCGTCTATCCAAGTTTCACGATTCCCTTCTGCATCTGGCTGCTCATGGCCTTTTTCAAATCCATCCCGAAAGAACTGGAGGATGCGGCGATGGTGGACGGGCTGAGCCGTTTCGGAGCGTTTGTGAAGATGGTGATTCCGATCTCCATCTCCGGCATCCTGACCGTGGTGATCTTCACGTTTACTCTGGTGACCCAGGATTTCGTGTACGCCCTGACCTTCATTTCTCCGGAAGCCAATCAGATGGTGGGAGTGGGAATTCCGATTTTCCTGGTGCGCGGCGACGTCTATTACTGGAGTTCGCTGATGGCTGCCTGCCTGATCGCCAGCCTGCCCATCGCCCTGCTCTACAACACCTTCCTCGACCGCTTCATCGCCGGCTTCACCGTCGGCGCTGTAAAGTAGCGCAGCGGCTTCACGCACCTGCCGCGGCGGAGTTCGCAGAGCCGGGGGCGCGCTCGCCCCAGTTCATTTCCCAAAAGTTCTCCGCATCCACGAATTCCACGGCCACCGCGAAGTGCCGTCCCGACATCGGCCCGCGCCAGGCCATGCGCGCATGCGCCCTCCGGCCCGTGTCCAGCCTCTCCACCGAGAGCCAGTCCTCCGGCCGCACCAGGTGTTCGCACTCGAGCATAGCCCCGTGCCTGCTGATCAGTTTCGTGCGCAGCTCCTCCGCCCACGGCCGCCCCGGCGTATCGCACGACAGCCGTATCTGGATGGACTCCGGCCTCCGCGGGCTCCGCCGCATGTGCCGCAACAGGTCGCTGGCTGTGCACTGAATATCCAGCAGCCGGGCCCGCTCCAGCGCCTCCTGATGGAAGGGATCGCGCGTGAGCGCCGAGGCCCGCTCGATGCACGCGCGCAGGAACATTTGCATCTCGCCCGTTTCCCTCTCCGCGGCGGTCCGCCGGCCCAACTGATCTGCGCACCCGTCCAGCCGCTCGTAGCACGTGGCGATGAAGTGGTCGCGGCAATAGGCATCGTCGAGCAGCCGCACCAACCCGGTGTTTTCGCATCCGGGAAATTGGCAGCGCCTCCCGGTGTCCCCCGCCTCCTCCGCGCTCACGAAGAATTTCTCGCCCCCCGCGAGCGGCGCAGCCAATTTTCCCATCTCGTGCACCACGCCCGCCAGCCGCAGCGCTTCCAGGTTTTCTTTGTCCATGCCCAGGCTCCTTCCAATCCGCATCGCCGAATCCACGATGCGTTCCCGGCGCCCCGGCGCGTGAGCCTCTCGCGGGGCAGTGCTGCGCGTCAGGAAGAAGACGAGCGAGCCGCTCTGCTCGTCAATGTACGATTTCAGGTGGGCGATGGGCCGCACCTGCCGCGATGCCTCCCAGCGCCACACCCGGCGCTCTGCCCCCGCCTGCTCGCGCGCCCCTTTCCGCGTCTCCGTCTCCGCCACGCGGCACACCTGCGTCAACAGCACCATCCGCTTCGCAACGTCGGCGGCCAGCCCGTAGCGCGCGTCGAAGCTTTGCGCGCCCAGCCGGGCAATTTCCCCTCGCGCGCCCGGCGCGTGCGCCGGCAGGCATTCCGCGATCGCCGCCCGGCGATTCCCCGCAGCAAACAGGCGGTAGCGCTGGTCCCTCACCAGGCTCTGCCAACTGTCGGGATTGGAGAAACTGCCGTCCACGGGCTGGGGGGCTCCGGCCATTGTATTTTCTCCTCTGTTGCCGGCCTTCGCTGCCCGGCCGGCAAGTGGACCTGCTCGCGAGTATCGAACTCCGATTCAGGCTGCGCGCGGGTGATGCTCCTGGGAGCCTCACCACGCGGCCCCGGGATGGGGAAAACTGCCCGGAACACAGATAGGAAAGCACAGCGGTTGCCGCTTCGCGCCCCGCTCTAAGTATCTGTAGGCTCAGTGAGGTCCGAAGGGCGCCGGATTGGAACGCCCTCCCTCCTGTGGATAAATTGCCGCCCCTGTGGAGGGTTTACACACTCGGGTAACGGCCCGTCCTTTCGCCACATCTTTGCCGCCGGCCAACCCACGTCTTTCCGCCACGCCCTCGCGCCCTCACCCCTGCCGCCGCGCCTGAGCGCGTGCTATCATTTCGAAAGGCGGTGAGCGTAGCTCAGCTGGTAGAGCATCGGACTGTGGCTCCGAACGTCGTGGGTTCAAATCCCATCGCTCACCCCAGCTTTTTCCGCCGAGCCCGTTGCCAGGGAGGCGGAGTTCCGGTATTTTCATACACTATGAAGCTGCGATTGCTGGTTGAATTCGATCCACAGACGAAGCGGTGGTCGGCAGTGTTTCCTGAGTTACCCGGTTGCGCCTCCGCTGGCGACACCGAGGAAGAAGCTGTGAGCAACGCCAGGGAAGCGCTGAAACTGTGGTTTGAACCTTCCGAAATTAAACCCGCCAAGGGGGCGAAGCTCGTCGAAATATCCCTCCCGTGAGCCCGCACTTTCCCGTTCTGACCGCGAAGGAGGTTGCCAGGGTCTTGAGGCGAAATGGCTTCGCGCTGGTCGACCAAGAGGGCAGCCATCAAAATGGCGGCATGAAAATGGCCGTCAAGTCATTGTCCCCGCCCACGGAAACAAGCCGATTCCGATTGGGACCCTCAGGAGCATTATCGAAGGCAGCGGCCTTGACGTCGACGACTTCCGGTGAGGGCATCGGACTGTGGCTCCGAACGTCGTAGGTTCAAATCCCATCGCTCACCCCAGCTATCCTGATTGCACCCAGTTCGTGTCCAGCATGGGGAATGACGTATTCGGACCATCGAGTGAGAAGCGTGCCGATTCGATTCCGAAGCGGGAAATTTCAGGCGCTTTCGCTGACTCCCCACGGGTCGCAATCAATGGTTCTGTCCGTCGAGGTTCGCCCTGATCCTCTGCTCGGCGCCACTTCCAGAATCGCTGAACGCGTGAAGCTTCAGACGGGAGTCTCTCCGTGCCTCGCCCACCGCCTGCTCCGACGCGCCTGGCCACAAACAAAAAACCCCGGCTGACGCCGGGGCTGCTGTGGACGGCCAGAATTGCTATGGAATCCTACGAGGCCGGCGACTCCGCGGTCAAAAGCTTTTCCTGTCGCACTTTTCGCCAGAAGGCAGCGCCCACAGCCATCGCTCCGATTCCCAGCAGACTCATGGTGGAAGGTTCGGGAACTGGTGGCGGATCACCCGCCGGATTACCGTTCGAAAAAGGGGCATCGCCCAGCACAACTAGAACGCCATTGAAGTCGTTGATGGCAGCCGCGAAGTCCACCTGGGCGCCCGCGCTGTCGCCTTCGGCAACTTCGATGTCTCCAAGGACCATGGCCGCGATGCCCTGGCTCAGGTCCGTCGGTGCAATCGTACTGGACCAAAACGCGAGCGGATTGTTCGCGATGTCGGTGTTCACGATCGCGAGATCAACGCTCACCTGCTCCGGTGTGATGGTATCCGCCTTTGCGGTTAGAGGCAGGAACAGCGCACCCGCAAGCAATGCGAACCATCCGACTTTAGAAACTCGAATATCCACGTCTTCTCGACACTCCCAGAGTGCCGGGAGTGTATCCCCCACCCGGCAGCCTGTCCAGTACTTTTATTGGCCCCCCAGCCGCCATCCTCGGACAGCAATCCGCGCAGGCTCAGCCAATCCGCCAGGCTCCCCGCAGTTCGGCGCCAACACCGACCGCGAGAAGTGTTCCCGCCGGAACGTCGCCCAGAAGTTGCCCGAGAAGCGCCAGGTCCAGGTCGGAGCAGGTGTAGGCTCGGATCTCTCCCCCCTTCTCCCAGACCTCGCCGTAAAGGTAGATCACCCCGCGGCCCTTCAAGTCCATGCGCATATCCCTCAGCCACACGCCATCGACAGCAGGCGGAACAATCCGGAACGAGACGATACCGCCATCGCTTTCTTGCAGCGGGCCGATGTAGCGCAGCCCGGAGCCGAGCACAGTTCGCAGGTCTCCCGCGTGTTTCAGGGACTGTGGCTCCGCCGGGGAGTCCAGTAACTTCTCAGCATGGCGTCGTTTCTTCGCTTTATGGTCCTCCGCCCCTGCCGGCCCCCCGCCGGAATAGGAACCTTCGTGCCACTCGCCCGGGGCGAGCACGTCTCCGCCGCCCAGGGCCACAAATCCCGCTCGAGGCAGAAATCCTTTGGCCGCTTTTCGCAGCGCCGCCTCATCCACGGGACCAAGTCCCGCGTCGCTGGCTTTTTTCGCGGTCGCCCCGTCCTTGTACCACTCGATTTTTGTGCTCCCATCGGCCAGCAATTCGGCCACCGCGCCGGTCGCCTTTGCCTTCGTCATCCAGCTCCGTGCCGTTTCCGCCATATCGCCCTTCGCAATCGTGGTTCCAGCGATGAGCGCCTCGCCGCACCACGATCCGCCCGGCCCCGCATCGGGATTTTCCGCGGAGATGCCGAACGCCTTGCGCATGGCCGCCCGCTGGGCTGCGGGCGCTACCACAAGCACCGATCCCGCCGTCGTCGTGTGCTCGGCAAGCACGCAAAGCCCTTCCACATATGCGTGGCCATTCGCTGCTTCACATTCGAGCGCCAGCAGCGCGAGAAATAGCGGATCGCGCGCCAGTTCCTCCGGAAAGTGTGCCAGCAGGCGCGCCACCGCGGCCCCGGTTCCGATTCCCCCGCGATCCTCGCCCGCCGTCAGCCGATCCAGCGCCCCGCCGTCGCAGATATCCCAGTAACAAGCCGCGGCACGAAAGCGATTCGCCCATGGCCCCGATGCGGGAATTCCCAGCGCGCCGCGCAGCTCCAACAGCACCTCCCCCACTGCCCGCCCAATCACGCCTTTGCCCAATTTGCCCGATGAAGGAAGCTTGGTATCCCCGAGCGGTTTCAAGATTTCCTGAACGTTCTTCAGTTGCTTCTTATCCACCGGCTGCGCGGTCAATAGCGCGCGGCCGACGGCTTCCATATCGGCCCACCGCGCCGCCGTATCCGGCGATGCAAAATCCCGCGCCCCCGGAAGCCCCAGCGCATCAAAGCATTTCGACACGGATAGCTCGGCCTTCGCCATCTCCTGCCGAAGCGCCGCGAAATCCGGCTGCAGACTGCTGCCACTAAGGGCACTCTCCAGCGCCTCGACAAAACCGCCGGGCCGTTTGCTTCCCGCCGGCACACGCGCGCGCACGGAGAATGGCCCGTGCAGCACAGGCCGCGCTCCCGGTTTCGGCGAACGCGCCACCAGCACGTGGAGCGCGTGCCCGAATGTCCAGACTGCCAAATGGTCGCCGCCATGTCCGCGTGCGACCTCCAGGAATAGTTCGCGTTGCGTGCTGGACGTTTCGCCCAGTGTGAACGCGTTCAGATCCCCCTCGCTCTTCAGGAGCCCGTGCACTCCTCCGCGCTTCAGCTTCGCCGCAGCCAGCGTCGTAAAGCCGCCGGAGTAGCCGGTGAGGTTGGCCAGGCAGATGCGTGAATCCAGGCCCAGCGCTTGATGCGCCGCTGCCGAGTCCACCACTGGGAGCGGCGCCTTGCGTCCCGACTCATGCCAGGCTTTCCACGCGCGTTCTACCCAGGGCTTCGCCGATTCGATCAGCCGCGGTTCCTTCTTCAGCTTCGGATCGATGGCACCTGCGCTCAGGCCTGTGCACGGCGGCATCCTGGGCACTCCCCTCTGCTCTTCCGCCGGCAACCCTTTCCACAACTCAAACCAGTGCCAATTGGCGATTTCAATCCAGCCGTTCACAGCGCCCGCCCATTGCGGGTCGTGTTCCGTGGGGATTTCCCTCATGGGCGCGAGCAGGAATCCGAGTGTGGCCATGTGGGAATGCTAGCTTGCGCCTGCGGCGCAAATCCATGACTTCGAGGAAAGGAGTTCTCGAATTCGCCACGTCGAATGGACGCGGACTGATACCGGCTATTTGATATCCGGAAAATCCTCTTCCCAGTATTCCCCCGGCCTGCGCCCGTCCTTCTTCCGCGCCTCCTGCTCCACGCCGCGCAGCTCTACCCGGCGGATTTTCCCGGAAATCGTCTTCGGCAGCTCGGCAAACTCAATCCGCCGGACGCGCTTGTAGGGCCCCAGGCGGCCGCGAATGAATTTGAAAATCTCGCGGGCCACTTCGGCGGTCGGTTCGACCCCCGGCTTCAGCACAATGAATGCCTTTGGAACGTTCCAGCGCAGCTTGTCGGGACTGGGCACCACCGCCGCCTCGGCCACGGAGTCGTACTCGATGAGCGCGCTTTCCAGCTCGAACGGGCTGATGCGGTAGTCCGAGCTCTTGAACACGTCGTCCGCCCGCCCCACGTACGTGAAATATCCGTCCGCATCGCGATGCGCCACGTCGCCGGTGCGGTAATAGCCACCGGCCATGGCCGCCGCGGTTTTTTCCGGATCGTCCAGATAGCCCACCATCAGGCTGGGCGGCCGCGGCGCGAGGCGAATCGAAATCTCGCCGTCATCCGATTCCTTCCCCTCCGGATCCAGCAGCACAATATCGTGGCCCGGCGAAGGTTTGCCCAGCGCGCCGGGCTTCACTTGCTGCCCGGGAAAATTCCCCAGCAGGCACACATTTTCCGTCTGTCCGTAGCCGTCGCGGATGGTCAGATTCCACCAGCGCCGCACTTTTTCGATCACTTCCGGGTTGAGCGGCTCGCCCGCGCTGGCCAGCTCGCGCAGCCGCACCGGAAATGATTCCAAATCTTCCAGCACCAACATGCGCCACACGGTGGGAGGGGCGCACATCGTGGTCACTCCGTACCGCGCCACGGCGCTCAGCGTGGCCTTGGCGTCGAATCGCGCATAGGAGTGGATGAAAATCGTCGCGCCCGCGTTCCACGGCGCAAAGAAGCAGCTCCACGCGTGCTTCGCCCATCCCGGCGAGCTGATATTCAGATGCACGTCTCCGGACTTGATCCCAATCCAGTACATGGTGGCCAGATGGCCCACCGGATAGCTCTGGTGGGTGTGCAGCACCAGTTTCGGCAGCGCCGTCGTGCCCGACGTGAAATACAGCAGCAGCGGGTCCGTCGCCTGCGTCGGGCCGTCCGGCGCGAAATCCGCGGGCTCGTCGTACGCCCGTTCGTACGGCACCCAGCCCGCGGCTTCGCCGCCCGCCCCATCCACAACGATGCGCGAGTAATCGCCGGGAAGTTTGGCGAACCGCTCGGTGGCCGCTGCCATCGCCACCACATGCTTCGCTTTCCCGCGTTCCAGCCGGTCCCGCAGGTCTTCCGTGGTCAACAGAGTCGCCGCGGGAATCACCACCGCGCCCAGCTTCATCGCCGCCAGAATCATTTCCCATGTCGCGGCCACGTTCGGCAGCATCAGGATGATGCGGTCGCCGCGCCCCACTCCCTGCCCGCGCAGGAAGCGCGCCACCTGGTTCGACCGTCGCGACATCTCCTCGAAACTGATCTTCACCTCCTCGCCGGAGTCGTCCACAATCCACAGCGCGGTTTTGTTGTTGCCGCGGGCGTAGTACTCAAAATAATCGAGCGCCCAGTTGAACTCCCCGAGCTCCGGCCAGCGGAAGTCCCGTCGCGCGCGCTCGTAATCCGCGCGGCACTCGACCAGTATCTGGCGGGCGGAAAGAAACGCTTTCAGCCCCTCTTTACTCCCTGCGCTCATCCTGTGCTCCCCACGAACCGCGCGTTCGGTCCTTCGCGCGACCGGATTATATACCCGCCCGCGTTCGCGCCCCGCCCGCAACTGTCTCTGCCGCCGCGGCCGCGGGGTGGATTTACACCGCGCGGCCCGCGGGGGTAGGATGGCCTCCAATTGACCGCCCGGGAGTTGCTGAGGAGGAAGCCATGCATGCACGCGTCTGGCGAGTCCATATGCTGCCCGGCAAGACCGAGGAGTTCAAAGCCGCGCTGATGGCGCTTTCCGAGCAGGCGCGAAGGCAGACCGGCTACCGCGGTTTTCTCTTGCTGGGCCCTGCGGGCGCGGATGCGCCCGATACTACGATCATCGCCCTGTGGGAATCCTTCGACGCCATGCGCGAGAGCGAACGAAACCTCTTCCTGACGCAAGCCCTGGCGCACGTGTTCCGGTTCAGCGACGGCCTGCCGCTGATCATCGAGCGGCCCGTGCTGACCAGCGATTTTCGCGCCGCGGAGGCCTGAGGCCTTCTCCGCGGGAGCGGGCCATAGCCGGCGCGGCGCCACGGCCGCCGGCGACTTCCCGCAAGAAACATTTCCGCGGGCGCATGCGTTTCCATCTAAGGGGATAGGCTTTCAGTCCGAACGAAGGGAGAATTGCTCAATGGCCAACGAGGCCCCACGGCGACGCGGCTCCTTTGCCGGCGCTCTCCTGTTGATTACCGTCGGCCTGCTCTTTCTCTACGCGAATCTGCGGCCGGAGTGGAACCCCTGGCCCCTGATTTCGCGCTACTGGCCGGTGCTGCTGATCGTGCTGGGACTCGGAAAGCTGTGGGATGCCCTGCGCGCTCCCAGCGCGCCGGGAACGGCCCAGCCCGTCCGCCGGGGCGGAGAGACCGTGGCCATCATCGTTCTCCTGCTGCTGCTGGCCTTCGTCTTCTTCCACGGCCATGGCGACTCCCGCCTGCTCCACGAGAGGAAATCCATCGAAGCGCAGGGCGCCCAATCCGTGCGCGTGGACGTTGAAATGCCCGCGGGCGAGCTGAATATTTCCGGCGGCGCCGTGAAACTTCTCGATGCCGATTTCAATTACACCCAGGTAGAAGGCGAGCCCCGAATCTCCTACAACCACTCCGGAACCGACGGCAATCTCAGCATCACCCAGACCGGCAACGCCAACCTTGGCCGCAGGGCGAATCACTGGACGCTCCATTTGAACAACGATGTGGCGCGCGAACTCCGCGTCGAGATGGGCGCCGGTCAGGGCAACCTGAATCTGAACGGCATTCACCTCACCAATCTCACTGTCGAAATCGGCGCCGGACAAATCAATGCCGACCTCACCGGCAACTGGAAAGAAAACGTGGACGTGCGCATCGAGGGCGGAGTCGGCAGCGCCACCATTCGCCTGCCGAAATCCGTCGGTGTGCGCGTGCACGCCGAGGGCGGCATCGGCTCGATCGACGTGCAGGGCCTGCATCACGATGGCGACTATTACGTCAACGACGCCTACGGCAAATCCCCCGTCACCGTGAACGTCCGCGCCGAAGGCGGCATCGGCCAGATTCGACTGATCGAGCAGCCGTAACACCGGCGACTGGCTGGTGCTCGGGCGCCGACTGGATTTTCACATTGCTCGCAAGGCACATGAGTCGCGCTACACTTTCGCTCACCCATGGACGCACAGCCCGAGATGATCGTAAACCGGGGCGTCTTCGGCGCCACTCGCCTCTTAGCCTTCATCTCCGTGCTGATTCTGCTCGCCGTACTGCTCTGGGCGCTTGGCCCCGCGAGGCCCGGTCCCTGCGAGCGAGTTGAGCTTGAAGCAATTCTGACGGCGTATGTGGCAATCGCACCCTTCGCCTGGCTTCTGTTCCGACTGCGAACGAGCACTCCAGGCTGGCCAGCAAAGGCGAAAACGACTCTGGCCTGGGTCTTGCCGCTGGCACTACTGGTGACCGCGTATGAAGCCCTCCAGATTGCCCGGTGGGCCAGCGCGCCGAGTTACGCCGGATTCACGCTCTGGAAGCTGTTCTGGCCGGCGCTCGCCGCTCTCCATATGGCGTTTCTTGTCACGGGTTTTCGGACCTACCGCGCCATTCCAATCCCGGCAAACTGTTGGGTTCAATGGGTGGTTGGCTTCACAAAGGCAGCCGCATGGGCTTCCTTCGCACTTTTCGTGCTCGCGATGACATTGCCACTCCCCATTCGGGCCGGCCTCCGGGCAAATGAAGCGGCTGCCATTGGAGCTTTGCGGAAAATTGGGAGGGCGGAAGCCGATTACCGATCCCAGCACCCTGGGAAAGGATTCGCTGGAACACTCGCGGACCTCGGTCCACCGCCCGGCGCCAACTTGATCGATACTGCTCTGGCCAACGGACTCAGGAGCGGCTACGAGTTCGGGTTGAATCCTGGGCCCCTGGACGCACAGGGTCGGTCCACGAGCTTCGTGGCGACTGCACGACCGACTCAATACGGACTGACCGGCTGCCGGTGTTACTTTGAGGACCAATCATCAGTGATCCGCTGGACGAGCCAGGACCGTGCGGCAACCCGCGAAGATCCACCGGTCGAGTGAACCACCTATTGCTAGCCCTGCCAAGATTCTCCAAGTACGCTACAATAGAAGTTCGTTGACAGACTGCGAGCCTGCAGCAATCGCGTGGCAAGCAGCCAAATTCATGAATCGGAGGCTTCTCCTTCAAGGCCAACAATCCTTTCCATCCCGCTGATTCCTCCCGCGCAACTTCCTTTCCCTGTGCGCCGATTACCGAACGCCCGCGTGCTAGCATCGAAGATTCACCCATGAGCGATACAGACAACCGCCGGCGTGCGCTTCTGGACGCCCTCGAGTCCCGCATCCTCATCCTCGACGGCGCCATGGGCACCATGATCCAGCAGCAGCAGCTTTCCGCGGCCGATTTCGGCGGACCGCAGCTCGAAGGCTGCAACGAAGTGCTCGTCCGCACACGGCCCGACGTCATCCTCGCCATCCACCGCGCCTACCTCGAAGCCGGCGCCGACATCGTGGAAACCGACACGTTCCAGGCCACGCCGCTCGTGCTCGCGGAATACGGCCTGGCCGCCGAGGCACGCGAGCTGAACCGGTGCGGCGCCGCCCTGGCCCGCCAAGCTGCGGACGAATTCTCCAGTCCCGGCCGCCCGCGGTTCGTGGCCGGCTCGATGGGCCCCACGACGCGCGCCATCAGCGTGACCGGCAACGTGACCTTCGACGAGCTGAAGCAAACCTTCTACGAACAGGCCATGGGCCTTCTCGCGGGCGGCGCGGACATCCTGCTGATCGAAACCTGCCAGGACACGCGCAACGTGAAAGCGGCGCTGCTCGCCATCCAGCGCGCCCGCCGCGACTCCGGCCGCGAAGTTCCCATCATGGTTTCCGGCACCATCGAGCCCACCGGCACCATGCTCGCCGGCCAATCCGCCGACGCCTTCTGGGTTTCCGTGGCCCACGCGGATCTGCTCTCCATCGGCCTGAACTGCGCCACCGGCCCGGAATTCATGACCGACCATCTCCGCACGCTCAGCGAATCGGCGCACACACGCGTTTCCTGCCATCCGAACGCCGGGCTGCCGAACGTCGAAGACGGGCAGTACTACGAGACCCCTGACTCGCTCGCCGCGCAGCTCGAACGCTTCGTGCGACACGGCTGGCTGAACATCGTGGGCGGCTGCTGCGGCACCACTCCGGCGCACATCCGCGCCATTGCGCGGATGGCGGAGGGGAAACCGCCGCGGCGCGTTCCTCCGCGCTCCGGCCGCAGCCTCTACACCGGAGTGGAGCTGATCGAGGCGGAAGACTCCACGCGCCCGCTCCACGTGGGCGAGCGCACCAACCTCATCGGCTCGCGTGAATTCAAAAAGCTGGTGATGGCGGAACAATGGGAAGAGGCCAGCGAAATCGCCCGCCGCCAGGTGCGCAACGGCGCCCAGGTAATCGACGTGTGCCTGCAATCGAGCGAGCGCGACGAACTGCGCGACATCGCCCCGTTCTACGACCGCCTCATCCGCAAAATCAAAGCCCCCATCATGATCGACACCACCGACCCGCTCGCCGTCGAGCTGGCGCTCACCTACTGCCAGGGCAAAAGCATCATCAATTCCATCAACCTGGAAGACGGCGAGGAAAAATTCGAACGCGTGTGTCCGCTCGCGCGCGCCTATGGCGCCGCCGTCGTGGTGGGCTCGATCGACGAGGACCCGCAGCAGGCCCAGGCTTTCACTCGCGAGCGAAAACTCGCCATCGCCGAGCGCTCCGTCCGCCTGCTGACGGAGAAATACGGAATTCCGGCGGAAGACATCATCCTCGATGCGCTGGTGTTTCCGTGCGCCACCGGCGACGAAAACTACGTGGGCGGCGCGGTGGAGACGATCGAGGGCGTGCGGCTGATCAAAGAAAAGATTCCCGGCGTCAAAACCATCCTGGGAATTTCCAACATTTCCTTCGGGCTTCCCGCCGCCGCACGCGAGGTGGTGAATTCCGTCTTTCTCTACTACGCCACCAAAGCCGGCCTGGACCTCGCCATCGTCAACGCGGAAAAACTCGAGCGTTTCCCTTCGATTCCCGAAGAGGAGCGCCGCCTGGCGGAAAACGTTTTGTTCAATTCCCCGCCCGTGGACGTTCCCGCCGCGCACCCGCAGGCCGCAGTGCTCCGCGCCGCCCCGGAAGACTGGCGCCACCAGTCCCGCGAGCAGAAAATCGCCGTCAACCAGTTCCACATCGCCGCAATCACCGAGCACTTCCGCAAACGCACGGCGCCGCGGAAGGCGAAGGCCGCGGACCTGCCGCTGGACGCCCGCCTCGCCAACTACATCATCGAAGGCACCAAGGACGGCCTGGTGGCCGATCTCGAACGCAAACGCGCCGAAGGCGCTGCGCCGCTCGACATCATCAACGGCCCGCTCATGAGGGGCATGAGCGAGGTCGGCCGCCTGTTCAACAACAACGAGCTGATCGTCGCCGAGGTTCTGCAATCCGCCGAAGCCATGAAGGCCGCCGTCAATCATCTCCAGCAGTTCATGGAGAAATCCGATTCGCACTCGCGCGGCAAAATCGTCCTGGCCACCGTAAAGGGCGACGTTCACGACATCGGCAAAAACCTGGTCGAAATCATCCTCTCCAACAACGGCTACCAGGTGATCAACCTGGGCATTAAAGTGGCTCCCGAGGCGCTGATTCACGCCCACCAGCAGCACGCCCCCGACGCCATCGGCCTCTCCGGCCTGCTGGTGAAAAGCGCGCAGCAGATGGTGGTCACCGCGGAGGATCTGCGCGACGCCGGCATCTGTGTTCCCCTCCTCGTCGGCGGCGCCGCGCTCTCCGACAAATTCACGCGCGCCAAAATCGCTCCGAGCTACGCCTCCCCCACTCTCTACGCCAAAGACGCCATGACCGGCCTGCGCCTGATGAACGAAATCATGGACCCCGTCACGCGCGCCGCGGTGCTCGAAGCCCACGGCGCAGCCCCGCCGGCGCCCGCGTCCGAGGCCGCCGCCCCGCCGCCCGCACCGGCCGGCGAGCAGCGCAGCAGCCGCGTCCGCACCGGCATTCCCATCCCCGCCGCGCCGTATCTGGACCGCCGTGTCCGCCACATCCGCCACCTCGCGGAGGTGTGGAGTTACATCAATCCCTACATGCTCTACGGCCGCCATCTCGGGTTCAAAGGCAACTTCGAGGAACTGCTCGCCGCGCGCGACCCGAAAGCGCTCGAGCTGTGGAATCAGGTGGAGGAGATAAAGCAGGAGGCCGCACAGTGGATGTCCGTGCGCGCCGTGTGGCAATTCTTCGAGGCCGAGCGCGACGGGAACGCCATTCACCTCTTCGCTCCCGGCGCCTCCCAGCCCCTGCAGACGTTCCGCTTCGGCCGCCAGCCGAAACCGGACGGGCTCTCGCTCAGCGACTACGTCCTGGATCCCGAGGGAGACAGCAGCCGGGACCACATCGCCATCTTCGTGGTCACCGCCGGCGAAGGCATCCGCGAACGCAGCGAGCAGGCCAAAGCCGCGGGAGAATATTTCCGCACGCACGCGCTGCAGGCCCTGGCCATCGAGACCGCGGAGGGGTGCGCCGAATGGCTGCACCGGCGCCTGCGCGAAGACTGGGGTTTTCCCGACCCGCCCGCCACCACCATGCACGACCGGTTCACCGCGCGCTATCGAGGCAAACGCTACAGCTTCGGCTACGGCGCCTGCCCCAATCTCGACGACCAGCAGGGCATCTGGAAGCTGCTGCGGCCGGAAGATATCGGCGTGCGGCTGACCGAAGGAATGATGATGGAGCCCGAAGCCAGCGTCAGCGCGCTCGTCTTCCACCATCCCGACTGCGCCTATTTTACCGCCAGCGAGGTGTGACCCATCGCGCGTCCGGCACGCCACCGCGCCCCGCGCTCAATCTTCCGTCGCCTTCACCGCTTCTCCCACTGCGGGAACGCCGGGCATTTCCCCCTCGCGCGTCTCCGGCGCAAAGCTGGCCAGCGCGGCGATCAGGTCCTCTTTCAGTATGGGTTTGCTGATGTAGTCGTCCATCCCGGCTTCCAGGCATTTTTCGCGGTCGCCCGCCAGGGCGTTGGCGGTCATCGCCACGATCGTGTGGCGCCGTCCCCCCGCCTCGCGCCTCCGGATTTCACGCGTCGCTTCATACCCGTCCATTTCCGGCATGTGGCAATCCATGAAAACCAGGTCGTACGGCAGCGTTCCCACCATATCCACGGCCTCCTTCCCGTTGCCCGCTTTGTCCACGCGGCATCCCAGCCTCTCCAGCATCCGCGTGGCCACCTTCTGGTTCACCGCATTGTCCTCCACCAGCAGGATGCGCGCGTGGAACCGCGGCGCCGCACCGCCATTCCGGCTCCCTGCTGCGCTCTCATTCAGCGAATGCCGCGTCACCAGCGGCGCCCGTCCGCCCGCCCCGCGCGCCGCCCAGGCCCCTTGCAGCGCATCAAACAGCACCGATTGCCTCGCTGGTTTCGTCAGATAGGCGGCAAACCCCGCATGCCGCAGGCGCGCCCCGTCTCCGCGCCGTCCCATCGACGTCAGCATCACCAGCACCGTGCCCTGCAATTCCGGCGTCTGTTTGATCAGCCGTCCCAGCGCCTCGCCGTCCATCCCGGGCATTTGGTGGTCCAGCACGGCCATGGAAAACGGAACGCTCTGCGACGCTGCCTGCCGCATCATCGCCAGCGCCTCCACTCCGCTGGCGCACTCCTCCGGACGCATCTTCCAGGCGCTCAATTGCTCGTGCAGCACGCGGCGGTTTGTCGCGTCGTCATCCACCACCAGCACGCGGATTCCTTTCAGCTCCGCATCCGCCGGCGGTGCCGGCGCCGATTCCGGCTCCAGCGCCAGCGTAACCACAAACCAGAACGCCGAGCCTTCCCCCGGCCGGCTGCGCACCCCGATTTCCCCTCCCATCAGCGTCACCAGCTCTTTGGAGATGGACAGCCCCAATCCCGTCCCGCCGAATCGCCGCGTCGTGGAGACGTCCGCCTGCGCAAAACGCTCGAAAATTTCGCGCTGTTTCTCCTCGGGAATCCCGATTCCTGTGTCTTCCACCGTGAACCGGCAACGCGCCTGGTGGGGCGCCTCGGTTTCGCAGTCCACGTTCAGGAATACGTGCCCGTGCTCGGTGAATTTGATCGCGTTGTTCACCAGGTTGATCAGGATTTGACGCAGGCGTCCCGCGTCCCCCACCACCCGCACCGGCATTCCCGGGGCATACCTCACGATCAGGTCGATTCCCTTCTCCTGCGCCCGGCTCAGCTGCAGGTCCGCCACCTCCTCCACCGCCCTCCTCAGGTCGAACGGGAACGGCTCGATCGTCATCCGTCCCGCCTCGATCTTCGAGAAATCCAGCACGTCGTTGATCAGCTCCAGCAACGATTCCGCCGAATCCCGCAAAGACCCGGCGTATTCCTTCTGCTCCGGGCTCATCGGCGTATCGAGCAGCAGCCCCGTCATTCCCAGCACCCCGTTCATCGGCGTGCGGATCTCGTGGCTCATCACCGCCAGGAATTCGCTTTTCGCGCGGTTGGCGGCCTCGGCGGCGTCCCGCGCCCGGCGCAGCTCGATTTCCGCCCGCTTTCGCGTCACCGCCATGGACACCTGTCCGGCCACGAAGGAAAGTATGCGCTTCTCTTCCTCACCGTAGCGCGCTCCCGGCGTGTACGTCTGCACCACGATGGCCCCCATGGGTTGCTCGCCGCTCAGCAGCGGAACGCCCAGCCAGTCCAGCGATGGCGCTCCCATCGCCTCCACCTCGTCCCGTTGCACCATGGCCTCGTACACTTCCGGCGTGGCCAGCAGCGCGTGCCCCGTGCGCAGCACGTATTCCGTCAGGCCCCGCCCGCGCTTCCGCGCCGCCGGCGCCGCATCGTGCTCGTCCGCCCAGTAGGGGAACGACACCACATCGTCCACCGGATCGAAAAACGCGATGTAGAAATTCTTCGCGTACATCAGTTCGCCCACGATCCCGTGGATCCGCGGCAGCAACTGCTCGAAGTCATCCGTCGAATTCGCCGCCTCCGCCACCCGGTACGACGCCCCCTGCACCAGTTCCCGCCGCCGCCGCTCCGATACGTCGTTCAACAGGCTCATCTCCAGCCGTCCCGAGTTGGTTTCCACCAGGCTCAGGCTCATCTCCACCGGCAGATCCGCGCCGTCTTTCCGCCGCCCGGCCAGCTCCAGCGGCGACGCCGCGGTTCCCTCTCCGCGTTCCGCTGCGTCCCCGCGGCGCTTCTGGTACGCCCCGCGGCTTCCCTCTCCGACGAGCTCTTCCATCTTCATGGCCAGCATTTCTTCCCGCGTGTACCCGAACATCTCCTCCGTGCGGCGGTTTACCAGCACGATTTGCCCCCCGGAATCCGCCACGACGACGGCTTGCGACGCCGACTCCAGCAGTGTCCGGAACTGCTCCTCGCTCTGCTCCCGGGCCTGCTGTGCCCGCCTCCGTCCGATAAAAATCCCGATCTGCCCCGCGATCGAATCCATCACTCTCAGCCAGAGCGGATCCGGATCCCTGGCCTCGAGACCGGAGAGTTCGATCACCGCCACCACCTCGCCCCCGTACATCACAGGGATGGCGCACGCCGCGCGCAGCCCGCTCTCTCTACCCGCGGTCGCCCGCTTCCGCCGCGGGTCTTCCCATGCGTCCGGCGCCCACCAGGCTCTTCCCTCCCCCCACACCCGGCCCGACAATCCGATCCCGCGCGCGAACGAGAGCGCCCGGCTCAGCTCCAGAAACGTTTTCGCGCCCGCCCCCGGCAGTTGCCAGCCTTCGCCGAAGCGCAGCATCCCTGCCGGCCGGTCCACCACCCAGAAAACTCCTACCGCCCAGTCGCCGCACACGCACGCCGCTTCCAGCACGCGCGGCATCGCCGCCGCCAGCGATTCCGATTCGTTGAGCGCCGAAGCCACCGTGTGCTCCATGGTCACGATGCGCTCGATGCGCTTCTGGTCCGTGATGTCTTCCACCGTCCCCACGAATCCCGTGATCTTCCCGTTCGCGCCTCGCAGCGTCGCCGCGCGCACGAACACCCAGCGCATTTCTCCTTTCCGCGTCACCACGCGCAGCCCCTGCTCGAAGTCCCGCTTCGCACGCGCCGCGCGCCGCCATTCCACCAGCACCGCCGCCAGATCCTTCGCGTGCACGGCTCCGCGCCATCCGTTTTCGCTCAGCTCCGCCGCCGTCCTCCCGGTCAGCCGTTCCAGCCGCTCGTTCGCGTACGTGCACCGCCCCTCCGCTCCCGCCTGGAAGATCCCCACCGGCGATGCCGCGGTCAGCGAGCGGAACATCCGCTCGTTCCCCTCCAGCGAGTCCTGGGCCTGCTGCCGCAACTGATTGTCTTTCTCCAGCCGGCGGTTCAGCCGCGTCAGCTCGTCGGTTCGTTCTTTCACTCGCCCCTCGAACTGCCGTTGCTGCTCGCGCACTTTCTCCGCCATCTGGTTGAACGCTTCGGTCAGAACGCCCACCTCGTCCCTCGAGCTGACCGGAATCGGCACCCACGCCATCGCTCCCGCGCTCGCAAACTGGCGTGCCCCCGCCGTCAGCGCGTGGACCGGTCGCAGGTGCCGCCGCACGATCAGTGAGGCCGCGCCCACACCGATCATCACCACCAGAAGCACGGTCGCCAGCATCACCATCTCCGCCCGCCGCAGCGACGACTGGAGCCGGATCGGCCGGAACCCCACATGCACCGTTCCCTCGCTACCCCCTTCGATTGGCTCGCTCACCACGTAGAACCGGCCGGTCTCTCCCGGCAACGAAGCCTGTTCCACTCCCCCGAATGGCGAGGGCTCCGAAAAGCGCACGCTGTATGGAAAATTTCCGGGAAATGTATGCGCCACCACGGCGCCCGAGGCATCCGTCACGTAGGCCCAGTCCGCTTCCGCCGCCGCAATCCCGTTCTCCAAGCTCGTTTGAACCGCCGCGGCGTCGTGTGCCGCGATCTTCGGACCGAGCGCCGCCGCCATCGCCCGCGCCGAAATGCGCCCCTGGTCCAGAAAATCCCCCGTCATCAGCCGCGAGATCTGCCGCTGCAGCAACACGGATAGCAGCGTCCCCGCCAGCAGCCCGGCTATCACCTGCGATACCACCAGTTTGCGCGTCAGTGTTGCCATCGATCGTCCGTCATCGGGCCCCGTCCCGTCTTCCGCCCGTTCCGCTCCGATTCACTTCCCAGGCCATGCGCCGGATTCACACCCCAAACGGCACAGCCTGCTCCTCTAGGAAATCGGCATTCCCGTCGCTGTACTTCAGCCTGTGTCCCTCTCCGGTGCATCCCCGTTGACCTCGCACCCGGGCCGCATTAGAGTCTGCCCGGCAATTCACCGCCGAATTTCTCTGGGAAAGGTGGACATGGACGCGGAACCTGCAGCCGGATTTCCTTCTCCGGCTCTCTTTCTCGAAACTGCGGTTGCCTATCGCCGCTCCGCCGCTCTGCGCGCAGCCATCGAGCTGGATTCTTTTCTCCGCCCTCGCCGATGCCCCGCTCGACGCCGAATCGCTGGCCGCGCGCCTCAGTGCCGCCCCGCGCGGAGTCCGCATCCTCTGCGACGCCCTGGTCACACTCGGAATGCTGCGCAGAGACGACGCGCAGTACTCGCCCACTCCCGAAGCCGCCATCTTCCTGAGCCGCGCCTCCCCGGCCTGCATGGCCGACGCTTTCCTTTTTCTCAGCGCTCCTCGCATTGAAGACGCTTTCCGCCAGCTCACCGCGGCGGTCCGCCGTGGGGGTACCCCTGCCGGGCCCTCAAACGTCCTCGCCCCCGAACAGGATTTCTGGCTCGATTTCGCGCGCGCCATGGCCCCCATGATGGCGTTTCCCGCCGAGTCCATCGCCCAAATCCTCGGCGCGGACCGCGAAGAGCCCTGGAAAGTTTTGGACGTCGCCGCGGGCCACGGCATGTTCGGCATCGCCCTGGCACGCCACAATCCCAACGCCGTCATCACCGCGTTGGACTGGCCCGGCGTACTCGGCATCGCCCGTGCCAATGCCGAGGCCGCCGGCGTCGCGGACCGCTTCCACACGCTTCCCGGCAGTGCCTTCGATGTCGATTTCGGGGCCGGCTATCACGTCGTGCTGCTCACCAACTTCCTCCACCATTTCGATCCCGCTACCTGCGAAGCCCTCCTCCGCCGCGTCCACGCCGCGCTCGCCCCCGGCGGGTGCGCCGCCGTCCTCGAATTTGTGCCCGGCGACGACCGCCTTTCCCCTCCCTTCGCCGCCATGTTCGCGCTCAACATGCTCGTGCACACGGCCGCGGGCGACACCTACACCTTTCCCGATCTCGAGCGCATGTTGCGCAACGCCGGATTCGGCCCCGGCGAACTCCACTCTCTGCCCCCCGGGCCGCAAAGCCTGGTGATTGCGCGCAAATAGCGCCCGGCGCCGCCCTTGCCCCGCGGGCAACCCTGCACGCGCGGGGCTTGGCATTTGTATCGTAGTACGATAGAATTGCAGATGGCAGGGGAACCGATGAAGCCTCGAAGCGCACTCAGTTCGCTGGCGGAATTTCGCTATCAGATCCGCCGCTTCCTCGATTTCAGCCGCCGCGCCGCCGCCAGGGCCGGACTCGCCCCCCAGCAGCACCAGATGCTGCTGGTCATCGCTGCAGGCCGCGCCGGCCCCGATCCCACCATCCGCCGTCTCTCCCAGCGCCTCTTCGTCAACCACAACACCGCCGTCGAGCTGGTCAATCGCCTGGAACGCCAAGGCCTCGCCCGCCGCGTACCCCATCCCACGGACCGCCGCCGCGTCACCGTGCGCATTACCACGCGCGGTCGCCGCGTCCTTTCCCGCCTCACCCGCCATCACCTCGCCGAATTGCGCACCGAAGGACCCGCGCTCATCCGTGCCCTCCGCGCTGTGACTCGCGGCGCCCGGCGCCTGGCCGCCTCGCGTTCGCCGCGCCGCCGCCCGCGTCGCTGATGCCGCCCCGCTCCAGAATTTCCGAACGCGTTCACGCCGCAGGACGGAGCGGGCGCCGCCTGCTCGATAAGCTGGGCAGCGAAGAGGAACACGGCGAGCTCCGCGACTACACCACCACGATTCGCGTGATTCCTATTTCGCTCGCCGCCATTCCCATCGGCCTGCTCTGCGCCGGCGCCGCGTTCGCTTTGCTGCGCCTCATCGCACTGTTCACCAATCTCTTCTTCTACTCGCGTTGGAGCTTCGCCGCGGCCTCTCCCGCCGGCCACCATCTCGGCGCGCTGGTTGCCCTCGTCCCCATTGCCGGCGGCCTGATCGTCGGCCTCATGGCCCGCTATGGCTCGGATCAGATCCGCGGCCACGGCATCCCCGAGGCCATCGAATCCATCCTCATGAACGGCAGCCGCGTCGCCCCCCGCCTTGCGGTCCTGAAGCCACTCTCCGCCGCGATTGCCATCGGCTCCGGCGGGCCTTTCGGCGCGGAAGGTCCCATCATCATGACCGGAGGCGCCCTCGGCTCGCTCCTCGCGCAGTTCTTCCACCTCAGCAGTACCGAGCGCAAGACGCTCCTCGTCGCCGGAGCTGCGGGGGGCATGGCCGCCACTTTCGCTGCTCCCGTTTCCGCGGTGATTCTGGGTGTCGAGGTTTTATTGTTCGAGTGGAAGCCGCGCAGCCTGATCCCCGTGACCCTGGCCAGCGCCACGGCTGCCGCGGCGCGCTGGTACATGCTCGGGCCGGGACCTCTTTTTCCCGCCGTTCCTCATCCCTTTACCTACCGCCCCGCGGTCCTTCTCGCCTGCCTGGTTGCGGGATTGCTGGCAGGAACCCTGGCCACGCTCGTCACCAACTCGCTCTATCGCGTCGAAGATGTGTTTGCTCGCCTGCCCATCCATTGGATGTGGTGGCCTGCATTGGGCGCGGTGGTGGTGGGAGTGGGAGGCATCATTTTTCCCGAAGCCCTCAGCGTCGGCTACGACCATATCGCCACGCTCATCGAGGGCCGCGCCACACTCCATCTCATTCTCGGCATCCTCGTAGTGAAATGGATCATCTGGGCGGCGTCGCTCGGCTCCGGCACTTCCGGCGGCGTCCTCGCGCCCGTGCTCATGATTGGCGGCGCGCTCGGCGGAGTCGAGGCGCTGTGGTTTCCTGACGCCGGTGTGGGCTTCTGGCCGCTGGTCAGCATGGGCGCCATGCTCGGCGCCACACTCCGCGCCCCGCTGGCCAGCATCGTCTTCACCTTTGAAGTCACTCGCGACGGCGGCGCGCTTCTTCCCCTGCTCATCGCCGTCGGCGTGGCCTACTGCATCACCGTGCTCACCCTCCCGCGTTCCATCCTCACCGAAAAAATCAGCCGCCGCGGCTATCACCTGAGCTGCGAGTACTCCATCGATCCGCTGGAGATTCTCTTCGTCCGCGAGGTGATGCGTTCCGATGTCGTCGCGCTCCGCTCCGACATGACGCTGGAAGCCCTGGCCCAGGCCGTCAACTCCGATCTACGCCCCAGCCAGCGCCTCCTCCCCGTGGTGGACGGCGACGGCCGCCTCGTCGGCGTACTCACCCGCAGCGACATCCGCCGCGCGCTCGCCGAGCACGCTCGCGACCGCGGCACCATCTCGCTCACACAGATCGCACGCCCGAATCCCGTCGAAGCCCATCCCGACGAGCCCCTCCGCATCGTCGTCAATCGCATGGCCGACACCGGCCTAACCCGGTTCCCCGTGGTCGAACCGAGCGGCCCCGAAGCTTCGGGGCGCCGCTTCCTCGGACTTGTCGCTCTCTCCGACCTCCTCAAAGCCCGCGCCCACCTCCTCGAAGAAGAATTCCACCGCGAAAAAGTGCTCAGCATCTGACCGGCATGCTGACTTTACCTGCCGAAGGAAGGCCTGTCCGCCCGCTCTGAGATCAGTGGCGAAGATTGGGAGTCTGCGCCGGCCGGAGACGGTCCTCACTGCTCTGGTGGAAAGCGGCCTCGATCCGAACCCTACCGTTCGAAACAACGTGTCCCAAACCCGCTTGCGCTGCGAACCGAGAGTTGCTACAGTTGTTATAACGTGGAGGGAGACCCATGCTCGAACTCAAAGTCCGCAGAATCGGTAATTCCCTTGGCGTCGTTCTGCCCAAGGAGGCCGTCAACCGCCTGCACGCGGGGGATGGCGACCGCCTGTTCCTGATCGAAGGGCCCAACGGCGCTTACCAGCTCACGCCCTACGATCCCGCCTTCGCGAAGAAAATGGAGAAGGCCAAAGATATCATCGGCCGCTACCGCAACACGCTGCACGCCCTTTCCAAGTGAGAAAGCCTGCCTGGATAGACGAGCGCGACGCTCTCGCGATTCATGACCGTCTTCTGGCCCTCCATGGCGGCGCGCCAGGCGTGCGCGATGTAGGACTGCTCAAATCCGCTCTCGCCCGGCCCCAGCAACTTCTCGCCTACGGCAAAAATCCCGGCATTGTCGAGCTGGCGGCCGCCTACACTTCCGGCATTGTCCGCAACCACCCCTTCATCGACGGAAACAAGCGCACCGGCTTTGTCGTCGGCGTCCTGTTTCTCGAACTTAACCGCTATCGTCTGACCGCCAGCGAAGAAGATGCCACCCAGGCAGTGTTGGGCCTGGCCGCGGGTAGCCTCGATGAAACTGCATGCGCCGCCTGGTTGCGCGCCAACGCCAAGCGCCAGTGACGGCCCGGCGATGGAAACTTCAATTCTGGCAAGCGCCCAAGTTTAAGCGCTGCTTCGCCTACTGCCACGGGCACCTGCTTTTCGCCCTTTTCGGTGTTATTCTCCGGGCTAGTACTCAATGGAGTAAAGGACGCACTCTTGTCTGCCAAGCTGATCCTGATTTTCCTCTCTCTGATCGCCCCTGCGTCGTATTTCGCACAGCAGCCTCAGCCCCCGTACGCGGGTCCCACACTTGTGCAGAGACCTTCGCAGCAGCCGCCGTTCGATCGGTTGGAGGCCCTGGCGCTAATTGTCGGAACCCTTTATGACCCCTCCGCGGCGCACGAAATCGATCAGCGAGGACTGAGTTTTGTGCCGGACGCACTTTTCTTGGCTGCGGTCCAGGATTTAAATCGGGGGGCGCAGATCGTCGAAGCCTTGAAGCGGGCGAACCAAACGCCGTTGCACCGCGCTTCGGCCCAACGCGAGGCTGCCTACGAACTCCTGCTCATTGCAGTGCAGGATTTGCGCAAGAGGCTATACGTCTCGGCCCAAGCAGAGTTCCAGAGTGCCTTAAAGCTCGCGCCAGATTCGGCCACACTCCATCTCGCCTATGCCGCCGGCTTGTTGATGATCCAAAAATATCCTCAGGCCGAGATCGAATCCCGGCGTTCGCTTCAATTATGGGCCGATGATGCCGATGCTCACACGGTGCTGGCGGTGAGCTTGTCCGGGCAGAATCGCGACAGCGAAGCGATTCCTGAAGCTCGCGAGGCCCTGCGCCTGTTCCCTCGGCACAAGGCTGCCCTTGTCTCGCTTGGCGCGTCCCTGACACGAAACCGTCAGTTCGATGATGCAATTCCTGTCCTGCGTGAGGCGGTTTCGAGAACGCCAGAGATGCCGCTGCTTCGCAAACATCTGGGTGTCTCGCTGCTCCATTCCGGGGATGTGGATGGCTCGATCGAGCAGCTTACGTTTTTTCTGCGGGCACAGCCCGACGACGCCGAAGGCCACTACCAGTTGGGAGTAGCTCTCCGCGCAAAAGGGCGCCAAAGTGAGGCGCGGGCTCAGTTCAGGGAAGCAGCGCGTCTCGAACCGGATAACCCGTTGTACGTCGCGGTCGGGGAACCGGAGGGACATGTATCCGCCGATTCCACTGATGCGAAGCCTGATCTGGGTTCCGTTTCCAATAACACTTACACGAATCAGTTCTTTGGTTTCTCCTATGAATTCCCGAGAGGCTGGACGGTCTTGGGTGCCGAAGCAGGCAGAACGATGTTGCAAATCGGGGGAGCCATGCTCGCGAACGGCGACCCCACCTTCCAGGATGTCCAGCAAGCGGTTTCTCGAAACGACTATCCTCTCCTTTTTGCCCAGGGGGGCCTAACCAAGGAGGGTGCTCTCAGCCTGCGGTCGGTGCAGATCCACGCCCTGAACGTGCGCTTGGCACCAGGCGTGCAATCGGGTGAGGGTTTCGCGAAAAAGATGGCGCCGCTCCTCGGACAGTTTCAGGGAGCCATGGAAACCATGGGGCCGCCGGAAGAACTTCAAGTGGGTGGCAAGAAGTTCTGGCGACTGAATCTAACCATCAAGGTTGGCAGCGCCACTACGAGTGTGTCGGAAATCGCAATCGTCGAAAAGGGCTACCTTCTCTTGTTTGTCTTTACGGCTCAGGATGCCGACGGCCGGGACGACCTCGTGAAGACCATGCAATCACTGCACTTTACGGAAGGTCGATAAGGAAGGATCCGTCCCGGCGCATTGACACCCCGTTTACGCCCTCCTATACGCCCTCCTAACATTCCGCCGCGCTGTCACGCATGGAGATGCGTTTGCCTCGCTCATCCGCACTCACTCGAAGCGCAACAGCTTTGCTCCTCGCGGCACTCTTCTCCTGCCTCCCGCTCGAATCGCAACCGCGCCGCCCTGTCGTCTCCGCCGACGAATCTGTGCCCATCTCTCGCCTGGCCCTCGAAACCGCCTGGCAGTTGCAATCCTCCGCAACAATCTCCGACGATGGGGCGGTAATTTCCCGCGCGGGATATGACGGCTCGGGCTGCCGAGGGGGAAACTAACCACGCGGGAGTGCAAGAAGTGTTCGGCTTCGCGACGAGTGCATCCCAGGACCGGACAGAGGAACGCCGTTGGGCGCATGCTCCTGTTCGACTAAGTTGATTCCATTTCAATACTTATTTTGTCTTGCCTCTGGCATTTGAATTGCGTCCCGAACTCCCTACCGGTCGGAGATGTGTGGATGGAACCCCAATAGGAGAGGATCAATGAAAACAGCTCGCTCGGCGCTGCGGTGGGTGCTCTGTTGCGCGGCTGGGGTTGGTCTCGCGGCTGCCGGTAATTCGACGGTGCGCGCGCAAGCGCACAGCAGTTCTCCCCTGCCCACGGCGAAAGAGATTATCGCGAGGTATGACGAAGCACTGGGCGGGGAGGCCGCCTTCCGGCGGCATACCTCCAGCACTATGCGGGGCACTATGCAGGTCCAGGGGGCTTTGCTGCCCTTCACCTATTACGCCGGCGCCCCTTACCTGCGGCTGGAAAAAGTGACATTACCCGGCAATCTAGGGGACGTGCTGAATGGATTTGATGGCGAGATGGCTTGGGGGTTTGATCCTCGCACCGGTGGGCAGATCAGTACCGGCGACGACCGCGAATCGGTCAAGCGGGATGCTGACTTTTATTATCCACTGGACGAGCTTACCTGGTTTAAATCCATGGAGACGGTTGGCATTGAAGAGTTTGAGGGCCGCCGCTGTTACCGCCTGCACGGAATCAACAACTGGAACAAAGCAAACGACCATTTCTATGATGTCGAGACGGGGCTGCTGGCGGGTTATGAATTTGAGTCGGATGCGGGCGGTGGGCCAGCCCCTACGCACGAAATATTTTCAGACTACCGTCCGGTGGATGGTGTCCTCGTCTCCATGAAACAGGTGGTCAAGATCAAACCGAAGAGCGCCGGTGATTGGACCGTGCTGATCACCTTGACCTATACCTCGATTACTTTCAATGACGTCGATCCGGCAGTTTTCATTCCGCCGCAAGCTGTGCGCGAACTCGCGGCGAAAGGGAAGTCGCGGAAGTCCCCGTAGGGGCACGGCATGCCGTGCCCTGCACGTGCGCAATGCTCTGTTGCCGTTCCTCTCCCGCGCTCTCGCTCACGGCCCCGCGGGCGGCGGATGGGGCGTCTTCAGCAGGTAATTCCGCCCAGCCCCAAACACCGTCACACTGATATGCACGATCGACGTCCACCGCTCCAGACTGTGATGTCCAGTGCGATGGAATAAATACGAAACTCCCACCGACGTCGCCGCCCCCGCAAACTCGATGGCCGCAAAAGCCGCATGATTGTCCACGATATCGTTGTTCAGCAGCGCCTCATTGAGCCCGCGGCGCCGCGCGTTTAGCGTGGACGCAAAATCCAGATACCGCGCCCCCAGTACTCCCGCAAAAAGCCAACAGTTCGTCTGATCCCAGAACCGGTGCACCTGCGGCTTCGGCTGCGGCGTGGATGGTTGCGGGTGATCCGGCAGTGGAGCCGCCGGTGGCGGAGCCTGCGTCCCTGCGCTCGGCGGAGCCTGCTGCCCCGGCTGGCTGTTCTGCTGGGCAAAAGCCCCGGTGGACGCCGCCAGCAATATGCCCAGCAGCCATGCCGGCCCCATGAGGAATTTGCCGCGCGCTGTTGCCCTAAACATAAAGCGGGAATTCTACACCCATTCCCACCGCCGCACTCCCCGGCCCGCCCTGTGTTTTCCAACCGTCAACCATCTCTACGTATCCGCCGTCCGCCTGGCGGCATTGAAGTCAGCCCCCGAATCTGCCGATAAGGCAACAGGGAGATCACGCGGCCCTCCCGGTCCTGCCATGAGTTCCGCTGGCGGCTTCCGGGCAGCCCCGGATTCCCCGGGAACAAGGAGACGGTTCATGGTCGCCCGAAATCCATCCGCATCGCTTTCCTCATCCACCGCCCGGGGCGCCCCCTCCGACGGCGGAGCGCCGGTTCTCGACCGCGACACGATGCTGGCCAGTGTCGAACATGACCTCGAACTCCTCCGCGAGCTCGCGGAACTCTTTTTCGCCGAATCGCCCTCGCTGCTGGCTCAGATTCGCGCCGGCGTCGGCGAACAGAACGCCGAGGCGGTTGAGCGGAACGCACACACGCTGAAGGGCGCGCTCGCCAATTTCGGCGCGCGCCGGGCCTGCGAAGCCGCCCGCGAACTGGAAATCTGCGGCCGCGAAGCACGTCTGGACGGTGCTGCCGCGCAGTGTTCCACCCTCGAAGCCGAAGTCGCGCTGGCCTGCAATGCCCTTAGCGATTTCCTGCGGGAGGCCAAGCATGAAGATTCTGCTCGCTGAAGACGACAAGGTAGAAAGCCGCCTCCTCGAACGCCACCTCGCCGGCCGCGGCTTCGCTGTCCGAACCGTCTTCGACGCGGAATCCGCCTGGCAGGCGGCGGAGAAAGACCTGCCGGATGTCATCCTCCTCGATCTGCACATGCCGGGCGGAACCGGTCTGGGCTTCCTGAAAAAACGAAGCGCCTCCAGCCGTCTTCGCGCCGTGCCCGTCATCGTCATCACCGCGATGGACGACCCGTTGGTGCTGCGCATGGCGGAAAAGCAGGGCGTCGAGTCCGTCTTCTCCAAACCCGTGGATCTCATCCTCCTCGACGTCTCGCTCGAAAGCGTCCGCAGCCGGCTCACCCCGCGTCCCCCGGCCACGCCCATTTCCTGATCCGGAAAGGATGCGCCCATGCGAATCCTCGTAGCGGATGACGACCTGACCCTCTCCCGCCTCATCGAGCACCGCCTGCACGAACGCGGCTACCAGGTGCTCGTCACTCAGGATGCGGTCCAGACCTGGCACGCCATTCAGCGCGAATCACCCGACCTCGTTGTGCTGGACATCAAAATGCCCGGAGGCTCGGGGCTGGCCGTGCTTCGCCGCCTGAAGCAAAACCTCAACAATCGCGCTGTGCCCGTCATCGTCATCACCGCGGCCGAAGATCAGGCCACCCTCCAGCAGGCCATGGCCCTGCACCCCGAGGCCGTGCTCCGCAAGCCTCTTCACGCCCCGGACCTCGAATTTGAGATCGCGCGCCTGCTCGCCGGGCGCGAAGTCGCCAAGATCGGAGAGGCTCCGGCGTCCAAAGCGCGCCGGTGATCACCCCCATGCGCGTGCTGATCGCCGATGACGATGAAATTTACCGCGGCCTGCTCTGTTCCACGCTTGCCCGCTGGGGCTACCAGGTTGTCGCCGTGGACCAGGGCGAACGCGCCCTCGCCCTGCTCACTGCGGAAAACGCTCCCACTCTCGCCGTCCTCGACTGGATGATGCCCGGCCTATCCGGCCCCGAAATCTGCAAGCGCCTGCGCGCCAGTCCCGGCTCGCGCTATGCCTACGTCCTGCTGCTCACCGCGCGCCACGAAATGGAGGACGTGGTGGAGGGCCTCGAGGCCGGCGCCGACGACTACCTCACCAAACCCTTCGAGGCCTCCGAACTCCGCGCCCGCCTCCGCACCGCCACGCGCATTCTGGACCTCCAGGAAAAACTCCTCGAATCCCGCCGAGAACTCGAATCGCTCGCCACCCACGACCCGCTCACGCATCTCTGGAACCGCCGCGCCATTCTCGAGCGCCTCTCCAGCGAATCGGCCCGCGCCCACCGTGAAAAGAAGTCGGTCGCAGTCCTGCTCGCCGACGTGGATCACTTCAAGGAGGTAAACGACCGCCGCGGCCACCTGGTCGGTGACCTGGTTCTCAGCGAAGTCGCGCGCCGAATGGCCGCTGCGCTGCGGCCCTACGACGTGCTGGGCCGCTTCGGCGGCGAGGAATTCCTCGTCGTCCTCACCACCGATGCGCCCGAGGCTTTCCTTGTCGTCGCCGAACGACTCCGCGAAGCGGTCGTTGCTTTCCCCTTCTCCGCAGACGGACTGGAGTTCCCTCTCAGCATCAGCGTGGGCGTGGCAGCAAGCCTCCCCGGCACGGCGGCCGACACGCAAGCCCTGCTCCGCGCCGCGGACGCCGCGCTCTATCGCGCCAAGGACGAAGGCCGCAACCGCGTCTGCGTGGCTCGCCTCGATCCGGACACGCTTCCTGCCAGGGCAATCGCCCGCATCGGCGGCGCCTCGCCCTCCTAGCCCGCACGCCGAAGTCTCAGCATAGGCGGGCCGGCGCGCCGCGCACCTTCGTGCCGCGCCAATTGCTTTCGACCCGTCATTCCTCTATGATTCGCGCGCGTTTCGGCACGAAGTTTTGCTCGAGGCCCCGCGGCGATTGTCCGACCAAAGCCCATCGCTTCTGCGCATCGCCCGAGATTCCGCAGGGCAAGCGTCTTCCGGCCGTCTCCATCGAGTCCTCGGCGTCACCTTCGGCATCGCGGTGGCCGTGGGGAACGCCATCGCGGCGGGCATCCTCCGCGCTCCGGGCGAAGTGGCCGGCTTTCTCCCTTACGCGCCGCTGTTCGTAGGTGTCTGGGTAGCCGGCGGAATCTACGCACTGATGAGTGCCACGCAGCTCGCCGAACTGGGGTCGATGGTGCCGCGGTCGGGCGGCCAGTACGTGTTTGCGCGGCGCGCCCTGGGGCCCTACGCCGGGTTCGTCGTCGGCTGGAGCGACTGGCTCTCCACATGCGGCACTGTTTCCGCCGTCTCCATCGTAATCGGCGAATACCTGGGGGACCTCTCCCCGGCCCTTGCGGTCCATAGATCCACAATCGCCGTCGGCGTCGCCGTCCTCTTCGCGCTGCTGCAGTGGCGCGGCGTGAAGTGGGGTGAGCGGGCCCAGGAGATTACCAGCCTGCTGAAAGGCCTGGTGTTTGCCGTGGTGGTCATGGGTTGCTTTCTGCTCGGCGGCGGGTCCAATGCTTCCACCGGCGGCACAGCCGCGCGGCAGATGCCGCTCGCCGTGGCCATCATCCTCGCGCTCCAAGCCGTCATTTACACGTACGACGGCTGGAGCGGCCCTGTGTATTTTTCCGAGGAGATGAAGGAGCCGGGACGCGAGGTTCCCCGGGCGTTGTTCGGCAGTGTTCTCTCCATCATGGGCATCTATCTCCTCGTAAATCTGGCGCTGATCTACGTTCTGCCGGTGAGCACCATCGCGGGAGACAATTTTGCCCTGGGAACTGCTGCAGGGATCTTCTTCGGTTCCGCGGGAAAAAGAATCATTCTTGCCCTCATGCTGGTTTCGCTGCTGAGCGCGGTGAACGCAAACACCCTGATGGCCACGCGGGTGCTCTTCGCGGTGAGCCGAGACGGTCTGGTGAGCCGCTGGGCTGCGCGCGTGAATCCCGGGGGAACGCCGACGGCCTCCCTTGTGGCGGGAACCGTGGCGGCCGTGGCGTTTATCGCCACGGGGACGTTCGAGGCGGTCATCGAGATGCTCGCTTACTTTTTTGTGGCCAACTACACGATGTCGTTTCTCTCCCTGCTCGTCCTGCGGCGGCGCGAGCCGCAGGCTCCGCGTCCCTATCGCGCGTGGGGTTATCCGTTCACCACGGCACTCGTATTGATGGGCTCGGTGGGATTTCTCGTTGGCGGTGTGGCCGCGGACTTGAAGGACACCTCTGCGTCGCGGCACTACAGCATTTACGCGCTTGGCCTGCTGATTCTCAGCTACCCCGCCTATCGCCTGCTGCGCCGCAAGGGATTCGAAAACGAGGGAGAGTGACCAGGTGAGGACCAGTCACAGTTTTTCCGCGATCGTCTTCGCCTGGAGGAACAGCAGCAAATAATCCTTCCCGCCGGTCTTCGAATCCGTGCCCGACATGTTGAACCCGCCAAACGGATGCGCGCCCACCATGGCTCCGGTGCACTTGCGGTTGAAGTACAAATTGCCGACGTGGAAGGTTTCCGCGGCCCGCCGCAGTTTTTCCTTGTTGCGGCTGTACACCGCGCCCGTCAGCCCGAACTCGCTGTCGTTGGCGATCTCGAGCGCATGGTTGAAGTCCTTCGCTTTGATCACCGCCAGCACCGGCCCGAAAATCTCTTCCTGGGCGATCCTGGAACGCGGCGCGACGTCCGCGATGATGGTCGGCTGGATAAAATGTCCGTCGCCGGCCGCCGCTGCTCCGCCGGCCACCAGCCGCCCTTCCTTCTTCCCGACTTCGATGTAGTCCAGGATGGTCTTCTTCGCATTCTGGTTGATCACCGGCCCCATGTAATTCCCCGAATCGTCCGCCGACCCCACCTTGATTTTCTTCGTCCGCTCGACGAGCTTCGTGAGGAAGCTGTCGTAGACTTTCTCCGTCACAATCGCCCGCGAGCACGCCGAGCACTTCTGCCCCTGGTAGCCGAACGCGCTCACCGCCACGCCTTCTACCGCCGCGTCCACATCCGCTTCGTCGTCCACCACAATGGCGTCCTTGCCGCCCATCTCCAGAACCGTGCGTTTGATCCAGACCTGCCCCGGCTGCGTCTTTGAGGCCACTTCCTGGATGTGCAACCCGACTTCCTTGGAGCCGGTAAAAGAGACAAAGCGCGTTTGGGGATGCGCCACCAGCGCATCACCCACGACGCTGCCGCGTCCGACCAGACAATTCACCACTCCCGCCGGCGCTCCCGCCTCAAACAGCACCTCGACGAATTTGTGCGCCACGGCCGGCGTGTCGCTCGAAGGCTTCAGGACTACGGTGTTGCCCGCCACGATGGCGGACACCACCAGCCCGGCCATGATTGCGCACGGAAAATTCCAGGGCGGCACGATGGCGCCCACGCCCAGCGGGATGTACACCAGGAAATTCTTTTCGCCCTTCATCGGCGTTAGCGCGTGCGGCCCGGCCAGCCGCAGCATCTCCCGGCCGTAGTATTCGCAGAAGTCGATCGTTTCGGCGGTGTCCGCGTCCGCCTCGGGCCAGGTTTTGCCTGCCTCGAAGCAAATCCAGGCGTTCATTTCGTGTTTGCGCTCGCGGAGCAGATCCGCCGTGCGGAAGAGCACCGCGGCGCGGTCAGCAGCCGGCACGATGCGCCACGTTTCAAACGCCTTGTACGCCACGTCCATCGCTTTGGCCACCTGCTCGGCCCCGGCCTCGGAGAAGATGCCAATCACTTCGCCCGGGCGAGAAGGGTTGGTTGAGTTGATTTTCTTTGCGGTGGTGACGCGCTCGCTTCCGATAATGAGCGGATACTCGCGTCCGAACTGCGATTTGACCTTCTTGAGGGCCGATTCCATCGCCGCGCGGTTCCGTGGCTCGGAATAGTCGGTAAAGGGCTCATTGCGGAATTCTCCGCGCTCGACCACAACTTCAGCGGTAGCCATCAGAGCTCTCCTTTGCGGGTTGCGGTCCCTCGGAAGGGCGGAGGACTCGCCCTGCAAACCCGCATTTTACTTCGCCCTGCCCCGCCATGTCACTCGGGAGGCGTAGTCCACTAGCGTGGGCTCGCGGCACAGTTCTCCCGGCGGGATTCCGTAGCAGAGGGCCGATGCCGAGGCCGCAGCGGAGGCCGGCGAGAGCAAAAATAAGAAACTCGCCGGCCAGCATTTCCGATGCTGTACATCGGGAGGGTTGTGGCGCACAATCCACGCATTCGGTTTCCCCTGGGCAGCGCGCTCTGTGGAGGTGATTATGAATTCCAGATTTCTGCGGGGTGGCGTCAGCGTTTTTGCTCTCCTGCTCGCCGCATCGGCCGCAGGATTCCTGCTGCCCGCGCGCGCGGATGAAAGCAAACCGGGCTCCGGGATCACGTGGGAGAACGGCCCCACCATGGGCAAACTCGGCGACGTGGCGCAAATCAACATCCCGGAGGGCTACCGGTTCACGGGAAAAGAGGGGGCGCTCAAGGTGATGGAAATCACGCAAAATCCCGCCTCGGGCCGCGAGTTGGGCGTGATCATACCCATCCTGGAAAAAGGCCAGCACAGTTGGTTCGTGATTTTCGAATACGAGACCACCGGGTACGTCAAGGACGAGGAAAAGGACAAGCTGGACACGGACGCAATCCTGAAAAGCCTGCAAAAAGGAACGGAAGACGCCAACAAAGTGCGGCAACAAAAGGGATGGAGGGCGTATCACGTGGTGGGGTGGTCGCAGGCGCCGTTCTACAATCCCGCGTCGCACAACCTGACCTGGTCGATCCGCGGACGAGAAGACGGCTCCGCAGGAGAAAACGTGAATTATTCGGTGCGGCTGCTGGGCCGCCGCGGCACGATGAGCGCCGACCTGGTGCTCGGCCCCGAACAAATCTCCACCGTGGTCCCCGAATTTGAAAAGCTGCTGACCGGGTTCGCTTTTATTGCGGGTCAGAAATACTCCGAGTTCCGTGCGGGGGACAAAGTGGCCGAATACGGGCTGACCGCGCTGATTGCGGGAGGGGCCGCGGCGGCGGCGATCAAATCGGGGCTGCTGGCCAAACTGTGGAAAGTGATCGTGGTGGCGTTTGTGGCGCTGGCGGGCGCAATCAAGAAACTCTTCTCGTACCTCAAGCGGGTGATCAAGGGCGAGGCGGCGCAGCAAAACACACAGCCGCAAGGATGAGCGAACTCGAGATCCTGTTTGCGGTTCTGGTGGTCCTCTACCTGTTTCAGTGCGTGGCCTGGGTGCCGCAGGATGCCGCCGCGTTTCGCGCCACGTTTCTTTCCGGCTGGAAACTGGAAAGCGAGGGGTTTCGGCTGGGGGCCGCGGAGCTGCGCGGCGTGCTCGCGAATCCGCTGCCGCCGTTCCGTGCCGTGGCGGTTTGCCCGGCGCAGCTCGTATCGGTTTCTCCCCTGGGCGTGCTGGGGGCCGCGCCGGGAAGCGACGGCTATGCGGCCTTTGCAGGCATGGGCGAAGTGGCGGCCGCGGGGAAGAACGTCCACGTCAGCGGCGCTCGATTCGTCACTGCCGTGTCCCGTGCGGAAGCGGAGAGACTGGCTGCGTGGCTGGAGAAGCTTCGCGCGCTTGCGGAGAAAAAACGCGCGTCCGCAATCGAGAAGCATCTGGCCGACGCTCTGGATTTCGAGCCCGGGGCCGAACGTTATGCCGCGTTCGGCCGGAGCACGCGGCGGCTGCGGTGGACGTGCACCGCACTGTTCAGTTTCCTGTTTTTGTTTCTGCCGTTGATTGTGGATGCCATCGGGCTCGCCCGGGTGTGGCCCGCGTTGCTTGCCGTGCTGGTGGCGCTCGTCGCGGTGATCGCCTGGGATTTCCGCCGCGCGCATCGGCAACTGCATCCCGGGGATAGGGAGGCGCGGTGGACGGCGGCGCTGACGATTGCGCTCTCGCCCGTCGCGGCGATCCGCGCGCAGGACGCAGTGTTCCGCGACCTCTTTGCCGGGTTCCATCCGCTGATCGTTGCGCGCGTGCTCTGCCCTGCGGATGAGTTTCGCCGGGCTGCCGCGCGGATGCTGCGCGAACTCACATTTCCGATTCCGGGGTCGGTCCGCGAAGGGAACGACGCGGAAACGCAGTGCGATGCGTGGTACCAGGAACGGCTGGCGAGCGCCATGCGCAGAGCCCTCCTGGATGCCGGACTGAAGCCGGAAGAATTGCTGGCACCGCCGGCGCGCAGCGGGCCGCAGTCCACTTCTTATTGCCCGCGCTGCTGCCAGCAATACGCCATCGCGAACGGGACGTGCGCGGATTGTGGCGGGATTGCGCTGGAGCCGCTGGAGCGGGCGGCTAGTAAAGGAACAGAGACAGCTTGCTGAAATGGGGCACGACATGTCGTGCCCCTACGACTTGCGGTCTCGGAGGATTTCGCGGGCGGCGTTTGCGCCGCTGGCGCCAGTGAGCCCGGTGCCGGGATGCGTGCCGCTGCCGCATAGGTAGAGGCCTGGAATCGGGGCGCGATAGCGGGCGCAATCGAGTGCGGGCCGCATGGTGAAAATCTGATCGAGCGCAAGTTCGCCGTGGAAGATGTGGCCGCCGGTCAGACCGTACTGCTGCTCGAGGTCGAGCGGCGTGATCACCTCCCCGGCCTCGATGTGATCCGGCAGTTTGGGGGCATGAACCGAGAGAGTTTTGATTACGGTGCGGAGCAATTCCTCTCGCTTTCCAAATTTCTCCCACGACTCCCCTTCCTTCAGCTTGTAGGGGGCGAATTGCGCGTAGATGGACATGACGTGTTTACCAGGCGGAGCGAGGCCGGGATCGAGCAGCGAGGGGGCGGCGACTTCCAGAACCGGCTCTGGAGAAATATCGCCATACTTCGAAGCGTCGAAGGCGCGCTCGAGATAGTCGAGTTCGTGGCCGATGTGCAGGCGGCCCACCAGGAGTTTCGATCCGCCGCCATCCAGAGCCGCGAGGGCGGGAAAATCGGGAAGCGCGTCGAGCGCCAGGTTCACTTTCGCCACGTTGCCCATCGAGCGGTAATTGCGGATTTGGGTGAGGAAAAACGGCTCCAGATGCACCGGGTCGAGGAGCTGGAGAAAGGTGCGCTTCGGATCGGCGGAGGAGACGACAGCCTTGGCGGCGATTTCTTCGCCAGTGGAGAGGGCAACGCCGGCAGCAGCGCCGTCGCGAACGTGGATCTGCGCGATGGTTGCCCCGGTGCGGATTTCCGCGCCGGCTTGGCGCGCTGCCGCGGCGAGAGCTGCGGCGAGCGCTCCCATTCCGCCCTTCGGGACGGCCGAAGGCCCCGCGGGATGCGGGTCCGCGGCGGCGCGCAGCAGGAGAGTGGCCGCGGTACCCGCCGACCAGGGGCCGGTGGCTGTGCCGAAAATCGCGCGAGCGGCAATCGCCGCGCGCACGAGCTCGCTTTCAAAGAACTCGCTTACAAAATCAGCGACTGCCATGGGCGGCCAGCGCAGGAGCTGGAACATTTCCTTGCGGCCGAGTTTGCGGAAGCTGCGGCCGGTCTGGAGAAATTTCCAGAGGTCGGGAAGATTCTCGACGGGCGCCTCAATGTCCGGCGGGGTAATCGAGAGGAGCGGGCCGACGACAGTGGCGGCGCGCTCGAGCGCGCCGCACAGACGCGCGTAGCCATCCGCATCCGCCGGGGAAATGCGGCGCAGCGAGTCCATGGAGCGCTGCGCGTCCGAATAGAGCGCGAAGGCGCGGCCATCGGGAGCGACGGCGGCCAGGCGGACGCCGGGCTCCATCATCTCCAGGCCGTGGCGCGCGAGATCCATGTCCGCGGCAATGTGCGGCAGGAGCGGGCCCGCGCAATGGGCCAGCACGGAGGAGCGGAAGCCGGGATGAAACTCCGCGGTTGCGGCGACGCCGCCGGGAACTTCGCGCTGTTCGAGGACCAGCGGCTTCAGTCCCGCCTTGGCGAGATAGAACGCGGCGACGAGCGCGTTGTGGCCGGCGCCGACAATCACGATTTCGCGAACGGCTGTCATGTGGAGCGTGACCGGCGCTTTTTGAAGCGGGAGACGAGGGTGGCCCCGAGGCGAGCGGGCGCGCGGATGATGTCTGCGCTCCTATTCAATGACTGCATCTTGAAGTCGTCGAGAATGGCGAGGGCGCCGAGGCGGCCGGGAGCGCCCATGATTCCACCGCCCGGATGCGTAGCCGACCCGCACATGTAAAGGCCTTTGAGGGGAGTGCGGTAGCGCGCCCATCCCGCCACGGGGCGGAGGAAGAACAACTGTTCGAGAGAGAGCTCGCCCTGGAAGATATTTCCCTCGGTCAGACCGAATATGTCCTGGACATCGGCGGGAGAGAGGACCTGTTTGCCGACGATCAGACTTTTGAGGTTTGGCATGTGTTCGGAGAGCGTATCCAGGACGGCGTTGCCGAAGGCCTCGCGCATGCGGTCGTCCCAGGAGTCGCCGGGGGCGAGCTTGTAGGGTGCGTACTGCACGAAGCAGGACATGGTGTGTTTTCCGGGCGGGGCCATCGAGGGATCGGTGAGCGTCGGAATTACCACGTCGATGTAGGGGCGGCGGGAGAAATGTCCGTATTTTGCGTCGTCGTAGGCGCGTTCCATGTATTCCATGGACGGGGACATGGAGATGGCGCCGCGGAGGTGCGGGCCAGGGCCGGGCTTGCAGCGCAGTTCGGGCAGGCCGTCGAGGGCGATGTTCACTTTTCCGGAGGAGCCGCGGTACTTGTAGCGCTTCACTTCGGCGAGGAAATCGTCGGGCAACTGGCCCTTGTCCATCCACTTGAGGAAGGTGAGATTGGGGTCGCAGCTCGAGGCGACGATTTTGGCGTGAATTTCTTCCCCGTTTTCGAGCACGACGCCGGAGGCGCGGCCGTCGCGCGAGAGGATTTTCGCCACGGGAGCTTGCATGCGGATTTCCGCGCCGAGTTCCTTTGCGGCTGCGCCGATGGCGTCGGAAATGGCGCCCGTGCCGCCGCGCGGAAGTCCCCAGGCGCGGAAGGCGCCATCGATTTCGCCCATGTAGTGGTGGAGCAGGACGTAGGCGGTGCCCGGCGAGCGAATGCCGAGAAACGTGCCGATGATGCCGCTGGCGGACATGGTGGCTTTGAGGACATCGGTTTCGAACCAGGTGTCGAGAAAATCGGCGGCGCTCATGGTCATGAGCTGGACGAGATAGTAGCGCTCCTGGCGGGTGAGTCCTTGGAAGCGGCGAGCGAGGAAGAGCAGCTTGGACAGCTCGCGCGGGTCGAGAGAGGTGGGGTCGGGTGGGACCATGGCCAGAATGGGCTTCACGAATTTGCAGAGCTGGTGCATGCATTTGCCGAATTCCTCGTAGGCTTCGGCGTCGAGGCGGGAGTGGCGGGCGACTTCGCGCATGAGTTTCCAGTGGTCGTCCATGCGCCACAGATAGTCGCCGTTGAACATGGGAGTAAAGGTGCCGTCGAGAGGGAGAATTTCGAGGCCGTGGCGGGGAAGGTCGAGGTCGCGGATGATTTCCGGGCGGAGAAGCGAGACGACGTAGGAGCAGACGGAGAATTTGAAGCCCGGGATGATTTCTTCGGTGACGGCGGCGCCGCCGAGGACGTGGCGGCGTTCGAGCACGACGACTTTCTTGCCGGCTTTGGCGAGATAGGCCGCGGCGACGAGGCCGTTGTGGCCGCCGCCGATGACGATTGCGTCGTAGTTTGAATTAGTGCCGGGCATTATCCTTCAGGGCCCCCTGAAACTACCTTCGAGCGCAAGGCAACGGAGGATTCTATAGAAGCAGTCTGCGGCCTACAAGCCGCCAACCCCGTGCGGCCGATTGCTCCCGGTCGAAGCCGGCGGTAGACTGCGTTCCTTCTCCCATGCAGACAATTTTCCCCATCCTTCGGTACAAGGACGCTCGTGGCGCAATCCGTTCGCTCTGCGCCACGTTCGGGTTCGTCGAAGTATTCTCGGCGCCGGAAAAGGGAGAGTACGTCCGGCACGCGCAGCTCAAACTCGGAACCAACATCATCATGCTCGGCTCCGTCAGGCCCAACGACGGCATGGCCAGCCCGCAGTCGCTCGGCGCCGCCACGCAATCCCTCTGCATCCACGTGGACGACCTCGATGCACATTTCGCACGCGCCCGCTCCGCAGGCGCGGAGATTACCAGTCCGCCCCAAGACACCGACTTCGGCTCTCGCGAATACCACGCTCGCGACCTGGAGGGTCATCCCTGGACGTTCACGACGTTTCTTCCCGGTGCGGTGCGGACGAAGTAACTCGCCTGGGATTCCGGCAGAGCAACTGACGAGCGAGAGAGAGCCGGGTACCCCCTCCCCCCGGGAATGCGCAATCGCTTGGGAACAAAGGACTTGGAAAAAATTGAATTTGTAAACCGTTGAAAATAAAAGGGGGGATTTTGGCGATTTTGCAAGGGAGTGCGTAATCGCTTGATTCTTATGGAGGTTGGGTTTGGTTGGAGAAACGCTGGAGTGCCAAGGGGCAAGAGAGCGGGAAATGCCGCACGAAGATTCTCGATGATCCGAGTCAATACCTGCGAGGCGATTTGTCAGTGCAAGTTTCATAGCTGCGACAACCAAAGGACTTGCAGGCGGTACCGTTCCGAGCGGCGCGACCTGGCGGGAAGTCGAGTTGATAATACGTGCGGACTATATCAGAGGAGTAATAAGAAGTCAAGGAAAAAATAGAGTTCGCCTCGGCGGCGGCTAAATTCTTTATTGGCAACTCTTACGGAAAGCGAATTCGTAAGTCCTTTGGAGGCAACTCTTACGTGTACGGCGGTGGGGATTGCCTGGTCGAATGCGTGATCCGCGGGCTGGCCGCGCCGTAATCTGGGCGCTTGGTGGACCATACGCTGTGGCTTTTCGGCGAGAGGAATTTTGAGCCTGGAACGTATAGGAGTTCTGAAACGGAGCGGCATGGGTGTTCACAGCACTCTCGCCAAGTAGGTTTCTGGCTTCTCCATTATTTCGGATAGGTTTTGAATTTGTTTGTTCACGATCCCTCGTATTGCTGCGATTTGTGGAGCGTACCCACTTTCAACACCTGAATTGGAATCGTGTATCTGTGAGAATTTGTTTGCCGCTATTGGGGAAAGGCTATTCAGGAGCATACGCGTTTCGTCCTGCCAGCTCTCCACTTCTCGTGTCCATCTATTTACTTCGTCCTTTGAATCAGTTTCGCCCGGGGCAGTCGCGGAAAGAGAGCTTCCTCTCCAACTCGCATTACTTACCAGCAATCTAGTAAAGGCGGTGTTCTCGTAGCTTTCGACCCTCACTCTCTCACGCCGCCAGGTCGTAAAAAGAGACACCAATAAAAAGCCAATTAATCCATACTTCCAAGCTACATTTGAAATTGTTCCGAGCCTAAATTTTTCGTAGAGGAGCAGCAAAAGCACAATCACGCCGCCTGTAACATAAGACTGCCAAATGGCAAGCACGGCTCGTATCCAAATCCCGATGTGTCGAAGAAGTGGCACGGCAGATTCCTCCCAAACTAATGGGGAGAGTACTTCGACATTTCCTCTTGCGTGAGAATGATAATCATTTCAGATCGGGTTCAGTACTTACTAGGACCGGCGCATTGCCGTTAGCTTTTCGGTTTTCCTTTTCTATACTCCGAGTGCCAGGACAGAGACAGCGGAGTATCAAAAATAGATTTAGATACGGACTCGTTCGTGGTGCTATCGAGTTCTTCAAATCGATTCTCCATCTCCTTTATTTCCTTATCGTCTGTAAATGCGAGATCGAACCCTTTTCGCAACGCAGTGACATAGCTAGAGCCACCACAACCTGCTACGCCCTTTTTAACCCTGTGGACAACGTAAACCGCTAGGCTGCTCAACTGTGCAACCGTATAAGGTCCAAAGCCGTATTGAGTGAGCAATTGGTCGGCAAGAAGAACGCCCTGTCCGATTGCTTTTCGTCTGCTTTCATGAAAGGACGTGCCATCGTAATGAAACAATCGTGGATACAACCCCTTTCCGGTTACTCCGATTAGTAGTTCGACAGTCGGCCTTTCGTGTTCTGGGAAATAAGCCCATCGGGACAAGTGCTCATCAAAAAAATTTAGAAGTCGCTCTTTGAACAGAGCGGGGATGTTATGATGCAGCGAGCCTTGTCGCCTTTTTAATTCTTCTGGAAGATCTTCCAAAAGAACTCCACGCGCCGTGTTGATATAATCCTCGGTGCCGGCCCCGGCAATAGCCACAATAATCCTCGGGTCGTTGTAGAGGTGCTCATCTATTTTGCCGTCGTAGGTTTTTATATATCCGCTGATCGTTTTTTCTGTATCAGCGCAAAGCACAAGTCCATCATTGGCCCAAAGCCCCAAAGCAATAGTCATCGCCTTCCTCTTTAGAAGCCGCTCTCGTTTTGACGATGGGATATGATGCGGCTTCGGGTATGCCCTAATCATCGGCCACCCCGGAGCTTTTGCCAACGGAATAATCCCATGCGAGATCGTGAGGTAGGGGCTCGCTTGAGTGCTGGCCGCCTTGCCGAGCGCAGGTGAGCCGTTATTCACCGAATCACCCAAAACGACCTTTCTCGGGAACATTATTCTGGATTGTAGGGAGATGCATTCTCCAGCCGGATTAGTATGCTTGTCATCAAATACTGGCACTTGTATGCTATTTGCTATGGTTGAGCCCAGTCCAGCTGTTGCGGGTGGCGGTGCGCTTGAGCCCATTTTGGTGGAAGCGCAGCGACTGCTTGATGAGATCCGTCAGACAAGGGCAAAGTCTGACGAGGTTCTGAAGGCAGCTGAGGCTGCGCGCGCCCAGATCGAAGCTGAGGGCCTGGGAGAGTCCAAGCGTCTGCTCGAAGAGATGAAGCTGGTTCGGGCGAGGGCAGAAGAATTCGTAAAGGGAGCGGAGCAAGACCGCACCAGGGCTGGCAGCGAGGCGTTGCTAGCGGTTAACGCGAAAGCGGCCTGCGAGGAGCATGCGACGGCTATCGCCGCCATAAGAGGCGCGGTTGACTCTAACTCGGGGTCGGTTTTAGCCAACAAGCAAAAATCTGATGAGCTCCTTGCGGCTGTTAACACTGCGAAGGCGTCGACCGAGGCGGACTCGAGGGTCATCAGCTCAGCTAGGGGATCGGCCGAGGCGGACTTGAAGGCGATCGACGACCGTCGAAAGGAGGTCGACGCGGCCGCCCAGGCGCTTCTAAAGGCCGCCGAGGCCGGGGGGAGTCGCCTGCCTGAGATTGACGCGGCGAAGGCGGCGGCTGAAACGGCATCCAAAGCGACGGCTGCTTCGCAGGACGGGGCCGCGCAGGCGCGCTCCGCGACTGACGCTGCACAGAAGCAGGCGGAAAAGCTTGCTTCGGAAGCTCAGCAGCTTGTGGCGGCCATTACGCTAACTCTTAACAACAGCAAGCAACTGGCGGACGCCATATCAGCACTATTGCAAGCGTCTGAGAAAGCAGATGCTGAGCACAAGAAGATCTGGGAGCACCTCGAAAAGAGTGACCAGATTTCCGTGTCGCACGAGCAGAAGGTCGCGGCACATTCCACAGAAATACAGGAGCTGGTTTCTCGCTTAGAGGGGCTGCTTCCTGGGGCGACCAGCGCTGGTCTCGCATCGTCGTTTAACAAGCAACGGGAACGGTTCGCGAATGGGCAAAGGCTGTGGCTTGCAACGTTTGTCGCTTGCATCGTTTTGCTTATTCTTGTTGGACTTCCAGGTTTCTTCCAGGCTGTCGGTTGGCACCCGCTCGGGGGCGCTGCGTCGGATCCGACGTGGAACACGACATGGCGGAGCTTGACGATGCGACTCCCGATAGTGCTTCCGCTCGTGTGGCTTGGCATCTATGCTGGGCGCAACTACATGCTGTCGCTTCGCTTGGAAGAGGATTACGCATACAAGGAAGCCATCTCCGCGGCCTTCGAGGGTTACAAGAGAGAAATGGAAAAGATCGGGGCAGTGGATAGGATCAACCTCACACCAGTCGCCACTCTTTGTACCAATGTCCTTCGAGCAATCGCCGAGCGGCCAGGCAGGATATATGAGGGAAAGCAAGAGGATATAAACCTGCTCAATGAAGCGATTACTGCGGCGCAGAAGGTGTCGGACCTCTCGATGAAAAAGATTGCCGAGAAATGATAGATGACCATCGAACTCTCTCTTCGTCGGCGCGCCGCCCAGGCTAGATACTTCGCAGCAATTTGGTTGCTGTTGGCAACTAGCATTTTGGTGGGGGTCTATTTCTCCTTGCCCTCGATCGCTGATAGGACTCTGCATGCCTTGAGCAGGGCTGAATTGGGCATACCGGATGCAAAGGGAAACATTGGGACTACCGCACAGGATTTGAAAGCCTCGTCATCGTCTCAGCTCTACGGGGTCGTGGCATTGGCGCTTGCCTTCGGTGGCGTTGCGTTCGCCTGTTTTCTCCTCGGTCGAGCGGCGTTTGTGGAGATGGAGCTGGCGGCGCGGTTCGGAGGGCTTGCAGATTCTCTGTGCATCGCTGGGGAGGATTTTGATCGTTTAGAGAAGACAGCGAGTCTCTTAATGCCGAGCACGAAGTATTTGTCGGTGCCCGAGATGTTTTCAACCAAGGACTTTCAACCCGTCGTGGAGATACTGAAACAGATCCAGGGGAAGTGACCGGGATTGAAGGGCTGCCGATGCCCGACCCCGATGGCCTGTCTCCGCTGGTCGCTTATCGCTTCCTTCCCGCCATTCCCGCATTTATACTGCCGCGTCGCATACCTAGCAGCGAACCAGGAGGCCAACTTGCCCGTAGGAACACCGTTTCATGAGCGCGAACTGGCGCTGTGCGAGAGCCTGAACTACCGGGAATGGTCGGGCTACTACACGGTGAGCGTGTACGAGGCGACGCACGAGCACGAATACAACGCGATAAGACAATCTGCCGCACTCATCGATATCTCGCCGCTGTACAAATACCTGCTGCGGGGCCGCGGCGCGGCCAAACTCATCAACCGGGTGCTGTCGCGCGACGTCAACAAAGTGGCGGTGGGCCAGGTGATCTACTGCTGCTGGTGCGATGAGGACGGGAAAGTGATTGACGACGGGACGGTGTCGCGCCTGGAAGAAAACACCTACCGGTGGACCGCAGCGGACCCGAACCTGCGGTGGTTCCGGCAAAACGCGCAGGGGCTGGAGGTGGAAATCGAAGACATTTCGGAGCAGGTGGCGGCGCTGGCGCTCCAGGGGCCGACCTCGGGACGGCTGCTGGTGTCGCTGGCGGAGGCGAAACTGGAGAACCTGAAATATTTCCGGGTGACGCGGGGAAAAATCGCCGGCGTTCCCGTGGACATTTCGCGCACGGGCTATACGGGAGACCTGGGATACGAAATTTGGATACCGGCGGAAAGCGCGGCGAAGGTGTGGGACGCGCTGATGGAGCACGGGAGGGGATTCGACATCCACCCGGCGGGGATGATCGCGCTGGACATTGCGCGGATCGAGGCCGGACTGCTGCTGATCGAAGTGGACTATACGAGCAGCAGAAAAGCACTCATTGCTTCACAAAAATACTCCCCCTTCGAAATCGGGCTGGGACGCATGGTGGATTTGAAGAAGGAAAACTTCGTGGGGCGGGCGGCGCTGGTGGAAGAGCAGAAGCGGGGCGGGCCAGCGAGGCAGCTCGTAGGACTGGAAATCAACTGGAACGAAGTGGAGCGGCTGTACGAGGCGCAGGGGCTGGCACCGCAGGCGCCGACGATGGCCTCACGGGTGCACGTGCCGGTGTACCGGGGGAGCGCGCAGGTGGGGAAAGCGACGTCCACGACGTGGTCGCCGACACTGAAACGGATGATTGCGCTGGCGAGCGTGGCTACGGCGCATTCGAAGGATGGAACCGAACTGCAGATGGAGTGGACGGTGGAAGCGGTGCGGCACCGGGTGGGGGCGAAGGTTGTGCCGATGCCGTTTTTCAATCCGGCGCGGAAGACGGCGACGCCGATTACGTAGGCGAAATCGCTCGCGGGCAGGCGGGGCAGAAAATGCAACAGCCCGGCATGCCGCGTTGCGACAACCAGTGAGCATGAAGACAGGCCAGCGTAAATAGAACGGAAAGACGCCGGCAAGATGCCGGCGCTACGAAATAAAGGCAGAGACCCGCCAGGCTGCGGCGGGCAGGCGTGGAAAGGACGGAAGGAAAAGAATTAACACGGAGTTCACGGAGACACGGAGAACACGGAGAGGATTGAGAGATGAGAAATTCGGAGATTCGCGGTAGCAGGAGGCCGATGAGAGCATGGGCTTGGCTGGCGGCGGGCGCGCTGGCGCTCGCGGGGGTGGCGTCGCTCGGGGCGCAGGAGGGAGGGCCCTTCAGGTCTCAGGGTAAACCGAAACCTCCTGAAACGCGGCGGGACAACGTGGTGGACGACTACTCGGGCGTGAAAGTGCCCGACCCGTACCGCTGGCTGGAAGACCAGAACAGCCCGGAAACACGCGCGTGGATCGACAAAGAAAACCAGTACACACGCACGGTGCTGGACGCGCTGCCCGGGCGGGCCAGGATTGAAAAACACGTGGCTGCGCTGATGAAAATCGACGCGTTCGAGGCGCCGATCGAACGCGGCGGGCGGGTGTTCTACTCGAAGCGCCTGGCGGACCAGGACCTGTTCGTGCTGTATGAACGCAACGGCGTGAGCGGGAAGGACGAGGTGCTGGTGGACCCGCATCCGATGAGCAAGGACCACACCACGAGCGTGAACTGGGAAGCGATCTCGCTGGACGGCACGATTGCGGCGTACGGAGTGCGAGAGGGCGGGGCCGATGAGGTTGCGGTGCACCTGCTGGACGCGGCGACGCACAAAGAGCTGCCGGAGGGGCTGCCGCGGGCCGACTACCTATCGGTGGAGATCGCGCCGAACGATCACGGGATCTACTACTCGGTGATCAAGAAGGAGGGCCCGCGCGCGTATTATCACCCGTTCGGCGGGGAGGCCGGGAAGGACAAGGAGATCTTCGGCTCGGGCTACGGACCGGAAATGCTGGCGGGCGTGTCGCTGGCCGAAGACGGCCGGTACCTGGTGTTCCACGTGTTCCACGGCTCGGCAGGCGATACTTCCGAAGTTTATTTCAAGGATTTGAAAACGGACGGGCCCATTACGCCGCTGGTGAAAGGAGTGGCGGCGCGATTTGTGGCGCAGATGGCGGGCGGGCACGCCTACATCCAGACAAACTGGAAAGCGCCGAACGACCGGATTCTGGTGGCGGACATGAAGAATCCGGCGATCGAGAACTGGCGCGAAGCGGTGCCGGAGGGGAAATGGCCGCTCCAGGCGATGGCGCTGGCGGGAGGGAAACTGCTCGCGCGGTACACGGAGGAATCCACGTCGCGGCTGCGGCTCTACGAGGCGGACGGCAAATTGGACCGCGAAGTGGCGCTTCCCACGCTGGGCACTGCCAGCGGGATGAGCGGACGATGGAGGAGCAACGAGGTGTTCTTCGCGTTCCAGTCGTTCACGATCCCGCAGTCGATCTACCGGCTGGAGGCGGATAAAGGAACGGTGACGCTGTGGGCCGGGCCGAGCGTGCCGATGGACCTCAGCGCATTCGAAACCGAGCAGGTGCACTACGCCTCGAAGGACGGCACGCAGATTCCGATGTTCCTGGTGCACCGCAAAGAACTGAAGCGAGATGGGGAGCGGCCGGTGCTGCTGACCGGATACGGCGGGTTCAACATCAGCGAGACCCCCGCCTTCGTCGCCTACGCGGCGCTGTTTGCCGCGCACGGAGGGATCTTCGCGCTGCCGAACCTGCGGGGCGGGGGCGAGTTCGGCGAAAGCTGGCACCACGCCGGAATGCGGGAGAAGAAGCAGAACGTGTTCGACGATTTCACCGGCGCGGCGGAATGGCTGATCGCGCAGCATTACACGCAGCCGTCGAAGCTGGCCATCCGGGGAACCAGCAATGGCGGGCTGCTGGTGGGAGCTGCGGTGACGCAGAGGCCGGAGCTGTTCGGCGCGGTGGTGTGCCGGTATCCGCTGCTGGACATGCTGCGGTACCAGAATTTTCTGGTGGCGAAGTTCTGGGTGCCGGAGTACGGCTCGTCGGAGAAGCCGGAGGAATTCAAATATCTGCGCGCGTACTCGCCGTATCAAAACGTGAAGCGGGGGACGAAATATCCGGCGGTGCTGTTCATCACCGGAGACAGCGACACGCGGGTGGCGCCGCTGCACGCGAGGAAGATGGCGGCGGAGATGCAGGCGGCCAACGGGTCGGACAGGCCAATTTTGCTGCTGTACGACACGCAGTCGGGCCATTCCGGGGGGCGACCGCTGGGGAAATCCATCGAGGAAACGACGGACGAGATGGTGTTTTTGTTCGGGGAGCTGGGGGTCCGGGCGGGGCAGTAGCGAAGGCCTCGGGTCAGCCGTTGTCCAGCAGAAAGCGCAGGACAACGGCGGGACCCGAGCTACAGGTAGTTCCGCGAGCCACTATTCCTTCAATCGGTTGTATTTTTTCAGGATATCGCGGAGGCGGTCGTGGGGGAGAGCGATGGCGGTGTGGCCATCGCGACCGGTCATGGTGCCGGCGGCGACCATGGCATTGACCACGGCTTCTTCGGTGGCCTGGACGGTGGCGGCGAAGAGGGGATCCATGGCGTCGTTGGCGAGCATGGCGACGGGGATGACGCCCTTGGTTGCGGCGACCCCGGGATTCGCGGTGGTGAAGGCGATGAAAATGTCGCCGGAGCCATTGCCGGAAATGCTGCCGTCGCGGCCGAGGCCGAGCGAGGCGCGGCGGGCGAGGCGTTTGAGCTGGTGGGGGAGCAGAGGCGCGTCTGTGGCGATGACGATGATGATAGAGCCGAGGTCGAGCGTTTCGCGGGGAAGCGAGCCGGCGTAGGCGGGCTGCTCGGTGATTTCTTTGCCCACGGGAACGCCGGCGATACGCAGGTTGCCGCGCATCCCGTAGTTGCACTGGACGAGCACGCCGATGGTGTAGCCACCCTGACCAGCGGGGAGCACGCGCGAGGAGGTGCCGATGCCACCCTTGAATTCATTGCAGATCATTCCCGTGCCGCCGCCGACGCTGCCCTCTTCGACCGGGCCGGAGTGAGCGGAATCGAGAGCGGCGAAGACGTGCTCGGGATGGACGTGGAACCCGTTGACGTCGTTCAGCCAGCCGTCCCAGGTCTCGGCTACCACCGGAAGCGACCACCAGTAACCATCGGGCTCGGGCTGGCCGCGGCGGACGCGCCAGGCAATCACGGCGTCGCGGACGACGCCAACGCTGTGCGTGTTGGTGATCATCACCGGGCCGGAGAGCACGCCGGATTCCTCGACCCAGGTGGTGCCGGTCATCTCGCCGTTTCCGTTGAGGGTGAACCAGCCGGCGAAGACGTTGTCGTCGCCGGATTTGCCGCGGGGAAGGATGGCGGTGACTCCGGTGCGCACGGGGCCCTGGCCGACGACGAGCTTCCCTTCCCCGCTGATCAGCGTGGTGTGGCCGATTTCGACGCCGGCGACGTCGGTGATGGCGTTCAGCGGGCCGGGAGTGCCGTCGAAGGGGACTCCGAGGTCGCGTGCGCGGGGCTTTGGCGGAGACTGCGCAACGGCAGAAAGAACGAATGCGCAGCCAGCGAGGATGGAAAGAATTGTGGATCGTTTCATAACTCGCTCCATTGGGCGCCCCCGTCAGAAAAGGACCGGCGGCGTCACGACAACCGCGCCACGGCAGCTTCGAGCGCAGCCGCGATCTGGGCCGCTTCCGCATCGGTCAGGATAAAGGGCGGCGCGAGGAGCACATGGTCGCCTGCGGCGCCGTCGGCACAGCCCTGGATGGGATAGACGGCGACATTGTGCTCGTAGGCGATCTGGCGGACGCGCTCGGCAATGCCGTCGGATGGCGGAAATGGGGCGCGGGTTTTGCGATCGCGCACGAATTCGATGCCCAGCAGCAGGCCGCGGCCTCGGACATCGCCGACGAACGGCGAGGAGGCGAGGGGCTGGAGAGCGCGGCGGAGTGCTGCGCCGGTGGCGGGCACACGGTCGAACAGGCGCTCGCGCTCCAGGATATCGAGGACGGCGTGGCTCGCGGCCATCGAGACGGGATGCGCCTGGTAGGTGAATCCATGCGGGAAACCGCCGGAACCCTCGGCCAGCGCCTCTGCAATGTGGGGAGCGACGAGCACAGCGCCGAGCGGCGCGTAGCCGCTGGCGATGCCTTTGCCGACGAGAATCATGTCGGGAGAAACGCCCCAGTGGTCCACGGCGAAGGGGGCGCCGGTGCGGCCCATACCGGTCATGACTTCATCGGCGATGAGAAGAATACCGTGGCGGCGGCAGATCTCCGCGATGCGCTGCACGTAGCCTTCGGGGGGCTCGGCGGCGCCGAGAGTGGCGCCGGACAGGGGTTCGAAGAGAAACGCGGCGACGGAGTCAGGGCCCGATTGGGCGATGAAGGATTCGAGATCGTCGGCGCAGGCGATGCGGCAATCGGGAAACGTTTTGTCGAACGGGCAACGGTAGCAGTAGCACGGAGCGATATGGCCCCACTCGGGGAGGAGCGCTGCGTAGGGCGCGCGGCGGGCGAGGTTGCCGGAGACGGCCATGGCGCCGAGCGTCGAGCCGTGATAGCTCTGGCGGCGGGCGAGCATGCGGAGGCGCTGGGGCTGGCCGCGCTCGAGATGATACTGGCGCGCGAGCTTCAGCGCGGTTTCCGTGGCTTCAGAGCCGCCGGAAGTAAAAAATACGCGGCCTGCTTCGCGGAATGGAAGAGGGGCGAGAGCGCGAAGGCGCTGGGCGAGGCGCTCGGCAATGTCCGTGTGAAACTGAGAGGTGTGGGCGAAGGCGAGGCTGCGGGCCTGCGCGGCCATGGCGTCCGCGACTTCCGCGCGGCCGTGGCCGATGGAGACGACGGCGGCGCTGCCGGCGGCGTCGAGGATGCGGCGGCCGTCGGAGGTGAGGATGTAGCAGCCGTCACCGCGGGAGGCGGTGGGATAGGTCTTCCGGAAACTTCTGGGGAACAGGGCCTGGGTCATGATGGCCGACTGCGCTCTGCTCTTCTCCATCCGCAACGCGCAAAGAACGAAAAGATGAATCTCGGAATGCGAAACGGCGCGATTCTAACAGAATTCGGGGGCCGCGCTGCCGGGCGGCGGCGCTGCGGCAGATCCGGAGAGACAGGATGGCGCGATCGCCGGGAGAAGGTTGCCGTCTAATTTGCGAGCAGGGGCTTCAGGTTTGCCTTCTCGAGCCTGGGATTGAGTTCCATGCGGACCTCGTCCAGCAGGAGGTTCCATTGCGCCAGAGCATCGTTGCGGGCCGAATGCCAGCGCTGGGCGGCAGCGGTTAGATCGAGCGAGGGAGCGACGTCCGCGCTTTCCGCGACGGCAAACAAACCCGAGAGAGCAGCGACGACGCGGCGGAGAGATTCATGCTGCTGGTCCGGAAGAGCCGGTTCGAGGAACTCGAAGGCTTCGGAGGACTCGTGGCCAGCAGCCAGATCGATCTTTCTGTCGATGTCATCGAGCGCGGCGAGAATTCCGGCGTTGGCGGCTGCGGCATCCCGCTTGCGTTCTTCAATCTGCTTTCGGAGCCCGGCGGCCTGCCGGAGGGCTTTGGCTGCGTCACCCAAATCGTTGCCGAGCTGGGAGGCCAGGGCCAACTGGCGCTGGAGGGCTTCCGGAGAGGCTTTGGAGCGCGGGTCCGTCTTGACGGTTAGAGACTGGGTTCTGGATTTTCCATTGGTGGTCAGCTTCACGGTATAGGGGCCAGGGAGGATCCAGGGGCCTCCGGAGACGCGATAGGAGCGGCGCAGGCCTTCAGGCAATGCATAGCGCAAATCCCAGACAAAGCGATGCATGCCCGGTTCCGGCGAGAGGGGCGGGGGGACAGGCACCCAATTCATGGTGTAGGGGACGGAATTGGGGTCGGTTGTGGGCAATTTGTCGTCGCTCGAGAAACGCCGCACCAATTTGCCAGCGGAATCGAAGATATCCAGTTGAACCGGAGAGGAGGATTTCTCCTTCAGGTAGTAATCCAACGGCGCGCCATCCGGCGGATTTGCGAAGGTGGGTTCATCGACCGGCACGGGCGTGGCTTCATCCGAGCCGGGCCGGACACGGTAGGCGGTGGCGGGAGCGAAGAGCCACGCATCGCTTGCTTCCACGTGGGAATCCATCTGACGGAACGGAGTCAAATCGTCCAGGATCCAGAAGGCGCGGCCGAACGTAGCAATCACCAGATCATCGGCGTGAACGACGAGGTCGCGCACCGAAGTAGTGGGCAGATTCAACTGGAGAGATTGCCAGTTTTCGCCGTCGTCGAAGGAGATGTACATACCGGATTCCGTGCAGGCATAGAGCAGGCCTTTCCGCACGGGGTCTTCGCGCACACAGTTCAGGAAGCTGCCGTCCGGAATGCCGCGCGAGATGCGCTGCCAACTGCGGCCAAAATCGCGGGTGCGGTAGAGATAGGGGTTCGTGTCTTCGAGCCTGTGGCGATCCACTGCGGCGTAGGCGGTCGAGGCATCGAAATGGGAGGCTTCGATGAGGGTGACCTTGCTCCACGGGGTGATTTCAGGAGGAGTGACGTCCTTCCAGGATTTCCCTTCGTCCTGGGTCAGATGAATCAGGCCGTCGTCGGTTCCCGCCCAGATTTCTCCGGCACGCACGTAGGACGGAGCGATGGTGTAGACGACGCCGCGGCGCTTTGACGGCGGAGCGTCTGCCGCGGTGGCCGGGTCGAGACTGGCGGGGACGCCGGGATCTTCGCGCGTCAGATCCGGGCTAATTTGCTGCCACGAACTGCCGCCGTCCGAGGTGCGGAACAGGATTTGCGAGCCGAAATAGATGACGCGGGGATCGAGGGGCGAAAAGACGAGCGGGAGGGTCCACGCGCGGCGGAAGCTGCCGGGATGCGCGAGCACCGGCGGCATGGACTGAATTTGTTCGTTTTCCAAATCCTGGCGGTCCACGGTGCCGCCGAAAACCACACCGGGATTGAGAGGATCCGGTGCGATGTAGCCGTTTTCGTCTCCCGCTTCGATTGGGCGCCAGTCATGGGAGTTGAGCGAGCGGTACCGGCTGCGGCTGGGAGTGGCTGCGGCGCCGCTATCCTGCTCGGCTCCGTAAACCCAGTAGGGGAAGCGGTTGTCGGTGGCGACGTGATAGAACTGGCCGATGGGCTGGTTGTACCAGGAGCTCCAAGTCAGGCCGCCATTGCGAGTGACGAGGGCGCCCTGGTCGCAGCTCAGAACCATTCGCAGGGGCTCGTCCGGATCGATCCACAGTTGGTGGTAATCGTCGCCGCCGGGAGCGCCTTTCCAGGCGTAGAAGGTCGCGCCGCCGTCCTGGGATTTGTAGGCAGCCGTGTTCATCACATAGACCGTGTCCGGATCCTTGGGATCTACGGTGACGCCGCCGAAATACCAGCCGCGCTCCCATATTCGCCGGTCGTTCGAAACGCGCTTCCAGTTGTGCCCGGAGTCGTCGGAGCGGTAGAGGCCGCCGTCTTTGGCATCGACGATGAGGAAAATGCGCTGCGGATGGCTGGGGGCAAAGGCAATTCCGATGCGGCCGAGTCCTTCGGTGGGAAGACCGTTGCCGGAGATTTGTTCCCAGTGGCCGCCGGCGTCGGTGGAACGGTAGAGCCCGGTGCCGGGCCCATTGGAAGGCGGGTAGATGCTCCACGGGGGACGGCGGGTCTGCCAGAGGGCGGCCCAAATGGTTTGCTGGTTTCCGGGCTCGAAGGCGAGGTCGATGGCGCCGGTGTTTTCATCTTTGAAGAGGATGCGCTGCCAGGTCTTGCCGCCATCGCCGGAGCGAAAAACGCCGCGCTCCGCGTTGGGGCCGTAGGCATGTCCGAGGGCGGCGACCCAAACGCGGTCGGGGTCGCTGGAGTCGACGAGAATGCGGGCGATCTGTCGCGAATCCGTCAGACCGATGCGGGTCCAGTTCTTTCCGCCATCGGTGGATTTGTACATGCCATTGCCGGTGGAGATAGAAGAGCGCATGTCCGCTTCGCCGGAGCCGACGTAAATGACATTTGGATTCGAGGGGGCAACGGCGATGGCGCCGATGGAGGCCACCGGCTGCGAATCGAAAATGGGGTTCCAGGTCCGGCCTGCGTCGGTCGTCTTCCACACGCCGCCGCCGACGGAGCCGAAGTAGTAGAGTTCGGGCTCGCCGCGCACACCGGTGACGGGCAGGACGCGACCGCCGCGGGGCGGACCGATGGAGCGCCAGCGAAGCGCCGCGAAAAACTTGGGATCGAAGGGATGCGCATCCTGGGGCGGCGCACTGGTCCGGGCCGCCAGCCCCACAACAGAAGCCACGGCCAGAGAGGCGATCAGCCCGGCTGCGCGGCACCAACGCTCCATTCCTTCCTCCTGGAAACGCAATTCACGCAAACCATTTGAAGACCCGCGAGTATATATCAGCGGCGGGCGAGGAATAATCGGAGCGGGGCCGCATTGCGGGAATCGAGGATCGGCTCGCCGGCGGAGCGCTGCGGCGGCTCGTTTGACATCACCGGCGGCGTGCTGGATGCTAGGCGCGAGCAGGTTGGAGGCGAGACAACGGATGAAAGGCGGAGGCAGAATCGGAATACTGACGGGCGGCGGGGACGTGCCGGGCCTGAACTCGGTGATCAAATCGGTGGTGTATCGCGCGAGCGAGATGGGCCAGTCGGTGATCGGGATCCGCCGCGGATGGGAAGGGCTGACGCATCTCGACCCTTCGCAGGAAATCGACGCGCGGTACCTGCGGCCGCTGACGCGGGAAAGCACGCGGGCGATCGACCGGAGCGGGGGCACAGTGTTGCACACCTCGCGGACAAATCCGCTGAGGATCAAAAAGGGCAACCTGCCGGCGCACGTTCCGCCGGGAGAACTGGAAAAGCTTTCCCGCGACGGGAATACGTTTGATTTCACGCCGGTGGTGCTGCGAAATCTGGAACGGCTGGGAATCGGGCGGCTGGTGGTGATCGGCGGCGACGACACGCTGGGGTTTGCCACGACGCTGCACATCGCGGGCTTTCCGCTGATCGCGATCCCGAAGACGATGGACAACGACGTGCGGGGGACGGAATACTGCGTGGGATTTTCGACGGCGATTACGCGCGCGAAGGAGCTGGTGACGAGGCAGCGGACCACGCTGGGTTCGCACGAGCGCATAGGGATCTTCCGCATCTTCGGCCGGGACGCCGGATTCACGGCGCTGTACACGGCGTACGTGACTTCGGCGCGGTGCGTGATTCCGGAATACCCCTTCGATCTCGACTTGCTGACGAGACTGCTGGTGGAAGACAAACGGAATAATCCGAGCAACTATGCGTTCGTGATCGCTTCGGAAGGGGCGGTGTGGACGGGACAGAAGGTGGCGGATTTCGGGGAGGCGGACGCCTACGGGCACCGGAAGAAGGTGGACATCGGGCACGCGCTCGCGGAGATTCTACGGGAGCGGACGGGCGAGGAAACGATGACGAGCGATTTGACCTACGACCTGCGGAGCGGGGATCCGGACGCGGTGGATCAGGTGGTGGCGACGACGTTTGCGAATCTGGCGCTGGACCTGATCGGGGCAAACGTGGCGGGGCAAATGGTGGCGGTGCGCGAAGGGCGATACGCGCACGCGCCGCTGCCGGATCCGGCGCTGGGGCCGCGCACGGTGGACGTGGAAAAGCTGTACAACACGGAGCGCTACCGGCCGCATTACACGGGGAAACTGGGCGATCCGCTGTTCCTGATTTCCGCGTGAGAAACGCGGAACGGGAAAGCATCAGGCGAGCCGCCTTCCTGCGCGCACCAGGCGGGGAATCAAAATCAGAACCGCGCCGTAGATGAGAAGAGAGGCGGCCAGGGACTGCGTGCTGCCGATGCGGAAATCTTCGAAGAAGAGTTTCAGGCTCCCCAGAACGGCAGCGGAATAGGCCAACCAGACGAACTCGAGGCGGTTCCACCGCGCGCCGACGAAAGCGAGCAGGAGCGCGGCCCCACAGGTCACCACGGTGCGAATGACGGCCAACTGGGGGAGCGCCGGGGCCGGGCCGAGTGCGATGAGCCAGACGAGCAGGGCAACGGCGAGGGCGGCGAGGGCCAAGACCGCCAAAACCGCGGGTAAGAGCCGCAGGAGCCGTTCGCCGCGGCGCTCGCCGGAATAGCGCGAGACCATGGCGGTGCAGAGAAAAGCAGTTGCGGCAGCCACGACGGAGAGCGTTCCGGGCGGGGGAGGATACGCTCCGGCGAGGGCGCGGCCGGCGAACTCGAGCAGACCAGAGGCGAAGACGGCGCCGCTCAGATAAACGACACCGTGTAGATCGAGGGCGGGACTGTGGGCGCGGACGCCCAGTCCCGTTGCGACCACCGCGGCAAGGCACAGCCAAATCACCAGCGGCGGCGCGGGAAGGGCAAAAAAACTTCCCGCCGTGACGAAGATAACTCCCCAGACGGAGTAGAAGCGGAAGTTGCGGAGCTCGCGATGCCGTGCGCGCAGGCTGAACGCGGCAAAATAAGACGCGGCTCCGAGGAGAAGGCAGGAAATTCCGAGCGCGCGCAGGCCCGCCCCGCCGGTGATCCGAAGCACGGCCCAACTGACCAGCAGAACGACGGTGGCGAACTGCGTGGTCTCAAAGGCCGAGAGCTTCAGCCGAGAAATCAGGGAACGGAAGGCCAGGCCGGCCATGTTTACGGCGAAGAGAGCGCCAACGAGAGCGAGCATGACACCGGCGCCGGCGGGGTGGTACTCCTGGGGGACGGCGCGAGAGTCGCCGAGGATGAGGACCAAAATGAGCGCCGCGGAGTCGGCCGACAGAGCGATGACGAGACGCAGGGCCGGCCAACGGCTCTGGCAGGCCGCAAATTCGCCGAGCAGCGCCGTGAAAAGAATCGCCGAAGTGAAGGGGACGGGATCGCGTGCGGCCACCATGAGGATGAAGGCGGTGACGACTGCGGTGAGTATTCCCACCCAGACGATGGGAGAAAGATTGGAGCGCCAGGCGAGGGCCAGGGACAGAAGCGCGAAAGCGGCGAGGATCGCCGCGGTCACGGGCGGCTCGAGAATCCGGAAGCGCACAGTGGTCTCCCAGAGCATGGGGGAAAGGATGAGGGCCGAGGTGATGGCGTAGGAATAGCGGGCGAGCCTGGATTGCGCGCGAGGCCACGCGGCCCACACCAGCCAACCGGCGGCGTAAACCAGGGCGAGAGCCACGGTAATGCCATGAGGAAGCGTCCGGGACTCCGCGGCGGCGCGGAGAAGATAGGCGCCGGCAATTCCGAGGACGGCCCGGCCGAAAACCGAAAATACATTCGATTGGAGCTGCGCCGAGGGTACTTCGCCAGGAGCAAGATGGACGGTGGCCGGAGCCGCGGGCGATTCGGAAAGAGGCGAGAATAATTGGCGGGAATTCTCGAGGGCGGAAAGGCGGCGTTCCAACTGCTCCACGCGAGCGCTGAGCTCTGCCAGAAGGGATGAAACGTCTTCGGGAGGCATGAGCGTCCACCTCGATCCGATGCCGCTGCGATCCACGGCCTGGGCTTCGCAGTTTACGCCTGTAGGCTTTCCCTCGTTCTACCCGGCGATGAAATCGGGATGGCGACTCTCGCGAGAACAGTGCGCCGCGTGAACCCGCAAGGAAACGCTACCCCATGGCTCCGGGCCATTCCCAGGAGCATGAAACATTAACCGGATACACGTCAATTGAGACGGCGGCCATGACGGATGTCACGGGAGGATGTGAGGAACATCACGCGCGAATCCGCCGGGCGTGCGGCATGGGGTTGCCATGGCAGCAGGAGGCGAACATTTATCTAAGAGGGAAGCAGTCGAGGTCGTTTGCGAAAGTCAAAGGACCGGAATAGCGCTTCCTGATCTCGGCCTCGGTTTGAGGCTCCTTGCCCAGTGTGCGCAGCATGCGGTGGGACAAAACGAGGCTTTTGACATGGGCGTCGGCGGCGATCTGGCCGATTACGGACGGGGGCATGTGGAGACGACGCTCGAGTCCGACGGCGCCTTCCGGGACGGCGTTATGCGCGATGAAGAGATCGGCGTTCGCCGCAAGCCGCGGAAGTCCTTCGCCTTCGCCATTGGTATCGCCGCTGAAGACGATCACTTTGCCGGCAAGTTCGACTCGCCAGGCCAATGCGGGAACGGCACCGTGAATCACGCGCACGGCAGATATGGAAAGATCTCCGTCGCGAAAAACTGGGACGGGCGATGCGCCCGACGCCACGTTGTAAAGCAGCATCTTGTAACTGCTCTTTTCTCCGGGCACGAGCAGCTCGCTGAGATAACGATAGACGCCGTGCTTTTGGCCGAAGAAATCGGGGACAAATTCAGTGGTTGCGGGCATGAAGTCGTTCCCGGGCGGACCGTAGATGGGCAGGGGACGATTGCGATCCTCGAACCAGGAGGATTTGATGAGCGCGGGAAAGTCAGCGCTGTGGTCGATATGAAAGTGAGTGAACAAAATCACATCGAGCTGGGACACTTGCGCGCCGCTCTGGCCAAATCGAAGAGCGCTGCCTCCTCCGGCATCCACGAGGACGCGCGCGCGGCCATCCTGCCAGACGAGATAGCTGCTGGAGGCGCGTTTATCCTGCAGCTCGGGCCCTCCCGAGCCGAGCACCTGGGCGGCAACTCCCTGAGAACCGCAGGATTGGGCGGCGGCCGGGGGCAGCAAGGGGGGACTCAATAGAAGGCAGAGGAAAGAAACAGGACAGAGGGAACGCAACAAGCGAGTCCAACCTGTCTCATAAATGATGCTGTTACCCCGACCACGGACCTCAGGGGCTGAAGCCCCCGATTTACAGGCGTTTTTCGGCACGGCTAAAGCCGTGCCCTGACGTGAACCATTTATGAGATGGCTTCTCCTAGTTCGTTGCGAGCTCATTCTAACCTCCGCGCCATGCTCTCCAAGGTTACATGAGTTTATGTGGAACGAATGCATCCGGCATGCTGCGTGCGTATCGTGGCGAGCGCGAGTTGATGCGAGCAGCACTATTCCGGCGGTCAACGGTATTTTGATGGCAGAAAGGGGCCGGGGAGACTATCCTGTGCCGTCCGCAGGAGGGGTGAAGAGAGATGGGAAGCGCACAGGATTTCACACGACGAGGGCTTGCATTCCTGAAGTGGCCGGCAATGGTGGCAATGGCGCTGCTACTGGCCCCGATTTGCGCCGCACAGGCCCCTTCCGGGGGCCAGGCGACTGAAGCGCCGGCCCCGCAGGAAGTGATGAAGAATCCGCAATTGCTCGCGGAGTTCGGGCGATTGATGGACAGACTGCGGACCAACCTGCAACTCCCACCGGCGCGAAGCGAAAGCCGTCTCCTGCCGCTGCTGCCGGAAACGACGATGGTTTATGCGGCATTTCCGAATTATGGCGAGGTGGCGCACCAGACCCTGCTGATCTTCCGGCAGGAGATGGCGGAGAGCCAGGTGCTACGCGATTGGTGGCACCACGGGGACATGGCGGCGACCGGGGCGAAGGTGGAGGAGACGCTGGAAAAAATCTACCAGCTCTCCCAATACGTGGGAGAGGAGATCGTGGTGTCGGGCACAATGGAAGGCCGGGAACCGCGTGTGGTGGTCGTGGCGGAAGTACGGAAGCCGGGCCTGAAGCCGCTACTCGTGCAGATGGTGAATGAGGTTGCGGGGAAATCGAAGCCGGGCGTGCGCGTATTGGACCCGCAGGAACTGGCCATTGCGAAGGAGGGGAGTCCGGAGCACGAACTGGTGGTGCTGGTGCGGGCGGATTATGTGGTTGCCGCGGGGGATCTGAGCACGCTGCGCCGGTTCAATGAGCGGCTGGAGCGGGGAGACCGGGAATTCGCGTCCACTCCGTTCGGGCAGCGAGTGTCGCAGGCGTACGGAGGCGGCGTGACGGCCGTGGGAGCGGCGGATGTGCAGAAAATCCTGAGCTGGGCGCCGAAAGGCAGCGCGCAAACTCAGGCCACATTGCAGCGCAGCGGATTTGGCGACATGAAGTACTGGGTGTGGAGGAACAAGAAAGTGGGAAGCCAGGACGTGAACGAAGCGGAGTTGAGCTTTACCGGACCGCGGCATGGGGCAGCGGCCTGGCTGGCCCCGCCCGCGCCGCTGGGCAGCCTGGATTTTGTCTCTCCGAAGGCGATCCTGGCGGGCAGCGTGAGACTGACGGACCCGACGGTAATCTTTGAAGATGTAAAGGGACTGGCGACGGCCTCGAATCCCAACGCATTTGGACCGCTGGAGCAATCGGAAAAGGCCTTGAACCTGAGCCTGAAGGAGGACCTGCTGCGCCAACTGGAGGGAGAAATCACACTGGAACTGGACAGAATCGCGCCGGAGCCGGTGTGGAAGGCCATCCTGCGGGTGAAGGATGTGGAGCACTTGCAGCAAACGCTGAAGACGTTGCTGGCGCTGGTGAATGTTACGCCGGCGGCGCACGAGAGCGAGTGGGGCACATCTTACACGGCGAGCGTTCCTTCCGGGCAGAAGACCATCACCATCGCGTATGCATATGTGGATGGGTATCTCGTCGCAGCGTCGAGCCAGGAAACGCTCGCGGAGGCAGTCCGGCTGCACCGCAGCGGCGAGTCGCTGGGAAAATCGCAGAAGCTGCTGGGGTCGCTTCCGCCGGGCCGCTCACCGGCCGCTTCCGCATTGTTGTATAAGAACACAGCGGCTCTTACTGCCGCATGGCTGCGGCAGGCGTCGCCCGACATGGCGGCGGCGCTTGCACAGTTGGCGCGGGAGGGCTCGCCGTCGGTGTTGTGCGTATATGGGGAGGAAACGGCGATCCGGGCGGAGAGCACCAGCGCGGGGTTTGAAGCCGGGGCGGTGCTGGTGGCGGCGGCCGTCGCGATTCCGAACCTGCTGCGGTCGCGGCAGGCGGCGAATGAAGCGTCGGCGGTCGGCCGGCTGCGTACGGTGATCACAGCCGAGGTGACTTATGCATCGATGTATCCAGAGAGAGGCTTCGCGGCGGATCTGGCGAGGCTGGGGCCGGCTCCGGGAGGAACGGCTGGAGCCTCCGAAGACCACGCGGACCTAATAGACGTTACGATCGGGAACGCGAGCTGTACGGCTGGGGCATGGTGCACAGCGTCCGGATACCGCTTCACGCTGACCACACTCTGCAAGCAGCGGCCGTGCACAGAATATGTGGTGACCGGCACTCCCGAATCCAGCGACACGGGATCGAGAAATTTCTGCTCGACCGCGGACGGCGTGATCCGGTACAAAGCGGGCGCCCCGCTGACCGCGCCGGTGAGCGCAAAAGAATGCCAGGCGTGGCCGCCGCTGAGTTAGCGAAGCCGGGAAATTCCAAGACGTCCGGTTGCAGCGTCCGATGTTCCACGCGGCCGTCTGTGTTGATGAATTGCAGGCGCCTGCCCTTCGTTTCGGCTACCGGAAAACCATCTGCTTGAGCACCCGTTCACCTTGTTGGGGCTGGCGGCGGGGTGGTAGGCTCGCGCGGTGCGAGTACGCGCTTCTTCCTTCTGCGTTGCGGCAGTTGCGGGCTTGGGCGCAGCGCTGCTGGCGTCTCCGGAGGCACGAAATGAGGCGCGACCGGCGGTCCAGACGGAAATCAATGCAGCGGTGCCGATGCGAGACGGGGTGGTGTTGCGCGCGGACATCATGCGGCCAGAGACGGGGGGACCGTTCCCGACGCTGGTTTACCGGACGCCGTACGGCAAAACGGCGGCGGAAATGGAGTACACGACATTCCGGCACGCAGTGGAGCGAGGCTACGCGGTGGTGATCGAGGACGTGCGGGGACGCTACAGCTCGGATGGTGAATTCAACGCGTACTCCAACGAGGGACGCGACGGGTACGACACGATTGAATGGGCAGCGCGGCAGCCGTGGTCGAATGGCGCGGTGGGGACCTTCGGGCTGTCTTATCCCGGAGCGGTGCAGTGGCTGGCGGCGGTGGAGCATCCACCGCACCTGCGGGTGATGGTTCCGGCCATGACGTTTTCCACGCCGCAGTATTTTTTCTATTCGGGTGGAAGCTTTGACTTGTCGTGGCCGGAGTGGATCCTGGTGAACATCGCGCCGGACGTGCGGGAGCGAAAAGGGTTACAGGGGCCGAGGACGCAGGAGGCGGCGAAGGCGGCGTACGAGCACGACGCGGCGCGAATTCAGAATTTTCTTCCGCTGGCCGGCCTGCCGGACCTGCGCGACGTGGCGCCGTGGTATTACGAGTGGCTACTGCATCCGCCGATGGACCGGTGGTGGGATTGGGCGGAAATCCGGGGGAAATACGATCGGGTGACGGCAGCGGTGCTGAATGTTTCCGGATGGTACGACGAGGACTACGGGCCGGAAGGAGCGACGACGAACTTCAACGGCCTGGTGGCGGCGCGGAAGGGGGAACCGGACGCGCGAACGGCGCTGGTGATGGGGCCGTGGGTGCACGGGGTGGGGGCCACGGCGAGCACGAAATCCGGGGAACGGGAATTCGGAGCCGGTGCCGCGATTGATTACGACGATGTGGTGCTGAGCTGGCTGGACCTGCAACTGAAAAACGACGCGACGGGATGGAAGCTGCCGAAACGCGTGCACTACTTCATGATGGGGGAGAACGCGTGGCGGGATGCGGATACGTGGCCTCCGCCGGGGGCGCATCTGACGAGCTACTTTCTTTCCGGGCCGGCGGAGGGCGGAATGCGCGGGACGGCGGGGCCGAACCGGACGCGCGGAGCGGCGACGAGCGCGTTCACTTCGGACCCGGCACACCCATTCACGGACCCGTACGGCAACATGCTGGGCGCGCATGACTATCGGCGAGTGCAACGGGGCGGCCGGGATTCCGTGATTTACGATTCGGCGCCGCTGGAAACGGACCTGGACGTTGCGGGACGTACAGGGGCGGAAATCTATTTTACGTGCGACTGCGTGGATGCAGACATTTGGGTACGGGTGTACGACGTGGCGCCGGACGGGACCTCGTATAACCTGATGAGTCCGGGGCTGGACGTGGAGCGCGCGAGCCTGCGGAGCGGAACGTCGCGGCAATTGCTGGAGGCGGGCAAACCGGTGCGCTTGAGCTTTACGGACCTGCCGATGGCCAACCGGTTCCTGGCGGGACACCGGCTGCGCGTGCAGATATCGGGCGAATTCTTTCCGCATTTTTCGAGGAATTTGCATACGGGAGAGCCGGACGCGGAGTCGCCGGCGATGCGAGCGGCGACGATCACGATCCTGCAGGACGCGGCGCATCCTTCGCGGCTGCTGCTGCCGATCACGAACTGGACGGGGCCGCCGCATCCGGACCACGGGGGGAAGCCCGTGGTGCGGCGGGACGTTCCGCCGGGGGGATAGGCTGCGCACCAGACAGGACTTCAGACGAGTTGTACTGTGGCGGAGGCGCTGCAGCCTACAGGGAAGGCAGCGTTTGGGAACGCTCCGGCCGCGGCGTAAGATTCCGAGCATGGAGAAGGGGGAAAACTCTGAGGCCAGCAGGGCCGGCATGGCGCGGCTCGCGTGCGCTTTCGCAGTTGCCGCACTGCTGTGGTTGGTCCCGGGGGCTGCACAGACTCAATCTCCGCCGACCCCGGCGCAGGCGGGAGGAGTTGCCGCGAGCGGCCCGACGTTCCGAGTGGTGCGATCCGTTTCCGGGAGCAAGGGCGAAGCCTCCGGGGGCCGATTCGTGGTGGAGGATCCTCGCAGCATTTTCTATTTGCCCCAGGACAAACAGGTGATCGTGTATTTCGAATGGGAAGGGCCGAAGGGCCTGCACGACTTCGAGGCATACTGGAAGAATCCGGAGGGAAAGATCACGACGATTTCGGAATTCAAATATGAGGCGAAGGCCGAGCGCTTCGGGGGATACTGGATGCTGACTCTGAGCGACACAATGGAAACCGGGCTGTGGGCGCTCGAGGCGCATGTGGACGGGGAGATCGCGGGGACGCACGCGTTTCAGATTCTGAAGGGAACGGCGCCGTCAGAAGTCGTGCCGGTGCGACGCACGCTGTCGGCGGGAGAAATCTACAATCGCGCGCTTGCCTCGACCGTGTTTATTGACGCGTTGAATGGGCAGGGAGAGAAGGCCGGGACGGGGTCAGGATTCGTGATTGGACCAGACCTTGTGGCTACTGCATTCGAGGTGATCGACGGCGCAGCGACCCTCCGGGTCCGATTTTCAACTGGACGCCAGGCGATGGCGCGCTCCCTGGTTGCCTGGAACCGGCGGGACGATTGGGCAATCTTGGACGTGGAGACAGGAACGACGCCACAGGCGGTCCGGGCGCCGGTCAATTCATGGGCAGTCGGAGACACCTGCTACGTCCTGGACTCGCCGGCAGAAGGCACGAGAACGATCGGGCAGGTGGATTTGGTGGGGACGCAGAATCCTTCCACCGCCGGGCGGCGGCTCAACTTGTCGAGCGCCGTGAACTCCGGCACCGTCGGCGGAGCGTTGATGAATGAATATGGGGAAGTGATCGGAGTGCTGGGCGGCGCGCTGATGCCTGGAGGCAGGTCGAGGGCAAACACTGGCTTCTACTTCGGCTCCGGGAGCGGGGCGAGCCAAATCATGCAGTTGTTCAGCAATTCGCGGGCGACGCCGATCGACATGGTGTCGCTCCAGCCTGCACGGCGCGCGACACTGGAGGAGATGCTGCAAAGCGGACAGTTTATCCCCCTGCTGGCAACCGAGAAAAATGTGACCTATGGCACGCTCTCGAAGGGGATGAACCGGACCGGAGGGATCCCCGTGCCTGTGGGAGAAGGAACCGAGTTCACGCGCCGCGACGGACGCATGTTCGTGCAGGTGAGGTGGAACCCTCAGGAAAAGCGCAAAGCCCTGGCCGTGCTGAGGCTCTACGATATCGAGAACCGCCTGGTGGCGCAGGAGGGCCCTGCAAAGCTGGATATGAAGCCGGCCCGGGGGTTCATGACCGACGGAGCTTTGCCGATTGCTTCGCTTCCGCCGGGCGTTTATCGGGTGGACGTGTACCTGGACCAAGAAGTCGTCTGGAGGGCGTTTTTTCGAATTGTGGAGTAGCACTCGGGCATGGCGCTTTCAATGTCACGAGCTCGGCCGCGTTGTGCGGACCGGTGCTCGGAAAGCAGTTTTAGAAGGAACCTGCACCGACAAAGCAAGAGCGCTTGGAAAGCGGAAAAGGCGAAAGGCCAAACTTTCGGCCTTTCGCACTCAAAGGGCCTCGCGCTGCCTGACGATACGCTTTCTTGGGGATTGGCGGGCGGGGAGACATGATGGTGGATTTGAGCGGGGAGTCCAGAGGAGACAGACGGAGGAGACGATGAAACTGAGGAGATTTGCGGCGTGGGCGTGGGTGCTGGGGCTGCTGGTTGTGTGCACGGGCGTGTCGGCGCAGGAGAAACGCCCGATAACGTTTCAGGACCTGGCGGCGATGGGGCGGATCAGCGGGCAGCAGATTTCGCCGGACGGAAAATGGGTGGCGTACACGGTGGCGACGCCGAGCCTGCCGGCGAACCGGCTGGAACGGAACCTTTGGCTGGTGGCTGTGGCGAACGGAGAAGCGCGGCAGTTGACGCGGAGCGGACACGACCAGCGACCGGTGTGGTCGCCGGACGGAAAGCGGATCGCTTTCATTTCGTCGCGGGACGGAAGCGCCGCGGTGTACGAGCTTCCGCTCGATGGCGGAGACCCGGTGCGGGTGGCTCAGCTTGCGGATGGGGCGGACAACCTGCTGTGGTCGCCGGATGGACGGACGCTGGCATTTACGAGCAACGTGTTTCCGGATTGCCGCACCGACCCGTGCACGGCGGAACGGCTGGAAAAGATGGAGCAGAACAAAGTGAAAGCGCGGATGTACGACCATCTGCTGTACCGGCACTGGACGGAGTGGAGCGACGGAACGCGGAGCCACCTGTTTGTGGTGGCGGCGAAAGGCGGGACGCCGCGCGATTTGACGCTGGGAGCGAATTACGACGTTCCTCCCTTCTCGCTGGGCGGGCCGGACGAACTGGCATTCTCGCCGGATGGGCGCGAGCTGTGTTTTACGGCGAATACGGACGCGCACCCGGAAATCAGCACGAACGGCGACCTGTTCGTGGTGCCGGTGGACGGAAGCGCGGAGCCGCGGCGAATCACAACGAACCCGGGATTCGACGGCGGGCCGGTGTATTCGCCGGACGGGAAGTGGATCGCGTATCACGCGCAACTGATGGCCGGGTACGAGTCCGACCGGTGGCGGATGATCCTGTACGACCGGGCAAAGGGGACGCACGCGAACCTGACGGAAAATTTTGACCGCAGCGTGGACGCGATCGCGTGGGCGCCGGATTCGAAGACGCTGTATTTCGACACGGAAGACCGGCAGGACGTGGCGATTTTCCGGATGGCGGCAGCGGCGGGAGCGCTGCCCGATCCGGTGGTGCGGATCGCAGCGGTCAGCGAGTTCGGGCTGACGGCGGACGGGCGGACGCTGGTGTTTACCCAGTCGAGCCTATCGGCGCCGGCGGAGATTTTCGCCGCGAGCGCGGACGGGAAAGACGTGCGGCAGCTCACGCACCAGAACACGACGCTGGTGGCGCAGCTCGATCTGCGGCCCGCGGAGCACTTCAGCTTCAAAGCGTCGGACGGGCAGGAGATTTACGGGATGCTGGTACGTCCGCCGGGATTCGACGCGACGAAGAAATACCCGATGGTGATGCTGGCGCACGGCGGGCCGCAGACGATGTGGGAGGACGGCTGGGGGTACCGATGGAACGCGCAGATGTTTGCGGCCCCGGGATACGCGGTGCTGATGATCAACCGGCGGGGCTCGACCGGGTTCGGGCAGAAATTCACGGACGAGATCAACGACGACTGGGGCGGGAAGGCGTACACGGATTTGCTGGAAGGAACGGACTACGCGACGGGGAAATACCCGTTTATCGACAAAACGCGGATGGTGGCGGGCGGGGGTTCGTACGGCGGGTTCATGATGGACTGGTTCGCGACACACGCGCAGGACCGCTACCGGGCGCTGTTTTCGCACGCGGGGGTGTACGACCAGGTGAGCATGTATGCCACGGAGGAGCTGTGGTTTCCGGATCATGAATTTCGGGGGACGCCGTGGACGAATCCGGCGTCGTATGCGAAATGGTCGGCGTCCACGTATGCGGCAGAGCTGGGGAAATACAAAACACCGACTCTGGTGATCGCGGGCGAGCAGGACTACCGGGTGCCGTACACGCAGAGCCTGGAATTTTTCTCGGCGCTGCAGAGACAGGGGGTGGCGTCGAAACTGGTGGTGTTCCCCGATGAGGGGCACTGGATTCTGAAGCCGCAGAACAGCCAGTATTGGTACGGGGTGGTGATGGACTGGATTGCGGCATACGTAAAATAGGACGCCGGCGGGTGGTACGCGAAGTACTGCTGCAAGGGGTTGCACATTTCGAGACCGCGGAGGGCCGGGCTGGCCCCGCGGAATTCCGGGAGTTTGGCTAACCTGTCGTGGAGCAACGAGATGGACGTTGCAGCCCGCTGGCACGGCGCGTGCATCCTCTCCCTCGGAAACCCGGCTGTGTGCTGGGGCGCGACTGCGGAGTTCCCCCGCTCCCGACGCTGCCCGCAGCAGACTGACTCGGCTTCGTGAGCCGCTGGATGCGGCTAGCGAGGCCGGGATTCGGACGCAGCAGGGTCTCTGCTGTTCGCATGATTCCTCCGCATGAGGCGGATCGGGACCTCCTCCCCCGACCGCCTCTCTTTTTTGTGCGTATCCGAATAGGCTGGGGACACGCGTTTCTAGAATCTCGGATGAAGAGGGCGGACACCTGGGTGCGCCCCTACAAGGAATGGGGACGGCGGGCTGCGCTGGGGGAATTCCAGATTAGAATCCGGGCAACGGAGGCGCCGTGGAGAAACCGTTTGCGGTGCTGCGGTGGGTGTGGCTGGCGTTTTTTGTGGTGTGGGTCCCGACGTATTGGATCTACTGGAGCCCGGCGGATTTTCTGTATTTGTGCAATCTGGCCGTGATCCTGACGTTTGCGGGGTTGTGGCTGGAGAACCGGCTACTGCTCTCCAGCCAGGCGGTGTCCACGGTGGTGATTGGGACGCTGTGGGCGTTGGACGTGGCGTGGGGCGCGGCGGCGCACGGGCGCGCGCCGATTGGCGGAACGGAGTACATGTGGAATGCGAGCTACCCGCTGTGGTTGCGGGCGCTATCATTCGACCATCTGGCTGTGCCGGTGACGACGCTGTGGGCCATCCGGAAGGCCGGATACGACCGGAGGGCCTGGGGATTCCAGTCGGGGCTGGCGGCGGTGGCGCTGGTGGCATCGCGAGTGGTAGCGCCGGAGTTGAACCTGAATTTCGCGCAGAAAGAGCTGGTGACGGACCACATCTGGGGGCCTGCGCCGGTGCATCTGCTGGTGATCTGGAGCGTGCTGGTGTTGGTGGTGTACTGGCCGGTGCATGCGGTGCTGTGCCGGGTGATGCCGGGCCGCCGGCGAGAGGTGATAGCCAGCGGAGAGCGGCGCGGTTGACTGGGGTTGAAGGCGATGGAAGAATCGCGGCCCGTGCCTGGCGAAAATTCGAACGAAGCATTGAAGCGTGCCCGCGTGGAATTCGGCGCGCGGCTGGAGAGCGAGGGGGCGCGCGAAGTCTGGAGGAATTTCTCCGGGCGAATCGCGCTGGCGCTCTCCGGCGGGGGCACGCGCGGGGCGTACCAGGCCGGCGCTTTGCTGGCATTCCAGGACGCGGAAGTCCCCACGCACATCATTGCGGCGACATCGATCGGGAGCATCAACGCAGCGGGATACGCCGGCAACTCGGATACGATGGTGGGCAATGCCGAGGCGGTGGTGAACCACTGGCTGGGAGTGACGCCGACGCTGGTGGGGATCGAATGGACCCGGTATGCGTGGATGCTGGGGGGGCTCATCGCGTTCTGGGCGGGATTGGGGAACCTGATTTACGCGATGCTGTCGTCGGCGGGGTACTCGCTGTCGCTGCCTAATCCGAAACTGACCTGGACCCTGCTGGGGCTAGCCGGGCTGGTGATGCTGCTGCTGTACGACTACCTGCCGTATATCACGTTCATCGCGCGCAGTCTGGTGACGGGAAAACTCTTCAAGATTCAGAGGCGAAGGGCGGCGTACTCGATCGTGGGAAACGCGATCGTGATGGCATTCCTGCTGGCGCTGTTGGACGAGCTGGAAGTCGTCCCACGATTCCGGGCGCTGCTGCGGCTGTACCCGGCGGGAGCGGCAGGTATCGTGGTGCTGGTGGCAGTTCTGCTGGCGTCGCGGCGGTACTGGCGCGTGCCGTTGAGCGGGTTCATGCACAAACTGCTGCGGCTGCCGCTGCGGCCGGGACTGTTTCCGAATTACGAGCGGGCGCGGTTCATACGGGAGCGGCTGTCGGAGGAGAAACTGCGGGCCTCGCCGATCCACGTGATGTTCAGCGCGACGGATCTCGAGTCAGGAGACCCGGTGTTCTTCTCGAACACGCCGAAAGAGAAGCTGGCGGGGGAGCAGGGCGCGGACGCGGAGTTTGTGCGAACGATGGTGGTGGAAACAACGGACCTGGTGGGGGCGGTGGTGGCGTCGTCGGCGCTGCCGCTGGCGTTCGAGCCCATGATGCTGCACGGAAGGCTGTACGCGGACGGCGGATTGTGCGCGAACCAGCCGCTGCGACCGGCGGTGCGGCTGGGAGCGGACGTGGTGTTCCTGATCATGATGGACTCGGTGCAGGGAAAAAAGAAAACGCTGAAGACGTTTGTGGACGTGGGGCTCTCCGCCGTGGACATCCTGATGCGGCAGACGCTCGTGAACGACATGCGGATCGCAGCGAACTTCAATATGACGTGCGAGCGAGCGGCGGAAAAAAACGGTTTACGTCCGGAGGATGTGGAAATCGTGCTGGGGGCGCGCCGGTACCGCTATGTGAAATCCTTCGCGGTGTGCCCGGAGGAATCGATACCGGGGTCGGCGCTGGACTTCAGTCCGGAGCGGACACGCGAGGCCATCCTGCTGGGCTACCGGGATGGAATGACGCAGATCCTGAATTTCCTAGCGTACGCGCGAGGGGCACGGTTCAGCCATCCGCGGCACGAACTGGAGTGGGAATTGCACTGAGGGCAGAGCGGGCCGCTGCCGCCGCACTCGGTGGAAATCGTGGGTGAGGAGGATTCCCGGCTGTCCACTCTGGAGCCGAAGGATGCGGGGGAGTGAACGGGAAAAGGCCGCAGGGTTATAGCGCCGCGCAACGGGGGCGCGGTCACAGCATCAACCGCGGCAGGTGATCCCGCACCCAGCCGGTGGCCTGGTCATAGGCGTAAGCGAGCTGGAGAACATCGAAATCGGCGTGGTGCCTGCCGATAATCTGCAATCCCATGGGCAGGCCAGTAGCGCTGAAACCGACGGGAACGTTGATGACAGGACAGCCGGAGAGAGTGCCGGGGACGACGACCTCCATCCAGCGGTGATACGTGTCCATTTGGATTCCGTTGATTTCGCGGGGCCAATGCTCGTTGACGTCGAAAGGAAACACCTGGGCGCTGGGGAGCAGGAGAAAATCGAAGGCGTCGAATAGGCTGCAGACGCTTCGATACCAGCTGGTGCGGGCGACCTCGGCGTCGGCGAGATCCTGCGCGGTGAGCTTGAAACTTCCCTCCACTTCCCACTGGGCTTCAGGCTTCAGCTTCGCACGTTTCGACGGATCTTTGTAGAACTCCGAGAGACCACAACCCACCAGCCAGTGGCGAAGCACGAGCCATGTGTGCCACAGGCGTGTGGGAGGGAAATTGGGACGGGCTTCATCGATTTTGCAGCCGATGGACTCGAAGGCCTTGAAGGACTGCTCGCACAGTTCTTTCACTCCATGCTCCATGGGCAGATAGCCGCTGAAATCGCCGAGCCAGGCGAGGCGCGTGCGCTTGAAGTCGCGGGCGAGAGGGCGAGCAAACAGGGCGGGATCCTGCTCGATGGAAATGGGGTCGCGCGCATCCGGACCGGCCATGACAGAAAGCAGCAGGGCCATATCGGCGGGGGAGCGGCCCATGGCGCCGTCGGCGGAGAGCAGATGGCCGAAGACATCGAGGCTGGGGCCAACCGGGACGCGACCGAACGACGGGCGGAAGCCGAAGACGTTGTTGTATGCGGCGGGATTGCGAAGCGAGCCCATCATGTCGCTACCGTCTGCAACGGGAAGCATGCGGAGAGCGAGCGAGACGGCGGCGCCGCCGCTCGAGCCCCCGGCGCATTTGGACTGGTCGTAGGCGTTTCGAGTGGCGCCGAACACCGTGTTGTACGTCTGCGAGCCGAGGCCGAATTCCGGAGCGTTGGTCTTGCCGATGAGGATGGCGCCGTTCTTCCTCAGGCGTTCGACGAAGATGGCGTCGTGGGTGGGAATGGTGTCGAGGAGCGGGGAGCCCCAGGTGGTGCGAATACCCTAGGTGGGCGCGAGGTCCTTGACGGCGTGAGGAAAGCCGTGCATCCAGCCGAGCGATTCGCCGCGGGCAAGTTGGGCGTCGCGTTCATCGGCCTGCTTCAGGAGCGCATCCGGTTCCTGAAGGGAGACGATCGCGTTGACTTTAGGGTTGAGCCGGGCAATGTGGTCGAGATAGGCGGTCATCACTTCGCGGCACGAGGCGCGTCTTGCGTGGATGGTCTGCGAGAGCTCGACCGCATCCATCAGCACGAGATCGGTGGTGGAGGAGGGGAGACGCATGGACGGGAAGCCTTCGCCGGATGCGTCGAGGAGCATACCAGAGGCAAGGACGCCGGAGAGTTTGCCGGTGGCGGCCAGAAAGTTGCGGCGCGAGACATTGCCGGCAGCGGATATGGGCCGCTCTGGCAGCGAGCCTTCTGGAGCCAATCGATCCATGCCGAAATCTCCTTCGATGTGAGCCGACGGGCAGGAAGGATAACACCGCGGGAACAGGCAGTGGCGGAGGAGAGGAAGGGGGATTGACAGGAGCCCGTCTTAGTTGAATACTTAACTTAAATGAGCAGCAAGCTCCCGACACGACAGCGTTTGCTTGACGCGGCGCTCTATCTCTTTTGGCTGCAAGGCTATACAGCAACGGGAATCGCTCAGATACTCGAGCGGGCGGGAGCGAATGCCGGAAGCTTTTATCACTTCTTCAAAACCAAGGAAGAACTGCTGCTTGCGGTGCTGGAATTCTACATACGCTCGCTGGAGCCGGTGGTGGTGCTACCGGTGTTCAGCCAAACGACGGATCCTATCGAGCGCGTCTTTGGGATTCTGGAATTCTACCGTCGCAACCTGCTGGCTACTGGGTGCACGTACGGATGTCCGATCGGGCGACTGGCACTGGAGATTCCGGAGGAGCAATTCCGGGTGCACAAACGGCTGGCCGACAATTTTGATGGGTGGACGGCGGCGGTGGAAACGTGCCTGAAGGATGCGGGCGAACGGCTGCCCGCGGAGACCAATGCGAAAACACTCTCGCAGTTCGTGCTGACGGTGATGGAGGGAGGAGTGATGCAGGCACGGGCACACAGGGCGATCGAACCGTTCGACGCCTCGGTGGAGCACCTGCGCGCATATTTCCGGCTGCTGCTGGAGCGGGGCGAGGCCGAGAAGAATTCGAAGGCAGCAAGCGGGCAGCTATCCCCAGGCGGCTCCGCAAACCCTAAGGAGGCGAGATGAGAAAGGCTATCGCGATGCCCGCATTACTGGCGCTGGCGGCGGCCGCGCTGTTCGGCCAGGAGAGCGGACCAATAGCACCGGCGACGAAACCGATCGCCGCGCTGGCGTGGCTTGTGGGCGGGGTGTGGACGGCGGACGGGACGACGCTGGCGCCTGGACTGAAGATCGAGACGCGGTACCAGTGGTCGGACAACGACGCGTACATCCGGTTCACCACGCATTTTGTGACCGAGAAGGGAACGCTGAAGAACTACGACGGGCATTTTTTCTGGAATCCGGAGCACTCCGCGCTCGCGGTGTGGTACATGGACGCGAGGAACCATATCACGCAGGGACCGGTGGTGGTGGAGGGAGACGTGATGCAAATCGCCTTCCGGGCGGAAGACTTCCAGGGAAGAATGGCCGACCTGCGGGTGCAGGTGACGCGGAAAACGAACGACCATTACACATGGATGCTCGAGGAGAAGCAGGCGGCGGGATGGGGACAGCTGGCGAGTTTGGAGTATTTGAGGACTGCCGAAAAATAGCAGACAGCGAGCGGCATACTGCAGCGGCCCTTCACTCTTCAGGGTGCACTAAAGCCGCCCTTCATCGCTCGCGTTAGCGGCACGGCCCTTCCTGCGCCAGGGCGTACTAAAGCCGTACCCTGAATTATCCCTTGGACCTGGTGCTCGGCTAGGTCAGGCTTAGGTATAATGCCGGACATGAAAACACAACTCTACCGGGCCTTTTCGCTCGTCTTGGCGATGGCGCTATTGATGCCGACGGCGCCTGTGTGGGCAACATGCGGCGGCGGTGGCGGCGGGGGAATGGGCGGCGCGGACGAGCCGGCGTATCAGGTGCCGTGGAAGGTGTTGAAGCCGGGTGAACCGCCGGTGAAAGAGGGACTGATCCTGTACTGGTTCCCGACCGGGCAAATGGAGCTGGAGCGATCCAGCCTGCGCAATTCACGAACGCTGACGCTGTACGCCTCGCAGTGCGTGGCGATGACGATCGCGCCGGCTTCGGCGCCGGTGGGACAAAAACTGATCGAGAACTCGAAACTGCCGGTAGCCGTGCTGACCGAGCCGGACGAGAAAGAGGTGGGACGGGCGGAGAACGTGGGCGGGTTTTTGCGCGTGGATGCGGTGGAAAAGCTGCTGGACAACGAGATGAAGAAGCGGGAATCCGCAATGAAGGAACGGCTGGAGGACGCGAAGAACAAAGCGAAGAGCGGGGACAAACAGGGGGCGATTGAAGAGCTGCGCCTGGTGGCGGGACAGAAATGCATGTTTCCAGGCCGGGCGAAAGACGCCGCAAAAGAGCTGAAGAAACTGGGAGTGACCGATGTAGGCCAGGTTTACGACGCGCCGAATTTTGACCGGGCGCTGGGCGCGCGGATGACCGCAACGCTGGCGGAAGGGCTGGCGGCGGAAAACCGTGCGGATTACCGGGAGGCGGAGCGGCTGTACACGGAGGCGCACCGGATGGATCCCGCGGATGCGACGCCGCTGAGGTATCTGGGAGAACTCTACCGGCACCACATCGGGGACTGGGACCGCGCGCGGAGCACGTTTGAAGAAATCCTGGCGATGCCGGCGGACCCGATATCGCGGGCAGTGGCGCTGCACGGGCTGGGGAAAATGACGATCCACGACGGAGATTTCCAAAAAGGGCTGGCGCTGATGGAGCGGTCGGTGGAGACGTATCCGCTGGCGCTGGCGTACCGGAACCTGGCGGTGTATTGGAACTCGGAGGGGAACGCGGCGAAAACCGAGCAGTACGTAGAGGCGGCGCTGGCGGTGGCTCCGAAGGATCCTTACAACCTGGTGTTTGCGGCCGTGTTCCTGGCAGAGAACGGCCGCGGAGACGAGGCGCTGAAAGTGGCGCGGGAAAACGAGGGGTTGCTGGCGGCGTCTTACAACCTGGCGGCGATCTACGCGCAGACGGGGAAGCGGGAAAAGGCGCTGGAACTACTGAGGCGGCACTTTTTCGAGTACGAGCGATACCAGGCGGTGCGCAGCAAAGAGATGATGGAGGCGCGGGTGGATGCGGTGTTCGCTACGCTGAAGAGCGATCCGGCATTCGTGGAGCTGACGGCGGGCGCGGACGGAAAGCTGGACGCGACGAAAGCGATGAGCGAACGGAAGTAGGGGATTGGCCAACCTTCCAAAGCGAAAAGCAGATCCCTCGCTCCGCTCGGGATGACAGACTTAGCTTCTGCGCGAGCGCAATCAATCCGGACAACAGCAGGATTCCGACGACAATCCGTGTGCCAGATGAGCGTGCCGAAGAGCACGAGTGTGCAACGCCGGATCCAGACTAGATGAAGGCCGGAGTTACAGTTCGGACTTTTTGACCCAGGAGACGCCGTAGAGATTGAGATTCTTTCCGGGCAGGGGCTGGACGCGCCGGACGCGTGCGAGGGAGAAGACGTTTTCCGCGCCCTTCATGTAGGGAGCGGCGACTTCGAGGAGGGCTCCGACGCGGTAGGCGTGGGAGCTGAAGAAACTGAGGCCGCTGCGGGAAACATTGTCGATCTGAACGAAATCGTCCACGCCGAAACCAGGCTCGCGGACGCATCCGGCCATTTTCATTTGCACGCGAGCGCTTTTGCGGGACTGGCGTTCCTTTGAGGAGTCAGGCGTGGGCTGGAGGGCGGCCTTGGGGGGAGGCTCGGAGAGTTTGCGCTTGTCGCCGGTGGCTTCATGGGAGGCGAGATGCCAGACGGTAGGTTCGCCGCACCATTTGCAACTGCGGGTAATCTGGCGATTGGCCTGGAAGACGTCACATTCGAGGGCGGTGAGTGAAGCGAGTTCGCGGCCCTGGCAGGCGTTGCATTCGAGCCAGCGCTCGAAACGCGCGTTTTCGGAATCGGCGGACCACGGGAAATTGACGTTCCAGAGCCTGAATTCGGGCTCGAGGAGCGCTATGCCGTAGACGCGGCATTCGGGCCGGGAGCTCATCTCGCCGATGATGCGCGCGGGGGCTTCCGCGCCGGTGGCAAGGTTGAGAACGGTGATCTGCTGCATAGGAGCGAGGCGGTGGCTGGAGACGATGGCGGCGCCATCGCGGCAGAGGACCTGCGTCTGAGTCATCTCCATGAAATCCTGGCCGGTAATTTCCGTTCCGAACACCTGGATGGGCATGGCGATGGAAATTCGTTCGCCGGAACGCTCACTGTGAACCGTCATTCCCAATCTTCCTCCGGTTGGCTACCGCGCGCTGGATAAAGGGTGAAAGTGAGACGACCCGCCGCGAACTTGAGCGGCAGCTCGACTGGGCAGCCTCTGGCAGTGATCGTAGTGGGCTGCCAGGACGGCTGCAATGGGACGAAGGTACCCCGGGGGGCGCCCGGAATACAGGTCCTCCACGCCGCGGGAGCGAGGCCGTGCGCGAAGACGAGGCCAGCCTGGACGGAAGGACAGGTGCCCAATTGGATGAGCGGGAGAGGGGCGAAACTTTCCGGGGAAAATAGGGTTATAGTATGGGGCTGTACTGCCGGAGACGATGCCCAGGCGTCCTCGGACTGACCCCTCAAGCAATCAGAGAGACAAAAGAGGAGGCGTGCAGACCATGCGCTCTCTCAAACCGAGCCGTTGGCTGTTGCTGGCATTGCTGATGCTGGCCATCCCTGCCGTATCGCGGGCACAGGTTTTTGTTTCGGTGCGCATCGGGCCGCCGCCATTGCCGGTGTACGTGCAGCCGGTGATTCCGGCACCTGGCTACCTCTGGTCGCCGGGCTATTGGGCATATGGACCCGGGGGCTACTACTGGGTTCCGGGGACGTGGGTGGAGCCGCCAGCGGTGGGGCTGCTGTGGACGCCCGGCTATTGGGGCTGGGGGGGCGGACTCTACGTATGGCACGGCGGATACTGGGGGCCGCACGTGGGCTTCTACGGGGGAATTAACTACGGATTCGGCTATACGGGAGTGGGATACGGGGGAGGCTACTGGCGAGGGAGGGAGTTCTATTACAACCGCTCGGTGACGAACGTAAACACAACGATCATCCACAACACCTATGAACGGACAGTCGTGAACGGAGGAGCTGTGAACCGGACCGCGTTCAATGGCGGCCCGGGCGGAATTGCGGCGCGGCCGACCTCAGGGGAGCTGGCGGCCGGGAGGGAGCGACACGTCCAGCCTACGGGGCTCCAGGCGCAACACCAGCAGGCGGCCAGCACGAATCGCGCGATGTTTGCGTCGGCGAACCACGGGCAGCCGTCGGTTGCGGCGACGGCGCGGCCGGGAGTCTTCAAAGGCGCGGGAGTGCAGGCGGCACGACCGGCGGGAGCGCAGACCGAGACGCGCGGGACAGTGGCGCCGGGCACGGCGAGGTCGTCTGCGGCTACGGGCCAGCCCCATGCGCAGCCTGGATCTCAGGCAGCGCCGGCGTACAAGCCGGCCCCGGGATATCAGGCAGCGCCGGCGTACAAGCCAGCGCCCGCGTATGGCGGGCAAGCGGCGAAGGCGCCACAGCAGCATCAGGGGCAGCAGCCGCAGGCGGTGCAACCACATCAGGCGCCGCCCCCACGGGAACACCAGGCGCAGCATCAGCAGCAGCAGCCGCAGGCGGTGCAACCACATCAGGCGCCGCCCCCACAGGAACACCAGGCGCAGCATCAGCAGCAGCATCATCCGCAGGGGCAGCAGCACGAGGAAAAACCGCACAAACCGCGGAGCTAAATGCGGGCTGCACTGAGTGGTTAAAGGGTCCGGAGGCCGGGCGGTGGCGCCCGGCCTTTTTTGTCTTGGAGCGAGAAGTGCGGGTTCTGACCGGAGAGCAACGCTTCCATTGCTGTCGGCATCGGGGTACAGTTAGGAGCATTAATCTGCTCGGGAGACCGCCGAAGCGGTTTCCCGGGAGCACGGCGGCCGCCCCAGTCCTGCGGGTCGAGCCGGCGGAAAGAGGCGCGATGAGAAAGGTGCAGTGCGCCGGCCTGGTGGTTCTGACGTGCGCCTGTGCGGGCTGGGCCGATGCACAGAACCCGCCTCCTACAGCCTCGACCACATCTCCCGTCACCGTTGCCTCGGCTGGCCCGATCGCGGGGCACGAGGAGCGCGCTCCGCAGAGAGCGAGCGCGCGGATTATCCCCCTGATCGTTCCTCGAGGCACACCGCTCGAAATCGCTTTGGACGAGGAAGTGCGAGTGAAAAAAGCGGGGCAGGAGGTGCGGGGCAAAGTGATTGAACCGGTGTATGCGTTCGACCGGATGGTGATTCCGGCAGGAACGGTGGTGACGGGGCACATCACGAACCTGGGAGACATCTCGGGGGGGAAGCGCACGCTCTCGGTGCTGGATGCCAACTTCACGCCCGACCACGCAGTGACACTGGAATTCGAGGAACTGGAGCTGGCCAACGGCGCGCACATGCGGCTGCACACCACGGTGACCCCGGGGACCGGAAACCTGGTGGAATTCGTGCAGGCAGAGGGAGGAAAGCGAGGCCTGAAGCAGCAAGCATCGGAAAAAATCGATCAGGCCAAGCAGCAGGCCAAGCAGGCGTGGAACGACGCGAAGAAGCAAGTGACCGAGCCAGGCCGGATGCATCGGCTGGCGCGGTACATTTACTCGCAGCTTCCGGTGCATCCGCACTATCTGGACGCGGGGACGCTGTACTCGGCGGAATTAGACGAGCCGCTGGATTTCGGGACGATGGCGTTGACGGAGAAGATGGCGTCCACGATAGGCCAGAGGCCTGCGCCGGGCAGCGTGGTGCACGCGCGGCTGATCACGCCGCTCAGTTCCGCAACGACGCAGCAGGGGGAGCTGATCGAAGCCGTGCTCTCGCGACCGTTGTTCGAGGGAGACGACCTGCTGTTTCCGACGGGGAGCAGGCTGAGGGGCACGGTGCTGCAAGCAGAGCCGGCGCACAAACTGCATCATAACGGGCAGCTCCGAATCGTGTTCCATCAATTGCAGCCACCGGAGGGCACAGAACAAAAAGTGACGGCGGTACCCGTGGGGGTGGCAGCGGCGAAAGCGGAACACCTGGAACTGGACTCGGAAGGCGGGGCCCAGGCAACGTCGCCGAAAACCCGCTATTTGAACACCGCACTGGCGATCGGACTGGCGGCAACCTCGTCCGGATCGGACGGCGATTCGCGCGATGGAGGAGGCGCTCAGGGGGGAAACGCGAGCAACCGGGTGGCGGGCGGGGCAGGCGGATTCAAACTGGTAGGCATCCTGGTGGGCGCGTTTGTGCATTCGCAGCCGCTGGGGATGGCGATGGGTGCGCTGGGCGCGGGCCGGTCGATTTACGGAAATTTTCTGAGCCAGGGACACGAGGTGGTGTTTCCAAAGAATACGGCGATGGACGTGAGCGTGGGAGGAAATCCGTCCCCGCCGGTGTGCAGCAGTCCCACGAGTGGCGCCGATGCCGTGCAGGTGGGAGCAGCCGCGGCCTGCACGCTGCGGCATGCGCGCATCCTCTAGGCTCCGCCGCAGCGACGGCGAGCCGAGAGCGTTTCGATCCCCCGAGAAAGGCGCAGGGATTTTCACTCCGCGCCACAACTGCTCCAACAGTTTGCGCAACGAGGAAGATTTGCGCGGAAAACCGCTGATCGCGCCGCGGGATCCCGCCTGCGAGCCGACTCAGGAAGCATGGGCTGCGGCTGTTTCGGCGGGAAACTTCTCGACCAGCTGGAAATGAGCGGTGAACCACGCGGCGGCCACTCTGGCCACTTCTTCGAGTGCTCCCGGCTCTTCGAACAGATGAGTGGCGCCGGGAACGACGAGCAGCTTCTTGTCGCTGCAACCCAGATCTGCCAGCGCCCTGCGATTGAAGGTGATGACCGGCTCGTCGTGGCCGCCAACAATAAGAAGCGTGGGAGCGCGAACCGAGCCCAGGGCATCGGCAGCGAGGTCCGGGCGTCCGCCACGGGAAACCACAGCAGCGATGAGGTCGGGAAATTCGGCCGCAGCGAGGAGAGCCGCGGCAGCGCCGGTGCTGGCGCCGAAATAGCCGACATTTAGGTCTCTCGTTTCCGGGATTTTGAGGACCCATCTAGTGGCGGCGGCCAGGCGTTGCGCGAGGAAAGGAATGTCGAAACGAAGCTCGCCCGTCTGTTGATCCACCGATTCTTCCTCGCGGGTGAGGAGATCAAAGAGCAGGGTGGCAACGCCCTGGGATTGAAGAGTCTGGGCCACAAAGCGATTGCGGGGGCTGTGGCGGCTGCTGCCACTGCCATGAGCGAACAGGACCAATCCCAGAGCGCCACGGGGAAGAGCCAGAGTGCCTTCCAGAGTTGCGCCGCAGATGTCGATTAAGACTTCGCGGTAGAGGGTGATGCGATCCGAGATTGTGCCCGCGGCCATGATGGAGCTCCTTTCCAGGACAATTGATTCCTGCTGCTATGCGCTCTGGAGAGCGGGGTGCGTAGCGAGAGCGAGCAGTTCGCTCACCTCCTCATCGGTTACCTGGGAGAAGTCGGCGTAAAACTGTCCGATGGCGTAGAAGAATCCCGGCGTGTGGGGACAGACGAGCTCATCGACTTCGGGTCTGAGGCGAATGCAGGTAGCCTGAGGCGCGACGGGCACTGCCACCACCAATCGAGCGGGCTTTGACTGCCGCAAGGCTTGAACGGCGGCGCGCATGCTGGAGCCGGTAGCTAGGCCGTCGTCCACGAGGATTACGGTGCGGCCACTGACGGCGAGAGCGGGCCGGTCGCCGCGGTAGAGCCGTTCGCGGCGCGCCAACTCCTCTCGAGCGGCCTTCGTGCAACTTTCGATTTGCTGTTCGGGGATCGCGAGGGCGTCCACAATCTCCTGATCCAGGATGCGGATGCCGCCGCTGGAAACGGCGCCGAAAGCGAGTTCCTCGTGGCCCGGGACACCGAGTTTCCGTGAGACAAAAATGTCCAACGGGGCGTGCAGGACTTTGGCAACTTCAAAAGCGACAACGACACCGCCGCGAGGAATGCCGAGCACCAGGACATCCTTGCGGTCCACATAAGGGCGGAGATGCGCGGCGAGATCGCTGCCAGCTTCTGCGCGGTCCTGGAAAATCACCGAGTCCCCGAAAAGAGACATATTCATCCTCAGGTGAATCGGCGCGGTCCCCGGCGGCATTCCGTCCGAGAAAACCATGAAGCCGCCGGGCTCTCGCCCCTACTACCCCGAAAGCATTTTGGCGCCGGGATGAGCGGGCTGGCAGTGAACTGAGTCACAGGTGCGAGTGACGCGAGGCACAGATGGCCCGGGGTGCGGCGAGCCGGGACGATTTTTCAGGCTGGGGGACACGCTCACATCCCCTGCCTGCGGCCTGGCCATCACGAACAGTGCGGGGTGGGACGTTAGACGCGGCGGTGGGCCCTACTGCCGTCCCACTTGTTGTGCCGACAAGAACTGCAGAACGGGCTGATGCGCCTGCTTGGGCTGGTCGGTAAAAAAGATGTGACCGGCATCGGCGATCTTGACGAGTTGGGCGCCCGGGATCCGTCCGGCAATGAGATCGGCGTTGCCGGGGGGAACCAGGCGGTCGTTGACGCCGTGGAGCACCAAAGTGGGAGCCTGGATCTGGGGCAAACGGTCGTAGGCTTGCCAGGACATGATGGCCTGCAGTTGGGCGTAAAACCCCTCGGGCAGGGGATAGAACTGGCTGAGCACAGCCAAATCCTCTTCAATCCGTGCCGGCGGAGTCCGGGAATCGTAGATGAAGGGCACGATGGCCCTGGCGCGTTCTTGGGGGGCGAGGCCGGTGCGAAACAAAACCTCAATCGAGGCGGGGTCGGGCTGAACGGCATTTGGGCCGCCCGGGGCGGTGCAGGCAAGAGTGAGCGAGCGAACGCGCTGGGGATATTGCAGAGCGAACTCCTGCGCGATCATCCCGCCCATCGAGGCACCGAGCAGATGCGCAGCAGTGACGCCCGCGGCATCGAGAACGGCAGCGGCATCGGAGGCCAGGGCCGCGATGGAATAGGGGCCGGGAGGCACGGCGCTCCGCCCGGCGCCGCGGTTGTCGAAGGCGATGGTGCGGTAGTGGGCGGAGAGAACGGGCCGGGTGCGATGCCACATGTTGGAGGCCCAGCCGAGGCCCATGATCAGCAGGACCGGAGCCCCCTCGCCGGCTTCATCCCAGTAGATTCTTGTTCCGTTGTTCTCGGTGAAGGACATTCGGCTCCTCAGCCGCGCACAAATGCAGGACCCGCTCGGGATCAGGCTTCAGCAATTTTCAGGATCAGCTTACCGTGATTCTCGCCGCTGAAAAGCATCAGAAGGGTATCGGGGAATTTCTGGAGACCTTCGACGATGTGCTCGCGCGATTTCAATTTGCCTTCGGCGATCCATCCGGCCATCTCGCGCAGCCCTTCAGCCCAGCGGGCGGCATAGTCGCCGACGACGAAGCCGGTCATGGTGCCGTGATTGACGAGCAGCGAGAGATAGTTGGAGGGCCCTTTGGGGGGAATCGTGCTGTTGTACTGCGAAATGGCGCCGCAGATGATGACCCGCCCGTTTCGCGCCAGCAGAGAGAGCGCGACCTCAAGAATCTCGCCGCCCACGTTGTCGAAGAAGACGTCCACGCCCTTGGGACAATGCTGCTGCAACGCCCGATAAACGCTGCCGGCCTTGTAGTCGATAGCGCCGTCAAATCCCAGATCCTGAAGAAAGCTGCATTTCTCCGCGCCTCCGGCAATTCCTACCACGCGGCAGCCCTTGATGCGCGCAATCTGTCCGACGACCGCGCCCACCGCACCAGCGGCTCCGGAGATGACAACCGTCTCGCCCGGTTGTGGCCGGCCAATGTCCAAAAGGCCGAAGTAGGCGGTGAGGCCGGGCATTCCGAGAGCGCTCAGATAGAGCGGCAGGGGCGCCGCTGCGGCATCCACTTTTCGCAGGCCGGAGCCCTTGGTTAGGGCATATTCCTGGACACCGAGAGGGCCATAGACATAATCACCGGGCGCGAAATTGGCATTGCGGGAAGCGGCCACGCGGCCCAGCGCGAGGGCGCGCATCACCTCGCCGATGGCTACCGGGGGGATATAGGAGCGTCGATCGTTCATCCAGCCGCGCATCGCGGGGTCGAGCGAGATGTAAAGGATACGGACGAGAAGTTCGCCATCGCCAGGCTCGCGCACGGGCTCTTCCTTGTAACTCCAGTCGGTGGGCTTGGGAAGGCCGGCGGGCCGGGCGGCGAGCTCGAATTTGTGGTTTACGGCACTCATGGGGGGAGCCTCCGCAATCGGCGAGAGTGACTCTCACATGAAAGTGACTCGCGCATCGGGCATTGTATATAATCTCCGGCGCGCCGCCAATCAACAGAGGCTCCTTTGGAGCTGCGCGGGCGGCGTGCGGACGGGCCACCCACGTGGACTTCGAATTCAGCGAGAAGGTGAAGGAGTTCGAGCGGCGCGTGCGCGCGTTCCTGGAAGAGCACATCTATCCCAACGAGCAGCGCTACCAGGAAGAAATCGGCCGGGACCGCTGGAAGCCGTCGCGCCTGATCGAAGAGCTGAAGCCGAAGGCGCGCGCTGCGGGACTGTGGAACCTGTTCCTGCCGGACAAGGAGTACGGGGCGGGACTGACCAATCTGGAGTATGCGCCGCTGTGTGAGTTGACGGGGCGCAGCGTGATGGCTCCCGAGGTGTTCAACTGCTCGGCGCCGGACACCGGAAACATGGAAGTGCTGGCGCAGTACGGCACGGCGGAGCAAAAAGAGCGATGGTTGAAACCGCTGCTGGCCGGGGAGATTCGGTCGTGTTTTGCGATGACGGAGCCGGCCGTGGCCTCTTCCGACGCGACGAATATCGAAGCGAGCATCGTTCGCGACGGCGGCGAGTACGTGCTGAACGGCCGCAAGTGGTGGATTTCGGGCGCGGGGGATCCGCGCTGCAAAATCGCCATCTTCATGGGCAAAACGGACCGTTCCGCGCCCGTGCACAAGCAACAATCCATGATCCTGGTGCCGATGGACGCGGCGGGTGTGCGGGTGGAGCGGCAGCTCACCGTGTTCGGCTACGACCATGCGCCGCACGGACACGGCGAAATCACTTTCGAGGATGTGCGCGTACCGGCGTCGAACCTGCTGCTCGGGGAGGGCCGCGGATTCGAGATCGCGCAGGGGAGACTAGGCCCGGGGCGCATCCATCACTGCATGCGGTGCATCGGAGTGGCGGAGCGCGCGCTGGAGATGATGTGCAGCCGCGTGGTCTCGCGCGTCGCGTTTGGCAAGCCGCTCGCCGAACAAGGCATCATCCGCGCGGCGATTGCGGAGTCGCGGATGGAGATCGAGCAAGCCCGGCTGCTCACGTTGAAGGCGGCGCACCTGATGGACACGGTGGGGAACAAAGCAGCCCGCGCGGAGATCGCGATGATCAAGGTGGTGGCGCCGAACATGGCACTGCGCGTGCTCGATCGCGCGATTCAGGCGTTCGGCGGCGCGGGCGTGTCTGAGGACACGTTTCTCGCCGCCGCGTGGGCCAACGTCCGAACGCTGCGGCTGGCTGACGGACCCGACGAAGTGCACGCGGAATCGATCGCGAAAGGGGAACTTCGGAAGTGGAGCAAGCCGGGGACGCCGCCGTCTGCGCGTTGATGGCCGGCCGGCCCGCGAGCGGAGTTCTTCCGAAAGAATGGACTGCCTGGCCGGTCACTTAAAAACGCAGGAAAGCTTTAGAGAGGTCAGAAGTTATTTCGAGCGCGGTCCCAGCCAGTGCTCGATGTGCGGCCAAGTGATCTTGTGGGCGCCACTCCCGGCCATGATTCCAATGTGGCCTCCCGAGACGCGGAACAGTTCCTTGTCTTTGCTGCTCACTTTGGAAAGGATGGCTTCCGACTGACAGGGCGGAGTGATGTGGTCTGTTTCCGCAATCACCGTCAAGAGATTGGCGCGGATGCGGCTCAGATCCACGCGTTCGCCGCGAATGATCCACTCTCCTCGCATGAGCCGGTCGTTGCGGTACAGGTCGACCACCAACTGGCGGAACGCGCCGCCGGCGAGCGGCACATTGTCGGTAACCCAGGTGTTCATCGCCTTCCAGGCTTCAACCACTTGAGGGTTCGACAGGTTATCCCATAGCTTTAGATAGTTGAGAACGTAGTTGTCGACCGGTTTGAGTGCCCGTGCGCCGTAGTCGATCATTTCCCCCGGCATGTTGCCCAGGGCCGCCAGAACTTTGTCGACATCAAAAAAGCGCTCGTCCACCCACTTGGCAAAGGTGATGCCTTGCTTATTGGAAAAATCGAGCGGCGCCGTCAGCAGAATGAGGTTGCGTAATCCATTATCCGGGCGCAAAGCGGAGTAGACCGTGGCGAGGATGGCCCCAATGCACCATCCGAGCATGCTGAATTCCTCGACCTCCGCGAGCGCTTTCATCTTGCGGATGGCGCGCGGCATGTACTCCAAGGTGTAATCGTCGAACCTCAGATTCTTGTCTTCCGGCCCCGGAGATCCCCAATCGAGCAGGTAAAGGTCATAGCCCTGGCTGACCATGAACTCGACAAAACTGTGTCCGGGCCGAAGATCAAGAACGTAGGGCCGGTTCATCAGCGCGAAGACCATGAGAAGGGGAACCGGATGGCGCTTTTCTTTGGGAACGACGGGAACATAACGATAAAGCTTGGCCTTATTGAGCGTCCAGACCAACTGCTTGGGCGTCTGTGCTATCGGAGCCTTGGCCGTCACCGCTTTGCTGAAAGAGGTCAGCTTTTCCGCCAGGGCCACAAACTGGTCAGGGACCACCGCAGCCTCTGCCATAATCAACTCTCCCCTTCCGGCACCTGCACCTGTGGCGCGGCCGGAGCAGGTTTCCGCCTGCGGGCCGCGGATGCCCGTTTGGACACCAACTTGACGACGTGGTCCAGCTTGGCATCCAGGTCGTCCAGTTTCATTTCCACATTGGTGAGACGTTCCGCCAGGCTGGCGAAATCAGCGCGCGAAGGCATGCTCAGCTGCTGCAGGGTCTGCAGCATCACTTTCTCGAGGGTTTCTCGAAACGGAGATGACGCCATAAGATAGGTGTCGAGCATGATCCCCGTAGCCTTGGCGTAAGCCTCCGTGTTCACGGCGTCCACCATGGTCTTGGACCAAGCGTCGAGATACGTATCCCGCATTTCGCGGAATGCGGCCGTGGGGTCCCCGTCCTTGCCTTTGGTGCCGCGTTCATCTGCCATCGCCAATCCTCCCAAACGAAACAACACGGAGGCAGTCATTCACCGTGCGGACCGCAGGCCGAACAACCAAGCCAGGCCCGAGTGCGCAATCACAGTATACAACCGCATCACGCGGCCGTGGCGTTCTTCAGCGGCTTGGAGGCGATGTCGACCATGGTCTTCTGCGTTTCCACCAGCAGATCCAGGCCGGATTGAAATGCTTCGGCAGCCGGGTTCGAGATGCGGAACTGTTTCTTGGCGGTCTCGTAGGCCGTCTTGTGCTGCTGGGAGTAGTAGTCGAGCGCCTTCTTCTGGGCCGCTACGGAGTGCTCCACGGTCTGCTGGAAAAGCGCGGTCACGCCTTCTGCCACCTTGGCAACGGATCCGCCGCGCTCCTTGGCCAGATCGGCGAGGGTGCGGCTTTGCGACACGGCCAGATCGATGGCGCCCTTTTGCGTCTCCACAACCCGCTCGAAGGACTGGCCGAGCAGGTCGAACAGAAACAATCCCGGCGTCTCCGGCACAAAATGGAAAACCTTCTTGCAGGTGCCGATGAATTCTGCATTCTGTTCGGCGGCGATTTCCAGGGACTTTTTCTGAAGTTCCGCCAGCCGTTCCACGCTTCTGGTATAGAGAGGAATGAAATTCTCCAGGGCTTCGGGCTTGATGCCCGCGCTCTTGGTTGACTTCTTGGGGCTGCTCATGTTCTGCTCCTTTAGAGAGATATTGTCATTCATGCTGCACTGCAGCATAATTGAATGATAGCGCGTTCCCGGTGGATGTCAAGCAGAAAATGTGGGCAATCCAATGGCTCGCAAACCCGTGATTATCAAGAAGTACGAGAATCGCCGGCTGTACGACACGACGAACAGCCGGTACGTCAATCAGGGCCAGGTGGCCCGTCTGATCCGTGAGGGCCACGACGTCCGGGTGCTGGACGCTGCCACCGGCGAAGACGTGACCCGCCTGGTGCTGACCCAGATCATCGTTGAGGACGCCAAGGAGCCCGATTCGACTTTTCCCATGGACGTCCTGCGGCAAATGGTGGTCACTTCGGGCAAAGCCACCCAGGAAAACGCCTTGAAATACATGAAAGCCGTCATGGATATGTACCAGAACGCATACCGCGCTCTGGCGCCGCCGCTGAGCCCTTTCGGGTTCACACAGCCGCGCGCCGCCACTCCCGAGGCACCGTCCGGTCCCCGACAGGCGGAGACTGGCAACGCACAGGAATTGAAACAGCGCGTGGAGGAACTAGAAGCACTGGTGGCGAAACTGGCAAAGGCAAGAAGACGATCCAAGGCGAAGCCAAAGTCGCACCGAAAGCCTTGACCGGACCGCTTTAGCGCGTCTCGACCGATGTAGGCTGCCGTACTGGGGTCACACGGTTCAGTGACCTACGTCACCAACAAAACATGGCTTCGGAGCTAGGCTGTCCATGCTGAAGGGAAACAATCGCGGCGAGGGCTGTGTGGGGGCCAGCGGTTGTTGTATGGGACGGAAGGGGGAACTTCGATGAGTTTCGACAACACATTCGCAGCGCCGCTCACAGGCACATTTGCAGGCAAGCCGTTCGTATCCTCGTATGACCTCGGCTTCGAGCATAGCCAGGAGCATTACATCGCGTTACAGTGCATGCTGGAGGACGCAGAAGAGCAGCCGGCAGTCGCTCAGGTCCCGGAGCTGGCAGCGGTAGCCTCCTAATCGCCGTGAGGAACGGCCCTTTCGCCTCAGCCAACGCAGGATTTCCTTGTGCACGCCGCTTACTTGTGGCAAGACGCCATGAAGGCCCAAGCCGCTTGGATCGATTGTCCGCGGAGAATTGAGCAAAAGCGCCATATTGAAAGCGATTCACGCTGGTGCCCGCCTTCCATAACGGTTAAGACGCGAGCGCTGCTAGAAGTGGAAGCCCCCACCGCAAATGAGTACTTCGCCGGTTACATAGTCGGAGAGAGGCGAACAGAAGAAGAGCACGGCCCCCGCGGCATCTTCCGGAGTGCCCAGTCTTCCCAGAGGACAGTGCTTTTTGATTGAGTCCAGCATGCTCTGCTGCACTCCAATGTGGATCTTGTGTCCTTGCATTTCTATCTCCGAATGGTCGCTGGTGAGGGGTTGCACCAGCCGAGTCTGAATCAGTCCGAAACCCACGGCGTTGACGTTGACGTTATAACGCCCCCATTCTTTCGCCAGCGTCTTGGTCAAACCGATCACGCCTGCCTTTCCGGAACCGTAGCCGGCCTGGCCGGGATTCCCGTCGGTGCCCGCGATTGAAGTGATGTTGACGACCTTGCGCATGATCCGTTTGCCTTCTGCGATCTCACGCTTGGCCGTCTCCCGGATGTACGTCGAGGCCGCCCGCAGGATCCGGAAAGGAACCACCAGATGAATCTCCAGCATGGCTTGGAATTGCTCGTCGCTGGTTTTCTGAATTACGTTGTCCCAACTGTAGCCGGCGTTGTTCACAATAATGTCCACGGACCCGAACGCGGACAGCGTGGCCTCGATCAATTTCTCCGGGAAGGAGGGTTGGAGCAGGTCGCCGACGCAGCGCTCCGCCCGGTGCCCGGCGGCGATCAGCGCGCACCGCGTTTCGCACAGCGCCGAATCGTCCAGATCATTAACCATCACGGAGGCCCCCGATGCGGCCAGCTTGGTCGCGATCGCGCGCCCGATGCCCCGGCCGGAACCCGTCACCAGGGCAGTCTTGCCTTCAAGAGTAAAGGGCATTTCATTTGTCTCCGTCATGGCATGACCACCCTGCATCGGCCGGGAGGCTGTCAACCCGGTCTGGATGCAATCCCACTGAAACTTTGCCTGGATTTAACTCGCCACCGTGGATGGGGAAAGCCGCAGAACCCGCCGCAGGAATAGCCGCGCCGCCGTTATGTCCGGGGAAAAATTGAACCGGGAATTTCACCGGGGAAATCCGCCCGTCGCCGACCGCCCGCATGCCATGCTGCACTGCGGCATCCAGGGCAGTATAGCTCTTCGCCTCGCGAAGTCAAGGCGCAAGGAGCGGGGGGTGTCCATACGATGGAGAGTGTTTCGAAGATGCAGATTCGCGCGCCCCCTCGATGCGCACCCTCAGATGCTACATGTGGTAGCCGCCATTGATGTTCAACTCCTGCCCAGTGATGTAATCCGCGTCGGCGGCGAGGAACGCCGCGGCCTTGGCGATTTCCTCAGGCGAGGCGAACCGTCCCAGCGGAATCTTGGCCTTGATCTGCGCCGCGATCTCTTCGGGGATGGCGTCCACCATTTCCGTCGAAGTGAATCCCGGCGCGATGCAGTTCGCCGTAATGTTGAATTTGGCCATCTCCAGTGCCAGCGTCTTGGTGAAAGCGATGATGCCGCCCTTGCTGGCTGAGTAGTTGGCCTGGCCAAAGGCCCCCATTTGGCCCACCACGGAGGCAATATTAATGATCCTGCCGAAACGTTGATTGATCATGGCCGGCAGAGCGGCACTGGTGCAGTAGAAAGTGCCGTTCAGGTTGACGTTGATCACCTGTGCCCAGTCGTCGTCCGTCATCTTGCGCATGCTGCGGTCCCGAGTGATGCCGGCATTGTTGACCAGGACGTCGAGGCGCTGCCATTTGTCCAGCACCTCTTTCACCACCCGTTGAGCCTCGCCCTTCTTGGAAATGTCTCCCTGGATCAGGATGCAGTCCACGCCCAGGCCGCGAATTTCCGCGGCTGCGCTCTCGGCATGGATGCTGTCAGCCCTGTAGTCCAAAGCAATACTGGCGCCGCGGCGAGCAAGCTCAATCGCGATGGCCCGTCCAATCCCCCGGGATGCGCCGGTGACCAGAGCGACCTTCCCTTTCAAGGATGCCCAAGCACTGTTTCCGTTGTTTGGACTGCTTCCGAGACTGGCCATGACCGTATCCTCCTCCCGAGAGTTGACACTCACGATTGCAGGGTCCACGCGCATAACGGCGTATCCCCCGACCGCCCCGGCGCCAAAACCGGGGGCGAACACCCGCATGGGGCGATCAATGCGCCCTTCCCGCACCGCATCGTGAACTGCGAGCAGAATGCTTGCGGAAGAGGTGTTTCCCACTCGTTCGATGTTGAAGTAGAGTTTGTCTTCGTGGACCCCGGCGGCCTTGGAAAGGTCGGCCACCATGTTCTTGTTGGCCTGGTGGGGAACAACAATGTCAACCGCGTCCATGAGTGAGCCGCCGCCTCCGTTCGGGTGCGGCAAGGAGGTCAATTCACCGATCATCTGGACCAAATATCGCCGGGCCAGCGATTTCACCTCGGGACCATAGACCGTGATGTTGTTGTCGAATTCGGGGTTCGGCCAGATGATCGAATTCACCTCCGCCCAGGGGCCGCCGGCGTAGGTCTGGATGATCTCGATGTCGGAGGGAGCGCCCTTGGGCGCCGGACCAATAATCACCGCGGCCGCGCCGTCGCCGAAAATCATCCGGGAAGTGCGAACCGTGCCGATCTTGTCCGAGAACTTTTCCGCGCAAACGACCAGCACAGGCCGATCGATCTCCTGGAGGAGGCGGATAGCCTCCGCCAGACCATACGGCATTCCGGCGCAGGCGGCCACAATGTCGGACGAGTTGTGGGTCTGCATGAGCCCCAGTTCGCCCGACAGCCAAGTAGCAACCGAGGGGATAAGCCGGGTGCTGGTGCAACTGCAGAACAGCACGGCGCCGATCTCCGCCGGTTTTCTTCCCGATTTCGCCAGGGCCTGCCGTGCCGCCAGCAGCGCCATGTGCTCGAGGTCAAGCAAGGTGTAGCCGCGGCGCTCGATCCCAGTCTTCTCCGATACTTCCGCCGCGCTCATGCGCGACCAGCAGTAGGCGTGGTTGCTGATGAGGTCTGCGTTCGTGCAGGAAATCTCTCCTTCGTAGACGGCAATGGCCTCGATCCGCGGCAGAACCCGGAAGCATTCGCTCACTTTAACCGGAGGGTACGGCCTGATCGGCTCGCTTAAGGCCAGCGTTGCGGGCAGCGCTACCCGGTGCCGGGTTTGAGGCTGCCGTGGCGCCCCCGCTTCCGAGTCTCCTTTCGCTCGCCGGATGAACTGCAGGACTTCGTTGTTCCGCGGATGATAGGCCACCACGTAGTCGTCATCGGCGAGAGCGCCCACCTCGATGCGGCTGCCCGATGCCGGATTCCAGGGGTACTGGTTGTGCAGGATCATGCCCTGCCGCATCAGCGCTTCGAGTTCAGGTACGGGGTGAATGCAGTCAATGACATCGTCGTAGGTATAGTGGAGATAATCGCGGCCGTAATTCACCAGCCGGTAGGTGAGATTCGCAGGATCCATAAGGATTTCAGGAACCGTGGGCTTGATGGCCCGAAGTTCGCCACCCGCGCTCGGCTTGTTGCGGAAAACATTCAGCAGGCTTTCAAAGATCTTGTCTTCCTGCCCTTCGTCCCACATCGCGGGCAGGTCCCGGTAACCCACCTCGATCGCTGTGATGATTCCGGCCGCGTCGCGCGGCTTGAACACGGGCAGGAAAACATCCTCGCGTTGCCGCGGCAGGTCGCCCCAGCGGGTGGGGCGCTTCTCGTACATCGTGAACATGTAGCGATTTGCCCAGAAGAGATTCAATGCCACGTCGCGACAAACTTCGTAGCGGTTCCGGTAAGCCCCGGCTTGCAGCCGGCTGACAATCTCCGTTTCGGTGGGAGCCTTTTCCCCAAAGTCGCGGCGGATGACAGCCGCAAATTGTTTGAGCGATTCGAAGACGGAAAAGTCCAGTTCGGGGAAGAAGTTGCATGGAAACACCATGCGGCCATGACGGTTGATCACGAAAGGTTTCAGCAACATCGGACTTCTTCTTTCCGCCGGTCCAGCCTGGCCGTTCGGGAGAAACCGCAGCGCGAAATCGGGTCGTCGGAGCGATCGGGAACCAGGAGGTGAAAGCCGGCCTGGGCAGCTCGCGATGCCGTACCCGCCGGCTGAAAGCCTTCACCCGAAACTGCCAACAGCATAAGAACAAGACGTGCGGCCGGACGTGACCAAAGCCACGGTCCGCTGTGACACAGATCACATGACCGGTTCACGCGCGGGCGGTTCAGTCTTCCCTTCTCGCCCCTATTCAAACTCGACCACGATCTGTCTGGGCTTGACCGAGTCGCCCACTTTTGCTTTGACGAATCTTACTCTCGCGGGGCTTGCCGCGGCAAGGTTGTTCTCCATCTTCATGGCTTCCACTACCACGAGGATGTCCCCCGAGCACACGGACTGGCCAGGTTCGACGTTAACGCGCGCCACGATTCCGGCCACTGGGCTGCGGCACAATTTGGATTCGTCGATGTCCGTCATCCCCGGCGAGGCTGGGCCCTGGGGCGTGGGGAGCACAATCGATTGAGCGCGCTCCATCGAGGGACCGGATGCAGAAGAGTCCTCTTCGACGGTGTCGTACTCAACTTCATAAGCCTTCCCGTCGATTACAATCTGGAGCTTCAAGTATGTTGTCCCTCGCCGGGATCTTCCGGAGCCAATGGCGCGCAGCTTAGTCTCGAACCGCGCGCTGGTTGTGCGATGACTGTATGGCTATCCGGCCGTGGATGGCCCAGGTCGTGGCCGCGTCCGGTTTCTCCAGCAGCTTCACAGAACGGATTCGAACCTGGTGGCCCAGGAACGCGGAAAGCGTTGCAGCGATTACGGCCCTTGTCTCCGGCGGAATCTGCGTGGACTCCTGAGCGGCGCGTGGGAGTAAAGGAACCGGATCCTCAGCCCCGGCAGCCGCCATCTCAATCTTCAAGACGTCCGCCGAAGGCGCGGTGGCTGCTTTCGCGGCCAGCGCGGTCGTGGCCTGTTCGAGCTTTCGAACCGCCGCCCAGAGTGCATCGATCTGTCTCTGAAAGTCGTTGCGCATGGGGCCGGAGACTCACGCCAGCATACACCAACATGCCAGCACCAGGACACATCCTGCGGCCACGACTGGAAGCATCGAGCGCCTCCCGGTGGGTCTCAGAGCGGAATCAAGCCATGCTTCTTGGGTGGGCGAAATTCTCGCTTCGTGTGCAGGGCATCGAGACAGCGCGCCAGATACCTTCTGGTCTTGGCCGGCTCGATGACGTCGTCCACCAATTGGCGGCTCGCAGCAACATACGGGTTCGCGAACGTGCTGCGATACTGTTCAATGAGTTCCAGGCGCCGGCGCGCCTTGTCTCCGGCGGCATCAATTTCGCGACGAAAGACAATTTCTACGGCGCCTTCCGCGCCCATCACCGCAATTTCAGCGGTGGGCCAGGCTACCACCCGGTCCGCACCCAGATTCTTGCAGCACATGGCGATGTAGGCTCCGCCGTAGGCTTTGCGCAGCACCACGGTGATTTTCGGAACGGTGGCGGCGGAGTACGCAAAAAGGATCTTGGCACCGTGGCGGATGATGCCGCCGTATTCCTGATCGACTCCCGGCAGGAAGCCCGGCGTATCCACAAAGGTCACCAAGGGAATGTTGAACACATTGCAGAAGCGAACGAACCATGCCACTTTGTCGGACGAGTCGATATCCAGCACCCCGGCCATCACCCAGGGTTGATTCGCGACGATCCCCACGGGACGGCCCTGAATGCGGCCGAGTCCAATGACCACATGGGCGGCGAAGCCCGGCTGAATTTCGAATAAGTCCTGAGAATCCAGCACTCGCGTGATCACTTTTCGTACGTCGTAGGCGACCTTCGGCTCCACAGGGATTACGCCGTTCAATTCAGGATCGTCGTCAATGCCCTGGCTGCAAGGCAGCCGGGGAGGATCTTCCAGGTTGTTGGAAGGCAAGAAGCTCAGCACCCGCCGGCAGAGAGCCAGAGCACCAGCATCGTCTTCGGCGATGAGGTGAACCACGCCCGACCGGTTCATCTGCGCAGCCGGACCGCCCAATTCCTCGGGAGTGACAATTTCCCCCGTCACTTGCCGGATGACCTGCGGCCCGGTGATGAACAACTGCGCTCGCTTGGTTTGAATAATAAAATCGGTCAGCGCGGGGCTGTAAGCCGCTCCCCCCGCGCACGGACCGCAAATGATGGAAATCTGAGGAACAGTTCCCGACAGCATGACGTTGTGGTAAAACACGCGCGCATAGCCGGCCAGGCTGTCGATTCCTTCCTGCACTCGCGCCCCGCCGGAGTCGTTGATGAACACGAATGGGCTGCCGGTCTTCAGAGAAAGCTGCATCATCTCGACGATCTTGCTGCAGTGGGCTTCGCCCGCCGCGCCGCCGGCGACGGTGAAGTCCTGGCTGGCCAGATGCACCAGACGGCCATCAATCGTTGCGCATCCCGTGATCACTCCGTCGGCCGGAAGTTCCTTTTCCGACATGCCGAAGTAGGTGGCGCGGTGTTTGGCGAACAATCCGACTTCCTGAAAACTGCCGGGATCCACCAGCCCTTCCAGGCGCTCGCGTGCCGTGAGCTTGCCTGAGGCACGCTGTTTGTCGAGCCGCAGTTGGCCGCCGCCCTGTTCGATCTCCCTCTTCTTTGCGTGAAGTTCGGCGATCTTGTCCTGAGGGGTCGCCTGCTTGTTCACGAGTTTCGGATCCGTGGCCGAAACCGGCTTTGTCGCCATGTCGAGCCTCCTGGGAGAACGCGCCTAAATGTCTCGCCGACGGGCGGGGCGCAGCAGACCCTGGGTCAATTGCGCCGGGAAGGCACCGGAAGATACCCTGCACAACTTTACCACGCATCGGTGACCTAAATCACAGGCCCCTCTGACCGGACGCTCAGATTCGGTGCGAGTCACGTGGTTCGCTCGTTCGCCATTTAGTGGCGAAATGCCATCCCCTCCCGAGGGAAGAAAACCCCGCCCTCGCCCACACGCGCTCCCATCGACGGGCTGACGTGCGTGTCGCCGATACACGGGTGACGGCGCAGCAGATGTTCTACAGCGAGCCCATTTCGGCGCCGCGCAACGCGGAACGCAAGAGAATTCCGATCATCTCGGGCATGGAAGCAAAGCGCTCGTCCCGGGTCAGCCCACGGTGATAGCGGTAGTAGATCTGCTGGACGATAACGGCGATCTTGAAGCGCGCGAAGGCGAGATAAAAGACCAGATCGGAGAGGTCGCGGGAGGAAGCGCGAGCGTAACGCGCGGCGAGCTCGGCGCGGGTCATGCTCCCCGGATAGGTGGAGGGGCACCAGCGAATTTTCTGCAGCTCGGGAGAATCCTGCGGGTCCACCCAGTAGGCAAGAGCGGTGCCCAGGTCGCTGAGGGGGTCGCCGAGAGTGGACATTTCCCAGTCGAGGACGCCGATGATGCTAGGAACGCTGGCGGGATCGAGCACGAGGTTATCGTACTTGTAGTCGTTGTGGATGAGGGCGGCGCTGAAAGTGACCGGCATCCGTTCCTTGAACCACGCCGTGAGCGGGTCGACTTCCGGATACTCGTCGGTCTTCGAGCCGTGATAGCGCTCGATCCACCCGCGCACCTGGCGCTCCATGTAGCCTTGCGGCTTTCCGAGGTCGCCAAGGCCGATCGCCTCGTAGTCCAAAGAATGGAGTAGTGCGAGGTTGTCGATGAAATTTTCGCTGAGCCGGCGGGCGGTTTCAGCGGGAAAGTGGAGGCCCGCGGGCGTGTCCCTGCGGATGATGACTCCGCGAATGCGTTCCATCAGGTAGAAGGGGGCGCCCAGGACCGACGGGTCTTCGCAAAAGAGCATGACTTCGGGCGCCAGAGGATACACGGCGTGCAGCTTGGAAAGCACGCGGTATTCCCGGCCCATGTCGTGCGCGGACTTGACCTTGCTGCCGAAAGGCGGACGGCGGAGGACGAACTCCCGGCCGCCCAGGCGGACGAGATAGGTCAAATTGGAATGGCCACCGGGAAATTGCTCAATGTGGATTCCGGCGCCGGCGGAGGAAAAATGGCGCAGCAAATAGGGTTCGAGAGTGGCGGCGTCGAGTTCCTCGCCGGGCCGGACGGTGCGCGGTTGATCGACAAAATCGGGCATCTCACTCCTGCGCCTGCCGCCCTACCGGTAGGTGAGCAGCGAGGGATCCTCGAGATGTGGATACGCGTTGAATGTGCTGAGAGAAAAGCGATCGCCGGAGTAAAGAAATTCGCTGTACGAACAGTTGCGCGACATCCAGCTTAGCCGCAGTGTGTCCTGCGGCGAAAGGTTCAGCGCGCGTTGTGCGGCAACTGCGATTGGCCCGCCGGAGGAGAAAATCACAGACCGTTCACCTTTGGATCCTTCGGCCAGGAACCGTGAGATGCCGCGATTCACACGGCCGCAGAACTCGGGCCAGGATTCCACTCCCGGGGCAGGCAGGCCGCCGCCGGCCCACCTTTCCATCAATATCTCGAGCATCTTCTGATAGGTCCTGCGTTTCTCGGCTGCGTCAGGGGCGTTCTCGAACGCCCGATGCAAGCCGGCTACGCCGGCATCAGCATTGATCAGCGGGGCCAGACACTGCTTCAAGACTTCCTCCGCGTGGTATTCGTCGAACTCCGGCACCACGGTGATCTCGGGAAAGTGCAGCCCCGCATCGGCGTAGGCTTGGGAGACAATCGCGCATGTTCGCCGCTGGCGCTCCCGTGGACCGGTCCAGACACGAGCAAACGCCTCATTGTGCTTTGCCAAGTATGCGCCGAGCCGACGAGCCTGCGCCTCTCCCGTCAGTGAGAGCCGGTCGTAATCGAGCTCCAGAAAGGAAGCCTGTCCATGCCGGACCAGTAATACCCGACTCATGCCGCGCCCATTCTGGCATGGATCAAGCGTGGTCCTCACCCCAAAGGCGCAGGCGATTGAGGCTGGTGAGAAATGGATTCATCGCCCCCGCGAGGAGCGCCGCCGCGACGGCGCATGCCGACGAGGTAACAATTGCGAGCGAGTAATGGACGGCATCATCGCGGCCGAAGAGGTATTGCGTGCAGGCCCCAACGGCGGTGGGCCCGATTCCGAGCCCAATGATGTTGACGATGAACAAGTAGACGGCCGAGGCCCGCCCGCGCATTGCCGCCGGCATCATCTGCTGAATGGCCGCGGGAGCGATGCCAAATGGGGCTGCCGCGAGCGCCGCTGCAGGAACCAGCCAGATGGTGGCCCAGGTGGATGTGGGCGCCAGGTAGAGCAGGCAGTTGATCGGTATCACCACGACGGCGATCCAGGCACCGACAAGCAGGGTGGCGTTGGCGCGGCCACGCGAACGCAGAAGATCCGCGATTCGCCCCGCGCCGATGATTCCGAGACAGCCAAACACGGCAACGATGGAGCCGTAGACGATGCCGGTGGTGGCAACATCCCAATGGAAGCGGCGCCTGTAGAATTCCGGCAACCATCCGGCGCTCGCATAGTTGGCGAGCGCCAGACAGCCAAAGCCGATGTTGTGGAGGAGAACGGTCCGCCGGTTCTCGAGGAGGTAGGAGAAAACCCTCTGAATCGGCGGGGCCCCATGATTGAGTCCTGCCCGCCGTCCCGCGGGCTCGCGAACGGTGAACAGAAAGGGCGCCAGCGCAAAGCCGGGAAGGCCGACCACGAAGAAGATGAGCTGCCAGGGATGAATCGCGCCAATGGCAGGAAGGGTCCACATCGCTCTGGCCGAGGCGTACCGCACCACGAGCCCGCCCAGCAAGAAGGAGAGGCCCGAGCCAAGGTAGATGCCCATCGAGTACACGCTGATCGCCGTGGCCAGCCGGTCGCGAGGGAAGTAGTCCGTGATCAGCGAGTAGGCAGCGGGAGAAAGCGCCGCTTCTCCAACACCCACTCCCATCCGCAAGATGAGCATGAGCGCGAAGGATTGCGCCAGGCCGCAACCTGCCGTGAACCCGCTCCAGAGCACCAGGCCGACCGCGATGATCAAGCGGCGACTGTAAACGTCCGTCAGATACCCGATGGGAATCCCGAAAAAGGTGTAGAAGACCGCAAAACTGAACCCCATCAACAGGCTGACCTGCGTGTCCCCTATATTCAAGTCGCGGCGAAGCGGGCCGACCAGGAGGCTGAATATCTGGCGGTCAATGAACGAAAAAACGTAGATAAGGGTTAGAACTCCGACGACGTACCAGGCGTAGCGCAATGAGGTTCGGGCAGCCGGAGACGGCTGGGCAAGAGACCCCGCTTCGATTGGGACAGAATCCGGCATTCTACGCGGCACAGATTGCATAGCTCTCAGGCATCTACTCGATACTCCGCGAAGGTCCTGCCCCCCTCTGCGAGTTCCTTAAGCAGTGGAGCGGGCTGCCAGATTTCGCCGTGCTGTTCCTCCAGTTGCCGGATGCGATCGTAAACTTTCTTCAGTCCCACGCTGTCCGCGTACCACATCGGGCCGCCGCGATAGGAAGGAAAACCGTAGCCGTTGATGTAGATGATGTCGATATCGACGGGGCGCGAGGCGAATCCTTCCTCGAGGATGCGCGCGCCTTCGTTGACCAGCGCGTAGATGCAGCGGGCGACGATTTCTTCCGCGGCAATCTCGCGCTGGCGGATGCCGGCCTCCGCGGCCCATTGGCGGACCCAGGCGGCGACTTGGGGATCGCTGCTGGGCTGGCGTTTCTCGTCGTACTTGTACCAGCCTGCTCCCGTCTTCTGTCCGAAACGGCCCATTTCGCAAAGGTGGTCGCCGGCCATGGGCTGGCGGATGCCGGGCTTTTCCAGATGACGGTACTCCTTGCGGATGCGCCAGCCGACGTCGAGACCCGCGAGGTCGCCTACTGCGAAAGGACCCATGGCCATGCCGAAATCGTAAAGGGCCTGGTCCACGGCCTCCACGCTCGCGCCTTCCTCCACCAGAAAGACGGCTTCGCGGCCGTACTGATGGAACATGCGGTTGCCGACGAAGCCGCGGCAGTTGCCGACGACGACTCCGATTTTTCCGAGGCGCTTCGCGAGCTGGAGGGCCGTGGCGAGCACCTCCTTGCTGGTCTTTTTGCCGCGGACAATTTCCAGCAGGCGCATGACGTTCGCGGGGCTGAAAAAATGGGTGCCGAGGACGAACTCGGGGCGGGATGTGGCAGAGGCGATTTCGTCGATGTCCAGTGTGGAGGTGTTGCTGGCCAGGATGGCGCCGGGCTTGGCAATGCGATCCAGCTCGCGGAAGACCTGCTTCTTCAGCTCCATGCCCTCGAAGACGGCCTCGACCACGATGTCCGCTCCGGCAAATCCGTCGTACGTGAGGGTGGGCTGGATAAGCTTCAGGCGTTCGTCCACAAGTGCCTGCGAAAAGCGGCCGCGCGCGACGGAGGCGGCATAGTTCTTTTGAATGTTGGCCAGGCCGCGATCGAGTGCGGTCTGGTCTGCTTCTTTGATCACCACCGGGATGCCCGCGTTGGCAAAGACCATGGCAATGCCGCCGCCCATGGTGCCCGCGCCGGCGACGGCCGCGCGGTTGACGGGAATAACGGGCGTTTCTTTGGGGATTCCGGGAATTTTTCCCACCTCGCGCTCGCCGAAAAAGACGTGGATGAGAGCCTTCGATTGTTCAGAGGCGAGGCACTCCATGAAGAGTTTGCGTTCGAAGCGGCAGCCTTCGTCGAAGGGCAGAGTGGTGGCTGCTTCGACAGCGTCGATGGCAGCCAGAGGGGCGATCATCCCGCGCTGTTTCTTGCGGGCGGTTTCTCGCGCGGCGGCAAAGATGGGCGCGTTCTCCTGGGGGCTGCCGAGGCGTTCGTTGCGGTCGCGGGTCTTGGGCGGCGCTTTGCCCGCGACTTCGCGCGCGAATGCGAGCGCGCCCTCCAGCAGGTCACCGTCAATCAAGCGATCCAAAATGCCGAACTTCACGGCATCGGAGGCGGAGATGTGATTGCCTTCCGAGCACAGGGACACGGCCCTGGCCACGCCGGCCAGGCGAGGGAGACGTTGCGTTCCGTGCGCGCCCGGAATGATGCCCAGCTTGACTTCGGGCTGGCCCACCTGCGCCGCGGGTACAGCCACGCGGTAGTGACCGGCCATGGCCAGCTCGAGGCCACCGCCGAGCGCGTTGCCGTGGATGGCCATCACGACTGGCTTCGGGCAGTTCTCGATGCGGCTCAGGAGGTCGGGAAAGCTCATGGTGCCCTGAGCACCGCCGCTGCGCAACTTCCCGAATTCCTTGATGTCCGCGCCGGAGACGAAGGTGCGGCCCGCGCCGAGCAGCACGGCGGCTTTCACTCCATGGTCGGAACTCACCCGATCAATCGCCTGGGCGATGCCCTCGGGCACGCCGGGGCTGAGCGTGTTGACGGGCGGATTGTTGATGGTGATGACGGCGATGTCGCCGTGTTTCGTGTATTCAACGAGGTCGCTCATGGGCGTCTTTCCGCGCGGAGGCTCACGCGCTTCTCGCGAGCGTGGGATCGGCGTCGATCACCAGGCGGGCGATTCGTTCGCGGTGAAAGGTGGCGTCGCCCAGCGACGTCTCCGAAGCCTTGGCGCGGCGATAGTACAGGTGCACGTCGTTCTCCCAGGTGAAGCCCATGCCGCCGTGCACCTGGATGCCGCGATTGCCAACGGTGCGCGCCGCGTCGCTCGCGTACATCTTTGCGATGGAGACGGCGGCAGGCGCATCGGGAGTCTTTTCCGCGAGTGCCCAGGCGGCATAGTATGCCGCGGAGCGCGCGCTTTCCGTCTCCAGATACATGTCGGCGCACTGGTGCTGGACGGCCTGGAACATGCCGATGGGCTTGCCGAACTGCTTGCGCGCTTTGGCGTACTCCACGGTGAGGTCGAGGGTGCGCTGCATGCCGCCGACCAGCTCGGCGGAAAGAGCTGCGGCGGCAATATCCAGGCCGCGCGCGAGACCTTCAGGATGGGCGAGCTTTTCCGCGGGCGTGTTCTGGAAGGACACGGAATACGGCTTGCGCGTCGCGTCCATCCCGACCAGCGGCTGGATGGTGACCCCCGGCGCCTTCGCTTCGACGGCGTGCACACCGTCGCGGGCGGCAACGAGGATACAGTCCGCGGAGGCGGCATCGGGCACAAACAGTTTTTCGCCGCTGATCTTTCCATTGACGGAGGCGACCGTCAGGCCGGCGAGGTTCCAGCTCGCTCCGGCTTCCAGGAAGGCGACCGTGGCGCGTGTCTCACCGCGGCAAATCGGGGCCAGATATTTCTTTTTCTGTTCGGGGTTGCACGTCTCGTTCAACACCGCGCCGGCCAGAGCCACGGTGGAATACAGCGGGCCCGGCAACAGCGCCCGGCCGGCCTCTTCCATGAGCAGAATCAACTCCACCGGGCCGAGGCCGACGCCATCGAACTCCTCGGGGAAAATGATGCCGGTATATCCCTGCTCGGTCATCTTGGCCCAGAGGGTGGAGTCGTATGCGGTCGCGGTTTCCATCAGCCGGCGCACTTCTGCCATCGGGCATTCGCCGGCAAAAAACTTGCGGGCATTGTCTTTCAGCAATAGCTGGCTTTCGCTCAATCCGAATTGCATCGCGTCTCCCTTAGTAGCTTCGGGGCAATCCAAGAACAAAATGCCCGATGATGTTGCGCTGGATTTCCGAGGTGCCGGCTTCAATCGTATTGCCGCGGCAGCGTAGATAGCCGTAGGACCACAGTCCGTTGTCCACAGCGCGGGGATCGCCCTTTTCCAACTGGCCATAAGGCCCCAGCAATTCCTGGGCGATTTGCTGCACGCGCTGGTTCAGCTCGCTCCAGAAAATCTTCTGGATGGAGCCTTCGGGACCTGGAATACCGGTCGAGGTGATGCGGCTGAAGGCGCGCAACTGGTTCAGGCGCATGATTTCAATTTCCGCGTAGCACTGCGCCAGCTTCTGCCGCAGGAGCGGGTCCTGGGCAGCGGGGCGGGCGTCGCGGGGAAAAGTGCGCGAGAGTTCGATGAGCCGGTTGATGGTGCGTTTGAAGATCAGGTGCAGCCGCGCGCCGTAGGAGCCTCGTTCGTGCATGAGCGTGCTGACGGCTACGTTCCAGCCGTCATTGACCTTGCCGAGCACGTTCTCGACGGGCACGCGCACGTCGCGGAAGAACAGCTCATTGAACTCGCTCTCGCCCGTCATCTGGCGCAGGGGGCGCACCTCGATGCCGGGGGACTTCATGTCCACCAGCAGGACCGTGAGTCCTTTGTGCTTTGGCACATCGGGGTCCGTGCGAACCACCAGCTCGCACCAATCGCCGATCCAGCCGTAGCTGGTCCACACCTTCTGGCCGTTGACGACGTAGTGGCTGCCGTCCGGGCGCGCTTCCATCTGAAGGCCGGCGAGATCGGAACCGGCATTTGGCTCGGAAAATCCCTGGCACCAGATTTCTTCTGCGCTCAGGATCTTCGGCACGAAGCGCTTCTTCTGCACTTCCGTGCCGAAAGCGATGATGGTGGGGCCGATGAGGCCGAGGCCGAGTGCGTTGGCCATGGGGGGCGCTTCCAGGCGAGCCATTTCCTCCCAGAAGATGGCCTGTTGCATGAGCGTGGCGCTGCGTCCACCGTATTCTTTCGGCCAGGAGACGGCGGCCCAGCCCCCTTCGTAGAGTTTTCGCTGCCAAGCACGGAGATAGGAAAAAGATTCTTCGAGCGGCTTCTCCCGCCATTCGGGCCAGTCCGGGGGAACATTGGCTTCGAGCCAGCCACGGAATTCATCGCGGAACTGCCGTTCCTCGGCGCTGAGATTCAGGTCCATTCGCTCACTCCCTTTCGCGGCGTCAGGCCGGCCGACCTTTGCGCTGCGCGCCGACGGGTTCCGGCCGCATGGCATCGCCGCCCTGCCAGTATTTCTTGCGGAGTTCGCGCTTCAGGACTTTGCCGGTTCCGGTCCGGGGAAGCGGCGAATCCAGGAACTCAATCGAACGCGGGCATTTGTAGTGCGCGAGGCGCGAACGGCAGAACTCGATCAGTTCGGTCTCGGTCGCTTTGGCGCCGGGCTTCAGCACCACCAGCGCCTTCGGCACTTCTCCCCAGTGGTCGTCGGGCACGGGAATGACGGCGAGTTCGAGAACGGCGGGATGAGCGGAGAGGGCCCGCTCCACTTCCAGCGAGGAAATATTCTCGCCGCCACTGACAATGATGTCCTTCTTGCGGTCCACGATAAGGATGTAGCCGTCTTCAGTCCAGGTGGCCATGTCGCCGGTATGAAACCATCCGCCGCGGAGCGCCTGGGCCGTGGCTTCCGGCTGCTGCCAATAACCGAGCATCACGCCGTCGCTGCGGGCGATGATTTCGCCGACGGAACGGCCGTCGCGCGGAACGTCGTGGTCATTCACATCCACAACGCGGATTTCGACACCGGGAATCGCGTAGCCCGCCATTGCATTTCTCACGAATCGTTGCTCGCCTTCCCAGTTTGCGCCAGGCTTCATCATCGCGGTTGTCAGGACCGGCGCGGTTTCGGTAAGTCCGTAGCCCGCAAAGCAGGTACAGCCCAGCTTTTCTTCGACTTCTCGGATCAGCGTAGGAGTGGAGGCCGCGCCGCCCATGGTGACGCGCTGGAGGCTGCCCAGGTCGTACTTCGCGCGCTCGGGACAGTTGACCAGGGCCGTGGCCATGGCGGGGACCAGGGCGCAATGCTGTGCTCGCTCGTCCTGGATCAGGCGGAAAATCTCCGGAGGGTCGAACCGCGGCACCATCACGTGCTTGCCGCCGAGCATGGTGAGGAAATGAGCAACGCCCCACCCGTTGGCATGGAACAGGGGAATCGTGTGCAGTTCGACGGCGCCCGGCTGCGTGTGGCCCCCCACTGCGGTATGCAGGGCGTGCAGGTAAACGTTGCGATGCGTGAGCATCACGCCCTTCGGATCCGCGCTCGTCCCGCTGGTATAGAACATCTCGGCGACGGAATCCTCGTCGACATCGGTATATTCGGCGCGGAAAGGCGCTGCCCGCGAGACCAGCGCGTCGTAGCTGGCCGGCGAGAGCCAGCCGGGCTGTGGCACGGCATCCAGCACGACAAAGGACCTCACGGTCCGCAAATCCTTGCGGAAAGACTCGGCCGATCCCAGGAATTGGCTCTGCAGGAAAAGCATAGTTGCGCCGGAGTCGTTCAGGATGTAGGCCAGTTCCTGCGGCGCGAGGCGGATGTTCAGCGGGAGAAGAACAGCGCCGGCCTCGGGAACACCGTAATAGGCTTCGAGCAGGCGGTGGCAGTTGCCACTGAGAAAAGCGACGCGGTCGCCGCGCTGCACGCTTGCCTCGCGGAGCGCCCCGGCGAGCCGGGCGACCCGCCCCGCAAATTGCGCATAGGTGAAGCGATCGTTGCCGCAGACAACGGCCTCAGCCTGGGGATACTGCTGCTCGGCGTAGCGCAGAAAGCGGATGGGAGTGAGCGGAAGATTCATAGCGGCGTTCGATTTACCATGCGGATTGCCCTCCGTCCACCACCAGGACGTGGCCGGTGACAAAATCGGAGGCGGCGGAGGCGAGAAAAACGGCCGCGCCCTTCAGATCGTGTTCTCCTCCGAAACGCCCGAGGGGAATCCGCTGCCGCAGGGCTTCGCGGTTGCGCTCGATCACCACTTCCGACATGTGGGTCGGGAACCATCCGGGGGCGATGGCGTTCACCTGGATGTTGTGCAGACCCCATTTGCACGCGAGGTCGCGGGTGAAGGCGATCACACCGCCCTTGCTCGCGTGATAGCCGATGGCTTGAAATTCCGGAGGCGCGCCGCGCAGCCCGGCAACCGAAGCGATGTTGATGATTTTCCCGCGGCGCTGGGGAATCATGATTTTGGCGGCGGCCTGGGAGAAGAGAAACGTGCCGGTAAGGTTGGTCTCGATCACCTTGTTCCAGTGCTCGAGCTTCATTTCCTCCACCGGAGCGCCCCAGGAGGCGCCCGCGTTGTTGACGAGAATGTCGATGCGGCCGAACTCGGCGACGGCGGAATCGACGACGTGCTGGATGTCGGCCGGGTTGCGGACGTCGCAGGCCAGCGCGAGCGTTTTCACGCCGAGGGCGCTCAACTCGTGCGCGGCCTGCTCGCAACGCTCCTTCTTCCGAGCGCAGAGAACGAGGCTGGCGCCCATTTCCGCGAGGCCCTCAGCCATCTGCCGGCCGAGGCCCACGGAACCGCCGGTGACGATGGCGGTCCGGCCGGCGAGATTGAAGAGTTCTTTGCTGTTCATGCCTGGGACAATTTCTTCGCCTTTCGCCTAGGGCGGATTCGTGTGCTGGAGCACCGACCAGGGCCCACAGGTGCCTGCGGGCAGCGTCAGACAAATTGAGCGGCTGCAGGGAGCCGGGGAAGATGCCGCTCCGCGCAGCGGAAAACCGCGTCAGAAGGTGAACCGCAGGCCCAGCTGCACCTGACGCTTCGGGAAGGCCGAAGTGAACGCCAGGGGCGTGCTCGGAGTTGCGAAGCCTCCGCCCGCAAGGGCGGTGCCCGGCTTGATCCCGTGGACTTGGAACGATGTATTTCCGATTGGGCACTGGCCGTTGACCGGGCAGAGAGCGGGTCCGGGCGGTGGCGTCGGCAGACCGAAGAACGGGCCGACTTCGTTGTTCACACTGGCGTAGTTCGTCCGGTTGGCCAGGTTGAATCCTTCGGCAGTTAGGACGATGTTCGCCTTCTCACCGAGCTTGTGCCGCCAGCTCAGGCGCATGTCGAAGTCGTAGTAGTTGTAGCCGAGGCCGCTGTCGCGCGGGGCGCCGAAGGGGCGTTCATTGGTGATGTGATTGTTGCCGTTGATTGCACCCCCAGCGAGCAGATTGAACGGCAAGCCGCTGTGGTAGTTGAAAATGGGACTGAGCTGGAAGCCGGAAAGAATGTCCTGCTTCCATGGGCTGTCGAAGACGCCTGCAATCACCACCTTGTTGCGTTGGTCAAACTCGGAGGGACCGCGATCCATGCTGAGGTTGGTCGGATCCTGCGGCCCGTAATCGGTGTTGAAATCCGTGGAGGTGTCGTACCCATGGCTGTAGGTGTAGCTTCCAAACAACAAATAGTGAGGGCTGATGCGCTCTTTGACCTCCAGAATCCCGGCCTCGTAAAGTGCAGATGCCGCCGAAGTGTACTGGTTGTTCTGGATGAGCAACGGACTCACAAAGCAAGCAAGGGGTGCATTGGGATTGGCCATAGTCGCCGCGCAGGGAAGGCCTTCGGCGCCAAGCAGCGGATCGGTTTGCGGGACCAGATTCCAGTTCTTGTACGTATAGGGCTTACCGTTTGCCAGCAAAATCGTACTCGTCGGCGTAGTCGGCAGCAGATTGGTATCGATCGCCACGGGCAGGCGGAGGGTGTGGGAATACACGAAACTGGCGGAAACGGAGAGTCCCTTCGCAATCTCGCGCTCGATGCCGAACGAGGCTTGTTGCGAGTACGGGGGTTTGTAGTTCGGCGGGTTGCTGAACAGGACGGTGAGAGGCGAAAGCTGGCCGCTGTTTTGAACGAAGATCCCCGAACCCGTTGGGTTGGGGAAGACCCCGCCGGCCGCCATCGGGAGGAGCGACTGAGGCGTGATGCAGGCGGCGTTGCCGGGCGTCGGCGTCGTGCACTGGATCAGTCCCGCATTGAAAAGGCCGGTGAAGACCTGACCCGCGTTTTCTAGGAATCCATGCAGAGCAGTGTTGAACCCGGGATCCACGTAAATGGAAATGAACCGGTTGCACGGGCTGGCGCCGCTTCCCGGGACGATGACGCCCGGCGGCCCAAAGGCAGTGACTCCCACTCCGCATGTGCCTACCGCGTTGTTCACCTGACCAGGTACCCCTGAAACGCCGCCCCGGTTCTCCACCGTGCTGCGATCCGCGTTCAAGACTCCCAGACTCAGGTCCACTTGAGAAATTTGGGCATCGATAGGCCCGTAGAAAATCCCGTAGCCACCCCGGATCACCGTCTTGTGGTCTTTGAACGGATCCCAGGCGAACGAGATCCGCGGACTGACATCGCCGTAGTACGTGTTCAAGGGCTTGTACTGATTGTCGATTTCGTACCGGATGCCGTAGTTCAGTTTGAAATTCGAAGTGATGGCCCAGGAGTCCTGCACGTACAGGCCGGTCAGCGGCCGGGTGTACGCGGGGTAGTCGGCATTGCCGAAGCCCTGCTGATAGACCTGAGGCGCGCTCAGGGAAGCCGCCTGGAGCGAGTTGATGCTGGCTCCCGCCGTGGTCAATCCGCACGGATTCGGGTTTCCCGCAAGAAAGCACAGGCTGACCGCGGCGCCGGGCAGCGGCCCGAAGACGAAACGACCGGGGAAAAACGTGTGCGATTCGGTGTGGTTGCCGCGCAGCAACTCCGTACCTCCGAATTTGATGGTGTGGTGGCCGCGAATCATGGTGACGTTGTCCGCGAATTCGTACCGCCTCAGGATCGTGAAGTTGGGAAGGAAGATGTTGGTCCCCAGATTATTCGCGAAACCCAGGATTTGGAGCCCGGCCTGCCCCGGCTCATTGGGAATGACGTTGAAGCTGTTGTAGTCGAACTGGAACCGAAATTCATTCTGAGTCGAGGGACTGAACGTGTGATACCACGCGGCTTGAAGATTGTCGTCGTAGTTGTGGAGTGAGCTTCCCGCCGACAAGCCGGTGAGCGACTGCACGTCGGGGTTTTCCTCGAGGTCGTGCCCGAATCTGTAGGTGAAGCTGAGCTGGTTGTTGTTGTCGACTCGGTGGTCGAGGCGGGCGGAGAACAGATACTGGCGTGTGTTGTAGCCAAAGAGTCCGCCGTTGGTCTCCAACTGACCGATCAAGTACTGGTTGATTGCGTTTTGTGATGTTCCCGGCGTGCCGGTAACCGGACTCACCGTCAAGGCGTTCTGGAGGGCCCCCGCGCACGTCTGCGCATTCAGGAAGGTGATTGTCGGCGGGGCACCGAAGCATGGGACCATTGGATTGCCTGCGAGCCCCACCAGCGAGGTGACCACCGACTGTTGCGCAAATCTCGGGTCACTCATGCCGAAGGGGTTGGCCATTGCGGCCGCCGATGGTCCGGCGAATATGGAACTCTGAGTGAGCAGGGGAACGGCATTCTGCGCATTTTGGATCAGCCCTTCAAATGCTGCGTAGAAGAATGTCTTGTCCTTCTTGATGGGCCCTCCCACGGATCCGCCGAACTGATACCGCTGGAGAGAGTTCTTAATGGGCTGGCCTTGCGCCGTGAACGAGAACGGGTCCGTGGGCTTAAGCGCCTGGCTGAATGCGAACGGGTCCCGCGCGTCCATGCCGTCGTTCCGGAAATAGCTGAACAGCGATCCATGCACGTCGTTCGTGCCCGATTTCGTGACGATATTAATGGAAGCCCCGCTGGCCCCCCCTAAATCGGCACCATAATTGCTGCGGTTCACCTGGAATTCCTGCACCGAATCCTGGCTCACGGTGAGCCTCACGCCACCGGAATCACCCGAGGCCTCCCCGCCGTCCACGGTAATGCTGTTCCCCCGGCCATTGCTGCCGTAGAAGGAAAGCCCACTCTGGGGTGTCTGCTTGACGCGGAAATCCTGGTCATCGGCCAGCCTGGTGGAGTCCGAGACGCCCGGCAGCAGCAATGTAAAGGTAAGGTAGTCGCGGCGATCGATGGGGAGATCTTCAATGTAACGCTCCGTGAGAGTGTTCGCCTGACTGCCTCGCTCCGTGTCCACAACTGGCGGGGTCGCAGTGACCTCAACCACGGTCCCCGCGGACGCCAGCTTCAGGTGAAAATCGACGATCGAAGTTTCCCCGACAGAAACCACCACGCCTTTTTGAGTCTCCGTCTGAAAGCCGGCTAGCTGCGCGGTGACGTCGTAGGTGGCGGGAGGGAGTGCGGTAAACCGGTACTGGCCGGAAGTGTCCGTGGCCGTGGTGTAGCGTGATCCCCTTGCTGTCTCCACCGCAGTGAGGTTCACCTTGGGAAGGCTGGCCGAGGAAGGATCATAGACGGTTCCGCTGATGGCGCCGGAGGCGCCCACGCCCTGCGCGGAAGCGGAACTGGCGGCTAGGAGCAGAGACAGAGAAGCTACTGCGAGCCAGCACATGGACTTCATACGGCCTCCTCTTGGCAGCGCGGACCGACGTTGCCGGTTCACGATTGGGGCGGAAACCTGGGCGTGGCCGATGCGGCCACACACATGCGCCATCCTGCTCAGAGTCCGCGATTTGGGGTAGCTTCGCGCGACCGGCCCCCTAGTCCCAAATTGTGAGACTAACTATCACATTAGAGCGGCTAACGTCAAGCGCGGGAATTCAGAATACCGATGCGGTGGATTGGAGAATCAGCAGGGAGTGAGGACAGCGCGGCCGGAGATTTCGGCGTGGCGCAGCGCGCCGAGCACGGAATTCACATCCTCGAGCGGGTGCGCGCTGGTTTGGCAGCGAATCTTGCCGGCGGCGGCCAGGGCCAGCACTTCGCGCAGATCCTGGCGCGTGCCCACCGCGCTGGCGCGGATGCACACTTCACCTGCGGCCATCAGGATGGGCGGGAAGCAGATATTTTCGGCGGGTAGACCGACCACCAGAAGTGTTCCCGTGGGCCGCAGGCAATAAAACGCGGACTCGTAGGCGGCCCGCGCCGCGGAAGTGACCAGGGCCACGTGGACGCCGCCGGCGGCGCGGAGTTCCTTGACGACTTTGGCGGAAGAGGCGTCCAGACATCGCCGTGCGCCCAGCGAATGCGCGAGGGCGAGTTTGGCCGCGGAGACGTCTATGGCAATCACTTCAGCTCCGAGTTCCATTCCCATCTGGACGGCGAGATGTCCCAGCCCGCCGATGCCGAAGATTGCCAGGCGGTGTCCCGCCAGAATCCTGGCCTGACGGAGAGCCCGATAGACGGTGACGCCGGCGCAGAAAAGAGGGGCAGCGTCGATAGCCGACAGCCCGTCGGGAATCCGGACCACATGGGAGGCCGGCGCGGCGACAAACGCAGCGAACCCGCCATCCACGGTGACGCCTGTAATCTTCTGCTTGGGGCAGAGATTTTCGTTCCCTTCACGGCAGAACTCGCATTCGCCGCACGTCCAGTAAATCCAGGGGAGCCCGACCCGGTCGCAGGTTTGGAAGTCACGGACAGCGTCGCCTTTCTCGACGACGCGGCCGGCGATTTCGTGACCGAGGATGAGAGGCATTTTCATCGCCGCGGCCAACTGGGGCCAATCGCCGTCGGCGAGGTGGAGATCGGAGTGGCAGACCCCGCAGGCCTCGAGTTGAATGAGAACATCGCCGGGGCCGGGCAGAGGGCGAGGCACGTCCTGGAGGATGAGCGGCTCCTTGAATGCGTGCAGAACGGCAGCCTTCATGGCATAGGTCTCCGCGCGACCAGCGGGCAAACCCGTGCGACTTCCGCCAATAACATGGAGGGCCCGCGCAACGCCGTGGCGAAAAACCGGGGCAGGCGTCTCCAGAGCGCTGCGGCCGAGCGCCGGCGGCTAGGGTTGCGCTCCCTTCAGAAAGAAGTCGAGTGCGCTGCGCACTCGTTCGCTCAAATTGTGAGGCTCGGGAAGATCCACCGCCCAGCGCCGCACAGCCGTGGTGTAGAGTCCCGCCATGAACGCAGCGAGATGCGCTGCCGGGAAGGCATTGGTGAGTTCGCCGCGCTTCTGGCCCTCGGCGAGAATGTCCCTGAGCAAACTGGCGGCGATTTCTCCCGGCTTGCGGATTTCCGGACAACGGACCGGGTCCATGGCTCCGGAGAGGACGACGGCACGCCACAGGGGCCGGTCCGACTCCACCTCGCGGGCCATGCTCCCGTACATGTGCCGCAGCCGGTCGGCGATGGTGGCGTCGGTGGAGAGTTCGGTTTCCAGATGTTCCTGCATGCAACAGAAACCCCGGCGGCCTACCTCGCGCAGAACCGCGTCTTTGCTGGGAAAATAACGGAAGAAGGTGGGCTGGCTGATTTCGAGAATCCGGACGATGTCCTCGACTCGCGTGTTTTCGTAGCCGCGCTTGCGGAACAGGCGGATCGAAGTGTCGATAATCTGCTGGCGCAGGCGGGCCTTTTTGCGCTCGCGAAGACCGAGAGACTCCGGGCCGGCGGCGGTGGTGGCTCGCGGGGGCTCCACCTTCCTCCCGCGGGCGTGCACGGCCCGGCCCACCCGCATGGGCAACTCCGTGCGGGCTGCATTCGTACTTGGCATGACGGGACGATCTCCTTGACCGGCCTGGAAGCACGCTCGAAGCGCGAGCAGGACGATTGTGAGAGTTACTCTAACATGGTAGCCACAAACGCCAAAGATCAATGCTCCGCTGCGGGCAGCGCCAAGGCTGCCATCTGCAGTCCTGCGGACCGAGCATTCGCTCGCAGCCGAGGTGCCCCGTGGGGTTCTCCTCGGCTGCGTTCGCCGGCATGCGAGATTGCCGCTCACCGGGCAGCAAGCTTCTGTATGATATTGCAGGTTAAGGAGGCGCCCCAATGGCTCGCAGTTTACGCCTGCGCGTCCTCTCCATTCTGGTCCTTGCGCTCGCCTGCGCGGCGCCAGCGCTCGCCGCCGAGCGGGTTGTGGATCTGACCGCTGCGGACGGAACGAAACTCAAAGCCACGTTTTTTGGCGCTGCCGAGCCAGGCCCCGGAGTCCTCCTGCTGCATCAGTGCAATCGGCAGCGCAAGGTGTGGGACGGGCTGGGGAGGCAGCTCGCCGCGGCGGGAATCAACGTGCTCACGTTCGATCTACGTGGGTTTGGAGAAAGCGGCGGCGAACCGTTCGATAAGCTGCCGCCCGAACAGGCCGGGCAAATCCAGGCAGAGAAATGGCCGGGCGATATCGACACGGCCTTGCACTATCTGGTCACCCAGCCAGGAGTGACGCCGAACGCGATCGGCCTGGGTGGGGCCAGCTGCGGCGTCGATAACGCCGTTCAGACGGCGCGGCGCCATCCGGAGATCATCTCTTTGGTGCTGCTTTCCGGAACCACCGACCTGAACGGCCGGCAGTTCCTGCGCAGCGCGGCGGCCGTGCCCGTTTTTTTCTCCGTGGCCGATGACGATGAATTCCCGACCGCAATTCCGGCAATCCAGTGGCTCTACATCCTTACTGCAAACACCGGAAAGACCCTGGTTCATTACGCCACCGGCGGCCACGGCGCCGATATGTTCGCGGTCCATCCGGAGTTAGTGGGGAGGATTGTGGACTGGTACGTCACTACGCTGATCCGGACGCCGGGCAAAGCCCCGGCTGCGCACGATGCTCCCGCGATTCCCGCCGAGGTGCGCCTGCTGGAGGAGCTGGATCGACCCGGGGGCCCAGCCAAAGTCGGCAAAATGCTCGAAGAAGCCCGCCGCCAGAATCCTGCTGCCACTCTCTTTGCCGAGGACATCGTCAACGTCATGGGGTACGAACACCTGCTCTCCGGCGATACCAAAGGCGCGATTGAAATCCTGAATCTCAACGTGACGGCGTATCCGCGTTCGCCGAATGTTTACGATAGCCTCGCTGACGCGTATCTCGCCGATGGCCAAAAGGACCTTGCCCGGCAGTACGCCAAGAGAGCCCTGGAACTGTTGGCGTCGGACTCGAAAGACAACGCGCCGCGCCGCGACCTAATCCGAGCCAGCGCCGAGCAGAAACTGAAGCAGCTGGGCGACACACCACGTTAGCCCGGAGTCTTCGCTGCCCTGAATCGCCAAATTAAATGCTGTCTCAGCGCAGATGCGGGTGCGAGCTGGACGGGAGCAGTAAGGGCGGTGGGGAATGGCGCGCCCGGCAGGACTCGAACCTGCGACATTCTGCTTAGAAGGCAGACGCTCTATCCACCTGAGCTACGGGCGCCCCGTTTTCTCCTTCTATCTTAACTACTTACAGACGACTGAGCAGCTTGTTTCTTTGGTTTGACCGCACCGTAGTAAAAACGTAGTACTTTCTGGCCTTGATAGGCTCGTTCGTTGGCTCGTTCGATGCCCTCACGAACCTGGTCAACCATCCCGAGTTGATAGTGGCGTTTCGTCTCTGGACTGCTGTGCCGCATCGCCCGCTGCACCACGGCATCTGGAGCGACCCAGCTGAGCCGCGTGCAGAATACGTGACGCAGATTGTAAATCGGGAAGTACGACACACCAGCTTTTTCCAAGGCGCTCCGCCACGCATGCTTGACACTCCGTATTGGCTTACCCGGTTTCCGGGGACTTGGAAAAACGTACTCGGATTCCGAGCCTTGTTCCTTTTTCCAGCCCTTGAGGACATCACAAGCCAACCGGCTCAACGGCAGCGGTTGAGCCGAGTCGGTAGTCTTCAGACTGCCTTCAAGGTGGAGAACGCCATGGACGAGATCCACTTGGTCCCACCTTAGCGACAGTCCCTCACTGTAGGTTCGACCACCGGTCTGAACCAGCAGAACAATTGCCACCCGGAGATGCGGTGGTGCTGCTTCAAGTATTCGGTGTTCTTCTTCAACGGTGAGCATTCTCTTTGTTGGCCTCTCGAGGCGCTCATCGAAATGCTTCACACCGGAAGTCGGGTTTTCTCCGATGTACTTTCGCTTGAGCGCGAACTGGAAGATGCAATGCAAGCACGCCAACTCTCGGTTGACTGTTGCCCCTTTCACCATTCGCTTTGGATCCCGCTTCGACGGCTGGTGGCGCCGATGATTGCGATACTCCTCGACGGCCCCCTGATCAATCTCCGTCAATTTGCGGTCCCCAAAGTAATCTCGCAGATTCTTTAAGAACAGTTGGTGGTTAAGCTGGCTTTTTGGTGAAAGTGTTGAACTGTGGGAGCGGAAAAACACTTCACATAACTCTCCGAAGGTCATCCGCTCGCCCGGCCAACCGACCTGGAACCGTCCCAGCGCGATCTCGCCTTCGCGTTTCTTCCAGATTTTCGTGGCGAGATCTTTGCTGGTGGTTTTGGTCGATTCGCACCTTTGTTCACCATTCGCCGTATAGCCCATCCACCAGAACCGCGAGTCCGTCCTCTTGTATAGTCCCACTGGCGCTCCTCACTTGCCGGAGCCGAGCGCCGAAGGAATTATACTCCTGGAGGAGGGCCACCGACGGGCTGGACGGATCTGCAGGTCTTTGAATCTGTCTAAGACAGAGCGCCGGTACTCGAGACGGCCGGCCAGCTTACGGCACTCAATCTTCTGTTGGCAGGCGTACTGATACAGGGTGCTCTTGGAGATTCCGAGGTATTCCGCTGCCTCTGCGTGCTTCAGCCAGGGATCCTCGACCTCCCTCTGCGAGGGAGGTTCGAGGGAAATTGGTGAGGCTGGGGGATTCTGATCAACAATGCCGTTCAATGCTTCCCGCAACAGTTGCACGAGTTGCTTAGGGTCCTGTGTCTGGAAAACGACGCAGGCAACGACAGTGGGGTCACCCAGGCGTGACTTCCCATTACCTTCTTTCGCGTTGCCCATACCCTCTCGCTTTGACAGGTCCCTTGGAAGCTAGCTAGCCGCCTCGCAAACGTTCTTGCAGGATTAGCGCCGCGCGTAGTCGGCGTAACTTGCTCTGCCGAAGTTCGTGCTTTCCGGGAGCCTGTAGTCACACCTCGGCCACTTGCAAGCAGCCTTTATGACAGCCGAATCTTATGCGATGCGTACTTGCTGTCCAATTGGGCCAAGGGCGGACTAGCAGTTAGTCGATCAGGGATAATACGGATCCCCGGGACTACACGAGTGCAACGTATTGGAGGATCGAGACTTGCCTCGCCGCGCCAACGATGGCTGCCGGCACCGCATGGTTTCTTTCTCGGAGTGACTTTTTTCGCCAATTCGCGGTTTCATGGCTAACTCTTGATGGTTCCCCGCTAAGGCACTGTTCATGCGGACGGACAGGGCAATATCTCTCCAAACGAGGCAAAGGGCCGCCTATCGGTCGTTATCGGGGCGATTCCACCACGACCGTCCCTCACGGCGATTCAGGTTTCGTTCGTTAGGCCTGCCCCAACCAAAAGGATTCTTTTCTGCCTGCGGAGTGAGATCTCTCGCGAAGTATCCACGAAAAGTAAGAAATGGAGGGAAGCACCATGTCGAACATCGGAGTGAACAAAGTCATCCTCATCGGGAACGCCGGACAGGATGCGGAAGTGAAATCCACGTCCACAGGCAAGAGCGTGGCGAACTTCTCGCTCGCCGTCAACGAGGGCTTTCGCGACAAGGCAGGGAAATCCGGCCAACGGGTCGAGTGGGTGCGCTGCGTCGCCTGGAACAAGCTGGCGGAGATCGCCGGCAACTACGTGAGGAAAGGCCGTCAGGTGTTTGTCGAAGGCCGGCTCCAGACGCGGCAGTACGAGAATCGTGAGGGATCGGAGAAAACGGTCTGCGAAGTCGTGGTGACGACCCTTCGGGTCCTCGGAGGCGGCAGGAACGAAGGCCGTGGGGACACCGACGGAGACGCTCTACCGGAGACCACAGCGGACACGCAGTCCCAGGACATCCCCTTTTAGTGGCCTGATAGTTCTCCACTCTCCTACAGCCCATACTTCCAAAGCCATCAAGTTCGCAAATCCCAGCGCTGGGAACTCTCATCTTCCATTCGACCTTGGTTCTCATACCCACGACTGAGCGAGCGCAGGACTGCCGATGCCCGCGGCCACCCAGTTGCCGTCCGGTCCGCCCATTCGCAATACATTTGAGCCAGCGAGCGTTCTTGCTGCCCTCCCTCGCGGGGATTCCGAAATGTAACCCCGCGCTTGTTGGTCGTCGCGATTTCGAATCCTACCTCCAATTGTCGGCTCTCGACCTGCTCGAACAAGTCCCGAACTTCACGCATCGGCCATGTCCCATCGAGGTCGCCCGGGCACCAAGCCAGCAGGTGACCAATCTCCTGGTCTCCCATTTCCGAGTGGCCGCTCACCGCGCACATTTCTCTTGCCCTTTCGACCCATGTGTTCAACGCCACCGAATCTAGAGTGCCGTCTTGTCGCAGGCCAGGCACACTCCCCAAAGAATGGAGAAGCCCATAGGCCTGTCGCGCCTGGGAGATCTCTTCCTGGCTGGGAGCCTGATCCGGTCTCGACGCCTCTCCCCCATGCCGAGGTAAGTAGGCCCACCGGACGAGTTGAACGAAGAATTCTGGTTCCTTGAGAATGTGCGATTGAAGCGTTCTCGCGGGCTTCTCATCCCCGCGACCAAGAATCGGGAAGGAAAAACCACTCGAGCCTAATCAATTCCGACTCGGCCACATCATCGCGTGAGCGAAGCGCATTGAACAATCGCTCGAGGTCGTACCCAAGATCTGCGCGGACACCTTGCGGGGCAGAAGAACGAAACCCTTGTCCCACCGAATCTAAGACGCGGATGATCATCTCTGACGGCAGCTTCTCTGTCTTATGGGCCGCTATGTCCAACGCGTCTCCAGCTCGCCCGTATTCCAGTAGATGGCTCAAGCCTTCACCCATCTCTTCCGCATCATCTTTCAGCACCTCAAGTGAGAAGACCTCTGTCCAATACAATCGCTTCACCTCGGAGCCCGCAGCATCAACGAGCCTCCAGGTGGAGCGTCCAGCGGGCATGGCGCGGTAGAAGTTCGCTCTTGCGTGGTCCGTCCAGCCTGGGAAGAGTCTGTCCATGGCTTGCTGAGTCCACTCTTGCCCCAATTTCCGAATAAGTCGGTCAGCGAACGAGAGTCCAGTGATCTGAAGCGGCTTCTCCTCAGTGGCCAAAGTGGCAGTGAGGAACTCGTCGGCGAAGTCTGGGGCCGAGGGCGGACCGGCAACCGCGGTCCCCACGAACTGCGGAAGTTTCACGGAGCGTGCCAGTGAAAGGAGCCCGTCCAGTCCGCACTCCGTCTGAATCGCCTCTGTGGTGCGCTGTCGGGCGGCGTCCAACTCCAACTGTGCGGCTGCCACATCCAGCGTCGCGGCCAGATCTGGGTGCCATTCATTGAAGAGCCATTCCGCTCGTTTGATTGAGCTCCTCGGTTCAAGTAGCGTCACAACCGGATCTATAGTTTTCAACTCACTTTCGGGCAATGCCCAATCTGCGCCGGTATACTTGCGGTGTGTATTAACCATATCGCGTAACGCCCCCCAGAGGCGCGTCCTCTCAGGGCTATCAGTAGTTGCCTCTGCGTATCGGCGTACGTTGGCCAAAAGAGCTGCGCGGGCTGCAGGGGTGAAAGTGGCTGATTCAGGGACAATTTGCGCTAGCTTCTCAAAATCGTTGCCAGCCCAAGTGACCGCTTTCTGTACGATGTGATCAACGGTCGTGTAATAGTCCATCCGCGTAGTTGGCATGGTTGGTGGTTGTTCGCGCCATCGCGGCTCATAGTTCTGCGTTGCGAAATCGTGGTTCTTGGGTAGAAGGCCCATCAGCAACTTCCAGCCAATGTCGGGCATTTTGGTCAGCAATAAGTCCAATGCCTGAAGGCGTTGCCCCCTCGTTGCAGCTGTCTGAGGATGCCAGGGAAGAAATATATCGCGCAGGCTTTTCTCGGGGCGGTTCTGCAGGCGGCCTCCGGGGTCAATAATTGCCAGCTTCCCGAGCAGGACCGTCACCCTTCCGAGGAACTCAGGGAACCAAGCGAGACACTCCAAAGCCCAAAGCAGCCCAGTATGGACGCTCTGAGCCATCCATCCTTCCTCGGTGAAGAGTTGCACCACTTGGGTGGTGGGGACCGATAGTTCGTCCTCGAGAGCTCGCAAGAACGAATCTGGAGAGGCTTCCGCCACGAGAGGAAGCAGGTGCGAAAGCGAATACCAACGCTTCCAGCCTGGGGAACCGCCAAGCAGGCGCCAAACAATCCCGTCGACGTACATCTGCGCATTCCCACCTGCCGAGAGACCGGCTCTATGGCCTACCACACCCAATAAGCACAGCGTTTGAGCGAGTCCGGATCGCAGCGCCAGGGAATGTGGAGTCGTCTTGTTGTGAATTGCCTTCATCCATCGATCTGCCGGAGACAGCTCCAGTGCAGGATCCTCGACCGTCAGGACCCGAACGACTACAACTGTGAGACGATCGAGGTCACCGACTGTGAGAGAGCGGGACAGGAGATGCCAAGCGTCCAAAGGTGAGACCAGCCCCCACTCGTCGCCGACCCTGCGCACTGGAGAGTCCGATTCGAGCGCCCATCGGGCCGCAACCTTCTCAATCTCGACGTATTCAGTTCCTCCCAGGTCCGCAACGGCATCCCGGTCATAGCTATTTGAAGCAACCCACGAATTTGCGAGCAGAATCGGCTTTAAAGCCTGGGCGTTCTCCGGCTTGGCCCATTCTGGAACTGGCAGACTTCCTGCTGCCGGTATCCGCCTCTGGAGGATCGGAATTCTTCTGACAGTCTCCCGAGAGAGGTACTCCGCTCGTTCCTGCGAAAGGCCGGCCGCGACCAAATTCTTCACGAATTCTTCACTGGGAATTGTTGCGAGTGAGACGAGGCCGGGGGACTCCTCCGGCAATGAGTTCCCCGGACCACCTCTCCCAGACGGAATTACCACCCGATGCCCGCCAGCCAACGCGGAACCAACGCCCCCTTGGTCATCGGAAAGCCACATGATGAGCAGTAGGTGTCGCGTCGTCGACATCTCGTGCAACACCATGGTCTCAGTAGACCCAACGGCCCGAGAAAGCCAGTGTTCTGCTTCAGCCTCCGTCAGAGACAGTATCGAGGCACCGACAAATGCCAACGCTTCTGCAGAAGAGTCGCCCTCAACCCTCAGTACAGATGGAGCTCCGGCCAGCCAATTCGTCACTTTCCCGATTGCGACTGAGCGACCTGCAGTCACTAGTTCCTTTGGAATTGGAGGGTTTGTGGAGCGAGAGAAATCCATCCAGAAGTCAGTCAAACTCCGCGCACCCGCAGGATACTTGCCAATCAGGACAGCGAGCCAAGCCCCGACAGCTGGAGCGATCTCCAACCACTGTTCAAGGTCGTCAGCGTCGAAGGCGCGGACGTCCCCCCATTTCTTCTCCGCCACACGGGCTTCGATCCAGCTCTCCTTTCCATGCCACCTTCTCGGGGTTACGAAAACAAATGAAGTCTTCGCGCGATCAAGCATCCCCGAGTTGGTTGTTCTCTTGGAATAATCGTCGTCCGCTTTTCCTTTTACATCCTGCTTCGTCGTGAATTCCCATCCCGAGTATCCGATGGGAATAAAAGGGTGCGTTTCATCGATCTCCATTATGCCGTCCCAGCCGCTCAGCTGAGTGCTCTCTTCAGACGGACAGTCGACCTTCCGAGGATGATCAACAGTGGCGTGGGCGAGCCTCCGAATCAATTCCGGTAGGCGGCTGCGACTGTCGAGGCGATCAGCCCATCTCTCCAGATCGAGCGCGTTAATCCATTTCATGATGGTCGTTGATATGTCAGGAACGACCAACTGTAGCTGAAATTCTGGCTCCGGGCTAACATCAGGGCCAGACCAATCGTCCTGTTGAGAACCCATTTGGGTTGTGCCTGCTGGACGGGTTCAGTCGAAGGCCTCGGCGTATTCAACAGCCTCGCCGAGCCGTGCCTTCAAGTCTTTCAACCACGCCCGTGGGTTGATACCGTGGATCAGACGGCCCAAGAACCCCAACCTTTCGGCCACGTTTTCACGATTCTGGCGGATGTCCTCTTTGCTGACGCTGGCGTACATGGCCAAGAATTGGCTCATGTTCGCTGGCTTCGCAAACAGGTAGGTCGCGTGGCCGATTTGGGGGGTCTCCGCGATCACCGCTTTCTCAAGGTCGAAGACATATTCCGATCGGTAGAGGTAGAGGCGTCGCGCGCGCCTGGAGAGCTGCTTGTAGTAGAACGCATCGTAGTCGGGCTTCCAGGTGATTAGGGCAATGTCGAAGTCGCCTGGGATACCCAGTCCCGCGCACAGCCTTTGCAGCTCCTCCTTTTCGACCGGCGCAGAATCGATCCGTGAGCGGATCTGATCCAGTTCCTGCGCAAACTGGCCGAAGCGGTGATGCGTCCGCTGCGCTTCGGCAATCTGCTCGGAAATATTGCCAGGCAACGTGACTTCGAGCCGGCTGGGAAGCGCCGTTTCCCATCGGGTGAGCTCCCAGGAATCACCGCGGTAGCGATACTTTCCGCTTTGGACGAGAGTCGCTTGGACGGAGATCTTGGCACCAAGCAGATGTTTCCACTGGTTCCAGTTCGTCTCCCACGCGAGAGGCAGGGATGCCTGGTCGAACACGACCTCAAGTTTGCGCTGGGGGTCCCGATAGAGCGCGTGGTCATCGTAGAAGACAAACCGCCTCAATGGAGCGCGGAAACGCCGTCGTTGCTGTTCCGGCAGGAAAGCCAGGATCCGTGCGGAGTAGAAGGCCGAGCCGTCACGAGACAGTTCGCCGGCAACGAGGAGAGAGCCGAAGCCCCCATTGGGGAAAATCACGGGGGCTGCGGGATCGGCCAAGAGAGCGTCGTAGCAAGCGCGCAGGTCGGGCCGCGCAAGGATGTTGAAGGCGCGTTCCATCGCGGCAAGGTACTGTGGGGATGCATGTGCAGCGCGCAATTCCAACGTGCGCATCTTGAAACCCAGACGCAGCTCGACGGGAGACACATCCGGTTTGACGCCGAGGAATTCATAGAAGGACGGCTGTTTGTCCCAGGCGCAGCGGCGGTTGGCGACGTAGAAGTAGTCCCTCAGAATTTCGCAGCGCAAGCAGACCTGGTTAATCCCTAGCTGCTTGCCCAGCGGCTCCGCAGAAACGAAGAAGTTTCCCCCCTTGTCCTTCTTTGGCTGAATCACGTAGCCGACCTGGACCTGGAGCATGTCTCGCCTGAATGGCTGCTGAGCGGGCACTCGAACGTATAGTTCGGAACCGCTGTCAGGCATTCCGACTGGAAATCGGACTTCATCACCCGAGCGGATGAAGGCCGCCAGGAACTTCGAGAGCAGGATGCTGGTGCCGTCGGTGAAGGCGCACTCTATCCTGTCGCCCTTCGGCTCCGTCTTCAGTACCCTGCGCAGACACAAGGCCGAATCCGGAAGCGCACCGGCATGGACTGTTGCGGCCATTTCGACGCGGAAGCTAGCACCGTCCGCTGCGCATGGCAAAAAAGTGAGGGGTAGCCCGCGTATCTGATAGAGCCGCCAGCAGTTATCTCCGCCAGCTTTGACCGCCTATGGGCCATTGAGGAGGCAGGACTTTGCTCGAACTGGAGGAACCATGCGTCTTGCTGGACGGGAACGTTTGGGCTTTTACCCACTGCCAATAGCAGAAGCAATTCGGATCCGCGCGTTCTTGCGATTCTCTGAAGAGGGTTGCGGAGCCGTTGACCCCTGCATTGGGGAGGGCGTTGCGTTTGCTCAAATCACGGCCGGGGCCCAGGCCCACAGATACGGGATCGAACTCGATGCCAATCGAGCAGAGCAAGCCCGCTCCTTAGCAGACGAAGTAATCCACGGAAACTGTTTTGACGTGCAGTGTCCGGTGGAATCGTTCTCGTTGGTCTACCTGAATCCTCCCTACGACTTCGAGCTTGGCGAGCAGAAGTCGCAGCGCATGGAACAACTCTTCCTGGAGCATGTCTATCGCTGGTTGAAGCCTGGGGGGGTGCTCGTCTTGGTCGTGCCGAGCGTGCGCGTTGGAGAATGCAATGCTGTGCTCTCAGTTCATTTCCGCGACGTGCGCGCGTACCGCCTGACCGAGCCCGAGAGTGTCCGCTACAAGCAGGTTGTTGTGTTTGGCGTCCGTCGCACTCGGCGTGAAAGGGAGCGCCTCCAGGACAACGACATCACGCGGGCCCGCCAATGGTATGCCTCACTGGCGAGAGACCCAGAGCGACTTCCCCCACTGCCCTCGGAGCCTGATCACCAGTACCCTGTTCCACCCGGTGCGCCAGTGCGCTTGGTCTACCGCGGCCTTCCTTTGGACCAGATCGAGGACCTCCTTCCGAAATCGTCGGCTTATCGCCAAGCCTCTGCGGTGCTTTTCGCACAGCAGGCAGACGTCAATGGGCGCCCACTGACACCTCTGCATGGTGGCCACGTGGGGCTGCTTTGCACGGCGGGAATGCTCAACGGGATCTTCGGAGACGGTGAAACGCGACACATCGCGCACTGGCAGTCGGTCAAACTGGTGGACAAGTCGGAAGAGGAAGAAGACGGGAAGACAATCATTCGAGAGAAAGAGCGGTTCTCGAACGAACTGACGCTGGTCTTCTGCACCGGAGAGATTGCCAGCCTGAAGTAACTCGTCGGCAGGAGAAAGGAGGCCAAACCAAATGGGTGATCGGTGTTACTCAACGCTCGTTTGCGCCCAGCGGGACAAAGACATCTTCGAAAGGATGGGCTACAGACTCGAGGCGTCAGAAGCAACGTCAGCAGACGGAAATGAGATCCCGGGTGCCATCGTAATGGTGGATGAGGAAGCCAACGAGGGAAACTACGATGAGCTGACCGCACTCAGCGGTATTCCCTTCTTGGTGTGCAACGGTTCCTGTCCAGGTGCTCTCGGTGACCACCTCATTGTTTCGGATGGCAAGGAGTGGCATTACTGCGAAGCCTTGCATGAGAGCAACTATCCGGCTGTACGAGTGGAATTCGGCGGCGTGATCCGTGATTCAGAGGTGGACGACGCAACGAAATACTGGACGGTATATTCAACCGCTGTGGCCGAGATTAAGAGAGCTGCCCTGCCGAGGACAAAGCGCCCACTCAATTAACCTAACGAACCGGCTCAGATTCTAGTTGGGTCATAGCAGCTATCGCTTACGCCCCCTAGCGCCACTTCCATGTCTCATCCTCAATAATCGAGCGCAATCATCCTCTATGTCCTGCCGCAATTCTTCTGGCTTTAGGACTTGAGCATCTGCGCCGTAGCCGATCAGCCATCTCTTGACCTCCCACAAGTCGGCGACGCGCATGCTGAAATGGATGCTTCCGTCGCCGCGCTTCTCGATTCGCTGGCTCGGATGCCAGGTGCGCTCTAGAATGTACGGTGCTTGGTCTGCCGAAAAACGAATTGTGACTTCCTTTGGCTCGCCCCAGGCCACGTTGAACGCACTCTGCGTGAACTTGTCAAAATCGAAATCGGAGGCAATCTCAAACCGCCGGTTCGTTGCCTTCGCAGATAAGATCCGTTCCACGGCGAAAGTCCGAATTTCTCCGCTGCGATGGTCATACGCTACCAAGTAGATTCCGTTGTTTACGTACCATAGGCGGTAAGGATCTACTTGTCGTTCGATGCCGCGTTTGTTTCCGACGGCCTTGTGCAGGATGCGCGTCGTAAATTTGTGCAGCACCGATCGGGTGAGGACCTCGATCACTTCCTTCGATCGGCTGTAGTCCTTGAATCCCAGCGTGCGTACAGAGACAGCCTGGTCGAGCCCGCGCAGAAAATGAAAACTCGCTGGCGGAAGCGCCGCGCCCACTTTTTGCAGAGCCGATTCCAGCGATTCGTAAAACGGAGTGCCCCGCAGCGGCCTCAGGAGGCCTTTGCTGAAGTACAGCGCCATCTGTTCTGTCAGTGTCAGCGAGACAGGCACTTCTGCGTGAAACCCTTCCATGAAATGCCAGAAGACCGTCCCATTGCGGGATTCCGAGACGATCGGAAACCCTGCACTTTCCAATACGGCGATGTCCCTTTGCACAGTCCGTTTCCCGACACCAAGTTCGGCCCGGAGCTGCGTCAGCGTCCTCCCCACACGGCCCGAAAGCAACCGCACAAGCGTCCATTGGCGAGAAGGCTGGTCTCCTCGTGGCACGGTTATGCGCCTTATTCCCCCTGGTGCTTAAGGAACATTTGCGCCAACTGGCTTGCTTCAATCAGTTTGACCAATTTCTTTGGCCCTTTCTGCCCACGCTCCCGATTGTTGTGTTCTTCGATCACCGTGATGGCATCAGGAGTACAAGTTCCGGTGGTGAGGAGGACTCCAGAATCTAGGAGGTTTTCTTCCCATCCGGAAAGAAGCTGGTCGAGCGCGCGTTTGACCTCGTCTTTGGATACGCTTTCTGCGAAGCATTTCACCTGCACACCAACTCTAAATTCCTGCAGTAACAATTCGTCCTGGACTGTGACAACGACGTCTGAACCTTTTTCTGAAGGCCCCTCCGTGACCTCAACTGAATAGTCCATGCCTTCAAAAAGCTCCCTTGCAGAACAGGCGACTCAGTTCGGCTCTGGGAAATTCTTGCTGAATTAATCGCGCCACCCCAGGAGCGATGCCATCAAGAATGCGCCGTATTCGTTCTTTGGCATCACGCGCTCGGTCTGGTTTCTTCCCCGCCGCCGGCAGGAGATGAACAAGCTCGAGGAACAGATCTGTTCCCGATGGCTCGTAGAAACGTCCTTGAAGCCCCAATTTCGTACGGACAGATGGGTGAACGATTGGGTCGTTCTTATCAATTGGAGCCGGTCGGAGCAGTTCGCACTCGCGAAATGACCGAAAGTCGCCGTCTGAGTGAATCTTCCCCGGTGGCATATTTGTATTCACCTGTGATCTTTACGATACAGAACTTCCCTCGTTCCGGCTGGTTTGGATAGATCAAGAAGTCGCCAGGGCTCACCCTGTCAAGAAATCCGTGACATCGCCACGCTGCCCGCTGCTCATCCGTAAGTAGGTTCCTTTCTTTATCTCGAATAACTCGCAGGTCTGAGTCATCGCTGCTCGACCAGCCGATGCGAGCTTTGCCAGCCTCAAGCGACTCGAAGACCCTAGGAACGGGCTGACCGGAATCCTCAGTTCTCACGACGAATGCTCGATCCATGGTGAAAGCCTCCTTGTAGAAAACGGCAGGATACTATTCTTAACGCCGAAGCGCTTGACAAATAGCGATGGTCGCTGCATCAGCCCTGCGCAGTTCTAGTGAGAGGAATAAAGCCAGTTTTCCGTTCACCCAACGGGCCGTCCGAGCAATTTGGCCTCGTTCCTGACACCCCTAACTCCTTCAAGCAAATCGTCGCCGCAGATTTCTTCATGATTGCACTGGAAGGCGAGCTGCCCAGCCAAGATGTACGCCTCGCGAAGCTGCGAAAATGAGAAGCGGTCTGAAAGGTTTGCGGCGTTCGCGATGACTTTGTCAGACAAACAGCCATCGGTCAGCTTCTGAAAATATTCATGGCGCAGGTCAGGGTTGGGTGAAGAAAACGGCACGACACGATCAAATCTTCCTGGCCGGCGCAGGATTGCCGGATTCAGGGTCTCGGGATGATTTGCCGTAGCTACGACAATCGTCCCGTCCTTACTACCTAATCCGTCGAGACAGTTCAGCAGGTGCTGCAACGTGATCCTGGTTCGATTTTGTCCCTCATCCTCGTTGCCGTACAGCCGCTCCAAATCTTCAAATATGATTGAGCGAGGGAGCCCAGTGAGATGCCGCATCGAAGAGCTCGGTGAGCGCGTCATTGCGCAGTTCCTCATTAGAAAAATCGAGGCTAAACGCTCGGATGCCGGGATGCGAGGCCATAATGCGAACAACGCTGGTCTTGCCATTCCCCGGAGGCCCGTAGAAGAGATAGCCCCTCCGGAAAGGGAGTCGACACTTTTGGAACCAGGCTTCCCGCTGCAAGAAGAAGGCGAAATCATCTTTCACCAACCGCATGACTTGCGGGTCAAGAACGAGTGAATCCCAGCCGCATGCCTTCCCCGGAAGCGGAATGTCTCTTCCTCCGATTATCCGGACACGTCTGGGGCCGTCCGCAAGGAGGGGCCCGAGCAAGTTTAGGGCGGCTGTGACCTCGGTACGGTTCACGAGCAGCCAGTCCTTCCACTTGTGCCGCATTCCGTCTGCAAAGGACACGTATGGGATGGAGACGGAAACCAATGCATGATTCAAGCCCCTGAGCCAGAGAGCTACTGGCGTTTCCCGCCAGTGCGGGTCCCAAGCCCACCTCTTGGCGGTGATAGGCGAATGTTGCTCGTGCGAATAAACAAGCTCGATCCGCGGGCTCAACCCGGGAGGCAATTCCCAACGCAGGACATCGGGGCGAATAGCGTCGGCTCCAGCCAAGCATTGGCGATCGAGAACAACTCCTTTGAGGATGTCTTCTGCGGCGAGTTGCCCAAATGGCACTTCGACCTCGAAGGTCACCGAATCGGACGTGGAACAACCCAGCACGCTCTTAATCCATTGCTGGTGCGGCTCGATAAACGCATTCATCGCGGCCACGGGCGGAGCCAACCGAATCTCTGAGGAATAAGTCATTCCGAATCTCCTTCAACGGCTCGGTTATACCCGGCGGGTATGTCAGATTAGGTCACCATCATTGGATATTCTGATCTCGAGAGAAATTCGGGGCCCGCATCGTTTCTGCCATGCGCGGCCTCGGGGAGCGTGAAAGTGAAGCAAAGAATGGTTCGAGGAAACAGGTATGCAAAACGCGCATGAGCGCTTTGGAACGCTGGAGTTCACCAAACGCGTGAAGGACACGACAACACGGGTTCGGGTCTACATGGATCGGCTCATTGTGGAAGTGGGAAAGGAAGAGCATCGGTCGGCGGGCGTACACCTTCTCTCGGTGATGGGGAGTGACGCGGAGATCGCCGCTCTGTGGGCAGGTGTTACTGAGGGGGCACTCTTCCAGATTCAGATTCCGGGGCGCTCAGTATTCACGGGTTCTTTAGGCCCTGAGGCGCAATGTTTTCGCGGGAGTGTGGCGGTTGCTGGCAGGAACCGTCCGGCCCGGCACTTGGTGGCTGTGTCGGCCGAGTTAGCCAAGACGAAACCTGGTGCTGACCGGGAGGGCGCACGGACCATTTTGTGCGATAACGATCCGGTGTTCGTGCTCTATCGCGTTGCCTCGCGATATGGCCTTCCGGTGGTGCCCGGAGTGGGCGCCCTGGTTTATGCGCGAGCTCAATCAGCGGAAGGCGATCCGCCCTTTGACGGGACTGGGATGCTCACCCGTGGTGGTGAGCGGCAACAAGTCCACCTTCCTCAAATGGATTGGCAAGGCGTTACGAGAGGGCTTGATCCGGATACCGGAGAAGAATGGATCGATCACTTGGAAGTTGCCGAGCAATTTCCTGGAGCGGTCGACCTTGGAGGCAGCGGTGGCCGTGCGTCCTGCCACTTAATGCTGTTGTGCAAGAGAGGACCAAGGAGGGATTTGTGCAAGTCGTTCTGAAGACTTGGAGCAGCAATCCCGATTACAGTGCGGGATGCGATTACGCGGTCGTGGAAATCGATGAGGAGTTCGCGAAGCTTGCTGTGCGGCGAATCAATGTCCTGTGTGAGCAAAAGGCCCTCGATTCCTCCATCTCCGAAACGTATTACTGGGACTCTTCCGCGGAGTATTTCAGCCCTTGGGGCAACCGCGCCAGCCAGCCGAGCGAACTCGAGGAGTCAGGGTTCGACCTGGGGGAAACCCTCGAACACCTGGAAGTTGACACGCGGGAGGTAGTGACTGCGCCAGCCGACTTTCGGGTTCTGGAGAGCCAAATTGCGAGCCGTAGAGTGCGCCCAGATGATCGTGCGTGAGGAGGGCATCGCGTTCAATGCGCTCTTAAGGCACACCGACATCTACGTAACGACGGCTGAGATTTCAAGGCAAGTTCTTGAATCCTTGGGTAGTGGGTCATCAGTTTCCGGATAGGCGACCAACGGTTCTCAATCGCCTCGCCCACTCTAAGCGTGGTGCGTTGTACGGCCAATCGAAAGCAAGGCGACCTGGCAGGCGGAATTTTCGATGTGGCTATCGGATCGATACTTGAAGCGGCCTTCTGATTATTGAGAATTAGCAGGATTCAAGGTGCGGTATCGCGGCGCGTCTACCTGCTGGTTTCTGGTAATGTGAGGTGACTACCGCTTCCCGGCGGTCACCGGAAAGCGACAATGACTGCCGACTCTGGGCTGCGGAATAGACACATTGCGATGAGAGTGTGTATACATCGGGGAACGAAAGAGATCGGGGGCACCTGCGTTGAGATTGAATCAGGGAATACACGTATGTTGGATGGGACCCAGAGCCTCCTGACCCCCCCCCGCCCCCAGGACTGAAGGGTTGGCCCTAGCAGGTCACCCCAGTTGGTTGAGAAGTGGGCGAGGGAAGCGTTTCTGACCCTGCCTCGCGTGCGCGTTTTCTTCATCGACGGTCTTCGTACTCCAACCAGTTCCGTGGGCCATGCCGGGGTCAACGAAGTCAGACTGCGACATGGCCGCATCGTCCGGGAAGGGCTGCGTACCACACTGACGGAGTTGCGCATGCGGAAGGCCTCCCGCACTCCGCGCGCGCGTTGGGATTCTATCTGCGGTTGGCCGGCATTGTTCGTCGTGGGCCGAGATCGAGGGAAGCTCAGTTACTTCTGGCGGCACTCCTACGCGGTTGCCCGATGCGGGCGCTACCAGGGGAGCGTCACCAATCCGGACAGCGGCTGTCCGATCTATCTGGGAGAGGATGGCGAGCGGCTCCTGTCGTGGACTTCAAGAAGGCCAAGCTGAGCGAGATCCTCGGCAGCCAGAACGGCGACGAGTCCGGAAAGCGCAGGCGCGCCCTGTACAGCGCCCTATGGCAGGCCGACGGGACGAAGGTCCGACGCTTCGCTCCCGTGGACTTCATCGGCCGCTACATGCCGGACTTCTTCGACTACGCCATCGCCGACGAGGTGCACGAGCTGAAGGGCGATACGGCGCAGGGCAATGCGCTTGGCACGCTGGCCGCGTGCGCGCAACACACTGTGGTGCTGACTGGGACGCTGCTCGGAGGCTACGCCGATGAAGTGTTCAACATCCTCTACCGGCTCGAACCGGGCAAGATGGTCGGAGAGGGATTCGAGTATGGCGAGGCGGGCGTGCGGGCCTTCACCGAGACGTATGGCCTGCTCGAAAAGGTCACGGTGATTGAGGCCGACGGACAACGCCTGCTCGGAGGCGCGCGTAACAAAACGCGTGCGTCGGCGTCCTGGCGCATCGCCGCTGCTCTTCGGCCGCTTCCTGATGAGTCTTGGGGCGTTCATTTCACTCGAAGACATCTCGGAGGCGCTGCCGCCCTACCGGGAAGAGGTCGTCAGCGTGGAGATGGACCCTCCATTGAAGGAGGCCTACAAGAAGCTTGAAGAGGACGTGAAGAACGCCCTGAAAGAGCATCGCGGGAACCAGTCGGTAATGAGCGTGGCGTTGAACGCCTTGCTGCTCTATCCGGACCGGCCGTTTCGCCTGGGGAATCTGTTTGGGTGGGAATACGACCCGGAGACGCAGCGGCGGGAAAGGTTCCTCATCGCGGAGACGCCGGATCTGGACGAGGACTACGTCTACGCGAAGGAACGCCGCTTGGTGGAAGAAGTGAAAGCAGAGCTGGCGCATGGCCGTCGCTGCCAGATCTACGCGGTCTATACCCAGAAGCGGGACGTGACCCGGAGGCTGGAGCGCATCCTCACAAACGAAGGGATCCGAGTCTCGCTGCTTACCACCGATACGCCTCCAGAGGCGCGAGAGGGATGGTACGACCGTCAGCTCCGTGGCGGGGTGCAAGCGGTGATCTGTCACCCGAAGTTGGTGCAAACGGGGCTCGACCTGATCCAGTTCCCAACGATCCTGTTTTACGAGACGGGATACTCCATCTACGTTCTCCGGCAGGCAAGCCGGAGGAGCTGGAGAATCGGCCAGCGACTTCCGGTCAAAGTGAAATACCTACACTACGCCGACACGATGCAGGAGGGCTGCCTTCGGCTGATGGGGAAGAAGCTGCTGGTGTCGCTGGCCATGGAGGGCAAGTTCTCCTCCGAAGGATTACAAGCGATCAACGACGAGGATGACATCCTCATGGCCATGGCGCGCGAGTTGGTCACGGAGAAAGGAATTGGGGAAAGAGCCGATGCCGTGTGGGCGACCGTCCAGAAGAAGCAAGAGGAAGCGTTTGGTGAGCGAGTCTCGGAAGTGACGGATACCGAAGTTGTGCCCGCTCTGGCTGAAATCGCACTCGTCGAATCCACTTCAACTTCTGACTCGACTCAGGTGGACCAGTGGATGGCGCTCAGAGCAGCGGTGGAGTCTTCCCGTCGGAGAAGCCCGCGGCGGTCCCCATCAGCGACGCCAGAAGGGCAGCTCGGGTTGTTCTGAGTCCCGTTCGGATTGCAGGCCGAATCCTGCAAGGCATTGCTCAGGAAAGGCTGGAAGAATCAGACAAGGAGGGATCTCAATGGGCATTCTTGGATTGACGCACGATGAGAACGGCGCGGCTCTCGAGAAACTCCCAGTGACGATTAAGGTCGCCATCGGGGAGGGGCCGGAGCCGGGCAGGAAAACGGCCACCCGCGCAGGCTGGACCATTTTGTTTTCAAGCGGAAAACGCTGCGGGGCCAAGACGTGGTCTGGGTTGCGGCGCAGGACATTGCTCAGGCGCTTGGGGAGAAGCCAACCGAATTGGGGATAATCTTCCTCAATGACGACCCGCGAGAAGTGTTCCGAACGGAGTACGCCTTGTGGACGCCCTCCGGGTGCAAGTGCCACGGCGAGCTTGTGCAGATCGCGAATGGTGGCGGACCGCGGTACGAGATGCGGGCAACCCGCAGGACGCAAAAGCACCCTGAGGGCGAGGCCTGGCCGGGAAGCTACAAGTACATCGATGGGGCAAAAAGAAGGGCCAGCCGGTTGAGCCCTGTGGTGATGGCTGTCCCGAGCTGGAGCGGGGCGAGTGCCGACCGTCCGGGGACCTCTACTTCATCCTGGAGAAGTTCCCGACTCTTGGGCGCCATCTGCCGACTTCACACGAGCAGCTACCGGTCGATTCGGAATCTCTCGAACGGCTTGATGCAGATTCGCCGGTTGAACGCGGGCCGTCTGGACAAGGATCAAGGCCATCCTGAAGGCTAGTCCGGAGAAGAAACTGATACTCCGACAGCGGTTGGAACGAGGCACACCTCCGTGGCCTACATCCTCAGTCTCGAGATCGGGGGGAAGAGACCTAAGGACTCTGGTCGCGAACATGACCGAACCTCGCAAGCTCCTGAGAGAGGGGCGCGCGGGATTGAATCTGCCTCAGGGAGTCCAGTACGTTGCGCGTGAGGCGGACGCGGAGCGCGCGCAGGAGATCGCCGGCGAGTTCTACCCCAATCTGACGATGCCAACCTCGCAGGAGCTCGTGAGATTCTAACGCCGGCCAATGCGAGCAAGACGACCAGCTTGCGAGGATCTCCGAATTGGCGCACCGCCTGGGCTACAACGATGCCAAGGCGAGGATGCTGATTGGCCAATCGGCCGGGGACCTTGCTGGACTTGAGCGAAAGCTCTTGGACGAATTAGACGATGAAGCCGAAAAGGATGCCCGCTGCCAACGGCGATGAAGACCATCAGTCGCAGCCCAAGAAAGCAACTCATCAACCGACCCAGGCCACGACTTCGAGGGAATCCGCTGGAGTCGCGCCAAATGGGTCAGCGCCGCCTGCCGGAGGGTTCCTCTTCTGACTGAAAACCGGAAGGTGGTTAGTTCAAATCAGGCCCCCGCAATCATGCAGGCACCGCGGCCGAGCAGGCCTGGCGCTTGCTCCATTTCCGGCCTACTCCCGACGAAATCCCACTGACCCGAAGCAACGTAATGCCGCGCGGCGACCTTGCCCGCCGGCCGCGTGTAGGCGGAGTCGGAGATACGCCCGGGTTTAGCTGCGCCGGCGCCGCACACCAATACGTTGACACTGGCACGCGCTGCGCGCTTCAATTGCCCATGACCACCCGACACGATTGAGGAGGAAGGATGGAATCCGCAGAAGCTACGAGCGATGATTTAAGCCGCGAGGCGCTCTATCGAATTATGCAGCGCCTCAAAACCATCGGAGCGAAGTATCCGGGATTCGCGACAAGTCACGATCTCCTGGACCTCCTGGATTGCTTGATCCCGGATGGCCAACCGACCTCTCCGCCGGGACGGGAGGATTATTTTCAGCTCAATCGACATTTGCGGTACCTTCGCGATGAAGGCTACATCAATCTCGGGTCGTTAAGTCAGAATGGACTTTCGTACGGCATGACGCTCACTTCGCAGGGTCAGAAGTTTGTCCAGCCGGACCTGGCCGACTTCGGAGGGCCTCCGATCCTGCCCCAGGTCCTGAATATCATTGAGAACCGGATAGACCTCTCGCAGGGGCCCGCTGAGGAAAAGGCGGAAACGAAGATTAACTTGCGAAAGGCCCTGGCCGATGGAGCGATGGACCTCTTTGTGAAGTTGCTGGTGGAGGCTGGAAGCAGGGCGCTCGGAGCATAATTCGTCGCCGGAAGAACGTATGCAATGGCTCAGCCACTACGGTTCCGCCGCAATCCAAGCGTATTCCGCCATTGCGTTGACCCAAGTGCTGGCAGTCGTCGCTGCAATGGTGGGCACCGCAGGGCGTGTGCTCGGAATCCTCAACTACATGCGCGATGCTCCGCGCGTGCGCGTAACCCTCATTTGGGACATGGTTGACGGTCGAACGAACGAGCGCTTTGATTTCATCAGGGTCGCAAACGTTGGACGCAGGCCCATCTACATTAGCCACGCGGCTCTCAAGCTTCCGAGGGGGTACCAGCACACGCATCTAGTTCTGCACGAGGGCCTCCAGGGTGATAGGTTGGTCGAAGGCAATCCTCCGCGGCTTTATCGCTCAAACCAGCAAGGCATGCAGCAATACGCGAAGGACTGGCGAAAAATCAGGGCCGTGGTTTCCGACAGCGCTGGTCGCGAGTACGTATCACCGCGTCCCAAACGCAAAGCGCAACCGCCCTCATGGGCAAGAAGGCAACAGTAGATCTGCCCGGACAAGCCTCGGCAGCCCCGCATTCTCACGCCGCAGCAGCGAGCAGCCGGACCTCGAAGGGGTAGAGAACCGCCGGCGGGTGTGCATTGCTGCGGCCCCCGCAACGATGCAGGCGCCACGGCCGAGAGGCCTGGCGCTTGCTCCATTTCCGGCCTACTCCCTACAAAATCCCACTCCCCCGAGGCGAGGTAATGCCGCGCGGCGCCGCTGCCCGTGGGGCGCATTACAATCCGGTCCACGTGGCGCGCCAGCTCGGCACGCGAGCGGCTCCGGGCGCTGCGCATTGACAGGCAATCGAAAGCCGCCTAGCCTTGTCCGAACGGAGGGCTGCCCAGCCGCGTGAGATATCTGCCCAGCTTGTGTGCCGCGTGCGTGCTGGCCGCGCTTCCCGCGTACGGAAGCCACAGCATGGGCCCTAGAGGCCACGCTCAGCATCACGGCTCAGGCAAAAGCCACGCGGAGCAGCCCCCTCGCAGCCATTCTTCCGGGCCGAGCTCTGGCGGCAGCCATGCCCATTCGAGCCCGAAGCACACGCCTTCAACACCCCGCAGCCATTCCGGGCCGAGTTCCGCGGCAGCCATTTCTATTCGAGCCCGGAACAAACGCCTTCACCGAACAGCCGGGATTCACACGGCCGCATTAAGCGGAGCGAAACTGCGAAGGACGAATTCAAACGTCAGACCGGC
>CAVZCQ010000005.1:0-212581 GCA_963773835.1 uncultured Acidobacteriaceae bacterium
GGCCGACAGATGGAAAGAGAGGGAAAAAATCAGCAAAGGTAAAGGCAATATCAGCATAGCAATTCGCCGGGAGCCAAACGCTTCGAGTTATCTGTCGATGGACGACCTAGAAAACCTAGTCGAAAAGAAATCCTGCGAAAGAAGCATGGTTGGCAAGAGATGCGAACAATACAAGCCGATAAGGGATGCGGTGGCGCACACGGCTCTTCTCACGGATGCGGCGAAGACTAAACTGTCGACTGTTCGCGAAAATATAAAGGGAAGGGTTAAAACGATCTTATCGAAGGCGAAACGATAGGGGGGAGTTTCGGGGTTCATCATTGTCACAGCAAAGGTGAACACCTAGCGTGGGCCTAATCGTCGTCCGGTCCCCTAATTGTCTTGCCCAAGTGGAACTGAAATGCATCGTTGAGCTGACATCCCACGGTCTGAGTCCGCCTAAGTGTTCGCCACTTGTCCGCTTCAGGAAAGTGAGAAGCTGCTGCCGCCCACTCGGGCGGGAATCCGAGTTCTCCGACGGCGTCTTCGAACGACTTCCCATCCGGCGAAAGTTCTCTTCGGTGTAATACCACCTGTCATCGAACCGACAGGGGAATGTTGCGAAGGCTTCGTATACGAGGTTGAGCAAATTGGTGAAATAGACGGTACAGCTGGACAGAAGGTCCTCGCAGGAACATTCGGGAGATCAGGAATCGCAACGAAGAAATATTGGGTCTTACGCTTGCCATTGTTGTCGGTGAAGGTGGTTCCTCTCACCGACGACGGTAGCTCCGATATGAATCGAGGCCACGCGGTAAGCGTTGAAAAACTGCGACAGGCGATCTTTCTTCAACAGTTCCATTCGGTCGGCGTACCATTCCTTGAAACCATCCACCTCGCTCATGACGGCCTGCATGGAGAAAGTGATGCTGCGACAGGTCGAGGCGAAAGCATCGGTGAAACACTGGACTGCGAAGAAATTGAGATCGCAGTGAGAAATCTTCTCAAGAAAGAAGCGCGCTTGTTCGACTTTGTACTCGACGATGCTTATTGAGCGAGACATGAGTTTTTAAGGTTTAGATTACTAATCCTAACAGATCACCCAGGGTGTGAAACTATCATGCGTAGTTAGCTGGAGATGAGCAGGCATCCGGTGACTCCTGTGGCAGCCGATGCCCGCGAGGTGACACTTCTCTTCTTGCGCTGCAAAGATAGCTATGGCGTAATGCAGCTATGATTATCGGTGATCGTATCCGCTCACTCCGCGAAACCAAGACGCTGTCCCAAGGGGACATCGAAAAGCGCACCGGCCTGCTGCGGTGCTATATCTCGCGCGTCGAGAACGGGCACACCGTGCCCGCGCTGGACACGATCGAGAAAATCGCGCGCGCCCTTGAGGTGCCGCTCTACCAACTGTTCTACGATGGCGAGGAGCCGCCGGTGCTGCCAAAGCTTCCGCGACGCCGTTCCGGCGACGACATCGTATGGGGCAGTGCGGGCAAGGATGCGCGCACGCTGACGCGCTTCCGACGCTTGCTGGGCAAGATAGCAGAACCGGATCGCAAGCTTCTGTTCTTCATGGCGCAGAAGCTCGCCCGGCGCTAGTCGAGCCCCCAACCGCCGGCCACCGTGGAAGCGTTGGGAAAGCCCGGAATGGCGGTTGATGCAGCTAGGATTGCCCGCCTGCGCGGACAGGGGCCGTCTGTACGCGACATTGCGTAGGAGTTGGGAATTCCCGCAGCCTAGTCCCGAAACCCTTGCGAAGCCAGGGCCTGGTAATCCTCGATTTACGCAAACTTAGGGCGGTACTCTGGCCGTACAGAAATCAGATGTTTTCTGAAAGTCGCGTCTCCGGTTGTGGAGTGAGTCTCCGCTCCCTGCTAAATCGGCCTGGATTTCGCACGGAATTACCCAGGCAGGCTGTCGAGTCTTAGCGGGAAGCAGAACACCCTCAGACCTGATCTCTTCATCGAGGTCGCAGGCCGTTTCTGAATGGTTAGCGGATTGCTTTCTGAAGTATGACCGGCGCGACAGGGTGTCCCTGGTCCGGAAAACACGCTGAGGCGAATGCTCCGGCATTCGGGTACCCTGAGGACCGAGGGATGGTGTCTGGGTGTAACTGAGGCCTGAATCGAGACAGCTCGCTTGCCCTTTGGCTTTGCTGCCTCATACCACTGCGCGGGAAGGATAAACCAGTTGCCGTGCTGCAAGCTTACTTTGATGAGAGCGGCATTCATTCAGACTCCCGCATTTGTGTGATCGCAGGCTTTAGCGGCAGTACCAGACACTGGCAGCGGTTCGAAGCTTCATACAAAGAAGAAGTAGGACCGGACGCAGAGAAGCCGGGGATGCACGCCAAGCATTTTTTCTCCAACTGGCAGCGACAAGCGGGACTTTATAAGGGATGGAGCGGGAAGCGGAGCATGGGGCTACTAACCGGACTGGTGCAAGCCATCCGAGAGGGTCGCCTCATTCCACTCGGAGCTGCAATCGATGCAAAGGCGTTTTTCGCCTATTCGGTCGATCAGCGTCGCCATTTAACAGGGGGACATCTCGAACGCGGCAAATGGAAAATAAGTGGATCTCCCGAGGAACCCTATTATCTGCCGTTTCAATGGGCAATCATCGAAGCCCTTCGACGTGCCGAGAAGGCGGGATGGACCATGAACTTCGTTTTCGACCAGCAGCACTCGCTCGCGCCTTTCGCACTCACTTGGTATGACCACATTCGAGAGTCGCCAGAAAATCTGCAATGGCGCGAGAGGATGGGATCGCTTGGTTTTATCTCCAGGGGGGATGCAACTCCCTTACAGGCGGCTGACCTACTTTCTTACTGTTGGTACCGACTGCTTCTTAGAGGCAACGGCCACCTTAATGTTGCGATGCGGTACGTTCTGGACAATTGGACCAAGAAAAATGACGAAGTCCATTTTTTCAGCCGGAGTGTGATGGACCAACTCTTGGGTCTAGCCCCAATGCAGCGAGGTCGCGTTCACAGGATTTAGAGGTACGATTAGGATTCAATCTGCGGCGGTTCTTGACCGAGGTGGGACACAAAATGGAGCACAGTCCCTACAGCAGAGCCGCGCGAGCTTTGAATGTTGGGATTCGCGTTTGGTACTGGGTTTGGCAGTTGAATCGCATTTTGCGTTACCTTGTGCTGTCTTGGGCTGTTGTCGCCTCGTATCTTCAAGGGCGACTGAACTGGCTCTTACTCGGTGCCGCGCTCGCAGTGTTTGTTGTTTGTGGCCTCGTTCGAGAGCCGCTTAGGTGGGTCGCTGCCAAGCTCAGCATGCCCCGACCCGCAAGTTGGTATCTACGGAAGGAGTGACTCGGCGGGCCTGAGAAAGCCCAAGGAGAAGGGCAAGGAACGCGAATTGCCCAGGCTGCTTGCAGATGCCATTGCTGTAGCTTCTCAGGGGTGCAGCCAAGAAGCACGGCGCCGCGGTGGAGGGTGCTACTGTAAATCCTTGGGTTAGCCGTCATAAATTCGTAATACCAATGGCGGTGAATGACGGCTAAATGCGAACGAAAGGTGAACAAAGAAGGAGAAAGTGATTCGTCCCGTTTCATCGCAACTCGCTGAATTCCCTCGATTAGCGCCAACTCCGGCAAGTTCTGATGAAGTTGGTCGTTCGGCTGTTAACCGAAGGGTTGCTAGTTCGAATCTAGCCCGGGGAGCCATCTTCTTATAAATCAGCCGCTTCTAGACGTGGTTCCCCAGGCTGCGCACGGGTGTCACGAAAATGTCACGCGTCTCGCGGAGGATTTGCCGCAACTTGCTCGAGAGCGCAGAGACGACCCGGCGCAAGTCATTGACTTTGTTGGCTCGGCTCTCGCGACCGCAAGTCTGGTGCGGAGAGCATTTGGCTCCCAACCGAAGGGTTGGCCCAGAAGGGAGCGTCGGTCGCGCCCCCAACGACTCACAGATAACAGTATCGGACAACCAGCCGGCCTCCAGGCCCCGCAGCAAAGGGTCGGAGGTTCGATCTCTCCGGGCGCGCCATCCTTATCGGCCGCCTTCAGAGTTCGAAAGGTGACCATAACTGCGCTAGTTTGTCAGGTCTGATCGAGGAAGCATTGGTGGATTGATGCGGCGAGGTTTTTGACCGGCTTCATGTTGACAGCAGCGCTTCGAGGTATGGTCGGATGATTATTTGCATCCGGCAAATGCCGGCGTGCCGCAGCAGATCGTCCGTCTTGACTCTGCGCAGTTGAAGATAGATCTTCAGAGCTTCCAACGCCACATCCAGGCCAATTTTGTTGCGATACTTGAAGCAGTCCGTGATTGTTTTTTCCGGACTGTACACCCGAACAGGGATTCCGTCGATTTTATGAACCTCGACTCCTTGGGTGAACGCCGGACCCGTAAACCAAAGGATTCGGTTAGGCGGAAATTGGACTCCGGGCGGCTCGGTACCCCGAGGGAGGGCGACGTACACCTGGTGGGGCACCTGCGTTGTGAGTTCGTGGAAAGCCAGAGCGGAAACGAGACAGATTACTCCGCGAGGCACCTTCAGCGCGATAGTGACCAGGTCTGGGCTACTGAGCTTTGGAAGCCCCCGGACACGATAGAGACCTCTCTCCAATTCCTCTAGGTCCCCGGTCCTTCGCATCTGGTATAGGGTCCGGGGATGCACCCCGAGACGCAGGGCGTCTCGCGTCCTGAGAATTCCGCCCTAGCGACGGAATAGGCGACGGGCCTGCCCCGCCCGATTCTGTTCGTGAGATCGCATTCGTGGTGCCTCCTGATAAATATACCAGCACTACTAAATATCTGATGGTATTTTATTCCATGGGCTGCCATCTCAGCGCGGCTCCTTCAATCTGGAGATTCTCTGGTCGCATTTCCTGTCAGGCCAGTGCGCGCGAGGAAGAGTCCCGAATCGGGTCGCTGTTGCCTAACAGCCTAGTGCATGTGTGTGTACACGGATCCGGCTCTTGCACTGGACGCCATTCCGACCATGGATGAGGTATTTCACCTTTTCACAGGAACAGCGCGGCAGCATTACCTCCCGCACTGACCGCTTTTCCGAGCAGGAAAGAGAATCAGTGCTGGGGAGCCGAGGGCGAGGGTTGGCTTGTGGGGGGCATCGCAGTCTTCGACGATGAAACTCCGGCAAGCTTGCGGTAGGCTCTTGCCTGTACATGGGTTCCCTTCTTGAAGTAAGCAATCTCCACGTCACGTATCGATCTCACCGGGGGCGCGAGATTGAGGCACTGGCCGGCGTGTGCTTCTCCATCGAAGCGGGCGAAGTACTTGGTGTAGTCGGCGAATCTGGCTCGGGAAAGAGTTCACTGGCCGCCGCGCTGCTCCGCCTTCTCCCTCCTAACGGGCGTATTCCGCGTGGCTCCGTTGTCTTCGAGGGCGTAGACCTGCTTGCGACAGAGGAGGACGCGCTGAGACGCATTCGGGGCGCCCGGATTGCCCTGATCTTTCAGGAGCCGGGGCTCGCACTCCATCCCGCGATTCGAGTGGGCGATCAGGTGGGAGAAGTGCTGCGCGCGCACCAGACCACGGGCGCGGCGCAGCGGGAGATGACCGCGAAGGCACTAGATGCCGTGTTCGGTGCCGAAGCTGGCCGGATCGCAGACGCCTATCCGCACCAACTGAGCGGCGGGCAGCGGCAACGCGTGCTTCTGGCGCAGGCGATCGCCTGTGGCCCGTCTGTCGTGATCGCCGACGAACCCACAGCATCGCTCGATGTCGTCACGCAGAAGGAAATCCTAAGTTTGTTTCGCAACCTGCGCCGGGATCTGGGCCTCACCCTGCTCCTCATCACTCACAATCCCGCGCTGCTCGCCGGCTTCGCCGACCGCATCCTGGTCTTGTATGCCGGCACGGTCGCGGAATGTGGACCGGCGGACGAAGTGCTTTCGCGGCCGTCGCACCCCTACACAGAGGCGCTGCTCGATTGCCTGCCCTTGTGGCGCGGAGGGGACACCGGAAAAGCTCGCCTGCCGGTAGTCGCGGGCGACGCGCCAGATATGACCTCGCCATTCGTGGGCTGCCGGTTCGAGCCACGATGTCCCGCGCGAATGGATGCGTGCACGGCTCGCGAGCCCGCGCCCACCACGGTCGGAGCGGCGCACTCCGTCTCTTGCTTCAAGTTTGGCGGCTGACGGCCGCAGGGAATGCGACCATGCCCCATCTGCTCACCGTCGAATCCCTGGAAAAGCAATACGCCCCGAGCGGCTCGGGGCTCGGAAGTTCCCGCGACGGTGTGACCGCGCTCGACGGGGTTTCGTTTTCGGTCGCTACTGGTTCGACGCTCGCCATTGTGGGCGAATCCGGCTCGGGAAAGAGCACCCTGGCGCTCTGCCTAGCGGGCCTCGAAAGGCCGACTGCGGGGAGAATCTTATTTGCCGGGCACGAGCTCACCGCTTTGCGCGAACCGGAACTGCGCACCGTGCGCCCGCAAATCCAACTCGTCTTCCAGGACCCGGTGGCATCGCTCAATCCTCGGCTCACCGCGCTGGAGATTGTGGGCGAGCCACTTGTGGTGCAAGGGAGATTCACCTACGCGGAGAGAACGGAGCGGGTGCGCGGCCTGCTCGAACGCGTAGGCCTATTGCACGGCATGGCCACGCGCACTCCCGCGCAATTCAGTGGTGGCCAGCGGCAGCGGCTGGCCATCGCGCGCGCCCTGGCGCTCGAGCCCCGGCTGCTCATCCTCGATGAAGCGCTCTCCGCCCTCGACGCGTCCGTACAGGCCCAAATCGCCAACCTGCTGCTCGATCTCCAGCAGTCCGCGGGACTCACGTACGTCTTCATCACGCACGACCTGGCGATGGCGGGGGGGCTGGCCGATGAGGTCGCGGTTCTCGAACGTGGCAGAATTGTAGAACGCGGCTCGCCCGGCGTCATTCTGCGGCAGCCGGCGCATGCGGCCACCCGCGCGCTCCTGGCGGCCGCGCCGAAGTGGAAGGCACAGCTGCACGGCCAGGCAGGCCAATGATGCGCTACGTTCTGCGGCGAACCGCCCACGCCATGCTTTTGCTCGCCGGCGTATCGCTGCTCACCTTTCTGTTCACTGCGCTGGCGCCGGGAAAATATTTCGACGAAATGAAGCTGAATCCGCAAATCGGGCCGGAAACGATCGCGGCGCTCCGTGCACAGTATGGCGTGGATCAACCACTCCCGATTCGCTACGCGCGCTGGTTGGGCGCGCTCGCGCGCGGCGAGCTGGGATTTTCGTTTGCCTACAACGCGCCGATGGGGCCGCTGCTCCGTGTGCGCGCCGCCAATACACTGCTGCTTACGACCGTCGCGATGCTGTTGGCCTGGGGTCTCGCGCTGCCTCTGGGCATCTGGAGCGCGGAACGTGAGGGGCATTGGCCCGATCATCTGCTGACCGCGGTTACGGGAGCGCTGCTGATTGTTCCAGACCTCGTGCTCGCATTGGGTTTGCTGCTGTTCGCCGTGCGCAGTGGCTGGTTTCCGGCGGGCGGCATGACCGCTGTGGGCGTGGAGTCGCTCTCCTGGGCCGGGCGCGCACGCGACTACGCTCTGCATCTAGCGTTACCTGTCACTGCGCTGGTGGCTTCTACATTTCCGCTTCTGGTGCGCCACGTGCGTGCGGCGTTTCTCGATGTGCTGGATGCGCCCTTTCTTCGCGCCGCCCGCGGCCACGGAATTCCACGCGGCCGTTTGCTCTATCGTTACGCGCTGCGCGCCGTCGCGAACCCGCTACTCTCCCTGTTCGGTTACAGCCTGGGAACCCTGCTCAGTGGTTCGCTGATCATCGAGGTGGTGATGAGCTGGCCCGGCCTCGGCCCCTTCCTGCTCGAAGCGATCCTCGCGCGCGACCTCTACGTTGTGATCGGCGGAGTGCTGCTCTCCACGGTCTTCCTGGTGGCCGGAAATCTCGTCGCTGACCTGCTCCTTTACTGGGCCGACCCACGCATCCGCGCGGAGCGAGCAGGCGCATGAGCCACGTACGGAGTCTTCGCGCCTGGATTCTCCTGCTCGCCGCGATGCACGTCCTGATCGCCTGTGCCGGTTTCTTCGCCCCCTACGATCCTGCCGAACAGGACCGCGAGCATCCCTACGCACCTCCCTCCGCGATTCACTTCCGTGATGCACGCGGCGATTTTCACGTCTGCCCGTTCGTTTACCGATTGCGCCTTCGGGCTGGATCGCTTGACCAATATGAAGAAGACCTGGCGGCTGCCGTTCCGCTTCGATTCTTTGTCCACGGCGCGCGCTACCGCCTGCTCGGACTGGTGCCATCGAGCCTCCACCTGTTTGGCGCGCAGGGCGCGCGTGTCGCTCTATTCGGCACAGATGGATTCGGCCGCGACCAATTCTCACGCCTCCTGTGGGGCGGACAGATCTCCCTGCTCGCCGGACTCGTGGCAACGGCACTGGCCCTCACCTTGGGTCTGCTCGTTGGTGCCACGGCCGGCTTCTGGGGTGGGTGGACCGACGATATTCTCATGCGGCTCTCTGAGCTCTTCCTGGCACTGCCGTGGCTCTATTTGCTGTTCGCATTGCGCGCGTTTCTGCCGCTCACGGTGAGCCCGCTCGAAGCCTTCTTCCTAGTGGCCGGGGTGATCGGAGTGGTTGGCTGGGCGCGTCCAGCGCGCCTTGTCCGCGGGGTCGTGCTCAGTGCGAAGGAGCGCGACTTCGTTCGGGCCGCGCGCGGATTTGGCGCTTCGGGCATCTACATTTTGCGCCGCCATATCCTGCCGCAAACGATGAGCATACTCCTGACCCAAGCTGCCATTCTCGCGCCCCAGTACGTGCTGGCGGAAGTGACCCTCTCGTTTCTGGGCCTCGGCGTGCCCGAACCGGCGCCGAGCTGGGGGAACCTGCTGGCCAGTCTGCAGCAATACAGTGTGTTGACGTCCTACTGGTGGATGTCGCTTCCGGCGCTCGCGCTCACGCCGTTCTTTCTCGGCTACCTCGGATTGGCGAGCGCGTTGCGGCGCTGGGCCGACCCGTCCAAGATGGAAGCGGCTGGTCCTGGGTCCAGGTGGTGAGAGTGAACCGAGCGCATGCGGTATGCAGTTACATCCTGCTGGGCCTGATCGCGTGGCTGTGGCCGAGTTCTGCGCTTCCCACTGCGCCAGCGCCCCAGGCCGCGGCGCGGGAAGGATTCGAGCAAATGCCGGGGGAGGCAGGACGCCGGGGCGGGCGGCTGGTGGTGGCGCTGCGCGCGGAGCCGAAAACCCTAAACCCATTGATCGCCGCCGATGCCCCCTCGCGCGAGGTAATCGGTGTGATGCAGGCAGACCTCATCCACATCAATCGCGCGAGCCAGTCAACCGAGCCGGCGCTGGCCGCGGCGTGGACAATTTCGCGTGACGGCCTGCAATACACCCTGAAGCTGCGCCAGGGGCTTCGCTTCTCCGACGGCCAGCCGCTCGATGCCGACGATGTGCTATTCACCTTCCGCGTCCTCCTGGACGAAGCTGTGCATGCGCCGCAGCGCGACCTGCTGGTCGTCGGCGGCAAACCGATAGAGGTGCACAAAACGGACACGCACACGCTGGTTTTTACTCTCGTTCAGCCCTATGGCGTCGGCGAGCGTCTGTTCGACGGTCTCGACATTCTGCCGCGCCACCTGCTCGAGAAAACCTACCAGGAAGGAAAGCTCGGCCAGAGCTGGCCGCTGGGCACGCCACCTGAGCAAATCGCCGGGCTCGGCCCGTTTCGGCTGAAGGAATATGTGGCGGGCCAGCGCCTCGTCCTGGAACGCAATCCTTACTACTGGAAGACGGACATCGCGGGCACGCGCCTGCCGTACCTAGACGAGATCGTTTTTCTCTTCGTACCCAGCGCCGATGCGCAGGTGTTGCGCTTCCGCGCCGGCGAGACGGACGTCATCACCCGGCTTAGCGCTGACAACTTCGCCGCGCTTTCGCGCGATTTGCACGACGCCTCATTCGTCGATGCCGGCCCCAGCCTCGAATACAACTTCCTGTTCTTCAATCTGAATGATCTGGGGGAGAAAGCGCCGGCGGCGCTGGCGCGACACCAGAAATGGTTTCGCGACGTCCGGTTTCGCCAGGCAGTGTCGCTGGCCGTGGACCGCGAAGGGATTGTTCGGCTGGTGTATCAGGGGCGCGGCGCGCCGTTGTGGGGCCTGGTGACACCCGGCGACCCGCGGTGGGTGGACGCAGCCATCGCTCGTCCCCCGCGTTCAATCAATCGCGCTCGCGAGCTGCTCCGCGCTGCCGGCTTCCAGTGGAAAACGGGCTCCTCCGCAGAGGAGCAGCTCTTCGACGCGGATGGCGTCCGCGTCGAATTTTCCATCGCCAGCAGCTCTTCCAGCGCCGAACGTTCCAAGATGGCCGCGCTCATGCAGGACGACCTGAAACAACTCGGCATGAGCGCACAGGTGGCGCCGCTCGAATTTCGATCGCTGCTCGACCGCGTGTTCCAGACGAAGGAATACGACGCCTGCGTGCTGGGCCTGGCGAGTTTCGACGCCGACCCCAATTCCGACATCAACGTGTGGCTTTCGAGCGGGGCGCAGCACCTTTGGAACCCCGCGCAAGCAAAACCAGCGACGCCGTGGGAAGCAGAAATCGACCGGTTGATGGAGCAGCAGCTCACGGCGCGGACATTCGAGGAGCGGAAGCGACTATACGACCGCGTGCAGGAAATCGCGGCCGACAATCAACCCATGATTTTCCTGGCCAGCCCGCACATTTTGGCCGCCGCGAAAAGCGGCCTTGGCAATTTCCATCCCGCGGTGCTCGAGCCCTATGTCCTCTGGAACGCGGAGCAGCTCTACTGGCGCGCGCCGGGCGGAAAGGGCGGCCAGTGAGTCCCGCCAAAACGCGCGCCGCCGATAAGACTGCCAAATGGCCGGACGATGCCCGGCTGGTGAAGAATTGTCTAGCAGGCAGCGAAGAAGCGTGGGCGCTCTTGATCGAAAAGTACAAAGCGCTGATCTACTCCATCCCGGTGAAATACGGCCTACCGCCGCAGGAGGCCGCCGACATTTTCCAGACCACGTGCCTCGAACTGCTGGCGCGCCTGGGCGAGCTGCGCGAAGTGCGCGCGCTTCCCAAATGGCTGATCCAGGTGGTTCACCACCAGTGCTGGCAATGGAAGAACCGCGCCCAGCGCGTGGTGAGCCGCGACTCAGACGAAATTCCCGTGGACCCCGAAGTTCCACCGGTGGCAGAAAGCATGCTGCAGCAGAGCGAGGAAGAGCAGATGCTCCGCGACGCGATTTCAGGTCTCGCGCCGCGCTGCCGACAACTGATCGAAATCCTTTTTTTCGAGGAGCGGCCGCGGCCCTACAGCGAGATCGCCGCCGAACTGGGCGTGGCCGTGGGCTCCATCGGCTTCATCCGGCAGAAATGCATCGAGCGGCTGCGCCGCCGTCTGGAAGAAATGGGTTTCGCATGACGCGGCGGACGCGGAAGCCGCGCGCTTCAGGCGGCAAACCCTCTCCCGGAGCACTCGTCCAGGAGTTGGTGGCACTTGCCGACGATGCGCTCCGCCAAGAGTTTCTGGCGCGTCATCGCGCGTTGGTGCAGCCAGAGCTGGTGGAAGAGCTCGCACGCGGCGTGGTGGAGAAAGTGCGCGTGGACACTCGCGAGGCGCTGCGTCTCGCGGCCGCCGCCCAATCCATCGCTTGCTGCCTCCGCCGCAAGGAATCGACCGCGCTGGGGCTCCGAGCCATGGCCAATGCGCTTTACGCCAGCGGCGAGAACCGGTCTGCCGTCGAGCACCACGAGCGAGCCTTCCACATCTACGAGGAGCTCGAAAACTGGAAGGAAGCGGCGCGCACACTGAGCAGCGCCATCCAGCCGCTGATCTTGATGGGAGAATACGATCGCGCCCTGTCGGCCTGGGAGCACGCCCGCGAAATCTTCACGCGACTGAACGAACCCTGGCGGCTGGCACGGCTGGAAATCAACGCCGGCAATATCTTTCACCGCCAGGACCGGTTCGAAGAAGCGCTGGCGCACTACGAACGCGCTTATGAAGGACTTCTGCCCCACGGGGACGCGGAAGGCCTCGCCGTAGTTCTGAGCAACTTGTCTGTCTGCCTGATCAGCCTGAATGATTTTCCGCGGGCCCTGGCCACCTACCAGCGGGCACGGGCCATTTGCGAGCAGAACCATATGCCGCTGCTCGTCGCGCAGGCCGACTACAACATCGCCTACCTCTACTGCTTGCGCGGCGAATATACACAAGCCATCGAAATGCTCTATGCCGCACGTCGCGCCTGCGAGGCTACCGACGATGGCTACCACTTCGCCCTCTGCCATCTGGATCTTTCCGACGTGTACCTCGAGCTGAACCTGAGCGAGGAAGCGCGCGAAATGGCCCATGAAGGTTTTGTGCGGTTCGAGGCGCTGGGCACCGGCTATGAAGCCGCGAAATGCATGGCCATCGAGGCCATGGCCATCGGCCAGGAAGGCAAAACTGCACTGGCGCTGGAGCGCTTCGCAAAAGCGCGAGAGATGTTCGCGCGCGAGAAAAACCAGGTGTGGCCGTGGCTGCTCGATCTCTATCAGGCGCTGCTTCTGATTCAGGAGGGCCGCTACTTCGAGGCACGCCGGCTGGCGACGGCAGCCGCGGGCTTTTTCGATGGGAGCATCCTCGCGGGAAAGGCCGTGCTGGCCCGCCTGCTGCTCGCACGCATTGCCCTGGAAGCGGGCGAGACCGCTCAGGCCCGTGCGGAGGCGGAGGCGGTGATGGCGCGCCTGCCGAATCTCCAGAGGCCAGTTCTCGAGTACCAGTCGCATTTTATCTGCGGACAGATTGCCCAGCGCAGCGGCGATCCCCGCGCGGCCTACGCCTCGTACCAGGAAGCGCGCAAAGTGTTGGAGAGGCTCCGCGGCCGGCTCCAGGCCGAAGAGTTGAAGATTTCTTTCGTCAAAAACCGCCTGCTCGTCTACGAGGCGCTCGTGGACCTCTTCCTGAGCGGAGAGGGAAACGGAGTGCGACCGGGCGAAGCATTCGGATGGATCGAGGCCGCGAAGTCGCGCAACATGACGGAAATGATCTTCCAGGGCGGCCGCAGCATGCCCGTGGGCGCGGGAAGCCAGAGCGGGCTGGTGCTGCGCATCCGCGAGTTACGCGAAGAGCTCAACTGGTATTATCACCGCATCGAGCTGGAAGAGCTGCGTCCCGAGGAGACTTCCCGCGAGCGCATCGAGCGCTTGCAGGCCGAAGCCCAGTCGCGTGAAGGGGAGCTGCTGCGCACGCTTCGCGAGCTCCCCGCGCATGAACGCGAATCGGCCACGCTCGAGGCCCCTGCCGACTTCTCGCTCACGCGCGTGCAAGCCGCAATTCCCGAGGACGCCACGCTCGTCGAATACTATTCAAGCGGCGACCGGATGATCGCCGCGGTGGTAACGCGAATAGGAGTCGAAATCCTGCCGATCACGCTGGTCTCCCGTGTGGGGCATTACCTTCAGCTTCTTCGGTTCCAGCTTTCCAAATTCCGAATGGGGCTCTCCTACGTTCAGCGCTTCGCCGATACGCTGCTGCGCGCCACGGAAAGCCATCTGGATTCGCTTGGCGCCGAGCTGATTGCGCCTCTGCGCTCGATGCTGCGCGGCAACCGCCTGATCTTCGTGCCCCACGGCGGGCTGCATTTCCTACCCTTCCACGCGCTGCGCTGCGAAGGGCACTATCTATGCGATGAGTTCACCGTCTCCTACGCCCCCAGCGCCACCGTGCTGGCGCTGTGCCAGGAAAAACTCTGGAGCGATAAACCCGGGTCGCTGGTGATGGGCGTCCCTGATGCCCGCGCTCCGCAGATCCTCGCTGAGGTACAGTCGGTTGCCCCGCTGCTTCCACAGACCGAGCTCTTCATCGGCGACCGGGCTACCGCGGCCGTGCTCCGCGAACGCGGTCCCGAATGCGGCCTTCTGCACATCGCCACGCACGGAAACTACCGGCAGGACAATCCCATGTTTTCCGGCATCCGCCTGGGAGACGGCTACCTGAATCTCTACGACCTCTACCAAATGAGGCTGGGTGCGCGGCTCGCGGTGCTAAGCGGCTGCGCCACGGGAATGAATGTGGTAGCGGCGGGCGATGAATTACTGGGCCTTCAGCGCGGCCTGTTCTGCGCCGGCGCCACTTCCGTCCTGTTATCGCTGTGGGACGTTCACGACCGTTCGACCGCCGAGCTGATGCAGTCCTTCTATAAAGGTTATATCGAAACGGGCGACATGGCCGGCTCGCTGGGAGCGGCGATGCGGCGGGTGCGGGCCGAAAACCCTCATCCCTACTTCTGGGCTCCTTTCGTGCTCGCCGGCAAACTCACTGATTCCAAGCCAGATAGTTAAATCGCCGCCCCCCTATATTTTTTCGCCTCTTGCTTCCCCTTATTCGACAAGGGAATCATCGCCGTGGACAGTTCGGTATCGGAAAACGGCGGTGAGAGGACATGGGGGAAATGCGATGAAACACTTTGAGAACGAGCACTGGATTGACTTTGTGAATCAGACGCTCACTGGCGCGAAACGCGAGGAGATGCAGCGGCACCTCGACGAAGGCTGCAAGGCTTGCGGTACTGCGGCCGCGCTGTGGCAGCGCGTGCGGCAGGCCGGCACAGTCGAGCGCGGCTACCAGCCGCCTGACGGCGCGGTTCGGGCCATCAAAGCGGTATTTGAAGCCTCGGGTCGCTCGCGACAAAAGCACAGGGTTAGCGCCCTGAAGATTCTGTTCGACAGTTTCCTGCAGCCGGCGCCCGCCGGCGCGCGTTCCTCAGGCAGCCGCGTGCGGCAGGTGCTTTACCGCGCCGAGCCGTATCAGATCGACGTGCAAATCGAAGCCACACCCAGCGGCCAGCGGCTGATCGTCACCGGACAGGTACTCAACGTGTCCCATGCCGAGACGGTCGGCCGTGAAATTCCCGTGGTGCTCTCGAACGGGCGCGGCCAAGTGGTCCGCACGGTCACCAATGAGCATGGCGAATTCGAGGGCGTTGTGGAAGACAGCGGCGACCTCGAGCTCTCCTTTGTGGGCGCGAATTACCGGCCCACGGTGATCTCGCTTCGAGACGCCCTGGGAAGCAAGTCGGGAGGCGGGCGATGACTCTGCACGCTGGCCCGATGTTGAAAAACATTTCACCAGTACGAAAGTACAGGAACAGGGTTGAAAGAACAGTTACCGCGGTACCATTGGCAGCGAAGGGCTTGTAGTCCAGACTCGCTGAGTCTCCCTTTCTGCCTTTGGACCGCTCGATCAGCGGCACGAAAGGGATAGACTCATATGAAACGCACACTTCTCGTTTTTGCGGCGGTGGCCGCCATCCTTGTTGTCGGTTCCCAGCCCGCCTCCGCGGCAAATCAACGCTACATTGTCCGAACCACCGGCGGCCTGAACAGCGTTCTCCGGCTGTGCCTGTCAGCCAATTGCCAGGTCCAGGGCTCGCTGGACGGAAATATCGGCCAGACCTTCCTGGTGAGTTCGTCGCAGAACCTGCTGGTCGAGCTGCTGAGTCCCGTTCTGAACCTGTTGGAATCGTTGCTGGGTATCCAGAGCGTTGAGCCGGATGCGCTGCTTTCCATACCCGGCGTGGGACTCCAGACGGCGGCGTCGGGGCTCTCCGACACCGCTCCCGTCAACTATTACGGGACGCTGGTGTGGAACGGATATGTGACTCAGCCCGCGGCGCAGCTCATCAATCTCGCCACGGCGCAGTCCAGCTTTCAGGTGAGCGGAGCGGGAATTGTTGCCGACATTGACACGGGAGTGGATACCACGCATCCGGCCTTGATGCCCGTCCTGCTGCCCGGCTACGATTTCACCCGCAATCAGCCCGGTGCATCCGAGTGGCTTGACGTTAGCGGAGCGGCGACCGGAATCAGCAGCACTGGCAGCCAGAGCACGCAGACGCTGGTCGTGCAGCAATCCACCGCCGCGGTGCTGGACCAATCCACCGCCGCAGTGCTGGACGGCGGGCCGTACTCCGACTTCGGGCACGGGACCATGACCGCGGGCCTGATTCACCTGACTGCCCCCACGGCGCAAATCCTGCCGCTCAAGGCCTTCTCGGCCAATGGCCAGGGCAACCTTTCCAACATCGTTGCCGCGCTCTATTACGCTGTGCAGCACAACGCGAACGTGGTGAACATGAGTTTTGACACCACGGTTCCGTCGCCCGCGCTTTCGGCGGCGATCGCCTATGCGAACCAGTCAGGCGTGATTCTGGTGGCTTCCGCCGGCAATGAAAACTCCAGCGCGCGCGTCTATCCTGCCTCCCTCAGCCACAACGTCATGGGCATCGCCTCGACGTCGGATTACGACGTGAAGTCGTCCTTCTCCAACTACGGCTCGGCCGATGTTTGGATCGCTGCTCCGGGCGAAAACGTGATGAGTACGTACCCCGGGGGCACGTACGCCAGCGCATCCGGCACGTCGTTCAGTTGCCCGCTGGTCACCGGAACCGTGGCGCTGCTGCTCGATGCCCGCGCCGGAGTGAATCAAGCGAAAGCCTCCGCAGCGCTCGCTCATGCCCAGCGGCTGACGCCGAACCTGAACCACGGGCGCCTGGACGTGTACCTGGCGCTGTTGAACTGGCTGTCCGCCTGGTAATCCCATGTCGCGTGTTGAAATAACGGGGAGCCAAGCCCCTCCGGCCGCAGCCTGGCTTTACGAGACTCTGCGGATCAAAGAGCTCGAGGAGGGCGCGCACGCACTTCGCCGTTCCGCCATCTGCGCCTTCAACCAGCTACTGGACTTGAAGGATCTGAACACGGGCGTCCACAGCACGCGACTGGCTGAGTGGGGTCTGCGCGTAGGCCAGGAACTCGGTCTCGACGAGGCCATGCTCCAGAACCTGGAAGTAGCCGCGCTGCTGCACGACATCGGGAAAATCGGGATTCCCGACGCCATCCTTCGGAAACCCGCAAAGCTCGACAACGAAGAATACGCGCTGATGAAGCGCCATCCCGAGTACGGCTGGCTGGTTTTGCGCATGCTCCCCGGCTTCGAGCATGCCGCGCTCGACATCCTGCACCACCACGAAAGTATGGACGGCAAAGGCTACCCGGCGGGATTGAAAGGCTGCGAAATCCCCATCGTGTCGCGCATCGTCTGCGTGATCGACGCGTTCGACGCCATGGTCTCCTCGCGGCCGTATCGCCAGGGCCTGCCGTTTGAGGAAGCCGTGCGACGGCTTATCCTATCCAGTGGAACGCAGTTTGATCCCATGGTCGTTCAGTCCTTCCTTCCATACGCGCAGGCAGACATGGCCACCGTGTTCGCTGCCGCAGGAACCTCGGTTACCTCGGCATTCTGAGTTCCTCCCCCAGCCGCTGCATGCAGTCCGTTTCCTTCGACAGGATTTGCGCGAGACGGTAGCTCGGGCGATACTGGTCTTGGTTCGTGAAGCAGTGGGCGAAGGAACTTCGGCGGCCGACTCACTGCACAGCCCTGGAGTTCACGCGTCGAGCAGGGTCAAGATACTAAGGAGCAAGTATTTATCAACTGCGAAGCGTACCAAGCCCAGGTGCGGCGCAGGCCTTCTTCGAAGTTCACTGCGGGAACGTACCCGAGCCTCTCGCGGGCCAGACTGATGTCCGCCTGCGAGTCGCGGATGTCACCGGGGCGCGGGGGATCGTACCTGGGGTTAGCTGGTCTGCCGGAAATCATGGCCAGCAGAGCCATCGTGTGATTCAGAGTAAAACGGCCTCCTGTGCCGACGTTGAAGACCATGCCGGAAATGCCGGGAGTTTCCGCAGCGCGCAGGGTGGCATCCACAACGTTTGAGACGTACGTGAAATCACGTGACTGTTCACCATCACCAAAGATCACGGGTTGCCGGCCATCGCGCAGGGCGGTGACGAAACGCGAGAGCACCCCGGAATACGGCGATCCAGGATCCTGGCGCGGGCCAAATACATTGAAATAACGAAGGGCAACATGGTCCAGGCTGTAGCAGCGACCGAATACCCGCGTGTACAGCTCACCGACAAATTTTGAGACACCGTACGGGGAGATGGGCTCCGGACACATCGTTTCGCGCTTGGGAAGCGCAGCGGCTTCGCCGTACGCGGAAGAGGAGGCGGCAAAGACCACGCGGCGAACTTTCGCGTCGCTTGCCGCCACGAGCACGTTTACTGTGCCAACCACATTGACATGGTTCGTTTCGATAGGGTCGGCCACTGACCGGGGCACCGACGTGCACGCGGCGAGATGCAACACATAGTCCGCGCCGCGCATGGCCTGTTGCATGGGCTCAAGTTCCGTAATGCTAGCCCGGATCACTTCGAGCCGACCTTTTAGTCCGGCCAGATTGGCCTCCTTGCCGCTCGAGAAATCGTCAACCACCGCCACGGTCGCGCCGCGTTGCAGCAACTCTTCGACCACGTGCGAGCCAATGAAGCCAGCTCCTCCAGTGACCACAAAGCGCGAGCTCATTCCACCTCTCTTCCTTCCAAGTCTTCCTGACGCAGGATGTGGCCCTGCGGACGCCAGAGCGAGTGCGCATGGCTCCGGGCCCTCCTGCTCTACTGATATTTCGTTCCTGCAATTGCGTCAGAAGCTTAAGCGCGCCGGCGCACAACGCACCATCCGGTATTTCCCCGAGTCCGCGCGCAGTGAATTCCTGCAAATCTTGCTGCCGGAAGGGGCGCGCAAGGAATTGCCCCGGGCAACGCCGATGAAGATGGAGCTCAGGGACCCACCACTCTTTACGGGGAATACCGGACTGACGATTCGATCTGTCTGTAGCAGTTTAGGCGGAAGGGCTCGAAAAAATAGCGTGCGGCTCTACATCGGCCGTATGTTCGCGTCTGACTCGCCCAGCGATGATGCTGGGGAGGCGCAATTCCGTGCGCAGAATTAATTTTCCGCTCTTGGCCGGAATGCTGCTCGTCATCTGGTTCGCCGCGTGCGGCGCCGATCCAAAGCCCCTGTTTTGCCGCCATTTGCCGCAACTAGCGTAATAGTTCTTCTGCAGTTAAAGAACGGATTCATTAACAAGCGGTCCGCGTTGGAGGCTTCACGCTTGCCCGAGGAGCATGATCTACTGGCTCTCAGTCCGCAGCAGCATGCGAGTGCCGCTGTCAAGGTGGACATTCTTGGTGGAAGATACGATGAAGGAGCCCTGTGATGCGTCGGTCGCTTGGGAACTGAGCGCCAGTCCGTTCAGGCCGAATACTCCCGAACTGGTGGAGCTGAGCAATCCTGAGGCGGAAACTCCTGGGCTGCCTGCAACGGCGTAGGAGGTGGAGTTGATCGTAGAGCCGAGAGTCGCTTCGGTCGCATTGCCCGCCGAGCCTGCCGTATTCGTCACAGTCCCAACCGTGCTCGCCACTGCGGACGTCCCGCCGCCCAGGAGACCGCCGCCCGAGCCTGAAGGTCTGCCAGGGCCCGCACCCGGCCCGGCGAGCGAGCCTGAGGTTGTGCCATAACCGCTGCCGCCCGCAGAGCCGAAGAGGTCATCCCCGCCGCCTGTGAGCGATACCTGCCCAGCGGCCAGCGACTGGATCACCGCATGCACGGGAACCTCTCGTCCGTCTTTAAGGACCGCGTGATCAAACAGAATACCGAGAGAGGAATTGGACTCGCCTTTGGCTCTCGCCTTGGCTTCCGTGACGTGGCCCATCATTCTGGAGCCCTTGGGTATGACCACATGGCCGTTCGACTTCACGTCCTGGGTGGTCTTGGCAACAACCTGGTCGCCCGGCTTGTTTTTACGCACGTCCAAAGAGTGCGAGAGCACAGCTTGCATGGTTGTGCCGTTCGCGAGGCTCGCGGAATTCTTCCCGGCCTTTGCCGAGGTGCCCGTAGAGGCCGAGGCTTGGCCGGATGCATTCGCGCCGGCCGTGCCATTCTGTCTGCTCGCCGATACATTGGTTTGCTGGGATGCGCTGGCCTGAGCGCTAGCGGAAGTCTGGGCCGAGGCAACGGCAGCATACAGCCCGCAAGCCAGCAGGAGGTATAAAGTGGATTTCATATTGTTTGTTCTCCTTCCAGAGCACCTGTTCCGCCCGCTGCGACGGATGCGGAACCTTCATAGCGTGTATAGGGTGAACCGAGGGATTCTTCAATCCGGTAGTTCCCGCAGAAAGGCCCGGGAAAAGACCTGAACGATCGCGCCGTGAAGACGACGGGGAATTCAGAGACGCTTCACGACGGCACGAGCCAGGGCCTTTGATCTTTCGATGCGCACGGTTTCATCAGGTACTCCTCCGACACTGATGCGCAGGAAGCAGTCGCCCTGGAGCACGTAGAGAGTGCCCAGGATCGGATTCCCAACCCAGTAGGCCTCTTCACCAAGGCCGCTGATGAAGCGTGGCTGGCCCCCTTCCATCTCACCATCGGGTTTGGCCTTCTTCGCGGCGTTGTCCGCAGCGGGCATCTCTTCCTCCTGGAGCCCGGAAGGATGGAATTGCATCTGCCAGAACTTGCGCGGTGTGAGCGCAGAGGGCCCGGCCGGGATGGGTGTGGCCAAGGCCACGCTGACGGATTTCGCAGAAGTGTCCGTTTGGAAGAGGCATTCCGAGAGCAGCATGCCGTCGCTCGACTGGAGGTTGGGTCGGACTTCTTTGACCCGTTCACCTTGGACGGCTTCCACTTCCGCTCTGGTCAGCAGCATGCACACGCCAGTTTTCTCCCTCGCCCCGGTGAGCCCGCTGGGATTCGATTTCTGGGGCGGCCGGCCGGGCGCTTGGCTAGCGGCTGGTGGAAGAGCGCACAAGAGAAACGCGCAAGCCGCGATAGACATGGCGTCTGTGTGGGTCATTGTTTCTGCTCCACGACTTGTACCGATTCCGATTCTAGTGGTCGTCATGTTTATTGCAGTCCGGGTCGCCACTGACCCCGCTCGCGCCATCGCCATAGCACAGCCTGCCACCGCCTTCGTCATCGCCGGTCTTGGTGCCGAACTGCGTGCCGTCGAAGGCCGCAAACAGGCCTCGCCCGCCCACCTGACGGGCGATGGTGGCCAGGGCATCCTGTGCGCTTGCAGGGCCGGTGGAGGCGTTCTGCGTCGGGTCGTTTACGCAGGTGCCCGTGCAGCCGTCCGCGTAGCCCACCAGCACGCGCCCAAACTTGTCCACCGTGGTGTCATTGAAGTCGAGCAGGTTTCGGCAGGGATTGCTGCCGCCCCCGTTCCAGATGCAGCCGCGCTGGACCGGGTCGGCTGGTGTGGCGTCAGCGGTGGTCCAGGTTCGGCCACTGTCATAACTGAACGCCACATAAAGATGCCAGACGCCCTGGAAGTCGGCCGACTGAGTATCGCCCGAGGTTTGGGTGCCGAGAAAAGCAAAAGCCGCACGGTCGTCATCGCCCGCGATGACCTCAGCGAACTCAGCGTTTTGGATCCCGAACGGAGTGCCCGCGTCTTTGGACTTCGACCAGTGCTGCCCACGGTCGTGCGACACGGCGATCTTGGCGTGGCCATCGGAGTTGACGTACCCGAAGTAGATGGTGTTGTTCTTGCCCGCTGCAACCGAGGGGTCGCTGCCGGGGCTGATGCTCTGCGCGTCCGGCACGGTTCGCACGACCCAGCTCAGGCCATTGTCCGTGGAGACAGCCACGCCGGGCCGGGTCACGTTGTTGGCGTCCGAGCAGTGCTCGTTGGGGACGTAAACGGTACCGTCGGGGGAAACACGGACATGGCCGTGCAGGCCGCCGCAGGTGCCGGGAGCGACCGGCCGATCCACACCGTTCACGGTGGTGAAGATATAGGTGGGAACGCCGGGTCCGAAGGTAAGGCCGCCGTCATCGCTGCGCGAACAGAATGCGGTCACGACATCCTGAGAGCAATAGTAGATCGCGTGCGGATACGAGGTGAGAGTAGGTGGAGCTGGCGCGGCGTACGGCCCTCCGCCGACGGACTGATGGTCAACGCCGGCGGGCTGGCCTGAGCCTTGCGTCGGGAACCAAGTGTTGGCGTCATCGTCAGTGAAGGAAAGTTCGCTGGTGACGCCGTTGAGCTGCGACGAAAAGGTCCGGTTCGTTCCGCCGAAATGGCCGTCGTCGGTGAAGAGAATGGGGTCCAGGCTTACGCGCGCAAAGGGTGAGCGTTTGTCTTCCCAGAAAGAGGAAGCGGGCTTTACTGAATCGTCGAAGGTTACCCGCAGGGTGTGATTCCCGGCTTCAATAAAGACCTTCGCTGTGCTCCAATCCACGCCAATGGACGGCTCACCGGCACCGTGCTCCCCGGCTGTGGTGGAATCCACTGACGGCTTAATGCAACTGGGCGGGGTGCTGGTGCCGGAGCAATCAGGCGGAGCGGGATAGTTGACGAAGGCCGGCGCGCCAGGAGCGGGAGGAGGCGGTGGCGGGGTGGTGGGACGCAGGGAAGTGGTGAGCGTCACCACAGCGTGAGCAGCCGTGGGCAGAGGAGTCAGCGCAGCCACCGAGCGGATGTGCCAGAGTCCATCGACAGGATCCGTGACCGTCAGGATTTCCTCGCCTGGCCCGGTTGAGGTGTCGTCGGGAGTACCTGGGCCATGGTCAGCTCCGCTGGGGCTAATGGCGAAGATGTCCATGTCGGTTGGCAGCGTGCTGGTCCACGTGTACTGGATGGTCAGCTTGGCCGTCATCGTCTGATAGAAGGTGGCCGCAGGCGCAGGAAGCACCACGGTCAAGTCGAAGTCCGCGCACATCCCCGGGGGGCATGTGTCTTGTATCCCGACGTTGGTGTAGGTGCCGCCGACGACTGCGGGGAAATTCCACGAAACAGGCCCAGAACTGCTGCTGATCGACCCGCTGGGAGGCGTTCCCGCCTGAGCCGACACGGGAGGAGTGACCTGGAACAGCATCATCAGGAATAAGGCACAAAACAAACTGAAAGCGATTACCCATCCTAGGAAAGAAAGACGTCGCATTGGCCGACCTCCACGGTGGTTTGTCTGGGAAACTATTTCCCAGCGTTGCCTAACGGGCCCCGGTACGGCCGAGATTGTAGATAGGACTTTGGATTATTGAGAATCCGGCGAAACCTGTAAAAGGTCTGGAGTCTTTCCCTGAGCCGGGATGGAAGCCAGGCGGGCCACCCGCTGGTTGCTTAGGTCATTGAACGCGGCGGGCTGAATTCCCAGATTGCAAGTCTAAGTCCATAGCGAAACTCAGGGATTGAATGAAGGTCAGTCCGGTGTTGTCCCGATTGAGAATGCCCATCCTGGCGGCTATGAAGAGAAGTGTCGCATCCTCCGCGCCGCCGAGCCCCTCCTGGTGCAGATCCCCAGGAGTCCGGAGGTCAGCCGTGACAAAAAGCGAAAGCAATCAACGCGCGGACCCGGCAGTCCTGAACGCGGAGATCATCAGCAGGATTCCCATCGGCTTGATCGTTCTACAACTAAGTGATTCCCATAATCTAGAATCCGCACGAATTCTTGAGATCAATGCCGCCGCGAACAACTTCGTGGGGGCGCCCGGACCGGGGCTCCGCGGGAAAAGCCTGGCCGACGCAGGCAAGTTTGCGAGCCCAGAAGTACTGGAACAGTGCCGAGAAGCGCTTAAGACCGGCACCTCCATGGATCTGGGTGAATTCCTCCGGCCGAGCGAGGGAACAGTTCCACTGGCCTATTTACTTCGAGCCTTCCCACTTACGGGCAATTGCGTACTGGTGACACTGGAGGACATCACGGCTCGAAAGTCGCTCGAGCGAGAGGTGCAGGAAGGCGAGGAACGTTTCCGACTGCTGGTTCGGGGCGTACGAGACTACACAATTCTGATGCTGGATCGAAATGGATTCATTCTGAGCTGGAACGAGGGTGCCGAGCGCCTGAAGGGCTATCGCGAAGAAGAAATCTTGGGAAAGCATTTTTCCGTCTTCTACCTTCCCGAAGACGTCCTTAGCGGAAAACCGGAGGCGATCCTGAGGGAGGCGATGACCAAAGGGAACTGCGAGGATGAAGGGTGGCGAGTTCGCAAAGACGGTTCCCGGTTCTGGGCCAACGTGGTGATCACAGCGTTGCGCGACGGGCGGGGCGAACTCTGCGGCTTTGCCAAAGTGACGCGCGATGTGGCCGAGCGCAGGAAGCGGGAGGAAACCCTCTCGGATGCGAACGACAAGCTAGAACTTCGCCTCAAAGAACGCGCTGCGGAGCTGCTGAAGGTAAATGTGAAGCTGCGCGCCGAGGTGAAAGAGCGGGAGCGGGCCCAAGAACAATACCGTACGCTGGCCATGCGCCAGGAGAAGGTGCGCGAAGAAGAGCGGACGCACGTAGCCCGCGAAATGCATGACGAGCTGGGACAGATTTGCACCGCGCTAAAGATGGATCTGGCCTGGATTGCCCAGAGGCTTCCGAAGGAACAGAGCCGCTTACGCGAAAGATCAGGATCCGCGCTGACTCTGGTCACCAATCTCATTCAGTCGGTTCGCAGGATTTCCGCAGAGCTGCGCCCGAGCACGCTGGACAGCCTGGGTTTGGTCGCGGCGATGGAATGGCAAGCACAGGAATTCGAATCGCGCACGGGCATTCCGTGTCAGGTTGTCCTGCCGAAACAAGAACTCGTCTTCGATCAGGAGTGCTCCACCGCTCTTTTCCGGATCTTCCAGGAAACCTTGACGAATATCGCTCGGCACGCCAATGCAACTTTCGTACAGGCAACCGTGGCATTGAGCGAAGAGAGCGTGCTGCTGGCAGTCCATGATAACGGGGAAGGATTCGACGCTTCCCAGGCATTGAGCCGCGGATCGCCAGGCCTCTTGGGGATGCGGGAGCGCGCGCACCTGATCGGAGGAGAGTGCAAGATTTCGAGCGCCCCGGGGAGCGGGACCACCGTGGCCGTTAGAATTCCATTCCGCCCGTGGGGTAGGGGTCAGGCGCAATGAGAGTCCTGATCGCAGATGACCATGCAGTGGTTCGAAGAGGATTGAAGGAAATCCTTGCGGATGAGTTCGCGAAGGCCACCTTCGGGGAGGCCAAGACAGGGCAAGAGGCCCTCGTCGAGGCTCAGAAGCAGGTCTGGGACGTGGTCATCTTAGACATCAGCATGCCGGGAAAAAACGGACTGGATATTCTGGAGGAGCTGAAACAGCTCAGGCCGCACACTCCGGTGCTGGTCTTGAGCGTGCATCCTGAAGAACAGTTTGCCCGGCGCGCATTACGCGGAGGGGCTGCGGGGTATCTGACCAAAGAGAGTATTCCGGAGGAGCTGGTGAAAGCGGTCCACAGAGTCCTGTCGGGCGGCCGGTATATCAGCGCCGCACTAGCGGAAAAACTGGCGTGGGACCTGGGAGGGAAAGGCGACAAGCCACTCCACGAGCTGCTCTCGGACCGGGAATTCCAGGTGCTGCGGATGATTGCATCGGGCAAAGCAATGAAAGAAATCGCCGGCGAACTCAGACTCAGTGTAAAGACGGTGAGCACGTATCGCGCGCGCATCTTGGAGAAATTCGGAATGAGAAGCAACGCGGAGCTTATCCGGTACGCCGTCCAGAACCAACTTGTGGACTAAGCACCACCGCCGGTGCGGCCGCCGGCACGGTCCGTTTCGCCACGGCCGGAGAGCCGCGGAGTGCCGTGACGTAGGACGCAGACGGACACGCGATTGCTCGGATGGCTTAGCAACAAATCAGGCTTTCCGCTGAGTGCGTTTCCCGGCGGATGGTGGATGCTAGGTTGCATTGAGGTAGGGCTGCGGAAGGTGGAGAGAGACTTGATCAGGATCCTGCTGGCGGACGACTCGACGCTTGTCATCAACCGCACCACGGAACTTCTCCGAGATGTGGAAGGGATCGAGCTGGCCGGAAGAGCCGGGGACATTCGCGAGACATCTCGAATGACCGAAGAACTGCAACCGGATGTGGTCATTCTCGATCTGCAAATGCCCGACGGGAACGCGCTGGAAATTCTGGGGGCGATAAAGGGAAACCGCCGGGAGCCGGTCGTGATCGTGTTGACGAACAGCTCGGCAGTTGCCATTCGAGAACGATGTCTGAAGATGGGCGCAGATTTCTTTCTGGACAAGTCCAACGAATTCGAGAGACTGCCTCAAATCGTCAAGGAGATCGCAGAAACGGTTCCAATGGCGCCAGAGACAGCCGTGCCAGAACTTCAATTGCCCCACGCCAAGCCAGCTCTGTAGATCAGATTCGCGCTTCGCAGCTTGGTACCGGATACACCAAGACCCCGCTGAGGGGCTGGGGAATCAAGCCGTTGATTGTTACACGCATCTCCATCCCCGCCGCTTATCCGTACGGGCGCAAGCGGGCGTCGGGAAATATCCCTTTCCCGACTACGGGGATTACCCGATTGTCGGCTTGAAAGAACACACGTATTGGAGATACAGGTTTCTCGCGCTTTCGAGCAGCGTTTGCAATCCTTACCTGAGCCACCAGGCTGGGGAGAAGGCTAATGTTGAGGACCAGCGGGGAGTCAGTGAACGCGACGGAGAATTGACATGCCAACTCGTGTTCTGCTTGCCGACGATCACAGTGTGGTGCGCCAAGCTTTGAGACTTTTCTTGGACCGTGCGGGATTTCAAGTGGTCGGCGAGGCCTCAGAAGGCTATGAGGCCGTCCGGCTGGCAGCGAAGGAACGACCACAGGTGGCCGTTCTCGATATCACCATGCCACTCCTGAATGGACTCGACGCCGCCCGCGAGATCCTGAAATGTTCTCCCAAGACGAAAGTAATCCTTCTGACCCAGCACGACGAAGATCATTATGTGACGGAAGCCCTCCGTGCCGGCGTGAAGGGATACGTCTTGAAGAACCAGGCGGCCAGCGACCTGGTCCAGGCGATCCAACAGGTCTGCCGAGAGGGGATCTACCTGAGCGCAAACATCTCGCGCGCGCTTGTCGAGGCACTGGCTTCCAAAACCGAGCTTCCGGCGGAACCTCTGACAGAGAGAGAGCGCCAAGTGGTCCAATTAATCGGAGAGGGAAAATCCACGCGGGAAATTGCCGCTGTGCTCGGCATCAGCACGAAAACAGCGGAGTCGCACAGAACCCGGCTGATGCAAAAGCTCGATATTCACGAAACTGCCAGTCTGGTGCGCTATGCGATCCGGCGCGGCTTGGTTCAGCCCTAGGTGATACAAAGCCAGAGGACGCACGCGCCCACCGCTCAGGCATTTCTTTACTGATCCTTGAGGAAAACACCCCCTTGTGGCCGGCCAGAAGCGTCCTACGCTGAGACATGGCAAGGATGGCCGCCTTCGCGAAAAGCCGCCACCACACCCTGATGGCCCAAGAACCCGTGTTTCGCGAAGGCGGCCGCCAGAAGCGTTGAGCGGGAGAGAGGGGAACAGGAGTCCCCGGGAGAAGGAGCGGAAATGATTTCGGCGCATGAGAAAGCGGCAGGACTGGCGGCCGATCCCTTACCCGTCGGGGCCCTGATCCGCGACCTGTCGGTCCTGCTGGCGATGGCGTATCGCCGCGCCCCGCTGCCCATATCGCCAGGCATGGTCCGGTGGTTTGCGAGCCGTAGCGGGCCTGAAGTCGTACTTGAATTAGGAAGCGTCGTGCGGCGTTGCCTGCTGCTTGGCGATGAAACTCTGGTTCTCCGCGAACTCAGGAAATACGCAACTCTGTCCGAAGAAGTCTCGACAGACCTGTTGGACGACAGCAGTGGAAACCCTGGTTCGGTGAATGATGCCCGCCGTTCATTGAATCAAGAAGCACACCCAGTGGCCCCCCATCCGCTCAAGGGAAGTGGAAGCCAATCGGCGCGGCAGTTGAGGATGGGAGTCCGGGCATGCTACCCCCCAGCGCGGAGAGGTAACTCGTGACCTGGGCGATTTCCTGCGGACGAAGCTGGGATGAGCGGCGTGCGGATAAACGGACAGAGTTCGGTCCATTCCAGTAACCCATGAGCCGCGCGCACACTGCGTCCATATCCTGGTTTGCGCAATTCTCTTGCTTGCGCATTCCCTGGCCGCCTGCCAAGCGCCCGGCAGCTCGTCGCAAAAATCCAAAGCTGGCAGCGGATCTGAAACGCTAAAAATGCCGACGTGCAAAACTGAACGCCCTGAGAATTGAGATGGAGTTCGCCGGGCCGTTGACCACTCGCCGAGAGAAGAATTCCTCAGAAATATTTTGAATTACGACCGCTCCGTTCTCTAGGGAATTGTCCGCTGCGATCTTTCAGGTTTAGACCGGATTGTGAAGGGAATCTGCATCCACTAGCGTGCAACAGAGGCCAGATTCCCCAGCGGTCAGCAAAGTTTGCCGAGCTGAGGGACGTGTTTCGGGGAGTCTAGGCCTTAGCAGTACAAGGACTCCAACCGGATTGGGACTCCAACGGCGGTAGCTTCTCAGGAGGGGAAAATGGACATGCGGAGTCAGACGTTGCCTTGGTTCGCAATCCTCGCCAGGACCGGCAGAGAAAAACGTGCAACCTTACTGCTGGAAAAGTCCGGCTATGAGTGCTACCTGCCCGTCAGCAGATGCACTCGAAAGTGGTCCGATCGCCTGAAAGAGATCGCAGTGCCACTGTTCCCCGGGTACTTTTTTTGCCGGATGAATCCGGAGAATCGCTTGCCGGTATTGATGACCCCGGGAGTGTTTCAGATTGTTGGGAGGGGCAGAACACCAATTCCCGTCGAAGAGCAGGAGATCAACGCAATCCAGTGCGCAGGAAAGAGCGGCCTATCGACAATACCCTGGCCGTACCTGCAAATCGGCCATGTCGCGCGGATCGAAGCCGGGCCCCTGCGCGGTATGACCGGAATCGTGATTGGAATCAAGTCGGGGTTGAAGCTGGTGCTATCCGTTCATTTGCTGCAGCGCTCGATCGCCGTCGAAATTGACCGCAGTTGGATTGGCGCCGCATATCCCCTCATGCCCACGACAAATCAGACAGCGGCGGGTGCGGTTCACTTCCCGTCCTTTTGATCCAAACAAGCGGGGAGCCGCACAAGGTCCTTCCTGCAAGCTTACCGCGCTGGATTGACAGCTTGGGACGGACCGTCTCTGTCGGCAGAACGAGATCAGGGTGAAATCGTTAGCGAAGTCGAAGGAGAATTCCATGAGCCGTTTTTTTCGTCTGATGACAACGCTTTCTATATTTCTAACTCTTCTGTCCTGCGCCTGCTACGCCGGCATCGCCTGGGCGCACCTCCGGAGTGACAGGCAAACTCTCAGGCGCGGAGTACTCGTGCCAGCGAGCATCCAACCTCATGATGCCATCGCGATTGACGCACGAATGCTCAGCAGAGTCAGCGAGGCAATTGTAATGACGCCCGAGCCTGTAACTCTGGCGTTGTTCGGCTCTGGTCTGACCCTGGCCGGAGTTGTGCTGCTCGGCGTGTCCCGGCGGACAAAGTTGTCCGTGAGCGCGCGGGATGCACACTGGGCCGTTGACACGAACTGCGTGGAACTCGCCCGCGGTGCTCGAGGCATCCAAGATCGCGGTCCACATTTTCCTGCCGCCGGCCGATTGGCCACCACTTTCATGTCTTCAGGATCCAAGTGACCTCAAGTCCGCTCCCCAGCGGGGATAACCCCAAACGTGGTCCGCCTATTCAACGTCTACTATCCCTTGCGCAGCCTTGTGCTGCTGTGGGGCGAGGCATTGGTGATTTGCGGCTCGTTCCTTGTGGCGTCGCGAATCGAATTCGGCCCCAACTCCTACTTTGTGCTGAACTTCCAGAACGGCTACTACAAGATTCTGGCGGTAACCGTGCTAGCCCTCATTTGTTCCCACTGTTTCGATCTCTATGAACCAGAACGCCTGGCTGAGGGGAGTCTCGTCTATTTCAGGCTCTTGGTGGTGGTGGGGACCTTTTCGATGGTCCTGGCCGCAGTGGAGTTCTGCTTTCCACGTTTCATGCTGGGGAAACATGCCCTCCTGCTGGGACTGGTCATCTTGACAGCTGCGCTCATGACCTGGCGATCGGGCTTTGGCTGGCTGATTCGCCTGCCTCGCCTGACGGAACGCATTTACGTTCTCGGCGACGGCAAGCTCGCGCAACGCCTGGTGCAAGCAATAGGGAGCCGGCCCGACCTGGGAATGGAAGTCGCGGGGTGGGCGAAGGCTTTGTCGAATGGATCCAGCATCCGCAAAACCCTGGAGAGCAACATCGCAGCGGTTCTGAAGAACAGCCGGCCGATCAGCCGAATTGTTCTGGCGATGCCAGACAGGCGCGGGACCATTCCCGTGCGGCAATTACTTACGCTGCGTCTAAGCGGGGTGAGGGTGGAAGATGCGACAACGCTCTTTGAAAAAATCACGGGAAAGATTGAGATCGAGGATCTTCATCCGAGCTGGCTCATCCTATCGGATGGGTTTTGCATAAACTCCGCATTCGTGGCGGCCCAGAGCGCGATTTCCATACTGATCTGCCTTGCGTGCCTTGTTCTGCTGCTTCCACTCTTGTTGCTCATCGCTGTAGCCATCAAAGCGACTTCACGCGGTCCCGTGTTGTACGGTCAAAAGCGCGTCGGCCGCAATGACGTGGTGTTCACCTGCTACAAGTTTCGAACCATGAGAGCCGACGCGGAGGCCAGGACAGGCCCCGTGTGGGCTGGAGACGATGATCCGCGGATAACGTCCGTGGGGCGAATTCTGAGGAAAGCCAGGCTCGACGAGCTTCCGCAGTTGTGGAACGTGGTGAAGGGAGAGATGGCGCTTGTCGGTCCGCGTCCCGAACGTCCCGAGTTCGTTCAATGGCTCAGCGCGTCAATCCCTTACTACAACCTGCGTCACGTGGTTCTGCCGGGCATCACGGGCTGGGCTCAAGTGAACTACAGATACGGCAGCTCGGTCGAGGACGCCAAAGAGAAGCTCAAATACGACTTGTTCTACATCAAGAATATGTCCTTCGGGCTGGATCTGATGACGCTCCTGTACACGACGAAGGTGGTCTTTCTGGGACGGGGAGCGAAATAGCCGGCCAGCGTGGCCGCAAGCGCTGAGCGCATGTTTACGCCCATGAATAAATTGGGACTTATTTCCGTCAGCTTGACACTTCTCTTTTTCACCGCGGATGCTGCCGCGCAAGTGCCTTCGCCGCCGCAGCCAGATGGACTGAAGGCGAAATGCGGCAGCCAGGTGCGCTCCACTTACCTGCTGGGACCCGATGACCAGCTGGAGATTTCCGGGCCTGAATTAACTGATTTCGCCAATAAGCCGCTACGGATTGACGGCGACGGAGACATACAGGCGCCGCTCGTGGGACGCGTGCACGTGTCCGGGTTGACCGTGCAGCAGACCGAGCAAGAGCTCAACAAACTCCTGAGCGCTTACATTCGTCACCCGCAAGCTGTGGTAAGCGTGGTGGAAGTCCGGAGTCAGCCGGTTTCTGTCCTAGGCGCAGTCAACGCACCGGGGGTTCACCAAGTGCAGGGACACAAGACCTTGCTCGAGATGCTGGCACTCGCCGGCGGGATACGGCCGGACGCAGGGTACAGCATCCGTATCACTCGGGAACTGGAGTGGGGCTGTATCCCCCTGCCGAAGGCGCAGCTCGACGCCTCGGGCCGGTTCAGCGTGGCTGAGGTCAACTTGAAAAAAATCATGGAGGCCACAGATCCTGAGGAGAACATTCAGATATTCCCCCATGACGTCATCTCGGTTCCCAAGGCGGAAATGGTGTATGTAATCGGTGAGGTGGGGCGCTCGGGCGGCTTCGTTCTTGGCGAACACCAGACCATGTCTGTCCTGCAAGCGCTTGCGCTAGCCGAAGGGCTCGGCCGGACCGCTGACGCACGGCATGCCCGAATCCTGCGGCTGGACCGCAGCGCCGGTCAGCGCGTGGAGATGGCCGTGGATGTGAAGGGCATCCTCAGCGGAAAAGAGCGAGACGTCCGGCTCCAGGGTGACGACATTTTGTTCGTCCCTGGCAGCACGGGTAAGAGGGCTGCCCTGCGTGCCCTTGAAGCAGCGATTCAAACGGGAACAGGTTTGGCCATCTGGCGCACGCCTTGATGGCGTGTTTGAGGCACATCATGAAAGACTCCGAATTTCCTCTCCAAAATACTGAGGGACACTTGACCGGATTCGGCCCGCGGGCGGAGCAGCGTCCCGCGGTGTACAGGTATTATGCGGAGCCGCCTTCGGCGGAAACAGCCGCTTCGCCGGGCTACGACAGTCTCACGGATTACTGGCGCATTCTTTTCCGCCACAGGAAGACACTCGTAAGGTTTGCCCTGGGGGGCCTGCTCGCAGCCATAGTGATCAGCCTGTTGCAGACACGGATTTACCGCGTCAGGACCTCCCTAGAGATCCAAGGTACCAACGTGCTGGACACGAAGGGCGTCCCCGGTTCCGCCGTGAGCTACGCCTTACCCGAGTCGTACGTGGAGACACAGGTCAAGCTTCTGCAGAGCGAATCCCTGCTGGAGCACGTGATCGACAAACTGAAGCTCCATAAAAAGCAGCCGGCAACCGGCTGGCGGGCTTTCGCGTCGCGCGTGCAGCGCATGTTCAAATCGTCTCAAGGCTCGCTCCTCTCAGAAAGGGAGGATTTGATCCGGCAGATACAACGCAATCTGACTGTGCGGACTTCCGGTAACTCGGGCTTGCTGGAGGTGTTGTATGAGTCGCCGGATCCCCACCAGGCCGCGGACGTTGCGAATACGCTGGTCAGCGAGTTCATCGAACGAAGCCAGGAGGAAAGGTGGAAATCCGCCGAGGGCACCGCCGAGTGGCTCACGAACCACCTGGACATCATGAAGGCCCAGTTGGAACAGTCCGAGGCGCAGCTTCAGGATTACGCGCGCACTTCCGGGCTGTCGCTTATGTCGGAGAAGGAAAACTTGGTGGAGAATCGACTCAAAGAATTACAAGACGAGCTCTCCAAAGCCCAGGCCGACCGCATCGCTGATCAGGCGAAATTCGAAGAGGCGAAGAGAAAGCCAGCCGATTCCCTGCCGGAAATTATGGAAGACCCGACGATGCGCCAGTACCGCACGGAGCTGGCGACATTGCAGCAGCAGTATGCCGAACTCAGCGCAACGCTGACCCCGAAACACTACAAAGTGCAGCAGGTGCAAGCCCAGATCGACGAACTCAAGTCCGAGATTCAGAAGGAACGCGCCAACGTCCTGCGCCGCATCGGCAACGAGTACGCCGCCGCGCTCCGCCGGGAAACACTACTTTCCAACGCCCAAAGCGAGCAGGAGAAGATCGTAGCAGATCAATCCGAGAAGGCGATCCACTACGACACGCTGAAGCGCGACGTGGATTCGAACCGCCACCTCTACGAAGTGATGCTGCAGCGGGTTAAGGAAGCCAGCCTGGCGGCCGCGATGCGCGACAGCAATGCACTCGTCGTGGACCGCGCCAAGCCTCCGCTGCTCCCCTACCGTCCAAGCCTGCAAATGAACTCGGCGATAGGCCTGTTCAGCGGCGTGTTCCTGGGCTTTGGATTCGTGCTGATTCGGGAGCGTGTTGACCGCAGGATAAGCGCTCCGGGCGACGCGCAGGTTTATTTGGATTTACCGGAACTGGGGGTCATACCGATGGACGAAATTGCCGTCTCCCGGCAAGTGTCCAAGGGCCTGCATCCGCATCGCTCTGCTCCGGCGCTTCCCGTCTCGAGCGCTGATTGCCCCGAGCTAGCCACGTGGAAGCGCAAGCCATCTTTGGTGGCTGAATGCGTCCGCACTACGCTGAGCTCTATTCTTTTGCCTAGCCAGAATGGAGACGGTCCCCGGTTCATTGTCCTCACAAGTCCATGCCCGGGGGATGGCAAGACAACCGTGGCTTGTAATCTCAGTATCGCGGTGGCAGATATCGGCCGCAAGGTGCTCCTGATCGACGGCGATTTGCGCCGGCCCAGGCTGCATAAAGTTTTTGGAGTGGACAACCACTGGGGTCTGAGTGACGTGCTGCGTGGAAACACCCCGCTTGAAACCGTTCCCATCGCACAGGTGGTTCACGAAACCGAAGTCTCGGGGCTTTGCCTGCTGCCGGGGGGCAGTTGCGGTGTAACTCCATGGAATCTCTTTTATTCGCCGCGAATGTCGATGCTTTTGAAGCGACTGCGAACGGAGTTTGACATGATTCTGATGGACGCACCCCCGATGATCCATCTCGCCGATGCCCGCGTATTGGGCCGCCTCGCCGATGGCGTCATCCTGGTGATCCGCGCCGGACAAACCACGACCGAAAGCGCGTTATTCGCCCGTCAGCGTTTCGCCGAAGACGGCACGCGCGTTCTTGGCACCGTTCTAAACAGCTGGGATCCAAAGACCAGCGGACATTACGGCTACGGAAGCTACCTCAAAGACTCACGGTATTCAGACAGTTCGTCAACCAAATGATGGAACCGGCTCGCTCGATCAGCAGTCTCCGAACAAAGCAGAGGTCCTTGAACTAGAGTTCCTGCCGGAACAACCCCTCGTGAAGCAGCGTTGGGAACCGTCGGCCGCCCAGAATGGATTGTTAACCATGCTGGGCAGTGTTTGCCACACATAGGAAAATTTACCTACTACTATGCTCTTTGACTCGCCCGCGTATTTTGTCTTCCTGATTCCCGTTGTGCTGGGCTATTGGCTGTTGAATCGCCGCCAGCAGAACGTCTTTCTGCTGTTGGCGAGCTACTTCTTTTACGGCTGGTGGGATTGGCGCTTCCTCGCGCTGATGATCGGCAGCACAACAATGGATTTCCTGATTGCGCCGAAGGTTGCCCCCAGCCGTTTGGACACGAGCCGCAAGCAGTGGTTCATCTTCTCGCTGGTCTTGAATTTTTCCATTCTCGGAATATTTAAATACTTCAATTTCTTCGCAGACTCATTTTCGGCCACTCTCAACACAATGGGGGTACACAATATTCCGCTGCCCCTCATCCGTATCCTCCTTCCACCGGGAATCTCCTTCTATACCTTCCAAGAAGTCGCCTACATGGTGGACGTCTACAAGGGGAGACTGGAACCTGCGAAGTCGTTCGTCGAATATGGTTTATTCGTCAGCCTGTTCCCGCACCTGATCGCGGGCCCGATTCAAAGACCGGGGCATCTGCTCCCGCAGGTCCAGAGAGATCGTACCTTTGATGCAAACCGGTTTTTCGATGGTCTGATGCTGATTTTTTCCGGCCTCCTGCGCAAGTGCGTGATCGCAGACAATTGCGCTCTTCTGGCGAATGCGGCCTTTGGCGGCCAATTCGGGGCGCCAAACCTGTGGGTTGTTCTGATCGGAACATACGCCTTTGCGTGGCAAGTATATGGAGATTTCAGCGGCTATAGCGATATTGCCCGCGGCAGCGCTCAGTTGTTGGGATTCCATTTCATGGTGAACTTCTGGCAGCCTTACCTGGCGCACCGGCTACAAGATTTCTGGCGGCGTTGGCACATCAGCCTGAGCACCTGGCTGCGCGATTATCTGTACATTCCGCTGGGGGGCAGCGCCCACGGCGAACGGAACACCTACCGTAATCTATTGATTACTATGGTCCTGGCAGGACTCTGGCATGGGGCGAACTGGACCTTTGTAGTGTTCGGGGCGATTCACGGCGTCGTCTTGGCTGTGGAGCGCTGGCTGCTGCCGACCAGAGCGAAGGCGGGAGGAGCCAAGCTGCCCCGACCCGCTCTCACGCTCCTCTCCTCCTGGCCACAGCGCATTCTAACCTTCAATATCTTTTGCCTCAGCCTGGCATTCTTCCGGGCCACGTCGCTGCGCGCGGCGATGCAGTTCCTGGCCGGAGTGTCGAATTTCGCCTGGCGGAGCGAGTACGCCACGGCGATCTTCATGCTGTGCCTCTTTTCCGTACCTTTGTTCCTGGTGGACTTGTTGCTGGAGAGCAGCAACCAGGAATACCTGCTTGCGAACGCGTCCTACGCCGTTCGGACAGCACTTGCGACTGCCGCTCTGGTAGTACTGGCATTCTTCTCGGGGAACAGTCTCAATGCATTCATCTATTTCCGATTCTAAATCTACCGCCCTGGCCTACATCAAGGTCTCGCTTGCAATCTGGACGATCCTCGTGATTGCCCTCGAGATCTCGTCCGTTTATCTGCTCAAGCATCAGTCGCCCACCTATAGTCGAATCTCCCGACAATTCGAGACCGCAGTGAAGATGCGCCCGGCTGGACCTGGGGAGGCTCCCGCTGTGCTGTTGGTGGGCAATTCCTTGCTGCTGCATGGAATCAAAATGGATCGCCTGCAGGAACTGACTTCAAGCAGCATGCGTATCAATCCGATTCTCCTTGAGGCTACCGGTTATTACGACTGGCTGTACGCATTGCAGCGGCTGTTCCGTCTGGGGGCCAGACCGCAGGCGGTCGTCGTCGGTGTCGGTGTGAATTACTTTCTGGAGAACGGCGTGCGTCAGGATTACGCACCCATGGTCTTCTTTGACGCGCGAGACACCCTCGCCGTGGCTTCAGATTTAGATCTAGATCGCACCGCAACTAGCAACCTCTTTCTCTCACATTTGAGCGCATTCTGGGATACGCGCAGCGCCATTCGAACGCAGATTCTAAGACGCTTGGTTCCCCATCTTGAAGATTTCTTCTCGCTCGTAAACTCGAGGCCGGCCATTCCGGAGGGCCGGGAGTTTGACGAGATTGCTATTCCCCGTTTGCAACGGATGGGTGAGTTATGTGAAGAACATGGGGCCAAACTGATTCTTTTGGTCCCTCCGACTCTATCTTCCGAGAGTGCGGTCAACCAAATGGCCTATGCTGCGCACGAAGCCGGCGTGGAGGTCTCGGTACCGATTGATCCGGATGCGCTTTCGGCAAAGTTTTACGAGCGGGATGGTACGCATCTCAATACTGCGGGCGCAACGGTTTTCACATCAGCGCTAGCAAAGGATCTTCCGGAGAGGATCGTACCTCACAACACGCTCGCCGCCCGCGTCACCCGATGAATCCGCTTAACCTTTCACTGCCGTTTTCGAGATCGCGGACCGTGAGCAGTCAAGCCCCATGTGGATTTGCCGTGAATCAAGATAACCTACCCTCCTTGTACGCGGATTTCAGCTGGATTTTTGTGGGGAATGTCATTTACGCGGGCGCCCAGTTTGCGACGCTGGTGTTGCTGACAAAGCTGGTCCGGCCGGAAATGGTTGGGCAGTACGCGTTGGGTCTGGCCATCGTATATCCGGTGATGATGCTCACAAAGTTGCAGCTTCGGGCGGTTATGACTTCGGCCGCTCGTCCGCAGGCCGATTTCGGCCACTACCTAAGCCTACGGCTGCTGACTACTTTCGTGGGGCTGGTGATTCTCTTCGCCATCACACAGATCCTGGGGTATGGCTGGGAACTCACGGCGGTGGTCCTGATGGTGGGAATAGCGTACGGAGTCGAGACCATCAGCGACGTGTATTATGCGCGGCTGCAACTGCACGACAGAATGGCGGAGATCGCGAAATCCATGATGGCAAGGGCGCCGCTTTCGTTGCTTGGACTGGCAATCGCAACGTACCTCAGCAGAAGTCTTCTGTGGGGACTCACGGGTATTGTGCTGGCGCGTGCCATCGTCTTCTTCGGCTACGACATTCGCGAGCGCACCCACGGTCTGGGCGGGCAGTCCAAATGGTTCTCTCGAAACGATGGGCTGACGCCGCGCTTCGATTCGCGAGTGCACCGAGAATTGCTCTGCCTCAGTTTTCCTCTCGGCATTGTGGTGCTCTTAACAGCTCTGAACTCCAGCGTCCCGAGCTATTTCATAAAGCATGCACTCGGGGAACGGGATCTGGGTATTTTCTCAGCGCTCGGATTGATGATTTCCGCAGGCAACATGGCAGTGGTATCGCTTGGCCAGTCTGCGTTCACGCGTCTAGCCAGGTCGTATGCCAACGGCGACCTCTCGGCGTTCGGCTCGCTGCTCGGCAAGCTCCTCGCCTTGGGGGCCACGCTGGGAATCTGCGGAATGATTATTTCCAAGTTCGCAGGGCGCGAGATCCTTACCATCTTGTTCCGGCCCGAGTACGCCGAGCGTGCGGACCTTCTTCCCTGGCTCATGGCAGCCGGAGGCGTCCTGTTTATGGCTCAGTTCTTGGGATTCGGGATGACCGCGGCGGGTTATTACAACTCGCAGGTCACTTTGAATATTCTGGCAAACGTAAGCCTCTTCGCAGCTTGCTCCTGGTTAATCGCAAGGCAGGGGCTGCTGGGCGCGATCCTCGCGATGCTCATTGCGGCGATCGTGCAGCTTGCGGGGAGCGTCATGGTGCTAGTCATGGGCATGCGAACTCACACCCGTCTTTGCGCCGAAAGAGTTGGAACAGCATGACGCTCCGTCGCAACCAACACGAATCGGTTTCTCCGAAACGAACTGCAGGCTTCAATGACGAGGATACTAATCCCTCGGTTCTTTCGCCGAAACCGCCTGGATCCGTAGGGGCGGAAGAGTTTTCCGGTCTGGGCATGCTTGCGTTCGCTTCCCTTTGGCTCCTGGTGTTCGCCATTCCATGGGAAGACGCAATCACGATCTCTGGTTTCGGCACAAGCGCCCGTCTGATTGGGATGGTCGGTGGAGTTTTGGGTGTCCTGACAATCATCGAAAGAGGGAGAGTGAGACGCCTGGCCGCCGGTCACGTGCTTATGATTCTGTTTGTGATTCTGGCGGCGGTAAGTTACCTGTGGAGTTTGTATCCCGAGGGGACTTCGGCGCAGACTTTGACGTACATCCAACTCCTCATGATGGTGTGGCTGATCTGGGAGCTCTGCCCTCGGGCCCGGGATCAGATGCGGCTGATGCAGGCCTACGTTCTTGGGACCTTTGTCTCCGGGATAGACACAGTGTATCTATTTCTTTCTCACAGAGACTCCGTTTATCAACGCTATGCCGGCGCAGGCTTAGACGCCAACGACTTGGGACTCATGATGGCCTTGAGCATTCCCATTTCCTACTATTTGCTGGTTCAGAACAAGGGATGGATGGGTTGGGTCTACCGGCTGCAACTTGTTTTGGCCGGAACCACCGTCTTGCTGACTGCCTCAAGGGGGGCCACCCTAGCGACCCTGGTGGCCTGTGCAATCGTGCCTTTGACTCATGTGCGCTTGACAGGGCGGCAGAGAATCACCCTGGTCTTGACAGTATCGTTGCTCGCGTGTGGCGCTGTTCAGTTCGTACCCTCGAGTTCATGGGAACGCTTATCCACAATGCCCACTGAATTCGAACACGGCACGTTCACCGGACGTACGGTCATCTGGAACGAAGGCTGGGAGATCTTCCGCGCCCATCCTTTCGTAGGTATCGGAGCGAATGCGTTCCGGGTTATCGTCAGTCGTCTTTTGGCTGAGCCCATCCGCCTCGATCAATACGACGTGCCTCCCGCGCCCCCGGCACACAATACTTTCCTGTCGATCCTCGTCGAGCAGGGCGTGATTGGCCTTTCACTCTTTTGCGCCTTGCTCGGTGTCCTAGCGTTGTCCCTGAGGGCGATGCCTCCCTTCCCCCGGAGGCTGTGGATGGTATGTCTGGGGGTTTGGATTGTAGGAGTATCCAGCTTGACCTGGGAGATGCGGAAACCGACATGGTTTTTGTTCGGCCTAATCCTGGCACAGTGCGGCAGCTTGGTTCAGAAGCGGCCGGGTGCAGAATCATCCCCCCGGCCACGCCAAAGCTCGACTGCCAGTTCTGCGCACATCCTGGGCGTGGGGATGCCCTATTCGAGAGCCAGGTGAACACTTCTTTCCTCCCACGAACCTCTATGTGCGCATTCCCGAAGTCTCGGAGAACTTGAGGCCAATCCCCATGGTTCGCGCACTGGTCGGGCGAAAGAAGTCGTATTTTTAACGAATAAAGTCAGATCCGATCATGAATAGGATAAGAGTGCTCCATATCGTTCCGCTGCTGGGCCCCGGTGGCGCCGAGCGGGTGGCAGTTCACATCGTGGCGGGATTGAACCGTCAGAGATATGAACCAGTAGTTGTATCGCTCGGGGGTCGGTTGGAATGCGATCTCGACTGTTTACTCGAAAAGGCTGGGGTAGGGGTCCGATACCTGGGCAAACGGCCGGGCTTCGACCCCCGCGCGTACTACAGATTGCATCGCGTTCTCCGAGACAGTAATCCGGATATTGTGCACACGCATCTGCATGTGCTTCGTTACGCCCTGCCATCCCTGCGAATTCTCAACCATACTTCGCAAATACATACGGTCCACAACCTGGCGGAACGCGAAATTGAAGCGGGGATGCGGTGGATTCAGCGCAACGCATTCCACCACGGGGTCGTCCCCATCGCTGTTGCGGAGGAGGTAGCGCTCAGCGTGAAACGCCTTTATGGGATCCAACGGTGCCGCGTAATCTCGAACGGCATTCCAACGGACCGCTATGCTCGTCCGCAGACCTCACGCAAGGAATGGCGGGCAAGAGAAGGCTTCGAGGACAATGACGTTCTGTTTGTCTGCGTGGCACGTTTCGCTCCACAGAAAAACCACACGCTGCTCCTCAAGGCTTTCGCCCAGGGTACCGCTTCCCATCCGAAAGCCCGTTTGGTCCTAGTTGGCGAGGGGGTCTTGCGGCAACAACTGGAAGGGCAAGCTAAGAGCCTCGGCCTGGCCAGCCAAGTCGACTTCCTGGGGTTGCGGACCGATATTCCCGACGTGTTGGGCGCAATGGATGTTTTCGTACTGAGCTCAGACTACGAAGGGAACCCACTCTCCGTGATGGAGGCCATGGCCGCCGGTCTGCCTGTGGTGACCACGGCTGCGGGTGGGGTGCCGGACCTGCTGGAACACGGAAGGGAAGGCCTTATCGTGCAGCAGGGAAATGTTCAGGGCTTGTCCAACGCCATGTCTTTTCTGCTGGAAAATCGAGAACTTAGACAGTCCCTTGGGAGGGCGGCCGCTCGGCGGGCAGGAGAAAAGTTCGATGTGTCGACGATGGTTCAGGCATACGAAGAGCTGTACGAGGATCTCGTGGATCGTTCGCATCCGCTGAGCACAGAAGGCGTGCCCACAGAGGCCGCAATTCCGGCCGAACCAGGCGGGGGAAGCCAGCATCCATGAAGATCTGTGCAGCTGCAGGAGAAATCTGAACGGCAACATGATCAAGGTCATGCACGTCATTACGACCCTTGGGCCAGCCGGCGCTGAAACGATGCTCTGCCGAATCGCTTCCGGGATGGATGGCACGCGATTTGAAAACGAAGTTGTTTCGCTTACGGGCATATTGGACCTGGCGGAGAGAATGCAAGCAATCGGCGTGCGCGTACGCACACTGGAGATGAAAACGGGCGTGCCAAACCCTTTGTTGGTGATGCGACTTGCACGATGGATCCGCGAATCGAAGCCGGACGTTATTCACACCTGGATGTACCACGCGAACCTGGTCGGCGGTCTCGCCGCGCGCCTCGCCGGTGATGTTCCTGTGGTTTGGGGCATCCACCACTGCGCGCTTGACCCTCGCGTTGACAAGCGTCGCACCATGCTAGTCAATCGCAGCTGTGCCCTCATGTCGCAAAAATTCCCCGCCCGAATTGTATGTTGCTCGGAGGCATCGTTGCGCCTCCACAAAGAGCTTCGCTACGCCGCCGAAAAACTGGAGGTAATCCCGAACGGCTTCGATCTGCAGCAAGTGAAACCCGACCCGACCGCCCACGCATCGCTACGTGAGGAGCTAGGCATCCCGGCGGATGCGCTCTTGATTGGAATGGCAGCCCGATTCCATCCCCATAAGGATCATGGCAACTTCATTCGGGCAGCGGCGCGGTTACACAAACAAGTGCCTGAGATTCATTTCTTGCTCTGCGGGATGGACATCACCTGGCAAAACTCGCAATTGGCGGGATGGATCGATGCCGCAGGCATACGTGACTGCTGTCATCTCATAGGGCTACGCCGAGATATGTGTCGCCTGTTTGCCGGGATGGATATCGCCACGACTGCCTCTCGCAGTGAAGCGTTCCCAATTGTAATCGGTGAAGCTATGGCGTGTGGAACGCCCTGCGTCGTGACCGACGTGGGAGACTCCGCAATGATCGTTGATCAGACTGGTATTGTCGTGGCGCCTGGAGATCCGGATGCGTTGGCAGAAGCGTGGCGGAAGCTCGTAGAAGCCGGACCGGAAGTACGGTTCCTCCTCGGAATGGCTGCCAGGCGCCACGTGCAGCAGCATTTCGCACTCCCAGCGATTGTGGACCGCTATCAGGCAATCTACGCGCAACTGGCCGCCGGAACACAACAACGTGTACCTGTCCCAGCCTCTCGCACTGTGCTCGGTAGGTCCGCCTTTTAGGGGTCGGTTTCCCGCTGTGGGTCACGAGCGCACTTAATTGCTCTCCTGCAGCTTCTTTCACTATAGCTGATTAGGCTGGTGGGCGTCAGCACTCACGGGATTACGTGACCCACGTGATCGATTCAAGACAACACGACGCCGCGCCCGAATCGCCGGCGGGCAGCGGGGCAAACCACCGGTCGGCACAAGAGATGCTAGACAGCAAAATCAAGAGTGCGAACTCGGAACGACCCGGCTTGGTGTTCGTTGTGAGCTCGTCACTCGCGGTCGGCTACTTGCAAGGCCAGCTGCAGTATTTTCAGCATCAGGGCTTTGATGTGAACGTTCTCTCACCAAAGGAACGCAAGGGCGAGTGGGAAGTGCTCCGGCCCGAGGGCATCCGGTTCATCGAAGTGTCCATGGAGGAGCAGATTGCTCCCCTGCGGGATCTTGCATCACTTTGGCGCCTGTGGCGAACGATGCGCGCGCTGCGCCCTGCAGTCTCCAATGTTGGGACGCCCAAGGCAGGGTTATTGGGAGGGGCTGCAGCCTGGCTGAACCGAGTCCCTTGCCGGTTCTACACGCTGCACGGTTTGCGGTTCGAAACCACCAAGGGGCTGAAGCAGCGAATCCTCATCTGTGCTGAGCGTCTGGCCTGCCGTTTTGCCCATCGCGTCTTATGTGTAAGCCAGAGCGTCCGTGAGAAGGCGATTGCTACTGGGATTACGAGCCGGGAGCAAACTGTGGTTTTGGGATCCGGCAGTTGCAACGGTGTGGATGCATCGCGTTTCGCAGCCACACCAGAGATGAAGAGGCGAGCGGCCGAGTTGCGGTGCCAGTTGGGAATCTCCCTGTCAGCGCCTGTTGTGGCTTTTGTTGGGCGTCTGACCCGCGACAAGGGCATTCCCGAGCTGATGGAAGCCTTTATACGACTGGGTAATCAATTCCCGGAGCTGCGACTGCTTCTGGTGGGATGCTTCCAGGACAAAGACCCCCTTCCTGTCGATACCCGGAGATGTGTGGAGACACACCCGCGCGTCATTTTCGCGGGGGGAGTGCGGGACACCGCCACGTACTATGCGATAGCCGATGTTGTGGTCCTACCGAGTCACCGGGAGGGTCTTCCCACGGTGGTTCTGGAGGCATACGCGGCCGGCAAGCCAGTGGTAGGCGCGTCGGCCACTGGGATCGTAAATATCGTCGTGGACGGCGAGAACGGCCTTCTTTTCCCTGTAGGTGATGTTCAGGCACTCGCGGAAGCGTTGGCGAGGCTCATTACCGACAAAGCCCTGGCCAGTAAATTAGGAAGCGCCGGCCAGCAACGAGTCAAACGCGAGTTTCAACAAGAGCGGATCTGGGAGGCCCTTTATCGAGAGTATCTCGAACGGTTGCAAATGAAAGCAGCGCGGCTACCGTGGACAACTTATACGAACAAAGGCGACAGCCTAGTGGCCAGGTCCAACGAGTAGCAACAGGCCAGAAATATCACACCCGACGAACTGAGTGGATGGAAGCGCTGGAGAATTAGCTCGCCAGTGTACCCAGCCTTTGTGAGATTGAATCTGTCTCCGTTTTCCATGCTTTTCCCAGCCCCCAAATAAATCTGGGAGGGTGCCAAAATGCCAACGAATATTTCCCACAAATCAGTCAGTGGAAGCGAGGAACATGCGCGCAGGACATTTCGGCACGCGAAGGGCCTGCGGATTTCGGCCGGAGTGCTCGTCGTCCTTACGATCTCCATAACCGCCAGCCTGTCATCCAGCCCGCCATTCCCTGTCTGGGTATCATCCAGTCTGGTTCGAGTGGGACAGACCGACGTCCCCGGAACGGCTTCTTCCGTCAGTCTGTCCGGCGCGCGCGGCGAGACCGTGGACACGCAGGTCATCGTCCAGGCCCCCGCCGCCGGCTTGACCAACGCGAACCTGAGCGCCTCGGCCCTGATTAGTTCCACCGGTGCGACCATCCCGGCGTCCAACGTGACGCTCTACCGCGAATACTACCTGGCGGTCACCGGCACCGCGGGCTACGGCGGCGGCAGCAATCCCCCGCTAGGTTCGGGAACTTACCCCGAGCCGCTCATTCCCTTCACTGATCCGGAATCGGGTTTGCCTCTGTGTGGAACCGCCGCCGTGCTCAAAGCCTGCAATGCCACGATCGACGCGGGACAGAATCAGCCATACTGGATCGACATTTCGGTGCCGCGCGGAGCTACGAACAGCCCGTCAGGAACGTATACGGGCACGATCTCGATCACCGCGGATCAAGGCACTGTGACCCTCCCGGTCACGCTGACGGTATGGAACTTTGAGCTACCGGCGCAGCCTTCGGAACTTTCCCTGTGGTCGCTTTGGCCCCCCGCCGCGGGCAATACCCTAACCACCTTGGCGCAAGCCTTGATGCGCAACAAAGTAATGAGCTGCTGCGACTTTGCGGGCAACACAGCCACGGAAATGACCAATTTCGGCCTCAACCGCTTTGCGCTGAACTTCTTTTATTTGGTCGGGATTCAGTGCAACGGTTCCTATAGCAGCCTCCCTTCGACGAGCCAACTCAGCATTGCGGCGGCCAATTTTCCGGCAGGCCTGGGGCTGGACCTCTACGTCGCCGACGAATTGAATGGCTGCCCCAGCGCTTACACGCCCCTCAAGACCATGGGCACCAACGCTCATGCCGCCAATCGCAGCGTCAAGACCATGATGACCACCAACACTCCTGACCCCAATCTCTTCGACGAGGGCGATGGGCAAAGCGCCATCGACCATTGGGTGCTGCTCGATTCCGTCGAACAGTGGCCCAGTCTGCCGTACACCGGCGGGGGCGACCTCTGGAGCTATGCGAGTTGCAACACGGGATTCGGCAACACTCCGGAATGGATGGTGGACTATCCGCCCATCAACGAGCGCATCCAAGCAGGTTTCCTGAATTGGACGCAAGGGGCGACCGGCATCCTCTATTTCCGCTCCGACGGAGGGGCCGCCGGGAACGCCATCGGCAGTTGGAACAACGTGGATACGACCGCTTGCGGCGGCGGGCTGGGAAGACCGGGCGACGGAATCTTCCTCTATCCTCCAGGTCCGATCGCCTCGACCGAGTCCGCTCCCGGGATCCGGCTGAAGGCCATCCGTGACGGCATTCAAGACTACGAATACGTCCAGATTCTCAAGAACATGGGGCAAGGCGCGTTCGCGAACTCCGTCATCCAGCCGATTGCTTCAAGCTGGACAAATTGGAGTCATGACCCGAATGCCCTGGAGGCCGCACGGCTGCAACTGGGGCAAAAACTCCATCAGCTCTCCAGTCCATAGAAGCAAACGGATTTTGCAGAGCCCACTTCACATCGTAGATTTTCTCTTCGCGGAAGTTTGCATCGCTGCCGGTACGAGCAAAATACCAAATCCGAGGTACAGGAGCTAAAAATGGAAAGATGTGACGTAGCAATCATCGGCGCAGGCCCTTACGGTTTATCTGCGACCGCTCACTTGCGGACTGTCAGGGGTCTGGATGTGCATACTTTCGGAGAGCCCATGGCTTTTTGGGAACGCAATATGCCCACGGGCATGTTGCTCCGCTCTGGTTGGGCGGCCACGCATATCGCGGATCCAAACCAGTCATTGACCCTGGATGAATATCGAGCAGCAAGCGGGAATCACTTTTCCAGCCCGGTGCCACTCGACCGCTTCGTCGACTATGGGCTCTGGTATCAGCGGCAGGCAGCGCCCGACGTCGACCGACGCAAGATTGCGCTAATTGAGTCCGACGCAAGGGGCTTCCGACTCAACCTTGAGGAGGGCGACACGGTCCTTGCGCGCCGTATGGTGGTGGCTGCCGGGATTGGATCCTTCGCGTGGCGCCCGACAGAATTTGCCGACCTCCCGAATTCGCTGGCGTCTCACACATCTGAACAACGCGATCTCGGGAGATTCGCTGGAAAACAAGTGTTCGTCATCGGAAGCGGCCAGAGCGCTCTCGAATCGGCCGCGCTGCTGCACGAGGGTGGCGCCCAAGTCGAAATCGTAGCACGCACGCGCCAGATTAACTGGCTTGGGGGATTAGTCTCCAAGACGTTTCAGTACGGTTTGGGCTCTACGGTGTCAAGACTCCTCTACGCACCCACTGACGTTGGTCCTGCCGGCATCAGCCAGATTGTGGCGCGGCCCGACTTGACAAGGCGGCTGCCCCGTCCGGTTCAGGACTGGCTCCGGAGACGATCAATCCGGCCGGCCGGCGCGGGATGGCTCGTGGAACGGCTCCAGAAGGTGCCCATGCATCTGGGCCGCACAGTTGTTTCCGCTAGTCCGGCTCGCGAGCGGATAAAAGTCCGGCTTGATGACGGAAACGAGAGGACCATCGATCATGTTCTTCTGGGGACCGGATATCGAGTGGACGTTTCCAAATATGACTTCATTGAACCGGCGCTGGCGCAGTCCATAAGCCGCTTCCAAGGGTATCCTCGGCTCCGTGAAGGGTTCGAGACCTCCGTGCCCGGTTTGCACATTCTCGGAGCGCCTGCCGTTTGGAGTTTCGGCGCGTTGATGCAATTTGTCGTGGGTACGCATTACGCTTCACGCTCACTGCTGCGCTGCGTCGCCGGGAAAGCTGCTGGCGACCGCGTTCGCTTCGGCGAGCCACTCGCCGCTGAGCTCGGATAATTCCTTCCTCACGATGAGCACACACCAGCTGAACTGAATTCTCCGCCGGGTCATCCATCGGCGCCGCGTTCTTCATGACCAAGGAGATCCAACCGTGTGCGGCATAGTCGGATATATCGGGCCCAAGAAGGTCGTACCCCTCATCATCGACGGTCTCCGCCGCCTCGAGTATCGCGGCTACGATTCCGCAGGCATGGCTGTGGTGGACGAGAAGGGCCGGCTTGCGCTTCGTCGTGCTCCGGGCAAACTTCCCAACCTCGAAGAAGTGATTCAGCAATCGCCCATCGGCGGAGTTTACGGCCTGGGGCACACTCGCTGGGCCACGCACGGCCGTCCCACGGAGAAGAATGCGCATCCGCATCGCGATTGCAAAGGGCAGGTTGTGGTCGTGCACAACGGAATCGTCGAGAATTACATCGAGCTCAAGAACGAACTCGAGAAGGAAGGCCATAAGTTCGCCACCGAGACCGACACCGAAATTGTCGCTCACCTCGTCGAGAAGTACATGGACGGCGGCCTGCTCGAAGAGGCCGTGCGCAAAACGATCAAGCGCGTTTCCGGAATCTATGCGCTCGCGATCCTCTCGACCAAAGATCCAAACAAAATTGTCGCGGCACGTTACGGCCCTCCCCTGGTCATTGGCCTCGGAAAGGACGAGTACTTTGTCGCCAGCGACATCCCCGCCATCCTCTTCCACACCCGCGACATGTTCTTTCTTTCTGACGGCGACATCGCCGTGCTCACGCCGCAGGGCGTTTGCGTCACGGATCTCGAGAACAATCCCGTCCGGCCCAAGGTCCAGCATGTGACCTGGGACCCCATCATGGCGGAAAAAGGCGGCTTCAAACATTTCATGCAAAAGGAAATATTTGAACAGCCGCGCGCCGTCCGGGATACGTTGCTCGCTAGCGTGGCGCTCGACTCCGCCAAAGTGTTCCTCGACAAGATGGATATTTCCGAGCAGGAATTCCGGACGTACACCAACATCAACATCGTCGCCTGCGGCACAAGCTGGCACGCCGGACTGATCGGTAAGTTCATGATCGAACAACTCGCAAGAATTCCGGTCGAGGTCGATTATGGGAGTGAATTCCGGTACCGCGACCCGATCATCGATTCCAATACGCTCACGATTTGCATCAGCCAGTCCGGTGAAACTGCGGACACTCGAGCCGCCCAAATGGAGGCCAAACAGAAGGGCTCGAAGACGCTCGCCATTTGCAATGTCCTGGGCTCCATGATTACGCGGGAGGCGGCGGGAACGATTCTGACCCATGCCGGACCGGAAATCGGGGTCGCCTCGACAAAGGCTTTCACCGGGCAGCTGACTGCCCTCATGCTGACGGCCATGTATCTGGGCCAAGTGCGTGGCACAGTTTCTGAGGACTGCGCCAGAAGAATCCTCCAGGAAATCATGCGCATCCCCCACAAAATGGAAACCGTATTGCATGGAGATGAAACCGGAATCTATGAAAAGCTCGCGCGCCAGTTCTTCCGGCACACCAATTTCCTGTATCTCGGACGCGGCATCCACTTCCCGATCGCCCTCGAAGGCGCGCTGAAGCTCAAGGAGGTTTCCTACATTCATGCCGAGGGATACCCTGCCGGCGAAATGAAGCACGGCCCAAATGCCCTAATTGATGAGAATCTCCCGGTCGTCGTTCTCGCCACGCGCGATGAGTCCGATCCCAAGTCGATGACGCGTTACGAAAAAAGCTGCTCAAACATCCAAGAAGTCAAGGCGCGCGATGGCATTGTCATCTCCGTCGTCACCGAGGGCGACCAGATCGCCCGCAGGGTCTCCGACCACATCATTGAAATTCCCCATGCTCCCGAGCTGATGGTGCCGATCCTCGAGATTGTGCCGCTGCAATTGCTCGCCTACTACATCGCGGTGCGCCGCGGTTGCGACGTGGACCAGCCTCGAAACCTTGCTAAATCCGTGACCGTCGAATAGATATTCCAAACGGAGTAAGACGATCGCCTGGCAATGCGTACGCTCTGTGTCTTCGTCTTGGTCCTAGCGCTCCTAGGGGCGTTGCCCAACGCAGGCGCGCAGTCCGCGCCGACCGCATCGGCCACCATCGCGGAAATTCACGCTCAGAACCGTCCGGCGTTTTGTCACGCAAAGGCCATCTTTCTATGATGCAGACGACAGGCGCATTGGTGATTGGCGGAAACCTCAACGGTCTTTCGATCGCGAGGAGTTTGGGCCGCCATGGCGTGCCGGTATGGGTGACAACGCCAGCCAACGTCAAACTGGCGGCCCACTCTCGCTATACACTCCGGACACTCCCGTGGCCGAACGGGGATGGCGAAGCACAGGTTGCCTACCTGTTGGAACTCGCTGAACGGTACCGGCTCGACCGTTGGGTGCTGTTTCCAACGAGCGACGAATCGGCCGCATTGCTTTCGAAATTTCACGCCGCGCTCTCGCGCCGCTTCCGCGTATCGACTCCCACCTGGGACGTCCTGCGCTGGGCTTACGATAAGCGTCTTACTTATCGCTTGGCGGCAGAACAACATGTCGACTACCCGACAACGATCCAGGCCGCCACGGAAGCCGGTCTCGAAAGCGCCCGTTGTGCCTTTCCCGCCGTTTTGAAACCAGCTACGCACGCCACGATCAATCGGTTCACGGCAGACAAGGCCTGGCCAGTGGCGAATCGCGAAGAGCTCCTTGCGCGATACCGTCAAGCCCGGAAGCTGATCCCGCCCGACTTGATACTCGTTCAGGAGCTGATCCCTGGTGGCGGCGAGTCGCAATTCTCGTACGCGGCGCTCTGCTCCGACGGACAACCAGTTGCCTCGCTCACCGCGCGCCGGACACGGCAGTACCCGATCGATTTCGGCTACTCAAGTTCTTTTGTCGAAACTATGGACATCCCTGAGATTGTGGCCCCTTCGCGGCGCCTGCTGGCTGCAATTCGGTACACTGGAATTGTGGAAGTGGAGTACAAGCTGGACGCTCGAAATGGACGCTACAAGCTTCTGGACATCAATCCAAGGCTTTGGACGTGGTCTGCGCTGGGCGGCCGCGCAGGGATAGATTTTCCCTATCTTCTCTGGCAAATGACGGTAGGCAGGCCTGTGCCGGAAAAGACCGCGCGCCCGGGCGTTCGTTGGGTGCGCATGAGTACGGATGTCCCGGCCGCGATTCACGAAATGTTTCGCGGGCGCCTGAGCCTGGGCGCCTACTTGCGCTCCTTGCGTGGCCCAGTCCAGTGCGCTCTGATGGCCGCAGATGATCCTCTGCCTGGACTGTTGGATCTGCCCCTGTTTGCCTACAGGCATCTTTACAGCCGGTACGAGGGCCTGCGAAACGGCGCCCCGTCTACCAAGACATGTCCCACTAAAGGTTAATGGCGCATGGCCCGTTCGAGCGACACAAACAATACGAGAGAGAAAGAATGACCCAACCAACAGTCGTAATCAGCTTGGATTTGGAACTCTGTTGGGGCAGTTTCGATCTTTCGTTTGATGACGATGTACGAGAGATGGGCCGGTGGACCCACGACATCGGGGTGCCCAACTTACTGAACCACCTCACAGGCAACGGGCTTTCGGCAACTTGGGCTACGGTTGGTGCGATGATGCGTCCCTCGTTGCCTGACGTCTCGGGGCTGCCGGAAGTCAACTATCCTCACTTCTCGAAGCCCTGGTTCAGTTATGTTCCCAAAGAAGGCGACGAATTGACTCATCGCGAGTGGTTCGGAGCGCGCCTGCTAGAACTGATCCAGAGCGCAAAGCCGGAGCAGGAAATCGGGTTTCATTCGTTTTCACACGTACCCTTTGGATGGCGCGGCATGACGCGGGAGCGGGCAATCGCGGAGTATCGATATTGCGCCTGGACCGCGCAAGAATTGGGAATCCCGGCCGCCTGTTTCGTTTTCCCGCGGAATTCCGTTGCTTATCTGGCGGAGCTTCGAGATGCGGGATTCACTTGTTTCCGCGACGTGGATGCATTTCCCTTTCGCCGGGCAAGCAACAAGCTCACTTCCATTGCCATGGTATTGGCAGATTTCGCCGGACTCTCGCCACGGATGATCGAACCTTCACTCAAAGAGGGGATCGTTTCGATTCCGGGATCGTTAATGATCCGATACGCAGCAGGCTGGCGTAAGCACATACCTGACTCGAGTCGTTTGCGGCGGCTGAGAAAGGGATTGCAACGGGCGCGGCAACGCGGCGGGGTTTTCCACGTCTGGTTTCACCCGGAGAATCTCTATGCGGAGTGGCCGCGACTCGAAAACGTAGTCGCCCGTTTTCTCGAGGAACTTGGCATCCTGGTGCGCAACGGGGACTTGAGATGCCTGACCATGGGACAGCTAGCCAGAGAATTTCTACTGAGCTTAGCCGCTCAGGAAGGATGTCATCCAGGTCCTGCGTTCCCCGAGACTGGATACCTGGCTTGCGCCACGCTGCGCGACGCGACTTTGGCGCATGTTCCTCTTAGGGGGCAAGCTGGTGGAGCTGCTGGCCCAGTTGCAGCCGTGCCGCTTCCAGGGCCTTCGGGTCGTGAGTCCAGTTGCTCCAGCTCGCGGCAATCGGCTGGACCGTTGAGTTCACGAACGTGACCTGCCCCAGGTTCTTGAGCATCTGGGCGTATTGGTAGTCTTGAATGCCGTCACGGATGGCCTTCAGACGGATCCCGGGAGCAGATTCGGTCGAGGCGATCGGACCCGGCGGATAGAGGAAGATTCCGTCGCCCGGTCTTCCCAGGCCGTCACCGCAGCCCGTGGTGTCCACATTGTTCCAACTGCCGATGGTGTTTCCGGCGGTCCATCCGTCGGAGCGCCAGTAGAGAATTCCGGTCGCTTCTTGCGTCCAGTTCAAGAACCCTGCCTGGATGCGCTCATTGATCGGCGGATAGTCCACCATCCATTCCGGAGTGTTGCCGAATCCCGTGTTGCAAGTCGCGTAGCTCCAGAGGTCGCCCCCGCCGGTATAGGGCAGACTGGGCCACTGTTCGACGGAATCGAGAAGCACCCAATGGTCAATCGCTCCCTGGAGGCCCGAGTAGACCGCATTCGTGGTGAGGCTGACCTTTACGCCGCTCGCATGAGCATTTGCCGCGAGCGTCTTCAAAGGAGCAACGGCCCCAGAGCAATTGGGGAATTGCAGTTCATCTGCCGCGTACAAATCCAGCGGGAGGCCGGCGGGAAAGGTCGCCGCCGCAGAGGCAATCTGCGCGGAGGAAGGCAGGCTGCTATATCCTCCGCTGCAATTTATCCCGATATAGAAAGTGCCATCCAATCCGCTGCGGTTCAGGCCGAAGTTTGTGATGTCGGGAGGCGCGTTTGCGGCAACATCGTACCAACCCATCACTTTGTTGCGCATCAAGGCTTGCGCTAGGGTGGTGGTATTGCCCACGGCCGGAGGGAAAAGCGACCAGATGGAAAGTTCCGAAGGCTGGACGGGAAGCTCGAAGTTCCACACCGTCAGCGTGACCGGAATAGTCACAGTGCCTTGTGTGGCGGTGATCGAAATGCTGCCCGTATAGGTTCCGGGCGGGCTGTTCGTGGCTCCGCGCGGAATGGAAATGTCGATCCAGTATGGCTGATTCTGCCCCGCGCTGATCGTCGCATTGCAGGCTTTGAGCGATGCACTGCTGGCACACAAAGCGGCTCCCGTTACCGGGTCCTGGAACGGAATCAAGGGTTCGGGGTAGGTTCCCGAACCCTGCGGGGGATTGCTGCCGCCCCCGTAGCCCGCGGTGCCGGTGACCGTAAGGTAGTATTCGCGGTAGAGCGTCACGTTGGATGCCGGGATGGTCGCACCGGTGGAACTGACCAGGGCCGAGACGCTCAGGTTAACATTGGTCAAGCCGCCCGCGGGGGCTTGCACGATGACTTGGGTGTCAACGGTCTCGCCGCGCGCGCCAGACAGATCGCCGGACGAGACCGTTCCGGGGGCGTCGGTCGGCCCCACTCGCACTAGACTGGACGATACCCAAACAGGAAAGGCCGGCGGCGCCGATGGGAGGCCTGCCCCACTCAGGGTGATTGTCGCCGGTGAGTTGGTGGCATTGCTGCTGAAGGTCACGCTGCCGGTGACGCTTCCTGCTGCCGCCGGCGCGAAAGTCACATTTAGAGTAGCGGACTGCCTGGGCGTCAGGGAGGTACCAGCCGCAACGCCACTGGCGCTGAATCCTGCCCCAAAAACACTCACGCTGGAAATCGTGACAGTGGAGTTTCCGGTGTTTGTGAGCGTTGTGCTGAGCGAGCTGTTACTGCCCAAGTTTACGTTCCCAAATCCGAGGCTCGTGGGATTGGCCCCGACCAGGAAAGTAGCAGCTACGCCGGCCCCGCTCAACGGGATGGCGAGTGGGGAACCAGGCGCGTTGCTCACAATCGAGATGCTGCCGGAGGCGGCGCCAACGGATGTCGGCAGGAAGGCCGCGGTGATTGTGGTCTGTTTCCCCGCAGCCACACTCAAGGGCAGCGAGAATCCACTGGCGGTGAAGAAAGCAGAGCCAGTTTCAGTTACCTGGGTAATGCTCAATGTGGCCGTGCCGGTGTTGGCGATGATCAAGACCTGAGAGAATGTGCTCCCGGCCACAGAGTTTCCAAAGTTGACGGAAGCAGGACTCACCTGGATGCCCGGAGCGGGAGGGGGATTCACCGTGAGCGTGGCTGCGCTGCTGATCACGCTGCCGGCCGAGTTGCTGACCGCGACAGTGAATTGCGCACCGTTGTCTGTGGTCGTTGTGGCTGGCGTTGTGTAGCTCGCCGAGGCTGCACCGCTGATGGGGGTCCCATTCCTTTGCCACTGATAGCTGAGCGGGGCGGTCCCAGAGGCGGTCACCAAGAAGGTGGCGGTCTGCCCGGCGGTGATCGTCTGACTGTTTGGTTGTGTGGTGATTAAGGGCGCCACGAGCGGAGCGTTCACGATAAGCGTGGCGGCGCTGCTGGTCACGCTGCCTGCCGAGTTGCTGACCAAGACGAGGAATTGTGCGGCGTTGTCTGATGTGCTTGCAGCCGCGGTCGTGTAGGAGGCCGAGGTAGCTCCGCTGATGGCAGTTCCGTTCTTTTGCCACTGATAACTGAGTGGAGCGGTGCCCGTTGCGATAACCGAAAACGTTGCAGTCTGTCCCACTGTGACGCTCTGGCTGATTGGTTGGGTGGCGATCGACGGCGGAATGGCGGGGGTGATGATGGGCGCGCTCATATCGCTCTGGATCTGGGCCGGGGTCAGCGCCTGGTTGTACATGCGGACCTCATCGATCGTCCCATTCAACACCCGTGCCATCCCCCCGCGGCTCTGCCCACCGATCCGAATTGTGTTGATCCCGCTTCGGAAGGGATTGGCGTCCGCCACGGCACTGAAGGACGCATCCAGATTCCCGTTGATGTAGAAGCTGATCGCCGGGCCATTTCTAACGACCGTAACGTAGGTCCATGTGCTTAGAGGAACCTGGGCGTTTCCCGTGACGACATAGTAGGACGGCTGGCCCCATACATTTCCGCCCGTCGTCTGCCAAGCGAAGGTGAGGCGATTGCTTGAATCCAGCCCGAATAAATATTCGTCATCGACGGTCTGACCCCACTTGTTGATGATTGAGGAAATGTCGGCGTTGGAACCAAGCAAATTCACCCAAGCCGAGAAGGTCGCAGCCGTTCCGGGATTCAAAGAGTTGGAATTGGCTGCCTCGACGTAGGCATCGGTTGCGTTAAAGGAAAGGGCGTCTCCGTAGCGTCCTGCCGTCGTCCAGGAGGGGCCCGACAGAGTCCCCCTGTTCCCGTTGCCGGAGGAATCAGCCGTGGTGTTGCCGGTTCCTTCATCGAATCCATATTCAGCGATTGGTAATAAAGGTTTGACAAACAGTGATGCAGCGGAACTCGTCAAACTCCCGGCAGGATTGCTGATCGTGACGGTAAACTGTGCGCCGTTGTCTGCAGTGGTTGTGGCTGGGGTTAGGTAAGTCGCTGCAGTCGCCGCGCTGATCGCAAACCCGTTCTTCTGCCACTGGTAAGTGAGGGGAGCTGTCCCGGAGGCGGCAACTGTGAACGATGCTGTCTGACCGGCTGTCACGGTCTGGCTTGCCGGCTGGGCACTAACGGATGGCGCCACGTTAACTTTCAGGGTAGCGGCGTTGCTGTTCGCGGTGCCCGCTGCGTTGCTGATCTTAACGGCGAACTGCGCTCCGTCGTCGGAGCTCGTCGCGGCCGCAGTCGTGTAGCTCGATGAGTTTGCGCCACTGATGGCCACACTGTTTTTCGTCCACTGATAGGTCAGCGGGGCCGTGCCCGTGGCCGCGACGGAAAACGTTGCGGACTGACCAGCTATCACAGTTCGACTTGCCGGTTGCGCGGTGATCGAAGGCGCAGTGCCGACTGCACTCTTGAAAACCACGTCTATCCAGTAGTTCGCTGAGTTCGTATGCGTGGGGAAGGCACCAGGGATGCCGTACACCCCGTCTGGGGCCCCCTTCCCATTTTGCAGGGCGTGCAAAGGTGGATTACTCGCTCCGGAGGTCGCGAAATAGTTCCAGTTCACACTCCAATGCCCGGCCTGAGTCTGGTAGGAGGCTACGTAAACGGTATTCGCCTTGATGGCCACCGGAGTCGAAAAGTTAGCCTGCTGCCAGCCTGAAGCGGTTTCCCCCGTGAAAGTAACTGTGGCCAGTAGAGCACCGGTAGGGCTCCACAGGTGGCCTACATGGAGGCCGCCGTTGGCCACGCTCTTGTAGAAGCGGATAGCCGTGACGGTGCCGGCGGTGTCTGTCTTAAACGAAACCCCCAGCTCGACTGGCGAGTCGGGACCATTATCAACCGTCGCCGGCACGCTCGTGCTTGGCCAGATGGTTTGCTGGGCCACCGCGTTGGCGGAGCAAGCCAAGACAACAACGAGGCCCAATAGTCCTGCTCCAGCGTGTCTCAAGAGCTTTGATTTGGACGTTCTTCTGGCGGCATCTTGGCCAGCACGGTGGAATTGATGTTCTGCAATCCTCATGCCACGCCTCCCCATCGGTTTGCTTGGCTATCCGGGAGCGCGGGTCGCTCTGTCTGGATTTGTATCGACAGATCCTTGTTTTCTGCGCCCTGACCACTCGTGCGCAGTTGCAGATCGGCACGCCCCGGCCGGAATTCCCATACGCTTCTTGAAATCCTGCTCACAGCGGGGACTGTAAGGGAGTTCTATTTCTGGCAGTATCGGCAGAGAAATGATTCTCGCGTCAGAGCTTTTATGTCGTGAAAGTCTCCGCGGGTCTTACAGAAGGCCAGGCCCTACCTGTCCCATCGGGCAGAGAGTGCTGTCCCCGTTAGAGAGAGGCTGAGATCCCGACGAGCGCACCCCGAGCGGAAGGCCTCAGGCTGTTCTTTCTGAGTAGGGACACTGGTTCCGCAGTCCGACCCCAGATTTGTTCCTATTGATCCGGTGGGTACCTACGCACGTTATGGGCAATTCCCGATCCCAGTTTTCCGGTATCTACCCGATTGGCTACTGCTCGCTACAGAAGCATATGTAGAAGGGCCGTGAGCCATCTCGAAAATGGTCAGGAGCCGTGCGGGCCGGCAAGGAGAGGAAAAATGAGGAAGCTGAATGTTCTGTGGACCATGGGTTTGGCGTTAATTCTTGCTTCGATGGCTCGAGCCCAGACCCCTCCCGGAGTGAACAACGCGGAGCTGAAAGGCGACTACGCATTTGCTTTCAACGGCATGACTACCGGGGACGGCAGCGCCTCAACTCCTTTCGCCGCGGTGGGAAGGTTTACGGCGGACGGCGCGGGGAATCTGACGAACGGCGAGCTCGACGCGAACGGTGTGGGTCCTCAAGAGATGCTGACTGCTCAAGCGCTCACCGGGACCTATTCGATCGGGGCGGACCACCGAGGTGTGATGAACTGGAATATCCCGGGCGGCGGCGTGCTCGCGTTCGCAATGATGGCCAACGGAAATGCCAAGTTCGTTGAGATCGACGCTTCGGGAGGGCACGGAACAGTCGGGTCTGGGACCATCGAAAAGTCAGACACATCCGCATACAACACAACCAACATCACGGGTGGCTACGCGTTTGGTATCGCGGGCCTGGACGCCTGGAAAAATCGCACCGCGATGGCGGGTTATCTTTTTGCCAACGGAGGGGGTACGTTTATCGACGGAGAAGTGGACGTCAACCAGTCCGGAAGATTCAATACATTGCATACCTATGTGGCGAGCTACTCCGTGTCCGACACCACCAGCGGTCGGGGCACCATGATGCTGCCGCCCCTGGCCGGCGGAGTGCCACAGAGCCTCAACATGGTGTTTTACATGGTTAATGCGGGAAAGCTATTCGCGATGGAGATGGATCCGGTCACAGTTCAGACCCCTTTGTTAACGGGCGAGATGCTTCAGCAGCAAACGCCCGTGGGAGGTTTCTCGAGTGCTTCGCTAAATGGCGGCATGGTGATTTACCTCACGGGGGAAGCCGCAGGCTGTACCGGAACGGGACTTGCCCCCAACGTGGTCGCAGGCTTGCTCACGGCCAACGGCATTGGGTCGCTGACGCTGACTTATGACCGGAACTGCGGTGGGGCACCGACGTCCGCCACCGGCCTGTTGGGGACATACAATGTGGCGGGCAATGGCCGGGCAGCATTCACCGCCGGGGGTAGTTTTTTGGCTGCCTACCTGGTTAGCTCCAACCAGGCCTTCTTCATCGTCCCGGACAGTACTGTTTTGTTCGGGTTCGGAGAGCCACAAACAGCAGGACCGCTTACCAATAGCGCGGTGATGGGCAGGTACGCCGGCTCGGCGACGACTCCTGCGAGCCTTGGCGTTACTATCTTCTCCGGCGAGTTCACGGCCGACGGTGCCAGCCCGACGGGCAATATTACCGGCATCGAGGACATCGGCGCGCCGAGCGGACCGAGTACAGGCGTCGCGGCTAGTGCAACATACTCCATCTCCTCAACCCCAACCAATGGAAGGGGAACCATTGCATGGAACATTGGGGGGAACGGCGTCATGTATGTGGTCTCCGCATCGGAATTCGTGGTGATCTCATTGAGCGATGCGAATCCCGCAGTATTGATCTTCGAGCAATAGTCTCCCCCCCTCCAACCCTCTCCTCTCGCTGAGCCTGAGCGGCTCGAGCGAGAAGAGTCTCCTCCATGAAGCCGACTTGCCGGCGGCCAGTTGAAGAAATCCTGAGCTGCTGTCTTTCTCCTAGCGCCTACCTGAGATCCCTGCTGGAACCGATGGAATCCGCGATCTTTACCTGGGGAGATCCGGGGCGCGGGCTTCTCGATTTGCCGCTTGTCGCGATTACGCGAGGGAGCACATTCTTGCGAAGGGGGAAGAGCTAAGAGAAGTGCCGTGTAGGCGAGCACACGGTAACCTGCATCGCCGCATTCGCAGCGGTTCAGTGGTGCCATAGACAAGCAAGGCGGAGTTTTCCCTACCCGAGCGACCCCCGCGCCACCGCCAGCAAACCACCGATTCCCACCTCCCCGGCAAAGCCAGCCTCCCCGACAGAGCCAGCGGCGCCGAGTGCGAAGGCAGCGTCGTCTGGTCAGCTTCTCCCCGCCCGCAGAGTCCCATCTAAGCTTAAGGAACGGGAGTCGAACCATCCAGCGTGGTAAGCGCAATCGAAGAGCCCAAAAACTGCAACCCGACGGCATACTCCTCACCGCGGACAGGTTCGCAATAGGCCTCACGAGCGGTGGCGCGAAGATTCCATTGTCTGCTTTCGATTCTCACCGTTTCGTCGGGAAGCCACTTTCGCCGGGTGAGGACCCTAGCGCCATGGTTGCTCACGTTTTCCGTGAACGCGGTCTCCACGGACGCCTGGCGAGCGTCGGCAGTGAGGTACACAGGGACGGTAGCCTGAATTCGCCTCTCCAGCCTTCCGAACGGCAGTATTTTCGGACTTCCCATCGCGCTTCCTCGCGCTTCAACTGAGACCGAGCTGGGCGGGCTGGAAGGTTAGCGCTCCAACTCGGCGGTTATGGGCTGAGGACTGCTCCGTCCGACGCCATCACTTGAGTGGTGCGTCCGGCGAAACCAGGCTCGGGCCCAAGGCGGTGGTTCCGCACCACGTCCGCCTGAACAAAGCGAAATCCTCGTCGACCCGGGCGACGATGTCCGCAAACGAGTCGGCAATTTGTGCATCGATGCGCACGATCCGCCCCCTGAAAATCAGCGGATAACCGGCGGCCGGCGTGCCAGCTTTTCCCACCTGGTATTTAATCCGGGCCCTCAACATCGACTCCTCCAGGCCTTCCCCGTTGACTGCCAGCACTCTGAATTCATCTCCCCCCCAGCGGCACAGCGGGTCTGATCGGCGAAACGTCTTCATCAGGATCCTGCCGGCTGCGATCAGGGCAAGATCCGCCTCCCCCCGCGGTTGCTTTTCGCGCCTTTCCGGCAGGCCTTCGAGATCGAGCCCTACAAACACCATCTCTCGGTCCGTCCTCCGCGAAACTCTCCACTGCTGCTCCGCCAGGGCGATGAATCCATGCTCGTTGCAGAGTCCAGTGAGTTTGTCGGTCAAGACCAACCGCCAGAGTTCGCTATCCAGGCGGTGCGCCTTGGGAGCGGAGGGAGAGCGCGGTCCCAGACCATCACATAGGACTCGCGTACTGGCCGGGCCGTCCTGCGAGGACACCACAGTGCCGTAACCCAATTCAAAACAGTAGGGACCGTTCCGGCCTCCGATCAGGCCTGCCTGGCGGTCCGTCGAATTTCGATTCATGGTCTCGGCCCCTTTGGGAGCAGGCGAGCTGCCTTCCCGCTACCCGGTATTGCTCAATCCCTCCGCACCCTGGATCACACTATTCCTCTCCAACAGGCGGAGCTTTGAAGCCCCCCGACGCTTCGGGGGCCCCCGCATCCCAATTCGTGGTCCTCCTCCAACCGGGATGCGGGGGAATCTCTGCCACTGCTCGCACTGTACCAATCCGCAGGAAACTGGCAATCGGGTGAGTTCTTGAAGGAGGGCAGGGTAATTCCCGGACGAAACCACGTGGAGAATGCTCGAAACAGGCGGATCTAAGGCTGAACCAAGCCGCGGCGGATGGCGTAGCGCACCAGCCCGGCCGTTTCATGAATATCCAGTTTCTGCATCAATCGGGTCCGGTGCGTATCCGCGGTCTTAACGCTCACGCCGAGCAGGACCGCGATCTCTTTGGTCGTTTTCCCCTCGCCGACCAGTTGCAGAACTTGTCGCTCACGAGCGGTCAGCGGATCGGGCGGTAGCTCCGACCTGGTCAGGTAAGCCTCCACCACAGTCCGGGATACTCCGGGACTTAGGTAGACGCCGCCCCTGCTCACGTCGTGGATGGCCTGCAGCAAGTCGGTGGCTGCCTGGGATTTCAAGACATAGCCCTTCGCACCTGCGCGCAGCGCGTCCGTTACGTATTGCTCCTCCTTGTGCATAGTGAGAACAATGCTCCTAGTTTTTGGTGAAACCCGAAGGATCTCATGGGCTGCCTCCAAGCCGTTGAACAGGGGCATGGAGATATCGAGAACCGCCACATCGGGCTGGAGCTTGGTGGCAAGCCGGACCGCCTCTTGTCCGTCGGAAGCTTCGCCCACAACCTTCATGCCGCCTCGTTCCAGCAGCGACTTGAGTCCTTCACGGAGGACCAGATGGTCGTCAGCCAATACAAGCCGCAGGGTCATGTCAACTCCTTAGGGGAAGCCGTACAGAGATGAGCGTCCCCTTGCCCGGAACTGACTTGATTTCGAGCGTCCCGCCCAAACTGTTAGCGCGTTCCCGCATCCCGGTCAATCCCAGCCCTTCTCCCCTTCTTCCATTGACCACGGCAGCGGAGTCGAAGCCCTCGCCGTCGTCCCGGATGGTGCAAACGGCAGAATGCTCCTGGCGCAGTATCTCAATGCGGACGAGCCGCGCTCGAGCGTGCTTCGTGGCATTCGTCAGCGCTTCCTGGACAATGCGGTATAAAGCCAACTCTACGTGGGCGGGAAACCGCTCTTGAGGAAGATCCTCAGCGAGGATTGTCACTCCCGAGCGCTTCGCCACTCCGTCGGCCAGGAAGCGAATGGCGGGCCCGAGACCCAGGTCGTCGAGAACCAAGGGACGAAGCTCGTGCGAGATCCTTCGCAGGTGGCCTTCGATCTCCGTCAGGAGTTCCTTGACGCGGTCCAGACGCTCCTTTTGATGCAATGGCAGATCGTGTGTGGCCTCATCAAGGGCGAGATGAACTGCGGCTAACAATTGTCCCGCCTCGTCGTGCAATTCGCGGGCCAGCCTGTGCGCCTCGCGTTCCAGCAGTTCATTGAGGTGGCGGAGAGCCGCGTTCGCTTCGCGAAATCCGCGGTGAGCCATTTCATATGGGGAGAGACTCTCCAGACAGATCTCGCCTGCTGCTTTGAGGATCTTTTGCGCTTGTGGATAAGTGGAAGCCTTCTGCAAGACATCTCCCTGCCCCGTCAAGTGTATTTGCACCATGTCGAGCACACCGCTACCGGCTGACAAGGCCGAGCGCCCGACCTCGTATGCCTGCCGCAGTGCGGGCTCGCCTGAGCCATTGAGATAACTTCGCAGGGCGGCGGCGTAGAGATACGAGAGGGGCCGGGCAGTCTGCTTCTTCGGATTTGCACGATTCTTCAACGATGGCCGCCTAGAAGCGGACGACGACCGCCAGGCCGTCGTCTGTGCCCTTCTTATACTCCGTCAGAAGGCGCTCCGCACCCTTTCGGGGAGGCGCACCGAGAAGCACACTGGTCGCGAAATCGTTGCGCACCCCGTCCGTCGCAAACACCAGTGTATCGCCGGCCGCGACGGGGATCATCGAGGATTGCAGCGGAGGCAGTTGGCTCCCGACTACTCCCGCCCGCAGCAACAAGGCCTCGTGAGCATTTCCGTGTGCGGGCGCTTTGCGGAGGAGGATTCCTGCCACATTCCCAATTCCGATCCAACTCAACAGGCTGTGCCGCGCGCTGTAGGATGCCAGACTCATCACCACGCCACGCGTGCCGCGAAGAGCCTCGTGGCAGCGCACCACCAGCGAGATCACCGGCTCCTGAGGGTCCATTTCAAGACTTGCTAAGGCAATTCTCGCAGCGGTGGCTGCTTCCGGACCATGGCCGATCCCATCCACGGCCGCTACGAGAGTGCCGCCATCGAAGTCCTTGACCAGAGCCATGTCGCCACATTCGGCCTGACCGGGCAAGGCCAGCGCCGCAACGCCGCAGTCTAACCGCGAGGGATTCATAGCAGCCATTTCCTTGCCGTAACCTTCGTGCCGTATCCGGGATTGGTGACGATTTCAAACTCATCCATGAGTCGCCGCACGCCCGGCAAACCCAGGCCGAGTCCTCCTGAAGTGGAGAAACCGTCTTGAATAGCCTGCCGCACGTTCGCGATTCCCGGGCCATCATCGCGTGCCACAATTACGATTCCTTTTCTGTGCGGTTGTTCTGTGCCTTGTACCTGGATTTCGCCGGATCGGGCGTAGAGCACTATGTTCCTGGCCAGTTCGGAGATGGCCGTGGCCACCAGCGTAGCCTCGCTTGCTGAAAAACCTACGGAAAGGGCAAGCTCGCGTCCCTTCTTCCGGGCAGCTACGATGTCCTGGTCCGAACGGATCGGAACTTGTATCTCCTCACTCACAGAGGCAGGTCTCTCAACTGCTGCTCTTCAGTTTTTCGTTCAAATAGGCCAGCCCTTCGTCCAGGTCGAGGGCCGTTGCCACGCCCTCCAGGGTGAGTCCAAGCTGCACCATGGCAAAGGCCACCTCGGGCTGGATTCCCACGATGACCGTCTCGGCCCCTCGCAGCCGAATGATGTGAGCGATCTCACGCAACGTGCGAGATGCGAACGAATCCATGACATCGAGCGGAGTCACGTCCACGATCACTCCGCGAGAACGAAAGCGGACCACCTGTTGAGCGAGAGCGGTGCGCAATTGCAGGAGATCCGCGTCGCTGAGAGCCGCCTGAATTGTGGCGATCAGGAACTGGCCCTGTTTGAGGATAGGGACTTCCACTCGATCTCCCCTGCCGGGCCTTTAGCTGGCTTCTGCGACCGGCACTACTTTATACCCCAATAGGCGCTCTGCTTGCTCGATGCCGCCTTGCAGGTCGCCCACGGTGTTCATCTTGCCCAGCTCAACCCCAATGGTGACCAGGGTCTGAGCGATTTCCGGGGATAGCCCGGTGACGATTACCGTCGCGCCGAGCAGCCGCGAGGCTTCGACGGTCTGCACCAGGTGGTTCGCCACGGTGGCGTCCATTGCAGCCACACCGGTGATGTCGATCACGACGACCTTCGCGCGGTTGGTGCGGATGCCGCGGAGAAGTTGTTCGGTCAACTGCCGGGCACGCTGCGGATCGATCACGCCGATCATGGGCAGAATCAAGAGCCGCTCGCGAACCTGCAGCACGGGAGTGGACAGCTCGCGAATCGCTTCCTGCTGCTGGCGGATAACGCGTTCCCGCTCCTGAACGAAGCCGACAGCCACGGTGTTGGCGATTCGGTTGGCGGCCGGCTCGTAGGCGTCAAGGATTCGGTTCAGTTTCTTGAAATTGTCCTGGTACTTGGCAAACAAGGAGCGCGCCAGCACGTCGCGCAGCAGGAGCACGATTCCCACCACCTCGTCCGTTTGAACCCCCCGGGGGATGATGCGTTCGGACAGGTTGCGCGCGTAAGCCTGCAAGGCCTCAAACGTTCCTGTTTCCAGCGCTTCCACGTAATTGTCGTACACGGAAGTGGCTTCCGCGAAGATTTCTTCCGGCGACATGGCCGTCAGCAGCCGTGCCTCGGTGATGCGCCGTGCCCATTCCTCACGGAGCTGCGCTCGGCCCTGCCGCAGGTGGGCTACGAGTTCGCGTAGCAGGACGGCGCTGGCCTCAGATCCGTGCGGACCTTCAGATTCATTCTGCTGGTTCTCTTTGGACTTCATCGTAGTCTTCTCCTGGGCGATGGAGTGCGGAGACTCATCGGGGACACCCTGACCCGAGACTTCGTTTCAAATACCATGAGAAACCTGACCCGGGAATCAGGTAAAACCCGCAACGGGGGGTCGGGTGATTCCCCGACGCGGGGCAATTCCGGAGCACCACCGGGATCCGAGCTCGGTTTACATTGTGCTTAGGAGAGGCTCGCTGGGCCTGTGATAAAACCTGCGCTCAATCCTGATTCTGGGACAGGGATTGGAGTGTCTGAACGACGTCCAGTCGCCCGTTTCCCATGCCGACCCCGACTGGGACTGTATGCGCCACCGCGGTTGCAGCCTGAGACTCGTTGGCCCTGGGCGACAGTTGCAAGAGCAAGCCGCAGGTGCCTGAGACGAATGGCGCGCTGAACGAAGTCCCGGAGCCGGCGGCATAAGTGCCGAACGGGTAGGTGGAAATAATGTTTTCTCCTGGCGCGGCTACCCAAACAATCGCATCACCAAAATTGGAGAAACTCGACCGCCCATCCAGATCGCTCGTTGATGCCACCCCCATCACATCGCTTTGAAGTGCTGCGGGAAAAACGAAGTGGGGCGGGGCCGACTGACCATCGTTTCCCGCCGACGCAACGCAAATCACGCCCCTTTCGCTGGCATAGTCGAGAGCGTGCTTCAGTTCCGTTGAGCTTGTGGTGGTGTCGAAGCTCATGTTGATCACACGGGCGTTGTTTTGCACCCCGTAATAAATCGCCCGCAGAATATCCGAGAGGTATCCCGTGCCGTCCGAGTGGAATGCCTTCAGCGGTAGGAGTTGGGCATTCGGCGCCACCAGATGGATGACTCCCATCACCATGGTTCCGTGGCCGAACGCCGCATATTGCGTATTACCGTCGAGCACCGCTGCCGTCGATTGATCCAGCACCGCAGCAGTGGATTGATTCACTTGGGCGACGTTTGTTGAATTGGCCGGCGGCTTGGAGCCGGTAAAATCAGTCATTTCGGACCCATTCGGCTGATTCCGCGTGAAATCGTACCCTGGGAGCAGGACCGGTTGCAGCGCCGGATGATTGGGATCCACTCCCGTGTCGATATCCGCGATGATCGCCGCGCCAGCGACGTGAAATGTGCTTTGAGCCTCGGATACTCGCACAATCTGCGCTGCGGGCTGAGTTGCGTATCCATCCCACACCGTTACGCCAAAATAATTTACCGGAGCGGTGTCGGTGAGTCCGGGAGGCGGTAAGGCCAACTGATTCAAGCCGCCCACCAAGTCAACCACCTGATCCTGCTCGGCATCCACAGTTCCGGGCACAAAGTGGAGGATAAGCAGGAAAAGATTGGGATGGAAGGCATCCGGAGTGGTTAGCAGAAAGAGTTGGTTCAGCGTGCCATCGAGGCTGCCCACAACCTTGCAGTTCAGCACCCGGCAAAGCTGCGTGAGCTCCTCGCCTCCATCATTTGCGCGGACGATGAAGCGATTATCAGCCCTGGCGGGGAGGACCCCCAATCCGCAGAAAATCAGAAAAGCACATATAGCTTTGCATTTCATAAACCACCCTCTTTCTCCGCCGCCGCGAGAATGCTTGCGGTCATCCGATCTACCTGGCCATCAACCCGCGTTACGACGCCGCTCGCGCTGTTGTCGTGGCCCAATCCAGACTTGGAGAAACCAGGGACACCCAATGGTTCTTGCTCGTTTCTATCTCGATGATGACGTTTGGCTCGACGTGGAATTCCACTTGAAATTCACCAAATTCGTTGGTCATCGTCCATGCGATCTGACCATTCGCGGCTTGCACGATCACGGGGATGCCCCCCATGCGGTGATCGGGATTCGCGGAATCCATGATCTGGCCGACAAGCTGAATCAGCGGGGGATCAGTTCTTAGTTCAAAGGATACGTCTATAAAAAGGGCCCCGCGTTCATAAATGAGTCGCCGCTCCGGCCTATCCGTGGCTCGCACCCCGGCAGGCAATGGCTGCCGGAAACTGTCAAAGATGAGCTGGGCAACACGGGTGACCCGTTGAAGAGCTTTACCGCCCCACAACAACGCTTCCAGGCTCGACTCGAGTTCGTGTACAAGGCGATCCCGCTGAATCCGAGGAAGCGGAAACATCCCCTTTGGGTCCTCGAATTCCGGGCCGCGTTTCGCATCGGTGATTAGGATCGCCCGGCCCTGCAGGCGCGGAATCAGTTGGCGGAAGCCCTCACCTTGGGGGTCCAAGATCGCTATGATTGGGTTCTCTTGCTCCAGAAGGACTAACCCCTGCCGCTCGTTGGAGGCGAAGATGCACTGATACCCCAGACTTCCCAGGAGCACGCGAATCGTCTCCAAGGTTCTTGCATCGTGCTCTACAATCAGCACCTTACCGCGGCTCAGATCGTTGGCCACCTTGACCCACTGAGGACTGGGGCTTCGACATCGAAAACGGCCTCGTGTTACCCGACCATGGTAAAAAGACATCTTGATTTCTGACAATCCGGTTATCACCCTATTTCGGCTACGGTACTTTCCCGGAGTTGCTGCCTGATACGTCCAAGCACAACCGCTGTCACGGAAATGTCACGCTAGTCGCGGCAAATGGCCGCAAATTGCGACAAATTGGGGAAAAGAAAAGGAGAATTCGGCTTGCTCCGTTTTGTTCGAACTTGCTGCATCTCCTCCGGTTAGGGCCATCTCCGGCAAGTCTTGGCAAAATAACTGCGCCGGCTGTTAACCGAAGGGTTGCTAGTTCGAATCTAGCCCGGGGAGCCATTCTTCCTTTGTTGTCTCAGTGCTTGCTCCGGAGCGGCGCGCCTTGCTGCGAGCGACCTTAGCCTCCCCCTGTTCTGCAACGATGCTGCGGCGAAAACGTAAGCCGTCCGCCTTCACCACCCTCCGGCGATTGCGATTCGGACCAAATCGGCTGTTCGGAATTGGCCGGTACAGCAACACAATCCAACCGCATGTGGACAAGCCGATAGCACAGTAGGTCTAATAAAGATTCTGTCGAGAGGAACTCATTTCTCACTTGGTGCCACCCGGGAAAGCACTCCAGAAGGAAGCAAATGAGGAGTTTGGAAATCGCCACCGATCAACAAACGGGGCCGCATCCGGGCATCCAGCCGCAGTTGCGTGAACTTCAGCCGGCCGGAAAGCACGGTGTCGTCGAGAGCTGGCTCCAGCGGCATCTCAATGCTCTCGCGGCGCTCGTGATTGCGGCCGGTTTCGTGATCCGGCTGATCGTGGCGAGCCGAAGTTTCTTGAATCCTGATGAGGCGCTTCTTTACCTCTTTTCCAACCAAAAGACCGCATACCTGGCCTGCAAAGCCAGCCTGGGCACGGCGCACCCACCGCTTCTGCTGATTTTCCTCTACTTCTGGAATTTTCTGGGACACTCCGAGTTGATGCTTCGTCTGCCGTCCGTGTTTGCCGGAACGGGGTTCTGCTGGTTCATCTTCAAATGGATGGAGAAAGCCTTCAGCAGGACGGCAGGATGGATCGCCCTCAGTGTCGCCGCATTTTCGCCGACGTTGATCGGGATTTCGGCCGAGCTGCGGCAGTACTCCCTATTGCTGTTTTTCACGGTAGCAGCGCTTTACTATCTCGAGGCCGCGATCCAGGAATCATCCGCCCGCAAAATGTGGTGCTTCAATCTGTTTCTCTTCGCAGCGATTTTGGTCCATTACGCAGCGGTCTTCTTTGTGCTGGCTGCCGGTCTCTACACGCTGGCGAGACTCGCGGATGCCAAGCTCCCGGGAAAAACGATCGTGGTCTGGGGCGCCGGACAGGCGGGCGCCCTGGCCATTTACGGAATTCTTTATGTGACGCAGGTGACGAAGGTCAAAGAAATGATTCCGCTGTGGTCTGGCTACTACAACCAATATTATTTTCACGGGGAATTCGAGGACATTTTCACGTTCCTGCGGGAAAACACGCCACCTGTTTTCCACTATCTCTTCGGAGAGAAATACATCGGCGAGATCATGCTTGTGCTTTGGGCGGTTGGCGTCGCGATTCTTCTTTTGCGGGGCGTGCTGCCGGGCCGCGGCTATTCTCATTCCAGCCAGTTGGGACTTCTAGTTTTGCTGCCCTTTATGGCCGTATGGGCCGCCGCGATCGCTGGAAAATACCCGTATTTCGCCGGCCGCCACACCGTGCTTCTGGCCCCGTTCGCTATCGCCGTCGTGAGCGCCCTGCTGGCATCCGTTGCCGCCCAAAGGCTCTGGAGGGGCCTCCTGGTGGGAACGGTTCTGGCGGCGGTACTGAGCGCGTTTGGATACTCCGCCGGATCGTTCCCAATCACGGAGGACCAGAGGCGTGGATTGATGAGCGCCGCTGTGCGGTACGTGCAAGAAACGATCCCGCGGAACGAACCAATTCTTCTGGATTACCAGAGCAGTATGATGGCCGCGTACTACCTTTGCGCTCCGGAAGAAGCTCGTGGATTTTACGCATCCGCAACGGAATTGACTCCCGTGAGTTGTAATGGGCACCTCTTTGCTGCCCTGAACTTCCGCTCGTGGATGCTTACGGACAAGAATTTTCCATCAAAGTTTGGAGAGCTGGTACGCCAATTTGGGATGAAGCGAGGGAACCGGGTCTGGGTCATTCAGATGGGTTGGGGCGCGAACCTGGACGCGGAATTACGGGAAAATGTCCCGCAGCTCCGCTGTTTGACCGCGAAGAGATTCGGGAAAGAAATCGTGATTATTCCGTTGGCCGTAAGCCGGGAACTATCGGCTGAGCCGGTGGCGGACTGCGAAGGCGGGGCTTATAGCTATCAACAACTCCTTCCGAGAGACGACGAGAATCAGCTGACGGAGGATCTGGCTAAGCAGATATTGAACTCCGGCCGGATCAGAGCAGGCGGAGTTGGCGGCTTTCGAGCGCGAGCAGCTTTTCTTTGACCGGCAGACCGCCGCCATAGCCGGTCAGACTGCCGTCGCTGCCGATCACGCGGTGGCAGGGCACGATGATGGGGATGGGATTGGAGCCATTGGCGGTCCCGACAGCCCTCACCGCCTCCGGCTTTCCGATGCGGCGGGCGAGTTGGCCGTAGGAAATGGTCTCGCCGTAGGGAATCGTGCGCAGATTTTCCCAGACGCGAAGCTGAAACGGAGTGCCTTCCAGACACAGGGGCACGTCGAACTGCGTCAACTCGCCGCGGAAATAGGCGCGAAGCTGGTGAATGACTTCTACAAAGGGCCTGCTGTTCTCGATCCAGTCGCGGCGCGGAGTCACCGCGCGTTTTTCTGCCGCAAAGCTGAGGAAATGGAGTCCGCTGTCGTTCCCTGCCAGAAGCAGCGGGCCGATAGGGCTGTCGCTGGTCGTGTACTGCATGCTCATTTCACTGGCGCAGGGCGCCGGGAAGGGCGTCACGCCGGCTGTGCGCCTCGTCGATTGAAACCCATCTGGGCGCGGCACGCAATCCCGGGGGTCGTATAGCTACTGCCCCGCGGCGGGCCCGTCGTGCGCGGCCGCTCCCAATGATAGGATGGCGCGGTGGAAGAGCGCGCTGCCATGATCGGCAAAACACTGGACCATTACCGGATCCTCGCGCAAATCGGCCAGGGCGGCATGGGGGTGGTCTATCGCGCCCACGACGAGGTGCTGGACCGCGACGTGGCCATCAAAGTCCTGGCCAGCGGCGCCGGAGAAACCGTGGGCGGCGACCATCTGCTGCGCGAGGCGCAGACTGCCTCGTCGCTCAGCCATCCAAACATTTGCACGATCTACGAAGTGGGAAAGACGGGCGACGAGTTCTACGTGGTGATGGAGCTGGTGGAAGGCCAGCCGCTCACCGCGCTGGTGGGCGATACGGGACTCCCGTTCGAGGTTCTGGCGCGCTACGGAGTGCAAATTGCGGATGCGCTGGCGCACGCGCACGAGAAAGGCATCCTGCACCGCGACCTGAAGGGCGCGAACATCCTGGTGACCCGTGAAGGCCGCGTGAAAATCCTGGATTTCGGGCTGGCGACGCGAGTAGGGACCGAGCTGCTGACCGAAGTGACGCGTTCCTACGCGGCGCTGAACACCGCGTTGGTCGGGACTCTGACGTATATGGCCCCCGAGACGCTGAAGGGTGAAGCCGCGACGCAACTGAGCGATCTGTGGTCGCTCGGCGTAACCCTCTATCAGGCTGCCTGCGGGCAACTCCCTTTCCGCGGCAACACGGGATTCGAAATCAGCTCGGCGATTATTCACCAGCCGCCCCCGGCGCTTCCGGCCAGCGTGCCGGCGGGCCTCGCCGGAGTGATTCTCCGCTGCCTGGCGAAGGAGCCGGTACAGCGGTTCCAGCGTGCCAGCGAGGTGCGCGCCGGCCTCGAGACGCTGCAGGCCGCCACGCTCACGGGCCGTGAAGCCGTGCGGCCGGAAACTCACGGCCCACGCACGATCGTCCTCCGCGGGATCGAGCACCTCACCGTGCGCAACGGCGACGTTCTGCTACTGGTGGGGACGACGAAAGGCGCCTTTCTGCTGCGCTCGTCGCGCGATCGGAAGCGCTGGGACGTGGCAGGGCCGTATTTCCACGGCCACGGAGTCAACGCCATGGCGTACGACGATCGCGCCGGGCGGCACCGGCTGTGGCTCTCTACCAGCAGCGTGCTGTGGGGCACGTTTCTGCGTTCCAGTGACGACTTCGGGAAGACCTGGACCAACCCGCTGGAAGCCAACATCAAATTCCCGGCCGAGACGGGCACGGTGCTGAGAAACATCTGGCAGATCTGCCTAGGCAGGCCTGAAGAGCCGGACACGCTCTATTGCGGCGCCGAGCCGGCCGCGCTCTTCGAATCGCACGATGCCGGCGAGCGCTGGTCGCTGGTACGCAGCCTGTTCGATCACCCGCATCGGGCGCGCTGGGTGCCCTCAAACGGAGGGCTCATCCTGCACACGATTTTGCCCGACCCGCGCGGGACCGGCCGGATGTACGTGGCCATCTCCGCAGGCGGCGTTTATGCGACGCAGGACGGCGGGCGCAGTTGGCAGGCCCGCAACCGCGGCGTCCGCGTCACCTTCATGCCGGAGAAATTCCCCGAGTTCGGCCAGTGCGTGCACAGAATCGTTCACCATCCCTCGCGGCCCGAACGGCTTTTCCTTCAGAACCACTGGGGCCTGTATCGCTCCGACGACGGTGCGGAAACATGGCAGGACATCGCCAACGGGGTACCTTCCGATTTCGGCTTCGCTATGGTGATGCACCCGCGGGATCCGGATTGCGTGTACATCCTGCCCGTGGAATCGGACGAGTTCCGCTGCACGCCCAGCGGGCGCCTGCGCGTGTATCGCACGCGCAACGCGGGGGCCTCCTGGGAGCCGCTGATGCGAGGTCTGCCCCAGAAGCGCGCCTATGAAACCGTTCTTCGCGAGGGCATGACGGCCGATGCGCTCGACCCCATGGGCCTCTATTTCGGCACGCGCAACGGCGCGCTCTATGCATCGCGCGACGAGGGACGCTCGTGGAACCGCATTGCCGAAGGGCTGCCCGCCATCGTATGCGTGAAGACCGCAGTAGTGGGCCAGCCCCGCGCAGTGCGGGCGCCTCGATCCGCTGGAAAGGCCGCGGCGCCGCGGAGCGCCGCGAAGCGCATGGCCCGCGCGGGCGCCAAACGCAAGAAGTAGCGAACGGCGCGTCCCTGCGAATGTCGCCTGGAAGCGATGGCGGCCGGCCTCGGAAGCCGGAACGCGTTGTGACGATGGTTCGAGGGACTGGAGACTGCGCGTGGGAATTACCTTTCACATCCCCGGCCCGCTGCGCCCGTTCACGGACGGCCAAAGCGAAGTCGCGCTCTCCACGCCCGCCGCAACGGTCCGCGAGGCGCTCGACGTGCTCGGCTCCCTCTATCCCGGCATCCGCGACCGCGTGATGACGGAACAGGGCGCCGTCCGCGAGCACATAAACATATTTGTAGGCAACGAAGACGTTCGCTACACGGGCGGGCTGAACACGCCGCTGCCTTCTGCCGCGGCCATCTCCATTGTCCCAGCAATTTCTGGCGGCTGACTCGGCGGCATGCTCCCCCGGTGGCACGGAAACTGCCTTTCCCGCGCCGTCTGCGATCGCGTGGGTACACACCTGTATCGCGTCCCGAGAGTGTGCGGGGCTTCCCTAGACAATGAAATCCGAGTGGCAGAGCGCGGCGGCGCCGGCGATTCCCGCATCGGCGGCGTAACGGCCGAGCAGCATGGGGATTTCCTGGCTTCGCGGGTTGATGGACCAGCGTGGGAGTTGCGCGCGAATGTGGCCGAAGAAGGTGCTCATCAGCGCGGCTACGCCGCCGCCGATGACGACGACCTCCGGCTCGAGCAGGTCGATCACGTTGCCGAGCCACACGGCGAGCAGATCCGCGGTTTCGAGGAGCACTTCCGAGGCCAGCGCGTCGCCCTTGCGGAAGGCCTCGCCGACGATTTCCGCGGTCACCCGGGCCGGGTCGCCACCGGCCAGCTCGGCTATCTTGGATTTCGCAGGACGCGGCTCGGCGAGCCGCTGGCGTGCGCGAAGAGCAATTGCCGGACCGGAGGCGAGCGCTTCAATGCAGCCGCGCTTTCCGCAACCGCATTGCGGGCCGCGGAAATCGATGGTCATGTGGCCGCCCTCGGCAGCGCTGCCGGTCCGCCCGTGATAGATCTGGTGGTCGAAAATAATGCCTGTGCCGATGCCGGTGCCGAGCGCGGCATAAAACACGTAACGAAGACCTTTCGCCTCGCCCCAAATGGCTTCGGCCAAGCCCGCGGCGTTCGCGTCGTTGTCGAGGTGCACGGGAAGTTTGAAGGCTCGGTGGAGCTCGGCGGCGAGCGGATAATTTCGCCAGCAGGGCAGGTTCGGGGGATTCAGCACGATGCCGCTGCGGGGGTCGAGCGGACCGGGCGAACACACGCCGATTCCCGCGAGGCGGCCGGGGGCGGTCTCTTCAGGGTGCGCAGTGAAAACCGCGCGGATGGCGCTCTCGACGGCTCGGAAGCCCGCAGCGGCGTCTTCGTGGCCCACCATGGGCACGCGGGTGTGGTAGAGGATTTCGCCGGAACCGTCCACGAGCCCGGCGGCCACCTTAGTTGCGCCGATGTCCACTCCGAGTATGCAGGTCTCTGACACGTTCGTCATTTCTCCCGTGCGACTGCAGAGCGCGGGCGGTGCGCCTCCACTGGGCGGGAGCGCCGGATCGCCGCACGAAGCCGCCTCACGGCCACCCGCATTCTTACCACATCCGCGCGGAATCGGCGTTATACTCGCGCGCTCTTCAGAAAGCCGCCGCAATGCGCAGGAGATGCAAACCGTGAGTTCCGTTCCCCTCGGGCTGGCCATGCTCGTCCTAGCTGGCGCGATGAACGGCAGCTTTACGCTGCCGATGAAATTCACGCCGAAGTGGGCGTGGGAGAACACCTGGCTGGCGTGGACGATTTTCGCGCTGTGTATTTTCCCGCCGCTGCTCACTCTTTCCACGGTTCCGCAGCTCGGCCAGGTGTTCGCGCAGGCAGGCTCGGCGGCTGTCGTGACGGTGGCGGGGTGCGGGGCGGGCTGGGGCGTCTCCCAGGTTTTCTTCGGGCTGGCGGTGGACGCGGTGGGGATCGCGCTGGCGTTCTCCGTCATTCTGGGAACCTCGGCGGCCGTCGGCACCCTGATCCCGCTGGTCCACCTGCACCGGGAAAAACTTTTTACAAGTGGCGGGCTGCTGGTGGTGCTGGGCGTCGCGCTGGTGCTCGCGGGAGTGGGCGTGTGCGCGGTTGCGGGGAGGAAGCGCGAGGCGGCGCTGGGCCAGGGCCCAGCGGGGAAACCGTCGGTGATGAAGGGGCTCCTCTTCTGCCTGTTCAGCGGGTTGGGCTCGGCGCTGGTGAATTTCGGATTGGCGTATGGGGGGCCGCTGATCGCCGCGGCGCGTCAGGCGGGAGCTGCGGCGCTGTGGGCTCCCAATGCCGTGTGGTTGCCGCTGATGTGCGCGGGGGGCGTGCCGAACCTCATCTATTGCGTCTATCTGGCCAGGAAAAACCGGACGGGGTCGAATTTCGGATCCGGCGGGACGCATTACTATTGGGGACTGGCGGCGCTGATGGCGTTCTTCTGGTTCGGCAGCACGGTGCTGTACGGTGTGGCGACGGTGGAGCTGGGCGAGCTGGGCACGGTGCTCGGCTGGCCGCTGTTCATGTCGCTCATCGTGATCACCGCGAGCGCGTGGGGCGTCGCGACGGGCGAATGGAAAAATACGGGAAAACAGCCGCTGGCCGTCATGCTCGCCGGCGTCGGCGTGCTGGTCATCGCGATTTTCGTTCTCTCCCAGGCCGGGCGAATCTTGTAGGAGGGTGAATGCGCCGAGCGTGGCGAATGGCGATGACTCTGGTGGTGGCGCTGTCTGCGGCGATTGCCGCGGCACAGGCCACCGTCGAGGAGAAGGCACACGAATCCGCGGCGAAGCAGGCCGCCGCGCGATTGGAATCGCTGGTCAACGTGGACCTGTCGCAAATCCGCTACTGGAACGGAGACGACCCGCGAGCGGCGGCCTCCGATCTGGACGACTCCGCATGGGCGGTATGGAAGCCGGGCATGGAATTTCCGGGGAACTCGGTGTGGCTGCGCATTCGATGGGAGGTGCCCGCGCAGGTGAACGGCTACGAGATTCGCGGTGCGCGGCTGCGGCTGACGCTAAACGCTTACAACGCGGACTCGGTGCGCACATTTGTGGACGGGGTGGCGCTGGCTGAAGGCGAAGAAGGCGACCCGCTGCTGCTGGCGGAACACACCGCACCGGGACAGAAGATGGTCATCGCGATTCACGCCAACTGGCTGGAATGGAAGTGGACGTTCCGCGGAGCAAAAATCCTGGTGGACGAGCCGCCCGGACGTCCCGACCCGGGAATGCTGGCTCAGGAATTTCTCGTGTGCGAGGCGATGATTGGCGGCTTGGCGCCGAATGATGCGGAACGCGCACAGCAGTTGGAGGTAGGCATCGCGGCGGTGGACTGGGGCGCGCTCGGGCGGGGCGACCAGGGCGGTTTCGACCGTTCGCTGGCCGCCGCGCGCGACGCGCTCGAACCGCTCCGGCAATGGATGCAGGGATACACCATCCACGCCGCGGGGAATTCGCACATCGACATGGGTTGGCTGTGGCCTTCGAGCGAGACGACGATGGTGGTGGAACGCACCTGGTCCAGCGCCCTCCAGTTGATGCGCGAATTTCCCGGGCTCACCTACACGCATTCCACCGCCGCCGCCTACGAATGGATGGAAGAGAAATATCCGGCGCTGTTCGAGGAAATTCGCAAACGGGTGAAAGAGGGACGCTGGGAAGTGATTGGCGGGATGTGGGTGGAGCCGGACCTGAACATGCCGGACGGCGAATCGCTGGTGCGGCAACTCCTGCTCGGCAAACGATACTTCCAACAGAAATTCGGGGTGGACGTGCGGACGGGCTGGAATCCCGATTCCTTCGGCTACAACTGGCAATTGCCGCAGATTTACAAAAAATCGGGCGTGGATTTCTTCGTGACGCAGAAAATGGCGTGGAACGACACGACGAAATTCCCCTACAAACTGTTCTGGTGGGTGTCGCCGGACGGCAGCCGCGTGCTCACGTATTTCCCGCACGACTACGCCAACCCCATCCATCCGGTTGCGATGGCGCAGGATCTGGCCGCATACGTCCCGGCGATGAAATATCCGGACATGCTGTATCTGTTCGGCGTAGGGGATCACGGCGGCGGGCCCACCCGCGACATGCTGGAGACCGCCGAGCGCTGGATGCACGGCGCGGCGTATCCCCGGCTCGAATTCGGCGCGGCGCAGCCGTATTTCGACGCGCTGGCGAAACAGGCGCCCTCGCTCGATCTTCCGGTGTGGAAGAGCGAACTCTACTTCCAGTACCACCGCGGCGTATTCACCACGCAGGCGGAGACGAAGAAGGGCAACCGGCGGAGTGAAGAGCTATTGCTCACCGCTGAAAAATTCTCGTCCCTCGCCGCGGTCACCGGCATTCCCTATCCCGGCGACGACCTGCGGCTGGCGTGGAAGAAAGTACTGTTCAACCAGTTCCACGACATCGCGGCCGGATCGGGGATTGCCGTGCTCTATAAGGACGCCACGCGGGACTATGCAGAGGTGCGGCGCATCGGCGACGAGCATCTCGATTCGGCGCTGCAAGCCATCGCGGCGCAGGTGAACACACAGGGGAGCGGCGCGGCTGTAGCGGTGTTCAATCCGCTTTCCTGGACGCGCACGGGCGTGGTGGAAGCGGAGGTGCAATTGCCCGCTCCGGCGGCGCACGTGCGCGTGTTGGATTCGGCGGGAAAACCGGTGATTGCGCAGAAACTCTCGAATGGCGCGGCGAACCCGCTTCGCATCCGCTTCCTGGCGGAGCATGTGCCCGCGGTGGGATACCGGCTCTTCCGCGTGCTCCCGGGGGAGAGGCCGGCCGGGCCGGAATCCCCCTTGAAAGCCGGGCCGGATTTCCTGGAGAACGAATTCTTCCGCGTGCGCGTGGACCCGAAGACCGGCTGCATCACCAGCCTGTGGGACAAACAGAGCCAGTGGGAGGCTGTTCCTCCGGGAGCGTGCGCCAACGAACTCCAAGCTTTCGTCGATAAACCGAAGGCGTGGGACGCGTGGAACATTGACGCGGATTTCGAAAACCACATGTGGCACCTGGACCAGGCGGACGAAGTGTCGCTCATGGACCGCGGCCGCCTCCGCGCCGTTATTCGCGTGAAGAAACATTTCCAGAGGTCCACATTCGTTCAGGACATCACCCTCTACCCGCACATTCGCCGTGTGGACGTGCACATGACCGCAGATTGGCACGAGAAGCACATTCTGCTGAAAGTGGCGTTCCCCGTGGCGGTCGAATCGGATACGGCAACCTACGAGATTCCGTTCGGGAGCATCGCGCGGCCCACCACACGGCGCACGCCCGAGGAGCGCGCGCAGTTTGAGGTGCCCGCGCTGCGCTGGGCGGACATCTCGGACGCGCGACACGGCCTCTCCCTGCTGAACGATTGCAAATACGGCTACGACGGAAAGGGCAGCGTACTGCGGCTGAGCCTGCTGCGCTCTCCGGAATGGCCCGACCCGCACGCCGACGAGGGAACGCATGAATTCACTTACTCTGTCATTCCGCACGCGGGAGGATGGCGAGAGGCGGGCACGGTGCGTGCCGGCTACGAACTGAACACCCCGTTGCGCGCTATCGTCGCGGAGAGCCACACGGGACGCCTGCCCGCCGTCCACTCGTTTGTCGCGCTCGAACCCGCCAATCTGCTGCTGACGGCGATGAAACAGGCGGAGGACGGCGGTGACCTGATCCTGAGGTTCTACGAGTGCGAAGGGCGGAAAACCACGGCGCAGATTACGCTACCGCCGGGCGTCGAGGACGTTTGGGAAGTGAACCTAATGGAACAACCCGGCGAAAAACTGCCGTCGGATGGAAAATCCGTGTCGGTGACGGTGAATCCCTACGAGATCAAAACGCTGCGGCTGCGTTTCCGTACGTCCGCCGCGCGCGAATCCCGCTGAGCGTTCGCCGTCCCCGGCGATTACGCTTCGATGTACCAGGGCACGTTGATCAGCACGATGCGCGGGCTGCCCTTCAGCAACAGAAAGGCCTTCAACAGCTCGGCGCGCTGGTTGTGGAGCGGGTAGTGGTACCAATGGTTCTCCACCATTTCCGGCACGATCACGGCGATCTGCCGGCCGGGGTTTTTCTTCTCGATCTCCAGCACGTATTCGAGGATGGGACGGATCAACAGCCGATAGGGGGACGGCAGTGTGACCAGCGATGGCGGCGTTCCTCCCACCTCCTCGACGGGTCTCTGGACCAGACGGCACCACTCCTGCTCCAGCGCGTCCGTCTCCTCCTCCGTGGCCACGTGCACCGCGTGAATTTCGGGCGAAAGCGTGAGGGCGAACTGCATCGCGCGCTCCGAAATCTTCGACCATCCCTGGATGGGCACGATGACGATGGGAGGCCCCAGGTTTTCGATAACCAGCGGAGCTGTGTTCTCCGTTTCCTTCGCCACGCTGTCGTAATGTCCGCGCACGCGCAGCATCAAAAGCATGAGCGCGGCGATCAGCAGGGCGCTGACCCAGGCCCCGGACGTGAATTTCGCCACCAGAACAACGAGCAGGGTGATGCCCGTGGCCACTGCCCCCAGCCCGTTCACCAGCATGCTCCGCGCCGCCCCCGGACCGCCCGTGTTTCTCCAGTGGCCCACCATTCCCGCCTGCGAAAGCGAGAAGGCAAGGAACGCGCCGATGGCGAACAGCGGGATGAGTTTGTCCGTGACGCCCTCGAACAGCACCAGCAAAATCGCGGCCAGCGCCGCGAGTACAAAAATCCCCTGCGAATACACCAGCCGCCGCCCGCGCAGGCCGAGCGAGTGCGGCAGATAACTATCGTGGGCCACGGTTTTGCACAGCCGCGGGAAATCCGCAAATGCGGTGTTGGCGGAAAGCGCAAGGATCACCAGGACCGAGCCGATGGTGACGTAGTAGAACCAGCCGCGGCCCATCACCGCCGCCACCAACATCGAGAGAACGCTCTGATATCCCGGCTGGCCGGGATCGGTGGCCGCGATTCCGTAGGCTTTCACCAGCCAGGCGATGCCGGCCAGCAGCACAATCAGAAAACCGATAATCACGGTGAGCGTCCGTTGGGCATTGCGCACCGTGGGCTCGCGAAATGCCCGCACGCCGTTGGACACCGCCTCCACGCCGGTCATCGCCGTGCAGCCGTTGGAGAACACCTGGAGCAGCAGCCACACGCCCGCGGCGGTCACGACCGGCGCGGGCGCGGCGGGAGGCGCCGCGACGGGCACGGGATGCCCGCCCGCGCTCACGGTCCGCACCACGCCGAGCAGGATCGTGATCAGCAGGGTCCCGAGAAACATGTAGGTCGGAACGATGAACATCGCCCCCGCTTCGCGGAGCCCGCGCAGGTTGATGATCGTGAGGACCACCAGGATTCCCAGGCACAATGCCAGGGTATGGGGTTGCAGCCGCGGAACCGCCGAGACGAGCGCGCCGACTCCCGCGGCGATTCCCACCGCCACCACCAGAACGTAGTCCAGCATCAGCGCCGCCGCGGCCAGCAATCCCGCACGCGGGCCCAGATTCTCCGACGCCACCGTGTAGGAGCCTCCGCCTCCCGGATAGGCCGCGATGGTCTGGCGGTAGGAAAAGTACACGATGGCGAGCAGCACGATGATGCACGCGATCACCAGCACGATGTGGGCCACGCCCGCGGCGCCCAGCGGAATCAGCAGCGTGAGCGCCGCCTCCGGGCCGTAGGCCGCTGAGCTGAGCGCGTCGAGCCCGAAAATGGGGATTCCCGCAGATGTCCCGATTTGTTCGGCCCGCTCGTCCGAAGTGGCCAGCGCTTTGCCGAGCAGCACATCGAGAACGGACATTTTCGCTTCCCCCTTTTCCATGGCCGACTAGAGTAATGCGCCCGCGGGGCAATTGAAATGGTTTAAGGTTGCGTTTGGCCGGCCCGGGCAGCCGGCGGTGACTGCGGCCGGATAACGGGAGGATTAGAAATCGGAGAGGGCGTCGGTGGGCAGGGCCACCCGCACCGCGTTCAGCACGGCTGCGAGGTCGATGATTTCCTGCGCGATGGCCCCGCCAATGGGCGGCAGATAACCCAACGCCGCTGCGATCATCCCCAAAATGCTCAGCCCCATTCCACCCACGGCGCTTTCCAAGGCGATCCGCCGCATGCGCCGGCCGATATGCATCAGCTCGTCCACGCGGCTCAGCGAGGTTTCCAGCACCACGGCGTCGGCGGCCTCGGAAGTAACGTCGCTCTTCACCCCGAACGCCACACCCACCGTTGCTGCCTGCATGGCCGGAGCGTCATTGATGCCGTCCCCCAAAAAGAGTGTGGGCGAGTGCACGGCAGCGGCGCGCACGATCTCGACTTTTTCTTCCGGACTCTTGGCGGAATGGATTTCCCCGATGCCCACCTGCTCGGCCAGTTGGCGCACCTCGGCGTCGCGGTCACCGGAAACGATCAGAACGCGGTTGACGGCATGGCGCGGCTTCAGGTGCTTGATGAACTGGGAGCTTTCTTTTCGCGGCGCATCGGCAAAACGCAGCACGCCGGCCCAATGTTCGTCCACCACCACGACGCACTCGAGCCCCGAGGCCGCAGGAGGCAGCCCCGCGTCGTTGGCGCCCAGTTTTGACCGGCTGGTAATCCACACCTGGCGCGTGCCCGCCATGCCGCGCAGGCCTTCCCCGGGTCGCTCGCTGATCCGTGAGACGGGCGTGAGGGAGAGATTGGATTTCTGCGCCGCTTCCTGAATTGCGGTGGAAAGCGGATGCTTCGAGTAGCGCTCCACGCTGGCCGCCAGCCCGAGCAACTCGTCCCTCGCGATTCCCGGTGCGCAGAGAATCTCAGATAACACCGGCTTCCCATACGTCAGCGTCCCGGTTTTGTCGAACACCACCGTGGTGCAGCGGTCCACCTGCTCGAGCATAGCCGGGTTGCGAATAATGATGGCGTGGCGCGCGGCCAGCGAAATAGCGCCGATGACGGCTACAGGGATGGCGATGAGCAGCGGGCAGGGCGTGGCAACCACCAGAACGGCCAGGAACCGGTGAGATTCTCCGCTCAACCCCCAGGCCGCGGCAGCAAACGCCAGCGCAATGGGCGTGTACCACGCTCCCAATGTGTCCCCCAGCCGGCGCATGCGCGGCCGGTGCTGCTGCGTCTCTTCCATCACGCGCATGATCCGCGCATAGCGGGAATCCACCGCGCGTCTTTCCGCCCGGATCGTCAGTGCCTTTTCCCCGTTTATGGCCCCGGAAATCACTTCGGAACCCGGCGCCTTTTCGATCTCGAAAGGTTCGCCGGTCAGGTAGGCTTCATCCATGTCGCCTTGTCCCGCGAGTACCACGCCATCCACGGGGCACGTCTCGTGGGGGAAGACCTCGAGGACGTCTCCGGGAACGATTTCCTCCAGCTTTACTTCCGCGAGGCCCGCCTCCGTTCTCCGATGAGCGGACTGCGGCATGCGCCGCGCCAGCGCGTCCAGCACGGAGGAGGCGCGGCGACTGGCGAAACCTTCGAGCGCCGCCCCGCCGGAGAGCATCAGAATCACAATTGTCCCCACCAGATATTCTTCGAGCAGGACGGAAGTGACGATCGAGATGCCCGCCAGATGATCCGAGCCGAATTGCCGCGCCAGGGCCTTACGGGCCAACGGCACCACCAGCGGAATCCCTCCCCCGAGCAGGACGACGATGAGCGGCGCCTGCCACCCGGCGCGCGACACCTGCAGGATGTAGCGGAGAACAAGGTGCAGAACGATGCCTGCAATGGCGAGCCCGGCAATGAAGTTGGGCGCCGTCCAGCGAGAAAGCGTGTCGCCCCACCGCGTGGGCGGCGAGACGGCGGGAGCAGCGGCGGGATGTGGCGCGCCCATCTCTCCTGTCATTATAGGCGACATGACACAAACCCTGCCCGGCCCTCATTCCAGAGACTTGTGGAAGCGCAGGATGCTGATCCCGAGCAGCACGACGGCAAACGCTCCCATGGCCGCGATCTGCGGCCACAACACCTCGTATCCCACGCCCTTCAGGTACACGCTGCGCAGCACAATCATGAAATAGCGGAGTGGATCCAGATACGTGAGCTTCTGGAAAAAGAGAGGCATGCTGCTGATCGGCGTTCCGAATCCGGAGAGCGTTGTAGCCGGCATGATGAAAAAAAACGCGGAAACCATCGCTTGCTGCTGGTTGGCGGAAATGGTGGAGATGAACAATCCCACCCCCAGCGACGACAGCAGGAAGATCATCGTGCTGCTGGCCAGGACCCAAACGCTTCCGCGGAAGGGCACGCCGAACCACAGGGTCCCAACCAGCGAGATGAGCCCGGCATCGAACACGCCAATGAGGAAAAAGGGCAGCGTTTTGCCCAGTATGAATTCCCACCGCCGGATGGGTGTCACCATGATCTGCTCGAGGGTTCCGATCTCCCGCTCGCGGACCACGGCAAACGCCGTCAGGTTCATCACCATCACCAGCATCAGATTGCCGATCACTCCGGGGACGAAGAACCACCGGCTGTCGAAGCCCTCGTTGAACCACGGCCGCTCCACCAGGTCCACGTGCGGGATGATGCCCATGAGCTGCGGATTCGTCCGGCGAATGCGGTCCATTTGGTATGCCTGAGCAAACTGCGCGCTGATGTCGGTGACGTAGCCCAGGCCCACCAGCGCGGTATTGGAGTTGGTGCTGTCCACGATCACCTGCACCTGCGCTCCCTTACTGCCGCGGAGGTCCTGGGCGAAGCCGGAGTCGATCTGGATGCCCAGCAGAAAGTCGCCACGGTCAATCCCCTGCCGTAGCTCCTCCGCGCGCTGGGCGCGGAGCCTCAGATCGAAATAGCGGCTGGCGGTCAGGCGGGAAATGAACTCGCGGCTCTCCTGCGTGTTGTCGCGGTCGAGAACGGCAAACTGGACGTGCCTCACTTCCAGCGTGGCCGCATAACCGAAAACCATCATCTGGATCACCGGCGGCGCAAACAGCACGAAGCGGGTGCGGGGATCGCGCAGCGTCTGAAGAAATTCTTTCAGCAGCATCTGCCGGATGCGCCCGAGGGCTTGAAGGAATTTCATTCCAGCCTCTTGTGGAACGCGCGAGTGGCCAGCGTCACCAGCACGAGCGCATAAACGGCTAGCGCCGCGAGCTGGGAGGCAAACATGGATACCGGCGTGCCCTTTAGAAAAATGTTGCGCAGGATCGTGACGTAGTAACGCGCCGGCAGGGCTCGGGTGATCGCCTGGACGACCACGGGCATCTGGTCGATCGGAAACAGGAACCCGGACAGGAGAAAGGTGGGCAGAAACGTCGCCACGAGCGCAAACTGGCTCGCCGCAAGCTGCGATTTGGCGGTCACCGACATCCAGTATCCCAGCGAGAGCACCACCACCAGGAACAGCGCAGAGCTCGCGAACAAAATGGTCCAGCTCCCGCGGAACGGCACTCCAAACCACGAGACGCTCAGCACCGCGCAGACGGCCGTATCCGCCATGCCGATGACGAAATAAGGAATCAGCTTCCCGATTTCGATCTCGAGCGCACCCACCGGTGTGGAGATAAGCTGTTCCATCGTTCCCCGTTCCCATTCGCGGGCGATGGTCAGCGAGGTGAGGAACGCGCCCACCACCGCCATCACGAGCGCCACAACCCCGGGCACGATGTCTGCCATGCTCTCCAGGTTTTCGTTGAACCAGGTGCGCGCGCGCACGTCCAGCGGGAGCACGAGAGGCGCCAGTCCGCGATTCTGGGCCCACTGCACCTGAATGCGGCTCGAATACGTTGCCAGGACGGCACGCGTGTAATCCAGGCCGATGCTGGCCGAGTTGCTGTCGCTGGCGTCGAGAATGGCCTGAACGGACGTGCCCCCCGCGCCCAGATCTTCCGCGAACTGCGGGGGGATCACGATGGCCAGGGCGCAATTACCGGAATTGATCTGCTCCACCACGTCGCGGTAATCCCGGGCCAGATGGACGATGTTGAAATACTCGGAGGCCTGGAAGGCTTTGAGCAAATCCTGGCTCTGCTGCGAGCCGTCGCGGTCGTAAACGCACAGCGGCACGTGCTTCACGTCCAGATTTACGGCGTAACCGTAAATAAAAAGCAGGATCAACGGGATGGCGAAAATAATGAGCAGGCTGCGCACGTCGCGCGCGATCTGGATGAACTCTTTGCGCATCACGGCGATAATGCGTCGCAGGCTCATGGCTGGACCGCCTCGCGTCCAGAGCGTCCTGCGGTGAGCGCCACGAACACGTCTTCGAGCGTCGGCGGGATGGGTTCCACACGGCTGACGGCCACCTGATGCGCCGCGAGCGCTTCGCGAATCGGACCGGCCGCGGACCGCGCGTCCCGCACAACGGCGTGCAGGGCCCTGCCGAAGACCGCCGCGTCCTCCACGCCGGGCGCCGCGCGCAATGCTTCGAGGCCGGGCCCCAGCGGTTCGCATTCCACCAGCAACAGCTCCCCCTTCATCGAGTGGCGCTTCAATTCCGTGGGGGTGCCCATGGCCACGATGGTGCCGCGGTCAATCAGCACCAGCCGGTTGCAATACTCCGCCTCGTCCATGTAATGCGTGGTGACGAACACGGTCACGCCTTCGGCGGACATCTCGTGGATCAGCGCCCAAAATTTCCGCCGCGAGACTGGGTCCACTCCCGAGGTGGGTTCGTCGAGAAATACGATGGGCGGGCGGTGCAGCAGCGCGCATCCCAGCGCCAGCCTCTGCTTCCAGCCCACCGGGAGCGACCGCGTCATCATGTGTTCACGGCCCTCGAGGCCCGCCATCTTCACAGCCCAGGCCGCCCGCTCCCGCAGCTCCGAAGCGGGAACGCTGTACAGCCCGGCGAAAAAATTCAGGTTTTCGATCACCTGGAGATCGTTGTAGAGCGAAAATTTCTGCGACATATAACCGATCCGCTGGCGGATGGCTTCCGGTTGCGTGGCGACGTCGAGGCCCGCCACCGTGGCGCGGCCGGAAGTGGGCTCGAGTAGCCCGCACAGGATGCGAATGGTGGTGGATTTCCCCGCGCCGTTCGGGCCCAGGAACCCGAACACCTCCCCACGGCGGGTTTCAAAGCTGATTCCGTTGACGGCGGTGAATTTCCCGAAGCGTTTGGTGAGCTTCTCGACGGTCACGGCAAATTCATTGCCGTTCATGGATGGCTCTCCAAGGCGGCGGGCGCGGGCTGCCCTTCGACCGCCGAAACAAACAGATCTTCAATGCTGGGCGCAATCGCCTCCAGCGAGTCCACGGCGACTCCGGCGCCTTCGAGCCGCAGGCGGAGTTGGGAGACCCGCTCCGGAGCGTCGTCCGCAAACAGGTGCACGGCGTCGCCCACCAGCACGGTGCTCCGCACTCCGGGAGCGCCACGCACCACGTCCATGGCTCGGGGAGCGTCCGAGGAGCGCAAGGCGAGCACAGTGCCCGGAAATCTCTTCTTCAGCTCTTTGGGCTCGTCGCAGAACAGCATGCGGCCTTGGTGGATCAGTCCCACGCGGTGGCAGCGCTCCGCTTCATCCAGGTAGGACGTGGAGGTGAGGATGGCCACGCCTTCGCTCACCAGCGCATACAGGATCCCCCAGAAGTCGCGCCGCGAAACCGGATCCACGCCGTTGGTGGGCTCGTCCAGCAGCACCACGCGCGGCGTGTGGATGAGCGCGCAGATCAATCCCAGCTTCTGCTTCATACCCCCGGAAAGGTTTCCCGCCAGGCGCTTCCGGAATTCCGCCAGGCCCGCTGCGGCCAGCAGTTCGGCGCTGCGGCTCCCCCGCCGCGCGCGTTTCACCCCGAACAGATCCGCGTAAAATCGGATGTTTTCGTCCACGGTCAGGTCTTCATACAGGCCGAAGCGCTGTGGCATGTAACTCAGGTGATGTTTCGCGCCTTCGGGATCGGCAGCCATGTCGAATCCCGCGACGTGGGCCTCTCCTCCATCCGGCGCCAGCACTCCCGCCAGGATGCGCAGCGTGGTGGTTTTCCCCGCGCCGTCGGGCCCCACCAGGCCGAAGATTTCTCCCGGTTGAACGTCGAAGCTCAGGCCGTCCACGGCGCGCACCGGCCCGAAGCGTTTCTCGAGCGCCGAGACCACGATGGCTGGAGCTGCCGCGCTCATCCTGCCGCCTATTTCAACGGTACGTAAACGTCGGCGGGCATTCCCGGCTTCAATTCGTAGTTCGGGTTGTCCACCTCCACTTTTACGCGGTACACCAGCGTGACCCGCTCCTGCTCGGTCTGCACACTTTTCGGAGTGAACTCCGCCTCGGAGGAGATGAACGACACGTGCCCGCGGTAAGTCTTGCCCGGATACGAATCGGTTCGGACGGCGACTTCCTGGCCCCAGCGCATGTGGCCGAGCTCCGGCTCCGGAAGGTAAACCCGCACCCAGATGTGATCCAGGTCGGCCAGCGTGACGACGGGTGTGGCGGGCGCCACCACTTCCCCGAGCTCCGCCTGGCGCACCAGGATGACGCCAGTGAACGGCGCGACCAGTGTGGTGTAGCTCAGGCGGACGCGCGACAACTGCACGTTCTGCCTGGCTTCGTGGGCGTTGGCATGGTCCACAGCGATTTCTTCTTTCCGCGTGCCCTCCTGGAGTTCGCTGTAGACCTGCTCGAGCCGCGCGAGGGTCGCCTTCGCCCGGGTCACGTTGGTTAGCGCCAGATCGCGCGTCTGTGCCGGAATTTCATCCTTCTTGTAGAGCGCGTCGTAGCGCTCAAAGTCCTTCTGCTTCTGCTCCAGGTCCGCGCGCGCGTCCACCACGGCCTGGTAGCCTGCCTGGATGTCCTGCTCGCGGCTGCCCGCCAGCGCCAATTGAAGCTGACGATCACGCACCCGCAATGCGGCGTCGTCCACGGCCAACTGCTGGCGGTAGTCAGCCGTATCCAGCCGTGCGAGTAGCTGTCCCTCTTTCATGGATTGACCTTCTTGGACAGGCAGATCCACGATGCGGCCGGGAACTTTGAACCCCACCAGGCTTTCGTGCGCTTCGATGTTCCCGGAGAGCTTCATTTCGCTCACCGCCACTCGCGACTGGAACCACTGCGGATAGAAATAGACCGCAGCTCCCGCTGCCAGCAGCAACAGCACTATCGGAATGACGCGTTTCATGGCTCGTTCACCTTCCCGATGTTTCGAATTCGTGAGGCGCCGCTCACTTCGGGCCCAGGTAGTTCTCGTAACTCTGTTCGGTCGCCCCCAGAGCGCGCGCCAGGGCCATGCGCGCGTCTGCATGGCGCGCCAGGGCGGTGATGTGGTCGTCCTGCGCGCTCTGGAGCGAGCTTTGCGCTGTAATCACCTCGATGTTGTCCGTGACGCCGTTGCGGAACCTGTCTTGCGCCAGCTTCAGTTCGCTGGCCGCCAGGTCCACGCCCGCCTGCGTGACGCTCACCTGCTGTTCCGCCGAGGCCAGGTCCAGCAATGCTTTCCGCAATTCCTGCTCGATGCCGCGTTCCAGGTCGGCAATCTGCTCGTCCACTCTTTGCACCCGGCTCTGGAGCTCTTTCGCTTCTCCGCTGCGGTCCCGGTCGAAGATCGTGAACGACAGCGTGCCCTGGATCAGACCGATCCCGGGCAGCTCCCCAAATGTCCTTCCGAACGGTCCGTAATTCCCGCTCACTGAAAGCGTCGGCAGGTAACGCGCCCGCGAGGCTTTCTGCTGCTCCACCAGCGCCTCCCGTTGAGCCCGCAGCGCACGGTAATCCGCGCGCGCCTCGAGCGCGGAGTGCAGCACCTGATCGGCATCTGGAAGCGGAATGCCCCGAAATTCCAACCGGTCCGCCAGTTCCAGCGGGGCGCCAGGCCGCAGCCCCAGGAATCGCTGGAGGACGAGCAGGGCGGTCTGGTAGTTGTCCTGCGCCACGAGCAGGCTTTGCTGGTCACGCTGGAGCTGCACCTGAGCCCGCAGAACATCAACCGCGGTGGCGAGGCCGGCCGAATGCTGGTCGCGAGCCAGCCTTTCCAGCGCCTGCGATGTTTCCACTCGAGCCTTCGCTGCTTCCACCTCGGCAGCCGATGCCTGCCCATCCAGGTAATAGCCAGCCGCCTGCCGCACCACCAGGTCGCGCATGTCCTGGTAGGTCAGTTTCGTCGCGTCCTGCTGCCGTTTGCTGGCTTCCCAGGTGTGGTAGGCATGGCGGTCCACCAGGGTCTGGTCTGCGTACAGGCGAAAGTCGTAGTTGGAAAACGGGCCGACGGTCAGCGGAACTGGGGCGCCCGGAAAGGCGAAACCGAAAGCGCGGAGGTTGCGGTTTTGGAGGCTGGCGTAGGATTGGCTGCTCGCATGGGGAAGCAAAGGTGACAACCGGCGCTCGCGGGTGCCCGCCGCTTCGTCCACCTGGGTCCCCGCAACTCGAACGGAAAGGTTGTTCTTCACCGCCAGGGCTATGGCCTCGCGCAGCGACAGCCTGTTCGGGGCCGCTGGGGGGACAGCCGGGTTAATAGTCTGTGTGCCAGGTGGAGTCGCGACCCGTGCAGGGGTCTGTTGGGCTGATACACAGGGAGTCACCGCGAGCAGGAAGACGAATCCGGCAAGCGCAAAAGAAAGCAGTGCGGGCCTACTGACCTTAGACCAGATATGACCACTAGTCATATTGTGTCTACCCGTCCTCTAGCCCCGCCCGCGGCCTGTCTTTCCCGGCCGGAATTCTTTCGGATCCAGGCCTCCGAGAAACATCTCCAGCCAGACATCCAACCAGCCCAGCAGGTCGCCCCGGGGATCGATGGACCAAAGCACGAGCGCTCCAAAGACGGCCTGCTGAAAGCCGCGCGCCATATGCGCCGCGGACATGTCCGTACGCAACTCCCTCCGGTCTTGGCCGAGCTGAAAGATTTCTTCGAGGTGGCCGCGGCCCTGCTCCATCTTCCCGGCCATGAACTCGCGCACCGGTTCGCGCGAAAGCGGGGCAACGAGAATGCTGCGGAGCAGGCCGGGAGAATGGCTGGCCTCTTCCGCTAGAGAATGGGCCAACCGCCGCAAGATTTGCCACATGGGTTTCGAACCTGCGAGCGCTTCCTCGCGCGCCGCTTGGATCTTCTTGATCCGCGAATCTCCGAAGGCCATCAGGACGTGCTCTTTAGTGGGGAAATAATTAAAGAAGGTTCCTTTGCCGACGTCGGCGGCCTCGGTGATTTGTTCGATCGTAGTGGCCGACAGACCCTGGTCGGCGAACAAACGCAACGCGGCCCGCATCAGCCGTTCGTAGGTTTCCGCCTTCCGTCGTTCACGGCGGGGCAAGCGCACAGGGGAATCAGCAGGAGAGCTATGAGGCGCCTCGTGATGCAGATTATGACTCATGGGCAGAGAAGACTGTAAGTCGTAAGCGACCTCAAGTCAAGAACAAATCGGGACCTTGGTTTTCGCTCGGCACGCCGCACCCGTTCCGGCTACTTCAGCCGGAGTCCTCCGGATCGCGGTCTAAATGCATGAATGTTTGCGGCACTCGAAGCTGGTAAGAACCAAGTTGGGGAAATGCCGGAGCGGTGAACGTGGCTACCGCTCGCGGACGAAAAGGCTGTTGCTGCCCGGTCTACCGGCCTGCGCCTCCGCCACTTTCAGGAACGCCTGGGCGGCGTGGGAGAGAACAGCCTTCTTGCGGTACACGATGCGGATCTTGCGCTCGAATTGCAGCTCCGGGACGGAGACGCGCACGAGTTCTCCGCGCGCCAGTTCGCCCTGGACGCAAACGGCGGGCACCAGCGCCACACCGTTCCCCATGGCCACGAATTTGCGGATGGCCTCGAGGGTAGGCAGTTCCACGTCCATGTTCAGGGGCGTCTTGTGGCGTTGGAACGCGGCGAGCACCTTGGCGCGGTGGGGCGAAGGGACGTGGTGAGCGACGAAAGATTGGGCGCCAAGTTCGCGGATTCCCGTCTTCCGTGCGCCGGCCAGCGGGTGGCGCGGATGCACCACAAACGCCAGTTCGTCCGTGGCCACGACCACAGAACGCAGAGCAGGATCCTGCGGTTCGAATGAAAGCATACCCAGCTCCACACTGTGGTTCAGCACCGCCTCCGGCACCCGGCTGGCCAGCGAGCGTGTGACCGAGATGCGTACCATCGGAGATGCCCGGCGGAATTCGTGCAGCAGGGGCAGCAGGTAAAGCGAGGTGAATTCGTTGGCGGCGATGGACAGCTTTCCGCGCTCGCCGCTGCGCAGTTCGGCCAGAGCCACGCGCACTTCCCCGCGAAGGTTCAGTAGCTTTTCCGCATATTCCCGCAGCACCACGCCCGCATCGGTCAGATGGCCGTGGCGCGAGGAGCGGTCGAACAGTGCCTCGCCGAGGTCATTCTCAAGTTTGCGGATGGTCTGGCTGACCGCGGGCTGGGTGCGATGCAGGCGCTGGGCGGCGCGGGAAAAGCTGCCCTCTTCCGCCACAGCGAGAAAAGCCTGGAGTTCGGAGAGTTCCATAGACGTTCCAGCGGGAGGAGGAGCACCCCCACGTCTGGATTATAAAATAATTGCTGCTTATCCTTCCAGTAGAAATATAAGCTTGCGTTATTGGCACGACCCCGCCAAGCTGGTTCGGCGGCAGGGTGCAGGAAAACAGCTACGCCATTGGGCTGCTTCCTGCCGGCACGGACGCGCTTCATGGCCCACGAAACCGTCACCATCTTCGATACCACGCTCCGCGACGGCGAGCAGGCCCCGGGCTGCAGCATGTACCTGGAAGAGAAGCTGCGCATGGCCCGGCAGCTCGACCGGCTGGGCGTCGACGTAATCGAGGCCGGATTTCCCGTGGCCTCCCAGGGAGATTTTGAGGCCGCCCGTGCCGTGGCGCGCGAGGTCCGCCGGCCCAGGATCGCCGCGCTGGCCCGCGCCGGCCGCGACGACATCACCCGGGCCTGGCAGGCCGTGGAGGGCGCCGCTCGCCCGCGCATTCACACCTTTCTGGCAACCTCAGACATCCACCTGCAATACAAATTGAAAATTACGCGGGAGCAGTGCCTGGAGCAGACCGGCTCGGCCGTCCGCTACGCAAAGTCGCTCTGCGACGACGTGGAGTTCTCGCCCGAAGACGCCACGCGGTCCGATCTCGAGTTCCTCATCGAGGTGCTGCAGCAGGCTGTGGATGCGGGCGCCACCACGCTGAACATTCCGGATACAGTCGGTTACACCATTCCCTCCGAGTATGCGCACCTGATCCGCACCATCCGGGAACGCGTTCGCGGCATGGATGGCGTGGTCATTTCCGTGCATTGCCACAACGACCTGGGACTGGCCGTGGCGAACTCGATCGCCGCCATTGCGGAGGGCGCGCGGCAGGTGGAGTGCACGGTAAACGGCATTGGCGAGCGCGCGGGCAATGCGGCGCTCGAGGAGATCGTCATGGCGCTGCGCGTGCGCGCCGACCGCCTGCCGTACCGTACCGGCATCGCCACAGAGGAAATCGTGCCTTCCAGCAGGCTGCTCTCCGAGCTGATTGGCTTCTCCGCTCAGCCCAACAAAGCCGTGGTGGGCGCCAACGCCTTTGCGCACGAAGCCGGAATCCACCAGCACGGCGTACTGAGCAACCCCCTGTGCTACGAAATCATGACGCCGGAATCGGTGGGCCTCGCGGCCAACCGCATCGTCCTGGGAAAGCATTCGGGGCGGCATGCCCTGAGCCGCCGGTACGCGGAGCTGGGCTACGAGCTGACCCGCGAGCAGCTCAACGCCGCCTACCATCGCTTTACGGCGCTGGCCGACAAAAAGAAGAACATCTACGACCTCGACCTGCTCTCGATTCTCCCGGCGGATCTGCGCCGGGCGCCGCGAATTAGCCCCACAGACAGCAGCGAGGGCCGACTGCGCATTTCGCAGGCTGCCGCGGGCGCGAGCTGACACCCGCATTCCCCCGCAGGGCTTTTCCGAACTCCCGTCTTTTTCCCTGCGCGATACGAGCACCTCAAAGGCGGAAGCGACATTTTGGGGAGGAAGCCATGCCGTACCGAATTGCCGTCTTGCCGGGCGACGGAGTGGGGCCGGAGGTGACGCGCGAGGCCGTGCGCGTGCTCCGCGCCGTCGAAAACCTGTGCGGCTACGATTTTCGATTTATTGAAAAACCCATCGGGGCTTCGGCCGTCCGCCAGTCCGGCAGCCCGTTGCCGGCCGAGACGCGCGACGCCGCGCTGGAATCCGATGCGGTACTGTTGGGCGCTGTCGGCTCGCCGGAAATGGATGGCGCTCCGGCGCACCAGCGGCCGGAGGCGGGATTGCTCGCGCTGCGCCAGGCGCTCGGCGGTTATGCGAATTTGCGGCCGGTGGCGGCCCTCGACTCTCTGGCGGGCTGCACGCCGCTCCGGCCGGAGGTCGTGCGCGGAGCCAACGTGCTCATCGTGCGCGAGCTCCTCGGCGGGCTGTACTTCGGCGAGCCGCGCGGGCACGAGCCGGGCGCGAGCGCGTTCAACACGCTACGCTACACCGCACCGGAGATCGAACGCGTCGCTCGCATTGCCTTTGAAGCCGCGCGCAACCGCGGCGGGCGGGTGGCCTCGGTGGACAAAGCCAACGTGCTGGAAACCTCCCGGCTGTGGCGCGAAGTAGTGACGCGCGTGGCGCACGACTATCCCGATGTGATCCTCGAGCACCACTATGTGGACTCGTTCGCTATGCTGCTCATCACCAATCCGCTGCGCTTCGACGTGGTGGTGACGGAAAACCTGTTCGGCGACATCCTGTCCGACGAGGCCGCCGTGCTGGCCGGCTCTCTGGGAATGCTGGCCTCGGCAACGGTGGGAGGCCGCGTGGGCCTGTTCGAGCCGGTGCACGGATCCGCGCCGGATATCGCAGGGACGGGCGCCGCCAATCCCCTGGGCGCCATCGCGACGGCCGCGTTGCTGCTGCGGTACGGGTTGGGGCTGGAGAGCGAAGCCGCGGACATCGAAAGCGCCATCGAGATGGTGCTGGAGGAAGGGTGGCGCACTCCGGACCTGCTTCGCGGCTCGCCGGCGGGGGCGCGCCGAGTGACCACATCCGAGATGGGCTCGCTGGTGGAACGCGCCCTCTCCGACGTGATGAACATGCGCCACGCGTATCACGCCGTGTGAGTCTGGCGACGCCTCCGAGCGGAACGGCATGCCGTGCAACTACGTGTGCCGCACTGAAAATCCCCTTGCAGCCGCCTCGAATCGCTGTATCCTGACTCGCAACTGCCCGCGCGGCGCTGACACAGCCGCGCACCGGCATTCTCGACGAGGCACAGGGCGAAATTGACGGAAGAAGCTGTCCCAGCAGCAGGTTCCCAATCCGGTCCTCCTCTCGCCGCCCGGCGCTCGAAGCTGACTCTCTGGCCGCTGGTTGCCGCCACTTTCTTCATGGTTTCCGGCGGAACCTACGGCACTGAAGACATCATCCACGGTGCAGGCTACTCCCGCGGAATCCTGATTCTGCTCATTACTCCGCTGCTCTGGAGCCTGCCGACGGCGTACATGATCGGCGAACTTTCCAGCGCGATTCCCGCCGAGGGTGGTTTCTACGCCTGGGTGCGGCGCGGCATGGGCAAATTCTGGGGATTTCAAGAGGCCTGGCTCTCGCTGATCGCCAGCATTTTCGACATGGCCATTTATCCCACGCTGTTCGTCGCCTATCTGACGCGGCTCGTTCCCTGGTTCGCGCAGGGAAGCCGCGGCGTGATGGTGGGCGTGGGCGTGGTGGCGGCGTGCGCGCTGCTGAACATCGCGGGCGTGCGCGTGGTGGCCACGACTTCGCTATGGCTATTTGCGGCGCTGTCCGCCCCCTTCGTGGTGATTTGCGTGCTAGCGCCGCTCCGGCACGGCGCGCTGGTCCACGCCGCGCCTCCTTCCGCCTCCACAGTCAACATCGCGGGTGGCATGCTCATCGCCATGTGGAACTACATGGGTTGGGACAACGCCTCGACGATCGCGGCGGAGGTGGAACGTCCTCAACGCACCTATCCGCGCGCGATGCTGGTGGCCGTCGTGGTCGTCTCGCTCACCTACATCGTGCCCGCGGCGGCCGTGGCCCTCACCGGGCTGCCTGCGGGCGCGTGGGAGACGGGCTCCTGGGCGGACATTGCCGCACTGCTCGGCGGCAACTGGTTGCGCGTGGCGCTCGTCGCCGGAGGCATGTTCAGCGCATTCGGGATGTTCAATGCCCTGGTGATGAGCTATTCGCGCCTGCCGCTGGCCATGGCACAGGACGGGATGCTGCCAGGCGTGTTTGGAAAACAGCACCCGCGCACGCGCGCGCCCTGGGTGGCCATCCTGGTGTGTGCCTTCGGCTGGGCGATGTGCCTGGGGCTCGGTTTCGAGCGCCTGGTGACCATTGACATCCTGCTCTACGGCTCCAGCCTGCTGCTCGAATTTGCCGCGCTGATCGTCCTGCGCTATCGCGAGCCGGAACTGGAGCGTCCATTCCGCGTGCCCGGCGGCATAGCGGGGGCCTGGCTGGTGGGAGTATGCCCTTTGCTGCTGCTCGGCTTCGCGGCCCTGCACGGCCAGCAGGAATCGGTGCTGGGCATGTCCGCGCTAGCGTTCGGCGGTCTGCTGTTGCTGTCCGGCGTGGTGGCCTACTGGCTCAACGGCGTGGTGAAACCAGAAGGCTGGATCGTGCCGGCGCGCGAACCTTCGCCGGGAACGGACTGAAGGGTTTTTGCGGCAGGCCTTTGCGCGGCGTCACTCCCTCCGGCCACGCGCGCCTCCTCCTCTTCCTCGACCTCTGCGCCCTGCTCTGGTTCGCCCCACAGCGGCTTTCGCGCGCCCGTTTTCGCCAGCAGGAGCTGCACGTTGCCGGTATTCCGCTCCAGGAATGACGCTTCGCAAATGGCCAGGTAATACTCCCACATGCGGATGAAGCGGTCGTCGAAGCCCAGCGCACGAACTTCCGGCAGTGCGGCCAAAAACCGTTCACGCCAGGCGGCAATCGTCCTGGCGTAGTGCTGGCCGATTTCCTCCGCGTGATGCAGCCCGAGGCGTGTGGCGCGCGCGAGCGATTTCAGGATTTCGCCCACGGCGGAGAGTTCAGACCCGGGGAAAATGTAGGTCTGGATCCAGTCCGTGTACTCCAGGTAGCCGGCAAATCGCTGGTCGGGTACGGTAATGGTTTGCAGCAGCATCGCGCCGTCGGCTGCGAGCAGACGGTCGCAGGCGGCGAAAAATTCGTCGTAGCGCGCGTGGCCCACGGCTTCGAACATTTCGATGCTCACCACTTTGTCGTATTCACCGCGCAGCTCGCGGTAGTCCTCGGAGAGCAGCTCGATGCGGCTGCCGAGCAGGCCGGCGCGGCGGAAGAGCTCGCGGGCGTACTCGTGCTGGTCGCTGCTGATGGTCGTGGTGGTCACCCGGCAGCCGTAGTTTTCCGCCGCATGCAGCGCCAGCCCGCCCCAGCCCGTTCCGATCTCGAGCACATGGTCTTCCGGGCCCAGCATCAGCTTCCGGCAGATGCGGTCGTGTTTGGCGCGCTGTGCTTCCTCCAGGGAATCCTCGGTGGATGCGAAATACGCGCACGAATAGGCCATCGTGGGGTCGAGGAACAGCCGGAAGAATTCGCTCGAGAGGTCGTAGTGGTAGCGGATATTTTTCCGGCTGCCCCGCTGCGTATTCGCCCGCAGGCTGTGGAGCATTCGCATGCGCCAGCGGTTCACCGCGGAGGCCAGGCGGTTCCGGCGGCTCAGCTCCTCCATGTTGCGGATGGCGAATCGCGCCACTGCCACCAGCTCGGGCGAAGACCAGTCGCCGTCCACGTAGCTCTCTCCCATCCCGATTTCTTCCCGCCACAGCACGCGAGAAAAGAACCGCTCGTCGTGGACCACGATGGTGGCATTCGGGCCGTTGGCTGGATCACCACCGGAATAGGTTTGCTGGGGGCAGACGAGCTCGAGACGGCCCTGCCGGAAGCTCTCGAGGGTCTTCCGGGCAAACATCCAGGCCAGCCGGTCATCCCACCGCCGGCGGCTCACGCCTCCCGCATTGGCCCGGCCGTCAGACATACTTCCAAATCGTCCTCCGTGGCGACCCCTCGCTGGCCGCGCCCGGATGCGGCACGTAGGGCACGCCCTTCAGCCGCAGACGCAGCGCCTCCCAGTAGATCGCCGCAATCACCTTCGCTGTCATCCAGGGGAATTCCACCAGGGTCCTGCGGAGTTCACGGGGGTTCCAAGGACGGCGCTCCAGGGATAGCGTGGCATCGAAGAACACGCCGTCCGCCTTCCGCGCCTTCGTGTGCGCCACGAGCCGCTCCCCGGGCGGCGTAAAGATCCATGTGTATTGATGGCCGAGATCCATGAAGGGCGACACGTGAAACACCTTTCGGGTCTCGTACCGTCGCGACTGCCATTCGCCTGGCTGCCCGGCGGCTTTCGTCTGCTCGCACTCAGGCGTCAGCCAGTAATTGCATGTCTCGCCGAATGTGTTGCTCACTTCCGCCAGCATCATCTCGAGTTTGCCGCTGCTCCCATACAGGTAAAAGAACGACACCGGATTAAAGCAATAGCCCAGATAGCGCAGGTTGGTCAGCAGGAAGATGGGCCCGTCGGGCAGCGTCACTCCATGCGCGGCGGCATCGCGCCGCAGCCGTTCGCGAAGGGGCAGCGACGCGTCGCCAAAATGGTCGCGTTCGTCGTACGCCGCCCAGTTCCACCGGTTGTAGCTCGAAAACGCCGACACGCGCATCAGCTCCGGAATTCGATCCACGTCCAGCAGGACGAGAAATACAGGGTAGGCGAACTCATGGCTCACCGGATGGAACCTCCGGTGGCGCAACGTGCCCGCGTAAATTGCCGGCCCAATCTGCATCAGCACTCCACTCCGAACGCCCGCGCCACCCGCAGCGCGGAATTCAGCCCGTCTTCATGGAACCCGTAGAGCCAATACGCCCCGCAATAATGCACCCGGTCGCGCCCGCTGATTTCCGCCCAGCGCCGCTGCGCCCTCACAGCTTCCAGTGTGTACAGGGGATGATGATAGACGAAACGCCGTAGAATCTTCGAACCATCCACAGCGCCGGCCGCGTTCAGCGTCACGCAGTAATCCTGCGCCACCGGCAGCGGCTGGAGACGGTTCATGTGGTAAGTGAGCGTGGCGCCAGGCGACGCATCGCCGTCCAGGTGGCAATTCCACGAGGCGCGGCCCCAGGCCGTGTGTGGCAGCAGGCGCGAGTCCGTATGCAACAGCGCTTCGTTCGCCGTCGTGCGAAACGCGCCCAGAATCGACCGTTCCGCCTCGCTCCGATTCACCAGCAGCGCGAGCGCCTGATTGCCATGGCAGGCCAGCACCACTTCGTCGAATTCCGCCGCCGGTATCCCGTGAAAATTAATCCGCACGCTCCGTTCGCTCCGCTCGATTCCGGCGATCTGCGCCCCGAGCACGATCCGTTCGCGATAGGGCGCGGTCAGCAGTGGGATGTAACGGCTGCATCCTCCGGGAATCGTTCGCCAGCGGATGTGGCGCGTGAGCCGCAGCATTCCGTGGTTCTCGAAGAACCGGAACAGCGTGGCCGCAGGGAACGCGCCGATCTGCCCGGTAGCCGTGGACCAGATTGCTGACGCCAAAGGGTAGAGATAGCTCCGCGTAAACGCACGGCTGAACCGCCGCCGCCCCAGGAATTCGTCCAGCGTGCTCTCATCCGGCTCCTCTGGCCGAGCGCGCTCTAGCAGACATCGCGCCGCGCCGTTGAACCGGTGGATTTCCGCGAGCAGCGCGTACTGCCGCGCATGGAGCAGGTTGCCCCGTTGCGCGAAGAAGCCGCGAAGCCCGCGTGAGCTGTACTCGAAGCCGGAGTGCTCGTCCCGGACGGAGAACGACATGTCGCTCTCCACCGTCGGGATGTTCAACTCGTGCAGCAGTCGCACCAGGTTGGGATAATTCCGCGTGTTGTGGACGATGAAGCCGGTGTCAACAGGAACCGGTCCGGCGGGCGTCTCCACCGTGACCGTGTGGGTGTGGCCTCCCAGCCGCGATTCCCGCTCGAACAGAGTGACGCGATGCTGCCGGCTCAGGTAATACGCCGCCGCGAGGCCCGAGATTCCGGAACCGATGACTGCGATCTCTTTCAATCCCGATAGTCTCCACTCCAGGAGTGGAAGACCGTTGCCGGAATCCCGGAAACCGACGGGCTCTGGCAACCGACCTGGAAGCTGTGTAGCCTAACTCCAACCCCCGCGCCGGGTCAAAGCAGTTGGCCCTTCGCGTACCCCGCTCTGCGCGACGTGCCAAGCGGGGGAGCGCTGGACGGGCTGCGCCGCTCGGGAATGCACAGCCCGGCTGTGAACGGTGCCGCGACGCAGCAGACGGAGGAGAAATGAGGACGATTCTAATCGCGCTGTTCAGCGCAATCTTTGTGATCATGATTGGCGTCACGCTGTGGTCCGCCTCGCGCTCCAGCCTGCTCGATCCCGCGGTGCGCGCCGCCTTCAACGCGCAGCCCTGGGCCATTGCCACTCTGTTCGATGCCTACTGCGGGTTCATCACCTTTTTCGTATGGGTGGCATACCGCGAGCCCGGCGTTGGCCTGAAGATTCTCTGGCTGGTGCTCATTTTGCTGCTCGGGAACATCGCCATGTCGTTCTACGTGCTCCTCCAGCTCTTCCGCCTGAAACCGGGTGACCCGCTCTCCTCCCTGTTCGCGCCCCGCGCCGCATGAGGGCGCTGCGCAAAGTCGTTGCCTTCATCCGCGACCTGCTGCGTCAGGGACTCTCCCCGGAGAAGATTGCCCTGTGTCTGGCGCTGGGAGTGGCCATTAGCACGGTGCCCATCTCCTTCGGGCTCGGCACGGCGCTGTGCACGGCTGCGGCGGTCGTCTTCCGGCTGAACCTACCCGCCATCCAGGCGGCGAACTGGGCTGCGGCTCCGCTCCAGGTGCTGCTATTCATTCCCTATATGCGCGCGGGGGAATTTCTCACCGGAGCGAAGCCGCTGCCGCTCTCGATAACGCAGATCACGGCGATGTTGCGCGCCGACCTGTGGGGCAGTCTGGCCCGCCTGTGGGGCTCGATTCTCCGGGCCACCCTGGGTTGGGCGGTGATCGCCCCGCTGGGAGTGCTTCTGATCTACGCTCTCCTCGTGCCGCTGCTGCGGCGGATTCCTGCGCTCCCCCGCGAGCCGGGCGGCGGCGCTCCCAGCGCGGGTAGTGCCCCGGAGAAGCGCGCGTGACGCCCTACCTCCATCTCCTGCTGCTCGCCTGGCTGGTGGCAGCCGGCGTGATGACGCTCCTCTGGCTCCTCCATCTTCCCATGCGCAATGCCGCCATCGTCGATTTCGGCTGGGGATTCCTGCTCCCCACGATCGCGATTCTCTACGCCTATGCGGCAACCGGCTACGCGCCTCGCCGCTGGCTGATTGCGGGCATGGCCACCGCGTGGGGGTATCGACTCGCCTTCTATCTGCTGTTCACACGCATCGTGGGCCATCCCGAAGAGGGGCGCTACGTGGAGCTGCGCCAATCCTGGAAGACCAATTTGCCGCTCAAATTCTTCATCTTTTTCCAGGCCCAGGCCCTGCTGGACGTTCTGCTCTCGCTGCCATTTCTTCTGGCCGCGCTCGACCCTCGTCCCGCCTTCGGCTGGAGCGATTTCGGGGGCGCGGCCATTTGGGCTGTGGCCTTCGCGGGCGAGACGGCCGCCGACGCCCAGCTCAGCCGGTTCAAATCGAATCCGGCGAACAAAGGAAAAACCTGCCGCGCGGGCCTGTGGCTGTACTCGCGGCACCCCAATTATTTCTTCGAATGGCTCATCTGGGTCGCCTACGCGATCTACGCGATTGCGGCCCCCTGGGGCTGGCTGGCTCTCGCGTGTCCCGCCCTGATGCTCTTTTTCCTCTTTCGTGTGACCGGCATTCCGGCCACTGAGGCGCAGGCATTGCGCTCGCGCGGCGAGGAATATCGCCGCTACCAGGAGACCACGAGCGCGTTTTTTCCCTGGTGGCCAAAGAAACAGCGCACGCCCGGCGCGGCCAGCAACTGAATTCGATGTCTGCCGCTCCCAAATCAGTTCCCGCTCCCGAAAGCGCAGCGGAATCTCTACGTTCTGCCTGGTATTCGTCGCTGGTCGAATCCGGCCTGCTCCCCGATTGGCTGCTGCGTTGGGGCATTCGGAGGAATTGCGCTGCGCGCCTCCGCGAGGAATCCGTTGGGGGGCCCGAGGCGCAGCGGGAGCGACGCCGTCTGCTCCTCGTCCAGCTCGACGCCGACCCAATCGCCATCCGCGCCGACGCAGCCAACGCTCAGCATTACGAAGTGCCTGCCGAGTTCTTCGAGCACGTGCTGGGCCGGCACATGAAATACAGTTGCGGCTATTGGCCGCCTGGAGTGGGTACGCTCGACGCGAGCGAGGAGGCCATGCTCGCGCTCACCGCAGAGCGCGCGCGCATTTCGGACGGCCAGCGCATCCTGGAGCTCGGCTGCGGCTGGGGCTCGCTCACTCTGTATCTCGCCGAACATTTTCCCGCCAGCAGCATCATCGCCGTATCCAATTCCCGCTCGCAGAAGGAGTTTATCGACGCCCGCGCGCGCACCCGCGGCCTGCGAAACGTTGAAGTCATCACCGCGGACATGAACACGTTCGACACCGGCGGGCGCTTCGACCGCATCGTCTCGGCGGAAATGTTCGAGCACATGCGCAACTACGGCGTGCTTTTGGCCCGCATCGCTCGCTGGATGCGGCCCGACGCGCTGCTGTTCGTCCACGTCTTCGCCCATGCGCGGTTCGCATACCCCTACGAAGTCCGCGGACCGGACGACTGGATGGCGCAGTATTTCTTCACCGGAGGGATGATGCCGAGCGAAGACCTGCTCCCCGGGTTCCACCGCCACGTGCGCTGCGTCGAGCGCTGGCGCCTGGACGGAACCCACTATCAGCGCACGGCAGAAGCGTGGCTCGCGCGCATGGACGCAAACCGCGGCACTCTCCGCCCTGTCATCGCCGGAACCTACGGCGAGGCGAATGCGCGGCTGTGGTGGGCGCGCTGGCGCCTGTTTTTTATGGCCTGCGCTGAGTTATGGGGCTACCGCGGGGGCTCCGAATGGATCGTCTGCCACTACCTGTTCGAACCGGCAGGCGACCCGGCCGCCCTCCCGTGAACCAGCGCGGCAGGAACCTGGTATCAATTGAGATGGTAGACGACAGATGTGGTGGAATTGTTTTGAGTGCCGCCGAGATAGCTGGCGTACAGGATGGTCAAGCCGTCCGAGGAAAGCTTTACCACCACAACGTTTGTATTATTGCCCCCGGAGGCGCCCGCAAACGTCCCCTGCAACGCATTCGCCGTTACCGGAAAATCCACGGAGTTTGTCGCCAGCGAAAAATAGAGGTTTTCGGCGCTGTCCAGTTGCAGGCGGGTGGCGTCGGCAGACTCGCTTCCGCTGCCTCCCACCAGCCTCGAAAAGACCAGGGTGCTGAGGTCGCTGGTCAGTTTGGTGACCGCAAAATCGGAGGGGCCGGAGAGCGCTCCACCAGTGGTCAGGGGGTAGTCGGAAGCATCGGTGGGCATAACGATGATCGGTTGCATGTCCCGGTCAACGGCGATCCCCTTGCACGCCTGGATCGTGCTCGCGCTGGTCCCCCCGAGATACGTCAACCGCGTGATCACGCCGCTGCTGTTCAGGACGGCGACGTAGGCTTCCTGTTGGCCTTGCAACGCCGGCTGAAACGCATTCGTGGACACGGGTAGATCGCTCGCATTGGTTTGCCCACAAACGTAGATGTTGTTGCTGGAATCTAACGCGATCCCTCCGGAAGCCGTCGTCGTCGTGGGAGCGCCCGGATTGGGGCCATTGGTGTGTCCGAACAAAAGCGTGCTCGAGAGCAGGGTTGTCCCGTCTTCAGAGAGTCCGATCACAACACCAAAGGATCCTACGCCCGTCAGGGGCGGCCGCCCCTGGATTGGGGGTATCGGAAATCCATTGGGCGGCGCGGAGGTCGACCGGCTCGTTCCGCTGATCGCCAGCACTCCCGAACCAGTCATGGCTATGCGCCCGTCCGCGAAATCGTCGCCAGCGCCTCCCACAAACGTCAGCCACACCAGGCCACCCGAGCTGTTCGACGATTTCGGGTTGATCTTCGCCACGAAAATGTCGCTGCCCCCGGCATTCGCCGTCTGAAAAGCGCCGGTCGTGCCCCTCAGGTTTGTGGCGCCTATTGCCGTGCTGTCCGTTTCGCTTCCGATCACAAAGATGTTGCCGGAGGAGTCCACCGTCAGGCTGTTACAGGTTTCGTCTCCGCTGCCGCCCAGGTAGCTCAGGTATTGCAGTGCGCCCGATGAATTGAATTCCGCGATAAATGCGTCCTTGCCGCCGCCATAGGCCGCCTGCGCCGCGTTGGAAGAGGTCTTCAGATTCGGATCCATGGTCACACCGCAGCCGAACACGTTTCCGGAACTGTCCACGAAAACGTCGCGCACCTGCCCGAAGCTCGACATCCCACCCAGATATGTGGAAAAGGTATAGGACGCAGTTGTAGCGGCGCTTACCGGGGTGCTCAGGCCGATGTTGGCGACGAATCCCGTGTCGTCGCCCGAGGCGAGTGACCCTTGAAAAGCCCCGGAAGTTGGATGAACCGGGAAATCCGTGGAGTTCGTTTCGCCCCCCAGCACCACCTGTTCCGTGACCGTGCCGCTCGGCACGGGAATCACAGTGAGCGTGCTCGTGGCGCCGGATGTCACCTGGCCGCTGATCTGAACGGACGTGGAGGCAGTCACCCCGGACGCGGCCCGGGCCAGAAACGTCGCCGATGTCAATCCCGCCGGAACCGTGACCGATGCGGGAACGCTCACCGTCGTGGACGCGCTTGCAAGAGTCACGATCAGGCCACCGGCAGGGGCCGGCGCCGTCAGCGTGACTGTGCCTGTCGAAGTCCGTCCCGTGAGCACGGTGGAGGGATTGAGGAACAACAAGCGCGCGTCGGGGGGCACCGGCGTAATCGTCAGCATGGCCTGCTGCGAGGACGCGCCGAGCGATGCCGTGATGGTGGCCATCTGTTGTGTGCTCACCTGCAGGGTGGTGACCGCAAAGACTGCAGTCGTGTTCCCCGGGGCCACGGTGAGCGTCGCTCCGAGCTGCGCCAGCGGCGAGTTGCTTTGGAGCATCACCACCGTGCCCAACTGCGGAGCCGGGACGGACAGCGTCACCGTGCCCACCACCGAATTGCCTCCGACCACCGAGGTCGGCGAGAGCGACACAGCCGTCACCTGAGGCGGCGGCACGACGACGAGAGTCGCACTCAGTGGAAACGCGTTCACGTTGACGGTGATCGTTACGTTGACTTGGGATGCGACGGCGGTCGTGCAGAGGGTAAATGACGCTGTCAGGGAGTTTTGCAAGACGGTCACCGTTCCCGCAGGCGTTGTTACGCTGCAGGGGTCGTTCGCCGTGCCGCTACCAAACTGCACGCTTGGATCGCTGCTCGACACGCTAACGGGGAGTCCGCCGGGCGGCGCCCCCGCAGGGGCAATCGTGAAGGTGCCCGTCAGAGTTCCTCCGGGCATCGCTCCCCCCTGCACCACGCCGGCGCTCAGGGTGAACGAGGTAAGATTGAGCGCGCTCACCGGAACCACCGTAACCACGCTGGTGACCGCGCCGGTTGTCGAGCCCTGAAGCATGGCCGTCAGCGTGATCGGAGTGGGCGTCGTCACCACCCCTCCAACGACGTTGAACGCCTGGCTCGTCACCCCTCCTGTTACGGTCACGCTCGTCGGCACCGGCAACACCATCGAGTTGCTGCTCGTGAGCTGTACCGCCTCGCCTCCCGCGGGCGCTGGAATCGTGAGTGCTACGCTGCAGGAAAGTGTGTTTCCGGATGTGACCGCAGTCTGCTGGCACGAGATGCCGGCCAGGCTGATCGACGGCACGATTTGCAGGCCGAAGTTGATTGCTGTGGAATTCAGAGTTGCTGTCAGCGTGACTCCGGTCGACACGGTTACCGCCGAGCTCATGATCGTAAATTGGGCCTGCGTCGCGCCCGCCGGCACGGGGACGCTCGCGGGGAAAGTGATCGGCAGCGTCGTGTTGGCCGGCGTGGCGGGATTGGTAAAGACCGCGGTGAGCGTGATGGTCTCCCCCCCGGCCGGTGCTGGCGGAGAGACGGTTACCATGCCCGTCAGGCTTGTTCCTCCCGCCGCGGTTGGGGGCACCACCACCAGGGAGGTAATCGCTGTTCCCGTCGGCAGCAGCGTCAGTTGTACAGCTACCGAACTCGAATTCAACGTGGCCGTTACCGTAACAGTTCGCTGCGTCGAGATCGGAAAAGTGAAGATGCTGAATCCCACTGAGGTCGTATTGGTCGGCACGGTAACCGGATTTTCCGGCTGAACCGAGGGATCGCTGCTGGTGAGGGCCACCGGCTGGCCGGGCGAAAAGGCCGGGGAATTCAGTGTGACCGTGCCGATCAGGGTCAGTCCGCTGCTCAGGCTGGTCATATTCACGTTGAAGGCACTGACCGAAAGGGGATGGGTGGAAATGATCGTCAGCGTGGTCTGCACCGTCGTGAGTACCTGTGAGGTGGCTGAGATCAGCGCGGTCTGGTTGGAACCCACCGGGATGGTCTGGATCTTGAACGTCCCGGTCATGGCTCCTGCCGGGACGGTGAACTGTTCCACCGGCCCCGAGACGGTATTGATGATGGGAAGCGTCACGCTGCCGCTGGACGACCCCAGCATCACCAGAAAACCTCCGGACACAGCCGGGGCCGACAGCGTGATGGTGGCCGTGGCTGACTGTCCCCCGTTCACCGAGCTGGGATTGATTGTGATTGAGGTGAGCGTTGGCGTAGTCGTCGAACCCGTACCCGAACTCGAACTCGTCGAACTGGGTCCGCATCCCGCCAATGCACCGAGCAGCAGGGTCAATAAACCGCACGTCAAAAAGCGCCGTACCCCGTCCATTCACTCTCCCGAACGCCGGACTCCACGCAAACCCTCCAATTGTAACCGTTCGGATGCGGCCGAAAAAGTCCGAGTTGCTCGCCTGCATCTGTCTGCTCAGGTTTTGGGCAGTAATGGGCTACTGGCTGGCAATGCGCGGCCGCGGGGGAGAGTGCCCCTCACCGGCAGCTATCTGCGGCTTTCCCGGCGGTGACTTCCGCGGCTTTACGCATGATGGGTTCTGTATTTTTGGGCTTCGATGTTGTTCCCGCCCTCGGCGCAATCCGGTTTCCGCCGCCGTGTGCGGCTGCATCCCTGGATCGGTTTGTCCGTCTGTGAATGGATGGAGGGCGACCGTGCCGCGCCCGCGGCACTCAGAAACGTGCGCCCTGTGGCCCTGTTCGCCGGCCGCAGGGGCGCGATGGCTTTCGAATTTGCCCGCCGTGGTTTCTGAAGTGATCGAGCCGCTGAGGGACGCTCAGTCCGCGGCAGGAGCCTGCACGCCCAGATCGCGCGGCAGCGGCCGGGGCAGGCTCACGGGCTTCGCGGCGGCCTCGAACTGCGCCTCTTCCGTGGACCCCTTCAGCGCCGTCGTCTGCGTCTTCCCGCCCATGATTACCTGCGCCACCTCGTCGAAGTACCCAGTGCCCACATAGCGCTGGTGCTTCACCGCCTCGTAGCCGTGCTCGCGCTCGGCGGTGAATTCCGCTTCCTGCACGCGGCAATAGGCGGACATGCCGCTCTGGCGGTAGCCCCGGGCCAGCTCGAACATGCTCAGGTTCAGCGCGTGGAAGCCGGCCAGCGTCACGAACTGGAATTTGTATCCCATCGCCCCTAGCTCCCGCTGGAATTTCCCGATTGTCGTCTCGTCTAGGTGCTTCCGCCAGTTGAACGACGGCGAGCAGTTGTAGGCCAGCAGCTTGCCGGGGTACTTCGCGTGGATGCCCTCGGCGAATTCGCACGCCTCCGCCAAGTCGGGCTTCGAGGTCTCGCACCACAGCATATCGGCATAGGGCGCGTAGGCCAGTCCACGGGCGATGGCCGCCTTCGTCCCGCCGCGGTAAACGAAGAAGCCTTCCGATGTCCGCTCCCCGGTCAGGAAGGGACGGTCCAGCGGGTCGTGGTCGCTCAGGATCAGCTTCGCGCTCTCCGCGTCCGTGCGCGCCATCAGGATCGTGGGCACATCCAGAACGTCGGCGGCCAGCCGCGCCGCCACCAGTTTGTTCACGAATTCCCCGGTGGATACCAGCACTTTTCCGCCCAGGTGCCCGCACTTTTTCGCCGAAGAAAGCTGGTCCTCGAAGTGCACTCCCGCAGCGCCGGCTTCAATCATCGCTTTCATCAGCTCGAATGCGTTCAAGTTGCCCCCGAAGCCCGCTTCGGCGTCGGCAAACATGGGCGCGAACCAGTGCGTCCCGTTCTTTCCTTCGGAATGGTGGATCTGGTCGGCCCGCGCCAGCGCACGGTTGATCGAGCTCACCAGCCGCGGAACGCTGTTCGCCGGATACAGGCTCTGGTCCGGATACATTTCGCCGGACAGGTTGGCGTCCGCCGCCGCCTGCCAGCCGCTCACGTAAATCGCTTCGAGCCCCGCGCTCACCTGGGCCACCGCCTGGTTGCCTGTCATCGCGCCCAGTGAGGTGACGTAAGGCCGCGTCTGCATCAGTGCCCACAGTCGCTCCGCGCCCATGCGCGCCAGCGTGTGCTCGATGTGCACCGAGCCCCGCAGCTTCTCCACTTCCACGGCGGAGTAGGGCCGCGTGATGCCCCCCCAGCGCGGGCTCTTCTTCCAGGTTTCCGCAAGTTCGGTTGCCGGGCGCGGGCGATGGCTTTTCAGGCAGGTCTTCATGATGGGCTCCGTTTCCTCTGCGTTCACTATGCTGAACGCATGTTCCGCAGGTTAGTCGAGGCACCTTCGGCTGTCAATTCGCTGTGCAATAGGTTGAACAGAAGTTCAGAGGGCTGTTCCGGCGAGGTGGGCCCGCCGCGGCGGAACTCCCCGCCCGCTCCCGGCAACCGCAATTCGAGTGCCAGTTCGCCCCGCCGAACCCCTGTTCTATCTGTTGGATACGCCGGCCGCCGCTACCGGCTGTGCAAAGTTTTGAACATTTGTTCTGTATTCTGGCCACGCCGTTTTGCGGTATCCTTGCGGAAGCTGCTCCCATGCACGCCGCCAAGGAAAGCCCGGCCACCGCCGTCGAGCGCGCCCTCGGCATTCTCGAGGCCGTTTCCCGGCGTTCGGGCGGCCTCTCCAACTCCGAGATCAGCCGCAAACTCGCCATCCCCAAGAGCTCGGCGAGCTACATCCTCCGCGCGCTCGAGCGCCGCGGCTATCTGCATCGCAACGCGGAGGACGGCAAATACCGCCTGGGATTGAAGGTGCTCGACCTCGGCCACGGCGTGGCCATGGGCCTCGACCTGCGCGAAGTGGCCCGCCCCATTCTCCAGGACCTCGTCCGCCGCGTGAACCTGACCGCGCATCTCGCCATCCTCGAAAACGGTGAAGCGGTGTACATCGAACGGGTCGAAGCTCCCGGCTTTATCCAAATGAACACCTGGGTCGGCCGCCGCATGTACATCCACGCCACCAGCATCGGAAAAGCGCTCGCTGCGGGGCTGGCACACGAGGAACTGCACGCCATCCTCGCCGGCCACGGCCTGGTGAAACGCACGTCGAAGACCATCACGCAACACGCCAGGTTGCTGAAAGAACTGGATCACGTCCGCTCGCAGGGCTATGCCATGGACGATGAGGAAAACAGCATCGGTGTGCGCTGCATCGGCGCTCCGATTTACAACGCCGAGGGCCGCGTGGAAGCCGCCCTGGGCGTCAGCGGCACCATCGCCATGGTCAATTCCGAAACTCTTCCCAGATTTGTCGAAGCTGTAAAGGACGCCGCGCGCCGCATTTCCGCCAAACTCGGCTACTCTGCCCATTCGCCCTCCCGCCACCGGTAGCGCTGGCCCGCTGCGCCAGCTCACAAATCTGTACTCGCCCTCTATTGCGGCCCCCTCCCACGCACGTTACCATCCACGCGCATGTCCGGTGCCGGGCAGCCTATGGAAGCCTTTCAGCCTCCCGAGAAAACTCGCGGCTTCTGGGCCCTCATCGCCACGCAATTCACCGGGGCCTTCAACGACAACGCGCTCAAATTCCTGATCATCAATCTGATTCTTTACGGAGGCCTGGCGACGGAGCAGCAGGACCGCCTGGTGCCGCTGGTGAGCGTGGCCTTCGGTCTGCCGTTTCTGCTGTTCTCCATGGCGGGAGGTTTTCTGGCGGACCGCTACAGCAAACGCCGCGTCACGATCGGCACAAAGCTGATGGAAGTGGGAGTGATGACGGTGGCGCTGATCGGGCTCACCCTCAACCATATTGCCGTGCAATTCGCGGCCATCTTTCTGCTGAGCACGCAGGCCGCGCTGTTTTCTGCGACAAAATACGGGATCCTGCCCGAACTCTTGCCGGAGAAGCGGCTGTCCTGGGGCAACGGCATCATCGAACTCACTACCTTTGTAGCCATCATTACTGGGCAAATGACCGCGGGACCGCTGGCGCAGCACTTCCGTGGCCGCCAGCAGTGGTCGGGAGCCATCCTGCTCGGGGTTACGGCAGTCGGACTCATGACCAGCCTCGGCATCAGCCACCTTCTGCCCAAGAACCCGGACAAGAAATTCCGCACGAATTTCCTGGCGGATGTTTGGAACGAAGCCGGCTACATGCGCAAGGATCGCGTGCTCTGGCTCGCTGTCCTGGGCAATTGTTACCTGTTCTACTTGGGTGCGCTTCTGCAATTCCTCATTGTGATCTATGGCCGCCGCGTCTTGCAGCTCGACGAGACGCACGCCGGCATCCTGCTGGCCACGTTGGCCCTAGGCCTCGGGCTTGGGAGTTTCGCCGCTGGCTATCTCTCCGGCAATAAAATCGAATATGGGCTGATCCCGCTGGGCTCGATCGGGATGACCGTGTTCGCAGCACTGTTGTGGCCCGCGGGACTTTCCCCCGTCAATTTTGCGTTGCGGCTGGGCGCTCTGGGGTTCTTCGGGGGGATCTATGCAGTGCCGATTCAGGCCCTGATTCAGCATCGGCCCGAAGAAAGCCGGCGCGGCACAGTCATCGCCGGGGCGGGATTTATTTCCTGGTTGGGGATTTGTCTCTCCGGCGGCGTTTTCTGGCTGCTCCTGAAGCAACTCAACCTGAGCCCTTCAGAAACTTTTCTTGCTGGCGCGGCCATGACGCTTGCAGCCACGGTGTATACCGTGTGGCTGCTGCCCGACTCTCTGGTGCGGCTCCTGCTCTGGATGCTGACGCACACGCTTTACCGCATCCGTGTAGTGGGCCGCGACAATATCCCCGAGCGCGGCGGGGCGCTGTTCGTCTGCAACCATATGTCCTGGGTGGACGCCCTGCTGCTTACGGCCTCCACCGACCGTCTCATCCGCTTCCTCATGTTCAAAGACATCTACGAACATCCGTTGATCAAACCCATTGCCCGCATCGGTCGCGCTATCCCCATCTCCAGCCAGCAACGGCCGCGCGACATGATCCGTTCGCTCCGCGAAGCCAGCGACGCCATCCGCGCCGGCGAGATCGTGTGCATCTTCGCCGAAGGCCAAATCACCCGCATCGGCCACCTGCTGCCCTTCCGCCGCGGATTCGAGCGCATCATGAAGGGCGTCGAAGCCCCCATCGTCCCCGTGGCGCTCGACGGCGTGTGGGGCAGCATCTTCAGCTTTGAACGCGGCCGTTTTCTCTGGAAGATGCCGAAACAGATCCCCTACCCCGTTACGGTCAGCTTTGGCGCGCCCCTACCATCAACCACCACGGCGCCGGAGGTGCGCCAGGCAGTGGAAGAACTCAGCGCCGAATCCGCCGCCGAACGGATGCGCGCCCTTCCTTCGCTCGATCTCGAACTCGTGCGTACCGCGCGCCGCCATCCCTTCCGCTTCGCCATGGCCGATGGCCAGCGCGGCAGCATCCGTTTTCACGCCGCGCTCACCGGCGCCATCCTCCTCGCCCGCCGCCTCCGCCGCCACTGGCAGAACCAGACCATGGTCGGAATCCTTCTGCCACCCTCTGTCCCGGGCGCGCTCGTGAACCACGCCGCTCTGCTGCTCGGAAAAGTGCCGGTGCATCTGAACTACACGATGTCCACCGAGGGAGTGGCCTCCTGCGCCCGCCAGTGCGGCCTCCAGACCGTTCTCACCGCTCAGGCCTTTCTCGACAAATTGAAGCTGCAAGTCCCCGGACGCACACTGCTGCTCGAAGAAATCACCGCGGGCGCCGGCCTCGGGGAAAAACTCGCTGCGGCAGCAATGGCCTGGCTCCTGCCGGGCCCGCTTCTGTTCCGCGCGCTCGGACGCGCCGCCCACTCACGGCTCAAGGACACCGCGACAATTATTTTCTCCAGCGGCAGTACTGGGGAACCCAAAGGCGTCGTGCTCTCTCACGGCAACGTGGCCGCCAACATTGAACAAATCACCCAGGCGTTTGCCCTGGATAGCCACGACCGCCTGCTCGGCATTCTTCCCTTCTTCCATTCCTTCGGCTTCACCGTCACGCTCATGCTGCCGGCCATCGAAGGGCTCGGCGTGGTCTATCACGTCAGCCCGCTCGACGCGCGCGCCATCGGCGCCCTCGTCGAACAATTCCGCGTCACCTTTCTCCTCTCCACTCCCACGTTTCTCCAGGCTTATATGCGCCGCTGCTCGCCCGAACAGTTTGGCAGCCTCGCCTACGTCCTCGTCGGCGCGGAGAAGTTGCCCGACCGCGTGGCGCTCGCGTTTGAAGACACGTTCGGCCTTCGCCCCCTCGAAGGTTATGGCGCAACGGAGTGCTCTCCCGTCGTCGCCGTGAATGCACCGGACTTCCGCGGCCCTGGATTCCGCCAGATAGGCGCTAAACGCGGCCACATCGGCCACCCCCTGCCGGGAATCAGCGTGCGCATAGTGGATCCGGAAGCCCTCGAACGCGGCGAGACCGTTCTAGTGCCGGCGGGCCAGCCCGGCATGCTGCTCGTCCGCGGTCCAAACATCATGCAGGGCTATCTGAACCGTCCGGAAAAAACCGCGGATGCGCTCCGCGACGGATGGTACGTCACCGGCGACGTGGCTATGCGCGATGAGGACGGTTTTCTCACCATCACCGACCGCCTTAGCCGTTTCAGCAAAATCGGCGGCGAAATGGTTCCCCACGGCCGCGTGGAAGAAAAACTCCACGAGCTCGCCGGAACGACGGAGCAAACCTTTGTCGTTGCCGCCGTTCCCGACGAGCGCAAAGGCGAACGCCTGGTCGTTCTGCACACCCTGCCCGATGAAAAATTGAAGGAGTGTCTCGAAAAACTGCCCGGATGCGGCCTGCCCAACCTGTGGATTCCCCGCGCCGACAATTTCTTCCGCGTCGAAGCGCTCCCCTACCTGGGCACCGGCAAACTCGACCTCCGCCGCGCCCGCGAACTCGCACTCGCCTCTGCCAAGTAAAGGTAGCGCCGGCGTCCCGCCGGCCGAGCGTGGCGAGCCCCGCAGAGTTGGCTCCCCATCGATCGCCGGCTCGAAACCGCCTATCCCGCCCCCAGCGCCTTCCCCGCCTTCCCCACCGCGGCCTGCGGCACGAAAATCACGGCGCCGTATCGCCCCGCTCCCGCGGCCACCGCCTGCAAAGCGCGCACATTCACTTTCGCCGCGGCGAGTCTCGCCAGCAGCTCGGCGACCGCGCCGTGCCGGTCATCGCCCTCCACGTGGAACGCGATCTGCTTCTTGCTCACCTTCAGCTTTGCCGCCTTTGCGGCGGCCGCAAACGCGGCTCCGTTCTCCGGGACGAATTCGAGTGTCGCCTTCCCCGTGTCGCGGGCATAGCCCCACAACGCGATCAGGTTGATCCCCGCCGCGCGCATAGCTCCCAGCACGCGCGCCCCCTCTCCTACTTTATTCGCCACCGATGCCGAATAATGCTCCACCTGCCGGATTGTCTCTGCCATAAATCCCTCCTCCTCGCGGTACCGAATCCGCGTATTCTACCCAATCCGAGCGGCTGCGCGGAAACTTCGCACTGCCATGCCGCCCGGTGTCGGCCGAATCCGCGAACTCACTTCGGGCCGGCGCGGTCGTTGCGGTACACCACGCCTTCCTTCATCACAAACAGCACGTGCTCGGTGACGTGGATGTCCTCCAGTGGATTCCCCGGCACGGCCACCACATCCCCCAGTTTGCCGGGCTCGAGCGTCCCGAGCCTGTCGCCCCACCCCAGCAGGTCGGCCGAAGCCGCCACGGTCCGCAACGCGTCTTCCGGCTTCATCCCCATTTTCACCATCTGGTAGAACTCGCCCGCATTGCGCCCGTGAGGATAGACAGCCGCGTCCGTGCCGAAGGCAATCTTCACGCCTTTGGCGATCGCCCGGTGCATCATGTCTTCCAGCGCCGCAATCGCCGCTCGTCCTTTTGCTTGAATCGCCGGCGGGATTCCCGGATCCGCCTCCAGCCTCTCCTCGACTCCCACGTGCGCCATCAGCGTCGGCACCAGATACGTTCCCCGCGCCTTCATCATGTCCAGCGCCTCGTCGTCCAGAAACGTGCCGTGCTCGATGGAATCGATTCCCGCGCGAATGGCCCGCTTTGCCCCTTCCGAGCCGTGCGCATGTGCCGCGGTCTTCAACCGCAGGGCGTGCGCCTCGCTCACCAGGGCGTCGAGCTCCGCTTGCGTCAGTTGCGGTGTGTCCACGGCGTCGGTCAAAGAAAGCACTCCGCCCGTGGCGCAGGTCTTGATGATGTCGGCTCCGTATTTGTGCATCAACCGCACCGCCTTCCGAGCCTCCTCGGGGCCGTTGATCACTCCTTCCGAGGGGCCAGTCTCCGGGAACAGCCCCTGGCGGAACCCGGCCTCATCGTCGCAGTGGCCGCCCGTGGCGCCGATCGCGTGCACGGAGACGAGCATACGTGGCCCGATCACGTATCCTTTGCGGATTGAGTCCCGCAGCCCCACGTCGAGCTGGTCACGCGACCCCACGTCCCGCACCGTCGTGAATCCCGCCAGCAGCGTCTTCCGCGCGTTCACCGTCGAGGCAATCGCAGTCTCCGCGATCGGCTCCTGCAGCTCATCGATGAAGTTCTGCCGCCAGTTGTACATGTCGGACATGGTCAGGTGCGTGTGCGCGTCGATGAATCCCGGCATCAGCGTCGCATCGCCCAGATCCACCACCTCGGCGCCCGCCGGCACGCTCGCGCCCGCCCCCGTTGCCGCGATTTTTCCGTCCGTCACCACAACCACTCCCGGACTCGTAATTTTTCCGCTCTTCCCGTCGAACATCCGCGCTGCCCGGATGACTGTGGTCTTCCCCCCGGCAACCGCGACTCCCCAACTCGCGCCCGCAACAACCAGAAGCGCGCACAGCACCCGATGGATCCGCCGCATCGCAAGTCCCTCCCGGATTCAGCTTTCCAGTCCCCGCAGTCTCCAACGCCCTCGCGGGAATCCGTCACCATATCTTCCCGCGCCACAAAGTCAAGCATTGCCCCTGGTAGCGCCGGCTTCCAGCCGGCGTTTTTGTGGTCAGGCGTTTAGACGGCAGATGAGCCGAAGCTGCTCGAGGGGTAACTGTTGGTTTTCCGTTGTTAATTTGAAGAAAATTTCTACGCCGTCCGCGCCAGCGCATCCACCAGCAACCGTCGCAGCTTGGCGCGTTCTTCCAGGTCAATCTCCACAATCTCGTACGCAAACTTCGTCGCTCGCGTGTCGCGCACCAGCACGTGCGACTTCAGCCCCCGCCAGCCCGTTTGCAGCTCCACGTCCGCTTCGCTTCCCGGCGGCAGCGCCAGTTGCTTGTCGCCCTCGCCCCAGCCGCCCCCCAGGCTCATTTCCCGCATCTCGATGCGGTGCTCCCCCTGGCTCGTGGAGATCTTCGCTTCCAGCGGCTTCACCAGTTTGATGCGCTGGTACGACCGCTGCCTCACCCCCGGCGAGTCCGGCGTGGGATCAATCGCCGCCACCTGCATTTCCTCACGGGGAATATCCGCCGACGACAGGAACGGCAGCAGCCACCCCGGGTCGATCTTCTGGAGCGCTTGCGCCGCCGCCACGCGCATTTCTCTCGGATACTGCCAGCGGAACGTCTGCCGCGCCTCCAGCACCTGCCGCAGCAGCGGCGCGGCCGGCTGCGCCCGCAGCCGTCCGAGCGATTCGATGGCCTTCAGCCTCAGCAGCGGCGTGTTCATCCGCTCCACTTCTCCCGCGGCCAGCCGCAACAGGAACTCCACCGCTCCCGCGTCGCCGGACATCCCCACCTCGTCGAGCGCCGTCGGAAACACCAGTGGGTCGAGCACTTCCGAAAGGTCCAGCAGCAGCCGGCTCCTCTCCGGCGTCCCGGAACACGCCAGTTGCCGCACCGTGATGTCCTGATAGTAGCGGTTCCATTCGCGCAGCCGACGCGGCAGCAGCTCTTCGACCGCGGGCAGATACAGCCGGCTCAGCATCCCCACCACGGACACGGCTTCGGCCGGCGCTCCCTTCTTCAGCTTCTCGCTCAGGAAGTCCACCACTTCGTTGCCCAATTCCGAGGCGATCTCCACCAGCCGCTCGCGCTCGCGCTTGCGCCCACAGCGGATCATGCGTTGCGAGAGCTGTTCCGCGGCCAGGTGCGGCTGCCGCCGCGTGATTTCGATCAGCCCGTCGGGCACTTTCGCGGCGCGCAGGGCGTTGTCGATGAAATCGGATAGCTGCTTCTCGAGCCCCAGCCGCGTCCGCAGGGTTTGCGCGAACGCCTTCTGCTCACTGCCCATCCGCTCCACTACGTTCAGCAGTTCCAGCGCGTCGCGCAACGCCGTAAAATTCTTCTGGTCCGCGGCCTGCCGCGACAGCCGCGTGAACGCTTCCCCTACCTCGCGCGCGATTTCCAGCGCCTTCTCTTCCAGCGACGATTGCAGCGCCTTCCCCGCCTGCGCGATCGCGTCGTGCAGGATGTTCGTATCCGACCGCCCGTACAGGTCCGTCAGCTCCAGGATGCCCTGCGCCGCCCGCGTCCGCCCGTCCTTGTCGCTCGACCCCAGGCACGTCGCATAATTCCGCAGGATGTTGTCCGCCAGCCCCCCGTCTCCCCGGTCCAGCGACTGCTCCACGTACGACCGCACGTTTCGCGTAGGGATCGCCCACGCGTCGTCGGAGAGCAGCATCGTGCGCTTCCCCGCCTCCGGCAGCGAATTCCAGAATTGCCGGTCCAGCACCGTGGAGTAGCTCTCCACTCCCACGCCCGCCTTGCGCATCTTCTCTTCGTGCGAGCCCAGGATTTTCCGCAGCGAATCGATCTCCTTCCCCAGCTTCCCCAGCATCTGCTTTACCGTATTAACCCGCGTGCCCCCGCGCTCGTAGAGGTCCAACGCGAACTGGATGGCCATGTTCTCCGCGAGCTGCAGCATCATCGGCGTGTCCATGTTTTTCGCCGCGCCCGCCGAGCTCAGTTGCGCCAGCGCCTGCTGCAACGTCAGCTTCGCGGCGCGCGGCGTTTGTGCCAGTTCTTTCTGCACCGCCAGCACTTCCGCCGGCGAGCCTCGGCCGCTCTTCGGCATGGCCGCGCCCACGCGCGTCAGGATCTGGATCACGCTCAGTACGTCGTCTTCACTCGGCACGTACGCAGCAACGGCACGCCCACCGCCGCCTGCTCCCGCGCCTGTGGCTCCTCCGCCTCCCGCTCCCGCACCGGCCCCTGTGCCACCGACGCCCACTCCGCCCCGTACTATTTCATCGCCACTTGCCCCACTGTAGTAACCACCTCCGCCGCCACCTCCCGCCCCAGCGCCCGCACCGCCGCCGGCACCGGCTCCACCTCCAACGCCAACTCCCTCGCCGACTCCTCCGCCGATTCCTCCCCCGCTTCCTGCGCCGCCACCGCCCGTTCCCGGCAATCCGCCTCCGAGCCCGCCGGCGCCTACGCCACCGCCACCACCCGCTCCCTGCACTCCCGGTTCGCCACCGGGGAATCCGCCCAGGTAGCCCAGCTCGCCGCCTTCCTCGCCTCCCTGCGCGCCTCCTTCGGCCGCCGCAATCATCTGCAGTAGGCGTTTCGGGTCCGCCAGAACTGATCGCATATCGCCCGACAGGAGGCCTCCCGGGCCCTCGTCCGATGCCAGCACACTCGCTACCACGGGGTTTACAAACGAACGAGCATCGAGGCCCCCCTCCGGTCCATAGACTCCCGTGCCTCCCGTTCCGCTGCCGGGTCCCCCACTGGCCAGCGGCACCGAACTGTCCGAGGCCACGTAACGGATTTCATTCACCTTGATTGCGGAGTGCTCGTCTTGCCCGAGCGCTGCTTTCAGTTGCTCGCCGAGTTGCGGATTCTTGGGTGCGCTCGCCGTAAATGCGGTCGCAAAACGGCGCACGTCTTCCATCTGGGTGTGATGTGAGAAGAAGATGCTGGCCACTCCCCCCGCCGCCAGCATCTCTGCGAATCCCTTTTCCACCGCGCTCATCTCGATCGGCATTCCGCCTACCAGCAGTTTCGTCCCGGATACTCCCAGCGTCAGCCCTCCCGTCCCGCTCATCGGCAACGCCGTCTTCAGGTCATTGAACGTGGTGTTGAGCTGTGCCGCGGTGCGCTGGTGTTCGAACCCGTACATCCGCGCCGACTTCACCAGCAGGTTCAGGCTGCGCAGGTAGGCGCGAGCGGCGCTGACTTGGGCGTCTTCGGCCATGGTTTCAGGTGGGCTCGCTGTGCTGGGCGCGGTCCCGCTTCGCGGGATTCCGGCCGTGTTTCCTGTGCATCTGGGAAGGAGATGGGCCGGGGGTGGGCGCCCGCCGTTTCGATACTCGTCTATGCGAAAGTCTATGCGCCTGCAGGGCCGCGCGAAAGATTCCTCTTCGCCCCCTGCGCTGTACTGGTAAAGCGCGAACGTACAGTGCCGCTCACTGGCCCTCGGAGCAGGCCAACTGTCCTTCCCCGCGTCCCCCGGACAGGCCCGGCCCGGTGGCACAGCCACTCATGGCTCTGCTCCGGGGCAAAATGATTCACTGCCCTGCGTTCCCGCATCCGAGCCGCGCCGCCGCGGTGATACACTACCCTCCTTCGCGCCTCGACCCGATTGGAGCCATAGCCGAGCCATGCAGCGCCCTCGCCTCGTCACCCTGCTCGCGGCACTGGCCCTGTTCCTCGCCTTTTCCTACTTGATGGCTGGATTGCTGCTCTACTCCGGCAAGATCAATCTCGATGAGTTCATCAGCCAGATGCCGCAACTCGAGGGGATGAAGGATACTTTCGTCCACACCGCGGAGGTGTTCACGCTTCTCTTCGGCCTCGTCTATCTCCTCGCCGGAGTGGGCCTCCTGGGGATGAAAAACTGGGCCCGCGCGCTCGCTCGTGGCCTCGCCGTCTTCGGCCTGCTCAGCGCGCTCGTGCAAATGATTCAGGCCTTCACCACAAAGGACGCCGGCAACTTTCTCCTCGCCGCGCTGGCCGGCGGCATTTATTACTGGGCGTTTTACTACCTCGGCCAGCCGGCCATACGCGCCGCGTTCGCTCCGCCTCCGCCGCCGGGCTCTCAGCTCCCGCCGCCCGCCGCCCCCGGCCCGGACGCCTCCCAATAGGATTCTTCCGGTCGAGCATTGCTCTGCGGCCATTGTAATCAGTCGTTCACAACTCTTATCGTATGGTGGCCCAGGTTGGGGCGTGCCTGCGGCCTTTTCTCATGAAATTGGAATCCGTTTGGCTTCTCGTTCTTGCCGCACTCGCTTGCTCTGCGGTTGCGCTCCCCTGTGTCTATGCGCAAACCCCGCCGAATTCCGTCCCCCTGCAATTCCCCGGCGCGGTCGCGGCGCCGCAGCCCCCTGCCAACTCGCAGCAGGGTGCGCAATCCTCGCCGCCCGCTCTCGCCCCTCCGTTTCCCGATACGCAGGAAGCCGCCGCTCCCTCCCTCGATTCCTCCCCGGACCCGCTCACCTTCTTTCCCCACACCGAATCCGCGCCCTGGTTCCTCGCCGGCCAGGCCAACGTCGTTTTCCAATGGCATGGCCGCTTCCCCGCAAAATATTCCGGCGCCAACAGTTTTCAGCCTGATCCTCAGACCGCCAATTCTCGCGTCGAGACGCTCTACACCGGCCTCAAACTCACCCATGGCTTGGAAGCCCTAGTGGACATTGAAGACGCCACCGGCCACGGCCTCTCGACCACCCTCGGCATCGCCGGCTTTCCCGATCTCGACGCCGTCCGCGCCTCCGGCACGTCTTCTAAGCCCTACTTCGCCCGCATGATGCTCCACTGGATCGTGCCTCTCTCCAGCGCTCGCGCGCCCGCCGAACGCAACTTCCTCAGCCTCGCCCGCGAACTCCCCGAGCGCCGCCTGGAATTCCGCCTCGGCAAATTCGGCATGGTGGACTTCTTTGACGTGAACGGCCCGGGCAACGACAGCCACATGCAATTCCTCGGCTGGGGAATCGACAACAACGCCGCCTACGACTACGCCGCAGACACCCACGGCTACACCTACGGCCTGCTCGTCGAGTACTACCAGCCCCACCTCGTCCTGCGCTACGCCGAAGTCCTCGAGCCGAAAACAGCCAATGGCAACGCCATCGACTTCAACATCACCAAAGCCCACGCCGAAAACACCGAGATCGAGCTCCATCACAGCGTTCTTCGAAAGCAGGAGACCATCCTCCGCCTGCTCTCCTACGTGAATCACGCTGATATGGGCAGCTATCGCGAAGCCATCTCCGCGTTCCTCGCCGGGCAAACGCCCGCACCCGAGGTCATCGCTACGCGCGCGCCCGGCCGCATCAAGTACGGTTTCGGCGCCAACCTCGAACAGCCCCTCCCCGGCGGATTCCGCACCTTCGCCCGCTTCGGCTGGAACAACGGCACCACGGAAAGCTGGGCCTACACGGAAGCCGATCAGGCCGTTGGATTCGGCGCCGACCACGACGGCGCTCCCTGGCATCGCCGCCACGACCGCGCCGGCCTCGCCTTCGACACCCTCGCCATCTCCGGCGACCATCGCCGCTACCTGGCCCTCGGCGGCCTCGGATTTCTGCTCGGCGATGGCGCGCTCACCTACGGCCGCGAGCAGAGCCTCGAGTTCTACTACACCGCGCACATCTGGCGCGGCGCGTTTGTGGCCTTCGACGTACAACGCGTCACCAACCCCGGCTATAACCAGGCCCGCGGCCCCGTCGTCGTCCCCGGCGCCCGCCTCCATCTGGAATTCTGAGCCCCTTTTGGAGTGTGGCGGCCTGCCTGCCGCCTGCCCGCCAGCCGTGTGGCGCGGGCCACTCGCCCCTGCCTTTGTACTACAATCCCCCCATGCGGCTTCTCCTTGCCATCTGGCGCGCCATCCAGACGTTCCTCGAAACGCTGTGGCGCGTCACTCGACAGCTCTTCCACGAGGTTGCCGGCGCGGCATTTCTTCTTCTCTCCGTCAGCGGCGCGTTTTCCACCTGGCGCTACTGGAAGTCCCGTCCGCCGGACGCTCACGGAGCCGCAGGCCTGTGGTCCATTGGCCTGGCCGTGGCATTCACCCTCATGATGGCGGCATTCTCCGTCGCCTCTTTCCGTAGCGCGCGCCGCGTCCGTTGAGAGAGTTTGCATGACCAAGCCAACTACTCCCCCAGCCGCCAGAAATGAACGGAAAGACGAGTTCCACACGCTCTCCGGCCTGCCGCTCCAGCGTCTCTACACTCCTGACGACGTGACCGGCGCCGATCCCGAAGCCGACATCGGCTATCCCGGCGAATTTCCCTTCACCCGCGGCGTCTATCCCACCATGTACCGCGGCCGTTTGTGGACCATGCGGCAGTACGCCGGCTACGGCACCGCCGCGGAAACCAACCACCGTTTCCGCTATCTGCTCGAGCAGGGCCAGACCGGCCTTTCCGTGGCCTTCGACCTGCCCACTCAGATCGGCCTCGACAGCGACCATTCGCTCGCCCTGGGCGAAGTCGGCCGCGTGGGCGTGGCCATCGATTCGCTCGAAGACATGCTGGCGCTCTTTGACTCCATCCCGCTCGACCGCGTCTCCACCTCGATGACCATCAACGCCACGGCCGCCATCCTGCTCGCGCTGTACGTCGCCGTGGCCAAACACCAGGGCGCCACAGTCAAGCGTCTCGCCGGCACGGTGCAGAACGACGTCCTGAAGGAATACATCGCGCGCGGCACCTATATCTTTCCTGTCAAATCGGCCATGCGCATCGTCACAGACATGTTCGCCTGGTGCCGCACGGAAGTGCCCAACTGGAACGTGATTTCCATCTCCGGCTACCACATCCGCGAAGCCGGTTCGACCGCGGACCAGGAAGTGGCCTTCACGCTGGGCAACGCCATCGCTTACGTGCAGGCCGCCGTGGAAGCCGGGCTCGCCGTGGACGAATTCGCGCCGCAGCTTTCCTTCTTTTTCAACGCGCACAACGACCTGCTCGAAGAAGTGGCCAAGTACCGCGCCGCCCGCCGCCTCTGGGCTCGCCTCCTCGACCAGCGATTCCACGCCCGGGACCCGCGCTCGCTGCTCATGCGCTTCCACGCGCAGACTGCCGGTTCCTCGCTTACCGCGCAGCAGCCGGAGAACAATCTCGTCCGCACCGCCATCCAGGCGCTCGCTGCCGTGCTCGGCGGTTGCCAGTCGCTCCACTGCAACGCCCTGGACGAGGCGCTCGCCCTGCCCACTGAGCAGACCGCATTGCTCGCCCTGCGCACGCAGCAAATCCTGGCCCACGAATCCGGTGTTGCCAACACGATCGATCCTTTGGGCGGCTCCTACGCCATCGAAGCGCTCACCAACGAAATCGAGCGCCGCGCCACCGAATACCTCACTCGCATCGACGCCCTCGGCGGCATGCTCCGCGCCATCGAACAGGGCTACGTCCAGGCGGAAATCCAGCGCGCGGCCTACGACTACCAGATGGCCGTCGAGCGCGGCGAGCAAATCGTTGTAGGCATGAACCGTTTCCAGGCAGAAAACGCGGTGCCTATTCCGCTCCTGCGCATCGACCCGGAAATCGAACGCGCGCAGGTGGAACGCCTGCGCGCCCTCCGCGCCCGCCGCGACGCGCCCAAAACGACTGCAGCGCTCGCGGATGTGGAACGCCGCGCCCGCGGAAAGGAGAACCTGATGCCCGCCGTGCTCGCCGCCGTCGAGGCCTGGGCTACCGTTGGCGAAATCGCCGACGCCTTGCGGCGCGTGTTTGGCGAGTATGAAGAAACCGTCGTCGTTTAAATTTCGCCCCCGTGAAGTGCGCCTGCCCACCGCGGGGGGCTGGCCCAAACGCGTCGTCACTGCCGCCGATGCTGTGCGCTTCATTGACGCTGTGGGCTACTGCCTGCTATTCCCCATCACCGGCCTGCCGCTGCCTTCACTCTATTTCGCCTGCGCCCGCCGCGAATGCACCTCCTGGGACCGTTACTGTCTGCTGATTTGGAGGTGGAAAGATGAATTCGGCCGCAAGCGCCGCGCCTTCTACTCGAAATATTTCCGCGGCCGCGGCACGTTTATCTCCCTGAATCTGCTGCCGTATTTCCTGGCCGTGGGCGAGAGCGTTTTCAATTCCAAAGATTTCGATCGCGCCTATGCGGCGGGCCGCATCAGCATGGACGCGCGCACCCTATGGCAAGCGCTCGCCGCGCGCGGCCCGCTCGCCACGCTCGAATTGCGTCACGCCTGCAAATTCGATTCGACCGCCGGCAATCGCCGCTTCAAGAAGGCCATCCTCCAACTTTCGCGTCTCCTTCTCGTCGTCCACTCCGGCGCCGAGCAGGAAACCGGCTCCTGGGCCTCCAACCGCTTCGAACTTACCGCCCACGCATTTCCCGCCGCCGTCGCCGCAGCGCAAACAATCGAGCCGGCCGAAGCGCGCCGAGTCCTCGCCGCCAAGTATGTCGAATGGCATCCGCACGCGGAAGCCGGCTCCATCGCGCGCTTATTCGGCTGGTCGAAAGCTGAGGTAGCACAGGCAATCCTGCCTGTGCACCTGTCGCCACCGTCAAAATGACCCGCCGAGCCCTACATGACCCTATGTCCATCACTTCGCGCCCCCGCCTGATCCTCGCTTCGGCCTCGCCGCGCCGCGCTGAGATTCTTCGCCGCGCAGGATTCCGTTTCATCGTCCGCCCGGCAAACGTGGACGAATCCGTGCGCCCCGCAGAGACGCCTGCGGAGCAGGTCACGCGGCTGGCGCGCGAGAAGGCGCTCGCCGCCGCTCGCCGCGTCCGGGGACCCGCCATTGTGATCGGAGCGGATACGGTGGTCGTCGTGGGCCGCAAGATCCTCGGAAAACCCTCCTCGCGCCGCAGCGCGCGCCTCATGCTTCGCCGCCTCTCCGGCAGGACCCACAGGGTGCTGACGGGCCTGGCGTTGCTGGGCCTGCCGCCGGGCAAACGCCTTCCTCCAACGGGCCGCGGAGGAAAGATGCTGTCGGCAGTCGAATCCACCCGGGTCACGTTTGCGCCGCTCAGCACGCGGCAAATTGAGGCCTACGTGAAAAGCGGCGAACCGATGGGCAAGGCGGGCGCCTACGCCATCCAGGGTGGTGCCGGAAAGTTTGTGACACGGATCGAAGGGTGCTACTTCAACGTGGTGGGTTTGCCGCTGGCCCGGCTTTGCCGCCTGCTGCAGCAAATGAGTGTGAGCATTGCCGGCTGAGAAAACAAATGGCGTCCCAAATCTTCGGGACGCCGCAAGAAAGCCCGCTCTGCGCGCCGCTGCCGGTTACGGCTGTGTCGGCGTCGGCGGATTCGGCGGCTGTTGCTGTGGGGGCGGCTGTGGTGGGTTGGGCGTCGTGGTGCCGGACATGCCTTCCTTGAAGCTCCGGATCCCTTCGCCGAATCCCCGCATTACCTCGGGGATTTTCTTCCCGCCAAACAGGATCACCACAATCAGCAGAATGATGAACAGATGTGAAGGAGCGAACAGTTCCATACGTCTTCCTTCGCGGGCCGGCCGCATGCCCCTGGCCGGTCAGCTCTTACTGCGGAAAGTATAGCACGCGCACCCTTTCCGGCCGAGCGGGTGCCCGGGTCGATGGTCCATCAGTTCCCCCCTCCTCCGGAGACAGGCCTGATGCGGTACGACCGAACAATGACCCCGCGTGGCCGAGCCTACTGCGTTTCGATCTTTCGTTTGTGGCCGTGCAAGGCTTTCAGGCACTTCTCCAGATTTGCCTGAAAACCCTCTTTCTGCTTCCCCGACGACAACGCGATCGCCTGCTCCTCTGTCTTCACCGCATCTTCGTACTGCGCATTCAAGTAGTAGGCTTCGGCCAGAGTGTCCAGATGGTCCGGCTCGGGATGATCGTGCTCCAAACTGACCGCTTTCCGAGCGTATTCAAGGGCCAAAACCGGATTGCGAAGCGCCGTGTCCTCGCTGGTCGCATAAACCAAAGCGGCATCGTTCAAAGCATCCGTATTGCCTTGCTGGGCTGCCTTACGGTACCAGGAGAGCGCCTGTCCGGAATCCTTCGTCAGGCCATACTCTCCCTGGGCGTACAGTCCGCCAAGGTGATAGGCGGCATCTGCATCTCCAAGCTCCGCTGCTTTGCGGCATGCCGCGAGAGCGGCCGGTTCCTCTTTCAGCCTCCGGTAGGCGATAGCCAGGTTGTACCAAGACACGCCGTCCATCGGCTGGTAGACGACGGCATCGCGGAGCCAACGGACGGCCTCCTCATTCTTCTCTGCTGTGAGTGCGTCGTAGCCCCATCTTGCCTCTTCCTCGCCAGCACTCGACGAAAAATTGACCCGAGGTCGGCCGAGCGTTGAGGCCCAGAGCCCGACAGCCAAAGTGGCGACGAGTCCGGCCACAGCAGGGAGACGGCGATTGGGCCGTGCAATGGCAGCTCCAGTCAGCACACCCAGCAGCGCACCCGCTCCATGGGCAATATTTGCAACGGGCATCACTTTCGTGACGGTGGTGATGATGCAGATCACAAACCAGAGGACGAACAGCTCAATCGTCCTGCGATCGACTGCGTCGTGAAAGCGCGGGTCCCGTAGGGAGAGTATCCACAGCATACCGAACAGGCCATAGCCGACGCCCGAGAGCCCGACACCACCAACAGCAAAGGCAAACTCGAAGGCGCCAGAACCCGCGGCGAACAGGAGAATCACACCCGCCGTCTTCAGATGGCCAAACACCTCTTCCACCAGGGTGCCGAAAACCCAAAGCCAATACACGTTGAAGATCAGGTGGAGGGAATCAACATGAGGAAACATGGAGGTGACGAGCCGCCAGAGCTCGCCCCGGCGGATCATTGCAGTCTCCATGAGCGGGGACATATCCACTTTGGCCCACCATGCGAAGGTGACCCCTATGGCCGTCAGGCCGACTCCCGATACCACGGGATAGCGAAGTATCTCTGTCGGTTTCGGGGGAGTGCGCATCGAGAGTTCGCTTTGGCCAGTGGCGGCAGGATTCCGGATTCGTTCGCACGCCGGCTCGTGGCAATTATGCACGCGGGATTAGCTTTATGGGAAGTGTATTGTTAAAGGACTATCCTTTCGTCGCCGACGCGGCGGGTGACTCGCTCGCGGTCCAGATATTCGAGCAGCGGAATCGCATATTTCCGCGTGATACCGGTGAGCTCTTTGAATGCAGGGACGCTCATGCGTTCGCCGCGCTGCTTTTTGTAATCGGCCAAAAGCTGCCGCACGCGTTCGAGCGCCGCGCGGTGGAAAACCAGCTCCGCAGCCACGCGCACCAACACCTGCTCGCGCAGCAGGATTTGCACGATTTTCTGGGCGCGGGCGGCCTCTACCGGTAATTTTTCCAGTACCTCTTTGAGCGATGGCACCGTCAGTCCCGCCTGCGCGAACGCCTGCTCGATCTGCTCCTTCGCCCGCGCCTCTTCCGGCGCCAGCGCAATCTCGCGCCCGGCGCGCTTCACTGTGTCGCCGGCGATGGCGAGCTGTCCCCCAACGGCCAGGTCCGCCAGCGCCGCGCGGAACATGGCGGGGCCCGCCAGGCGTGCAACGCGAATGCGCAACTCCTCTTTCGAAATGCCCTCGGCCAGCGGGTTGGCGCGGTGGTACGCCTCCACGTCTTCCCGCAGCCGTTCCAGCAGTGCGGAATAGGCCTGCGCCGGGGCGATGATTCCCGCCTCACCGCCACTGCCGGCCAGCACGCGCACTTTGCCGGCGGCCCCCAGCGATTGCGCCGCGGCGCGCAGCTCACCTTCACTCCAGCCCGTGCGCCGGCTCACGTGACCGAAGGTGAGCCCGCGCGGCGAATCCGCCAGCAGCGCTTCGAGCACTGCAGGATGGTCGCCGGTGGCCAGCGTTTCCAGCCGGCGGCGGAACGCGGCCGCGTCGCGAGTGCGACGCGTGGGCGCGGCATCCAGCACCACTCCGCCGCCCATCGTGACGACGGGCGAGTAATGACGCAGCACGAACCGGTCGCCGGGAAGCATGAAAACCGGCACAGCGGTCCGCAATTCCGCAAAGCGCGATTCGCCCGGCCTGATGCCGGTCTCCTCCCCCGCAGGGTCGAGGATGCGCACAACGGCTATCGTCTCCGCGCTGCCCTGGAACAGATGCGCGCGGAACCTGCGGCGCATCGGCCGCGCAGAGGCCAGCAGTTCGACGCGGGCGTGAATCCGCGACGTGGCAGAAAACCGGCCGGGGGGGACGAGCGTCATGCCGCGCGCCACAGCCGAATGCTCGACTCCGGCCAGATTCACCGCCGTCCGTTGCCCCGCGCGCGCCACCTCGATTTTCCTCCCGCCCGATTGCAGCCCGCGCACCCGCACCCGCGTCCCTTCCGGCAGGATTTCCGCTTCGTCCTCGGGCCGCAGCGAGCCGCTCACCAGCGTGCCCGTCACCACCGTGCCGAATCCTTTGATGGAGAACGACCGGTCAATCGGCAGCCGGAAGGCCCCTGCTGTGTCCCGCGCGGGGCAGCTTTCCGCCACCTGCACCAGCGCCTGTTTCAAAGCCGCGAGTCCCCCGCCCGTTCGCGCGCTCACCGGAATCATCGGCGCGCCTTCCAGGAAACTGCCGCGCACCAGTTCCTCCGTCTCCAGCCGTGCCAGGCTCAGCGTGTCCGCGTCCGCCAGATCGTTTTTTGTCAGCGCCACCACACCGCGGGGAATGCCCAGCAACCGGCAGATTTCGAAATGTTCGCGCGTCTGCGGCATCACGGATTCATCCGCGGCCACCACGAGCAGCACCAGGTCGATCCCGCCGACTCCCGCCAGCATGTTCCGCACGAACCGCTCGTGGCCCGGCACGTCCACGAAGCCGAAACGCACTCCTTCAAAATCGAGAAACGCAAAACCGAGGTCAATCGTGATGCCGCGCCGCTTCTCTTCTTCCAGCCGGTCCGGATGCGTGCCCGTGAGCGCTTCCACCAGCGTGGATTTCCCGTGGTCGATGTGTCCTGCGGTGCCGACAATGACGTGCCGGCGCGGCTCGGTAACGGTGCTCGAGGTTTCGTGGGACTGTGCCGGGGAAGAAGTCACGCGGGAATGCTACTGCGCAGCCGCCGCAGGGGTCAATTTCAGGTGGCACAGGCTTCAGCCTGTGCGCTCTTTGGAGGTTTGCTTCCGCAGTGCTTCCGCAATTTCGCGGGCGACGGAAGCAGCCGCAGCCACCGGATCGGCCGCCTGTGTGATGGCACGGCCAATTCCCACGAAGTCCGCTCCGTCGCGGATAGCCGCGCCAGGGGTCGCCGTGCGTTTCTGGTCGTGCAGGTCGCTTCCGGCCGGCCGGATGCCCTGCGGCACCAGCAGGAATCCAGGACCGCACGCCTTCCGGATGGCCCGCACTTCCAGCGGCGACGCAACCACGCCGTCGATGCCGCAGTCGCGCGCCAGCCGCGCCAGCCGCACGGCGCGTTCACGGGGCGAGCCCTGGATGCCCACTTCGCGCATCGCGCGTTGGTCCATGCTGGTGAGGATGGTGACGGCCAACAGCTTGGGCCGCCGCGGGCCGCGCGGCATCGCTTTCACCGCTGCCTCCATCATGGCGCGTCCGCCCAGCGCGTGCACGTTCAGCAACTCGACGCCGGGCAGTTCCACCGCGGCGCGCACCGCACCCGCCACGGTATTCGGAATGTCGTGGTATTTCAGGTCCAAAAAGATTTTGGCGCCGAGCGCGGAGAGTTTTCGGAGGGCTTCCGGCCCTGCCGAGGTAAAAAGCTGCTTGCCGACCTTGAACATGCCCACACTGCCGGCGAGCAGGCGAGCCATGCGGCAGGCGGTCTCGAGGCGGTCAAAATCCAGCGCGACGATTATTCGCCGTTTTGCCTGGGAGTCCAATGTCCACGGGGTACTTCAAGAAGCTCGATTCGAACTCGAGCCACACCGCTCTCGATTATACCCAGTTGGGCGGCGGCTCGGAAGGAGAGGTCCAGTTCCCGGCCAGGGAAGTAGGGCCCCCGGTCGTTGATACGAACCACTCGGCTGACCCCAGTGCGCAATGCGGTCACCCGGATCAGGCTCCCGGCAGGAAGATAGGCGTGGGCGGCGGTCATGGCGTTCATGTCGTAGACCTCGCCGAAGGCCGTCTGGCGGCCATTAAATGAAGCCCCATACCAGCTTGCCTTCCCCGTCCAGGTGAGCAAAGGTTTGGGAGGAAGGCTGAGTTTCGCGAGAGCAGGGGCCTGCACCACCGGCGTAATCAGGAACATCAGAAGCAGCCAGCGAAGGCCTGCCCAAACAAAAAAAATACGGGCCTTAGGCCCGTTTGGTTGATACCTCATAAGCACAGCAATTCTACCCGAGAAGGGGCCGCGAAAGCAAGGCTATTAGGGCCGGAATCCACAGCGTATGTCACTGATTTTAAGTATATTTAACTCGGAACAGCGCCGTTCCAAACTACTGACCAGACGCTCGGAAGCCTTGGGATCGGCAAAATGAGCTGTTCCAACCTGGACCGCAGAAGCCCCAGCCAGGAAATATTCCAGGACATCGTCGGCCTTTTCAATGCCGCCGAGGCCTAAGATCGGTATTTTCACAGCCTTAGAGGCTTCGTACACCAACCGAAGGGTGATGGGTTTGATCGCTGGACCTGAAAGGCCGCCTGTCGGACTGGCAATCCGAGAACTGCGGGTGGAAGCGTCCAGGGACATGGCGGGGTAGGTGTTTGCGATGGTGAGCGCGTCCGCACCCGCCTCGGCAGTCGCCCGGGCCATGGCCGCAATATCCGAAACCAAGGGAGAGAGCTTTACCCAGAGGGGTCGTTTGGTAACCGCGCGACGGGCCGCCATTACGACCTCTGAGGCCATGGCAGGATCGCTGCCAAACTGCACTCCACCCCGCTTGACGTTGGGGCAGGAAATGTTCAACTCGTAAGCTGCCAGTCCCTCCGCATCTTCCAGAATCCGCAGGACTTCGCAGTACTCCTCAGTAGCCGTACCAAACACATTGGCCACCACGGCAGTGCGGTAGTTTCTCAATTTGGGAAGCTTTTCCGCTACAAATGCACGGACACCCACGTTTTGCAGTCCGATGGCATTGAGCATTCCAGACGGGGTTTCGCAGACCCGGGGAGCCGGAGCGCCTTCCATCGGCTCCAGCGAAAGGCCCTTCACGACCAACCCGCCCAGGCGATTTAGGTCAACCAACTGGGCGAATTCCAGCCCATAGCCAAATGTGCCGCTCGAAGCCAGGATGGGATTCGCCAGGCGCAGGCCCGCGAGCTCCACAGTCAGGTCAACCGGCATGGGTGATTGCAGTGTACACCGAAAGGCCGGTGATTCCCGGGATCATTCCAGTGCCACCCTTTATCGCAGGCCGCTCAATGGCCAGGACCTGGAGAACTGGCTCGTCCCACGGCACCGCCTGTCCGTCCGGAGAGCGCTTCGACCAGGACACGTCCAGTGGCCAAAGAAGGGACGTGGACGTGCAGCATGGCGGCCAGCGTGACGGCCAAATCCGTCGGAGAGCTGCGCTGGTAATACTCTCCCGGGACGAACGGCCCGCCAGCCAGGATGAGCGGCACCTGAGTATCGTAGGTGAACGGCGTGCCGTGCGTGGTCCCCCCTTTCTCCGCATCGGGTAGTGCAAAGGGTAACGGGACAATCACCATGTCCGGACGCCTGCCCGGAGAACCGCTCCGTTGATAGGCCTGGATGATCGAATCGGGCATGTCACTGCCGTAGCGGCTGACGTAGCCCCACACGCCCGCCACATTCCGCATCGCGTCGCCGGCCACGCGCACGGCTTCCTCGATGCGCACATTTTTCTCCGCCAGGACTTTGCGGTCGAAATAGATTTTGTCCACGGGCAGCAGCCAGTGCGCAGCTCCCCATCGCTGGTTCAGCGCGCTTTCGATGGCGGCGCGCACGGCCTTCGAATCGATGTTCTTCGCGTCCAGGCGGGCGAGGCGGGGATCGCGAGCCTGGGCAAGCGTCGGCGCTACGCCGTGGTCCGCCGAGAGCGCAAACCAGTACTTGCCGCGGCCGATGCGCCTGTCGAGCTGCCGCAAGAGGTCGGCGAGCGCCGCGTCCGTCTCGCGGCTGATTTTGCGGACCTCGTCGCTGTAGGGGCCATAGGCGTGGCCGGCATAATCGTTGGCGGAAAATCCGATGAACAGAAAATCAGTGGCCTCACCGCGTCCGATCTTTTCATTTTCCATGAGGGCGAGCGCGAAGTCCTCCACCAGACGATTGGCGGCGCCACTCTCGCGGAAACGGGTGAGTGCTGCCTTCCGCTCGGCAGGATCCGGCGGAAGCGGCAGCGCGTGGCTGCGGTTAAACGCCACCACCCAGTCCGGAAGCGTCGCACGGTAATACAGGCTGGTGACAAACCCGGCGCCTCCAGAGTCAAACCAATACGCGCCGTTAGCGCCGTGTCCAGTGGATAGAATCGCCGCGCGGTCTTTCAACGCCACGCCGAACACGCGCGATTTGCCGCCCGTGGCCAGCCGCATCTCGTCCGAGAGCGTGGTGCCAATCAGGTTGCGCGGGGATACCGGCGTCTGTCCTGTGGTCCCGCCGATGACCATGGCGCTTTCATCGAGCAGGGCGTAGATCGTTTTGCCCAGCAACGGGCTATACCACTCGTTGCTGGAAATGCCGTGGCGGTCGGGAGTGGTGCCGGTGGCCAGCGTGGCGTGCCCCGGGCCTGTCTCCGTGTCGGCATACGAGTAGAAGCATTCGCGGAAGACGGCGCCCTCGCGCATTAACCGCATAAAGCCCCCGTCGCCGAATTCGCTGCGATACAGGTCCATGTAATCCGCACGGAACTGGTCGATCACCAGCACCACCACGACGCGCGGCGTGGGACTCGCCGCAGCCGCCTTTTTGCCGGGCGCCGCAGGCGCCTTCTGCGCAGCGGCAATCAATGGGAGAGCGATGCTCAGAAGAACTGCACAGAGAATAGTTAGAAATCGCCTTCGAGAGGCGGAGACGCGGGAGGCTGCGGCACCCGCCCTCCGGTATAAGAGAATCTCCGCGCGCATAAAAACCTCCGGGGGAGGCAGTCTAACAGACAGGGAGAATTGCGCGCACGCTCTCGCGGCTCCTGCTGCTTGACACTCTCCGCGGCCGCCGCCTAGTATGGTGTGACCTTCCAGGACCCGTGCGAGGGGAATGCCAGCCCGCGAAAAGACGCAGATCTTGAACGCAGCGCAGACCGGGCGCACCATCGAGCGCTTGGGGCATGAAATCGTTGAGAAAACCGGCGAGGCACACGGGATTGCGCTGATCGGAATCCGCCGCCGCGGTGTGCCGCTGGCGCAACGGCTGGCGAAAACGATTCGTGCCGCAACGAACGCCGAAGTGCCGATCGGCATCCTCGATATCACGCTCTATCGGGACGACCTGTCGCTGGTGGCAGCCCACCCCGTGGTGCAGTCCACCGACATCCCCTTTTCCGTGGATGGTCGCGACCTGATCCTGGTGGACGACGTGCTCTTTACCGGCCGCACCACCCGCGCCGCTATGAACGGCCTGTTCGACCTGGGACGCCCCCGGCGCGTCCTGCTGTGCGTGCTCGTGGACCGGGGACACCGCGAACTGCCCATCGAAGCCGCGTACATCGGCCGGCGCGTGGAGACGCGAGCGGGAGACGTGGTCGAAGTGCATATGAAGGAAATCGACGGCGAGGACTTCGTGCTGCTCCTGGAGGGTGCACGCTGGACCGCCGGGTAGAACCGTGAGCTTCACCTTTCGCCACCTGCTCGGGACCGAAGCGCTCTCGCGCGAAGAACTCGCCTTTCTCCTCGACCAAAGCCGCGCCTTCCAGGGCATCCAGAAGCAGCCGCTGAAAAAATTGGCGACGCTGCGCGGAAAGAGCGCGGTGCTGGCCTTTTTTGAAACTTCCACGCGCACGCGCATCAGCTTCTCGACGGCCGCGGCGCGGCTCGGCGCGGACACCATGAACCTCCAGGCGGAGTCCTCGAGCACCCAGAAGGGCGAATCGCTGGCGGACACGGTGCGCACGCTTGAGGCCATGAAGCCGGATGTGATCGTGATCCGCCACTCCGCTTCCGGCGCGCCGCACTTCATCGCCGAGCGGCTGGGCATCCCGGTGATCAACGCGGGCGACGGCCTGCACGAACATCCCACGCAAGGGCTGCTCGATGCACTGACCATCAGCGACCGGCTCGGCCGGCTCGACGAGCTCAGCGTCACCATCGTGGGCGACATCCGCCACAGCCGCGTGGCGCGCTCCAACATCCACGTTCTATCGAAATTCGGCTGCCGCATCACGCTCTGCGGCCCGGCCATGTGGCTGCCTGCGGAAATGACCTCCATCGCGCCCAACATCCGGATCGAACCGCGGCTGGAAGAGGCTCTGCGGGGCGCGCACGTGGTGATGGTGCTTCGCGTGCAAACCGAACGGCTGAAGGAACCCGCGCTTCCCGCCGACGAATACATCCGCCTCTACCAGATGACGCCGGCGCGCCTGGCGCTGGCGCGGCCGGACGCAGTGCTGATGCATCCGGGCCCGATGATCCGCGGGCTGGAAATTGATCCTGCGGTGGCTGACTCGCCGCAGTCCGCGGTGCTCGAGCAGGTGACCAACGGCGTGGCCGTGCGCATGGCCATCCTCTACCTGCTGACGGGCGGGAACCCCGCCTCGGCGGGCGGTGCGCCGGGCGGAGCCGCGGCGGACTGAAAATATGGGAGAGCGCATGCTGCTGATTCACAACGGGCGCCTGGTGGACCCCGGACGCGGCTTCGACGGCCCCGCCGACGTGCTGCTGGAAGGCGAAAAGATCGCGCGCGTAGGCCCGAACCTCGACGCGCCGGGCGCGGAACGCTTCGACGCAGCGGGCCTTGTCGTCGCGCCCGGCTTCATCGACCTGCACTGCCATCTTCGCGAGCCGGGAAACGAGCCCGCGGAAACGATCGAATCGGGCACGCGCGCCGCGGCCCGCGGAGGGTTCACCGCCGTCTGCTGCATGCCGAACACGCAGCCGGTGAACGACAACGCCTCGGTCACGCGGTTCATCCTGGACCGCGCCGCGGCCACCGCCGCTGTGCGCGTGTGGCCCATCGGGGCTGCCTCGCGCGGCAGCCAGGGCGAAGGCCTGGCGGAAATCGCGGCGATGAAGGACGCGGGAATTGTTGCGGTGACGGACGACGGAAAACCCATCGCCACGGCGAAACTGCTGCGGCACGTGATGGAGTACGCGCGCTCGCTGGATTTGCCGGTGATCGAACACAGCGAGGATGCTTCGCTGTTTGCCGGCGCGGTGATGCGGGAAGGCGTCACATCGGTGCGACTGGGGCTTCGCGGAATGCCCGCGGCCACCGAGGCGATTTGCGTCGGGCGCGACGTGCAGATTTGCGCGCTCACCGGCGCGCGGCTGCACGTGGCTCACATGTCCGCGAAGGACTCGCTCGACCTGGTTCGCGACGCGAAGCGCCGCGGGCTTCCGGTGACGTGCGAGGTGACGCCGCACCACTTTACGCTCACGGACGAAGATGTGGTGTACGACTCGCGCTACAAGATGAACCCGCCGTTGGCGTCGCGCGACGACCGCGAAGCGCTGCTGGCCGGTCTGGCCGACGGCAGCGTGGACGCCATCGCCACCGATCACGCTCCGCACACGCAGGCTTCAAAGGAAGTCGAGTTCGACCGCGCGCCTTTCGGTATCACCGGCTTCGAAACCGCGCTGGGACTGACGCTGGAAGCGCTGCTGCATGCGGGCCGCGCACCGCTGGCCCGCGTGGTGGAGTTGTTCACCGCCGGCCCGGCGCGCGTGCTGCGGAAAAAGCGCGTAATCGCGCCAGGCGAGCCCGCCGACCTCACTCTCTTCTCGACCGATCACCGCTGGACCTTCCGCGCCGCCGACTCCGCCAGCAAATCCCGCAACACGCCGTTCGACGGCCGCAGTTTCCGCGGCGGGCCGATGGCGACCATCGTGGCGGGCCGCGTCGCCTGGCGGCGGGAATAAGCACCGAACACCGGAAATCGAAACTCGAAATTTGAAATTCGCTCGGAAATTGGGCTGCGGGCTGGGCCTCCCGCCAAATTTCGAGTTTCGCTTTTATCTTTCGGCGGGCGGGACTTGGACAGGATGCAGCTCTTCCGCGTGGACTCCCCGTGTGGCGGATTCGGCCTGGGAGCGGAAAAAGTGGTTGAGCGGGCCCGGACCTTTTCCGATGGGATAGGCGCGCTCCATGGCTTTCTGCACGTACACTTTGGCGAGCAGCACGGCTTCATTCAGGTGTTTTCCCTGCGCGAGCTGTGCGGCGATGGCGGAAGAGAGCGTGCATCCGGAGCCGTGCGTATTTTCGCCGCGCACGCGCTCGCCTTCGAACCTGGCCGCTTCTGTCCCATCGAATAAAACGTCCACGGGCTTTTCCAGGTGGCCGCCTTTTACCAGTGCGGCGCGCGCCCCACGCTCGACCAGCAGGCGCGCCGCCGCTTCCATCGCCGCGACGTCGTGAATTTCCAGTCCTAGCAGGATTTCGGCCTCCGGCACGTTGGGAGTGGCCAGCGCCACGCGCTTGAGCAGGTCCTCGCGCAAATACTTCACGCCCGCCGCGTCCATCAATTCCACGTGGCCGGCGGAAGACTGAATCACCGGATCGAGCACCACGTTGGGCAGGGCAAACCGTTCGATCAGCTCCGCCACCACAGCGGCATTGGCGCGGTTGCCGAGCATGCCGATTTTCACCGCGGCCACGGTGGAATCTTCCAGCAGGGTTTCAATCTGCGCGCGAAGCGTAGCGGACGGAGTGACGTGCACGGATTTGACGCCCTGCGTGGATTGCACAGTCAGCGCCGTAACCGCGGCGATTCCGTAGCAGTTGTGCGCGGCGATGGTCTTCAGGTCTGCGGCTGTGCCCGCGCCACAACAGGGATCGAACCCGGCGATCGTGAGGACGATCGGAGGAGCCGGGTGCGAATGATTGCTCAAACTGGTGCCCTCCGCGCAAGGCACCCCGCAGAAAGCGGGGCCGGCTGCGTCCCGTCCAGAAGCTTCACGACGGAGCGAGCCGGCAAGGCAATCTACGCATCGTGGATGCGCGAATGCAAGTGGAATCTTGCCTCCGGCCGGCCGGGAGCAGGAGAACACCGCAGCCGCCGGAATTCGCGCGCGCCTGGAGCGGGACTACCTGCCGAACTTCCGCTCGAGGACGGCGATCTGCGGCTCGGCCATGTCCATGTATTTTTTCGCAGTGGCGCCGTCGTGGACGGAAAGCGCCGCGTCGGCGCGGCCGAGGTATTGCTCCATCGTGTGTTCGGCGATGGTCAGGTCCTGGTTCGGCGAGAAGCCCGAGGCGGCCTGCTGGTTGCGCAGAGTTTCGTAGCTCGATTTCATGGCTTCGGCGCGCGCGGACATGTGGATGAAGCGAGTTTCCTGTTCTTCATAAAGTTTTGCCTCCGCCTCGGCCTTGGCCTGCGCCTCGGCTGCGGCGTCCTGCTGTTTCTTCGATTCCGCGGCGCGCGCCCGCTTCTCCGCCGCGATCTCAGCGGGAGTGGGCCCGGCCGGAGCGGGAGAAGTGGTCGCGCTGGAGTTGTCGGGTGTGGCGGCCGCGGGCTGCGCCGCCGCGGATGGAGGCGGCGCTGGCGTCGGATTCGCCGGAGCCGTGGCCGCAGGCTTGGTGGCCGACGAATTCTGGAAAACCGGCAGCTTCATGGCTGTCAGTACGAGGAAGACGAGGATCAGCGCAGCGCCCAATCCCATGTAGAAGGCTCGATAACTGCGAGGCACGTGCGTCGGCACGGCCACGGCAGGCGTTGCGACGCGTGCGGCCGGAGCGATGGGCTGAGCGGGCGAGGCGATCGTGGCGGCAGGAACTGAGGCAGGTGGCGCAGCAGGAGCAGGCGGGGGCGCTGCAATCGCCTGCGGCTGCGACGCGGTCCCGCGCGTCGGTGTGTAGGGAACAGCAGGAGGCGATGCGCTCGCCATCGCGGGCTGCGCTCCCGGCGGCGTGAAGGAGGGCCGGCTGGGCGTGGTAGCGGCGATGGAAGGCGCCACAGCGCGGACTGCGGGTGCGGCAGAGGGCTGCACGAATTGCTTCACAGTCTGCAGGGCGCCCGAGTATTCATCCGCGGTCTGGTAGCGATCGTCGGGATCCTTGGCCAACGCATGCAACACGACTTCATTCAACGCCGGGGATAGGTTGGGGTTCACCTCGCGCGGCGGGACAGGCGAACCATCGATGTGGCCCTTCATGATGGTGAAGCTGGTGTCACCCTCAAAGGGGTGTAGCCCCGTCACCATTTCGTAAAGCGAAACACCCAGCGAGTACAGGTCGGAGCGCGCGTCGAGGTTTTGCCCCTGAACCTGCTCGGGCGACATGTAATAGATGGAGCCGAGGGTGGAGCCGGTCTGGGTGAGTTTGCTCTCGCCGGCGGCGTGTGCGATGCCGAAATCCATGAGCTTCACGACGCCGCTGCGGGTGAGCATCATGTTGGCGGGTTTGATGTCGCGGTGGACGATGCCGCGGCCGTGGGCGTAGCTGAGCGCGGAAAGCACCTGGTCGATAAAATCCACGGCTTCGCGCTCGGGGAAGGCGCCGCCGCGCAGGCGGTGGGCCAGCGTGGTGCCTTCCACCAGTTCCATGATCATCACAAGCTGATTGCCCACGTGAGAGGCGGTGCGCAGGGCGGCGATGTTGGGATGGTCGAGGCCGGCGAGCACCTTGATCTCGCGAAGGAAGCGCCCGGCGAGTTCCGGGTGGCTGGCGAGATCCGGGAGAAGGACCTTCATGGCCTCGACGCGGTCGGAGAGGACGTTGCGGACTTTATACACCTCGCCCATGCCTCCAGCGCCGAGCGCCTCGAGGATCTCGTAATCGCCGACCTTGTTGCCTGGCTCATAGCTCATAGCGATGTCCCCTTTAGCCGACTCCTGACATTCCCTCGCTGAGAAGGTTCCTGGGTGGATGGTGAATCATACGGCCCTGCGGGACGGGGGACAAGAGAGCAGTGGCCAGTGGCCAGTGGCGAGTGGCCGGCGAGGAGCGGACGGGAAGCGTGACTGGTGATTTGTGACTGGTCCCGATGGACCCGATGGAATCGGGACGCAAAAGGCGCGAATCGGGATCTCCGCCCGAAGTGCGGGCTCCGATGGCGGGCGAAGGGCGAGCAGGAAGAGGGTTTGTGCGCAGTTCGTAAGGCGTTGAAATGGCGTGGGTTGGAAATTGGGGTACCCCCCTCCCCCGGGAATGCGCAAGCGCCTGGGAACACAGGAGTTGGGAAAAATTGAGTGCGTAACATGTTGATTCTAAAAAGTCGGGAATTTGCGATGGAACGACGGGGCGAAGAAGAGACGAGAGAGGCGGAAAAATCCGTTCGCTTGCTTTTGAACAGGGGTACCCCCCCTCTTTTTGCATCTGCAGAAGATGAAAGAGATAGGTTCGATGGAAGCGCATCTGCAGAAAATGCGGGAGATTAAGTGGCTGTGGAATGTGCACATGGGTTGGGGATTTAGTATGTGCTGAAACTACGGAGGTTGTGTATCCCCGCCCAACGGACGGCGGGCAAGTGCACATTCCGTGGGAGTTAGAGCGAGATTGCGGCTGGCTTATCCGGTTATGAATGGCGCGAGGCATCGAAATCCATCCGCGGCGGAGTATAGCATAGTCAATATGAGAAAGCAAGAACTATTTGGGGAATTTTAGAGCTGAAAGTTTGGAGCTGAGAGTCCCGAAGGGTCGGGATCTCCGCCCTGCAGCAGGGCTCCGATCTCAGAGTGAGAAGAGGGGGTGGAAGTCCTTTCGCTTCGGCTCAGGGCAAGCGAACGTTGAAGGGTGAAAGTCTCAGAATGAGAAGCCGGGAGGATCGGGAATCGGGAGTTGGTGGTTGAGGGTCGCAGAATGAGATGGCGGGAGGGTGGATCGTCGGAGGTCGGTGGTTAAAGGTCTCAGAATGAGAAACAGGCGGCCGCGGCGAGGCTCGGGGGCCCGTCAGTTTTCGGCCTGGTCGACGAGGACGGGAGTCAGGGCAGCGAGATCAGCGAGTCGATTTGGCTGCAAGGTCTCGAATTCTTTCTGGGGGACTTTTGCATATTTCCATTTTTTGTCACTCAGTTTGCTCGCGTTCTCGCACCAGCGCGCAGCGGCTACGTCCTTTCTCAAAACGTCTACGTTCTCCTGCCCTTTGGTCTCAAGAAGCCAGTGAACGCCTGATTTGTCGATGCCGACAAAGTCCGGCTCGTAGTTCCTGAGATTCATTGCCGTGTCGGTGTATTCGATGGTGAAGCCAAACGCGCGCGGGAGCTTCGCGAAGGCGACAACATCGCTAGCATTGTCAAGGAATTTGGCGAACTCGCGCTCAAAATCATTGTCGCACGGCACGAGGTTGAAGACACATTTCTGGCCCTCCCACACGGGCCGTGACCATGGGAATGGCTGGCAGGTGGATAGCGTCCGCGCCGGTTCGAGAAGTTGTGGCTTTTGCTCCTCGATGGTCAGGGCCTGAAGCGCCTTCTTGAAAACATCTACGCAGACATAGTGGGCCACCGGCGTGCTCATCGCCTTAATTATCGCCGGCTCGGTAAGGTCGGCCGGATGCCCGAATGCTCTTTGCTCAAAGAACTCACGGACTTTCGGGGCTAACGCGGCGAATTGTGCTGGGAGCTTTACGGCCTCGGCGATGCGGCGTGCGTAATAGCCGATGACCTCCTGAGCCGTCTGTGGCTCAGGAATCTTGTAGTCTCGCTCGACTTCTTTCCTCAGTGTAATGATGTCGTATCCTTCGTACCGGAATGTCTTCGCCGCGGGGTCATCCTCGCTCATGGGTAGAACAATCGTCTGAAAGGCCATTACGTTCAGCCCGGCGATTTCCTCGGCGAGGCTCTTCTTGCGTATGAGAGATGGCGTCAGAACTGGCAGGCCGATGTCGAATTCCTTCCGATCTTCAAGCGGTAGGATGGTGACGATTCTCAGTTTATCCTTGCCGATCTCGAATGTGTCGAGCCTCAATTCTTCGAGTTTTTCGAGGTCGTCTACGAAATTGAGGAAGGCGTTGTTGCCGATGATGTCCACGCGTTCCGTATAGCTGGTGGGCAGATCGCGAAACATGAGGCGTAGGCCGCGTCCAATGGTTTGCTCCGGGAGAATGTTGGCCTTGGCGGTGTAGGGGCGCAAACCGACGACCACAGTTACGTTCTGGACATCCCAGCCTTCGCGCAGCATGAGCACGCTGACAATCGCGTTGATTGGGCTTTTTTCATCGTCCACTTGTCGAACGGCCTTTCGCGCGATGTCCAGATCCTTTTTGCTGATCTCACCGGACTTGTCTGTATGGATGACCTGAGTACAATCACCGCCGAACTCCTCGGGGTATTTGGTTCGGAGCCAATCGGCGACATCTTCCGCATCTTCGGTGCTGTTCATCATGACGAAGAGGACTGGCTTTTTCTTGAGGGGTTTCAATTGATCTCGGTACTCGCGCCATCGTTCCACGCCCGCCGCCAGATATGCTCTGTACCGAACGCTCGCCACGTCGGATTTGGCTTCGGTGATCTTTGCAATTCCTTTCATCGGGCGCTTCACAATGCCGTCAATGATGGCTTGCTTGAGGGGGTAGTCTGAAATTGTCCACGGGAAAATCGCGCCTTTTTGGAAGCGCGGGGTAGCAGAGAAATCCAGTTCAACGGCTAGCGGCGTCTTTCCGTGCAGCGCCCGGATGACCCTGTTCCACTCGTTATCTTCATCGTGCGTGTGGTGGGCCTCGTCGTTAATCACAAGAAGCCTGCCCGCGCGGAGCGCGATGCGGTCGCCGAAATCGGTCAGTTCGAGCTTTTTTGTGGGAGGTCTTGGGCCAAGCACGGCCGTCATCGCATCCGGCTCCTCGTCATTCGACCGGTCAGGCCGTTCATAAAACTGCTGGATATTGGTGAGGAAGAGGGTCCCTTCGGCGTGCGCTTTCTCCGAGTCGTCACGCATCACGCAATCGAAGTCCCAGAAAATTGTTAGTTCCTTCGGAATGACTGGATCGGCCTGGAAGATGCGTCCACCTGAAAAATCATTCCTGAGGCGTTCGAACACAATCACGTTCGGAGCGAGAACGAGAAACGTTTTTGCGTAGTCGCGAGCAACCGGCTCCGATTCTCGCATGGCATTCAGGGATTGCCATGCGACCGCCAGGGCCATCACCTTGGTCTTGCCGCTTCCGGTAGCCATCTTGACGCAATACCGGGCAAAGTCGTCGTAAGGAGGCAGGCGCAGATCACGCAAATCTTGTGCATAGCGTTCCAGTAATCCCTTGCGCGTACGAATCTTCTCGTACTCCCAAACGAAAATCAGCGTCTCGATGGCCTCCTGTTGGGATGAGTGGTACTTGAATGGCAATCCGGTGGGCAGACGATGGTCGGTGTAGAACCAATGGTTCAAGAGGATGCGCGTCGTGTCGGTAACGCCCTTGTGGCCGCCAGCCTTCCACGCCTTTACCGCTTCGCGCAGTGCTGGCACACAGGGACCGGTGCGGAGCTTGGCAGTTACGTCAAGCAGTTCAGTCTGTGACGGTGATGCCGTAGTTTTCTTTCGGGGCATGGCTGGGCTGTCTCATTTCACTGTGACTTCGAGTGTCTTCGTTGTGTCGTTCCCGAGAATGTCGATGACTTTTACGACGATCTGATATTTGCCCGGCTCCTTGTATTCGTAACTTGTTGCAAGCTCGATTTTCGGGTCCTTGCGCGTTCGGTACGCCTGCCACTGGTTGTGGAAGGTGTCGCCTTTGAAGTCCCAGTCCACGGCCCAGTAGTCGACGAGTTGGCTCCAGTGCTTGATGGCCTTGCGGGCTTCCTCGGGAATATCGTCCGTGGGGATGACGAAATCGCTGAGCTTGAGCGTTACTCCGCGGCCCTTTTGTATTAAGTCGAGAGTGAGCGCGCCCAATTCGAAGAATTTCACATCACCCTGCTCGACGGCTCTCTTGTCCAGCACTTCGCGCGGAATCTTCTTAAAGGAAACGTCCACGCGGGATTCGGCGGCGGCCTGCTTAGCTGTTTCGTTCAGTTCCAGCGCGAACTCCCAGCCGAGAATGTCCACGCCGGCCTTCGTTGGCGCATCCTTGCCGGAACCAACAGCCTTCCATGCGTCGCGCGCGATTGCTTTCACGTCCGATTGCGTAACAGGTGCGTCCACGGCGGCAACATGGACCAGCCGCCCAGCCCTCGTCCCGTGAAGCCACGGGTAGCCCGTAATCGGTTTCGCATGATAGAGGTCAAGGATGAATCTACGATAGGCTGCTTCGCGCTGGCACTGCTCTTCGAGGCGATTCTTGCCATTTGCGGGAAACTCGGCTACTTGCCACGCTTGCCGCTCGTATTTGCCGAGATTTTGGACCGCGAACGGCTTCAAGTTCGAAATTGCCAAGAGCCGCTTGCGGGCGGTATGGATTGCAAATCGGCTGAGGTCGCAAGCGATCCAGCGGCGATTCAACTTCTCTGCTACAACCGCTGTCGTCCCGCTGCCGACAAAACAGTCCAACACGAGATCGCCCTCGTCGCTACTGAGTTTCACAATTCGCTCAAGCAAAGCCTCGGGTTTTTGAGTGTCGTAGCCAGCGCGCTCGGCTGCCTGGCTCTGGATTGGCTTTATGTCTAGCCACATATCTTGGAGCGGAACGCCGGGCATTTCGTCCAAGTATCGCTTTTGCGCTGGGACCGCTCCGGGCTTTGTTTGAACGATGCGTCCCTTTTCGTACAGTTCTCTCATCCTCTTTTCCGAGAACCGCCAGTATCGCTTGACGCCCAAGAATTCGTAGTATGGATTCCCCTTGAGGGATTTGCCTGGCGCCGTGATGTCGCTCAAGCGGTAGCGGCGTCCAGTCTGTGGCTCAACGTACTTGTAGAAGGCATTGGTATATTCCTCATCGTATGGCGTGTACTGCATCTGCCATTTGTATTCCTCTGATTTCGTGTAAAGAAAGATCACGTCGTGAAGTCGGCCAAGATGCTCGGCACCCTGCGTTACATCACTGTGAGCCGTCTGGCGCTTCCAGATTATCTGGTTCAAGTAGCGGTCTGGGCCGAATACCTCGTCCAGAATCAGCTTTACGTGATGCGAAATGTTCTGCCCAATGTGAACGAACATGGTCCCGTCTTCGGCAAGAAGCTCGCGGAGCAAGAGGGCTGCTTCGTAGAACCAATGGATGTAGGAGTTGAGGCCGCTCCCCCAAGTGTCGCGGTACGCCTTCTGCTCGATGATTGAAGCTTCTTTCGTAAAATAGGCAACTTCGTCGTCAGGCTGAGCGTCGTGGTTAGGAATCGAGGCGGTGTACGAGAAGTCTGTTCCCGTATCGAACGGGGGGTCTATGTAAATAAGATTCACCTTGCCAGCAAACTCCGGCAAAAGTGACGGCAGGACGTATTTCTTATCTCCCCAGATGAGCCGGTTGCGCCATTCGGTATCGCGCCCGCTGGCAAAAAGTTCGAGGTTGCGTCGGCGATCTTGCGCGCTCTCGTTGACCGTTTCGACCGTCTGAAAGGGCAGGGCGATCCGCACCGGGCCTAGTTTCTTGCCGTCCTTGTACTTGCCGTCCCAGATGAGTTCGGTCATTCGGAGTAGCTCGGCAGGAACTTGTACAACACTAAGACAATGGCGGGCAAGTGCTGTGGACCCGTAAACCGTCCGCTAACCGTGAACGAAGATTGTGGAGGCAGGGTGCCGGAGCATAGCGAGGGCTAGATCGGTCTCGCGCATTGTGAGCAATCGCTCCGGCCGTGGGTCCCACGCGGATCTCCCGCCTCCGGAAACGAGGTCCCTAACGTGGTCTCTTATCAAATCTCGGACGATATCGGAGCCCGGGCTTGCCGCTTGGTTACTTCCGAGGACAGACGCTTTGTTATGCGAGGCAAGCCTGCGCAGCAATGATCGGATTCCATGGTTCGAAACACGAACGGTAACCAAGAGGTTGCGAGTTCCCGAGCTAAGATGAACGCGGTAATCCGTCGCGGCGATGATGCCTCCTCCAGCAGTACTCGGTGTCCCGATGTTCTCGACACCGGACACCGCCCACTTGGCGCGAACAACCGACTCCAGTGAGAGATGCTTGTGCAGGAGGGCCTCTGCGACTTGGGCGACTACGGTTTCAGCCGGTTCAAGGGCATGTCCGTCGAAGAAGACGAGTTCCAAGAACAAGCCGTCTTCCATGCCCAGGCACTGCCAACTGTGCTCGTCAAGGAGGGCCAACAGTCCGGCCTCCTTAAGCAGCTGACGGACCACGGGCTTCATTTCTTCCGCGATCTGGAAGATTTCCGTGAGGGAGTGCATTGGTTAGCGCGTCTTTTTGGGATGCGCGATGAAGCTGACTCGAACTGGCACCTCCCGGGGCTTCTCTGCCACGAAGCTCACGTGTTCACCGGATTTCGTCTCGAAGCGAACTCTTGTTGGCCGATTCACCTGCTTGTGTGCATCGAACGTGACTCTCTTGCCGCTCATCGAATGAATCCTCCTGTGCGGATGGCCTGAACCCAAGCCCCCCCCGCGTTATCAGTCTACCATAGTTCGCCTTTTCTTTGCCTCGATTCAGGGTTCGGCCTCGGGCCTCAGGGAAGGACAGTTTCCGACAGTAGGGAAATGTCACCGGGCCGCAGAGTCCTGCGACCCGGCTTCGGCAGCGACACCGCTTCGAGCCGCTCGATAATCTGCGGATAGTCCGGGGCGGCGTTGAAGCGGACCCGATGCCCGTTGCCCAGATGGAGATCGGACGCGAGGGATGCTGGCGCAAACACGAACCACTTGCCGTGGTACGCCTGGGTGGCTTCGTCGAAAATGTTGAAGCTGATCCGATTTTCCCCGCCAGCCATGATCTTCTTTACGTAGGGGCGGATGACCAGAACTTGCCCGCTCGCGTTGAATCGCTCAGCAGCCCGGCCTCCCTTGACCATGGAGCGTGAAACGCCGCCCGGTCTGTAGCCTCTGTCCACATCGAATCCGCCCCGGAGGGCGGCGGTCCTTGCGGCATTGTGTACGACCTTCGCAGCGGGTGAGCTCTTACCCCGTTCCCAAACGAAATCCACCCTGATTGCGGACTTCGCAATCTTCGCGTGGGCTTTGAGTAGGCCGTCCCAGAGGTCGTCGTTGAACTTGGGCTCGCCGTGACGATTGCGCCAGCCCGCCTTTTTCCAGGATGGAGCCCGGTTGATGTTGGCTGTCACGTAATCGGAATCGCTGATGATGAGAATCCGGGTCACGTCGGGCCATGGAGCACTTTCAATGACCCATCTGAGCGCGCGTAAGCAGGCCATCAGTTCCATCCGCCCGATGGCGCTTTCTGCGCATCCGAAGTCCACGATTTGCTCGTCTGGGCGGTTGACGTGGTCAGGGTAGTGTATGGTGGCGGCGCAGCCGGACTGACCGCCCGGGTTCTTATAACAAGAACCGTCTGTCCGTATATGAATCGCTCGCGGATCCAGCATCGTGATATCGCCTCCATAAATTATACGCCTGAATAGTAAAAAAGGTTGGTTGATGCTGGAGTTTCCCCGATGCCGATTTACAGGTGTGGCGAGGGTCTAACGCCCGTGGGGACGTGGGGGCAGGCATAGAGAAGTGCGGGCCCGGATGGGGAGAAGCAAGGACTGCGCGCCGGTGATGTTCCGGTCGGAACCGGACACACCAAACGGCGCGCAAAGGTGGGTGGGTCGAGCGGGGGGAATTGGGGAATTCCCGATGGATCGGGTCCGATGGCGGGACTGTTCTGCGGTCCATCAGACTCCAGAAACCGGAGACGCGAAGGCGCGTGGCTGAGGGGTGCCGACGTGGCGCCGCTGCGATGAAGGCTCGAGGCTAGCGAAGCAAACCAAGGCGTTGGAGGTCAAGCTCCGTCCAGCGGGCCTGGGCTTCCATGATGCTGCGCAGAGTGCCAGCGGGAAACGTGTCTCCCGAATGATGGAAGGAAAGCGTGACGCGGCGAACTACCGGCGGGCGAGATCAGGAAAGGAGAGGGATTTTTGCTTTTGAAGATGGGTATCGCTCCCCTTCTGGCGGTGCAACGCGAAGCCGTCGGCAGAGAGGGCGGGCAAAGGCGGTGGATTCCCTCAACTACGTGCCCATGCGTCTTTCGCTTCTGGAGTGACGGCTCGAGGGTTTTCGCGGTCGAACTCCCAGCGTTCTGGATTCTCGGCAATGTATTGGCGGATGCGGTCCAGGGATCGGCTGTTGCGGATGATGTGTTCGTAGTAGTTGCGTTGCCAGACCGGGGCACGCATTTGGCGCAGGGCGTTAATGTGGCGCGCAGAGAAGGTTTTGAAACCGCGAACGATTTCTGTGATGGGGTGACGTTTTGTAGGGGCGGGTTTCAAACCCGCCCCTACAAAATCCGCCGGTACGGGGGGATACAGGATGAGGATTCCGTGGACGTGGTTGGGCATGACAACGAAGGCGTCGGTTTTCAGGCCGGCGTAATGGTCGGGCAGTTTGCTCCATACGGATTGGACGATGCGTCCGGCGTCGTACAGGCGCACCTTGCCGTCCGCGACGTCACCGAACAGGAAATCGCGATCCGCGGCGCAGATGGTCACAAAGTAGATCCCGGGCAGAGAGTAGTCGTAGCCCTTGAGACGGATCGAGCGGCGGAGATGAGATTCGGCCGGGACCATCCATCTGTCCTTGAGCGCCGCGCGACATCCATAAGGAGGTCAGGGGAAGAGGCCGCGGACGAGGGTTGCATCCGCAACTCTACCGACGGCCAGGATGTACGCCGCGGTGCGCATGTGGACGTGATACTTCTTCGAGATCTCAAGAACGTCGAAGAAGGCACGGCGCATGACTTCGCCGAGCTTGGCGTTGACCTCAGATTCTGTCCACGAGTACGAGTAGTGGTTCTGGACCCATTCGAAGTAGCTGACGGTGACGCCGCCGGCGTTGGCAAGAATGTCCGGGAGCAGGAAGGCGCCTTTGCGGGCCAGCACCTCGTCGGCGCGGGGAGTGGAGGGGCCGTTGGCGGCCTCGGCAACGATCTTGGCCTGGACGTGCTCGGCGTTTTCGAGCGTGATCACGTTTTCGAGCGCCGCGGGAATCAGGATGTCGCATTTGAGGGCGAGCAGATCTTCATTGGAGATGCGGGCGCCGCCGGGCATGCCGACGACCGAGCCGGTACGCTCCTTGAAGCGAGCGGCTTTCAGCGGATCGAGGCCGCGGGGATTGTGGACGCCGCCGCGGGAATCGCTGAGCGCGATGATCTTGGCCTTCTTTTCAAGCAGCAGCTTCGCAGCGACGGAGCCGGCATTGCCGAATCCCTGGATGGCCACTGTAGCGCCGCGCAGGTTGAGCTTTTTGATCTTGCAGGCTTCTTCGAGGGCGAAGAGGACGCCGCGCGCAGTGGCTTCGTGGCGTCCGAGCGAGCCGCCCATGGAAACGGGCTTGCCAGTGACGACGCCGAGAACGGTGTGGCCGGTGGTCATCGAGTAGGTGTCCATCATCCAGGCCATGACCTGAGCATCGGTGTACACGTCGGGCGCGGGGATGTCGCAATCAGGGCCGATGATGGGCAAGATTTCGCTGGTATAACGGCGGGTGAGGCGCTCGAGCTCGCCTTTGCTCATGCGCTTGGGGTCGCAGATGACGCCGCCTTTGCCGCCGCCGAAGGGGATGTTGACCGTGGCGGTTTTCCAGGCCATCCAGGCGGCGAGGGCCTTCACCTCGTCGAGCGAGACGCCGGGATGGTAGCGCACGCCGCCCTTCGCGGGGCCGCGCGCGATGTTGTGCTGCACGCGATAGCCGGTGAACACCTTTACCTGGCCGTTGTCCATCTTCACCGGGATGGAGACCTCGAGAATGCGCTTGGGAGTGCGCAGGATCTGGCGCAGGCCGGTGTCCAGCTTCAAATACTCCGCGGCGATGTCGAACTGCATTTGCGAAATGCGATACGGGTTCAGGTCCTCGCGGGGTGGAGTGACCGCGGGCATGGGCCTGGGAATCGTCTTTGCCACAGTGGACATGTTTGGTGCCGCCTCCTCCCGCTGTGCGGGATCAGGGGCGTCGCTCGCCGCGTCGAGCCGCCCTCGGGCCGTGCCTGTGAATGCTCATCGCATCCCGATTCGTTCGGGACGCCGCCCGGAAAAACATGGAGCACTGGAGACGCCCGAACACAGCGCCGGACCGAATGCTCCCTCCAAAATGAATCTCGAGATGCCGCCCCCCGTGTATCGCCTCAGGTTGCCTTCCCTCTGTTGTGTCCGGTAGCGGACGAAGGAAAATGGGCAGCCCGCAAGTGTCGTGCTAAGTGCAATTTAGCCCCTGCCGGGAAACGGAGTCAACCGGAAGGGGGAGGCGAAGCGAAAGACGTTTCCGAGAGAGATACTAACCAGAAAAGATTGAGTGCGAGGGGCCGCCCGGGGAATCCAGTCTATCTTATTGCAATTCCAGGACTTACACGCGTATGGCGGAGAAGCGCCGCTGGCAGGCTAGCTTGCCGCCGGGATGGTGTCCGTGCCCATGTAGGGTTCGAGGGCTTCGGGGATGCGAATCGAGCCGTCAGCCTGCTGGTAGTTCTCAACGAGAGCGAGCCAGGTGCGGCCAACGGCGAGGCCGGAGCCATTCAGCGTGTGCACGAATTCGCTCTTCCCGCTTTTTCCTTTTGCGCGGATGGCGGCGCGGCGGGCCTGAAATGCTTCGCAATTGGAGCAGGACGAAATTTCGCGGAAATTTTTGGCAGAGGGCAGCCAGACTTCGAGGTCATAGGTTTTTGCGGAGGCGAAGCCCATGTCGCCGGTGGAAAGGAGAACCACGCGGTAGTGGAGGCCGAGGCGCTGGAGGATCGATTCCGCGTTGGCGACCAGGCTTTCGAGCTCGTTGTAGCTCTCTTCGGGCCGGGTGAATTTGAATAGCTCGACCTTCTGAAACTGGTGCTGGCGGAGGATGCCGCGGGTGTCGCGCCCCGCAGCACCGGCTTCGGAGCGGAAGCAGGCGGTCCAGGCACAGAGTTTGATGGGGAGGCGGTCGGCATCGAGGGTTTCGTCGCGATGAAAACTAGTGAGCTCGACTTCCGCAGTGGGAGTGAGCCACAGGTCGGTGCCTTCCAGGTGGAACATGTCCGCGGCAAATTTCGGCAACTGGCCGACGCCGGTGAGCGAATCGGTGTTGACCAGGAAGGGCGGAAGGATTTCGGTGTAGCCGTGCTCGCGGGTGTGCACGTCGAGCATGAAGTTGGCGAGAGCGCGCTCCAGACGAGCGCCCGCGCCACGGTAGACGGCAAAGCGCGTGCCGGCAATTTTGGTGGCGCGAGCGAAATCGAGGATGCCGGCGCGCTCGCCGACTTCCCAGTGCGGCAACGGCTCGAAGCTGAACTCGGGCGGGCGGCCCCAGCGGCGCACCTCGACGTTTTGCTCCGGGCCTGCGCCAACGGGGACGGAGGAATGCGGGAGGTTGGGGACGCGGAGGAGAAAATCGCGGAGGCGCGCGTCGAACTCGGCGATGCGCTGGTCCTCGGCGCGGATGGTTTCCGACACTTCCTTCATGCGGGCGATGAGCGGAGCGGCATCCTGGCCGGCCTTCTTGCGGCGCGCGATTTCTTCGCTGGCCTGGTTGCGCTCGGCTTTGAGGCGCTCGACGGCGGTGATGGCCTGGCGGCGCTCGGCGTCGAGCGAGCGGAACGCGTCGAGGTCGAGAGAGAGATTGCGGCTCCGCGCCATTTCGGCGAAGCGGTCCAGGTGGCTGCGGAAAAATTCAAGATCGTGCATGGGGAGAAAAGAATAGCGCAACTCGCTGAAATGTTCACGGATTTGGGCTGTAGATTTTCCCTGATCCAGCTTTAGTGGCCGGCTTCGGGCGCTTCCTTCATGGGGAGTCGGACGAGGCGGGCCTCGACCACTGCGGGAATGGAGCGAATGGGCTCGACGACGGTCTCGGGGACTTCGCCATCCAGGCGGATAAGGGCGAGAGCTTCGGCTCCGGGGACGGCATTGCGGCGGCCGAGTGCGAACGTGGCGATGTTGACGCCGCAGTTCCCGAGGAGTTGGCCTATCTGTCCGATCACGCCGGGTACGTCGCGGTTGCGAGTGAACAGGATGGTGCCTTCCAGGTCGCATTCCACATGGATGCCGTCAATGCCCATGATGCGCGGGGAGAGGTCGTAGGGCACCGTACCTTCGACGCAGACAGCCGCGGCAGGATCGGCGGGAAATACGGTGACCTCGAGAGTGTCCGGAAAGCCGTGCTCGCGGCGGCGGGTCTGCTCCTCGACCACGATGCCGCGCTGGGCGGCGACAGCGGCCGAGCTTACCAGGTTGACCTTCTCGTCGAGGACGGGATTGAGCAGGCCGGCGAGGACGGCGCTACGCAGCACCGTGTACACAACCGTGGCGGCTTCTCCGGCATAGCGGATGCGCACGCGGGCCACACGTCCGCGCGCCACTTGCCCGGCGAACAGGCCCAGGCGCTCGGCCAGTTCGAGATACGGGCGCAGCCGGCGGTACTGCTCGGGCGAAAGGTTCGGCAGATTTACGGAATTGCGAAGGACACCACTCTCCAGGTAGTCGTACACCTGCTCGGCGATGAGGACGCCGACCTCCTCCTGCGCCTCGACGGTGGAACCGGCGATGTGCGGGGTGGCGACGACGTTGGGCAGATTGGTGAGCGGGGAATCTTTCGGCGGCTCGACGGGGAAAACGTCGAGCGCGGCCCCTGCCAGGCGGCCGGAGCGGAGGGAGTCGGCGAGGGCGGCTTCGTCCACCATCTCGCCGCGGGCGGTGTTGATGAGCCAGGCGCCGCGCTTCATTTTTGCGAGCGTGGCCGCGCTGATGAGCTTCTCGGTGCCCGGACCGAGCGAAGCGTGGAGGGAAACGCAGTCGGCGCGAGCGAGAAGATCGTCGAAGGAAACCATCTCGACGTCTTCCTCGCGCGCCACTTCCGGACTGACGTAGGGATCGAAGCCCAGAACACGCATTTCGAAGGCCTGGGCGCGGCGAGCTACGGCGAAACCGACGCGGCCCAGGCCCACCAAGCCCAGCGTTTTTCCGCGCAGCTCGCTGCCCATGGCGCCGCCTTTTTCCCAGCGGCCGGCATGAGCGGCGGCATCGAGCCGCGGCACCTGGCGCGCGAGCGAGAGCATCAGCGCGAAGGTGTGCTCGGCGACGCTGACGGCGTTCGTGCCCGGCGTGTTCATCACCAGGATGCCGCGGCGGGTGCAGGCGTCTACGTCGATGTTGTCCACGCCGGCGCCGGCGCGGCCTACCACGCGGAGGCGGGGCGCCGCGGCGAGCAGGTCCGCAGTGACGCGCGTGGCGCTGCGGACGATGAGCGCATCCGCGTCGGCCAGGGCGGCAGCGAGCTCGGCGGCTGCGGGCGCGGCAACCTGCCAGCCGGAACGGGCGAGCCGTTCCATTCCGCGGGGCGAAATTTTGTCGGCAACGACGACGCGCATAGACTACTGAGACTAGACAGGGCATGCGGCGGTGTCAATTCCCATGCCCGCAAAAAGAAAAAATGCTACAGTTTTGCGGCGGCCATGAAACTCATCGACAAAATCCAGGCGGACATGACGGCGGCGATGAAAGCCCGGGAAGAGTTCCGGCTCGGCGTGCTGCGGATGGTGAAATCGGCGCTGAAGAACAAAGAGATCGAGAAGGTGCGCGCGCTCGAGCCGGCGGAAGAGTTCGGCGTCCTGCAGACGCTGGTGAAACAGCGGCACGAGTCGGTGGAGCAATTCACCAAAGGCGGCCGGAACGAGCTGGCCGAAAAAGAGAAGCGCGAAATCCCCATCATTGAAGCCTACCTGCCGTCCGGCGCCACTCCGGCGGAGATGGAAGCCGCCATCGCTGCCGCCATCGCTGAGACAGGCGCGAGCACCGCGAAACAAATGGGCGCGGTGATCAAAGCGGCACGCGCGCGGCTGGAGGGGAAAACGATCGACGGGAAGGCGCTCTCCGACCGCGTGCGCGAGCGGTTGGGAGGCTGAACCTCGAGCTGCGCCGCATTTTCAGGCTAGCTCGACCCTGGCGCACCGCGGCGTTATCCTCTGTGAGTGCCGCTTGCCACCGTGATTCCCGTACGTTACTCGGATGAAGAAGCCGGATTTGTGAGCGTGCGCCCGGTGCTGCGGATGGCACTGCGTCCGGAGCAATTGCTGGAACTGATCCTGGGAGTGACGGGGAAAAGCGCGGAGCGCGTGGAGCAAATCCTGCGCGGGGGCAGCGTGGCGGCGGGTGGATTCCGGTATTGGTGGGAAGCGGTGGAGATGGCCGCCGGAGAACTGGAGGCGTTGCTCGCGGCGTTTCCGGATGCAGACCCATCGCGGCCATTCGATGCGGCGCGGTGCGTGCTCGTGGCCGTGGAAGGCGGCACGGGCGTGAAGACGCTCGCGGAATTTGCTGCTGCGGTGGGGGCGCGGCGGCGGGCGTTCCGGCGACGGAGCTTCTGGGACGCTCTGCTCGATGTGGCGCGGGAGCGGGCGCCGAGCTATCGCAGCTATTCCTACGCGCGTCGCGGGGATGTGTACGCGCTGGAACTGGCGGCGGGCCGGCGCGACTTGCTGGCGGAGGAGGCGCGGCAATTCGGCGTGGGCGATGTGCGCACCCAGGCTGCGGCGCTGCTGAGCGCTGCGCGGTTGTTGTATGTGTGCGCGCGGGGATGAGAAACCCAAAGGCGAAAATCGAAAATTGAGCTAAGGACGACGCAGCCTTGCACGGCAGCGGCGCGGATGCTACCGTGCGTGGCTGTTTTTGCGCGTGAGTCGCGGACCGTCCGGGGGTTCTGCGACTCGCCAGGCGGGAGGGACAGGTTGGCATCGAAATCGTGGAGTCCGACGGCGGCGCCCGGGGAATTCCGTCCGTACGTGGGCGCGCAGGAATCGCTGATGGAATTTACGGTGCGCGCCGTCGTGTTCGGGATGCTGTTTGGAATCCTGTTCGGCGCGGTGACCGTGTACGTGGGACTGCGCGCCGGGCTGACGGTGTCCGCGTCGATTCCCATCGCGGTGCTTTCCATCACCGCACTGCGCGCATTCGGCAAAGCCACAATCCTCGAAAACAACATGGTGCAGACGATCGGCTCGGCCGGCGAGTCGGTGGCCTCGGGTGTGATTTTCACGCTGCCGGCGCTGATTTTTCTGGGGTTTCCGCTGGAGTATTCGCGCGTGTTCCTGCTGGCGCTGCTGGGGGGCTGGCTGGGTGTGCTGTTCATGATCCCGCTGCGGCGGCAATTGATCGTTAAAGAGCACGGCAACCTGCTGTATCCGGAAGGAACGGCGTGCGCGGACGTGCTGGTAGCGGGAGATAAGGGCGGCTCATTCGCGGAGCGGGTGTTTTGGGGGCTGGGGATCGGCGGCATTTACACAGTGCTGAAAAACTCCGTGGGCCTATGGAACAGCCAGCCGGAGTACCGTCCGCCGTGGCTGCCGGGCTCATCGCTGCGCGCGGACATCGCCTCGGAATACCTGGGCGTAGGTTACGTGATCGGACCGAAGGTGGCGGCGGTGCTTTTCGCGGGCGGCTTATTCTCCTGGTTCGTGGTGATGCCGGCGATCAAATTTTTCGGCTCGCTGGCGCCGAACGTGGCGCTCTATCCCAGCACGATACCGATCCCGAAAATGACGCCGGACGATCTGTGGCGCAGCTACATACGGCCGATGGGAGCGGGAGCGGTGGCTGCGGCGGGGCTGTTCACGCTGATGCACACGATGCCCACAATCGTGGGCGCGCTTCGCTCCGGGCTGAAGGACCTGAGCGCCGGCGGCGCGGAGAGCGCGGGGACCCAGCGGACCGAGCGCGACATCCCGATGAGCACGGTGGTGATCGGGTCGGGGGTGCTGCTGGCGATGATGTGGGCGCTGCTGAGCTTCAAACCGGTGCCGGGGGCGGAGACGGGGATGTTCTCCAACTTGATCGCGGCGGTGTTCGTGGTGGTGTTCGGGTTCTTGTTCGTGACCGTCTCGTCGCGAATCTGCGGGATCATCGGGACGTCGGCGAACCCGGTGAGCGGGATGACCATCGCCACGCTGATGGCAACGTGCGCGATGTTTCTGGCACTGGGATGGACCGGCGCATCGTACTCCGCACTGGCGCTGACCATCGGCGGTGTGGTGTGCATCGCCTCGGCCAATGCGGGCGCGACGTCGCAGGATTTGAAGACCGGCTTCCTGGTGGGAGCGACGCCGGTGCGGCAACAGATCGGGCTGGTGCTCGGAGTGATGGCGTCGGCGCTGGTGGTCGGGCTGACGCTCATCCTGATGAATACGGCGCTTTCTCAGTACGTGCCGGCGCAGATCCCTGTGGACCTGGAGCATCTCTCCGCGGGAGTGAAAATCGAACTGCAGAGTTACCACTACGGCGGAAAGAACTACGTGCTGCTGAATGCCATCGGTTCGCGCGACATCTCCGATGGGAAATACCTCTACGATCCGGCAACGAAGCAGATCGAAATTCAATGGATCCAGGGAATCGGGAGCGAGAAAGCGGCGGCGCCGCAGGCGCGGCTGATGGCCACGGTGATCAATGGAATCCTGAACCAGCGGCTGCCATGGCGGCTGGTGCTGCTAGGCGTTTTTCTGGTGGTGGCTATCGAGCTGCTGGGCGTGCGGTCGCTGGCGTTTGCAGTGGGTTCGTATCTTTCCATCGCTACTACGCTCGCGATTTTTACCGGAGGGGTGGTGCGCTGGCTGGCGGAGCGAGGGACGAAAGCGAGCGAGGCCGCCGAGAGCGAAGTGAGCCCGGGCTCGCTCTATGCCACCGGGCTGATTGCCGCGGGGGGCGTATTCGGACTGCTGGGCATGGTCCTGGTGGTGCTGGGCGACCCGAACTTCAAATACCACTTCCTGCCGGAGAACGTCCTGGGCCGCGGGGGTGCCTGGCTGTCGAGTCTGACGGCAAAAACGCCGCTCGGCGACGTGACGCAGAGCAACCTCATCGCCGTGGTGATGTTCCTGCTGCTGGCGATCTCGCTGTATCGATCTGCGCGCACGAAATTGAAGTAAAAGCGAAATTCGAAATTCGGTCAGAATGTCAACCCATAACCTCCGAGTCGGGCGCGGTTTTCGATTTCTCCTTTTCGTTCTTCCCGGCTAGACTGATTGCGCGATGGCACGCGACGTCCGATTCGAATACCGGTTCAATTGGAAGCGGGAATTCTCTCCGGCGATTCGCTGGCTGATTGTGGCGAATTGCGCCGTCTTCGCGGTGATGAAAATCGCGGCGATGGTGACGGACGGCGCAACGGACCGTAGTTTCGCCCTGTGGTTCGGACTCATTCCGACTCTGATCGTGCCGGGGCTGAGGATCTGGACGCTGGCCACCTACCTGTTTCTCCACGCCACTTTCCTGCACCTGCTGTTCAACATGTTCACGCTGTGGATGTTCGGGCGCGACCTGGAGCCGGTGTGGGGCGCGCGACGATTTCTGTTCTATTACTTTCTGACGGGCATCGGGGCGGGAGTGTGCGTGGCGCTGGTGAACCTGCTGCCGGAGCTGTGGGGCCACCCGCAGCCCGTGAGTGTGACCGTGGGCGCTTCCGGAGCAATCTACGGGATCCTGATGGCCTGCGGGCTGCTGTTTCCGGACCGGCAGGTGTGGCTGATCCCGCTTCCGGTGATGATTTCGATGCGCATGTTCGTATTGATTTGGGGGGCCATCGCATTTTTCAGCACGCTGGAAGGGCCGGGGAGCGGCATCAGCCACGTGGCGCACCTGGGAGGATTGCTGGTGGGGTACATCTACATCCGCCGGGGATCATTCTTCTACAGCGCGCGCAACCGCCTGACGGACTGGCGCCAGCGCCGCCTGCGGCGGAAGTTTGAAGTGTACATGCGCGACCACCGCGACGAGCCGCCGGCCGGGCCACCGCGGTGGATGAATTAGAAGAGAAAGGCGAAACCCGAAATTCGAAACTCGAAAATCGGCCGGAGGGCTGGATCGCAGCCACCGGACATGACCTGCAAGTTTGACCGTCCTCGCCCCTGGATCGGGTAATACCGAAAACCGAAAGACAGATCCCTCGCTGCGCTCGGGATGACGGATTGGGGCTTGTGTCGCGCAATGCCAGGACTTCTGACCGATTTTCGAGTTCCGAATTTCGAGTCTTGCTTTTATCCGACGGTGTGGAGCTTCATGAAGTTCGTGCTGCCGCGGATGCCGAACGGCGTGCCGGCTACAATGCCCACCACGTCTCCCCGCGCCACCAGGCGTTCTTCGAGCAGCCGCTTCGCGGCCACCTCGGAGAGTTCATCGATGTTGCGCGTGCCGCCGATGGTGCGCGGCAGGACGCCCCAGAGAAGACTGAGGCGGCGGCGCGTCTCCTGAATGGGCGAAAAGGCGATGATGGGACAGGGCGGACGGTACTTGGAGATGAGCCGGGCCGTCGAACCGCTTTCAGTGAACACGGCGATAACTTTCATGCGGAAGATGGCGGCGGCGTTACAGATGGCTTCGCAGATGGTCTCGCCGACAGAGAGCGTGGCCGGATGCGGGCGGACGACATCGCGGATGTTGGCCTCCGCCTCACGCACGATGCGGTCCATCATGCGCACGGTTTCCAGCGGGTAGCAGCCGGAAGCGGTTTCGGCGGAGAGCATCACGGCGTCGGTACCGTCGAAGACGGCATTGGCGACGTCGGAGGCCTCGGCGCGCGTGGGGCGCGGGTGCTCGGTCATGGATTCGAGCATCTGGGTGGCGGTGATGACGGGAACGCGGAGGTCGCGGGCGAGTGCGATAATGCGCTTCTGGAGCACGGGCACCTGCTCGGGGGCCAACTCGACGCCCAGATCGCCGCGAGCCACCATTACGCCATCCGCTGCGCGCAGGATTTCTTCCAGGTTGTCGATCGCTTCGGGCTTTTCGAGCTTTGCAATCACGGGAGTGTCGCGGCCGTTGCGGTGGATCAGGGCTTTTGCTGAGAGCACATCGGCCGCGGTGCGTACGAAGCTGACGGCCACATAGTTCGCCCCAGCGTCGAGAGCGAACAGCAGGTCGTCGCGGTCCTTTGGAGTGATCGAAGCAACGCGCAGCTTCACGCCCGGCAGATTGATCCCTTTGTGCTCGCCCAATTCGCCGCCATTGACAACACGGGTGACCACATCGCGGCCGCGCACGGCGGTGACGCGAAGCTCGATGAGGCCATCGGCGAGAAGGATGCGGTCGCCGGGGCGGACGTCGTGCGGGAGGCGTTCAAACGTCGTGGAGACCCGCGCGGAATCGCCCGGAACTTTTGCCGTTGTAATGACAAATTGCTTTCCCGCTTCGAGGCGAATGGGACGCCCGCCGGCCAGCGTGCCGGTGCGAATTTTCGGTCCCTGCAGGTCGGCCAAGATGCCCAGCGGCCTCTGCTGGCGGAGCGAGGCCTGGCGCAAAGCGCGGATGGCGGCGGCGTGCTCGTCATGCGTGCCGTGGGAAAAATTCAGGCGGGCCACGTTCATGCCTGCGGCGAGCAGGCGGTCTGCCATTTGCGGCGAGGAGGTAGCCGGGCCGATGGTGCAGACGATTTTGGCGCGGCGCACAGTGAGACCCGCGGGGGGCGGTGGCGGCTTAGGGCGCACGGACGAAGTCCTCCACGGTGCGGTACACCAGCTCGATCCCCGGACGGATGGCTGCGATAGGCAGGCGCTCGTTGTCCGCGTGCATCCGGGCAATATCCTCTTCGGTAAGGGGAAACGGCAGGAGGCCGTAACAGGTCACGTTGCGCATGCGCAGCTCGGCGGAATCGGTGAAACCAGTGGACATCATGGGCAAAACAGGTGCGCCAGGGAACACGGTGTGCGTCGCTCTCACGATGGAGCGGTAGAAGTCCGTGTCGATGTCGGAGGGGGGCGAAGGACGCGAGTTGATGGATTCGATCTCAATGCGGATCTGCGGATCGTCCACGAGTTTGAGCATGGCATCGGCAAACTCGCCGGGAAGTTCGCCGGGCAGCAGGCGGACATTCAACGTGGCGCGGGCTTCCGAGGGGATGACGTTGTCGCGGACGCCGGCCTGGAGCATGGTGGGAGAAATGGTGTTGCGGAGCATGGAACTCCACACGGGGTTGGCATTGGAGAGGATGCGCGCGGCATGGTCCTGGCGCTCCGTCGTGTCCAGCACGCGCATCCATTTGGCCAGCTCGGGGTCTTCAATCTGGGCCAGTCCCTCGAAGTAGCGCTTGGTGATCACCGTGGGTTTTACCGGCGTCTCCCAGGTGCCCAGCTTCTCGATCGCCGCGGCCAGATGAACTACGGCATTGTCTTTGAGCGGAACGGAGGCGTGGCCGGAAGTCCCGGTGGCGATGACCCGGTAATCCACGGAAACTTTTTCGCCGGCCTGGACGCCGAGGTACCAGGGTTTTCCGTCCTTCACCATGGTGCGGCCGCCTTCATTGATGCAATAAGCCGCGGCAATTTTGTCCCAGTGCTTTTCGGCGAGGGCGCGGATGCCGAACTCGCCTCCCTGCTCCTCGTCGCCATCGGCCAGGAAAATCACATCGCGGTTCAGCCGCACGGCGGCGCGCTTCAGCGTGATGAACGCGGCGAGGTTGGCGACGAGCGGCCCCTTGTCATCCAGCGTGCCGCGGCCCCACAGGAATCCATCCTTCACGGCGGCGCCAAACGGGTCCTGGTTCCATTTCGAGGGGTCCACGCCCACCACGTCCATGTGGCCGAGCAGGAGGAGGGCGCGGCTCGGATCGGGCAGCGCGGCGGAATTCAGCCGGGCCACCAGCGCGCCGCGGCCGGGCGCCGTTTCGATCACCTCCGAGGGGATTCCTTCCTTCTCGAGAATCCCCGCGAGGTAATGTGCTCCGGCCAGTTCGTTACCCGGGGGATTCGCCGTGTTGATGCGCACCAGGCCGGCGAGCCAACCGGTGGCTTCCAGCGAGAGTTTTTCGAAGTCCACGGGGCCGGCCGCGGGTGAATTCTGAGGAACGGCTGTCGACGCGAAGAACGCCAGGATGAGACCGAGTAGGAAAGGTGTTCGGGTTCCGGGCAATGGTTCCTCCGAGCAAAAAATATGCCGGCTAAACTCTCTATGCTACCACGCACGCGCGGCGCGCCGTGCCAGGCGCCAGGGTGCGCGCTGCCCCTGGTCAGGACCAGCTTTGGCGCGCTGCGGTTGACCAGCCCAACGGGGCGTGGCAGCATCCAATGGATGAGGAGATTGGCCATGCGACCTGGCTTCTTGCGCGCCGCAGTTGCCGGCGGACTCTTCGTTCTGCTGGTGATGGGAACAGCACCGCTCGGAGCATTGCGGGCGCATGCGCAGGACGCGAAGCAGAATCCGCAGCAGAAGCCGCCGGTGACCGTACCGAGCGGCCCATCCGGGGAGCAGAAACCGCAGGACCAGTTCACGATGAGCGTCGAGGTGCCGCTGGTCACGCTGGACGTGGTGGTGGCCGACGACAAAGGCGATATCTACACGGGGCTGAAGAAGGGGAATTTCCGCGTGAGCGAGGACGGCGTTTTGCAGCCCCTCACCAACTTTTCCACTCCCGACGCGCCCATCACCACCGTGCTCCTGATCGAGTTCAGCAGCCGGGGAATCTTCGGCTACCCCGCCTACGCGGCGAATGCGGTGACCTGGGCCGATGAGTTTCTCAGCGAATTGCGGAAGGACGACTATGTGGCGCTCGTGTCGTTCGACATGCGCACCCACGTCGAGGTCGATTTCACTCGGGACAAACTGGCGGTCCACAATTACCTGGCGGGGATGCTGATCCCAGGCTTCCACGAGTCCAACGTCTTCGACGCGCTGATGGAGACCCTGGACAACCTGAAGGACGTGAAAGGGCGGAAATCGATCGTGTTGCTGGCCTCGGGGATCGACACGTTCAGCAAGCACACGCTCGACGATGCGTACAAGCGCGTGAAGCAGACCGACGTGACCATTTTCCCCGTCGGCGTGGCGCGGCCCATCGCAAATTATCTCGATAACCACAACATGATCAGCGGGGAGGGGCGGCTGAATTTCTACCAGGCCGATAACCAGATGAGCGAGTTCGCCAAACTGACCGGGGGACACGCGTACTTTCCCCAGTTCGAAGGTGAAATCCCTGGAATCATGCAGGGAATCGCCAGCATGCTGAGGTCGCAGTACAGCCTGGGATACGTGCCGAGCAATCAGATACGTGACGGGAAATACCGCAAGATCAAAGTTGATGTCGTAGGCTCTGACGGCCAGCCGGTGGAATTGAAGGATCCGAAAGGGAAGAAGCTGAAGTTGATCGTGTACGCCCGCCAGGGCTACACCGCGCCGAAAGGTCCCGTTTCCTAGCTTGGGGCCGCAGCGCGGGGCGAATCTCCGCGGCTGCTGTCGCGCTCTAATACCCGCGCGCAGGGTCCACACGATTGCGCAATTCGCGGCCGGCAAACCAGCGGCCCAGATTGTCCAGCAGCAATTCCGCCTGGCGTTCCCACAACGAGTCGCTGGCGCCGCTCAGGTGCGGGGTCAGAAAACAATTCTCCAGCGCCCAGAGCGGGCTCGACTCGGGCAACGGCTCCTCGCTGGCCACATCGAGCGCAGCCCCGGCAATGCGCCGCTCGGTGAGCGCCTCCACCAGAGCCGATTCGTCGAGCAGTGAGCCGCGCGCCACGTTGATGAGATAGGCCGAAGCTTTCATGCTGGCGAAGCGCGCGGCGTTCATCAGGTGGCGAGTGTCGGGCGTTTCCGGAGCGGCAAGTACCACGAAATCGGCTTCCGGCAGCAGGCCATCGAGCGAGGATGCGGGCGCGATGCGATCGGCGACGCCGGGCGCGGCGCGGCCCGTGCGGGTGACGGCCACGACGCGCATGCCGAAGCCACGGGCCAGTCGCGCCACCTCGCGGCCGATGGCGCCCAGACCGACCACCAGCAGCGTCGCACCGCGCAGCTCGCGCGGGCGGATCGGCTCGTTCCAGATATCCTGCTGGCCCCAGTGGCGCCGCGCCTGATGGCGAAAGGAGGAGGGAAATCGGCGAGCGAGCGCCAGCAACAGCCCCAACACGTGCTCGGCAATGGGGATAGTGTGCACGCCGCTCGCGTTGGTGACGGCGATGCCGCTCGCGCGCAATTCCGGGTACATGAGCTGCGCCACGCCGGCCGCGGTCGAGTGCAGCCATTTCAATCTCGGCGCCGCAGCGAACTGTTGCGGGCGGAGTGACCAGCCGACAAAAATATCGGTGTCCGGCAGCTCGGCGTCAATGCGGCCGTAATCCTCCAGATGCACCACGCGCATTCCCGGGAACTGCTCGCGAACGCGAACGGCCAGCCATTCCGGCGCGCGCCACAGCGTGAAGGGGTGCCAGACGCAAACCAGGAGTTTGGTTTCCTCAGGAGTGGGCATCTTCAAGCGGAGGACCCTCAACTTTTCTTTCGCTGTACCAGGTCCCGGCCGGTCATTTCTCCCGGCGGTTCCGCGTCCATCAGGCCGAGAACGGTGGGCGCGATGTCCTGGAGCGCGCCGCCGGAGCGCAGCGCGATGTGCTCCTGCCCGCTGACGAGAATGAACGGGACGGGATTGGTGGTGTGATAGGTGTGCGGCCCCCCGGTCGCAGGATCGATCATGGTCTCCGCGTTGCCGTGGTCGGCGGTGATGATCCAGGCGCCGCCGCGGGGTTTGAGCGCCTGGTAGATGCGGCCCAGTCCCGCGTCCACGGCCTCGACTGCCTTGATCGCGGCCTCGAGCTTGCCGGAATGGCCCACCATGTCCGCGTTGGCGTAGTTCATGATGATGGCGTCGAATTCGCCTTTCTCGATAGCTTTCACCACTGCGTCCGTGATTCCCTCCGCGTTCATTTCCGGCTTCAGGTCGTAGGTGGGCACTTTGGGCGAGGGGACCAGGATGCGCTCCTCGCCTCCGAACGGTTTCTCCACGCCACCGTTGAAGAAATAGGTGACGTGCGCGTACTTCTCGGTTTCCGCGCAGCGCAGATTGCGCAGATTCAGCTCCGCGAACACCTGCGCCAGGATGTGCTCCAGCTTTTCCGGCGACAGGAGGTAGCGCAGCCAGGGCCAGGTTTTCTCGTACTGGGTCATGGCCACGTACAGGAGGTTTTTCGGGCGTTTTGGGTCGGCAAAACGGTCGAAGCCGGGCTCGGCCAGCGCGCGGGTCAGTTGCCGGGCGCGGTCGGCGCGGAAATTGAAGAAAATGACGGCGTCGTCGTCGCGGATCAAACCGCGCGGCGGGCCGTCCGGTGTTTCCGTGACGACCACCGGCTCGACGAACTCATCGGTTACCCCGTGTTCGTAGCTCTGCCGCAGGGCTTCGATCGGATTCGTGGAGCGGTGCGTGGCCTCGCCATGCACGATAGCGCGGTAGGCGCGCTCGACGCGCTCCCAGCGATTGTCGCGGTCCATGGCGTAATAGCGGCCGGTAACCGTGGCGATGCGTCCGGCGCCGTACTGGCGCAGCTTCTGCTCGAGCTGCTGGAGGTAGGAGGCGCCGCTGGTGGGAGGGGTATCGCGGCCGTCGGTGAACGCGTGAACAAACACACGCGCGACCTTCTGCTCCGCCGCCATGCGCACCAGCGCTACGAGGTGCTCGAGTTGCGAGTGCACCCCTCCATCGCTCACCAACCCGAGCAGATGGAGCTGCCGCTCGCGGCCGCGGGCCATCGCTTCCACGAGCAGCGGGTGGCGGAACAGTTCGCCGCTCTGGATCATCTGGTCCAGCCGCGTGATGTCCATGTGCACCACGCGCCCCGCGCCGATGTTCAGGTGGCCCACTTCGCTGTTGCCCATCTGCCCTTCCGGCAGGCCGACGGCCGGTCCCGAGGTGCGAACCAGCGTGTTGGGGAAATTGCGGAGCAGCAGGTCGTAGGCGGGCTTCCGCGCGAGAGCAATGGCATTGCCGTGCGTCTCGGCGCGGTAGCCCCAGCCGTCCAGTACGGTCAGAAGAATCGGTTTCGGCCGCGGCATTGGTGGTCCACGCAGCCTAGGCCGGGCGCCTGGCGAGCGCGCTCTTCCCGGTAAAATGCGCGGTGGCGCCCAGTTCCTGCTCGATGCGCAGGAGCTGATTGTACTTGGCGATGCGGTCGGTGCGCGAGGCGGAGCCGGTCTTGATCTGCCCGGCGGAGGTGGCTACGGCGAGATCGGCGATGAAGGTATCTTCGGTTTCGCCCGAACGGTGGGAAATGACGGAGGCGTAGCGCGCGGTGCGGGCCATCTCCACGGCTTCGATGGTTTCGGTGACTGTTCCGATCTGGTTCAATTTGATCAGGATGGCGTTGCCGATTTTCTGCTCGATTCCGCGCGCGAAGATTTTCGTATTGGTCACGAAAATGTCGTCCCCCACGAGCTGCATCGTGCCGCTCAATTCGCGCGTCAGCAGTTTCCAGCCTTCCCAATCCTCCTCGCCCATGCCGTCTTCGAGGGACACGATGGGATATTGACGCGCCCAGCTCTTCCAGAAGGCGGCCATCTCCTCCGGAGAGTGCGCGGATTTGTCCGACTTCTTGAAGACGTATTTGCCGGAGGATTTGTCGTAGAACTCGCTGGCCGCGGGATCGAGCGCGATGGCCACCTGCTCGCCGGGCTTGTATCCGGCGGCCTGGATGGCTTCGAGCACGGACTGGATGGCTTCCTCATTGGAGCGTAGGTTGGGGGCGAAGCCGCCTTCATCGCCCACGCTGGTGGATTGCCCGCGCTTCTTCAGCACGCCCTTCAGCGTGTGAAACACCTCGACTCCGGCGCGGAGCGCCTCCGCAAAACTCGGCGCCCCCACCGGCATGACCATGAATTCCTGGAAGTCCACGGAATTGTCGGCATGCGCGCCCCCGTTCAGGATGTTCATCATGGGAACGGGCAGAGTGGCGGCGCCCGCGTCGGAGGAATAGCGCGCCAGGTATTTGTAGAGAGGGAGATCGAGCTGCTCCGCTGCGGCGCGCGCGGCGGCCATGCTGACGGCGAGAATGGCGTTGGCGCCCAGCCGGCTCTTCGTGGGAGTACCGTCGAGCTGGATCATGCGGCGGTCGAGCGCAATCTGGTCCGCGGCGTTCATCCCGGCGACCGCGGGGCCGATTTCCGCGGTGATGTTGTTGACGGCCTTCAGGACGCCTTTGCCCAGGTAGCGCGATTTGTCGCCGTCGCGCAACTCGAGCGCCTCGTGCTCCCCGGTGGAAGCGCCAGAGGGGACCGCGGCCCGCCCCATTTCTCCTCCGCTCAGGAAGACTTCGGCTTCGACGGTGGGGTTCCCGCGGGAATCCAGAATCTGACGTGCGCGGACGTGAGTGATGCGCGTGGGCATGCGGTCTCCTCGGGCGAAAACTGCGGCGCTATTCCGGCTCTTCCAGCATGGATTCCTGCCGGGTGACCACGGCGATGCCTCCGGGGGAGACCGGGTACCGTTTGCGGTCTTCCTCGGGGTCGTAGCCGATCACGGTGTGCTCCGGGAGCTGGACATGGCGGTCGATGATGGCGTTGCGGATGCGGGAGTAGCGGCCGATGTTGACGTGGTTGAACAGGATGGAGCTTTCCACGTCACAGAAGCTGTTGACGCGCACGTCGTTGCCCACCACGGAGCGGCGGACGCGCCCGCCGGAAATGATGGAGCCGCTGGACACGATGGAATCCAGGGCCACGCCCATGCGGTTCTCGTCGGCGAACACGAACTTGGCGGGAGGGTATTGCTGCTGCCAGGTCCACAGGGGCCAGGCCGTGTCGTACAGGTTGAAGATGGGCGTGACGCTGACCAGGTCCATGTTCGCTTCATAGTAGGCGTCCAGGGTACCCACGTCGCGCCAGTAGAGCGCCTCCTTCTTATTCTCGTCGATGAAGTTGTAGGCGGAGACGCGGAAGCGCTCGATGATGCGCGGAAGGATGTCCTTGCCGAAATCGTGCGTGGAGTCGCTGCGTTCCGCGTCTTCCATCAGGATCGGAATCAGGATCTGGGAATTGAAGATATAGATACCCATCGAGGCATTGCATTTCGCCGCATTGGTGGCGGAAGGTTTCGGCTGCTCCGGCTTTTCCTGGAAGCCGAGCACGCGGCCGGAAGTGTCCGTCTCCACCACGCCGAAGCGCCCGACGGCCTCGCGCGGATCCACCTCGAGGGTGGCCACCGTCACCTCAGCGCCGGCGTCCACGTGCTGGCTGAGCATTCTCTTATAATCCATCTTGTAGATGTGGTCGCCGGAAAGAATGATGACGAAACTGGAGCGCTCGCTGCCGATCGAATAGATGTTCTGGTACACGGCGTCGGCCGTGCCCTGGTACCAGTCGCGCGAGACGCGCATCTGCGGCGGCAGGATATCGATAAATTCCTGGTGGCCGGCCAGCACGGACCAGCCTTTGCGCACGTGACGGTTCAGGCTCAACGCCTTGTACTGCGTGAGCACGAAAATGCGCCGCAGATCGCTGTTGATGCAGTTGGAGAGCGTGACGTCCACGATGCGGTACACGCCGCCAAACGGCACAGCGGGCTTGGCGCGGTCACGCGTCAGCGGCCACAGGCGCTCACCCTGCCCGCCCGCCAAGAGTACGCCGATGGCTTCTCGCATCCGGTCCATGGGGAATCGTCAGCTCCGGGAATCCGCCGGAAGGATAGCCGGCGGAAAACTGCATGCCGCGTCGCGGAGCCATTTTATACCAGTTCGGTTGGCGGAAACCGGGAGGAAGATTTCTTTCCAGCCGCGAAGAGGCAATCCAATCGCCCTGCCTGTCCAAACACATCCGGGCCCGGCCAAAGCGGGTTACGTGCTTTGTGATGATATTGAAATGTGAGAAAATTTCTTGACAGTGTCTCCGGGGAGGGATAGAACCGGGACACTCAGACACCGTGCAAGGCTTCGCGAGAGCCCACTTCCTCGCTGTTTCCTTCAAATTCTGCGGTGGATGGGAGGTGTTTTCCATTGACGGAAGTTGTGATCCAGGAAGGTGAGTCCCTGGAGGGCGCGTTGCGCCGGTTCAAGCGCCGCGTCCAACAGGCCGACATCATCAAGGAAATCAAGAAGCATAGTTACTACATGAAGCCGGGCGAAAAGCGCCGGGCGAAGGCCGCCCTTTCGCGCAAGCGCATGCGCAAGAAGATGCGCCGGGAGCAGGAGTAGCGACAGGGGGATACGTCTAGGACGCCGGTGAGCGGGAGGACGCACGGCCGCGCGGGACGGCACTCCGGCCCGCCGGGCAGCGTTCCCCGCCTCACCGGACTTCCAAGGGGCTTGCGAACCGGGCCATTCGGAGCACCCTATGGAGTACCAGGATAAAGTCCTCAAGTGCCTGGATTGCGGCACGGAGTTTGTATTTACGGCAGGCGAGCAGGCCTTCTTCGCGGACAAAGGCTTCCGGCACGAGCCGAAGCGCTGCAAGAACTGCAAGTCCACCCGCGCCTCCAGCTCTCCCTCAGGAAACACGGCCCGAACGGAAACGCGCGCCATCTGTTCGCAGTGCGGGAAGGAAACGACGGTTCCGTTCAAACCCACACAGGGCCGCCCGGTGTATTGCCGCGAGTGCTACCAGAACCGCCGCTCGATGACCAATTCCAACTGAGGCGAGCCCCAGGACTCCAACCCCGATAGACAGCCCGCGCCCGTTCGGCCGCCTCCCAGTGGCGGTTGTCATCGCGCTCCCGCGGGAAAAGGCTTGCGTCATCCGGGCGCGCCGCCGTACTTTCTGTTTCCGGCAGCTCGACTCTGCCGTCCCGGTGTGCGGAGGATGCGGTGCGGATGAAATCTGTGATGGCATGCGGCTACGCTCTCCTGTTTGCCACAGCGATGCTGGCGGACCGGCGGCCCGTGCTCGAGCAAATCGACCTGCCGCACCCCTACTACTATCGCGAGATGTATCTTCCGCAGCTCACCACGGGCCCTTCCGGCGCGGCGTGGCTGCGGGATTCCCGCACTCTGGTCTATTCGATGGGTGGGACGCTGTGGCGGCAGGCCTTCGATTCCAAGGAGGCCGAACAGCTCACAGACGGCCCGGGTTACGACTACCAGCCGGACGGTTCGCCGGACGGGCGATTCGTGGTCTATACGAAATACAACCAGGACGCGATGGAGCTGTGGCTGCTCGAAATCTCCACGCGCGAATCCTGGCAATTGACGCATACGGGCGCGGTAAACGTGGAGCCACGATGGTCGCCGGACGGCCAGAGGCTCGTGTGGGTCTCGACGCAGTACAACCGGCGTTTCCACATCTTCGGCGCGGAGTTTCGCGGCGGCAAACTGGAGAATGAGGAGCGATGGACGGGAGAAACGCACAGCCCTCTGCCGCGCTACTACTACAGCCCGTTCGATACGGAGATCAGTCCCGTATGGATGCGGGATGGAAAGGAAATCATTTTCATTTCCAACCACGGCCACGTCTACGGAAGCGGCGGCTTCTGGCGCATGGAGGCGCGGCCGGGGGCCCCTGCGCGGGAAATCCATTACGAAGAGACCACCTGGAAGGCACGGCCCGACGCTTCTCCCGACGGGACGCGCGTTGTGTTCGGGTCCTACACGGGCCGGCAATGGCACCAGCTCTGGTGGATGCCCGCGTCGGGAGAGAACCCGCTGCCGCTGACTTACGGCGAGTACGACAACATCAACCCGAGGTGGTCGCCGGACGGGCGACGCATCGCGTTTATCTCCAACCGCAGCGGAAACGTGCAGCTCTGGACGGTGGAAGTGCCGGGAGGCGGCCAGAGTGCCGTGGTACCGCTGGAACTGCACTACCGGCGGCCAGCGGGCGAGCTGCGCATTGCGGTGCTCGGAGCCGAAGGCAAACCCGTTCCGGCGCGCGTCAGCGTGACCGGAGAGGATGGACGCGCGTACGGCCCCGTCAATGCCTGGATGCAAGCCGACGACGGGTACGACCGCAAAGAACGACCGTTCGAGGCGCATTATTTCGAATCCGCGGGCGACGAAAGCCTGTCGATCCCGCCGGGAAAATTCACCGTTGAAGTGATGCGCGGGCTCGAGTACGCCGTCGAGCGCCAGCAAGGGGAGATGCCGCCCGGCGGCCTGGTGGGCGCCACCATCCACCTGCACAAACTGCCGCTGCCGGACGATCCCGCAGGCCGCTGGGTGAGCGGCGATCTGCACGTGCATATGAATTACGGCGGCGCGTACCAGAACACGCCGGAGAATCTCGCGGCGCAGGCTCGAGCGGAGGACCTGGCTGTGGTGCAGAGCCTGATCGTGAACAAAGAGCAGCGCGTGCCCGACGAATCGTATTTCAGCGGGGCGCTCGATGCCGCTTCCGGGCTGGACTTTCTGCTTTGGCATGGGGAGGAATTTCACACCAGCTACTGGGGCCACCGCGGAGTCCTGTGCCTGACGAAACATCTGCTGGTACCGATTTACGCGGGCTACCCGATGACGGCATCAGCCAGCCTGGTGCCGACAAACGTGGACGTTGCGGACATGGCGCGGGAGCAGGGGGCGCTGGTGGGCGCGGTGCATCCGTTCGAAGAGGTTCCCGACCCGGCCAATCGCGCCGAGCCGCTGCACGATTCCTTTCCGGTGGACGCCGCTCTGGGAAAACTCGACTACATCGAAGTGGTCGGCTTCAGCGATCACAAATCCACGGCTGCGGTCTGGTATCGCCTGTTGAACCTGGGTTTTCATCTCCCCACGGGAGCGGGAACAGATGCCATGGCCAATTTCGCCTCGCTGCGCGGGCCTGTGGGCATGAACCGCGTGTACGTCCAGATGCCGGCGGGGCCGCTGAAGATGGATGCGTTCCTCGACGGGCTGCGCCGCGGGCGCGCCTTTGCCACCAACGGCCCACTGCTGCGATTTTCGCTCGGCGGGCAGCCCATCGGCGGCGAGGTGAAGCTGGAGCAGCCGGGCGATGTACCGTTCACAGCGGCGATGGCGTCGATCGTTCCGGTGGACCATCTGGAAGTGGTGTGCAACGGACGCGTGGCGCACGCGATGGAATTGGCCGGCAGCCGCACAGCCTCCACGGTAGAGGGCTCGCTGCATCTCGAAAAAAGCGGATGGTGCGTGCTGCGCGCCTGGGCCGAACACGCCGAACATCCGGTGCTGGATATCTATCCCTATGCCACGACGAGCCCGGTGTACATCACCGTGGCGGGCCAGCCGCCGCGCTCGCCGGAGGACGCCGCGTACTTTCTCGCCTGGCTCGACCGCTTGCAGGAAGACGTGGAGCGCTATCCCGATTGGAATTCGCCCGAAGAGCGCACGCATGTGCTCGATCAGGTGGGCGAGGCGAGAAAGGTATTCGAGAAATTGCGCCAGTAAGCTGCGCGGAGGAGAATCCCCGGTATGAGACCCCACAGAACGGCCCGGCATTGGTGCACGTCCCTGGCGTTGGCGGGCGCGCTGGCAACGTGGCCGGTTGGGGTGAGCGCGCAATCCAGCGCCGCTGCGCCTGCGGCCCCGTCAAAGCGCAATTTAACGGTGGATGATTTCCTGGCGCTGAAAAGCGTGGAGCACGCGCAAATCAGCCCGGACGGGAAGTGGGTAGCGTACACGGTGGGTACCCTGGATCTGGCCGAAGACAAATCACACACGCAGATCTGGATGGTTCCCACGGCGGGCGGCGATGCGATTCCGCTCACCAGCAAGGGCACGAGCTCCTCGCACCCGCGCTGGAGCCCGGGCGGGAAATATCTCGCATTTCTATCCGCGCGCGGCGACGAAGCAAAGACGCAGGTGTGGACGGTTTACATGGGCGGGGGCGAAGCGCAGCAGGTGACCGACACGATTCAGAACGTGGAGGATTTCGAATGGTCGCCGGCGGGCGACCGCATGGTGCTCGTGCTGCAAGACCCTTCGCCGGAAGAGCTGGATGCCGCGCGGCGCGCGAAGGCCGGCGAAAAACCAAAAAAAACGGCGCGGCCTCCGTGGGTGATTGACCGCCAGCAGTTCAAATGGGACACGATCGGCTATCTGGACAACCGGCGGACGCACCTCTATGCGCTTGAAGTGGCTTCGCGGAAGCTGACGCAGGTGACCAGCGGCAATTACGACGATCAACAGCCGGCCTGGTCTCCCGACGGGCGCTTCCTCGCGTTCACCAGCAACCGCATGGAGAATCCCGACTCGAACTACAACACCGACATCTGGGTGGTGGCCTCCGACAATCCCGATAAGGGAGCGAACCTGGTGCACGTCACCACCAATCCCGGCGCGGACCACTCGCCCGCATGGAGCCCCGACGGCAAATGGATCGCCTGCATCAGCCAGACCGATGTGCATGCGCTGGACTACGCCACGCAGCATCTGGTAATTGCGCCGGCATTGGGCGGTGAGGCGCGGGTGCTGACGAAAAAGCTGGACCGCAACATCATTCATCCCCAGTTTTCGCCGGACGGCCAATCCATCCTGGCGATGGTGGAAGAGGACGGAGTGCAGCCGCTGGCGCGCATCTCCGTGGCGAGCGGCGAAGTGACAACTCTGACGCCGGGCAGCCTCACCGTGGAGGATTTCTCGGTGAACCGCGAAGGGGCTGTGGCGCTGACCATGGGAGAGACAAACGCGCCTTACGAGGTGTTCGCCTTGTCGGACGGCCAGCCGCGCCGCCTGTCGCACGTCAACGACGCGTTTCTGGCACAGGTCCGGCTGGGAAAAGTGGAGTATGCAAAGGCAAAGGGCAAAGACGGCGTGGAGGTGGCCGGCTACATCACCTATCCGCCCGCGTATAACCCCGAACTGCGCTATCCGACCATCCTGCGGCCACATGGCGGGCCTGTCGAACAGACGGACGCCGAATTCGATTTCACCTCGCAATTGTTCGCCGCCAACGGCTACGTGGTGCTGCGACCGAACTATCGAGGCTCGTCGGGATACGGCCAGGCGTTTTCCGAGGCGATCTACGCCGACTGGGGGAATAAGGATTATCAGGACCTGATGACCTATGTGGACTACGCCATCAGCCGTGGCATCGCCGACCCGGCACGGCTCGGCGTGGGGAGTTGGTCCTATGGCGGCATCCTGACGAATTACTGCATCACGAAGACAGACCGGTTCAAAGCGGCCATATCCGGGGCCAGCGAAGTGCTCTACATCACCAACTATGGCCACGACCACTACCAGCGCGACTGGAACCTGGAAATCGGGCTGCCGTGGAAGAACCGTGCGCTGTGGGAGAGGATTTCGCCGTTCAATTCCGTGGAGAAAATCGTCACGCCGACGCTGATCATGGGCGGCGACCAGGACTGGAACGTGCCCATCATCAATTCCGAGCAGCTCTACCAGGCGTTGAAGGTGCTCGGGCGGACTACGGAACTCGTCGTTTATCCCGGCGAATTCCACGGATTCACGAAGCCGACGCACCTGAAAGACCGCTACGAGCGCTATCTGGCCTGGTATGCAAAATACCTGAAGGGCGAAGGGTCGGGCCGGCCGGCGGAAGGGAAGGCCGCGGAGTAGATACCAGTGAGCATGCAGCCCGAAGGCCTTTGACTGCGAGAGGCCTGGGGTCGGGGACTCGCGCCTTTGTCTCGACAGATGGCGCCACCCGGCGATGCTGATAAGAGATGAGCGCGAAATCAATCCAGCCGGAAGCTCCGAATCCGCCGGGTGTCCCACCGGAACGTCCCGCCAGCCTGCTGCGAAAAGTTTGGCGAATTTTCTGCACGTTCTGCGCTATCGCGGGCGCGTGGGGAATCGTCCAGATGCTGTGGGCCGCGCCCGCCCCGCAGGTTGTACTGAGTCCAGAGGCTGAGCGCAGCGCGGCGCAAAAGCTTGCTGCGCTCGCGGTGCCGCTCCCGCCTTCGCCTGGGGCGAACCAGGCACGGCAGATTGCGTTCACGCAGGAGGAGGTGGATTCCTATCTCGCCGCACACTTCCCGCTGCCGGGAGGAGCCGGCGGCGCGGCATCGCCTTCCGGGCAGTCGAATAGTTCCGTGCGCGATGTGAGGTTGACGTTCGCGGGAGACCGCGCGCGCATCTTTGCGCTGTTTCATCTGGTGGTGAAGGATCTGACTTTCCAGCTCGAAGGCCGGCTGCACGTGGTGGACGGCTACCTCCGCTTCGAGATCACCGGCGGGAGCCTGGGTTATCTTTCACTGCCGGGATGGGCGCTCAATCAGGGCCTCTCCCCGCTAATCACCAATCTGGAGGTCCGGAACCGGTTGCGCGTGCCCGAAGACATCCGCGACATCCGCGTGGAAAACGGTGAACTGGTGATCCTGCGTCAGTGACGCCTGGAGCGCGAGGCGCGGCGGCGAGGGAGCGTGGAAACGAGAACAGCGATATACTGCATCGAAAGAGGTAATCATGGCAGACAGTGAGATCATCTTTTCGGTTCAAGAATCGCCCGAGGGCGGCTACGAGGCTCGCGCTCTCGGGCATTCGATCTTCACGCAGGCCGACTCGTTTGAGGAATTAAAGGTCATGATCCGCGACGCGGTAGCCTGTCATTTCGAACCGGATGAGAAACCGCGCCTCATTCGTCTCCATTTGGTAAAAGACGAGGTCATCCCTGCTTGAGGCTCCCGCGCGACCTCGGCGGGGCAGAGTTGGCTGCCCTGCTCCGCCGGTACGGATATGAAGCGATCAGACAAACGGGCAGCCACCTTCGCCTCGTCTCCGTAATAAGAGGCACCGAACACCACATTACGATCCCGCTCCACCGTGCGATTCGGGTCGGAACGCTCGGCGAGATTCTGTCCGACGTTGCGAACTATCTTGAAATGGATCGTGCCAGTCTCCTGAAAGAGTTGCTCGGGAAATAGCAATGCAGTGCAGGGACGCCGTGCATGTTTTCCGATCGTCGGGGACATCCCAAGACATTTATCGCAGGCGCCGTTTCTTAGGCCGCATCCGGATCTCACCTCCAGCAGAGAGTTGCGCCAGTACTTTTTTCGGCAGGGCGGCGCGGATGATGTCGTATGCAGCGTGGAGGAGGCTCCGGATTTCGTCGTCGCGCAACGCGTGTGGTGGCAGGACGGTCACCCAATGATAGCGCGCGGCGTACGCGGCGGGCTCGATGCCTTCGCGCTCGATGAGCTCGGCAAAACCTTCCGGCGTGGATTTGAAGGATAACCTTCCGAGCTGGCGGTCATCCAAGACAACTGCGGCGTACATTTTTCCGCCGACTTTGAAAACCAGGTCCGCGCCCCATTGGATTTTCTCCGTGGTGGCGGGCAGCGAGAGGCAGTATTGTCGGATGGCTTCGATGTCCATCGGGAGGTTCCCATGAACCGCCGGCTGATTCTTTCGACCTTCTGCGTGACTGCGCTCGGGGCGAGTCTCGCGCTTGCGCGGGCGCCGGCCCGCTGGTCGCCCTCCGGCGGATTCAGCGCGCGGAACGCGGCTTCCGAAGCGGCGCCGCCTGTCCGGACGCTGAAGATTACCATTCTTTCCACGATGGTGGCCGACGAGGGGATCGGGGAATGGGGGTTTGCCGCGCTGGTGGAGGCGAACGGCAACCGCATTCTGTACGACACGGGCGCGCGGCCCACAACGGTGCTCGAAAACGCGCGGGAATTGAAGATCGATCTTTCCGGCGTGCACGACGTGATCCTGAGCCACAACCACTCGGACCACACGGGCGGCCTGGTGACGCTGCGCCGCGAACTCTCGCGCACGAACCCCGCCGCGCTCTCCCGCGCGCACGTCGCGCCGGGGATTTTCTACAGCCGGCCGGACGGGCGCGGCGGCGAAGCCAACGCCACGATTGCCGCCCGGCGAGAATATGAGGCGCTCGGCGGAACCATCATCGAGCACGCGAAACCCGCGGAAATTTTCCCGGGCGTGTGGCTTACCGGGCCGGTCCCGCGCCTCTATCCCGAGCGCAACTGGAGCGTCACGGGAAAGGTGGCCACGCCCGCGGGGCTGGTGGAAGACACCATCCCCGAGGACCAGGCGCTGGTGTTCGACACCGGGCGCGGGCTGGTGATGCTCTCCGGCTGCGCCCACGCCGGAATCGTGAACATCCTGGACTACGCGCGCCACATCGTGCGGCCGGCGCCCATTTATGCGGCCATCGGAGGTTTTCATCTGTTCGCCGCGGACGATGCGAAATTGGACTGGACGGCGTCGAAGCTCCACGAGATGGGCATTCAGGAGTTGCTGGGCGCGCACTGCACGGGCCTGCACACCGTGTACTACCTGAAAGAAAAACTGGGGTTACCGCGGCAGGCATGCCTGGTGGGAGCGGTGGGCGCGGTGTTCACTCTGGAGAACGGAATCGCGCCGGGGCGGCTGGCGCAGTAGGGGCATCCGCCGCGGCGGATCGTGCCCCTACGAGGAAGGGCCGAGCCAGCGGTCGAGAATGTCGCGCGTCTCAACGCCGGTGGCTTCGCGGAACCGCAGTGGCAATTCATCTACTCGGAACGCGCGTTGGTTCTTGGCGCTCCAGGCGATCAGATGCCTCAGGGCGTCGCGCAGACTCCTCCGGCCGTGCGTTTCCGCTCGGATGCGGTCGTCCATCTCCGCGGCCATAAGCCCGCCGCGGGAAAACGTGAGCTGGCCGACGCGAAAATCGCTGGCGTACTGTGTAGAAGCGACGAGCGACAATTCGCGGAGCGGCATGCGGCGCAGCTCGGGCGGCGCACCGCGCAGCACGCTTCGAAAACGGCGGTCGAGCATTTCCTCACGTTGTTCGGGCGATGCGGCCAGCGCTGCGATGGCGGCGTACTGCGCGAAACCTTCGCTGAACCAAATGGTGTCGATTTTCGGCGCCGCGTCCCAGGTGAACGGGTAATAGCCTTCACCGTAGCAACGTTTCGGAATCCAGGCGTGCGCCATGTGATGCGCGATGTGATAGCGCAGTCGCGCATCCGGAAACGCGGCGGGGTCGGCATCGGCGGAAGCCATCGAGGCGTGAAAACTTTCCAGGTGTTCCATGCCGAATCCGTACGCATGTTTTTCCGATACCGGCTTCAGAAATTCCAGCACCGCGGTGTAGTGCGGAAAGGAAGGCGCGCTGGAACCCTGGAAATAGGCCAGCATGGCGGCCATGGCCTCGCCGGAAAGGCGCTCGAGGCGTGCCGCATCCACCGGCGCTTCCGAGTAAAAGGCCAGCGTGAGTGGCGCATCCTTCTCGCGCGCGTAGCGCACGGGCGCAATGCGCGCTTCCGGCCCGAGAAGGATTTGCGAATCGGCCAGGGCGTAGAAATTCGCGGCGCGGATCGGGCCACCCGCGGGCGCGAGCGTGGAAAACACCGTCCAGCCCTCGGCCGGCTCGATTTCGAGCCCGATGGGACGATCCTCTTCTCCCTCGCAGAAGCCGAACACGGAATAACCGAGCAGGAAGAGGTAGCCAGGCCGGACGCGCGAACTGTCCGTCGCATCGAGGATCTGCTGTTCCATATGCGCGAGGTCCACATCGTACTCGATGCGCGCGGCGCGGCCGACGCGCCAGCGCGGGCCCTGGCCCCGCGTCACCGCGAGCGGTTTCCCGGCGGCATCGAAAGCCGTGAGGCGCGAGACGAACTGGTCGTAGGGCTCCTCGCTGTACCCCATAGGCAAAGCGCGGGGAATGAGCAGTGTGCGCGGAACTGTGGCCTCTCTGGACAATTCCATCTGGATATGGACACTCGTGGCGCCCGGCGCGGCATAACTCACGCGGTAGAGCACAGCCGGGCGCGATTCCCCGCGGCCGCTCCTGGCTGCCGCGAGCATACCGGAGAGAAGGGCGATGAGAAGCAGGGCACGCATGGCGGCGCGGCCATGCTATCGAAGCGCACGCCGGAAGCCAACCCAGGCGTCCATTGACGGCTGCACGCGGCGCGGTTAGGATGGCGCGACGTTTGAGTGGAGGAGAGCATGGCCAAAAAGAACCCGTTCACGCAGGCCGCAAAGTCGATCGGCTCCGCCGTGGGCAGCGCGGAGATCGCCGCGCGGGCCGCGGCGGATGCGGCGGAGCACGCCGCGCGCGCCGCAGCCGAGGCGGCGCAGGACGGTCTCAACCGGGCGCGTAAAGGCATCACGGAACTCAATAAGACCGTGGGCACGCTCGAAAAGGACCTGAAAAAGCTCCAGAAGAAGATCAAGAAGTCGTTCCGCTAGGCGCGCGGGCTCGTCTCTCGGCTTTCCGGCCGGCGCAGCGGCGGAGTGCATTCGCCTGTGCTAGCCCCGCCCGCGCTCGCGCCTCCGCAACCGGAACCTGGCGCTGTCACGGCATGGCGGCGCGCCCCTGCTCGCACTCGCTTCAAGGAGACCGATGTCCGCCAGTTCTACCGACCGCACACACTCCGCGCTGGACGTGGAGTGGGTGCGCGCGCAATTCCCCTCGCTCCGCCTGACCGTCAACGGGCATCCTGCGGCGTTTCTCGACGCGCCCGCCGGCACGCAGGTGCCGCAACAGGTGGCCGACGCGATTTACGACTACCTGCTGCACGAGAACGCCAACACCGCCGGCTCGTTCCTCACCAGCCGGAAGACCGACGCGATGCTGGCCGGCGCGCATCAGGCCATGGCCGATTTTTTGGGGTGCGAGCGCGAAGAAGTGTATTTCGGCCAGAACATGACCACGCTCACGTTCGCGCTGGCCCGCTCCATCGGCCGCGAACTGAACCCCGGCGACGAGATCGTGGTCACTACGCTCGACCACGACGCCAACGTCGCGCCCTGGCGCGCGCTCGAAGAGCGCGGCATCGTGGTCCGCCAGGTGGATGTGTGCGTTCCCGAGTGCACGCTGGACATGGACGACCTGCGGCAGAAAATCACCGGGCACACGAAGCTGGTGGCAGTGGGATATGCGGCGAATGCGGTGGGCACCATCAACCACGTGGCGGAGGCGGTGCGGCTGGCCCGCGCCGTGGGCGCATATTCCTTTATCGACGCGGTGCACTACGCGCCGCACGGGCCCATCGACGTGCGCGCGCTGAGCTGCGACTTCCTGGCCTGCTCCACCTACAAATTTTTCGGCCCGCACATGGGCGTGATGTACGGCAAGCGCGAGCACCTAGAGCGGCTGCGGCCCTACAAAGTGCGGCCCGCCCCGGACTACCTGCCCGACCGGTGGGAAACCGGCACGCTCTGCCACGAGGGAATTGCCGCAGTCATCGCGGCCGTGGATTACATTGCCAGCATCGGCCGCCGCGCGATTCCCAGTCTTCCGCAGAGCGCCGGAGCGGCGCGGCGCGAAGCTATCCTCGCGGCCTACCGCGTGATCCAGGAATACGAGGGCGGCCTGATTCGAAAACTGATCGGCGGCCTGATCGAAATCCCCGGGCTCACCATTTACGGCATCACCGACCCCGCGCGATTCGACTGGCGCGTGCCGACGGTGGGAATTCGGATGGACCGCGCGAAGCCCCCGAAAATCGCGTCCTACCTCGGCGACCGCGGCATCTTCACCTGGGACGGCAACTACTACGCGGTGAACCTCACCGAGCGGCTGGGCGTGGAGAGCGACGGGGGCCTGCTGCGCATCGGCCTGGTGCACTACAACACCGCGGAAGAAGTGGACCGTCTGCTCGCCGCGCTTCGCGAACTGGCCACGCGATGAGCCCGGCATGGATTGACGCCCGGCGGACCACGGCCTAAGATTCGCGCCTTCATTCTGGAGAAAACAAGATGATTCGCAAATTCTCGCTTCTGGTCGCCTTCGGACTGCTGCTCGGCAGCGTCGCCACCGCACAGGAGCAGCCTGCCGCGAAGAAGCGGCGGGGCAGGCCGCCGAAATCCACCGCGACGTCGCCCGCTGCGGAAACAAAAACTCCAGAATTTCCCGCCGGGCCGCAACTCGACACCGCGCAGATGCGCGCGCTGAAACCCCGCGCGATCGGCCCGGCCATCATGGGCGGGCGCGTCTCCGACATCGCTTACGACCCGAAAGAAACGGCCACGTTCTACATCGCGCTGGGCACCGGCGGCCTGATGAAAACCACGGACAACGGGGCGACGTTTGACGCCGTGTTCGAACACGAGCCGGCGGCGGCCATCGGCGCTGTGGTCGTGGCGCCTTCGGATTCGAAAGTCGTCTGGGTGGGCACCGGCGAATCGAACGACCGCAACAGCGAGAGTTGGGGCGACGGCGTCTATCGTACGGCAGATGGCGGCGAAACGTGGACGCACGTGGGGCTCGAAAAGAGCCGCATGATTGCCCGTATTGTGGTCCATCCCACGGACCCGAACACCGCCTGGGCCGCGGTGATGGGCGACATGTGGACGTTCGGCGGCGAACGCGGCCTCTACAAAAGCACCGATGGCGGGAAGTCCTGGGCACGCCAGCTCGCCGCGCCCGCGCCCTACGACGACCGCACCGGATGCGGCGACGTGGCCCTGGACCCGTCCGATCCGAACACCCTCTATGCGACGCTCTATGCGCGCCAGCGCACGCCATGGTCATTCGCGAGCGGCCCGAACGTGACCGACGGAAAAAATATCGGCGGAATCTTCAAGAGCACAGACGGCGGCGCCACCTGGAAGAAACTGGAAAAAGGACTGCCGGAGCGTACGGGACGCGTCGGCCTGTCGCTCCACGCGAAAAACCCGAAAATCGTGTACGCCGTGGTGGGCAGCGACGAAGGCGGCACAGCCAATATCAGCGATGTGGAAAGCAAACGCGGCGGCGTGTTCCGTTCTGACGACGGCGGCGAAACCTGGACGCGACAGAGCGGCCTGGACCCGCGCCCGTTCTATTTCAGCCAGATCCGCGTGGACCCGGCGAACGACCAGCGCGTGTACGTGCTGGGATTCGCCCTGCACGTTTCCGACGACGGCGGCAAGACCTGGCGGGAAGACCTGGGGCAGAAGCTGCATCCCGATCTGCATGCCATGGCCATCGACCCGCGCAATCCGAAACGGATTCTGCTGGGCACCGACGGCGGCGCCTACCAGAGCTACAACGCCGGCCAGGTGTGGGCGCACCTGAACCGCATGGCCGCGGGCGAGTTTTATCGCATCAACGCGGACCTCAGCATGCCGTACCGCATCTGCGGCGGCCTCCAGGACAACGAAAACTGGGTGGGCCCCAGCCGCACCTATTCGACGAACGGCATCCTGAACTACGACTGGCAGTCGCTGGGCGGCGGCGACGGTTTCTATTGCGCGTTCGACTCGGAAAAACCCAGCGTGCTGTACACCGAATCGCAGGAGGGATACCTGCACCGCATCGACCTCGCCAACGGACAGGTGAAGCGGCTGCGACCCGAGCCCGCGGAAGGCCAGCCCGCGTTCCGGTTCGATTGGGACGCCCCGCTCATCCACAGCCGGCATGCGAAAGATGTGCTGTATCTGGCCGGCAACCGCGTCTTCAAGCTGACGCTGCACGGCGAGCAATGGCAGACGATCAGTCCCGACCTTTCCGCTCAGGACCTGCAAAAAACCCAGGCTGCGGGCAGTGGCGCGGAAAATTATGCCGTGGTGTACTCGCTCATCGAATCGCCGGTGAAGGCCGGGCTGCTCTGGGCCGCCACGGACGACGGCAAAGTGTGGGTGACGGAGGACGAAGGCGGGCACTGGACCGATCTGACCGCCAACCTGCCGCCGGAAACCCGTGGCCAGTGGATGAGCCGCATCGAAGCCGGCTGGCAGGACTCCGGCGTCGCCTACCTCGCCGTGGACGCGCACCGCACCGGCAATTCTGCTCCGCTCGCTTACCGCACTGCGGACGGCGGAAAGACGTGGGAAAAGATTTCGTCGGATTTGCCCGGCGACGGCCCGGTGAAAGTGGTTCGCGAGGACCCGAAAAACCCCAACCTGCTCTACGCCGGCACCGAATTCGGCCTCTTCGTCAGCTTCAACCGCGGCGGGCATTGGGTGAAGTTCGGGGGGCTGCCCACGGTGGCCTTCGACGATATTCTGGTGCATCCGCGCGAGCACGATCTGCTGCTGGCCACACACGGCCGCAGCCTCTTCGTGGTGGACGACATCGGCCCGCTCGAGGAATTGACGCCGGAGGTCGCGGGAAAAGAGGTGTACCTCTTCCCGCCGCGCCCGGCACTCGGCCGCTACCTCCTGCCCAGCTACGAGGAATGGAACGGAAAGGCCGTGTATCGCGGCGAAAATCCGCCTGAGGGCGCGCTGCTCAGCTTCTCCGTAAAGGAACTGAATGGCGAGCAGGCCAAAGTGAAAATCACGAACTCGGAAGGCCAAACGGTTGGGAAAATGAAGCTCACGCCCGTGCCGGGGCTCAATCGGTTCAATTGGGACCTGAAACCTTCGAAGGAAGTGCTGAACGACTACGGCGGCCTGGGCCCCAAATTCGTGACGCCGGGGGAGTATACCGTCTCGGTCAGCTACGGCAAAACCACTTCCAGCCAAACTCTGCGCGTGGACATCGCTTCAGGCGTGGAAACGCGCTGAGGCTACCCCACTCGCTAAACGGTGACGGGGTTGGGTCTCGCCGGGTCAATGCCCAGTTCTTTGAAAGCGCGCTGGATGGTGGCCGCATCCACCTGGCCTTCGCGGTGGAGCTCGACGAGAACAGCCAGGGCGATCGCCGGAGCATCCACTTCAAAGAAATGGCGCAGCGCCGCACGTGAATCGCTGCGGCCAAAACCGTCCGTGCCCAGACACACCGGCTGCCGCGGCAGCCATTTGGCTACCATGAGCGGCAGAGCCTTTAGGTAATCGCTGGCAGCAATAATCGGCCCGGGCGCGCCTGCGAGCGCTGACGTGAGGTACGGCACGCGCGGCTTTGCGCCGGGATGCAGCAGATTCTCTCGATCAGCATCCAAACCATCGCGATAGAGTTCCTTGTAGCTGGTGACGCTCCAAACATCCGCGGTTACTCCGAATTGTTCCGCGAGCAATTCCTGCGCCTTTAGCGCTTCGGTGAGAATGGCCCCGCTGCCCAGCAATTGTGCGCGAAGCTTGGTTTTCTTCCCTGCAGCCGGCAACAGCCGGTACAGGCCGCGGAGGATTCCCTCGCGCGAGCCTGCGGGCATGGCCGGCATCGTGTAAGGCTCGTTCATCACCGTGATGTAGTAGAAGATGCGCTCGCCGTCGTGGTACATGCGATGGATGCCGTCCTGAAGGATGGCGGCCATTTCGTAAGCGAAGGCGGGATCGTAGGCGCGCAGGTTGGGCACAGGCAGCGCCAGGATATGGCTGTTTCCGTCCTGGTGCTGCAAGCCCTCGCCGGCCAGCGTCGTGCGCCCGGACGTGCCGCCGAGCAGGAACCCGCGGGCGCTCATGTCCGCTGCGGCCCACACCAGGTCGCCGATGCGCTGGAGGCCGAACATCGAGTAGAAAATAAAAAACGGGATGGTGTTGATTCCGTGGGTGGCATAGGCCGTGCCCGCGGCCGTAAACGAACAGACGGAGCCGGCCTCGGTGATGCCCTCTTCGAGAATTTGCCCCTCAACAGCTTCCTTGTAATAGAGCAGCGTGTGCACGTCCACGGGCTCGTACTTCTGGCCGCCGTGCGCGTAGATGCCCACCTGGCGGAAGAGCGACTCCATGCCGAACGTGCGCGCCTCGTCCGGCACGATGGGCACCACCAGTTTGCCGATCTCCGGATCCCGCATCATCTTCCGCAGCATGCTCACAAACGCCATGGTGGTGGAAACTTCGCGGCTCTCGCTGCCCGCTTCGAATTCTTTGAACAGCTCGCACAGGTCCGCTTTCACCGGAGGGGCGAGCACGGAGCGCTGCGGCACGAAGCCGCCCAGTTCCTGCCGCCGCGCGCGCAGGTACTGCATTTCCGGGCTGTTCTCCGGCGGGCGGTAAAAGGGCGCTTCCGCAACGTCTTCATCGCGGATGGGGATTCCGAAACGCGAGCGGAATTCGCGAAGCTCGTCTTCGTTCAGCTTCTTCTGCTGGTGCGTGATGTTGCGGCCCTCGCCCGCCTCGCCCAGGCCGTAGCCTTTAATGGTCCGCGCGAGGACGACGGTGGGCGAACCGTGATGCTCCACGGCGGCCTTGTAGGCGGCATAGACCTTGCGCGGGTCGTGCCCGCCCAGGCGCAGCCGGCGGATTTGCTCGTCGGAAAGGTGCTCGACCAGCTTCAGCAGGCGCGCGTCCACGCCGAAAAAGTGCTGGCGCGTGTACGAGCCGGGCGCTACCACGTACTTTTGATAATCACCGTCTACCACCTCTCCCATGCGTTTCACGAGCACGCCTTCCGCGTCGTGCTCGAGCAGGGCATCCCAGTCGCTGCCCCAAACCACTTTGATGACGTTCCACCCGGCGCCGCGGAAAATCGCCTCCAGCTCGGCGATGATTTTCCCGTTGCCGCGCACCGGGCCGTCCAACCGCTGGAGGTTGCAGTTGACCACGAAAATCAGGTTGTCGAGCTGCTCGCGCGACGCCAGCGTGATGGCGCCCAGCGCTTCCGGCTCGTCGGTCTCGCCGTCGCCCAGAAACGCCCACACCTTCGCGTCCGACCGCGGCTTCAGCCCGCGGTCTTCCAGGTAACGGTTAAAGCGCGCCTGGTAAATCGCCATGATGGGGCTCAGGCCCATCGAAACCGTGGGGAATTGCCAGAACTCGGGCATCAGCCACGGGTGAGGATAGGAAGAGAGCCCGCCCTCCGGCTTCAGCTCGCGGCGGAAATTCTCAATCTGCTGGACGGTCAGCCGCCCTTCCAGGAATGCTCGCGCGTAAATCCCCGGTGCCGCGTGTCCCTGGAAGTAAATGTTGTCGCCTTCGAAATCCTTGGAGCGGGCGCGGAAGAAATGGTTGAAGCCGACCTCGAACAGCGTGGCCTGCGAGGCGTATGTGGAAATGTGGCCGCCGATGTTGTGCTCCACGCGGTTCGAGCGCACCACCATGGCCAGCGCGTTCCAACGGATGATGCTCTTGATGCGCCGCTCGATTTCCTGGTCGCCGGGAAAGGGCGGCTGCTTGTCGTATGGAATGGTATTGATGTAAGGGGTGTTCGCCGAGAAGCGCAGGGGAATGCCGGTGCGCTCGGCGTGGGCACGCAACTGCTCGAGGATTTGCGCCGCGCGATCCGCTCCGCTCTCTTCCACCAGCGCGTCGAAGGACTCCACCCACTCGCGGAGCTCAGGATCCTGCTCCGGGAGGGCGCGTCCACCATTGGTTACATGATTCGTGATCGTGCCCATTCCCCCAGCCTCGATCCAGTGACACCCGGAGAGCGAGTCTCCGTCCGTGGGCTTTGTCCCTAAATCGCCTGTAGTATAGCCGCTTTTTGCCCGCCAGAACAAAACGGATGGGCCGCGCCGGCAGGGGAGTGCGGCTCAGCTATCTCCATACACCGGCACGGCCGCGCCGTGAATCACCGCGGCGTTCTCGCTGCACAGATAGACGATGACGCGGGCGATGGCTTCGGGTTTGGGCCATTTCGCAAAATCCGCATTGGGCATGGCTCCACGGTTCGCTTCCGTATCGATGATGCTGGGCAGGACGGAGTTGACGCGGATGCGCGTGCCCTTCAGGTCCGCAGCCAGCGAGTCCATCAGCGCTACCGCTGCGGCCTTCGACGCGGCGTAGGCCGCCGCTCCGGCGCCGTGGTCGAACGCCGCTTTCGCTGCGACGTTCACAATCGAACCGCTCCCTTGCTTCAGCATCGCCCGGACCGCTGCGCGCGCCAATGCATAGCCCGAGCGCAGGTTCAGCGACAGCATCTGGTCGAACACCTTCGTCTCCAGCTCCCACAGCTTTACGCCGCCGGCGTAGCCGCCTACGGTGTTCACCAGCGCGTCCAGGCGGCCGTGCCGCGCCACCACGGATTCGATGAGGCGGCCCACTGCAGCTTCATCGGTCACGTCCACGCGCGACCCTTCGAGCAGGGAGGCCTGCGCGCCGGCCGCGGCCTTCAGCGCGTCAAATACCTCCTGCTTCCGGTACGTCGCCGTAACGCGGGCGTGTTGCGCGAGAAACGCAAGGCTCACCGCACGGCCCAGTCCGCCGGTACCGCCGGCCACGATTACAATCTTTGGAGACGAAACGGACTCCGGGGATGCAGGCGGCAGGCTCATGGCCATCCTTTCGATGCGCGGCAGGACCGCACCGGCTCGCGCATCTTTTCACATTCCCCGGCGATGGCTCAATCTGCCTGGCGCCTCGCGATCGGCGGAATAGATGAGCCCGCCGGCCAATGCGGCAGTTGACCGGCCGGAGTCCGGCCCATACCATCGCAGGGTTGCCAGGGAGTAGCGGATGACGCCCGAACCGAGTGCTCGTGGCTCCGCAGTGGCCGAGCGGAGGACGATTCCGCTTGCCATGCTGGAGGATGCGCGTCGGCACGTCTATGAAGCCGCGGTGCGGACGCCGCTCGTGCGATTGAATTATTCCGAAGCACCCGCGGAAATCTATCTCAAGCTGGAAAACCTGCAGCCCATCGGCTCGTTCAAAATCCGCGGCGCATACAATCAGGTGCGGTTGCTCTCGCCGGAAGAAAAATCGCGCGGCGTGTGGACGGTGAGCGCCGGAAACGCGGCGCAGGGCGTGGCGCTGGCGGCGCGCAAAGCCGGCGTGCGCGCGAGCGTGCTGGTAATGGACACGGCCCCAGCCACAAAGCTCGAAGCCATCCGCCGGCTCGGCGCGGAAATCGTCAAAGCGCCGTTTGACGAGTGCTGGAAGGCGCTGGGCGAGCGGCGGCATCCCGCCATGACCGGCACGATGGTGCATCCATTCGAGGACGACGAGTTCATCGCCGGCAACGCCTCCTGCGGCCTGGAAATCCTGGAAGACCTGCCGGAAGTGGACGCGGTGGTTGCGGCGTTCGGCGGCGGCGGGCTCACCTGCGGAATCGCCACGGCCTTCCAGGCACAAAGGCCGGGCGCGAAAGTGTACGGCGCGGAGCCGGAAACGGCCTCGCCGCTGGCGTATTCGTTTTCGAAAGGTTCGGCGCAGGCATTTCCCAATTGGAAGCCGAGTTTTGTGGACGGCAGCGGCGGCAAAAGCGTCTTCCCGCGGATGTGGGCGCTGGCCCATCACCTGCTCGCGGGCTCGGTGGTCTGCTCGCTGGACGAGATCCGCGCCGCCATGCGCCTTGTAGCGGAGCGGAACCACGTGATTGCGGAAGGCGCAGGCGCCTGCGCCGTGGCCGCGGCTCTCAGCGGCAAATGCGGAACCGGAAAAGTGGTGGCCGTGGTCAGCGGCGGCAACATCGACCTCAGCAAATTTCACGAACTCGTCTCCGCGTAGTTTGCCGATTTTCCTGCTGTGCTCTTCGCGGGAACGAACTGCGCTTCCTCCCGAATCTGCCTTCGGGCACGGCCGTGTACCGTTCACCTGTTTCGGACTGGAGATGGTCATGATAGAATGACCATGGTAACGAGGAGGATCGTAATGAAGCAGATGCAGGCAGGAGCGTTCAAGGCACGCTGCCTCTCGGTCATGAAGGAGGTGCAGGCCACAGGCGAGCCGGTGGTCGTCACCCGGAGGGGCAAGCCGCTGGTGAAGGTCGTTCCCGTCAAGCCGGAGAAGAACGGCCTGTTTGGCTTCATGGCCGGAAAAGTCAAAATCGTTGGGGACATCGAATCTCCGATACCCGTGAAGTGGGGAGGATCGGAGAAATGATTCTCCTCGACACCCACGTACTCGTGTGGTCGAGCGCCGATCCCCGGAGGCTGTCGAGGCGGGCAAATTCCGCCATCCGGCGGGCGGAGCGTGCTGGGGGCATCGCCATCTCGGCGATCAGTCTGTGGGAGCTGGCCTGGCTGGCCACAAACGGCCGTGTGGAAATTACCGCAACTGTGGAGGCATTTGTCGAGGAAACTACGTCGCGTGTTGCCGTCCGGCCCATCACTCCTAAGATCGCGGCATTGGCCAACCAGTTCCCAGCAGACTACCCGAATGATCCCTGCGACCGGATGATTGGGGCAACGGCTCTCGTAGAGGGCTTGGCGTTGGTCACCAGGGATGCGCGAATTCTGGCCTGCAAACAGATTCGCACCATCTGGTAGGCGGCCCGCTGCTCGCCTTAGCGCAGGCGTTCGAGGGCTTCGGCTTCGTCGGCAAAGCTGGGTATGACGTTGAGCAGGCGAGTCATGTCCAGGATGAGGCGGACGCGGTCGGAAAGGTGAAACAGCCCGAGCTTGCCGCCGGCGCGCTGCATGCTTACGAACGCCCGCACGATGGTGCTAATGCCCGTCGTGTCCACCTGGGTGACGCCCTTCATGTTGAGCAGCAGTTTGCGCTCCCCCGTGGCGATCGCATCCTGAAGACAACTGCCGAGCGCCTCTGTGGCCGAGCCGAGGATGAGGCGCCCTTCCAAATCGAGAATCGTGACGTTGTCGATCCGCCGGGTCGTGATTTGAGTGCTGGTCATTCGTAAAACGTCCCCATCCCGCTGGCCGCGCCGCGTCTCCTCATTCGCGGAACCCGCGCGCAGTTCCGTTCCTCGCAAAAGTGGCGGTCATGTTAGGCCGTCCGTTTGTGCAAGTCAAACCGAGGAAGCGAGCAGCCCGCTTCACCGCTAAAGATTTTCGAAGTTAAGGGTAGAACGCCAGCGTTTTGCCGGGTCGCGTCCTCGAGGATTCTTCTCCCATGCCCTGCGCGCAAGAACACCCGCAGTTGTACCCGTCCCACATTCGATGCCACCGCTTTCAAGTGCTGCACGCCAAGCGCGGATTTCGATGCATAATTCCTCGGTTGCTGGTTTGACGATGGAATCCGCCGCCTCGCCCTACAGCACGCCCGGAAATCCTCGCCGCCTGGCGGTATTGCTCTTCCTGTTTCTCACCGCGGCCTATTCGCTCACTTCTTCCGGACGGCTACGGTCGGTGGACGAATACATGATGTTTTTCGAGAGCGAGAGTCTGGTTCTCCGTCATTCTCTCGCCATCCCTCAGTCGTTGCTTTTCAACAACTTCTTTGGTGTGTATGACCGCTTCCACCAGCCCCGTACTCCTTTCCCACCGGGGCTGTCCCTTGCGGCCGCTCCCGCGTATGCAGTTGGGCTGGCGATCGAGTCCGCGCTCCAACTGCCGTTTCCGCCATCCATGTTCTTGCTGCACTTTTCGGTCTGCATGACGAACGCAGTTCTGTCCGCGGCACTCGTCGCTGTTCTGTTTCTTTTGCTGGTCCAGTTGAGATTCTCCTGCAGGACGGCATTGGTCACTGCCTTCCTGGTGGCCTTTACCACCATGCTCTGGCCGTATTCCGGCTATTTTTTTTCCGAACCGCTGGCAACTCTGCTGCTCATGGCGGCCGCATTCGTCCTGTTTGGGCGCAATCCAGAACCTTCGGGAACCGGGATTCCCGCGCGTGCCCTGGCCATTGCTGGCCTTCTGTTTGGCGCCCTTGTCTGGGTTCGCTTCTATCACGCCATCGCGCTGGCCGCCTTTTGCCCCGCCCTGATTGCCGTGGAAAAACGGCTGCGCTCGGCGATGATCCTCGCCGGAGCCGTCATTCTTTCTCTGGCGCTCTATCTCGCTTACAACCATTACCTGTTCGGTGGAATTTTCCGCCTCGCGTATCCGAAGACGGTTGAGGCCGGGATCGATCCCACCGGATTCTCCACCCCGCTGTGGTATGGCGTGGCTGGTTTTCTGTTCTCCCCTGGAAAATCCGTCTTCATTTTCGTTCCGGCCGTCATTCCCGCTCTCTGGGGACTCAAACGTCTGGCACGGCGGTCTCTGGCGATCGCCATCCTGGCGGGATCGCTCCCGGTGATTTATCTCCTCTTCTTCGCAAAATTCGTGAACTGGGAGGGATCACGCGCTCCCGGACCCCGCTTCCTGCTGCCGCCCTTGCTGTTGCTGTGTCTCGGGCTGGCCCCGGTGGTGGAAAGCGCATCCAGGAGCCAGAAGATCGTGTTGCGGATGGCCGCCCTTGCTGGTGTGTTCGTCCAACTGGTCAGCATCGCCACAAGCTTCCTGGAGGCGCACGTCGGTCACGGTTATTTCGATGACCGCTATAAATATCAGTTTTTCTACTGCCAGCTTTGCGTGCAGTTGCAGTTGTTCTGGCGATATCTGATGGGTGCGCCGCATCAACTGGGCACAGGCTGGGACCGCTGGTTCGTTTTTCTGCACGATGCCGGCATTCCTTCGTCGTTCATTGCGGTCGTTCTTTCTCTCGAATGCCTTTCCGTTCTCGCTCTCGGATTTCTCCTCCAGCGTGAGTACCGACGCTGCACTGCGTTGGCGGCGACGAACTCACAGCCCTGAGGGAGAAATCGGGACGCCTGCTTCTCCGCTGAAAATTCTCCAGGTAAAGGGTAGAATGTCGGCGTTTTGCCGGGTCCAGGCGGAGAAGAATCCCCTTCCATGGCCCGCGAGCGCCCTGCAGTTGGGACGCGGTGAGATCCGAGAAGAACAGGACCAGCGATCCATGATTGTCGGTGTGCCCAAAGAGAGCTTTCCGGGAGAGCGCCGCGTGGCCGTGGTGCCCGCCGTGATTCCCAGCCTGACGAAGACCGGGCTGGAAGTGGTCGTCGAAGCAGGCGCGGGCGTGGAATCGGGATTCCCCGACGCGGAGTATGAGGCCAAGGGCGCCAAGTTGGTTCCGGACCGCACCGCCGTGTTCAGCGCTGCCGACATCGTCACGCAAGTCCTCTGCTACGGTTCCAATGACAAGACCGGAAAAGCCGACCTGCCCCTTTACCGCAAGGGCCAGGTGCTCATCGGGTTTTTGCGGCCGCTCGGGGATCTGAAGACAATACAAGACATCGCCCGGGCCGGAGTCACTTCCTTTTCCATCGAGCTGATGCCACGGACCACGCGCGCGCAGAGCATGGATGCGCTGTCCTCGATGGCCACCCTGTGCGGATACAAGGCCGTGCTGATTTCCGCGGACCTTCTGCCGCGCATGCTCCCGATGCTGACCACCGCCGCAGGCACCATCACGCCGGCGCGCGTGCTCGTGATCGGCGCGGGCGTGGCCGGGCTCCAGGCCATCGCCACGTCGCGCCGGCTGGGCGCGGTCACCTCCGCATACGACTTGCGGCCGGCGGCCAAGGAGCAGGTGGAAAGCCTGGGCGGACGGTTTGTCGAGCTGCCCATCGAAGCGAAAGACGCGGAAGACGCCCGCGGCTACGCGCGCGCCCAGGACGAAACCTTTTACCAGAAGCAACGCGAGCTGCTCGGCCGCGCCGTGGCGGATAGCAACGTGGTGATCACGGCCGCCGTGGTCCCGGGCAAAAAATCGCCGGTCCTGGTGACCAAGGAAATGGTCGCGCAGATGGCCCCCGGCTCCGTGATCATGGATCTGGCCGCCGAGCGGGGCGGGAATTGCGAGCTGACCCGGCCCGGCGAGAAGGTGGTGGAGCACGGAGTGACCATCGTGGGTTGGTACAACCTGGCCAGTGCGGTGCCCTATCACGCCAGCCAGCTCTACGCCCGCAACATCAGCGCGTTCCTGGCCCACCTCGTCCGCGAGAAGAAGCTGAACGTCAATCTCGAGGACGAAATCATCCGCGAGACGCTGGTGACCCATGGCGGCGAGATTGTCAACAAACGGGTGCGGGAATTTTTCAAGCTGCCGTCGCCGGAGACCGTGAAATAAGGGGGAAAGCGTGCCTGCCGATTTTCTTTCCAATCTCTATGTGTTCATCCTGGCGGGGTTCGTCGGCTTCGAGTTGATCAAACGGGTCTCGCCTCTGCTGCATACGCCGCTGATGTCGCTCACCAATGCGCTCGATGCCATCGTGGTGGTGGCTGCGATCATCATCGCCGGGCGGCAGGAATCGCCCCTCGCCACGGTCCTGGGAGCCATCGCCGTCGCCGCGTCGTTCAGCAACATGGTCGGAGGGTTTTTCATCACCGACCGCATGCTGCGCATGTTCAAGACCGGAAAAACCCAGAAGCCATGACTCCGGCCGCCATCCAGCAATCGCTCGATTTTGCTTATATCGTCGCCACGGTGCTGTTCATCCTGGCGATCAAATGGCTCAGCTCGCCCGTCTCCGCGCGCCGCGGCGTGCTGGCCGGTGAAATCGCCGCCGCGCTCGCCGTCGGCGCCACGCTCTGCAATCCGGAGCTGGTGTCTTACAAATGGATCGTCATCACGCTGATTATCGGCGCGACCATCGGCATCCCCCTCGGCATGGTGCACATGACCGCGGTGCCCCAACGGACGGCGCTCAGCCACGCCTTCGGCGCCCTCTCCGCCGCCCTGATCGGCATCGCGGAATACTACGTCGGCGTGCCCAACGTCACCCGCTTCGGCATGGGTGAGATCGGCCTGGAAGTGATCATCGGCTCGCTGACGTTTACCGGCAGCCTCATCGCCGCCGGAAAGCTCCAGGAAATCCTGCCGCAGCGCCCCGTCGTGTATCGCGGGCAGAATTTGGTCAGCCTTTCGGTGCTGAGCGCGGCGCTGCTGCTGGCCATCGCGCTGGTGGTCAACCCGTCGAACACGGTGCTGTTCCCGATCATGGTGGTGGTTTCGCTGGTATTCGGTGTTCTGCTGGTGACGCCGATCGGCGGCGCGGACATGCCGACGGTCATCTCGCTGCTGAATTCCTATGCCGGGTTTTCCGCCGCCCTGCTCGGCTTTGTGCTCAACAGCAAAGTGCTGGTGGTGGCGGGCGCGCTCGACGGCTCCTCCGGCTTCATCCTCTCCGTAATCATGTGCAAGGCCATGAACCGCTCGTTCACCAACGTCATGTTCGGCGCGTTCGGCCAGGTGCAGGCGGGCGCGGCGGCGGCGGCGGAAGAGCGCACGGTGCGCAGCGCCTCGCCGGAAGAGGCCGCGGGCATTCTGGCCGCGGCCAACACCGTGGTCATCGTGCCGGGATACGGCATGGCCGTGGCTCAGGCACAGCACAAAGTGCGCGAACTCTACGACCTGCTCACGAAAAAAGGTGTGAACGTGAAATTCGGCATTCATCCCGTAGCCGGACGCATGCCGGGACACATGAACGTGCTTCTGGCCGAGGCGGATATTCCCTATGAACGCCTGGTGGAAATGGAAGAAATCAACTCCGAGATGCCGCAGACGGACGTCGCGCTGATTATCGGCGCCAACGACGTGACCAATCCCGCCGCACGCACGGACGCCTCCAGTCCCATCTACGGCATGCCCATCCTGGACGTGGACAAAGCGCGCACCGTGATGGTGATCAAACGCAGCATGAGCCCCGGATTCGCAGGCATCGACAATCCTCTCTACTACCTCGACAAAACACTGATGCTGTTCGGCGACGCCAAGAATTTTGTCGGCTCGATTGTCCGCGAGCTCGCCGGCGCCCACAGTTAGTCCGCAGGTTCCCTTCGGCTGCCGGGAGAGGCAGTCGCATCGCAACGCGCCATAATATGCTGAGATTCGCGGCGAAATTCCCGGCGCTCGCCGCACCGCGCCCCTATTCGTGACGCAAGGCCACCAGGGGATCCACGAGCATGGCCCGCCGCACAGGCACGTATCCCGCAACCATCGCGGACGCCACCAGCGCAAACGCCACCACGGCCAGCGTCGCCGGATCGCTTGGAGACACGCCAAACAGCATATGCCCCACCAGTCGCGCAGCCAGGAGCGCCGAAGGCACTCCCAGCACCACTCCCGCGAGCGCGAGGCCCAGCGTCTCTCCCAGCACCATGCGCAGGATCGCGCCGCGCGACGCCCCCAGCGCCATCCGAATCCCGATTTCCTGCGTCCGCCGGGACACAGAATAGGAAATCACGCCGAAAATTCCGGTTGCCGCCAGCGTCAGGGCCATCGCAGCGAACAGCCCCAGCAGGAGCGTGCGGAACCTGGGTTGCGCCAGCGAACTCTCGATCGCGTCGGGCATTTGCGCTACGTCGCTCACTGCCAGGTCCCTATCCCTCTGCGCGACGTCTCGCCGGATGGCCCCGACGACCACGGCCGCGTCCAGTGTGCTGCGCACTAACACGTCGGAGCCCGGAAACGGAGATTGCGCAAACGGTACGTACATCATCGGCTTGGGCTCCGCGCCGGGCGCAATGTCGCGGACATCGCCGACGATTCCGATGATCTCCCGCGGCGCGTTGCTGTCTGAACCGAAGGCGAAGCGAAGCTGCTGCCCCAGCGGATCCCGGTCTGGAAAATAAACCCGCGCCATGGCCTGGCTGATCAGCGTGACGCGAGGGGCAGACATCACGTCCCGCTGGTCAAATCCCCGCCCGGCCAGCAGCGGGATCCCCATCACGCGAAAATAGTTCGGGCTGGCTGCCACATAATCCGCCGTCCGGGAAGAGCTTGCGGTCAGCGCCGGCGCCCCAACAATGTCGAATCCCAGGTTGATGTAGCCGTCCGCAATCGGCGTGGGAACAACGAGCGCTGCATCCTGCATTCCCGGCTCGGCCTGAATTCGCCCCAGCAAATCATCCAAAAAAGCCAGCCACTCCTGCGGCGTCGAATATTCGGCGCTGTACAGCGCGATGTTCACCTTCAGGACGTGCTCGGCAGCGAACCCCGGGTTTACCGCCGTCATTTTGCTGTAGCTCCGCAGCAGCAATCCCGCCGCGACCAGCAGCACCATCGCCAGCGCCGTCTCCGCGGCGGCCAGAACGCTCCGTGCGCGCCGGCTCGCGGAGCTTTCCCCCGCGCGCAGGTCCCCTTCCCGCAGGCTCGGCTGCAACCCAGCGTTCGCGGCAGAAAATGCGGGAGCGAGTCCAAACAGGCAGCTCGCGATCGCCGTCACCGCCAGCGCAAAACCCAGGACCGCGGAGTCCACCCGGATCGCGTTCACCCGCGGCAGGCTCGGCGGCAGCAGCGAACCGAGCGCGTGGACGCCCCAGTATGCCAGCGCCATTCCGGCCGCGCCCCCCAGCAAGCCCAGCACCGCCGTTTCGCTCAGCAACTGGCGCACGATCCGTCCGCGTCCCGCCCCCAGCGTCCTCCGCACGGCAATCTCCCGCGACCGCGTCGTGGCCCGCGCCAGTAGCAGGCTGGCAATATTCGCGCACGCGATCAGCAGCACCAGGACCACCGCTCCGGACAGCATCACGAGCGCCGGCCGGACGTTCCACACGATCATTTCTTGCAGCGGCGCCGTGCGGATCACCCATCCGCTGTTCTGGTCCGGATCTTCCCGCGCCAGCCGCGCATTGATTGTGTCCAGTTCGGCCTGCGCCTGCTGTGCGGAGACGCCCGGCTTCAACCGGCCGGTCACCTGCAGCCAATGTCCTCCTCGCCTCGGCATCCAGGGTCCAAAGAGCGGGTCCTGCACGAGCGGGATCCAGAGCTGCTCGCTATCCGCCGCCAGCGGAAAGCGAAATGCCTCCGGCATAATGCCCACTACCGTAAACGGGCGTTTGTCCAGGTTGATGGAGCTGCCCACCGCCTGCGGGTCGCCATGGAACAGCCCGCGCCACAAGCTTTCGCTCAGAATCACTACAGGAGCCGCGCCGGGCTTCCCGTCGGCGGGGCGAAACACGCGCCCTGCCAGCGGGCTGGTGCCGAACACCGTGAACAGTTCCGGCGTGACCGCAGACGTCCCCACCACCGCGGGCTCGCCGCGGCCCGTCAGTGTGAGCTGGTGATGCTGGGCTCCCGCCACCTCGCTGAACAGGTGATTCTGCTCGCGCAGCTCCGCGAAGTTCGCGTACGACCAGCCCGTCTTCACGCTCGCGTCGCGCTCGCGTTCCTGGAAGACGTTCACAAGCGCTTCGGAATGGGCGTACGGCAACGGCTTCAGCAGCACCGCATCCACCACGCTGAAAATCGCGGTGTTCGCGCCGACGCCCAGCGCCAGCGTAAGCACCGCAACCGCCGTGAAGCCCGGATTCCGGCGCAGCGCACGGAATCCGTAGCGCGCGTCCTGCACGAACTCCTCGAGGATGGGCAGGCCCTGCAGCTCGCGATTCGCTTCCACGAATTGCTCCATGCCGCCCAGACGGATGCGCGCGGCCCGCTTTGCCTCTTCCGGTACCATCCCTCGCCGCACGTTCTCCTCCGCGAGCATTTCCAGGTGGCTCTCCAGCTCGCTCGCGAACTCCCGATCCACGCGGCCCGGCGAAAGCCACGCGCGCAGCCGCCCTCCCAGCGCTCGGATCCAGGCCAACATCGCCTTACCCCCGCTCCGCGATGTGCAGCACGCGCCCCACTACGCCCGAGATCCGCTGCCAATTCTCTGTTTTCGACTGGAGCTGCCTCCGCCCGGCCTTGGTGATGGAATAAAACTTAGCCTTCCGGTTGTTGTCCGACGTGCCCCAGGCTCCGGCGATCCATCGCTTCTGCATCAGCCGCACCAGCGCCGCGTAGATGGTGCCCTGATTGAGCCGCAAGGCATCCTGGCTGATCTGCTCGATGCGCCGCGCGATCCCGTAACCGTGCAGCGGCCCCATCGCCTCCAGGGTTTTCAGCACCATCAGGTCGAGTGTGCCCTGCAGCACGTCGGCCTTCTCAGCGTCCCGGGTCACGGCTCCTCCTGTGGTATGCACACAGGAGTGTGTCACTGGTCCTGTGGCATGTCAACAGGAGAAGCGCATCGTCAGAACGCGGTCCGGGGAATGGGGCTCTATTCCGAGTCCTCGTTCACTGGTTTGATCGAGGGCCCGGCGTTCCACAAGGGGTAGGGCAATCCGGCGAGCCGATTGATCGCCAAAGCCTGAACGACGAGCAGGAACACCGCCACCTCGATGATGACCAGCTCACGCGGTTTCGAAATGATTCCGAGAGAAATGATCAGCGTGGTGGCTCCAGCGGGCGGATGGCTGACCTCGAAAAGAACCATGAATGCGCCCGTGGCCGAGAGCGAAAGGGCCGCCGCGAGGATTCTTGGCCAAAAGATACCCGGGTGCACCCCGAACGGTAGCGCTCCGGCGCCTGTGACAACGAACGCCCCATAACCGCAGATGATTCCGATAGCGTGACCGAAAATAGTGTTTCGCGGCCTGCACGCTTTGGCGAGCGGCGAAAAGAACAGGAGATAGGCGGTCGGCCCGAGCGATGGAAAAACAAACGGGTTGCGGCTCAGAAGCGCCAAGAGAGCAAGCACCCCAATGGTGATGAAGCCATTCACAAACACGTAGACGGACCGCACGATTCGCGGCGGAAAGTGATCCAGCAGCCAATCCAGCCGGAGGCGTCGAAACAGGGAAAGAATGTGATCAGGGCCTGCATGCTCCTCGGTGAACGAATCGAGTCTCCGCATCAAATATTGGGCAGCAGGTCGAAATATTCGTCGTCCTCGTTTTTGCCGCCTTCTCCTTTGCCCAGCATCTTTTCCGACTCGATGAACTCGATACGCTCGATCCATTTGACCATCTTGTAGCCAAGTTGGTTCTCTACCCGCAGCCGCAGGGGCGCTCCATATACCTGCGGAAGCCGTCGCCCGTTCATCCGCGAGGCCAGTAGGCATTGCGGCTTCAGCAGATTCTCTAGGCTTTGGGTGTCGTAATAGGGGCCGCCGTAAAGCGCCTCGCCGAACGAGAAAAAGGCGACGACTCTCGCCTCGGGTTTTGGCCGCACCAATTCGATGAGTGTCTTCAACGGGATGCCGCCCCACTTCGCGATGCCGCTCCATCCCTGGATGCAATGATGCATGGTGATGTGTTCGGTCTCACCCAACCGCTCCAGATCAGCAAGAGAAAGCTCAACCGGCCTTTCGACGAGGCCTCCTACCTTGAGCCGGAAATCCTCGAAGCCGGTTTCCGCCAGGCGTTTCCAGTCGTCCCCGATCGGCATTTTCCCATTGGGCCAGAGGTACGGCGAGATTTGCTCCTCGGTATAGCTTTGCTGCGGCGTCAGGCGGTTCAACGTAAGAAGCTGCATCGGATAGGTCACGGACTTGAGCGCATGCTGCAATCCGCGCGGATGGTGCCAGGAGATATAGTGCGCCACGATCCACGAGAGGACGGCCACGCCTATGCCCACAAACCCCAGATACATGCCCAGATGCCCCTGATCGTCCGTACCGAGCACGATGTGGTTCATATTGCGCGCGAATCCCGTCATCCCGACGAGAGTGACGTGCACCACTAGGAATGCAAAGAAACTGAGCATGGTGAGAAAGTGGATGGATCTGGCCGATTGCCTGCCACCAAAGATTCGCGCGTACCAGGGAAAGCGATTCACCACGGCGGGCGACATAGCGATCCCGGTAAGAATCGCCAAAGGGCCGAAGACAAAGACAACGGTGAAATAGGCAATCTGCTGTAATGCGTTGTAGCCATAAAACCCGTTCGGCTCCGCGGGCAGGTGAAATGTTGCGTAGTGCACCCAGGTGTTCCATGCCTGCAAGGGAACGAGCGGCGAAGTTGGCACAATACGGCGCCACTGCTGGGTATCGAAGAGCATGACGACGAAGAAAATGCCGGTGACGATGAAGCCATGTACGTCGATGAAGTGCCAAACCCGTGCAATCCCAATGGTGTGCCGGTAGCCCGGCGTGCCAATGAGCGGCGAAATATAACGGGCGTCGTCTTTTGCGGTCCAGACTCGGTCGCGTGGAACCTTGAGCGGTGTAAACCGGATCCATTCGCTCCCCGGCAGACAGCCATCATTGAAATACAGACGAGGATGATCCACCAGGATCGACAGACCGCTGCGAATCAGCATCATCACAAAAAGTAAATTGAAGAAATGACAGTAACGCACCCAGACCGGAAACCCGTGCGGTCCTGCGAAGTTGTTAGGATACATCTGAGGAACGGCTGGAACACGGGGCAGTCCGGCCACGGCAACCTCGATCCACGACGCTGCGATTACAGAGAGGATCGCGATACCGATTCCGATCACGATGGATGGTCGAATCCAGATGCGAAATCGGCGATCAGGCGGATAGTGAACGGCTCTGTGCGCCGGATCGAACGAGATCATGCGGCCTCCGGAAACTCCCCGATGGGTCTAGCGGAGTTAATTGCCATGCCCCGCGATCGATGCGACGATCAACGGCTGTTTCTGTACATGGCTCGGCTGAAGAATGAAAGTGGCAAGGATATTTATCGCAAAACCTGTGATCCCGGCCAATTCCAGTACAGCCGAAATCGGTAACACGGACCATGCCCAATTGGCGTAACCCTGATATGCGAGAACCTCCGTGGAAACCCGAAGCGTGCATCCGATCGTCAGGAGTGCGAGCGCGGCAAACATCAAGCGCGTGCTCCACAATAGCCGCATCCCCGCAAACGCAGGCAGAACGCGCTGGCCTACGCAGAACACCATGACGGCGATGAATCCGACAGTGAGCGCGTGCCGCGACGCCCCCCAAATCCCTCCGGACGTATCCCACAAGACCGCGGCCACTCCGAGCACCGCCGCCACCAGCAGCCACCCGTAGGCCATACGGACAAAGAAAGGAAAACTCGCATGGACTCCTCGCGTCTTCGCTTCCCCCGCAGCAGGCTCAAACATCCGCAGCGCGGCGACGGCCAGTGCCGCGCCCAGCAGGAACATCCAGACGCCCACCGAGCCGTCCCCAAATACCGTCAGCGCGATGCCCGAAAGGTTCACGGCCACAGCCGTCAATAACAGTCCCGGCCGGAATGGCTTCAATCCCAGAAACACCGGCATCCATTTCGCGCTGAATCCCCACACAAACGGCACCAGGAATCCCCAAGCCATTAGAGCGAGATACCGTTGGTCAAATACATGTGGAAAAGCGGGGCCCCGGCCGCGAAGGGCCACGTAGAAACATCCCGCAAGATTGGTGAGCAGCACCAGCAGTAACCCCATGCTCGCGCTGGCCACAACCACAATCCAGGTCTCCATTCCGCTTTTGGCGGGGCCCGCAGGCCGGTGTTGCGATATGGCGCGGCAGAAAACCAGGAACGCCGCCAATTCCAGAACTGCCGATACCGGCAAGAGAAGCCGCCATTCCCAGGAGTAGACGTTGGCGGCCCAGCGTAGAGCCGCGCCGGCAGTCCACATCGCCCAGCACATCCAGGCAACCCGGATTAAGGAACTTGCCGTGCCGCGGAGCTTCGGAATGGAATAGAAACCGATCCCCAGAATAAAGCTGCCCACCCATCCGAACACCTGCGCGTGCCCGTGCGCCTGCAACCACGCCGGGGATACCGATGCCACGCTTTCTCGCCCGCTGATTTGCAGCAAGTTCCACACGCCGAGAAACGTCCCCGGAAAAACCATAAACACAAGCCCGCTGCTGACGAAGGCCATCAGCAGGCGCGAAAGCGCTTCCTCCCGCGTCCGCGCAATTTGGAACACCTGTTCGGTAGTGAGCGGGGTGCTTCCGGATGCCCCGGCTAGTCGCCCTTCGCTGGCCAGTGATGCAGACATAACCCTTACCCCTGCTGGAAGACCGCCGCTTCCAGTTCCACAGCCCGCGGGAAGAGAATGTTGTTTTCCAAATGAACGTGCTGGTGGAGGTCCGCCTCGAACTGGCGCAGATCCTGATACAGAGCCGTATAGGCCGTGCACGCATCCGCTGGCGCCACGTACCCCGCGCTCGCTTTCCGGATCTGTTTCACCAGGTCTCCGGCAGCGTCGTGCTCTCTCATCATGGCGTGAATTGGGTTCAACACGGTCTGAAAGAAGGGAGGTTCCAGCTTGCCCTCGCCGCTCGCTGTCCGTTCCAGCGCCTCGATATAGGGGAAGAGAACCATCTCCTCCTTTTGCATGTGCATCAGCATCTCGCGTCCTGCCTCCAGGAACAGCCGCTCGATGCCGGCAATTTCCTCGTGATTTTCTCCATGCTTTGCTCTCACCTTCTCGAGAAGCGGCCGGATCCGCGCGATCGCGTCCCGGACGTACCGGTGGTGCTGCTCGCGGATGTGTCGGGTCAGATCTCCGAGCGGCATGGAAGCCCAGTTTGTGTCGCAGGTACCGGCCAGCTCGCTGGCCTCGCGTAGACGCTTCAGAATCTCCTCCGCGGGTGCGCCCGCCCCCAGGCACGCTTCGCCGAGTGACTTTCCACCGCCGCAGCAGTAGTCCACGCCGGCCTCTTCGAGCACTTGCCTGGTTCCTGCGCCCGCCAGCACAATGTCTTTCACTTTGGTCTCGGTGTTGAACTTCATGGTTCCCTCCGCGATGGGGTCATTGTCGAAGGCCGGTGTGGGCAAAGCAGTGACTAAAGTCACGCCGCCCGAACTAATTGAAATTGGAGGGTTTATTCCGAGGAAGACTGCTCGTGCTTCAGTCCCGCAAGGTCTTTCACCACGATCCTGCGCCCGTCCACTTCCAGAAACCCTTCGGCTTGAAGCCGGCTCAGGTTGCGCGACACCAGTTCGCGCACTGTGCCCAGTTCCGCCGCCAGGTCCTGGTGGCTCTTCGTCAATTCCACGCGGATTCCTTCTTTCGTCGCCGTTCCGCTCTCGTCCACCATGCGCAGGAGCGCCGCGATCAGCCGCTGCCTTACCGTGGTGAACGAAAGCTCCTCGATGATTCCGACCAGCCGCCGCAACCGCGCCCCTACCACCGCGATCACTTTCAGCGCCACATCCGGATGCTCCCGGCAGAAATTCTGAAAGTCCCGGCGAGAGACGAACAAGACTTCAGCGTCCTCCAGCGCGGACGCCGACGCCGGAAAACTGCCTCCATCGAACACGGGCAGCTCTGCAAACGAGCTTCCTGGCCCTTCCACAGCCAGCACCTGTTCGCGCCCCGCCGCGGACAGCTTGAAGATGCGGATCTTTCCCGAAGCCACCAAGTGAAGACCGGTGCAGGGGTCGCCTTCGTTGAACAGCAACTCGCCCCGGTGGAACTGCCTGCTCGTCACGCGAGCGCACAAAGCGTGCATCTCGGTTTCCGTGAGTTTCGCAAACAGTGGTGTTTTCCGCAGGGTCTCCTCGTAGTTTTCTCTCATCGGCCGGCTTCCGTTCTGGGCTCATCATATTTCAATTCCACATCATCAGGTGAATGCGGCTCGCGGTCGAATGGAGATGCGGTGTCCCGGCAAGAGTCCCGACACTGAAGAAAGCGGCCCAGCGAGAAAAACCCGGTAAGTTGTCTGGAAGGTTTGTGGGCCCGCTAGGATTCGAACCTAGGACCAACGGATGATGAGGCGGATTGTGCCGGCACGAAGTGAATCAGGAAAATGATCGACCATCGTTGACAGCATCGCTCCTTTTGTCTAGCATATTCGAATATTCATATGCCTCAGCAGCTGGCCAACTTCAAGGCCGAGTTCTTTAAGGCGCTCGCCCACCCCATCCGTATCCGCATCTTGGACTGCCTTCGGAACGGCGAGAAAGGCGTGAACGAGTTGAGCGAAATGCTTCAACTCGAACAGGCTAACGTTTCTCAGCAGTTGGCGGTCCTGCGGCTTCGAAACATCGTGTTCGGAAGGAAGTCCGGCTCCAGCGTGTTCTACTCGGTTTCCGACCCTTCTCTTTTCAGGCTTCTGAACGTGGCCAAAGAAATCTTTAACAACCAGCTCGTGGGCGTGCGGGAGATGCTGCAAGAGATGCAGGAAGGGCGTCGGAAGTAGGCCGATGCCTGCGCAAATCACGAGCGGGGCATTTGTTCTTGTGGTGGCGCTCCTGGGTCTGTTTGTTCCCCTGATTCTGATGGCCGGGCGCGCGGCGCATGCGCGGAAGCTGGCCATGGCCCTGATTCTCGCTGCCGTTTTTGCGGGTTTCGGGGTGGCCGTGGAGGGCTTCCTGGGCCAGGCTGCTCCGGTTCTCGATTTCTCCTGGGCCACTCCCTTTTCTTTCTCGCTTGCCGTGGACCCCCTGAGCGCGTTTTTTCTCCTCTTGATCAACGCGGTGGCCATTCCCGTGACTCTCTTTGGCGGTTCCTACTTCGAGCTCCACCAACCGGAACCGCGCCGGCGCTGGACCTGGATCTTTTATTCCTGGTTTCTCCTGTCCATGATCGTAGTGGTCACGGCAGCTACGGGTTTCGCGTTTCTGGTCGGATGGGAGCTAATGACCCTCGTCTCTGCGGCGCTGATCCTCCTGGAAGGAGACTCGGAGGAACGGCGCCACAACGTATTCATCTACCTCCTGATGATGCACGCGGGGGCGGCAGCAGTGGCTGCTGCGTTTTTCCTTTTCCTGCCTTTTTCGCACAGCCTGGATCTAAGCGCCCTTCGCGCGGCCGGCGCGGCGCTGCCCGGAGGGGTTCGCGCGGCCATCTTTTTGTCGGCGTTCGTAGGCTTCGGCACGAAGGCTGGTTTGATTCCACTCCATCTCTGGCTGCCCCGCGCGCATCCCATCGCCCCGAGTCCGGTTTCCGCCCTCATGTCCGGAGTCATGCTGAAGACGGCGGTGTACGGCTTTGTTCGCTTCGCTTTCGATTTTCTTGGCGGGGGGCCGTCCTGGTTTGGATACCTGGTTCTTTTGGCGGGTGCGGTCTCGGGACTTCTGGGTGTTCTGTATGCGATCGCTGAACACGACCTCAAACGGCTCCTCGCTTACCACAGCGTTGAGAACATTGGAATCATCTATCTGGGACTGGGAACATCGTTGCTGTTTCTGTCCCATCATGCCCCGCTTTGGGCAAGTTTGGCGCTGATCGCGGCTCTGCTGCACACTATCAATCACGCTCTCTTCAAGAGTCTGCTTTTTCTAGGTGCCGGCACGATTTCGCATGCAACGCACACGATCGACTTGGAGGAACTCGGTGGGTTGCAGCGGCGGATGCCGGTTACCGGGACAGCCTTCCTTATTGCTTGCTGCTCGATTGTTGGGCTGCCGCTGTTCAACGGATTTATCAGCGAGTGGCTTACCTTTCGAAGCTTTCTTGCCGGTTCGGTTCTGACGAATACAAAGGCGCAGATTGTCTTGCCGCTGATGATTGGCGTTCTTGCCCTGATCGGAGGTTTGGCGGCCGCGTGTTTTGTGAAGGTCTTCGGTGTCGCTTTTCTGGGGCGGCCGCGGAGTGCGGAAGCAGAACACGCGGTCGAGGCGCCAGTCCCCATGCAGGTTGGAATGGCCATCCTCGCGGCGGCCTGCGTGCTTATCGGAATTCTGCCCGGAATTCTGCTGCATCCACTCGTCTCGCTGGGCCAGGTTCTCATTCCTGGGAGTGGCGTCGCCGAGGAAACTCTCATCATCGCCCGCGTCATTCCGTGGACCGCAGCCATCATTCTGGGTCTGGTCGTGATCGCCATACTGCCGAAACGCGCGCACAGGACGGTGCAGACATGGGGTTGCGGTCTTTCGCAGTTAACGAGCCGCATGCAGTACACCTCAACGGCCTTCTCGAAACCGATCCGGTTCGTTTTTGCGCGGGTATACCGGCCGGACCGCAAGGTCGAGCGGCTTCCTACGGATCAGCCCTACTTCCCTGTTTCCATCAGCTATCGCTCCGTGCGGACCACTTCGTTTGAAAAGAGCCTGTATCGGCCCTTCGTGGAGAGCGTTGTCTGGCTGGCTCAGGGGCTGCGCCGGATGCAAACGGGAAACATCCAGGCGTATCTGCTGTACATCTTCCTGGCGCTGGTCTCCCTGCTCGCGCTCTTGAGGTTCCAGCAATGAAGATAATCCTGGACCTCGCGCAGGTGCTGCTGATGGTGCTGTGCGCTCCCCTGGTGCGCGGAATCATTGCGCGATGGAAGGCGCTGCTGCAAAGGCGGCAGGGAGCCAGCATCTGGCGCCCCTATGCGGAACTCTCCAAGCTGTTTCGCAAGGAAGAACTGCTGCCTCCAACGTCTTCGGCGATCTTTCGCTTGGCCCCGGCGGTCTTGTTTGCAGCCTCGGTGTGCGCGGCAGCGTTTATTCCGGTGGTGCACGCTTCAGCGCTCATGGCCTCACGTGGCGACTTCTTTCTGCTGGTCTATCTGCTGGCGCTGGCGCGATTCTTTCTCTCCCTCGGCGCGCTCGACGGGGGAAGCGCCTTCGGAGGCATGGGCGCGAGCCGCGAGGCTCTGGTCTCCAGCCTGGCGGAAGCGCCCTTCCTTCTGGGACTGGCGGCCGTGGCCATCCTGGCGCATCGCGCCGAGCTCGCGGGCATGGTGGCCTGGACCATCGAGCAGAACGTCTTCGATATTTCCGCCGTGCATATGCTGGCTTTGACCTCGCTCGCGATGGTGACTCTGGCGGAGACGGGGCGCATGCCGGTGGACAATCCCACGACGCACCTCGAGTTGACCATGATTCACGAGGGCATGGTGCTGGAATACTCAGGGCCCAGCCTCGCGCTGGTGGAATGGTCGGCGGCCATCAAACTGCACCTGATGCTGGCCCTGCTGGTGGCGCTGTTCTTCCCCTGGGGCATGGCTTCCTCAAATTCAGTCTGGGGCGTGGCCGCGGCCTTGCTGCTTTATTTGGCAAAGCTTGCTGTGCTGTCGGCCCTGTTGAGCGTGGTCGAGAGCGCGATGGCCAAGTTGCGGATGTACCTGGTGCCGGACTTCCTCGGAGTGGCCTCGGCGGTGAGCGCGCTGGCCGTGATTTTCACGGTCCTGGTGAAGAGATAGAGGAATGGGCCTGGTGGGAATTGCAACCGGAAAAGTGCTGAGCTCGTTTTCCGTTTTCCTGTTTCTCACCATTCTCCTGCTGGCCGTGGCGCGGAGAATTTCCACCAGCGTGCTCCTGTTCAGTCTCCAATCCGCCGTGATCACGGCTGAAGTTCTGGCCACCGCGGTCCAGGAAAAGCTGCCGGAGGCCTGGGTGGTGGGCCTGCTGGTGTTCGCCATCAAGGTGGTGGCGATTCCCCGCGCGTTCTTCGTGCTGACCAAGAGACTCAAGACGGTGCGCGACGTGAAGGCTTCGATCACTCCCACGCAATCCGTCTTCATTGTCGCTCTGATGATCTACCTCTCGTATGCCGGCGTGCATTCCTACGGGCAGGCCGTGCACGTGCCCGACGACGCGCTGGCTGCGGCGGTGGCCCTGATTCTGACGGGGGCTTTCCTGATGGTGAGCCGCAAGAAGGCGATCATGCAGATGTTGGGTCTCCTGGTTCTGGAGAACGGCATTTTCCTGGCCGCTTTGATCACCACATTCGGCATGCCATTGGTGATCGAAATCGGGATCTTCTTCGACATCCTGATGGGGCTGCTGCTGATGGGAATTTTCACCTTCCGCATCAGCGACACGTTCGACCATCTGGACGTGTCGAAGCTGCGGCGGCTGCGGGGATGAGGGCATGATCCTGCTGCTGCCGCTCGTCATCCCGTTTGTGGGCGCCGGGCTTCTCCTGCTCTTCCGCAACCCGCGCGCCGCCACGCGCGCAGCGTTGCTGCTGGGAGCGGCGGAAATTGCCGCACTCGGCGCACTGATCCGGCAGGTGCACCTGCGCGGCCCGGTCGAAGAGGGGCGTTATCTGCGCGCCGACGGCCTGAGCGCATTTTTCCTCGTGGGCATCGCCTTCATTTCCGCGCTGGTGCTGCTGTACTCCTCCGGCTATTTGCGCCACACGGGAGAAGGCCGTTTTTCCTCGCCGCGATGGTTCTACGCGCTCTGCTTTCTCTTCCTGTTCACCATGATCAGCGTCTGTCTCTCCGCAAACCTGGGCTTGCTCTGGATCATGATGGAGGGAACCACTTTGGCTTCGGCGCTGCTGGTCGGCTTCTACAACACGGAAGGCGCGGTGGAGGCCGGCTGGAAATACTTGATTGTGTGCACAGTGGGAATCGCCTTCGCCCTGTTCGGCACCATCGTACTGTACCTTGCCGGCGTCAAAGCGGGAATGAGTCCCGCGGCTGCGCTCGACTGGCTGGCGCTGAAAAATGCCGCACCGCACATGGGATTGGACACCCATCTCGTGAAGCTGGCCTTCGTGTTTGTTCTGGTGGGTTACGGCACGAAAGTCGGTTTCGTGCCCATGCATAGCTGGCTGCCGGATGCACACGCGGAGGCCCCTACGCCGATCAGCGCTCTGCTCTCCGCCGTTCTGCTCAACTGCGCTGTTTACGCGGTCATCCGTTTCGACGCCATCGTCTCTGCCGCCGCTGGTCCGGGCTTTCCACATTCCCTTTTGCTCTTGTTCGGCGTGATGTCCTTGGTGGTGGCCGGGCTCTTGATTCTGGTGCAGCGCAACCTCAAGCGCCTGATGGCGTACAGCAGCATCGAGCACATGGGAATCATCGCCATCGGGCTGGGCCTGGGTGGGCCTCTGGGATTGTTTGGCGCTCTGCTGCACACCTTCAATCATTCCGTGGCCAAGTCGCTCCTGTTTTTCAGCGCCGGGAACATCCGTCACAATTTGTCCACCCTGCGCATGGACGCGATCCGCGGCATCGCTCGGAGCCTGCCGCAAACTTCGGCGGCCCTGGCTGTGGGGGGGCTGGCAATTGTGGGCCTGCCGCCTTTCAGCCTGTTCGTCAGCGAGTTTGCCATTCTTTCGGAAGCCTTCGGCGGTGCGCACTACTTTGTCGCAATCCTTCTCCTGATCATCCTCTCAGTGGTCTTTGGCGGCTTTGCGCACCATCTGCTGGGCATGTTGTGCGGAGAGCCGGACCGGCGCCCGGAAAGCTCCCGGCTAATCCCATCCGAATACGCGGCCATGGGGGTTGCTGCCGTGTGCCTGGTATGGTTCGGCGCGCGGATTCCTTCCACCTTCGGCGACCTGTTGCGCGATGCGATGGCGGTGCTGCGATGAACGAGAAAGCATCCGAAGGGCAGCGGCAAGGTCTTGGAGGGCCTCCCGCGGTGCCCACGATTCCGCAGACTGCCGAGGGTCGGCCGGCGCGCTTGGTGACTCTTTTTGGAAGCCTTGACGCCCGTGGAAGCAAGCGGGCGCACTACATCTTTGACGATGGCAGTGCTGCTTACGCCGAGACTGTGCTGCCCGCCGACGGTCCCGTGCGCTCCATGACTCTCCAGACGCCTGCGGCCGCATGGCACGAGCGGGAGTTGCATGACCAATTCGGTATTGAGATTGTGGGGCACCCGGACCTTCGGCCACTGATCTTCCACGAGAACTGGCCGGACGATGTGCATCCAATGGTGGATTCGGTCACCGAGGTTTCCTGGTCCAACCGTCACTACCGCTTCCTCAGGGTTCAGGGAGAGGGCGTGGCGGAAGTTGCCGTCGGACCGGTTCACGCCGGCATCATCGAGCCCGGGCACTTCCGGTTCAGCGTGGTGGGCGATACGATCCTCTATCTCGAGTTGCGCCACTTCTACACGCATAAAGGCACGGAAAAACTTTTCCAAGGCAGGACGGTGGCCGATGGGGTCATGCTTGCCGAATCGGTTTCCGGCGACAATTGTTTCGCGCACTCTGTGTGCTATTGCCAGGCCGTGGAAACTGCGCTGGAAATGAGCGTTCCGCCGCGCGCCGCAGCGATCCGGTTGATCGGGCTGGAGTTGGAGCGCCTGATCTGCCACATCTCCGACATGGGAGGATTGTGTACCGACGTGGGATTCGGCGTAGCCGCAGCCTCTGCTGCGCGGATCAAGGAAACGCTGCTCAAAGCCTCTGCGCAGTTCTGCGGCACAAGGTACTGGCGCGGCATTGCGGTGCCCGGCGGCCTGCGAAGGGATTTTGACTCCGCCAGGGTCGTGGAGTTCGTTCGCGCGATAGCACACGCGTCTGCGGAGTTCGCCAACCTGGCCCGGATTATTCTGGAAACACCCTCGGTCCAGAATCGCTTTGAGGGCGCCGGTATCCTGAGCTCGGAGTCGGCACGGGACCTGGGGGTTGTCGGGCCGGTCGCGCGTGCGAGCGGCATTGACTATGACGTTCGCAGGGACCATCCCTACGGCGGCTACGAGGAACAAACTTTTCAGGTTCCGATGACGCACTACGGCGACGTGATGGCGCGAGCGAGAATCCGCATCGAGGAGGTCACGGAGTCCGCGCGGTTGATTCAGCAAACAGCAGGGGCTCTTCCAGACGGTAGCGTTCTTGCTCACGCCAACCCGGCAGGCGACGTGAATGGATTCTCCGCGGTGGAATCGCCGCGAGGAGAACTGCTCTACTGTCTGAAAGCGCGCGGCGGGCGGCTGGCGCTCTGCCACATTCAATCGCCCTCGTTTCGGAACTGGCCGGCCATGCCGCATGCCGTAGCTGGGAATGTCATCGCCGATTTTCCGCTGATCAATAAGAGCTTCAACCTTTCCTACTCCGGATGTGACCGATGATTTTTGACGTGATCGAGCAAAGCCTGCGCCAGCCGGACCGTGTGATTCCGGTTGAGGCGTTACTGGGAAATTGCGAAGGCAGCCGCATGCCGGAGGTCGTGGCTAGCCGTCTGTTGCCAGCGATTGCCAAGGCGCTAGTTGAAATCTGCCCCACGAGAGCAATTGCCCTGGGCGAGCTGGATGGACGCCCCGTGCTGTCCCTGGACTATGGGCGGTGCATCGGCTGTGGCCGGTGCGCGGAAGCAGGCGAAGGGGCGGTAATGCCCGCAACACATCTGGCCGTTTGCGGCATGACCAAAGAGCGGACCGTGCGCCATTGGGACGCCTCCGGCGCCGGTGAGATCCCAGTCCCCTCCGCTGCGCCGGAGGAGGCCCGCGCACAGATCCACTCCCTTTTCCAGCGCGCGCTAAACGTTCGCCAACTGGATGCTGGCTCGTGCAACGGATGTGAAGCGGAGATTACCGCGCTCACGAACCCCTACTACGACCTGGAGCGCTTCGGGATTCATTTTGTGGCCTCTCCCAAACACGCCGATCTGCTGCTGGTGACCGGACCGGTGACACGCAACATGGCCGCAGCGGTCCGCGCCACTTACGAGGCAGTTCCCGCGCCAAAGCTGGTGGTGGCCGTGGGTGCCTGCGGGTGTAGCGCGGGCATCTTCTCCGGCAGCTATGCAATCGTTGGTGCGGTCGATGCAGTCATTCCGGTAGACGCATACATTCCCGGGTGCCCGCCCACCCCCTCGATGCTGGTAACCGGAATCCTGGAAGTTCTGCGGCACCGGGTCACAAAATAGCTCGCCATCATCCCCTACGACGTGAGCGTCCGTAGCTTCGGTTCTAATTGTCGATCTTTCACAGTTGGGTCTGAGTGGGCATTCTCCGCGTTGCGGAGTCCCGACAAAATTCACGACATTCGAGAAAACGGCAAAAACCGGAACATGGGCTAAGTGCTTTGGAATCTAGTGGGCCCGCTAGGATTCGAACCTAGGACCAACGGATTATGAGTCCGCTGCTCTAACCAGCTGAGCTACGGGCCCTGCACATCATCGTATACCGAAATGGGCGCGCCGCTCACCTCTCCGCGCGCATCAGGCATATGCTGATGCATTCGGTCGATGCCCGTTGCTTCCCTCGTGGGCGCACCGGCCAGGCCTGGGTTTATCCTATTTCTCGCGCCACATCCCGAAACGGTGTCCCGCGCGCAAAGGCGGCATCGAAAGAGTGAGTACCCATCGAACGATGCACGCGACACGAAGCACGAGCAATCAGGTTGCCGGGATCGCCGCCGCGATTCTGGCCATCGCGGCGTTGCTCGGAATCTCCGCTGTGGCTGCGCAAAGCAAAAGGTTTCATAACGCTCCTGCTGTCACCGCACAGTGGCGCAACCCTTTTTCCGCGAACAAAGAGGCCGCAAAGGCAGGCGCTGCGCTCTTTTCGCAGAACTGCGCTCCGTGCCACGGCGCACGAGCCGAAGGCTCCGGAAACGTGCCCGACCTTCGCCGCGGGCCCACGCAGTCAGCGCCCGACGGCGAAATCTTCTGGTACATCACGCACGGCGATGCGAAGAACGGCATGCCGGGCTGGCCTAGCCTCTCGCGCGACGACCGCTGGCGCATCATCAGCTTTCTGAAAACCCTATCCCTCGCCGCGCCGCCTGCCCCCGCTGCGGGCATTCCGAATCCGGCCATGGAAGCGGCCATGCGTGCCTGGCCCGCTCCCCATCCGCCCTTCACCGATTTTCGCTACGAGCATCCCGGCGCCGTCCGCAAAATCACCGTCGCAGACTTTCCTCAGCCTTACGCCACCAAATCGGCAGGCAATGCCCCGCGCATCGTCGCGCGCCCGGAGAACGCCTGGCCACAGGCGCCCAGCGGATTCATCGTAGAGCTCTATGCCGCCGGCCTCGATAATCCACGTCTCGCCCGCACGGCTCCTAACGGCGACGTGTTTGTGGCCGAAAGCGAGCCTGGCGACGTGAAGATCTTCCGCGGCTTCACCCCGGCCGGAAAGCCCGAACTCGTGGAAACGTTTGCAGCGGGCATGCACCTGCCCTACGGCATCAATTTCTACCCGCCTGGCCCGGACCCGCAATACGTTTACATCGGCACAACGGACGCCGTCCTGCGGTTTCCTTATCGCAATGGCGACATGAAAGCGCGCGGCCCCTCGCAGCGCATTGCCAGCCTGCCGGGGGGAGGAAATCACTGGACGCGCGACATTGCCTTTACCCCGGACGGAAGAAAGATGCTCGTGTCCGTCGGTTCGGCTTCCAATCTAGACGACCCGGACACCACTCGGTCCGAGCGCATTCGCGCCGATATTCTCGAATTCAATCCCGATGGCACAGGCATGCGCGTCTATGCCTATGGACTGCGCAATGCCGGGAGCGGAATCGCCTTCGATCCCAGGACCGGCGACCTGTGGTGTTCCGTCAACGAACGCGACGGCCTCGGCGACGATCTGGTCCCCGACTACATCACGCACGTCGAGCCCGGCGGCTTCTACGGCTGGCCCTGGTTCTACATCGGCGACCATCAGGACCCCCGCCACCGTGGCAAACACCCCGAGTTGAAAGACAAAGTGATCGTGCCCGATGTGCTCCTCCAGCCGCACAACGCCTCGCTCGAGTTCACTTTCTATGAAGGGAAGCAGTTCCCCGCCGAATATTGGGGCGACATCTTCGCCTCGCAGCACGGCTCCTGGAACCGCTCCGCGCGCACCGGCTACGACGTCATCCGCATTCCACTCCATCAGACCGGCCATGCCACAGGCGAGTACGAGGAGTTTGTGACCGGCTTCGTCCTGCCCGACGGCTCGGTCTGGGGCCGGCCCGTGGGCATCACTGTGGCGCGCGACGGCTCGCTGCTGTTTACCGACGACGCCTCCGGTTCCATCTGGCGCATCCGCTACGCGAAGAAATAGTTTCCCGCGAGCGCGCCCCGATTTACGATCATCAGTGGTGTCCCGTTCCAGTCATTCCCGCGACAGTTTGCTCCTCGCGGCCGCGCTGTTCCTTCTCGTCTGCATCCGTGGGACCGCCGGCCCATCTCCAGCCGCATTCCCGCCAGGGCAGACCGGCCAGGCAGCGCCCGGCGGGCAATCCTACGACCTCGTGATTCACAACGGGCGGGTGATGGACCCGGAGACGCGTCTCGACCAGTCCGGCACAAACGTGGGCGTGCTCGGCGGCCGCATCGCCGTCGTGACCCGCGACCCCATCCACGGCCGGCAGGAAATCGATGCCGCAGGCCGTGTGGTGGCGCCCGGTTTCATCGACATGGTGTCCTACGACCCGAATCCCGCCGGCGTGTGGAACAAAATTGCCGACGGCGTCACCACCAACCTCGCGCTCCACGGAGGCACCACTGACCCGCCCGCTTGGTACGGCTATTATGGCGCGCATCGCCCACCGGTGAATTACGGCGCCTCTTTTTCTACTCCGTGGCACGGAATGAGCTGCAAATTCCGCTGACTGCTCCGGCCACTCCCCCGCAAATCGAAAAACTCACCGCACGAGCCGATCGCGCCCTGCGCCAAGGCGCTCTGGCCGTCTCCTTCTCTCTGGAGTACGTGCCTGGCATTCGCCGCGAGGAAATCCTGCCGTTGATGCACCTGGCCGGCCGCTACCATGTTCCCGTGTTTTTCCACGCGCGCTATTCCACAATGGAAGGCCCCGGCACGAACCTGGACGCGCTGCGCGAAATCATCGACGATTGCCGCGAAACCGGAGCGGCCGCGGAAATCGAGCACATCACCTCGACTGGCGGTACCTTCTCCATGCCCCAATCGCTGGCCATGCTGGACGCCGCGCACGCCTCCGGCCTCGATATCACCGCGGACGCTTATCCCTACCCCTATTGGGCCACCAATCTCGACTCCGAGCGGTTTGCCCCGGGATGGCAGCGGCGCTTCCGCATCACCTTCAGCGATCTCCAAATCGCCGGCAGCACGGAGCGTCTAACGGCGGACAGCTTTGCGCGCTACCGCCACGAGCATCGCGTTGCGGCAGCGTTCGCCATTCCAGAAGAAGATGTCACCGGCGCGCTACGCACGCCCTGGATCATGATCGCCAGCGACGGCATCCTGGATGCCGGCCACAACAATCATCCGCGTGCTTCCGGGACTTTCACCCGCACGCTCGCCGTTTACGTTCGCGAAAAGAAGGTGCTGACCCTGATGGACGCCCTCGCAAAAATGACCATCCTCCCCGCCCGGCGCCTGGAGCAGGCCTCCCCGCAATTCCGCCGCAAAGGCCGGCTCAGCCTGGGCGCCGACGCGGACGTCGTCATCTTCGATCCCGCCACCATCGCCGACCGCGCGACCGTCGAGCATCCCGAAATCCCTGCTGAGGGAATGGAGTGGGTGCTGGTGAACGGCACGGTGGTGAAAAGCCCCGCTGGATTTCAGCGTGGCGCGCATCCCGGCGAGCCTCTGCGCGGAGACCCGGCCGCGCGGGCGAAACTCGGGCAGGCAGCCCGGTAGAGCGGCCCTCCTCGCTGGCGTCCCCGGGAAAACCACCGGTCTGTCTCGGACTGCACTCGTGTCGCCGCGCACCGCTCCGCGTTACAGGCTCCGCGCGAGCTGCTCGGCGAGATTGCCGAACCGCTCGTTGTAGTCCTCGTGGCTCGCCCGGATGATGGCGTGGGCCTCCCGGGCGTCGTATACGTGCGTTATCTCGGTGGCGCGCGGGGAGGCGTCCGGCGCGTCCTTGTAGGTCAGGAAGTAGTGACGCAGGCGCTGCACCAGTGTGTCCGTGCACTCGCTGATGTCGCTCCACCGGCTGTAAGCGGCATCGCCCTTCAACACCGCGATGATTTTGTCGTCCGCTTCGTGGCCGTCAATCATGCGCAGGCCGCCGATGGGGATGGCCTCCAGCAGGATGTCGCCGTGGGAAAACGTCCGCTCCGAGAGTACGCAGATGTCCAGCGGGTCCCCGTCTCCCTTCACGTGCGCGCGCCCGGTGCGCTCCGCGCACAGCGCCCCGATGCGTTCCCCGCAGTAGGTCTGCGGGACGAGGCCGTAGAGCGAGGGACACACGCTCGAGAACTTCTGCGGCCGGTCCACCCGCAGGTAGCCCGAGGCTTTGTCCAGCTCGTACTTCACCGTGTCGGTTGGGACGATCTCCACATAAACCGTCACCGTCCGCGGGAAATCCGCGCCGATCGGCACTCCGTGCCACGGGTGCGCCTTCAACAGCAGCCGCAGCAACTCCATCGGCGCAGGGGGCGGATGGTCCGTCATTCCGAATCTCCTTCGCGGCGCGCTGCCGCGCCCGGCATCTTAGCATTTACCCTGCCGGCTGGCGCGCCCGCCGCCGGCTGCTGCGCCTGCCTTCCCTGCATCCTGGGGCGGGCAAATGCATCTGATACAATGCGCGAAAACGAAACGGGAGAACCGCAATGACTGAAAAGATTGAAAAAACGGAAAAGGAATGGAAGGAAGAGCTGGATCCCACTCAGTACGCCGTCACCCGCTGCTCTGCCACGGAACCGGCGTTCTCCGGAAAGTACTGGGACAACCACGAGAAGGGCGTGTACCGCTGCGTCTGCTGCGGCGCCCCGCTGTTCACTTCGGAGACCAAGTTCGACTCCGGCACGGGCTGGCCCAGCTTCTACGCGCCTGCGGATAAGGAAGGCGTCGCCACCGCAGCCGACGACAGCCACGGTATGCGCCGCGTGGAAGTCAAATGCAGCCGCTGTGACGCCCACCTGGGCCATGTCTTTCCTGACGGCCCCAAACCTACCGGCCAGCGGTTCTGTATCAACTCCGCCTCGCTCGACTTCGAAAAGAAAAAATAGCCCTTCACCGCAGAGCGAACGTGGCGCCGGGCCTGCCCGTCCGGCGGGCGCCAGCCCGCAGTTTTTCCTATCCGCTCGTGGAGTCTCGAATCTCAAACTCTGGAAGCAAGCCTCTCCCCGCTTCTTTTCTTTTTTGCCCGTGGGGCGTTGGCTGCCCCCCCGGGGAATTTTTCCACCACGCGCCCGTGCGCTCCCGCCCCCGGAAGTTGACATCCCCCGCGACCCTTCCTAGATGCCTGCAAATACGCGCGCACAGGGATTCCGCGCGCCACGGAGAAAGAGCCCCAACCGCTTATGTCCTCCAGCCAAAACCGCTGCCACCTGGTCATCATGACCAACGACGTTTCCGGCCTCCAGCCGGTGGTGAGCAAGCTCGTGCCCGATTACGAGGTGTTTCAATCCACCGAGGAGGAGTCGGAATGGCCTTTGCTCGATGAGGAGCGTCCCGACCTGATTCCTTTACAACCTGGAACCTGGCGCGGCCAGTTTCCGCCGGTTCGAGGCCCTGGTGGAGCGCCGGCGCTCCCGCGAACTCGACACCATGGTTGTCATCCTCAGCCGCGATCCGCAGGCGGCAAGGTGACTGCGGTCCGCGCCATGGAGGCCGGCGCCTACGACTTTTTCGCTCATCCCATCGATCCCGACGTCTTCCGCAGGATCCTCGACCGCGCCGTGGAAAAGCAGCGCGTCGAACGCGAGAACCGCATCCTTCGCGAGCAATTCCAACACAAGGAGTCGCTCGGCAGCCTGATTGGCTCGAGCGACGCCATGCGGCCCGTCTTCGACCTGATTCCGCCGCGTCGCTGCCGCGAACACCACGGTGTGCATCCGGGGCGAGAGCGGCACGGGCAAGGAGCTGGCTGCCGACGCCATCCACGACCTCAGCGAGCGCCGCGCGCGGCCCTTCATCAGCGTCAACTGCGCCGCCCTTCCCGAAACTCTCATGGAAGCGGAGCTGTTCGGCTACGAAAGAGGAGCGTTTACCGGTGCCACGGAAACCAAGGAAGGCCGCATCGAGCTGGCCCATCGCGGCACCCTGTTTTTGGACGAGATCGGGACGCTCACTCCCGCCCTCCAGAGCAAACTCCTCCGCGTGCTCGAGGATCATGCTGTGATTCACCTTGGTGGAAGCGGCCAATAGCAGTGGACTTCCGGCTGCTCACCGCGACAAACGAGGTTCTCGAGGACGCCGTACAGGAAAAACGCTTCCGTGATGACCTCTATTTCCGCATTCACGTGGTCCCCGTCTTTCTCCCTCCGTTGCGCGAGCGCGCCGCGGACATCCCGCTGCTGATAAACCATTTTCTGCGTGTCTATTGCGCCGCGAACCACACCGCTCCGAAATCGGTGAGCGAAGAAGCCATGCAGGCGCTCCAGAGCTACCGCTGGCCGGGCAACGTGCGCGAACTGGAAAATGCCGTGCAGCGCATCGTGCTCATGTCCGACGGCGACGAGGTGGAGCTCAGCGATCTGCCCCGCGACATTGTCCAGGCCGCTTCCCGCGATTCCCGCGGTCGCTTCCGCCTCCCGCCCTCCGGTTTCGATCTCGAGGCCGAAGTCGAGGCCTACGAGAAGAAATGGGTGGAGACGGTGCTGGCGCAAGCCTCCGGGAGTAGCGGAGATTCTACGCCGCGAGACTTCTCGGCGTGAACAAAGACCGCATGAAATACTTGTGCCGCAAGCATCAGTTGTAGGCGCGCCTGCGAGCCGTCATCCGGATCCACTTCATTGTGGAAATTTGTACCCGTGGGGGAATTCAGTACCCCTGCCAGGTGAACTCTGCGCCCGGGCGGCAGACCGCCCGCTGTCTGAACCGGCACGTTCTCCGCCGTTTGCAGCCGTTCGGGGGCATACAAGGTATGGCCCCAGACGTGCAGCCTCTCCCCCGTCCCGAGACATTCGGACATTTCAACCCAAGGAGCCCTCACAATGGCAAAAAAGAACCTCAAGAAAGCCAAGAAACTGTCCGGCAGCAAGTCGCTTCGTTTGGCCATCAAGTAATCAGGCCGCAGGCGAGTAACCCGGTCGGACCGGCGCGCCAATCGGTCCTGCGCTGCCCGCTCGGGGCACCTTTAGAGTGGAGCTAGGCCAAGCGGGCTGCGGGTGGTGGCAGCCCGCTTTCTGTTTACGGCCCCCAGACCGACTCAGGCGGCGACCCAGCCAGTCCCGGTAAGCCTGTGCGTTGCCCCGGTACCCGTATTTAGCCCCGCTTCCTTTCCTGCGCCTTCGCCAGCGACCCCCTCTCGGTGTGCTTGCCTTCTCCCAGCCTGTACGAACTCGCGCCTGGAGCATCCGACCCCGTAGAGAGAGGAGTCCCCGGGGGCTCTGAGGGAGAAAATATTCCCCCGGAGGAGTGATTTTCTCTCCGTAGTCGAGACTTCGAAAGGTCTCGCCAGCGCCCTCCGCCCCTAAGTGCCTTGTTTCCATCGCAGCGATGCCGGCATGAGCCAACCCGTTTGGCCGGAGAAGTGCTATCTGCCAGAACAGCCCGCAGGGGCTAATCAAATCCAGTTGGAGGATTCCAAATGGCGAAGAAAGCGTTGAAGAAGGGCAAGAAGTTGGCCGGCACGAAGACCCTGGGTGGACCGAGGGCCGCGGGCGGCGGCGGCGACTGAGGTTTCAAGACGATTTGATCGGCGGGGCCATTCGGACACCGAATGGCCCCTTCTCTTTTGGATTCGGCACTTTGCTCGGTTTGCGGATTGGCCAGATTCTTCTGACCCGACAGTTCTCTGCTTTTCCTCCCAGCCACGACAGGCTCCAGCGCTACCCTTCTTTCTTCTGTTCCGCCAGACCATGGTTTACGGGGGTGGCAGCAGCGCTCGAACGGGGGAATAATCCCCCCTGGCAGCTGTGAACTACTCCGTTTCGCAGACGCTTGCAACGTATCTAGTCCCCTGGGACAGCCCTAACTGATTTGTTTTCAACTCTCGTCTGAATTCGCTTTGCTCCACGTTTGGCCTGTGGAATGCTCATACTTTTGCGGGGCCGCTAGGCCACACCAAATCCATACGGAGGCTCGAAATGGCGAAGAAGGCGCTGAAGAAGGGCAAGAAGCTGGCAGCGGCAAAGACTTTGGTTACCATGCATAACATGCGCTCGATCAACCCCTAAGGGGGCTTCACGAGCTGCATGGCTTTGAGGGCCACGCCGGTCCGGGTGGCCCTTTGCTTTTCGGTCGCGATTCCCCCCCCGTACCGCCCTTCTGTTTGTTCTGCCGTTCGCGCTAGTCGAGCAGCCCACCGCCGGTCACCCACATGAACGATTCCCCTGTGAAGGGATAATTCCCCCTGCGGCGTAAATTTTCCCTCAATCGCCGCGCAGTGGTCTGTCGCAAGTGCT
>CAVZCQ010000006.1:0-133108 GCA_963773835.1 uncultured Acidobacteriaceae bacterium
TTGGACAGGATGCGGAAACGGCTCGAAGCAGGCGGCCGGCTGTCGAGGCAAGAGCTGCGGCTCGTGAATCTGCTCGCGCGAAAAGGCTTCCCGGTAGCGCAGGAGATCGCGCGGGCGTGTTTGCAGAACAGCGCGAAAGAGCCGAGAAATAATTTGCCAGCGAGTCCGCGTTCCGCCGCTAAGTCCTTTGAATCCGCATAGGGGGTGGCTGGCAACTCCGCTAAAATGGTGTCGCGCAAGGTCAACGGAGTTGCTATGAGCGATCCTGACCCAGGTTCAGAATGGGATGGCGAAGAATACAGCGGAGACGGGCAGCGTCTCGACGAACTGGAATCCCGCGTTGATGAACTAGAAGATTCGGGGACTCCAGGATGGGGCGTGGGCTACGGGCTGGGCTCTCTGGTTGCCGCGATCCTGTCTGGGACCTGAATCACGCTGTTGGATGGCTCATCATCCACAGTGCACTCTCGTGGGGTTACGTCTTCTATGCAATCGGCGTGCATTGGGACAGATTGAAAATCTTTTGAGGCCCGCTCCATGCCTTCGCGTGAATCATCACTCAGAAACCTTGAAAGGCGCGGGCGCATTGGCGTCCGCCGCGGCCTTGGAGAAGCGCAGCCGAGACGCGCGTCCTGCGGCGGCTCGTTTGGCAATGGTTCACCTACCGGGGGCCAAGTAAGTGGTCCGGGCGCGCCGTGGCCCGGCGGCTCGGGTTGAGCCACACCTACATACAGAAGCTTCAGCGGGAAGTTCTGGGCGAACCCGGACAAGATGCAGCGCGAGTGGGCGGCTTGGGGCGAAACCACGTTCGCGCAACTCGACCGGGCGCGAGAGGAAACGCGGAAACAGAAAGAGCGGGGCTGGCTGCGTGAACCGCGCCGCTGGAAGTGGGCGGAATTCGAGATTGGCAGCAACAGGATACGGGCGATCGTCCCGGCCAATTGGCGACCGCCGCGAAACTAGTTTGACCTCTCGCTTGAGCATGCCCTGAATCCCCTTGTTTGCCGGCGAGACTAAGGTCAAAATGAGTTACAGTTTCCGCCAGTTCCCGGATCAAAGTTTTATGCCCAGGGGTCTCCATGAGCAAAACCGGAGTCCTACTCTCCCTCGTGTTCATCGCTGTTCCTGCGCTCGCCAATCAACAGAAACCTCCCGCGTCCTGCAAGACTAAATTCACCGTGGTACGGGAGGACGCCCTACAAAACGTCACGCAGGGCCTTCCGCCGAAGGATGTCGAATGGTTTCAGAAGAAAATCCAAAAAAAGTACCCCGAAGTGTGCTACGCGGCCCCCGGCCCCGATGTCCCGCTGGTGTTCTACTTAACCCTGACACCGGATACCTACCACGGCACGCGAGTGGTGACACAGTCTCAGGAATCGCCAGTGACCGGCACGGTTACGGATACAAACGGGAACACCTCGCAAGTGAGTGGCACCACGACAACGACAAGCTCGACCGCTGTCCCTTACACGGTGAACTACTTCATTTTCACGCTTTCGGTAGAAACGTTGCAGCCGGACGGAAAGTGGCAGGTCCGGCATCGCTTCAGCCAAAGGGGCCTCTACAACACCTACGCGGGAATCCCATTGGGAGGGAGGGGCCACCATCCCGTCCATGCGCTCGTCGAGGACGCCGCAAAGTGGATTCAGGCTGGCGGTTTGAGTGATCCGCTCCAGGCCGTCGCGCCGCAATAGCTGAGGAACGGTTTAAGGGGAGACAGAGAGCTAGGAGGGAGCGATGAAACGCGCCTGTGCATTCTGCATCCTCAGCACTTTGGCGGTGCACGCTGACACCCCCGACTTCACGGCTTTAGCGAAGCTAAAAACAGCGGCCCTCGTGGTTCGCGCAACTGCCTCGGTCTCTTGTGGCGACGGCTCTGAAGGTACCTGCGTGAGGAAAGACCCTGAGGTTGTTAAGCGGGTAACGGCAATTGTGGAAGGGACCGAGCTGTGGGAGCGATTTACAAGAGCCGATGCCACTAAGGCGGACGCAGTCCTGGAGTTCACACTGAAGAATGCAGACACAACCTACGGCACCATTTACTTTGCAGTGAGAGACGCGGACAGCAACAAGACTCTTTACTACGAGTGGCGAGACGTGGTAACGCTTGAAAACGACATAACCCGAATCGTTAGCCACTTCCTGAAGGCTGCCGCAGACGCAAAGAAGAACCCGGCGGGCAAGACGAAACCCTGATTGGCGTATTACCTCGCATTGTGAGGGTACCCCTCTGTTGGTTCCAAGCCTACGGGCGCGCTTCTCCCTCACTCGATGCGTGCGACCGGGTGTCGCCCGTCGCCGATGGGGTGCCCGTGAAGGCCCGAAGAAATCCGTGACGCGGCGTGGAATGGCTTTCCTTCGCGCAGGGGGCGCCCGTAGAGCGATTCTCCCGGCGTTTGCGGAGGCGCAATGCTTACCCGCCGAGCTATTGTGCCGGTTTCTGGTGTCGGTAGTGGTGTCGGTTGGCGTTGTGTCCTGCTGCGCGATGCTGCGGAGACGTGCGCGGTGACGTGGGAAACAAGACTCACGGAAGGCCTATAAACTCAGGTTTTTTCGCTGTGCTGCGTTTCGGTGCAGGACGCTGCAGGAGTGCCCAAAATGGCTTAAAAGGCCGCTGCTCTACCACTGAGCTACGCCCCTCGACGCAATCCATTCATCTTACCGGAAAATGAATGAGTGTACAGGCGCGGGACTCGGTCCGGTGGCCGCCAACACCCGGCGGGGCCACGGGGAAGAGGCCACGGCATCAACGGAGAAATCCGCGGAGATTCCACTACAAGCCATTACACGCTGTGTGCAAACTTTTGCGCAGAATACTGTGCAAGTTTCATCACAAAATTTTACTTGCGACCGTTGAGACGACTCCGGTACAGTCCCGCCACTCGATCTTGGCCTTCGCCGGGTGTGAGCAAACGGGTGGCTGGGGTCCTGTCCCAAGACCTTAGGAAAAAATTGGAGGCACAAATGCGTTCAGCTTTTCTCGCTGTGCTCCTCATCGCCGCCGTCCCAACCCTCGTGTCCGCGCAGGGCACTGGCGGCATGGAGAGTGACCAGCTCCCTTCGAGCTATACCCTCAGCGCACATCCGCGCACGCTCCACGCCGGCGAGGCTGCCGGTGGCGGGGTGCTCGGGCGCAAGTCAAACGGGGGCCTTCTCGGCATCGATTCCGTAACGAATTGGAGCAGTTACTTCTATTATCCCGGAGTGGATAGCAACGGCTTTCCGCAGTTCACCTGGGATTACACCATGGTGGGCAACTCGCCGTTCGGGAACGGAGACGACGACCATCGTGAAGGGGGAACCACTAAGATCGGCGCACCGATTGTGCCGGTCACACTGGACCTGCGGAACTTCGACGGCAGCCCGCGTTTCGTCGGCGGCCATCGGCTCATCTCCACTGCCGACCAGTTCGTGAACCCGGTCATCAGCTCGCCGGTCTTTTCCAACACGACTTACGATTCGAGCGAGACTCCAACGCAGTTCACGGACGCCGTTCAACGCGCAGAGTTCTTCCACCGGGCCAGTGACGACTGGCACACCATCCTCAAGCAGCGGGTGGCCACGACCCGCACGATGGTGCTCATCCGCGGCACGTATCGATTCGCCCTCAACGCCGATGGCACGTGCTGCGCGTTTATCCTGGTCGATTACGGCACCTTCGTGAACGAGCTCTTCCCGCCCACAGCCACGGACACCACCACAGTAATGGGCGCGGCCGAGAATGCCGGGGACGTCACCACCCAGGACATCTCCACGTTCCTGTTCCCCAACGCCTATCTCTATTTCAATAACGACCCGAACCAGTGCTGCGTCCTGGGGTTCCACTCCTACGACCTCGAACCGGGCGGAGCGACGAACGGTTACCGCGAGCGGCGCTATGTGATGAACTATTCGAGCTGGATCTCGCCGGGATTGTTCGGCCCGAGTTTCACCGACATCACGGCGCTCAGCCACGAATTAGCCGAGACGTTCAACGACCCGTTTGTGAACAACTCAACTCCCTGGTGGCTTGCGCCCAATGGAAATTGCCAGAATAATCTGGAGACCGGGGACGTGATTGAGGGACTTCCCAATGCGGTGTTCCCCATCACCCTCAATGGGTTCACGTGGAGCCCGCAAAACGAGGCGCTTGTCGAGTGGTTCGCCAATCAGACGCCTTCGTCAGCTATCCATCACGCCTACAGCTATCCGGACACCACTGTGCTGACGGCTGGAGCCACGTCGCAGAACGCAGGCTGCTCGCCGCCATTGCCCTAGTCCCCTCGGTTCGACTTAGACCGGCAATGTATGAATCGAAGCGGCTGGACGCCTAGCGGCGCTCCAGCCGCTTTTGTTTTCTGAGAGTGGCCGCGCGATTTCTCCGGCCGCCGTTTGCCGGACAGGAATGCGTGTAGTGCACGGTTGCCCGCATTCCTCGGGGCATCCCCTTGTGTGGCGTTCGCTAGGCGAGCTAAGGTAGAAAGGTCCTGGAAGTAAGGCTGGCTGAGGCGGCCGGCACCCCGGCGCGCAAAAGAAGGATTCTCTTCCTGTTGGCTCGAACGCTTCCGCCTAATTCCGGCTTATGAGCACACCGCGCACGCAGGCCCCGGCGAAGCGGCAATCCCTATGGTTTGCAGCCTGCACCGTTCTATGCCTCGCCCTGTTCTGGCGCCCTCTGTGGGAACTTCTCCGCCTTGCGCTCTCCCAAGACACCTACTCGCACATCCTGCTGGTGCCGTTCGTTTCCATAGGCCTCGCGCTGATGAGGCCGCAGGGCCTGCGCGAGGTGGCCAAACCCAGCGCCGCGCTCGCAGCCGCGGCGCTTCTGGCCGGGGCGGTGGTGTTCGCGCTCGATTGGCGATTCGGCGCCGCGCTTCCTGACGGCAGCTCACTGGCGCTCGAGATTCTTTCGCTGGTGTTCCTCATCTGGGCTGCGTTTCTGCTCATTTACGGAGCACGCGTATTTTATTCGCTGCTTTTCCCGCTGCTGTTCCTGGTGCTGGCGGTACCGCTGCCACCGGTGTTCGTCGACCGATGCATCGGCTGGCTGCAGGCGGGCTCTGCTGCCGTCACCTACGAGCTGTTCCGCCTGACCGGGACTCCCGTGTATCGCAGCGGCAACGTGTTTGTGGTGCCGAAGTTCACGATTGAAATTGCGAAGGAATGCAGCGGAATCCGATCGGCGGTGGCGCTGCTGATCACCTGCCTGCTGGCGGGATATATCTTCCTGCGCAGGAACTGGGCACGGGTGGTCCTGCTGGCTGCGGCGGTTCCCGTGCTGGTGATTAAGAACGGGGTGCGCATCGTGACCCTGACGTTGCTCGCCATTCACGTGGACCCCGGCTTCCTCTACGGGAGGCTCCATCACGAGGGCGGCTTCCTGTTTTTTCTGGTAGGGCTCGTAATCCTTTGGCCGGTGCTGCGTCTGCTGCAGAACATCGAGGCGAGACTGGGCACGGGGGGCGCCAGCCCGCGCAATCCCGTGGGTGGCGGTTCGCGCGTGGGGCCCGCCGCGGCGCTGCCCCATTCGTAAAGGCTCACTCCCGGCGCATTCGTGCGAGCAACTGCGGCCGCCCGTCCGGGTTCTTTACGTTGTAAGGGAGGCCGGGCAGCGGGAAGTCGCCAGCCCCCTCCCGGAAGCTTTCGGTAAGAAGAGGCCGAGCGGGACGCCCTTGCTTTGTCAGGGCTGGCCGGCGCTACGAAACCAGGTGCGCCGCGGCGCACGGGTTCACGCACTCATGCCGCGCCGGTGGGCGCCAGCGTCCGAGGCCGCTTCCGTTTCCATTCGTGCTCGTGCCGCAATTTCTCCTTATGCTTCTTCAGTTGGGACTCCAATTCCCGGAAGGCGTGCTGAACGGTGGAATGGACATCCTTCGCCGTGTGCACGGCATGAAGCGTTGCGGAGGGCAGGACCAGGTTCAGGGAAAGCGCGTACCGATTTTTCTTGCGGTGAAATTCCACTGCGCCGTGGCACTGCACCAGGTCCGGATCATACGCGGTGAGCAGTTTTTGCATCTTTCCGCAGTGCTGCGTCACCAGCCGTTCGAATCCGTTGTGCGTTTCGAGTCCGCGATAGCTCAGGCTGATTTTCATGATCGCACCTTGATGGGAAGGGGTGGGTGAAGCGGGGAAGCCGCGAATGCCTTGTGGCACTCATCAGCAGATTCAGGCTAGCACCGCCGGGGGACAAAAGCAATCGCCCGCCACTGAATTGACACTTGCTTCGCCCTGGCCGTAGCCTGAGAGCAGAGGGACAGTGCCGAGAAAATCGCAGCTACGCGAACAGGCAGCCGCGCCCGCGACGGGCGGCCGCATCCTCATCGGCCCTGCGGGCTGGTCCTACTCGGACTGGAACGCGATTGTTTATCCCGCGCATCGCCCCGCCGCGTTCCACGAGGCCGAATACCTGGCGCAATTCTTCGACACCATCGAAATCAACACGTCGTTTTACAATCCACCGCGCCCGGAGATGTGCCGGCAGTGGCTGGCGCGCGTCGCGACGAATCCGGGGTTCCTGTTTACGGCCAAACTGTGGCAGCGGTTTACGCACGAAGCGGGGGCTTCGCCCGCAGACGTCGCCGCCGTTCGCGCCGGATTCGATGTGCTGCACGGGGCGGGACGGCTGGGAGCGGTTTTGCTGCAGTTTCCGTTTTCCTTCCACAACACGCCGGAAAACCGGGCGCACCTGGAAAAAGTGCTTTCGCTCTTCCACGACTATCCGCTGGTGGTGGAGGTGCGCCACTCCACCTGGAACCAGAAAGAGTTTTATGAATTCCTGCACGGGCGCGGCGCAGGGTTCTGCAACATCGACCAGCCCGTGATCGGCCGCTCGCTGCGCCCCACGGAACGCGCGACCTCGCCGGTGGGCTACATTCGCCTGCACGGCCGGCGCTACGACACCTGGTTCACCGACGATCCCGCCTCGCTGCCCGAGGAACGCTATAACTATCTCTATTCCAGCGAAGAGCTGGAGCCGTGGGCCAGCCGCATTGAGAAAGTCGCAGGGCGGTCGAAAACCACTTTCGTCATCACGAACAATCACTACCAGGGAAAAGCCATCGTCAACGCGCTCCAACTGATCAACCTGCTGACCGGCAAGAAAGTGAAGGTGCCGGAAACGCTCCGGCAGCACTATCCCCAGCTTGAATCCATCGCCTCCGAGCCCGCTCGGGAGCCTACGCTTTTCCCCATCGGCACCAGCCCCTCCACCCACCACGAGTGAGGTGCCGTGGCAGGCAAAGTTTTGTGGCAGACCCTGAGCGGCGACGAGTTCGTGGGCTGCGAAGAATCCGTCTGAATTGGGGGAGGATTCCGCAGACTACTTCTTGAAGAGGTTATCGAAGGCGCGGCGCGCGGAATCGGTAGAGAACCCTGCGGCGGGCGCCACCGTGGGTTTCTCCAGCGCGCGTGCAGGCGATGTGTCTTTCTCCACCAGGGTGCGCATGGCAAAGAACGTGCATTCGTTCTTCATGTCCTTCCGCGGAATGCGCTCGGGGACCGGCTCCGTGCACTCGAAGCGCGCCCCAGTGTCGAAGTGCATGCACTGTTTGCAGGAGTGGAGTTCAGACTGGCAGCCGGGGCATTTACCGTTGGAATCGAATCCGGGAGGGAGGACTGCGCCGCAGTTCGCGCATCGGGCGCGGGTGACGCGCCCGACCATTCGGGGCGTCCGCGGCCCAATATGCTCCTGCCGCGGAGGCCCGCCACTAGGGGCGGGTGGCCGCTCCTTTCGTTCGGGCTTACCGGTGTCCTGGTAGCCCCTCTGCTTATACTTCCGCTCAGACATGCGCGCCTCCGGGGGGAATTCCATCATACTCCGAATTGCAAGGAGTGCTAGTGCCCCGCGTCGAATCTGTTGAAGTTCTTTTTGAACGCCAAATCCACAGGGCTGCAGACCCGGCCAGGCCCCCGCGCAGGTCCATCGCCGCAGCCAAGCAGCGGCCTGCGTCCGTCCACGATGGCCGCGCCGTAAGGTACGAGACTTCCTTACCTCGGGTTCGACACTCGTCGTGCCACAGTGGCGCCGCGAATAGGATGGACTGACTGCGCTGGACGTTTCTCGACTTCGGATTATACAGATGAAAGGTCGGATTTCACGGTCGATTCGGGACAGATGCCGTCTGTCCTAAGGGAAAAAACGGGGGGGGCGCCAATCCCTCCGAACACTGGCTGCTCGAGCGAATGCAATGCCAGCTGCAAGTCGCGTACGGCCATTACGCTCCGGACTAGGGCTTGACTCGTTTTTCTGTTCCGCCCTTCGTGCTGATCAGCGCCAAGTAGTCTTTGGCGTTAAACGGATACCGGCGAGTGGACTGCTGTCCGCTGGCCAAGGAAACATCGACGCGCCGATTGTTGGCGAGGACTAACTCTGGCAGATTGTCCAGCATTTGTTGCCTGTCGGCCGGACTCAAGTCCGGATCTTGTGCGATCAGATCCTTGATCTGGTCGGCGGTCAGTTGGTCTCCTTTGCCATGCGACTGCGTGTCAATGTGGTCCGCCGGGACGCCGTGTTCCACCAGGAAGTTCTTGGTGCGATCCACGCGTCGTTGCGTGAGACCGAGGTTGTATTCCACGGTGCCGCGGGGGTCTGCATAGCCACCGAGGATCAAGCGGGCATCGGGCTTGTAATTTAGATAATTTTTGAAGTCCTCGGCCAGGGTTTTCAGGGTCTCTTCCTGACTCTCGAGCAGGCCACCCTCGGGATTGTCGGCGTAGGGCCGGGCAGTTTGGAAGTAAATGCTATGCAGATCAAGCCTGGCTTCCAGCTGCTTGACCTCGGGAGCAGGAGGAGGAGGAGCTTCCACGTACACTGTGGTGGTGGCCGAGGCCGAGAGCGGCGGAGTGTGGTCATCGCTCACGTTGCACGTGACGGTGACACGGCCAGGTGATGCGCCTCGTGTATCCAACGTGGCGGTGGCGCCGTTGCCGGAGATATCGCCGGCGGTTGCGCTGTAGCTGTACGCGAGCGGGCGGTTAGACGGGCTGCTGGCGTTCGAGGTGATGGTGGAGGTCCCACCGGTCTGCACACTCCCCGGGTCCGCCGAGCACGAAATCACCGGTGGACGCGGCTCTCTCACTCTGAACCTGGCACTGCAGGATGCGGTACGGCGGCCCTCGCTCAAATTGGCGGTGACTCCGTAGAAACCGGGCCGCAAGCCGGTGGTGTCAACCTGCGTGGTGGCATTGCTTCCCGTAACTGCCACTCCGGTGCCACTCCAGTTGTAGCTGACCGTACGCTTCGGATTGAAATTCGATCCACTGGCAGTCGCGGTCACCGGCTCGCCGGCGAAGATTTCGGACGGCTGCACCGAGCAGGCCGCGCCGGGCGGCACGGGAGACGTTTCGCCACCGAACGTAAAATTGAGGCCAGTCTCCGCTCTCAGGCCTCGGACTTGAGTCTCCGGCACCCCCGGCGGGCCATACCGGTAATTCGAATATACATAGTCGGCTCGGATCACCCGTAGAGCAACATGCCTGTACACCTTGATATCCAGACCGCCGCCAATCATGAAACCTATTTTGTCGATATCGTGGAAGGAATCAGGCATGAGCCGATGGTCGCCCACCAACACCTCAAAAAATGGGGCAAAATGCTTGGTGCGGTAGGTAAACTTTGGGCCGAAGGAGACGTTGGCAAACGCGGCATCGTCAATTCTTCTCACCAGTGTAGTTTCCTGGCTGCCCCAATTGGTGCTGGCATCGAGGGTGAGACCGAACCAGCGATTGAAGTTATAGGTGCCGCTGACGCCAGCGCCGCGCGGATTGGACTCCATGCGGCTGCTCAACGGGAGCAATCCTCCGGGGAGTTGGCCGTGTACATCCCCGCCGGGAAGAAAGAAGGAGTATCCGACGAAAAGCTCCACCTTGGGAGGAGGCTGGTCCTGAGCTGCAGCGGGGATCGCAAACACGCACAGCGCAGCAAACATTGCCGGCAGCAATGCTGAGACCCGACCATGAAAGCTCTTTAATGGAGATGACATGTGAATACTCCTCTGAATTCGATGACGTAAATTCTGCTGGCCGCACGGGAGCGGGACAGATGATCCCACTCCCCGATGCCTCCGTTTAAGGATCCGTGATCATATTGCTGTCCAGTGTGACCGCGCCATTTCGTGCCAGCGCCCTGCCTTGCAGGCTTGCGCCGGTATCCAAAGTGATGGAGGAAAGGGCCATGATGGTGCCCGCGAAAGTTGAATTCACTCCCAGGGTGGCTGAGCTTCCTACCTGCCAGAACACGTTGCTCGCCTGGGCGCCGCCCGAAAGAACAACCATGGTGCTGGTCCCAGTGGTCAGTGAGGAACCGATCTGGAACACCCAAACAGCATTGGCATTCCCCCCTGCATTCAGAGTGAGGGTACCCGTCGTTATCCCTGTCGTGGTCGCGGTTTTGTACGTGCCTGGTGCGAGTGTGAGGCCCATCAGATCTCCGGGCAGAACAGCAGGCGCAGGCGAAACGATCCCGGCGGCGAAGATATAGGCCGCGGTCAGATCGAGCTGGGCCTGCGCCGCGGTGGGATCGGTCACGTGCATCACTGCAGGCGCGATGAGCATTCCCGGCGGAAATCCCGTGACCGCGGTGCCTGGACTCAGTCCAAGGTCTCCGCCCGTAATCGTGGTGGGGCCGGTGTTGGTCACCGTGGAGCCAGCCAGGACCTTGAAGTCTCCAGCCGTAAGCAACGGCACAGCCGGCGGCGGCCCCGGGCACGCCATGGCAGCGGTGGTAAAGGTCCACGTGAAATTGGACGCCAGAGCGTTGCCGAACTCGTCCATCGCCCCGGTGGTGATCGTGGCGGTATACGTGGTATTCAGTGCCAAGCCCGGGGGGGTTGCAGGTGTAAAGGTTGCCGTATCGGTGGTCGAATTGTAGGTAACGACCCCGGTCACGCTTCCGCCTGGCGAGCTCAAAGTAAACGTAGAGTTGGTGATCGTCGCAGGGTTCATGGGCTTGGTGAAGACAGCGACGACAACGGCATTGGGGCAATTGCCCACAGAGAGGTTTGGCGGAATTAGCGACGCCGCCACCACTGCAGGCGGAGTCAGAGGGCCGCCCGTGCCCCCTTTATTTCTGTCCACGTCGCTGCACGCGACCGCTACGACGGCGATCAGGAACGCCGGAATCCAAATTTGAGTAACCTTGAATTTACGCATTGGCGTCTCCCCTTCAATCCGTGACGAAGCGTTCCCCCGCACAATCGCCCAGCTTCAATATCAACTGGCCTACTGGCCGTCTGCCTGAATTGAACACCACTCTAGCGTTGCGTTCCCCCGCGCGGCATTCCTATCAATTTGAGTTTTTGCCGTCTGTTCAAAATTGAACACCCCTAGGGCTACACCCCCACAACCAGCATTCGTACCGATTTTTGGTTCTGGCTGTCTGTCCAAAATTGGACACCCCCAGCTCTGCATTTCCCCGCCCGGCATTCCTATCAATCGGGGGTCGTGGCCGTCTGCTCAAAATTGAACACCGCCCGGGCTGGGTGACCCTTATTCCGTCTTGGAGTCGTGAGTGCCCCAATTGCGGAGGCAGGCTACCGTTCAACGCGCACCTTTGCAAAAGAAGAGCAGGCGGCAAACATCTGGCCTCTTGTTCAATAGTGAACAGACCAGACAACTTTTATCGATTATGAAAGCAGACGAAGCGGCCGCTAGTGCATTCTTCATGCCCCCCCGAGGCAATTTGCACGGGTCGCGAAAGGGCCCGCCTCCCCGGCGGGCCCTTTCTTTTTGGAGCCGCCCTTGTCTATTCCTGAGCAAGGAGTTTTTTGATTCCTGGCAAGAATTCCATGCGAGCAGGATGCGGATAAACAAGCGGGACAGACACTCATGCCTGTCTCCTGCGCCGACAAATCCTCTTCATTGAACCCTACGGGGATCTCGTATTCCGCCGAAACACCGTGGAGGGAAGTTTTTCAGCATCCTGCGAGAGGCCAGCACGACTGGAAGCAAAGCTTTACAGGGCGCGGAGGAAGGCGAGGATGTCTTGCGTTTCCAGCGTGCTCGGCTGCGTCCCGGGAATGAGGTTGAGAAATTCGACCGTGTCGTCGAGGGTCCGGAACGGCCTCATAGGGGGGGTGTCCAACATCGAACAGACTCCGCTTTCTTGCCGGCATTACGGTGAAGAGGAAGAGCTCGACCCCTGGCCGCTGCTCCGGATCTCTATGGGCAGCTACAGTGGTCGATCTGGGGGCTGCCATGCCAAACCTGTCTCAGAACCATCTGCAGTCCGATGTGGGGACCTTCCGGACGGAGAGCACGGCTTCTCACAGACGCCGGGCCATCCGCGTCCTTTTCATCCATCGTGATGGATGCGCGGTAGACTCCTGCCTGCAAGACCTCAGGAATGCGCAAATTACCGCCAGTGCTGATGTCGTTTTGACCTTGGCGCAGTGCAAAGAACGGCTCAGCTCCCACTCTTATGATCTCGTTGTGGCCGAGTACCCCAGGCCGGGTTGGAAAGGATCGCAGGCTTTACAACTCCTCCAGCAGACGGTGCAGGAGGTCCCCCTGCTCTTCGTGACCACCGCCAGGGGACGGGGATCCATCGCGCGACTCACTGCGGATGGCGCCTTCGATTACGTGCGACCAGCGCATCCCGCTCAATTGCCTATGGCCGTTTGCCGGGTCTTGGACGAAAAGAAACTGCGCGCCGAACTGGAAGAGGCCGGAAGGGCCTTGCTCCATTCGCAATCGCTGTATCGCGCGCTGGTGGAGCATCCCGCTTACGGAATGTGCCGCTGCGATGGGGAAGGAAAGTTTCTCGACGTCAACCAGGCGTTCATGGCCATGCTCGGCTATTCGGCCAAAGTGGAACTGCTGGCGGCGAACCGAGCGTCTGAGATCGTCCTCGATCTGGATCAGGGAGAGCCCTTGGCCGGAAACTCCCCCGAGTCGTTGCGAATCGAGCCGCTCGAAATCGAGTGGAAGCGAAAAAACGGCACGACTCTGAAAGCCAGACTCAACGGCCACGGCGTCTTTGACCAGCATGGAAATTTTGATGGCTATGAAATCATCGCTGTGGACATCACGGAACAGCGTGCGCTTGAGGAACAGCTGCGTCACCAGGCACTCCGCGATTCGTTCACGGGCTTGGCCAATCATCGCCGTCTTGTGGATGTGTTGCAGGCGGAGATCTGCCGATCCAGGCGCACCGGGCGGCAATTCTCTCTCTTATTGCTGGATCTCGATGGACTGAAGGAGATCAACGATCGGTTCGGGCATTCGGTGGGAAACAGGGCGCTGGGCAGGCTGGCGCGCATCCTGACGGACTGCTGCGGGTCCGTAGACACCGCACCGCGGCATAGCGGGGACGAGTTTGCTCTGGTCCTGCCGGAAACTAGCGGAGCCTCCGCTACACGGGTGGCCAGGCGAATTTGCGATCTTCTTGCCAAAGATGCCGAAGAACCAGCGCTTTCCGTCAGCATTGGAGTTGCCAGTTATCCGAAGGATGCCGAAACCATCGGAACCCTGCTGTACGCAGCGGAAAAGGCCCTGTATGCGATGAAGGAAAAGCAGTCAGAACCTGAGTGTGCAGCTCAGGTCTCTGCCTCGCTTTTTCCAGGTTCGAATGCCGGGATTTGTCGAAGTCCGGAGTGAAATCGAGTAGTCGGAGTTGCTGTGCGGTAACGCCCATCGCTTCTTGGGCGATCACTGCACACCCGTCGCGGGCCGGGGATTCCGGGATGGAACTCTTGAGCCGGGACGAGGACGACGTGCACCGGGGTTAACGATATTTTTTCAGCTCCTTTTTTCTTGCTCCGGCCCTCGCCGCACCAACGGCAGCTAGTCCTGCGGCCAAACCCCAGGACTACGGACGCCGGAAAGAAAACCAACGAGACGATGAAGCCCACAACAGGGTCCCTGGCCGTGCCCACAAGGACCACCACAATTGGAATGACCAGGAAGACCGTTTCCATCGTCGATGCCACCGCGAGAGGCACAAAAAGCGAGCTTAGTTGGAGACCAGCGGACAGTCCCGAAGCATCGGGAGCACCAACTTGCAGCAGTAAAGGCAAGGGGTGCCCCGGGGACTCCGGTGGCAGAGTTTCGGTTTTGTCGAGGAACTGAGGTCTTATGCCGCGCCGCGGGAAAAAAACCATAAGCACCCGAGCGCAGCTTATCGAGGCCAGGCTGGGAATGCTAGCCTTGGCCGAGCAGTTGCAGAACGTCTCCCTGGCCTGCCGGCGGGCAGGGATTTCCCGTAGTCACTTCTATGAAATCAAGAAAGCCTTTGAGAAGTATGGGGTTGAGGGGCTAGCCCCTCAACCCCGTCGCCGGCCGCGTATGCCCAACAAGACGCCGCCGGAACTGGAGGCCAGGATCCTGGAGATGAGCGAACAGTATCCGACCTACAGCTACATTCGCGTCAGCCAGCAACTCAAGCTGATCGGCATCGGGGTGGCCCCGTCGGCAGTGCGCTACGTCTGGCAGCGGCATGGGCTGGCGCTCCGCTACCAGCGGCTGCTGTGGCTGGAAAGCAACACAGCGGAGCGCGGCGGCGTGCTGACCGAGGCCCAGATGCGGCTGTTGTGCAAAGCGCGTAAGCTGCTGATCGATCCCGAACAGCACCTCCAAGCGCCGCATCCCGGCTATCTGCTGTGCCAGGACACCTACTCCGTGGGCGCCATCAAAGGAGTGGGGAAAATCTACCAGCAGACGGTGATCGACACCCACAATTCCCACGTCTTCGCCAAACTCTATCTATCCAAGCTGCCCATGACGGCGGTGGACGTGCTGCAGGATCGCGTGCTGCCGTTCTACGAAGAGCAGGGTGTGAACATCGAGCACCTGCTCACCGACAACGGCAGAGAATATTGCGGCCGGCCGCTGAGGCATCCCTACGAACTCTATTTGGCCAGCCAGCAGATTCAGCACCAGCGAACCGATGTCGGTTCGCCGGAAACCAACGGCTTCTGCGCACGCTTTCACCGCACGGTGAAAGAAGAGTTTTACGCGGTGGCCTTCCAAAAGACCCTCTACGAGAGCCTGGAGCAGCTCCAGGCCGACCTGGACCACTACCTGAATTTCTACAACCGCGAGCGGGCCCATCAGGACTACCGCACGCAGGGCCGCACACCGTATCAGACCTTACGGGATGGACTCAAAGTGAGGCGAAGAGGTGAATCCGAAGGCCACGCAGACTTAGGATCGGCTGGCACCGGAGCCGTCCAGTGTCCGCAAAACTCCAGCTAAATACATAGATCCGATTAATTTGGCACAAGAGGGCACCGGTGTCCTCCCATCCCCAGCTAAATATATGTCGACCCGATTATGGTGGTTAGAAAGGTAGCAGGCGCATGATCATGCGCAGAGATAGAGTTCAAATCGAGAATTCCTGTTAAGTGCAAAGCTCTGCCACTTTGGGGTTTTCCCAAATCCGCCTGCGGGCGCTTTCCCTCTGCCTGTCAATGAGTTGATTTCCTCGACGGTTTGGAATCGAACGTGCACCTATCTCTTCGCTCTCACTCCAGAATGACTGAGCTTGGGGGACGGCATCGCTCGGGAGGGATTATGAGATTGCGCCGATTTTCTTTGTTGCTTCTGCCTCTGATGCTCTCGGTGTTGGCGGCCGACGCCTACGCCGACTCTTTCAGTAATTTGGCTATTGACAATTTTGCTGTACTCGCTTATTCGGCGGTGACCAATACCGGCGCCACCACAATCGGCGGGAATGTGGGCGTCTACCCAGGTAGTTCGATCGGTGAAACAGGCATCACGCTGACAGGAGCAAGCGTGTTCGATGTAACCAATGCGGCGGCGATGAATGGTATTTCCGATGCAACTGGAGCGTACAGTGTCCTGAGCGGCTTGACCGGTCTCAATCTAAGTGGTACGAATCTGGGTGGGTTGACGCTCACTCCGGGCGTCTATAATTTCAGTTCGTCTGCTCAGTTGACGGGAATTCTCACTCTCGCCTTCAGCGGACCCAATCAGACCATCGTCATCACCACAGTGAGCACGCTGACGACCGCAAGCGGCTCCAGCGTTGTGATCACAGGCGGCTTTACCGGTGACAGCGTGTACTGGGCGGTTGGCAGCAATGCGACCATCGGAACAAACACGACGTTCGAGGGGAATATTATCTCCAACGGCGCGTCGTCGGACGCGATCCAGACCGGCGCAACAATCGGGTGCGGTAGCGTCATCGCGCTGAGTGGCGGCACAGTGACGCTGGACGGTAACACCATCGACACAGGTTGCAACAACGCCACGACCACAACCACATCGGGAGGAACCACAACAGTGACGGGATTGGGTACCCCGATGGCGACTTCAACTCCGGAACCCGCCTCATTGGGGCTCTTGGCCTTCGGTTTGGCCGGGTTGATCGGCATGGCAGGGATGAAGCGGACCAACAAGGCGCAGAGCGCGTAACCCCACCCAACAGAGTTCGCAGCCGTCGGCCGTGGCAGCAGGTGCAGGTGTCCTGTCGGCCGGCCGCGAAGACGAAAAGCACCATCACGGCCGTCGTGTCAGGCCCCTGCCGCGCGGCAGGGGAAAAGAGACGTTCTGTTTAGCGGCCATTATCCTCAGGCATTGAAATCTTCCGATTCAGCATGTTCAGCCAAAGGCTGACCGGCCGGCGAGAAGTCACCAGAATTCCGACCGTATACCCGGCAGCAACGTCTCGATCATACGAAGAAAGTCCATCAAATCTGCGACGCGCTACTGCTCGTTCGTTCAAGAGAGCCTCAAACTGGATGCGGCTGGCCCGCTACTTGACTGAACTTCCTGGGAGCGGATGTGTCGAGGCGCCCGCCTTGCTTCCCCTGAAAGCTTCGTCTTCATCCTTCCGCACGGACATGTGCTGTTTGGAACATCTATCGCCCAGCCAGAAGCACAGAGTGACGGCTACAGAGTTTTGAATCAGGGAAACCCAAGTTTGGAGGAAAACAGTATGCGTTTCACGAATCGATACATCAATTCGCTCGTCCTGGTTGCTGCCCTTGCAGTGCCGGCCGCGATTCTGGCCAATCCGCTGCCCCAGGCCAGCGTGCAGGTCCGAATTTACGACCGGGACCACAAGGACTACCACAACTGGGACGACCGCGAAGAGCATTCCTACCGGCTCTACCTGACGGACCATCGCAGGCCCTACGTCGAGTTCCACTCCCAGCGCGACAGAGATCAGAGGAATTACTGGAAATGGCGCCACAAGCATCCCGACCGCGATTAACCAACGGTACGAGAGAGCCGCGTGCCCCATCCTCGCCGCGTCTGCGAGGACGGGGCGCCCCGCTCACAACCCTTGATTGCCCATCCCCCTTGCTGGCGGGCCGGCTGTCTACCCAGGATTTCTCGACCGTTCTTCTCTCCCGACGCAGCAAGGCCTTTGCGCCATTTCGCGAGGGCCCCCGCTGACAAGTGAGACGGAGGTTTGGACATGTCCGCACATATCCACGATTCTGCCATTCCCGGCGCCGCAGCCGGCAAGCTGAAGGTCGTCACCAAGGTCCGACGCAAAGAGGCTCTGCTCAAAGCGGGGGCCTTGCAGAACGCAATCTTCAACAGCGCCAACTTCTCGAGCATCGCCACCGACGAGAAAGGCGTCATCCAGATCTTCAACGTCGGCGCGGAGCGCATGCTCGGCTACGCCGCCGCCGACGTGATGAACAAGATCACCCCCGCCGACATCTCCGATCCGCAGGAGGTGATCGCCCGCGCCGAAGCCTTGAGTCTCGAACTCGCAACCCCGATTACTCCGGGCTTTGAGGCCCTGGTGTTCAAAGCCTCGCGCGGGATCGAGGACATCTACGAGCTGACTTACATCCGCAAGGACGGAAGCCGCTTTCCCGCCATCGTCTCCGTCACGGCGCTGCGCGACCAGCGGGGCGGGATCATCGGCTATCTGTTGATCGGCACCGACAATACTGCGCGCAAGCAGGTTGAGGCAGAGAAGAAGAAGCTCGATCAACGCCTGCGCGACCAGCAGTTCTACACACGCTCCCTCATCGAATCGAACATCGACGCCCTGATGACCACCGATCCGTCCGGCATCATCAGCGACGTCAACAAGCAGATGGAGACGCTCACCGGTTGCACGCGCGACGAGCTTATTGGCGCGCCGTTCAAAGACTACTTCACCGATCCGGCGCGCGCCGAGGCGGCCATCAAGCTGGTGCTGCGCGAGAAACACCTGACCAACTACGAGCTCACCGCGCGCGCACGAGACGGCCAGGAAACCGTAGTCTCCTACAATGCCACCACCTTTTACGACCGTGACCGGACACTGCAGGGCGTGTTCGCCGCAGCGCGCGACATCACGGAACGCAAGCGTCTCGACCAGGCGCTGCAGGAGAAGAACACCGAGCTGGAGAGAGCCAAGGTTGCGGCGGAAAAAGCCAACCTTGCGAAATCGGACTTTCTTTCCGGCATGAGTCATGAGCTGCGCACTCCGCTCGGCGCCATCCTCGGTTTCGCCCAATTGATGGAAATCGCCTCTCCGCCACCATCGCCACCCGAGAAGGAACACATTGACCAGATTCTCCGTGCGGGATGGTATCTACTGAAGCTGATCAACGAGATCCTGGATCTCGCGCAGGTCGAGTCCGGAAAGCTGGTGCTCTCGCCGGAACCCGTATCGCTTGCCGAGGTCTTTCTTGAATGCCAGGCCATGGTGGAACCGCAGAGGCAGAAGGGCGGCATCACGATGACCTTCCCCCAATTCGACACCCCTTGCTTTGTCCGTGGCGATCGGACCCGATTGAAGCAGGTTCTCGTCAACCTTTTTTCCAACGCCATCAAATACAACCGGCCGGCGGGAACCGTCGTCGTGGAATGCACCACCTGCGCTCCGGAACGCACTCGCATCAGCGTCAGGGACACCGGCGCGGGGTTGACTCCGGAAGAGCTGACGCAACTTTTTCAGCCGTTCAATCGTCTCGGACAAGAAAGCGGCACCGAGAAAGGCACAGGCATCGGCCTGGTGATGAGCAAGCGAGTAGTGGAACTGATGGGAGGCGTGATCGGAGTGGAAAGCACGGTCGGGGTGGGAAGCGCGTTTTGGTTCGAATTGAGCACCGCTGCTGCACCACAATTTGCCGTTGACAGCGCGGAACCCAAGGCAGTGCCCGGAGTCCAGGTTCGGTCTCGCGCGCCACTGCGCACCCTGCTCTACGTCGAGGACAACCCCGCGAACCTCAAGCTGGTGGAACAACTCGTCGCGCGCCTCCCCGAGATCCGCCTGCTGAGCGCAAGCAACGGGAAACTCGGCATCGAGCTCGCGCGCCATAACCAGCCGGAGGTGATCCTGATGGACATCAATCTGCCCGGCATGAGCGGAATCGAAGCCCTTACGATCCTGCGCGAAGACCCGGCGACGGCACACATCCCCGTGATTGCCATCAGCGCAAATGCAATGCCACACGACATCGAGAAGGGCGTGCAGGCAGGATTCTTCCGGTATCTCACCAAACCGATCAAGGTCAAAGAGTTCACCGATGTTCTCAACGCAGCGCTGGAATTCGCAGAGAAGTCCATCCAGACGAGCAAATGAATCAGGGCTGTCCGGCACGGGGGGCTAGGAGGCCCTCCCGGTAATCACGCGGGCCAGCGGGATCCGTACTCTCACTGTTGTCCCCTTGCTTCTTGATCCGCTGATGGTGAGCGTACCGCCAAGCCCCAGGGCGCGTTCCCGCATGCCCACAATGCCGAGCGAATCATGCTTGTGGACTCGCTTCTTGCTGAAACTCTTCCCGTTGTCATTCACGGTTAAGAGCAGCCAGTTTTTTCGCTTCATCAGAGCGATTTTGGCCCAGGAAGCATGCGCATGCCGGGCCACATTCGTGAGAGCTTCCTGCGCAATCCTGAAAAGCGCGACCGCCGCGGGGCGGTCAAAGTCAGCGTTCCCGGCATTCGTCCTGAATCTGCATTTTATTCCCGTGTGCCCCTCGAATTCCCTCGCCTCCGATTTCAAGGTCTTCACCAGGCCCAGCTCATCCAGGCCCCCCGGTCGCAATTCCGTCGCGATTTTCTTCACCGACCGGATCATCGTCGAGGCCAGAGTGGAGAGCGTTCTGGTTTTCGCCCGCAGCGCCTGTTGCCCGGGAGCCAGCATCCGGCCGATCCACGACAATCCCAACTGCAAACTGGTGAGCGCCTGGCCAAGCTCATCGTGAAGTTCACGAGCGATCATGGTCCGTTCATTCTCGCGCATGGACTGCAAGCTCGCGGCCAGGGCACGCAACTGGTCGCGCGAGTTCTTCAGGTTCTCTTCCGTGTGCTTCAAACGAACCAGCATGATGTGACGCTCACCGACAATCGCGTCCACCTGGCGGGTCCTCAAGGCGTGAATAAGCTCCTCTGCCTCTCGAATCTTGGTCTCCAGTTCGTGGTAGGGCGGCATCAGGTTATTTATGCTCGTTCCCGGTCAGGCGGAGAGCGGCAAGGACTCGCCCGGTATCACTGAGGTTGCCCAGCACCGTGACCTTCGGATCGGACGCGATCAGGATCAAGGTGGGCGTGACCAGTACGTTCGCCTTGATGGCGGCAGCGGCGTCTTCCAGCACGTCCACGATTTCGATCTTGTAGCGTCCCTTGAGGTGCTCTTCACAGAGCCGGGCCAAATTTCCCCTGGCTTGCGAGGAGTTGGGTTCGTTGCCGGCCACGAACAGCCGGAAAGCATAGGTCTTCACGCCCGGCGTCGCGTTTCTGCCCCTCTTGCGCTTGTGAGCTTTCCTCATGCCGCCCCGCTTCTCCCGCATTCGTTCGGATACACCGATCTGCTCATCGTGGAACTGGGTCAGGCCTTCCCCAGTTCGATCCCTCGATCGGTGATCCGGAATTCATGGAACTGTTCCGAATGCTTCGAGCCTCTGGCCTTCATGACGATCAACTCCCGCTTCATCACGCCACCGATTGGAATATGGCGAAGAAGGACGATCGTATCGGTAATGGACGAAATTCCGATGCCGCTGATCTCGGAGACGATATCAAGGCCCGAAGCCTGGCTGATATAAATACATGTGATCCCGCGCTCCTTACAGACGTTCAGAAGCCGCCTCAGATATTCAAAGGCAGCGTCCTCAGAGCCCATGCGCCTGCACGCCGAGATCGAATCCACCACCAAGTGCTGGGGTTGAAACTCATCTATGGTTTTCAGGGCATGATACAAGTGCTCCTCCACTCCCAGCGCTTCCGGCAAGTAGGACCGGACCAACAGCCTCCCGGACTTGATCAGCGGCTGCAGGGCCAGGCCAGGGCTAAGCATGCTGTCCACCATCGATTCGGCCGATTCCTCGAAATTGAGATAAAGCATGCGCTCGCCCCGCCGGCAAGCAGCCTGGGTGAAGACGCAGGTCAGGGTGGTCTTTCCGCTGCCGGCGGTCCCCGAGATCAGGATGGTGGACCCACGTCTATAACCGCCGGCGAGCACTTCATCCAACTGGGACTGGCCGCTGGACACTTTGGGACCGAGCGGGCGGTGCTGTATGGCGATGCTGGTGATCGGAATTACGGTGATGCCGTCGTCACCGATGACGAAGGGATATTCATTCCGGCCATATCCCGAACCACGATACTTGATCACTCTCAGGCGGCGGGTAGAGACCTGAGCAGAGACGCGCTGGTCCACGTGAATCACAGAATCCGCCATGAAGTCCAGAAATGCGTACCGGGAAGGAGCCTCCTCCTGCGGGATCGTTTTGACCGTCATGATGGTGGTCAATCCCCGGTCCAGCAGCCATTCGTGCAGTGCGTATAATTCGTGGCGCTCGCGCAGGGGGTTATCGTACAAATGCAAGAGCGCGTCCACCGCATCGATCATGATGCGCCGTGCCCCCATGGCTTTGACCCGCTGATCCAGGATGGCCAGGAGACCTTTGATGGAGAACTCGCCGGAGATCACCACTTCGGGATCCAATCGCGCATCCATCAAGTAGAGCTTGTTTTTCTTCTCCAGCGGCGCCAGGTCCCATCCCAGGCTCCAGGCGTTTTGGCGCACGGCAGCGGCGCGTTCCTCGAACATGATCAGAATGCCCGGCTGGCCGGCAAGGGCGCCGTGGAGCAGGCATTGCAAGCCCATCATGCTTTTGCCGCTCCCGGCGCCGCCGCTCAGAAGCGTCATGCGCCCGGCGGGCAGGCCTCCGCCGAGCACTGCATCCAGCCCGGCAATGCCAGTCGCAACCTTGGGAAGCGCCTTTTTTTTCTGGTGGGCTCCGGCCGCGCCCTTGCGCTGGGCCCTTCGAGTTGGTGTGGCCACCGCAGTCGCTCCTTTATTCCAGGTCATTCCCCAGACTGTCAGTCCACGCCACAGCGGAACGGCACTGGCGCGCCTCTTTTCCGCAATCCTATCCCAGACAAAAGGAAATGCATACTTTCGATTGGGGCTTCACCATGCTCCGGTGCGGTTGGTGCAATGTCTGTCCAAAAAAAGACATCGGAGAAAACCAGGGTCGGGCATTCTCACTCTTGCTCGGTTGCGGTGCGCTCACGGACCCCGTCCCGAGTCCGGGAAACAAGGAATGGCGGTCATTCTCCGCGGGAGAGTCCCGGTTTTTCTGATGCGGCCTCGTGGTATTCTAGCTTCCGGCGGCTTTTCTTATCATCGAGCCGGCTGCAACCGCAGAACTTGATGTGACGGCCCTGTGTCCGTTGTTCCGCGCCGCTGAAGGAAACAGGGCTGGGCGTTCCTGGAGATCGAATGGTGACCATAGCGCTGGCTGATGACCATGAAGTCGTGAGGCAAGGGCTGCGCCTGCTGCTGGAGTCGGATCCGGAATTTGTGGTTGTGGGCGAAGCGGCGAATGGGCTCGAGGCGATCGAACTCGTCAAGCGGCACAAGCCCAATGTGTTAATCGTCGATCTGATGATGCCGCACATGGACGGTTTGGAAACCACACGCAGGGTCATGCGCCTGAAATCGAAAACGCGCGTGGTGATTCTGACGATGTACGGAGACGAGGTGTATCTATTGGATGCGCTCGGAAGCGGTGCCGCAGGTTATGTGGTCAAGGAGTCCTGCGGAGCTGACCTTTTCAACGCCATACGCGATGTAGTTGCCGGCCGGCGTTACCTGAGTCCGGTGCTCTCCGAGGAATCCACTCGCAGGTATTTGAACAAGTTCAAGACCGCCCTGCTGAAACTCTCTCGATCCCTGACACTCCGCGAGCGCAAGGTCTTGCACCTCGTTTTGGAGGGGGCCACCAGCACCGACATAGGTTCCCGGCTGAAGCTCAGTCTTCGCACCGTCGAATCCGATCTGGCCGGTTTTATGAAGAAGTTGGGCCCGGACACCGGCCATGACGCCATCCGTCATGGAGTCAAGCTCCGTGCCTCGACTGCAAGGCATCGCGGTTGACCGGAGGGAATCATCAAGCGCCATCGGTTTCCTCGGGCGGTTTGCTGGAGAAACTATGGAAGAAGAATGGATTAAGACACTGGCAGACGGAAGAAGGGTGAAATTCACCAGCCAGGAACTGCCGGAGACCAATGCATTTATCACCGCACAGGTTGAGAGCAACCGCGTCGTTTACTCGATTGTGCTTACCAAGGTTAGGAATCCACTTAGCCGTGAAGAGGTTGAAAGCTATTTCGAAGGCGAACTGTCAAAAAAGTAGCAGCAGTCAACCCTGCGGCATGCCGCTAGGAGAGCGAACTTGACTCTCGTTTCGTTGGTCTGGTAGCTTTAGTTTGATGCTGCGCTGGGGGAAGGAGCGATGAGTCCCAGAAACAACAAAACCGCAATTTCCAGGAACCAAGGCGTATTTGATCCCCAATCTTTTCTGGATTCCGCCGGCGTGAGGAGGAAGGTTGCGGAGTTTCAAAGGGCTGCGCCTGTCTTTACACAAGGTGAGCCGGCCAAGCACGTTTTTTATATTCAAAAGGGCGGCATTAAGCTTTCCGTGGTCAGTGCAGCGGGCAAAGAGGCCGTTGTGGCCATTCTTGGACCAGGCGACTTTTTTGGCGAGGGGTGCATGGCTGGTCAACCAGTTCGTATGGGGTCCGCTACCGCAATTACACCGGCCACTTTGCTGGTGATTGAAAAAGAGGAGATGACACGCGTGCTCCACCAGGAACATGCGCTCTCCGACCGTTTTATCTCTCACATGCTGGGACGGAACATCCGCATCGAAGAGGACCTGGTCGATCAGCTTTTCAATTCCAGCGAAAAACGGCTGGCCCGCACGCTTTTGCTGCTTGCGCGCTATGGCAAGCAAGAACAGCCCCACGGGGCGATTCCCAATGTATCGCAAGAGACGCTGGCGGAAATGGTCGGTACGACGCGCCCAAGGGTGAATTTTTTCATGAATAAATTCAGGAAGCTGGGCTTCATCGAATACAATGGCGGGCTCAAGATTAACAGTTCCCTTCTGAGCGTAGTCCTGCACGACTGACGCCCAGTCCCTCCCGCGCCGAAAATCAGATACCGCTCTCCGGACCTATCTTCGGCTTCCCTGCCCCAAATCCGCCCACCGCCGAGCCAACCCTTCGGCCGGCAAATCCTCGCGCAGAAATGTCTGCGGGCGGCCATCCGCGGCCAGGATCGACTGCGCGGCCAGGTAGCCGCTGCGCACGGCGCCTTCCATCGTGGCCGGCCAGCCAGTGGCGGTCCAATCGCCTGCTAGATAGAGGTTGGGCAGCGGGCTGAGCGGGCCGGGGCGCAGCCGGTCGCAGCCTGGCGCGGGCGAGAATGTAGCAGACACTTCTTTCACCACCGTCGCTTTCAGCAGTTGCGCGTTGCGCGCAGCGGGCAGCGCTTCCTGAACTTCGCGCCAGCAGAGGTCTACGATTTCCTGGCGTGGTTTGTCTACCAGGTCGTAGGAGGCGCTGATGACGAGCTGGAGATATTGACTGGCCGACGAACCCTGCGGTGGCAGGGGCTCGGTCCCGCGATGGTGGGATGCCCCTTCGGGCGAGGCCTCACGCGCGGAGGAGGGCACGGCATGCCGTGCCCCTACGGCGTCCATCCCAGAAGAGGGCGCAGCAAGCAGCGCCCCTACGGGGGCCTCATACAGTTTGGTTTTGTTGAAAATCCACTGCGTCGTGCGGTCGAGTAGCGCCAGGTACGGCTCGTCGGTCACCACGCGGTCGAGCCACAGGTGAACGCCGGTGATGGGCGAGGAACGCAGGCCGCGGAGGCTGGAAAACACGGGCTCGGCCGCCACGACATCCGCCGGCAACAGCTCCAACAGCAGTTCGTGGGGGACCGCGGACAAATAATAGTCCGCGCAGAGCTCCGCGCCATCGTCGAGCACCGCCGCAGCCACGCGGCCGGACTCCACGCGGAGGCCGCGCACTGTGGTGCGCACTCGGACGCTGCCGCCGCGCCGTTCGATGGCCTCGCGGCAGCCCCCGTACAACTCTCCCAGCGGCACCGTGGGAATGCCGACCTCGAAGCCGCGGCGATTGCGGAGAAATCCCTTCCAGAAAACGTCCACGCCGTAGCGTGCGGCGGCGCGGTCCAGTTCCTCATCGAGGGCGCTGACGAGGACGCTGCGCCACACGCGGTCAATGGCCGCGGGAGTCTGCTGTTCGCTGCAGAGCCAGTCGAGCATGGTAGTGGAATCGCCGTTGCGGCCAGCGCCGCCCTGCCGGGCGATGTGCATCATGGCGCGGCCGATGCCGCGCTTGTCGCGCCAGGAGAGAAAGGGCAGCATCAGAAACGAGGGAGCCAGATGCAGCGGAGGCGGCAGCGCCGAGGATTTGAGGACTGACCGGCGTCCCTGGCGGTCCAGGAATACCACGCGATCGTAGTAGCGGATTTTTCCCGAGGCCCCAACGCGCCGGTAGAAATCTTCCAGGTTGGTGCAGCACGCCATGGTGACGTGCTGGCAGTTGTCCACGTGCTCGCCGCCGGGCAACAGGTAGGATGCGGCGCGGCCGCCGAGATGCGGCTTCCGTTCAACCAACTCGACGCGGTAGCCGGCCTCAGCGAGAGCCAGAGCCGACGACAGCCCGGCGAGTCCCCCGCCCAGGATCAGAATGCGTTTCGAATCCATTCTCCTCCGACCACAGGCCGAAGCGGGCCCGGAGCAGGATCCAGGTCTTTTCCGCTGCGCTCAGGCTCACCCGCGCAGTAATGACGTCGTAATCGCGCGCCTCCATTTTGCCGAGCAGGCCGCTGTAAATTCGAGCCAGCGCCCACAATGCCGCGCGGCTGTCCTGGTGAATCATGGGGAGCAGCTCCGCGCCCTCGGCATAGAATTCGCGCGCCCGATCCGCTTGAAAACGGAATAGCGCGCGGGCTTCGGCCGATGGGGGCGCCGCAGCGAGATTGGCGGGCGGGCAGGCAAACCGTTCCAGATCCTCGGCCGGGAGGTAGACCCGTCCCAGCGCACAATCCTGAGCTACATCCCGCAAAATGTTGGTGAGCTGGAAGGCGAGGCCCAGGCGATCGGCCAGCTCGAGCGCGCGCGGGTCTTCGAACCCGAACACGCGAACGCAGCATTGGCCAACAATCCCCGCAACGCGATGGCAGTACTCGCGCAGGTCATCGAACGTGCGGTAGGACGCAGCGTCCAAATCCATCTGCGCCCCTGCAATCAGCTCGTCCAGATAGCTGCGGGGAATTCCGTAGGTGGCGAGCGTATGGGCCAGTGCCGGCAGAATGACCGGGCCGGAGGCGTCGCCGCGCGCAACTCGTTCCAGTGTCTGCCGGGCCAGAAGCAGGCCCTGCTGTTTTGCCGCTCCGTCGCCGGGAGCGTCGCTGATGTCGTCCACCCAGCGCATGAAGGCGTAGAGCGCGCACAACGCGGCATGCTTTTCCGGCGGCAGGAGGCGAAAACCGTAGTAGAAGTTGCGCGCCTCGGCGCGCGCGATGCGCCGGCACTGCGCAAACGATTCCGCGATCCCGCCTCCCGAAGCCTCGGGACGAGACGATTCAGGCATGTTTTCTCTCAGGGGTCTCGCGCGGAGCCGATGGCGCCGCCGGACCCGTACCCGGCGATGCTGAAACGGCCGGGCCCGATTGCCGGAATGGGGAAAACAGGCGCGAAACGAGCGCGCGGCCCAGCAGCCGCGCCTGCGCGCCGCGGGAGATTGCGGGACGATGCTCGATCGTGTTGTAGCCGATGGCCTCGATGGAATCGAGCACGGCCAGACCGCCGCGGCTGAACATATCGATATCGGTGCGCAGCGGCCCGGAAACGTTCCTGGCCAGCGGGCGGCCACGAACGAACAGCGTGCGCGTGTATTCCACCAGTTCCTTCATCATCCGCGCGTACCGCGGATCGAAGCGGCGCGCGGCGAGGTCCGCCTCGGAGAGTCCATGCGCGGCCAGATGGTCCAGCGGGATATAGATGCGCCCGATGTCCAGGTCGCGTGCGACGTCCTGCCAGAAGTTGGCGAGCTGGAGGGCCGTGCACGTCCAGTCCGAAAGTTCCTGACGCGCCGGGTCTCGATACCCGCAGACGTAGAGCACAATCCGGCCCACAGGATTCGCCGAATACACGCAGTAGTCCAGAACGGAGGCCCAGTCCGGATGGCGCTTCACGGTCTGATCGCGGCGGAAGGCAATCAGCAGATCGGAAAACGGCTTCTGCGGAATGTCGTGCTGGCGGACCGTCTCCGCCAGGGCAACCAGGACGGGATGCGAGGCACGGCCGGCGTAACACTGGCGCAGCTCTTCTTCCCACTGGTCGAGCAGGGCGAGCGCCCGGTGCGGGTCGGAAATTTCATCGCCCAGGTCGTCCGCCCAGCGGCAATAGGCGTACACGTTGTAGAAACTCTGGTGCAGGTCGCGGGGCAGGAGCCAGGAGACGACGCTGAAATTCTCGTAGTGGGCGGTTGCCAGGCGGCGAGTGTAGGCCTGGGCCTCGTCCGGAGAACACCCGGGCGCCGGCATCCCGTTCGCAATCGACAGCTCGGCAGTGGAATCCATCGTCTCCGCTCGCGCGCGCTCCGCGCTCAGGGAATCACCGCGGTCTTCAACTCCCCATTGCGCGCCTTCATTTCCTCGAATATCTGCGGCAACTCGACGAGAGGCCGCTCCGCGGTGATGAACTCTCCGGTATCCACCTCGCCTCCGGCAATGGAGGCGAGCGCCTCCCGCATGTGCCTGGGAGTGTGGTGAAACGTGGAGCGGATGGTAATCTCCGAATAGTGCAGCTCGCTGGGATCCATGCGCACCTCAGCGCCCTTCGAGCACCCGCCGAACAGATTCACCGAGCCGCCGCGCCGCACCATGCCAATGGCCCATTCCCAGGTGGCCGGCTGCCCGACGGCCTCCACGACAGCGTCGGCTCCGCGGTGGCCGGGCGTCATGCGCCGCAGGGCTTCGACCGGCTCGAGGGTCTGGGTAACATCCAGGGTCTCAGCCGCGCCCATGCGGCGGGCATTGTCCATCTGGCTCGCGCGTTTTCCGACGGCAATCACGCGCGCACCGCGGCGCGAGAGCACGCGGATGAATTTCAGGCCGATGGCGCCGCAGCCGATGACGGCTACCGTCGCGCCCTCCGGCGCACGCATTTCCTCCACGCCGCGAAGGACACAGGCCAGCGGCTCCGCCATGGCTGCGTCGCGAAAACTCACATGGTCCGGAATCTCGAGCAGGTTGCGCTCGACGATGCGGCCGGGAACGCGCAGGAATTGGGCGTACGCACCGTTGTTGAACAGCAGGTCGGAACACAGATTGGGCTGCCCCGCCTGGCAGAAGAAACAGTCTCCGCAGGGCGCGGAATTCGCGGGGACGACACGCGCTCCGGGCTGGACGGTGCGAACCGCGGCGCCCACGGCCTCCACAGTTCCCGCGAGCTCGTGGCCGAACAGCGCCGGGGGCGTGATCATGCGCGCGTGATAGCCGCGGCGCCACACTTTCAGGTCGGTGCCGCAGGTGAGCGCCACCTCGACGCGGACCAGCACTTCGTCCGGCGCGATCTGAGGAATCGGCACCTGCTCGACCCGCACATTTTCGCGGCCGTAGAGCACGGCTGCGGTCATCTGCCCGTTTGTTTCCGTCATGGGTTTGCCGTTCAGGGCGTAATCACTACTTTACACGAGTCGGCTACGGGATGCGCGGCGAGGTCGATGGCGCGCGGAAATTCGTCCAGCGGAAAAGTGTGGGTGACCAGTGCGGCCAGCGGCAACCGGCGCGAGAAGACCAGGCGCGCGGATTCGCCCTGAAGGTCGGCGTCCGCGCTGTAGCTGCCCAGCAGTTCCTTCTCTTCCACCCCGGCATGGTGCGCGGCAAACTCCACGCGCATCACCGGGTCGTTGTGCGCGAACATCAGCACACGGCCTCCCGGCCGCGCCATTTGCAGACCCTCTTCCACGAGCGCCGGAGCGGGAACGGCCAGCAGCACGGCATCGGCGCCGCGACCGTCCGTGCGCGCCAGGATTTCGTCGCGGACTGAGACGGCGGCAGGGTCGAACGAATCGACCGCGCCACAGCGCAGGCTGCGCTCGCGACGGGCGGGCATCGGGTCGCTCGAATAGACGCGAGCGCCTTCCAGCTTCGCCAGCATCATCAGCAGCAGCCCGATGGGCCCCTGCCCCGCGACCAGCACATCCTCGCCGGCAGCCACGCGCGCCTTTCGCACCGCCTTCCAGCACGTGTTGACCGGCTCCACGAAGGAGGCCTCCAGAAAACTGACGCCCGCGGGAATCGCCTCCATCCCGCGTTCCGCCACCCACGGCATCACGCGGACGTACTGAGCGAACCCACCGCCGTTCGGATCGAATCCCGCCGTCACTCCGGTCTTCTTATAGGTGGCGCATTGCGAGTAAAGTTTCCGCCGGCAATAGAAGCACTCGCCGCAGGGAACATGGTGGAAGCTGATGGCACGGTCGCCCGGCTTCCAGCGTGCGACTCCGGGGCCTGTCTCCACAATTGTGCCGGCGATCTCATGGCCGAAAATCTGGGGGGCGCGCACAAATCCATGATGAATTTTTTTGATGTCGGTGCCACACACGCCGCACGCGGCCACTCGGAGCAGCACCTCGCCCGGCCCGATCTCCGGAACCGGTACTTCCTCCACGGCCACCTGGTCCGCCCCGCGATAGACTCCGGCGCGCATGCGGCGCGCCGCGGGAGGCGCGAGCGTCCCCACCGCCGCGCTCCCCTCCAATTCCCTGCCCGCCCCGCTCATGATCGCCCCGCTGCCGCCACCGCCGCCTGCGCGTCCCTCTGCTCCGCGAGGTCTGCGATGTAACGGTCCAGGAACTCGGCCAGGGCTGAGGAGGCACGCCGGCTATCGCCGGCCAACTGCAACAGCCCCCGCAGAGATGCCGGCTGCGCAGCAATGGAACTGAGCAGCCTCACCGGCCGGACCTTCCCCTTCGCCGTCAGGACGCGATTGAAATCCAGCGGCAAATCCTGGTCTGCGTCATCCGAAATTACGCGAATCGCAACGGCGGGAATATTCTGCGCGCTCGCGGCGGCCATCACTCCGGCGCTCTCCATCTCCACGGCATCGCCCTGCCCCGATAGTTCCCGCTTCGCGGCGGCGGAAGTCACCACGTTCGGGCTGGTCAGGAACCGTTCCGCCCGCCTAGCGCCGCAGGCCGCCGCGCGTTCGACGAGTGCTGTATCGCTCCGGAACACGTGTTTGCCGCCGGATTCCACTACCTGCGCGGCTACGAGGATCTCGCCCCGCGAGAAGTTCCCTTTCAGTGCGCCCGCCAGCCCCGACGAAATGCAAATGTCCGGCGCCGACTGCAGCGCATACCGCGCCGCGCGCCGGGCGCGCACGGAGCCGATTCCCGTCAGCGCCACCAGGATTTCCGTCTCGCCGACCCCTTTCCGAAGGATGGGACATCGCGCCAGATCCAGGCCTGTAGGCAGGTTCGGAAAGCGCAGGAATTTATGCCGGCGGCGCCAGGCGGCGAATTCCGCAGCGACCGCAAAGGTAATCAGGACTCGCATGATGGATGGCCTACGCGGCCCGCACTGCCTGCGCGGTAGATTGCTCCGCGCGAACTCCGCTCACATACCCGTGCGACTCGTACCAGCGCACTGCGCGTTCCAGAGCCGCAGCCACAGGCCCGGGGCGGAATCCCAGCTCGCGCTCCGCTCTCGAGGTATTCACGAACATCCGATGCCGCGCGATCCGTACGCCTTCCAGCGGAATATGCGGTTCGCGCCGCAGAACGCTGCAGACGGCGGTATCCAGATAGGCCGCCGCCAGGGCCACGCCATGCGGAATGCGCATGCGAGGCGCACGGCGCCCCGTGATCCTCGCCAACTCGCCCAGAATCTGCTGGAGCGTCATGTTCTGCCCGCCGAGCAGGTATCGTTCACCCGGCCTTCCGCGCTCGGCGGCCAGCAGATGACCCTCGGCCGCGTCCTCCACTGCCACGAGGTTTAGCCCGGTATCTACGAAGGCCGGCATGCGCCCGTTCAGAAAATCGACGATGATGCGCCCTGTGGGCGTCGGCTTCCAATCGCCCGGCCCGACCGGCGTGGTGGGATTGACAACAATCACCGGCAACCCGTGCCTTGCAAAGGCCAACGCTTCGCACTCCGCGATGTATTTCGACCGTTTGTAGTGACCGATCATCTGCTTCAGGCTGGCGGGCGTGGTTTCGTCAGCCAGTTGGCCGTCGAGGGTCGGCACGGCTATCGTTGCGACCGTGCTGGTGTAAATGAATTGCTCGACCCGCGCGTCGCGCGCAATGCTTAGCAGGTTCCGCGTCCCTTCCACGTTGCTGGAATAAATCTCCGCGGGATCGCGCGTCCAAAGGCGGTAATCCGCAGCCACGTGGAAGACGCGCCGCACGCCGCGCAATGCCGCCTGGAGCGATTCCGGATCGCAGAGGTCGCCGGTGACCCGTTCACAGGCGATACCGTCCAGAGCGTCGGTGCGGCTCGAGGCGCGCACCAGCACGCGTACCGGCTCGCCACGCGCCGCAAGCAGCCGCGCAACGTGGCTGCCCACGAAGCCCGTGGCGCCGGTAACCAGCGTGGTCATAGGATGTTGAAGGAGCCGTCCTGATAGGCGTGTTTCACGGGAGGCGGCGGTGCCGTGATCGACGTCGTTCCGGCGCCACGGCCGTTGCCATGTCCGTTCCCGTGCCCGTTCCCGTGTCCGTTGCCCGCGCGGCGCACCTTGCCGCGCTCACCACCCATCCGGCCGGACACCTGCCACTGAAACATCTTCCAGTTGTCCCCGAGCTTCCGGTGCGAGCCCAGCACAGCCGACGGTTCGTAACCCACATGCACCATGCAGTCCGCGCAGCGCGGGTCGCGCCCGCGGCCATACTTTTCCCACGGAGTCTTCTCGATGAAATCCTCAAAGGTGGCGTGGTGCGTGTCCGTCATGAGGTAGCACGGACCCTTCCAACCGCGCGGGTTGTAAGTGGGATTCCCCCAGGCCGTGCACATCAGCTCCCGCTCGCCGCGCAGGTATTCCAAATAGATCGGCGATGTCATGAGATTGAATTTTTCGAGCAGGTCGCAGGCCAGTTTGAACTTTTCGCGGATCATCTCGCGATCCATGAAAATCTCGCGGGTCTGCACGGCGGCATAAGAATACGCGGGCGAGATCATGTGCCCGTCCACGCCGAGCTCGCACAGATACTCGTAGAGATCCGCGATTTCCCGCAAATCCGTCTCGCGGTAAATCGTGGTGTTCGAACACACCAGGAATCCCGCAGCCTTCGCGGCCTTGATGCCGTCAATGGCCTCGCGGAACACGCCGTCGCGCTCCACGGCCAGGTCGTGGTTCCGCTCCATCCCGTCCAGGTGCACGTTCCAGAAGAAGCTCGAAGTCGGCTGGAATTCATTGAGCCGCTTGCGGATGAACATGCCGTTCGTGCACAGGTAGATGTGTTTTCCACGATCCAGGAGTTCCCGCGTCAGCCGCCCGATTTCCGGGTAAATCATGGGCTCGCCGCCACAGATGGACACCACCGGCGCGCCGCATTCCTCCGCAGCCGCCAGACACTGCTCCACGGTCAGCATTTCGTCGATGGTGGATTTGTATTCGCGGATGCGCCCGCAGCCCGTGCACGTCAGGTTGCAGGCGTGCAGCGGCTCCAGCATCATCACCAGCGGGAATTTTCCCTCACCGCGAATGCGCTTCCCAGCGATGTAGCCGGTCAGCTTCGCGGTCAATTTCAACGGGAATCTCATGATCCTCCTCGGCGGTCCTTCTCGTGCGTCTGTTCGATGCGGGCGGAGGCTCCTGCGCCCTTTCCATTCCGGTGTTTAAACATTGCCGCGCCAAAACCCGTGCCCATCACCCCATGGCCGTTTCCATTCGAGATCCCGGCAACGTGAGCATGTCCGCTCCGTCCGCCATATCCGCCGAGGGCACGCGCTCGCGGCCGGCCCTTCCGCCGTTCCGCGCGCCACGACTCCAGCGATTCCGGCGAGATCAGCATCGAACGGTACTCCCCGGCGCCCGCCACCATGTTGCGGTGCCGCGCCAGGGCATAGAGCGGGAAGTAGTGGCGGTAGAGATGGTACTTCAGATAGAACACTTCCGGAAATCCGGTGCCCGTGAACTCCTGCTCTTCCCAGGTGCCCTCGCGCGTTTGCGTCGTCAGCAGATACTCCAGCGCGCGTTCCGCTGCGCGGTCCTCCGGCCCGGCCGAGGCCAGCAAGCCAATCAGGCCCCAGGATGTCTGCGAAGCCGTCGCGGCCCCGCGGCCTTTCTCCTCCGGATGGTTGTACGACGCGATCGATTCGCCGAACCCGCCGTCCGCCTGCTGCATGGATTTCAGCCACTGCACACCGCGGAGAGCGTACGGCTGGCGCGCCAGGCCCATGGCTTCCAGGGCCCGCAGCACGCCGCCGGTGCCATAGACGTAGTTCACTCCCCAGCGCCCAAACCATGAGCCGTCTTCGCACTGGTCCTGCTGGAGGAAATGCAAGGCCCGTTTCATCACCGGATGCGAGGCCGGCCAGCCCATGCGGGCCAGGCATTCGCACACGCGCGCCGTGACGTCCGCGGTGGCCGGATCAATCATGGCGTTGTGGTCGGCAAACGGCACATGGGTCAGCAGGCGGCAGTCGTTGTCTTTGTCGAACGCGCCCCATCCCCCGTTCTTATTCTGCATGCTGACGACCCAGTTCAGGCCGCGACGCAGCGCCGCTTCCATTCGCCCACGGTCGGGATAATCCACACGCTGCAACGCCATGAGGATGAATGCGGTGTCGTCCACGTCTGGGTAATGGTCGTTCCGAAACTCGAATGCCCATCCCCCCGGTTCCACTCCCGGGCTTTTCACCTGCCAGTCGCCCGAACCCAGGATCTGGTTGTCCAGCATCCACGAGGCCGCCTGCACCAGCGCAGGATGGTTGGGCGGCAATCCCGCTTCCTCCAGCGCCACCATGGCAATCGCCGTATCCCATACGGGCGAGACGCACGGTTGCAGCCGGATCGTCCCGCTTTCTTCGATCTCGAATTTCGCCAGTTCCGCGATTTCCCGCGCAGTGATGGGATCCTCCGGCCGGTAGCCGAGCGCAATCAGGGCATAAATGGAGTTCATCATGGCGGGGTAAATCGCCGCCAGCCCCTCGCTTCGCTCCAGATGCGCCATCAGCCACCGCTCGGCCTCCCGCAGCGCGTGTTTTCGCAGCGGCTTCCACGGCATCCGCTCCACGAATTTCATCACCCGGTCCGCCAAAAGGAAAAAATTCCGCCAGGTGAACAGCCGCGAATCCCATGCGAACGCCAGGTAGCGATGCTCCGGCTTGCGGAACAGTTCGTCCAGCCGCGCACTCTCTGGTATCGTCCACGACGGCCGCAACGCATAGAGCAGGGCCATCGGCACCAGGATTCCGCGGGACCACGACGAGATCTCGTACAGGTTCACGTAGAACCAGTGGGGCAAAATCAGCAGCTCCGGCGGCATCGCCGGCACCATGCCCCAATCCGCCGCCCCCACGAGCGCCAGGTAAAATCTCTCGAATGAATTGACTGATTCCAGCCCGCCCAGCTCGTGCACCCGTTGCCGCGCCCGCGCCATATGGGGCGCCTCCGGCGAATCTCCCGCCAGCTTCAGACCCAGGTAGGCTTTTACGGTGGCATTCAGTTCCGAGGGGCCGTTGGCGTAGATGTTCCAGCCGCCGTCCGCCAACTGATGTTGCCGGATGTAGCGCGCCAGTTTCTCCACGCGCATGGGGTCCGGCTTTCCAATCACGTACAGGTAGAGGATGTAGTCCGATTCCAGGGTGGTATCGGCTTCCAGCTCACCCAGCCAATACCCCTGGGGGGCTTGGCAGCGCAGCAGCCAGTCCACTCCCCGCGAGATTCCCTGGTTCAACCGTTCTTCGAAGGAGGGGATTCTCGCTGGAGCGGGCGCCGCCGCGCCGGCTAAATGTGGATTCCAACTGTGACTGGTGTTCGCTGTCATTGCTTAATAATTCATCGGCCTCAGATTAGAGTTTTCCCACAGCGCGTCAGGCAGCTTCCACTACGAAGTCCCGAATCGCGTTCCAAATAGGGTCAGCAATTCAGGGGATCGTGGGTCCCCCCCTGGAAGCTCCTACAGCCATGGTAGCCGAGCCTCCCTATCCCCTGTCCCTTAAATTATCCCAGCCTTAGACTTAGCGGTCAACCTGGAAGATGCTCGGAAGGTGTCCCAGGATGCATAGCGGTAAATAACCTCTGTCGAATCAACGAGACGAGGCCCGGGGGGAGCGGCTCGCCCATGCGCTGTTCGAAGATGGGCTTGGACCGTATCACCCCCTCGACAGCCGTATCCCAGGCGGCCGCATTCAGCGGGTTCCGCGCGACGACCCCATCCACGCGCCCCAATGGCCTTCGCGCCGACTCTTTGAATTCGGCCTGAGACGGGTCCACCACCAGGAGAAACAGTTGCGGACGAACAAAGTCCACGACAGCATTGCTCTCCAGAATTGCGTATTCCGTGCCGGCGATTGCCTCGCGCAGCAACGCCATCCCATCGGCCATTCGCCCCGGATGTACTCGCAGCCAGAACGCACGGTGCGCCCCAGCCGCCAGATACCTCGAGCTGTCCGTACGCCGCCCGCGATCCGTTTCCTCCTCCAACACGGCCGCAGGAGCCCCGTCCGCCACCGCGGGTTGCTCCGGCCATGCCCCATGGCTGTGTGGGGAGATTTTAACCGCTGTCCAGCCGGCTTCCGGAAACGCCCGGATCACGTCTTCTACGAGCGCCGTTTTGCCAATCCCGCGCGCGTGCCCGCCCACGACCAGATATCGCAATTCCGCCACTGCCTCTTTCCGCCCTTCCACGCCCTCGAATCACCGGCATCGAGTGTGGCTATTCTACCGAACCTCCCTGAACCCGGGTTTATCAGCATATGGGTACAGCCAAGCGCCCGGCTAGGGTATCCCAAATGCCGCTTGGCGCGGGTCATCGCTTCGGCGTACAATCCGTCTTGATTAACCTTGATCAATGTGGATGGAGAAATGAAAATGAAAGCTCAACTGCACCGCCTGGCAATCACCAAGGCGCGGATTAATCTTGGACAGGTCGTGCGCCGCGCCCACCTGAACAGGGAGTACTTCATCCTCGAGAAAGACGGGATTCCCGTGGCCGGGATCATGAACGTGGATGAGATGGAGGATTACCTGGACCAGCAGGACCCCGGATTGAAGCAGCAAATCAGGAAAAGCCATGCGGAATACCGCCGCGGAAATTCACGTGATGCGAATCTCTTCCTGGCCGGCCGGCGCCGCAGAGCGCCGAAGGGTAAGGTGTAGCCGAGGCGCGCTGTCGTGCCGTTTCGAGTCGTAACTACTCCGGCCTTTGAGCGGGAGTTCCGCAGAGTCTCAAAGGGGAATCCATCAGTCTCCGAAGCGCTCCCGGAGCTCCTGGTTATTCTTCAAGAGGACCCTCACAACCGCAGCGGGCAGCACCACATCAAGAAACTCGCGGGGCTGCGGCCGGGGGAAGGACAATGGCGCGCCCGATGGCGCGACTACAGGCTGAGGTACGATATCTTCGGACAGGATGTTGTCCTGCACTCCTTCCGTCATCGAAGAGAAGCCTATTAGTCCCCGACGCTAGCGACGCGGTCTTCAGGTTCCGCGACGGCCCGTCTGGCCCGCAAGCTCCAGCAACTGCTCTCCCACCTCACTCAATCGCCCGAGCCACGCGAGCTGCTGGAGGTACTTCCGGATCGGCCGGGCAGGAGTGCCCCACACCGGTTCACCCGCAGCGATACGTTTCCCGGTGGGAATGCCCGCCTGCGCGCCAATAATGGCGCCATCCTCAATGCGCACATGGTCGGCAATCCCCACCTGCCCGCCAATGATTACCTGCCGTCCCACGATCGAACTCCCCGCCAATCCTGCCTGGGCGGCGATCAGTCCGCCTTCGCCAATCTGGACGTTGTGGCCAATCTGCACCAGGTTGTCCACCTTCGTACCCGCGCCCACGCGCGTTTCTTCCAGCGCTGCACGGTCCACGCAACTATTGCAGCCGATTTCTACCTCGTCGCCGAGTTCCACGTGGCCAATCTGCGGGAATTTCCAGTGGCGGCCTTCGCCGGACACGTATCCGAATCCATCCCCACCTACAACGACACCCGCATGGAGAATTACGTCGCGCCCCAGTTTCACTCCCGGATAGAGAACGACGTGGGGATATAACGTGCAGCCTGAACCCAGCACTGCGCCGTGTCCCACACAGCAGAACGCTCCAATCTGGCAGTTCTCTCCAATCTCCGCGCCCTCCTCAATCACCGCATACGGCCCGATGGCGACGTCTTTTCCCGTGTGCACTCGCGGACCCACCACGGCGGTCGGGTGCACACCGGGCGCGGCCACACGCGGCGGCGGCAGCAAAGCCGCAGCCGCGCGGGCAAACGCCAGTTTCGGATTCGCGGCGCGGAGCAGCGTCTTCTCCACCAGCCGCGCGTCGCCGGGGACAATCACGCAAATCGCCAGCGAGCGCGCCGCCCTCGGCAGTTGCTTTGCACCCTCCACAAAGATCAGATCTTTTTCATGCGCACGTTCCGGAGTGGCGAGCCCCGTAATCGGCGCCGCCGGGTCGCCTTCGAGAACCAAATTCAACCGTTTCGCTAAATCCCGCGCCGTCAGCATGTTTCGCTCCTTGTTCTGCCCATCTGAGGCCCCGCGTTGGTAGGGCAAGACATGTCGTGCCCCTACGGCGCCAACTCAGAACGGATACAACGGCGCCTCGCCCGCCGGCCGCGTCTTCCACCGTTTATGCACCCACAGCCACTGGTCCGGATACCGCCTGGCGTACTGCTCGAAGACCTGCACGAAGCGGGCGGTGTTCGCCACCACGTCCGCCTCTGTATCTCCACTTCTCACCAGCGGAATGGAGGGATCGAGCTGGAGATGGTAGCGCCGCTCCGCCTGGCTCCAGAACACGTAGCCCGGCATCACCGCGCAATCGGTACGCAGGGCGATCCGCGCCACTCCGCTCGAGGTGCACGCGGGAACACCAAAAAACGGGACGAACACTCCTTCGTCCAGCGAGCTGTTGACATCCATCAACACGCCGACATCGCCGTTCTCCCGCAGGATGCGGAGCATTTCGCGCACCGCCTCGTTTTTGTCGATGGTGCGGTTGCCGCCGAGGCAGCGGTAGCGGTCCACGAGCGCGTTCACCCGCCGGTTCTCCAGCGGCCGCACCAGAAAATTGAGCGGATGCCCGTTGAGCGCCTGCGCGAACGGCGCCAGTTCCCACGCCCCCATGTGCCCGGTCAGATAGATGAGCCCTTTTCCGCGCGCTTTCGCAGCCTCGTAGTTCTCCATCCCATCGATCGCAATCACCCGGCGAATACTCTCCGCCGTGTGCCGTGGAAACTGCGAGAATTCTCCGCCCATCCACCCGATGTGCCGCATCAGGCGGCGGGCCGTCGCGCGTTGTTCTGTCTCCGTCATTTCCGGAAATGCCATCTTCAAATTGAAAATCGCCGCGCGCTCCAGCCTCGGGTTCAGGCCGTAGAACAGCGCCGCGACTCCCGCGCCCACAGCGCGCGCCATCCCACGCGGAAGCAATCCCACCGCGTGCAGCACGCTCCACGCGGCCGCATATTCCATCCATTCGCGCAATGGATCTGTATCCCCGGCGGATTCTCTCACATTGCTCGCTGACTGCCCCGCGTGCGTCACGCGGGCGCGGCGGCCTTCCGGCGCACCAGCGGATAGGCCGCGAGGCCCACAGCCAGCGCCACGGGTCCCCATCGCAGCGCGAAGGGATCGCTGCCGAAGAGCGCCACAACGGACATCACCACCGGCGCGCCGACCGCGCACGCCAGGCCTATCGTTCCTCCCGGGACCCGGAACGCCCGCGGCATCTCCGGCCGCGTTCGCCGCAGCCGCCAGCAGGCCAACACCGTCAGAATGGTCACTGCAATCCGCAACCAGATGTACACGCTGATGATCTCCGCCAGTTTGTGCACCGCAAACACGGCGCAGAGCAGCGCCGAGACCACGATTGCGGCCGCAGGCGTCCCATACCTCGGATGCCTGGCCGCGAGCCGCCGCGGCAGGTATCCATCATCGGCCATGGCAAACGGCATTCGCGTCCCCGTCAGTGTGGTTGCGTTGAGCAGCGACAGATTGCACACTGCTGCGGATACGAACATGGCAAAACCGATCCACGGTCCCCCAATCGCCCGCGCCGCGTCCACGTAATAACGCGAGTTCCATTCCTGCCAGTTTCCCAGCGCCGCCAGCGCGAGCACGGTGGGCAGAAAATACGTCGCCACGGCGACCGGCACGGTGAGTGCCAGGGCAATCGGAAAACTCCGCTGCGGGTTGCTCACCTCCTCGGCGCAACTCGAAGTCTGCTCGTAACCGGAATAGGCCCACAGCACGAGCGCCAATCCTACGCCCATCACTTCGAGGGTGGATTTTCCCGGAGCGGCCCAGGGGAGAAAGGGGTTGTGCTGCCAGTGAGGCGCAGCCACTGCGCACATCACCGCCACAGGCGCCAGCACCACCACCGTCAATACGAAGGACACGGCGCCCACCGCGCGGATCCCTCGCACGTTTACCCACGCCACCAGCGCCGTCACCGCGAGGGCCAGCAGATAGTGCCGCCATCCCGTGAGCGATGGCACGTAGAAATTCGCGTAGTCCGCGAACAGCACGGCGTACGAGCTCATCAGCAGGAACGAAGACGTCCAGTTCCACCATCCTGCCAGAAACCCCCAGAAATCCCCGAAGGCCGCGCGCACCCAGCGATAGAAACCTCCCTCCACGGGCATCGCCGTCGTCAACTCCGCCGCCACCAGCGACATCGGTATAGCCCAAAAAAACGGCAGCGCCAGGATGTAAATCAGCGTCAGGCCGGGCCCGGAACTCGCCACACTGCCTTCGAGCCCGAATGGGCCGCCCGTCGTGTACGCATACATGATGAAGAACAGGCTGAACAATCCCGCCTGCTGCCGGGGCCGTGCCGCACCTGCTCCGGATGTGGAGGAGCCTTCGCCAGCGCTCATTGGATTACGTCCAGCAGGCGATACCACAGGCTGGCCAGCGGAAGAAACCACGGCCTGCCGTTGTACAACCCCAACGGCGCCGTGGGGAACGCCACCTTTGCAAACGGCAGCGCGATTTCGTCCCCGAGAATCGCGCCCGCCATCTTTGTTCCCAGATACGTTGCCATGGCCACTCCGTGTCCCGCATACCCCATGGCGAAATGCTGGCCCTCCAACTTTCCCGCGTGCGGCAAAAGGTCAAACGCGAAATCCAGCGTGCCACCCCACGCATATTCGACCGGCGTTGCGCTGAGCTGCGGATACACGCGCAGCATGTCGCGCCGCAGGATTTCCGCGCTGTGCCGAATCGTCCCTTCAGTCTCCGGAAAAAATGCGGCCCGCCCTCCAAACAGCATTCGCCCGTCCGGAGTCAGCCGGAAGTAGTGCAGGAAATACTTCGAGTCGAAAATCACGCGCCCCCGGGGGACGAGTTCGGCCGCCAGCGAGGCTGGCAGCGGCGCCGTGGTGATGATGTACGACCCGATGGGCACAATCCTTCGGCGCAGTGCCGGAGTCGCTGCTCCGGTGTACCCGCTGGTGGCCACGAGGACGTCGCGCGCGCGGAGCGTGCCTCGAACCGTCGTAACGCGAAATCCCGCTGCCGCGCCCTCCTGCGTCCGCTCGATGCTCTCCACACGGGAGCGCTCACAAATCAGGGCGCCCGCACGTTTCGCGGCGCCCGCCAATCCCGCCACGAAGCGCGCCGGGTTCAGTCCCGCGCTCCCCTCGTCCACAACCCCGCCGTAATAAATCGTCGAACCGATTTCACTGCTCAGAGCCTCCCTCGGCACCAGCCGCACGTGGCGCCCGAAATCCCGCGCAATTATCTCCGCCCATTCCTCAAAACGCCGGAAATGTTTTGGTTTCGACGCCACCTCGAGATGGCCGCAGCGGGAGAAATGGCAGTCGATCCGTTCCTCTTTCACGATTTGCTCGACACAATCGACCGACTCCATCGAAGCCCGGTACATCTCCGCGGTCAGTTCGCGCCCCAGCTTCGCGCGCAGCTCCACCACACCCAGCTTCATTCCCGTCAGAACCATGCCGCCATTTCGCGAACTGGCGCCCCAGCCTGCCGATTCCGCTTCCAGCACGACCACACGTGCGCCGCGCCGGGCCAATTCCCGGGCCGCGGCGAGTCCCGTGTAACCAGCGCCGATCACGGCAACGTCCGCGCGGTCCGGTACCGGCGTGGCCGGCTCGTCCGGTTCGAGCTGCACCGTGTCCCACCAATACGATTTTTGCAGAAAGTTCACCGCCGTCCAGCCATCGCACCCATCCCCTGAAAACGCCGCCGATGGTATCACTGCGCGGTTGCGCCGCTTCCCGAAGGTTCGGGATCGGGATCTGGCCGCGCTCCGCGGAGATGCCATCCAATGGTCGGACTCCGCATCCGCGGCTTTCCGTGACCGGCGGGTCTGGTCTCGGAAGACCTCTGATAGACTCGGTCCGCTTTGCAGATCCCCTCCACACTTCGCGCCACGCTAATCACCGCCGTGTTTGTGCTGGTCGTCTTCCACTGCTTCTTCACGGGCCTCGCCACGGCCGGTTTCGTCGGTCCCGACGAACCGCGCTACGCCTCCATCGCCCGCGAAATGGCGCGCAGCGGCGATTGGGTGACGCCGCGGCTGAACGGTGCACCGTGGTTTGAAAAGCCGCCGCTCTATTACTGGTCGGCAGCCATCGGTTTCCGTTTGTTCAGGGCTCCCGAAATTGCCGCGCGCGCGCCCTCGGGCGTTTTCGCGCTTTGTGCTGTGCTGGGAATGTTGCTGGTGGCCCGGCGATTTTATGGAGCCCCCACTGCGCTCGCCGTTGGGTGGATGCTGCCCGCGACGGTGGCCATGACGGGGTTCGCTCGCGCCGCGGCCACCGACATGCCGTTCGCCGCCTGCCTTACACTGGCCATGGTCGCTGCAGGATTCCTCCTGCTCGACGAGCACCCGGGCCACGAACGCTCCGTAGCTGCCGCATTCGGCGCGGCGCTCGGCCTCGCCGCGCTGGCGAAAGGGCCGGCAGCAATCCTGCTGGCAGGCGGCAGCGCTGCGCTCTGGGCCGTCGCTTCAGGAAACTACCGCCGGGTGTGGCGACTCTGCCATCCCCTCGCTGTCCTTCTCTTCTCTGCTGTGGCGCTGCCCTGGTACGCTCTGTGTGCCGCGCGCAATCCCGCCTTCCTGCGCATCTTCCTGATGGAGCACAACGTCGAGCGCTTCCTGACCAATCGGTACCAGCACCAGCAGCCTTTCTGGTTCTTTCTTCCGATCCTGCTGATTGCCGTGTTTCCGTGGACGCTCCTGCTCGTCCCGGCACTCGCCGACGGCTGGCGCGCACTGCGCGGTGCAGACTGGCGCAGCTCTCCGAGCGTCTTCTTCGCCGCCTGGGTGATATTTCCTTTCGCTTTCTTCAGCGCCTCACAGTCGAAATTGCCCGGCTACATTCTGCCGGCCGTTCTTGCGCTCGTGCTGCTGCTGGCCCGCGCACTCATCTCCGAACGAGACGCCGCCACGCCCGCTTCACGTACTCGCCTGCTCTGGGTTTCGATCGCCCTGATGGCCGCGGGAGGCGCGCCGTTTCTCCGCCAGGTCTACACGCCGCGCGGGCAGAGTTTCCGTGCGCTTCTCGATACGCCAGGTCTGAATCCGCCGCTTGCATTGCTCGGGATTTGTCTGCTCCTCGCGGCGTTGCTCGTTACGGCTGCGAACTGGATGCGCCGAGCAGGAGTGGGAGTGGGAATCGCCGCCTTACTGTTTTCCATTGCTGTGGGAATTGCGGCGAACCACGCGCTTCCGCTGCTGGACTCGCAGATTTCTCCTCGCAAAATCGCTTTCGCGGCGCGCGATGGAGCGGCGGGGGCGCCCATTGCCGTCTATGAGCTGCCGCGCGCCTGGCAATACGGCGTCGAGTTCTATCTGGACCACGCGCTTCCGGAGTTCACCCCAACGATGCCGCGTCCCGTCTGGGCGCTCACGAGCCGGCATGGTGTTGATGAATTGCAGCGCCTGGGCGTGCAGGTCGCTCCGACGAAAGTGTTCACCGACAGGGCGATCCTCGTGCGCATCGAATGAGCTGTGCTCGGCTGAAGGATCCTCCGTGCCTTACCGCCCTCTGGAAGGAACCGGGGGCAGCGTGCGCAGGAAGAAACTGAGAACGGTATTGTCGTAGGTGCGTTTCTCGTCGTTCGTCATGACCAGATAGCTGGCCTGAGGCATCACCCACTGTTCCCGGGGCTCGGGCGCGGCACTCATCAATTGCAGCGTGGATTGCGCCAAGAGCGGGCTTTCCCGCAGGGCAATGAACAGCTTCGGTATTCTCCCCAGCGCATTGAGCCGCGTGCGGAGCGGCGGCTGTCCCCGGTAGGGCAGTTCCGCCAGCCGGAATCCCAATCGCGCCATCCACCCGATTACCGGCATCTGCCCGTAGCCTTCGCGGTCCAACTCGATGGTGAAAAACTCCAGCGGGTCGTTGTACACCGAGTCGACCACGAGCGAAGCGATGCGACGGTCCGCGGCAGCGGCGGCGAGGGCGGCGTAGCCTCCCATATTCGCTCCCCACACTCCCATCCGGTTCCGGTCCACGTCGTTGCGCTGCGCCATCACGGCGATAACGGTCAAAACCTCCGTGGCTTCCCGGGGGCCCAGAGTGGTGGATCCCGGCGATTTCCCGTGGCTGGAGAAATCGAAGACGAACACGTTGTACTGATTTTCTTCGAGCGTCGTGGCCAGTGTCAGCTCGTCGCCGCGCTGCCATTTGTATCCATGGCACAGGATCACCACCGGAGCGCCCCGCAGTCCGGGGAAGAACCAGCCGTCGCGAATTCCTTCCCCTGGCAGCGTGTACTGCACGGCCGTCACATGGCCCGGCAGATCCTCCATGGTCAGAGAGGTTCGAGTGCTGACGGGGTGGAGCATGCGGTAGTCGATGTACCCCGCGATGGCCGCGCAGACCAGGGCGACCAGCAGCACCATCAACAACAGGAGCGTGAGAGCGCTTCGTGTCGACGAGGAGGGGTCGCGCAGCTCTTCGAGAATGTCCATTAGCTCGGAAAATAGCCGTTCATGAGGCTACAAGTCCACTTGCAAAACGGCGCATGTTAACACACTCGCTCGCAGGCCCAATCAGTTCGTCCCTGCGCCCGCGCCCGCCCCGGGGAGGACGCCCTCCCGCCCGCAACGCGAAACCCGCTTTCCGGCCCCACCGGTTGGAGAGGCAACACCGGGCCGCTATAATCATCCTGCCGGCTCTCTTCCCATGGAAATTGTCCCGCTCAGGCAGGCCACGCCGCGCCAGCTCGATCCCCTCTTCGAAGAGGAGGCGGAGCGCTGGCTGGAAGATTTCCGGTGGGACTACCGCCCGTCGCTTGCCCTGATCCGCCGGTTCGTCGAAACCCGCTCGCTGGAAGGCTGCGCCGCCATGCACGACGACCGCGCCGCGGGCTACGGCTTTTACGTCTTCGAAGAGGAAAAGGCTTTGCTCGGCGGACTGTATATCGCCCGGCGAGCGGCCGATGCCGGCCTGCCGGAACGGCTGCTGGCCGCCCTGCTGCTGAACCTGCGCTCGCGCGCGGATATCGGCCGTATTGAAGCGCAGCTCATCCCCTTCGGCCATTCGCTCGACCCGGCGCTGGAGCGGCATCGCTTCCGCCTCCACAAACGTCAATTCATGTACCTGGATCTGACCGGAGCGCGCCGCCCCGCCCCGCCTGGCGCGCCCGCGCCGCCCCGCATCGAGCGCTGGACCGACCGTTGCTTCGAGTCCTGCGCCCGGCTGATCGAACGGGCCTACTCCCGCCACGTGGACAGTGAGATCAACGAGCAATACCGGAGCGAAGCCGGCGCCTCGCGATTCCTCCGCAACGTGGTGCTGCTTCCCGGCTGCGGCCAGTTCTTGCCGGAAGCCTCGCTGGTGATCCCCGGCAATGGCCGAAGCGACTTGCAGGGCGTGGTGCTGACCTCCGTGGTGGCGCCGCGGGTGGCGCACGTCACTCAGATCTGCCTCCTCCCCACGCTGCAAGGCAAAGGGTGGGGCCGCGCGCTGCTGGGGGCCTCGATCGACGTGCTGCGCGCCCGGCAGTTCCAGGGACTGTCGCTCACGGTGACCTCCGCCAATGCCCCCGCAGTTCACCTCTACGAATCCGAGGGCTTCCGAGTGCTGCGCACGTTTTCCGCCGCGGTGTGGGACGCGAAACGCCTCACGGTCTAATCCGCCGCCAGCGCGCCGCACTTGCAGGGTTTCGACCTGCCGGTTTGCACGCAGGATATCGTACTTCGAGTTTCGGTTTTCTATTTCTGTGCGCGCTCCTTCAGCAGTCCTTTCAATTCACTGAAGAACTCTTTGACGTCCTTGAAATCGAGGTACACGGAAGCAAACCGGACGTAGGCCACCTTATCCAGCTTCTTCAGGCGGCTCATGAGCATCTCGCCGATCTCCGTGGAAGCACGTTCGCGGTCCGGCGAATCGTGGACGAATGCTTCCACTTCCTCAACGAGCGCCTCGATCTTGGGGATGGGGATGGGGCGCTTCTCGCACGCTTTCAGCAGGCCCTGAAGCAGTTTCTGGCGGTCGAAGCGTTCGCGGCGTCCGTCTTTCTTGATAATCATGTAGGGGATTTCGTCGATGCGCTCGTAGGTGGTGAACCGCCGTTTGCACTTCAGGCATTCGCGCCGCCGCCGGATCAGGTCCCCCGAAGTGGCCTCGCGCGAATCCACCACTTTGTCCTCTTTGTGCGAGCAGAACGGGCATTTCACGGTTGTATCCCTTTCGAGGGAGCGGTGGCGGGCGCGCCCGGCGCGCGCGCCTGGCGCTCCGCAGCGATGCGGCGAAGCTCCCCGAACGTCATTCCCTCGCGCAGCAGCAACGGGATTCCCACCAGTGAGCAGCTCGCAAAGGTGACCAGCCACAAAGTGACCGCCGCGGCCATGGCCGGCTCCCGCGCCACGCCCAGAAACAGCGTCATGGCCAGGAAAGTTCCCACCCACGAGCCGCCGCCGATTCCCGGCAATTGCAGCGTAGAACCGAGCATCGTGCATGCCAGTGTGAGCACGGCGGCCCGCAATCCGAATGTCGCGAAACTCCCTCCAAAACTCCACGGCACCCAGCAATAAATCGACAGCACCAGAGCCCAGTGCGCAGCCGTCAGTGCGATGGCCGTGGCCAGATCCCCCCAGGTCTGCAGCGCCTGCAATCCTTCCACGAATCCCGCAAACAGTCCCGCCGCGCTACGCCGCCAGCCCGCGGCCTCGCGCCAGCGCACTGCCACGCGGGCCAACGCTCCGCCATTCGTCGCGTGGAGATAAATCAGGAAGACAACGGCGGCAACGAGCCCGGCAAACAGCAGGAATCCGGACTTCTGGAGCAGGGGCAGAAATGACGAAACCGACGAGGATGGAGACTCGCTCTCCCGCTCGCGGAGGATGCCGGGCAGCAATACCAGGCTCCAGCCAGTCATGAAGATGGTCACCGCGATGTCCAGCACGCGTTCCACCACGTAAATCCCGAACATGGCGGACATGGGCAGATGTTCGCGCCGGCCAATCAGCAACGGACGGACCGGTTCGCCGGCACGTCCCAAGAGCACGATGGCCACAAAGCCCATCAGCGTGGCTTCGAAAACGCTCCACACTCCCGCAGGGCCCAGATTATGGGATAGACGCACCCAGCGAAGGCCGCGAATCCAGTAGCAGACGTAGATGGCGACAAGGGAAAGCAGCAGGAGATCCAGGCGGGCGCCGCGAAGCGCATCGCCCAGGCGGTCCCAACTGAACCCCGGTATCCGCACCCTGCCGCGTGCGGCGTAAAGCAGCGCGCCGATGATAACGAGAGCCAGCAGCAGGATGAGGATTTTTCGCGCGGGACGGTTCATTCCTACTGACCGTAGCAACAGGCGCGATGTGGTGTCAAGGAATGCGGTTGGTTGGAGGGTCATGGCGAGGAAGCAGGCTCTTGGCCGCAGAACATGGCGGAGAGCGCCTGGTGAGTACGTTTGTCGGCCCGAGTCCTGGGCTTGGCAGACTTGAGGATGGCGGAGAGGGCGGCCTGGATATCGGGAGAGGGGCTGCTATCGATTTGCTCACAGTGGACGCGCTTAATGGGTGGCGCGCCTACGGCGCGAGAGACGAAGCGAAGAAAGACACGCTCCCGCCTACGCCAAGGCTTCGGCGGGCAGGCGGGATGACAGCGAGACAAGATGGAGACGTGCCTCAGGTCAGACCCCGTTCCGTAGCGTCGGGATCGGGGTCGGGACCTGAGCTACAGGGTCGGGGGGCGGGCAAGGTGGGCGTGCCCACCAACGCTCTCCGGAGCTTCGGCGGGCGGGCGGGATGACAGCGAGACAAGATGGAGACGTGCCTCAGGTCAGACCCCGTTCCGTAGCGTCGGGATCGGGGTCGGGACCTGAGCTACAGGGTCGGGAGCGGGCAGGCCAGCCAAAGAGAGGGCACGGCATGCCGTGCCCCTACGGGGACCGGAGGCAGAGCGGGGGGGCGCGGCCCCGGTCCGCCGGATTGGTATCGGCGATAGCCGGAGCATCAGCAACCCGTGAGTCATTTCGCTGAAACTACTTGACCCTGAATGGCGGCGGCGCGATATCTGCTAGGGAGAGATTCTGCGCGAGCCAACAAAAGCAGGAGGGACTCATGAGCATCGCAGTGCAGAAATCAAAGGTCCAGGCTCAACCCCTTATCGCTGTGCGGAATGTAAGAGCGAGCAGCCGCTGGTACGCGGAACTGCTCGGGGCGGACTCGCTCCCCGAGCATCGCCATCGTGACCTGTACGAGCGGATCTCCTTGTGCGGTCAGCTGATTCTTCAACTCCACGCCTGGGACGAAGAGAATCATCCAAACCTTGTCAACGCGAATGCCGCGCCTGCCGGGCACGGGGTCCTGCTTTGGTTCCAGGTGGACGACTTTGACTCGGTGGTGGCGCGTGCGCGCGCATTGCGGAGCGAGATCATCGAAGAACCTCACGTCAACCCGAGGCCCCAACATAGAGAAATGTGGCTCCGCGACCTCGACGGTTATGTGGTGGTGATTGCGGGTCCAGATGGCGAGTGCAGTTCGTAACCTGTGCGCGGGCTGGCCAGCCAAAGAGAGGGCACGGCATGCCGTGCCCCTACGGGGACCGCAGACAGGGCGGACCGGGTCGCGAAGAGTGTGAGGGGCCGCCGGGGCCGTCTGACCGCTGCTGCGGAGTCTGGATGCGAGCCAGCCGCGGATACCCGCGATTGCCGGGCGGACTGCAAGATTCGGGAAAAATCTCCTGAGGGTTTCTGCTTCTGGTTTTCGGCGTTCAGTCGGCCGGGGAAAAGATCCAGTTAAAGGGCAGAATCCGGCGGAGTTTGGTTTTGGACGCTTTTCCTTGCCAGCCGCAATGCGGATTAGAACAGGAAATCTGCTCGCCTCCGAACAGTTCCATCGCTTCGACTTCTGAAAGCCAGGCCCTGGAGCACTTGCGTTGCAGACTGATATCGTGGCCGCCCTTGGGGCAAACGAAGATAAATCGGTAGGCTTTATTCATACATTATTGTAACACGACCGGCTGAATCGGCCCACAGAGTGTGCCAGGTGGCGCGAGGCAGGCACCCTCCAAATGGGGGGCGGGCCCCCAGCACGCGGCGAGCAGGCTGCCGGAGGGATCTTGGCGCGAGGTAAGGCTCCTGCCTTGCTGCACTACACCAACCGGACTAAGATGCGAGGCAGTGGCGAGGGAACATTTCAGGCGGCGATTACGTTTTGATGAATGAGGGCCGGAGCGGCACGCCGACGACGAGGCAGATGGTCACTTGGAGCCGGATTCTCAACTGGTCGGACAGTGCCTGCGCGGCGAGTCTGCGGCCTGGGAGGAATTGGTGAGGCGGCACACGCGGCGAGTGTACAACCTGGCCTACCGGTTTACGGGAAACCGGCAGGAAGCCGAGGACGTGTCGCAGGAAGTGTTCCTGAGGCTGTACCGTACGCTGGCGAGCTACCGCGCGGTGCACGGGGAGTTCACCACCTGGCTGACGAGCGTGACGCGCAACCTGCTGATTGACCATTACCGGCGGACGCGGCGCGACCGGCTGACCGATTCGCTGGACGACGAGACGTCTCCGGCGGAGCACAAAGCGTCGCCGGGAAGGCGGCCGGACGAGGCAGCGTCCGCCAGCGAGCTGAGCGTGCAGGTGCAGCAGGCACTGCAGAAGGTTTCGCCGGAGCTGCGCGAGGCGGTGATCCTGCGCGACCTGCAGGGGCTGGATTACCGGGAAATCCAGCAGGTGCTGAGCGTGCCGGAAGGAACGGTAAAATCGCGCATCAACCGCGGGAGGATCGAGCTGGCGCGGCTGTTGACGCAGATGGGAGTGCGGACGGAGTGAATCGCGAAGACTGGGGCACGATCCGCCGCAGGCGGATGCCCCTACGAAGAAGGGAGCAGAATCGGAATAGGCCATGTCGTGGACCTGCCTGAATACGGAAGAAGGGCTGCTGGAGTATCTGGAAGGCGAGCTGGCCTCTACGGAGCGCGCGCTGTTGGATGCGCATCTGGCGGAGTGCGCGGCCTGCCGGGCGCTGGCCGCACAGGTGCGCTGGGTGGAGATGCGGCTGCCGCGGCTGGAGCCGGAGATCGAGCCGGTGTGGCTGGTGAAGCGCATCCTGGCGGCGACGACCGCAGCGGAGCGGGAGAAGCGGGAAAGCACGTGGAAAACGATCCTGGCTGGGCTGTCCTCTCCGCGATTTGCCGTTGGGCTGGGCGCCGTGGCGGCAACCATCTTTATCCTGTTCCAGGCGCTGGGGATTAATCCGAGGAAAATCACAGCGCAGGATTTGAATCCGGTAAACGTATACCGGGCCGCAGACCGCGCAGCGCACCTGACCTACGCGCGCAGCCTGCGGTTTGTGAATGATATGCGCGTGGTATACGAAATCCGATCGCGGCTCGAGGAGGCTTCGGCAACGCCGACTCCGCCGGCCCAGCAGGAGGCGCCAAAGACGACGCCTTCGCCGCAGTCCGAGCGACAACTAAAGAATGATTTGCTGCGGAAAGGTCCCGCGATGAGCGCGGCCGTGGCGGGGATGGGAGGAGTGCTGTGAGCGCGCCGGGCGAAGGAGCGCCGGCCGCGGGCCCGAGCCCCGGAACCCCGGGAACAGGCTATTGCCGGCAATGCGGGAAGGCCCTAACACCGGAAACGTGGCGCGAGGTTGGCGGTGCATTCTACTGCCCGGACTGCCTGGCCACGATGATCGGCCAGGCGCAGGCGCAGCCGCGCAGCAAAAGCGGAGAGAAACGCGCGGCGACGGCCGCGGCGCTGGGGATCATCCCGGGACTGGGGGCGGTGTACAACGGCGAGTACGTGAAGGCGTTGATCCACGTGCTGGTGTTCGGCACCATCATCAGTCTGATCGATCATTCGCCGGGGATCTTTGTGCCCCTGCTGGTGGCCTGGATTTTCTATATGCCGTTCGAGGCCTATCAGACGGCGAAGGCGAAGGCCGCGCTCGGGGGCGCGCGCCCGAGCGAGGCGGCGGGGCGGCAGCGCGAGACGCTGGGCCCGATCCTGTTGATCGCCGTGGGGACGCTGGCGCTGCTCAATGAGCTGAACATCATCGATATCGACAAGATCCTGGATTTCTGGCCGTTGGGATTGATTGCCCTCGGCATCTGGCTGCTGGTGAAACGGCAGGAAAGGTAAAGGCGAAACGCATGGGCATTTACTATCGGCGGCGCGGTCTGGTGGGCCCGGTGGTGCTGATTACCATCGGGGCGATCTTTCTGGCGGACCGCTGGTGGCCGGGGATGAGCTTCGGACGGCTGTGGCCGCTCATCCTGATTGCGATCGGGCTGGTGCGGCTGCTGGAGATGAGCATGAGCCGGGACGACACCGTGTACCCAGCGCCGCCGCAGAATCCGCCTTCCCCGCCGCCCAATGCTCCTCCGCCGCCGGGCGGCTCGCAATGAACCCTGATGCAAGGCAGGCGCGCGACCCAAGAGAAGTCGTAATGCGCAATCGTGGTCCATTCCGGTCGGTGGCCGGCGCGCTGTTTCTGGTGATTATCGGCTCGCTCTTCCTGATCCACAATTTCCGGCCTGACCTGATTCAATGGCGGTTCCTGGGGAAGTGGTGGCCGGTACTGCTGATCCTGTGGGGCGTGATCCGCCTGGTGGAGAATCTGAGCGGGAGCGGGAGGCGAGGACTGCGGGGCGGCGAACTGTTTCTGCTGATTGTGCTGGTGCTGGTGGGAGTGGCTATCTCGTACGGCCCACGGATTCAGCTGCCGGAGGCGGAGCCGGAGGACATGCCCTTCATGGAGACGGCGGACGCGTCGCAGGAGTTGCCGCCCCGCAACCTGGAACCCGGGGCGGTGGTGCGCATTACGACGGCGATGGGCGACATCAGCGTGGACGCGAGCGGCGACGAGAAACAACTGCGCGTGCTGGTGAGGAAGACGGGCTATGCCATGTCGCAGGACGATGCGCGCTCGCAGGCCGCAGGGGCGAAGGTGAACGTGCAGCAGTCTGGGCGCGACGTGAGCCTGGAGGCGGAATCCCAGGGGCGGAGCGACAATACGACGCGCGTGAGCTTTGAGGTGCATCTGCCGCGCAACGTGGCGCTGGACCTGCGCACCGGGCACGGCGACGTGAAGGTGAATGGGGTGAGCGGGAACGTTGCGGCGAGCGATACGAAGGGCGACGTGACACTGCGCGACATCGGCGGCGATGCGCGGGTGGACGTGGGCCGGGGCGACGCGCGCGTTTCGGCGACGAAGGGCAACGTGCACGTCTCGGGAAAAGGAAGCGAGGTGGAAGTGACGGACGTGGGAGGCGCGGCCACGATTGACGGCGAGTTTTACGGACCGATCACGGCGCGGAACGTGGCCGGGGGCGCGCGCTTCGTCTCCTCGCACACGGATATGACTATAGGCGCTCTGCCGGGACGGATGACGGTGGAGTCGGGAGACCTGAGCGTATCGAACGCTTCCGGGCCGTTCGTGCTGACCACCGGCGACAAATCCGTTTCGCTCGAAGACCTTTCCGGGCGCATCCGGGTGCAGGACAAACGCGGCGATATCTCCCTGCGGCTGAAGACGGCGCCGAAGGAAGAAATCGATCTGAACAACGATTCGGGAGCCATCGAGCTGGCGCTGCCGGCAAAATCGGCGTTCGAGATTTCCGCGCTATCGCGCGGGGGCGACATCGACAACGAGCTGGACCCGGCCGCTCTGAAAGTCACGCGGCAGGGGAGCGATTCGAAGCTGGAAGGCAAGGCCGGCGGGAAAGGCCCGAAAATCACGCTGAACACCTCGTACGGGGCGATCCGGCTGAAGCCGTCGGATTAGCAGGCAGCGCACCACGGGAAGGGCATGCCGCGCCCCTACTACCTCTTAGCGCCGCGCTACGGAACGTAATTCCTCGAAGAAACCGGGATAGGAAACGCTTGCGCATTCGGCGCCGCGAATTGTGGACTCGGTGCGCGCGCCGAGGGCGGCAATGGCGAGCGCCATGGCCAGGCGATGGTCGCCCCGCGGGTCCAGTTCCGCGCCGCGCAGGCCCGCTCCGCCGGTTTCGGCGCGTCCGGCCACGCGCAGCCCGTCGTCGAATTCCTCCACCTGCGCTCCCATGAGCCGCAGATTCTCGGCCAGCACGGCGATGCGGTCGCTTTCCTTTACGCGCAGCTCGCGCGCGTCGCGGATTTCGATTCCCTGCTCGGTGAATGGCCCCAGCGCGGCCAGCATGGGCAGCTCGTCAATCATACGGGCAACGTCTGCGCCGCGAAACGTGCCGCCGCGGAGCGGGGCCGTGCCGCTCGGGCCTGCTTCCAGGTCGCCTACGAGTTCGCCCGATTGTTGTTCGAGACGCGAGACGCGAATGGCTGCGCCCATCTGGACCAGGAAGTCGAGCACGGCGCTTCGCGTGGGATTCAGGCCGACGCCGGGCAGCATCAGCTTCGAGCCGGGAAGGATGGAGGCAGCGGCCAGGAAGAAGACGGCGGAGGAAAGGTCGCCGGGGACCGCCAGGTCGCGCGCGTGGAGCTGCATGCCGCCGGCAATTTCGATGCGCTGGCCATGGCGATGGACCGCGGCGCCGAATTCGGCGAGCGCGATTTCCGTGTGGTCGCGCGTGCGCACCGGTTCGATTACTGCGGTGGTGCCCGCAGCATAGAGGCCGGCGAGAAGAATCGCGGATTTCACCTGCGCGCTGGCGACCGGCAGCGTGTACTCGATAGCGCGGAGAGGAGCGCCGGTGATTTCGAGCGGGGCAAACCCGCCGCCGCGGGCCTGGATGCGCGCGCCCATCTCTGTGAGCGGGTCGATGACGCGCCGCATGGGGCGGCTTCGGAGGGAGGCGTCTCCGGTGAGCCGGGAGGAGAAGGACTGGCCGGAGAGCGCTCCGGCCAGCAGACGGATTGTGGTGCCGGAGTTCTCCGCATCCAGGGCGCGGCGGGGTTTCTGCCAGCCCGCGAGACCGCGGCCGTGGATACGAACCACACGGAGGCTGGCTGCGGCATCGTCGCGGGAACGGGCTACCCCGCGCGTGTCTTTCACGTCTATCTTCACACCGAGGCGCTCGAGGCACGCCAGGGTCTCGAGCAGTCGGCTGCGGGCGAATAGTTCTGGATTTCGCTGGCGCCCTCCGCCAGCGCTGCCAGGATGGCCAGCCGGTGAGAGATGGATTTGTCGCCCGGCACGACGATGCCGCCCGTGAGAAGCCGGGCGGGTGCGATGGCCCGTTTCGCCATGGGGCGATTCTACAGCAGGGGCGGGAGGGCTGCGGGGAGCCGGTTAACCCCCAAGCGGGAAAACCCTGCGAGGGTTAGGCGAATCAAGTAGAATGAGAAGATTGTGACTCGCGCCAAGTTCCACTTTCGGCCGCTACGCGCGGTGGTACTCGCGACCCTACTGCTGCTCGCCACCCTGGCGGCTACTGTGTTTGCCGCCGGAACGGGGCCCCTGGACAACATCCTGCCGCTGGACCAGGTGAAGCCCGGAATGCGCGGGGAGATGTACACGATCATCGAAGGCGACAAGATCGAGAAGCTCGATCTCGAAGTGATCGGAATACTGCCCAACCTGATGGGTCCGCAGCAGGACATCATCCTCGTGAAACTGGTGGGGGACCGAGCCACGGAAATTGGGGTGGCGGCGGGGATGAGCGGGAGCCCGGTGTACATCGACGGGAAACTGGTGGGAGCGCTGTCACTGAAGTTCGGGATATTTACGAAGGAGGCGCTGGGCGGAGTGACGCCCATCGCGCACATGCTGGAAGCGGACGCGTCGGACGCCGCGTCGTCCACGCCCGCGCAGCGCGCGGAAGCGGGAATGCCGGCGGCGCCTGCGCCTGCAGCCGCTGGCTGGCCTCCAGCGGTTCCTGCACCGATAGGCGCGTGGAATAATTCTGCCGCTGGACTGGCGGCCGCTTTTCCGAATGCTGCCATGGCGGAGGGGGCGGCTGCGCCTCCGCAGTATCCGGTGGCGGATCGCTATCTGCAGCAGGCCGGACTCCCTTCGGGCGCCTACCTTTCGCCGATTGAAACGCCACTGATGTTCTCCGGATTTGCCAAGGAGGCGATAGACCGTTTCGCTCCGGAATTCGCGAGCTACGGGATGACGACTGTGGAAGGCGGGACAGCGGTGGCGCGACCGGACGACCCGAACCTGAAGCCCGGGGATATGGTGGGGATTGTGCTGGCCACCGGCGACCTCTCCATTCAGGCGGGATGCACGGTGACGGCGATCGTGGAGGGGCATGTGCTGGTGTGCGGCCACCCCGTCTTCAATTTCGGGAAGATGGCGATCCCGATGTCGCGCGGGCGGGTGCTGACCACGATGGTGTCGTCGTATTCCTCGACCAAAATCATGAATTCCGGCGGGGTGATCGGGACGATCGACTACGACCGCATCTCCGCGGTGACCGGGAGGCTGGGGGCGCCGCCACGGCTGGTGCCGGTGAGCCTGGAGGTGGTGACGCCGGCGCGCGCGAAGTCGCTGCACTTCCAGGTGGCGGAAACTCCGAAGCTGACGCCGCTGTTGATCGCCATCGCCACCTACAACGGGCTGGTGGCCAACCCCGTGTACAGCGACGGCACCACACTCCACCTTACCGGCCAGGTGAACGTGGAGGGCCATTCGCCGGTCGAGCTGGACAATATGTTCGCGCCGAATGATTTCGGCGTTCCCGACGGGCTGCTTGTGGCGATGATGATGCAGCAGATGTTCCAGCGGGTTTACACGAATCCGTACGAGATGCCGAAAGTGACGGGCGTGCAGTTGCGTGTGGAAAGCATCCCGGAGCGGCGCCAGGGGTTTATCGAAAACGCGTGGAGCGACCGCTCAGAGGCGGCGCCGGGAGAGCAGGTGCGGGTCAAAGTGCTGCTGCGGCCCTACCGCGGGACGCCGTTCCTCGAGGAAGTGCCGATTACGATTCCCATGGCAGCGAGGGGGATGCTACGCGTGCTGGTATCAGACGCGGACACGCTGAACCGCATGAGCAACGGGCTGGCGTTCAGCCCGTTCGCGCGGCTGGCCGGGCTGGAGCAATTGATCCGCATGCTGAACCGCGAGCGGAGAAACAACCGGCTGTACGTGGCGCTGCTGCAACCCGCGCCCACGCTCCTGGTGGAGGATAAAGAGCTGCCCAACGCGCCGCTGAGCGAAATCGAAGTGCTCGGGCCGGGACGCACCATGGGGGGCCCGACGCTGCTGCGCGAGTCGCTGGCCGGGGAATGGTCGGTGCCCATGAACCAGGTGATTTCCGGCCAGCAATCGCTGCTAATTAAAGTGAAGTAGCCGGCTCCCGGGGACTGAGACGGTGCCAATCCGAATGAGCGATTCGCCGCTGTGCTAACCAAATCCTGAAAGGACGGTCCATGTTTCGAACCCGCAGAAATCCCGCGGCGGCGTGTGCCGCGGCTATAGCCGCGGCGGCCCTGCTGGCCACTGTGCCCGCCGCGGCCGAACGCATGCGCTTCTGGCGGCAGACGTCGTACGAAGACTTCGAGAAGGGGACGCCGAAGGGCGTGGCGCTGCGGAGCGACGGGCGGCTGGTGCGGGCGCCGCGCTTCGTTCAGCGAGCCGACCCGAACCTGGCGTATCTGTGGGCGCTGGCCGCGGACTCGCACGGCCAGGTGTACGCGGCGGGCGGCTCGACTGCGAAGGTGCTGCGCCTGGAAGAAAAGGGCACGGTCACCACGGTGTTCGAGTCCGCCGAAATGTCGGCGCAGGCACTGGCCGTGGATACGCAGGACAACCTGTACGTGGGCACATCTCCGGATGGGAAGGTGTACCGGGTGACGCCGAAGGGTGAGAAGAGCGTGTTTTTCGACCCGCAGCGGAAATACATCTGGGCGCTGGTGTTCGGGCGTGATGGAACTCTGTACGTGGGCACCGGAGACAAAGGCGAGATTTTCGCCGTGGCGCCGGATGGAAAGGGCGCAGTTTTCTATAAAACGCAAGAGACGCACGTGCGGTCGTTGGCCGTGGACTCAAGCGGACGGCTCTACGCCGGCACCGAGCCGAACGGCCTGGTTCTGCGGGTCGATGCGGACCCGAAAACGAAAACGCCGCGGGGATTTGTAGTCTATGAGACGGCGAAAAAGGAAGTCACCTCATTGCTCGCGGACAAAGCGGGGAACCTGTACGCGGCAGCGGTGGGCGACAAAACGCCGTCGAATCTGCCGGGGCAGGTTGCGACTCCGCAGCCGGTGGCACAGGTGGTGCCCGGCGCCACGGGCCCGATGATCACGTTCACCGCGGCTCCGCAGATGGTGTTCACTCCCTTTCCCATGCTGGGGGGCGGGAGCGATGTGTACCGGTTCGGGCCCGATGGCGCGCCGCAGCGGCTATGGAGCTCGCGCGATGAGCTGGTGTACGCCGTGGCGCTATCGCCGGAAGGAAAACTGCTGCTGGGAACGGGCGGGCACGGCATCATCTACCAGCTCGAGGGCAACGAGGTGTACGCCAACATCGCGAAGACGTTTTCGGGGCAGGTGACCTGCTTCGCCGCGCGGGCGGGAGGAGAAATCCTGGCGGGCGGGGCGAATCCCGGGAAGGTCTTTTCGCTGGGCCCAGAGGCCGAGCCGGAGGGGAGTTACGAATCCCAGGTGTTCGACGCCAAACTGTTTTCCACCTGGGGGCGGCTGACGTGGTGGGGCGACAATCATTCGACGGACGGGCACATTGAGTTTTACATGCGCAGCGGAAACACCTCCGACCCGAGCACGTATTGGAGCTCGTGGGCCGGGCCGTTCCATGATCCCAACGGAGAACCGGTCAACCTGCCGCCCGGGCGGTTTGTGCAGTGGAAGGCGGTGTTCCGCGACGGAGCGCCGGGAATCAACATCGCCTGGGTGGGTGTGGCCTATCTGCCGAAAAATGTGGCGCCGGTGATCGATTCCGTCCTGATTCAAAATCCGGGAATCCGCGCGCAGTCGGCGGTGGGGATGGTGATGCCACCGGGACAGGCGCAGCCGGTGCAGCTCCGGATGCCGGCTCCCCCGCCCCTGCCGGGGCTGAACCTTTTCCCGCAACCCACGCCGCCACCGCAACCGCAGAAGTTCGAGCCGCCGCCTCAGGGCTTCGTACAGCGGGGCTGGCAGTCGGTTCTCTGGGGCGCGCACGACGACAACGACGACGACCTGGTTTATTCCGTGTATTACCGCGGGGAGCGGGAGACGGTTTGGAAGCTGCTGAAAGAAAAAGTCGAGGCGCGGTTCTATTCCTGGGACACCACCACGATGCCCGACGGCACGTACTATCTGAAGATTGTGGCCTCGGATTCACCGTCCAATCCTCCGGATGAGGCGCTCACGGCAGAACGCGTGAGCGACCGCTTTGTAGTGGACAATGCGCCGCCGGAAATCCTGAACCTGCGCGCGACGGTGACGGGCAACGCCGCCGAGGCGCGGTTTGAAGCGCGCGATTCGGCCAGCATGCTCAGCCGGGCGGAGTGGAGCCTGGATGGAGGCGACTGGAAGGTGGTGCTGCCCGCGGGAAGGCTAAGCGACGCGCGCCAGGAAAGCTATAGCATCACACTGCTGGGCCTGGCGTCGGGAGAGCATACTCTGGCCGTGCGGGTGACCGACGAATTCGACAATCAGTCGGCGGCGAAAGCAGTGTTTCACGTGGGCGCCGCATCGAAGTGAGCGCCGGGCCGAGCCTGGACGACATCCGCGTTGCCGCGCGGCGCATCGCGCCTTTCATTCATCGCACTCCGGTAATGACCTGCGCCACGCTCGACGCCATGGCGGGGGCACGCCTGTACTTCAAATGCGAGAACCTGCAGAAAACCGGCTCGTTCAAGATTCGCGGGGCGACCAACGCGGTGCTGCAACTGAGTCCGGCGGAAGCGGCGCGCGGCGTGGTGACGCAATCCTCGGGAAACCATGCGGCAGCCGTGGCGCGGGCGGCGGCGGCGCGCGGAGCGGCGGCCCACATCGTGATGCCGAAAAACGCTCCGGCGGTCAAATGCCGGGCCGTGGAAGGCTACGGCGGAGTGATTACGTTCTGCGAGCCGACGGTGGAAGCGCGTGACGGCGCGATGAAACGCCTCCTGGAGGAAACCGGCGGCGTGCTCATCCATCCGTATAACGACCGCCGGGTGATCGCAGGACAGGGAACGGCAGCGCTGGAATTGCTGGAAGACGTGCCGGAACTGGATGTGCTGCTGGCGCCGGTGAGCGGCGGAGGACTGTTGAGCGGCAATGCCATCGCGGCGACGAGCGTGCGGCCGTCGGTGCGGGTGATCGGGTGCGAGCCTGCCAACGCGGATGATGCCTACCGTTCGCTGAAATCCGGCCACATTGAAAAGAACGCGACGGCGGATACGATTGCGGACGGGCTGCGCGCGCAGTTGTGCGAGCTGACCTTCGGGATCCTCCGCGAGCGCGTGGACGAAATCGTGCGCGTGAGCGAAGAGGAAATTGTGGCGGCGATGCGGCTGGTGTGGGAGCGGATGAAGATTGTAGTCGAACCGTCAGCGGCGGTGGCGCTGGCTCCGGCGATTGCGCGCAGCATCCGCGCGGACGGAAAGCGCGTGGGGGTGCTGCTTTCGGGCGGAAATGTGGACCTGAGCGCGCTGCCGTTTCACTAAGAAGCGAAAATCAAGAAGTCGGATACGCTCGAATGGGGGGAACATGAGCGCAGCGGAGAATAAACAGTTGATGCAGGGCATATTTGCGGAGATGGCGAAGGGGAATGCGCGGCCGCTGGTGGAAGCCATGGCCGATGACTTTCGCTGGACGGTTCCTGGGACTACAAAATGGTCGAGGACCTATGAAGGAAAGCAGGCGGTGCTCGGCGAGCTGTTCGGGGTCTTGCGGGACAGGATTGAGGGACAGATGCGGACGGCGGCGCAGCGGTTCATCGCCGAAGACGATTACGTGGTCGTGGAAGCCCGCGGGAACAACACCACGAAGGCGGGAAAACCCTACAACAATTCCTATTGCTTCGTGTTCCGGTTGGCGGGCGGAAAGCTGAAAGAAGTCACAGAGTATATGGACACGGAACTGGTGACGGCGGCTTTGGGAGATGCGGGGTGAGCCGCGCGGGCGGCGCCTCGCACGGCAGCTTCGTGGCGCGATAGACGGTAGCGGGGCATCCGCCGCGGCGGATGCCCCTCGAAAGCCCCCGCCGCTTACTTCGGATTGCCGTCGGCGTCGATAAAGCGGATCTCGCCGAGGTTCAACTCACGGATGCCGGCCTCGATTTTGGCCCGGTCGCCGACCACAACCCACACCAGATGGTCAGGGTGGATCACTTCGTGCGCGGCGGCCTCCAGGTCGGAGGTCTTGAGCGCCAGAATCCGGCCGGTCATCTTGTCGTAGTAGTCGTCGGGCCAGTGGTATTTGAGCAGGCTGATGATAGAAGTGCCGACGGCGTTCAGCGTCTCGCGCGAGCCGGGCAGGCGAAGCGTCTCATTGGCCTGGATGCGCGCGAGTTCCTGCGCGGTCACCGGGCGGTCGGAAAGGAATTCGCGCAGTTCCCGGTTGACTTCGGCGAGGGCTTCCTTGGTCTTGTCGGTCTGGACGGGCGCGAAGACCAGGAAGGGCCGTTGCGCGCGCGCCCCCCACAGCACGCTGCCCGCACCGTAAGCCCAGTGTTTATCCTCGCGCAAATTCATGTTCAGGCGCGAGCTGAACGTGCCGCCGATGGCGTCGTTCATGGCGTGCACGGCGATTTCCTCGCCGGCATCGGGCGGCGCGGAGACGTTTCCGGCGAGGATCACGGACTGGCCGGCGTTGGGTTTGTCCACGATGTACACGGCCGGCTTCGCAGGGAGCTGGACGGTGGCCACGTTTTTTGCCGGCACCTCGCCCGGTTTCCAGGAGGCGAAGGCTTTTTCGAGCCGGGGGATGATTTCAGCGAGGGTGGTGTCGCCGACCACGACGAGAGTGGCGTTATTGGGGTGGAACCAGACCTCGTGGAATTTGACCAGGTCGGCGCGTGAGATCTTCTCGACGCTGGCCGCGGTTCCCGAGCCGGTGAGCGGGTTCCCGTACGCATGGTTGGCGCCGTAGAGGAAACGCGGGAAGACGCGCAGACCCATCGTCACCGGCTCGCTCTGTTCCTGCTGGATGGCGTCGATTTGCAGCTTCTGTTCGCGCTTGAAGTCCGCCTCGGGGAACACAGGATTCAGGATCACGTCGGCGAACAGATCGAGCGAGGGATCGAGTTTGGCCTTGAGCGCGGAAAGCCGCACGTAGGAATAGTCCAAATCGCCGTAGCTCTGCAGTTCGGCGCCGAGCAGTGCGGTTTGATCGTTAATCTCGAGCGCGTTGCGCGTGCGGGTCCCGTCGACGAGCAGCGACGAGCCCAGCTTGGCCGTTCCCGGCGAAGCGAACTGGTCGGAGGCAAACCCGGCATTCACGGCCATCCACATGTTCACCAGGCCGGCGCCCTTGCGTTCCGCCAGAACGATTTTCAGTCCGTTGGGCAGCGTAGCGCGCTCGAGTTTCGGCAGGTTCGCCTCGGGGGCCGGGCCGAGCGCCGGCCCTTTGGCGTGGTCCACTTCCGCGGAGGCGGCCTTGTAGTCGGGGAACGGCATCACCTCGGCGATGTACACGCCGTCGGAAAGCCAGCGGTCCGCCGCGGAGCGCAGTTGTTCCGCCGTGGCATTGTGCACGCGAGCGAGTGTGGTCTTGTAGCCGCTCGGGTCGCCGGTGAAGACGGCATACTGCGCGAGCTGGTCCGAAGAGCCGCCGAAGCCGCCGATGCGTTCAATTCCGCGGAGGAAGCCGGCCAGGTAGGCGGTCTGCACGCGCTCCAGTTCGGTGGGAGCCGGACCGTCCTTCAAAAAGCGTGCCATCTCCTGGTCCATGGCCTTCTCGATTTCTCCGAGGCTGTGGCCGGGAGCGGCGGTCACCTGCACCACGAATTGGCCGGCGATTTCGCGGGCGTCGTTGTAGACGGTCACGTCGCTGGCGATTTGATCGTCGTAAACGAGGCGCTTGTAGAGCCGCGAGGTTTTCCCGTCGCCGAGGCAAGAGGCCACCATCGTCAGGTAGTCGGAGTCCGCGGTCCCGAATGGCGGAATGTTCCAGACCTTGTAGATTCGCGGGAGCGGCACGCGTTCCTCGGTGATTTCGCGATGCGTCCCCGTCATCTTGGCGATCCAGGCCTTCTGATGGGGCACGGGAGGGCCCGGAGGAATATCGCCGAAATACTTCTCGACTTTCTCCTTGGCAACCTTCGTGTCAATGTCGCCGGCGATCACGATGACCACGTTGGACGGGCCGTAATAGGTCTTGAACCACTCCTGGACGTCTTTGAACGCGGCAGCGTCCAAATCGGCCATGTCGCCGATCACGTCCCAGGAGTAAGGATGTCCCGCGGGAAACGTATTATCGGGGATGTGCTCCTCGGTCGTATCGTACGGCTGGTTTTCGTCCTGCCGTTTTTCGTTTTCCACCACGCCGCGCTGGAGATCGAGCGTCTTCTGGCTCAGGTCGAGGTAGGCCATACGATCGGCTTCCATCCACAGCGCGTAATCAAACGCCGAGGCGGGAACGTTTTCGAAGTAATTGGTGCGGTCGAAATTGGTGGTGCCGTTGAGGTCGGTGGCGCCCACGGACTGCAGGGCCTTGACGTAGCTGCCCGGCGCGTGCTGGCTGCCTCCGAACATCAGGTGCTCGAACAGGTGGGCGAAGCCGGTGTGTCCCGCCCTCTCGTTCTTCGAGCCCACGTGATACCACATGTTGATGGCGACGATGGGGGCTTTGTGGTCCTCATGGACGATGAGCGTGAGTCCGTTGCTCAGGACAAATTTTTGATAGCTGATGTCCGGCTCCTGGGCACGCGCCGGAACCGCGGCGCCGGCTGCGAGCACCAGAACAAACAGCAGAGACAGCAGACGAACGAGATGAATCCTCATGGTTCTCCCTCCGAGAGTTTCAGACGGAATTTGGAGTTATCCGGTTTCCGGGGCTGGTGCGCGAAGCAGGATGCCGACGCAGGCCAGGGTCGGGCCCCTGCGCCCCGGGAGAGATAGTACCGATTCCGGAGAGGCAAGGCCAGCCCGAAACTGGCGCGAGGGCTCGCGGACCGGCACAGGAGTGCAGCGGCGGGGAAAAGAAGCTACTCCGCGCGGAGCGCTTCAACCGGCGAAATCGCGGCCGCCCGCCCGGCCGGAATCAGCGCCGCGATCAGCGAGCAGATCGCGAGCGCGACTGCGGCGACGCCGAGCGCGAGCGGGTCCCAGAACGCGACGCCATAGAGCTGGGCGGAAATCAGCCGCCCGGCTCCGATGGCGAGAGGCAGGCCCAGAATCAGCCCGGCAACCACGCGTTGAAACGCGCCGCCGAGGACATGGCGAATCAGCCGGCCGCGGTCGGCTCCGAGGGCCATGCGAATGCCAAATTCGTTGGTACGCTGCGCGACCGTATAAGCGGTAACTCCGTAGAGGCCGATGGCGGCAAGCGCCAGGGCCACCAGTCCGAACAAACCCGCGAGGCTGGCGACCGCGCGCTCCTGGCTGAACGTGAGTCGGATCTGCTCCTCCAGCGTGCGGACAGATGTGATCGTGAGATTGGGATCCACGCCGGCCACCGTACGGACAATGACGGGTTCGAGTGCGCCCGGCGGCACGTTGGTGAGCAACAGAATTCCGCCGATGTAGTGCGAGCTCAGCTCAATCCTCTGCATCAGGGGCTGTGGGTAGGGGACCGTCTGTGCGAGCGGCACGTAGAACATCGGGAAGGCGGGGCGTCTCAACCCCCATCCGGCGAAACGGGCGTCTCCTACGATTCCGACGATCCGGAAGTCTCCGGCATTCTCTGGCAGATCGAGGCCGAAGTGCTGATCGATGGGGTCTTCGCCGGGCTTGAAGAAGCGTTTGACAAACGTTTCATTGACCACCGCCACCAGCGGCGCGGATTCGTTGTCGGACTCGTTGAGCCCGCGGCCGCGAAGCACAGGAACGCCCAGATTCTGCAGGTAGTGTGCGCTCACGCGGTCCCAGGAAGCGCCTGTTTCGTCGGTCACGTTGCCCACCGGGTGCCCGGAAACGATGACCATCTCTCCCCAATTGTTCGTCAATGGATTGTAGAGCGACAAACCCGAGCCCTGAACGCCAGGAATGCGGTTGAGCGCGTCTTCAAGATGGCGGTAGAGCGCGGCCAGCCTTTCCGGCGTGTAAGTGGCTGGCGGATTGTGGAGCGCTACCAGCACGCGTCCCGAAATCTGGTAGCCGAAATTCTGGTGTTCGAGATTGCTGAGGCTGCGCGCCAGCATCGCCGCGCCGGCCACCAGGACAACCGAAAGAGCGGCCTGCACCACCAGGAGTCCCTTGCGGGCAAACGATCCACGGTCTCGAGTGCCCCGGCCGGCCGCGCGCAGCGCCTCGGCAGGATCCGTGCGCGTGGCCACCCAGGCGGGAGCGGCGCCGAAAATGATGCCGGTGACGAGCGCCAATCCAAACGCAATTGCCAGGACCGGGAGTGACGGCGTCACGCGGAACGGCAGGAAGTGCGCGCTCCGGAAGGCCAGCGCCACCAGTAGCCGCGCCGCAGCCACGGCCACCACGAGTCCGGCGAGGCAACCTCCGATTGCGAGCAACATGCTCTCCGTGAGCGCCTGGGTAATGATCCGTCGCGGGGTGGCGCCGATGGCGAGACGCACCGCGGTTTGCGGGCGTCGCACCGCCGCTCGGGCCAGCAGCAGATTGGCGACGTTCGCGCACGCGATCAACAGCACCAAGCCGCAAACAGCCAGCAGAATCTCCAGGCTGCGTCCGTATTCCTCCTTCATCAACTCGACCCCGGCGCCGGCCGGGATCACGTGAATCACCTGTTTCGGAAGCGCGCGAATCACGTCCGGCATCCAGTTGGAGGGATAGCCGGAATCGGACTGCAGCCACTGGCGGAGCAGGGCGGTGAATCGCGCGGACATGCCGTTCGTCGAAGCCCCGGGCCGGAGACGGCCCATCATGCGCAGCCAGGCGGATACCGATTGATGCAGGAGCGAACTGCCGCCGGCAATCATGGATTCCTGTTGCAAGGGGATCCAGACGTCGGGCGGATCGCTGGTCAGCGTTTCGCCAAAAAAGCCGGGAGGCGCCACTCCGATGATGGTAAACGGATGGCCCTCGACGATGAAGGTTCCGCCCACAACGGAAGTGTCACTGCCATAGGTGGTCTGCCAGGCGTGGTGGCTGAGGACCGCGACCGGCGCTGAAGCTGGCCTGTCATCCTCCGGAGTCAGCACGCGGCCGCCAAACGCGCGCACTCCAAGCATCGAGAAATAGCCGCCGGAGACGTACTCGGAACGCAGCGGCCGCGCGGCTTGCTCGCCCTCGCGACGAACGCTCAACAGGCCCCGCCCGGCCTGAAACGCCGCGGTCTGTTCAAATTCGGGCGCTGCGGCCTTCAGTCGCTCGTAGAGGGGGAAGGAATAGAAGCCCCAGACGTCCTGCGGCCCCCCTTCCACGCAGCAATCGTCGCCCTCACCGACCCGGTACAGGCTGGCTGGATCGGTCACAGGGAGCGACCGGAGCATGACCTCGTGGATGAGTGTGAAGATGGCCGTCGTGCCCCCGATGCCGAGGGCCAACGTGAGGATGGCCGCGGCGGTGAACACCGGCGAGTGGCGGAACTGACGCAGGGCGTAGCGCAGGTTGCCGAATAGATTTCGCATGCCTCCCCCCCTCGAACAATTACGAACTCCGGGCGCCCCGGGTTCCCTACTTTCGACGGATTGGCGCGCCGCTGGTTAGGAGGGAAATCCGATACTCGCCAACGGAGAAGCTATGCTCAGGAGCCGGAGATTCAGCGGCAGAATGGAAGGGGCGCAAATCGAGAACCAGTAGAGCGCTCTCCGGCCTCCGGGGCGGTTCCTCACCGTCTCACGGGCAGGCTGCGCGCGAGCAGTGTGGAAATTTGCGATTGGGTAAGGCTGAGATTCAGCTCCACGCGCTCGCCTGACTGCTGCACCACGGCGGCATGGAGCGCCGCGGCCAGGTCCGGATTCTGATTGGATTCGGCAGTGGAGTAGAGCGCGAATCCTGCCTGGGCCACGGCGGCAAGCAGAGCGGCCTGGCTCGCGTCGGTGCAGATGAAACTGGCGGAGGCGGTAAGGTCGTTGCCCAGCGTGGCGCGCGCCACGGCGGCGCGCAGATTGTTGAGCAGCGTCTGCGCCTCAGGCCGGGCGGCTGCGTCGGGCGCGATCGTGCGGATTTCGAGGGCCGCGAATCGCTGGTCCATCACGGACCAGATGGCACTGCGGCCATTGGCCTCGGCGAGGAGCGGAGAAAGGGTCTGGTTCTGGCGGAAGCCGGGAGCGCCCGTGGAAGCGCGGTTCAACAGTGCCTCCACCTGGTCGCGGGTGCCGAACACCAGCTTGCTGGAATCGGGAAACGCGAGGGCGAAAGCCTGGCCGGCTTCGTTCTCCCCCATCCCGATCACGTGTATCCCGGCAACTTCGGAGCTGGGCAGCCGCAGAGCGCGGGCGCGCTCCGCGACGGTGGACGGCGCAAAACTGCCCTCGGCAATGCTGATCAGTTCGATGCCTCCGCTCGGGGAAACCAGATAAGCCCAGCTCAGTTGCTGCGCCTGGGCTTCAAAATCGACCCCCAGGGAGAGAGCCTGCGATTCGAGCTGGCGGAGCCGCGGCGGGAAATAGGAATCGTGGATGATGCGATAGTGCGGCGACTGCCGGAGGGTGTGGAGGTCGGCAAAGGCGAGTTCGCCGGCTTCGGGGGGATAGAGAGCGAGAGTGGAGTCGGGCAGGGACTGCGCGCGTGCGGGGGCCGCAAAGAACGGCACGAAGATTGCAGCGCAAAACAGCAGGCCCGCGCATCGGGCGAGGTTCCGGTGGAAGTTCATCATCTTGGAATCCTTGGTTCCGAAAGGTTTAGACGCCTACAGGGTGCGGGGGTATGCCGGGAGTTCCCCCAAATGCCCAGCAAATACAATGGGCGTCGGGCAGGAGTTTGTCAATTCGGCCGGCTCCGCCGCGTGGCCGATGGGAGCCCCGGTCAGCGAGGTGCGGGGTGTAGTGTCCGGCGGGAATCACGGCTGGGACGAACTCTTGACAGAGTAGTCTTTGGAAACGAGAATAAACACCTGTTTTGCGGGCACCCCCTTCCGCCCGCGCATGAACGCGAGGTTCACATGCGCATCCTGCTGGCGGAAGGCGATCCATCACTCGCCTCATTTGTACGCAAGGGTCTCGAAGCGGAACACTATGCCGTGGATACGTGTGCCGACGGGCCGGAGACGGCCTTCCTGTGGCAGCAATTCGGCTACGATCTGCTGGTGCTGGACCTGGGCCTGAGCCCGGCCGCCGGCATGCGCGGGCACGATCTTCTCGGCGCCACGCGGGAAGCCAAGCCTGCCGTACCCATCCTGGCGCTCTGCAGCTCCTCGCGGGCCGAGGACCGGGCGCGGGCGCTGGACCATGGTGCGGACGACGTGCTCACGCGCCCCTTTTCGTTCTGTGAGCTGGCGGCGCGCGTTCGAGCCCTGTTGCGGCGAGGGGCCGGCCCTGCCGAGTCTGTGCTCCAGGTGGCCGACCTCGCCCTGGACCGGCTGGAACGCACGGTGGAACGCGCCGGACGCAAGGTTCCGCTGACGGCAAAGGAGTTTGCTCTTCTCGAATACCTCATGCGCAATCGCGGGCGGGCGCTCAGCCGCGCCATGATCGTCGAACACGTTTGGAATCTGTGCTTCGACACTTCTACGAACGTCGTGGATGTGTATATCAACTACCTGCGCCGAAAATTGGACGATGGATTCGATCCCCCGTTGATCCATACGGTACGGGGCGTGGGCTACCGCCTGGAAGTCCCCGACGACGCTGAAGCCATGCTCACTCACCGGCGCAATCCCGCCACGATTCCGCTCGAGCCCCGGCGCTATCAGCCCGTTCAGGCTGCAGCAGTGGGCGCACGCGGGCCCCGGCGATAGCCGGAAAGGGCCCGGGCCAGGGGCCGCTCCTTAGTCATGCTTCGCTCATAGCAGCAGCAACTCCCTCATCACAGCGCATCTGCACAATTTTCGCTTGAACGATGGCGATATGACCGTGTTCCGTTCCGAAACGGGAAGCGTCCGCGCTGTTTCAGGAAGAACACTTTCCCGCTATTTCGAGAAAAATCTAATCGCCAGCTAACGCCTTTCTAAGCCGTCTTCCCTAGCGTGTTTCATGTCGAAGCGGGCAGTGTGCCGAGGCGACGCAGCGTTCCGAACGCATGGAACAGCATTCGAAACGAACTCCAGAGAGCAAGGGGAAGAACCCGGCCATGAATCGCACATGCGTTGGCATTTCGAACAGCAGGCGGCTGAAAAATTCAACGCCCCCGCCCCTGCGGCGCCCCAGCCGCCCCGTGGCGATGGCCACGGCGGGAGACGACCGGCTGATGGAACTGCTGCCCCAGGTGCGTTTCATCGCGCGACGAATCCACAGCCGGCTGCCGGCGCACGTGCCGTTTGACGATTTGCTCCAGGCGGGAGTACTGGGCCTGCTGGACGCGCTGCGCAAATTCGATCCCCGGCGAAAGGTACAGCTCGAGTCGTACATGAAGTTCCGGATCCGCGGAGCGATTCTGGATGAGCTGCGCTCGCTGGATTGGAGCCCGAGGGAGCTGCGGCGGAAGGCTCGGCGGCTGGAGGAAGCCGAGCAGCAACTGCGCGGCCGGCTGGGGCGCGAGCCGGTGGCCGCGGAGCTGGCGAAAGTCACGGGAATGTCGCTGTCGCAATATCATCGCCTGGCGGGAGAGCTTCGCGGGCTGGATTTGGGAAGCCTGCAGGAAGTAGCGATGTCATCCGAGGAGGGAACGGAGCAGGATCTCTCTTCCCGGCTGGCTTCACCGGAGGCCACCAGTCCGCTGGTAATGTGCACGAGCCAGGAGCAGCGGGGGCGTCTGGAAGAGGCAATCCGGAGGCTGCCGGAGCGGGAACGGCTGGCGCTCACTCTGTATTACTACGAAGAGCTGACGATGAAAGAGGTGGGCGAGGTGCTGGCGGTGGGGGAATCGCGGGTCAGCCAGCTCCACTCCTCGGCGTTGGTTCGGCTGCGGCAATATATGCAAGGGCAACCGGAGGCGCAGGGCGCGGGGCCAGGCACCGGCGAGCCTACCGCGCGTGGGGGTGTGCGGGCGTGCGGCTCGCCCATGGCCTAGGCTGGTTGACGACGGAACCCGCCACAGTGCGGCGGGCGGCTGCCTTCCTGCCTCAGGGCTGGCCGGCGCCCCCGGGTGCTAATGTATTTGCGGCAACTGCCGATTACTTACGTCAGGGTGCCACCGGAAATCGGCGGCTGAACAATTAAATGGCTGGACGCCCGCGAGATACACGAAAGAGAATCCCGGAAAATCAGGCCGCTAATCGTTCCATCCACAGTACGTTGCCGCTATTCCCCTCCCCAGAAGAAATCTCAATCTGTGACGCGTTGGCACGTTTCTGCCCGGGCCTGGATCAGGGGAAGATTCTCCAACGCCTTCGGGAAGACGAGGCTCGCCGCCGGGAGCGGGTGGATGAGCTACGGAGGCAGGTGATTGCCGGAACCTACCACGTTTCGCCCCGTGCGGTCGCAGCCGCAATCCTGCTGGAAGGCGATCTGCTGGTCCAATAGGGCGACAGCGCGTGGAGCGGGCGCATCCAACCGTGCATTGCTGGTGGTCAACGGCGAGCGCCCTCGGCACACGCGAAGGCGCCTGCCAAACCGCCTTGACACTCTGGGAGCGGGTTGCTAGCTTTGCCTCTGGCGTGGTCACAATTCCTTGGGTGGATGGCCCTCGAACCGGCGCCCGGTACGACGGTCCCAGCAGTATTCCGTGAGAAAGTTGCGCGACCTCTCTGTCTCCCGCCCGGCCTGTGCTGTCGTCATGGTTGAGGAATGCGGCTGCCCCGCCGCCAATCGGAGCCATTGCGGGGCAAGGGGAACTCGATGAGACGCACCTGTTCGATGGTCTTTCCTCTTGCCGTAGCCGGCATGCTCTTCTACGGCTGCCTCTTCTCCCCGCCGCTCCGCGCGCAGACCTCAGGTAAAACGCCCGCGGCCGGGTCGTCCGGCGCGCAGGACGCGGAGACCGCCTCCGGGCGGCGTAAGGAACCCGACGAAGTTAGCCGCCGGCAGGAATGGTTCTACCACCAGCGGCGCTACCCACTCGCTCGCATCCCAGCCGGCGCGCGGCAGCAGGCCCTGCAGCAGCGCGAGGCCAGCCGCAGGGAGCAGGTCAATCGGGGAATGATAGCCGGAAACCAGAACCCGGACCCGCCAATCATCTTCAATCCCTGGACGGCCATCGGGCCGCAGCCCACGGCGGCGAACGGATTCGACTTCCTGCAGCAGATCACAAACACCTCGAACATCACCGATTTTTCGGGACGGATCAACGCCATCGCCGTGGATCCGAAGAACAACAACATCGTGTATCTCGGCGGCGCGGATGGAGGTCTGTGGAAGTCCACAGATGCCGGGGCGCATTGGTTGCCGCTCACGGACGCTCAGGCCTCGCTGGCCATGGGCGCCATCGCAATCGACCCGGGAAGTTGCGGCGGGGCCTCCTGCACGACGATCTACGCGGGCACAGGCGAGGCAAACTTTGCGGGAGACAGTTACTTCGGCGCGGGGGTTCTGAAATCCATCGATGGAGGGATGACCTTCACGCAACTGGGCGCCACCGCGGGCTCGGTCACTTTCCTTAGCGCCGTGATCCCGACCAGCTTCGTGGGGCCGTTCGACAGCCAGACGGGCGGCGCCTTCTTCAGCGACATCGTAGTGAACCCGACGAACTCGCTCCAACTGCTCGCCAGCGTGGACTTCGGAGCAGAGACCAAAGCTTCAGGGATCTTCTGTTCGGACAACGGCGGGATGAACTGGAAGCAGGTGGTGGCTGGAGCGGCAGGCACCGCGGTGGTGATCGCTGCGGACGGCAAAACCGCTTTCGGGGCATTGGGCGATCCCGGGGGCCTGGCCGCAAACGGGATTTATCGATCCACGACTGCCAACAACACATGCGCGACCCAGACCTGGACGCTGCTGAACGCGGCTCCACTGCCCTCGGGAACGGCCGCGGGCCGGATCTCGCTCGGGCTGGCTCCGAGCATCGCAACCAGCCCCTTCACGCTTTACGCAGCCATCGCGAATCCCTTGAATCAGTCGAGCACCTTTCTGGATGTTTTCAAATCGGCGAACACCGGCACGACATGGAGCGCGACGCATGCGCCGGACATCTGCCAGATGCAGTGCTTCTACGACATGGTAATCAAGGTGCACCCGAACAACTCGAGCGTGGTGTTCCTCGGCGGCTCGGCAGTCACCAACAGCAACAAAATGGATATATTCCTCCTGCGCTCGACCAACGGGGGTGGTACGTGGGACGCCGGCAACCTCACTACTGACATAGCCTTCGACGGCACCAACGAAATCCACGTGGACCAGCACGCCATCGCTTTTTCGCCGCCGACGCCCGGCGCAGGAAGCTACACCATGTATGTGGGGAACGATGGTGGCGCCTGGGACACGCCCATGACCTGCAACACCATCAACCCCGGGACCTGCTCCACGGTAGCCTGGACGGATTTGAACTTGACGCTGTCGCTCTCCCAGCACTATGCCGGAGTCTCGATGCACCCGGCCAGCCAACTGGTGGTTATGGGCGGATTCCAGGACAACGGCTCGCAGAAATACGACGCCGGGACGTTCCCCGGCTCGACCGCCTGGACCATGATCAACGGTTCCGATGGGGGAGCCACGTACATTGACCGTGGAGTTCCCAGCACGGTCTATGCCACCACGGAATTCATTCCCAACTTTTCCTTCATCACGAAATCGGTGACCAACGGCGACCTGGACTCGACGAACGCGATCACGTTTTCGCAAGCCACGAACGGGATCGACGCCAACGGCACCGGCTCGGACTATTCCGAATTCATCCCGCAGCTCGCCAGCGACCCCACGCCGGGGAATAACCGGGTGCTTTACTATCCCACCTGCAATCTGTACCAGTCGCGGGATGGCGCGGGGAACTGGACGGCTATGACCGCCGCTTCGCTTTGTGCGGCCGGGCTGGCGGACTATACGACGATTGCTCCCGCGGCCGACGGAAATACCGTGTACGCCGGAGACAGTAATGGCGGCGTGCACGTAACCACGAATGCGATTCGCGCGGCCAACGCGGCGTGGACGAACGTAACGAAAGCGCCGCTTCCGGGCCGCTTTATCACCAAAATCGCCGTGTCGCCCACGAACCCGCAATTCGCTCTGGTAGCCTATTCCGGTTTTTGTGGCTTCAACGCCGGCGACAACGTGGGGCACGTGTTCGAGACCGCGAATGGCGGCACGAGTTGGACGGACATCAGCGGCGGCTGCAATGGGGTTGTCGGCCAGGCCCTGCCCAACACGCCTGTGAACGACATCGTGATCGACCCGGCGGACAACACGAACCAGACCTTTTATGTGGCCACGGACGTGGGCGTGTTTATCACCTCGAATGGCGGGGGCGTATGGCTGCAACTCGACCAGCAGCCCCGGACGCTGCCGGACGGCGTGGTGCTTTCCCTCACGCTGCGGAATGAATCGCGGACGCTGGTGGCCGGGCTGCACGGGCGGGGCGCCTGGGCGATGCAGTTGCAGTCGTTCATGCCGGCGTACGGGCTGGCCTCGCTTACGCCGGTGTTTGCAGCGCAGGGCAGCGCGGCAGACGTGATGCTGACGGCGAACGGAGAGGGGTTTGTGTCGGGCGACACAGTGCAATTCAACGGCGTGGGGCTGGTGACGACTTTCGTTTCGCCAACGAAACTGACGGCGACAATCCCGGCGGCAATGCTGGCGAACCGGGGCACCGCCTCGATCACCGTCTTTGATGCGACGAACATGTCGAGTAATGCCCTGCCCTTCAGCGTGGTGCTTATCTACAGCGCCGCGGCGGCGGCGCCGCCGAACGACCTGTTTATGAACGCCATCGCCGTCCCCGCGAGCATGACCTCGTTCACGGATATCCAGAACACCTTTGCCGCCACGATGACCCCGACCGACCCGAATCCCAGTAGCGTCAACGGCTGCATTCTCATGGGTGCGAATATTCCGCCACCGGCCAGCAACGGCGCGGCCAACAGCATCTGGTATTCCTACACCCCGACGACGAACGCGATGGTCGAGGCCGATACCGTCGGCAGCACCGTGCCGTTAAATAACCAGGGCCTGTTCGGGACCGCGGATACGATCCTCGAGGTGGTCACCGGATCGCCGGTAGCCTTCACCGCAGTGGCGTGCAACGACGACATCGTCTCCGGAAACTTCATCACCTCAGAGGTCAAGTTCTTGGCCGCGGCAAATACGACGTACTTCTTTATGGTGTCGCAGTATGAGGGTGTGGGCGGGATCACGGTGTTCAACCTGAACGCCACGCCCATGCCCACGTTGACGTCTATCACGCCGAACAGTGGATTGACCGGAAGTTCCTTCATGGTCACCCTCATGGGCTCAGGCTTCACCGCTCCTGTCACGCTCAACTTCAATGGCACGGGAGGTTCGTTCTCCAACGTGCAGGTGGTCAGCAGCACGATGATTACGGCCACGCTTACCCTCGCGTCGGGCTTGATGACGGCGACCGATACGGTCTCGGTGACGAACAGCGAGGCTACCAGCAATACGGTGAACTTCCAGGTCACCAACGGTCCGCCCACGCTGACTTCCATTGCGCCCTCCATGGGCGCGCAGGGCGCAGCGATTCCTGTAACCCTCACCGGAACCAATTTCGACAATTCGAGCGCCATTGTGTTCGGCGGGACGGGAATCACGTCGTCGACTCCGGTAGTGGTGAACAGCACCCAGATCACCGCCACGTTCACCATCTCCGGCACCGCCGCGACGCAAACCGTGATGGTCACCACCATGGCCGGAATGAGCGGGACGGTGCAGTTCACTGTGAATCCGGCGCCGACCATCTCCTCGATCAGCCCCGCCACGGGCGGCCAGAACAGCGCCATCACGGTAACCATCATCGGCACCAATTTCTTCTCTCCCGCCACCGTGACCGTGAGCGGAACGGGCGTGACGGTGACCAATGCGACGGTAACTAGCCCGACGACCATTACGGCCACGTTTACCATCGCCTCGAACGCCACGATCTCCGGGCGCACGGTTTCCGTCACCACGGACGGATTCACCGTCAACAGCCCCACCATGTTTACCGTCACTGCGCCGGTGCCGACCTTGAATTCCATCAGTCCGGCGAGCGGAGTCCTCGGGGTAGGCGGCGCCACGCAGATGGAATCAGTAACCCTCACGGGTTCCAACTTCGTCGCCCCGGTCACGATCAACTTCAGCGGCACGGGCATCACGGCGACGAGCGTCACGCTGCAGAGCAGCACTACCATCACCGCAGTTTTCAATATTGCCCCGACCACCGCGCTGGGGACGCAGAATGTGACGGTGACGGCCGGAGGCCAGACCTCGGGGAGCCAGACGTTTACGGTCGCCTCGCCGCCCACGCTCACTTCGATCAGCCCGACGAGCGGGGTAGTGGGTACCAGCGTTCCCGTCACGCTCACGGGGACAAACTTCTTCAGCCCGGCCACGATCAACTTTAGCGGGACGGGAATCACCGCAAACAGCGTGACGGTGACCAGCGGGACCACGATCACCGCGACGTTTGTCATCGCGGCGAATGCGCCCCTGGGCGGCCAGACGATCTCTGTGACCACGAGCGGCGTGACCACTTCCTCCATGGCCGTGCAGTTCACCGTGAATCCCCCGGCGCCCACGCTGACCAGCTTGAGCTTGCCGATGGGCGCTCAGGGCGCGGCTTCGATCAGCGAAACGCTGACAGGGACGAATTTCCAAACCGGCGCCGGGAACACAACCATCAGTTTCAGTGGGACGGGCATCACGGCGTCGAACATCAACGTGACCAGTTCGACCTCGCTCACGGCCACCTTTATGGTCGCTGCGGGCGCCTCACCGGGCGCTCAGACCGTGTTCGTGACCACCGCCGGTGGCGCTTCGGCAAACATGACCACTTTCACCGTGGAAGCTGCTCCGACATTGACGATGCTCAGCCAGACCACGGGCGTTCAGGGCACTACCACCTCCACGATCACGCTGACGGGGATGAACTTCTTCAGCCCGGCCTCGATTTCCTTCAGCGGGAGCGGCATCACGGCCAACAGCGTCACCGTGACCAGCACGACCACGATTACGGCAACCTTTACGATTGCCGCCAATGCTCCGCTCGGCCCGCAAACCGTCTTCGTCACCACTGACGGCGTGACCACTTCCAACGTGGTGCAGTTCACCGTCAATCCTCCAGTGCCAACGCTCACATCGCTGAGCGTCACGATGGGCGCTCAGGGCGGGACCGTGAATGAGACGCTGACAGGAACGAATTTTGTGTCCGGAGCCACGATCCAGTTCAGCGGCTCGGGCATCACCGCGTCCAACGTGGTGGTCGTGAGCGCGACGAGCATTACGGCCACGTTTACGATTTTGGGCACAGCCACGCCGGGGGCGCAAAACGTGACGGTGATGACCTCGGGCGGCACTTCGGGGAGCAAACCGTTCACGGTGGAAAGTGCGCCCAGCCTCACCTCGCTCAGCCAGACCATGGGCGCGCAGGGAACCACCACCGGCACGATTACGCTCACGGGCATGAATTTCTTCAGCCCGGCTTCGATTTCTTTCAGCGCCTCCGGCATCACGGCCAACAGCGTGACGGTGACGAGCGGGACCACGATTACGGCGACCTTCACGATCGCGGCGGGCGCGACGCTGGGGCCGCAGACCGTCTTTGTGACCACCGACGGCGTGACCACGGCCAATGTGGTGCAGTTTACCGTTGAAGCGCCCCCAACACTGGGCATGATCAGCCCGGCGGGCGGCGATCAGGGCGCGGCCGTGCCGGTGACGCTCACCGGGACCAACTTCTTCTCTCCCGCCATGGTGGCCGTGAGCGGGACCGGCGTAACCGTGAGCAATGTGGTGGTGATGAATTCGACGACCATCACGGCAACGTTCACCATCGCCGCGAATGCCACCCTTTCCTCCCGGACGGTCTCGGTCACCTCGGACGGAGTGACCACCGGGACGGTGATGTTTGGCGTGAACCCGCCGGCGCCCACGCTCACGGCGCTGAGCGTCACGATGGGGGCACAGGGCGCGGTGATCAATGAAACGCTCACGGGGACGAACTTCGTCACCGGAGCCGGGAACACGACCATCAGTTTCAGCGGCGCGGGCGTCACGCCATCGAACATCAACGTGACCAGCGCGACCTCGCTCACGGCCACGTTTACCGTCGCTGCGGGCGCTTCGCCGGGCGCTCAGACGGTGTTTGTGACGACCTCGGGCGGCACGTCCACCAACATGACCACGTTCACCGTCGAGGCTGCTCCTACGCTGACCATGCTGAGCGTGACCGCCGGCGATGAAGGCACCACCACCGGCACGATTACTCTCACGGGCGCCAATTTCTTCACTCCGGCCAGCATCACGTTCAGCGGAACTGGAATCACAGCCAACAGCGTGACGGTAACGAGCCCGACCACGATTACGGCCACGTTCACGGTCGCGGCGAACGCGACGCTGGGTGCCCAGACCGTGTTCGTGACCACCGACGGCGTGACCACTTCCAACGTGGTGCAGTTCACCGTCAACCCGCCTGCGCCCACCCTCACCGCGCTCAGCACCACGATGGGAGCCCAGGGCGCGGTGATCATGGAAACCCTGACCGGGACGAACTTCCAGATGGGCGCCGGGACCACCACCATCAGCTTCAGCGGGGCGGGGATCGTAGCGTCGAATATCAACGTGACCAGCGCGACCTCGCTCACCGCCACCTTTACGGTCGCTGCCAACGCCGCGGCGGGCGCTCAGACCGTGTTCGTGACCACCGCGGGCGGCAAATCGGCCAACATGACCACCTTCACGGTCAACGCCGCGCCCACGCTCACCATGCTCAGCCAGACCATGGGCGCCCAGGGCACCACCACCGGCAGCATCACGCTGACGGGCACGAATTTCTTCACTCCGGCCAGCATTTCGTTCAGCGCCATGGGCATCACCGCGAACAACGTGACGGTGACGAGCGCGACCACGATTACGGCGACCTTCACGATCGCGGCGGGCGCGACGCTGGGGCCGCAGACCGTCTTTGTGACCACCGACGGCGTGACCACGGCCAACGTGGTGACCTTTACCGTGGACGCTCCGCCTACGGTGACCATGATCAGCCCGGCCATGGGGGGCCAGAACACGGCGACCAACGTGACCATCACCGGAACCAACTTCTTCTCTCCCGCGGTGGTCAATATCACCGGAACGGGAGTCACGGTGAGCAGCGTGATGGTGACGAGCCCGACGACCATCACCGCGACGTTTACCATCGCTTCCGGCGCTACGCTTTCCGGACGAACCGTAACGGTGATGACCAACGGGGCCACCACGGCCACGGGAGTCACGTTTACCGTAATTCCGCCCGTTCCCAACATCACCATGCTCAGCCCGACGATTGGGGCGCAGGGCACCACCGTCAACCTCACGATTACGGGCACGAATTTCCTGGTTGGAGCCGGCAACACGGTCAACTTCGGCGGCGCGGGCGTGACGGTGATGAACACCAATGGCACGAGCGCGACCACGATCACGACGCAACTGGTGATCGCCGCCGGGGCCGCTCTGGGCGCTCAGAACATTTCGGTGACCACTTCCGGCGGAACCTCGAACAACTCTCCATTTACGGTGGAGGCGCCACCGACGCTGACCATGCTGAGCCAGACCAGCGGCAATCAGGGCACCACTACGCCCACGATTACGCTGACGGGCACCAATTTCTTCTCGCCGGCCACGATTTCGTTCAGCGGGACGGGGATCACGGCGAACAGCGTGATGGTGACCAGCACGACCACCATCACGGCGACGTTCACGATTGCGGCAAACGCAACGCTGGGTCCGCAGACCGTTTTCGTGACCACCGACGGGGTGACCACTTCCAACGTCGTCCAGTTCACCGTCAATCCGCCCGTGCCCACCCTCACCCTGCTCAGCCAGACCCAGGGCGCCCAGGGAACTACCGTCAGCCTCACGCTGACGGGCGCCAACTTCATCATGGGCGCGACGACGGTGAACTTCAGCGGCGCGGGCGTCACGGTCCAGAACACCATGGTCACCAGCGCCACCACCCTCACCACACAGTTTGTAATCGGCGCCGGGGCCGCGCTGGGCGCGCAGAACGTTTCGGTGACCACGGCGGGAGGCACTTCGGGGAACCAGACCTTCACGGTCGAAGCCCCGCCCACCCTCACCATGCTCAGTCTGACCACGGGCGTTCAGGGCACCACCACGTCCACGATTACGCTGACGGGAACGGGCTTCTTCACTCCGGCCACAATCAGCTTCAGCGGCACGGGCATCACCGCAAATAGCGTGACAGTGACCAGCACGACCACCATCACGGCCACATTCACGATCGCGGCCGGCGCCGCGCTGGGACCACAGACCGTCTTTGTGACCACCGACGGGGTGACCACTTCCAACGTCGTGCAGTTCACCGTCAACCCGCCTGCGCCCACCCTCACCGCGCTCAGCACCACGATGGGAGCCCAGGGCGCGGTGATCATGGAAACCCTGACCGGGACGAACTTCCAGATGGGCGCCGGGACCACCACCATCAGCTTCAGCGGGGCGGGGATCGTAGCGTCGAATATCAACGTGACCAGCGCGACCTCGCTCACCGCCACGTTCACCATCGCTGCCAACGCCGCGGCGGGCGCTCAGACCGTGTTCGTGACCACCGCGGGCGGCAAATCGGCCAACATGACGAATTTCACGGTCGAGGCCGCGCCCACGCTCACCTCGCTCAGCCAGACTATGGGCGCCCAGGGCACCACCACCGGCACCATCACGCTGACGGGCACCAGTTTCTTCACTCCGGCCAGCATTTCGTTCAGCGCCATGGGCATCACGGCGAACAACGTGACGGTGACGAGCGCGACCACGATTACGGCCACCTTCACGATCGCAGGAAACGCAACGCTGGGGCCGCAGACCGTCTTTGTGACCACCGACGGCGTGACCACGGCCAACGTGGTGACCTTCACCGTGGACGCTCCGCCTACGGTGACCACGATCAGCCCGGGGATGGGCGGCCAGAACACCATGGTGTCGGAGACCATTACCGGGACCAACTTCTTCTCTCCCGCCACGGTGGCCGTGAGCGGGACCGGGGTGACGGTGAGCAACGTGATGGTGACGAGCCCGACGACCATCACGGCCACGTTCACCATCGCCTCCAATGCCACGCTCTCCGGGCGTACCGTGTCCGTCACGACGAACGGAGTGACGGCCAACAGCCCGACGATGTTTACCGTGACGCCGCCGGTTCCCAACATCACCATGCTCAGCCAGACGATGGGAGCACAGGGGACGACCGTCAACCTGACCATCACGGGCACGAACTTTGTGACCGGGGCCGGCGGCAGCACAGTGAATTTCAGCGGCGCGGGCGTGAACGTATTGAACACGAACGCCACCAGCACGACAACAATTACGACGCAACTGATGATCACCGCCGGGGCCGCCCTGGGCATGCAGAACATCTCTGTGACCACATCCGGCGGAACCTCGAACAACGCCGCGTTTACCGTGGAGGCTCCGCCCACACTGACCATGTTGAGTGTGACGAGCGGGGACGAGGGCACTACCACTCCAACGATTACTCTCACGGGGACGAATTTCTTCTCGCCCGCCACGATTTCATTCAGCGGGACGGGGATCACGGCGAACAGCGTGATGGTGACCAGCACGACCACCATCACGGCAACGTTTACGATCGCGGCGAACGCAACGCTGGGTCCGCAGACCGTCTTCGTGACCACGGACGGCGTGACCACCTCGAACGTGGTGCAGTTCACCGTCAATCCGCCCGCGCCCACCCTCACCGCGCTCAGCCAGACCATGGGCGCGCGGGGAACTACCGTCAACCTCACGCTGACAGGCACGAATTTCCAGACTGGCGCCACGACGGTGAACTTCAGCGGCGCGGGCGTCACGGTCCAGAACACGATGGTGACCAGCGCCACCAGCCTCACCACGCAGTTTGTAATCGGCGCCGGGGCCGCGCTGGGCGCGCAGAACGTTTCGGTGACGACTGCGGGAGGCACTTCGGGGAACCAGTCCTTCACGGTGGAAGCCCCGCCCACCCTCACCATGCTCAGCCAGACGAGTGGGGATGAGGGCGCCACCACCGGCACGATCACGCTCACGGGCACGAATTTCTTCACTCCGGCCAGCATTTCGTTCAGCGGCACCGGAATCACGGCCAACAGCGTGATGGTGACCAGCACGACAACGATTACGGCCACCTTTACGATCGCCGCCAATGCCCCGCTCGGGGCGCAAACGGTCTTCGTGACCACCGACGGCGTGACCACTTCCAACGTGGTGCAGTTCACCGTCAACCCGCCCGCGCCCACGCTGACCATGCTCAGCGCGACTTCCGGGGTGCAGGGCAACACGGTGATGGAGACGCTCACGGGGACCAACTTCCAGATGGGAGCCGGGGCCACCACGGTCAACATCACCGGGGCGAACATCATGGTGACCGGCACGAACGTGACCAGCTCCACGACGCTCACGGTGAATTTTGTGCTCGCGGCCAACGCCTCGCTCGGCGCTCAAAACGTAACGGTGACCACGGCCGGCGGCACGTCCGGTACGCAGACGTTCACCGTGCTTCCGCCGCCACCAACGCTCACCATGCTGAGCGCGTCCACCGGCGTGCAGGGCAACACTGTGGCAGAGACGCTGACCGGGACGAATTTCGTCGCCGGCGCGACGACCATCTTGTTCAGCGGCTCCGGAATCACCACCACGAACGTGATGGTGACCAGCCCGACGACCCTGACGGCGAACTTCGTGATCAGCGCCACGGCCACGCTGGGCATTCAAAACGTATCCGTGATGACCGCCGGAGGGACATCGGGGACACAGCCGTTTACGGTGTTTCCGCCGCCGCCGACGATTACTGCCATCAGCCCGACAGGCGCCACGCTGGGAACTGCGAATCTGATGGTGACGATCACGGGCACGAACTTCGTTACCGGGCCGCTCTTCAAGGTCAACGTGCCCGCCGGCCAGGGCATCACTGTGACGAACGCTACGGTGGTGAGCAGCACCATGATTACGGCGACGTTCACGATTGCGGCGAACGCCACCACGCCATTGCAGAACGTGACCGTGACCACGGCAGGCGGGACCAGCAACAACCAGCCCTTCGGCGTGGGCACGAACTTCACGATGACGGAGAATCCCTCCTCCAGCACGGTCATGGCAGGGGGAATGGCCGGCACCACGCTCACGATTATGTCCACGACGCCAAACACTCAGTTCCCGGCCAACGTGCAGTTCTCCGCATCGGGACTGCCCAATCTTTCCACGTGCAACTTCACCAGCACGGCAGCCGGATTCATGGGAGGCGCGACGGGAATCCTGCCGGCAGCCGACGGGACCGCGGCCATGACGCAGGTGATGTTCATGTGCACGACCACCAAGGCGTCATTCGTGGCGCCGCGCACGCCTGCACCCTGGGCACCGCTGGGCGCCTCGCCGCTCGTCGCTCTGGCCTGGGGAACGCTGCTGATGGCGCTCGGCGCAGGATTGGTCGCCGCCAGGCAGCAGCGCGGCCGCCGGCTGCAGTGGGCGCTCGCCGCCTTCCTGATCCTGGCCTTCGCAGGCTTCTCGAGCGCCTGCCACAACATGGGCATGCCGGGCACCATGCCGGGACCGTACAACATCACTGTGAAGGCCACCTCCGGCAACGCCACGCAGACCGTCACCTACACGCTGACGGTGCAGTAGGGGCGGCCTGCCTGCCGCAGGCAGGCTTTACGCGGCCATTTCGGAACGCCGCACGACGGCCGCGCGTGTCAACCGGGCGGGATTAACCCGCCCCGACACTCTCGGAGCAGTGGCCCGGCCAGGGAGCTCGATGAGACGCGGTCCTTCGGTGGTCTTTCTTTTTGGGGTGGCCAGCCTGGTACTGGCCGGATGGCTCATCTCCCTTCCGCTCCGGGGGCAATCCACGGGGGACCGTCCGCCAACAGCGAATCCGCGGGATGACGGAGACGAAAATTCCGCCTCGGGCCCTGAGAGTGAACGCGACGACGTCCGCGGCCGGGAGGAGTGGTTCTATCGCCAGCGGCGGTATCCGCTGGCGGCGATTCCGGGTGGCGCGCGACTGAAGGCGCTCGAGCGAAAAGAGGAGATGCGCCGCGCGCAGCGCGAACAGCGCAACGGCTCCGGCGGCGCGAATGCGAGCACCTTCATCGCCCTCCGAATGCTGGCCAGTGCCACGGCGTGGACTCCCATCGGTCCGACGCCGACCGCAGATGCCGACCCTGCCGTGGGGCTGGTATCGGGCCGGGTCACTGCGATCGCGGTGGACCCCACGAACTCCAACATTGTTTTTGTGGGTGGCGCCCAGGGCGGTGTGTGGAAGTCCACCGACGGGGGAGCGCACTGGCTGCCCATGTTCGACACGGAAAAAACGCTGGCCATCGGCTCGATCGCCATCGACCCTTCGAGCTGCGCTCCGGCGCCTTGCACAACCCTGTATGTGGGCACCGGCGAGCAGAATTTCTCCGGCGATTCCTACTATGGAGCGGGCATCTATAAATCCACAGATGGCGGCATGACCTGGGCCCAGGTCCTGGGCGAAACCATCCTGAACCCGCAGCCCGCCGCGCCGGATTCCTTTCTTCCGCCGGCAGCGCCGTTCAACCAGGCTGTCGGCGGCGCGCGCATCGGCGCATTGGTTGTGCATCCGGCGACGCCAACGCGAATTTTCGCTGCCGTGCAGATCTTCGAGAACGTGGGAGGCGGCGCCAGCTCCGGCATCTATTGCTCGGATGATGAAGGCTCAACGTGGACGCAAGTAATTTCCGGCGCCATCGGAACCGACGTGGCCATCAATGCGACGGCAGGGATTGGCTATGCGGCGCTGGGATCAAACAATGGGGACACAGACAACCGCGACACGACAGGCCAGAACGGCGTGTACAAGTCCGTCAATGTCAATGCGGCTTGCGCGAGCCAAACCTGGACGCTGGTGAGCAAGGCGCCCGTCCCACTGGCCACCGCTGCGGGGACGATCCGGCTGGGACTGGCCCCCTCCGACGCCAGCGGCAATACCTTGTACGCCGCGGTCACCAATCCCATCTCCTCGACCCCGCCTTTCAATACCACGCTCGCCGGCGTGTTCAAGACGGTCAATGGGGGGACGACGTGGACCGTCGTCACTCCTTCCCAGGATTTCTGCATGAACCAATGCGATTACGACCTGGCGCTGAAGGTTCACCCCAACGACGCCAATACCGTATTTGCCGGCGGGTCGGCGGTCCGCGACAACGGCGGCCAGCCTTTCTTCCTGCTGCGAACGAACGACGGCGGCGCCACCTGGACGCAGATCGCGCAGGATTCAGGCGGCACGCTGCTGCACGTGGATCAGCATGCCATCGCATTTGGATTTACTGGTGCGAATGTGAGCTCGATCTTTGTGGGCAACGATGGGGGAATCTGGCGCTCGCCGCTGGCTGCGCCCATGAGCCCCATTGCCTGGACGAACCGGAACCAGACTCTGCAGCTCTCTCAGTTCTATCCCGGGATTTCGATGGATCCGGCGACGGCGAATCTCGGCTTCGGAGGCACACAGGACAACGGCACGCAGAAATATGACGTCGCGGCCAACCCTCCGAACCAGTGGATTGAGCAGGCCCCGTGCGGGGACGGCGGCTACACGGCGATTGATCCGGCTTCGCCGAGCACCATTTATGCGGCTTGCCAGAAGATCCGTATTCGCAAGTCATTCAACGACGGGGCGGACAATTTCTTCACCGCCGCGGACAGCGGCATCGCGCAATCCGACCGGTCTGAGTTCATCCCCCCGCTGGTGATTGATCCGAATCCGGCCAGCTCCAACCGGCTGTACTTCGGTACGTACCGCGTGTGGCAGACCGCCAACGGAGGAGGAAGCTGGATCGCGATTTCCCCCGATCTGACCGCCGGTCCTGCGAACTCCCCCGATTTGACCAGCCTCTCTGTGTCTCCCGTGAATTCCGACGTAGTTTACGCAGGAACGTTTGACAGCAAAGTGTGGCGCACCACAAATGCCAGCTCCGGGAGCGGAGCCACATGGACGGAACTGGACGGGGGTACGCTCCCGCCGCGAGCCATCACCGAGGTTGTCGCCGACCCCAACCGTGCGGATTCCGTGTTCGTCACCGTTTCGGGTTTCAGTGGATTCCAGATCAACCCGCCGGCGACGGACACGCAGGGGCACGTGTTCCGTTGCTCCGCCACCCAGTCCTCCTGCACGGACATCAGCGGCGCTGGGGCCGGCGCTTTGCCTAACGTGCCGGTCAACGCCATCGTGGTGGACCCGATTGACGCCATCAGCGACACCCTGTACATCGGCACCGACGTCGGCGTGTTTGCGAGCCTGGACGGAGGCACCACCTGGCAGCCCGATTTTCCCGGGGCGCCGAATGGGCTGCCCAACGTGGCCGTACTTTCATTGACGCTGCAGCCCACGGTGCGAATTCTGCGGGCCGGCACGCACGGGCGCGGCGCCTGGGACCTGCAGCTTTCCAATGTGGCGCCTCTCCGGCTGGCCTCCCTGGCGCCGAACACCGCGCCGGTGACCACGATGAGCCTGTTGCTGACGTTGACCGGAGGGGGTTTCACATCGAACTCCACGGTATTGTTCAACGGCGTCACGCACACGCCGTCGTTGCAGAGCTCGATGCAGATGACGGCCACGCTGAATGCGGGCGACTTTTCGAGCGTCGGCCCGGTGAACGTGCAGGTATCCGACCCGGTGGGCGGCCTCTCCGACACGATGACTTTCACGATCACGAACGACTTCAAGTTCTGTGTGGGTGTGAGCGCGGGCATGGCGTGCCCCATCACGGGCTCTGGTTCCACACCCCGCGGGGTTGCGCTGGCCACCCCGCTCACGATTATGCCTGCCCAGAGCGCTCCCTTCCCTGCCAACGTGCTGTTCTCCTGTTTGGGATTGCCGAACGAGTCGTCGTGCAACTTCACGAGCACCGCGCCTGGATTCAGCGCCAATCCGCCGACGTTGCCAGCCTCCGCTGGAACGATGGGGAACACGCAGGTGACCGTATCGTTCATGACCACCGCCCCGTCGCTCGTGGCGCCGCGAGGGCGCCGGCGGGGGCCCCCGGTGGCCGCGCCGCCGGTCGTAGTCTTTGCCTGGGGCTCGCTGCTGGCCGCACTGAGCGCCGGGCTGATCGCCGCTGCTCGCCAGCGCCGCACACGGCTGCGTTGGGTATTCGCGGTCCTGCTGCTCCTGGCGTTCGCGGGGATGACCGGCGGCTGCGGAGGCAGCAGCGGGAATGGAGGCGGAGGAGGCGGGGGAAATCCAGGGACCATGCCGGGAACATATCCCATCACAGTGATGGCCACGTCCGGCAGCGTGTCTCACAGCGTCACGTACACGCTGACGGTGCAGTAGGGGCGGCTTTATGCCGCCCTGCCCGGAGCTTAGCCGCCAATGAAAAGGCCCGGAACCGATCACATCGGCTCCAGGCCTCTTGCTTGAAAGCTGGCCAGGACTGGAACCTAGGGCACAATCGGAATCGTAAAGTTCCGCTCCACGAACTGCCCCGCGGGAGTCGCTGGAAGAACCGAGGCATCGGTCACCCGGATGATGAATCCATTGACGCCGCCGCAGGTGGTCCCGGCCGTGCCAGCGGCAGTTCCGGAGATCTCGCCCGAAGTCGGGTTCAGCGTCAGACCGGCACAATTCGGATCCGACGCCAGGACGCCGTCCGGATTGCTCCAGGTGCGCTTCACGGCTCCGGTGGAGTCCACGACCGTGCCGCCGGCTGCCACGATAAAAGTGGCGTAGGGGTTTGCCGCCAGCGAAGCCGACGGAAGAGCGAATGGAGAGGCCGGGGCAAAGCCACCGGTGGTGAAATGGAGCGCCGGATCCACCATCAGGTCGAGTAGCTGCGGGCAGGAGCCTCCGTTGCCGCAAGGGTTTGTCGGAGCAGCGGAGAGCGGCGCCGGGTCAGTTGAGATGGCCGGGTCGATCACGGCTACGTCGGTCGCAATGTTGTACTCGATGGGGATGATGGTGTCCGAATCTTGGCAGCTCACGAATAAACGAGTGCCGGAGGGGGCGCCCGTCAATCGGGCCTTGATATCAACCGGCGTTTCGCAGCCCGATATCTGCGGGTTGGTACCGGGAGGCACGGGCAGGCTGATTGTGGCCACGGGAGCGGTGAAGTTGACCGTGCTGAGGTCCCCTGCCGAGATGTCGTACACCTGCACCGCGTTGTTGATCTGAGGCGTATTTGTGACGTCAAGACAATTGACAAACAGGCGATTGCCATCCGGCGAGGCGGTGAGGCCGGACACCACGTCGCCGTTCGCGCAGACATTGGCCGGCACGGTCGGGATCGTGTTGACCTGGGTGGAACCCGCCGACGCCGTAGTGATGGAGACAAAAATAAAGGCCCCGGTATTGTCGCGTGTGGCCGTATACACGTAATTCCCGCGCGGGTCCGTCGCGATTCCTCCTGCTCGCAGCCCGTTGCTCAGTGTGGTGGCCACGGTGGGAGCGGCGGCAATAGGTGTAGTGGGAAGACTCAGCACGCTGAACGTCGTGCACGGGGGGTTAGCTCCGACACAAGTTCCCGAGGGCAGATAATTCAAGGACAGGAAAGCCAAGCTGCCATCCGTGCTCAACGAAATGTTGTTGGCGTTGGGGACGATAAGGGCATCAGCTCCCGACAGGGTAGTCGGCACGAGTCCCGGATCTTCGGCGTCCGGAATCGGCTCCACAGTGGCTGAAGCCTGAGCACCGTCCGTGGGCTCGGACAGCCAGGCGTCATACCGGAAATTCCTCTGGACGGAGCAGGGAGGCGTTCCGCACGCAAACGCAGTGGAAAAGAACTTCTGGTTCCCGATATCAATCGCGCTGGGGTTGAACGTACCCGTGTTCGATACCACGATGGAATTGACCGCCAAGTCGCTGGCTGCGCATCCCGGCGCCACGCACCCCGTGACCGTCGAGATCGAGTCAACCACCGAAACGTCGTGAGTATTCCCCTGTTTAGGCGCGTACACCCACTCGCCATCCGGTGAAACGCGGGCCGCAACCGGGTTGGCAGGGTTGACCGCGCTCGTTCTCAAGGAGATGAAGTTGACGGGGCTGAAGCCGTTGCTGTCGAAAGACACCACCGTGGAACCCATCTCTGCAGCACCCGATGCAAAGGTGGCTACGAAACCGTACTCCGGGAGAACTTTGTTGGTGGTGGTAAAGGTCGGGCAAGTGGTGGCGGTGGTGCAATTGGGCGTGGTGGGGTTGCTCGAATCGGTCACCGTAAAGGTGGTGGAGATCGTCGGCGTGCCCGGGGTGGAAGCCGTCGTGGGCGTTCCAACGTAATATCCCCTCTGTTGGGTCGCATCGTCGGTGGGCAGCGGAGAGGGATTGACGAACACGACTCCAGCTATCCCGCCCGCTGTCGTGGACCATGTGTAAGCAGGAGGAGGAGCGGCAGACGGGATTCCCCCGTTGTTGCTATAGAAAATCGCGCTATAGGGCTCGCCCACCGTGCCGTTCTCCAGGAACGTGTTTCCGATCGTCAGCTCGGGAACTACGGTGATCGAGTCGGTGTTCCTCACACTGGCCGGGTCAGTGGCCACGGTGGCTGCCGGGGTGGTGGCATCGGCCGTATCCGCGAGGGTTATGGTGCCGGTCGCAGTGCTCCCCGTCACCCCGGCGCCTCCGCTATTGCAAGTCAACGTCAGCGTGGAATCCGCAGCGTTCGCTTGCGTGGGGCAGGTAATCGGCGTGGGGAAGCCCGAGCCCATGATCATCACGGTCGGCAGCCCTTCGCCGGCTGCCACCATGTAAGTCAGGTCCTGACTACCCTGCGGCGTGCCGTACTGCCGCCCGGTGACGGCATTCGTCACAGGGTTGGGACTCGGCAGGCTGATCGCCAATTGAAGACGGATGGTGATCGTTTTGGAAACCACGGCTGTGGTTCCGGTGCTCGAATCCGCTGGGCGTCGTCGCGTTGGCCGTATCGTCGAAAGTGATCATGAATGGGTATGCCCCGGCTGTGGCCCCAATTGGCGTAGTCCCGCCAGTGCAGGTAACCACAGTGTTCGCGCCGTTGGCAGTGCAAGCCACCGCGCTGGGAACGCCGTTTACTGCGGGAGCACCCACGGTAGCCGGCAGGGTGATCGTGTACCCAGTTGCGCCGGGAATACCGCCCATGGCGTCGTAAATCAAAGCCTTGAAGCCGGCCATGGTATTGCCGTAGGTCCGGTTGACGACGCCGAACGGTGGCGGGTCAACGCTCGCTGCATCCACGGTGAACGACAGGGCGGCGTTAACCGTGAGCGAGTCCATCCTCTGGCTGGCAGGGTCGGTGCCCGTGGTGGCGGCCGGAGTGGTGGCGTTTGCCGTATCGGTAGCGGTGACCGTACCGGTGGCAGTGGCTCCGGTGACGTTCATGTTGCTGCTGTTGCAATGCATCGTCAGCGTGGAATCTGCTGCGTTGTTTACCGTGGTGCAGGTAATGGGGGCGGGGAAGCCCGCGCCCATCAGGGTGACGGTCGGCAACCCCTCGCCCGCCGACAGGCTATACAGCAGGTCCTGACTGCCCGCAGGAGTGCCGTACGGGCGTCCGTTGACCGCGGGGGTCACAGGATTCGGACTCGGCGCGTTGATTGCCAGTTGCTTCCGGATGGTGATGGTCCGGGCAATATTGGAGGTGGTGCCGGACTGCGAACCGCTGGGCGTTGTTGGGTTGGCCGTGTCGTCCAGAACGATCTGGAACGGGTACGCACCGAACGCCGCCGTAATTACCGCGGCCCCGCTCGTACACGTGTCCACCGTGCCGGCGGCGTTGGGAGTACAGGCCACATTCTGGGGAACGCCGTTCGCCGCAGGGGCAGCCACCGAAGGCGGCTGCGTAAACGTGTAGCCCGTCACTGCGTTCGGAATTCCGCCCGTGGCGTCATAGATGAGAGCTTTGAAACCAGCGCCTACGTTGCCGTATGTCCGGTTGACCACCCCGTTGGTCGGCGGGTCTTGTCCCGCCGCATCCGGAGCGAGCGCCAGCGGCAGATTCACGGTGATCGAGCCGGGAATGGCGGCCGGCTGGGTCCCCGAGGTCATGGCGCTCGGCGTGGTGGCGTTTGCAGTGTCATTCAGCGTGATCGAGAAACTATATAGGCCCATGCCCGCCGAAACCGTTGAGGCGCCGCTAGTGCACTCCTCTTTTGTCGCGCTCGTCATGGTGCAAGCTACGGCATTCGGCACCCCGGTGCCCGGCGCGTTGATCGTCGCCGGGAGTCCAAATATGTAAGCCGGCAATCCGCCCGTGGCATCAAAGGCCAAATCCTTGAATCCAGCCCCCGTATTTCCATAGCTCCGGCCCATTACCGCAGGGGGCGCGGGATTCACTGCGGCAGAGTTGACATCGACGGCCAGGGCCAGCACTGCATTCACGTTGATCGAGGCAGGTGTGGAAGGTTGCGTCCCCGAGGCCATGGCGCTGGGCGTGGCCGTGTTGCCCGTGTCATTCGGCGTGATCGTGAAGGAATACAACCCGGGGCTCGCCGATACCGTGGAGGCGCCGCTGGTGCACTCCTCCTTTGTCGCAGCCGTCTGGGAGCAGGCCACCGCATTCGGCACACCGGTGCCGGGAGCGTTGAGCTGTGTCACCGCCGCAAAGGTATAGGGAGTCAGCCCTCCGGCAACATCGAACGCCAAATCCTTGAAGCCCGCAGCAGTGTTCCCGTAGGTCCTGCCCATGACGGCCGCAGGCGCGGGATTAACAGCCGGCACCCCCGCGGGGTCCAGCGACAGCGTCAGCGCCGGGTGGATCGTCAGCGCCACCGCTGCGGACGCCGGGATCGTGTTGGCCGGAACGACCACCACCATCATCCCAGGCAGCAAATTCGGATCGAAAATCGGCGAATCCTTACCCGTAACGGTCAAGCTCAACGAGCCCGGGGACGTCGCCATACTCAAGTTGCCCGTGCTCGCCAGGTCGCAAGTTGCCGGCGCTGCAACGGTCTCCCCCAGCGGGTTCCCCATCAAATTGGTACCCGCCGTGAATCCACAGGCTGTCAGCGGCATGTTGCCGACGGTCGCGGATACGTTCGTCGTCAGCGGGGGAGGCGCAAGAGGAGCATTGCCGTACGTGCGCCCCACCACTCCGTCGGGAAACGCAGCAGGCAGGGGGGTGTTGAAACTGAACTCCGAGCGCACCATCAAGTTGTTGGCGAAAGCGCCCGCCGCACTGGTACCGGAAGGCACCACCAGCAGATCCCCCGCTGGCACAGCGGCACCCGCAGCAAGGGGAATGACGGCTCCCGAGGGGAATGTCTCGACGAGTTGGGTATCCGTTGCCGTGACTGCCACCTGCGTCGGATCGGACACCGGGGGCATCCCGGACATCAGCCCGGCAGCGTTCGCCGGCCCGTTAATCGTGAAGGTGCACGCCGCGGTCGTGGCGGCGGGGGCCGTGCTGGCAAGCCCATCGAAGGGCAGCCCGACAACCATGCAGGTATATGGAGCTCCAGCCATAGCAAGTTGAGTTCCGCCCGTGATCGCGACCGAGAGATTCTGCGTGTAGGCGCGGCCATTCACGGCATTGGCCAGGGAGAGCGCGGAGGCGTTTGTCGCCAGCGCCGGATTGATCGTGAGAGTAAGGGACGGCGAGAAAGCTACCTGTGGCGTCGGCGTGCCACTGTCCGTCACCTTGACGGATACCGCGCTGGAGCTCGCTACCGTGGCCATGCCCGTAACCTGACAGGACGTTCCGCCACCGGGAGTCGCGCTGAACGTTGCGGAAGCGCCAGAGAGGGGTCCCGCCGCTTGGAGGACACACGTGAATGGCGCCGTCCCTCCGGTGAAAACAAAATCGTACGTATACGAGCGTCCAGCAACTCCGTTCGCCAATGCTGAGGTTGTAAACACCAATCCGCCCGGGTTCGGAATGGGGAGCCCGGAGGGCAGACCATGCGAGCCGCTCGCGCAGCCGGACAGGCCGCCCAGCGCGGCGAGCATCAGCACAAGGGCGCAGGCGCTTGCCACCCAGGAAATCTTCGAATGGGGAGTTGAGGCAGACCCTGCCAACCCCGCAGTTTCTACGTGCGATCTGGAAAGAAACATACACGTCCTCCCATGAGTACGGAGTGCGAAGACAAAGTGGCCCGACCCCAAATACACGACGACCCCTCAGCGTCCGTCGTTTTGGCAAGCTACTACGCGGCTTGGTTATCGTCAAGGCAAAACAAACCAGGGAGCGCGCAGCGTGTCCGATGGTTCACTCCCTTTTTTGGAAGAAATCCTTGACGGCTCGTGTAGCTTGTGAGTAGAGTCATGGCATTCGTCGTGATACGAATGCGGGGAGATGGGTATTTCTCCCGGGGGGAATTTTGGGTGCGTGTCTCAGCGGCGAGCGGTTGAACCACCCCGGGTCTGTCCTTCCAGGATGCTGGAATTTTCCACGCGAGGTGTCGAGAACATGAGAGTGCGCCTGCCCAGCTGTATACTGATTTTTGCTGCCGCTATGCTGCTGTTTGCCGGGACGCTCCCTGGCCAGACGATCAGCGGGATCATTGCCGGCCGGGTGACGGACGCCAATGGAAAGCCCCAGGCCGCCGTGGCCATCGTCGTCAGCAGCGAGGAATCTGGCCTCAAGTTCACCGGAAATACGGACTCCCAAGGATTTTACCGGATCTTGGAGGTTCCGCCCGGCCTGTATGAAGCCCGGGCCATCAGCAGCATGCCCACCGCCATTCACTCTAACGTGCGCGTGGACGTGAACCGTACGACGGCCGAAAATTTTGTCCTTCAGCCCGAGGAACAGCGGCCGGTGGGTTCGAGCGCGCCGGAAACGGATCTGTACAGCCCCACGCTGAGCACCGCCTTCCTGGGCGCGCCAGTGGTCGAGATTCCGGTGGTTACGCGCGACGTCAATAACCTGGCCCTGCTGGCCCCCGGAGTGGAGAGCGTGCGCACCTTCAGCTTCGCGAGCACGCTGGTTCCCTTCTCGGTGAACGGTTCGCGGGGCCGCGATAACAACTTCACGATTGATAGCGTGGACAACAACGAGCCGCTGTTCGGCGGAGCCGCCACACAGTTCACCAACAACGAAATCTTCCAGGAGTATTCGATCTCGACTGGCCAGCTCAAGGCCGAATTCGGGCGCAACAGCGGCGCGACGGTCAACGCCATCACCAAGAGCGGCTCCAACAACTGGCACGGAACGCTCTTCGGCTTCGGGCAGGACGACCTGACGAACGCCATGAATAACGTCCAGAAGCAGGCCCTGTTGAACTCTCCGGAAACCTTCTACGATACGACGCTCGGCGGCACGCTGGGCGGACCGGTCAAAAAAGGCAAGTCATTCTTCTTCCTCTCCTACCAGTGGGACCGAATTACCGACAACTTGAGCGACGTCTACCCGGTGCTGGCGAATTATCCCGCCACTCCGGCGGACCTGGCCACGCTGAAGGGCTTGCCGACCACGCCGGCGCTTCAAGCCTATCTGGGCACTCCGTCAGTCAATGTGGTCCCCGGGGTGGGGGGCGTCACGCCCTGCTTCACCGGAACCAGCGCCGAAATTAAGAATAACCAGCAGGGCCTCTATCAGGCTCCCAACCCGTGCCTAGTCACCTCCACGGCCGTCAACGCCGGCTCCCTCTTCGGCACGGTGGTCCCTGTGAATTTTAACGTCTTCAATGTTCCCAATGCCAACACCTTCAATCTGCGCGATCATGAAGTTTCCGGACGTTTCGACCAGAAGTTGAACGATTCCAACGACATTTACGCCCGCTATCTGTTCGACGACCTGGCTTCGCCGCAATCCCCGCTGGAAACGCCGGGCGTGAGCGCGTTTTCGGACATCGGGCTTCTGCCCGATTGGAAAACGCTCCTCCGCCAGCGCACCCAGAGCTTTCTGCTGGATCATCGTTACCGGCGGCCAGGCGGTTCGCTTAACGAATTCCGAATCTCTTACAGCCGCGTTTCCCAGCGCCAGGGAGCGTTTAACGCGCCAGCCGACTCGCTGCATCTCCCGGCAGCGATTATTAGCGACTGCTTTGCCGGCAACGGCACGGCGCCTTTCTTTGGAATCGCGAACAGCGGTTGCGCCTCAACGGGCGTTGGTGCCAACGTTGCTGGCGCCAACACCCTCGGCGGACTCGGGGGCCAGGGGACCTACCCCAGTTCACTCGGCCAGACGCAAGTCCCGGCGGGAATCTTTCCCTCGGTGGGCAATCTGATCACCGTAGGGACAGACTCCGGCCCCGCCCGCGTCACCAGCAACACCTACCAGATCCAGGACAATTATTCGTACACGGTTGGCAGGCATAACATCAAGCTGGGCGCCAACTTCGCCAAGATCGACACCAACTCCCTCGGCATGCCCGATGACAATGGCTTCTACCTCTTCACCGGGTTCGGTTTTCTCAACGGCTTTCAGACCTTCGCGACCGAACCGAGCGCCGTCCCGAACTGCTCGTTTAGCATGGCCCCGTTCTGCCCGTTTACGGATGCTGCCCTGACCAGCCAGCGCCTCGTAAACGTGCGCACGAACGCCAGCGGAGCGATAACCGGCCAGGGTCCCAACGAAATCAAGATCAAGGAATTCGACCAGTTTTACTTTGCCCAGGACGACTGGCGCGCCCGCAGCAACCTGACGTTCAACTTCGGCGTGCGCTATGAGAATTTCGGCCAGCCCATCAATTCCGTGCACGACATCAATCCCAACGCACCCTTCGTCAATACGGACAACAAGGATTTCGCTCCCCGTATCGGCTTTGCTTACTCGCCTTGGGGCAGGCAAGATTGGGTGATCCGGGGGGGCTATGGAATTGAATACGATCCCCCGATCCTGAATCTCCCCTTGCTCATCTGGCAGAGTGGACCGGTCTCTCCGCTCATTACGACCGATGCGTTCTTTATCGCGCCAACGCAACCCACCGGCGTATACCCGAATCCGCCGTATGCCGTGAATGGGAACCCGCTTGCTGCTGTCCAAGGCACGAACCCCTTCAGCGGTCTGCCGGCTGGATTCGTCGGCGGCTGCAGCCAGTATTACGATCTCTTCGATAGAATCAACGGCACGACCGTATTCCCCGGCCGGGCGGATACGGGCAAGGTCCCGATCGTGAACTGCTCCGACCAGAACACCGTGTCGAAGAACCTGAAGAATCCCTATGTGCAGCAGTGGTCGTTGGGCGTGCAGCACGAGCTGCCGGGCAAATTCCTGGCAGAGGTGGATTACGTGGGCAGCAAAGGCACCCGGCTGTTCCAACGCATCGAGACCAACCCCTTCCAGGGCTGGGACAGCACCTGCGTGGCAAATATCGCAACCTTGTACGAGTCAGTGGGAATAGGCAACCTCCAGCAGCCCGGTCAGTGCCGCTTCCCGCGCATCGATAACACCCATGGCGACGTCACGCAGGTGACCAACGGCGGCAGCTCCGTCTATCATGCGCTGCAAGCCAGCCTGGTAAAGCGCCAGATGCATACGCGCTACGTCGGCGACCTTACGTTCACGGCCTCCTACACCTGGAGCCATCTCATTGACAATACCAGCGAGATTTTCGGGCCTGGCTTCCGCACCTTCGGCAAAAGCGATCTTCAGCAGGGCGGTACAGGGGCGGTGCCGGTCGGTTTCCTGTTCGACCCCCTGGCCACAGCGCCGGTCGAGGCCATTACTCCTCTCGCGCAATCCTTTAACTCGACAACCGGTGCCGAACGGGGAAATTCCTCGTTCGACCGGCGGCATCGATTCGCCGCGAGTTTTGTGTGGCAGCCGTTTACCACCAAGAATGTCTGGGCGGGGGGCTGGGAATTGGGCGGCGTATTCACCTACCAGTCCGGCCAGCCGTTCAGTCCTCTCAACGCTTCTCCCTCCAGCACTTGCGCCGACACCAACGGAGACGGGAGCTTGAGCAACGACCGTCCCAACATCGGAAACGCCTCACTCCCCAAGAATCTGGTCGCGCTGGTGGCCGACCCGCAATGCCTCAGCGCCGCGGCCTACAATATCTTCAATACAAAGACGGGAACCACCGTGGCGTCGGGGGTCACCCAGGCGCAGGCTATGACCATGGCCCACTTCGTGCAACGGCCGCTGTTTGCCAATGCCGCTCCTCCGGGGGCTGCGGGCCTCTCCGGCCCCACGACCTACGCCGGCGATATAGGACGCAATAGCCTGGTCGGTCCCGCAATCACCGACTTGGATCTGGCGCTCTATAAGACCTTCACGTTCGCCGAGCATTACCATCTGCAGTTCCGCTGGGAAGTCTACGATGTTTTTAACCACCCCAATCTGGGAGGGTTTAACGGCAATCCGTACATCGGCAATGCGTCCGCGGCGCCCGCGTTCGGGTTTGCGTCCACACGCACCGGCGCCGCGATCACGGGCGGCATCCCGGAGAATGCCATCGATGCGCAGAACAACGTAACCGGAGCCCATACCTTCCTCAGCACCACTTCGATGAACACCGGCAGCCGGCGTATGCAGTTCGGCCTGCGGTTCATCTTCTAAGCTGGAGCCATTACCCTTTTCTTTCGAAAGGCCCGCGGCGCCCGAGCGCCGCGGGCTTTTTTGCTGGGCAGCCAGCCCTCGCTGACCGCCCGGACGGCGGCTTGGATCGTCCTCCGTCGAATCACTCCTGGGTCCCGCGCTGGCGGCCATTGCTGGCCATCCGCTGTCCTGGCGTGGCTCGCACCGTTGCACTGGCCCGGCGTCGGCACCCCTGGGGGGCGCATGCCCGAGGCGGCCACCGCTGCGGTTGGCGGGCGAAAAAACTGGCCGGACGGAAGGATTGCGACGATCAGGAAATCTCGCGCAGGGATTACTTGAAGTGAATGGAAACTGTGACTCTGGTCTTGACCGGCTTGCCCTTGACTGTGGGAGCGCTGAAGTGCCAGCCGCCCTTGGCCGCGGCGACTGCGCCCGCTCCCGGGCTGGGGAACCCGGCCACGGGCTGAGCGTCGGTGACGTTGCCGCTAGTGTCCACCACGACCTGGAGTCTGGCTTCGCCGCCCTTCTGCCCGGACTGCAGGACATCGCCCGGCAGCCCGCAATTTGCGCCCGTGGTCAGCTTCAGTTCGTTATCCAGGAACACCTCATTGAGCTCCTGGCCGGCGGTGACGGGATTCGTCCACGGCTCGCGAGATTTCGCAACCACCTGGCACACGGCACCGCGCTCGGAAGCGGCATGCACCTTTTCCGCACGGTCGATTTCCGCGCCCAATGAGCTTGTGTTTTCGCCCAGAGCCTGCAGGTCGGACAGCTTGGCGCGCGCGCCGGCATAATCGTTGGCGCCTTCCAGGCGTTTGATCTCCCCGGTAATCTGGCCGATCTTCTCCGTCTTCTCCCTCGCCTGCTGCGCCACCGCCGCCCTCTGCGCTTCGGCCTTCAGATTATTGATCTTGGTTTCCAGCAGCCGTGAAGCGTTGCGCGCCTCACTCGAGTGGCGCCCGTTGGCATTGGCGATGGCGTCCATCGTGGCCTTGGCGCTGATCAGCGCCCCTTCGTCGTTGCTGTTGGCCTGCGACTGCGCCTGGGCAAACTGCGCGTCCAGCTTCTTCCCGCCCTCAATCTGATTGCGCAGACTCGGGACCTCATCCTTGTGCGCCGCCCCTTCCCCGAGGCCCTGCAGTTGGTCCAGAGCCTGGCTGGCGCGATCCCACTGTCCGCTGGCGACTGCCGCGTTCGCGGAATCGAACAAATCGTTGGACTTGGCGAGTATGGCCGCGAGATCCTTGTTTTTCTCCACATTGTCGATCTGCGTCCTGTCCGTCTGAATCGTGGACAGGAATGACGCGTTCAGGTTCTTCGATTTGATGAAGCTCTCCGCATCGGTCAGCTTCTTCCGCCCGCCGTTATAGTCGCCCTTGGCCGCCACCTTCATGGCCTGCTGGATCATCTCGGTGGCCTTCTTCTCATCCGGTGAAGGGCCGGTCTGGATCACGGGCGGCGGCGGCTGAACCACGGGATTGGTGGCAGTGGTCGACGTCCCACCGGCGGGCTGCGTGACCGCAGGATTTTCCGGCTGGGTGGTGGTGTTGGGCTGATTGCTACCTCGGCCCATGAACATGTAAACGCCCACGCCGATCACCACGACAGCCGCCACGCCTCCGATAATCATCCCCATACCGCCCTTTTTGGCAGCGGGTGCGGGCTCGAATGTAACCGCCGGGGGGGAAGGCGCCTTGCGTTCCTCGACCGAGGGCTTCAGCGGCGGTTCTTTGACCGGCGGAGCGGCGGCAGCGGCCATGGGCTGTGCCGCCGGTTTGGGCGCAGGCGGTGGCGGAGGAGGAGGTGCCTTGACCTCCGGCTTCGGTTCCACCTTGGGCGGAGCCGGCGGTACCACCACCGTGCTCGTGCTCACCGCAGCGGGCTCTTCGACGTGTCTGCCCTTCTCTTTCTCTTTCTGCTTCTTTTTCTCTTCCTTGGTCTTCGGAGGAGCGATGGCGGTCTTTTCTTCCACCGGCGGAATTACCGTCGTCTTTTCGCCGATCGGCGGAATCACCGTCGTCTTTTCCTCAACGGGCGTGGGGGGCGCAACCGCAGCGGCATTCATGCCCGCCGGAACGGCCGCCGGGGGCGCCGGCGCAACCACTGGCGGAGTCTTGAACTTGGTCGTCTCTTCGCCGATTTCGGGCCGGAACACGCGCGTCGCTCCGCCGGCGTCTCCGCTGGGAACCGCGGCCGGCGCGGGTTTTACACCCAGCCCGCCAATGCCTCCCACGCGCGTCTTGTCGCCCTCGCCCTCGGCCGGCTGCACCGGCTTGCTGCGCATCAGGGTGAGTTCTTCTTTTGTGGGCACGCGGTGGTCTTCCGCGGCGCGCAGCAGCGCCGGAACGCGCGCATCGATCATGTCGTCGCGATCGAGGACGCGCAGAATCTTCGCGGCCTCGTCGAACTTCTTGTCTTCAATCAGCCCAATGGCCTTCAGCGTCTGCTCGTCGTGGTTGCGGCGCTGATCGCGGAGCGAGCGCTCCTGCTTGGCCATTTCGATCAGCTTGGTGAGGTCCGTGTCCTTCCCCGCCTGCACCACGGTGCGGTTGCCCAGATCGATGGCCCCGGTCAGGTCCCCGCGCTCGATGGCCTGCCGCATGGTGCGCAGCCGCTCATCCAGCAGCCTCTGGCGCTCGCGGTTCTTGAATTCCTTCTGCTGCGAGGTCACCTGCTCCAGGCGCTGCCTGAACTCCGCGTCGCCGGGGAACTCCTTCACCGCCTCCTGGCAGGCGGTCAGCGCCGCGTCGAAGTTGTTGGCCTGGACGTGATTGTTGATTTCCTGGTTGCGCGACTGCCGCCGCTTCAGTACGTCCTGCTGCGAGCGCTGCGTCCTGGCGAATTCCACCAGGCGGCTCAACTCGAAGTCGTCGGGAAACTCCTTCAGCAGCGCCTCGCCGTTGGAGATGGCATCCGCGAACTTCTCTTCGTTCACCTGGCGCTTCAGGCTTTCCAGTTCCTTCTGCAGGCGAAGCTGCTTCGCGTGCTCGCTGCGCTCCTGCAGCACCAATTCGCGCAGCTTTACCGCCGCGGACTCGTTGGGATAGCGCTGCAGCAACTTGTCCAGAGTGCCCAGGGCTTCGTTGAACGACTGCGCGCCCAGCTGTTTGCGCGCTTCCGCCAGCGACCGCTGGATTTCGTCCTGGGCCTTGTCCGCGCGGACGGCTTCGAGCAGCTTTACCACTTCGGATTCGTTCGGGTATTCCTGCTCGAGGGTGCCGAGAACCTTCAGCGCCTCATCGAACTGCTGCGCCGTCCACAACTGCCGGGCCCGCTGTACCCCGTCGGTAAGCTGCTTGCGCTTTCCCCGCCGTTCCTTCTCCTCCGCGATCTGCTTCCGCAGCGACTGCGCTTCCTGGTTGTCGGGCGCGGCCTGCAGGATGCGGTCCAGCGACTGCTCCGCGTTGGTCAGGCTGCCTTCGGCCAGGTGCTGGCGGGCTTCCCTCATGCCCGTCTGCACCATCTTGAACTGCATCTCCGCTTCTTGGACTTTGCCCAGCAGCTCGCGGGCGGGCACGAAATTCGAGTCCAGGTGCAGGGCCGCGTCCGCCTCGCGGCGGGCATCGTCCAGATTGCCCGCCTGGAAGTGCTTCTCCGCCGAAGCCACCATGTCGTTCAGCTTCGGCATCACTTCGCTGCGGCGGATTTCGGAGTTGACGCGGTCCAGCAGCGTCTTGGCGTGCGTGTGCGAGGTGTCCAGCACCAGCGCTTGTTTCAGTAGTTCCTTGGCGCGCTGCAAATCCCCCTTGTTCAGCAGCGTTTCGCTTTGCGTCACCAGCAGGCCCACGCTCTCCTGCTGCATCTTCCGCGCCACCGGCTCCAGCTCGTTCAGCAGCTCTTCCATGCTCTGGTAGCGCTCGCCGGGTTCCTTCCTGAAAATCCGGCGCATGATGTCGTCCACTTCGGGCGGCAGGTCGGGGCGGAGATCGCGGATGGACTTCGGTTCCTGGCTGACGATGGCGAACATCACCGCGGTGATGTTGCCCCCCTGGAACGGTTTCGTGTAGGTCAGGATTTCATACGTCATCACACCTACGGCCCAGATGTCGGAGCGCCCGTCCACCTTCTCGCCCCGAATCTGTTCCGGCGACATGTAGTCGATCGTCCCGATGAGCATGCCCGAGGACGTGGAGGAGGTGTCCGTCAACCGCGCGATGCCGAAGTCCACCACCTTCACCGTGCCGTCGTGGGTCACCACGATGTTCCCGGGCTTGATGTCGCGGTGGACGATGTTCCGCTTGTGCGCGTATTCCAGCGCGCGGCACACCTGCACGATGTAGCTCAGTTTGATGGAGGCCGGAAGCGGGTTCTGTCCGCCCTCTTCCTTTTCCTTGTCCACCATGTGGCCCAGGTCATCGCCATCGAGCAATTCCATGGCGATATAGGGGATCCCGCTGTCTTCTCCCATGTCGTAAATCGTGACGATGTTGGGATGTTGCAGCGCGCCCGCGGCCCGCGCCTCGCGATAGAACCGCTCCAGCAAATCCGGGTTGTCGGTGAAATTTCCGGTGATCGTCTTGATCGCTACCGTGCGGCCGATGAACGGATCCTTGCCGCGGTACACCACGCCCATAGCTCCGCGACCGAGCTCTCCAAGGATCTCGAATTTGCCGATCTTCTTTTGGATGGCCGCTAACTCCTGCCCTCGAAAAGTCGCGGTCCGTTAGCCCACACGCCTAGCCGTGCGGGCAGACGAATACACCCACACCCTGCGCAGAAACACTGCGCCGGAAACCTCATCCTAAGTTCGATAGTGTCAAATGGATGGAGGGGTGTCAATGGCCCCATCTGGGCCTGTACGATGGTGCCACTACACGCTGTCCCCGTCGAACTCCCGTACTGGTACCGGTTATCGCCCTGCCTTCCGTCTCCACGCCGGCCTGCCCCGGATTCACGCCTTCGTCCACTCCCGAAACGCCTTGCGAAATGCCTCGAGTGCTTCCGGCGCCACCTCTCCTGCCCGAAGCCTTCCTGTGGCCCGCAGGGTCAGCCGCATTTGTTCCAGGTAGTCGCGGCAACTCCCGCAAAGCGAGAGATGCTTCTCAAACCGCGCCCGATCTTCTACGCTGATCTGGCCTTCCAGGTAGGCCGTCACCAGCTCCACCAGCTCGATGCAGTCCATGCCCCACGGGTTCATGGCCGCCTTCCCTTCCCTTGAAAATGCCCTTCCACCGCCTTACGCAGCTTCGAGCGCCCGCGGTGCAGCAGCACCCGCTGATTCGCCTCCGTGAGGCCCAGCGCCTCGCATACCTCTTCCGAAGTCCACTCCTGAGCGTCCCGCAGCATCACCACGCTTCGTTGCACGGGCGGAAGCTGCTCCATGGCGCCGCTCAGGAACTCCAGCGTCTCGTTCGAGCTGACCCACTGTTCCGGATCGTCGCCCCAGCGCTGGAGCGGCACGGTCCAGTGCCCGGGATACTCGCCTGCCGCGTCCTGGAAACGATCCGCAGCCACCGCCGGGTCAGCCCGGCCGGCCTCGTCATCGGCCAGCGCGGAAAATGCCACGGTTCGCCCTTCCCGTTCGCCCCGAGTGCGCGCACGGTTCATCAGAATGCGCACAATCCAGGTCTTCAGCGACGCGCGCCCTTCAAACCGGTCTATCCCCTGGAACACGCCCAACCACGTCTCCTGCACCACCTCCTCCGCCACGGCGTCGCTGCGCACATAGACCCGCGCCACCCGCTTCAGCACAGCCTGGTGCCGCTGCACCAGTTCAACGTAAGCCGCTTCGTCCTTCCGCCGCAGCCCTTCCAGCAGCGCGAGTTCGTCCCCTGTAGGGCCGCCCTTTAGGGTGGCCTCCGCGCCCCTCGAAGCGGACTCTGGCGGCGCCGAGCCACGACCGCCTGACTGGCCCGCGTTCACCCCCGAACCTCGCCCGCTCCAATCATTTAGTCTCCCCAGCCCTCCAACTGTTTCAGCCGCAATCGCGCCCGGCCCGCGGAGCCCGCAGAGAACCATGAGCCTACCGGAGACCCAATCCTGCTTCCATTAAGGACGACGCATGGGGCACCTTAGAGCCTGCCGCCGCCCGTTAGTTGCGGAAGTGGTATCCTCTCATCGGTCCGCGCCGGTAGGCAGAGAAAAAACACAACATCCGGGCCACCCGTCCTGTCCGCCGATCCTAATCTCGGGCCACTGGCTTTCTGGCGTGTACCCACGGGCCTTCCCCCTGTACAATGGCGCGTCGCGGGGGGAGGGATAGCCCCCAGACCGCCCAAGCGGTCCAACCTCTTTCCCATTGCAGAGGACAAATCAACCGATGCCCAGCAACGCTCCACTCATCCCGGAAGAAGAACGGCTGGAAAGCGCGCGCGACCATAAGTCGCACTGGAAACGCTGGGGGCCATATCTCTCCGAGCGGCAATGGGGCACGGTGCGCGAAGATTACAGCCCGGGCGGTACCGCCTGGGACTACTTTCCCCACGACCATGCCCGCTCCCGCGCCTACCGCTGGGGTGAGGATGGCATTGGCGGCATCTGCGACCGCCACGGGCTGATCTGCTTCGCACTGGCGCTGTGGAACGGCCGCGATCCCATCCTGAAGGAGCGCCTCTTCGGCCTCACCGGGAGCGAGGGAAATCACAGCGAAGACGTCAAAGAATATTATTTCTACCTCGACTGCACGCCCACCCACTCCTACATGAAGATGCTGTACAAATACCCGCATCGCGAGTTCCCCTACAAATGGCTGGTGGAGGAAAATCGCCGGCGGTCCCGCCAAGACCCGGAATTCGAACTGGTGGACACCGGCGTGTTCAACGAGGACCGCTGCTTCGACGTGATTGTCGAGTACGCCAAAGCCACTTCGGAAGACATCCTGGTGCGCATCACGGTGGAAAACCGCGGCCCGGAACCGGCCGAGCTGGACCTGCTCCCCACCCTCTGGCTGCGAAACACCTGGACGTGGAACGACCTCCCGAAAACTTCCGGTATTTCCCTGGTCGAAAAGAGAGAAGGCGCCGAGGTTCTCGGGGTCCACGACGACTATTACGGGCGACGTTGGCTGTACTGCGAGGGCGAGCCCACGCTCCTGTTCACCGAAAACGAAACGAACAACGAGCGCGTCTGGGGAGTGCCCAATCACTCGCCTTATGTGAAGGACGCCTTCCACAACTACATCATCCACGGCCGCAAGGACGCGGTGAACCCGGCCCTGACGGGCACCAAGGCCGCCGCGCACTATCACCTCACCGTGCCGCCGGGTGGATTTGAGATGGTCCGCCTGCGGTTTACCGACCAGCCGGACGCCAGCCCCATTTTTGGCCCCTGGTTCGAGGAGATGTTTGTCCGCCGCGTGGACGAGGCCGACGACTTCTTCCACAAACGCACCGGGAAAAGCCAAATGGACGACGTCTGCGAGGTCCAGCGGCAGGCCTTTGCCGGAATGCTGTGGTCGAAACAGTTCTACGGCTACGACGTGCGCACCTGGCTCGAGGGCGATACCGCGGTTCCCCCGCCGCCGCCGGAACGCAAACGCGGGCGCAACCGCACCTGGTCGCACCTCTACAACGCAGACGTCATTTCCATGCCCGACAAGTGGGAATACCCCTGGTATGCGGCCTGGGACCTCGCCTTCCACTGCATCCCGCTCGCGCAGATCGATCCCGACTATGCCAAGGAAATGCTGATTCTCCTTCTGCGCGAATGGTACATGCACCCCAACGGCCAGTTGCCGGCCTACGAATGGGCCTTCAGCGACGTGAACCCGCCCGTGCATGCCTGGGCCGCCATGCGCGTCTACAAGATCGAAAAGCGCATCCGGGGCGTCGCCGACTACGAGTTTCTCGAACGCGTCTTCCACAAACTCATGCTGAATTTCACCTGGTGGGTCAACCGCAAAGACCCCGACGGCATGAACGTATTCGAAGGCGGCTTCCTGGGGCTGGACAACATCGGTGTGTTCGACCGCTCCGCCCCGCTGCCCACCGGCGGCCACATCGAACAATCCGACGGCACCAGTTGGATGGGCATGTACTGCCTGAACATGCTGAATATCGCCTCGGAGCTTGCCCTGCGCGATCCCGCCTATGAGGACGTCGCCAGCAAATTCTTCGAGCATTTCATCTATATCGCGCATGCCATGCACGACATGGGCAGCGAGGGCCTGGCTCTGTGGGACGATGAGGACGGCTTTTATTACGATGTCCTGCATCTCCCCGATGGCCGCCACCACCCCCTGAAAGTCCGCTCCATGGTGGGGCTCACGCCGCTGTTCGCCGTGCTGACCATCGAACCGCAAATCCTGGAAAAATTCCCCGGGTTCAAGCGCCGAATGCAGTGGTTCCTGGACAATCACCCGGACGTGCCGGACCACATTGAAGCCACGCGTTCTTCCAAGCACGGCGTGCGGCGCCTGCTCTCCCTGGTCAATCGCGGCCGCCTGGAGCGCATGGCGCGCTACCTGCTGGACGAGAGCGAGTTTCTATCCCCCTACGGCGTTCGCGCTCTTTCCCGCTTCCACCACGACCACCCCTATGAGCTCACCGTGAACAACTCGATCCACCGCGTGCGCTACGAGCCCGCGGAATCCTCCACCGGTCTTTTCGGCGGCAACTCGAATTGGCGCGGGCCCATCTGGTTTCCCGTCAACTACCTGCTGATCGAATCCCTGCAGAAATTCCACCACTATTTTGGAGACGATCTGAAGGTGGAATGCCCCGTTGGCTCCGGGCGCATGATGAATCTGTGGGACGTAGCCACCGAGCTTTCCCGGCGGCTCATCCGCATTTTCCTCCGCGACTCCAATGGCCAGCGCGCCGTTTTCGGGAGCAGCGAGCTGTTCAACCAAAATCACTCCTGGCAGCACCTGATTCCCTTCTACGAGTACTTCCACGGAGACACCGGTGCGGGCCTCGGCGCCAGCCACCAGACGGGCTGGACCGGGCTGGTGGCCAAACTCATTGAACAGAGCGGCGAGTAAGCGATATGCGCTCCGCAGGTGAGTTCCTTCCTCCGCTGCCCTCGGCGGCGGACTTCGGCCGCGAGGTGTGTGGCGACCCCGCAGCGGCGGAAGCGCGGGAGTGGCTGGTGACCAACGGCCTGGGCGGATTCGCCTGCGGAACGCTCGCCGGCAACGTTACCCGGCGCTATCACGGACTGCTGATGGCTGCGCTGCATCCCCCCGTGGGCCGCACTCTGCTGGTCTCCAATCTGGACGGCACCGCCGAGTACGACGGCCAGCACTACCCGCTGACCACGCAGCGGTGGTGGAACGCGGGACACCCATCGCTGGTGCCCGAAGGCGGCCACCGGCACATCGAACGCTTCCGGCTCGAGGGCTCGACACCGGTGTGGACCTACGCGCTGGCCGATGCCCAGCTCGAAAAGCGCGTGTGGATGCGCCAGAGCGAAAACACCACCTATGTCGCGTTCACCTTCGTTCGCGGCAGCGGGCCGCTGCGGCTGGCGCTCAAGGCCCTGGTGAATTACCGCGACTATCACGCCGCCACCCACGCCGGCGACTGGTGGATGAACGTGGAGACGGTGCCGAATGGTCTGCGCGTCACCGCCTTTGACGGCGCGGTTCCCTTCTATCTGCTGAGCGCTGGGGCCGCGGCCGAGACCGCGCACGACTGGTACCACGACTTCGACCTTCCCGCCGAGCGCGAACGCGGCCTCGAAGACCATGAGGACCACCTGCATGCGGGAACCTTTCGCGCCACGCTCGTCGCGGGCGATTCCATCGCCATCGTGCTGTCCACGCGCCCCGATCCCGAGATGGACCACGCGCGCGCGTCAGCCGAACGGCTGGACGCCCAACGCACGCTGCTCTCCCAGTGGCGCGCCGCGGATACAAGCCTGGCGGACGAAGCCCCGGAATGGATCCGGCAACTCGTGCTGGCCGCGGACCAGTTCATCGCGCAGCGTCCCCTCACCGGCGATCCCGGCGCAAAAACCGTGATTGCGGGTTACCCCTGGTTCTGCGACTGGGGGCGCGACACCATGATTTCGCTGCCCGGCCTGACGCTTTCCACCGGCCGGCCGGAAATCGCGCGCAATGTCCTGCACACGTATGCGCGCTTTGTGGATGGCGGCATGCTTCCCAACTGCTTCACCGATGCGGGCACGGCGCCAGAATACAACACCGTGGATGCGGCGCTGTGGTTCTTCGAGGCGGCGCGGCAGTACTACGCCGCCGCAGCCGACAATGAATTCCTGGCTCATCTATTTCCCGTCCTGGAAGGCATTCTGGAGCATCACCAGCGCGGTACGCGGCACAACATCCACGTGGACGATACCGATGGCCTGCTGTATGCCGGCGCGCCCGGCGTGCAGCTTACCTGGATGGACGCGCGCGTGGGCGACCGCGTGATCACCCCGCGCATGGGAAAGCCCGTCGAGATCAATGCCCTCTGGTACAACGCTCTGCTCACCATGGCGAGATTCGCCAAAAAGCTCAACAAACCAGCGGATCCATACACCGAAATGGCCGCACGTGTGCGCGCGAGTTTCCCGCGGTTCTGGAACGCCACGCAAAGCTGCTGCTTCGACGTGCTCGACGGGCCGGCCGGAAACGAAGCCGCCATTCGGCCCAATCAGATTTTTGCCGTGTCGTTGCCGGAGAGCCCGCTCCCGGCGCAACAGCAGGCGGCCGTGGTGGAAACGTGCGCGCGGCTCCTGCTCACTTCCTTCGGCCTGCGCAGCCTGGGGCCGTACGATTCGGCATATGCCGGACGGTACGAGGGTGGGCCGGCCGCGCGCGACTCCGTGTATCACCAGGGAACGGTGTGGGGCTGGCTGCTGGGTCCATTCGCTCTGGCCTGGATGCGGGTGCATGACGATCCGGCCGGAGCGCTCGCCCTGCTCGAACCCATGGCGCATCACCTCCAAGCCGGCTGCGTCGGCTCGGTGAACGAAATTTTCGACGGAGATCCGCCGTTCACCCCGCGCGGCTGCTTCGCCCAGGCCTGGAGCGTAGCGGAAGTGCTGCGCGCCTGGACGGAAATTTCCCGGGCTTTGCGCGCGCACCCCTCCTGATAGGGACGGAAGGGCGAGATTACACGGCACGCTGGCGAGGCTCGGTGAGCGAGTAGAAAACTGGGACCATCAGCAGCGTGATAAACGTGGAGAGCGAAAGCCCGCCAATCACAGCCAGCGCCAGCGGCTTCTGCAACTCCGCTCCCGATCCGATGCCCAGCGCCAGCGGCAGGAGGCCGAACAGGGTGCACAGCGTGGTCATCAGGATGGGCCGCAGGCGGATGGTTCCCGCTTTAACCAGGGCCTCTTCGAGCGCCAGCCCGCCCTCTTCATGCAACTGGAGGACGTACTGCATCAGGATGATGCCGTTTTTCACAACCAGCCCGACCATCAGGATAATGCCCATGTAGGACGAGACGTTCAGTGCAGTCCGTGTGGCCCACAGCAGCAGGAACACACCGAGCAGCGAGAGCGGAGCGGCGGAAAGGATGAGAAACGCGGGCCGGAAGCGCCGGAACTGAACCACCAGCACAGTAAAGACCGCGGCGATGGCCAGCGCCAGCACGCCGAGCAAACTGTGGAACGCGGTCTGCTGGCTTTCGTACTGGCCGCCGAGTTCCCAGGTGACGCCAACAGGGAAATGTGTGGATTGCAAAACCTTGCGGACGTCGCCGACCACGCTGCCAAGGTCGCGGTTTTCCAGGCGCGCGGTGAGAGCAACCATCAATCGCTGGTTTTCGCGCAACAACTGGCTCTGGCTTTGCGCCATCTCGACAGTTGCGAGCGCGGTGAGCGGCACGATCTGGCGGGCCGGGGTAACGATGGGAAATTGCTCGATGTGGGTTTGGTTGTAACGGAATGCATCGGGGAAACGGACGCGGACATCCACGGTGCGGTCGCTCTGCCGATAGGGGGTTGCCACGGCCCCGAGCAGTCCCGCCTGCGCCTGCTGGGAGACCTGCTCAACGGTCATTCCGAGCCGTCCTGCGGCCACCGGATCCACGTGAATCACGATTTCCGGGTTGCCTTTCTGGATGCCTTTGTAATCCACGAGGCCGGGGATTTTCACGAGCCGGGGCTCGAGTTCGTTCGCCACGCGTTCGAGATCGCCGGGACTGTTGCCGAACAGTTTGACTTCCACCGGCTCCGGCGAACCTTCCAGGTCGCCCAGCATATCCTGCAGAATCTGGACGAATTCCACGTCGATTCCCGGGATACTGGCTTTGATCTGGCGGCGCAGTCCGCTGATGATGTCGTCGATGGCCGGGCGCGAGCTGCGCGGCTTCAATTTGACCAGGATGTCGCCTTTGTTCTGCTGGGTGGCGTAGAGGCCCATTTCGGCGCCGGTGCGGCGGGAGAACGCGGCGACGCCGGCCGTCTTCGCCACCATCGCCTCGATCTCGCGCACCAGCCGGTCCGTTTCGGAGAGCGAGGTGCCGGGCGCTGTGAGGTAGTCGATGACGAAGCCGCCTTCATCCATTTCCGGCAGGAATCCATTCTCCAGCCTCGTATAAAGGAATACACAGGCCACAAGCACTCCCGCCGCCACTCCTGCCAGCAGCCAGCCGCGTGCCAGGGACCAGCGCAGCGCGCGCTCGTACACCCGGTTCAGCGGCGCGATGAAGGAGGCCGATTCGTGGCGGTAACTCTTCGCCGAGAGGAACCGCTCGGAAAGCAGCGGAATCAGCGTAACCGCAAAGACGAGCGAGAGCAGGACCGAGCTGATGAGGGTGAGGCTGAGGGCAGAGAAAAAATCTCCGACCACTCCGGTGAGCAATCCGAGCGGGAGGAAGACGACCACGGTGGTCAGCGTAGAGCCGAGCACAGGACCGAACAATTCCTGGGTGCCGAGCTCCGCGGCACTCGCAGGCATCCCGCCCAGACCCAGGTGGCGGTAAATATTTTCCAGGATGACCACGGCGTCGTCGATGATCAGTCCGATGGAGATGGCCAGACCGCCGAGAGACATCAGATTGAGCGTGCCGCCAAACAGGTACACGAAGAAGAAGGTGCTGACCACAGTCACCGGCAGAGAGATGGAGGCCACCAGTGTGGTTTTCACCTCGCGCAGGAATACGAAGAGGATCAGCACGGCCAGCAGCGCCCCGATCAGAATGGCATCGCGAACGCTGCCCATCGCCTCTTCGACGAACGCCGCGAGGTCGTAAACGATGCTCAGGCGCAGCGTGGAGGGAATCGCCGATCCAGGGTTGATGGCCATCTGGCGCACCTGGCTGGCAATATCCAGGATGTTGCCGCCGATCTGCCGGGCGATGTTGATGAGCGCGGCGGGACGCCCGTTTCCGGTGACGAGGATGCGCCGGTCCAGCGTCCCTTCGCGCACCTCGGCGAGATCGCGGAGACGCACGGGCACGCCGTTCTCCACGGCGACCACCGTGTCACGGATCTGGTCCAGGCTGGTGAACAGCCCGGAAGTCACCACCAGGTACTGCGAGTAGTCTTTGTCCAGCCGCCCCACGGCAGTTACGGCATTGGTGGCGCGCAGGCGTTCGGCAATGTCGGTGAGGGCTAGTCGGTGAGCCAGCGCACGCTGTGGATCAACGATCACGGAGATTTCGCGCGTGTCGGTGGTCTGCACCTCGACGCGGCTGACGCCGGGAACGCGCGTGAACATCGGACGCAGGTTGTAGTAGGCGTAGTCCCGCAGATCCGCTCCGGGGGCGTTGCCGGAAAGGATCAGGCTGAGAATAGGAAAAACAGCGGGCGTGACCCGCTCGACCTGGATCTCCGTCTCCGGAGGCATCCCGCTGCGAACTTCGCTGACGCGCGCCTGGACGAGTTGCAGGGCGTATTGCATGTCCATCTGCGGGCTGAAGAGGACGGAGATCTCACTGGCCCCGCGAATGGTGGAGGAACGCACGCGGCGCACGCCAAGCACCGTGCTGACGGATTCCTCGATGGGCCGCGTGACGCCGAGCAGCACGTTTTCCTGCGGGTCGTCTCCTGCATGCACCAGGATCAGGATGCGTGGGAAGGTCAGCTCGGGATAAATGTTGCTGGGCAGGAAGAACATCGCCACGGCGCCGGCGACCACCAGAAAGGCGCTCAAAAGCCAGACGGCGCGGCTGTTTTCTCGTACGAAGCGGACGATATTCATGGACCAGTTTTGATTTTGATGTGCGCGCCATCAGGCAGTCCGTAGCCCCCGGCGTGGACGACGATGTCACCCGGTTGGACGGCGCCCATCACTTCCACCCGGTCTCCCTCCTGGATGCCGCGCGTGACCGGGACGGCCGACACGGTATCGCCCTTCACCTTGTAAACCAGCGTGTTGCCTTCTTCGTTCCGGTAAACTGCGTTCTGCGGGACCACCAGCGCATTCTCATGCGTTTCGACAGGTAATTCGACGGTGAGATACATTCCATAGCGCAGGCGCGCGCCGGGATTCGGCAGCTCGATGCGCACCAGTCCCATGTTAGTGGCGGCATCCACAGCGGGCGAAACGGCCACCACCCGCCCTTCCCATTTGGCCCCGGGGATGGCGCCGCTGGTGACTTCCATTTTCTGGCCCACCCGGATACGGCCCAGGTACTCAGCGGGAACGTTTCCGAACAGCTCGACGGAGGAAAGGTTGGCCACCTGAAAAATGGGCTGGGCGGCGGTCCCGTCCACGGCCTCACCGGCGCTCTGCAGGCGTTTCACGACTGTGCCGGCGAGCGGAGAGCGGACCTCTGTGCGGGCGAGTTGCAGCCGCGCCAGCGCCACCGCGGCTTCCGCCTGGCGCACGGCGGCTTCGCCCACCTTTTCCTGCGTGCGCGCGTCTTCCAAATCTTTGCGCGCAGAGATGCCGCGGTCGAAGAGGGTTTCTTCCCGCTGGCGCGCCAGGCGCGCATTGGCGAGCTGCGCGGTGGCCAGTTGTTGGGCGGCTTCGGCCTGCTGGAGCTGGTCGCGGTAGGGTTTATCTTCGATCTTCGCGAGTACCTGGTCTTTTTTGACGGCGTCGCCTTCCGCGACGAGCATCTGCGAGATACGGCCGGCAACGAGCGAGGTGACGCGGACGTCCTGATTCGGGCGGGCATTGATGGTGCCGCTGACGGAGAGCGGCAGGGAGATGGTGCCGCGCTCGACTTTGACGACGGTGACTTCGGCAACGACGGTGGTCTTCGTCTCGTCCTGCTGATCCGATGCGGAGCCGCGCGAGCATCCCGCCACGGCGGCGAGAGACATGGCTGCGAGCGCGGCACCCCAGCCGCGCGCGCGGGAGCAGCGGCCGGGGATGAATCGCTTTCCGAAGCGGCCTCGGATCATTGGTCTCGGCATTAATCCAGCCTCGTTCCCGTAATCTCCTCGAGCGCAGCGAACGCGGCGTGCATGGCTGCGAGGCTGGCGAGGTAGTTCATCTCGATCTGCTGGACGCTGCGTTGCGCGTCGAGTACGGTCAGCAAATTCGTCTTCCCGGCACGGTAGCTCTCCTCGGCCTGCTGCTCCACCTTCGCGGCCGCGGGCCGCAGAGCGGTGCGATAGAGGTCCACTTCGGCGCGCCGGGCGTCCCACTCATAGTATGCGGCCTCGACGCTTCCGGCCATGGCGCGGCGCACAGCCGCCGTCTCGGCTTCCAGAAAGCGCTGCTGGGCCGACGACTGCGCCAGCTCGCCCTGGTTGCGCGAGAAGATCGGCAGGTTCAACCCGAACTGGCCGCGCGCCCCGACTCGATAATCGTGCGGAGCATTCAGGTCCAGGCCGGCGCCGAGATCCAGATCGGGCACGCGCTGCGCACGCAGCAGGTTGGAATGGCTCATCTCCACGCGGAGTTCCTGCTGGAGATGCGCAAGCTCAGGGTTGGATTGATAGGCATCGGCGAGCAGTTCCGGAAGTCCCGGCGCAATGGCCGCCTCTTCGAAAGACGTGGCGGGCCGCCAGACCGTCTCCGGCGGCTCGTTGAGCAGGGCGCTCAACCGGCCGTTCGAGACGCGCTCCTGCTGGCGGGCGACGCGCAGGTCCACCTCTGCTCGCGCCACCTCGAGCTGGGCCTGGTTCACTTCGAGCTGCGACACGTCGCCTGCGGCGTAACGTTGCTGCGCGATTTCGTGCAGGCGCTGGACGAGCGAGAGGATACCGGCGAGGCGCGCGCTTTCCGCGCGTGCCTGGGCCACCGCGAAGTAGGCCTGGCGGACCAGGCGGCGCACCTGGCGCTCGAGAGTTGCAATCTCCACGTCCGTGAGCGCTTGTTGCTGCTGGGCCAACACCACCCGGTGGCCGCGCTTTCCGCCCAGCTCGAGCGGTTGAGTGATGACAAAGCCTTCGTGCGGGGCGTCGCGGCTCGCGGAGAAGGTGAAGTTGGGATTGGGAATCTCGCGCGCCGTTTGAATTCCGGCAAGAGCAAAGGCCCGCCGCTGGCGCGCAGCCAGCAGTTCCAGGTTCTGGCGCGAGGCCAGCTCCAAGGCCTGTTGCAAAGTGACGGAGCGTGCCGGGGGCGCGGCGGGCGGCTGCGTCTGAGGATTGGCCGCGGGCGACGCACAAATCACCGCAAGCACAGAAATAACCAGCAATCTCAAATTGCCCCCCGACCCCGCTGCTCGCGCAACTCAGGGAACATAAAGACTCCGGCGAGTGTTGTCAATCAAGGCGCGATACATCGGCCGGCTGACCTATGGCCTGGAGGACGATACCGCTCCTAATCCTGTTCACCGAGGGTTTGGACGTACGATTTGCCGTACGGATAGAAGAGTTCCTTGCGGCCTTGCTGCCACGCCGCTTTGAGTTCCGGAGTTGTGATGTCCCAGTCCGGCCGGCATTTTGTGGTAACGGCACGCAGGTCCTGGCGGAGTTCCTCCACAGTGGGCCGGCCGAAGAACCAGTAGCCGTTGTAAATCTTATGAATGACGAGACCGGGCTCGAGAACAATCGTGTGGGGGATCATGGGTTTGTGGACTGGATCCGTGTATTCGGCGATGTCGAGATCTTTCTGGACGATACGCCCCGGGTCGGAGAGGAACGGCCAATGGGCGCCGACTCCGCTGCGATATTCATTCGTCTCGGTAAGATTGTCCGTGCTGATCGTAACCAGCCGGCAATAGGCAACCTCAAGTTCACGATGGAGTTGAACCAGCCCTTCCGCCTGCCGGCGGTCCTTGGGACAGAAACCTCCGCGGCCGAGGACGAGAACCATGGGGTCGGCGCCTTGCAGTTCAGAGAGCTTCCGGCGCTTCGCAGTGTGATCGGAAAGCTCGTAGTTGGGGAAGACAGCTCCTGGAACTATGTCAGGTCGCATATAAAAACCCCCAGAAACAGGTCATTTCCCCTTCACATCGTCAGGACAACGCGGAACTGTGCCTTGCCGCTCATCATGCGCGCATAAGCCTCGGCCGCTTTTTCGAGCGGATAGGCTTCAATCATGGGACGCACGCCGGTCAGTTCGGCGAATCGCAGCGTGTCCTCAGCATCGGTTGGTGTCCCCACCGCCGAGCCTTGGATGGCACGCTCGCCGCTAATGAGCTGTAACGGTGTGACCGCAATCGCGTCAGGTGCTATCCCTACGACGACGAACCTCCCAGTCGGCGCCAGGCCGTCGATCAACTCAGACATCGCTTTCGAGCTTGGAGCTGTCGCCAGAATTGTTCGTGCGCCGCCCAGCTTCTGCAATTCCTCTGCTGCGTTGGTCGCTGTGCTGTCGATGTACACGCTGGCTCCGAGCTTCTTGGCAAGCACAGAATTTTCAGGTCCGCGGCCGATCGCCGCCACTCTGTAACCGAACTTGTTCGCAAATTGAATCCCGAGGTGACCAAGACCCCCGATACCCTGCACCGCAACCAAATCGCCGGGCAACGCACCGCTGTGTCGCAAGCCGTTAAAGGTGGTAACTCCAGCGCACAGCAGCGGGCCCGCTTCGGCATCGCTAAGTGTGTCCGGGATGGCCGCCAATGCTTCGACGGGAGCGATCATGTATTGCTGATATCCTCCGTCGTAGCTGATGCCTGCAACTTTGAGGTTGCGGCAGTAAAGAAAGTGTCCACGACGGCATTCGGGACACGTGTTGTCCTGCCCGCCATACCAGCCGACGCCGACGCGCTGTCCTTTCTTCCATCCGATGACCCCGGCACCCAATTCATCGATGATGCCTGCAACCTCGTGTCCAGGAACCCGTGGATATTGAATTCCCGGCCAGAGGCCTTCTTTCACAAACACGTCGCTGTGGCAAACACCACACGCCTGCACCTTGATGCGCACGTGTCCTGCATCGGGCTTGGGAATCTCACGCTCGACGATCTGGAAATCACCCCCCGCCTTAGCAAGTTGCGCTACCTTCATTGGTGCCACTGCGACTTTCGTCGTCGCCATAAGTCCTCCTATCAATTTTCACGCTGACTTTCGCGCTGCGTCGTAGCCTCTTTTACCCCGCCACTTCGAAAATGACTTCCAGCTCGACAGGGGTGCCGAGCGGAAGGCTTGCGACGCCATACACCAGGCGGCAAGGGTTCTTTTCTTTTCCGAAGACGTCTTGCAGCAGCTCCGAAGCTGCGTCAGCGACCTTCGGCTGGTCGCGGACATCTCCCGAAGTGGCCACCGACACGCCCAGCCGGACGATCCGCGTCACTTTGTCGAGAGATCCCAAATGCTGCCGCGCGACAGCGAGGACGTTGAGCGCTGCCAGCCGAGCCGCCATGCGCCCCGCTTCCACATCCAGCTCCGCCCCGACGCGCCCGATGAATTTCGGCGCTCGGCTCTCCGTGGGAAGCATTCCGATAAGAAAAAGTAGATTGCCCGTCTGCACCGCTTCCACATAGGTGCCGAACGGCTCGGGCGGCGCCGGAAGCTGGATACCAAGTTCCTTCAAGCGCTGCTCGGCGCTGGCAGGCTGCGAGCTTTCGCGTGCTACCATTTGCCGACGTGCGCACCGCCGTCCACGTGCAGCACCTCCCCGGTCACCTGACCGGCTTCCGTCAGATAAACGATCGCGTCCACGATGTCTTTCACCTCGGAAATCCGCCCCATCGGTTGGAGCGTCTTGAGAAAAACCTTCGGGTGATCCTCGTGCATTGGCGTATCGACAACGCCCGGTGCGACGGCGTTTACGCGTATGCCTTGTTTCACGTATTCCATCGCCAGGCTCCGCGTGACGGCCTCCAGGCCGCCTTTCGTGATCATCGGAACCGCAGAGTTCACTCCGGCGATCGGGTGTTCCACCATCGTCGAGGTGATGTTGACGATGCTTCCGCCGGTCTTTTGAGCCAACATTTGTTTGATCGCGAGCTGGGTGATGAAGAGAAAACCCTCGATGTTGACGGATACGAGAGACCGCAGATCCTCTACCGTGTATTCCGTGAAATCCTTCGAGAAATATATGCCGGCGTTGTTGACGAGCGCGTCGATGGATCCGAATTTGGTTTTGGCAACTTCCGCGATCTTTTCCGCCGTTCGAGCTTCAGCGATGCTTCCGTCGACCAGCGCGAGGTCATCGGAAGCCTCGAACGCGCCCGACTTGGTGATGTTTCGCGAATTCGCCACCACGTGGTAACGGCGATCCAGAAAAGCTTTCACAAGGCCTGCTCCGATGCCTTGCGAGCCGCCGGTCACGATTACTGTTTTCTGCGTATTCGCCATTTCTGATCTCCGGGAAGCGATCACACTCAGAATATGGATGCGGAGCACTCAGACAAAGGTACGGGCGACATCTTCGTATCAGCCGGCGTGACGAGCGGGCTTCACCCTTCCGTTTTCGATGCCGGCGGCACAGGGAGAAGCGTTGGGCACCGTTGACGTTGTTTTGACACTGCTTTTGGAGGGAAGGAAGTAGAATAGCGGGTGCTATGGACCCCTCTACAAGCCGGGAGCAGTCTGCCGCTGAGCTGCCGAGCGCTTCGGAAACCGCCCGGCCCGCTCCGGCGGCTTCCAGCGAGCCCGCGGCATCCGCGCCTGCGCTGAGCCTGGAATCCCCCGAGTTGTACATCAACCGCGAACTGAGCCTGCTGGAATTCCAGAAGCGCGTGCTGGACCAGGCGAAAGATCCACAGTATCCCATCCTGGAGCGCGTGAAGTTCCTCTCCATCGTCACCTCGAACCTGGACGAATTCTTCATGGTGCGCGTAGCTGGCCTGCAACGGCAGGCGGCGAGCGGCGGACAGGAAGTGAGCGTGGATGGCCGCACCGCGGCCGCCCAGCTCCAATTAATCCGCGAGGAAGTCCGGAAGCTCGTGGTGGATCTCCACGACCTGCTGCACGGCACGCTGTTGCCGGAGTTGGCTCGCGAAGGAATCCGCGTACTGGACTATGCGGCATTGTCGCCGGAAGACCAGTCGGCGATGGAGTCGTATTTCCACGAACACGTCTTCCCGGTGCTGACGCCGCTGGCATTCGATCCCGGCCGGCCATTCCCACACATTTCCAGCCGCAGCCTGAATCTGGCCGTGGTGGTGGGCGACGGCCAGGGCGCGCACAATTTCGCACGGATCAAAATCCCGGACACGCTGCCGCGGCTGGTGCCGGTCATCTCCACTTCGCGAGCGGCAAAGAGCCCAAAGGACTCGAAGCTGGGAGCGACTTTCGTCTGGCTGGAGCAATTGATCGCGGCGAATCTCTCGTGGCTGTTTCCGGGGATGGAAATCCTGGAGTCGTTCGCGTTCCGCGTAACCCGGGATGCGGAAGTGGCCATCCAGGAACTGGAGAGCGACGACCTGCTGGAAAGCGTGGAAGAGGCCATGCGGCAGCGGCGGTTTTCCTTTGTCGTGCGGCTGCAGGTGGACGCGAACATGTCCGAAAGGATCCTGGAGATCCTGGCCAACAATCTGCCCATCGACAAAGAGGACGTGTACCGGATCAACCCGCCCATCGGTTTGGGACGGCTGATGGAACTCTACTCTCTGGACCGTCCGGACCTGAAAGACAAGCCCTTCCTGCCGTCGGTTCCGGCGGGCCTGGGCGCGGATTCGGGAGAAGACATCTTCACGGTGATCCGGCGGGACGACGTGCTGCTGCACCATCCCTACGAATCGTTCCAGCCGGTGGTGGAATTTCTGCGCGAGGCGGCGCGCGACGCGAACGTGCTGGCCATCAAAGTCACGCTGTACCGCGTGGGCCGCAACTCGCCGATTGTAGCCGCGCTTTTGGAAGCGGTGGAGCGCGGGAAGCAGGTGTCGGTCCTGGTGGAGTTGAAGGCGCGCTTCGACGAGGAGAGCAACATCGAGTGGGCGAGACGGCTGGAAGATGCGGGCGTGCACGTGGTGTACGGGCTGGTGGGCATGAAGGTGCATTCAAAAATCAGCCTGGTGGTGCGGCGCGAGGGCGACGCCATCCGCCGGTATGTGCACCTGGGAACGGGCAATTACAATCCCACGACCGCGCGCATTTACACCGACTTCGGGTTTTTCACCTGCAATGAGCTGATTGCGGACGACGCCACCAATTTTTTCAACGCTTTGACGGGATATTCGAGGAAAAACGAGCCCCACGAGCTGCTGGTGGCTCCGGTGAACCTGCGGCATCGGCTCGAGGAAATGATTCAAAGGGAGATTGCGCTGCAGAAAAAGGGCGAGCGCGGCCACTTGATTTTCAAAATGAACGCGCTCGAAGACCCGCAAATGATCCGGCTGCTCTACCAGGCTTCGCAGGCGGGGGTGAAAGTGGATTTGCTGGTGCGCGGGCTGTGCTGCCTGCGGCCGGGCCTGAGCGGAGTGAGCGAGAACATACGCGTGACGAGCATCGTGGGCCGCTTCCTGGAGCACAGCCGGGTGTATTACTGCCGCAACGGGGGCAACGAGGCGATTTTCCTGGGGAGCGCGGACCTGATGCGGCGCAACCTGAGCCATCGGGTGGAAATCCTGTTTCCCATCACCAGCCAGAAACTGATCCAGCGCATCAAGGACTTCCTGGATATCGAACTGCGAGATGAACGGAAGGCCTACCACCTGCACCACGAAGGGCGGTACACGCGCAGCAGCCGGTGGGACCAGCCGGACGTGATGGACAGCCAATCCTACCTGCTGTCGCACGAGCGCGCGCCGCTCAAATCCGGCCGGTCGATGGCCGTCGTGGCGCCGCGCAAACGGCGCGTGGCAGACCGGCGAAGCCCGGTCCGGCCGAAGAACTGACGCAGGACCGAGGCCGCGACGTTCCTGCAGCCGGAGCAGGCACCATTCCCCGGAAGCCTACCTAGCCTGGTTGTCTCGCAAGGCCAAGCCGGAGTTCTATTCGCAGAACTGCGGAGCGTGCCAGCCAGAGGGGCATCCCGCACGCGCGGGATCGTGCCTCTACAGCGCGCGGAAATCGGCGGAGTCGGAAATCGGTTTCCGTTCGCGACGCAAGTCCAGCGGCGGGGATATGACCGCCCGCGAGAACGGGCGGAAATAAGAGAGCGGGCCGGCAGAGCCGGCCCGCTGGGTGTGAATGGTCTCAGAGGCTGGTAACGTTCTCGGCTTGGAGCCCTTTCGGCCCCTTGCGGACCTCGAATTCAACTGCCTGGCCTTCGGCGAGCGTCCGGTACCCATCCGCCTGAATGGCGGAATAGTGCACGAAGACGTCCTCGCCGCTCTGGCGGGTAATGAACCCGTAGCCCTTGGATGCGTTGAACCACTTGACTGTTCCTTGTTCTCTCACTTCTGTTGCTTCCTTTTCAGTTCGAAGAGTAGTTTGTGACTCGTGAACGCTTCCAGCCGTTGCCAACAAAAAAGGCTGCAGGTCACCCTGCAGCCCTGTTGAACGAATCCAAGAAGGTCCCACAAGAACAGCAAACCCGAAATCAGACTAGCAAAAGGCCTGAAGAAGGCCAAGAAAAATCTTCGCATCGGCCGCAAAACCGAAAGGTGTCCGCTTCCGCGACACGGCGTCCCAGGAGCGGGATGAGACCGGGGCTCGAGGGACCCGCCTGGCGCGCCAACTCCACGAAAATAGAACGGTTGCGGCGCGGCCAGCTGGCCCCTAGTATGCACTTGCACGCCAGGACAGGTTCCCAGAGGCCTCGCGAATTTTAGGCGCGAGGTCTGGGAACGAGGATCCGCCCCGTGCAGACAAGCATGAATCCCACCGCAGATTCCGCCAGCGCGGCCCCGGCCGCGCCATTGCGCGTGCTGATCGCCGAGGACCAGCCGGACGTGAGCGAAGCGCTGCGGCTGCTGCTGAAAGGAGCCGGCTACGCAACGGAATGGGCCAATTCGCCGGCGCGCGTGCTGGATGCGCTGGCCCGCGCCCCATTTGACGCGGTGCTGCTGGATTTGAATTACACCCGCGACACAACCTCGGCGGAGGAAGGGCTGGAGCTGATCGCGCGCCTGCGCGAACTGGACCGCACGCTGCCGATGATCGCCATGACCGCCTGGGGCAGCATCGAGATTGCGGTGGAAGCCATGCGGCGCGGCGCCGGCGACTTCGTGCAGAAGCCGTGGGACAACGCGCGGCTGCTCTCCACACTCGGAAAGCAGATCGAGCTCGGCCGGACGGCACGGAACGAAAGCGCCCGGCAGTCGCGCGAGCGGGCCGAGCACGAAGAGGCGCGGGAAATACAGGTGAGCCTGCTGCCCAAATCGCTGCCGGAATTTGCGGGGATGGAAATGGCGGCGGACTGGCTGCCCAGCCGTGTGGTGGCGGGCGATTACTACGACGTGCTGAAATTCAGCGATACGCGCGCGGCCGTGTGCGTGGCGGACGTATCCGGCAAAGGGCTGCCTGCGGCGCTGCTGGTCTCGACGGTGCAGGCGACGGTGCGGGCCTTTGTGCACGAGACGGTGCCGGCGGGCGCGCTATGCCAGCGGGTGAACGCGATCCTGTGCAGCCATCATCTGGAAGGCCGGTTTGTTACCTTCTTCTTCGCGATCGTGGACCGCGAAGCCGGGACACTTTGCTATTCGAATGCAGGCCATAACGCGCCAGTGCTGGCGCGCGCGGATGGCTCGCTCGTCCGGCTGCGCGAGGGCGGCCCGATTCTGGGAGAGTTTCCCGACGCGCCGTACGAACAGGCTTCGGTTCCCTTCGGAGCCGGCGACCGCCTGCTGATTTTTACCGACGGAGTTTCCGAGGCGCACGGGCCGGGCGAAGAGGAATTCGGGGAGGAGCGCCTGTGTTCGATCATGCGCGACTCGCGCGGGCAGTCCGCGGCGGAACTGCGCCGGCGCATTCTGAGCGGGGTGCACGAGTTCCGCGACCGCCCGCTCGAAGACGACGCCACCATGCTGATCGTGGCGGGGCGCTAGCTCTCGCATCAGCAGTCACGCCTCGCTGGCCAGCATTCCCCACCCACCGTATACTGGAAGTGGCGGGTGAGCCGGACGGCCGCTGGTCCGTTCCGCTTCGGCGGGAGGACTGGAGGAAAGTCCGGACTCCACAGGACAGCGCGCCTGGTAACACCAGGGGGCTGGGGAGAACAGACAGGTCCCGAAGCTTCGGGAGTCTGTTCCACCGAGCCACGGAAAGTGCAACAGAGAGCAGACCGCCGCCGCTTCCCACCCTGTGAGCAGCCCGAGGCAAAACCTCAGGATGCTCCCCATTCGTGGGAAGCGAACGGTAAGGGTGAAACGGTGGGGTAAGAGCCCACCGCCCCGGTGGTGACATCGGGGGCAAGGTAAACCCCGCGCGGAGCAAGGCCAAATAGGAGGGGAGGGCCGGTCCGGTCCGCAACCCCGGTTTCGCAAGGAATCGGGGGGTCAACCCTCGGGTAGGCTGCAGGAGCCGCGCAGCAATGTGCGGCCCAGAGGAATGGCCGTCCTCACGCGCGCGACGAGCGATCGCCGCGGGCGTGAGACAGAATCCGGCTTACAGGCTCGCCCGCCAACATCTACTTTGTTTTCAGTTTGTTTGGGATTTCTCGGTCGTGGTTCCCAGATCACTGTGCCCAAACTGTGCCCAATTCTCCAGCCCTTCCCCATTCTCCATCAGGCGACGCACTCGCTCCCGAAGCTCTTTTACAAACGGTGTGTAGTGCTTCTCGACCGTGTCTATGGTGTCCCCAAGCAGTTTGGCTATGTCGTACGGGCTGCCACCACGTGCCAGCATGTCCACCGCGAACGTGTCGCGGTACCGGTGCGGGTGGGCGTCTAACACTCCTGCTCGACGGCCGAAGGCGAGCATCCGCTCGTAGAGCCGGGGGCGGGTATAAGGCTTGCCTGTGTTCGGATTGAGTAGCACCCGCTCTTCAACGCTCGGATTGCGGCGAGCGTGCTCGGTCTCAAGCGCGAACAGCAGCTCCGGATGGATGGGGAGAATGACCCGCTTGCGGCGCTTCAGTGTAAGTCGGTTGATCTCTTTCGCGCTCCAGTCGATCTCTCCCCAATGCAGGCCCGCCGCGTCCGATCCGCGCAGTCCGGTCCACCGAAGGAGCAAAAATGCCAGCAGATCGTTACCCGTTGCCTTGCGCAGCTTGCAGAGCTGGTCTGCCGTGAAAGGCTGTGCGCCTGATTCCGGTTGATCGCCAGGCCTTCCTTCCATCCTCACGGGATTGATCCTGAGCAGTTCGCATTCGACGGCATGGCGAAAGATGCGGTGCAGGATAGCCACGTCCAATATCAGACCGCCGCCGCCGCGCGAATTCTTGCGCTTCCGGATCTCAGCCATTCGCCATACTTTGAAGTTCTCAACCACGTTCTTCGTGATCCGTTCGAGTTCCGTTATGTTTTGGCTTGTGAGGAAAGACTCGAAGGCCCTCGCTGTCTGTTGGTATCTCTCCCAAGTTGACGCGCGGAGCTTTCCAATCAGGATGCGGCGCTGCGCCTCGGCCGAGAAGGAGCTTTTCAGATCAGCCCACGTTGGCATGGGCGGAGGAGGGGTCGGTTCGGGCTTGGGGATGTACCCTGCACTGCTAGCTAGCTTTTCAAACGTGCCAGAAGGAAGCACCCGTTGCAACTCGGGCCAGTAAACAGAGTCGGGCCCCCTTTCCATTGCAAGGCTCACCTTTTGAGCCCACTCAGTGGCTGTGGCATTGTTCTTCGTGCCCAGGGAGAGGCGGATTCGCTCGCCGCGTATTCGACCTTCGAGCCCGTACACGGCCCAGCCCTTTCTCTTGCGCACGCTCAACTCGATCGCGCTTCGCATCAACGCAACACCCTAAGCCGTTTCTGCTCGATGGCGAGTACAGTTTCCCGCGGGACGAGTTTATGGCCCCTCCGACCCTGTCGCGCAAAGTCTAGCACAACCTCACCACGGAGGCGGTTGTATACGCTGCCCCGGGAGCAGCGCCATCTTCGTGCCAAGTCAGGGATAGTGAAGAAAGCCGGCTCTACACTCGGCTCAGGGTGAGGCAGTTGTGGTTGCGTGGCGCTTGCCATTGTCACTCATGTGGGAAAGGAGCTGCCGTGGAGGTCGAGTTCCCTTCGGGTTAGATCATGTGCTGTTGATCTAGGGAGCCAAGCCTGCCTCTTTGCGGATTAAAAAGGGTGCAATCGCGTGGCCATGCGCAGCTTGCGTCCCGGCCTCGTGAGGCCTCGTTGAAAGTGGCGTCGTCATTCGAGCGGACCTTTTTCACCAATGCGGACTTTCATGGCTACCCTTCGGCGATTCCGCGAAGCCCAACTTCCCTTCCCTGCATAAGAACACCCGTAGGAAGCAGCCGGAATACTCGCGAAAGGCCTCCTAGCCGATCGCTTCGGCGTAGTCAACAGCCTCGCCGAGCCGTGCCTTCAAGTCTTTCAACCACGCCCGGGGATTGATTCCGTGGATCAGACGGCCCAAGAACCCCAACCGTTCGGCGACGTTTTCACGATTCTGGCGGATGTCCTCTTTGTTGACGCTGGCGTACATGGCCAAGAATTGGCTCATGTTTGCTGGCTTCGCAAACAGGTATGTCGCGTGGCCGAGCTGAGGGAGTCTCCACGATCACCGCTTTCTCAAGGTCGAAGACATATTCCGACCGGTAGAGGTAAAGGCGTCGCGCGCGTCTGGAAAGCTGCTTGTAGTAGAACGCATCGTAGTCGGGCTTCCAGGTGATTAAGGCAATGTCGAAGTCGCCTGGGATACCCAGTCCCGCGCACAGCCGTTGCAGTTCCTCCCTTTCGACTGGCGCAGAATCGATCCGCGAGCGGATCTGATCCAGTTCCTGCGCAAACTGGCCGAAGCGGTGATGCGTATTCTGTGCTTCGACGATCTGTTCAGAAATATTCCTGGGCAACGTGACTTCGAGCCGGCTGGGAAGCGCCGTTTCCCATCGGGTGAGCTCCCAGGAATCACCGCGGTAGCGATACTTTCCGCTTTGGACGAGAGTCGCTTGGACGGAGATCTTGGCACCAAGCAGATGTTTCCACTGGTTCCAGTTCGTCGTCCCAGGCGAGAGGCAGGGATGCCTGGTCGAACACGACCTCAAGTTTGCGCTGGGGGTCCCGATAGAGCGCGTGGTCATCGTAGAAGACAAACCGCCTCAATGGAGCGCGGAAACGCCGTCGCTGCTGTTCCGGCAGGAAAGCCAGGATCCGCGCGGAGTAGAAGGCCGAGCCGTCACGAGACAGTTCGCCGGCAACGAGGAGAGAGCCGAAGCCCCCATTGGGGAAAATCACGGGCGCTGCGGGATCGGCCAGGAGAGCGTCATAGCAAGCGCGCAGGTCGGGCCGCGCAAGGATGTTGAAGGCGCGTTCCAGTGCGGCAAGGTACTGTGGGGATGCGTGTGCAGCGCGCAATTCCAACGTGCGCATCTTGAAACCCAGACGCAGCTCGACGGGAGACACATCCGGCTTGACGCCGAGGAATTCATAGAAGGACGATTGTTTGTCCCAGGCGCAGCGGCGGTTTGCGACGTAGAAGTAGTCCCTCAGAATTTCGCAGCGCAAGCAGACCTGGTTAATCCCTAGCTGCTTGCCCAGCGGCTCCGCAGAAACGAAGAAGTTTCCCCCCTTGTCCTTCTTTGGCTGAGTCACGTAGCCCACCTGGACCTGGAGCATGTCTCGCCTGAATGGCTGCTGAGCGGGCACTCGAACGTAGAGTTCGGAACCGCTGTCAGGCATTCCGACCGGAAATCGGACTTCATCACCCGAGCGGATGAAGGCCGCCAGGAACTTCGAGAGCAGGATGCTGGTGCCGTCGGTGAAGGCGCACTCTATCCTGTCGCCCTTCGGCTCCGTCTTCAGGACCCTGCGCAGACACAAGGCCGAACCTGGAAGCGCACCGGCATGGACTGTTGCGGCCATTTCGACGCGGAAGCTAGCACCGTCCGCTGCGCATGGCAAAAAAGTAGGGGGTAGCCCGCGTATCTGATAGAGCCGCCAGCAGTTATCTCCGCCGCTTTCGACCCCCTATGGACCGTTGAGGAGGCAGGACTTTGCTCGGACTGGAGGAACCATGCGTCTTGCTGGACGGGAACGTTTGGGCTTTTACCCACTGCCCATGGCAGAAGCAATTCGGATCCGCGCGTTCTTGCGATTCTCCGAAGAGGGTTGCGGAGCCGTTGACCCCTGCATCGGGGAGGGTGCGGCGTTTGCTCAAATCACGGCCGGGGCCCAGGCCCACAGATACGGGATCGAACTCGATGCCCAGTCGAGCGGAGCAAGCCCGCTCGGTAACAGACGAAGTCATCCACGGAAACTGTTTTGACGTGCAGTGCCCGGTGGAATCGTTCTCGTTGGTGTACCTGAACCCTCCCTACGACTTCGAGCTTGGCGAGCAGAAGTCGGAGCGCATGGAGCGGCTGTTTTTGGAGCATGTCTATCGCTGGCTGAAGCCCGGAGGCGTCCTGGTCTTGGTCGTGCCGAGCGTGCGGGTTGGAGAATGCAATGCAGTGCTCTCAGCCCATTTCCGGGACGTGCGCGTGTACCGCCTCACCGAGCCCGAGAGTGTCCGCTACAAGCAGGTTGTTGTGTTTGGCGTCCGTCGCACTCGGCGTGAAAGGGAGCGCCTCCAGGACAACGACATCACGCGGGCCCGCCAATGGTATGCCTCACTGGCGAGAGACCCGGAGCGACTTCCCCCACTGCCCTCGGAGCCTGATCACCAGTACCCTATTCCACCCGGTGCGCCAGTGCGCCTGGTCTACCGTGGCCTTCCTTTGGACCAAATCGAGGACCTCCTTCCGAAATCGTCGGCGTATCGCCAAGCCTCTGCGGTGCTTTTCGCACAGCAGGCAGACGTCAATGGGCGTCCACTGACACCTTTGCATGGCGGCCACGTGGGGCTGCTGTGCACGGCGGGAATGCTCAACGGGATCTTCGGAGACGGGGAAACGCGACACATCGCGCACTGGCAGTCGGTCAAACTGGTGGACAAGTCGGAAGAGGAAGAAGACGGGAAGACCATCATTCGAGAGAAAGAGCGGTTCTCGAACGAACTGACGTTGGTCTTCTGCACCGGAGAAATTGCGACGTTGAAATGAGTCCTCGCGTACTGGGTGCTTAAGCCGTCTGCGACCAATCGGGAGTACTCTCAAATGCTGACGAGGGCGTCACAGCTTCCTGGCCTGTGTTACTTCGTCTTAGCAGTTTTCGCAAGGTTTTCCTTTCGTGGCTTCCCAGCCCTCATGCAAGATGATCGGAATGAGGGACAAAGCGGCCACGGGATCGGCCCACCTGATCTTCCATGCCGCATTGAGCACCAACCCTGCCAAAGCAATCCAGGCCATGTAGCCGCAAAGCGCGGATTCCGCAGCATCGGCTCTCAACGCTGCGCTTGAAGTCACGGCAGACAGACGTCGCTTTTCTCTTGCTAGCCAGGGCATGACCAACGCGGCGGCCAACAACAGTGCGATCCCCACAAGGCTCGTTCGGGCCTCACTGTACCCCATCAAAGCTGCGCCAGAAGCAATAACTATGAATCCTGCCAGAGCGAAGAGCAGCGCTCCCGCGATACGGGCGGCCCGTTTTTCGACTCGCGCGTCAGTGCGCTCACTTCGGAAGCGCCAATACACAACCGCCGCCGACAACAACTCGATCAAGCTGTCGCCGCCGAACCCTAAGAGCGCTGGGCTGCGGGCCTTCCAGGACGACACAAGAGCAACAGCCGCCTCCACGGCCATCCAGATAATCGTGACAGTTTGAATCCAGAGAATCCGCCGTCGCGTCTCGGGGGCTGTAGCAATCAAGTGGTTCTGCATTGAAGCATTATGCGATACGTCGGCCGAGAATGGCCGGTCCATGCCATCCACTGTCGCGCAGTAACGCGTGATGCAAGCTCACGAAGTCAATGCACATTCCCAAAACCGAATTGGGAAATGTGCCCGGCACCGAATGCCCCGCCTAGAGATCGAGAGTGCGAAGTATTTGCCGGAGGAGATGGGTATGCAGAATGCTCATGAGCGGTTTGGAATCGTCGAGTTCACCAAACGCGTGAAGGACACGACAACGCGGGTTCGGGTCTACATGGATCGGCTCATTATGGAAGTGGGAAAGGAAGAGCATCGGTCGGCGGGCGTACACCTTCTCTCGGTGATGGGGAGTGACGCTGAGATCGCCGCCCTGTGGGCAGGTGTCACGGAGGGGGCATTCTTCCAGATTCAGATTCCGGGGCGCTCGGTATTCACAGGTTCTTTAGGCCCTGAGGCGCAATGCTTTCGCGGGAGTGTGGCGGTTGCTGGCAGGAACCGTCCAGCCCGGCACTTGGTGGCTGTCTCGGCCGAGCTAGCCAAGACGAAGCCTGGTGCCGACCGGGAGGGCGCGCGGACCATTTTGTGCGATGACGATCCGGTGTTTGTGCTCTACCGCGTTGCCTCACGATATGGCCTTCCGGTTGTCCCAGAGTGGGCGCCGTGGTTTATGCGCGAGCTTAATCAGCGGAAGGCGATTCGCCCTTTGACGGGACTGGGATGCTCACCCGTAGTGGTGAGCGGCAACAAGTCCACTTTCCTCAAATGGATTGGCAAGGCGTTGCGAGAGGGCTTGATCCCGATACCGGCGGAAAATGGATCGATCACTTGGAAGTTGCCCACCAATTTCCTGGAGCGGTCGACCTTGGAGGCAGCGGTGGCGGTTCGTCCTGCCACTTGATGCTGTTGTTGAAGAGAGGACCAAGGAGGGATTTGTGCGAGTCGTTCTAAAGACTTGGAGCAGCAATCCCGAATACAGTGCGGGATGCGATTACGCGGTCGTGGACATCGGTGAGGAGTTCGCGAAGCTCGCTCTACGACGAATCAGTGTCCTGTGTGAGCAAAGGGCCGTCGATCCTTCCCTGTACGAGACGTATTACTGGGACTCTTCGGCGGAGTATTTCAGTCCTTGGGGCAATCCTGCCAGCCAGCCGAGCGAAGTCCAAGAGTCAGGCGTGGAGTTGGAGGAAAAGCTTGAACACCTGGAAGTTGACACGCGGGAGGTAGTGACTGCGCCGGCCGACTTTCAGGTTCCGGAGAACCAAATTGCAGCCGTAGAGTGCGCCCAGATGATCGTGCGCGAGGAGGGCATCGCGTTCAATGCGCTCCTAAGGCACACCGACATCTACGTAACAACGGCTGAGATTTCAAAACAAGTTCTTGAATCCGTGGGTAGCGGGTCATCAGTTTCCGGATAGAGCGCACATCTCCTAGAGGAGTGGGGAGGCATTCTCTGGGAACTGGTGAGTGGCGGGTGCCGGCATGAGGACCGGGGTATTTAGCCAATGAATTCCTTCCACGGCCTGCCGGAGACCATACGCCTGCCTATTACACTTCGGTCATGCGTTGACTCGTTGCTTCGACTCTGTAAAGCTGCGAGTGTTGAACAGCTTATGAGGCCCAGCCTGTATGTTCGAGGCGCACAGAGCCGGATTTTCTGGCGGGGGCTTGGAGTACTCCGGGGAATTCTTTTCGGATTGCGCAAACGAGTTCTCTCGGGTTCGGAGAGCTACGTCGCCGGCACCGCTGCTGCGCGAATCGTCGTCGAGCTTGTCCAGATCACTCTTGCTCCTCTTCTATTCGCCCTTGGCAGCGCATGGGTTCTTCTGATCTCTGAGGTATATCTGCCAACAATCCGGACTTGGTGGTTGCCGTTCCCTCTTTGGCACCTAAACGACAGCGACGCCTACGCCACGTTTCTCGGAACGATAAGCGGGATCGGTGGCGTCTTGATCGGCCTCTATTATGCTGGGCTAACAGCCGTCAGTAGTACGGCGTATGCGCAGGCTCCCGGCGTAATTCGCAACTTGCTCGTTCGGGAGCCCGTCGGGAGACTTTATATCCGCGTTCTTGCGTATGTCACATTCGTCGCACTCTGCTTATTGGTCTTTTATGCCATCGGTTTCTCCCCGATACGCCTTGCTGTGCCATTCCTCATCCTTCTTTCCGGGGTAACTATCCTGTCGTTCGTCCAACTTGGTCAGCATGCGTTTTACTTCTTTGACCCCACGAGGCTAGGTCGGTCTATCTTTACGGACCTTGAACGATGGGTTGCGAGGGCGACGAGTGCCAGTCGATTCTGGGCTGATCCTTCCTTTCAATCCCATGCGCACTTCCAAGCGGATTCCGGTATTAGAGGACTCATCTCGCTTGCAGATTATTCGAGCGGGCAGAAGCAACTCCGAACAGACCAATTGCGGACCTTGCCACCGCAACGATTGGCTTTCTATATCGATACCAATCTGCGAGACAACGAATTCCAGCTGACAGCAAGTGGTACCCGTCAGATTACGAACATCCTGACTTCTACGGCGCGGGCGACCTGAAAGCGCAGTTCGCGGCTCAGACAGGCGGTTCGGCGGAACCCACTGCGGTCCCAGAGCCTGAGTGGGTGGAAGATGCCTGCTTGGCGGTCGTGCTCCGCGCCCTGCGTGCGAACCTGGAGGAGCGCGACGAGAAGTCCGTCTTTCGCGTGCTGAACGCTGCAATCGAATACTCCGGGCGGCTCGGCGAGCTGTGAAGATCGGGACGCCCTGAACCTGACGGAGAAGCTCGCTACAGCGATCGGCTCTGATGGATGGTCAACGGACATGGCGGGCAAGGATGGTGCCCGGTGGCGCCTTGGCCTGGCCGAATACATTTGTTCCTTCCTATCCGTGCGCTTATCGGGCTAGCAACTCATCCCGATGACGCAACCCGGGAAAAGATCGCCGGCCGCCTCCGGGAGCCAAGTGGGAGCGCCGAAGAACGCTATACAACGCGGGTGTTCACCGACACGCGCTGCCGATTATCGAATGGCTCTGCCCGCGGCTCGAATTCGAGCAACTAGTTGAGGGAAAGCGTATTACACCCGAATGGTTACTTCTTCAGATACTAGTTCGGGAATATTTGGAAGCGCTTCAAAAATGTCTCCGCCTGCTCTTGGATGCGAATGAGCGGCTTTTTTTGAGATGGTACGCGGACGTGTGGCAGTAGGAAACCACTGGGCAGCGGCAGTCATCTTGAACCGTCAAGGCGAGTACATTCAGAAATTGCATTCGCACTTCAATCGTTTTGTGCAGAGAGAAAAACAGCTACCGATCAGCAAAAGTGCTGCCTGACTTACAGGGGTGGCCAGTGGAGCAGGCGAGCGCGCTGAGCGAGCGCTTGAAGGCGCTCGCTCATGAACACGACGTAACTGCCGCGAAGTGTGCGGTGACGTTAGTGGCAATGCCGAGACGTGCGGATGTCCCAGACTACGCTGGGGAGTTTATCCACCAAACCGCCCGAAGCATTATCGAGGCGCTAATTGTCAATGATGCCGAGCACTTTAATCGCCTCTTCCCTATCTATTTTGAGGCTTCGTTTAAGGAGGCTCGTCGTTTGTTGCCGAAGGATGACGTAGCTGATGTTGCTGAGCGGGTTCAGCGCTTCAAGGTGGCTACTGCCCCGATATTGGACGTTTTGGAGATTTCCGGCTATTCCATTATCGTGTCGGAACTCCGCCAATCAGCTGAGATGTGGGAACTGGCCCGCGCACTCTGGGATGGATATCTCGTCGATAAAGCGAAGATGGATTTTCTCTTTGCTGTTCTGCAGGGTGCGGACGCCCGCGATGTTTTCCCCCGGCGAGTTAGTCCGAATCGCATGGCGGCAACAAATACAGGGTCTCATCGCGGACGTTCCACGTGAAGATGAAGGCTTAGGTTCGGCTGGGTATGGGATTCACGTCGAGGACCGGGTGAAGCATCCGAGTGTGCTCATCCGGCAACTCGGGGTCGATCTGGTGGGGTCCTTTTATCGTGGCGTCGACGTATTTGCGGCAATGTACTTTGTCAGGCTTCCGGGAAACGAGAACGCTGCGCGCAGCCTTCGTTCCAGTGGGTTGATCGAGAGTCTTGCTCATCGGTCTAGCCGGGGCAGACAGGCCCCACGCGAGGAGGGAGATGAAGAGGCCACGGACTGACACCCGAAAAACAATTCCGTACTTCCCGAGCCACGGAGTCCCCGAGGACTTTGGCATGTACGTGCATATGTTCCTCGAGGATGTTCGTATAGGGCTGTCTAAGCCATCCATGGACGCGGCGCGATGGTGGCGCTCAGTGGGCCGAAATAGCGGGGGATACGGAGAGCAAGGCCGCAGTTGGTACGATTTGCTCGTCGTTGGGCGACTATCCAGAACGAGAAGCAAGCGATGCGTGCTTGCGGCCATAGAGACGATTGGGAGCCGATTGGGTTGGTTTGGGAATTCGGTTTATGAGGTGTGCCGCTCCGAGGATGGCGTAGCATTGGCCGCGATCGCCAACCGCATCGTCCGTTTCGCGTTCCCGGTGGATTTGTTCAAATGGTGCCGAATGGGGACCGGTGGTTCTCTCAAGGCAGGCGATTCGCCTTCTTGCAAGCGCGAGAGGCTTGGTCAATTTCCATTCCTTCGGAACTAGGCGGTCCGAGGAGGCACCGGCGGCTCCCCCCTAGCCGAAGGGCCGTAGGCAAGCCTGCACCCGACTTTTGGACTCGCGAACTTGAGGCGGGTCGTCCCTCCAAGGACTTTAGTCTCACCGACTATCATAGGAATCGAGATGCGTATGTAATAAGAATAACCTGTCGTTGGGGTTGGAATCGACGGGACTCCACCTCCAACTACGATGATGAGTTCTTCTACTTCTTTCGTAGCTTGCGTTTTCGCTGGGGGCTTCGGCGGTCCGGCGGGATTCATCGTCAAAGAAATGAATAAGTTCCTTTTGAAACAGAACGTAAAGGCCGAGATTCAACTAGCAGGTTTCTGCAGTCCGGTAGGGTGGCGGAGCTAATTCGCAAATCGGCTCAAGGGCTGGTGCATTACGCGCAAGCGCTGAAAGATGCTCAATGAATCCTTCTCTACCAACTGACGGAATGGCGACATTCCATCCAAAACGCATCGCGGCGCTGCCAATCAACAAGCTAGGGACGCGAAACTAGCCGCCTTGCGTCAACAGTGGAAGTGAACGTGGCGCCCCAAATCCAGCGCCAAGTGGGACAGATAGCCGATTGCAACACCATTCAAAAAACCAGCCAAGAATCGCCAGAAGTAGTCCCGAAGGATTGCTTTAGAGAACAACTGTGCAATGGGATGAACCGGAGCGGGAAAAAAACAACTCCCTGTAAGTTCGAAACCGGCGCCATCGGTATTGCTCTGCACTGCTCCGCCTTTTGGCGGCAAACAGCCTCCCATTCCACGAGCTGATTCCTCAAGGAAACTATCGCCCCGCCGGCGGCCAAACTGTGGCCGGCACCCCTATGCCACGAAGAACTTGCTGGTTCGAGAACGTCGGGAAGCGGCGCCCCGCCGACGTAGCCACCCATCGCCCCGCCTGCGGTCTCGGCCACCCAATTGTGCGGCCTCGCATCTTTCACTTTATATGAAGCGTACAGAGCCCCGGTTGCAACGCCGACAATTTGGTGGGTCCTGCGGCAAGGCATATGAATAACCTCCCATCGAGCCCCAGACTAGCAGGCTTTTATAGGCGAAGGCAAGGCGAATACGCTGAGCTTCCTTGCATCATGCCGCGGACGGGCAGACACGGGGAACCCAAGTGGCAGGCGATTCTGAATTGCGCGGCCCCGGCCAAGCCGGGAATCTTCAACCTCTCAGTGCATCGGCGCAACTCCGCATAAGAAGTTCCTGTAAAGTGCGTGGAGGGCGAAAGCCCGCCGGTAATGGGCCAGTTTCCGAGTTGGCGACGACTCGCCAAGGAACGGCCGAGACTGGATGCGTGAGCGCTATGGCGATATTTCAGCACTCACTCCTTTTTGGAGCTTTCATCCTCCCGGTTGTAAGCCTCTACCGACACTTCCAGTTGGGGAACCGACTTCAATTCAGGTGGAAGTTCTCCGAGGAAAGAGTATGGAACGGTGACCGGGAACCTGAAGTTGCGGGGAAATTTGTCTTTAAAATCACCGGGCGCGAAAAGAGAGCCACACATTAGCAACAAACTCGAAATATCGCTGCAACTGAGTATTCATGTCAATCGGCTCTTTCGGCTCATGCCCATTGATTGTTGGCAAGAAATGCCGGATGAATTTGCCGCCTTTCTCTTCCCATGTGCAACCGATGATAGCGGGGATCTCGTGCCCCTTATTGCGATATGCACTTATTTCTTGGCGGAGTGGAGATTCCTCAATCTTTTTCAGGTCTTGTCCCCACTTCCAGAAGTACTTCAGATCGCCATGCTCCTTCTGACCACGATTGATGGCGGCTTGCAGCGCTTCAAAGACGTGATCTATCTGCCAAAAGAAGGCGGCCAGATGTGTCCGGCAAATCACCAAATCGGCTTGCAACTGATCTCGAACCGCTTGTTCATGGCCTCTCACCTCATCCACATGAGTTTGAAGGGCGGCAGTCTGCAGGTAGACACGAACGTATGCCAAATGGTATGCAGCGTAGTTGATGCCGAACCAAATCTCACACAGGGCGCCCACGAAATCTGGATCTGGAACATCCGGCATCTCGTTCTCTTCTCTTCCTCTGGCAGTCATGCTCCCTCGCTTCTGACAGGATTCTAGCGCAGGTTTCAGCGGTCCTTCTCGTAGTCGATGATATTAGGCGTTCGCCTCACGACTGGGCCTAGCTGGCCTGGGTTCCGGTCTGATCACGGGCACTCGGAAACAATCCACTTTGCCGACGAACCGGAATCTGGCTCGCAACCAACCCGTTCTGACAACCACTCCGTTTGAAATTGCCGGTCCTCTTTCTTATACCACAGTTCCTTGTTTTTCCTGAATAGAGCATGAGGAAAGGACTATGCAATTACCGAAGGACCTCAACGAATATTTGCGTAGCCTGGGCTCCTGCAGCTTGGTGACAGAATTCTTCAGACTTACCCGCCGCTGCACGGCTTTGACGACGTAGCTTCGCCGCTCACCGGGCAACTCCTCCGGAAGCCGTTTCCTGCACAAACGCTCGCGATGATGGGGGTCGTAAAGCGTTGGAATGAGGCGCGGGGCGCGGCGGTCATCGCCGAGTGCGGGACCGGCAAGACACTGATCTCGCTAGGCGCCGCCCACGTGCACAGTGACCGGGCCATTCACCGCCCTCGCCATGGTGCCACCCCAGTTGGTTGAGAAGTGGGCGAGAGAAGCGTTTCTGACTCTGCCTCGCGTGCGTGTTTTCTTCATCGACGGTCTTCGTACTCCAAGCAGTTCCGTGGGCCATGCCGGGGTCAACGAAGTCAGACTGCGACATGGCCGCATCATCCGGGAAGGGCTGCGCACCACACTGACGGAATTGCGCATGCGGAAAGCTTCCCGTACTCCGCGCGCACGTTCGGGTGTCTCTGCGATTGGCGGCGCTGTTCGTCGTGGGCCGAGATCGAGGGAAACTGAGTTACTTCTGGCGGCACTCCTACAGGGTCGCCCAATGCGGACGCTACCAAGGGAGCGTCACCAATGCCGACAGCGGTTGTCCGATCTACCTGGGAGAGGATGGCGAGCGGCTCCTGTGCGCGGACTTCAAGAAGGCCAAGCTGAGTGAGGTCCTCGGCATCCAGAACGGGGACGAGTCCGGAAAAGCACAGACGTGCCCTGTACAGCGCCTTATGGCAGGCCGATGGAACGAAAGTCCGACGCTTCGTCCCGTGGACTTCATCGGACGCTACATGCCGGATTCTTCGACTACGCCATCGCCGACGAGGTGCACGAACTGAAGGGCGATACGGCGCAGGGCAACGCGCTCGGCACGCTGGCCGTGTGCGCGCAACACACGGTGGTGCTCACCGGAACGCTGCTCGGAGGCTAC
>CAVZCQ010000007.1:0-29306 GCA_963773835.1 uncultured Acidobacteriaceae bacterium
GAGTCCGCTGCTCTAACCAGCTGAGCTACGGGCCCTGCACATCATCGTATACCGAAATGGGCGCGCCGCTCACCTCTCCGCGCGCATCAGGCATATGCTGATGCATTCGGTCGATGCCCGTTGCTTCCCTCGTGGGCGCACCGGCCAGGCCTGGGTTTATCCTATTTCTCGCGCCACATCCCGAAACGGTGTCCCGCGCGCAAAGGCGGCATCGAAAGAGTGAGTACCCATCGAACGATGCACGCGACACAAAGCACGAGCAATCAGGTTGCCGGGATCGCCGCCGCGATTCTGGCCATCGCGGCGTTGCTCGGAATCTCCGCTGTGGCTGCGCAAAGCAAAAGGTTTCATAACGCTCCTGCTGTCACCGCACAGTGGCGCAACCCTTTTTCCGCGAACAAAGAGGCCGCAAAGGCAGGCGCTGCGCTCTTTTCGCAGAACTGCGCTCCGTGCCACGGCGCACGAGCCGAAGGCTCCGGAAACGTGCCCGACCTTCGCCGCGGGCCCACGCAGTCAGCGCCCGACGGCGAAATCTTCTGGTACATCACGCACGGCGATGCGAAGAACGGCATGCCGGGCTGGCCTAGCCTCTCGCGCGACGACCGCTGGCGCATCATCAGCTTTCTGAAAACCCTATCCCTCGCCGCGCCGCCTGCCCCCGCTGCGGGCATTCCGAATCCGGCCATGGAAGCGGCCATGCGTGCCTGGCCCGCTCCCCATCCGCCCTTCACCGATTTTCGCTACGAGCATCCCGGCGCCGTCCGCAAAATCACCGTCGCAGACTTTCCTCAGCCTTACGCCACCAAATCGGCAGGCAATGCCCCGCGCATCGTCGCGCGCCCGGAGAACGCCTGGCCACAGGCGCCCAGCGGATTCATCGTAGAGCTCTATGCCGCCGGCCTCGATAATCCACGTCTCGCCCGCACGGCTCCTAACGGCGACGTGTTTGTGGCCGAAAGCGAGCCTGGCGACGTGAAGATCTTCCGCGGCTTCACCCCGGCCGGAAAGCCCGAACTCGTGGAAACGTTTGCAGCGGGCATGCACCTGCCCTACGGCATCAATTTCTACCCGCCTGGCCCGGACCCGCAATACGTTTACATCGGCACAACGGACGCCGTCCTGCGGTTTCCTTATCGCAATGGCGACATGAAAGCGCGCGGCCCCTCGCAGCGCATTGCCAGCCTGCCGGGGGGAGGAAATCACTGGACGCGCGACATTGCCTTTACCCCGGACGGAAGAAAGATGCTCGTGTCCGTCGGTTCGGCTTCCAATCTAGACGACCCGGACACCACTCGGTCCGAGCGCATTCGCGCCGATATTCTCGAATTCAATCCCGATGGCACAGGCATGCGCGTCTATGCCTATGGACTGCGCAATGCCGGGAGCGGAATCGCCTTCGATCCCAGGACCGGCGACCTGTGGTGTTCCGTCAACGAACGCGACGGCCTCGGCGACGATCTGGTCCCCGACTACATCACGCACGTCGAGCCCGGCGGCTTCTACGGCTGGCCCTGGTTCTACATCGGCGACCATCAGGACCCCCGCCACCGTGGCAAACACCCCGAGTTGAAAGACAAAGTGATCGTGCCCGATGTGCTCCTCCAGCCGCACAACGCCTCGCTCGAGTTCACTTTCTATGAAGGGAAGCAGTTCCCCGCCGAATATTGGGGCGACATCTTCGCCTCGCAGCACGGCTCCTGGAACCGCTCCGCGCGCACCGGCTACGACGTCATCCGCATTCCACTCCATCAGACCGGCCATGCCACAGGCGAGTACGAGGAGTTTGTGACCGGCTTCGTCCTGCCCGACGGCTCGGTCTGGGGCCGGCCCGTGGGCATCACTGTGGCGCGCGACGGCTCGCTGCTGTTTACCGACGACGCCTCCGGTTCCATCTGGCGCATCCGCTACGCGAAGAAATAGTTTCCCGCGAGCGCGCCCCGATTTACGATCATCAGTGGTGTCCCGTTCCAGTCATTCCCGCGACAGTTTGCTCCTCGCGGCCGCGCTGTTCCTTCTCGTCTGCATCCGTGGGACCGCCGGCCCATCTCCAGCCGCATTCCCGCCAGGGCAGACCGGCCAGGCAGCGCCCGGCGGGCAATCCTACGACCTCGTGATTCACAACGGGCGGGTGATGGACCCGGAGACGCGTCTCGACCAGTCCGGCACAAACGTGGGCGTGCTCGGCGGCCGCATCGCCGTCGTGACCCGCGACCCCATCCACGGCCGGCAGGAAATCGATGCCGCAGGCCGTGTGGTGGCGCCCGGTTTCATCGACATGGTGTCCTACGACCCGAATCCCGCCGGCGTGTGGAACAAAATTGCCGACGGCGTCACCACCAACCTCGCGCTCCACGGAGGCACCACTGACCCGCCCGCTTGGTACGGCTATTATGGCGCGCATCGCCCACCGGTGAATTACGGCGCCTCTTTTTCTACTCCGTGGCACGGAATGAGCTGCAAATTCCGCTGACTGCTCCGGCCACTCCCCCGCAAATCGAAAAACTCACCGCACGAGCCGATCGCGCCCTGCGCCAAGGCGCTCTGGCCGTCTCCTTCTCTCTGGAGTACGTGCCTGGCATTCGCCGCGAGGAAATCCTGCCGTTGATGCACCTGGCCGGCCGCTACCATGTTCCCGTGTTTTTCCACGCGCGCTATTCCACAATGGAAGGCCCCGGCACGAACCTGGACGCGCTGCGCGAAATCATCGACGATTGCCGCGAAACCGGAGCGGCCGCGGAAATCGAGCACATCACCTCGACTGGCGGTACCTTCTCCATGCCCCAATCGCTGGCCATGCTGGACGCCGCGCACGCCTCCGGCCTCGATATCACCGCGGACGCTTATCCCTACCCCTATTGGGCCACCAATCTCGACTCCGAGCGGTTTGCCCCGGGATGGCAGCGGCGCTTCCGCATCACCTTCAGCGATCTCCAAATCGCCGGCAGCACGGAGCGTCTAACGGCGGACAGCTTTGCGCGCTACCGCCACGAGCATCGCGTTGCGGCAGCGTTCGCCATTCCAGAAGAAGATGTCACCGGCGCGCTACGCACGCCCTGGATCATGATCGCCAGCGACGGCATCCTGGATGCCGGCCACAACAATCATCCGCGTGCTTCCGGGACTTTCACCCGCACGCTCGCCGTTTACGTTCGCGAAAAGAAGGTGCTGACCCTGATGGACGCCCTCGCAAAAATGACCATCCTCCCCGCCCGGCGCCTGGAGCAGGCCTCCCCGCAATTCCGCCGCAAAGGCCGGCTCAGCCTGGGCGCCGACGCGGACGTCGTCATCTTCGATCCCGCCACCATCGCCGACCGCGCGACCGTCGAGCATCCCGAAATCCCTGCTGAGGGAATGGAGTGGGTGCTGGTGAACGGCACGGTGGTGAAAAGCCCCGCTGGATTTCAGCGTGGCGCGCATCCCGGCGAGCCTCTGCGCGGAGACCCGGCCGCGCGGGCGAAACTCGGGCAGGCAGCCCGGTAGAGCGGCCCTCCTCGCTGGCGTCCCCGGGAAAACCACCGGTCTGTCTCGGACTGCACTCGTGTCGCCGCGCACCGCTCCGCGTTACAGGCTCCGCGCGAGCTGCTCGGCGAGATTGCCGAACCGCTCGTTGTAGTCCTCGTGGCTCGCCCGGATGATGGCGTGGGCCTCCCGGGCGTCGTATACGTGCGTTATCTCGGTGGCGCGCGGGGAGGCGTCCGGCGCGTCCTTGTAGGTCAGGAAGTAGTGACGCAGGCGCTGCACCAGTGTGTCCGTGCACTCGCTGATGTCGCTCCACCGGCTGTAAGCGGCATCGCCCTTCAACACCGCGATGATTTTGTCGTCCGCTTCGTGGCCGTCAATCATGCGCAGGCCGCCGATGGGGATGGCCTCCAGCAGGATGTCGCCGTGGGAAAACGTCCGCTCCGAGAGTACGCAGATGTCCAGCGGGTCCCCGTCTCCCTTCACGTGCGCGCGCCCGGTGCGCTCCGCGCACAGCGCCCCGATGCGTTCCCCGCAGTAGGTCTGCGGGACGAGGCCGTAGAGCGAGGGACACACGCTCGAGAACTTCTGCGGCCGGTCCACCCGCAGGTAGCCCGAGGCTTTGTCCAGCTCGTACTTCACCGTGTCGGTTGGGACGATCTCCACATAAACCGTCACCGTCCGCGGGAAATCCGCGCCGATCGGCACTCCGTGCCACGGGTGCGCCTTCAACAGCAGCCGCAGCAACTCCATCGGCGCAGGGGGCGGATGGTCCGTCATTCCGAATCTCCTTCGCGGCGCGCTGCCGCGCCCGGCATCTTAGCATTTACCCTGCCGGCTGGCGCGCCCGCCGCCGGCTGCTGCGCCTGCCTTCCCTGCATCCTGGGGCGGGCAAATGCATCTGATACAATGCGCGAAAACGAAACGGGAGAACCGCAATGACTGAAAAGATTGAAAAAACGGAAAAGGAATGGAAGGAAGAGCTGGATCCCACTCAGTACGCCGTCACCCGCTGCTCTGCCACGGAACCGGCGTTCTCCGGAAAGTACTGGGACAACCACGAGAAGGGCGTGTACCGCTGCGTCTGCTGCGGCGCCCCGCTGTTCACTTCGGAGACCAAGTTCGACTCCGGCACGGGCTGGCCCAGCTTCTACGCGCCTGCGGATAAGGAAGGCGTCGCCACCGCAGCCGACGACAGCCACGGTATGCGCCGCGTGGAAGTCAAATGCAGCCGCTGTGACGCCCACCTGGGCCATGTCTTTCCTGACGGCCCCAAACCTACCGGCCAGCGGTTCTGTATCAACTCCGCCTCGCTCGACTTCGAAAAGAAAAAATAGCCCTTCACCGCAGAGCGAACGTGGCGCCGGGCCTGCCCGTCCGGCGGGCGCCAGCCCGCAGTTTTTCCTATCCGCTCGTGGAGTCTCGAATCGCAAACTCTGGAAGCAAGCCTCTCCCCGCTTCTTTTCTTTTTTGCCCGTGGGGCGTTGGCTGCCCCCCCGGGGAATTTTTCCACCACGCGCCCGTGCGCTCCCGCCCCCGGAAGTTGACATCCCCCGCGACCCTTCCTAGAATCCCGCCAGCACGCGCGCACAGGGATTCCGCGCGCCACGGAGAAAGAGCCCCAACCGCTTATGTCCTCCAGCCAAAACCGCTGCCACCTGGTCATCATGACCAACGACGTTTCCGGCCTCCAGCCGGTGGTGAGCAAGCTCGTGCCCGATTACGAGGTGTTTCAATCCACCGAGGAGGAGTCGGAATGGCCTTTGCTCGATGAGGAGCGTCCCGACCTGATCCTCTACAACCTGGAACCTGGCGCGGCCAGTTTCCGCCGGTTCGAGGCCCTGGTGGAGCGCCTGCGCTCCCGCGAACTCGACACCATGGTTGTCATCCTCAGCCGCGATCCACGCAAGGTGACTGCGGTCCGCGCCATGGAGGCCGGCGCCTACGACTTTTTCGCTCATCCCATCGATCCCGACGTCTTCCGGACCATCCTCGACCGCGCCGTGGAAAAGCAGCGCGTCGAACGCGAGAACCGCATCCTTCGCGAGCAATTCCAACACAAGGAGTCGCTCGGCAGCCTGATTGGCTCGAGCGACGCCATGCGGCCCGTCTTCGACCTGATCCGCCGCGTCGCTGCCGCGAACACCACGGTGTGCATCCGGGGCGAGAGCGGCACGGGCAAGGAACTCGTCGCCCACGCCATCCACGACCTCAGCGAGCGCCGCGCGCGGCCCTTCATCAGCGTCAACTGCGCCGCCCTTCCCGAAACTCTCATGGAAGCGGAGCTGTTCGGCTACGAAAGAGGAGCGTTTACCGGTGCCACGGAAACCAAGGAAGGCCGCATCGAGCTGGCCCATCGCGGCACCCTGTTTTTGGACGAGATCGGGACGCTCACTCCCGCCCTCCAGAGCAAACTCCTCCGCGTGCTCGAGGATCATGCCGTGATTCACCTGGGCGGGAAGCGGCCAATAGCAGTGGACTTCCGGCTGCTCACCGCGACAAACGAGGTTCTCGAGGACGCCGTACAGGAAAAACGCTTCCGTGATGACCTCTATTTCCGCATTCACGTGGTCCCCGTCTTTCTCCCTCCGTTGCGCGAGCGCGCCGCGGACATCCCGCTGCTGATAAACCATTTTCTGCGTGTCTATTGCGCCGCGAACCACACCGCTCCGAAATCGGTGAGCGAAGAAGCCATGCAGGCGCTCCAGAGCTACCGCTGGCCGGGCAACGTGCGCGAACTGGAAAATGCCGTGCAGCGCATCGTGCTCATGTCCGACGGCGACGAGGTGGAGCTCAGCGATCTGCCCCGCGACATTGTCCAGGCCGCTTCCCGCGATTCCCGCGGTCGCTTCCGCCTCCCGCCCTCCGGTTTCGATCTCGAGGCCGAAGTCGAGGCCTACGAGAAGAAATGGGTGGAGACGGCGCTGGCGCAAGCCTCCGGAGTGAAGATTCACGCCGCGAGACTTCTCGGCGTGAACAAAGACCGCATGAAATACTTGTGCCGCAAGCATCAGTTGTAGGCGCGCCTGCGAGCCGTCATCCGGATCACTTCATTGTGGAAATTTGTACCCGTGGGGGAATTCAGTACCCCTGCCAGGTGACTCTGCGCCCCGGGCTGGACACCGCCCGCTGTCTGAACCGGCACGTTCTCCGCCGTTTGCAGCCGTTCGGGGGCATACAAGGTATGGCCCCAGACGTGCAGCCTCTCCCCCGTCCCGAGACATTCGGACATTTCAACCCAAGGAGCCCTCACAATGGCAAAAAAGAACCTCAAGAAAGCCAAGAAACTGTCCGGCAGCAAGTCGCTTCGTTTGGCCATCAAGTAATCAGGCCGCAGGCGAGTAACCCGGTCGGACCGGCGCGCCAATCGGTCCTGCGCTGCCCGCTCGGGGCACCTTTAGAGTGGAGCTAGGCCAAGCGGGCTGCGGGTGGTGGCAGCCCGCTTTCTGTTTACGGCCCCCAGACCGACTCAGGCGGCGACCCAGCCAGTCCCGGTAAGCCTGTGCGTTGCCCCGGTACCCGTATTTAGCCCCGCTTCCTTTCCTGCGCCTTCGCCAGCGACCCCCTCTCGGTGTGCTTGCCTTCTCCCAGCCTGTACGAACTCGCGCCTGGAGCATCCGACCCCGTAGAGAGAGGAGTCCCCGGGGCTCTGAGGGAGAAAATATTCCCCCGGAGGAGTGATTTTCTCTCCGTAGTCGAGACTTCGAAAGGTCTCGCCAGCGCCCTCCGCCCCTAAGTGCCTTGTTTCCATCGCAGCGATGCCGGCATGAGCCAACCCGTTTGGCCGGAGAAGTGCTATCTGCCAGAACAGCCCGCAGGGGCTAATCAAATCCAGTTGGAGGATTCCAAATGGCGAAGAAAGCGTTGAAGAAGGGCAAGAAGTTGGCCGGCACGAAGACCCTGGGTGGACCGAGGGCCGCGGGCGGCGGCGGCGACTGAGGTTTCAAGACGATTTGATCGGCGGGGCCATTCGGACACCGAATGGCCCCTTCTCTTTTGGATTCGGCACTTTGCTCGGTTTGCGGATCGGCCAGATTCTTCTGACCCGACAGTTCTCTGCTTTTCCTCCCAGCCACGACAGGCTCCAGCGCTACCCTTCTTTCTTCTGTTCCGCCAGACCATGGTTTACGGGGGTGGCAGCAGCGCTCGAACGGGGAAATAATCCCCCCTGGCAGCTGTGAACTACTCCGTTTCGCAGACGCTTGCAACGTATCTAGTCCCCTGGGACAGCCCTAACTGATTTGTTTTCAACTCTCGTCTGAATTCGCTTTGCTCCACGTTTGGCCTGTGGAATGCTCATACTTTTGCGGGGCCGCTAGGCCACACCAAATCCATACGGAGGCTCGAAATGGCGAAGAAGGCGCTGAAGAAGGGCAAGAAGCTGGCAGCGGCAAAGACTTTGGTTACCATGCATAACATGCGCTCGATCAACCCCTAAGGGGGCTTCACGAGCTGCATGGCTTTGAGGGCCACGCCGGTCCGGGTGGCCCTTTGCTTTTCGGTCGCGATTCCCCCCCCGTACCGCCCTTCTGTTTGTTCTGCCGTTCGCGCTAGTCGAGCAGCCCACCGCCGGTCACCCACATGAACGATTCCCCTGTGAAGGGATAATTCCCCCTGCGGCGTAAATTTTCCCTCAATCGCCGCGCAGTGGTCTGTCGCAAGTGCTTTATTCCCACGGGCAAGACATCGCGTGGAAGATCGCGGGTTTGGCTCGAAAAATGCTCTTCCCCAGTCCTGTGCGGGGTGCGAAACGACATTCCAACACTGGAGGCTTTGCAATGGCAAAGGCCGGAACCGTCCTGAAAAAGGGAAAGAAACTGGCGGCAGCGAAGACCCTGATGGCCACCGTGTCGCTGCGCAAGTTCTAACTGCTTCCGCTGGATCAGGCGCTCGCATGGACATCACGCGCGGGCATAGCGGGTTCTGCGACTCCCGGCCAATAAGCGGCCGGGCGCTCGGTGTAGCAAGCAGCATGAATCAAGTTTGAGCTTCACTCCGCCCCTAACCCCCAAGAGGCTGCCGCCTACCCCCGGCGGCAGCCTTCCTATTTTTGCTGGCTGCCACAGAGACGACCCCAAACAGTCGCGCTTTTCGCCCGCTGCGCTCTTGCTTGCAATGCGCAACGATTGGCGTTAAGAATGCTCTCCAATGGCAGGTGTTCGTCGCACCGATTCAGAAGGCGAGCGCCCTGGAGGACCTGAAATGGCAAAGAAGGGATTGAAGAAAGGCAAGAAGCTAACCGGTGCCATAACCCTCAAGAGGAGATAATTCACGCCCGATTCTCTCTCCTGGAGAGGCCATCCCGGCGGTGGGATGGCCTCTTCCTTTTCCATAGGGCATCTGCTCCGCCAGCGCGCCGCCGCTACCAAAGGACGGAACGCAGCCACCGCCCGCCGCCCCGCATCCACTGCCACACCATGGGCCTCCGGTGCGGGCCGTAGATTTTTGCTGTACCGGTCATGCCTTCCCGCAACTCGCCGCCTGAATTCGGAAATTCCAGCACGACTACAAAATAATTGCTCAGGCGCACCCCGGCGCGCTCCGGACTTTTGGGCAGAGCCACCGGCTCGTCGGCGGCAGCGGCGGGCAGGATTTGCTTCACCCGGCCCTGGAAACTCTGATAGGGATATGCGCGCACATTGAGCCGGGCCTCAATCCCGGCCGGGGCAGCGGACACCGCGTCGGTAACGTACTGGAGTTCCCAGTCGCGCACCAGGATACGCGCGCGCATCACGCTGCGGTCGGCAATTACGGCAAACAGCCCGCCCTCGGGGAGGAAGTCGCCCACGCGCTGCTCCACGTCCAGCGTGGTGACCACGCCCCCATGCGGAGCCACCAGCAGGAGCTGCCCCTGCTTCCTGCGCGCCTCGTGCACCGCCGCGTCCAGCCGCTCGAATTCCCTATAGGCAACGTCGGCGCGCTCGGTGTCGCGCCGCCGGCGTGCGTCGAGCAGCGAATTCTCAGCGAGCGATCGTTGCGCGGTCAGCTCCCGGAGCTGCGCGTCGAGTTCCGGGTTGCGCAGAACGGCCAGGACCTCCTCCTGGGCAACGGGTTCGCCCGTGCGCACAAGCACGCGATCGATCCAGCCCGCCGTGTGCGCCCGCGCTTCCGCGCGCGCCGCGGGCTCCAGTTGGAACTCGCTGGTGGTCGTGCGCGAGATCGGAGCCATGAGGATGAGAAGCCCGGCAGCGGCGATTCCCATCTGCATTCGAGTCATTCTCCAGGCCATAAACCTCTCCTTCCATACGGGCAGCCGGTTGCGCGCCAGGGCCAGGGCGGGCTGGAGCTTCTTTCGGGTCATCAGGTACAAAACCGCGGCCGTGGCCAGATATCCCCAACCTTCTCCGAGGCGGTTGACCATGAAGTTTTTGAGCCATCCGGCCACGAGCAGAAGGATGAGCGCGCCATACAAGACCGCCAGCGAAGCATAAATGAGGAAGATTCGCCTGCGGCGGCGGCCCACCTGGGGAAGTTCCACGTCCTGTCTCAGTACGTAATGCCGCAGCCACAGGTTCAGGTAGTCGAAGGAATCTTCCCGCATGTTGTCGATTTCCAGGTACTGCATCAGCGCGTAGTACCCGTCGTACTTCATCAGCGGGTTCAGGTTGAACACCATGCCCGAGACCCCGGTAAGCAGCACCGTCTTGTAGCACAGGTCGCTGAAGAACGAGCCAGGGGGAGCCAGCGCCCACGCAATCGTCGCCAGCGCGCAGATCAGCATTTCGATCCACAGTCCGGCAAAGATCACCCACAGCCGCTTCGACGTCTTGTCGAAAACGTGCATGTCCGTCGTGTCCGTAAAGAACGCCGGTCCGAAATAGATGAGCATGAAGCCCATCCGCGGCACCTCGCCGCCGAAGTACTTGCAGGTCAGGCCGTGGCCGAATTCGTGGACAGCGATGACCACGAACAGAATCGCCCAGAATTCCCAGATGTCGTAAAGCGTCTTGCCGGAAAACGTGTAGAACGCCAGCGTGTCGTGCTGCACGCGCGTCCAGTTGTCCGCAAGAATGACCCCCATCACCGTGAACAGTAGGACGGAAACTGCCACGAACCCCGGCGTGTACATCCAGCGCAGGTACGGCATGATGGCCTCGAGCGTGCGATTCGGGTTCCATGCGGAAAAGTGGATGTACAGCACGCTCGCCGTGTTCACCCGTTCGCGCCGCTCCTCCCGGATTTTCTCCAGGATGGCCAGATTCTTTTTCCCCGCCCCCTCCTCCCAAAGGTCCGGGTCCGTGGATTCCAGGAAGTCGGCCACCTCCGCTTCGCCCAGCGCTTCCTCGCCGGCCTCTGCGTTGACCACCGCGGCGATCTCCTCCAGCGTGCGCGTCCCGTCGGCTTTCCTCAGCACGTCGAATTCGAGCGGACCGTAGCGGGCGTATTTGAACAGGTGGGGAACTTTGATGACGAAGCTCGTCTCCCCGCGCACCACCTGCTCGCTGATCTGCAGGTCTTGCCGCAGCTTTGGCCGCCGCAGCGCGCGCGCCACGGCGCCCTGGGCCTTCAGCGAGGTGGGGCCGAGCCGCATGGCTCAGGGGCGAGGCGAGGAGGGCGCGGGCCACGCGATGCGCACGGCCATCCCCGGCTTCAACTCCGGCGCCGGCGACAGCAGGGATGCCGTCACGTCGTAGCTCCCGCTGGCCGCGTCCACTACGGGACTCACCCGCGTGACCCGCGCATCAAACGTGCGGTTCGGGTCGCTCAGCAGCGTTCCTTTCACAAGCTGGCCCATGGCCGGCTTATGCGCGTCCGTCTCCGGCACCTGAAACTCCACCAGCAGCGGACTCAACTGGCTCAGCCGGAAGCACCGCGCGCCCTTCGCCAGCACGTCGCCCTGGCGCACGTACCGCCGCGACACCACGCCGCCGAACGGCGCCCGGATCCGCGTCTTCTGCACCTCCAGCTCCAGCGATTTCACTTCCGCACGGTGCTTCTCCACGTTCGCCTTCCAGCTTTCCAGGTCGTATCCCGAACCTTTGGCCATGAATTCCGCGGTGTCCAAGTCCGCTTTGCTCCCCAGCCCTTCCTTGAACATGAGCTGCGCCCGCTCCAGGCGCGCCTGGTTGGCGTGCAGTTCCGCTTCGTTGTACTGCACGTTGTATTCGGAGACTTTCAGGTCCGCGCGCGCCTGCTCGAGTTGCGTTTCCACCTGGCGGTCGTCCAGCCGCGCCAGCAGTCCGCCCGCCGCCACCTTCGACCCCTCATCCGCGGCCAGCTCCATGACTGCCCCGTCGTGCTCCGCCACCACGTCCACCTCGTGCTCCACCATCAGCACCGCCGGAATCTCGTGCGCCGCGGACGACACGCGCGCCGCCGCCGGACCAGCCGCAGGCTGCACGGGAGCAGCCGCCACCTTTTCCGGAGCGGGTTGGCTGCTGCATCCCACAGCCAGGGCTGCCAGCAGCATCGCCAAGCTCTTTCCCCAGGCTCTCATGCTCGTTTCTCCGTTCGTTTTCCTTATGCCGGCGGCGCTTCCGCGGCCGGCTCAGGGCAACCAGGTCCACACTTTGCGCCAAATCCATCGCGTCGGCGGCCGTAGCAAAACGTATCCCACCGGATACCAGCCGCTCTGGAACCATCCGCCGCGCGCGCCCACCTTCACCCGGCCCGCCATCTCGTCGCGCAACCCGTGCGCGTTTTCAAACACCGCGCGGGCCTGGAAGTACTGGTCGCCCTCGGAAGCAATCGTCTGCGTCCCCAGCCGCTCCACCCGGCCCTGGAACGTCACCGTCGGCATCGCGTTCACTTTCAGCGACACCGGAGCTCCCGGTTCGACCAGCGCCTCGTCCGTCTCGGGAAACACGATGTCCGCGGCCATCCGGTTCGGCTCCACCAGTTCACAGAAGCTTTCGCCGCGCTGGATCAGCCGTCCGGCCTTTTCCTCGACTTTCGGAGTCACCACAATCCCGGCTATCGGCGCCACCAGCCGCGCTCGCGTCAGCCGGTCGCTTTCCAGGTCCAGTTCCGCCTGGGCCATGTCCATGCGCAGGCGCGCGCGCCCCTCCGCGGTCATGTCCCTATGTTGTTCCGCCTCGGCCAGGTCGTGCCGCGCGAGCGCGAGCTGTGCCCGCGCCGTCTCCAGCCGCACGCGGATTTCGCCGTCGTCCAGTTGCGCCAGCGGCGCGCCCGCCTCCACGCGATCCCCATCGTGCACGAACACCTGTTTGATGATTCCCTGCGACTCCGCCGTCACCACGCGCCTCTGCGCCGGCACCACGTGCGCCGTCCCGTCCACGCGCAACGGCCACGGCACCACCGCCAGCGCCACGGCAACCATCGCCGCCCGCGTCAGCAGTTCAATCCGCCGCCCGCCAGCCACCGACCGCAGCTTCTGCCGCGTTTCGACCACCGGCTGCCAAATGCGGATCAGCGGCACGTTCTGGTAGAGCCGCGCGTTGCGGATGGCCACCGTCACCTGGCTCGCCAGGATTTCCAGCGTCTCGAGTTGGCTCTCCGACAGGAATTCCGCCTCGCCGCTTTCCAGCGCGATCACCCCCAGCGTGCCCTGGTCGTCGCGCAGCGACCGCGCATAGAAGCCGTTCATCTGCCGTTCGGTGAGGTAGGGAATCAGCCGCGGGTCGGGTTTTTCCGGCGCACTCGTCCATTCCTCCTCCTGCCGGTCCGCCGACACCGCCTCGTATTCCTCGCCCACCCATTCCAGGATTTCCCGCAGGCGCTTCATTTCCGGGGTGCTGGGCACCTCGGACTCGCCGGACACCGCGGCCAGGTAGAACTTCGCGCCGTCGTACAGCCCGATGGTGCAGCGCTCGAACGGCAGCACCTCGGCCGCCTGATGCACCAGCGTGGTCAGGATGTGGTCCAGGTCCAGCGTCGAGGTGATTTCTTTGCTCAGCGCCAGCAACGCGCCCAGCTCGTGGACTTTCCGTTCCGCTTTCAGCAGGTTCGCGTTGTGCACCGCCAGCCCGGCCTGCTCGCCCACGCTGTTCAGGAAGAACAGGTCGTCGTCGTCGAACTGCGTCTCGTCGAGTTTATTGATCACTTCCACGACGCCGAGCACGCGCTCGTCCTTCAGCAGCGGCGCGGCCATGGCCGACGTGATCGTGAATCCTTCTACCGCGTCGCGCCGCGGATCCAGCAGCGCTTCCACCGTCGCATCCGCCGCCAGGCGGCTTTTCCCGTCGCGCGCCACCACGCCCACGAATCCCTCGCCCATGGCCGATTCCGCGTCTTCCGCCGTGGTCGGGTCTTCCCCATCCTGGTGCGCAAACTCCAACGACTCCCTGTCGGCCCCCACCAGCCACAAATTGCAGGCCTGAGCTCCCAGAATGTCGCGGATTTTGTTCGTCACGATGGGACACAGGTCTTCCAGCTCGAGCGTGGAGTTGAAAATTCGCGCGATATCGTAGAGGGCCGTCAGCCGTTCCAGCGTTTCGAACTGCGCATGTCGCTCGGTTTCCCCCACGCGGATCGCGTCCAGCGCCCGCCCGGTCATCCGCGCCGCTTCTTCCAGGTACGCGCCGTCTTCCGCGGTGAATTCGCCGCCCGCTTTATTGAGCAGTTCGGCCACTCCGGCGGGGCCCTTCGTGCCGGGGATGGACACATAGAGCGCCGTCTGCACCCGCTCGCGATAAGGAGGTTCCAGGTGGGAAAGCAGCCGCGCTTTTTTCTCCGCCGCAGCCAACCGCCGCGACCCGCGCGACTCCAGCACTTCCGTCAGCAGTCCGTCCGCTTCGCCCTCTTTCCGCGGCTCGATGCGTTCCCCCGCGGCAAACAGCTTCTCGCGGCAGTGCAGGCCTTCCTCCCCGCCGTCTTTCAGCCACAGCAGAACGGCCTGCGGCCCCAGCCGTGCGCGAAGGTCGCGGGCAAACGTCCTCAGGAGGCCTTCCGTATCCCGGCACGAATGATACGAAGTCGCCAGCTCATAAAGAGCTTCGAGCCGTTCCATCCAGCCTCCGTTTGGCCCGCTGGGACACAAAAACCCTGCGGAAATTGGCACTCGCGTGAATTTCTGCCGGGAGGCTAGCAAATGCCTTTAGGGGTGTCAAGAAATCCGCCTTCCACGCCGCCTCGCTTTTGGAGTGCGGCGGCTCGACGCCGCTTTGATTGTCGGGTCCCCTGTAGGGGCGCTGCTTGCTGCGCCCATCCTGCTGGTGGGCTCTCACCCCGAGCCCGCCGCGCCTGCCCGCCGTGCCCGTTTTTCGATTTTCGTTTTTCGAATGTCGAATTGTGGATTTCGCATTTCGCCTGCCCCGCTCGCCCCGTCACCGTATGGTACGGGGCTCCCCTGCTCATCCCGTCACCATGGCGTAGGACGGCGGCAAAAACCAGCCGAGGTGTTTCATGGCAGCTGCCAGCTTTTGTTGGTCGCCCCCGAAATGATAGGGGGTGATGTTCAGCAAGAGATTCTTCGGCGGATTGAGGGCGGCGTCATACATCAGGCGAATCTTCGGTGCTGGATGTTTCGAAACCTTGCGGATGTAATCGAGCATGAGTTCACGAGTTCGCTCAGGAAGATAGTCTTCGCCGGGATCCGTCACCAAATACCTATGTTCTTCGGGCGTCTCGATGCGCCTCGCGCCTCCCCCGCGTGCCAGCTGCTCGGGGCTGCGGTCGTCGAATCGGCCATACAGTTTGTAGGAGAGCAGATGGCCGTAACGGAACACCCACTCGGGATTGTCCCCTCTCCGGAAATCGCCCCACACGACTACTCCAACTCCTTTGTCCAGAACATAATCGTGAATGTGCGTGATGCAGAATGGGGTGAACCCGCCTTGGTCGGGAATGGCCAGCTCGAAGTAGGGGAACCCGTCGGGTCCCACACGCACTTGTGGCTCAAACGCGATCAGCGAGGCGTCCGCCACGGCGGCATAGAACATTGTCTCCCAGAGATCATCGCGGTTCTCTCGCGGCGTTGCGAATAGTTGCCCAAGGACCTGCGTTTTCTGCAAATCAAACTTCGTCATGACTTCCTCCTGCCCCGATTTTCGTTTGTCGAATTTCGTCCCGAACCTTCGGGATTCGCGTCTGGCCCTGCGCGAATCCGCGCACTGTATCACCGTCTTTCGGCGCTGCTCTCTCTAAGGACGGACGCCGGCCCGCTTTTATGCCTTCGGCCTGTCCTGCCCGCCAGCTTTTTGGAGGGTGTCCGCCCTTTGCGTTATCTTGTCTCTTCTCGTTCCGCTCCTCGCCAATAGCCACTCGTCACTCGCCACTGCTCTTATTCCACCTTGCCGCCAGCAGCCGCGTAGCCGCCGCCAGGTCGATGTCCGCCACGAGCAGCCCTTCTTTTCCGTACGGCTGGTAGCTGAGCAGCGTCCCGTCGGGCCGCACGACCGCGGATGTGCTCGGCGAACCTGCGCTGGCGCAATTCACCATCGCGAAGTAGCAGGTATTCTCCGCGGCGCGGCATAGCGCCGCCTTCTCATGGAACGTGTTGCGAGGATCCGCAAAACTGGTGGGCGCGAATCCTCCGGGCTCGGCCACGTGGAAATGTGGATGGAACACCACCTGCGCCCCGCGTCGCGCGGCCCAGCGCACCGTTTCCGGATACCGCCAGCCCTCATGGCAGATGGCGATGCCAAACGTCATCGGCCCAGTCTGGAAAATCCGCCTCCCCGAGCCGGCCGTGTAGGTGCTCTCCTCCGACGGGTCGAGCTGCACTTTGTCCTGGAGGCCGGCGATTGTGCCATCGGCGTTGATGACGAGCGCAGTGATGAGCAGGTGACCTTCCACCAGGCGTTCCGTGCCGAGAATCACCGCGACGTTCGCCTTCACCGCCGCAGCTCGAATCGCAGCCCACGCGCGTTCCAGGAACGCAGCGTCCGGCGGCGCCACCTGCATCCCCAGCCCCCGGTAACCGGGTACGTAGCACTCCGGAAAGCAGACGATGCCCGCGCGTTCGACGGCGGCCTGAGCGATGGCCGCCCCCGCGAGCGTCACCGACTCCTCAGGCGTTGCCGGAAACCGTATGTTGGCCAGCGCAATACGAAACATGTTCATGTGCCCGGCCCAGATTTTAGCGCAATCCGCTACGCCCGCTGGCTATCGTCCTGAGCGATTTGGAGGGCTAGCGGGAGCGGCGGCGGGAGCAGCGGAAGAGGAAGGAGGGAGAATCGGCGGGGGCGGGCCTACTGGTGGGGGATCGTCATCCCAGCGTTCGTGCTTGGCCATGTTGACGGTCTGGAGCAGGAGCCGGGCGAGATAGGTGAGGACTAGCGCCTTGCGGACGTCAATGCGGCCGTCGGCGACCAGCGTGGCGAGATTGCCGAGCAGATGGTTGATCGAGGTGGCGGAACGGAGGTCGGAAATGCCGGTGAGGGCGTCGTGGACGGTCGGGGCTGTAGCGGTACGCATGCGGCGCTGCTGGGCTTCGAGGTGAGTGCCGCAGAGAGTGACGTGGGAGTTGACGCGAGGCATACGGCAGCGGCCAGCGCCGGTGGTGTGGGTGCAACGGGTGGGGTCATCTGGTTGGCTCATTCGGGTACTCCGTTTCTATGGAAAGGCGAAACTCGAAAATCGGCAGTCACCCCCCCCGGGGGGTATTGGCGTATGTATTGAAAATGCGGGGGATTAAGTTGTTTGTTTTGGAAGAAACTGATTGGAAAGCGGTTAGCGAGGTTACTGGTGGCCAGCCGGGAAAACAGCGAGGAAAGACGGAAAAAAAGACCGGAAGGGGCTTATCACGGAGGGCACGGAGACACGGAGAGCACGGAGGAAGAACGGCAGTCCCGAGTGCCGGGTGGTGAGTGACGAGAAACATGGGGCGAGAGTACGGCGGAGGCTGGCGCTCTGGGAACCCGGTATAAAAGAGAAAAAAAGAGGGATTTATTTACGCCGGGACCGGAATTCGGAGGGGGCGAGGAGACGGCCTCGATGGACGAGGATGCGGACCAAGCGCTTTGATTCTTCGGGGTGGGTGTCGAACGGGAGGGACAGGCGGGAGCGGAGCATGTGCTGAATGGGCTTCAAGTCGAGCAGGCGCGCGAGTGCGCGTGGCTGGCCCGCGTGGTCCGGGAGTGCGTGCCAGGCGAGCAGGGCGTAACGATCGCAGCGGTTCTGAAGAGTGCGGACATCGGTTTTCGAGAACTTCAGACCTGCGGCGGCGGCAACCTTGCGCCAGTGCCAATGCAATATCTCCCGCTGCCAGACGATTTGGAGCGAGCGGCGAATCCAGTCCGGGTCCTGTGCGGCGGGAGGCCGACCTTGCTTGTGGTTCTGCTTGAGATGCTTCGTGCGGTCACGGATCGCGCGGCGGAGAGACTTTAGCTCCCTCGGGGTGGCGGATTCGACGAACCAGCGGAGGATAGCTTCGAGAAAGACGGGGCGGTTAAAGTCGCCGTAGAGGAGGCAGAGGTCGAGGAAGTTTTTGTGAGAATCCGGCACGCCGTTCTGCCACTCCTGGGCGAAATGTTATCACCAGTGACTTCTGGGGGATGCGAGGGAACTAGTTGATTATTCGTCGGGGGCTCGAAGCAGACGCCTGATTCATTCTCTCGCGCGCAAGACGGCGGCGAGGATGCGGGGATTGCGGCGGCCGTGGAGCACGGCAATCACCACGAGCGGCTTCTCATCGGGAGCGTAGGCAACGAGGTAATCTCGTACGGTTTGAAAGCGCAGTGGCTGGGAGGTGAGATCGGGCCGCATGTGACCCTGATGAGGAAAGGGCACAAGTTTTCGGATGGCGCCCAGGATGAATTCGCGGAAGCGGCCGGCGGCAACAGGGTTATCGGCAGCGATGAATTCCCAGATTTCCGTGATGTCCTGCGCAGCGCCAGGGTGAAGGGCAAAACCCTGGCCGGCAGTCATTTCGGGGAGCGGCGCTTGAGGAGTTCCGCTTCGCGCCGGCGCAAATCGTCAAAAAAGGCTTCGCCGTCCAAGGGATTGACGCGGCCGCTTTGGATGTCGTCGTAGCGGCTGTCGAGCAAAGTGCGCACTTCAGCGACTTCACGGAGGTAACCCGCCATGGCGTCCTCGAGGAGCTCGTCCGTAGGGCGGCCGCTGCGGGCGGCAAGCTCGTTGAGACGCGATTCCGTCTCCGGCTTCAGGTGCACTTCCATGTGTCCGAGTCTAAAGAGGGCGGTTGGTTCTGTCAAAGGAGATCGGCTCGGTGGTGCGCAGATGCCTTCCATTCGGCATCGCCCTCTGCGCGCCTCTGTGGCCTCCGCGCCTCTGCGGTATCTTTTCCCACGTCCGGAACTGCTAGGATATGCCGCGGCTAAAGCCATGCGCGGAACCATGATGTCGTATCCCCTGACGCTCTTCTCGATCCTGGAGCGCGCGGGAAAATATTTTCCGAAAGTCGAGGTCATCTCGCGGCGGCCCGACCGGTCGCTCCACCGTTCGACCTACGGCGAAGTCTATCGCCGTTCGCGTGCGCTGGCTGCGGGACTGCTTCGCGCAGGCCTGAAGCGAGGCGACCGCGTGGCCACCCTCTCGTGGAACCACGGGGAACACCTGGAAGCCTACTTCGGCGTGCCCGCCGCCGGAGGGATCGTTCACACGCTGAATCTGCGGCTTTCCGGGGACGAACTGACGCTTATCGCGAAACATGCCGGCGACCGTTTTCTGCTCATCGACGACGTGCTGGTGCCCCACTACGAAAAGTTCCGCCCGCAATGTCCCATGGAGCGCGTGTGGGTGGTGCCGACTTCCGGCCAGCCACTGCGGCCGGGCTGGAACAGCTATGAAGACCTGCTGGCCGAGCCGGGCGCCGATTTCCGGTATCCCGACGTGGACGAGAACGAAGCCGCCGCCATGTGCTACACGAGTGGCACGACAGGCCAGCCAAAGGGCGTGGCGTATTCCCATCGCGCGCTGGTGCTGCATTCGCTGGCCGTCTCGCTGCAAGAAGGGTTCGGGCTTCGCCAGTCCGACTCGGCGCTCGTGATCGTGCCCATGTTCCATGCGAACTGCTGGGGACTGCCGCAGGCCTGCACCATGCTGGGAGTAAAGCTGGTGCTTCCGGGGCCGTATCTGGATGGAGCGAGCCTGCTGGAATTGATTGACGGCGAGCAGACGACATATGCGGCGGGAGTGCCTACCGTGTGGATGGGCGTCGCCGAGCAACTCGAGACGCATCCCGGCAAATGGAAAATCCCGGCGGGATTTCGCGGCACGTCCGGAGGCGCGGCCACGCCGGAAGCGCTGCTGGAACGCTGCAGCCGGCTGGGAATCGAGCTGCGCTGCTCGTGGGGAATGACGGAAATGACTCCGGCGGGGACCACAGCGTACCTGAAGAGCACGCTGGGCGAGCTGACGGAGGCGGAGAAGCTGCGGCTGCGTTCGACGGCGGGACTGCCGTTTCCGATGGTGGATGCGCGGGTGATGTCGCCTGAAGGCGAAGCGCCGTGGGATGGAAAAACCTCGGGCGAACTCCAGGTGCGCGGGCCGTTCGTTGCCGAGAGCTATTACAACCTGCCGGAAGCGAACGACCGCTGGAGCGACGACGGATGGTTCCGCACCGGGGACGTGGCCGTGATCGATCCCGAAGGCTACGTGCGCATCGCCGACCGCACCAAGGACGTGATCAAATCGGGCGGCGAGTGGATCAGCTCCGTGGCGCTCGAAAACGCGCTGATGGCCCACCCGGCGGTGAAAGAAGCCGCGGTGATCGGCTTGCCGCACCCGAAATGGCAGGAGCGTCCGCTGGCCGTGGTGGTGAAAAAAGCGGATGCGGCGGCGAGCGAGGAGGATTTGCGGCGCGAGTTGAACCAGTTGCTGGCGGAAAAGTTCGCGAAATGGCAGTTGCCCGACGCGATCGTGTTCGCGGAAGCGATCCCGCGCACGTCGGTGGGGAAATTCATGAAGTCGCGGCTGCGGGAGGAGTTCAAAGATTGGAAGTGGAAGTGAGGGGCGGAAATGCCCGGAGGGCACGGCATGCCGTGCCCCTACAGTCGCCCGGAACGGCGTCAGGTGCGGTAATCGGCGTTGATGCGCACGTAGCCTTCCGAAAGCTCGCAGGTCCAGACGCGCGCGCGGCCGCGTCCCGCGCCCAGATCCACACGCATCGTGTATTCGTGCTGGAGCATGCCTTCGTGGACCGCCTTTTCGTCGAACGCGAGGGGACGGCCGCGGCGAAAGACGGGAAAGCCCGCCAAGGAGATGGCGGCGCGCTCGGGACGGAAGGCGACTCCGGCGCGTCCGGCGGCGGCGAGGATGCGGCCCCAGTTGGGGTCGGCGCCGGCGAGCGCGGTTTTTACCAGCGGCGAATGGGCGATGGTGCGCGCGACGGCGGCGGCGCCGCGATCGTCGGGAGCGCCGCGCAAGTCGATTTCGATGACGTGCCGCGCGCCTTCTCCATCCGCCACGATCTGGAGCGCGAGCGAACGGCAGACGCGTTCGAGGGCCCGCGTGAACCGGCGGAAGTCGGCGCTGCGCGTGCTGGTGATACGCGCGCCGGAAGCGCCCGAGGCAAAGAGCGCCACCGTGTCGTTCGTCGAAGTGTCGCCGTCCACGGTGATGGAGTTGAACGTCGGCCCGAGCACCGCGCCGAGCGCCTGCCGCGCGAGCGGGGGAGAGAGCGCCGCGTCGGTGAGCAGAAAGGCGAGCATGGTGGCGTGGGGCTTGTGGAATTGGGGCGCGATCATGCCCGCGCCCTTCGTGCAGCCGGCGATGCGCGCGGTGCGCCCGCCAATGCGCACGGCAGCCGAGGCCGTTTTCGGCCGCGTGTCCGTGGTGAGGATGCCGCGAGAGAGGCCGGCAAACGCTTCCGGCCCCGAGCCAAGAGCGTACAGAAGCCCCGGAATGGCCTCGACTATTTTTCCCACGCGCAACGGGACGCCGATCACGCCCGTCGAGCAAACGAAAACCTCTTCCCGGCGGCAGCCGAGCTGAACCGCGACGGCCCGCGCCATCTCCCGCGCCGCCGCGATGCCCGCTTTCCCCGTGCAGCAGTTCGCGTTGCCGGAATTCACCACGATGGCGCGCATGCGGCCGCGGCTGCGGCGAACGTGCTCCGCGGAGACCACAACCGGCGCGGCCTGCACGCGGTTCGAAGTGAACGCGGCGGCGGCGGAGACGTGCGCGCCGGTAACCACCATGGCGAGGTCGGGCGCGCCGCTGCGCTTCAGCCCGCAGGAGGCGCCGCCAAACCGGAAGCCGCGAGGCAGTTGGAGTGTGCCGTCCATGCGTTTAGGCGGGAGCATCGGCCAGGCGTGCGCGGCGAATTCTCATGTTGCAGTCTCCAACTTCGCAATGCGCGCTTCCGCATCCAGAATCGCCTGCCGGACGCGCGCGGGAGCGGTGCCGCCGGTCACATCGCGGCGGGCAAGTGCGGCCTCGAGCGTGAGGCACGCATGCAAATCGCCGGTAAACAGCGGCGAAAAGCGCTGCATGGTTTCGAGCGGCAGTTCGGTCCACGGCGTACCGGCGCGCTCGGCTTCGCGGATCACCTGGCCGACGATTTCGTGCGATTTGCGAAAGGGAACGCCCTTGCGAACGAGATAATCCGCGGCCTCGGTGGCGAGCAGGTCCGGGCCGGCCGCGGCGCGCATGCGGTCTTCGCGGACGCGGGTGGCGGCGACGGCGCCTGCGGAGATGCGCAGCATGGCCAGCGTGTCGTGGTGCGCAGCGAACAGCGGTTCTTTGTCCTCCTGGAGGTCGCGGTTGTAGCTGGAGGGCAGGCCTTTGAGAACGGTGAGCAGGCCGAAGAGCGCGGAGTACACGCGGCCCGTCTTTCCGCGGATCAGCTCCCAGCAATCCGGATTTTTCTTCTGCGGCATCAGGCTGCTGCCGGTGGAATAGGCATCGGGCAGCTCGAGCCAGCCGAACGCCGCGGAGGAAAACAGGATGAAGTCCTCGGCGAGCCGCGAGAGGTGCGCGGCGATGAGCGCGAGAGCGAACAGATAGGCTGCGGCGAAATCGCGGTCGCCTACGGCGTCGAGGCTGTTTGCCGTGGCGCGGCTGAAGCCCAGCTCGCGGGCGATGGAGGCGCGATCGATGGAAAACGCAGTGCCGGCGAGCGCACCGGAACCGAGCACGCAGGCGTCGGCCTGATGAGCCGCGTCCGCGATGCGCTCCGCATCGCGGAAGAAGGCTTCCGCGTGGGCGAGCAGAAAGTGCGAGAAAAGGATGGGCTGCGCGGGCTGCAGGTGCGTGAGGCCGGGCATGACGGCGCGCTCGTGGTGCCGGGCGAGCGCGACGAGCGCACGGAGCAGCAGGGCGAGCGAGGAGCGGGCGTCGCGCGCGGCGTCGCAGAGATAGAGGCGCAGGTCCGTGGCCACCTGTTCGTTGCGGCTGCGGCCGGTGTGGAGCTTCGCGCCGAGCTCGCCGACGCGCGCGATGAGCGCCGATTCGACGTAGCTGTGCACGTCCTCGGCATCGGAGGCGGTGACGCTGGATGGGTTCTCCCGCGCGGCGCGGCCGATTTCGTCCAGCGCACCGCGAATGGTCTCCGCCTCTGCGGCTGTCAGGATGCCCGCCGCGGCCAGAGCCGATGCCCACGCGCGGCTGGCGGCAATTTCCTGCGGCAGCAGGGCCGCGTCGAATGCGAGCGAGCGCTGGAAAGCGTAGAACTCGCGGTCGGGCGGTTCGTCGAAACGTCCGCCCCACATTTTTCCGTCCGCAGGTGTCACTTCTTCTCCCCGGAGGCGCGCATTGCGGCAGGAGCGGGCATGGTGACCGGAAGCGCGAAGAGGTTGATGAATCCTTCGGCGAATTGCGGGTTGTAGCGGCCCATGGTGAAACTCGCGAGGTCCTTCTGATAGAGCGAGAGCGGGGAATGCCGCGAGACGACGGTCAGATTGCCTTTGTGGAGCTTCAGGCGGACGCTGCCGGTGACGCGCTGTTGCGCGCGGCGAAAAAACGCGTCGAGCGATTCGCGCAGCTCGGTGAACCACAGGCCGTAATAGACCATTTCGGCGTAGCGCTGGGCCAGCAGAGAGGAAAAATGCGCGGTTTCGCGGTCCAGGCAGAGCGCTTCCAGTTCGCGATGGGCGCGCACGAGGAGCGTGCCGCCGGGCGTCTCGTAGGCGCCGCGCGACTTCATGCCGACGAGCCGGTTCTCCACGATGTCCGCGCGGCCCACGCCGTGAGCGGCGGCGAGCGCGTTGAGCTGGTCGATGAGTTCGACGCCGCCCACGCGGCGGCCGTCGATGGACATGGGCGTGCCTTCCTCGAAGCCGATTTCGACCTGGGCGGGAGTCTCCGGAGCACGCGACGCAGCGGTGATCCACTGCCACATGGCCTCTTCCGGCTCGTTGGCGGGGTCTTCGAGGACGCCGCCTTCGTGGCTGAGGTGCCAGAGGTTGCGGTCGCGGCTGTAAATGTTCTTCAGCGACTGTTCGACGGGGACGCCGTGAGCGCGGGCGTAGTCCAGAGCGTCCTCGCGCGACTGGATGTTCCATTCGCGCCAGGGTGCGATGATTTTCAGGTCCGGCGCGAGGGCTTTGAAGGCCAGCTCAAAGCGCACCTGGTCGTTGCCTTTGCCCGTGCAGCCGTGGGAGACAGCGTCGGCGCCGGTGCGGCGCGCCACCTCCACCTGCCGCTTGGCAAGCACCGGCCGCGCCATGGAGGTGCCCAGCAGGTAGCTGTGCTCATAGACGGCACCGGCGCGCAGCGTGGGCCAGATGTACTGCGTGACGAACTCCTCGCGCAGGTCTTCAATGAACGCGGCGGACGCGCCCGTGGCCAGCGCCTTTTTGCGCGCGGCTTCCAGGTCCTCCTGCTGGCCGACGTCGCCAATCATGGCCACGACTTCGCAGCCGTAATTCTCCTTCAGCCACGGAATGATGATGGAGGTATCGAGCCCGCCGGAGTAGGCCAGCGCCACTTTCCGAGCGGACGGTTTCTGGTTCCCGGAATTCTGCGTCAATTTCGTCTCCTCGAACGACCTGCCGGGCGATCAGGCCAGCAGGGTGAGCAGCAGCGCTTTCTGCGCATGCATGCGGTTTTCCGCCTGGTCGTAAACGATCGAACGCGGCGATTCGAGCACGGCCTCGGTGACTTCCTGGCCGCGATGAGCGGGCAGGCAGTGCATGAAGACGGCGTCGGGAAGCGCGTGGGCCATCAGCTCATCGTTCACCTGATAGTGGGAGAACACTTTTTCGCGCTCGGCGGCTTCCTGCTCCTGCCCCATGCTGGCCCAGACGTCGGTGTAAACGGCCTGAGCGCTGGAAACGGCTTCGGCGGGATCGGTCAGCAGTTCGATGCGTGCTTTCGTCTCCTTTGCCGCGAGCCGCGCCTCCGAGACGATGGCGGGATCGGGCCGGTAATTCGGCGGAGTGGCGATCTTGAGGTTGACGCCAAGACGCGCGCCGGCCAGCAGGAGTGAATGGCACACGTTGTTGCCGTCGCCTACGAAAGCCAGTTTGAAGCCGCGCAGATTGCCGAAGCGTTCCTCGAGCGTCTGGAAGTCTGCGAGGATCTGGCAGGGGTGGTAGCGGTCGCTCAGCCCGTTGATGACGGGGATGGCGGCGTTATCCGCCAGCTCTTCGATGGTGCTCTGCAAATAGGTGCGCGCGGCGATGACGTTCACCCAGCGCTCGAGGTTGCGCGCCAGGTCTTTCACCGTTTCGCGCTCGCTCATTCGCGCGGCGCTGTAATCGAGAAACACGGATCCGCCGCCGAGGCTCTGCATGCCGATTTCGAACGAGACGCGCGTGCGCAGCGAGGGCTTTTCAAAAAGCAGGGCGAGGAATCGGCGGCTCAGCGCTCCCCGGAAGCGTTCCGGGTGAGCCTTGACCTCCGCGGCGAGCTGGAGCAGGGAATGGAGCTGGGCGACGGACAGTTCCGCGCCGGTGACCAGATCGCGCGGCGGCGTAGTGGCTACAGATGCGATGGCCATGGAATCAGCCTTTCTCCGCGTGCGCCGCGGCTGCGAGTGCCTGCCCCTGCCCGTCCGGCAGGCGGGCGCCGTGGCGAGCGGCCACAGGCGGCGTGAAGGATTCATGAGGCCCGACCGCCGCGACCCCGGTGGAGATTTGGAGCTGCGGCTTGGGGCGCGATTTGGCGAGGGCGCGTTCCATCTTTCCGAGGAATTCCGCCACGTGCCGCGGGGTGATGGTGAGCGCGGGAAGCAGCCGCAGCGTGCGTTCGTGCGTGCAGTTGATCAGCAGCCGTTCGGCGAGCGCCGCATCCACGGCGGGCGCGCCGTCGTGCGACAGCTCCATTCCGATCATCAGGCCTTCGCCGCGGATTTCGCGGATGCCGTCGTAGCGCAGCGCAATTTCAGCGAGACCGACGCAGATTTCCTCGCCGCGCTCGCGTGCGTTCTCCATCAGCTTTTCTTCTTCAATGATGGAGAGCACTTCGAGAGCGACAGCGCAGATGAGCGGCCCACCGCCGAACGTGGTTCCGTGCGCGCCGGGGGTAAAAGCCTGGGCGAATTCCTCGCGGGCGAGAAACGCGCCCAGCGGGAGTCCCGCGGCGATGGGCTTCGCGATGGTGACGATATCCGGAAGCATTTCCGGGGCGCTGGCGAACTTCTGATAGGCAAACGGCCGGCCGGTGCGGCCGAGGCCGCACTGAATTTCGTCGGCGATGAACGCGGCGCCGTGGCGCGTGGCGAGTTGCCGCGCCAGCCGGTAAAACGCTTCGCTCACCCAATGGATTCCGCCTTCGCCTTGCACCGTTTCCAGCACAATGGCGCAGACGGAGCCGTCGAATTTTGCCGCGAGGTCGTTCAGGTCGTTGAAACGAACGAATTCGACGCCCGGCACGAGTGGAGCAAACGGCTCGCGGTATTTCGGCGTGGAGGTGATGGCGAGCGCGCCGAACGTCCGGCCGTGGAAGGAATTCTCGAGGGCCAGGAACTTATACGGCGGATGCTGCGCGGTGCCGGCCGCTTTGCGCGCGTGAAGGCGGGCGAGCTTCAATGCGCCTTCGATGGCTTCGGTACCGCTGTTGGTGAAAAAGACGCGGTCGAGCCCCGACCATTTCGCCAGTTTCGCGGCCAGCGGGCCCTGATAGGGGTTGTGATAGAGGTTGGAGATGTGGATGGCGCGCGCCGCTTCGCGCCGGATGGCGGCCACGACGCGCGGATGCGCGTGGCCCAGCGCATTCACAGCGATACCGCCAAGAAAATCGAGATAGGCATTGCCGCGCGAATCGTAGAGGTAGCAGCCCTTTCCGTGAGTGAACACCACTGGAGGGCGCTTGTAGGTGTTCATCAGATGCCGGGATTCCGCACGCAGCGCAGCGGAGACTGCGGCACGCGGCGAGTGCCCGATGCGCGAGGCGGTCCGCTTCACGCGCCGCCTCCCACTGCGAACCGCACCGCGACCGGCACGGGGGCTTCCGCGGCGCCGTCGCGGATGCGCGTGCCGGCGGCGGAGCCACCGGCGGCGGCGAGCAGGGCGCCGGGAACCGAGCCGCCCACGATGGAAATTTCCGCGACGCCTCCCTCCATGGCGCGGCGGCAGGCTTCCAACTTGAGCACCATGCCGCCGGTGACGCGGTGCGTACGGATCATTTCTTCCACGTCGTCCACATGGACGTGGGGCAACACGGCCTCGCCGTCCAGAACGCCGGCGACGTCGGTGAGATAGATGAGCCGCTCGGCGCCGAGATATTCGGCGCAGGCCGCGGCCATGTGGTCCGCGTTGACGTTGAACAGCTCGCCATCGGGAGCGGCGCCGAGGGAGGCGGCTACGGGCACGATCCCTTCGCGCCAGAGCGATTCGAGGAAGCCCGCGTTCACTCCGGTGATGTAGCCGACGTAGCCGAGGTCGGCGGCGGCGCCGTCGAGCGTCATCGGCTCCGCCTGGAAGCACAGCGCGTCTGCGGCGCAAATGCCTACGGCCGGGCGTCCCGCGGCGGAAATTACGGCGGACAGACGCTTGCCGAGCAGACCGGCGAACACCATCACGGCGGCATCGCGGGTTTCCTGGTCCGTGATGCGGAGGCCGGATTGGAAGCGGCTTTCGACACCCATTTTCGCCAGCGTGGCGGTGAAGACGCGCCCGCCACCGTGGATCACAAGCACCTGGTGCTGCGCGGTGAGCTCCACGATTTGCGCGGCGAGCAACCGGACGGTGGCTTCATCCTCGAGCAGCGCGCCAGCGAGTTTCACGACGATTCTCATAGCAGTCCTTCCGCCTCCTCGGTCCCGATCATCAGATTGAAGTTCTGCACTGCCTGTCCGGCGGCGCCTTTCCCCAGATTGTCCAGACACGACACGACCATCAGCCGCTGGCCTGAAGGATCCAGCGCAAATCCGATGTCGCAGAAATTCGAATTCACCACGTGATGGAGCTCGGGCAGGCGCCCCGCCGGAGAGATGCGCATCAATTTGCGCCCCGCGTAAAAGCCGCGATAGAGCGACTCGATTTCGTCTGCGGAGGCGGGCGCGTCGAGCCACACATAGAGCGTAGCCAGGATGCCGCGGCTAAGCGGGAGAAGGTGCGTCGAAAACATCACATCGCCGGGACCGAGCCGCAGATGCTCGAGCACTTCCGGGGTGTGCTGGTGGGAAAAGAGTTTGTAAGCCCGGAAATTCTCGTTCACTTCGCAGAAATGGGTGTCGCGCCGAGGTTCTTTCCCCGCGCCGGAGGTGCCCGATTTGCAATCGCAGACGATGCCGCGGCCGCGAGCAACGAGACCGGCGTCGAGCAGGGGACGCAGGCCCAGAATCACAGCCGTCGGGAAGCAGCCAGGATTGGCCACCAGGTCCGCATCCTTCACCTGGGCGCCGTACAGTTCCGGCAGTCCGTAGACGGCGCGGCGGAGCAATGCGGGCTCCGGGGGCTGGAGGCCGTACCACTCAGTCAGCGTTTCGCCGCTGGGGAAACGGAACGCGCCGCTCAGGTCCACCACGCGGATGCCGGCTTTGAGGAGTTCCGGGGCGGTCTCGATGGAGGCCTCGTGGGGCGTGGCCAGGAAGGCAATCTGGGCGCCCTGGGAGGCGACGGCTTCCGCGGAAAATTGGCGCACAGGCGCCTCGCCCCAGCCGCGCAGCGCGGGAAAGATTTCGGTCAGACATTTCGCGCCATTCGTATCGCGGAGAAAGAAAACGGCGCGCTCCACGCGGGGATGGCGAAGCAGGAGCCGGGCCAATTCATAGCCGGCGTAGCCCGTGACTCCCACCACGGCGGTCTGGACCGGCTGGGTCATTGCAGCATGTCCTGAAGACGCTTCTGGACGGCGAGGCGCTGGCGAGTGGAGCCGCTGATGAGCAGAATCGTGTCGTCGCCCGCCACCGTGCCCACCATTTCCGGCCAGCCTTCGGCATCGAGCGCGGCACCGAGAGACTGCGCGCCGCCGGGCGGCGTTTTGATGACCAGCAGATTCTGTGCCGGGCGCAAATCGCGAATGGATTCGCGGGCCATGCGGGGAAGAGCGGGAGCGGCTGGGGCAGCCTCGACGGCCAGGGGCTGGTAGCCGCGGTCCGTCTTCACGAGCTTCAGTTCGTGGACGTCGCGGGAGACGGTGGCCTGGGTGACGCGCATGCCTTCCTGGCGCAGGCGGCGGCAGAGGCGGTCCTGATTCTCGATGGGCTCGCGAGTGACGAGCTTGAGGATCTGCCCTTGCCGGAGTGTTTTCTGCTTGTTCACACGTATTCCATTTTATGCAGTCGAATGTATAAAGATACGTAGCCGGTGTCAAGCGAAATCTGCGCCCGGAGGGCAGGGGCGTGGGCCGCCGCGGCCGACCGCGCGTCACGGCCGATCGTGAGAGCGGTGGTACCGCCAGCGGACGCGGGAAAGGAAAAGAAGAGCGGGCGACGAATACGGAAATTACGCGGATGCGTTGCGTTAGAAAGGTGGTAGGCCCGTGGGGGCTCGAACCCCAGACCTCTACCGTGTCAAATCTGACTGCAAAGACGCGGCCCCTCGCACTGAGCAGCAGGGAAACTGACGAGGAAGACAAGGGTTAGTCGGGAATTCCATCTCTGGCTAGCGCACCGGGATGCACAGAGAAAATGGTGCTCGCACCAGCGTAGGAACAGG